>NZ_CM174445.1:470000-2327500 GCF_057837225.1 Acidisoma sibiricum | reverse complement strand
CCGCCACGATATCGTCGATATAGGTGAAGTCGCGCCGCAGCGTGCCATTGTCATAGAGCGTGATCGGCCGCCCCTGCTCGATCGCCTGGGCGAAGGAGAAATAAGCCATATCGGGCCGTCCCCAAGGTCCGTAGACGGTGAAGAAGCGCAAGCCGCTTTGCGGCAGGCCATAGAGATGGCTGTAGGAATGGCTCATCAGCTCGTCCGCGCGCTTGGTGGCACCATAGAGCGAGACCGGCAGATCGACCCGGTCCTCCTCCGAAAAGGGCATCTTGGTATTGCCGCCATAGACCGAGGAGGAGCTGGCATAGACGAAATGCGTCAGCCCCTGCCGATGGCGCGCGGCTTCCAGCATCACGACATGACCCAGGAGATTGGCCGTGACATAGGCGTAAGGGTCGATCATCGAAAACCGCACCCCGGCCTGGGCCGCCAGATGGACGATGCGGTCAATCTCCGGCGCGCCTGCCATCAGCGCCTCCACCGCCCCCCGATCGGCGATGCTGAGCTTCTCGAAGCGAAAGCCAGGGCGGCCCTCCAGCCGGGCGAGCCGGGCCTGTTTCAACGCCGGGTCGTAATAGGCGTTGATCTCATCGACGCCGATCACCGTCTCGCCCCGCGCCAGCAGCGCCTCGCAGACGTGATAGCCGATGAAGCCGGCGGCGCCGGTGACAAGAACGGTCATGAAATCTCCAGCGTCCAAAACAGAAAGGGCTCCGCCATGGCGGAGCCCTTCATCTAGTCACGCCTTGCGGCGCTTTTGTGAAGCCTCTCGGCCTATTGCGCGACCCAGCCGCCGTCGATGGAGAGCGGCGCGCCGGTGATGGTGGCCGCCCCGTCAGAACACAGGAAAACCGCGAGCGCGCCGATCTGCGCCGGTGTCGAGAACTGCTTCATCGGCTGCTTCTCGCTCACCAGGGCCTCCTTCTCCTGCTCATAGCTGGTGCCGTTCTTGGCCGCCCGGTCATGCAGCTGCTTTTCTACCAAGGGCGTCAGAACCCAGCCCGGACAAATCGCATTGCAGGTGATGCCGGTATTGGCGAGTTCGATGCCAGCGACCTTGGTGAGGCCGACGATCCCGTGCTTGGCCGCGACATAGGCCGCCTTCTGGGCACTCGCCACCAGCCCATGGGCCGAGGCGATATTGATGATGCGCCCCCAGCCCCGCGCTTTCATGCCGGGTGCCGCCGCCTTGATGCCGTGAAAGGCGGAGGAGAGGTTGATGGCGATGATCGCGTCCCACCGGTCTTCCGGGAAATCGACGATATCGGCGACGAACTGGATGCCGGCATTATTGACCAGCACGTCCACCCGGCCGAAGGCGGCTTCCGCATCCGTCACCAGCTGCCGCACACCGGCGCCGGTGCTGAGATCGGCCCCGGAATAGGCCACGTGCACGCCGAAATCGGTCGCGATGCCGGCCCGCTCGCGCTCGATATCCTCCGGGCTGCCGAAGCCGTTAAGCACGATATCGGCGCCCTCGGCCGCGAGCGCCCGCGCGATGCCGAGGCCGATGCCGCTCGTCGAACCGGTGACCAGCGCCACCTTCCCTGCCAGAACCATCGTCGTCTCTCCTTCTCTCACGCCAGATAGTCGTGCAGGACGCGACCGTAAGGCAGCGTCATGTCCGCCTTGATATGCTGGCCGTAGAGGATACGCCGCACCGGCAAATCCGCGACCCGCGCATTGACATGCGGCACCAGATCCAGCCGCGCCTCTCCCCGGAAGGCGAATTTGAGGTCGATATCGCTCATATTATAGCCGACCAGCTGGGCGATCTTGGGCGAGCCGTCCACGTCCGGGATGAATTTGAGATTGACGCCGAGCTTGCCGAGCTGGGCTGTCATCCGCACCCGGTCCGCATCGGTCTGGAGCAGATTGTGCTCTTTATAGGTCAGTGTCCCGAGGGCGACGCGCACATCGTCATAGCGCAGCGTGCCGGTCAGGGTGTCATGGATCGGGCGCAGGTCGGGCAGGCCGTATTTCTTGGGAAAACCCCAGATCTCGCGCCCGCCCGTGGTCGGCGGCTCGTCGTCGAGATACATCTGGAGGGTGAAATTGCAGGGCTCACCGCGGAAGGTGGCGGCAATGCCGCAGCCGCTTTCCTGATAGCTGCCGAAGCCCGTGGAATCCGGCATCTTCATCCATTCATAGAAGACGTGATTGCCGTCGGGCTCCAGCGGCTCGGGCAGCAGCCGCCGGATCACCTCCATATCCGTCTCATAATGGATGAGGAGATATTCGCGGTCATAGAAGCGGAACGGACCCTTCGGATAGCTCGGGCTCGCGAAGGGCATCGAGGTCATGCCGAGAACGTCATCACGGTTCATGCAATTGTCCCTGTGTCCTGGCCCGGCCGACGGGCATGGACAGAAAGCTTGAACAGGCGGCCCCACCTGTCCAGTGATCATTGCGCGTAAAGCCTGCAAGGCCAGAGGGAATTTGCCTATGGATGCGACGCCACTGCCCGACCGTTCGTCCCTGCCCCATCACACCGCCCTTATCCTGCAGGGGGGCGGCGCGCTCGGCGCCTACCAGGGCGGGGTCTTCCAGGCGATGGACGAAGCCGGCATCGCGCCCAACTGGGTCTGCGGCGTCTCGATCGGCGCGATCAATTCCGCGATCATCGCCGGCAATGCGCCGAAAGACAGGCTGCCGCGGCTGCGCGCCTTCTGGGAGATGATCACGCCCGAGCGACCGGCGTTACCCTTCATCGACGGCGACCTGCCGCGCCGCTTCGAGAATGAGGCCGCGGCCCTCGGTGCCCTGCTGCTCGGCCAGCCGGGCTTCTTCACACCCCATCAGCCTGGACCTTTCTTCAGCCTGGCCGGCTCGAAACAGGCGACCGCCTTCTACGACACCAGCCCTTTGCGGCAGACCCTGCTCAACATCGTCGATTTCGACCGGCTGAATAGTGGCGAGACGCGCTGCGCGGTCGGCGCCGTCAATGTCGCGACCGGCAATTTCGCCTATTTCGACAATGCGACCATGGTGCTGGCGCCAGAGCATATCATGGCGAGCGGCGCCCTGCCGCCAGGCTTCCCCATGGTCGAGATCGGCATGGACTATTATTGGGACGGGGCGCTGATCTCGAACACGCCGCTGATGCATCTCCTGCTCAATATCGACAGCTGCAGCGCGCTCGTCTTTCAGGTCGATCTCTTCAGCGCCCGTGGCCCCATTCCGCGCACGCTGCGCGAGGTCGGGCTTAGGCTGAAGGAAATCGGCTATTCCAGCCGCACCCGCCTGGTGACGGACCTGTTCATCCGCGAATTCGGGCTGAAAAACCGGATACGCAGCCTGCTTGACCGCATCCCGGAGGATCAGCTCTCGCCGGAGGACCGCGCCGAGCGCCAGCGCCTGCACAGCCTGCCACGGCTGTCTGTGCTGGAACTGATCTATGAGCATGCCGTCTATGAGGGCGAGTCGCGGGATTACGAATTCAGCCGCCGGTCAATGCTGGACCATTGGAACCGCGGCTATCGCTCAACGCAGCTGACGCTCGCCCAGAAGGACTGGCTGCGGATTCCCGAAGAGGCTGGGATCGTCAGCCACGACATCAACCGGGATCTGGCTTGACGCGCCGCACCCCCCGCGACGACTTGCCCTGATCTGGCGGGGGCGCCTATCTTGCCCAGCATGAGCGGGAACAAGACATGAACGATCTCTTCGGCGCCGGCTCTGCCGAGGCGGCCTATTCAGCAAAAGATATCGAGGTTCTGGAAGGGCTGGAGCCTGTCCGGCGCCGCCCGGGCATGTATATCGGCGGCACTGACGACAACGCCCTCCACCATCTGGCGGCTGAAATTCTCGACAACTCGATGGACGAGGCCGTGGCCGGCCATGCGAGCTTCATCGAGATGACGCTCAGCCCCGGCAATATCCTGACGGTGCGCGATAATGGCCGCGGCATCCCGGTCGACCCGCATCCCAAGTTCAAGGACAAAAGCGCGCTTGAGGTCATCCTCACGACGCTGCATTCGGGCGGCAAATTCGCGGGCAAAGCCTATGCGACCTCGGGCGGCCTGCACGGCGTCGGCAGTTCGGTCGTCAATGCGCTGTCCGATCTCTTCGAGGTTGAGGTCGCGCGCGAAAAACGCCTGTGGAAGCAGTCCTATGTGCAGGGCAAGCCGACCACAAAGCTGATCGATGCCGGGACCGTGCATAACCGCCGCGGCACCACGGTGCGCTTCCGCCCCGATCCGGCGATTTTCGGGTCCAGCCTGCAGTTCAGCCCGGCGCGGCTTTACCGGCTGTGCCGCTCCAAAGCCTATCTCTTCCGCGGCGTCGAAATCCGCTGGAGCTGCGATCCTGGCCTTCTCTCGGGCCAGACCGATATACCGGCCGAGGCGGTGCTGCATTTCCCGGGCGGTCTGCGCGACAGTCTGGAGGAGGATATCGGCGAAACCGGCCGCGTGCTGCCCACCCCTTGGGCCGGTGAGGCCGATTTTCCCAATAGCGCAGGACGGGTGGAATGGGCCGCGGCGTGGCTGGAAGGCAGCGGCGGCGGCTTCCTCAACAGCTATTGCAATACGGTTCCGACCCCGCTTGGTGGCACCCATGAGGCGGGCCTGCGCTCGGCTCTGCTCAAAGGTCTGCGCGCCTGGGGCGATCATCGCGGCAATAAGCGTGCGGCCCAGCTGACGGCGGAAGACGTGCTGACGCCGATGGCGGCGAAGCTCTCGGTCTTCATCCGCGAGCCGCAATTCCAGGGCCAGACCAAGGAAAAGCTGACCAACGGCGACGCCACGCGCCTGGTGGAAACGGCGCTGCGCGACCGGTTTGACCATTTCCTGGCTGGCGACCCGACCTCGGCCGACAATCTCCTCTCTTTCGCCATCGAACGTGCGGAGGAGCGTATCCGCCGGCGTGAGGAGAAGGACACGCCACGCAAATCCGCCACCCGCCGGCTGCGCCTGCCCGGCAAGCTGACGGATTGCACGCGGGAAAACGCCGCCGAGACGGAGATTTTCCTGGTTGAAGGTGACAGCGCCGGCGGCTCCGCCAAACAGGCCCGCAACCGCGAAACGCAGGCCGTGCTGCCGCTGCGCGGCAAGATCCTCAACGTTGCCTCCGCTTCGGCCGACAAGCTGCGCCAGAATCAGGAGCTGAAGGATCTTATCGAGGCCATCGGCACTGGGGTCGGGGACAAATTCGACATCAAGCGCCTGCGCTACGGCCGCATCATCATCATGACGGACGCGGATGTCGACGGCGCGCATATCGCCAGCCTGCTGATGACCTTCTTCTACCGCGAACTGCCGGAGCTGGTGCGGCAGGGACATATCTACCTCGCCCAGCCGCCGCTCTACCGCATGACGCAGGGCGCCAAGTCGGTCTATGCCATGAACGACACCGAGATGGACAAGTTCAAGAAATCCGCTTTCAAACAGGGCTCCAAGATCGAGGTCAGCCGCTTCAAAGGCTTGGGCGAAATGCCGCCCGCGACGCTGAAGGAGACGACGATGGACCCCAAGAAACGGACCCTGCTCAAGGTCGTGGCCGCGCCCGAAACGCGGGCCGAGACCAATACGATGGTCGAAAATCTGATGGGACGGCGGCCGGAATTGCGCTTTCAGTTCATTCAGGAACGCGCCCGCAGCGTATCGGAAGCCGATCTCGACGTGTGATGGTGCGTCCGCTTGAGTAGTCATCCGCGCACTCGTTGCGCGGATCTATACGCTATTGCGCCCACACTGCCGGAGGGCGCCCGGACGGGTAGACCCGCGTGACGAGCGCGCGGATGGCGATGTTTGGGGGCGAGTCAGATCGCACTGCCAATATCCACAACTGCGCGTGAGAACAGTCAGTGACGTCCATTCACCTCGATGGTGACATGCGACAGGTTCGGCACTGCCGTCAGGCGCGCGCGATAGAAGCTCGCATCCCGTCCCTGCCCCGTGCTGATGCTCAGAATGGCGCCCAGATGGCCAGGCCCCAGACGCCAGAGATGCAGATCGGTGAGCTGATCGCCGCCGGCTTCAATATCCTGCCGCAGCCGTTTCGCAACCGCACGATCCGGCACCATGTCGAGCAGGATGGCGCCGGTATCGCGGATCAGACCGTAAGACCAGCTGGCGATGACGCAGGCGCCGACGATGCCGGCCAGCGGGTCCATCCAGAGCCAGCCGAAGGCGCGCGCCAGCAGCAGGCCGATGATGACCAGCACCGAGACGGCGGCATCGGCCATCACATGCACGATGGCGGCGCGCAGATTATTATCGCGATGCGCTGCGGCATGATGGTCGTGATGCTCATGCTCATGCTCATCATGCCCGTGCCCGTGCTGTCCATGATGATGGTGATGGCCGCCACTCAGCAGCCAGGCGCTTGCGACATTTACGGCCAGGCCCAGGCAGGCGATGGGAATCGCCTCGGAAAAATGGATCGGCACGGGTGCGAAAACGCGGCGCACGGCCTCATACCCGATCAGCAGCGCGATCATCGCCAGGATAATGGCGCTGGTGAAGCCCGCCAGATCGCCCAGCTTGCCGGTGCCGAAGGTGAAGCGCGCATCGTCCGCATGCCGCCTGGCATAGGAATAGGCGAGTGCGGCCAGCAGCAGGGCACCGGCATGGGTGCTCATATGCAGCCCATCGGCCACGAGAGCGATCGAGCCGAAGACCAGACCACCCACGATCTCGATCGCCATCATGATCCCGCACAGCACGATGACAGCCCAAGTCCGTCTCTCGCTCTCGGCATGGCCGTCGCCCAGGAAACTATGGCTATGCGAAAGCCCAGCCGGGACACTGCTCATGGTCGGATCGCTCACTTCAGATAGGTTCTGACGACGTCAAGCAACTGCTCGGCCGCGTCGCGGTTCAGCGCATCGGGGTGGGTGTCGGCATCGACGAGGTGATGATGGATGTGATCCTCCACCACCTCGGCCATCAGCCCCGCCAAGGCGCCCCGGGTCGCCGCGATCAGATGCATCACCTGTTCGCACCCGGCCTCGCTCTCCAGCGCCCGTTCGATCGCCTCGACCTGGCCGCGCAGACGGCGCACGCGGGCCAGCAGCTTCTTCTTTTCCTGCACGGTATGGGTCATGGCTGCCGATAGCATACCCCCCTACCCTATTCAAGCAAAGTTATGCCGCTGCTGCCGCCAAGGCCGCGCCTGCAATCGGCGATCGATGCAAGCTCAATCGTGAGCCCGCACGACCCGATCATTGCGTCGCCGTTTTGTCGCTTGTGGCCTAGTGGGTTCTGCCGTCATCTCACCCACAGCAAGAGAAGGATGGATTGCATGCGACGGAGACTTGTGGCGGCCGGCCTGCTTGGCCTCTGCTTGATGGCATCGATGGCTGCTGCCCAGACCGTGGCCGTCGGACCGCAATACGATACCAGCCATATCTATGTGGCACCCGCAGACGTCAATCGTTTCGTCCAGAGTTTTCTCGCGACTTTCGGTGGCAAGTCAACGCCGCAGGCGATTGTGACCGTCACGCCAACGCCAAGTGAGACGTCATCCCAGCTTCTGGTGACGCCCTATGGTCTGGCCTCGGTCTTTGGCTTCCGCACGCCGATCCCTTATCCCTTCGGGGCAGAGCGCACCGGCTATCTGGTGCGTGATTTGGACGCCGCGGTGGCGGCCGCCCGCGCAGCGGGCGCTGATGTCATCGTGGCCCCCTTCCGTGACCCCATCGGGCGCGATGCGATCATCGCCTGGCCGGGTGGTGTGACGATGCAGCTCTATTGGCATTTCAAGGCACCATCCTATCCGCCGCTGGCGGAGGCACCCGAGAACCGGATTTATCTGTCGCCCGATGCCGCCGACGCCTTCACGAAGGATTTCCTGCGCTTCGCCGGTGGGCGCGTGATCGCGGATGAGCGGGCGGCCGCGGGTGCCACCATCGGGCGCCCTGGCACCAGCTTCCGCCGCATCCGGCTCGCGACCGGCTTCGGGCCACTGCTGCTTCTGGTCACCGATGGACAGCTGCCCTTCCCTTACGGGCGGGAGACGACCGGCTACGGCGTGCCGGATCTAGGCCAGACGCTTGCCCGTGCCAGCGCCGCCGGTGCCCAGATCCTGGTGGCGCCGCATCAGGATGGCACGCACCAATCCGCGATTATCGCCTTTCCCGGCGGCTATGTCGCTGAAATCCACAGCGCCAGGTGACAGGTCATCCGGCATGGCCTGCGGGGCGCCGGGATGCGTCCTTTCCAGGAGCCCGAAGCCTTACTGGCAGGGCGGCGGCGTGCCCCCGGCACAGACGGATTCCATGCCGCCCGGCAGGACGAAACGGCCATCGCTGGTCTTGCCCGGCTGGCGCGGCGGCGGCGCGGGCTTATGATAGGTCTTGTGCCCAAACGGATAGTGCTTCCAGGTCTTGGGCGCATGCGGCGCATGATAGCCCTTGCCGTGCCCCGTACCCGGCGGATGCGTCACCGTCTTGCCGTGATAGGACTCGGTTTTATGCCAGGTCTTCTTGCTGCTCGGCGCCGTGCTGTGATGCGCCGTTGTATGATGCGTCGTGTAATGCTTGGTCGTCGTGTGGCTGCACGCGCCGCCCATCAGACCGAAGCTGATGGCCCCGGCCGCTGCCATGATCCGGTAGAAAACCATCAGACGGATCGCCTCTCGATGCGCGCCCAGACCGCACGCCCGTCGATGATATCCGCGGCCGCCGCGGGGCGGCCGATGGCGGCATCGCCCGCATCCAGCCGCAGCGTCTGAGTTCCGATCGCCAAACCTACCTCCTCAACAGCATAGAGGAGGATCAGCCCCGCCTCAGCCTGCAGCCTGCGGCCATCCCGGCCTGGCACAATCCGCGCCACCCGCCTGTCGACCATCAGGTTGAGGTCGCGCGTCGGGCCGCCCAAAAGCTCGCAACCGATCGCCGCCTCACCCGGAAACTCGATATCCTCTCCGGCATGAAGCCGTCGAGGGGGCGCGCCATCAATAGTGAGGGCAATACCCTGACCGGCAATCACGGTCAGGAGACGGTCGATGCCCGGAAAGGCCGAGAAAGGACCATCGCTCGCAATCTCGGCCAGGCTGAAGCGCCAATGCCATTCCGCCTGGGGCGCGTCGGGAAAGGTGCCGCGCGCCACTTCCCAGGTTGTGCCGCCGCCATTCCGCCAGGGCATCGCCTTGAACTGCGCAGCGGGGATGATCTGCCAGCCGGTCACGCCGCGATGCGCCGCAGCGCCGCAGCAAAGGCCGCGCGGGCCGCATCTTCCTGCGGGTGATGGCCGTCCCGCACCCGCCAGATGCCGGAGACCATGACATCGCGCACCGGCAGGCGGGCTCCGGTGAAGATCGCGGTATCCAGAATATCGTCCCCGGCCGCGTCCGGCTGCGCGAGCCGCCCACGATCCAGCACGCTCAGATCGGCCCGGAAGCCTTCGGCGATGACGCCCACGGGCTGACCCAAAGCGGCCGCACCACCGACCAGGGCGGCCCGATACAGCGCACCGCCCACGGACCCCGTGCCATCCTCGGGCAAGGACATGCAGCGCCGTCCATGCGTCAGGCGCTGGCCATATTCCAGCATGCGGAACTCTTCCCAGGGGTTGAGCGTGACATTGCTGTCGGACCCGATGCCGAAGCGGCCGCCGGCGGTGAGGAATTCCGGTAGCGGAAAGACGCCATCCCCCAGATTGCCTTCGGTGATCGGGCAGAGGCCGGCGACCGCACCGCTTGCCGCGATATCGGCCAGCTCGTCATGCAGGACATGAGTCGCGTGGATCAGGCACCATGACGGGCCGACCGGTGCTTCCGCCATCAATAGCTCCACCGGCCGTGCGCCGGTGGCAGCGATACAGTCCTCCACTTCCCGGATCTGCTCGGCGACATGGATATGGATCGTCGTCTCCTCCGGCAAAGCGGAGGCGAGATGGCGCAGCACGTCGATGGAAACGGCGCGCAGGGAATGCGGCGCGATGCCAACGCGTAGACTGGTCGAATCCCGCCCATGCCAACGCAGCGATTCGATGATGGCCAGTAGCCGCGCCTCATCGGTCGCGAAACGCTGCTGGGCCACCTCCAGCGGCGCATCATCGAACCCTGCCCGCATATAGAGCACGGGCAGGATGGTGAGGCCGATGCCGGTGGCGGCTGCCGATTGCACCAGCCGGGCCGACATCTCTGCCGGGTCGGCGTAAGGTGCGCCATTGGTATCGTGATGCAGGTAATGGAATTCGCCGACGGTGGTGTAGCCGGCCTTGAGCATTTCGATGAACAGGTAATCCGCGATCGCGGAGAGATCCTCCGGCCGCACGGCATGGGCGGCGCGATACATCGTCTCCCGCCAGGTCCAGAAACTGTCGGCGGGGTCGCGCCGCTTTTCGGCCAGACCCGCCATGGCGCGCTGAAAGGCATGGGAATGGACATTCGGCATGCCCGGCACCACCGGCCCGGCCAGAGGCTCGATGCGGTCGCCCAGCGGCTCCGCCTCCGGCGTGACGCGGCCGATCGTGCCGTCGGGCAGGATATCGATCCGCACATTTTCGGCCCAGCCGGATGGCAGCAAGGCGGCAGGGGCGAATAGGCTGGGCATGGTCGGAACTCTCCTCGGGCGGGCAACCGTTTCTACCTAGAAGATTCGCAGACCCCACGCACGCCGTCTTGACAGCAAAAACACCGTGATGAGGCCGGGTGAACGGAAGTTAATACCCTGCCCTGCAGCCTGACACCGCGCTTGGAGCGCGGTCACGGCAACCCTATATATGAAAAAAAAAGACACAGCGGCAGGAGAGCCAGATGGCAACCGGCTGGGCTCCCGATGGAGCCGTGCAAGACCAGATTGACGATACGATCACAGACGCGGTGGCGCGGGCGCGCGCGAATATGCCGCAGGGCGACAGTGAGCTTTATTGCGTGGAGTGCGGCGAGGACATTCCCGAGGCCCGTCGCAGGGCCTTGCCCGGCGTACGCTTCTGCATCGCCTGCCAAAGCGAACGCGACAAGAAGCCGGTCTTCACCGGCATAAACCGGCGCGGCAGCAAGGACAGCCAGCTCAGATAGGGCGGACAGGCCCGCCCAGGCCGCGGACGAAGAGCGTCATCGCCGCGCGAGCCTGTGCCTCGTCAGGCGGCAGTCGATCGTCCAGCTGCAAGACCGCCAGTCCATGCACGATCGCCCAGGCGGCTGTGGTCGCCACCTCCGCCTGAGAGGGCGTGAGGCGTGCGATGCGACGGGCCAGCACGCCATAGGCGGTCTCGTCCTCGGCCTTGGCGATAGAGGGCTTGGCCAGGGGGCCGGCGAACATCAGCCGGAACAGAGCCGGATGGTCTGCGGCGAAGCGCAGATAGGCCAAACCCTGGCCGATCAGCGCCTCGGCATCATTGTCGGCCTCGTCGGCGTCCCGCAAGACCAGGCGCAGTTGCTGAAACCCCTCGCGCTTCACCGCTTCGAGCAGCGCCGCCTTGTCCGGGAAGTGCCGGTAGGGGGCCATGGCAGAGACGCCGGCGGCCCGCGCAACGGCCCGCAGCGTGAGCGCGGCGGGATCGTCCGCCAGCAGGCGCATGGCATCCGCCACCAGGCGCGCGCGCAAATCACTCACCATCCTGAATCTCGTTTACACCGTAAGCGTTCGCTCCTATGTTTACGTTGTAAACAGGAGACTGGCCATGGCGCAAGCGGCCCGCGAAACCGTCGATCTGTCGTCCTATCCTGACCTCGTGATGGTGCTGCTGGGCTTTCGGGCCAACCGGCTGCGCGCCATCCCCACCCTGTTCAGCCTCGGCCGCGGCTTTGCCGCCATCCGCCGCAACCCGCCCGACGGGCTGCTGGGGGAGGAAGGCTGCCTCTTCGGCTGGAACCATATCGGTTTCCGCCAGTATTGGCGGGATATGGAGGCGCTGGAGCATTTCACCCGCACCGCGCCCCATTCCGGCTGGTGGCAGCGCTTCGCAAAAGACCAAGAAGGCGCCGCTTTCTGGCATGAGGTTTACAGTGCGCGTGGCGGCATGGAGGCCATCTACCTCAGCCTTCCCACGCGAATTGGCTTTGCCCGCTTCGCCCCCGTTGTTCCCCCGACCGGCCCCTTGATGGGTCTGCGCGGCCGGGTGGCGGCAGACCGGGCGGCACGGGGGATATCCTCCCCCTAAGCCAATCGCACCCGCTCCGATATCACGGAAACGTGATCATTGCCTTATCGACCTATATTGATCGCGTCACGGGGCTCGGGTACAGCGGGGGAATAATCAGAACAATGGGAGGTGCCTTATGGCGATGCCAAGCCCAGCAAAAGTTCCAGAAATGGAAAAATGTCCCGGCCATACCGTCACCCGGTCCATACCGTGAGCCTGCTCGATCTCACCGATATCGGTAAGTCCTACGGCGCCGTGCAGGCGCTGAGCCATGTCAACTTCACGGTCGCACCCGGCGAGATCGTCGGTCTGATGGGCGACAATGGCGCTGGCAAGTCAACCCTCGTTAAAATCATTGCCGGCGTTTTCCCGCCGAGCGAAGGAACGATCCGCTTCGATAATGAGGTTGTGCATTTCCATGCGCCTATCGACGCCCGCAATGTCGGTATTGAAGTCGTCCATCAGGATCTGGCGCTTGCCGATAATCTGACAGCCGCCGCCAACATCTTTCTCGGCCGCGAACTGCATCGCCGCATCGGTCCGTTCAAGTTTCTCGACCACGGCGGGATGGAGCGTCGCTCAGCCGAACTCTTTCGCGAGCTGAAAAGCGAGACGCGACCGGCCGAATTGGTGCGCCGCATGTCCGGCGGACAGCGCCAGGCTGTTGCCATTGCGCGCACACGTCTGGCCGAGCCCAAGCTTATCCTGATGGACGAGCCGACGGCCGCCATCAGCGTGCGCCAGATTGCCGAAGTGCTGGCCCTGATCGGACGGCTGCGGGATTCCGGCATTGCCGTCATCCTCATCAGCCATCGCATGCCCGACGTCTTCGAGATTTGCGACCGTGTCGTGGTCATGCGGCGCGGCCGCGTCGTTGCCAATAAATCCATTGCCTTGACGTCGCCGCAGGAAGTGACCGGATTGATTACCGGCGCGCTGGAGACCGCCTAATGAGCGACTTTGCCAATATCACCCGCATGCCCTGGCATTCGCGCGGGTTTCTGGCGACGCAGACAGCCTATGTCAGCCTGGCACTGCTGATTTTGGTCGTCATCATTTCCGTGGTCGCGCCGACCTTCCTCACCTTGGGCAATCTGTCCAATGTGCTGACGAATTTCTCCTATATCGCCATCGTCTCGCTTGGCGCGACGCTCGTCATCATCACCGGCGGCATCGATCTCTCCGTCGGGTCCACCATGGCCTTATCCGCCATCGTCGGCGCGCTGCTGTTCCAGGCGCTGGGGACGACCGCACTCGCGCATATTCCGGGCGCGGTGATGGCGCTCTCCGTCATCGGCTGTCTGGTGGTCGGCGGTTTCATCGGTCTCATCAATGGACTGCTGATTGCGCGCCTGAACCTCACGCCCTTCGTCACCACGCTTGGCATGCTCAGCATCGTGCGCGGCCTGTGCTACGCCATTACCGGCGGCCAGGGCGTGTCTATTTCCGGCGCCGATAGCGATCTCTTCTTCCGGCTGACCGATGGCAGCGTGCTGGGCCTACCGGTGCCGCTGATCTATCTCGTGCTGCTCGCGCTGTTCATGTCGGTGATGCTGCGTCATACGGCGCGCGGCCGTTATGTCTTCGCGATCGGCGGCAACGAACATGCCGCCGCCATGACCGGCGTGCCGGTCACCACCATCAAGGCCGGCGTCTACGTCGTATCCGGTCTGACGGCCGCCTTCGCCGGCATTCTGATCGCCGGCTGGCTCGGTTCGGTTCCGGCCAATCTTGCCGACGGCTATGAGCTGCGCATCATCGCAGCCTCCGTCATCGGCGGGGCCAATCTGCTTGGCGGCGTCGGCGGCCCGTTGGGCGCCATCGTCGGCTCCGCCCTGATCGAGGTTATCCGCAACGGCCTCGTGCTCGCCCATGTCAACACCTATTGGCAGGGCACTTTCGTCGGCGCCATCATCATTGCCGCGGTCTTTGTGGACCGGCTGCGCGGACGGCGTCTCGGCCACTAGCTCTCCCAGAACAAACAATAATCAACGGAGAATATCCATGAAACGCTTGGCCTATTCCACGTCGCTCTGTGCATTGATGGCGCTTGCCGGGGTCACCAACCTCCCCGCCGCGCATGCGGCTGACAAGACCTACGAATTCGCGATCGTGCCGAAGTCTCTCAACAATCCGTATTTTGATCTG
Organism: Acidisoma sibiricum; assembly: GCF_057837225.1. Classification (NCBI taxonomy): domain Bacteria; kingdom Pseudomonadati; phylum Pseudomonadota; class Alphaproteobacteria; order Acetobacterales; family Acidocellaceae; genus Acidisoma; species Acidisoma sibiricum. Next base: position 2,313,314 of record NZ_CM174445.1, on the reverse strand, counting down.
TCACGCGACGGCTGCCTGGCTGAGGCTGCCAAGCTCGGCAATGTCAAATGCACCTATACCGGCCCCGTGAACCAGGACCCGGCGGCGGAAGTGCAGACCATTCAGGATCTCATCACCCGTGGCGTGGACGGTATCGCGATTTCCGTGGCGGACGAGGCCTCGGTGCAGCGTGTTATCGCCCATGGCCGTGCGGCCGGCATTCCGATCATCACCTTCGATGCCGATGCGCCCAAATCCGCGCGCCAGGCCTATGTCGGCACCAATAACCTGCTGCTCGGCCAGTATCTCGGCCAGCAGCTGATCAAATTTCACCCGGCCCCCGGCACCTATGCCATGGTCTCGGGCGGTCCGGCCGCCGCCAATCTCAATGACCGCGTCAAAGGCGTGCGGGACGTGCTGGACAAGGCGGGCTGGAAGGAAATCAGCGGGTCTCCGACCTTCTGCAATGACGACAGCGCGCTGGGCATTCAGCAGATGACCGATCTCATCACCGGCAATCCCAATCTCGGCGCGATCGTCGCGGTCGGCGGCTGGCCGATGTTCACGGAAAACGCCTATGACAGCTTCTACAACAAGAACAAGGCGAATATCGACAGCGGCAAGCTGACCATCGTCACCGCCGATACCCTGCCGGCCGAGCTGAACGAGCTGAAGCGCGGCGAACTGTCAGCCCTCGTCGGCCAGCAGCCTTACGCCATGGGCGCCAAGGCGATGGACATCCTGCTTGCGCTGAAAGAGGGCAAGACCGTCGAGCCGATCCAGTATGTCGGCCTCGATATCGTGACCAAGGACAATGTCGATCAGTTCCTGAAGAAGTAACCTGATCCTGGCCTAACCGCGCCGCCCGTAGATCCAATGCGGGCGGCGCTTTTCGATCCAATCCAGGCCCTGCTCGCGCCAGCGGCGGAAGAGCGCCACATCCTCGGCCAGCAGAATGAAGCCGAGCGGCAGCATCCAAACGCCCAGCAGCGGCAAAAAGCTGAAAACCCCACCCAGCATGAGCAGAATGCCCGCGGGTATCCGCGCCCAGCGGGACGAGGGCGCCAGCAGCCAATGGGTCGCGTCGCGGATACGGCCCGGCAGCCGGTTCAGCAGATGATGCAGCCGGTCAGGCTTGTGGACAGGCACCAGAGCGCGGCCGGGTTCAGGTTCAAGGACGGTCATAGTCCCTTTCCTCGCATGGTCATGACCCTGAGATAGGGTCACTCTGGCGATCTGCCAGCGCGACTGTCCGTTAGACCTCGCGGATGACCCAGATCTTGCGCATGGTCTCCGTCACTTCCCAGATGCCGGTAAAGCCGGATTCGATCGTGAAGCTCTCGCCCGGTCCAGCCTCCACGCGGGTGCCGTCATCCCCATGCACGATGCAATGGCCGGAGAGCACGCGGATATATTCCCATTCGGTATAGGCAATGCGCCAGGCGCCGACGGTTGCTTCCCATTCCCCGGCGGATAGACCCTCGGCCGGGTTCTCATACAAGACCAGCGTGCGGGTCTCGGGGTCGCCCGAGACGACCTTCTCCCGCGCCACGGGCTGCCATTCGGCCTCTATCGTCCCGGGCAGTTTGGTGATCAGGGGCATGACAGTCTCGATCTCGGATGTGGATGGGCGGATAGTGTTGGCCGCCCGCCTGTTTGGCAAGCGGTCGCTTTTTGCAGACGGCGATGGTCGGCGGATGCGACGGACAACGGCTAGAATTCGCCAGATGAGCCCAGGAACGACGGATGCGCTCGCTGTCTGTCCAGGATTGGGCTACAGTGTAGCTCAACAGGAGGCGAACATGGTTGAGAATTCCGTCGTCCGTGCCAGGATAGATGAAACGACGAAAAGCGAGGCAGCGGCCGTATTGGCGACCATGGGGCTTTCGCTGTCGGATGCTTTCCGGCTGCTTTTGAAGCGCGTGGCGGCCGAGAAGGCTCTGCCTTTCGAGCCTTTGATTCCGAATGACGAAACCATCGCAGCAATGAAGGCCGCGCGTCGCGGTGATGTCGTGACGGCCGGCCAGCTTGCGCAGCTCCTCGCGAGCTTGAATGCGGACGATTAAATACACCACCCGCTTCAAGCGCGACTATCGACGCGAAAAATCAGGAAGGCACGGTAAAACGCTGGATGGTCTGCTGATGACAGTCGTCGATCTACTGGCCGCCGATACGCCCTTGCCCCGCCGCAATGTCGACCATCAGCTGACCGGAGAATGGAACGATCACCGCGACTGCCATATTCGGCCCGATCTTTTCCTGATCTACAGAAAGCCTGATGACCGTAATCTTGAGCTGGTGCGTCTCGGCTCACACAGCGAACTTGGACTGTGACTGCTGCTTTTGACCGCATGGCACCACACGCCCGTCCGACCCTGCCGCTGGTGCTGCTGAACGTCATACGCCGCAAGGGGCTTGATGCTATTTTGTAGGGACGAAAGCATAAACACCGGCACGGTCACCGATTGAGTCACCCCCGCTCAAACGCCACCTTCAACCGGCAGCCCAGCGCGTCCGCGGCCTTGGCCAGCGTATCAAGCTGAACCTTGGCATTCGATGGATCGAGCAGCCGGTCAACTTGCGAGCGGCTGGTGTGCAGCTTTGAAGCAAGTGTGCTTTTCGTCATTCCCTTTTGCTTCATCAAGGCCTCGAGTTCCCAGGCGATGACGCGCTTCGTCGCGACGCCGATCACGTCGTCGCGGATACCTTCCTCGTCGAGAAAGTCGTCGAAATACGACCCCACGCTTGCCGTCGCTCCTTTTGCCGGCATCGTCTATCTTGCCTTCCTTGTCGCATCGTTGAGACTGCGCATGCGCTTGAGAGCGAGTTCCAGTTCCGCCTTCGGGGTCGTTCGTGTCTTCTTGACAAAGGAATGCAGAAGGATCGCCTCCTGCCCTTCCACATAAAACAGGATACGATACTCCCGGTCGCCCGAAATCCGGCTTCTCACCTCATGTAATCCGCCACCCATGGCCCGGCAGGTCGGCATTCCGATCGGCCAACCCATTTCCATCGTCATCACATCCTGGCCGATGATCGTCTTGTCTCTCTTGGACAACGTTTTGAGACTGTCGCGTACCGGCTCGGTACCAAGTTCCGAACGCCAAAACCGCGCCTGGACACGCTTTGCCAGCGGTTCATGCATGGTGGACGCACCTTATACGGTACACCGCAAAAGTCAACATGAATAGGCATCCCCACCCCTGTTTGGGCGGATCATACCAATTCATTGCGATATATCATCAATTTTGACGCAATTAGGCGTCGCATACTAAAAAGAACGCGCTTCCTTCCCTCGAAGAAAGCGCGCCCTGAAGGCTCAAACTGTCACGACGAGATCACCCAAGAATACCCGGCAGGTCGAGACCCTTGTCGCGCGCGCAGTCCTGCGCGATCTCATAGCCCGCATCGGCATGGCGCATGACGCCGGTGGCCGGATCATTCCACAGCACGCGGCCGAGGCGCCGCGCCGCATCTTCCGTGCCGTCGGCCACAATCACCATGCCGGAATGCTGCGAGAAGCCCATGCCGACGCCGCCACCGTGATGCAGCGACACCCAGGTGGCGCCGGAGGCGGTATTGAGCAGCGCATTGAGCAAGGGCCAGTCGGAAACGGCATCCGATCCATCCTTCATGCTTTCCGTCTCGCGATTGGGGCTGGCGACCGAGCCCGAATCGAGATGGTCACGGCCGATTACGATCGGCGCCTTCAATTCGCCGCTGGCGACCATTTCGTTGAAGGCCAAACCAAGCCTGTGGCGATCACCCAGGCCCACCCAGCAGATGCGCGCCGGCAGACCCTGGAAGGCAATCCGCTCCCGCGCCATGTCGAGCCAGTTATGAAGATGCGCATTGTCGTGCAGCAGCTCCTTCACCTTCTGGTCGGTCTTGTAGATATCTTCCGGGTCGCCTGAGAGTGCCGCCCAGCGGAAGGGGCCGATGCCACGGCAGAACAGCGGGCGGATATAGGCCGGCACGAAGCCCGGAAAGTCGAACGCGTTGTCCACACCTTCTTCCTTGGCCACCTGGCGGATATTGTTGCCGTAGTCGAGCACCGGAATACCCATCTTCCAGAAGTCCAGCATCGCGCGCACGTGGGTCGCCATACTGGCGCGGGACGCCGCAATCACCGCCTGCGGATCGCGCTCGCGGCGGTCTTCCCATTCGGCGACCGTCCAGCCGATCGGGAGATAGCCGTTGAGCGGATCATGGGCCGAGGTCTGGTCCGTCACTGCATCCGGCTTGATGCCGCGCTGCACGAGTTCCGCGAAAATTTCTGCGGCATTGCCAAGCAGACCGACCGAGACCGGCTTGCCATCGGTCTTTGCGCGATCAATGATGGCCAGCGCCTCGTCCAGGGTCTTCGCCTGCACGTCCAGATAGCGCGTGCGCAGCCGCATATCGATGCGGCTGGCCTGGCATTCGACCGCGAGACAGGAGAACCCGGCCATGACAGCCGCCAGCGGCTGCGCGCCGCCCATGCCGCCCAATCCCCCGGTCAGAATCCAGCGGCCCGCGGCGTCACCCTGGTAATGCTGGCGGGCGACTTCGACGAAGGTTTCGTACGTGCCCTGCACGATGCCTTGGGTTCCGATATAGATCCAGGACCCGGCCGTCATCTGGCCGTACATCATCAGGCCGCGGCGATCCAGCTCATGAAAATGCTGCCAGTTCGCCCAATGCGGCACCAGGTTTGAGTTGGCAATCAGCACGCGCGGCGCGTCCTTATGCGTCTGGAACACGCCCACCGGCTTGCCGCTCTGCACCAGCAATGTCTGATCTTCTTCCAGCTTGCGCAAAGCGGCGACGATGCGGTCGAAACTCTCCCAGTCCCGCGCGGCGCGGCCGATGCCACCGTAAACCACGAGTTCTTCCGGCCGCTCGGCGACTTCCGCGTCCAGATTGTTCATCAGCATGCGGAGCGGCGCTTCCGTCAGCCAGGATTTGGCGGAGAGGTCCGTGCCATGAGGGGCTTTGATCTTGCGGCTGTTGTCAAGGCGGGTCATGCGGCGATCTCCAGCGAGGGAAGCGGAAAGCCTGCGGCGGTAACGACGGCGCCCGAGCGGACGAGCGCGGTCGCTGCCTCCATATCGGGCGAGAAATGGCGGTCTTCGTCCAGCATCGGCACCTGCGCGCGCAGCAGACCGCGCACGGCCTCCAGCGGCGCGCTGGTGGCCATCGGCGCATGGAAGTCACAGCCCTGCGCCGCGGCCAGAAGCTCAATGCCAATGACGTGGCCGAGATTGGCGGCCATGCCCATCAGGCGGCGGGCGCCGTGCGCGGCCATGGAGACATGGTCTTCCTGATTGGCCGAAGTCGGAATGCTGTCCACACTTGCGGGATGGGCCATCTGCTTGTTTTCAGAGACGAGTGCCGCCGCCGTCACCTGCGGGATCATGAACCCCGAGTTGAGGCCGGGCCTGGGCGTCAGGAAGGCCGGCAGGCCGGACAGCGCCGGGTCGATCAGCATGGCCAGACGGCGTTCGGCGATGGAGCCGATTTCGCACAGCGTCAGCGCGATCATATCGGCCGCGAAGGCCACGGGCTCGGCGTGGAAATTGCCGCCCGAAAGCACCTCGCCCTCCCCCGCAAAGACCAGCGGATTGTCCGAGACACCGTTGGCTTCGGTGCCGAGCGTGGTGGCGGCCTGGCGCAGCACATCCAGCACCGCGCCCATCACCTGGGGCTGACAGCGGAGGCAATAAGGGTCCTGCACGCGCTCATCACCCGTCACATGGGAGGCGCGGATGGCGCTGCCCTGCATGAGGCCGCGCAGGGCGGCGGCCACATCGATCTGCCCCTGATGGCGGCGGAGCGCATGGATGCGCGGATCGAAGGGCGTGTCGGACCCCTTCGCCGCATCGGTCGACAGCGCGCCGGTAACGAGGGCGGACTGGAACAGACGCTCCGCCTCGAACAGTCCGGCCAGCGCAAAGGCGGTCGAGAATTGGGTGCCGTTGAGGAGTGCGAGACCTTCCTTGGGGCCCAGCGTCAGCGGCGCGAGCCCTGCCTTGGCAAGGGCTGCCTCCGCCGGCATCCGCGCGCCTTGATAGAAAATCTCTCCGACGCCGATCATCGTCGCCGTCATATGGGCGAGCGGGGCGAGATCGCTGGACGCGCCGACCGAGCCCTGGCCCGGCACCACGGGCACGAGGTCCTGCGCCAGCATCGCTTCCAGCAAAGCGGCCGTCGCCGGCCGGATGCCGGAGGCGCCTTGGGCGAGGCTCGCGAGTTTCAGCGCCATCATCAGGCGCGCCACGGGCACAGGCATGGCGTCACCCACGCCGGCAGCGTGCGACAGCACGATATTGCGCTGAAGCTTCTCGAGGTCGGCCGTTTCGATGCGGATGCTGGCCAGGCGGCCGAAGCCGGTATTGATGCCATAGATCGGCTCGCCCTTCGCGAGGATCTTCTGCACCGCTTCCGCGCTGGCCGCGATGGCACCGGCGGCATCCGGCGCCAAAGCGAGCCCCGCCGATCCGGTCCGATAGATCCGGCGCCAATCGGAAAGCGGCACCGCGCCCGGCTGCACTATCAGCGTCATTCGCTCGTCCTGCCTCTATATGTCTAGACATATAGGCGAGAGCCGATCCGCCTGTCGAGGGTTTTCAGGCCTCGGCCGCAGCCTGCTCCCTCCGTCCGAAACGGCTGGTAAAACTATGGCGATCGGCGGGATAGGTCAGCCGCACCTCGGTAATCAGCTCGCCGCTCTGCCAGGTGCGCCGGTCCAGGGTCAGACAGGGTGCGCCGCGCGCGATGCCAAGCCGGCGGGCGAGTGCGGCGTCTGCCGCGCGGGCGCCGATGACGTGCTCGGCCTCGCTCCAGGCGACATGGCGCAACAGCCAGGTGCCGGGCGGCACATCCACAAAGCTCTCCGCCGCCGCCTCGGCCACAGCGCTCAAGGAAATGCGCCGCTCTTCCAAGGCTAGGGGCTCATCCCCGCGCTCATGCAGGGTCGTCACCACCAGCATCGGTCCAGCCTCGGTATCATCCACCGCGCGGAACAGGATGGTGTGCCGATAGGAGAGGCCAAGCCGGGCGGATTCCTCGGCAAGGTCGGCAATCTCCATCACCGCCCGCTCGGCGGTGGGCGATGCCACCACCGTCCCCGCCCGCCTGCGGCGGGTGACAAGCCCGGCTGCAGCCATGGCGGCGATGGCCTTGTTCACCGTCATGCGCGCGCAGCCATATTCGGCCATCAGCGCATGTTCGGCTGGGATGGGATGGCCAGGCTTCCACTCCCCCGACAGGATGCGCGTCTCGATATCGGCACGGATACGGTCAGAAAGGTTCAATCCAGCGCGCCTAAGGACTCGGGCAGCACCTGCCCGCCATCGATGACCAAAGTCTGGCCAGTGATATAGCCTGCTTCCTCGGTCGCGAAGAAGAGCGCCGCATTGGCGATGTCCTCGACGCTGCCCAGCCGCTTGAGCGGGATCGAGGCGGCCATCGCATTGGTGTAATCCTCGCCCATGGCGAGCAGCCCTTCGGTCGCGATATTGCCCGGCAGCACGGCGTTGATGGTGATGCCCTGTGCCGCCAGTTCGATGGCGGCGGTGCGGACAAAGCCCAGCTGCCCGGCCTTGCTGGCGCCGTAATGGGACCAGCCGGGAAAGCCGGTGATCACCCCGGTGATGGAGGATGTCACCACGATGCGCCCGTGACCGCTTGCGGCCAGCGCCGGCAGGCAGGCTTTCACGGACAGGAAGGTGCCGCGCAGATTGACGCCCATAACCTCATCGAAATCTTCCACCGTCATCTCGGCGATGCGGGCCGAGGGGAAGATGCCGGCATTGGCACAGAGGATATCAATGCCCCCGAAATGATGGATGGCGGCGGCCGCAATCGCCTGCGCCCCGGCCTCTGTCGCGACATCGGCGGAAATGGCGATGGCCCGGCCTCCCGCCACGTCGATATCCTCGGCCACCAGCTTGGCGGCATGGATATCGCGCGCGACGACGACGACGCGGCAGCCGACCTCAGCAAAGCGTTTGGCAAGACCGCGCCCGATGCCCTTACTGGCGCCGGTAACGACGGCCACCCGGCCGGCGAGTGATGTGAACATGCCTGCGTCCTATCATAATGGAAGAACCCAGCCCGCCTCCACGGCGGTCTCGGACGCCTTCCATCCTCGACGCCGCGCGGCCACCGGTCAAGGCGAGGCCGGAACTGACGCGGGAGGTCAAGGCAGCCACGATCGGTTTGGCTCTGTCGCCTCGACGATCGCTGCGACGGAGGCAGAAGACGGCAAAGCGCTGATCAAGACACTCAATACAAATGATCTGACAACCGTCTGCCCGCATAGGGACTATCGGCGGGAGCCGCTTACAGCAGCGGCTCGCGATGTACCTGGCGCACCCATCCCTGCAGATGCGGCCACAGATCATGATCCGGCACATGGGCCAGATCCTTGTCCAGACTGCCGATCAGCTTCGCCGCCGCATTATGCGACAGATGCCCCTTGATGGCGGCCAGCCGTGGCGAGGGCGCGACCACAACCAGCCCGTCGAAGCTCGCCGCATCCTCGTTCAGCTGGGTCGCGACCCAGACGGGCAATGTGTCCTTGTCCGTCTCATGGGCGTGATGCGCGCCCCCATGATGCCCTTCCCCGGAGATCACCCGGCTATAGGAATGGAGCGTGTGGTCGGCCTCCGCCGGACGCACGAAGCGCACATGTTCAGCATCGGCAATAACGAAGAGCAGCCTGGTATGGACGGTCATGGGAAACGGCCTTCATGGCTTTTGAAGCATTCTGCCTATCTGAGCCGCCGCGCGTCCGCGCCGCATTGATCCGGGTCAACGGAAATCCCGCAATCCCGGCTTGAGGCGAGGGAAAGACGTCCCATCTCCATGGCTCAGCCCCGGGGATAGCCATGGCCAAGGTTGCCGCACGCCGCCAAAAAGCCCACCGTGAGACGCCCGCCGCCGCCGGGCGGCCGGTCTGGTCAGGCTCGCTGCGCCTGGCCCTCGTCACCGTCCAGGTGCAGCTGTTTTCGGCCATCAAGACCGGCGCCCGCCTGTCCTTCCATCAGATCGACCGGACATCCGGCCAGCGCATCCATTATGAGAAGGTCGCACCCGGCGTCGGCGCGGTAGATGCCAAGCGGATCGCCAAGGGGTTTGAGGTCTCCAAAGGCAATTATATCCTTCTCACCGACGAGGAACTCGATTCCGTGAAGATCGAGGCCCGGCGCACCATCGACCTCGTGCAATTCGTCGATCATTGCGAAATTGACCCGATCTATTTCGACCGGCCCTATTACATTCTGCCCGACGGCGATCTGGCCGAGGAAGGCTATACCGTGCTGCGCGATGCGCTGCGCCGGTCCGGCAAGATGGGGCTCGGCCAATTCGTCATGCGTGGGCGCGAATATGTCGCTGCCCTCAAGCCCTGCGGTGACGGGCTGATGCTGGAAACGCTGCGCTTCGCGGATGAGGTGCGGGCCGCCGCACCGCTTTTCGCGGATATCGGGGATGAGAAGACTGACCCGGAACTGCTCGACCTCGCCCAGGAACTCATCAAGCGGAAATCCAGCGCCTTCAGCATCGAAGCCTTCCATGACCGCTACACGGACTCCCTGCGCGATCTGATCGAAAGCAAGGCCCGCACCGGCAAGCCGATTGCAATTGACGATCACGAGCCAGATCAGAAGGGCAGCAATGTCATCGACCTTGTCGGCGCCCTGAAGCGCAGCCTGGCGGAAAAGACCGCCGCTGCCGCGCCGCCGGCCCAAGATCCGGCACCGAAGCCCAAGGCGACGGCAGCCGCGACCCGCAAAACGCCTGCGCGCCGCAAGGCCGGGTGATGGGCCGCGCAGCTGCTTCGGCGAAGTCTAAGACCAAAGCCTCGCTGGAACAGTATCACGCCAAGCGCCGTTTTGAGGACACGCCCGAACCGCGGGGCCAGGTCACCCGCCCGGCACGCGCCAAGGCGAAAGAGCCCGGCATCGGCATCTTCGTCGTGCAGAAGCATGCGGCGACCCGGCTGCATTACGATTTCCGGCTGGAGCTGGACGGCGTGCTGCTGAGCTGGGCCGTCACCCGCGGCCCCAGCCTCAACCCCGCCGACAAGCGCCTCGCCGTCCGCACCGAAGACCATCCGCTGGACTATGGCGATTTCGAGGGCATCATCCCGAAAGGCAATTACGGCGCCGGCACGGTCATGCTCTGGGATACCGGGCGCTGGGAGCCGATCGGCGATCCGCATGCGGAACTGGCCAAGGGCAAGATCGCCTTCAACCTCTATGGGCAGAAGATGCGCGGGCGCTGGGCGCTGGTGCTCATGCGCCGCGCCAGCGAAAAGCGCGAGAATTGGCTCCTCATCAAAGAACGCGATGAGGAAGCCTCCGAGGACCGTGACCTGACCGGGGAGGAGCCTGACAGCGTCGCCAGCGGCCGGGACCTGGACGCGATCGCGGCCGCAGGCGGCATCTGGCGCAGCGGCAAGGAAGGCGGGCAGACACCGGCGCGCGCCCAGGCCCCCCGCGGCCATAAGCGTCCCGGCTTCGAGGCGCCGCAGCTTGCGACCCTGGTGGACAGCCCGCCCGCGGACGAGGGCTGGGTGTTCGAGGTGAAGTTTGACGGCTACCGCACGGAAATCGCCGCCAGCGGCGCGGATGTGCGTGCCTATACGCGCTCTGGCCTGGACTGGACGGATCGCTTTCCGCCCATCATCGCGGCCGCCAAATCGCTCGATCTCGATGGCGTGCTGATGGATGGCGAAGTCGTCGTCATGGATGCGGAGGGACGCAGCAGTTTCGCCGCGCTGCAAAAAACGCTGCAAGCGGGACGCGGGCCGCTCGTCTACATGGCCTTCGACCTGCTGCGGGAAGGCAAGACCGATTGGCGGTCGCAACCGCTCACGGCCCGCAAGCAGCGCCTGGCAGAACTGCTCGCGCCCGCTGCCCGCGATGGCGTCCTGATCTACAGCGATCACGTCTCCGGTCATGGGGCGGAGATGCTGGCCATGGCGCGGGACAAGACACTGGAAGGTATCATCGCCAAGCGCGGAGACCGCCCCTATCGCAGCGGCCGCAGCGAGTCCTGGCTGAAGATCAAAATCGGTCATGCGCAGGAATTCGTCATTCTCGGCTACCGCACATCGCAAACGGCGCGGGCGTTTTCCTCGCTCATCCTGGGTGTGCAAGACGGCGAGACCTTGCGCTATGCCGGGCGCGTCGGCTCGGGTTTTTCGGACGAAACGCTCGCCACTCTATCCGCGCGCTTTGCGAAAATACGCCTCAGCAAACCGCCCGCGATGGACGTGCCGCGCGAGATCCTGAAAGATACGCAATGGGTCAAGCCTGATCTGGTCGTCGACATCGCCTTCAATGGCTGGACGCGCGACAATCTCATCCGCCAGGGGCATTATGTCGGCCTGCGGGAGGACAAGCCCGCGGCAGAGGTCGTGCGCGAAGACGCCAAATCTGTGAAGGCCGGCAAACCCATGACGGACACGCTCCTGGGCGTCCACCTGACCCATCCCGACAAAGTGCTGTTCCCGGATTGCGGTGTCACCAAGGCGGATCTGGCCGATTATCTGGCGCGCATGGCCGACCATATGCTGCCCTTTGCCGCGGGCCGGCTTGTCAGCCTGGTGCGGCACCCGGACGGGATCGACAAGGAAGGCTTCTTTCAGCGCCATCCCAGCCGAGGGATGGATGCGGCCTGGCAGCACAAAACCGTCAAAACCACGCATGGTACCGAGGAGTATCTTTATTTCACCGAACCGCGGGCCCTGGTCGCGGCGGCACAGATGGGCGGCATCGAATTCCACATCTGGGGCAGCAGGCTCGCGGATATCGAAAAGCCCGATCGCATCGTCTTCGATCTCGACCCTGATGAGACCCTTCCCTTCGCCCGTGTGAAGGATGCGGCCATCTTCATGCGCGATGTGCTGGCGGCCCTCGGCCTCGACAGCCTGGCCATGCTCAGCGGGGGAAAAGGCATTCACGTCATTGCGCCGATCACGCCGGAGCATGATTGGCCCGTCATCAAAGCCTTTGCCGGCAATCTGTCGAAACGCGTCGCCGTCGATAAGCCAGATAGCTATGTCGCCACCATGGCCAAAGCCAAGCGCGGCGGCAAAATCTTCATCGACCATTTTCGCAATGAACGCGGATCGACCGCCATCGCCCCCTTCTCGCCCCGCGCCCGACCGGGCGCCCCGGTCGCTTGGCCCATCGACTGGGACAATCTCGGCCGGGTCACGGCCGCCAACACGGTGTCGCTGCGCACGGCTGTTGACCGGGTCGATGAGACGAAGGGGTGGTGCGCCGCGGCGCTTGTCACCCAGCGCGTCACGCAGGCCATGATCGATGCTGTAGCCGAGTAGGCGTCCGCGATCAGCTCGTCGGCAAGTCGATATGCAGTTCCTTGGGTGATCCGCCGAGCAGCCGCTCGGCGCCCAATTGCTTCAGATGCCCTTCCAGCAAACGCCCGCGCAGCGTGTCGAAGAGCGGCTCTATGGCGACCGGCGCGAGAATCGCGAGGCAGACATGGCCGGGCTTGGGATGGGTCTCCAGCGCGACCACGCCATCGGTCGCAGCAGCCGCATCAAAGATCGGTGGCAAAACGACCGCCAGATAAAGGCCGAGCGTAATGGCCTGATCGAGATTGATCATCATATGGGCTTCGCAGCGCGCCGTTTCGATTTTATGGCCGCGGTTGCCCGCAACTTCCACAAGTCCCGCCACCACTTCCCGGATCAGCTCGTCGATGGAAACCTTGATCAGCTCGCCCGAGGCATAGACCACGCGATAGGCCGCAGCCATGGACTGCACATGCTCTTCCAGAAACCGGATTTCACTGCGCCGATCGGGCGGCAGCATGCGCTTCTGGACATTCATCAGGCTCACGATAATTTGCAGATTATTCTTCACGCGATGGTGAAGTTCGCGAACCAGCCCTTCGCGGTCATCAGCGGTATTTTGGCCCTGATGTGGCGTTTCGACCATCTGCTTATCTATCTCACCCGCCACCGCTAGCCTGACCCATAAATTTTATGACGGCATCCCTGACAGCCGACTGTACCCAACGTGAACCCATCTGCATATTGGGACTGAACCGGGATATGCCAGGGCGCGGTAGATCACCCGACCTTTACTTTCCTCGCAATGGTCGCTTCATGTCATGATGGTGCTTGCCGCTTGATGACAAAGCCGCGGCAGGATAGTGGCTCTGGTCGGCCTCGTTGCTGCGATCAGCCTGAGCCTGCCCGGATTGCCGCCTCTTCTACGGATGAAGCCAATGCATAAGACGACCCAGATTGCCGCCCACCTTCCCTATCTGCGCCGGTTCGCGCGCGCATTGACCGGCAGCCAGGCGGCCGGTGACGCCTATGCGGCGATGGCCCTGGAAGCGGTCTCGGTCGAGCCGGAAGCGCTTGCCCCGGGCCTCGACCTCAATGCGGCGCTGTACAAAGTTCTGCTCACCATCTGGGGATCGGTGCCTGCCAATCGCCGTCACCACGCGCCGGTGCTGACGGACGCTACCCCGGACGAAAGCCGCAGCGTCGAGCAGCTGACCCCGCTGCCTCGCGTCTGCTTCCTGCTGCATACGATGGAAGGCTTCTCGTCCGACATCATCGCCAAGCTGGTGGATCGTCAGGTGGCGGAGGTGCGCCGCCTGATCGACGAGGCCGAGAAGGAAATCGCCGCCCAGCTGCACGCCGATGTCCTGATCATCGAGGACGAGACCATCATTTCGATGGATCTCGAAGCGCTGGTCCAGGATCTGGGGCATCATGTCATCGGCGTCGCGCGCACCCGGACCGAGGCCATGGCCATCGCCCGCAAGAGCAAGCCCGGGCTAATCATGGCCGATATCCAGCTCGCCGACGGCAGCTCCGGCCTTGACGCGGTCAGCGACATCCTGGCCGGCACGGAAGTGCCCGTCGTCTTCATCACCGCCTACCCCCAGCGCCTGCTGACGGGCGACCGGCCGGAACCCTCCTTCCTCATCACCAAGCCCTTCCAGCATGAGGTGGTGAAGGCCGTGATCAGCCAGGCGCTGTTCTTCGACCAGCGCGCGCGGCTGGGCCACAAGTCCGGCCCGGTCCTGGGCTCCGTCCCGGCCTGAGAGACAAAAAAAACCCGGACGCTGATGCGACCGGGTTTTTTCAGACCGACACAAACCGGCGCTCCGCAGCGCCGGTTTTTTTGTCTGATCAGCCCTTCAGGATGGTGCGGCCGGCATAGCGGGCGGAGGAGCCCAGCGCGGCTTCGATGCGGATGAGCTGGTTGTATTTCGCCACGCGATCGGTGCGCGCCAGACTACCGGTCTTGATCTGGCCGGAATTGGTCGCGACCGCCAGATCGGCGATGGTCGCGTCCTCGGTCTCACCTGAACGATGGCTGATGATGCTGGTGAAGCCCGCGCGATGGGCAATCTCGACCGCGTCCAGCGTCTCGGTCAGCGTGCCGATCTGGTTCACCTTCACCAGGATGGAATTACCGGTCTTTTCGGCAATGCCGCGGCGCAGGCGGGCCGGGTTGGTCACGAAGAGATCGTCGCCGACCAGCTGCACCTTCGCGCCGAGCTTTTCGGTCAGCAGCTTCCAGCCGGCCCAGTCATCCTCGGCGCAGCCGTCTTCGATCGAGAAGATGGGATATTTGGCGACGAGGGCGGCGAGGTAATCCACCATGCCAGCGGAATCGAAGGACTTGCCCTCGCCTTCCATAATGTAGACGCCGTCCTTGAAGAATTCGGTGGACGCGCAGTCCAGCGCGAAGACGACGTCCTCACCCGGACGATAGCCGGCCTTCTCGCAGGCCATGGTGACGAAATCGAGTGCGGCGTCAGCCGAGCCGATATTCGGCGCGAAACCGCCTTCGTCACCCACATTGGTATTGTGCCCGGCGTCGTGCAGCGCCTTTTTCAGCGTGTGGAAAATCTCCGAGCCGATCCGCACGGCATCGGCGATGCTGGACGCCCCCACCGGCATGACCATGAATTCCTGAATGTCGATCGGATTGTCGGCATGCTGGCCGCCATTGATGATGTTCATCATCGGCACCGGCAGGGTGCGGGCATCGACGCCGCCCAGGTAGCGATACAGCGGCAGGTCGTAGTCGATGGCGGCGGCCTTGGCGACGGCGAGCGAGACCGCCAGCATGGCATTGGCACCCAGGCGGCTCTTGTTCGGCGTGCCGTCCAGGTCGATCAGCAGCTCGTCGATCTTGACCTGCTCGCTGGCTTCCAGTCCGCCCAGGGCCTCGAAGATCTCGCCTTCGACATTGGCGACCGCCTGGGTCACGCCCTTGCCGCCGAAGCGCGACTTGTCGCCGTCGCGCAGTTCCACCGCCTCATGCGCGCCGGTGGAGGCGCCGGAGGGCACAGCCGCGCGCCCCATGGCGCCGGTTTCCAGATACACATCGACTTCGACCGTCGGATTTCCGCGGCTGTCGAGAATTTGGCGGGCGACGATGTCGGCAATGGCGGACATGGCTTTTCCTTCCGGGAGGTGGCGTTTGCCCCGGCGTAGAACTGCCGCCGCGGGAAGGCAAGGGCTGCACACCCGCACAAAGCCCTTAACACTTAACTTTAGTGCAAAAGCTTATTTCGTCCCGAACAACCGGTCGCCGGCGTCACCCAGACCCGGCCGGATATAGGCATGCTCGTCCAGTTCGCGGTCGAGGGCTGCCGTGAAAACCGGCACGTCAGGGTGGCGGTCCAGCATCACCTGCACGCCTTCCGGCGCGCTGAGCAGCGAGACGAAGCGGATCTGCGCAGCCCCTGCCCGCTTGATGACATCGACCGCCACCGCCGCCGAATGGCCGGTCGCCAGCATCGGGTCCACGGCGATGACCAGCCGGTCCTCGATATCCTCAGGCAGTTTGGTGAAATATTCGACCGGCCGCTTGCTGATCGGATCGCGATACAGGCCGATATGGCCGACGCGGGCGGAAGGCACCAGGTCCAGCAGCCCGTCCAGAAGACCGTCTCCGGCGCGCAACACGGAGACAAAGCACAGCTTTTTGCCAGCCAGCAGCGGCGCCATCATCGGCTCCAGCGGTGTTTCGATCGGCACCATCTGCAGCGGCAGATCGCGCATCACCTCATAGCCCAGCAGCAGGCTGGTCTCCTTCAGCAGCAGACGGAAGGCATTGGTCGATTTCTCCCGCCTGCGCATCAGCGTCAGCTTGTGCTGCACCAAGGGGTGGTCGACGATCGTCAGGTTGGGAAAGGCGGGCATCGCGCCGGAACTCACTTGTCTGTCAGGTCTCAAGGATGGCGCCATGATGACGTGTGGCGCTGCCCGGGGCAACGCATCCCCGTCGCGATCGCGGGGTCAGGGTTTCGGCGCCGTCTGCCCTGGCGGCGCGGTCGCGCTTTGCGCCGGTGGCGCGTGACTGAACAGATCCCGCAAAAAGCCCGGTGCGATCACCGACAGCGCGTTCACATGCACCGCGGGATCATTGATCGGCCCTGTCAGCTGATATTTGGCCGAAAACACGCCACCACCCTTTTCCGGGCTGAACAGCTTGCCGATGAGCGGAATATGGCCCAGCAGCGCATTGAAGAAATAGGCCGGCACGATCGTACCCTGAATGTCGAATTCATTGCGCGGCAGATCGACCGAACCATTGGCCGTCAGGCCCAGCGAGGCGCTATAGGCCCGCGCCTCCTGCAGATCGAGCCGCCGGTCAGCCAATGAAAAGGGCGCCACCATCTTGCTGAAAAACAGTCCCGGCCCGTGCATCAGGTCGACAACGCCATAGAGCGTCATCGCCTGCAGCATTTTCGCGATCGTGGGCGCCGCCCCCAGCGAAAACTTGTCCATCTCGGCCGTGCCGGTCAGCGGGTGATTGGGCCGGCTGTCGTCATAGCGGCCGGAGATGTCCAGCAGGCCGCCGGTGATGGCGTCATAGGCATTGGTCGCCTTCAGCAGGCCGCCGAAATCCCCACTCGTCAGCCGCACCTGCCGCGTCTGATCCGGCTGCGGCGCAACGGTGAGATGAGAGGCCGCGCGCGACGGGATCACGGTCAGGGACACGTCCGCGCTTTGCACCACCACGCCGTTATTCACCACCGTGCCGCGCACGCCGTCCAGCTCGCGCGATTGCCCGCCGGCCATGGTGCCGAAAATGATGCGGTCCAGATTGACCGTCGCCCGCCAGGGCGGATGCGGCGCGAATTCCTGGCGGGACGATATCGTCGACAGCGCCTGATTGGCCGGCTTCACGCTTGGCTCCGCCTTGCGGTCATGACCGAAGACGCCCGACAGGTCCAAGGCGCGCCCCGCGATATCGACGACGTAAGGATCGCTCGTGGTGGCTGGCAGGGTAAAACTGCCATGCAGGTCGGTGCGGCCCAGCTGCAGCTGATCGACCGTTACGGTCGAAAGCCTGCTGCCCGCGAAGCCGCTGCGCACTTTCAACGCCAGACCCGGCCCGGTCAGATCGAGATTGTCGAGAGCGACGATGCGGTCGCCCTGCAAGGCCACATGCGCCGTCGCGGTGGCGGTGCCGGCGCCCCCCGCCCAGGCGATCTGGCTGACGCTCAGCCGTGATTCCGGCACGGTAATGGTCGCGCTGATATCCGTCCGTCCGCCGCGCTGCGCGGAGAGCGTTAGCGCCAGCGCGGCCGAGCCTTTCAGCACGCCGCCGGTCGGCAGACTGGCCGCCGCCAGCTGGGTCTCGTTCGCGCTCGCCGAGACCTTCAGATTGGCGATCACCTGGGTCGGCGGTCCCGAACCGAAATTGGTATCGAGCGTCATCTGGGCCGGAATGCCAGCCAGCGCCGCGCTCCCCTTCAGTTGCAGCCCGGCCATGGTGGCGTCGATCGTCAGATTGCCGTTCGACAGGCTGCGGCCGAGCAGGAGATTGCTCAAAGCCAGGTTCTGGATCACGTCATGCGTCTGCATGGTGACCTGATCGATGGTGACCTTGCTGTCCAAAGGCAGGCTAAGGGTCACGCTGCCCTGGAAGGTGCCCCCGGTCACGTTCAATGGCACGGGCACCGATTTCAGCAGGTTCAATCGCGGCTGGCTCAGAAGCGAGACGACGGACGCCACCGGTCCGCTGAGACCGAGGTTGATGGTGCCGATCTGATCGGCCGCCGAAAGGCCGGTGATGACCATGCTGCTTTTGGAAACGGATTGGTCGCCTTGTGCGGCATCCGTCACGTCGATGCGGACAGCGTCCATGCCCTGCAGAGTGATGGCGCCGTTCACCTTCGTCATCGGCGGCAACGGCGGCAGCCAGGTCACGGTCAGTCCCGACGCTGGCAGCGAGCCGGAGACGGTGCTGAGCCCGATATCCGAGAAATCGGATTTGCCTGTCAGCCCGAACTGGAAATGCCCGTCATGGACCGAGCCGTCACGGACCTGCGCCTTGATCCAGTTGCGCGCGCCATCCGCGAAGCCCGGCGGCCAATAGGACGGCAGATCGTCCGCCGCCATGTGATCCAGCGCCAGACCCAGCGTCATTGCCAGATCCTGATCGGTGCGGGTGCCCTGCCCGCTGAGCGTCACGGTCGGAGGCGGCTGGGCACTGACGGGCGCAAAGGCGATATGGGATGTGGGATCGATGGCAAGATGCCGCTCGTCACCCGTGGCCAGGATCGCGATGCCCGCCACCGGCACCGTGCCGCCATTGATCAGCAGCGCGCCGCCCCCTGCCGAGACATTCGTACGAAAGGCCGTGACGACAGCGTCGGCCGAGGCATTGACGTCAGCCGTCACCTGCACCGGGAAGGATGGCACCGGCAGGCCGGCGGGCAGCTGGAGTGCCACCATCATGCCGGCGGGGTCATTCAGCTGGGCTGCCGTCTGCACCTCAATCTCGCCCTGCGGCGTTTCGGTGAAGGTCAGCTGCAGACTGGGCCTGGCCCCTGCCGTCTGCGGCGGCAGGGGTCCGGCGCGCGACGCCAGCACGGCACCCACCTGACCGGTCAGGCCGCCGAGATCGCCGCGCACGACAGTCGCCGCAATCTCGCCGATCTGGAGCGCGCGGCCTTCAAGACCCGCTTTGCCCTCGGCGCCAGCTGCCGGACGCAAGACCATGCTGCCATGGGTCAGCGTGACACGCCGCAATTCCGACAGCTGAGCGACTTTGACGGGCAGCAGATGGGTGTCGCTTTGCGGCGGCTGGCGCAGCACGGCAATGATATCACGCAACGTTTGCCGCAGATTGCTATGCCTCACGTGCTGCACGGCGTCCGCCGCCACCACGGGCGCGGGCGGTGCGCGTTGCACCGTCACCTGTAGCCCGTCCAGGGTCACCACCCGCGGGGCGAAAACGCCATGCGTGGCCCAGGCCATCGACAGGTCGATACTGAGATGATTGAGGCTCAGGCTGCGGTCCTGCGCCGTATCGACGACGCTGATGCCGGCACCGGTCACCTGCAGCGGCTGATCCGGGCCTTGTTTGAACCCGTTCCAGGCGAGGTCGAGATGGGCGACATGCGCGTCGATCCGGGGGGCCGCGATGGCCACGATCCGGGTCAGACGCGGTAAGGCCCAGGACAGATCAACCGGCCCCTGCGCCAGCCGCCAGGCGAGAATCGCACTGAGGACGGCAAGCGCCAGAAATCCCCATTCGACGGTGATGATCAGGGCATCCAGCGGCCACTTCCACCACCAGCGCCGATGCCGGAACCAGCCGCGGCGCGGCATATCGGCGACAGGCTCGCCCGGCGCCGGCACTTGACCGTCCGCCGCGGTCATGCCCAGCCTCCGCCGCCATGACCCCGGACAATCCCTTTTCCTGGCCCATGCCCTGGCCGCTGCCGGCCGACATGGACTCCGCCGACCGTTTCGTGGAGCGCATCCAGGCGCTGGGCCTGGATGCGCTCCCGCTCGGCATGCTGCGCGCCATCGGCGGCAATAGCGATTATCTCGCGGATCTGAGCCTGCGGGAGCATGAAACTCTGGTCATGGCCTGGCGGGACGGGCCCGAAAGCGCCATCGCGCGCGCCTTTGGCCGGCTGGCCCATATCCGCCCCGATGCGAAGACCGCGACCGTCAGTGCCGCCATGCGGCATGCCAAGCGGCAGGTCGCGCTGGCCGTCGCACTGGGTGATATCGGTGGGGTGTTGCCCTTGTCGCGCGTCACGGGCGCACTGTCGCGACTCGCCGAAGAGACTCTGCAGCTGGCCGTGCGTCATCTGCTGCTGCGCAACCATGCGCAGGGACGCATCCACCTGCCCGAACCCGACAGCGATCCCGTCACCGGCTCGGGCCTGACCATTCTGGCTCTCGGCAAGCTCGGCGGCCGCGAGTTGAATTATTCGAGCGATATCGACCTCATCGTCTTCTACGATCCGGCAGCCATTGCCTCTCCGCAAGAGACTATAGGCGAGACGTACACACGCCTAGCCAGGGATCTGGTGAAGCTCATGGAATTGCGCGAGGTCGGCGGTTACGTTTTTCGCGTCGATCTGCGTCTGCGTCCCGATCCTTCGGCCATGCCGCTCGCCATTTCGGTGCCGACGGCCCTCGCCTATTACGAAACAATGGGCCGCAACTGGGAACGCGCCGCTTTCATCAAAGCGCGGCCGGTGGCCGGCGACATCGCCCTCGGTCAATCGTTTCTCGAAGCGCTGCGGCCTTTCGTCTGGCGCCGCCATCTCGATTTTGCGGCCATCGCCGATATTCACGCCATGAAGCGCCTGATGGACGCCCATCGCGGTGGCCCGATTCCGGTGGGGCCGGACCCGGTAAACCGTCTGCTCTCTCACAATTTGAAGATCGGTCGCGGCGGCATCCGTGAGATTGAATTCCTGGCCCAATCCCAGCAGCTGGTCTGGGGCGGGCGGGAGCCGATGCTGCGCGTCGGCGCCACGCTGCCGGCCCTGCGGCTGCTGACGCGTCTGCGCCATGTCTCCAGCGACACCGCCGCCGTGCTGACGCGCGCCTATCGCTTCCTGCGCCAGGTCGAGCATCGCCTGCAGATGATCGCCGACCGCCAGACCCACAGCCTGCCTGGCACGGCGGAAGGCATGATGGCGCTGGCGCGCTTCATGGGCTTTCCGTCAGCGCAGGCCCTGGCAGAGCGGCTGCTCACCCATCTTCTCGCCGTGCAGGCGCTTTATGATTCCTTCTTCGAGATGGAAGGGGACTCCGAAAGCCTCACTGTCGGCCATGCCGGCGCCGCCGCGCCCGAACAAACCATCGCCCGGCTGTCCGAACTCGGTTTCACCGACACGCCGCGCATCGTGGAGACCATCCGCCACTGGCTGTCCGGCCGGCCCCGCGCGCTGCGCTCGGAACGCGGCCGCAGCCTGCTGGAAGGTCTGCTGCCGCCTATCCTGCGGGCCATCGCGGCACAGCCGCAGCCCGACCAGACCTTCGCCCGCTTCGATCATTTCGTGACGGGCCTGCCCGCGGGCGTTCAGCTTTTTTCGCTGTTCAGCCGCAACCCGGCGCTGATCGACCGGATCGCCGTGCTGCTCGGCGCGGCCCCCGGCCTCGCCGATCATCTGGCCAACCATCCCGGCTCGCTCGAGGGCCTGCTGGGCTCGGAAGAAGCCCGGTCTGACCCCTCGCGGGCGCTCCGCGCCCAGATGGTGGATGCCTTCTCGCTGGAAGACACGATCGCGCTGACGCGTCATTTCGTCAGCGAGGAACAGTTCCGCATCGGGGTCGCGACGCTCGAGGGGCGCATGGATGTCGATGCCGCCGGGATCGCGCGCACGGCACTCGCGGACGCGGCGCTGGCGACCATTCTCGATGCCGTCGTCGCCCAGCAGGCCGCACGCTACGGCTGGCTGCATGGCGCCGCCTGGGCCGTGCTTTTGCTGGGAAAAGGCGGCAGCCGGGAAATGATGCCCGGTTCCGATCTCGATCTCATGTTCATCTATGACCGCAACGACGCGGCGGAGGCGAGCGACGGTCCCAAGCCGCTGGCACCCAGCCAATGGTTCGGCCGGCTGGTCACCGCCTTCACCAATGCGCTGACGGCGCAGGGTGTCGAAGGACCGCTGTATAAGGTCGATATGCGGTTGCGCCCCTCAGGCAATCAGGGGCCGGTGGCGGTCAGCCTGGCCGCCTTCCGCCAATACCATGCGGAACAGGCCTGGAGCTGGGAACAGATGGCGCTGACGCGCGCACGCCCCGTCACCGGCTCACCGGCTTTCCTGCCCATGGTCGAGGACGCGCTGCGGGAGGCGCTGCTGCCCCGGCGCGATGCCGACCGGCTGCGCCGCGATGCACGCAACATGCGGCGCCGCATGCTGCGCGACCTGCCGCCCGCAGGCCCCTGGGACGTCAAGCTGATCCCCGGTGGCGCCATGGAGGTGGAGTTCATTGCCCAGGTGCTTCAGCTCGTTCATGGTGCCGCCCATCCAGAGCTGCGCAATCCCACCACGCGCATCGCCCTTGGCAATCTCGTCTCGGCCGGACTGCTGCCCCAGGCCGAGGGTCGCGCCCTCATTGCCGCGGACCATCTCTGGCGAACCATTCAAAGCATGCTGCGTCTGACCGTCGGCCTCACGGCCGCGGCCGATCTGCCGGAGGCCTCGGCCCGCATTCTGGTCGCCGCTACCCACGACGCCACCATGGCGGACTTGCGCCGCCGCATGGGCGCGACCGCCGCTCTGGTCCGCGCGTCGTTCATCCGGCATATCGGCGATCCGGCGCAGCCGGCCGAGGCGCCCGAAGACGCGCAGAAACCCTGACGGAGAAAAGCCCATGAGCTTGAGCGAAGGCGATATCGCCCCTGATTTCACCATGCCGGCAACCGCCGGCCGCACGGTCACGCGGGCGGATTACGCCGGCAAGCCCGTCCTGCTCTACTTCTATCCGAAGGCGGATACCTCCGGCTGCACGAAAGAGGCCTGCGCCTTCCAGGAAGCGCTGCCGCAGCTGGGCCATCTCGGCCTCGACGTCATCGGCGTCTCGCGCGATCCGCTGAAGGCGCTGGAAAAATTCGCCGCAAAATACAGCCTTACCTTCCCGCTTGCCTCCGACGCCGAGGGCGCGGTGACGGAGGCCTATGGCACCTGGGTCGAGAAAAGCATGTATGGCCGCAAATACATGGGCATCGAACGCGCCACCTTCCTGATCGGAAAGGATGGCAAGATCGCAAAAATCTGGCGCAAGGTTTCGGTCCCCGGCCATGCCGCTGACGTATTGAAAGCGGCCCAGGCGCTCGGCTGAGAGAGAACACATCCATGATCGTCGTGATGGGCATTTTTGCCGCGGATCTTATTTTTCATACGCCGAAGCTGCCCGCCTGGACGGAAACCGTCATCGGCAGCGGCTTTGCCATCGGGCCAGGCGGCAAGGGCTCGAACCAGGCCATCGCGACTGCCCGGCTGGGTGCGCCGGTCGAATTTCTTGCCAAGACGGGCCGCGATAATTTCGGCGACATGGCGCGCGGCATCTATGCCCGTGAAGGCGTGGGCACGCGCTTCCTGCAGGAAAGTGCGGATCTGCCGACCGGGGCCGCGGCCATCATCATCGACGACAAGGCGGCCGAGAACGCCATTATCGTGGTGCCGGGTGCCGCCGCCGCGCTGACGACGGCGGAGATCGACGAGGCGGCCGAGGTCATTGGCAGCGCCGCCGTCTTTCTGACCCAGCTCGAAACGCCACTGCCTTTGGTCGTGCATGCGCTGCGCCTGGCGCGCGCCAAGGGGGTGACCACCATCCTTAACCCCGCGCCGGCAACTGCCCTCTCCGCAGAGATCCTCGCCCTCGTCGATATCCTGACGCCGAATGAGACCGAGGCCGCCATGCTGTCCGGCCTGCCGGTGACCAATACGGCAGAGGCCGAAGCCGCCGCCGATGCGCTGATCGCGCGCGGTGCCGGCTCGGTTGTCATTACGCTGGGTGAAAAGGGCGCCCTGCTGCGCCGGAACGGAGAGACGGTGCTGGCGCCTGCGGTGAAGGCGGGCAAGCTGGTCGATACGACGGGCGCCGGCGACAGTTTCAATGCTGGTGTCGCCGTCGCCCTGTCAGAGGGGCGCAGCATGGCGGAAGCCTTGCGCTTCGCCTGTGCCGTGGCCGGGTTGAAGGTGACACGCGCGGGCGCCGGGGCCGGCATGCCGCACCGCGCTGAGGTCGATGCCCTGCTCGCGGCCGGCTAGACGCGGCCAACTGGGCGCCGAATAGAAAAGGCCGCCGGGGCTGACGCCACGGCGGCCTTTTGAGCGGGCAGACGCCCTCTTTAGAACAGATGGCGGAAGACGAAGAACAGCAGGCCGGACAGCACAATCGCGACCGGCAGGGTCATGATCCAGGCGGAGGCGAGCTTGAATAGCGTGCTGCGCTGGAGGCCGGACCCGTTCGCCACCATGGTGCCCGCGACGCCACTCGACAGGATATGCGTGGTCGACACCGGCAGGCCCCAGACCTCGGCCATGGAAATGGTCGCGGCAGCGACAATCTCCGATGCCGCGCCCTGAGCGTAGCTCAGATGCGTCTTGCCGATCCGCTCGCCCACCGTCTGCACGATGCGCTTCCAGCCGACCATGGTGCCCAGCCCCAGGGCGACGGCGACGGAGACCTTGACCCAGGTCGGGATATAGCGCGTGCCGCGCTCCAGCTCCGTCTTGTAGTCCTTCAGCACTTTCTGATCGGCGGCCGACAGGCTGCCGGGATTCTTGGCCAAAGCCGACAGAGCGGCATCGGTCAGATACATGTCGTTGCGGATATTCTGCGCCGCCGCCGCTGGCACGCGAGACAGCGAGCCATAGGTGCTGACCTGGCTGGAAATCGAATGCGTCAGCGCTGACATCGCCGCAAAGGCCGCCGGACTGCCGACCTGCTTCTGGTTGATGGCGTCATCCAGCCGCTGGCGCGCTTCCGCCGCCTCCATGCTGGCGGCTTCACGCGCCGCATGGCCGTCGAAGATCGAAGCGGCTTTGACGCTGCTGGCAATGAAGGTCGGCGTATGGCTTTCCGGCACGGTGCGGTTCAGGGCAAAGGCCGTCGGCGCCACGCCGATCAGGATCAGCATGATAAGCCCCATGCCCTTCTGGCCGTCATTGCCGCCATGGGCGAAGGACACGCTGGTGCAGGTCAGCACCAGCAGGCAGCGGATCAGGAAGGGCGGCGGATTGCGGCCTTCCGGCGCGGTATAGAGCTTCTTGCTGCGGATCACGAGTTTCATGAGCAGCAGCAGCAGGGCGGCCAGAACAAAACCCGCCACGGGGCTGAAGAGCAGGCCCTTCAAGACGCCGATGGCCGCCCCCCATTGTACGCCGGCAGTCGGGTGGCCGGCGGGCGCCATGAGCTGATTGGCGATGCCGACGCCGATGACGGACCCAATCAGCGCATGGGAGGAGGAATTCGGGATGCCGAACCACCAGGTCAGCAAATTCCAGGCAATGGCTGAGAGCAGCAGCGCGAAGATCATCGCGAACCCGGCCGAACTGCCGACATTCAGCACCAGATCGTTCGGCAGCAGGGCGACGATGGCATAAGCCACCGCCCCGGATGAGGTCAGCACGCCGAGGAAGTTGAAGGCGCCGGACCAGATCACGGCAAAGGTCGGCGGCAGGCTATGGGTATAGATGACCGTCGCCACGGCATTCGCCGTGTCGTGAAATCCGTTCACGAACTCGAATCCCAGCGCGATGATCAGGGCGATGCCCAGAAGTAGGAAGGCGCCGATCGCAAGCGGCGAGCCGCCAGCCTGTTCCATATCGCCGACCAGGCCGTAAACGCCGTAGCCCAGGCCGCAGACGAGAAGAAGAGCAAAAACCGGAACGGTCGCCCAGTGGCGCTGGCCTTTCGGCTCTATGACGCTCGACCGGGACTCCGCAGCGATGACGTCAGACATGGAACCCCCGTTGCTATTATGCGACCGACAATAGTTTCGGAACGCATGTGGGGAACGAAGCTTTAATGACAAAGAAACGCTTGGTTCAGGCTTCGCGCCAGACGCCGCCGCTCAGCGCGTCAGCAGAGCCCGCAGCTCTTCAAGCTGGCCCAGCATATCGGCCATGGCCTGGCGCAGGCGAACAACCTCGGCCTCGGCCGCCGAGGGCCCGGCCGTCAGGGCGGCGCCGGGCAGCGCGCCATGGCTGGAGCGCGGAATGAAGCGCAACGGCGGACCGGCGGAGACCGCAATCTCACGCGTGCGCTCCTCCGCAGGGGCATCGGCCAGCAGCAGTGCCTCGCTGTCGCTCTCCCCCTCAACATCCTGATCGTCCTGCAGCGGGGGCGGGATATCGTCGGCTAGCCGTCCGCCACCTTCCCGCAACAGGCGCTGCACGCCTTTGATGGTGTAGCCCTGGGTATAGAGAAGATGGGCGATGCGCCGCAGCAGAGTGACGTCGTCGGGCCGGTAGTAGCGCCGGCCACCGCCGCGCTTCAGCGGCTTGACCTGGCTGAATTTGGTTTCCCAGAACCGCAGAACATGCTGCGGAATATGAAGATCGTCGGCTACTTCGCTGATTGTGCGGAAGGCCGTCGGCGCCTTTTTCGGCTTGGCGCGGGCGGCATGGTCATCGTCCTCACGAGGCAGGGGAATGGCGCTCATGAATCGGCACCATCATCCTCAACAACCTCGCCATTGACGGTGCCCTTCAGCACCTGGCTGGGCCGGAACACCAGAACCCGCCGCGGCAGGATAGGGACTTCGACCCCGGTCTTGGGGTTGCGGCCGATGCGACGCCCCTTCTGCCTTACAGAAAAGGTCCCGAAACCACTGATTTTAACCGATTCACCGGCTTCCAGGGCGTTGGAAATCCGTTCCAGTACCGCTTCCAGCAGGTCAGCCGATTCGTTACGCGACAGGCCTACCTGTGCGTAGATCGTCTCGGCCAGCTGGGCGCGGGTTACTGTACTCATGCTGTAACGGTAGCATTGCCAGCCGCGGAGTCAACGAATCCTTCACCATCAAGGCTTTGGCACCCAGATGTTTTATCCGTGGCGAAGAGAAGGCGCGAAGAAGCTGCACCTAAAGCTTAGATACGGACCAGTGCGGAACCCCAGACCAGCCCGCCACCCAGCGCTTCCATCAGCACCAACTGGCCACGCTTGATGCGGCCGTCACCCATGGCTTCCGCCAAAGCCAGCGGAATGGATGCGGCCGAGGTATTGGCATGCCGGTCGACAGTGATGACGACGCGCTCCGGGGCCAGGCCAAGCTTGCGGCCCATGCCCTCGATGATGCGGATATTGGCCTGATGCGGCACAAGCCAGTCCACCGCGCCCGGTTCAAGATTGTTGGCGGTCAAGGCCTCTTCGACGCTTTCCGACAGGCGCTGCACGGCATGGCGGAACACCTCGCGCCCGTTCATGCGCAGCTTGGCGGGCAGCGGCTGGCCGGCGCTGTCAGCCACGCCCACGGCGCCGTCAACATACAGGATGTCACCCAGGGTGCCCTGCGCATGCAGGTGGGTGGAGAGAATGCCCTGATCGCCCTCGCCCGCCTCGGCGCGCAAAAAGACCGCCCCGGCGCCATCGCCGAACAGCACGCAGGTGCCGCGATCGGTATAATCCAGAATGCGGGAGAAGACTTCCGAGCCGATGACCAGGGCGCCACGCGCGCGCCCGGCGCGGATCATCTCATCGGCAATCGACAGCGCATAGACGAAGCCGGCGCAAGCGGCCGAGACGTCGAAGCCGAAGCCGCTTTTGATCCCCAGCGCCGCCTGCACGCGCACGGCGACGGAGGGGAACGCCTGGTCCGGCGTGCTGGTGCCAACGATGATGAGGTCCACGTCATCGGCGCTGGCCCCGGCCGCATCCAGGGCTGTGCGGGCGGCGGCGACCGCCATGGACGTCGTCGTCTCCGCGCCTTCGGCGCGATAGCGCTGATGGATGCCGGTGCGTTCGCGTATCCAGGCATCCGAGGTATCGATAATGGTGGCCATCTCGTCATTGGAGACGACACGGCCCGGCAAAAACCCGCCGGCACCGGCCAATACGGAACGAAAACGCGCTGTCACGATGTCCTACTTCGCCTCGGCCAGAGGCGGCTCTGCGGCGGAGGCCAGGATATCGGCCGAAAGCTCCGCCGCCGCGTCCGGCTCAGCCTCTGTCTCGGAGAGGGCGGCAAGCTTCGTCTGCTCGCCGAGCTTGCGCAGACCATCGGCAATGCCGGCGGTGAAGCCGTGGTCGACCATGTTCATCGCAACATCGACCGCATGGGCGAAGCCGATCGCATCCGTGCCGCCATGGGATTTCACGACGACGCCGTTCAGGCCGACCATGACAGCGCCGTTATAGCGCCGCGGGTCCAGCCATTCGCGCAGCCGGTCCAGACTGGTGCGGGCGAGCAGATAGGCGATTTTGGCGGCCAGGCTGCTGGTGAACACCTGACGCAGCAGACCGCCCATCAGCTTGAGGGCGCCCTCACCCGTCTTCAGCGCGACATTGCCGGTGAACCCGTCGGTCACGATCACATCCGTCGTACCGGCCGCAATGTCATGGCCTTCGACGAAGCCATGAAAGCGGCTGCCGATATGGCTGCTGCGCAGAATTTCGGCGGCGCGGCGCAAGCGCTCATCACCCTTCAGCTCTTCCGAGCCGACATTGAGCAGGCCAATACGGGGTTCGGGAATGCCGAGCACGGTGCGGGCGAACATCTCTCCCATCACCGCGAATTCGACGAGATTGCGCGTGTCGCAGACGACATTGGCGCCGAGGTCGAGCATCACCACATCGCCGCGCGCAGAGGGCACGGTGGCGGCCATGGCCGGCCGGTCGATGCCCGGCAGAGTCTTCACCACGATCTTGGCCAGGGCGAGCAGCGCGCCGGTATTGCCGGCCGAGACGACGCCGCTTGCTTCCCCACGCGCCACCGCGTCGACCGCGATGCGCATGGAGCTGTCACGCATGCGCAAAGCCACCGTGGGCTTCATATCCCCGGTGACGACCTCCGTCGCATGACGGACCGTGCTGGCTGCGCGGGCGCGCTTGTACTTGGCCAGCAGCGGCGCCAGCCTGACTTCGTCGCCGACGAGCAGAAAACGTCCGCCGGGATGGCGTTCGGCCGCCAGGTCAAGCCCGGCCACCACCATCTCCGGCGCGTCATCCCCGCCCATCGCATCAATCGCCAAGGCGAACTGCGCGGGCTCTGGGCTGGCCCCGGCCGCTTCCGTTATACCTTGGAGGGAAGACACGGTGCGGCGCGGGTCCGGTTAGGCCCGAACGGTGCCCTTGAGCGCCTTGCCAGCGCCCACAACCTCACGGCCGTCATAATGACCGCAGTGGCTGCAAACGTGATGGGGGCGCTTCAGCTCACCGCAATTGCCGCATTCGGCAAAGCTCGGGGCGGTGAGAGCCTGGTGGCTGCGGCGCATCCCACGGCGGGACGGCGACGTCTTTCTTTTGGGAACGGCCATCGCCGGAACCCCTTTCTCGTTGATGGACCGTCACCCTTGCGGGACACGGTCAAACTGACTCAGATTGGCGTGAGGCGGGCCAATTAGCAGAGTGCCCCCCCTGCGGCAAGCGCAGGCCGTACACAACCGGCACAACCCTTTCATGTGCCAAGCCTGACCCGGCCTTGGCCTGGTCAGGCGACTCGGGTCCAGGGCCGGTCTGGCGGCCCCGGGTTCAGCCTCTCAGGCCGCCCCTAATTCTTCTGGGCGAGCTTCTTCAGAATGGCAAAAGCATTGCCGTCGTCTTCGATGGTCTCTGCGAAGACGATACCCGGCTTGCGCGGATAAGGTGACAGCGACAGGGCATATTCCTGCACCACCGCCTCTCCCAGATCGAGCGTGTCATTCTCGTACAGGACCTCATCCGGGCCATCGTCATAGGCGACGGGCGTCTCGTCCTCATCGTCCTGCAGGGGGGTTTCCTCGGTCACGAATCGAATCGTGAAGGGCAGATTCGTCTCCTCGGTGAAGTCTTCCAGGGAGACGACGCAGGTCCGCACCGCGCGGGCACGAATTTCGCCGCGCGCCAGGAATTCCTCCCGCGGCTTGCGGTTGAGGCGGATGGTGGCGCTGAAGGCGATGAGTTCGGGCAGGCCCAGCCGCACACTCAGGGCAGCACATTCCTCCGGCGTCGCGCTGATGGTGCGGAGGGTCTCATTCTGGCCGATCTGTGCGGCCAGCACAGGGCGGGAAAATTCGGGGGTCATGATCTAAAGGTCTTTGTCCATGGGCTGGACCCGCGACGAGGGGTGCGGGCTGTGGTTAACATCATGATAGTCCCTTGCGGGACGAGTTGACAGCGGATCAGGGGCATGACACCCACCCCGCTTGCGATATGGGGTTTGTAGTGTTCCCCCTAGCGCTGCTGCCGCTGATGTCGGCCGTCAGGCCCGGACGTCGAGCGGAGAAGAGACGAAGGAATGAGCCGAGTGTCCGAAACTGCTTCGCCGCGTCGCCCGATGAGCTTTCGCCGCACGGCCGCCATTGCCTGTCTGGTCATGGGGCTGCCGCTGGGCGGCTGCAGCTTCTTCCAGGCCCAGTCGACGACGCGCGGCGACCCAATCGACAGCGACGCCCTGAAGCAGCTGACCCCCGGCACCACCACGACCGCCGACGCGACCGCCCTGCTCGGCTCCCCCACGACGCATGAAACCTTCAACGACAATGCCTGGGTCTATATCAGCCAGATCACCCGCCCCCGCGTCGGCCGCCTGCCGGGCGTGCTGGAACAGCGCGTGGTGGTGCTGAACTTCGACCAGGGCGGCGTTCTGCGGAAGGTGAATGTCTACGGCAAGGGCGACGCCAAGAACGTGCCCATGGCGCCGGGCACCACGCCGACGCCGGGCACCCAGGTCTCGATCCTGCAGCAGCTTTTCGGCAATATCGGCCGCTTCAATGGCGGCGGCAGCACGGGCGGCGGGGATACCGGCGGCGGTCTGCACGGCACCGGCCCGAGCTTCTAGCCTTAAAAATGGCTCCAGCCGTGGCGGGTGACCGTCACGGTCGCCTGCGCGGCATCGACCACCCTGACGCCATCCGTCTCCGCCGAAAAGCAGCCGATGCGGGTCAGCGGCACGCCCAGCGCCACGCAGGCCGCCGCCAGTGCCGCCCCCCTGCCGGGTGGCACCGCCAGCAGCAATTCGTAATCATCCCCGCCACCCAGACAATCGGCGAGCCATGCCGGCCCCGCCGCGCGCGCCGCGGGCGATAGCGGCACTGCCTCGGCCGCGATCTCGGCTCCGCATCCGGCCAGACGGCAGAGATGACCCAGATCCTGCAGCAGTCCGTCGGAGACGTCGATCGCGGCGGATACGGCGCCCGCCAGCGGCAGGCCCAGACGCGGGCTCGGCACGCAATAACGCTGCCGAAGATATCCGCTGGGATCATCGAGCTTGCCGAGAGAGACCGCGAGGCCAAGCGCGCCATCGCCGATCGTGCCCGTCACCCAGACCTCGTCGCCTGGCCTGGCCCCCCGGCGGCGGACGGCGTGCCCAGGGGCTACATGTCCGATGATGGTCAGCGACAGCGTCACCGGCCCGGGCGTGCTCGTCGTATCGCCGCCCAGAAGAGAGAGGCCGAATTCCACCTGATCGGCCGCGAGGCCGGAGGCGAAATCGGCGAACCAAGCATCCGGCGTGTCGGACGGGGCAGAGACGGTCAGGAGATAGCCCAGCGGCACGGCGCCCATGGCGGCGAGGTCAGACAGGTTCACGCGCAGCAGTTTCTGTGCGACGCCCCTGGCGGGATCGTCCGGCAGATAATGCACACCGGCGACCATGGTGTCGGCCGCCATCACCAGCTCGCGCCCCAAAGGCGGCGCCAGCACGGCGGCATCATCCTCCAGATTGAGCGCGGCCGGCCCAGCGAGCGGACGGAAATGCCGCCCGATGAGATCGAATTCGGGCGGCAAGCGTTCCGCCGGCGGGGACAAGGTCAGGGTCCTTAGGGTGTCGGCAGATCCGCAGGCACGACCGCCGCGAATTCGCCCGGCCGGGCCTCGCGCGCCAGCGTGTCCAGCAGGCCGTTGACGAGCTTGGGCTCCTCGCCATGGAAGAATCCGTGCGCCACGTCGAGATATTCATTGATGACGACGCGCGGCGGCGGCCCATCTGTCATGGCGAGTTCCGCCGCCGCCGCGCGCAGCAAGGCGCGCAGCACGGGGTCCAGCCGCTCAAAAGGCCATTCCGCCGGCAGATGCCCCGAAATCCGAGCGTCGATCTGCTCCTGGCCCTGTACCGCCGCCCGCACGATGGCCGTAAACAGCGGCAGATGCGCGTCCGGCACGCGGCCATCCTCGAATCCGCCGCTGCCTGTCTCCGTGCCCAGCCGGTGGCGGGTGAACTGGTCGATCACGGTCTCCGCATTTTCCTCGGCCTGCTCGCTCTGGAACAGCGCCTGCACCGCCGCGACCCGCGCACCGGTGCGCGGCCGCCCCTGCGGCTTGCCGCCCTTAGCTCCGCCCTGGCGCCCCGACATCAGAGGCGTCCCAGATGATGGACGAGGGCAACCTGCTTCAGCATCGCAATAGCCGCTTCCGCGCCCTTGTTATGCTCGGCACCCGAGCGGGCTTCCGCCTGCGCGATGGTATCGACCGTCAGCAGCGCGGTGCCCAGACACAGCTTGTGGTCCAGCGCCACCGCCAGAATGCCGTCCATGGCGGCGCGGCAGATGAAGTCGTAATGATCCGTCTCACCCTTCACGACGCAGCCGATGACGATGAAGCCGTCAAACCGCTCGGTCGCCGCGGCCAGACGCAGGGCCTGCGGCAGTTCGTAGGCGCCGGCGATCTCGACGGTCTCATGCTCCGACCCGATGTGGTCCAGCACAGCGCGCGCGCCGGCGGCCATGCCGTCCACCACCGCCTTGTAATAGGGCGCGGTGATAATGAGGACGGAGGGCAGCGCGCCCTGAAGCTCCGGGATATCGCCGATCACGGCGTCTGCGGTGCTCATGGGGTTTGCCCGGGATCAGCCGTGAATACAGCGGGGGAAGCGGCGCCCTGTCCGGCTTCGTCGAAGGGCTGCTGGTCGACGATATTGAGGCCGAAGCCCTCCAGCGCAATCAGGCTGCGCGGATGATTAGTCAGCAAAATCATATCCTTAACACCAAGATCAATCAGGATCTGCGCACCGATGCCGTATTGGCGAAGCACATGATCCTCGGCCCGGTCAGCGACGCTCAGACCGAGTTTGCGGGCGACGGCGCCCGGCTGGGTATCGC
Source organism: Acidisoma sibiricum (assembly GCF_057837225.1). Classification (NCBI taxonomy): domain Bacteria; kingdom Pseudomonadati; phylum Pseudomonadota; class Alphaproteobacteria; order Acetobacterales; family Acidocellaceae; genus Acidisoma; species Acidisoma sibiricum. Next base: position 2,280,332 of record NZ_CM174445.1, on the reverse strand, counting down.
GCAGCAGAACGATGACGCCCCGTCCCGCTTCGGCAATGGTGCGGCTGGATGCCGCCAGCGCCTTATGGCCCGGCCCGAGCAGATCCGTCACCGGATCGACGCTATGGACGCGCACCAAAACAGCGCCGGGTGCGGTCAGGTCGCCCTTGACCAGGGCGACATGCTCGGTCGCGGTCAGCCGGTCCTCAAACACCTTCACGGCCCAGTCGCCGCCTTCCAGGTCGCCGGTCCAGGTCTCGTACGACCGCGAGACGAGCTTTTCGGTGCGGCGGCGGTACTGGATCAGATCGGCGATGGTGCCGAGCTTGATATTGTGGCGCTGCGCGAAGGCAATGAGTTCGGGCAGCCGCGCCATGGTGCCGTCCTCGTTCATCACCTCGCAGATGACGCCTGAGGGATTGAGGCCGGCCAGGCGCGAAATATCGACCGCCGCTTCCGTATGACCCGCCCGCACCAGAGATCCGCCATCGCGCGAGGCGAGCGGGAAGATATGGCCGGGGGTCGCGATGTCATCGCGCGGATTCTCGGAATTGATGGCGACCGCCACCGTGCGCGCGCGGTCAGCGGCCGAAATTCCGGTCGATATGCCATGCCGCGCCTCGATCGAGACCGTGAAGGCGGAGGCGTGACGCGACCGGTTATGGGCGCTCATGAGCTGCAGGCCGAGCTGATGCACCCGGCTTTGGGTCATCGCGAGGCAAATCAGCCCGCGCGCATGGCGCGCCATGAAATTGATCGCTTCAGTGGTCGCGAACTGCGCCGGAATGCAGAGGTCGCCCTCATTCTCGCGGTCTTCGTCATCGACCAGAATGTAGATTCGCCCGGCGCGGGCTTCCTCGATGATCTCGGCGGTGGGCGAGATATAGTCGTGCAGGGATTGGGTTTTGATCACTGTCACAGGCCGCGCTCCGTCAGGCGCGCGACATACCGCGCCAGCATGTCGATCTCTAGGTTCACTGCATCACCCACGGCCAGGGTGCCGAACGTCGTCTCTTCGGCGGTGTGGGGAATGATGTTCACGCCGAACACATCGCCCTCAACCTCGTTCACCGTCAAGGAGACGCCGTTCACGGCAATGCTGCCCTTACTCGCGATGAAGCGCGACAGGCCGGGTGGCACCCGGAAAGCCCAGCGCGTCGAGCCGTTCTCCTGCGTGGCGGAGACGACCTCGCCCAGGCCGTCGACATGGCCGGAGACGATATGCCCGCCGAGTTCATCGCCAAGCTTCATGGCGCGCTCAAGGTTCACCCGATGGCCGGACTGCCAGGTGCCCAGCGTGGTCTTGGACAGGCTCTCGGCCGAAACCTCGACCGCGAAGGAGCCGCCGTCCATGTCCACCACGGTCAGGCAACAGCCCGAACAGGCGATCGACGCCCCCAGAACGACGCCCGGCAGACCAGCCCAGTCGGGCTTGTCCTGCGGCACCGCAATGCGCAGCCGCATATCCGCGCCCTGGCCGATCGGCTGCACCTCGGCCACCGTGCCGACACCGGAAATGATACCTGTGAACATATCTGCCTCTCAGACGCAGCCCTATTGGGCCTCGGGCTCGGGCTCCGGCTCCAGCTTCTCGCCCAGCTGCCCCAGGAACTGCTCGAAATCGCGGGCCTCGCGGAAATCCCGATAGACGCTCGCGAAGCGGACATAGGCGACATCGTCCACTTCCTTCAACGTCTCCATCACCAGCTCGCCGATCTGCTTGCTGGGCACATCGCTGTCGCCGCTCGATTCGAGCTTGCGCACGATGCTGTTGACGATGCGCTCTATCCGCTCCTCCTGCACCGGCCGCTTGCGCAGCGCGATGCGGATGGAGCGGGAAAGCTTGTCGCGGTCGAAGGGCACCCGGCGCTGGTCGGATTTGACCACCACCAGCTCGCGCAACTGCACCCGTTCGATGGTCGTGAAGCGCTGGCTGCAGGCGCCGCAGAAGCGACGCCGGCGGATCGCCGTCCCATCTTCGCTGGGACGGCTGTCCTTCACCTGCGCATCGTCATGACCACAAAAGGGGCAGCGCATCGGGGCGCTTCCCTCAGTTCGGGTAGATCGGGAAGCGGGCGCACAGCGCCTGAACGCGGCGGCCGACTTCCTGCTCCACCAGCGTGTTGCCGCCGTCCTCGTTCGAGCCGGACAGGCCGGTCAGAACCTCGTCGATCATCTCACCGATCTGGCGGAATTCCGCCGGGCCGAAACCGCGCGTGGTTGCGGCCGGCGTGCCGAGGCGAATGCCGGAGGTGATGGCGGGCTTCTCGGGATCGAAGGGAATGGCGTTCTTGTTCGCCGTCATGTGGGCGCGCTCCAGGCTCGCTTCGGCCACTTTGCCGGTGACGCGCTTCGGCCGCAGATCGACGAGCAGAAGATGCGTGTCGGTGCCACCGGTGACGATGTCGAAGCCGCGCTCCACAAGGGTTGCGGCCAGGACCTTGGCATTCTCGGCCACCGCCTTGGCATAGGTGCGGAACTCAGGCCGCAGCGCCTCGCCGAAGGCGACCGCCTTGGCGGCGATGACATGCATCAGCGGGCCGCCCTGAAGACCGGGGAAGATCGCCGAATTGATCTTCTTCGCAAGATCGGCGTCGTTCGTCAGGATCATGCCGCCGCGCGGGCCCCGCAGCGTCTTATGCGTCGTCGTGGTCGCGATATGCGCATGCGGGAAGGGACTCGGATGCACGCCCGCGGCGACGAGACCCGCGAAATGCGCCATGTCGACCATGAAGACCGCACCCACGTCGTCGGCCACTTTACGGATACGGGCGAAGTCGATGACGCGGGGATAGGCCGAGCCGCCGGCGATGATCAGCTTCGGCTTATGGGCGCGCGCCTTCTCTTCCAGCTCCTCGTAATCGAGCAGGCCGTCTTCGCGGCGGACACCGTATTGTACGGCATTGAACCACTTGCCGGAGAGGTTCGGCGCGGCGCCGTGGCTGAGATGGCCGCCAGCCGCCAGGCTCATGCCCAGGAAGGTATCGCCGGGCTGCAGCAGGGCCAGCATAACGGCGCCATTCGCCTGCGCGCCCGAATGCGGCTGGACATTGGCGAAGTCACTGCCGAATAGCTGCTTTGCCCGGGAAATCGCGAGTTCTTCTGCGATATCAACCGCATAGCAGCCGCCATAGTAGCGGCGGCCCGGATAGCCTTCGGCATATTTATTGGTCAGAACGCTGCCCTGCGCGTCCAGCACGGCGCGCGAGACGATGTTCTCGCTGGCGATCAACTCGATACCGTCCTGCTGCCGACCGAGTTCCTGTTTAATGGCGGCGGCAAGCTCTGGATCGGTCTCCTCCACGGAGGCCGAAAAGAAGCGGGCAAGGCTGGCGGCGGGCGACTGCTCGTTCATATGCAACGTTCCTGTTGGACGGGCCCGGCCGGGGTAGGACAAATGCGGATCGACCGGGCAAGCCTTGTAACATGACGCGCCTTGCCGGGTGAACCGCCGCCTTCCCAAAGCTGGGTTGCCTGTCATGATGACTGCGGGAGTTCTATGGTGGGGCCCGCTTACAGAGAGGTTATTGCTCATGACCGACAGCCGTTTCCCTCAAACCCGTCTGCGCCGGAATCGCTATGATGCCTGGACGCGCCGGCTGGTTGCGGAAAACACGGTCTCCGTCGACGACCTGATCTGGCCGATCTTCCTGCGTGACGGTGCGGGTGAACCGACCGCGGTGAGTTCCATGCCCGGCGTGCAGCGCGTGACGCTGGAGGGCCTGGCCGCCCATGTGGAGCCGGCCGCACGCTTGGGCATTCCCGCCATCGCCCTGTTTCCGGTAACGCCGCCGGACCGCAAGGACGCGGAAGGCACCGAGGCCAGCAATCCGAACAACCTCATCTGCTCGGCCGCTCGCCTTCTGAAACGAGAATTTCCCGCCATCGGCCTGATCGGCGATGTCGCCCTCGACCCCTATACCGACCACGGCCATGACGGCGTCATCCGCGACGGCTATGTCGCGAATGACGAGTCGGTCGCCATCCTCTGCCGTCAGGCGCAGATCCAGGCCGAAGCCGGGATCGACATCATCGCGCCCTCTGACATGATGGACGGGCGCATCGCCGCGATCCGGGAGACGCTGGATGGGGCGGGGCTCATCCATACCCGCATCATGAGCTATGCCGCCAAATATGCGAGCGCCTTTTACGGTCCCTTTCGCGATGCGCTCGGCTCTTCCGGCACGCTGAAGGGCGACAAGAAGACCTATCAGATGGACCCCGCCAATTCCGACGAGGCGCTGCGGGAAGTGGCGATGGACATCGCCGAGGGCGCGGACATGATCATGGTCAAGCCCGGCATGCCCTATCTCGACATCATCCGCCGCGTGCGCGACCGTTTCGAGGTACCAACCTTCGCCTATCAGGTCTCGGGCGAATACGCGATGATCATGGCGGCCGCCCGCAACGGCTGGCTGGATGAGGAGCGCGCCATGATGGAAAGCCTGATGGCGTTCAAGCGCGCCGGCTGCCGCGGCGTGCTGACCTATTTCGCGCCAGCCGCCGCCCGCCTGCTGCGCGGCTAAAGCTGGGCGCCATCGACTTTTAGATCCGATGACGTAACATATTCCCCTGCGGCCGGCGTCATGCGAGATTGGCCGCGATGGCCAAGCACCCTCACCATGTCGCCGAAGCGCCCGGGCTGTTCGGCGCCCTGCCGGATGCCGCCGACGAGCGGACCTCCCCGGCAAGCGTTGCCATTGGCGCGGAAGGCCATCGCGCCCGCATGCGCGACCGGCTGCTGCGGGCCGGTGCCGACGCCCTCGCCGACCACGAACTGCTGGAAATGCTGCTGTTCCTCGCGCTGCCCCGGCGCGATACCAAGCCGATCGCGCGCGCCTTGCTCACCCGCTTTCGCAGCTTCGCCGGTGCGATTTGCGCGAGCCCGGCAGAATTGCGGGAGATCGACGGGCTGGGCGAGGCCGGGATCGCGGCGCTCAAAACAGCCCAGGCGGCAGCCCTCCGGCTGATCCGGGCCGAGGTCGTCGATCAGCCGATCCTGTCCAGCTGGACCCGCCTCATCGACTATCTGACCGCGGCGCTGGCCCGCGAAAAGGTCGAGCATTTTCGCGTACTCTATCTCGATACGCGCAATCGCCTGATCACGGATGAGGCGCAGAGCCGCGGCACGGTCAATGTCACATCGATCTATCCGCGCGAGATCGTCCGCCGCGCTTTGGAGCTGAGCGCCAGTTCCCTGATCCTGGTCCACAATCACCCCAGCGGAGACCCCAACCCGTCGCGCCAGGATATCGACCTCACCCAGGCCGTTCAGGCGGCGGCGGCGCCCCTGTCCATTGGGGTGCATGACCACATCATCATTGGCAACGGCCAATGGGTCAGCCTGCGCAAGGAAGGCCTGGTGTGAGACTTTAGCCGGATCACAAAACCGTGTTGCCGCCCTCCCGGCAAATTCGCGGGATATGCCGCCGATAGCCTCAGATAGGGCACGACAGCGCGGCGGGCATTACGCGATAGCAATAACCGTGACTCGATGGATCATGAATGAGCTAGACAGGTGCGCCTGCCTGCCGCAGCGATGTCTGCATGCGCGGAGTGCCGCTTGATGCCACATGTCTTAGGTTTGGGCTCCACCCTGATACCCAAAAAGCTGCCGCGCAGCGTGGCGCCGGTCAAACGGCGTCCCACTGGCGCTCGGCGGCCGCTGTCCGTGGCCCTGCACCGGGCCACGCTGGTTCTGGCCGGCCTCTGCATTCTGGCGATGCTCCTGCATGGCGATAGAGCGACCTGGGGTCTGCGGACCGCGCTGACCGCGCTTCAGCAGGACGGCGGTTTTTATGCCCCTGCGCTATTGGCGCTGCTGCTCCTCGCCGCGTCCCCTCTGCCGTCCCAATCTCTGATCTGGCGCTGCCTGGCCCTCTGTGCCGCAGGGCTCGCCGTCATGGTGACCCTTGCCCATGACGCGGATGGCCTGTTTGCCGCATTCCATCTCGTCTTGGGCCAGGGCCGGCCCGCACCGGCCGATCTGATGCTGTCGCAGCTTGCAGTCTCCGTCACTGTCATGCTGCTCGCGATCGGTCAGGGGATGCTGCTGTGCCGGCAGCGCTCCGGGCGCCTGGCCTTGGCCATTGCCGCCTTATGGAGCTGTGGCCCGATCATCGGTTTCGCGACCGGCCTGGCGGCTTTCCAGTCCCCCTCAGCCCTTCTGCTCGGGGCCAGTGGCATTCTGATCGCGGCCGCTGGCCTGCTCGGCGGCGTCGAAGGTCATCGCCCGGCCGCGCCCGCGGCAGCGGATCGCAGCCCACGCGCCATCCCGGTGGACCCTGGCGTCGACCTGCTGACCGGTCTGCTCAACCGCCGCGCCTTCGACCAGCGGATTGCACGGCATCCTGCGGGACAGGCGGGTACCATGATGCTGGTCGATATCGACCGGTTCCGGTCCGCAAACCATGTGCTCGGCAATAAGGCCGCCGATCAGATCCTGGCCGAAATCGCGCGTCGGCTGGAAGTCCTGGCGGCGCCTCACCTCGTCGCCCGCACCGGTGGCGATGAGTTTGCAATCTACTGCGCGGCCATGCCGGGCGACGCCGCCCAAACCCTGGCCCAGCGTCTGGTCGCCGCGATGGCGCGGCCCTTCGTGATGGCGGACGGACGGCAGTTCTATCTCACGGCCAGCATCGGCCTCGCCCACAGCACGACGGAAGGGGTCTGCGATCTGCGCGACGCCGCCGACGAAGCCGTGTTCATTGCCAAAAACCAGGGCGGCAATCAGGCGGTGTCCTTCCTGCACAGCCAGCATGAGGCGCGGATCGAGCGCATCAGCCTGGAGCAGGATCTCTACAGCGCCTTCCGCAACAATGACGAACTGTTCCTGGCCTATCAGCCCATTATCAGTCTGCGTGACCAGAGCATCGTGGCGATCGAGGCGCTGGCACGCTGGCAGCATCCCACCGCCGGGCTGGTGCCGCCGTCGCACTTCGTCAGCATCGCCGAGGGCGCCGGATTGTTCAGCGGCCTGGGCGCCAAGATCCGGGAACTGGCCGTCAAACAGGTCGCTGACTGGCGCGACAGCGGCATCGCCAATCTGCCGGTCGTCAATCTCAACATTTCGCCCTTGGAACTGATCCGTGCGGACGTGCCGGGCACCTTGAGCGCGCTGGTCGACCAGTACGGACTGGACCGCAGCCGCTTCTGCCTGGAAGTGACGGAAGGCACCTTCGCCGACGAAGCCGCCTCTCGCGCGCTGGCCTTGGCGCGCGACGCCGGCTTCCTGGTGGCGATGGATGATTTCGGGGTCGGCTACTCCTCCCTCTCGCAATTGCCGAAACTCCCTTTGACCTCGATCAAGCTCGATCGCAGCTTCCTCGCCCTCGCGCGGGACAGCGACGCGGGCATCAGCCTCTTCGCGACCATCGTGCAGCTTGCCCATGTGCTGAAGCTGCCAGTGGTGGCGGAAGGGGTGGAAACCCCGGCCGAGCTTGCCGTCGCCTCCGACTGCGGCTGCGATTCGGTGCAAGGCTACTTTTTCGCCCGCCCCCTGTCCCCGGCGCAGATCGAACTTTGTCTGCGCAGAGCGGCGCTACACGGCGGTCCGCTGCGTGTCGCCTTCCCGCTCGCGACCCCCGATCCCGTCTGAAGGCCGGCCCGCACGGCGACGCCCCTCCGGCCAGGCGATTGACGCTCCGCAATGCGCGCACGTAGGTTCGGTCATTCACCAGGGGAGCATCTCATGTCCAAGCGCGTCGTGGAGCAGCATAGCCCAATCGCGGCGGACCATCCGACGCGCCGGCGCCTTCTGGCCGCGGGCGGGATGATCGGCGCGGGCGTCCTCTCGCTGCCGCTCCTTGGGCAGTCTGCCTTCGCTGCGGGCAAGCTTGTTGCCCTGGTCCATACCCAGGCCGCGGGCGACAACGGCCCGATCGACGATATGATCGCGCATCTCAAGGCGCTCGGAAAACAGGATCATTTCCCCATCCGCACCATCTATGCGTCGGACCCGTCGACCTATCAGTCGATCCTGTCGACCCTGGCCGGCGCCGGTGCCGCCGTTATCGTCACCACCTTCAATGAAATGGCCGACCCAATCAAAGCGGTGGCGCCCCAATATCCCGGCACGAAGTTCATCCAGCTCTATGCCGACCCCTTCAATCCCACCCTGCCCAATGTCCGCACGGTCGAATATCAGGCCCATTACGGCATGTTCCTGGCCGGGCTGTTCGGGGCCAGCATCAGCCAGAGCCACAAGCTCGGCTATATCGGCGGCATGAGCCTGCCGGGGCTGAATGCCGACCTCAACGCCATGAAGGCGGGAGCGGCACAGGTCTCGCACACCGCCACCGTCAAAGGCGCCTTCGCCGGGTCTTTCCAGGACCCGACCAAGGGCCGGGAAATCGCCAACCAGCTTTTCAGCACGGGCATCGACTTCATCCAGACCGATGGGGCCGCAACGGATGCCGGCGTCATCCGCGCGGCCGGCGAAGGGTCCAACCGCATCGTCAGCGCGGTCTTCCGCACCCAGTTCAAGCTCGGGCCGAAGACGGTCGCCTCCTCCGTGCTCGTCAATTTCGGCCAGTCCCTGACGGATCAGGTCTCGGCCGCGGTCTCTGGCAAGTTCACGGCCGGCCATTACGTCAGCACGCTCGCCGACGGCATCATCGACTTCGTGCCGTCGGATCTCTTCGCGCAGAACGGACCGCCGGCCTATGTCGCGGCTGCGAAAGCAGCCTGGCCCGCGGTTGATGCCGCAAAGAAAGCGATCATTGCCGGCACGCTGAAGGTTCCCTTCAACACCCAGCTCTGAACGCCATGACTGCGGCACTGGCCGAAGCCACCGGGGATAGTCCGGCCCTGTCCTGTGCGGGGCTGACCGTGCGGTTCGGAGCGTTTACGGCGCTGAGCGACGTCAATCTCTCCTTCACGCGGCAGCGCATTCACGCGGTCTGCGGCCAGAACGGCGCGGGCAAAACGACCTTTGCCCGCGCCTGTGCCGGCTTGCTCACGCCGTCGGATGGCGCCATCCGCATCGCGGGCGCGCCGCTGCGGGGCGGGCGCGTCCGGGATGCCCGCGCGGCGGGGGTCGAGCTGGTGCATCAAAGCTTCGCGCTGCCGCCGAGCTTCACCATTGCCGAAGCCATGGAATTCGGCCTGAGAGGCCGGCATGGCGCCATCTTCACCCGCCGCGGACTGCAGGCACGCTGGCGCGGCCATCTGGAAGCGCTGGGCGTGGAGGCCAAACCCTCCACCCGCATTCGCGACCTGCCGGTGGAAACGCAGCAGGCGGTGGAGATTGCCCGCGCGCTCGCCGGCCATGCGCAGGTCCTCATCCTTGACGAGCCAACGGCCGTGCTGGCCCCCGCCGCGGCGGAAGCCCTGTTCGCGCGGCTGAAGCGCCTGCGCGACAGCGGTGTCACCATCCTCGTTATCCTGCATAAGATCCGCGAGGTTCTGGCGGTCGCCGACACCGTCTCGGTGCTGCGCGGCGGCCGCCTGATCGCGGGGCCGGATAACGCGGCTGACCTGACCGCCGCCGGCATCGCGACGGCCATCATCGGCCAAAGTCCGGTTGCGCAGACAGCACCGGCCGATGCTGCGGAGATGGAAGAGGATCTCGGCGCGCTCGTCGGCAGCGCGCGGCCGCACGGCCATCGCCACACATCCCCATCCACCCGCAGCATCGCGACCCTCACTGGCGTCGTTACCAGGCCGGCCGCCGACGGCCAGAGCCTGGCCGGCGTTGACCTCTCGATCGCGCCCGGGGAAATCCTCGGCATCGCGGGGGTGGAGGGCAACGGCCAGCGACCGCTGGTCGAGGCGCTCGCCGGTCTCGTCGCACTCAGCGCGGGCAGCGTCGCGCTGGATGGCGAGGCGGTGACCGCCCTGCCGCTCTCCGCACGACGCCAGCGCGGCCTGCGCATCATTCCGTTCGAGCGCAATACGGAAGGGCTCAGCCTGTCGAGCCCGCTTTGGGAGAATTTCGCTGCGCGCCAGTTGCTGGCGCATTCCGCGCTGCGCCTGATCAACCCCCGCGCCTTGCGGCAAGAGGCGCAGGCTGCCTTTCAATCCTGGGACGTGCGCTTCGGCAGCGTCGACAATCCGGCGCGGTCGCTCTCCGGCGGCAATGCCCAGAAGGTCATTTTGTCGCGGGAAATCGACGCCGATGCCCGGCTGATCATCCTGGCGCAGCCGACGCGCGGGCTGGACCTGGGTGCGACCGCCTTCGTCTGGCAGGCCATGCGCGCGGCGCGCGACCGCGGCCTCGGCCTTATCCTGATTTCCTCGGACCTGGATGAGCTGTTCGACATCAGCGACCGGCTTGTTGTCCTGCAGGGCGGCCGCGTGACCGGGCAGTTCGCGCCGCCATACGACCTGGGCCGCGTCGGCGCCGCCATGGTCGGAGAGCACTGATGCGCGGGCGCCTGATTGCCGTCTTCCGCGCCATCGGCTTCGTCACCCTGGCCCTCATTCTCTGCGGCGTCATTTTTGAAGCTTCGGGTTTTTCCGCGCCCGATATGTTCTCCGCCATTCTCGACGGCGCTTTTCTGTCGGACGGCGCGCTGGTGCATGACCTGCGCTGGGCCTGCCCGCTGTTTGTGTCGGCGACCGGCGTGGTCGTCGCCTTCCGCTGCGGCTATTTCAATGTCGGGACCCAAGGGCAATTCTATATGGGCGGCATTGGTGCGGCCGTGGCAGTCGCCGTGCTGCCCGGCCTGCCGCCGCTGCTCGTGACGCTGCTCGCGATCCTGGCCGGCCTCATCTTCGGCGCGCTCTGGGCCTTCTGGCCGGGATGGCTGCGCATCTCCTCCGGCACGGATGAGGTCATCACCACGCTGATGGGCAATTTCATCGCCGGGCTGCTGCTGATCTGGCTGACCAGCGGACCGCTGAAGGACCCGTCGGGCAGCGGGCAGGTCACATCCAGCCCGCCGGTGCCGGCCGTCATCCGCATCAGTACCGATACCGGCGTCTCGGTCTGGATCATCGCGCTGACCGTGCTGGTGGGGCTCATCACCTGGGTCCTTGTCAACCGCACTGCCTTCGGCGTGCTGGGCGGCCTGGCCGGGCGCAATCCGGTGATGGTGACCTGGCAAGGCGCCCGCCTGTCCCGGCTCGGTCTTGGCGCCTTTCTGTTCAGCGGCGCGACCGCGGGCCTAGCGGGCGCCATGGAGGTTCTGGGGCCGGACGGGCGGCTGGTCAGCGGCTTCTCCCCGGCGCATGGCTTTACCGCGGTCCTCATCGCCCTCGTCGCCAATCTCTCGGTCAGCGGCAGCGTCATCGTGGCTTTGTTCTTCGGCGGCCTCGCCTCGGCCAGCCTCTACCTGCCGGTGATCGCCGGCCTGCCTTCGGCCGCGATCGACATGGTCAATGCGGCGATCGCCCTCTTCATCACCTCGCGCGCCATGCCCAAATGGTTTCGCCTGCCCAGGCGTGACCGGTCATGATGGAACTTCTCATCGCCGTGCTGCGCACCGGCACACCGATGATCTATGTCGCCATGGCGGGCGTGCTCGCACAGCGCGCCGGGGTATGGAATCTGGGTCTCGAAGGGCTGATGATCACCGGCGCCTGTGCCGCCGTGGTGATCACGGAACAGACCGGCTCGGTCGCCCTCGGTCTGCTCGGCGCGATCGGCTTCTGTGTCCTGCTCTCGGCGCTGCTCTGGCTCGTCATCGAAAAGCTGAAAGCCAATGCCATCATTGCGGGGCTTGGCCTGACCGGCCTTGGCCTGGGCGGTACCGATTTCGGCATCCAGGCCGTCTATGGCAGCGAAGGGGCGGTCACCGCCCCCGCCGGGATTCCGACGCTTGGCCCCGCCTTCGGCATCTTCGGCGTGCTGGATCTTCTGGTCGTCGCCATGCCGGTGATGGTCTTTGCCGTGTGGTTCCTGTGCCGCCGCACGCGCTTCGGCCTGCAGCTCGCGGCTTCGGGCGAGCATCCGTTTGCCGCCCGCAGCGTGGGCGCGGACCCCGTGCGCATGCGCCTCATCGCTCTTCTCCTCGGCGGCGTATTGGCAGGGCTGGGCGGCGCCGAACTCTCCCTCGGCGGGCTCGATATTTTCAGCGTCGGCATGACATCCGGCCGCGGCTTCATGGCCTTCTCCGCCGTCATCTTCGGCGCCGGCCACCCGGTGGGCGCCACCTTCGCAGCCCTCTTCTTCGCCCTGGTCGAATTCCTCGGCATCAAGGCGCAACTCGTCTTCGGAGAGCGCGCGCCGCGCGACTTCGTCCTCATGCTGCCCTATATTGCGACCGTGCTTGGCATCTGGATCAGCGCCCGTCTGCGCGGCGGCGCGCTGCTCAGCGCGATTGAGATGCGGGACGGCTGACCACGCTTTGACCAGAAGGTGCCTTATGACCAGACGCGTAATTTTCGACACCGACCCCGGCCAGGATGACGCCATCGCCATCCTGCTCGCCCTCGCCTCGCCGGAGGACATTACGGTGGAGGCGATCGTCGCCGTCGCCGGCAATGTGCCGCTGAGCCTGACCGCCAAGAATGCCCGCAAAATCTGCGAACTCGCGGGGCGGTCCGATATTCCGGTCTATGCCGGCTGCGAAGGCCCGCTCGCTGCGCGCCCGCTGGTGACGGCCGAGCATGTCCATGGCGCGACCGGGCTGAACGGGCCGGACCTGCCCGAGCCCGCCATGCCGCTACAGCCCGAACACGGCGTCGATTTCCTCATCAACTATCTGCGCCAGGAACGCCCTGGCGAGATCACGCTTTGCGTGCTGGGGCCGATGACCAATATCGCCATGGCGCTGAAGAAAGCGCCCGATATCGCGCCCCGCATCCGTGAGATTGTCGCCATGGGGGGCGCCTATTTCGAGGTCGGCAACATCACGCCGACCGCCGAATTCAACATCTACGTCGATCCTGACGCGGCCGCCATCGTGCTGGCCAGCGGCGTGCCCATCACCCTGCTGCCGCTCGACGTGACACATCGCGTGCTGACAACGCCGCCGCGTCTGGCCGCCATCCGCGCTTTGCCCACCCGCGCCGCCGCCGCCGCCGCCGCCATGCTCGACTTCTCCGAAAAATTCGATCTAGACAAATACGGCTCGGACGGCGCGCCGCTGCATGACCCCTGCGTCACCGCTTATCTGATCAAACCCGATCTGTTCCAGGGCCGGCAGATCAATGTCGAGATTGAGACGGCAAGTCCGCTCACCGTCGGCATGACGGTCGCGGACTATTGGGGCGTGACCGACCGCAAGCCCAACGCGCTTTATATCCGCGACGTCGATGCCCAAGGCTTCTACGATCTTCTGACCGAGCGGCTTGCCCGGCTGCCATAAGGCGCATGCGCATCATGCCAAGGGACTTTTGCTTATGACGCGACAACCGCTTGGCGCCACCATGCGCGTGCTGGAACCATCTCCGGGCGTCCTCGGGTTCTATGACGGCCGTGTGCCGGGCGTGCGGGCCTATTCTGAGGCGCCGAACTGGCTGGATGATGGCGCCTATGAGCTTGGCATCTGCACCTATGCCATCATCGATCAGGGGGACGCGCTGGTCTATGACACGCATATCTCGCTCGATCATGCGCGGCTGATCCGCGGCATCCTGGCAGACCGCGGCGTGACACGCATCCGTGTCGTGCTCAGCCATTGGCATGACGATCACGTCGCTGGCAATGAAGTTTTCGCGGATTGCGCGATCATCGCCAATCGCCTGACCGCGGACCTGCTGGAGACGAACCGCGCCACGATGGCAGCGGCCGAGCCGCCTATCCATCCGCTGATCATGCCGACGCGGGTCTTCGACGGTCAGTTGACGCTGACCGTGGGACAGCGGCAGGTCGAACTGCATCAGATGGATATCCATAGCGAGGACGGCACGGTTCTGTTTCTGCCTGATGCCGGGCTGCTGCTGGCGGGCGATACGCTGGAAGACCCGATCACCTATGTGGCGGAGCCTGACCGGCTGGCCCAGCATCTGCAGGGGCTGGACCGTCTGGCCGCCCTCGGGCCCGCGCGCATCCTGCCCGATCATGGCGACCCGACGGTGATCGCAGACGGTGGCTACGGACCCGGTTTCATCACCGCCACCCGCCGCTATGTCGAAAACCTCATCGCGGCGCGCACGGACCCGGCGCTGGCAGCTTTGCCGCTTGGCGACTGGATTGCGGCGGATGTGGCCGCCGGCGCGATTTTGCCCTTCGCGGCCTATGAGGCGGTCCATCGCCGCAACCTGGAGGCGGTGCTGGCACAGTCAAATGACGGCCATTCGCCGTAAGACACGGCGATAGTGACAATTATGCTCAGAGCATTAATTTTTGATGCAATACCAGAATCAAATATGTAAACATAGTCGAAACAAGTTTGAGACGAGGTCGATGAGCACGCCTGTGCCGGTCACCCAGGCCTTGGGAGCCATCCTTCTTGGTGGCGTGCTTGGCGCCGTTGGCCAAGGACTGCGATCCATCGTGGTCGTCAAAGCCCAGGGGGCGCAAGCGGCGGGCGCCGGGCAAAATCCTGTGCCCGTGCCCCCTGCAGGGCCCCTCGGCACCATAAACCCCCTGCCTCTGGTTTACGGTCTCCTCGTCGGCTTCGTCGTCGGTGTCATTGCAACGCTCATGCTCGGGCTTGGTAAGTTCCTGAACCTCGACACCGATAACGTCGCCGATATCGCCGGGCCACTCGTTACCATCCTTCTCGCAGGCTATGCCGGAACAGACGCAATAGAGGGCTTTGTGTCCCGATTTCTACCCTCACCCTGAACCAGCGGCCAAAAACCTAGAATCGTTCCTTCCAGTCAGGTGCAAGTCCATGCCTTACCGCATTCTCTCTCTGGATGGCGGCGGCTGTTGGTCGCTCATCCAGGCTATGGCGCTGGATAAACTGTTTCCAGGGCAGACCGGTCATCAGATTCTAAACAGGTTTAATCTTGCTATCGCTAATTCCGGTGGAAGTATTGTGCTGGCGGGTCTCATTAAAGACCTCACGCCGAAGCAGATCTGTGCCTTGTTTCAGACAGCGGCCAACCGGAACAGCATCTTCGTGCGCCGCGATTGGATTAGGTATGAAGCCGACAAGCTCATGGGACTGGGCCCACGCTATGTAGCAGCTTCAAAGTTCGCCGGCCTTTCCGCGCTCCTGAAAGCCGGGCCAAATCCCGTCGACAGCTTGAGAATGAATGAGATGTCCACCTATGTCGGCGGCGACAATCAAACCGCCCCTCAGATTATCATTGTGGCCTTTGACTATGACTGGCGGCGAGAAGTCTTCTTTCGCTCGCGGGCATCTTACCTTGACGTGCAAGGCGCCATATTTACGCCGACCTTGGCCGGAGCCGTGCATGCTTCAACCAATGCGCCCATCGATTATTTCGATGCGCCGGCCGTTGTTGACATCGGAAATAACCTGACCCGCCGCTTCTGGGATGGCGCCATTGGCGGGTATAATAACCCTTTGCTGCACGGCGTTATGGAAGCCTTGGCCAATGGCGCTGCGCGCAGCGACATCGTAGCCCTGAGCTTGGGCAGCGGCACGGTATGGCGCCCGCAGGGCCCGGCACTGAACGGTGAGTCCGCTCAACTGTTCCAGGCCGTGACGAATCCGAGCCTGATTGCGGATATCAAGGCAATCGCAGACGCCATCATCGATGATCCGCCGGATACCGCCAGTCTTCAGTCCCATGTCATCACCGGTGCACATAACGATGCGCCTCAGGTGATCCGGCTGAGCCCGCATATTCGTCCGGTCAAGAATGGGACCGGCTGGGTATTGCCAGACGGTTTCAGTAAGATGACCCAACCGAACAGCGCAGTTGCCATGGACCCGTTGAACGCATTCGACTATCTCTGCAACCTCGATATGGATGCGACAGGCGACAATGATATCGACATGATCCGCCAACTGGCAGAGCAGTGGATCTCGGGGACAATCCCCAATCAGCCCATTCTTAAAGATCCCGTCAGCGGGATGCAGATCATCGGCTACCCGTCGTTTGACGCAGCGCAGCAGGCCATCTCTGCCCGGTTAACGCCGACGGTGGCGCCTCAGCAGCGGCAGGCCGCCGAGTGAGGGCCAGTATCTAGCGGACATCAGCTCTAAGCCCTTGCCTTCTTCGGTCCCTTGGCCTGCATGAAGGCCAGCCGGTCCTCTTCCAGCACCACCGCCGTCAGCCGCCCACCATAGACCGCGCCGGTGTCGATACCGATGCGATGCAGCTTCACCTGCGGCTGGTCCTTCGGCGTATGGCCATGCACCACGACGGCGTCCAGCGCGTCAGGCCAGGACAGGAAGGGCTCGCGTATCCAGACCAGATCCTGCGGCGCCTGCGCGGCCAAAGACACGCCCGGCCGCACCCCGGCATGAGCAAAAAAATAGCTGCCGGCACGATAGGACAGCCGCTCGCCCAGCAGCACCCCCATCTGGGCCTGCGGCACATAGCCCGCCCAATCGGCGGGCGGCGCCTTGCGCGGCACGCCCCAATCGGCAAGGCAGGTGTCGCCGCCATTGCGCCGCCACAGGGCGGCAACCTCGCCGCCCTCCTCCATGGCCGACAGGCAGAGTTCCTCATGATTGCCGCGCAGATTGATGAAGGCGCCGCCCGTGGGTGACCCGCGGGCGACGCGGTCCAGCACCGCGGCGCTATCCGGCCCGCGATCGATCAGGTCGCCCATATGGATCACGATCGCCTGGGTCACCGGCCGCGCCGCATAATCCTCGGCGATCTGCTCCAGAATGGCGGCATGGGCGGCGACGCAGCCATGCACATCGCCGATCGCGTAGATACGCAGCGCCGTGGGCAAGCGGCCTGGCGCGGGCTGAAAATCCAGTTTCATGTCACGGCAGGCCGGGCGGGCTGGTCACAAGCAAAGTCCTATCGGGGCGGGAAAGCGCGCAGAGGCCACGCCCATAGAGTTTATCGCCAGAAGGGCTCGACAGCCGCGTGCCATGACGGCACAGGAAGCCTATGAACACGGTCAGCGTGCAAGCCCTCAGCAAGCGTTACGGCACAACGCTCGCCGTGGACAATATCAGCTTCGCCATCAAGACGGGCCAGACCGTCGGTCTGCTGGGCGGCAATGGCGCGGGCAAGACCACGACCATCTCCATGCTGCTGGGAATTTTGACGCCATCGGCTGGCAAAATCGAAATCCTCGGCCATGACATGGCGCGCAATCGCTTCGCGGCGCTGGCGCGGATGAATTTTTCCTCACCCTATATCGCCCTGCCGGGCCGCATTTCGGTACGCGAGAATCTGACCGTCTATGGCCATCTCTACAATGTGCGCGACACACGCGGTCGCATCGCCGAACTGGCGGCGGAGCTGGACCTGCACGCCTTTCTGGACCGTCCGGCGGGGGACCTTTCGGCCGGGCAGAAAACGCGCGTCGCCCTGGCCAAATCCCTCATCAACCGGCCGGACGTGCTGCTGCTGGATGAGCCGACGGCGAGCCTGGACCCCGATACCGGCGACCTCGTGCGCAGCTGGCTGGAGCGCTACCGCGCGCAGTCCGGGTGCTCCATGCTCATCGCGTCCCACAATATGGCCGAGGTCGAGCGGCTCTGTGATCATGTGCTGATGATGCAGAAGGGCCGCATCGTCGATGCCGGCAGCCCGGACGCGCTGCTCGCGCGCTACGGGCGCGACTCGATGGAGGATGTCTTTCTCGACATTGCCCGCGGCCGTGGCCAGGGTGCGGCCATGCAGGAGACGGTGTAATGCAGGCCTCTCTGCGCCGCATCTGGGGGCTGATGTACCGTCATCTGTGCCTCTATCGCCGGTCCTGGCCGCGCCTGCTGGAACTCGCGTATTGGCCCATTCTGCAGATGTGCATCTGGGGTTTCACCGCGAGCTTCATCTCGGGCCAGGCGTTTTCGGGCCATAGCCATGGGCTGATCGTCGCCGCCAGCACCATGCTGGCCGGGGTGCTCCTCTGGGAGGTCACCATTCGCAGCCAGATGGGGGTCGCCATCAGCTTCCTGGAGGAAATCTGGTCCCGCAATCTCGGCCATATCTTCATCAGCCCGCTGCGGCCCTGGGAAATGCTGGCCGGGCTGATCGGCGTCGCCTTCATCCGCGTCATGGCGGGCGTGCTGCCGGCCATTTTCGTCGCTTATCTGCTCTATGCTTTCAATCTGTTCACCATCGGCCCGGTGCTGGTGCTGTTCTTCGCCAATCTGATGATCATGGGCTGGGCCTTCGCGCTGGGCATCGTCTCCCTCATCCTGCGCCATGGCGCCGGGGCGGAAGCGCTGGCCTGGTCGCTGCTCTTCGGCCTCACGCCGCTCGCCGCCGTCTATTATCCGGTCTCGACGCTGCCGTCCTGGCTGCGCCCGATCTCCGACATCATCCCCGCGACCCATGTCTTTGAGGGCATGCGCGCTGTCCTACTCAATGGTCATGTCTCGTCCACGCACCTGCTGGCTGCCTTCGGCCTCAATGCCGTCTGGCTGCTTCTCGCCAGCCTTCTCTTTGCCAGCCAATTCCGCGCCGCCCGTCAGCGGGGCGCCTTGACGACGATCGGCGAGTAAGCGCCCAGGAGTTCCGATGCCGCCCCAATCCACCCGTTTCTGGCTGATCCGCCACGCCCTGGTCGATGCCGAAGCGCGCAAGACCCTTTACGGCACGGATGACGTGCCGATCTGCGAAAGCACGATGGCGGCGCAGGGTCCGGCCTATGCCGAACTCGGCCGCCGGCTGCCGCAGCCGGCCCGCTGGCTGGTGACGCCGCTCAGCCGCACGCATCGCACCGCGCAGGCAATCTTCGCGGCCGGCTACCCCGCGCAGCCCTGGACCATCGCCCCCGCCTTCATCGAACAATCCTTCGGCCGGCTGCAAGGCTTGGACGGCGCGGCTTTGCCCGCCCATCTCACCCTGCCCGCCCATGATTTCTGGCCCATCTCGCATGCCGAACGGCCGCAGGATGGGGAGAGTTTTGAAGATGTCCTGCTGCGCGTCGGCGCAGAGATGGAGAGCCTGGCGGCAACCTGTCCGGGCGAGGATATCGTCATCGTCTGCCACGGCGGCGCCATCCGTGCCGCCATTGCCCATGTTCTGGGCCTGGGCGGCGCAGCCGCGCTCCGCCTCAGCATCGGCAATATTTCGCTGACGCGACTCGAACAACGCGGGCAGGCTTGGCGCGTGATCTCTGCCAATGAGACGGTGGAAGGCGTGCCCGTCCTGTAACGGTCACGAATTTGCCGCAGCAGGGGGCGACAAAGCGGGATGCATGTTCATTTGCATAAGACGAGACCAGACGACAAAGGGACTGCCATCATGAAGCTTCGCACCACCGCCTTCGCGGCCTGCCTGATGGCCATGTCGCCTCTCCTCTCAGCCTGCGCGGTGTCTGGCCAGGGACCGGCCGCCCAGCAGGATGTGGTCGATCGCTCGACCCTCGCCCTGCAGGAACTGGTCAATAGCTCGCAATCCAGCAGCCTGGTCGAGACCCTGCGCAGCGCGCGGGCGGTCTTGCTATGTCCGCAGATGTTCAAGGCCGGCTTCGTGATCGGCGGCTCGGGCGGCAATTGCGTGCTGATGGCGCGCGCGGCTGGCGGCTCCTGGTCGGACCCCGCCTTCTATACCATCGGCTCGGGCAGTTTCGGCGCCCAGATCGGCATTCAGGACGCCGAAGTCATGATCATGATCATGAACGATCGTGCGCTCGGTGCCGTCATGCGCAACCGCTTCAAGCTCGGCGGCGATGCCTCGCTTGCCTTCGCGACGGTCGGTGCCGGCGTCGGCGGCGCCACGACCACGCATATGCGCGCCGATATCGTCACCTTCGCCCGCACCCGCGGCCTGTTCGCCGGGGTCTCGATCGAAGGGTCGGTACTCTCGCCGGATGCGCCGTCCAACCAGGCCTATTATGGCCAGCCCTATAGCGCGCCGCAGGTCGTGGTGCAGATGATGGCGAATAACCCCGGGGCCAATCCGCTGCGCGCGACGCTCAGCCAATATGGCGGCTGAGCATCGTCGGTTTACTGTTCAGTCCGCAGCGTCGCTGGTCACGCGCCCCCGGCTGGGCGCGGTCAGCGCGCTGACGACGCTCAGGCCGATGACATTGACGATCAGCGCCCAGGTGCCGATATTAAGGTCCCGCAGCACTTCGGGACCCGAGGGCCATAGGGTCGCGACCGTGGTATTGGTCATGGTGAAATAGATCACCGCGCCCACGCCCAGACTGATGCCGGTCGCAGCCCCTTCCCGCGTCACCGGATTGCGCCGCAGCAGGCTGAGGATCATCGCCGGAAAAAGCTGGGTGACGAAGGCATAGCCCATCAGCAGAAGGGCCACGATGGTGGCGCTGCCGGCGATGGCGCAATAGGCACCGACGAAGGCCACCACAGGCACCAGGATGCGGGCAAGGCGCACGACGCCGTCCTCGGACACCTGGCCCGGACGCAGCACGCCGACGAGATTGCGCGCGAGCAGCGTGGCCGCCGTCACCAGGATCAGCGACCCCGGCACCAGCGCCGTCAGCACGCCCGTGCCCCCGATGATGCCGACCACCCAGGGCGGGAAGCTGGCAACCGCGATCTTGAGCAGCGCCATATTGGTGGCGGCCCCCTTCAGTCCCGGCACCACCAGGACGGCGGAAAAGCCCACGAAGAAGATGAACAGCAGCACCAGCTGATACAGCGGCAGGATGATCGCATTCTTGCGGAAGACGTTCTCGTCCTTTGCCGTAAAGCAGGCGGCAAAACTATGCGGCCACATGAAGAAGCCTAAGGCCGTCAGGATGACGGTCGAGACGAACCAGGAAACGCTTTTGCCGCTGGCGGCGAAGGACAGGAAGCCGGGCTTTGCGTGATCCAGCGCCGCGAACATCGGCGTGATGCCGCCCTGATAGTGAAAGGGCAGGTAAAGGCCCAAGGCCACCGCCACGAGGATGATGAGGATGTCCTTGACGACGGATGTCCAGGCCGAGCCGCGAATGCCTGAGACCACGACGTAAAGCGAGACCACCGCCGCCCCGATGATCACGGCGACGCTTTTGGGCACGGCCCCATAGCTCGCCGTCTGCACGATGACAGCAAGACCGGTGAATTGCAGGACCAGGTAGGGGATCAGCGCCACGATGCCGACGATCGCCACCAAAAGGCCGAGGCCGGTACTGTCATATTTGGCGGCGAAGAAATCGGGCTGGGACATCAGCCGCTTTTCCTGCGCGAAGCGCCAGACCGGCGGCAGCATGAAATAGGCCATGGCATAGGCGATGGTGCCATAGGCCAGGATATAATAGGCGGGCGCGCCCAGGCCGTAGGCCCAGCCGGACGCACCCAGGAAGGTGAAGGTCGTGTAGATTTCGCCGGCCAGAAGAATGAAGACCAGAACAGCGCCGAAGCCGCGGCTGCCGACGGTCCATTCCTCCAGCTTCATGGCGTGGCCACGACGGGCGGCCAGACCCAGGCCCAGCGCCAGCAGCGCCGAGAGGACGATCAGGATCAGCGCCGCGTTCATCGGCCGTGCGTCCGCTGCGCCGACACCCGTGCGGGATCAAGGGCGTAGATAATCGCCATGACGATGGAGACGAGCACGACCCAGATGACCATCCAGCCCAGAAGGAAGGGCATGCCGAGGATGAAGGGCGTCGAACTGTTATGGATGACAGGACCCAGCAGAAGACCAAGAACCGGCACGATGGCCAGATAACCGATATGTTTCATCGATGCCCTCACGCGGTTTGAGCAAGCATCTGAAACCTTGGGGTCTGGCGTGCATGCGGCGCAAGCCTTTTATGCAGCGCCGCATGCATGAACCGTTACAGCATGTCGCGCAGCCGGTAATAGGTGGTCGCCAGCAGCAGCGCCGGCACCCGCAAGGCGCGGCCACCGGGAAAGCGCGCATGCGGAATGCGGCTGAAGACATCGAAACGCCCGGCCTGACCCGTGGCCGCTTCCGCCAGCACCCGCCCGGCGAGCCCGGCCAGCGCCACGCCATGGCCTGAAAACCCTTGCGCCATCAGGATGTTTGGCGCGAGGCGGCCAAATTGCGGCGCGCGGTGGCGGGTAATATCGACCAATCCACCCCAGGCGAATTCCGCCCGCGCATCGGCCAGTTGCGGAAACACCTTGCACACCCGCGCCAGCATCGCCTGACCCAGTCTGGGCGGGGGCACGGCGGAATAGGAGACGCGCCCCCCGAACAGCAGCCGGTTGTCGGCCGAGCGGCGGAAGTAATCGAGCACGAAGTTGAGATCGGCCACCGCTTCGTTTTGCGGCAGCAGATCGGGCACATCGTCGCGCGGCTCGGTCGCCACGATATAGGTGCCGACCGGCATGACATAGCCCGCGATCTGCGGCCACAGGCGGCCGAGATAGGCGCCACCCACGATCAGTACATGGCGGGCGGAGACGGTGCCCTGCGGGGTGCGCAGACGGACCGTCGTCCCTTCCTCGATCGCCGTCACCGGCGTGCGCGCATAGATCTGCGCGCCCGCCTTCTGTGCCGCCAGACCCAGCCCGCGCGTATAGTTCAGCGGATGCAGATGGGCGGCCAGCGGATCCGTCAGAATGGCGCGATAGCGGTCGCTCGCGATATGCGCGCGGATATCGGCGCCGCGCACCAGCTTTGCGCCCTCGACGCCGAGCTTCGCCAGTGCCGCAGCCTCTTCCTCAAGCTCGGCGACATGCCGGGGCTTGATGCCGGCATGGAAATAGCCGCGCCGGTAATCGGCCGGAATGGCATGGTCGCGAATACGCGTCTCCACCAGTCGGGTTGCCTCGACCGACATATCCCAGAGAAGGCGCGCATCCTGCGAGCCCACCATGCGGGCCAGCTTGTGCTGGGCGATGGCATAGCCGGGCAGAACCTGCCCGCCATTGCGCCCCGACGCACCCCAGCCGATATCGCGCGCTTCCAGCAGCGCGACACGCATGCCCTTTTCAGCCAGATCCAGCGCCGCAGAACAGCCGGTGATGCCACCGCCGACAATGGCGACATCGACCGCAATATCGCCCAGTAGCGGCACAGTCTGGAGGTCGACGGCACGCGTCGCCTCGTAATAGCTGGGGGCCGGCGCCTCCCCCCGTTCCGCCGGCACAAAGCTCATACGTTCAGCAGCAGATGCTCACGTTCCCAGGAACTGATGACCTGAAGATAGGTGTCGTATTCAAGCTTCTTCACGGCCACCAGGACCTCAATCATCTTGGCGCCCAGGATGTCGCGCAGCGGTTCGCACGCCTCCATCATATCCAGCGCGTGGCTGAGTTCGCGCGGCAGCGCATAGGGCATGGAATAGGCCGAGCCCTCGAAAGGCGCGGTCGGCTCCAGCTCCTCCACCATGCCAAGATAGCCGCAGGCGAGCGTGGCGGCGAAGGCGAGATAGGGGTTGGCGTCGGCGCCCGGCACGCGGTTTTCGACACGCATGGCGGACGGCGATCCATAGGGCACGCGCAGGCCGCAGGTGCGGTTGTCATAGCCCCATTCCAGATTGATCGGGGCGTTGGAAAAGCGCGAGAGCCGGCGATAGGAATTCACGTTCGGCGCCAGAATGGGCATCACCGCCGGCGTATATTTCTGCAAGCCCGCAAGATAGTTGCGGAACAGCTTGCTGGCCTTGCCGTCCTCACCCGCAAAGAGATTTTGTTTCGTCACAGGATCGACAATGCTTTGATGCACATGCATCGCACTGCCCGGCTCGCGGCTCATCGGCTTGGCCATGAAGGTCGCGTAGATTTCATGCCGCAAGGCCACTTCGCGCACGGTGCGCTTGAAGAGGAACACCTGGTCGGCGCGGGTCAGCGGCTCGCCATGCAGGAAGTTGATCTCCACCTGCCCCGCACCCTCTTCATGAATCAAAGTATCGAGGTCCAGCTCCTGCGCCTCGCAGAAGTCATACATTTCCTCAAACAGCGGATCGAATTCATTGACCGCATCGACGGAATAGGACTGCCGCCCCGTTTCCTGCCGGCCGGAACGGCCGATGGGGGGCGCCAGCGGATAATCGGGATCGGTATTGCGGCCGACGAGATAAAATTCCAGCTCCGGCGCCAGGATCGGTTCCCAGCCCTTATCCTCATAGAGTTTCAGCACACGCTGCAATACCTGGCGCGGCGCCATCGGCACCGGATCGCCATTCTTGTAGTGGCAATCATGAATGATCTGCGCCGTGGGCTCCCGCGCCCAGGGCACCAGGCGCACCGTGCTGGCATCCGCGCGCAGCGTGATATCGATGATCGCCGGATCGGTCAGCCGGTCATCCTCGTCCGGCGGATATTCGCCGGTCACGGACTGGATGAAGATCGCCTCAGGCAGGCGCAGCGCGCCGCCGTTAAGGAATTTCTGGGCAGGCGTAATCTTGCCGCGGGGAATGCCCGTAATATCGGGCACAAGACATTCCACCTCGGTGACATGATGCTCCGCAAACCATTCGCGCAGGTCGATCATGGTCGTCTCCTCTGTCTGAAAGCTCGGTCGTCAGGCGCGCATGGGAAGTCATGGGCGCGCCATCTGCTATGCCGGTCGGATCGAGCTTGGCCCCTAAGGAGGGCCGGACACAGGACGGCAGAGTAGACTGCGTTCAGCGAGAGACAGTGACTGGCTGTCGAGGCGAGACAAGGGAAAACTCCTGTTCCCGTCAAATGTCGCACAGGCCCCCGGGGGCTCGTCAAGCGTGATCCGCCGCCGAGGCGCCTTTGCGAAGGCTTCCAGCCGGGATCAGCCGCCCCTATCTTAGCGGGCACAGAGACAGGAGCGCAGGCCATGACCGGCACGAATGACGACAGCCATATCCTCTCAGGCCATGATATTCAGGCCACCATCCTGGCCCAGGGGGCGGAGCTTGCCTCTCTGAAAGGGGCGGACGGGCGCGAGTATCTGTGGCAGGCAGGGCCTGCCTGGCCGCGCCACTCCCCAGTGCTGTTCCCGATTGTCGGCCGGCTGACGGGCGACACCTATAGCCATGACGGGCAGAGCTATAAGCTGCCTCAGCACGGCTTTGCCCGCGACCGCCGCTTTACCTGGGTATCGCGCAGCCCCAGCCATTGCACGCTGCGCCTGGTGGATGATGCCGAAAGCCGCCGCCTCTACCCCTATGCCTTCCGCCTCGACCTCACCTATGAGCTGCGCGGCCATGCGCTGACGCTGCGCTATACGCTGACAAATACCGGTGACGTCAGCCTGCCGGCCGCGATCGGCGCGCATCCGGCCTTCGCCTGGCCGATCCAGCCCGGCGTGCCTAAGAGTGCGCATGAGCTGCGTTTCGCCCGTGACGAGACGGCGCCCATCCATGGCGTCAAAGGCGGCCTGCTGACGGAGGCGGTGCATCCCTCCCCGGTGCGTGACCGCGTCCTGGCGCTGGAGACCGATTTGTTCGCGGATGACGCGCTGGTCTTCACCACGCTCGCCAGCCGTTCGGTGCGCTTCTCGGGCGAGGGCACGCCGGTGATCGAAGTCTCCTGGGAAGGGTTCGAGCAGCTCGGCATCTGGACCAAGCCGGGCGGCTCGGGCGATTTCCTGTGTATCGAGCCCTGGCACGGCTATGCCAGCCTCGAGGGCTTCACCGGCGACCTGACCGAGAAGCCGGGCATGATGCATCTGCCGCCCCATACCGAGCGGGAGCTGCAGTGGAGCGTGACACTGCTGCCCAGCGAAACCTGATATCTCTGTTTTGACCAAATTTGGTCAAAACTGATTGCGCGCGGCGTTCTGTGCCCCTATTGTCGCGGCATAGGGAAACGCCGCGCGCCGTGACGGGTGCGCCAAAGCAAGCCGGTCAAGGTGGATCAATCAGTCGCGCGCTTCATCATCGGGCTTGATTTCGGCACGCTGTCCGTGCGTGGCGTGCTCATCGATGCCGAGACGGGCGCGCAGAAGGCGACCAGCGCCGCAGAATACCGTCATGGCGTGATGACCACGCATCTGGCCAGCGGCCGCCGGCTGCCGCCGCAGTACGCCCTACAGGACGCGGCCGATTACGTGGCGGCCGCCAGCACGGTTCTGAAAGCGCTCGGCCAGGGCCGCACCATTCTCAGCATCGGCCTCGATTTCACGGCCAGTTCTCCACTGCCGGCGCGGGCCGACGGCACGCCGCTGTCAGCCCGCCACCCCAATGACCCCCACGCCTATGTCAAACTCTGGAAACATGCGGCCGCGCAGCCCTATGCGGATGCCATCAATGCCCGCGGCGGCGCCTATCTTGCCTCCTGCGGCGGCCGGCTGTCGGGCGAATGGATGCTGGCCAAAGCGGCGCAGGTAGCAGACGAGGCCCCGGATCTTTGGGCCGAGACGGCGCGCTTCATGGAAGCCGGGGATTGGATGACCTGGCAATTGACCGGGGTCGAGTGCCGCAGCCGCGATTTCGCCGCCTATAAGGCCCAGTATCGGCCCGGCCTCGGCTATCCGGCGGATGTCGTACCGGGCCTTAGCGAACGTCTTGCCCGGCCCGCAACAGTCGGCACGCCCGTGGGCAGCCTGCAAGCCGATTGGCGCGCTCGCACCGGCATCGAGGGGCCGGCGATCGTCGCTGTTGCGGTCATCGACTCTCATGTTGTGCTGCCGGCGGTGGGCGCCGTGCGGCCCGGTGCCTGGGTCGGCGCGCTCGGCACCTCGGCCGCCTATCTGCTGCTGGCCGACAAACCGCTTCCGCTGCCGCCGGGACTCGAAGCGATGGCAGAAGGCGCCGTTCTGCCCGATCTCTGGTGCTATGAGGCTGGACAGGCAGGCTTCGGCGATATGCTCGCCTGGTTCGTGCAGACTTTTCCGCGTGACACCGACACAGCACGCAATTTCGCGCTTTATAATGCCGAGGCGGCCACACTCAGCCCGGGCGAAAACCATCTCGTCACGCTGGACTGGTGGAGCGGCAATCGCGTGCCCTATGCGGATTCAGGGTTGAGCGGTCTCATCGCCGGTTTCACCATGGGCACCACGGCCGCCGGCCTCTATCGGTCGCTGCTCGAAAGCCTGTGCTATGGCGCGCATGTCATCAAGGATCGACTGACCGAGGGCGGGCTGGCCATGACCGAGATCCTGCTCACCAGCGGTCTTGCCCAGAGCAATCCGCTGCTGGTCCAGATCATGGCCGATGTTCTGGGGCAGGACATCACGGTGCCGTCGCTGGCCAATGCGACCGCCGTTGGGGCCGCCATTCATGGCGCGGTCGCGGGCGAGGTCGTGACCGGCTTTGCCGAGGGTGCGGCGCGTTTCGGGGCGACCGCAGGCCAGCGCTACACCCCGGATGAACGCCAGCACGCGAGCTATCAGGCGATCTACCGCAGCTATCGCGACATCGCCGAGGCACCAGCGGTCCGCGACACGCTGGGCCGCCTCAATCGCCATCAGCATGACAGCCTGACGCTGGGTGGCAATGATGCCCCGTAACGACAGCACCGCCGCCAGCGGCCTCGGCCTTGTTCTGTCACTGGTCGCGGGCGGCACGGCGCAATCCCGCGCCGACCTTGTGAGCGTCACGGGCTTTTCCCGCACCACTGTCGCGCAATATCTGACGCAGCTTTTCGCAGCGGGACTTTTGGATGAGTCTGCCGCGCCGATGCGCGGCGGTGGCGGTCGCCCGTCGCGCCTGCTGCGTCTGGCGCCCCAGGCCGCCGTCGTGCTCGCGGCCGATATCGGCGAGACCCATGCCCGGCTGGCAGTGACGGACCTCACCCCTAGCATCCTCACGCAATGCACCGTCACCATCGACCTGCTGGACGGCCCCATTGCCGTTCTGGCGCAGCTCACCACGGCCTTTCGGACTCTTCTGCGTGAGAGCGGGCGCGACGCCGGGGATGTGCTCGGCATCGGTCTTGGCCTGCCCGCCCCGGTCGATCATGCCGGCGGTCGCGTCGTCGGGCCATCCGTCATGCCGGGCTGGGATGATTTCGACATCTGCGGCTGCCTGACCACGCATCTCAATGCGCCGGTTCTGGTGGAGAATGACGTCAACCTGATGACCCTGTCGGAGTTCCGGGCCTTCTGGCCGGATGCTGCGCAGTTTCTGTTCGTCAAAGCCGGCACCGGCATCGGCAGCGGCATCATGACGGATGGCATTCTCTATCGCGGCGCCCAGGGTGCGGCCGGCGATATCGGCCATATGCAGCTCGACCGTGCGGGCGGTCCCGCCTGCCGCTGCGGCAAGCAGGGCTGCCTGGAAGCGCATGCCGCCGGCTGGGCGATCGCACGCGATCTCCGCGCCGAGGGTATAGCGGCCGAGACCGCGCGCGACGTCATCCGGCTGATGCAGGAGGGTGACAATGCCACCACCGCGCGATTGCATGCCGCAGGGCTCGCACTGGGCGATGCCATCGCCACCACCGTCAGCGTGCTCAATCCCAGCGCCATCGTCATCGGCGGCACATTGGCGGAAGCAGGCGAAGCGCTGCTGTCGGGCATCCGTCGCCGGGTGCAGGACCGTTCCCTGCCGCTGGCCATCCGCCATCTCACCATTCAGCGGGCGCAGAGCGGCGCTGAGGCCGGATTGCTGGGCGCCGCGCGCCTGGTCATCGCCAGCCGCCTGCAGCCGCGCCATGCGGATGCAACCATCGCCCGCCATTCCCGTTCCAAATCCGGCAGTCCTGCCAAGCCGACACGGCTGCGCGCCGTATGACCGCCGGATACAACCGCCGCCACATCAGGGCCGTGTGGCGCGGATAGAACAACGAGCCCGAGGAAATGAATGCATGTTGAAATCTCTTCTCGCCGGCAGCATCGCGATGCTGGCGTTGGCAAGCCTGTGCGCGCCCGCTTCGGCCAAGGACCTGACGAGCATCGGCATCACCGTGGGCTCGCTCGGCAATCCCTATTATGTGGCGCTGGCCAAGGGTGCGACTGCGGAAGCCCATAAGATCAACCCGAATGTTGAGGTCACGACGGTCTCGGCCGATTATGATCTCAACAAGCAGTTCAATCAGATCGACAGTTTCATCGCCAAGGGCGTGTCGATGATCCTGGTCACGGCCTCTGACCAGCATGCCATCGCCCCGGCCATCGCACGCGCCCATGCGGCCGGCATCACCGTCATTGGCGTCGACGTCAATGCCGAAGGCGCGGACGCCGTGGTGCAGACCAATAACGTTCAGGCGGGCGAAATCTCCTGCCAGTATCTGGCCGACAAGATCGGCCACAAGGGCAATGTCATCATCGAGAATGCCGAGCAGGTCTCGGCCGTCATCGACCGCGTGTCAGGCTGCCACAAGGCTTTGGCCCAGTATCCCGACATCAAGATCCTCAGCGACAACGAAAACGCCAAAGGCTCACGCGATGGGGGCTTCGCCATCGGCCAGGGCTATTTCGTGCGCTACCCTGACATTGCCGGCATTTTCGGGGTCAATGACCCGGAGGCGATCGGCACCTATCTCGCTGCCAAACAGGCCAACCGCGACAAGGGACTGGTCATCACCTCGGTTGATGGCGCACCGGATATCGTCGCCGAACTGAAAGCCGATACCTCCATCCAGGGCTCGGCCTCGCAGGACCCCTTCACCATGGGCGCGACCGGCGTCAAGATCGGCTACGGCATCATGAACGGACAGACGCCCGCCGACCGTACCGTATTGATGGCGCCCAAGCTGGTCACCCGCGACAATGTGGACAGCTACATCGGCTGGACGCAGCATTGACGACAGGGTCGGGCGCGGCCCACCCCGCGCCCGACAGCGTCAGAACTGCACGCCGCGGGTCAGCGCCCCATCCACCACCAGATTGGTGCCGGTGATGAAACTCGCGGCCGGACTCGCCAGAAACACCACAGCGCGCGCGATCTCCTCCGGCCTGCCCATGCGGCCTGTGGGGTTCAGCGCCATCGCCTCCCGGAACAGGTCGGGCAGGTTCTGCTCGATATGCTCCCAGACGCCGCCCGGGAAATAGGTATTGCCGGGAGAAACACTATTGGCGCGGATAGTCTTGGGCGCCAATTGAAAGGCGAGCCCCTGCGCGTAATGGATCAGGGCGGCCTTGAACGCGCCATAGGGGCCAGCGGCGAAATCGATCTCCCTTCCTGACACGCTGGAGATGATGACGATGGACCCGGCGGTCGATTTTTCCAGCCAGGGCATCGCGGCATCGACCAGGCTGACCGTCCCCATGATATCGGTCTCAAACCCGGCCTTCCAGGCGGCGGCGTCGCGGTTCACGGCCAGCGCACTGACATTGGGCACCACGATATCGATGCCGCCCAAAGCATCGGCCGAGGCCGCCACCCAGGCGGTGACGGCAGCCGTGTCAGAGACATCCAGCGCCTGGCCAAAATTCCCCTCGCCGAGGGCCGCCACGGCCTGCGCCACCTCGGCCGGGTTGCGCGCGCAGATGGAGACTTTCGCCCCTTCGGCGACCAGAAGCGCGGCGATCGCCCGGCCAATGCCCTTGGTGCCGCCGGTAATCAGGGCTGTCTTGCCGGCAAGACCCAGATCCATCCTCGTATCCTTTCCATCTGCTGGATCAGCACTCTAAGCCATTGATAATGAAAGAGACAACAGAACCCAAATTTATGACCTTGGTTGGTGATCAGCTAGTCACCGAGAGCTGCGGCCACGGTGCTGTTGAGATGCAATTTCTTGGCCAGAAGCAAAGCCCTGACGACGCCACCATTCCACAAGGATACGCATTTTTTAATTTGAGATCGAACCGTTTTTATCACTTCAAAATATATTGACGCATTCGTTGAGATATTGGTGTCTGTTGCGGCTCCAATCAGCCGTTAAGGTAACGAAATGGGCTTCTTCGATTCATTGGCCAATACATTGCGGGATATTGGAACATCCTCGGTGCGGGTGGTGACTGATTTTGGACTTGATGCCGCCAATTTTGTAACGCTGAACAAATTTGACGATACTTTTGATGGTATAAAAGAAAAAATGCGCCACGCAGGCATTATGAACGCTGCCGAGGCTATCGAGAAGCGACAGTTTTCAGAGCTGGCTGCGCTAGAAGTGGAGGTGAGTTCCCTCCAGGATCAGCTACAACGCTCTCCATCTGATCATAACCGCTTGATAGAGCATCTGAACGGGCGGATTGCTGTCATGTCGCAACTCAGTCGTGACGTTGAACGATTGGCCGAGCTTGATCGGCGCCTGGCAGGCATAGAAGAATCACTGACCTATGCGTCACGCCAGCAGCCCGCGTTAGCAGCTTCAGACGAACTACGTAAAAAAATATCAGACTTTCTCTCTCGCCTAGAAAAAGTCCGCGATCTTAGTACACGTGGTATCCATATTGGCATGGCTGTCAACAGCCTGCCAGGAACCATTGCCAAGTGGAACCTTGTTGGTGGGGCTATCGGGAAAGCCGCCTCAGTTGCCAAATTTACACGCCTTGCGAAGCTTCTGCGGGTTGGCAAGGCGAGCGGGGTTGCTGCCGTGGCGACCGAACTTGCTGCCATTGGGTTGAGCGTCGCTGAACTAAAGGAGCGAGAAGCGATGGCTCGCGAGGAAATCCCGATTCTAAAGGAAAAAATCGCGGAAGCCGAAGCAGAGCGGCGCATGATCGAAACAAAAATTAGAGAGACTGACGACGTCATATCAAGCATTCTTAATGTGCATCGCGTGACCGAGGCAGAATGGCCGATGTGGGTTACAACTACCGAAAAAGAACTTTCTGAAATATTCAGCGATTACATGAATAACATCCGCAAGATTTTGGGAACCAGTTCAGCAATATAATTCCTACATATTTTAGATATATTTTTATTTGGAGAAGCGTCCATGTCTATCGCCGGGGTAATTAATGTCGTCAATTTATTGGTTGCGACCTATTCTGTGACAGATCAAGTTTACATGCGCATAAATAAACACCCTCTTTTTCGGGGCGATGTCAAAGAAGCCTGGGATAAAATGGATGCCGCGGGAAAGTCTTATAACACGACAGCGGCGCAACTCCAGAATGCGAGTGTTTTAGCAGCGAATTATCGCTCTGGATTCAGCGATCTGCTTTCGCTCTTTAGTACGATACAGACCAAGCAGGAGCAACTTTCCGAACTATCCATGGTATTGGCTGATGCGATGAAAGCCTATCAGAATACCGGAATTAGGCGGCTTCCTGATTCGATTTTGTTTTCAGAGCAGTTTTACAAAAGCTTCCTGGAGCGCCGTCATGCGGAGGGCGAATTTGCTGCAGTTCAGATTGTCGATGCGATATTTTATCCCTCTATTGGTTTGAACGTGGCGTCTATAGGGATTTCAATTTGGCAGCTCCGGCAAGATTGGCGTCAGTCGCGAAGCACAGGCAGACCATCGATCGAACCCGCGCAGAGCTCATCGTCCCGAGTAGGCGTATCCTTGCAGAACGCCCTTCCAGCGCTCGAATTTTCTCCTGGCGCCAGCCCTCGTTCTTCGGTTAGTTCGTCCGAATCGATGATCGTTGGCAGCCCTCCGGACGCCCGCCGTGAAGCCGCCCGCAGACTGCTTTTACAATCTTCAGAAATAGAAATCACTATCTCCCGCAGCTCGTCCGGCCGTATTAGCCAGCTCAACCTGAGTAGCGAGCTACCTGTCGAAGTCCACTCACCCGAACGCTCGCGAAGGGTATCAGTGGTAGAGAATGTCGTCCTGAACGAACCACTTCTGGCCGGCGGACAGGCCCGCTCTTCTCTTAATGCTGCCCGCGCCATTCCGCCCTCCACTAGCCGTTGGGCGGTCGCGGGCACAGTCATCGGCGGCCTTAACATTGGTCTGGCTATAACCGCTGAAATACTTATGCATGCGGCCATGACCGATATGAAGAAAACTTTTGATAATGAAACAGCACGGTTTAATTTGGCCAATCAAGTAACTACTATTATTCTGGATGGAACCGGAGATCAAACAAGCGCCGAAGGCGCAAAAAACCTCGAAAAGGTTGAGAGGTTTTTCAAAGACCTTTTGGAAGCGGAAACAGTTAAGTCCTCGTCGAATGAGGCCGATAATCTGCGCGGCTTCCTGGCCGATATGAAACAGGATGCCGTCAAAAGCTACTTGCGCGACGGTCTGAGGGCTTCCACGACAACCGTAGACACCAACATCAACACTCTCATTAATATTCTTGCGGATTTGCTGATATCAATCAGATCATCTGCCGTAAACTACGCTCTCACCGTCAATAAGGAGATCTCTTCAGCAAAGCAGTCGCGTGACCCGAATTCTGAGCGCTATCTGTCTTGGCTTGACAAAGTTGCAGATGAAGTTGCACGGACGGATGGCGTCATAAATAATCAAATAGGATTGATAGCCGCATCATTCACTGCCGAGAGCACTGCGGCGCGTGCAGGTCGCGGAGCTGACAGGCTAGTCGCCATCTCTAACATCTGCAGGCAGGTGGGAGAGATTGTGACTGAAAGAATGAACAAGCTGCTCCAGGAGATGAAAACCAATCTTGAGGATGTCACCAGCGTGATTCGAGTGAGCACGCTCGTAAGGGATCAGTTTATGAACACGCTCGATACCTGGAGCAATGCAATGACGCAGTTTCAGCACCGCAGCATGACCCTTGATGATACCGTCAGCGCGAGACCAACTCTAGATTCTTTTTTGACAAAGTCCTGGCCAGGGATTTTTCAGACAATCCAAAAAGAACTACCCATGCAAACTCATTTTACATCCGCCATGTCCTCCGATCAGAAAGCCGAGGTGGCTGTGCTTTTCGAGCAAGCCTGGGAGGCAGCCGTTAAGCAACATTTCGCGTCCAAGTCCTAAGTTTAGACTTAGCCGCGGCGGGTGGCACTCCACCCGCTGGTCCTCACTTTGTCTATGCAGCTGACCGTGTGATGCTTTTCACGCGACCTCGGCCGGCATCGGCGGCAAAGCGAGCGTCTCAGGCCGCGGCCGGCGGCGGTGGCGGGCCCGTTCCTGCTCCACCAGCCGGTCCATGCAGGCGCGCACCTGCCCGGGATCGTACCGCCGCTCCAGCTGGCGGATGGCGAAATGCACCCGCGCCATCTGCTGATAGTAATCCATGAAGGCGTAGTTCAGCGCGCCGCCGGTGGCCGCGCCGATCACCGGCACGATGCGGGTGAGGAATTTCTGGGTGAAGGAAATGCCCAGCAGCGTCGTCACCCGGCGCAGGAAACCGTCGATCGCGAGACGGCTGAGCGCGGCCCGCGCCGCCCAATAGCCCGCCTGGCCGTCCGGCCCGTCGCGATGCTCGCTGAGGGCGAAAACCTCCAGACAAGCGCGGCGGCCTTCCGGCGTCGCCGGATCTTCGCCATAGCTCCGCGCAATGCCGGCAATGGAGCGCAGCATGAGGCCGGTGGTGAGTGGAATATCCACCACCATGCCCGGCGCGCCCATGAAACCGGTCGCGGCCCCGCTGATGGTGCTGATCAGCTTATGCCGCCGCCCGGCAGAGGTCGCGGCCATTTCCTCGGCGAGGGCCACCGTGTCCATGCCCCGCGTCGACGCGTCATAGAGCCGGTCCAGGCTGAGTTCGACGATCTTGCGGGCGCTGAAGGCGCTGTTGTTCAGCACGAAACGGCCAGCGGCGTTCATCAGCCCCTCGGTCTGGTCGCCCACGAAACTGCCCAGACGAAAGGCCAGGCCCTTCTCCGCTGCCAGAATGCGGGCGACGTCCCGCAATCTGTCGAGATCCTCGGGCGCCAGGCCCGCACAGGCATTGCCCAGATCATCGGCCGTCATACCGGCCGGCGCATCGGACCAGACATCGCTCGCAATCGTCATGGTGACTTCCTCCATTGCCCCTCATGTAGGAAGCCGTGTGCAGAAAGCGAGGGCCAGACGCTGGGCGAAACGGTCTATCCCGCCCGCGCCAGCACCCAGCGGGTGATGACGTCGCAGGCGGCGTCGAAATCCTCGATCCGCATGGCTTCGCGGGGATTGTGGCTGCCGAACTGGTTGCGCACGAAGATCAGGCAGGCGGGTATGCCAGCCTGGGCGAAGGCCGCCGTATCATGCCCGCCACCCGACAGCATGCGGCGATAGGGCACGCCCGCTTCCGTAGCCGCCTGCCCCAGCTCC
The DNA here is from genome assembly GCF_057837225.1 of Acidisoma sibiricum. Taxonomy (NCBI): domain Bacteria; kingdom Pseudomonadati; phylum Pseudomonadota; class Alphaproteobacteria; order Acetobacterales; family Acidocellaceae; genus Acidisoma; species Acidisoma sibiricum. The sequence continues at coordinate 2,245,557 of NZ_CM174445.1, read as the reverse complement.
TGCTGAATGGCGGGGTCCATCGGGCTCGCCTGGCTGCCGCTTTCCGGCCCCAGATCAAACCGCACGCCCCGGCTCTGCTCGATCTCAGCCACCAGACGGATCAGCACGTCATGCAGCAGATCGACGCTCACCCGGCTTTCGCTGCGCATATCGAGCTGGAAATGGGCCTCGCCGGGAATGAGGGTAAAGCCCGCCTCGGGCGCGGTCGCCAGCACGCAGAAGGTGCAGACCAGCGCATGACCCTCCGCTTCCAGCTGCGCCCAGGCGGCATCCAGCCGGTAGGCGAGTTCGGCCAGCGCGATCGCCGCATCCTTTCGCAGCCGGCGCGGCGTGGCACCCGAATGATTATATTCGCCAAAGACCTTGGCCGCGCGGTAGCGGCGGGAGCCGGGAATGCCGGTGACGATGCCGAGCGGCACATCCGCCTCATCCAGCAGCGGTCCCTGCTCGATATGCAGTTCGATGAACCCGGCGACGGTCTCGGGCGTCAGCGCGGCCGTGCCGGCGCGCACCGCATCGGGGTCAAACCCCTCCTCCGCCATATGCCGGGCCAAGCTCCGCCCGTCATCCATGCGCGGCACGTCCAGCGCATCGGCGGGCAAACGTCCAAGGGCGGCGCGGCTGCCGACATAGCTCACGGGAAACCAGCTGCCCGCCTCTTCCGCGCGGATAAGCATGACGGTGACATCCCGCTGTGGCTGGAAGCCGGCGCGGGCCAGGCCTGAGACCACCGCCAGGCCGGCCAGCACGCCGGCCGCGCCATCGTAATTGCCGCCCGATTTCACGCTGTCCAGATGGCTGCCGATGACGATCTGCGGCAGGTCAGGCTCGCGGCCCTTCAGCGTCAGATACAGATTGCCGGCATGGTCGGGGCGGATGGCGAGGCCCAGCGCCGCGGCCTCGGCCCGCACCAGCGCATGAGCCGCCGTCTCCTTCGGGCCATAGGCTTCGCGGGTAATGCCGAGCCCGTCGAAGCTCATGTCATGCAGGGCCTGGAACAGCCGGGGCGCAATCTCCCGGTCCGGCGAGAGGTTAGGGCGAAGGCGGCTGTGGTCTGTGCTCATGGGAGAAAAGACTGCGCCGGGTCTTCCCCCGGCTCAAGCGCCGGATCATCATGGGAGCAACCTTTCCTGGAGCTTCGTGACCATGACCCCGCCCGCCCGTCTCAATTCCCTGGCCGCCAGAGACGTGGCCAGCGTCTTCCATCCCTATACCGACCAGATCGCCCATGCCGAGAACGGGCCTGTCATCATCGCCCAGGGCAATGGCGTGCGGGTGCTGGATGATGCCGGCAAATCCTATATCGACGTCGTCGCGGGCCTGTGGTGCGCCTCGCTCGGCTTCTCGAACGAGCGTCTGGTCGCGGCCGCGACCAAGCAGATGCGGGCGCTGCCCTTCTACCACGCCTTCGCGTCCAAATCGCATGAGCCGATGATCGAACTGTCGGAGATGCTGCTGGCGCGCGCGCCGGTGCCGATGAGCAAGGTGTTCTTCGCCAATTCGGGGTCGGAGGCGAATGACAGCGCGATTAAGATGATCTGGTATTACAACAATGCCCGCGGCCTGCATGAAAAGAAGAAGCTCATCGGCCGCATCAAGGGCTATCACGGCGTCACCATCGCCTCCGCCTCGCTGACCGGCCTGCCCTATAACCATAAGTCCTTCGACCTGCCACTGCCGGGCTTCCTGCATACGATGACCCCGCATTTCTATCACGGCGCCCTGCCCGGTGAGACGGAGGCCGAATTCGCCACCCGCTGCGCCGATGAGCTGGAAAAGCTGATCCTGGCCGAAGGGCCTGAGACGATCGCCGCCTTCTTTGCCGAGCCCATCATGGGCGCCGGTGGCGTCATCATCCCGCCCGAGGGCTATTTCCCCAAGATCCAGGCGGTGCTGAACAAATACGATATTCTTCTGGTCGCCGACGAGGTTATCTGCGGCTTCGGCCGCACCGGGAATTACTGGGGCAGCCAGACCATGGGCGTGGCCCCCGATATTCTGACCTGCGCCAAGGCGCTGTCGGCCGCCTATCTGCCGATCAGCGCGGTGCTGGTGAATGCCAAGGTCTATGACGTCATCTCGGATGAGACCCACAAGATCGGCACCTTCGGCCACGGCTATACCTATTCGGGCCATCCGGTCTCGGCCGCCGTCGCGGTAGAGACGCTCAAGATTTATGATGAGCTGAATATCCTGGACCATATCGCCGAAGTCGGGCCGCATCTGCAATCCGAACTCCGCCGCCGCTTCACCGACCATCCGCTGGTCGGCGAAGTGCGCGGCATCGGCCTCATCGCGGCCCTGGAGCTGGTGGAGGATAAGGCGACCCATCGCAATTTCGAGGCTTCCCGCCGGGTGGCCGCGCGCACGGCGAAGCATCTGGAAGGCTTCGGCGTCATCGGCCGCCCGCTGCCGGGGGACGGGCTTGCCTTCTCCCCCCCGCTGATCATCACCAAGTCCGAAATCGACGAGGTGCTGGACGGGGTGGAAAAGGCGCTGGCCGCCATCACCCTTGATCTGCGCGCCGAAGGCTTCCAAGCCTAGGCCTGAGGCTTTAGTCTGTCGTCCAAGCCCGGCGCCGTCTGGTGCCGGGCTTTTCTGTGACCGTCTTTCCGAAATAGTCGAGGATATACCCGTGGCGGAATACCGCTTGCTGGGCCGCACCGATTTGCGCGTGTCGGCCATTTGTCTTGGCACCATGACCTGGGGCCAGCAGAATACCGAGGCCGAGGGCCATGAACAAATGGACATGGCGCTGGACCGCGGCATCAACTTCTTCGATACCGCCGAAATCTATTCGATCCCGCCCAAGGCCGAGACCCAAGGCTCGACCGAGCGCATCGTCGGCTCCTGGTTCAAATCCCGCGGCACGCGCGACCGCGTCATCCTGGCCTCCAAGGTCGCCGGGCGGGGCAATAGCTATCTACGCCCGGACGGCAAGCCGAGCCGGCTGGATCGGGCCAATATCCGCCACGCCATCGAAGGATCGCTGACGCGCCTGCAGACCGATTACATCGATCTGTATCAGCTGCATTGGCCGGACCGGCCGGTCTCCCTCTTCGGCAATGAGGGCAATAACTACCGCGAGCTGGGCCTGGGTGACGCCGTGCCCTTCGAGGAGACGGTCGCCGCCCTGCAGGAACTGGTGACGGAAGGCAAGATCCGCCATTTCGGCCTGTCGAACGAAACCGCCTGGGGCACCATGAAGTTTCTGGCGGCCGCCGACGCCGGGCACGGGCCGCGCGTCGCCTCCATCCAGAACGCCTATAACCTCGTCAACCGGACATACGAGACGGGTCTCGCCGAAGTCACCATGCGCGAGCAGGTGAGCCTGCTGGCCTATTCGCCGCTCGGCCAGGGCTATCTGACGGGCAAGTATCAGAAGGGCGCGCGGCCCCCCGGCGCCCGCACCACGCTGTTCGAGCGCGGCCAGCGCTATGAGAAGCCGGGCGTGGAAGCGGCGATCGACGCCTATATGAAACTGGCGGCCGAGTTCGGGATGGATATCACAACGCTGGCGCTGGCGTTCGTCACCACGCGCCCCTTCGTCACGTCCAACATCATCGGCGCCACGTCGATCGAACAACTGCGCGTCGCTCTGGATTCCGAGGCCGTGCAGATTACCCCGGAGATGGAAGCGCGCATCAACGCGGTCTTCCAGATCCACGGCAGCCCGGCGCCGTAACGGCTTCGACCTCGGTCGTTACTTGGCCGTCACCCCCGCGCTAGTCGCGGGGGTCTACCCCCTGCCCCACACCCCACGATCGCGTTCAAGCAAGCCCTTCTTTTTCTGAAGAAAAAGAAGCAAAAAGACTTCTTTAAGCTACAGCGGAAGATGGTCCGAAAGGCATCGGCCAGAAGAGTTGGCCAGATTTGGCAAAGGAGTTGAGATCGTGACGGATGACAGCTTTGCCCGTGTCTGGGACGCGGTCGAGAATACCCCGGCGGAAGCTGAAAACATGAAGCTTCGCTCCACCCTGATGATGGGGCTTGAAAAGCATATTCGAAGCCAGAACTGGTCCCAGGCCGAAGCCGCCCGGCGGCTTGGCGTAACCCAGCCGCGCATCTCCGATTTACTGCGTGGCAAGATCAATCTTTTTGGCCTCGATACGCTCGTCAACATGGCAATCGCCGCCGGCCTGGAGGTCGAGCTGCGGATCAGAAAGGCGGCGTAGATTGCCTGGGTTCTTTAAGGATAAGCCATTGTTACGATCACTCTCAGACCGCAAGTACTTCTGTAACCCAGCAGATCCCGTAATAACCTCCCCTGTTGGCCGCCGTCGCCAGTAACACCGCCGGCACAACGTCAATCGAATGAGTTACGGTGACTCTAAACGCCGAGAAGGCAAAATCACGCCCGAACTAGCAATGCTTACTAAAGCACTTTTCCAGCACGATCTATCTGTCACTGCTATAGAATACAGAATTATTATTAAACGATTTACATTTCATCCCTGCACTTGTCGCAGAAATTTAGTTGCCAGGACGCTTTCCTTTCCGCCAATGTGACGCGGCCCTGCGAGAAACTTCTGTCACACGAGATTTTTGCTTCCCGTTTTCCCATTCGCCAGTCGTTGCATATTTTAAAGCTTTTTCTTTTGCTGTGGTTACCAGTCCACTTGCTCCTTGCTTTTCCAGAAGACGAAGCCGTTCGTAATATAATCTTGCATATTTTTGAGCCTCACTATGCCTATTGTGTCTAATGAGAGAACCAACATGCAAATTTAGAAGAGTAACCATTGGATACTGATCGTTCTCTATGATTCCACCCGCATCCAACTCGAGCAAGCTTTGAACCGCTGAGTTCACCAGATCTGCCGTTTCATCATCATAAATTGGCCGCTCATATGCAGTTTGAAGCTTTAACTCTGCCAGAGCATGAACGGCAAAAGGGTTACCTGGATAAGCCTGTATAGACTTTACTAGCAGGTCCATCGCCTCCCGCGACTCGCCGCAACGAGCAATATAAAGACCGTATTGGAGCCAGAAATGACCATCCAATTGAAAGTAAATTTCAAAGTGGGAGTAAAGTCGACGTCCGGCAAACTTATCATGACGCCTTATACATTGCTGATAAACAACATCATGATTAAGACAAAATCTAAATAAAGATGCATCAATTCGATTAACGTGCTTCACAACCGGGATAGCAAATTTGGTGAAACTCTCCAACAAAGCTGTTTGACAATCTAAAATATCATTTATTTCGACGACGTTTTCTATGATATGCCTGACATAAAGCTCATGTCGAGCATGGAGGCGACCGTCTGAAAGACGCGAGACAATGCTCGATGCTGCGTCTTGCACCTGCTCAAATGTACGGCCCGCACTAACCTTCATGAAGACTTCTTTAGCCGTGCCTACAGAAACTCCCACGCGAGCCAGAGTGGCAATCGCGCAGACGATAACAAAAATCTTTGTATCTCGATCAGGAAGTTTCTCGAATTCGTTCTTAATCGTCTCATTAAATGTTTCTGACGATGTAGCTTCTCTAAGTGCAATCAATAGTTGTTCTCGGGATTTTTTTAGTTTCTCCAGTTGACCATTTCTATCTAATTTAGCAAGCGCAGGAGCAGGAACATATTGAAGTAGTTTGTCAACAAGCGGAGAATAGTCGGCGGACGTAAAGCGCGAAAACTCGTGCGCTCTGGCGATCCCGCCTACTCTCCGCATAAGCCTATCCCTCCATTCGCCAGTCCTTGCCGTTGAGACTACAGTGAATCCCGAATCCACGGACATAATGTCTTCCGAAAAAGCATCACCAAAAAGAAATAAATCCACCACATAGACTATGACTTGCCCGTCGTGTAGTCTTCGCAATAATGAAAGTGCTGCTCGGACAGACCTGACGTTGCCCTGTAGCTCGTAGATAGGAATGTCCGGATGTTCGCGCCCATAGCGAAGGAGTGACTGAAGAAGACTCGTCGTTTTTCCACTTCCCGACTGGCCCACAGCCACGAAAAGCCGAGCCCTTTCACTAATAGATTGACTCATCTCTGAGTATAGGCTGTCGGTAGGCTTCAACCAGACCGGTATATCTGATGCCGCAAGTGCAAAAGTGGGAGGTGATCCACGTAGAAAATTTCGGGCGTCACGATCATGATCGGCGCGATCACGTGTCAATGCGCGCGCAGACAAGTCGCCGACATCAATCGGGAACAGACTGTGGGCAATCCCAACGTCTTCAGGAGTTAAATGAGATATTTGATCCGAATTAGTGTACTTATTCGACTTGCGTAGTATATCTTGAGGGGAGAGCCCGCGAGGAAAGCACTTCTCTAGCCAATGCACAAAATCAGCTAAAGTTGCCTCAATATGCGTTATCCCGCGTGCGGAGAAACTTGCCTTCTCAATGGCAGTTAATTTATCGGGAGTGATCAAAAAGGCTTTGCCCAGAGCCGTCGAACCCACATCACGTTTGGCACGCTCCAATTCCGCTGCAAGTATTGGCTCAGCAAGCCGGCTTCCAATGAAAATAGGAGTATGATTGACATAGTCGTTCGCCGCTTGTGCGTACCAGTGATGTTTACCTTGCACCAAAACCTGGCTATATTCAGCATCAGTCATTACTAAACCGAACTCGGGCGCGCTCGCGTCCCCGTGGAGTTTTATTATTTGTAGATAGGCGGGGTTTTCCTCCTTTACGACGTGATCTCGCATACCATTTATAAATCGAAATCTTTGAATTCTTCGGCCTTGCAAATTGTCAAGCGCATCATCTATGCACCATGTATAGAGACGCTTCCAACTATAATTGAAAAGGTCTGTCAGCTCGGTAGAGGGGTCAGTTTTGGTAAACTCACGGGCATAAATAGCGTAAAGTTGCTGGTCGCTTAACAACGCTCCTCGCACAGCATCGAGCACCATAGGCAATTTCTCGCCGTTGTAGGGAAGCCCTGCACGATCGGCAACAATTCGCGCTAATCCTTCAGCCTGTACGATCGACTCCTTCTGAGAATTCTTTGATGAACTGGATGCGCCCGCTCCCAGGATTAGAACTACCTCACCAATCTCAATGGATTTTTGGAGGAAGGTAGCCTCTTGTTCTGCCAGATTGAGCATATGTGACCTCTAGTATTCCACTTACGTTCCGGCACGATTAAGGTTACGTCAAGAGTATGTATCGTTTGATGGTAAAAAACTTCTCCAAAAACGTTTCAAATTCCCATCATAATTTTTGCCACTGAATGCTTTTTCACGCTTTGAGTCGCGAGGACTTTCTCTTCAGCCGAATGCTTTCGCCACCGTCTGGAGATGGGTGGAGATGCCGAACCAGCTTGGGCTTGGTTCAAACTCCCCCCAACCCCGCACACCGCCGAAACGCGGGCAGCACGGTCGTGAAACCGTCCAGCCGCAGCCTCACGGGCATGCCCGGAAACAGGGTGAGCACCATCGACGGACCCTGGGTCATGGCATTGAGCAGAGACGACAGCGCTGCGGCATCCATCGGCGCCAGGGCCGTATTGGCACTCACGCGAGTCGCCGGGAAAGATGCCGAGTAGGCGCCCATGCGCAGGCGCAGGGTGGCGCGCATCGCGACCGGCAGATCCCAATGGGCATTGGCGACCATCAGGCCGATGGACCCGTCAAGGAAGCGGATACCGACGGCGGCGGCAGGGTTCACGATCATGCAGGAAGCGGGGCCGGACTTTACGGCAGGGCTCTGCTCCACCACGGACCAGCTGCCGGCCTGCCCCAGCGGGCGGATCACCGCCTGGGCCCGGGCTGCCCCCGGCAGCAGGGCGGAGAGCGCGGCGAGTGCCAGCAATGGCAGAGACAGCCATCTGGGCATCGGGTTTGTCCTTCCGGCAGTGAGCGGCATGCGACAGGTGGTGGCGCCGCTTCGTAGAACCAAGCCCCTCAGAACAGCCTATGAGGAAGGCCGATAAAGGTGATTTCCGTGCCGTCCGTCAGGCGCATCACGTCCGATCCGCTGACCACCGTCTCATTGCTGATGGCCCAGCCGCCAAAGCCGCCGAAGGCCAGATTGTCATGGCCGGAGAAGCCCAGAATCACCTCGCTGCCGCCGGCATGGCCGTTCAGAAAGGCATAGATGGTGGCGCCACCGCCGCCGATGATGGTCGATGCCCCCGACCCGCCAACCATCGTATCGGCGGCATTGTTCAGCGCGATCAGCGCCTGTCCGCCGGCCGTGAACACCGTCTCGGCGCCCGTGCCGGTGGTGCCGTTCATGATGGAGCTGCCGGTGCCCGCCACCATCATCGTGGGTCCGCTGCCGGCCGTGAATTCGGTCACGTTATGGCCGCCGATCAGGGTGGAGGCGCCGGTGCCGCTGCCGCCGGTCAGTGTGTTATTGCCACTGCCGCCCTGCAGCACCGTGCTGCCCGCGCCGGTGCTGCCGGTCAATACGGTGGCACCCGATCCGCCGGTGACGGAGACCGAGCCTGAGCCGCCGACCAGGCTCAGCGCGCCGCTGCCACCGGCAACCATCAGCCTGCCGGCGCCGCCCAGAACGGTCAGCGCGCCGCTGCCGGCCGAGACAGTGTCGCTGCCCACGGCATAGACGGTGCTGCTGCCGGCACCGGCCGAGAAATTCGTGTCGTTCTGCAAAAAGGCGGTGATGCCGCCGGCGGCCGCCAGCCGGTCACCCGTCGCATCATCCAGCACCGCCGCATAGCCCGCGGGCACGGTGCCGGCACTTGCGGTTGTGACAACAAGTGCTGTGCCCGCGCTGCCCGGCGCGGGGATGGCGCCCGATCCCGCGAAGCTGACAGTGTGAGCATCGAACAGGGCCGCATATTGGGCTTGGGCCAAGGCACCTGCGGCCACGGTCCCACCCGGGAAGGTGAAGGCAGGGACGCTTTGGCCCTGCGCGCTGGTTGTGGTGACAGCGGTGACGCTTGCGGCCGTCACCACGGGTGCCGTCGTCGCGGACGCGACGCTCACGGCACCCGTGCCGGCGCCCGCTCCCGACGGGGTCGTGGTCGTCGTGGACCCGCTGCCGCCGGAGACGGTGCTCGCCTGCGGCTCCACCTCGACAATCAGAGGGTGATCGGTCAATGCCAATGTCAGGCTGGATACATTATGCAGAGTCTGGATCGCATTGGCGCTGATGAGAGGATCGAACACCTTGACGGTCGCATAGGCCTTACCCAGAGCGACCGTAGTCTGCACAGTCGCCGCGGTTACTTCCTGGCCCTTCGTCTCGTTCCAGATCTGCGGCTCGTTCCAGACCACGATGTCGGTGGCGCCCGAGGATTTTTGCAGTTCCAGACTATATCCGGTCGCAGGCAGATGGGTCAGCGTATAGGTCAGCGGCGCCAGATTGAAGGTAGCGGCCTTGCTGCCGCTATCGGCGAGAATGGTCGTCAGGTCGTGGATGGCGGTCGCGGCCTCCTTCGGCTGATTGCTGGTGCCAAACAGACCGAACCCGTCATCGCCCTGCGAGGAGCCCGCGGCATAGGCATCCATCAACTGATAGAGATAGGTCGTGCTGATGCCGTTGCGGGCGTCATCCATCAGCAAATCCAGCGTGTATTTCGCCTGCACGTCCTGATTGACGGCGCCGGACGTGCCGCCATTGGTGCTGTAGCCGGTTTCGGTATAGACGGCGGGTCCGGTGGCCGGCTTCTCATTGCCCAGCGCCTGGCTGCGGTTCACCCAGGCCAAGGGCGCCTGGCCGTTATTCGGATAGGGATGCTGGGTATCGGCATCCGCCAGGCCCGGCGTGGTCGCGGGGTTCGGCCCCACTCCAATGCTGCCGGCATTATAGCCGGTGAAATAATAGACCGAGACGCCAGGTAAGAGCGCATCGGCCTTGACCGTCGCATAGATCGCCTTCTGCAGCGCGACCGCGCCCGCAATTCCACCGACACCATTATAGGTGAGCGCGAAATTATTGACCTCGTTTGCGCCCTCCACCGCCGCGACGCTGTGCGGGACAGCCTTATCCAGCGTCTGAGCAAGCACAAGGCTCGCCGCGACATCTTGAGTTGTGTGGTCTCCACCCACGAACAGCACGACATCGAAGGTCACGCCGCGCTGCGCAAGGCTGATATAGCTCGAGAGCGGCGCCGACCCGGCGTAACCGTTACTGAGAGAATCGCGAACTTTACTGATGCCCAAATAGGCGAGATCGGATTCAACATTGGCAAGATTAGCATAGCCGCCATCGGTGTAGGGGATGTGCGTATTCACACCCAAGGTGTTCAGAAAATCCTTGGCTCGCATCACGGTCGCATTGCTCATTGCTGGCTCACGATCTGGTGAAGATTAGTCCGCTACACCACGGCCAATCATTAGGCGCAAGCAAAAAGAATGATGCTGGATCATAAATAGTCCAGGGGTAGTCATAAAGGCGTACGCCTTTACTCACAAAATCAGTCTTATTGTGATTTCATAAGCGGCTGGTGTTTCGGCGTACGCCTTATGTGCCGTCGCCGGCGACGCCAGCGGCGTGCTGGACGCGATCATCGGCGAAGTCCCGCTCTCCCGTCGCCCGGGCGGCATCACGCCACCCGCACGCCGGGAGCGGAAGCCTCAGCCATGATCCGCGGGGAAGAACCTGTTCTCCGGCCGCTCCAGCCCCAGATGATCGCGCAAGGTCGTACCCTCATACTCGCGACGGAAAATGCCCCGGCGCTGCAGTTCGGGCACCACCATGTGGACGAAATCGTCCAGCCCTTCGGGTACGGAATGGAACATGATGTTGAAACCGTCCGAGGCCTCCGTCTCCAGCCAGGCCTGCATCTGATCGGCAATCTCGGTGGCTGTTCCCACCATCTGCAATCCGCCATAGCCGCCGACGAATTGCGCGAGCTGCCGCACCGTCATGTTGTCGCGCCGCGCCATCTCCACCAAGGTCGCGCGCCCGCTCTGGCTCGCATTGGTCTCCGGGATCTCGGGCAAGGGCGCGTCCAGATCGAATTTGGACGCGTCCACACCAAGGCGCATGGAGAGGTTGGGCAGGCTGCTTTCGGGATGCACAAGACTATCCAGCAGTGACAGCTTGGCCCGCGCCTCCTCCGTCGTGCGGCCCACCACCACCAGCACGCCGGGCAGGATCTTGAGGCTGCCGGGGCTGCGCCCCACAGCTCTCAGGCGGCGCTGCATATCGGCATAGAAGCGCTGCCCGTCCTCGATCGTGCGGCTGGACCCGAAGATGACCTCCGCCGTCTCGGCCGCCAGGGCCCGCCCGGCTTCGGACGCGCCGGCCTGCACGATGACAGGCCAACCCTGCACTGGCCTCGCGATATTCAGCGGGCCGCGCACCGACAGATGCTCGCCCTTATGCGCCAGCACATGCATTTTGTCGGTGTCGAAAAAGATGCCGGACTCCTTGTCCCTGATCCAGGCATCGTCGGCCCAGCTGTCCCAGAGGCCGGTGACCACGTCATAGAATTCCCGCGCGCGGCGGTAGCGCTCGTCATGCTCCATCATATCGTCGCGCCCGAAATTCAGCGCGGCATCCGGGTTGGAGGTGGTCACGATATTCCAGCCCGCCCGGCCATTGCTGATATGGTCGATGGAGGCGAAGCGCCGCGCGATATGGAATGGCTCGTCGAAGGTGGTGGACGCGGTCGCGATCAGCCCGATCCGCTCCGTCACCATCGCCAAGGCGGACAGCAGGGTCAGCGGCTCGAAGGACGTCACCGTGCCGCTCCGCTTCAGCGCATCGAGCGACATGTTCAGCACGGCCAGATGGTCGGCCATGAAGAAGGCGTCGAAACGCCCGCGCTCCAGCGTCTGGATGAACTGGACCAGATGCTGGAGGTTGAAATTGGCATCCGCATAGGCCGATGGATAGCGCCACCAGCCCGTATGAATGCCGACAGGGCGCATGAAGGCGCCCAGGTGAAGCTGCTTGGTCATGATGGATCTCTCCGCAATTGCGGAAAGTCTGGCCTTAGTGCCACCGCCCGCGCAAGCGGGCGGCGATCACATGACTATTATTCCGCAACTGTGCCTGTCACCTGGGCCGCGGCCAAACAGGCATAGATGACAAGGTCGGAGACTTTGGCGTCCATCGGCACCACCTGAACGGCATGGGCGAGGCCGTTCAAAACCGGGCCGATCACCCGCGCCTCACCCAGGCGGGACACCATCTGGGTCGCGATCTGGGCGGCGTCCAGCCCCGGCATCACCAGAACATTGGCATTGTCGGTCAGCCGCGCGAAGGGGTAGCCCGCCCGCAGCCGCGCATCCAGCGCCACTTCCGGCGTCATCTCCCCATCGAATTCAAAATCCGCACCCTCCGTCTCCAGAATGCGCACCGCCTCCGCCAGGCGCGATCCAGCCCCGGCCTGCGGCTGGCCGAAGGTGGAGGAGGCGCAAAAGGCGACGCGGGGGCTTTGCCCCAGCCCGCGCATGCGATGCGCCGCCGCGCGTGCAATCATCGCCAGTTCCGCGGCCGAGGGTTTCATGGTGATCAGCGTATCGGCCACCAGCAGCGTCTGATGGGGGGAGACGACCATCGACAAGCCGAAGGGAATGCGGCCGGGCTTGGGGTCGATCGCGAGGCGTATCGCCTCCAGCGCCTGGGCCGGCGCGCGGGTCAGGCCCGTCACCATGCCATCGGCGTCGCCCAGCGCCACGGCGCAGGCCGCGAAGACGTTGCGGTCCTGATTGACCAGGCGCTGCACGTCGCGCAGCAGATAGCCCCGGCGCTGCAGCCGTCCATAGAGGAAGTCCGAATAGCGCTCGTTGTTCTTGTGGTCGTCGAGCGCGGCCAAGCGGGCATTGCGGATTTCGATACCGTCCTGCAGCGGCAGGTCCAGCCGTGCGAAGGCCGCCCGCACCCGCTCCTCATTGCCGATGAGAATAGGCGTGCCGAAGCCTTCCTTGTGATACTGCGCGGCAGCGCGGACCATGGTCTCATTCTCGCCCTCGGCAAAGACGATGCGGCGGGGCTGGTCGCGCACGCTTTCGGTGATGAGGTCGAGGATATTGACCGCCGTATCCAGGCGCGCGGCCAGCGTCCGGCGATAGAGCTTCACCTCGGGCAGCGGCCGGCGCGCGACGCCGCTGGCGACCGCCGCTTCGGCGACGGCGAGCGGAATGCGGGTGATCAGACGCGGATCGAACGCATTGGGAATTATATAGTCGGGGCCGAAGCGCAGCTGGCGGGCAGCGGCGCGATGCACCTCATCGGGCACGTCCTCGCGGGCAAGTTCGGCCAGCGCCTGGGCGGCGGCGGCCTTCATGGCCTCGTTGATGGTTCTGGCCCGCACATCCAGCGCACCCCGGAAGATATAGGGAAAGCCGAGCACGTTATTGACCTGGTTGGGATAGTCGGACCGGCCGGTCGCGATGATCGCATCCGGGGATGCCGCGCGCGCCTCCTCCGGCGTGATCTCGGGATCGGGGTTGGCGAGGGCCAGAATAATCGGGCGCGGCGCCATGCTGCGCACCATCTCCTGCGTCAGGGCGCCTTTGGCGGAAAGGCCGAGAAAGACATCCGCGCCGCGGACCGCCTCTTCCAGGCTGCGCAGAGGAGTCTCGACCGCATGGGCCGATTTCCATTGATTGAGATCGCTGCGGCCACGATGGATGACGCCCTTGGTGTCGCAGGCCAGGATATTCTCCCGCCGCATGCCGAGCGTGAGCAGCAGGTCGATGCAGGCGATGCCGGCGGCACCCGCACCATTCACCACCAGGCGGACATCGGCCAGATCGCGCCGGGTCAGATGACAGGCATTGATGAGGGCGGCAGCGGCCACAATGGCGGTGCCATGCTGATCATCGTGGAAAACCGGAATATCCATCAGCTCGCGCAGCCGGGTCTCGATCACGAAACATTCCGGCGCCTTGATGTCCTCCAGGTTGATGCCGCCGAAGGACGGGCCCAGAAGGCGCACGCAATTGATGAATTCCTCAACATCCTCGGTCGCGACTTCAAGGTCGATGCCATCGACATCGGCAAAGCGCTTGAACAGCGCGACCTTGCCCTCCATCACCGGCTTGGACGCCAGCGCGCCGATATTGCCCAGGCCGAGCACGGCGGTGCCGTTGGAAATGACCGCCACCATATTGCCGCGGGTTGTATAGGTATAGGCGAGTTCCGGGTCCTCCGCGATCTTCAGGCAGGGTGCCGCCACCCCCGGCGAATAGGCGAGAGACAGGTCCCGTGCCGTCGTCAGCGGCTTTGAAATGCGGGTTTCCAGCTTGCCGGGCCGGCCGGAGGCATGCAGCTCCAGCGCACTGTCCGAGAGGAAAGCCGGGCCTGATCCCGCAGTCTTGTCGTCCGCCATCCCAGTTCCACCTTTTTTATCAGCGCTCAGCGGCGCTTTGAACCTAGGGTTTACCCAACCCCTCCGGTGAAATCCATCCGATTAGCAGACAGCCGCCTGACGTGATGGTCAGCAATGCGTCTTATGCACTCCTGACTTGCGTTTTTCACTTGGACGTGAGGCCGGTTAAGGCGGCCGGTCGCAATCCGGGATGGCAGGACGGTCCAGAATGCACCATCGATGGCTCATCAATTTCAACGCGACAACGCAACATTCCAGGCAACGCCGTGGTGCTGACAGCGGTCGTGCGCACCCGCACCTTGCACATGAAAGCAATCAGCGCATGGTCCTCCAGACCAATACCGGTCTCGGAGTTTATGGGGCTGAAACGTTTCTTATTCATCGCAATGGCCGCAAAAAGTTTATGCGCAATTGACGTGGGCTCATCTTACCGCCATTTTCATCCTGGCCTTAGTGCCTAGTCCCTATGGATGGGAGCGATGGTGGTATAGGGTCCCGTCAACTAAGTGCTCTGTTCCATGGAGCGCAGAACTGAAATGTCGCTTAATGGGACCGGTCATCGGCTTTGCATGCGCCCCACTAACTCCCCCTCCCCCGCGACGCAGTCTGAGCCATATAGCAGGGAACCAGCGAGCGCTTCCGATCGCATGATAGCCCACCGCCACCAGCACCATCTGCGTGCCCGGATCAAAGAATTCGTGCTGCCGCCGATTGAAGATGGCCTCGTTCTCGGCAATCAGTCCCCGATCGGGCATATCGCCGTCAGCAAGGCGCTCAGCCTACTCTCCTCCACCTCCTATCAGCATGTGCCGATCGAGGATGACATCATCAGTGACGTGCTGATCCGCTCCTCCATATTGCGGAAAATACCGACCGAAGTCATCGTCGGATTTGTGTTGAGGGAGATCAAGCCGCTGATGGGGGCTGAGGAAATCCTGCATCTTCACCTCGATGTTGAGCTTACCATTGATTCGGATGAACGATGAACACGGTCCTCCGCGTTCATCACGCGCTGAGCCGAAATGCGCTGTACGTGCAGGACATTCAGCGGCTGCGAGATATTGCAGATAGATGCGATATCAATCACATAGAGGCATTCGCGGTCTTTTCCGAGGAATGCGCCTTTCGCGGTATTGTCAGTACGCGGGAGGCAGCGCTGTTTCCCAACCGGATCTTCGCCGACCTGATCGGCCGCCGGCAGCCTCCCTTGCTCAACTCGCATGATCTGCTCGAAGACGCGGTTCTTCTGCTGGAAGGCGAACGCGCCGATCGCCTCGGCGTCTGTGACCAGAATGGCCAGTTTTGCGGCATCGTCTCACGCAATTCGGTTCTCGAAACGCTGTTCAAGCGCGAACACCGTCTGGCCAATTATGACCAGCTCACCACCCTGCCCAATCGCATCTTTTTGCAATCCCGCCTGGATCAACTGATCAAACGCCACGGCAAAGCCGGAACAACTTTTGCGGTCGCCTTCATCGACCTCGATAATTTCAAGAACATCAATGATGCACTCGGCCACGGCACCGGTGACAAGGTGCTGGCTGACATTGCCCGCCGCATGGAGGCCGGCCGGCGTCCCGAGGATGTCGTCTGCCGCTTTGGCGGTGACGAGTTCGTGGCCATCTTCTCCGATTACACGACCGATGGTGAACTCGACGCCATCGTCCGCACGCTGTTCCATACCGTCAGCGGCCATGTATCGGTCGACGGGCACGAGGTGTTCGTGACGGCGAGTGTCGGTATCGCGCGCTATCCGGCAGACGCCGATACGGCCGAAAACCTGCTCGGCCATGCGGACCTCGCCATGTACCGGTCCAAGGATTCCGGCCGCGAACAGGTGCGTTTCTATGAGCCAGGCATGGAGGACGAGGCGACGCAGCAGGTGAAGCTGCAGAACATGCTGCGCCACGCCCATGACAATGGCGACTTCTGGCTGGCTTGGCAGCCACAGTTCAATTTGGAGAGCGGCGATATCGTCGGTGTGGAAGTGCTGATGCGCTGCACAATCCCGCTAACTGGTGCCATTTCTCCGGCGACCTTTATCCCCATTGCCGAACAATCCGGCCTTATCGTCAGCCTCAGCGACTGGGCCTTTCGCCAGGTGACCGCCGACATCACAACCACTTTGGCAGGTCTTTTGCCGGCCGACTTTCGTATCGCCGTCAATCTCTCGGTCAGCCAGCTCAATGGGGCCGTGCTGCGGCCGGTGCTGGCGGCAGCCCAGGCCATCCGCGCGCATGGCTACAGGCTGGAGATCGAGATCACGGAATCCGCTCTCATGCGGAGCCAGGCGCAGGTCGATGAATTCATCGAAGCAATGGCCCAAAACAACGTCGAAATCGCCGTCGATGATTTCGGCACCGGCTATTCCAATCTGGCCCGGCTGCGCGACATGTCGGTCAACCGGCTGAAAATCGCGTCAAGCTTCATCGGCGCGCTTGGCGGCGATGCCTGTGACCGCTCCACCAAAATCGTCGCGGCGATCATCGCGCTGGCCCGTGCCCTCGGCGTGGCGGTGACCGCTGAGGGCGTGGAACGGCCCGATCAGGCTGAGGTGCTGCGCCATCTCGGCTGCGATGACGTCCAGGGCTTCTGGTATGCCCGCCCCATGCCGGTGGCGGATTTCGCGGCCCTGGCGCGACAATCCGTCAGCCGCCGCGCGGCCGGTCGCTGAAGCGGGCGCCGCGCGGCCGCGGCGCGCGGCGTTCCGTCAAAGACCG
Organism: Acidisoma sibiricum; assembly: GCF_057837225.1. Lineage (NCBI taxonomy): Bacteria > Pseudomonadati > Pseudomonadota > Alphaproteobacteria > Acetobacterales > Acidocellaceae > Acidisoma > Acidisoma sibiricum. Next base: position 2,228,627 of record NZ_CM174445.1, on the reverse strand, counting down.
AGATCGGACAGGCCGGCATGGTCATCGGGCCGCCGGCCCAGCGGCCAATGAAACAGCCGGTCAGCCTCGCGGATCGGCAGATCGTTGATGCTGGCGAAGCGATGCTCCATCAAGCCCCGCGCGTCGAAGGCCCAGTTCTCGTTGCCATAGGACCGGAACCAGGTACCGCTATCGTCATGCCATTCATAGGCGAAGCGCACCGCGATGCGATGACCGGTAAAGGCCCAGACCTCCTTGATCAGCCGGTACTCCAGCTCCTTGTTCCATTTGCGGGTCAGGAAAGCCTCGATCTCCGCCCGGCCGGTGATGAATTCGCCCCGGTTGCGCCACCGGCTGTCCGCCGTATAGGCGAGCGCGACCCGGGCCGGGTCACGGCTGTTCCAGGCGTCTTCCGCCCCGCGGGCCTTGCGGGCCGCGTCCTCCAGCGTAAGAAAAGGCGGCAGCGGCGGGCGTTCGGCGTCCATCGTCATTCCTCCACAGAGAATGCCATCCAAGCGGCAGGCGCGCATTCCCGCAAGCGCTGCCGGAACAGATGAGGTCCGCGGACCAAGCCTCGCCCGCAAGCCGCACCCTGGTCTATGAACACGTCACCCTAGTGGAGCGAGCGGCCATGGCTGACAAAACGAGCGGCGCCATTCGGATCGGCGTCGGCGGCTGGACCTATGAGCCCTGGCGCGGCCCTTTCTACCCGGACAAACTGCCGCAGAAGCGGGAATTGGCGCATGCCGCGAGCCTGCTCACCACCATCGAGATCAACGGCACCTATTACGGTTCGCAGAAACCGGAAAGCTTCCGCAAATGGCATGACGAGACGCCGGATGATTTCGTCTTCTCCCTCAAAGCCTCGCGCTATTGCACCAACCGCCGTGTGCTGGCGGAGGCCGGGGAGTCGGTCGAGCGGTTCCTCACCAGCGGCCTGCTGGAGCTGAAAGACAAACTCGGGCCGATCAATTGGCAGTTCATGGCGACCAAGCAATTCGACCCCGCCGATTTCGAGGCCTTCCTCAAACTGCTGCCCAAAAGCGTGGAGGGTCGCGCCCTCCGCCATGCGGTGGAAGTCCGGCATGAGAGCTTCCGCAACCCGGATTTCGTCGCCCTGCTGCGCCACTATGACGTGGCGGGCGTGATCGCAGGGGATTCGGACTTTCCGCAGATTGCCGATGTCACCGCCCCCTTCGTCTATGTCCGCATCATGGGCACCACAGAAGCGCACCCGCTCGGCTATGCCGAACAGTCGCTCGACCTTTGGGCCGGCCGGGCCAGGCAATGGGCCGGCGGAGAGATGCCGAAAGATCTGCAATACGCGGACCCCGCCAAGCCGGATGGCCAGGTGCGCGACGTCTTTCTCTATGTCATCAGCGGCCACAAGGTCCTCAACCCCGCCGCGGCCCAGGCGCTGATCGCCCGCGTCTAGACCAGTCGCCGCCCCGTCTGCAGCGATCCTTGCAGGGTCACAGCCGCATCCCGCCCGTCATCTGCGGGTCGTAGTAGCTTTGGTCGCTGTGACGAGGCCCCGGGTGGCGCAATGCCAGCGGCCGCCCCTCCGTGCGCAAGCGCCGCACCACGTCCGGCCAGTCGGGCAGGCCAGTGCCCGGCTGCTGCCAATGCGCGACACTCGCCTCGTCACCCCATTCGGCCAGATGCGGCATCGCCTTGCGATGCGCCCCACTGGCGCCATAGGCCCGCATCGCATGCGCGTCCCGCCAGACCGTCAGGGTCCAGAACACCAGGCCGGCCTCGCGCTGTACGGTGCCGGCCAGGAAACCATCCGACTTGCGGATCTGCGCGATCGTCCGGTTCGCGTGCAGCACGAAGAAGGGCAGGAAGCGGATGGCCCGCAGCCGAAAGCGCGTCACGCTGGCCAGGCTCATGACGGGCTCTGGCGCCGCGGGCGTCACAGCGTCACCACCAGCTTGGCGGCGGAGACGCCCAGACGCTGGCGCTCCAGCGCTGCGGGAATCTGCGAAAGGCCCTGCCCGACCACCGTCGCACTTGGGGCCGCGACGAACCGCCCCTCGGCGAGCGCCGCCGGCAGGAAAGTCTCGAAGATCATCGGGCCGACCGCATTGCCGATCAGCGCGCTGCCCCAGATCATCTTGGTGGCGACGCCGCGCCGGCGCGCTTTCAGCCTCTGCGCCAGCGTGCCGGCGAGCATGCGGGCGATCGCCGGCATCAGGTGGCGCAGCCGTCCACGCCCGGCGGGCACGGCATCGAAGGAGGTCGGCGGCGTCGCCATGGCGACGAAGCGGCGGCCCTGGCTGGCACCCAGAATGTCGATGCACGCCGCCGTCGAACCGGCGCCGATCGCCAGGGCGCCGGCGACCTCACGCCCGCGCAGGTCGCGGATGATATCGGCCACGACCGTCTTGGACCGGTAGTCGAAGGCCGCCCGCGCGCCGAGCCGCTTCACATAGTCGAAGTTTCGTGGCGAGACCGTGGTGATCACGTCATAGCCGGCGGCCACGGCGAGCTGAATGGCATTGCTGCCGACACTGGTCGATCCGCCCCAGACCAGCAGCGTCTGGCCGGCCGGGCTTGGGCTCGCGCTCGGCGCCTGCATCGCCAGAAAATCTTTCTGGAACAGGCCGCAGGCGGCGGTCGACAGGCCCAGCGGCAGAACGGCCGCATCCGTGAAGGACAGGGTCTGGGGGATGGGCGACACCATATGAGCGAGGAGCACGACATAGTCCTGAAAGCCGCCCTCGGCCGCACGGTTGCGCTGCTTGTCCGAGCCCGCGGCATAGCCGACGACGCGGTCGCCGACCGCCAGGCGCGTGACGCCGCTGCCGACCTCGACCACGTCGCCGGCCACGTCGGACCCGACCACGAAAGGATACGTGATCCAGGGCGTGAAGATATCGCCCATGGTCTGCTGCAGCCGGTCCATCGGGTTAACGGCGACGGCGCGGGTGCGGATGACGATCTCGCCCGCGCCCGGCGCGGTATACGGGGCGACGCCGAGGGTGAAGGGCGCGCGCTTGGCATGAAGCCAAAGGGCTGTGTTCTCTTGCATGATGGTCACTCCTGATGGGGTGTGGGTCTTGATGTCCCCATCAGAAGTAAGGGATGGATGCTGGACGCTCCATGCTCTAGTGTCCGTAATTACATCGCAATCGTCCAGGAACGCGTATGGACCCCCTGTCCGACATCCTCTCGCTACTCCGCCCGAACAGCTACGGGTTCCGCGGCCTCGATGCCGGCGGCGATTGGCTGCTCGCCTTCGCGCGCGATGACGGCGTCAAATGCTATGCGATCCAGTCCGGCGCCTGCTGGCTCGCGATGGAGGCGGCCGCGCCGATGCGGCTCGAAGCGGGTGATTTCGTGCTGATACCGGGCGGCCGTGCCTATCGGCTGTATAGCGCGGCCGACGCGCCGCCGATCGACGCCTTCCGCTTCTTCCCCGCAATCCCGGCGGGCGAGACGGGGGTGCTGAATGGTGGCGGCGACGTCGCGGGCGTCGGCGGCTATTTCGGCTTCGAGGGCATGCATGCCGAGCTGCTCCTCGGCATGCTGCCGCCGATCGTGCATATTCGCGCCGAAGCCAATAAGGCTGGCTTGCGCTGGTCGATCGACCGGCTGATGCGCGAATTGCGCGAGCCGCAGCCCGGCAGCGCGCTGATCGCCGAACATCTGGCGCAGGCCCTGCTGGTGGAAGCGTTGCGTCTGCATCTGGCGGAACATGCGCCGCACAGCACCGGTTGGCTCTTCGCCCTGGCCGATAAGCAGATGAGCGCGGTGATCACGGCCATGCATGCCGAGCCAGGGCGCAAATGGACGCTGGAGGCGCTGGCGCGGGTCGCCGGCATGTCACGCTCAAGCTTCGCGCTGCGCTTCAAGGAAACGGTGGGCGAGCCGGCGATGGATTACCTCACCCGCTGGCGGATGATGGTCGCCTCCGACCGTCTCGCCAATGGCGGCATGCCGATCGTGCTGGTGGCGCCCACCGTCGGCTACGAATCCGAAAGCGCCTTCGGCGCCGCCTTCAAACGCGTGATGGGCTATTCGCCCCGGCAGTTTGCGAAGGCAAGCGCGGGCTAGGCGCTCTGGCGGCCCAATCCGCGGCCGGCGTCTATCGCTCCCGGCGGCAATGGCGAGGCCGCGCCGCCGTCCACGTCGGATTGCCCTCCGGCGAAATCTACGCCAGCAACTGCGTCGGCTCACCCTCCTGCGCCAGCAGCTACACCACGATCAGCAAGTCCCGCTTGAGCGTGATTTGGCCTTTTACTCTCACCACGAGCGACGCCATCACACCCTCCATACGCCAGTTGCTGAAAGTAAGGTAAATTTCAATTACCTTCAATGAGAGGTATGGCCCGGGTCACAGAGCAGCATGGGCTTTGCCGTTGAATGAGCTGAGGCGCGCGGCTATATTACTGGATATAAGCTGAGGTCTGCATGAGCAATGCACAGAAGCGGGCGATCCAAAGTTACAGATCTCGACTGACCGCGCGCGGATTGGCGCGGTTCGAGGTTTTGGGACGCGAAGCGGACCGGGACCTCATCCGGTCGCTGGCGCGCCGTCTGGCCGAGGATAATGCTGAAGCGTCCCGCCTCCGCACGATGGTCACTCAGACCATCACCGGCGAGACGCCGCAGAAAGGCGGCATCCTGCGGGCCCTGATGGCGTCACCGCTCATCGGCTCCGAACTCGACCTGTCCCGCCCGCATGAGGACGGGCGCCAGGTCGATATCTGATGCGTTACTTGCTTGACACGAACATCGTCAGCAATTTCACTAAGCCGGTGCCATCTGATGCTCTGATCGCCTGGATGGCCGAGCAGTCGGATGAGGACCTGTTTATAACGTCTCTGACACTGGCAGAAATCCGCCGCGGCGTGCTGGAGAAACCGCCCGGCAAGCGACGTGACCAACTCGACGCTTGGTTCAGCGGTCCGCATGGGCCGCAGGCGCTGTTCGCAGGCCGCATTCTCCCTTTTGACGCACAGGCCGGCCTTATTTGGGCAAGGCTGATGGCTGACGGAAAAGCGGCTGGCCGACCGCGCAACAGCCTCGATATGATCATCGCGGCCATTGCAGAGGCCGAAAACTGTATTGTCGTGACCGACAACGCGAGAGATTTTGCGGGAATCGAGATCATCAACCCGATGCGGGAGTGAGTAGCATGGTAACATCAGGTCGGTGCGGTCAATTGCTCCAACACAAACAATAGCGGCCTCAAATGCCCGTTGATTGGACGGATATAGAAAACGACATAGTCGTCGCGAATTACTTCGAAATGCTTGCACTTGATCTTGCAGGGCAAACATACAACAAAGCACTCCGCAATCGCACTCTACAAACTCAGATCAAACGCACACATGGATCAATCGAGTTCAAAAATCAAAACATCAGCGCTGTGCTGAAAGGGCTCGGTGAAGACTGGCTTCTTGGCTACAAGCCTGCATTCAATTTTCAAAGCTCCCTTGTGGACGCCGTAGTGCGATGGTTGGACTCGCATGGTGAATGGATAGCGCGTGTGCCCGTGCGCCATACATCTACTCGTGGTTACTACCTTGAGGAAGAACGAACGCTGTGGATCGGGCCGCCGCCGACCCAGAGCAATCAACTCCCGCCTAACGAGCTGGAGCGGATGTCACTGATCGCACAAAAATTCGACGTAGCGGCGCGTGATGCGCGAAATAGGGCGCTTGGCCGCTTAGGTGAAGAAATGATCCTGACACACGAAGATGCCGTTCTTCGTGGTGAGGGAAGACCGGATTTGGCCCGCGAAATCAGATGGGTCGCAGAAGTCGATGGTGACGGCGCAGGATACGATATTCGAAGTTTCACCGCCGATGGGCGAGAGCGCCTCATCGAGGTCAAAACTACGAATGGTTGGGACAGGACGCCTTTTTATTTGACGCGCAACGAAGTCAATGCTTCCCAACAATTTCATGATGACTGGGCGCTAGTCCGGTTGTGGAATTTCTCCAGAACGCCGAGAGCGTTCGAGATACGCCCACCCCTGCAAGCGCATCTCTCGCTCATCGCTACAACCTATCAAGCAACTGTGTTGTAGGTTGTCCCCTCACTCCCACTCTATCTTCAGGGTCGGATCTGACGAACTGCTTTATATAATGAAAACTTCCTTCTCTCGGAAATCTTCCGTCATCCAGACCATCCGATGGGCGCGGCTCTTGATTTCAAAAAAGAATTTAGCCGCTCAAAAATTACTCGCCTTCGCGGCTATCGATGTCAACGGCAAATTTCTTACGATCCACTATTTGGACCGCTCGACCGACGTGACCCATAACTACCGTCAGCGCCACAGATGATAAACTGAGAGAACTCTATAACCAAGGGTTTAGCGCTCAATCGCCTCGCAATCAATTCGGCCAATCGATGGTAGTCGATTCTTAGCTCTTCGGGCCCTCTAAGACTCTGAACCAGTCGCGAATAGCAAGCTTTAGACGGTCGACTTCGTCCTCTGCCAGCACGCCGCAGTGTGCGATGGTTCCGCGCAGCATGTTTAACGCTGACAGCACTCTGGAGACCGCAGACTGGTTGCTCAGCATGCCTGCGAAATCAGACCAGTTATCCCGGATGATATCGCCAAGCTGACCGAAGGTGGTGTAGTCAATATCGTCTTCAGAACGCACCGATACGCCAGCCTGAGCCTCGCGGCTACGATTCTTACGCGCCTCCTCAAGCACACCTGTCGGAACGTGCGTGTCCCACCACTTCGCACCATGTGCCGCCTCCATCGTTTCGACGATCAAGCGACGGATATCGTTCTCCAGAAGGTAGAAGATCTCGTAATATCGGGACATACGCGCGGCATTCTTGCGATTGGATAGATCGAACTGCTTGATGAATGGCTCTAGATTTTCGTCGTCTAGCACACTGGGAAGGCTCGAACGTTCAGTATTATACTCAGTCAAATTCGCCCTAAGGGCCGTCTCAATTACGGCACACTTGAGCAGGAACAACTCAATGGTGTGCTCACTCATGCGAGGAGGTTGGCCTTAAGGCTTCGGAATATGGCGTTGTAAACCTCGACATTCGTGGTCTCAGGCAGAACGACGTTGATGTTATAGGCAAGGTGAAGCCCAGCAGTGGCGCGGAGGCCGTTTTTCTCTTCGACCCGTGACGGGGGTTCGTCGGTTTGCGCACTATCGGTCGTTTGAGCCGAGGAGGGTACGTCCTCACGCGCTGACTTGGCCGTTTCTTGAAAAGCCTGAAAGGTCGCCAAAATGTAGCGAACGATGCTCTCTTTTTTCGGCAGTCCGGTGATCGCCACTATCACGTCAATCAGCGTCGCCTCGTCCGCTCGGTGTGCGTATTGGTTACGCCGAAATATCTCGCCAAATCCGCTGCGGAGCGCCTGCAACGCGGCTGCCGGCCTGCCAGCTTCGGTCTGAAACTGGCTGTAGAGTTCTGTTGGCACACCGCTTTGATTTAGGAGGCCAGTCGACTTCAGTATAGGGATAATTGGGCGAGCGGCACCGCCAGAGGCCCCCATCACAGTCCCAAGAAAATCGGTATTGAATACGCTAGGCTTCTCCGACGTCGGGATTTTCTCCAGAACGCGTTTCAGTACACCGGGGCTGGATGTATAAGGAAGGCCTCCAGGAATCTTCCGACGCGCCGACTTTTCGGAGGATGAGGACGCTGCTGCGCTTTCCGATCCAGATACCAAGTTCCCCCACCCCCAGCATTTGCCATTGTTGTACTAGAAGTATAGCAATGGCAAGTAGTGATTCAAATCAGTCCCGAAAGGGGATGCGCCGCTTACGCAGAGCTTAGGCAATCCGATCACAAGGCACTTGGATCATGGACCCGCGATCGCTTAGCATGCAGTGATCGCGCTCTCGGAACCACCATGCCCACAACAGAAATTGGAGTCCTTCCATTGCTTGAGCTGAGCTTTGCTCAGGCCATGGCCGCGAAGACGTCAGACTTAAGGTTTCGATTTGACGCTAGTTTTTTGAGGACACTTTTGGGAGCAAGACGACTATCGTAAAAACGTTATCAAAATATTTTGCTATCCTCAGTTCCATTTCGCGCCGTCAGGCACAGCCCTTTGAAAAAGAATGCCTTAGAAAATAACCGATCCAATTGAGAATTGGTGGCAGATAATCAAAGAACTATCCCATACCCCTCTATAATTTTTGCGCTATTTCTCTCTAAAGCCCTCGACTTTACCTGCCCCTCACTCCCACTCAATCGTCCCAGGCGGCTTGCTCGTGATGTCGTAGGTCACGCGGTTGATGCCGCGGACTTCGTTGACGATACGACTGGCAACGCGGGTGAGGAACGACACCTCAAACGGATAGACATCGGCCGTCATGCCGTCGGTGCTCGTGACCGCCCGCAGCGCACAGGCGAGATCGTAGGTGCGGCCGTCGCCCATCACGCCGACGCTGCGCACAGGCAGCAGCACGGCAAAAGCCTGCCAGATGGCGTCATACAGATTGTTCAGCCGCAGCTCTTCCAGAAAAATCGCATCGGCGCGGCGCAGCAGGGACAGCTTCTCGCGCGAAATGGCACCCGGAATACGAATGGCCAGACCCGGCCCCGGGAAGGGATGGCGGCCAACCATGCTATGCGGCAGGCCGAGTTCCAGGCCCAGCAGGCGGACTTCGTCCTTGAACAGTTCGCGCAGCGGCTCCACCAGCTTCATGCGCATGCGCGCGGGCAACCCGCCGACATTGTGGTGCGACTTGATGGTGACGGAAGGGCCGCCCGTAAAGCTCACGCTTTCGATGACATCCGGGTATAGCGTGCCCTGCGCCAGGAAGTCGGCACCGCCCAGCTTGGCGGCCTCTTGCTCGAAGACATCGATGAACAATCCACCAATGATCTTGCGCTTGCGCTCGGGGTCATCGACGCCCTCCAGCGCGCCCAGAAACATCTCGGACGCATCGCGATGGATGAGCTTAATGTTGAAACGATCACGGAACAGGGCAACCACCTGATCGGCCTCGTTCTCGCGCAGCAAGCCGTGGTCGACGAAGATGCAGGTGAGCTGGTCGCCAATCGCCTCATGGATCAGCGCGGCGGCGACCGCTGAATCGACACCACCAGACAGGCCGCAAATGACCCGGCCGCCGCCCACCTGCTTGCGGATGGTGTCGATCTGGGTCTGCCGAAAACTCGCCATGGTCCAATCGCCGGTGCAGCCCGCGACGCCATGGGTGAAGTTGCGGATGATGGCCGCACCATGCGGCGTATGGGCCACTTCCAGATGGAACTGCACGCCATAGAAGCGGCGCTCGTCATCGGCAATCGCTGCAAAGGGCGAGCCGTCGCTGGTGCCGACGGGGCGGAAGCCAGGCGGGATTTTCGTCACCCGGTCGCCATGGCTCATCCACACCTGCTCGCGCGCGCCGATCGTCCAGGCACCCTCGATCCCGTCGAACAGCGCGCAGCTATCGGTGACCTCCACATAGGCGCGGCCGAATTCCCGGTGGTCATGCCCTTCCACCAGGCCGCCCAGCTGCGCGCACATCGCCTGCTGGCCGTAGCAGATGCCCAGCACCGGCACGCCCATCTCGAAGACGATTTCCGGCACGCGGGGCGAGACTTCTTCCGTCACGCTAGCCGGGCCACCGGACAGGATAATGCCGCGCGGCGCGTAATCGGCGATTTTCTGCGGATCAGTGTTGAAGGGCCAGATTTCGGAATAGACGCCGCTTTCGCGCACGCGGCGGGCGATCAGCTGCGTGAACTGGCTGCCGAAATCGAGGATGAGGATACGGTCTGCGGTGATCTGTGCCATGTCGCGATATGAACCTCTGCGCCGCGGGAGGCAAGCGATTCGCGCGCAAACCTCCCAGCAAAGGGAAGCAGGAAGGCCGTTCCTTTTCTGGAGAAAAGGAACGTCGTTGAGATAGAAAAATTTTGGCTCTTTTTTATAAAAAAGAACACGCTTTTCTAATTCGGCAGCAAAAGCCGCTCGATCGGGTCCCATACGAAGGCCGTCTGCGGCTGGGTCTCTCCGCCCACGCGCACCATGCCTTCAACGGCGCGAACCCCGCCCACGCGCTCATAGAACCAGCGGCTGGGATTCTGGCTCAACACCCACACGAAGAGGCTGCCGCAGCCCCGCGCCGCCAGGTCCCGGGCCGCCGCCCGCATCAGCGCCCGCCCGACCCCCTGCTCGCGGAAATCATCCAGCACATAGAGAGTTTCGATCTCACCATCGGCGATGCTGCCCTGCCGGACGGGGCTTGCGGTGACAAAGCCGATCACTTTGGGCGGCAGTGGATCTTCCGCACCCGCGACGGCGACATGGACGATGTGATCGGTGCGGATCAGGCGGGAATAGTACAGCTCCTGCTGATCGGGCGAGAGATGGGTCAGCGTCCTATCCGGCAGCATGCCGGGATAGGCGCTGCGCCAGGCGGCGACATGCACCGCCGCAATTCCGGCCGCGTCCGTTACCCGGGCGGGCCGGATCAGCGTCATGTCCGTTCGAGCAGGGCGGCGAAGAAACCGTCCGTGCCGTGCTTGGCCGGGGTCAGCTGCACCACGCCGTCCCGCGCCAGCCGGGCGGCCTCTGGCCGGCCGGGTGCCACGGGCGCAAAATCGGGATTGGCGGCCAGAAAGCGCTGCACCTGTTCCTCATTCTCCGCCGGCAGGATCGAGCAGGTCGCATAGACCAGCCGCCCACCGCGACGCAGAAAGCGCGAGGCGTCCTGCAGAATGGTCGCCTGCTTGGCGACGAGTTCCGACAGGTCTTCCGGCGTCAGCTTGCCCCGCGCATCGGGGTTGCGGCGCCAGGTGCCGGTGCCCGTGCAGGGCGCATCGACCAGCACGCGGTCATAGGTCTCGCGCCGGCGCTTGGCCCATTTGCCGTCAGCGGCGGTCAGCAGATGCTGCTCCACATTATGCACGCCCGCGCGGCGCAGGCGGCGCACGGCGCCATCCAGACGCGGGGCCGAGGTATCGGCCGCCAGGATATGGCCCTTGTTCTCCATCATCATGGCAATGGCCAGGGTCTTGCCGCCGGCGCCGGCGCAATAGTCCAGCACGCGCTGGCCGGGCTGCGGCTCGGCCAGCAGCGCCACGATCTGGCTGCCTTCGTCCTGAATCTCGACCAGGCCGCTCTGGAAGGCCTCGCCGGTCACCACCGGACGGCGGCCTTCAATGCGCAAGCTCCAGGGGCTCAGACGCCCGGATTTGGCGATGATCCCTTCCGCCGCCAGGGCGTCGATCGCCTGCTGGCGCGTGCCCTTCAGGAAATTGACGCGCAGGTCCAGCGGTGCCTGGGTCAGCATGGCCGCCATCTCGCGCTCCGTCTCCGGCCCGAACCGGGCTTCCAGGAGCGGATAGATCCAGTCCGGCACTTCCAGCCGCACGGCGGGCGGCATGGCCGGATGCGCGATCGTATGATCCTTCAGGCGGCGCAGAATCTCCGCCTCCTCGGCCTCCAGCGGCTGCGGCCCATAGCGCCCGCCTGAGAACATGGCGCAGACATCGCCGTAGATCTGGCCACCCAGCACGGCCGCCGCACTCACCAGCAGGCGGCCGCTGGGTGTGCCCTGGGCGCGCTCGATCCACCAGGTCAGGCGGCGATGCTGGCGCAGCACGGACCAGGCCTGGTCCGAGACCGCGCGGCGGTCGCCGCTGCCGATATAGCGCCGGCTGCGGAAAAAATCATTCGCCACCGCATCGGCAGGTTTGCGGGGTGCGGCCGCTATCGCATCGACAAGCGCGATGGCGGCCTCGAAACGGGCATTGGGGGTCAAATCGGGCCGCCTATGAGATAAAGATCAATCGCGCCGGTAATTGGGCGCTTCGCGCGTGATCGTCACGTCGTGGACGTGGCTTTCACGCAGGCCCGCATTGGTCACCCGGCGGAAGCGGGCGCTGCGCTGCAGCTCCTCGATATCCGGGCTGCCGGCATAGCCCATGCCGGCGCGAAGTCCGCCCACCAGCTGATGCACCACGGCCGAGATCGGGCCCTTATAGGCGACCTGGCCTTCGATGCCTTCCGGCACCAGCTTGAGCTGGTCCTTGATGTCCTGCTGGAAATAGCGGTCGGCCGAGCCGCGGGCCATGGCGCCGATGCTGCCCATGCCGCGATAGGCCTTGTAGCTGCGGCCCTGATACAGAAACACCTCGCCCGGCGCTTCGTCGGTGCCGGCGAGCAGGCTGCCGATCATCACGGCACTGGCCCCGGCGGCGATGGCTTTCACCACATCGCCCGAGGTCCGGATGCCACCATCGGCAATCGCCGGCACGCCCAGCGCGCGGCAGGCGGCGGCGGTTTCCAGCACGGCGCTGAACTGCGGCACGCCGACACCGGCGACGACGCGGGTGGTGCAGATGCTGCCCGGGCCGATGCCGACCTTCACCGCATCCGCGCCGCTGTCGATCAGCGCTTCCGCGCCGTCCGGGGTCGCGACATTGCCGGCCACGACCTCAACCGAATTGGAAAAGCGCTTGATGATCTCGACCGAGCTGAGCACGCCGCGGGAATGGCCATGCGCGGTATCGACGACGATGACATCCACACCGGCCGCGATCAGCGCCTTCGCGCGCGCCTCGCCGTCCGCACCCACGCCGGTGGCGGCGGCCACGCGCAGGCGGCCGAGATCGTCCTTATTGGCCAGCGGATAGGCTTCGGCCTTGTCCATGTCCTTGACGGTGATGAGACCGACGCAGCGATACTGCGCGTCCACCACCAGCAGCTTTTCAATGCGGTGCTTGTGCAGCAGGCCGCGCGCCTCGTCGGGCTTGGCCCCTTCGACGACGGTCACCAGCCGGTCATGCGTCATCAGTTCGGAGACGCGCTGGCCGGGGTCGGTCGCGAAACGGACATCGCGATTGGTCAGAATGCCGACCAGCTTGCGCGTATCCTGTTCCACCACCGGAATGCCGCTGATGCGGTTGGCGGCCATCAGCGCGCGGGCTTCCGCCAGAGTGGCACCGGGATGGATGGTCACGGGGTCCACCACCATGCCGGATTCGAAGCGCTTGACCCGCCGCACCTGGGCGGCCTGCTCCTCAATCGAGAGGTTCTTATGGATCACGCCCATGCCGCCGAGCTGCGCCATGGCGATGGCCATCGCACTTTCCGTCACCGTATCCATGGCGGCGGCGACGACGGGGATATTGAGGGTGATGTTTTTGGTGAAGCGCGTCGCGGTGCTGACGGTGCTGGGCAAGACTTGCGAATAGTTGGGCACCAGCAGCACGTCGTCGAAAGCGAGCGCCTCCTCGACGGGCGGGCGGGTCAGGACCTGCCGGCGAATGTCGAGTGCCTGTTCCATCGAATTGTCGGGGGTCAAATCACTGGATGCCATGGCCTGCCTCTACTGTCCCTGCGAAACCTTGGCGCTGCCGCATACTCCGCAGCGTGCTGCGGTGCAAGGAAACCCTGCGCATGGCAGATCTGGCACGGTGCCCGCATTCCAGATCCGCCTACGGGTTGCACCCGCATCCATCCTACCAAAATGTTACGTCGCGTTAAGGTAGAGGAGCGGCCGAGACTCATGCGGAACGGCATCTGGACAACCGGGGGCTTTGCCCTCCTTCTCGGCAGTCTCATCGCCGGTCTGCCTGGCGGCCCGGCGCGGGCGCAAAGCTCAAACAGTGGAGCGGCCATCGGCGCCAGCCAAACACTGTCCCAGCCGGCCCCGGTGCCCACGCCCTCCGACACTTTCCCTCAGGTCGAGCACCTGTTCGGTGACTGGGGCGGCATCCGCACCGATCTCGGGCGGCTCGGCATCGATGTCCTGCTCGATTATACGTCTGAGACCGCGGGCAATGTCTCAGGCGGCACGCGCCGCGCGCTGGATTATGCCGATCAGCGGGCGCTGGAAATCGATATCGACTGGCAGAAGCTTGCCGGCATCCAGGGCTTTGCGACGCATTTCGTGGCCGTCAACCGCGCCGGCAACAATGCCAGTGCGGCCTTCGGCGACAATCTGCTGCCCGCGCAGGAGATCTACGGCGCCGGCGGCAATGTCGCCTTCCATCTCGTCTATATGTATGGCGAGGAAACATTGCTCCGCGGCAATCTCGATATCGCCGCCGGCTACTGGCCGGTGGGTTCGGATTTCGCGGCCTCACCGCTGTTCTGCGACTTCATGCAGAACGCCGTCTGCGGCAATGCCAAATCCATCACCGGCGCCAATGCCGGCTTCTCCGCCTGGCCGGATGCGACGCTGGGCGGCCGCGTCCGCGTAAAACCCACGGCGCACACCTATATCCAGATCGGCGCCTGGGGGGTCGATCCCTATCTGTACACTGTGCCGCAGGACCGCTCAGGCTGGAACATCGACGCGTCACGCTATGACGGCGTCGAAGTGCCGGTCGAAGCCGCCTGGGAGCCCTCCTTCGGTCCGGCGGGGCTCATCGGCCATTACAAGCTGGGTGTCGCCTATAGCAGCGCGCCCTACGCAAGCTTCGAGGGCGCGGCGGCGGGTGAGACCGGGCCTGAAAAGCGGGACCGCTGGCAGTTCTGGGCGGAAGCCGACCAGATGCTGATCCGCCAGGGCAAGGGTGATCAGGCCGGGCTCATCGGTCTCGCCGGCTTCATCCATAATAACCAAAGCACCATGATCTATCATAACGAGCTTTATGCCGGCGTGGTTGACCAAGGCTTCTGGCATGCCCGGCCCGAGGACGCGATCGGACTGATGGTCATCTACCAGACGGTGAGCGGTCAATTGACCAGCGCCGAGCGGCTGGATCAGGAATTCGGCCTGCCCTACACGAACAGCGATACCGGGGTGACGGCGACGTCCGTGCAGACGAATGAGGAAGTGCTGGAAGCCAATTACGACATCCATGTCTATCGCGGCGTCAACCTGATGCCGGACTTCCAATACATCATCCATCCCAATGCCCAGACCGATATCCCGAATGCGGTCGTGCTGGGCCTCAAGGCGCATGTCGAATTCTGAGAATTTACCTTCATGCGGCGGCGCGGCGCCATATGAGGGTGAAGAGGCGTCCATCGATGACCAGCAATCCGCCGGTGATCAAAGCCATGCCAGCGAACTGCGCGACCCCCAGCCTTTCGCCGAGAAACAGGCCATTGAGCAGCACGCCGCTGACCGGCACCAGCAAGGTGACGAGGGAACTGTTCACCGCCCCGCCAGCCCCCAGAATGCGGAAGAACAGGATATAGCCGAAAGCCGTGCAGACCAGGGCCAGACCCAGCAGCGCGCCCCAGGTGACCGCACCCGGCATCGCGAGCCGCCAGGGCTGGTCGAATACCAGGGCGATCGGCAGCATCATGACGCTGCTCGCGACCGTCTGGCCGAAGGCGCCCATGGCCGGCGCCACCCCCAGGCGGCGGAAGCGCCGCCCGAAAACACCCGCCAGACCGTAGGAGAATGCGGCACCCAGGCAGGCCAGCATGGCCGGCAGGGCGAAGCCGGCGCGCGCCAGAAAGCCGCCGCCGATGAGAACGAAGACGCCGCCAAAGCCGAGCAGAATACCGCCCAGCTTCCGCGGCGTGATCTTCTCATCCGCCGTCAGACAATGGGCCAGGATGATGGAGAAAATGGGCGTCGTCGCGTTGAGAATGGATGCTAGCCCACCGCCGATCCGCGTCTCGCCCCAGAACAGCAGCGTGAAGGGAACGAGGTTGTTCAGCAGCCCCATGCCGAAGAACGCGCGCCAGACCGCAGGGTCGCGGGGAAAGCGGATGCCGCGCATCGCCAGATAGGCAGCCAAGGCCAGGGCCGCCAGGAACACCCGGCCGAAGACGAAGGTCAGCGGCGGCAATTCCTGCAGGCCCAGCTTGATGAAGAGGAAAGACCCGCCCCACAGGACAGACAGCAACAGCAGCAGAGCCCATTCCCTGGGTCCCATTCCCGGCGCTGCCTGCATCTGCCTATCCCCGCATCCTGATGCCGCCAGCATGGCCGATAGTACGCCGCGACGCTCGCCACATACGGACATCATCACCATGCGCCAGCCGCACCTGGCCGGCCGCACCTGGCCGGCCGCGCGTCGCGGCGAGACCCGCTCTGGCGGCAGGGACCGCATCCCGCTATCTCCACCGCGGAGCAGCCGCGACAGAGGATGAGGAAACCCGAGATGGCGACAACGCCTCCCGCTGTGCCCGGGCATGGCCATGCCCGCTTCCTCACCGGCTCGATCATGCGTCATGTCACCGTCATGGCGCTGACGGGCGGCATCGGCATCATCGCCGTCTTCGCGGTCGATCTGCTCAATTTCTTCTATATTTCGCGCCTGGGGGAAAAGCCGATCGCCGCCGCCGTGGGCTTTGCCGGCGCCATCGGCTTCTTCCAGATTTCCATCGGCATCGGGCTGACCATCGGCATCGGCGCCGCCTTCTCCACCGCCATCGGCCGGGCGGACGGTATCAGCGGCAGTGCGGCCCCGCGCATCGCCACCACCAGCCTGATCGCCATGGCGGTGATCACCCTGGCCCTGGGCCTGTTCACGGCCGCCGCGCGCGACCCCCTGCTCGATCTTCTGCATGCCGAGGGCGAAACCAAGGCCATGGCCGCCACTTATCTCCTGATCATCTCTCCGGCCTTGCCGCTGATGATTCTAGGCATGTGCGCGGGCGCCCTGCTGCGCTCGGCAGGGTCAGCCAGGCGGGCGATGAACGTCACGTTGTTCGGCGCCATCGCCGTCGCTGTGATGGACCCTGTCTTCATCTTCGCCCTGCATCTGGGGCTGGAGGGGGCGGCCATCAGCACCGTCATCTCCCGCGGGCTGATGGGGTGCCTTGGGCTTTACTACGTCCGTCGCCAGGGGCTGCTCGGCCGGCCGGATTTCGCGCGCGCCTGGGCCGATCTCACCGAGGTCAGCCGCGTCGCCATCCCGGCCATCCTCACCAATCTCGCGACCCCGGTCGGCTCTGCCTATGTCACCCATACCATGGCGCGGTTCGGCGTCGCCGCCGTCGCCGGCCAGGCGGCAATCGATCGCATCATGCCGGTCGCCTTCGGCGTGCTGTTCGCCCTCACCGGCGCGGTCGGGCCGATCATGGCGCAGAATCTCGGCGCCGGGCGCACGGACCGGGTGCGGGAGACGCTGCGCAGCAGCCTCATCTTCATGATCGTGGCCGTGGCGGTGGCCTGGGCGGTGCTGGCCAGCGTGCAGAACCTGCTGGCGCTCGCCTTCCAGTCCCATGGCGTCGCGGCCGCTCTGCTGCATCTGTTCTGCACCTGGATCGCGGGCACGGCGATCTTTATGGGCGGCCTCTTCGTCGCCAATTCCGCCTTCAACAATCTCGGCCGGCCGGGCTATGCGACCGTGCTGAACTGGGGCCGCGCCACGCTCGGCACCATTCCCTTCGTCCATATCGGCGCGCAATACGGGCCGCTCGGCGTGCTGGTCGGCCAGGCCGCCGGGTCGGTCGTCTTCGGCCTTCTCGCCATCATCCTCGCCTTCTGGACAGTCGATCGGCTGCACAGGGACACGATGGGCCGCGTGCCGGAACCCATCATCGCCGTCCCGGGTGGACGCAATGCCGCGAGCAATCTGGAAGTCGAGTAGCGACCTCCATCTGTGACCAGACGGCGACCGGCCGGAGACATAGCGCCCCCTCTCTGCCTTTGCCCGCTCCACGCCGGACGCGGATCTTGTTACTTGCATAATGATAGTGACAACGGTTATGACGGGTTACTTTCAACCTGAAAGTCACCTCATGCGCCGCAAGACCTTCAGCACCTCGACCTGTCCCGTCGCCCGCAGCCTGGAGCGTGTCGGCGAATGGTGGAGCATCCTCATCCTGCGCGACGCCCTGCTCGGCCTGCGCCGCTTCGACGAGTTCGAGCAAAGCCTCGGCATCGCGCCAAATATGCTCACCCGCAGGCTCAAGGGCCTGGTGGAATCCGGCATGCTGGAGCGGGTGCCGTATCAGGATCGTCCGGCGCGCTATGAGTACGTGCCGACCGCGGCGGGCCGCGATTTCCGGCCCGTGCTGTGGTCGCTCATCGCCTGGGGCAACCGCCATTTCGCACCCGAAGGGCGCAGCGTCATCCTGCAGGACACGCGCACCGGGCAGGAGGCCGATCCCATGCTGGTCGATCGGCGCAGCGGGGAGGAACTGGTGCCGCCGCGTTTCCGCGCGGCCGCCGGCCCCGCCGCGCCTGAGCGGACGCGCCTGAAATACGGGCGCCAGCGGAATGAGACGGAGACGGCGTCATGAGCGGCCAGGCCAGCGTCACCCTGCCGCGGGATACGCAGGCGGAGGCCAAGGCCGCCGCCCGCGTCCGCGGCCGCAGAACGCGACCCGCCCTTGTGCTGGCGGCCCTCGCGGCCATCGCCGGTGGCGTCTGGTATGGCTATGACTGGTGGACGGTCGGACGCTTTGTCATGTCAACGGATGACGCCTATGTCGGCGGCGACGTGACACCGATCAGCGCCCATGTCTCAGGCTTTGTCGCCAAGGTCCTCGTCACCGACAATCAATATGTCCAGGCGGGCCAGCCGCTGATCCGGCTAGATCCTGTCGATTTCCAGGCCACCGTCGCTCATGCCACCGCCGTGGTGGCCGAACAGACTGCGGCGCTGGCCACGCTGCAGGCGCAGCTCGTGCTCCAGCAATCGCTGATCGCGGAGGCAGAGGCCAATATCACGGCGCGCCGCGCGACCGTCACCTTCGATATGGAGGATTCGCGCCGCTATCAGACGCTGGCCAGCACTGCCGCCGGGTCACGGCAGGATGCGCAGCGCGCCAACACGGCCGTGCAGGCCGCCGCGGCCGAACTTGCGGCGGCGAATGCGCGGCTCGCGGGCGCGGTACAGCAAGTCACCTTGCTGCAAAGCCAGATCGGCACGGCGAAGGCCCGCATCGCAGAAGCGGAAGCCGATCTCCGCACCGCGACCCTCAATCTTGGCTATACCGAACTCGACGCGCCGATTGCGGGCTATGTCGGCAACCGGTATGCGCAGCAGGGCGCCTATATCACGGCGGGCACCGCACTTCTGTCCGTGGTGCCGTCAACGGGGCTTTGGGTCGACGCGAATTTCAAGGAAGATGACCTCGCCCAGATGCGGCCGGGAGATGATGCGACCATCGTCGCCGATGTCCTGCCGGGCCGGCAATTCCATGGCCGAGTAGAAAGCCTGGCACCCGCCACCGGCGCCGTCTTCAGTGTCATTCCGCCCGAAAACGCGACCGGCAATTTCACAAAAATCGTGCAGCGCGTGCCGGTGCGCATCAGGCTTGATCATGCGGCCGCCAGGCTGGGGCTGCTGCGCCTGGGACTGTCCACCACGGTCGCGGTCGATATCCGCGCGGATAAGGCGACCACGCCGTGAGTGCCGAGGACAGCTTCGGATTCCGCTCCGTCCTGCCGTTTGCCATCATGTGCGTCGGCATGTTCGTGGCCCTGCTCGATATCCAGATCGTTGCCTCATCACTGCAAGATATCGGCGGCGGCCTCTCCGCGGCCCAGGACCAGATCAGCTGGGTGCAAACCTCCTATCTGATTGCGGAGATCATCATGATCCCGCTGTCAGGCTGGCTCAGCCGCGTCTTTTCCACGCGCTGGCTTTTCACCGCATCCGCCCTCGGCTTCACGCTTTCCTCCATGCTCTGTGGCCTCGCCTGGAACATCGACAGCATGATCATCTTCCGCGCGCTGCAAGGGCTGCTCGGCGCCTCGATGATCCCGACGGTCTTCACCTCCTCCTTCCATTACTTTCAGGGTGCGCGGCGGATCTATGCTGCGGCGGTGGTGGGCACCATCGCTTCCATCGCACCCACGCTTGGCCCTGTGATCGGCGGCTATATTACCGACGCCGCAAACTGGCACTGGCTGTTCTACGTCAATCTCGTACCGGGCCTGCTGGTCGCACTCGGCGTTGGCCTGCTGGTCGATATCGACAAGCCCGATCTCAGCCTGCTGCGCGACGCCGACTATGCCGGCATCGGGCTCATGGCGCTGTTCCTCGGCACGCTGGAATATGTGCTGGAAGAAGGCACCCGCTGGAACTGGTTCAGCGACGAGACCATACGGATCTGTGCCGCGACCTCTGCCGTGTCTGGCCTGCTCTTCATCGCCCGCAGCCTGACCTATGCGCATCCGGTGGTCGATCTGCGCGCGCTGACCAACCGCAATTTTCTGCTCGGCTGCATCCTCTCCTTCACCACCGGCATCGGCATCTTCTCGACCATCTACCTGACGCCGCTTTTCCTCGGCTATGTGCGGGGCTTCTCGGCCTGGCAAACGGGCGAGGCCGTCTTTTCAACCGGTGTCGCCTCCCTCGCCGGGGTGCCGGTCTATATCTATCTGGCCAAGCGCTTTGATGGGCGCTGGCTGATGATGTTCGGCCTCGCCTGCTTCGGCTTCGCGATGTGGAGCTTCACCTTCATCACCAGTGACTGGGGTGGCGATCAGTTGCAGATTCCGCAATGGATACGCGGCTTTCCGCAGGTCTTTGCGGTGGCGCCGGCCGTCACCCTCGGCCTCGGCAGCCTGCCGCCGGAGCGGCTGAAATATGCGAGTGGATTGTTCAACATGATGCGCAATCTGGGGGGCGCCGTCGGCATCGCGGTCTGCGGCGCCATCATCAACAGCCGCACCAATGCCCATTTTCTCGA
The DNA here is from genome assembly GCF_057837225.1 of Acidisoma sibiricum. NCBI lineage: Bacteria > Pseudomonadati > Pseudomonadota > Alphaproteobacteria > Acetobacterales > Acidocellaceae > Acidisoma > Acidisoma sibiricum. The sequence goes on along the minus strand of NZ_CM174445.1, from coordinate 2,208,136 downwards.
TATCGCCTCCAACCTGACGGAGGCGCGGGCACCGGTGGATGGGCTGCTGGCCGGGATGACGCGCCAGTTCACGCCCCTGCTCGGCTCACCGGCGGCGGGAGACGCGGCGGCGCTGCAGCATCTGCACGCGATGGCCTATGGGCAGGCCGCCACCATGGCCTATGCCGATGCCTTCCGCGCGGTGATGCTCGCCTTCGTGATCGCGACCCCGCTCGTGCTGCTCATGCGCCGCGTCGCAGCCCCCGCCAAACCGCTAGCCGACGCGCATTAGAGACCCGATACCTCATAGGGTGACCGGTCAAGCATATCCCGCAGCCGCAGGATGTCGCCGTTCATCGGCCGGTCATCGGCATATTCGGGCACCAGCGCGCGAATGGCGCGCCGCAGACCTGCCGTGGCCGGCGCGGGCGCGCAATCCGGCTGGCAATCATAGGCCTGGGCCGCCGCCAGCAGCTCAATCACCAGCACGTCGCGGAGATTGTCGAGAATGGCGAGAAGCTTGCGTGCCGCGGGCGTGGCATGCGGCAGCATATCCTCCTGCAGGGCCGAGGTGATGCCGCCGTCCAGGCTCGCGGGCAGCGACAGGCGCCGGTTTTCCGCGACCAGCGCGACCGCGGTATATTGCGCAATCATAAAGCCTGAGAAGACGCCGCCCTCGGCCGCGAGGAACGCCGGCAGGCCGCTCACCAGTGGATTGACCAGCCGGTCTATCCGCCGTTCCGAAACCGCGGCCAGCGTCGCTGCCGCCGGTGCCAGCGCATCGAGCGCCAGAGCAAGGCCCGAGCCCACGGCATGGGCTTCGGAGCGCACCACCGGCGCCTCCGGCGTGCCGCCCACGGCCGGATTGTCGGTGACGCTCGCAAGCTCGCGCGCGACCACCGTGGCCGCGGCATCCCAGGCGTCGCGCGCAGCACCATGCACCTGCGGCACAGCCCGCAGACTGAGCGGGTCCTGCGTGCGGCCGCCCAATCGGGCGGCCAGCATCGCGCTGCCCGCCAGCCAGTGGCGCATCGCACGCCCCACGGCCTGCAGCCCGTCCGACTGGCGCAAGGCGAGCGTCGCGGCGTCAAAGGTGCCGGCCTGGGCCCCGAGGTTTTCGTAACTCAGCGCCGCGGCGGCATCCGCCCAATCGGCCAGGCGGCTCATACGGTCGAGGGCGACGGCAGCCAGGCCTGTCGCGCAGGGCGTGCCATTGACGAGAGAAAGCCCCTCCTTCGCCTCCAGCACGAGCGGCCCTCGGCCGATACGCGCCATCGCCTCCGCTCCGCTGATGCGAGTCTCACCGGCTATCGCCTCACCCGCACCGATGAGAACAAGACCGATCGCCGCCGCATGGGTGAGATAGCCAACCGATCCGCGCGACGGGATGACCGGCAGAATATCAGCCTCCAGCAGTGCCATCAGTGCGTCCACCACCTCCAGCCGCACGCCGGATGCGCCATGGGCGAAATTTGCGATCTGCGCCGTCATCACGGCGCGCGTTTCCACCCGCGCCAGGGGCTCACCCAGTCCGCAGGCATGGCTGAACAGGATGTTGCGCGACAGCGCCTGCTGCTGCGGCCGGCCGATCAGCACATCACACAGCGCGCCAACGCCGGTATTGATGCCGTAGCCACGAATGCCCTGTTCGGACAGCGCCTCCACGATGCGCCGGGCCTGGCGGATACGGCTGGCTGCAGCCTCCGACAGCACCAGCCGCGCGCCGCGCGCGACGGCAGCGATCTCGGCAGGCGTCAGAACACCGTCCAGCTGCACGTCCGGGTGCTGGTGGCCGCCATCAGAATGATCCGCGCACATAACCGGTCTCCGTCGCTCCGCCTGTCCGGCCCTTGTCGCGGAGCGCCAGACCGCTGGCAAGCGGCAAGCGAGGAGCGCGCTACTCCGGCTGCGTCGCCTTATGCGCCAGCAAGGCCATCAGCCGCCGGTCGCGCCAGGCCTGGCGCGCGCCCTGCTCCTCCAGCGGCAGCCTGTCGCGCTGCGCCGCATGCAGCCCGTCGATCAAGGGTTTGGACCAGGACGGCGTCTTGCTTGCCGCCATCATCGACTGGAAGGGGCCGCCGTAGCGCGCGCAGTAATCGGCGAGGCCCGCGGGGGCATTGAGGTCAATGGTCTCGAACGGCCCCATAAAGGACCAGCGCAGGCCCAGCCCCTCCCGCACGGTCGCGTCGATATCGGCCGGGTCGGCATAGCCTTCCTCCACCAGATGCATCGCTTCGCTAAGCAACGCGGCCTGCAGCCGGTTGAGCAGGAAACCCTCGATCTCCTTTTTCACCAAAGCCGGCACCATGCCGGCCTCCGTCATCAGCGCCCGCGTGCGCTCAACAACCCCAGGGTCTGTCCAGGGTGCCGGCCCCAGCTCCACCAGCGGAATCAGATAGGGCGGGTTGACGGGATGGGCGACCAGGCAACGCGCCCGACCGGCCAGGCCCTCGCTGAACAGGCTGGCGCGAATGGTGCTGGTGGAACTCGCCAGGATCGTCTCCGGTGCTGCCACCGCATCCAGGCGGGCGAACACCGCGCGCTTGCGCTCGACATCCTCGGGCCCGTTCTCCTGCACATAGACCGCGCCCTCCACCGCCTGTTCCAGACTGTCCGCACCATGCAGGCGATCCAGCATCGCCGTCTCGCTCTCACCCCGCAGCAGGCCGGCCTCGTTCAGTTCGGGCAGACGGGCGGCGATGAAATCGCGCGCGGCCGGCACGGCCGATGCCTGCGGGTCCCACAGCGACACGTCATGCCCGGCGCGGGCGAAGACGATGGACCAGGACCGGCCGATCAGCCCCGCGCCGATGATTGCGATTTTCGCCATTCTTGTTTCCTCCGCTGCACCGCTCTCGGCGTGTCAGTCTGTCTCGACCCTGGCATGGTCGCGGTAGCGTTGCCAGTTGCGCACATAGGATTGCGTGCCATCCCGCATGCGCGCCGCCTGTTCGGGCGTGACGTCCGCCACCACCTTGCCGGGAATGCCCTTGACCACGGAATTGTCGGGGATGACCTTGCCTTCGCCGACAAAGGCCATAGCGCCGATCAGGCAGTTGCGGCCGATCCGCGCACCATTGAGAATGACGGCACCAATCCCGACCAGACTATTCTCGCCGATGGTGCAGCCATGCAGCATGGCCTGATGGCCGACCGTCACCTGTGCGCCGATGTCCAGCGGAAAGCCCGGGTCGGTATGCAGAACGGCATTGTCCTGCACATTGCTGCCGGGCCCGATGGTAATGCGCTCATTGTCGCCGCGCAGCACTGCGCCCCACCAGACGGACGAATCGCGGCATAGCGTCACTTTGCCAATCACGGTCGCATTGGGCGCGATCCAGTAGTTTTCGTCCTCCGTCTCGACACACAAGCCTTGCAACGTCACCCGCATGAGGATGCCTCAACCCAGAAAGCGGCGTTCGGGGATGCCTTTGACGCCCAGGCCGTGGATCGCGAACAGATGACCCGCCATCGGCCCATCTTCCGGGAAGCGCGGTAGCGGCGGCCGCGCCATGGAGGTGACATACATCACATCCAGATTGGGACCGCCGAACATCACGCTCGTCACCTTCAGGACCGGCGTCTTGATGATGCGGTCGATCGTGCCGTCCGGCGCAAAACGCACGATCTGGCCGGAATAGACCGCTGCACTCCAGACATAGCCTTCCGCATCCACCGTCGCCCCATCCGGTGCGCCGCCGATATCCTGGAAGGACGCGAAAGCGCGTTTGTTGCTCGGCGTGCCGGTTGCCGTGTCATAGTCATAGGCGGAAATCTCGCCCGACCAGGTATCGGTGAAATAGAAGGTGCGCCCATCCGGGCTCCAGCACGGACCATTGGAGCAGATGATGCCGCCTTCCAGCTTATGGACGGAAAGGTCGGTATCCAGCCGATACAGCGCGCCGTTGGGCCCTTCCTCATTGCGGTCCATGGACCCCGCCAGGAAGCGGCCCTGCCGATCCACCTTGCCGTCATTCAGGCGCGTGCCCGGCAGATGGGCTTCCGGGTCATGAATAAGGCTCGTCTCACCGGTCTTGAAGTCCAGCGTATGAAAGCCGGTCTGCAGGGAGATGATGGCGCCACCCTTCTCGCGGAGCGTCATCGACCCGATATTCGACGGCACCGCCCATTCCTGCACTTCCGTGCCATGTTCGGTGCAGCGGAAGACCGTGTCGCCAAAACTGTCGATCCAATACAGCCGCTGCTCCTGCACATCCCACAGCGGCCCCTCGCCCAGGATGGTCTTGCAATCGACCAGCACGCGAATATCCGCGTCCTCGCTCATGGCGTCTCTCCCTTGTCTTTCTACGCGGCCTGTTCTTGTGAGGCCTGCTCCGTGTTCAGAAAGCGACCTTGTCGCCGCCCTTCAGATCCAGAATGGCCCGCGCCTCATCCGGGGTCGCGACCGACAGGCCGAGGCCGTGAATGATCTCGGCCGCGCGCTGCACCTGCTCGGCATTGCTGCGGGCAAGCTCGCCCGGCCCGATCCACAGACTGTCTTCCAGGCCGACGCGAATATGCCCGCCCATGCCGGCCGAGATGGCGGCGATCGGCATCTGCATCTTGCCGGTGCCAAGCACGGACCAGCGGTAATCCTCGCCGAACAGCCGGTCGGCCGTGCGCTTCATATGCATGACGTCTTCCGGGTGAGTGCCGATGCCGCCCAGAATGCCGAAAACGGTCTGCACGAAGAAGGGAGGCTTGATCAGTCCACGATCGGCGAAATGGGCCAGGTTATACAGATGCCCGACATCGTAGCATTCCAGCTCAAAGCGGGTGCCGTTGCCGGCACAGGCGGCGAGCGCATATTCGATATCCTTGAAAGTATTGCGGAAAATCAGATCGACGCTGTTTTCCAGATGCGCGCGCTCCCAGTCATGCTTGAACTCCTTGTAGCGGTTCAGCATGGGGAACAGGCCGAAATTGAAGGACCCCATGTTGAGAGAGGCGACTTCCGGCTTATGCGTCATTGCCGGGCCGATGCGCTCGTCGATCTTCATATAGGGCGCGCCACCGCTGGTGAGGTTGATCACCACATCCGAGGCCTGCTTGATGCGCCTCAGGAAAGGCGTGAAGGCCTCGGGGCTTTGATCCGGCTTGCCGGTCTCGGGGTCACGGGCATGCAGATGCACGATCGCCGCCCCCGCCTCTGCCGCGCCCAGGGCCGCCTCCGCAATCTCATCCGCCGTCACCGGCAGATAGGGCGACATCGAAGGCGTATGGATTGCCCCCGTCACGGCGCAAGTGATGATGACTTTTCTGCTGGCGGCCATGCGACCCTCCTGTTTCCTAGCGTCTCTCAAAGGCTTTCGACATTGCCGCAGACGGCAATGGACTGGCCGGAAATATTCCACCCGGCCTGGCTGCAAAGGAAGATGACGGCCGATGCGACATCATCCGGCGTCACCATATGCCTGAGCGAGATGCGGTTGAGATATTCCGCCTCCATCACTTCGTAAGGCACGCCGGTCTGCTCGGCACGGGCGCGAATGACGCCTTCCATGCGTGGCCCCTTCACGATGCCGGGCAGGATGGCATTGACGCGAATGCCGTCCGGTCCCAATTCCTTCGCCAGGCTCTGCGTGAAACCGACGATCGCCCATTTCGACGCCGAATAGGGCGTGCGATAGGCATAGCCGAAACGCCCGGCTGAGGACGACATATTGACGATTGCCCCCTCCCCCGCCGCCCGCAGATGCGGCACCGCGTAATGGGCGCAGTAGAACTGTCCATTAAGATTGATATCGATGGTGCTGCGCCAGGCGTCCGTCGCGATGTCATCGACCGTGCCGGTAGGGCCCGCGATGCCGGCATTGTTGATCAGCACATCCAGCCCGCCGAGCGCGGCGGCGGCATCCTCTACCATGCGCTTGACCTGCGCCTCATTCGAGACATCGGCGATGGAGGTCGTGACGCCCAATGCCTTGGCGCAATCGGCGAGGACCCCTTCGTTGATGTCGCAGACATGAACTTTAGCCCCATCCTCGACAAAGGCGTCTGCAATGGCGCGGCCGATACCGCTCGCCCCTGCCGTCACAAGGACCCTGAGACCTGGTTTGACCTGACGCTGCTGCATGATCCGCTCCTATTCCCGTCAGCCCGGCGCGCGTTCGCGGAGCGCGATGACCGCGGCCAGCACAACGGCGCCGTAAAGGATTTCCCGTATCGCCGGCGGCGTTGTCGTGCCCGCCAGCAGCGTCTGCAGGGCGGTCAGCAGCAGCACGCCACCGATCATGCCGAGATATTGGCCGCGGCCACCGGTAATCAACGTGCCGCCCACCACCACGACGGCGATGGAGGGCAGCAGATAATCATCCCCCATCCCCAGGCTCGCCTGACCGCTGAAACCTGCCAGCATGATGCCGACGAGGGAGGCGCAGAGCGCGCTCAGCACATAAACACCGATGATGGTGCGGCCGACATTGACGCCGGACAGTCGCGCGACGCGGGGATTATTGCCGACGGCATAGATCCGCCGACCGAAGCTGGTGCGCGACAGCAGCACGGTCGCGGCCACAATGAAGGCCAGCACAAACCAGATGACGGGCGTGATGCCGGCCAGATGACCGGTCATGATCCAGCGCAAGGCCGGCGGCGCGAAGCCGGACGGCGTGCCGCCGCTATAGAGCAAAGCCGCACCCTGCAGGATGCCGTTCATGCCCAGCGTCACCACGATCGGCGGCAGGCCGAACAGCACGACACCGGCACCGTTGACGACGCCGATGGCCGCGCCAATCAGCAGCACCAGCGGCACCGTCCAGATCGCCGCATCCGCATCTCCTTGCGCGAAGCCGGCGACCAGAATGCCGGCGAGGCCGATCGTCCAGGGGATGGAGAGGTCAAGCCCGCCGGTCAGGATCACTGCCCCCTGGCCGAGGGCCAGGACAATCAGGAAGGAGCACAGCACGGCGAGCACGGCCAGATAATGCGGACCGATGCCGCCGAACATGAAGCCGGTGACGACCAGCACGATTGCGAAGCACAGATAGGCCGGCAGGCTGTAGCGCAGCGCCTCCGCATGGCGGCGCAGCCAGGGGACAGGCGCTGTTTCGACCGCCCCTGCAGCGAGGCCAAGGGTCACGGGCGTGGCTGCGCCGGCCGCACGCCGCTGCCAGACTGGCAGGCGCGGAGCGGCCAGCCAGCGCGCCACCGGCAGGCGGCTATTGGCGACACCACTGAAGGCCGCGAGAATGAGGATCAGCCCCTCGACCACCGTGCCGTAATAGGCAGGCACATTGAGCACGAGCAGGATATTGACGATGAGCATCAGCGCATAGGCACCGAACACTGAGCCGACGCAGCCGCCACGCCCGCCACCCAGAACCGTGCCGCCGATGACGACGGCCGCGAAAATCTGCAGCAGCAGCGGATCACCCACCAGCGGATCGCCCGTGCTGGTCTGCGCCGTCACCATCACACCGGCCAGGCCGTAGGCCGCACCCGCCAGCGCGTAGGTGACGAAGGTGGTGCGCGCCACCTTGATGCCGATGAAGCGCGCCGCATCGGCGTCACTGCCGATGGCATAAAGCGCCGTGCCAAACCGCGTCTGCTTCAGCAGCCCCCAGACGACGAGGACGAGCAGGATCACAATCAACGGCGCGGGCAAGAGGTTTGGGATGGCGCTGCCGGTGAAGAAAGCCGCGAAATCAGCCGGCACCGCGCCGCCGGGCTTGTCCATCACCAGCAAGGTCACGCCTTCGGTCACGAACATCACCGCCAGCGTTACCACAATCGGTTGCAGCCTGAGGATGCCGACGAAGAACCCGTTCACCGCGCCCACCAGCGCGCCGACGCCGACACCGGCGACCGCCCAGACAATCTCCGATCCCGGCGTCGTGCCCAGATGGCTCGCGAGCAGAACATTGACGAGGGAAATCACCGCACCTGCGCTGAGGTCGAAGCCGCCGGTCAGAATGACCAGCGTCTGCCCGACCGCGGCCAGCGCCAGCGGCGCGCCGCCGGAAGAGAGGTAGGAGACGTCGAAATAGCCCATCGGTGCGGCGGAGAGCAGATTGACGGCGAGCAGCAGCAGCAGAAAGACCGCAACCGCGGTCAGCAAGCCGCGCATACGCCGCAGTTCTGCGCCCATGCCGCCGGGCGTCGAGACAAGGGCGCTCATGCGAAAGCGCCGATCCGCGGTGACGGCTCAGGCGCCCCCTGCGGCCTTGCCTGCGCATGGCCGAGGGCCGCTGCCATGATCGCGGCTTCGGTGATCTCCGCCCCTTGCAACTCACCCGCGATGCGCCCGCCATAGACGATCATGACCCGATGGCTGAGGCCGATGACTTCGGCGATTTCCGTCGAATAAAGCAGCACCGCGCCCCCCGCCGCTGCAAATTCCGCGATCAGCTGATAGATCTGATGCTTGGTGCCGACATCGACGCCGCGCGTGGGGTCGAACAGCAGCAGAATGCGGCTGCCGGCGACAAGGGAGCGCGCCAGCACGATCTTTTGCTGATTGCCGCCGCTGAAGGATCGCGCAGGCCGGTACAGCGCCCGCTCATCAACCTGCACGCGATGGAGCGCCGCGGCCACCGCCGCCCGCTCCCGCGTCACGTCGATGAAGCCGGCGCGGGTAAAGCGCTCGATCACCGGCAAGGTGGTATTCGCGCAGCCGTCAAGCTTGAGGAACAGACCTTCCGTCTTGCGCTCCTCCGGCACCAGATTGATGCCGATATGCGCGTCGATCGCATCGCGCGGAGACCGCAAGGTCACGGTCTTGCCGTCAACAAGGATCTCCCCAGCCCGCGCTTCGGTATCGCCAAAGAGCGTCAGAAACAGATCGCGCTGGCCCATGCCCTGCAAACCCGCGACGCCCAGAATTTCACCGGCACGCAGTGATAGGCTGGCATCCTTCATCTCGCCGCCCGCCAAGGCCTTCGCCTCCAGCACAGGGGGTGCGGCTTCCGTGGGCGCACGCTTCGTCGGAAAGGTCGCGGCGATAGAACGGCCGATGATGCGCTCGATCACGTCCGCGTCGCTCACCGCACCAACGGCAAAGGTGCCGACGCTCTGACCGTTGCGCAGAATCGTCAGGTCATCGCAAAAGGCGCGGACTTCCGGCATGCGGTGGGAGATGAACAGCACGGTCGTGCCGGCCGCCTTCAGCCGCGCGATGATGGCGCCCAGCCAGTCGATATCGTCACCCGAGAGCGCCGAGGTCGGCTCATCCAGCAGCAGGATGCGCGGCTCGCGCATCAGCGCGCGCGCAATTTCGATCTTCTGCCTTACCGCCAGATCAAGCCGCCTGATCTCAGCGCGGGGGGAGACATGGCCCAGGCCAAGGCTTTGCAAATGGGCGGCCACCTGCCCCTGGCCGCGCCGCCGCTGCAGCAGACCCGTCACCCCGATCGGTTGATAGGGCAGCAGCATATTCTCCCACACCGTCAGATCAGGCACCTGCGTCAGTTCCTGAAAGGCAGTCGCCAACCCCGCGCGATGCGCATCGCGCGGACTGGCGAAGTGGCGCTCCTGCCCAAAGATCGCGATGCGGCCCTGATCGGGCAGCACCAAGCCGCTCAGCATCTTGACCATGGTCGATTTGCCGGCGCCGTTTTCGCCCAGCAGGGCATGCACCGTGCCCGTTGCCGCCGCAAAGCTCGCATCCGACAAGGCAACCGTCGGACCATAGGCTTTGCGGATCTGGCTGACGGCAATGGCGGCGTGATCGTCCATGGTCATGATACCTTCACTATCCGTCCAGGCTCAGTGCTCGGGCGTTCCGTGCAAAGCGGCCTGCAGGCCAAGCTCGGGCGTATCGGCCGAGTAGATCGCCGCGAACCAGCCTGGATTGCTGATCAAAGCCGGCTGGAAGACGTTGCAGCCCTGGCGCATATCTTCCCAGGTGCCCGTCGTGCAGAGCTTCACTGTCTCATTCTTCACCAGCGGCAGCGGCAGAATGATGTCATGCGGCAGGGTTTTGCCGTCCAGCCGCTCCACCGCCAGCTTCAGCGCGAGGCCGCCGGAATAGGGCGGAGAGGCATAGGAGATGCTGGGCAGGCCCATCGGCCGATAGTTGCCCTGGGCGCCGTTGACCTGGGTACCCACGGGCAGCATCTGCGTGCGATGTCCGTTTGATCCCTCACCCGCGCAGGGCCGCAACGCAGTGTCGGCGACCCCCGCTTCCTTCTGCATCGAACTCGCGGTCAGACAGCCGACCTGCATCCACAGCCCGTCGATTCCGCTCCAAGGATGGGTCGCGACGATTTTGGACAGTTCGGTGCGGGCCACCGCCTGGCTCCACATGCCAACGCCCTCGGCGACGATATGAATGCCGGGATATTTCGCAAACACGGCCTTCGCCGCCGCTGTGCGCGCGGTATCGACGGAGGTGCCGGGCACGCCGTCCATCACCACGATATTGCCTTTGCCGCCCAACTTGTCGGCCAACCACTGCGCCGTTACCTGGCCGGCTTCGGTCTGATTGATGTGTACGTTGTAGGCGCAAGGTTCCGTCACCTGTGCGTCATAGGCGATTACGACTACATGCCGCGCGCAGGCCGCGCGAATGACAGGGTTCAGCGCGGTAGGTGAGATCGGATAGACCACAATCGCCTGGGCGCCGGCCTGCACCATGGCGTTGATCTGCTGAATCTGGCGCTGCGCGTTGGGGCCAGAGACCTGAACGTCCAGCGTGACCTTGTCTTTCAGCCCGGCAGACGCGGCCATGGCGCGGACCATATTCTCGGCCTCGGCCTGCCAGTCGTTGCCGATATAGCTCATGCTGAGATAGATTTTGTAAGGTTTGGCCTGGGCCGCGGCCCCGGCGCCCATCAGCATGGCGGCCCCCGCCATGGCGGCGGTGGCCCAGCGTGCGAAAAGCTTCATCGTTTCCCCCGTTTTACGCGCCTGTTTGCGGCGCTTTGTTTTTAGTGAGGCGAGATCAGGCGAAGGCGGTAGCAAGCCAAGTCTGGTGCTATTCGGCGGACCCTCTCAGCTTCATGGAAAAGGGCAGCAGCACCGCCTGACGCGCCGCACCCGTCCCGTCCCACAAACGGCACAAGGCATCCGTCACGGCTGCACCAAAAGCGTCATAGGGAATATGGACCGTGCTCAACCACGGCGCGGTCCAGTCATTCATCGGATTGTCGTCAAAACCGAAAATCGCGATGTCCTGCGGTACGCGCAGGCCGTTTTCGCGGCAGCGGCGGAACAGGCCATAGGCGACCAGATCATTGCCGCAGAAAATGGCACGCGGCAGATCTGCCGCCAGCATCCCGGCCGCCGCCCGGTAGCCACCTTCCATCGACAGGCCGCCATCACGCACATGGCGTGGCTCAGGCGCACAGCCGGCCTCCTGCAGACAGGCCACGAATCCCTCGAAACGCTCCCGGCTGGCGGAGGAATGCAGCGGCCCGTGGATGACGCCGCAACGCCGAAAGCCCTGCGCCAGAAAATGCGCGGCGACCGCACGACCGGCGGCGGCATTGTCGATACCGACAAAAACGCCGCCGCCAGAGGGTGGCTTGCGGTTGACGAAGGCAATCGGCAGGCCGGAGGTCAGCGCGCTCGTCAGGCCGCCGCTTTCCACCGCGCCCAGCAAGGCCACACCGCGCACGTGATACGCCTGCATTTCACGCAGATAGAAATCCTGCAGCTCAGGGTCTTCCCCCGTATTGCACAGGATCATCGTATGGTCGCGGCCGCGCAGCGCCGTTTCGATTGACCGGGCAATTGCAGAATAAAAGGCATTGGCGATATCGGGGATCAGCAGCGCCACCAGCCGGGTCTGGCGCAGGCGCAGGCTGCGCCCGGCATGGGCGGGTCGGTAGCCCAGCGCGTCAGCCGCGGCGCGGACGCGGGCCTGGGTCTCCACCCCCGCCTTGGTGCTGATGCCATTGAGCACGCGGGAGACGGTGGCGATGGAAACGCCGGCACGCGCCGCCACCGCCTGAATGCCGGGGGCTTTGCCCGGCACGCTTTCTCTCGGCAGCTCTCTCTGATCTCGTGTCTGGGACAGTTGCGTCACCAAAGCGTTTTTATGAGGGTAAACGTTTACCCGATTTCGCAAGTCCACACTGTTTCGGGATTGCTTGTCAAGCCCGCGCCTGGCCCAGGATCACAGGTTTAATGCAGGGGTCGGGAGGATTATCCGCGATAGCCCGTCGCGACCACGTAAAGCTCGCTCGATTCCTTGCGGCTGGCCGGCGGCTTCGCGTGCTTCACCGACTCAAACCGCTTCTTCATCGGCTCCAGCAGGTTCTTGTCGGCGCCACCCTGAAACAGCTTGGCGACGAAAATGCCGCCGGGCGGCAGCATCTCGAAAGCGAGTTCCAGCGCCATTTCGGCCAGCGCCACGATACGGATATGGTCGGTCGCGGCATGGCCCGAGGTATTGGGCGCCATATCGGACATGAACAGGTCCGGCTTGCCGCCCAGCAATTCCATGATTTTGATGTGGTTCTCGGGGTCGGTCGCGTCCCCCTGGATGAGATCGGCGCCGGGGATGGGCGGAATTTCCAGCAAGTCGATACCCACCACGCGCGTCGCCCCGCGGTCCAGCGCCACCTGTGTCCAGCCGCCGGGGGCCGCGCCCAGGTCGAGCACCCGCATGCCCTTCTTGATGATCTTGAAGCGGTCATCCAGCTCGATCAGCTTGAAAGCCGCGCGTGACCGCCAGCCCTGCTTCTGGGCTGCCGTGACATAGGGGTCGTTCAATTGCCGCTGGAGCCACCGTTGCGAGGCGACGCTGCGCCCCGCCGTCCGCTTCAGCTTTACCGTCAGGCCACGCCCGGCACCCTTGCCGGGGTCCCCGGTCGAGCCCTTACGCCCATCTTGGGCCATGCTACTCTGCCTTTGTCAGCCGGCGGGCGAAGCGGCGATGGAAGTCTGCAGAACTCCGCCACCGCAGCCGCGGCGGCTGTCCCTGCGGCGCCCCCCGCGGATCTGCCGCAGAAGGATGCCTTCGCGCAAGCCACGATCGGCAACACCCACCTCGGGCGTCGGCCAGACGGAGCGGATGGCCGTGAAGATGGCGCAGCCCGGCAGCACCAGATCAGCCCGATCCTCGCCGATGCAGGGGTGGGCTGCGAGCCCGCTGCGGCCCATGGCGCGCAGGCTCTCTACCGCCAGATCGGCTTCCTCACCCGGCAGCACGATGCCGTCCACCAGCGGCCGGCGATAGCGCGGCAGCTTGAGCGCCACACTCGCGACCGTCGTGATGGTCCCGCTGGTGCCCAGCAGGCGCACGCCGGCGCGATTGATCTCCCGCCCGATGCGATGGATGTCTTCAAACTCCCACAGCTTCTCCTCCACGGTCTCGACCATGGTGTTGAAACCGTCCTCGGTGAAGCAGCTGTGGTCGGTGCAGGCGCGCAGCGTCATCACACCGAAGGGCAGCGAGACGTAGCTGATCAGCGTGGGCGTGCCGCCATCCAGCCTTACCCAGGCAATTTCGGTCGAGCCGCCGCCGATATCGAAAACGAGCGCGCGGCTGCCGGCGCCGCGCAGCAGGGGCGAACAGCTTTCCAGCGTCAGCTCGGCCTCCTCGCGGCCGGAAATGATGCGGATATCCAGCCCGGTCTGCTGGCGCACGCGGGCCAGGAAATCAGCGCCGTTGGCCGCCCGGCGGCAGGCTTCGGTCGCAACCGCCGTCAGCCCGCTCAGCCGGTAGCGCGACAGCCGGCTGGCGCAGGACCGCAGCGCATCCATGGCGCGGTCCATGGCGGGCTCGGCCAATTGGCCGGTTTCGGCTAGGCCTTCGCCAAGACCCACCGAGCGGCTGAAGCTCTCAATGACCCGGAAACCGGTGCTGCTCGGCACACCCAGCATCAGCCGGCAATTATTGGTGCCCAGATCGAGGGCGCCGAAAATCGGTGCTCCAGACCGCTTTTCCGCGATCGGTGCAACATCGCCGGGCGCGCAGGGCGTGGAGATGCTGATGCTCATGCGCTAATAGTCGCCGCGTGAAGATAGGTTCTACAAGTGTCAAATGTTTAAGATAGGCCTGCAGGGTGACAGGCATGTCCTGTCCGCCCCCGGTTCAGAGAAGCGCAGCCCCCGCATTCTGTTCATCACCGCGACTCGAATCGGTGACGCCGTGATCAGCACGGGCATCCTCAAGCATCTGCTGCGGCAGAACCCGACGGCGCGCGTGACGGTCGCCTGCGGTCCCGTGGCCGCCGGGGTTTTCCAGGCCATGCCGCAGCTCGAGCGGCTTATTCTGATGCCAAAGCAGAAGATGGACGGGCATTGGTTCAAGCTTTGGGGCCAGACGCTGGGCACGCGCTGGGACCAGATCATCGATCTGCGCGGCTCCGGCACCGCGTTTTTTCTCCTCGCCCGCCGCCGCCAGATCCTGAAAGGCGGGCGCCGCCCCGGCCTGCGTCTTGCCCAGCTCGCCGACAGCATGGGCCTGGCACCACCGCCGCTGCCCATCGCCTGGTATACGGACGCCGACCGCGCCCGCGCCCGCGCGCTGCTGCCAGAGGGCAGGCCCTATATCGGCCTCGGCCCCACCGCCAACTGGTCCGGCAAGATCTGGCCGCCGGAGCGCTTCGTCGCCCTGTTTCAGCGCCTGCGCGATGAGGCTTTGCCCGAGGCGCGGCCGGTCATCTTCGCGGGTCCCGGCGCCATGGAGGCCGAACTCGCCCGGCCGGTACTGGCAGCGCTGCCGGATGCGATCGACCTCACCGGAAAGCTGACCTTGCCGGAAGCGGCTGCGTGCCTCGCCCGCACCGCCCTCTTCGTCGGCAATGATTCCGGCCTCATGCATCTGGCCGCCGCCGCAGGTGCCCCGACGCTCGGCCTGTTCGGCCCCTCCCCGGTCGATGAATATGCGCCCTCCGGCCGCCGCACGGCGGTCGCGGTCGCCCCTGGCCCCAGTGGTCGTGCGGCGATGGACGGGCTCACGGTCGCGGCGGCGGCAGAGGTCGCATTGGCTTTACTCAAGGATGAAGGGCGGATCGCCGCATGACACCATTCTACGATCTCATCATCCGTGGCGGCACGGTCGTGCTGCCCTGGGGGCTGGAACGGGCCGATATCGCGGTTGCCCTCGGCCGTATCGTGACACTGGCACCGGGTGACGGGGCGGAGGCAGCGGAGATGTTTGACGCCACCGGCCTGCATGTCCTGCCCGGCCTCATCGACGCCCATACCCATCTGCGCGACCCGGCCCAGGCGGATGTGGAAAGCATCCCCAGTGGCACGCGTGCGGCCGTGCTCGGCGGCCTGGCCGCGGTCTTCGATATGCCGAACGGCAATCCCTCCATCACCACGGCCGAGCGGCTGGCGGTGAAGAAGGAGTTCGCGTCCACCCGCAGCTGGTGCGATCTCGGTCTCTATGTCGGCGCCGCGCGCAGCAATATCCCTGACCTCGCCAGCCTGGAGCTGGAAGACGGTGTCTCTGCCATCAAGGTCTTCGCGGGCTCCAGCACGGGTGACCTGCTGATCGAGGATGACGAGACGCTGGAGGCCGTCAT
Organism: Acidisoma sibiricum; assembly: GCF_057837225.1. Lineage (NCBI taxonomy): Bacteria > Pseudomonadati > Pseudomonadota > Alphaproteobacteria > Acetobacterales > Acidocellaceae > Acidisoma > Acidisoma sibiricum. The sequence continues at coordinate 2,192,735 of NZ_CM174445.1, read as the reverse complement.
GCGCAGCGGCCGGCGCCGCATCGCCTATCACTCGGAGGACGAATACCGCCTGCGCGAGCGTAAGCATCTGTTCCATGAAGGCATGCCTTATTCGTCGCATATGGAATGGCGCGATGTGGAGGCCGCTTTCCTCGGCACGCGCCGCCTGATGGCACTCGCGCGCAAAACCGGCCGTCCCGCCCATATCCTGCATGTCTCGACGGCCGAGGAGCTGGATTATCTGGCCGATTACCGCGACATCGCGACCGTCGAGGTATTGCTCAACCATCTCACGCAATGGGCCCCGGACGCCTATGACCGGCTCGGGCCCTATGCGGTGATGAACCCGCCGATCCGCGACAAGCGGCATATGGAAGCCGCCTGGGCCGCCGTGCGCGACGGCATGGTCGATGTCGTGGGGTCGGACCATGCGCCGCATGCCAAGGCCGCGAAGGAAAAGCCCTGGCCGCTCTGCGCCGCGGGCCTGACGGGGGTTCAGACCATCGTGCCGCTGATGCTCGACCATGTCTCGGCCGGGCGGCTGTCCCTCATGCGCCTTGCCGATCTCATGTGCGCCGGCCCCGCGCGCGTCTACGGCATCCGCGGCAAGGGCCGCATTGCCCGCGGCTATGATGCGGATTTCACCATCGTCGACATGAAGAAGGGCCGCACCATCGAGCAGAGCTGGATCGCCAGCCCCTGCGGCTGGTCGCCCTTTGTCGGCACCAATGTCCTCGGCTGGCCCATCGCCACCATCATCCGCGGCCAGACGGTGATGCGCGAGGACGAAGTCCTGGGCGAGCCCGTCGGACAGTTCGTGAGCTTTGCGGGGTAGAAAAGCAAAGCGACTTCTTTCAAATAAAGGCACGCCAAGCGGGAAGGTGCGTCGCCCGGGTGTCGTCATCCCCGGGCTTGTCCCGGGGACCTACCCCTTCGCCCATGGCGAGATTGTTTCGGTACCGCCGCGGGTGGATAGCCGTCATGGCCCGGCCATGACGCTGAATGGGTCTGTATCTGGACGGAAATCCAAGGAGACAGCCGATGTCCAATCCCGTTTGGGATGATTTTTTCGACGCACCGGGGACAGATCTCCCCCTCCGCGAACAGCCAATGGCCGGACCGCGAAACCGTTGATCGTGCGCATCCGGCAGGTTCATGCAGCGCTCAGCCGCGAGACAAACAGGACCCGATCGCCGCGTCCACCGCCTCACCCAGAATCTCCACGATGCGGTCGATCTCGGCGGCCGTCACGATATAGGGCGGCGCCAGCAGCACATGGTCGCCCTGGCGGCCGTCGATGGTGCCACCCATCGGGTAGCAGGCCATGCCGCGCGCGAAGGCGTCTGTCTTGATGCGCTCATGCAGCCGCAGCGCCGGGTCGAAGGGCACCTTGCTGTCGCGGTCGGCCACCAGCTCGATCGACTGGAACAGGCCCCGCCCGCGCACGTCGCCGACATGGGGGTGATTGCCGAAACGCGCCCGCAGCCGCGCCTCCAGCCGCGCCCCCATGGCGCGGACATTGGCCAGCAGCCCGTCTTCGGCGATCACCTGCTGCACAGCGAGCGCCGCGGCGCAGGCGGTCGCATGGGCCAGATAGGTATGGCCATGGGCGACAGCGCCGGACCCCGCGTCCAGCGCCGCGATGATGCGGCCATGGATAAGAATGCCGCCGATCGGCTGGTAACCGCCGCCCAGGCCCTTGGCGATCATCTGAATATCGGGCGCGACCCCCTCCTGCTCCCACGCATGCAGCGTGCCGGTGCGGCCCATGCCGCACATCACCTCGTCCAGCAGCAGCAGCGCGCCATAACGGTCGCAGACCGCGCGCATGGCGCGGAAATAGCCCGCCGGTGCCGGCACGGTGCCGAGCGTCGCACCGACCACCGGTTCCGCAATGAAACCCGCCACCGTCTCCGGCCCCAGCCGCACAAACTCCGCGTCCAGCTCGGCCGCCAGGCGGGCGACATAGTCACCCTCGCTCTCACCCTGTCCCTGGCCGCGATAGGCATAGGCCGGGGAGACATGACTGAAGGCGTCGCTCAGCAGCGGCTGATACAGCGCGCGCCGCGCCATATTGCCGCCCGCCGCCAGCGCGCCCAGCGTATTGCCGTGATAGCTCTGCCGCCGCGCGATGAAGCGGTGGCGTTCAGGCTGTCCGATTTCCACAAAATACTGCCGCGCCAGCTTGATCGCCGCCTCATTCGCTTCCGACCCGCCGGAGACGAAAAAGCCGTGGCTGAGGCCACCGGGCGCGTCACCCAGCAGGTGATCGGCCAGCGCCTCGGCGGGTGCGGTGGTGAAGAAGCCGTTATAGGCGAAAGCCAGCCGCTCGGCCTGATCGCGCACGGCGGCGATAACGCGGGGATGGCCATGACCGAGACAGGAAACCGCGGCCCCGCCACTCGCATCGATAATCTCCCGCCCGTCGGACAGCCGGACCATCAAACCTTGGGCCGAGACCGCCTGCGGCGGAATATCACGCAGGCCCCGATGCAGCAGATGGCTCATCCGGTCAGACCACCGCCGCGATCGCGCGCTGCAGCTTGGCAGACTCGGGCGCGGTCTTGCTGGAAAACCATTCGGCCAGGGTGCCGTCCCGCTTGATCAGATATTTGTAGAAATTCCAGCGCGGCTTGCCCAGGAATCCCGCCTGGTCGCCCAGCCAGCGGAACAGCGGATGCGCTTCCGCCCCCTTCACATGGGTCTTTTCCATCATCGCGAAGGTGACGCCGAAATTACGCTCGCAAAAGGCACCGATCGCCGCAGCCTCGCCCGGCTCCTGGTTGCCGAAATCATTGCTGGGCACGCCGATAATGACCAGCCCATCCTCCTTCCCGCCCCAGGTCGCCTGCAGCGCCTGCAAGCCCGCATATTGCGGTGTGAAGCCGCATTGCGAAGCGGTATTGACGATCAGCAGCGGCCGTCCCCGCAGATCACTGAGCGGAAAAGGCTCGCCCTGCAGGGTTTTCAGGCTGAAATCGTAGACGGTTTCGGCCATGCAGCCTCTCCTTCGCCGTTCGGTTTGCTCTCGCTCCGCGCCGCCGCTATGGTCCGGCCCGTTTGCGGCCGGCGAAGAAGCATTCTCCGCCGGGCGCCAACGTCAAGACGGTTGCCGGAGGCGTAGCGTGGTCGATATTTTCGACGAAGTCGATGAGGATATCCGGGCAGAGCGGGTGGCGCGGTTCGCGCGCCGCTATGCTGCCGGGTTGATCGGCCTCGCCGTATTGCTGGTTCTGGGCGTGGCCGGCTGGCAGGTCTGGTCCTGGCATCGCGGCCAGCAGAATGCGCAGGCCGCCTCGGCCTATCTCGCCGTCATGGAACAGGCCGGGCAGCGCGGCTCGGCGGCAGACCGCCAGCATCTGGCCCAGGCCTTCGGCGCCGTGGCCCAATCATCCCCCGCCGGCTACGCGACTCTCGCCAAGCTCAATCAGGCCAGCCTGCTCGCCGATTCCGGCCATCTCGCGGATGCCGAGCCGATCTGGAACGGCCTGATCAATGACGGCAGTCTCAATCCGGTGCTGCGCCAAGTCGCCACCCTCGGCTGGGCCTCGCATGAGATCGACACTGCCGAACCCTCGCTGATCCAGGCGCGGCTTGAATCGCTGGCCGCCGACGGCAGCCCCTGGCGCCCCATCGCGCTGCAGTATCTGGCGCTGCTTAGCATTCGCACCGGGCATAACGATCAGGCCATCGCGAGCTTTCAGAAGGTCGCGGATGATATTTCGACGCCGGCGGATATGCGGAACATGGCCAATGCCATGGCGCAGGCGCTTGGCGCGCCCCCACCGGCCCAGTAATGCCCTGACGCGTAATACTTCGACGCGAAGGCGCCTCGCTTTCGCCGCGCTGCCCCTCTAGTTAGCCTCGAAAAGATTGGCGTTCCTATGAGCCGCATGATTCCCCGACCCGACCGCTCCCTCTCCGCCGAGGCCATCGACCGACCCGGTCTGACCCGCCGCCAGGCGCTTGGCCGGGCCGCGGCCTTCGGCCTGCCCCTGGCGCTCACCGCCTGCGGCTTTCTCGGCGGTAACGAAACGCCGCCGCTTCCCGGCAAGCGCATCAATGTCATGAGTTCCGCCGCGGCGCTCTCGGTCGACCCGACGCTGACCCAGGCCGTCACGCTGCCGACGCCGGTCGCCGGATTGCAATGGGCCCAGCAGGGCGGCAATGCCGCGCACGATCCGGGTGTCGGCACTATCGGCGCGAAGCTCAGCCAGATCTGGTCGGCTGATATCGGCGAAGGCACCGCCTACCGCCATCGCATCCCCAATCCCCCGGTCGTCGCCGACGGCATGGTCTTCAGCATGAGCGCGGACGGCGAAGTCAGCGGCTTCACGCTCAAGACCGGCGACAATCTCTGGCGCACCTATGTGCGGCCGAAGGGCTCGCGCAGCTTCGATGTCGGCGGCGGCGTCAGCTATGATGGCGGTTCCGTCTATGCCGCCACCGGCTTCGGCGAGATCCTCTGCATCGACGCCAAAAGCGGCAATATCCGCTGGCGCAAGCCGCTGGGCTCTCCCGCGCGCACGGCGCCCACCATCGCCGGCAATCATATCTATGTCAGCCTCATCGACAGCTCGATCGTCGGCCTCGACATCCATGACGGCAGCACCCTCTGGACCCGCCAGGCGCGGAACCCGATGACGGGCGTGCTCGGCCTGCCCGCCCCCGCCGTCTCTGGCAGCATCGTCGTCGCGGGCTTCGGTTCGGGCGACTTCCTGGCCATGAACGCCGATAGCGGCGAAGTGCTGTGGTCGGACAATCTCGGCGCCACGGGCAGCGGCCTGTCGCAGCTGTCGGCCATCGTCGGCATGCCGGTGATCGACCAGAACCGCGTCTTTGTCGGCAGCCTCGGCGGCATCATGCTGTCGATCGACCTGCCCACCGGCCGCCGCCTGTGGGAGCGTGACTTCGCCTCAGACCAGAGCCCCTTCCTGGCCGGCGACTGGCTGTTCGTGCTCTCGACCGACCAGCAGCTGGCGGCCCTCTCCGCCACCACCGGCCAAGTCAAATGGGTCCACCAGATGCCGCCCTTCAAAAACATGAAGAAGCTGCGCAACCCGATTTATTGGTGGGGTCCCATCGTCGCCGGCGGCAGCCTGATCCTGGCCAGCAACGACAAGCACCTGGCTGTGGTCGACGCCGCCACCGGCACCGGCACCGACATGCTCGATCTGCCGGCCCCCGCGGCCGCCCAGCCCATCGTCGCCGACGGGCTGGTCCTGGTGACGCTGCGCAACGGCGACCTCATCGCCTTCGGCTGAAGGCCGCGGCGTCGCGACGGCATAGGGGGAGGACCGCCAGCCGATGATCGTCTCCCGCGGTTTGCATATTGGTCTGCTGCTGCGGGAAAACGCGGTCGCCTTCGGCGTCCTGCTGGCCTATGATGCCGTGGTGACGGTCGCCTATCTGTGGCTGCACTGGCATTGGATTTCGATCCCGCTGCTGCCCCTGCCGCTGCTGGGCAGTGCCATCGCGCTAATCCTCACCATCCGCAACAACGCGGCCTATGCCCGATGGTGGGAGGCGCGCACGCTCTGGGGCGCGATCCTCAACAATTCCCGCAATTTCGCCCGCATTGTGCTGGCCCAGGTCGATGACCCGGCGCTGCGCGATCATCTCATCCGCTGCCAGATCGCCTATGCGCTGGTGCTGCGCTGCCATCTGCTGCGCATTGGGCACGACCATGTGCTGGACCGCTATCTGCCGGGGCATCTGGCGCTCAGCGTCGGCCACGCCACGAATGTGCCGATGGCGATCCAGGCGGCAATCAGCCGGACGCTGGGTGCCGCCAGGGCCGAGGGCAAGCTCGACAGCATCGCCGTGGGCAATCTTGATCGCGCACTCGCCGCCGTCGTCGATGCGCAGGGTGGGCTGGAGCGTATCAAGAACACGCCGCTGCCCCGCCAGTACAGCGCTCTGCCGCTGATCTTCAGCCGCGCCTATTGCCTCATGCTGCCGCTGGGTCTGGTCAAGGCGCTTGGCTTCGCGACGCCCTTCGGCTCGGCGCTAATCGGCTTCATGTTCCTGATCCTGGATCGCATCGGCCAGGATCTGGAAGACCCATTCAGCAATGATGTCCATGACGTGCCGATGAAGGCCGTCACCCGCACGCTGGAAATCGACCTGCTGCAGTCCATCGGGGTCACGGATGTGCCTCCGCCGATCACGCCGCAAGGCGGCATCCTGCTGTGAGCGGCAAGACCGCGGATGACGCATCCGCCGTGACGCTGACGATCCGACCTGCCCTTCCCGACGACGAAGCCGCCGCGGTCGCGCTCTGGCATGCCTGCGGGCTGGTCGCCTCCTATAATGATCCCGCCGCCGATTTCCGCTTCGCCATTGCTGGACCGTCCTCCGCCGTGCTGATCGGTGAGGATGACGCGGGGCGTGTCTGCGGCACCGTCATGGTCGGCCATGACGGCCACCGCGGCTGGCTCTATTACGTCGCGGCCACGCCCGATCTGCAGGGACGGAGCATTGGCCGGCAGATCGTGCAGGCGGCTGAAGCCTGGCTGCACGGGCGCGGCATCTGGAAGGCCCAGCTGCTGGTGCGCGAGACCAATACCGCGGTCATCGCCTTCTACGAGCGGCTCGGCTTCGAGGTCTCGCCGCGGGTCGTGATGACCAAATTTCTATAGCGAGGGGCCGCGCTGGCCGTCAGCGGGCGGCGGCGCCGCGGCCGACCGCCGCCTTTAAAGCCGCGATATTGCCTGCATAATGCGCGGACCCGCCCTTGAAGGCGGAGGAGCCGGCGACGAAGACATTGGCCCCGGCCTGCGCCGCAAGTTCCGCCGTTTCGACCGTGACACCGCCATCGACCCCGATATCGACCGGACGGTCACCGATCAGCGCGCGAATGCGGCGGATCTTTTCCAGCGTCAGCGGCAGGAAGGCCTGGCCGCCGAAACCGGGATTGACGGTCATGACCAGAACCTGGTCGGCCGCGTCCAGGCTGTAGCGCAGGGTTTCTTCCGAGGTCGACGGGTTGATCGCGATGCCGGCCTTGAGGCCGAGGCCGCGGATCGCCTGCAGCGTGCGATTGAGATGCGGGCAGGCTTCGACATGGACGGAAATCCGATCCGAACCTGCCTTCGCATAGGCTTCCAGATAGCGGTCCGGCGCCTCGATCATGAGATGGGTGTCGATCGGGCAGCGGCTCACTTGGCGCACCGCTTCGATGACGCCTGGTCCAAAGCTGATATTGGGCACGAATAGGCCGTCCATCACGTCCAGATGCAGCCAGTCGGCGCCGCCGGCTTCAATGGCGCGGGTCTCTTCAGCGAAGCGGCCGAAATCGGCGGAGAGGATGGACGGATTGATGATCAGAGGGCGTGTCATGCCTTTAGCATATCGCCTTCGCGCGCGTGGCGACAGAGGGCAACGCCGTGCCGCAGTGCGGCATGGGAATTGCTTGATTCAGGGCTTGCCAGCCGTTCCTCCCGCAGGCAGCGTGCGGCGGCTTTTCGTGTCCATTAGGTTTCAATATGACCTCACATCGATTTCCTGCTGCAGGCTTTTCCCTTGTCGGGTGACGCTGGCATCAAGCTCGCGATCCGTCACCTGAACCATAATTTCGGGTCCTTCCGCGCGCTCAGCGACGTCTCGCTCGATATTCGGGATGGCGAATTCGTCTGCATCCTGGGTGCCTCGGGATGCGGCAAAAGCACGCTCTTCAACGCAGTCTCCGGCCTGCTCGACATATCCGCCGGACAGATCCTGCTCGATGGGCAGAGCATTGCGGGCAAGCCTGGCCAGGTCGGCTATATGCTGCAGAAGGACCTGCTGCTGCCCTGGCGCACGGTGCTCGGCAATATCACGCTCGGCGCCTCGCTCACCCGCGGCGCCAGCCGCGCCGATCGTGAGAAAGCCGCCGAACTCGCAACCCATTACGGGCTCGGCGACTTCCTCCGCCACTACCCGCGCGCCCTCTCGGGCGGCATGCGCCAGCGCGTCGCGCTGATGCGCACCATCGCCGCCGGACGCGACGTCATGCTGCTGGACGAGCCTTTCGGCGCGCTCGACAGCCAGACCCGCATCGGCATGCAGCAATGGCTGCTGGACGTGTGGCGCGAGTTGAAGCGCAGCGTGATGTTCGTGACCCATGATGTGGACGAGGCGATCTTCCTGGCCGACCGCGTCGTCGTCATGCTGCCCAAGCCCGGCCGCATCGGCTGGATTCTGGATATCCCGATCCCGCGCCCGCGCCGGATGGACTGCCTGACCTCGGATGTCTTCGTCGATATCAAGCGCCAGATCATGGAAATGCTCTACAGCCAGGCGACGCTGCATGGCGTGCCTGGCGGGCTGAAGGTGCCGGCATGAGCAACGAGACCTCCACCTTCCGCGATTACGCGCGCCATGCTGCCCTCTGGGTCGTCGCCATCGCGCTGATCTTCGTCGCCTGGGAACTCGTGCTCGTCGTCACTGGCCTGCCGGCCTATGTCATCCCGCCGCCCGGCAAGGCGATCGCCGTCATCTTCAATAATCTGCCGATGATGCAGCAACTCACCTGGCAGACGCTGGGCGAGACCTTCTACGGCTATATCGTCGGCGCGCTGCTCGGCCTGGCGCTGGCCATCATCATGGGGCAGGTTCCCATCATCCATCGCCTGCTCTACCCGGCGCTGGTGACCTCGCAAGCGGTGCCGATCGTCGCCATCGCCGCGCCGCTCGTCATCATCTTCGGTTTCGGACTGACGCCGAAACTCATCATCGTCGCCTGGATCGTCTTCTTCCCGGTGGTGGTGAATGTGCTCGACGGTCTCGCCAGCGTCGACCAGGATCAGGTCAATCTCGCGCGACTTCTGGGCGGCACGCGCATCCGCACCTTCCTGATCGTGCGCCTGCCGGCCTGCATCGGTCCGCTGTTTTCGGGCCTCAAGATCGGCGCCTGCTATGCCGTGACCGGGGCCGTGATCGGCGAATGGACCGCCTCATCCCATATCGGCCTCGGCACCTATCTGCTCACCGCCAATGCGCAGATGAACACCGCCGGCGTCTATGGCGCCATGCTGCTGCTCACCGCGATCGGCATCGGCTCCTTCATCCTGGTCGTCATCGTCGAGCATTTCGCGACACCCTGGCGCACCAGGATGACGGCGCCGTCCTATTTCGGCGGCAACGTGCCCACCCCCGCTACCCCTCCCAAGCAAAAGGTCTGAGATGAAGCCTTTCCGTATCCTCGCGCGGCTGCTCGCTTCCACGGCCGCCGCCGGCGCCCTCATGCTGGGCCTGCCAAGCCTGACGCCCAAGGCGAATGCCGCCGACCTCACCAAGGTGACGCTGGTCTATGACTGGGTGACCCCGGATTTCGAGCTGATCCCGACCGCCGTCGCGCAGGCCGAGGGCTTCTACAAGGCCGCCGGCCTCGATGTCTCGACCGTCTTTCCGCCGAACAACTCGACCACCGTGCGCATGCTGGGCTCCGGCCAGGGCGATATCGGCTTCGATCCGGTGACGGACGTCGCCTTCGCGGCCGCACAGGGGATTCCGCTCGTGTCGGTCGCCGTCTATTCGCAATCGAATAATTGCGGGCTCATCGGCCGGCCCGGTGAGCCGATCGATCTCTCCACCCTCAAAGGCAAGAAGATCGGCATCTATACCGACAGCTGGACCAAGGCGATGATGCCCTACATCCTGCAGAAGGCCGGCGTGACTGAGAACGACGTGCAGCAGATCATCGCGACCGATGACGACATTCCCATGCTGCTCACGAAGAAGATCGACTACGCCACGAACTGCTCCAACTACGCACTCGCCGACGTCATCCCCACCATCCACCAGGAACCGACCATGCTGCTCGGCCCGGCAGGCGGCATGCCCGATGTCCCGGTCTGGGATTTCACGGTGATGAAGGACTACGGCACGGCTCATGCCGCGACCATCAAGGCCTGGCTGGCCGCGACCCAGAAGGGCATGGCCTGGGCCAGCGCGCACCCGGATGAAGCGGTCGCAGACCTGCTGAAGCTGTACCCGGCGGCGGGTGACAAGGCCTATAACGCGGTCGGCTGGAAGGCCACCATTCCGCTGCTCAAGGGTCCGAACGGCTACCTGACCCAGACCGACGCGCAGTGGGACGGTATCGCGAAAGCCCTCGCCGATACCAAGCAGATCGACAAGGCGCTGCCGGCCGGCACCTATTACACCAACGCCTATCTCAACTAAGCGACTGACCTGACCATGGCGCCACGCCGGATTATTCTGGATTGCGACCCCGGCGTGGACGATGCCGTAGCCATTCTTCTCGCCCTCGCCGCCCCTGAGGCGGTGAGGGTCGAGGCGATGACAACCGTCATCGGCAATGTCATGCTTGACCGCACGACCGCCAATGCGCTGCGCATCCGCGACCTGGCGGGCCGCGGCGATATCCCGGTCTATGCCGGCTGTCCGCGGCCGATCATGGCGCCGATTGAGCGCAAGCAATCTGTTCACGGCGGCGACGGCCTGGGCGATATCGGTCTGCCCGCAGCGGCAAGCGCGGCCGAGGCTGAGCATGCCGTGGATGCCATCATCCGCCTTGTCCGGGACAATCCGGGGGAGATCACGCTCTGCCCGATCGGGCCGATGACCAATATCGCCCTCGCTGTGATCAAGGCGCCCGATATCGCGCCGCTGATCCCCGAGATCGTCTTCATGGGCGGCTCCGCCTTCCGGCCCGGCAATTCGACGCCGAACGCCGAATTCAACTTCATGATCGACCCGCATGCGGCCCAGATCATGCTGACGGCCGGCATCCCGCTGACCATGTTCGGGCTCGATGTCACCGCCCAGGCTTTGATCACGCCGGACTGGATGGACAAGGTCGAAGCGGCTTCGGGGTCTATCGGCCGGGCTGCGGTCGCCATGCTGCGCGCCTACGGCCACGGCGACCCCTGCCTGCATGACCCCTGCGTCATCGCCCATCTGATCGACTCGACGCTGTTCGACGGGATCGATGCCTGGGTCGAGGTCGAGACGACCGCGCCCCTCACCCGCGGGCAAAGCATCGCCGCCGTACAAGCCCGCCACCGGCCCGGCCGCGCGCCCAATTGCCGCGTCATCACCAGCCTGGACAGCGCCCGCCTGTTCGATTTGCTGGCGGAAAAGCTGATCAGCCTGGGTTGATGGACAGGGTGCCACGACGGCCTTGCGAATAGGCGGCCGCCGCGCCAATCTTCAGTCCATGGATGGAGTCATCAGCCTCTCCAGCGTCCGCGACGACCGTTTCTGGGCGGTGATCGCCTCTGTCGGGCGTACCCGTCGCATCGCTGAGATATTTTCAAGCCGGGAAGCGGCGCTGGCCGACCGTGCCTGGCGCGAGGCGCAGATCAGGGCCTATGCGGGCTTCCTGCGCTCCAGCCGGCAGCCGCCGCCGCAGTATACGGTCGAAGCCATGAAGCGGTCGGATCTGCCCAAGACCTGGCGTCCCTTGCCCGCGCTCGGCTTCCTCCGCGGCCAGTTCATCTGACCGCAGGTCGCTGCGGTCTCATAGGCTGCCTGCAAAGGCACTGCGGATGGCCACCGCAGTGCCTTCTCAAACGGTCTCTCAGATCAGCGGATCGTAATCGTCATCCTGATCGGTGACGCCGCCATTGGCCGGCGTCGGGCCTGATTGCAGCGCATCGCGCGCCGCCCGGCGCTGATGCGCGGGGCGCGGCGGACGCTTGCGCTTTTTCTTGCCCCCGGTCGGCGCGCCATTATGCGCAGCCGGTTGCGGCGCCAGTGGCGGGGCCGAGACGGCGATGGCTGATTTGGGCAGCGGACCGCCGAGATAAGGATCGTAATCCTCGTCCTCCACAACCGGCGCCCGTACCGGCATGGCCGGCTGAGGCGCCCCCGGCTGAGGCGACGCCGCCTGCGGTGCCCGCAGGATCGGGCGCGGTGCGGCCGGTTGCGATGCGGCCGGCTGAGACGCGAATGATGCGCGCAGAATCGGACGGGGTGCGGCGGCAGGCGGCGCTGTGGGCTCTGCGGCCTTAGTGACGACCTCCGCCTTGGCTTCCACCGCAGGCGCGGGTTCGGCCGCCGCTGCGGGCGCCTCACCCTTGGTCTCCGGCGTGACCTGCAGATCAAGGGCCGACTGGGACTCGGCCACCGCTTTTGGCTTGCGCCGGCGGACAGCCGCTACCGGCTCAGCTGCGGATGGCGCAGGCGCGGCCGGGGCGGTCGCGATCGACTTTTTTGCGCGCCGGGGCTTCGGGGATGTGTCTGCGGTGACAGGCGTGTCCACCGGCACCGCTTTTTTGCGGGCCGGTTTTCGCGCCGACGCAGCCGGCTCAGGCGCGGCCGGCTCAGGCGCCCCCGGCTCAGGCGCGCCCGGCGGGGATGCAATCGGTTCGGGCGCAGACGCCGTCTGCGCGGTCACGGCTTTTGCCGCCTTGGTCCGGGCCGCACGGCGCGGTCGCGGCGCCACGTCCGGCGCGTCGTCCTTCACCTCGTCCATCTCATCCTCCGCAAGCGCATCCTCCTCGACGATCTCGTCCAAAGGCACTGATTCGTACGCCGGCTCATCTGCCGGCTGCAAAACCAGGCGCGGCACAGTCGCGGCACCGGGCCTGCCCGCCACCAGGGCGCTCAGCAGTCTGTTCAGCGCGGCGGCAAGCTCAGCTGCGGCCGTGGGCGCCAGTTTATGATGGGAGAGATAGGCCGCCAATATCCTCTGGGCGGCGACCGCCGCCGGCGGCTGGGTCAGGGACGAAATCTCGGGAAAAGAAGGCACGTGTCCTGGCTCCGAAGTCAGTAGAAGTCTGCCGCATGTTTTGGTCCAGCCCTTGTCCCAGGACCAGCCCTTTCGGGTCAATGCCGTGATGGTTTCGCGCGCCAGGCCGAAGATCCCGGGCCTTTCCCACGCGGCCACCGTAGCGATGTCCCAGCATACCGGCGGTTTTGTGGCCCGATTTATTCCTTTTTAAGAAATTCCTCCATGCGGGCAACCTCCGCGTCCAGGCCGCGCGTAAAATCCCGGCCGCGCGGCGCCGCGCCAATCCAGCCGTGATCGAGGTCAAGACGCCCCTCGACGACGCGCACATTCACCCAGCCCAGCATCTGATCGCGCCAGAGCAGCGGCAGGGCATAATAGCCGAATTGTCGTTTCGGCGGCGGCGTATAGGCTTCAAACCGATAGACCCAGCCCCAAAGCTGGGCGAAGCGCCGCCGGTCCCAGACCAGCGGATCGAAGGGCGCCAGAAAGCGCACGCCGCGCGGCATCGGCGCATCCTGGCTCATGCCCGCGGGCCACAGATAGGTGTCCTGCGCGACGCTTGCGCGCTCCACTTCGCCGGCGGCGAGCAGCCGGTCGAGGGTCGCGGCAAAATCGCCCAGCCCCGGCGCGCCGCGGCGCAACAGGGCGAAGAGCCCGGTCAGGCTGGGGCGGGAGATGGGCGCGAAAATCTCCAGCAGCCGCAGCAGCAGCCGGCGTCGGCGCTCCTCCGCGGGCAGCATCCCCTGCGGCGCGGCGGCCGCGCCATAGATGCGAATGCCGTCCTGCCGCCGCACCACGCGCAGCAGGCCATGATAATGCAACTTGTGCAGAACCTCGGTGGTTTGCTTGGAAAATCCACCCCAGGCATTGACCGCACGGTCGCGCCCGAAGATCGTTTCCAGGTCACGCGGATGGGTCTCGCGCCGTTCCGCGACCAAGGCCAGCACCTCGGCCGCCAGACCCCGCGGCCGGTAATCGGCCGCCGGATCGTCGGCATCGGGGCGCGGATGCAGCAGCCGCATCGTCTCCGGCGGCATGAAGCCATAGGCGTAGAAAAAATCCTCCTCCAGACCCAGCCGCGTGAAGCGCCGCTCCAGATCGCCGGGGCGATAGCCCGTGACCCGCTGGCGCAGAATCAGATCCTGCGCCCGCGCCGGGGCGCGAATCGGGTCTGCCTGGACGAAGCCCATCCGCTCAACCGTCGCGCCCAGGCTGCCCAGCGCCGGCAGCGCCTGCGCAATCGCCATGCGGCGCAATCGGGTGGCCGGGTCCATCATCGCCGCGTACCGTGCATCGCGTCCTCTATGCCTACCGACGCGCGCAGGGTTCAGGCGGCGTCCATCTCGATGAGCGATAGATCCACAGGCTGCAGGGAAAACCAAACCGGATCGGGATTGCGGGCGGTCGCACGAAGCATGGGCTTGATGGCCGAGAGCAGATCGTCGATCGAGCGGAAGGGCGTCATCGTCTCCTCCCCATCTTCGGTGCGCATGACCAAGCCCATGCCCGGTTTGGACAGGCGGGCACCCAGTACCGCCCGCCGCTCGGCCACCGGCTGGGATGGCGCGGGGGCCACCGGTTTTGGGACCGGCGGTTGCGCCGTCATCGGCGTCACCGTGGCCGGGGTTTCAGGCACCGTTCTCTCCCGCGCCGGCTCGACCGGCCCGAAAGGCATGATCACGCGCGGGCCGGCAACGGGAGCATCCGCCAAACCCGCCTCCAAGCCGAGCCCGAGCCCAAGCCCGAGACCGGGCTGTGCCGACAGGCCGGCGGACGCGACCGGGTCCACGGCGTCTGCGGCAGACCCGGCCAGACCACCCTTCTCCGTCCCGCTGCGCCGCAGCTTGGCGAGCAGGCTGTAGATATTGGCCGCCGTGCAGCCGAAATCGGCCGCGATTTCCCGCACGGCGCGGTGTTCGACATCCACCAGATGCAAAATCCGCGCGTGGTCCTCTTTCTTCAGCCGCGCCATGCCACCGTCCTTTTGCGTTCCGAGGTCAAACAAGAACATAGTAGGAACATGCGAAAGGAACGACGCGCGGTCAAGCCCTAACATCGGCCCCTGACATCGGGCCCTGACCTCGGGCCCAGACGGGAAACTCTAACGTGAAGCCCAAAGGTCAGGCGCTGAGCTGAAGCCGCAGGCGCGCGCACCAGGACGGATGCGCCTCAGTCCGCCCAGCGCTTGGCCGATTGGCCGCCGCCTGCTTCAACCCCGCCCGCTTGCATCCCGCCTGCGCTTTCGGGCCTGGCCCGCGCGGAAGATCCGGCCGGCGTCGGCTCCACGAATGGTTCATCGGCGATCGTATCGCTTGCCTTCGTCCTGGCCTGCACGCCCGCGGTCGCGTGGGATGTGAACACCGCGTGGATGAGGGAGATGAGCTGAGCCGAATGATAAGGTTTGAGCAGAAGCGGAAAGCGCGTGGGGGCGCTCTCCACGGCAGGACTATAGCCCGAGGTCAGCAAGACCTTGATCTCGGGCCGCAGAGTCCGCGCCGCCTCGGCCAGCGCCAAACCATTCATGGCACCGGGCATGACCACATCGCTGAACAGGAGGTCGATCCGCTCCGGCCCTTGCAGACACAGCATGGCCTGCGCAGCGTCGGCCGCCTCCAGCGTCGCGAAGCCAAGTCCGCGCAGCGTTTCCACGGCGACCGCGCGCACCGACGGCTCATCTTCGACCACCAGCACCACCTGGCTGGCGGTCCCGGTCAGGCGCGGTGCGGCGGGGGCCTTGATGGACACGCGTTCCGGCAGAGGCTCCGAGCCCGGCAGGATCATCTCCACCGACGTGCCGCGTCCCGGTGCGGTTATGATGCGAAGTTCCCCGCCCGATTGCTTGACGAAGCCATAGACCTGACTCAGGCCGAGACCCGTCCCACGACCGATGCCCTTGGTCGTGAAGAAAGGCTCCACAGCCTTGGCCGCGGTGGCGGCATCCATCCCGGCGCCGTCGTCGCGCACACTGACGCGCAGAATGGGACCGGTCGGCATCTCCGCGAAGCCGCCGAGATTGACGTCGTTCCGGGTCGCGACGACGATACTTCCACCGTCGGGCAGCGCATCGCGGGCATTGCCGACCAGGTTGAGGATGGCCGCCTCGAACTGACCGGGATCGAGCAGCACGGGGCAGACCTCAGGGGCCAGATCCATCAGCACCGTGACGCGCTCATTGGCGGCCCGGCGCAGCAAGGGCACGAAATCCAGCAGATTGCGGTTGATGTCGATCCGCTCGGGTCTGATCGGCTGCCGCCGGGAAAAGGCGAGCAGATTGGCGGTGATATCGGCGCCCCGCTCGGCCGCGGTTCTGATATTGCCCGCGAGCTTCTGCACGGTCTGCGTCGTGTTGCCGCGCCGCTCGAGCATTTCGGCGCAGCCCATGATGACGGTCAGCAGATTGTTGAAGTCATGCGCCACGCCGCCGGTCAATTGGCCAACCGCTTCCAGCCGCTGGGCGCGCAGCAGCGTCTGCTCCGCCTGCGCCCGGCCTGCGATGGCCGTCCGCGCCTGTGCCAGCGCTTCCTCTTCCCGCTTGCCGCGCACCAGAGCGATCCAGGATATTCCCACCAGAACCAGGGTGATCGGAAGGCCCACGGCCAGATGCCCCAGCACGGCCCGCCGCCAGGCTGCAAGGATTCCGGCATTCGTCATGCCGGTCACGATATACAGCGGAAAACCGGCGACCTTGCGAAAGGCGATGTAGCGCAGCCCGCCGGTCGCGCCGACCGCCTGCGCGGGCACGGTCACCAGTCCGGCCGCGGGCGCGCGGGCGGCGGCGGCGGCGAAGACCGCCGAATCGATGGACAACGTGCGGCCGGGCGTCTGATACCGCGCGAGTTCGGCACCGTCCGACCGGACCAGGGTCAGCAGCTCGCCGCTGCCGAACGGCGCTTCATCGTCGATCATGCCCCCGAAAACCGATTGGAAGAATCGCGGGGACACGATGAGATTGATGACACCTCTGGTCTGGCCGGCGCTGCTGATCCAGCGGCGTCCGAAGCCGAAAAAGGGCACGCGAAAGATCGTACCGGCATGGACGGGGCTGACATAGAAGCCCGTTTGCGTTGCCAAGGCACCCTGGAAGAAGACGCGTCCGGCGAGATTGATGCCCGATGGCACCGGATAGACCGTTGCGCTCACAAGAGGGGTGCCATGGGCGCTGATGACCATGATGCTGTCGATCTCGGGCACATGAACGACCCTGTCCTGCAGCAGCTGATGCAGGTGCAATTCGTCGGCCGCAATGTCTTGCGTCGACATGTCGGCGAGCAGCGTATTGATCTCGGCCGCAATCCGCGCCTGTTCGCCAAAAGCGCGTTCGGCGATGCCGCCGGCGACCTCGGTCACGCGCCGCAGATGCGCCTGCGCCACCTCCCGCTCGACCCGATAGTCATAGCCAAGCGTCAGGGCGATCAGAATGACCGGCAGGAGCACAGATGCCACCAGCAATATGCGCAGCATCTGGACAGTGCTTTTATGACCCGCCACGCGCACCACATTCTTATTCTTAATGACTATTTAATATAGCACATCACATCTCGTAAATCAGCGCTCATATAATCGGGTTACTCTTATGTTTTGTTGAACGAAACGACATTGCCCCCTCCGCGCGCACGGTTTCCGCCCGGTAAATTCGTCATGCTATGGTTGGACGATGAGCAAGATGCGCGACACGAGGTCCAGCCGGCGAGGATCGGCCAGCGCCGAGTCGGGCCGGGCAAGGCAGGGCCACGCAAGGCCTGGCGTTCTGGCCAGCCTGACCCTGGGCGCGATCGTCATCCTGAGCGGCCTGTTCTTCCTCGTCCTGCACGGCGCTTCGCTGACACAGGTCCGCGCCGATGCCATCGGCGGTCCTTTCACCCTGACCGATGACGCCGGCCACAACCGCCGCAGCCAGGATTTCCAGGGCCGCTTCCAGCTCATCTATTTTGGCTATACGACCTGCCCGGATGTCTGCCCGACGACGCTCGCGACGATCACCCAGGCGCGGGTCCTGCTGGGGCCGGCCGCGGCCCGCATCGTGCCGATTTTCATCACCATCGATCCGGCGCATGACACGCCGGCCGTCCTGCAGCGCTATCTGCGCGCCTTCTCACCGTCGATTGTCGGCCTCACCGGCACACCGGCCACTTTGGCCGCTGTCGAGCGGCGCTATCATGTGACCGTCATCAGCCAGTCCGCCGGGCTGAACCACAGCGCCGCGCTTTATCTGATGGGTCCCGACGGCGCCTTTCGCACCGCGCTGTCGACGACGCAAACCCCCGCCGCGCTGGCCCAGTCCATCACGGCGGCGATGCGCTGATTAACGTTTGGTCAGCGTCATGCCCGCGATCGGCTGTATGGGGAAGGTCATCACGGTGCCGTTGGGGGCTGCGGCGAAGCGCGCATATTGTCGTAGATCCCGCGACGCGGCACGCCCCCTAAAACTCTGAACGCGTGATTATGCGCTGTTGATTCCCGCTGAGATCTGACCCGGGCATTCCATCGAGAATTGACCCATGTTTCAACGTGCTTCCGTCGAGTTTTGACGGAGGCGCAAGGAGTGTTGGACATGGCATTTCTGAGCATCATTCGTCGCTGGCACCTGCGCGAGCATGTGCCGATCCGCGAGATCTCGCGCCGGATGGGCGTATCGCGGAACACGGTGCGCAAATATCTGCGGGCCGGAACGGTGGAGCCGAAGTTCAAGGTTCCCGATCGGCCGAGCAAGCTGGATCCGTTCTCGGAGCAGCTGACGGCCTGGCTCAAGCGGGAGGCGGGACGATCGCGCAAGCAGAAGGGCACGCTCCGTCAGCTCTACTTGGATTTGGTCGCCCTCGGCTACGAGGGCTCCTACAATCGCGTGGCAGCCTTCGCAAAGGTCTGGCGGGAGGAATGCCAGCGACTACAGCAGACTAGCGGGCGGGGCACCTTTGTGCCTCTGGCTTTTGCGCCGGGCGAAGCCTTCCAATTCGATTGGAGCGAGGACCACGCCGTGATCGGCGGCACGCGCGTCAAGCTGCAGGTCGCACATACCAAACTCAGCTACAGCCGCGCCTTCATTATCCGCGCCTACCGGCTCCAGACCCATGAGATGCTGTTCGACGCGCATAATCACGCGTTCAGAGTTTTAGGGGGCGTGCCGCGTCGCGGGATCTACGACAATATGCGCACCGCGGTGGACAAGGTCGGTCGAGGCAAGGCGCGCACCATCAACCTGCGCTTCCAGGCGATGACCAGCCATTATCTCTTCGAGCCGGAGTTCTGTAATCCGGCCGCGGGCTGGGAGAAGGGACAGGTCGAGAAGAACGTCCAGGATGCCCGTCATCGCCTCTGGCAAACGGCGCCGCCCATGGAGACCTTGAGCGCGCTGAACGACTGGCTTGAAGACCGCTGCCGAGCCCTGTGGGGGCAGACGCCGCATGGCCGCGAGCCCGGCACGATCGCTGATGCCTGGGCCGAGGAGGCGAAGAGCCTGATGCCTTTGGGCCGCCTCTTTGACGGCTTTGTCGAATACACCAAGCGGGTGTCACCGACTTGCCTGGTCCATCTGGAGCGCAGTCGTTACAGTGTGCCTGCATCCTTCGCCAATCGGCCGGTGAGCTTGCGCGTCTATCCGGAGCGAATTGTCGTCGCCGCGGAAGGACAGATCCTTTGCGAGCATCCCCGTATCATCGACCGTTCTCATGAGGGCCGAGGGCAGACCGTTTATGACTGGCGCCATTACCTCTCGGTCCTACAGCGCAAGCCCGGGGCCCTACGCAACGGAGCGCCGTTCCTGGAACTGCCGGATGCCTTCAGACGCCTGCAGCAACACCTGGGGCGTGCCCCTGGCGGCAATCGGGAGATGGTCGAGATCCTGGCGCTTGTCCTGCACCACGACGAACAGGACGTCCTGGCCGCCGTCGAGCTTGCCCTGGGGGACGGGGTTCCCTCCAAAACCCATATCCTCAACCACCTTCACCGCCTGATGGATGGCAAAACGACGATCCCGCCCGCCATCAGGGCACCGCAGGCCCTGGTGCTGACCCAGGAGCCGATCGCCAATGTCAGCCGGTATGATAGCCTCCGCCAGGACGGGGAGGCTCGCCATGCGTCATGACCCCGCCAGTGCCGCCCTCGTCATCATGCTCCGCAGCCTCAAGATGTATGGCATGGCGCAGGCGGTCGAAGACCTGGCGCAGCAGGGCGCCCCGGCCTTCGAAGCCGCCGTGCCGATGCTCTCCCAGTTGCTGAAGGCTGAGACTGCCGAGCGCGAAGTCCGCTCCATGGCCTATCAGCTCAAAGCCGCGCGCTTCCCAGCCTACCGGGACCTGGCCAGCTTCGACTTCTCATCCAGCGAGATCAACGAAGCGCTCATCCGTCAGCTCCATCTCTGCGCCTTCATCGAAACCGCCGACAACATTGTGCTCGTCGGCGGTCCCGGCACCGGCAAAACCCATGTCGCCACGGCGCTTGGCATCCAGGCGATCGAGCATCACAAAAAGCGCGTCCGCTTCTTCTCGACCGTCGAACTGGTCAACGCTCTTGAGCAGGAGAAGGCGCAAGGGCGCGCTGGCCAGATCGCAGGGCGTCTCATCCACTCCGATCTCGTCATCCTCGATGAGCTTGGCTATTTGCCCTTCAGCGCCTCAGGCGGCGCTTTGCTATTCCATCTGCTCAGCAAGCTTTACGAGCGGACCAGCGTGGTCATCACGACCAACCTCAGCTTCAGCGAATGGTCCAGCGTCTTCGGCGACGCCAAGATGACCACCGCGCTGCTGGATCGCCTCACGCACCATTGCCACATCCTGGAGACCGGCAACGACAGCTTCCGCTTCAGGAATAGCTCCGCCCAGAAAACCCAAAAGCGAAAGGAAAAGACCCCTCCCTTGACGGCGCCTTGACGCTGAAAACATAAATCACCCGGGTCAATTCTCGATGGAATGCCCGGGTCAGATCTCAGCGGGAATCAACACCATGTCTTTCGCGATCGATCCTAATCCAAAGGAAGGACTTGCTTTCGAAAAGTCCGCTGTGGCGCCGATGCTGGGGGGCATTCAGTCCCGTACACCTAAAGCACAAGGGTCCAGTCGCGATGGAGTTCTGTATCGCTTGCTTTCTTTATGAGGGCCACAGTGATGACCGATACCGGCCCGCGCATCGTTCTCTTTGCGCCACATTTTGCCGAATATTCGGTTCGCTTGGCTCTTGCCCTCAGTGAGCGTGTTAAAGTCTTACTGATCGTCGAACGAAAGAACTTGCGCGAGGAATGCAACGAGCACCTGATCGCCGAGGCGCGTAAGACAGTTGAAGTTGCAGCCTTTGACGGTTGGAGCCGCAAAGGCCGCACGCTCGCCACCGGCCTGGTGACGGCCAGGATCATTGCCTTCCGACCCGATCTGGTGCATGTGCAAGAGCAACCGGACAAGCTTCCGTCCCTCATCACATCCTGGCTCCGTCGGTTCTATCCGGTTCTGCTGACGGTTCATGATCCGCAGCCCCATACCGGTCGCGACCGGGACTATTCCATGCGCGTCGATGCCTTTCGCAAGCGCCTCCGCGCATCCGCCTCCGCATTTCATGTGCATGGCGCCTATTGCGCCGGGCAGTTAGTGCCGGAAGTCGGCGTCACGCGACCTATCACCATCACGCAGCACGGCGTCATTCTCGTGCCCGAAGCGAACCAGCAGCTGGAGCCGGAGCCTGGTCGCATCCTCATGTTCGGGCGGATGGAGTCCTACAAAGGTGTCGAGGTCCTTCTCGATGCTGCGGACATCCTTCGGGAACGCGGTGTTCCCCACCGGGTCATCTTGGCAGGCCGTGGGCCGGAGCTGGAACGCCTTCAGGCGCGAATAGCCTCCATGCCCAACGTTGAAGTCATCGACAAGTTTCTGACGCCGGCTGAAGCCGTTGACGAATTCCAGCGGGCTTGCGTCGTCGTGACGCCCTATGTGAACGCGACCCAGAGCGGTGTCATCGCAGCGGCTTTCGGCAATGAGCGGCCGGTCGTGGCATCCGCCGTCGGCGGCCTCGTCGATGCCGTGCGCGATGACATCAATGGCCTGTTGATCGAACAGGCTCGCCCTGACCGCCTGGCGGAAGGCCTTGCGCGCATAGTCATGGAGCCGGAGCTGCAGCGCCGGCTATCTGCCGGCGTGCGGGCCGCGGCACTCCGCGACTTCGCCTGGGCCTCAATCGCCGAAGAACTGGACCTGGCCTACCGCCGTCTGATCGATGCCAAGCGTTCGGCCAGATCCAGCGGCGCCCCAATGCGGAACGCTTCTCAGCCCTCCTGATCACGGGTAGTACATCCCGCGGGAACGGTGTCATGCGGTCGCTGCGGTTGTCTTCCAGGAATGGGCCAGCATTGACGTCAACATACCGGTAGTCCCCCGTTACTGGTCGGCGCCCGGCGGTCAGGCTTCAGGACAGACTGGGCATCTCACGATCCGGCACGATCGTGCTGCGGCAGGCGATGGACGATACTTTAGCAGCGTCGTCCGGGTAGGCTCCGCGTGTTTTCGGCCTGGACGACCGGGCCTGGAGCAAGGGCCAGAGGTATGGGACGATCCCGGTCGATCTTGCGCGGCGAGAGATGGGGTGGTGCTCGAACGCGGGCTTGGCAGGGCTTGATATTCGAGAGGTCGTGCGGATTTTGTTATGAACTGTGACGCATGAGAGAGCATGGCAAAGGTGCTACCGCATGGATGACCTCGCTGAGCCGGGTCTCGCATCCCTTTACGCGCCGATCGCCGATGCGCGGGGAAGCTTCGTCTTGGGTCAGCTCGGTCAATCGCTGGATGGCCGCATCGCGACGCCCACCGGACATTCCCGGACCATTGGCGGCCCCGAGGCAATCGTCCATCTGCATCGGCTGAGGGCCTTGGTCGATGCCGTCGTGGTTGGGGTCGGCACGGTGACCACGGACGATCCGCAACTTACCACACGGCATGTGGAGGGACAGAGCCCGGTGCGTGTCATCATCGACCCCAATGGCCGGCTGCCGCATGACGCGCTGGTATTACGGGAGGACGGTGTGCCCTGCATCGCTGTCCAGTCCCGCCATGTCGCGCGTCCGCCGCGGGTCGAGGCCTTGCACATACCCTCGTCCGACGGTCGCATCGATGTACACGCTCTTATCGCGGCGCTGGCGGACCGTGGGCTAAGGCGTGTCCTGGTTGAAGGGGGTGCCCACACGGTGTCCGCCTTCCTGGCCGCAGGCGCGCTGAACAGGCTTCATATCTGCGTGTCGCCGGTCATCATCGGCTCCGGGCAGACCGGTCTCTGCCTGCCGGAAATCGCGCGGATGGAGCAGGCCATGCGTCCGTCTTGCACGACGCATCGGCTGGGTGGAGACGTGCTGTTCGACTTCGATCTCGACTAGTCGCTCAGTCCAGGCGGTGCAGAAGGCCCGCAACCGTGTGGGCCGTGCTCTCCCATTTCGGCAGCATCGCCCCTGCACGCCGAGCGGCCGCTGCGGCGCGCTCCCGCGCCGCATGGTCTGTCAGCAGACGGCGCAGCGCCATCGCGAGCGCGGCTGAATCCTCAGGCGGTACCAAGGCTCCGGCATCCTGGGGGACAGTAGCGGGGATCGCACCCGCAAGCGTGCCTATCACCGGCAGCCCACAGGCAAGCGCCTCGGCAAAAGCCATGCCGTAACCCTCATGCAGGCTCGCCAGCACGAAGAGATCCGCGGCAGCATAGAGCGGGGCAGTATCCTCCACCTCGCCCGCAAGCGTGATCCGCGTCTGCAATGCCTGTGCATTGATCTGGACTCTCAATGCCTGGACTGTCTCCGGCGCGCGATCCAAACTGCCGACGATCGTGCAGCGCCAGCTGAGGTCACGCAGGGCAGAAAGCGCCGCAACAAGGGTCGCATGGCCTTTGCGTGGGGTAACGCTGCCTACGGACAGGACATGCGGCGGATCACCGCGCCGCACGGCCGGCGGTGCGGGGTCGGTGCCGGGAGGCGCCACGACCAACCGCTCCGGCAAGACGCCATAGGTTTCCCGGAGGCTATGTGCGGTCGCCTCGCTTGTGGCGATGACGGCGCGGGCATGCCGCAATGCGTCGCGCTCTGAAAGGACGAATTCAGCCGGCGCCATAGGCTCCAGCGCGAGAGGATGGTGGACGAGGGCGACGAGACGCAGACGGCGTCCCTCGGCCGCGGCCAGACCAGGCATGGCGCCGAAAGCCAGACCATCGATGATGACGGTGGCATTGTCCGGCATGGCGGCCAGAGACAAGGCGGCAAGGTCCAGATCGCCAAGCGTGGGATAAGGGAAGCTGCCGGGCCAAGGCAGGTGGCGGAGGCTAATCCCCTTGTCGCGCAGGCCTGCCATCAGCCGTCTGTCATAGGCGTAGCCACCGGTGCGCGTATCGAGGTCGCCCGGGATCGCAAAGGCGACTTCCGCATCCCGCCGGTCAATCAAGATCAGCCTCGTACCAGCCTCTTGCGATATGGGATTCGCTCAGTGTCACGCGCATGCGCGTAATACCCTCGGCATGCGCACCCAGCGCGCCCTCGCGGCGCGACGCGGCCAGCCGGTTGAAGATGGTCCAGGCAAGAAACTCCGTGGTCGTCACCTGTCCCGCCAGGGCCGGATCGGTGTCGAGATTGGCGTAGTTGAGCGGCTTGAGAGCCTCGCGCAAAGCGTCCAGGGCGCGGCCGATATCGACGACGATATTGTCCGGCGAGAGGACAGGGCGAAAGAACGCGACATCGACGACGAAAGTCGCACCATGCAGCCCCTGAGCCGGCCCAAAGACCGCGCCGGGCAGGCTATGGGCGATCATGATATGGTCACGCACTTCGACAGCGAACACGGCATTCACTCCGGCTGATAGAGGACACGATGGAACAGAGCCCCCGGACGGCTTAGCAAGGCTGGCAGCCGGGTGGGTAAAGCATCGAAGGCCGTCTCCTCGCGCACGAGACAGTCCAGCCGCTCATCGGAGGCCAGTGAAAGCGCCAGGTTCAACCGGCGTGCGTGGCTCCATCGCACGCGGCGGGACGGGGAGACCGTACCGACCTGCGAACTCCGCAATGACAGTCTTTGACTGTGAAAAGCGCCGCCAAGCGATAGTGTGACCGATCTGTCACCATACCAGCTCAACTCTGTGATGTCCGCCTCAAATCCCGCAAGCGACAATGCGAGCGTGAGTCCGTCGCTGCTGCCCGACGCGTGAATCACCGCGTCGCAATCACGCGGGGCGTCAATCCCCAGAGCAAAGCGCACGCCCAAGGACTCTGCGATCGTGGCGCGCTCTGCGTTGATGTCGATCAGCGTCACCTCGGTCCCTGGAATTCGGCCACATAACCACGCGGCAAGGCACCCGATCGTGCCTCCACCCACGACGGCGATCCTGTCGCCAATTCGGGGGGCCAAATCCCAGGTTGCGTTCAGCACCGTCTCGATCTGTGCGGCAAGAACGGCGCGGGCTGTTGGCACCTGGCTTGGAACGGCAATCGCGGCCTCTCCGGGCACGGTAAACAATGTTTGATGCGGATAGAGGCAGAAGACCCGCTGGCCGATCCGGTCCCTTGGACCTTCTATAATAGTGCCGACGGCTGCGTAACCGTATTTGACCGGAAAGGCGAAATCGCCCTCCTGGAACGGGCAGCGCATCCGCGCCCATTCATCTTCCGGCACATGGCCCGTAAAGACCAGCGCTTCGGTTCCCCGGCTGATGCCGCTTTGCAGCGTGCGAACCAGTACGTCACCATCCTGCGGTGCTGTGACATCCATGGCGCGGATTTCTGCTTGCTCCCGCGCTGTCATCCAAAGCGCGCGCGCCGAATGGGTGACTGGATTGCGGATCACGCCTGTTCCAGTAGTTTTGCGGAACGAGAAACAAGAAATTCGGTGCGTATGATGTCTGCTGAAACCAAAGAGCCGATCGTCGCCGAGGAGCAGCGGCTTTGGACAAGGCGCGCCGTCGTTCTGGCGCTGAACCTGGCCAGCTGGCTGGGGCTTGGGGTCCTCATGGCGCGTATCATTGGCAGCGCCGGCTGGTCATGGGCCGGTGTGACGATCATGGTTCTATATCTCATCGCCTTACCCTGGACCTTGCTCGCCTTTTGGAATGCCGCCATCGGCTTCCTGATCATTCGCGTCCATAATTCTCCATCATGCTACACGAATCCCGCACTGGACGCGACGCCAGCTGACGCGGAAATTATATCCAGAACGGCCCTTTGCATCTGCATCCGTCATGAAAACGTCCTCGGCGTTCTGGCACGAATTGAAGCCATGCGTGACGACCTGGATGCCACGTCGCCAAATGCACCAATAGAATTTCATGTCCTGAGCGACAGCACACGGCCAGCGGTCTGTGCCGAGGAGCAAGCGGCCTTCGGTCATGATCCTCGGCTCCACTACCGCCGTCGCAGCGCGAATATCGGTTACAAGGCGGGAAACCTCCATGAATTCGCGATGACCCATCTGGGCCGCATCGATTTCATGATTGCGCTCGATGCCGACAGTGTCATGTCCGCTGCCGCCATCCTGCGGCTTGTGCGGGTGATGCAGGCCAACCCCAATCTCGGCATTCTTCAAACCCTGGTGACGGGGCGTCCGGCGACCAGTCCCTTTGCCCGTATTTTCCAGTTTGGCATGCGCCACGGGATGCGCACCCATACAACCGGCATAGCCTGGTGGCAGGGTCCAAGCGGCCCGTACTGGGGTCATAATGCCATCATACGCCTGCGCCCCTTCGTCGCGCATTGTGCATTGCCAGTTTTGCCCGAGGGACTGCCACTTGCGGGTCATATCCTCAGCCACGATCAGGTGGAAGCCGCACTGATGCGGGCCGCAGGCCTGGAGGTTCGCGTCATAGCGGATGAATTCGGCAGTTGGGAGGAAAATCCGCCCCGCCTGCCGGACTTCATCCGCCGCGACTTGCGTTGGTGCCAGGGCAATCTTCAATACCTGCGCCTGCTTTGCAGGCCAGGCTTCCGTCCTATGGGCCGCTTCCAGCTGTGCAACGCAATCGCGATGTATCTGGGCGCGCCCGCCTCCATCCTGATGCTGACAGTCGGCGTCGCCAACGGTCTGACGGGCGTGCAAGGCCATGTCCCCCGCACGCTCGCATTCGGGCTTTATTTTGGGATGTTGATCCTGGGCTTTGCACCGCGCCTGCTGGGTGTCGTTGATATTCTGCTGCGGAAGAAGGAGCGGAAGCGTTGGGGCGGCGCTATGCGGATTCTGGCGGGTGCCGTCACTGACGGCCTGTTCAGCCTGATGATCGGCCCGGTAATGATGGTTGCACAATCATGCTTCATGTTCGGATTGTTGTTCGGATATCGCATTGTATGGGACGCGCAGCAGCGTGAAGACGGCATTGTGCCGCTCCGGGAAGCTGTCGGCGGCCTATGGCCGCAGTTTTTACTCGGACTGGCGTTTGGACTGGCGATCTGGCATGTGGCGCCGGGAGCATTGCTATGGGCGATCCCAACCCTGGCAGGATCGCTCCTCGCCATTCCCTTTGCCTGTGTCACGGCTAACCCTCTGCTCGGCGCCTGGATGCGCCGCGTCGGCCTATGTGCCGTCCCTGGGGAATGACATCGCGGGGCTGCTCCGCCTGGATGCCTATGCCGGAAATTTGTGTTGTTGGCGATCCGGTCGGTACCCACGTCGCTGTCATCTCAAAACGAAGGGAGGATACTATGCGACTTCAAACCTTAGTCTTGGCAGGCGGCATGCTTTTGGCTCCGGCGGCCTTCGATGCCAGCTTCGCGCAGAGTGCCGCGGTGAGCGAGAAGACATTCGATTGGATTTTCTTCGCGATCGTGTTCATCCCTTTTCTTCTTGCCCTCATCCAGTTGATCTTTCCCGATTGGCTAGAGCCGCTGGTCCGTGAACGCCGCACCGACATTGCGACCCCGGTAAGGCCGCTTTCTGATCGGGTGTAGGCTATCAGTCCGGCGGCCGGTTTGGTGACGCCGCGGCCTCAGCACTATGCTTGCCGCTGCCAGATTGGCGGCGGAGGTATTTGTCGAGATCCGGGGCAAGCTGCATTATCTTTGGCGCGCGGTGGATCAGAACGGGGGCGTGCTGGACATCCTCGTCCAGCAACGGCCGGACACCGACGCGGTAAAGCGTGTCTTTCGGAAACTGCTCGCAGGCCGGACCGACGTTCCCTCGCTCAGGCTTTCAGAGCGTCCTTCAAGGCTTTGGCCGGCACAAAGCTCACTTTGCGGGAAGCCGGGATATCGATGATCGCCCCCGTGCCCGGATTGCGCCCCTGACGGGCAGGCACATCCTTGACTTTGAACTGTCCGAAGCCCGGTAGCACGGCATCTTCGCCGGCAACGGCCTTTGCAGCCAGCGTTGCGATCGAGGCCTCGAGGATCACCTTGACCCCTTCTTTTGCCATGCCGGTATCGGCGGACACGGTCGCAATCAAGTCGCTGAAGTTCATATCGAGTTCCTTAGGTTAAGGCTAGCGTCCGAAGCGGCCCAGCCGCATTGCGGATGCGGCAACCTGTTTGCACCGATCAATGGGGCTTTTGCTAGGCGGCCGGGCAATCTTGATTTTATGCAGTTCGCTTCATGGGTGGCGAGCCAGCCAGCGGCCAAGACCATGAACAGTGCCGAGAGTCGATTGACTCGTCGGACGCCGCCACGCGTCAGTCTGAGACGGCAGCGGCCCGGACCTTCACAGCCATGCGTAGTTTCCGAGTCTGCTGCTGGCGCGGCTCCGGGCGTTATCCTCTGCCTCTGCAGGCTCTGGTCGCGTCGCTCGCCGGGCGATGATGCCGGTCATCCTGACCGCATCGCATAGAGCAGAGCCGCCAAGTCACAAAGGGCCGATACCATGGACGACCTAATCGCGTCGACGCGAGGCCTTCAAGACCTAAATGGCGGCTCGATGGCTGTCGGACCAGGCTGGACATTGGACACTGATGAATTGCGGCGGATGAACGCCTACTGGCGCGCCGCCAATTACCTCTCCGTCGGGCAGATCTATCTCTATGACAATCCGCTCCTGCGTGAGCCTTTGACGATGGCGCATGTCAAACCGCTAGTGGTGGGGCATTGGGGGACGACCCCCGGTCAGAACTTCATTTATGTGCATCTCAACCGCGTCATCAAGAAGCACGACCTCGACATGATTTATATCGCCGGGCCCGGCCATGGCGGCCCGGCGATCGTCGGGAATGTCTACCTTGAAGGGACCTGGAGCGAGGTCTATCCGAATGTTACCCAGGACGAGGCCGGTCTGAAGAAACTGTTCAAGCAGTTCTCCTTTCCCGGTGGCATCTCCAGCCATGTTGCTCCGACAACACCCGGATCGATCCATGAAGGCGGTGAGCTCGGCTACTCGCTCAGCCATGCCTTTGGCGCTGCCTTCGACAATCCAGACCTGATCGTCGCCTGTGTCATCGGTGACGGCGAGGCAGAAACAGGCCCGCTGGCGACCGCGTGGCACTCCAACAAGTTCCTCGATCCGATCACCGACGGTGCCGTGCTGCCGATCTTGCATCTGAACGGGTACAAGATCAGCAATCCGACGGTCCTCGCCCGCATCGAGCATGACGAGCTGGACGCATTCTTCCGCGGCTGCGGCTGGGCCCCGCATTTTGTCGAAGGGGACGACCCGGAGACAATGCACGCCTTGATGGCATCCGTCCTTGAACAGGCCATCGGCGACATCAAGCAGATTCAGACGGCCGCGCGGGCGAGCGAGGTTGCCACCAGGCCACGCTGGCCGATGATCGTTCTCAAATCACCCAAGGGCTGGACCGGCCCGAAATTCGTAGATGGGCTGCCGGTCGAAGGAACCTTCCGCGCCCATCAGGTGCCGCTGCTGGTCGACCACGCGCATCCCGACCATGTCGCCCAGCTCGAAAGCTGGATGAAAAGCTATCACCCCGAGGAGCTGTTTGACGAGAACGGCCGTCTGATCGCGGAACTCGCCGAGTTGGCGCCGCAGGGGGAGCGCCGGATGGGGGCCAATCCCCACGCCAATGGCGGCATCCTGCTGCACGACCTGCACATGCCCGATTTCCGCCTGCATGCGGTGCATGTTCCCTCTCCAGGCGCGGTGGATGCACAGGATACCCTTGTGCTTGGCAGTTTCTTCAAGGACATCGTCCAGCTCAACCGAGGCAATTTCCGCATCTTCGGGCCGGATGAGACGCTGTCCAACCTGCTCGGTGCGGTCTTCGAGGTCACCGACCGACAGTGGGACGCGGCAACCGTCGGCAATGACGAGTTCCTCGCGCCCGCCGGCCGCGTGCTCGATTCGATGCTCAGCGAGCATCAATGCGAAGGCTGGCTGGAAGGCTATCTGCTGACCGGACGACACGGGCTGTTCAATAGCTATGAGGCCTTTATCCGCATCATCGATTCGATGTTCAGCCAACATGCCAAATGGCTGAAGGTCACGGCAGAACTGCCCTGGCGCCGCAAGATCGCCTCCCTAAACTATCTGCTCGCTTCGCATGTCTGGCAGCAGGACCATAACGGCTTCACCCATCAGGACCCCGGTTTCCTTGACCATGTCATCAACAAGAAGGCCGACATCGTGCGCGTCTATCTGCCGCCCGATGCCAACTGCCTGTTGTCCACCTTCGATCATTGCCTGCGTAGCCGGCATTACGTGAATGTCGTCGTTGCCGGCAAGCATGCCCTGCCGCAGTGGCTTACGATGGACGAGGCGGTCGTGCATTGCACGCAGGGTCTCGGCATCTGGCAATGGGCGAGCAACGACCAGGACAGCGAGCCGGACGTGGTCATGGCAAGCTGCGGCGACACGCCGACGCTAGAGATCATGGCGGCAGTATCGATTCTGCGCGCGCATCTGCCTGAGCTGAAGATCCGGGTGATCAATGTCGTCGATCTGATGAAACTGCAATCCTCTAGCGAGCATCCCCACGGTCTTAGCGAAACGGATTACGATTCCCTCTTCACCAAGGACAAACCCATTCTCTTCGGCTTTCACGGTTATGCCTCCCTGGTGCACCGTCTGACCTATCGCCGCACCAACCGCCAACTGCATGTGCGCGGCTACAAGGAAGAGGGCACGATCACCACCGCCTTTGACATGCGGGTGCAGAACGACCTCGACCGCTTCCATCTGGTTCAGGATGTCGTCGACCTCCTGCCGCAACTCGGCAGCAAGGGCGCCTACCTGAAGCAGAGCGCACGGGACAAGCTTGTCGAGCACAAAATCTACATCGACCAGCATGGCGAGGACCTGCCCGAGGTCCGCAACTGGAAATGGGGCAGTGCCATATGAGCACGCAAGCGCTCATCGAGACCGCGCGCGAACTGGTAGGCGCCGGCAAGGGCCTTCTTGCCATGGACGAGAGCAACCGCACCTGCAACAGGCGATTCGCCGCTATCGACATTCCGCAGACCGAAGATGCGCGGCGCGCCTATCGCGAACTGCTCATCACCACGCCCGACTTAAGCGACAGCATCAGCGGTGCCATCCTGTACGACGAGACCATTCGCCAGCGAACGAAAGGCGGCATTCCCTTTGTCAAGGTACTGACCGATGCCGGCATCATTCCCGGCATCAAGGTCGATACCGGCGCCCAGGATCTAGCGGGCCGCCCCGGAGAGAAGATCACCGAGGGTCTCGATGATTTACGTCGCCGGCTCAAGGACTATGCCGAGCGGGGCGCCCGCTTCGCCAAGTGGCGCGCGGTGATCACCCTGGGCGAGGGCTTGCCTAGCCGCGGGTGCATCGAGGCCAATGCGCAGGCGCTGGCCCGTTACGCGGCGCTTTGCCAGGAAGCAGCGGTGGTTCCCATCATCGAGCCGGAGGTTCTGATGGCGGGCGACCACATGTTGGACCAATGCCGGCAGATTACCGAGGAGACGCTGCACAGCGTTTTCAATCACTTGCACAGACAAAATGTCGTACTTGAGGGCGTCATCCTGAAGGCCAACATGGTGCTTCCGGGATTGAGCTGCCCAAGGCAGGAGAGCGTGGCGGCGGTGTCTGCCGCCACTGTGCAATCTCTGCTCAGGGTTGTCCCCGCCGCCGTTCCGGGGATCGCGTTCCTGTCGGGTGGGCAATCCCCCGAACTCGCCTCGGATCGTCTCAATGCCATGAACCTCATTGCCAGGTCCCTGGCCTCGCGGGTTCCCTGGCCACTGGTATTTTCTTACGCGCGCGCGATCCAACAACCGGCCCTGGCGATCTGGCAAGGCAAGGAGGCGAACGTCGCGGCGGCACAGGATGCTCTCGGCCATCGCGCCCGTTGCAACCACGCCGCACTCAGAGGTGACTACAGCGCCGCCATGGAGCCAACATGACCGCTGTTCCAAAGGCGCTGCTGAGCCTCTCTCTCGTCCGCCATGGGCAGACCGAGACGCCGCTTTCCGGCCAACATAATGGCACGACCACTATCCCCTTGATCCTCAGCCACAATCCGACGCACCCGGAAATCCGCGTGATGGCGCTATGGCACCCACCCCGGCCCGCTCTGACCGCCACCTTGATGCGCCCAGGAATTGGTCGCGACCGTCATCCACCAGGGCAGGCCTGAGGGCGCGCCTCTCTTCTCCTCCCCCTGCAGGCTTAGTGAAAGCGGAAGCATCGATATGGCCCAACCCAATCCCGGCCCCCCCACCTCTCTCCCTTCCGGGGCCGCGAACCCAGCGGCGGCCGATGATCTGAAAACGCTTCCGCTACCCGAGCTCGAGAAGAAACTCGGCTCCTCCCCTGACGGCCTCACCCAAGCCGAAGCGCAGAAACGCCTTATCCAGTATGGCCCCAATGAGATCGCGGAGAAGAAGACCAGCGATATTCTAAAATTCCTCTCCTATTTCTGGGGGCCGATCCCGTGGATGATCGAAGCGGCAGTCATTCTGTCGGCGGCCGCCCGGCATTGGCCGGACTTTGGCATCATCCTGGTTCTGCTTCTGGCCAATGCCGTGGTTGGATTTTGGGAGGAGCGACAGGCCGGCGACGCGATCGCTGCCTTGAAGGCGAAGCTTGCGATCAAAGCGCGTGTGCGGCGCGACGGAAACTGGGTCACACCTCTGGCAAGGGAGCTGGTGCCGGGCGACGTGATCCGCTTGCGGCTGGGCGATATCGTTCCAGCTGATGCACGGTTGCTGGACGGCGACGAGGTCTCCGTCGACCAATCCACGCTCACCGGCGAATCCTTGCCCGCCACGCGCAAACCAGGCGATGCCGTCTTCTCCGGGTCTATCATGCGTCGGGGCGAGATTGGCGCGCTCGTCTATGCAACGGGCACCAAGACCTATTTTGCCAAGACGGCCGAACTGGTGGAGACGGCGATCACCGTCAGCCATTTCCAGAAGGCCGTTCTGAAGATTGGCAACTACCTGATCATGCTGGCCATTGCTCTCGTATCCATCATCGTCGCGCTTGGCATCTACCGCGGCGATCCGATCCTGACGACCTTGCAGTTTGCCCTCGTGCTGACGGTCGCGGCAATTCCGGTGGCCATGCCGACAGTGCTCTCTGTCACCATGGCGGTCGGCGCGCGCCTGCTCGCCAAAAAACAGGCCATCGTCACCAAGCTTGTCGCCATCGAGGAACTGGCGGGCGTAGATGTGCTCTGCGCCGACAAAACGGGCACGCTGACACAAAACAAGTTGACGCTGGGTGATCCCTTCTGTCTGGACAAGATCACAGCTGACCAGATCATCCTCGTCGGTGCCCTCGCCTCGCGCGCGGAGAATAACGATACGATCGATCTCGCAGTCCTCGGCGGCCTCAAAGACAAAGCGGCCCTGACACACTATCAGGTCACGCATTTCCAGCCCTTCGATCCGGTACACAAGCGCACCGAGGCAAGCGTCACCGACAAGGACGGGAAGACGTTCAAGGTCACAAAAGGAGCACCGCAGGTCATCCTAGCCTTGTCGACCAATGCCGGCGCTGCGAAACCCGCCGTTGACAAGGCCGTCAATGATTTCGCGGCCCGTGGCTTCCGCGCGCTCGGCGTGGCGCGAGCCGAGGGCGACGGGCCGTGGCAGCTTCTTGGTGTGCTGCCGCTGTTCGATCCGCCACGTGAAGATGCCAAATCCACCATCGCGACCGCGGCGGCGATGGGCGTAAAGATCAAAATGGTGACCGGCGATGCCCTGGCCATCGCCAGGGAGACCGCCAAGACCCTTGGCATGGGAACCAACATTCTCGACGGTGGCATTTTGGGGGATGCCAAGACCAAGGAAACTCCGGCGATCACCAAATCTATCGAAGATGCAGACGGTTTTGCTCAGGTTTTTCCAGAGCATAAATTCCACATTGTCGATGTTCTGCAAAGGCACGGCCATATCGTAGGGATGACCGGCGACGGTGTGAACGACGCCCCTGCTCTGAAGAAGGCTGATTGTGGCATCGCCGTATCAGGCGCCACCGATGCCGCTCGTGCCGCGGCCGCCATAGTGCTCATGACGCCCGGCCTCTCGGTCATCATCGACGCGATCAAGGAAAGCCGGCGCATTTTCCAGCGCATGAACAGCTACGCGATGTATCGTATCGCTGAGACTTTGCGCGTCTTGCTATTCATGACGCTCGCCATTGTCGTATTCAACTTCTACCCCGTCACGGCAGTGATGATCGTGATGCTGGCGCTGCTGAATGACGGCGCCATCCTGTCGATCGCTTATGACAATGTGCACTACAGGAACGCGCCGGAAGCCTGGAACATGCGCGTGGTCTTGGGCGTTTCGACGGTGCTGGGCGTATTCGGCGTCATTGCCGCCTTCGGCCTCTTCTACCTTGGCGAGCGGGTCTTTCATCTGGACCGGCAGCACGTTCAGACACTGATGTATCTGAAACTGTCAGTCGCCGGGCACCTGACGATCTTCCTGACCCGGACGCGCGGACCGTTCTGGTCCATCCGGCCGGCACGTATTCTATGGATGGCTGTATTGGGCACCCAGGCGATCGCAACCTGCATCGCGATCTTTGGCCTTGGGCTCGTGACACCCCTTGGCTGGAAGTGGGCTTTGCTGGTCTGGGGCTATGCCATTGCCTGGGCGCTCGTAAACGATCGTATCAAGCTCTTGACCTATCGGGCCCTCGGCGTCCCGAAAGCGCAGGGACAGCCAGCCCAGCCGTCCAAAGCCACACCGAAAGCAAGCACGACAGCGCAGCCGGCCTGATGAACCCGTCGATATGGGGCAATCCGGCATGTGATGTCCGGCGTCAACCCGCAGGGTTGTCAGGTCTTTAGCTTCAAGCATCCCAGTGGCGTCGAACTGGAGCATGACTTCCTGTGGCGGACGACGCGCGATCTGCCCGAGCGCGGGCGGATCGGCATCTTCAACCGCTCCTACTATGAGGAAGTGCTCATCCTGCGCGTGCATCCCGAATTGCTGCTGGGTAAGGCATTGGTGGACCCGCCGAACCATGCTCACGCCTTCTGGCATCAGCGCTACAGATCGATCACGGATCTGTTGGGGTAACTGCTTGCTGGGGCCGCGTCACACGAACCGTCATCGCCGGTTCCTGGCCGCAGCAGTGGGAGGAAAGGCATCGAAGCGGTCCGCCGGCAGCCTCGGAATGCAGTCAACCCTGCCGGCAGTCTTGGCCTGGCGAGGGGAGATCCCCGCCAGGCCCGGCACAGTATCCAGGCACCCTTCATAGTCGATCTGCGGACCTCTATTGGGCCGAAGATGTCCCGAAGACGGGCATGGGCTGTTGTTCCGTAAACAGGCTCTTGATCGCGTCATTGAGGTTCAGTGCCATCACGACCCGATCGCCCGTCACCGCGATTACGCGTTTTAGCTGCGGAAAGTTTTCGCCCGCCGCCTGTAGATAGACAGGCACGACATAAAGGAAGGCGTTCTCGATCGGCGTCACGATCAACCGTCCACGGATGACATGCGAACCCATCTGATTCCACAGGGTAAGCTGCTGCGAGATCGTTGGATTCTGGTCAATCATCGCTTCGATCTGGTTAGGCCCATAGATGAGCTTATCTTTCGGCAGTTCATAGAAAAGCTTCCTGCCATAATTAGGAAAATCACAGCGGGCAGCCATCCATGAGATCATGTTGCTCCGGTGATCCGGCGTGAAGGG
Organism: Acidisoma sibiricum; assembly: GCF_057837225.1. NCBI lineage: Bacteria > Pseudomonadati > Pseudomonadota > Alphaproteobacteria > Acetobacterales > Acidocellaceae > Acidisoma > Acidisoma sibiricum. Next base: position 2,157,091 of record NZ_CM174445.1, on the reverse strand, counting down.
TGTCATGAGCAGATATTCCAGCGTGTTGCTGCCCGGTAGCTTCATGAGGATGTAGTAGGGATCCATCGGTGCAGACTGCCCATCGTAGCTCGCATTGGGCGCCTGCCAGAGATCTTCCCGATTGTAGAAGACCTGAGGGTCGGTCATGTGGAAGGTCTTGTATTCATCGGCCTGAATGGCAAAAAGATCTTCTGGATAGCGGAGATGGGCTGTCAGATCAGGTGACAGCCTGCTGAGATTCTGGAAAACGCCGGGGAAGGCACGGCTGTATGCTGCCAGAACCGGGTCCTTTGGGTCCATGTTATAGAAGCTGACGCTGCCATCATACATATCCACGATGACTTTGACCGAGTTACGCAGATAGTTGAGACTTCCTCCAAAGCCGGCCTGATGCGGCTGGGCATAGGGAAATCCGCTTGATGTCGTGTAGGCGTCCTGAATCCAATACAGATGGCCGCCGCTCAGAACGGGATAAGGATCGCTGTCGAGGCTGAGGAAGGGCGCCACTTCGGCAACCCGCTTCTGCACATCGCGCCAGATCTGAATACGGCTCGACGGTTTCAGATAGGCCGTGAACAGGATATTGATGTCTTGCTGAGTCCAGGCCAGCAGCACGCGCCGGAAGATGCTGTCGATCGGAATGCCACCTGATCCCGCATAGCTGGTATAGACATTGTCATTACCCTTCGGATAGTCGAATTCCTTGTTGCTGGTCGCAACGATCCGGTCGCCTGTCATCCCCTGCCCATAATAGATGGCAGGCTGCGTCACCGTGAGACCATCGGTCGATACCGGTGGGACATTTTCAATGAGATAATCTGGAAATCCGCCGCCAATGGCATTCGAAACCTTGTTCATCACGATGCCATAGCCATGGGTGAACTCAAGATTCTCATTGACCCAGGTCTGTGCAGCCTCTGGAAGCTGCTGCGACAGTTCGCGCGTCGCAAGCATGACCTGATGATAGCCGTCCTGCAGATGATAGCGATCCACGCCGACATCGTAGAACTGATAATATAGACGAATTGCCTGAGTCTGCTGATACATCTGCAGCAGCGGCCGTTCATCCCACAGACGGATATTCTGGATCGTATCCTGGTTCCGCTGGATAACGTCGGGCGTCAGATCGGTCAGTGCGGGATAGGACGTTTCCAAGACCGTATTCAGGTCATAGGCCTGCCGCGTGAAATCGATATAGTGCTTCAGGTAGGGCGTCTCCAAAGCCAGTTCGCTTGGCTGCACGACAATCTTCTGGAACAGGGCGGGCACGATCAGGACCGCCAGAAAATAAGCCACTACATAGCCGCTGATTCCCGCGAAGAGAAAGCGCAGGCGCGGCCGCGCGACATTGATGGCCAAAAATGCGCAGGCGACGATAGACAGCGCCACCATGATCCAGAGCGCGTATTGCGTCACATGGGCGGCGGTGAAACCGGCGCCATACACCACGCCCATCGTCGAATAGACGAGCGCAAAATGGTCGAGAACAAATCCGATGCCAATATCTGCGACCAGGATGCACAGCAGGAGAGAGAGATGGGATAGCAGCGGCGGGGGCGGTGCATTGGGTTTCTGGCGGAGTTGTGCGACCTGAAAATACCCGTAGATGACGCTGACCAGGAACAGCGTTCCCAGTGTCAACATCAAGACGCCTGCCTGCAACAGCTCATAGAAAGGCAGCTTAAAGACATAGAAGCCGACATCGATGCCATAAAGAGGATCGGCCAGACCAAACGACCCACCATAGCGAAATCGCAGATAGGTGTCCCACTGCCCGAAGAAGATGATGGCGCCAAACCATGCCAGCCACAGGCTGAGGATAATGATACTGGACCGAAGGAGATGCGGCGTCAGTTCGACGTCACTCACATGGGACAGGTCCGGCTGCAGCAGGTTCCGCGACAGCGGCTGGCTGCCCAGGGCGCCGCAGACGCGCAAGGCGTGGTGAAGGTTGACCCACAGAAATGCAAAAGCGCAGATAAAGGCAACGGCAAACATTGACCACTGAACAGCCAGCAGCGTCCAGAAAATCCCACGGAAATGTAGCTCGCCCATCCAAAGCCATTTCTGCAGATAGGCCGTTAAAGCACCGATGACGATCAGACCAACGATAGCAACCGGAAAAACATAACGCAGTATCAGGCGTAAGATCGAGTGATAGCGACGCGGGACTGGCGCATCTGCGCCTTTATCGCGAAATTTGAGCGGAGTGGGCGGGACGCTATCCATGATTCTATCACTCCATCTTGAATGAGGTTGCGGGAATAGACAGACCTGATGGTCCACCCGAGATCTTTTTCACCGTAGCAATGAGTGTCCAACTTGCGAGGTTCGGAAATTACCTACTCGGTGCCGGACCACGATAGCGATGGCCTTTCCTGGCGAGATGCGTAGTTTCCGAGCCTGCGGCGCTAGGACCGATGGCGGTAGGTTGCAGCTCTGAAATTGACGAAGTGATCCGCACCCGTCTCTCGCGGATTGCGCGCCCCGCACCCGGCGGTCGAAGGAACTGTCTTATGGATCTGCCCCTCAGCCCACCGCTCCTCTCGACCTCGTCCGTGTTGAGGGCCGCTGCCGAGCCTTTGCCGTCCTTGGACGATCCAGACTTTGGCGCTTTTTTCGATCGGTTTGCACAATCGCGCGTCGTCTTGCTAGGAGAGGCATCGCACGGCACTTCAGAATTCTATCGTGCCCGCGCCGCCATCACGCGTCGGCTAATCGAGCATCATGGCTTCACCGTCGTGGCCGTCGAAGCGGATTGGCCGGATGCGGCTGCAATCAACCGTCATGTGACGCATCGCCCATACCAGGCCATGAGTTCGCCCCCCTTCACCCGCTTCCCGACCTGGATGTGGCGGAATACGGATGTCGATGCCTTCCTCGGCTTCCTGCGGAACCATAACGCACGCAGCTCACCGGATGCACAGGTGGGATTCTACGGGCTTGACCTCTACAACATGACAGCGTCGATCGCGGCTGTGCTCGCCTATCTCGATCGTATCGACCCCAAGGCCGCCCTGGCGGCGCGCGAGCATTATGCCTGCCTAGCGCCGTGGTCGCGGGAGCCTGCCGCCTACGGGCGAGCGTCGCTCACCGAGGGCTATGCGCTATGCGAGGTTCCGGTCACGCGCATCCTCGTCGATCTGCTCGGGAAGGAACTGCAATACGCGCAACAGGACAGTGGGCAATTCTTCGATGCGGCCCAGAATGCCCGTCTCGTGGCAGACGCGGAAAGCTACTACCGGGCGATGTATTTTGGCGCCCAGGAATCCTGGAACCAGCGTGACCAGCACATGTTCAAAACACTCCAGAACATACTCGCTCAGCTGGGTTCCGATAGCAAAGCCGTCATCTGGGCACACAATTCCCATGTCGGTGACGCCCGGTTCACGGATATGGGCCAGGAGCGCGGCGAGCTCAACATCGGCCAGCTATGTCGCCAGCACTATGGACGCGATGTCAGCCTGATCGGCTTCGGAACCCATACAGGGACCGTGGCCGCTGCCACCGACTGGGACGGACCGATGGAGATCAAGACCGTCAGGCCATCCCATCCACACAGCTACGAACATTTGTGCCATCAAGTCGGTATCGAACGCTTTCTGCTCGACCTGCGGCCTGGTGAGTACCACGATCTCCGTCATGTGCTCGCCCAGCCCCGTCTTGAGCGCTATATCGGGGTCATCTACCGGCCCGAGACCGAGCGCCTGAGCCATTACGGCTTTGCCACGCTCCCCGATCAGTATGACGCTTTCGTCTGGTTCGACGAGACCCATGAGGTCACGCCCTTGGCAACAACCGTGACTCCCGGTGAGGACGAAACCTATCCCTTCGGCGTCTGATGGGTAGTTTCCGAGCCTCCCGCGATCCACTTCGCGCAAGTAGCTTACACGAAAGCGTCTTGAGACGTTTTGCGGAGAATTTCCCATGCAGCAAGCCGAAGATGACTCGCCCTTCACGCCATCCGTGTCTCACCTGCAACTCATTCGTGACCGAGCCTATCATCTTTGGGACAGCGAAGGCAGGCCCAATGGCCGATCGGCTGAATACTGGGAGCGCGCGCAAGAGCTCGACGCGCTCGAACAGGATACTCCTGTCCAAATACCAAATCCCATGACAATCCATGCCCGACAAACGTCGGAAGGAATCCTCATCGAGGAGGCTTCGTTGCAGGAAAATCTGGGCGAGTTCCCAACACGTTTCACCGATCAGGGTGACACGATGCCGACGCCCGAAACGCGCGAGATCGCACGCGAATTCCGTGAAGGTGAGCGATGAGTAGCCCATCGCATGGTCGGACTGGGAAAGCTCGAGGCGGCCGGTTTTCTCTGCGCGGCCTTACTACCAACGCTTCTTGGCATGGTGCGGGATCTACGGTCGCAATATGACCGTTTTCATGAATGGGATGAAACTAGTGGCTCAGACGAATGAACTCGACATAACCTCGGATGAGGACTTGGGAATGGGCATAATGAACCTAGTAAGTATAGAAGAGCACCTTTTTCTCACTGCTAACAAGACAGGCAAAGATCATTATTATGATCTTCTGCTTGAAGTGAGGGAAATGAGGAAAGAACTCCTCAAGAAAATCGTTGTCTCATCTGAAGGGGAAGTCTGGTGCATAAGCAAGCATCTTCTCGCCTCATCCATGCGGCTTATGGAGGTAGGAACAAAGGAGCTGAAAATCAACGGGATCGTGAATGCGAAACCCTACTTCGAGAAGTCGTATCGGCTCTTTCGTTTGTTCTGGGAGACAGTCCTACGGCAGCCCGAACAAGAACACGGTGAACAGCACGCTGCCGTCTCCCTGACGAAAGACGTCGTCATTTTCTATGAACCGACCTGCCCGCACTGCAAAGCCTTGGAGTCGTTCATTTCTGCCAACGGTCTGAGTGAGATGTTCAACATCAGAAAGAGCGACGTCACGTCAGACCCTGCCAACCGAGCCGAGATGGAGAGCGCACAACAAATCTGCATAAAGGACGTGAGCGAACGCGTTGTGCCATTTGTAACCCACGGGGGAAAATGCGCCATGGGAGAGGAAAACTCTATACAGTTTTTCAAGAATCTGGTCTGGGATAACGCTCAAGAATCAAAAACATCCATGGAATCTCTTCTCGTAGAAGACGCCATCCCGGCGCATATCAAAACCCATGTTGAGAACTACAATAAAGCGGTCGATGCAGCATTGAACTGCTGCAAAGAGTAGTTCAATCACCCAATAGCTCCCACGCCGCTGCCATTTGCAAATCCATCGCTGACACGGCTCAGCGTTTCCGAGGTCGGTTGCTACCCTTGCCAGAACGCCTTTTGATGTCCGAAAGACTCTGATGCGCCGCTAATACGCTTGCATCAGAGGCACTCGTATGAAGTGCTATTCAACAAAAGTTCTTGGACTGCTGACTGGCTGATGCGTCACGAAACTGCGCAGACGGTCGAGACGTATGACGACGGGGATATGGGATTGCCCCGGAGAAATCTTTTGTTCCAGGCGGACGCTGTCATGTGATGGCGTCCTTCTGTCCATGCGATGGTCTTCACCCCTCCGCAATCCCTTGGGCGTCACGGTGAATAGACTTCTGGCAAACGGCCGGTGAACATCATCCACAGCGCCAGAACGGCAAGCGCTATCAGCACCACAGCGACGATCAGCTCAGCCATCTTGAACGGGAATTCGTGCGGGGCGTGTTCCCGGCGGGCCCAGATGAATACCAAGTTGCCGAGCGCGAAGAAGACGGCACCGGCGATCATGTATTGCAGGCCCGCGGCATAGACGAGCCAGAGCCCATAGACCGTGCCCAGGATGCTGACGGTCAGCGCCTGGATTTTGCCCACCCGCGCCGAACCCGGATATTGCCCGGTCGCGATCAGCTTCCAGAGATATCCGGTGGAGCCGACATAGGCGGGCAGGATCATCACCCCTGTAATGGACAGCATAACGTTCCAGGCGTTGTCCGAGAAATATACCAGGATCATCATGACCTGCATGACGGCAGTCGACACCCAAAGCGAAACGGAGGCGGCGCCGCTTTTGTTGGTTCGGGCGAAGACCTGCGGATAGCTGCCGTCCTTGGCGCCGGCCCAGGGGAGCTCCGCCACCAGCAGCGTCCATACCAGCCAGCAGGACAGGATCGCGATGACCACACCCGCATTAATGAAATAGGCACCCCACTGGCCCACGAGCGAGCCCAGGATCGCCGCCATCGAGGGCGGCGCCAGCTTGGCGAGGGCGGCTTGCGTCATCACGCCAAAGGGCAGCACGGAGACCAGCACGTAGAGCGCTGTGGTGATCAGGAAGCCGAGCAGCGTGGCACGACTGACGGTTTTGGCGTCAGACTTGTTCGACATCACCACCGCGCCTTCGATGCCGATGAAGACCCAGAGGGTGACCAGCATCGTGCCGCGGATCTGATCGAGCAGGCCACCCAGGGGCTTGGCTGCGGCCGTGTTTGTGGCGACATTGTTCCAGAAGGCACTGCTCCACATGCCCGCCTTCATGGCGATGGCAACGACGGCAATGAACACTACGATCGGGATGAACTTGGCGATGGTGCCGATGACATTGAGTACCGAGGCGCCCTTGAGCCCGCGCAGCACAAGCCAGTTCATGATCCAGAAGATGGCGGAAGCACCGATCACCGCTTCCCAGGTGTTGCCGCCCTTGAAGTAGGGCGGGAAGAAGTAGTTCATCGTGTCCATCAGCAGGACGCCGAAGCCGACATTGCCGAAGGCTGACGACAGCCAGTAGCCCCAGGCGATCTGGAAGCCCGCGTATTTGCCAAAACCCTGGCGCGAATAGGCGTAGATCCCGGCGGTCAGTTCAGGCTTCACATCCGCCAGCACCTGAAAGGTCCGCGCCAGGAAAAAGACACCAAGCCCCGATATAACCCAGGCGACCACCACCGCAACCAGGGAGGCCGACTGCGCCATGTTCTGCGGCAGGTTGAAGACGCCGCCGCCGACCATCGCGCTGATCACCAGCAGCGTCAGGGCGATCAGACCAAGCTTGCCTGAACTGCTCGCCTCGGCGCCGGGGCCGGAGCCGCTCGGCTGAGAGGAGGCCGGCTTGGACGTTTGGGTCGGTTTGGTTGCCACGCTGGCCATGGTCGGTCCTTTCGGGTGTGTCGAAACGCGGCGAGCCGAGGCTAGCGCTTGATGCAAAGGACCCGGTAGCCACCGTCTCTGACCTCGACACCGTGGATGTCGTGGCGGAAGCTCGGCATATCGGCGTCGAAGGCTTCGAGGGCCTTGAGATAGCCGAGCAGGGGGCCATCGACGGGCCCGGCATTCTCCCCGGGCATCAGCAGCGGGATGCCCGGGGGATAGGGGACGACGCCGGTCGCGACGGTGCGGCCCGCCATCTCATCGAGGGTGAGCGATTCGATCTGGTTATTGACCAGGCACTCATAGGCTTCCACCGGTGACAGATCAGCCTTGGGCAGAACGCCGAAGCCGGCCGACAGCAGTTCGGTGGTCCGGTGTGTCTTGATCGCGGCGAACATGGCGCGCGCGAGGTCGGCGAGGCCGGTCTTGCCGTAGCGTTCTGGATGAGCCATGACCAGCGCGGGAATGGCGTCCGCAAGCAGCGTATTGGCGCGCAGATCGCGATGAAAGCCGAGCAGCGCATTGACCAGCGTGCCCCACTTGCCGCGGGTGATGCCCATCGAGAACAGAAACAGGGCCGTGAAATCGGTGGTCTTCTCGACCACGATCCCCTGCGCGCCGAGATAGGCGGAGAGCAGGGCTGCCGGCACACCGGTGGCCGCTAGGGTGCCGTCGCGGCCCATGCCAGGCGTCACCACCGAGACCTTGATCGGGTCGAGCATGCAATAGCCGTCTTCGAGATCGCCGAAGCCGTGCCAGTCCTCGCTCGGGTGCAGCACCCAGGCTTCGGGGTCCCGCGCCAGGCTTTCCGGGTCGGCGAGATGGAACGCCACGCGACCGCCGGCCGTGCCGTCGCTCACCTCGTCAGGCTGCCAGGCGTTGAAGAACCAGTCACCCTTGGCCGCGAATTCCGCGTGGAGCCGCGCCAACAGCTGCCGGAATGCAATCGCCTCGCGGATCGACTCGCCGGTCAACGTCGCACCGGAAGGGCCATCCATCATCGCCGCGGCAACATCGTTCGAGGCAATGATGGCATATTGTGGCGATGTCGACGCATGCATCATGAACGCTTCATTGAAGCGCGCGTGGTCGATCGGGTGCCGTCCGTCGCGGATATGGATATAGGAGGCCTGCGACAGGGCGGCCAGCAGCTTGTGGGTCGATTGCGTTGCGAACAAGGTCGGCTTGTCGCGCCGATCGTCGCCGGGCGCGCCGTGCATGGCGAAGCGCTTGGTATAGATCGGATTGAAGCGGGCGTAGCCGTACCAGGCCTCGTCGAAATGTAGCCGGTCCACCGATTGGCCGAGAAGGGCTTCGACGCGCTCCACCTTGTAGCAGAGCCCGTCATAGGTCGAGTTGGTGATCACCGCATGCACGGGCTTGGGGTCGATGCCTGGTTTGACCAGGGCATTCTCCGCAATGGCCTGGGCAATGGCCACCGGTTCGAGACGCAACGGATGAATCGGCCCGATGATGCCGAGATAGTTGCGCGACGGGATCAGGTAGGTCGGGATCGCACCGGTCAGCGTCATCGCGTGCTCGACCGATTTGTGGCAGTTGCGGTCACAAAGTGCTATCTGATCACGCGTGACGCTCGCCATCAGGATGACCCGGTTCGAGGTCGAGGAGCCGTTGGTGACGAAATAGGTTCGGTCCGCACCGAAAACCCGCGCCGCGTTGCGCTCGGCTTCCCCGATCGGACCCGAATGGTCGAGCAGCGACCCCAGGGGCTCGACCGAAATCGACAGATCGGAGCGGAACAGTTCCTCGCCGAAGAACTCGAAGAACGCGCGACCGACAGGATGCTTCAGGAAGGCCGTGCCGCCGGCATGGCCCGGCGTATGCCATGAATACTCATAGGTGGTGGCGAACTTGGCCAGAGCCTTGAACATCGGCGGCAGCAGGTTGGCGCGGTAGCGGTCTATGGCGGCGACGACGCGGCCGCCGATAAAGTCCGGCGTATCCTCGAACAGCCAGACATAGTCGTTGACGAACTCGAGGATGTCGGACGGGACGGTCGCAAGGGAGCCGCGTGAGGCGAGCAGGAAGACCGGAAGGTTCGCGGTATGCGCCCGCACGTCAGCGATCACCTGGCAGGCGCCCTGATGGTCCGGTCCGCCGGGCAGTTCCCAGTCGACCATCACCGCTTGCAACAGGGCATGAGTGGCAATCTGCGCCGCGGCTTCCACAACCGACATCGCTTCGACGATCTCGACATCGCGGTCCTGCAGATCGCGCAGCAAGCCTGCCGTGGCGCGGCCGGACACGGTAACCTCGTCAGTGCCTGCGTGGACCACCAGAACGCGGCGGTTGAAAAGGATACCTGGAAGATTGGTCACGGCTATTCCCTCACGACATGGGTATGGGTCACGCCGACGACGTGGTCCTGCACAGACACGACGATGGCATGCGCATCCGTCGCGCCAATTTCGTTTTGGATCACCACCGCCCCCCGGCACCTTCAGGCCGACTTCAATGTAGATTAGCGGCCATCTCTGCCGGAGGATCGGAAACTACCTATGGTCTCGAAAAGCGCTCTGGCAGGTCTCACGCCCAGTTGGTTGTTTGTCGAGAATCCCCGGATTTGGCAGCGCTTGCGGCTGCTGGGGCAGCGTGGATTTCGTCCTGACGTGTGTCGGCTGTCGCGCGGCGTCGGTTGGGGAGCGTGGTGAGGTCCGGTTGGGGTTATCGGCACTTTTGTTAGCCGATGATATCGACAAGTTGTTCTTCCCATTCGGCGCCTGGGAGAGCTGTGACGCGGACAGGTTCGGAAACGGCTCTGTTGCAGTCTTCCGGCGAGTGCATGGGGGGACCGAGTCAGACGGTTGATTGTCGCCGGCGGATTTATCGCGGGCCTATGCGGTCGTTCTGACGGGTGGTCGTCCTGTCGATCTTTTTCGCGCGAGAGCTGCCCCACGCCTGTGGCTCTCGACGTTGCTCTCAAGAATGGTCGCTTGTTGAAGGAAGCGATCGACGGAGGCCTGTGTCACGGCGATCGAGCAGCGCGGTGGTCATCGTGGCGTCGCCGAACACGCTGGACCATTCGCTGTCGAAAGGCAGGTGGACCCGGATTGAGAATCGGTCGCCGCGACGGAAGATATCAAGCAGTTTTGCTCCGCAAATTGCTACGGTGCGTTTGTGGATAAATTCCGCAAGTGATTGATTTTATTGGTGTAAAATCGGTGGCTGGGGCGGGAGGATTCGAACCTCCGCATGGCGGAATCAAAATCCGCTGCCTTACCGCTTGGCTACGCCCCAAAACCGGAACTGCCGGCCGCTATCCAATGCCGGCGCGCATGCTCATAGGGCGCGAAGGGGCGGCTCGTAAAGCCCTCCGCCCCAAACCCACCAGCCGTCCCGACGCATAGCGGCAGCTGCCGCCTCGGCCGCACCAGGCGTCGGGAAAAGGCCGAAGCAAGTGGCACCTGATCCGCTCATGCGCGCCAGCAGCAGGTCAGGCGCCGCACGCAAGGCCGCCAGCACCGTGCCGATCGCCGGCGTCACGGCGATCGCCGGGATTTCAAGGTCATTGCCGCTGGCCGTCAGCGCATGCGCGAAATCCCCAGCCGACGCATAGCCCTGCGCAGGCACCGCATCGGCCGGCGAAAACCCCTGCCCCGCCGCCGCCAGGGCACGGAAGATCGCGGGCGTCGGGCACGGCAGGCCGGGGTTGATCAGCACCAGCCCCAGGGGCGGCAGCGCGGGCACGGGTGACAGCACCTCCCCGATTCCCGCCATGCGCACGGGCTGACAGGCGAGGCACACCGGCACATCGGCGCCCAGCTTGAGTGCGATGGCCTGCAGCGCGGCCCCATCCAGCGTGACGTTCCAGAGATCGGACAGCAGCCGCAGCGCTGCCGCCGCATCCGCCGACCCGCCGCCGATGCCCGACGCGATGGGCAGAGTCTTCTCCAGCACCAGCGCGGCATTGGGTTCGACGCCCGCGGCCTCCGCCAGCAGGCGCGCCGCCCGCAGCACGAGATTGTCGGCCTCGGCCGACAAAGGACCCCCGAAGGGTCCGGTTAGGTGCAGCGACAGGCCTGCAGCAGGACTGGCCGTGAGCCGGTCGCCGACATCGGCAAAGACCACAAGGCTATCGAGCAGATGATAGCCATCGTCCCTGCGGCCGGTGACGCGCAGGGTCAGATTCACTTTCGCCGGGGCAAAATCCTGGACCGCCACCGTGTGCAGCATTGCGCCAGACGCCGTCAGTTACTGGCGGGCAGGCTGGCCGCCTTGATCTGCAGCTTGGCCAGAAGCTCGGTCTGCAGATCGGCCGCGGGGTCCAGCTGCAAGGCGCGGCGCCATTGGAAGACGGCCTGCAGATGCTCGCCGGCGGCGGCATAGGCGTCACCCAGATGGGCGTTGATGGTCGGGTCCTCGGGGATCAGCTTGACCGCCTGGGTCAGGGTCCTGACAGCCGCCTGCGCCTGGCCCTGCTGCAGCAGGACATAGCCCAGACTATCGACGATCGCGCCGTCATTGGGGACGATCTGCAGCGCCTGCTCGATCATGGCCCGCGCCTTGGCCATGTTCTGCTTCTTCACCGCCCAGCTATAGCCGAGATAGTTGAGCACATAGGGCTGTCCGGGGGAGATTTTCAGCGCCTGTTCCAGGTCCGCCTGCGCCCGCGGCCAGTCACCCGCCTGATCGAAGCACATGGCCCGGTCGTAATACAGCACCCAGGCCGCCGGGCTATTCGGCGGCAGCAGCGGCAAAGCCTGCGTATAGAGCTTGGCCGCATCGGCGTATTTCTGTTGCTGGCGCAACAGATCGGCGCTCGCCAGCAGCGGCTCGGCGTTCGTGGGATAGGTCTGGGCCAGCTGTTGCAGCAGCGTCCGCGCCTGATCGTCCTGCCCCAGTCGCGTCAGCAACACCGCTTCGCGCAGCGCCGCCAGGGGATAAAGCGGATCGCTCTGGCTGATCGCCAGCAGCGGCGCGAGCGCCACCGAGGCGTTGTTGCCCTTGTCGACGACCTCGGACAGCAGCAGGCGCGCGGGCGTCAGATCGGGGCGGAGCTGCAGGCCAAGCTGCAGCATGGTCATCACCGTCTGCTGGGCCGCGCCGTGCCCGCCGCGCTGCGGGTTGTTCGCCAGTTCATCTTCCAGCGCCGCCGCCAGATTGACATAGACCTCGGCCAGGCCCTGCACGGCCGTGCCCACGGGCGGCGTCATCAGCTGCGCCTTCACCGCCGGCAACGTCATCGCCATGGCGAGGTCGGGGGACAGACCGTCCAGCACCTGATTGGCCGTGTTCATATCCCCGGTGCGGGCATCCCAGCTCGCCAGCAGCTCAACCAGCCGCAGATTGGTGACATTCAGGGCACCCTGGACGATGCCGTAATTCTGCGCGGCGACGGCGATCATCTTGCCCTGATCAGCGATCAGGGCGGTATGCAGCGCGAAGATGGTGCGGGCGCCGGGATTGGTGCCGGTCTGCAGGGTGGTCAGCGCCGCGCGGGTGTCGCCATTGCCCTGCTGCGCCCAGGCCACCAGAAGCGGCTTGAGCACGCTGGTCAGCGGGTCGGGTGTCGGCAGCGCCTGATAGCGTTGCAGCGCATCGGCCCAATGGCCGGCCCGCGCATCGGACCCCGCCAGCAGCAGCTGGGCCAGCGAATCCTTCGGCAGGCTGGTGGCGATGGCGCTCGCCGTCGCGGCATTGCCGGCCAGCAGCTCCAGCAGGAAGGTCTCGCCCGACAATGTGCCGGCCGCGGCCGGATCATCGCCCAGCGCCTGCCGCATGGCATTGGCCGCGCGCGGGAAGTCGTAGCGGCTGGCGGCATATTGGCCGACCAGGAAATTGCCATAGGCCCCGGCGCGGCCGTCCTGCCCCATCTGTCCGGTCTGGGCCAGACCCGGCGGAGTGGTCGCCGCGCAGGCGGATAAAGCGGTGAGGGCAAGCAGCACAAAGCGGCCGAGCATCGGAGCATTTCTCATAAAGACGGATGCTATCAGCCATGGCGCGGCTGCGCCATCCGGGGCAGGCCATGAAGAAACGGCCCAGGCCCTTCCGCACGGTGTCCTCGCTTGACAGCCCAGCCCCCGTCAGGCGTCGTGGCCGCATTAAATAACCACAAGGACCGACCGGCCGATGAATGTGGCCCATGACTGACGGCGCCCCCGCCGCCGCATCGGCACAGAGAGACGCGCTGGCGCTTCTGGCCCTGCAGCTGGAATGGGGCGCGGATGAAAGCCTGACGGCGGAGGGTGTCGACCGCTTCGCGCTCTCGTCCCAGCCCGCTGCCATGGCCGTGCTGCGGACGACGCTCGCGGAGGCCGCAGCGCCGGCGCCTCTGGCCGCATCACCTCCCCGTCAGGAATCCGTGGCGCGTAGCGCTTTGGCCGCACCTGTCGGCCGCGGCGCGGTCCGTCCGGCAGCGGCGCAGGCCGCCGCTCTTGCCGCCGGCTGCCAGACGCTCGCGGAGCTGCGCGCGGCGGTCGCCGGGTTCGAGGGCTGCGCGCTGCGCGACACCGCGACCAATCTGGTCTTTTCCGACGGCAACCCGGAAGCCCGCATCATGCTGGTGGGTGAGGCGCCGGGCGCCGAGGAGGATCGCGCGGGCCTGCCCTTCGTCGGCGCTTCCGGGCAATTGCTCGACCGCATGCTGGGATCGATCGGGCTCGATCGCAGACAGGTGCTGATCACCAATATCCTGCCCTGGCGGCCACCGGGCAACCGCACGCCGACGGAAGCCGAAATCGCGACCTGCCTGCCCTTCGTGCTCCGCCACATCGCGCTGGTGGCGCCCGATTTTCTGCTGCTTCTGGGGGCGACGGCGGTCCGCGCCATCACCGGCGATACCCAGGGCATCCGCCGCATGCGTGGCCGCTGGCAGTCTCTGACCGTTCCGGGTATGGACCGACCGATTCCAACGCTGCCCACCTATCATCCTGCTTACTTACTTCGGACAAGTCTGGCTAAAAGAGAAGCCTGGTCAGACTTGCTGCAATTGCAAGAAAAGCTCTCCCTTACAAAAAAGTCATAGGGCGAAAAGCGGCAGCAACTGAGGGCTTTTCCGAATGGACTGCAGTGAATACAGGCAGCCATCTAGCGGGTGAGGTTGCACTTCCCGGCGAAGGTGTTGTAGCCAGCCTGCATGCGAGGGATCGGCAATTCGTTCTCCCGTCTTTTCAGCCCCAAAGCATTGCTTGCCGGGGCCGCGCTTCTTGCTGGAACGGCCGCTCCCGGCCTGCATGCAGATGCTCAGGAAAAGGGCGGCTCTGAGACAAAGCTTAGTGACCAGACTGCTTATGCGGTGCCGCGATCGGACCCGGAAAGCGGCAATGGTTTTGCATTTCCACAACCCCTGAACCCCAGCGATGCGGTGCTGGTGCGCCAGATCTTTGCCCTGCAGGCGCAGGGCAAAATCGCGGATGCCGAAAAGGCGACCGCCCAGCTGTCCAACAGAATTCTGCTCGGCCCGATCCTCGCAGACCGCTATCTCGGGCCTTATGACAAGCCCAGCGTGCCGGCGTTGCAGGACTGGCTGACGCAATACGGCACGCAGCCGCAGGCGCCTGCCGTCGCTCACGTCCTGCAGCTGCGCCTGCGGGGCAAATCCGGCAAAATGCCGCCGCTGGCAGCCCTCCCTTATCTGGCACCGCCCAATCCCTCCGACGGCGCCGATCTCGATATCGGCCCGTCCGATACCGGCATTGCCCGCCAGCCGGGGCTTGATGCGCGCGTGCTTGGCCTCGCCCAATCCGGCCGGTTCGATGCCGCGGTCGCGGCCATCGCGGCCGCCCGTATCGACCAGCTTTATGGCGCCACACTGCGCGCCGAAGTTGCGCGTCTCGCCTTCGCGAATGGCAAGAACCGGTTCGCCGCCACTCTCGCCAAAACCGCCATCGGCGAGGCCCATGGTAAGCTCGGCCTGCCCTCCTTCGTGGCAGGGCTTGCCGCCTGGCGGGATGGCCGCGCGACGGCGCTTGATCTCTTTACCGATGCCGCGGTCGCCCCCGGCGCCACGCCCAATCTGGTCTCCGCCGCCTCCTTCTGGGCGGCGCGCGCGGCGCTCAAGGCCGGCCAGAGCATGATCTATCTGAGCTGGATGCGCCGGGCTGGCAATAATGGCTCCGGCTTCTATGCGACGCTGGCCCAGCGCATGCTGGGACAGGACGCGCCCGACGGGATCAGCCAGCAGATGCTCGGCTTGGCCGATCTCGAAGCCGTCGCCGGCACGGCCGCCGGCGCCCGCGCATTCGCCCTGCTGCAAGTCGGCCAGAATCATCTGGCGGAAGAGGAATTGCGCCACCTTTACCCGACGGTCGCCCAGGATGCCGGACTCAGCCGCGCCATCATGCTGGTCTCCTGGAAGGCCGGCATGGCGACGCTCGCCAGCCAGATCGCAGCCCTCGACCCGAAGCGTCAGCCGGGCAGTGCCATCGTGATTCCGCCGCTGTCGCTGTTTCCGCAGCATGGCCTGCATATCGACCCGTCGCTGCTCTATGCGCTGGTCCGCGTCGAGTCGAATTTCGATCCGACGGCGGTCTCCGGCGCCGGCGCGCGCGGTCTGCTGCAGCTGATGCCGGCGACCGCTGCCTTCATGAACAAATGGGGCGCCACACAGCTAAAGCGACGTGCGGGCGGCCTGTCCGACCCTGCGTACAATCTCGAGATGGGCCAGCGCTACATCAACTATCTGGCATCGCAGACGAATATCGACGGTGATCTCATTCGTATTCTTGCCAGCTACAATGCGGGCCCTTCGGAAACATCGACCTGGAGCAACGCGCAGGCAGCCGAAAATGATCCGCTGCTCTATATCGAAATGATTCCGAATACCGAGACGCGGCAATTTGTTTTCAGTGTGTTACGATATTCCTGGGCCTATGCCGCGCAGTTGAACCTGCCCGTGCCGAGCCTGGATGCTCTCGCACAAGGCGAATTTCCGCATATCAGCGACCACCATCCTACCGCCACGGCTATCGCAAGTACCGCGACGATCCACTAGGATTGCGGCATGGATCTTTCGCGCCCCTTCGTCCCTGTCAATATCGCGATCCTCACGGTCTCCGATACGCGGAGCCTGGAACAGGATCGCTCGGGTGATCTTCTGGTCGCCTGTGTCGAGGCAGCCGAGCATAAGCTGGCTGACCGCAAGCTGATCAAGGACGACGTCGATACGATCGAGTCGACGCTCCGCGACTGGATCGCCGACCCCAATGTCGATGTCGTGATATCGACAGGCGGCACCGGCATCACCGGCCGTGACGTGACGCCCGAAGCCTTCATGCGCGTGCTGGAGAAGGAGATCGTCGGCTTCGGCGAGCTTTTCCGCATGCTCAGCTACCAGCATATCGGCTCTTCCACCATGCAGTCGCGCGCTATCGGCGGCGTCGCCAACGGCACGTATCTGTTCGCGCTTCCGGGCAGCGCGGGCGCGGTCAAGGACGGGTGGGAGGGTATACTGTCCACCCAGCTCGATATCCGCACCAAGCCCTGCAATCTGGTCGAGCTGATGCCCCGCCTGCGGGAACACCAGTAACGCGCTGAGCCGGTGAGCCCGTTGCAAAACCGGCGGAGGACGCCCGGCATAGTAGGGTCTGGCAAAGTGCGCTGATGGAATGGGACGAGCCCGGTATTGTCCTGGACGCCCGCCCTTACGGCGAGAGCGATCTCATCGTGACCAGCTTCACCGCGTCCCACGGCCTGCATAAGGGTCTGGTGCGAGGCGGCGGCACCCGCCGGCAAGTCGCACTCTGGCAAACCGGCAATCTCGTCGCCCTGCGGTGGTCCGGGCGCCTCGCCGAACAGCTCGGCCATCTCACGGGTGAAATGGTGCAGGCGATCGCCCCCGGTGCGATGGATCACGCATTGTCCCTCGCCTTGCTGCGCGCCGCCTGCGCGACCGCCGCCGGCGCGCTGCCCGAACGGCAGGCCCAGCCCGCCAGCTTCTCTGCGCTGCTCAATCTTCTGCCCCGGATCGCAAGCCAGCTTGCGTCGCCAGCCGATCTCGCGCGGTTTGAACTCACTTTGCTCGCCGATCTCGGCTACGGGCTGGATCTCTCGGCCTGCGCCGTCACCGGGGCGACCCATGGCCTCGCCTATGTCTCCCCCCGCACCGGCCGCGCGGTGACGGAGGCGGCCGCCGGTCCTTGGGCAGCCAAGCTTTTGCCGCTGCCAGCCTTCCTGCGGCCGGGGGCGAATTCCCCCGATCATGAGGCCGCCGAATGGCGTGATGCGCTGCGCCTCACCGGCCATTTCCTGGAGCGCGACGCCTTCGGCCATCATCATCGGCCGCTTCCCGAAGCCCGCCGTCATCTCTATCAGATGGTCGTGGCTCTGGCCGGCCCGGCTGACGGACCCCCGTCACCGGGCTGACAGCCCGATTCCGTTCCTGTATCGTTCGCGCCCGGGGACACGTTCCGTCCCGCCGCCCGGAGACTTTCATGCCTGACGACCTCGCCGGCCATATCGAGAATACGCCCCTCGCGGATGCGCTCAGTGACCGCTACCTCGCCTATGCGCTGTCGACCATCATGTCCCGCAGCCTGCCGGATGTGCGTGACGGGCTGAAACCGGTCCATCGCCGGCTGATCTACGCCATGCATCAGTTGCGTCTGGACCCGACGTCCGGCTTCAAGAAATGCGCCCGCGTGGTCGGTGACGTCATGGGTAAGTTCCATCCTCATGGCGATGCCTCGATCTATGAGGCGATGGTCCGCCTCGCCCAGGATTTTTCGGTTCGCTATCCGCTCATCGAAGGCCAGGGCAATTTCGGCAATATCGACGGCGATAACGCGGCGGCCATGCGCTACACCGAAGCGCGGCTCACCGAAGTCGCCCAGGCCTTGCTGGAAGGGATCGACCAGGACGCGGTTGACTTCCGCGCGACCTATGACGGTGAAGAGCAGGAACCGCTGGTTCTTCCCGGCAATTTCCCCAATCTTCTGGCCAATGGCGCGGCCGGCATCGCAGTCGGCATGGCGACCTCCATCCCGCCGCATAATGCCGGTGAAGTCTGTGCCGCGGCCATTCTGCTGATTCAGAAGCCGGATGCCTCCACCGCCGACCTGCTGACCTTCATGCCCGGCCCGGATTTCCCTACGGGCGGCGAAATCGTCGAGGAAAAAGCGGCGCTCCTGCAGGCGTACGAGACAGGCCGCGGCGGCTTCCGCATTCGCGCCCGCTGGGCAGTGGAACAGGGCAAGCACGGCACCTGGACCATCGTCATCACCGAAATTCCCTATCAGGTGCAGAAATCCCGGCTGATCGAGCAGATCGCGCAGCTGATGGAAGACAAAAAGCTGCCGCTGCTCGCCGATATCCGGGATGAAAGTGCCGAGACGGTGCGCATCGTGCTGGAACCGAAAGCCCGCACGGTCGAGCCCGCCATGCTGATGGAAAGCCTGTTCCGCACCTCGGCGCTGGAAAGCCGCTTTCCGCTCAATATGAACGTGCTCGACGGGACGCGCACGCCGCGCGTGATGTCATTGCGCGACGTTCTGCGCGCCTGGCTCGACCATCGTCACGACGTGCTGGTCCGCCGCTCGCAGCATCGCCTCAACGCCATCGAACGGCGGCTGGAAATCCTCGACGGCTATCTTGCCGTCTATCTCAATCTCGATGAGGTCATCCGCATCATCCGCGAGGAGGACGAGCCCAAGCCCAGCCTGATGAAGAC
The DNA here is from genome assembly GCF_057837225.1 of Acidisoma sibiricum. Taxonomy (NCBI): domain Bacteria; kingdom Pseudomonadati; phylum Pseudomonadota; class Alphaproteobacteria; order Acetobacterales; family Acidocellaceae; genus Acidisoma; species Acidisoma sibiricum. The sequence goes on along the minus strand of NZ_CM174445.1, from coordinate 2,138,361 downwards.
CTTTGAGCTGACCGATCTTCAGGCGGAATCCATCCTCAATATGCGGCTGCGCTCGCTCCGCCGCCTGGAGGAGATTGAAATCCGCAAGGAGCACAAGAACCTCTCCAAGGAAGGCAAGGATCTCCGCACCCTGCTGGGTGACGAAAAGCTGCGCTGGAACCGCATTGTGGCGGAACTCGAAAAGATCCGCGCGACCCACGGCCAGGGCCCGCTCGGCGCCCGCCGCAGCCTGATCGGCACCGCACCCGCGGCCGTCACCATCGACGAGACCGCTTTGGTCGAGCGCGAATCGATCACCGTCATCCTGTCCGAAAAGGGCTGGATCAGGGCGGTCAAAGGGGCCGTCGCACCGGATGCCGAGCTGCGCTTCAAGGAAGGCGATTCCTTGCGCCTGATCCTGCCTTGCGAGACGGTGGACAAGCTCTGCCTGCTCGCCACCAACGGCCGCGCCTATACGATCAAGGCCAATGACATTCCGCGCGGCCGCGGCGACGGCCAGCCCATCCGCCTGCTCGCCGAATTCGGCAATGAGGATGAGGTCGTCACCCTCTTCGCCCATACGGCGGCCAGCCGCTTCCTGCTGGTCTCCACACCGGGCCGCGGCTTCATCGTCACGGGCGACGAACTCCTCTCCGAGCGTCGCGCCGGCAAGCAGGTGATGACCGTGAAACCGGGGGAGGAACTGACCCTTGCGGTGCCGGTGGGCGACGGCGACCACCTCGCCATCGTCGGCGAAAATCGCAAGATGCTGGTCTTCCCGCTCGATCAGGTGCCGGAGATGGCGCGCGGCATGGGCGTGCAGCTCCAGAAGTACAAGGATGGCGGCGTCGCCGATGTGCGCATCTTCAAACTGGCCGAGGGCCTGTCCTGGAAATCGGGCGAACGCACCCGGACGGAGACTAATCTCAAGGACTGGCTGGGTGCCCGCGCCCAGACCGGCCGCCAGCCGCCGGTCGGCTTCCCCAAGAACGGCCGTTTCGGCGCGTGAGAATGAAGCGTCGTCATCCCCGCGCAAGCGGGGATCTTCTGGCTAAGCAACTACGGCGGGAAGGAGATGCCCGCTTTCGCGGGCATGACGTGGCGACACAATGACCCGCGCAGTGATGATCCAGGGCACCGGGTCCAGCGTCGGCAAATCCATGCTCGTCGCCGGCTTCTGCCGCCTGCTGACACGCCAGGGCCTGCGCGTCCGCCCCTTCAAGCCGCAGAACATGTCGAACAATGCGGCCGTGACGGCGGATGGCGGAGAGATCGGCCGCGCCCAGGCACTGCAGGCGCAGGCCTGCGGGGTTGAGACATCGGTCCACATGAACCCCATCCTGCTGAAGCCGCAAAGCCAGGTCGGGTCTCAGATCATCGTGCAGGGCCGCGTCTGGGGCCAGACGCGTGCGCGCGACTATCAGGCGCTGAAGCCGCAGCTGATGCCCTTCGTGCTGGAAAGTTTTGCGCATCTGCAAACGGACGCGGATATCGTGCTGGTCGAAGGCGCCGGCAGCGCGTCGGAGGTCAATCTGCGCGCCAATGACATCGCCAATATGGGCTTTGCCCGCGCGGCGCGGGTCCCCGTTATCTTAGCGGGCGACATCGACCGCGGCGGCGTCATCGGCAGCCTGGTCGGCACGCATACGGTCCTGGATGCGGCCGACGGCGCGCTGATCGAGGGTTTCATCGTCAACCGCATGCGCGGCGACCTCAGCCTTTTTGCGGACGGCATGCGCTTCATCGCCCACCGCACCGGCTGGGCGCCGCTCGGCCTGGTCCCCTATTTCAGCGACGCCCACCGCCTGCCCGCGGAAGATGCGGCCGATCTCGCATCCCGCGCCGGCGCCAGCCCGCGCGGGGGCGCCCCGCGCGCCGGAAAACTCCGCATCGCCGTGCCGGTGCTGCCCGGCATCGCCAATTTCGATGATCTCGATCCCCTCGCGGCCGAACCCGCGGTCGAGTTGCTGATGCTGCGCGATGGCGCGCCGCTGCCGCCCGAAACCGCCCTCGTGATCCTGCCGGGCTCCAAGACCACGATCAGCGATCTTGCCGCCCTTCGCACCTATGGCTGGGACAGCGACATCATCGCCCATGTCAGGCGGGGCGGCCATGTCATGGGCCTGTGTGGCGGCTATCAGATGCTGGGCCAGACCATCGCCGATCCAGACGGGATCGAGGGGCCACCCGCCACCGTGCCGGGTCTGGGGCTGCTGGATGTCGAAACCGTGCTGCGCGGACCCAAACAGCTGCGCCGCGTGGACAGCGCCACCACCGCCGACGGGCTGCCGCTCTCAGGATATGAGATGCATATGGGCGTCACCACCGGCCCCGCGACGGCGCGGCCCGTCGTGACCTTCCCCGATGGCAGAAGTGACGGTGCCGTCTCGGATAACGCATGCGTGATGGGCACCTACATCCACGGTTTTTTTGGCGATGACCGTCAGCGTGCCGCCTGGCTCAGCCGCTTCGGCGTCAGCGCCTCGGGCCGCGCGCATGCGTCGTCCGTAGATGCGGTTTTGGATGCACTTGCAGACCATCTCGCTCTGCATTGCGATATTCCCAAGATACTGGCCATCGCGGCATCCGGGGCGGTCCTGCCGTCGTAACTGAGGAGACGGTCTTTCAGGGCCGGACAGGATTGGTGAAGGATGTTTCCAGCCGATGGCCCTATTCGCCCGCGCGGCAGCAAGCCGGGTTGCGTCCCGGACCCGTACTCGCAATAGTCGTGGCAGCCACTCTGCGCGCCCGGTGCGCGCTGTACCTGTGCGGGAGTATCCTACTCTGCTGACCCAGTCTGCCGATGCATCAGACCGCAGCGATGCCGCTCTGACGGCCCTGCTGCTGCGCTGCGCCACCGGCGATAGAGCGGCCTTTCGCGCGCTCTATGACGCCCAATCCGCGCGATTGCACGGGCTCGCGATGCGCATCACGCGTGATCAGGCGCTGGCGGCGGACGCCACGCATGATGCCTTCGTTCAGGTCTGGAACCAGGCCGTGCGCTTCGACCCCGCGCGCGGCGCCGCGGCCGCCTGGCTCACCAGCATCGTGCGCTATCGCGCGCTCGACATCACCCGCCGCCGCGTGCGCGAACATGCCGGCTACGAAGCGCCGGAGCAGGAAGACGAAAGCCCCAACGCGCTCGCCCAGCTGGAGACGAGCGAGGCCGGGACCGCGCTGCACCGCTGCCTGGCCGAGCTGGAGCCCGAGCGCCGCGTGCTGCTGGTCCAGGCTTTCACCGAAGGTCTGTCCCACAGCGATATCGCGGAAAAAACCGGCACGCCGCTGGGCACCATCAAATCCTGGATCAGGCGATCGCTCGCCAGTCTCAAGCGGTGCCTCGAGACATGAGCGACTTTCAGGAAGACGATCGCAACCTGATCGCGGCTGAATATGTGCTGGGTGTGCTGGACGGCGCCGAGCGGGACGCCGTGCAGCGCCGCGCCGATGCCGACAGCGCCCTGAGCGACGCCATCACCGAGTGGGAAAACCGGCTAAGCCCGCTTGCCATCCTCGTGCCTTCGGTCGCACCGCCCGCCGCTCTGTGGAACAGGATCGCGACCAGCTGCGGCATCTCGCCGCTGGCCGCCGCCACCGAAGCAGGCACCGCCCGCGCGGCGCACCCGCCGCGCGCCAGCCTGATGCGCCGGCTTAATTTCTGGAAGAGCACGACGGCGCTCGGCTTCGGCCTTGCCGCAGCCCTTGCAATCGTCGTGGTGATCCATCAGCCGTCCGTGCCGACCCCCGGGCCTGCCGCCCCCGGCGTGCCGCTTGCGGCCGCTGTTTTGACGGCCCCGCAAGGCAGCACGCCGTTCTGGCTGGCCTCGGCCGGCCCGGACAACGTCGTGCAGTTCAAGCCGCTGCAGCATATTGCCGTCGCGTCGGGCAAGGATCTCGAACTCTGGGGCCTGCCCGATGGGGAGAAGGTGCCGAAGCCGCTTGGCTTGATCACGGCTGACGGCCGCACCATCACTTTGCCCAGTGAGATGAAGGCGCCTATGGAAATCATGGTCAGCCTGGAGCAGAAGGGCGGATCGACCACCGGCCTGCCGCAGGGCCCTGTGCTGTGGCAAGGCCATATGAGCGCCTATGCCGGCGCCAGCAATGGTTGATTGGTCAAGATAAACAACAATCCTCCGTCATGCCCGGCTTCATGCCGGGCATCCAGGCCTCTGTGCGCCCAAACATGGATCGCCGGGTCAAGCCAGGCGATGACGAAAAGGGCGTTGTTTCGCATGAGGCGCCCTGACGGCGCGGCGCCATTGCCGATGAGGTGCCGCTTGCGCGGGCATGACGGTATAATTGCGACCATTACTGTTGACTAATCAATCTTCTAAACTAGCGCTCCCCGGCGGCGGCCGTCCCTTCAGCAGCCGTTCGCATAGCGCCAGCACCGCATCCGTCGCCGGTGACCGGTAGCCGTCCCGCAGCAGGGCCACGCCATAGGTCAGCGGCCGCAAATCGCTTTCCAGAGCCAGATAGGCCAGCGGCAATCCGTCCAGCGCGGCGCGGTTGCGCGGCTGGGCATTGGCGATGCTGAACCCCTCCCCGCGCGCCACCAGGCTGCGCACCATGTCGAGCTGGGGGGAGCGGGCGGCGATGCGCGGCTGGATGCCCGCCTGATGAAACAGAAAGAAGAAGTAATCCCGGCTGAGCGGCAGGTCGAGCAGGATGAAGTTCTCCTCGGCCAGTTCCTCCAGCCGCACGGCCTGCCGACCGGCCAGCGGATGGTTCGCCGCCACAAAGGCGAAGGGCGGCAGCGGCGCCAGCGGCCGGAATTCGACATCCGCCGGCAGGTCCAGATCATAGGTCAGCATCAGCGCAAGCTTGCGCTCGCGCAGCATCTCCAGCAGTTCGGCCTGGTTGCCGGGCACGGCATGCAGCGAGGCGGCAGGGTTCTCAGCCCGGAAGGCGCCCATCAGGGCCGGCACCACCAGGGCATAGAAGGTCTCCATGCAACCGATGACGATCTCGCCTGCCAGCGTCGAGGATAGGGCCAGCCCCGCCGCCTCCAGCCGCTGCGCCTGGGCGATCAGCGACCGCGCCTCCTGCGCCAGCCGTCCACCCTCGGCCGTCAGCGTCAGGCCCTGGGCGTGATGGCGGATGAACAGCGGCACGCCGAACAGCGCCTCCAGTCCGGTGATGGCGGCGGACACGGCGGGCTGGGAAATATGCACGGTCTCCGCCGCGCGGGTGATGCTGCCGGTCTCGGCGGCCGCCAGGAAATAGGCAATCTGCTTGAGGGTAAATTTCACATCGCTGCCAAAGAAAAAGGGGCTGGTTCAGTTTTTCTGAACCAGCCCCCGTTGGCAACAGGTTTAGCGAAGGTGCGGCTTACGCGCCGATATTCCGCAGCGGTTTGCCGGCCATGAGATTGGCCTCGATATGCTCGAGGGACACGCCCTTGGTTTCCGGCACGAAGAAGATTGTGAAGACAAAGAAGAGCGCGTTCAGCAGGGCATAGAAGCCGAAGGTGATGCCCGAGCCCCAGCTGTTGAGCATGGTCAGGAAGGTCAGGCCGACCACGAAATTGGCGACCCAGTTGGTGAGCGTGGACACGGAGATGCCGAAGTCGCGGCCCTTGGTCGGCTGCACTTCCGAGCAGAGAACCCAGATCAGCGGACCTGCGGACATCGCAAAGCCGGTGATGAAGAGCAGCAGCATCACGACCGCGAAAATCTGCATGGCGAAGGTCAGATGGCCGAGGCTCAGCATATAGCCCAGCACACCCATGCCGACGAACATGACGACGAAGCCGGTCAGCAGCACGGGGCGGCGGCCCAGCCGGTCGACCACGCCAATGGCGATGAAGGTCGCCAGCACGTTGACGAGGCCGACGATGGCCGTGCCCCATAGCGCCATATGGCCCTGGAAGCCCGCCGCCTCGAAGATGCGCGGCGCGTAATACATGACCACGTTGATGCCGGTCAGCTGCTGGATGATCTGTAGCGCGACACCGAGGAAGACCGAGCGGCGGAAGTTGGAATTGCCGCTGAACAGCGACCAGCCGGCCTGCGGGCGGCGCAGCTGCTCTTCGATCTCGTTATATTCGGCATCGACACGCTGCTTGTTGCCACGCAGCTGGGTCAGAACCTCGCGGGCCTCTTTGCCCTTGCCGCGCATCAGCAGCCAGCGCGGGCTATTGGGCAGGCGAAGGACGCCGAGGAGGAAGATCGCGCCCGGTACCGCGACGATGCCCAGCATCCAGCGCCAGGCACCGATATAGGCGAAGAGCGTGTCGGAGATGAAGGCCGCCAGAATGCCGATGGTGATCATCAGCTGGTAGGTGGAGATCATCGAGCCACGCTTTTCCGGCGGCGCAATCTCCGAAATATAGAGCGGCGCCGTGAAAGTCGCGATGCCGATGGCGAGGCCAAGCACGACGCGGGCCACGATCAGGGATTCCACCGACCAGGCGGCGGCACAGAACAGCGATCCGATGACGAACAGGATGGCGCCCAGAATCAGCGACACTTTGCGGCCAAGGCGGAAGGAGAGAACGCCCGCCGCGATCGCGCCGAGCGCCGCGCCGAACATCATCGAGCTGACGATCCACTCCTTGGCCGTATCACTCGCATGGAACGCCGTTCCGATGAAGCCGAGGGCGCCCGAGATTACGCCGATATCGAGGCCGAACATCAGTCCGGCCAAAGCGGCCATGCCGCCTGTGAAAAAACTATGATCGCCGATCGGGGCTTTCGCCCCCATCGTGGCCGATGTCGCGACACTCATGCTACGATTCCCATCCCTTAAAAGACGTGATTCTAGCCTCTAGCCTTAGTGAAGAAGCCCCCCAATCGGCACATAGACAATATACCTATGCAGCCACATGGGGTTGCGCAGACAAATAAATGCTAAGGCATTGCCTTCATTTTACTTTTCACCGCAGCGCAGCAATTTGCTGCATTGCAACATAACACTTTTATCTAATTTTGCTGCGGCGCAGCATGACTTTTTCTCGGCTCGAACTGTATGCGCATATGGGGCAGCGCGGCCGGATATTCAGCCTGTAAAAACGCAATCAGCTTTTCTCTGACTTCGCAGCGCAGATCCCAGCATTGCGGCGCCGTGCGCGCGCTGACCAAGGCCCTCAGCTCGATCACCTGTTCTTTCGCGTCGCTGACTTGAAGATTGACGACGCGCCCGTCACATAGCGCGCTCTCCGCCGCGACCTCAGCCAGCTTATCGCGTACCGCCTGCACTGGCACGGAATAATCGAGATAGAGATAGACAGACCCGATCAAAGCCGCTGATTCGCGCGTCCAGTTCTGAAAGGGCTTTTCCAGGAAATAGGCAATCGGCAGCACCATGCGCCGCCAGTCCCAGAGGCGGACGACCACATAGGTGCTGGTGATTTCCTCAATCCAGCCCCATTCCCCTTCGACGATCACGGCATCTTCCAGGCGAATGGGCTGGGTGATGGCGATCTGCACGCCCGCGATGAGGTTCGTCAGCAGCGGACGCGCGGCCAGGCCGAGCACCAAGCTGGCAGCACCGGCAGACGCGAACAGGCTGATGCCATATTGCCGCACCTGATCGAAGGTCATCAGCGCGATGCCGACAGTGACGACGCCGATCATGATATCGCAGGCCCGCTTCAGAATGCGGATCTGCGTCAGATGCTTGCGGGCCAGAAGATTGTCGTCGACGTCGGTTTTGAAACGGCCGAGATAGAGTGAGGCAAAGATTTCAAGCGCCCGGATCGACGTCCAGCCGACCAGCAGCACGAAGGCGATGAGCAGAAAATGCGCGATCGTCAGCGTAGTGGTCAGGGAAAAATTCAGCGAAGGCAGCACCGCGCCGAGCAGGAACAGCACATAGGCGACCTGGCTCGGCCCCTTGGTGTGTTCGACGAAAACCTCGAAAAAAGTGCGGACCTTGCGCGGCGCCCGCAGGCGCAGAAACAGCCGCAGCGTCAGCCGATGCAGCAGCAGGCCCAGCAGGCCTGCCAGCACCAGAATCATCGTGCTCCAGACATAGCCCGGTATCCAGGCCGGGCCGATCGCCACACTGTGGTTGAAGACCTGCCGCAGACTATCCTCATGCGGAGCCAGGCTGCCGCCGCCGGATGTATTCGCCATCGTGCCTGCTCTCTCCCGGCCTGCGGCCCGTCAACGCCCCGCCTGGCCACGGCCAGATATGGCGGGGTATCAGGCCCTGCTAATCCCTGTTGCGCCGCATCTCCGCCGCGCTCACAGCCACGTGATGCCAAATCTGCTGGGCCAGCTGCTTGCGGCTCAGCCCGGCTTTCGGGTCGATCGGCGGATGCAGGACCAGGGTCGCCCGCAGGCCGCGATGGCGCGCAATGCGGTTGAAATGGCTCGCCAGCTCCATATCGCCGAACCAGGCGAACAGCGCCCGGTCTGCCCGCCGCGCGGGCAGGAAATCCAGCCGGTCATAAACCAGGGTGAAGGGCTGCAGCCGGTGCGGCACCTCGGATTCCGCGACCGCCAGGAAGGCCGAGCGAAAGGGCATGACGCGCGCGCCGTCCGAGGTCGTGCCCTCGGGGAACAGGATGAGGTTGTCGCCCTGCTGCAGACGCCTGCGGATATCGGCATTCTCCCGCGCCGCACCCGCGGCCTTGCGGCTCACAAACACGGTGCGGCCCAGTCGTGCGATGACCGAGATGACGGGCCAGGTCCCGACCTCGCCCTTGGCGATGAAACAGGCCGGCAGTGTCGCCCCCAGCGCCGGAATATCCAGCCAGGACGTGTGGTTGCCGACGAAGATCACAGGCTCTCCCTGCACCATCGGCGCCCCGACGACACGCACCGACAGGCCGAGGCAGCGGCAGCAGCCCCGCCAATAGAGAAGCGGCAGCCAGACTTTCGCCGGACCGGGCAGAAAGATCAGCAGCGCCTGCGGCATGGCGCAGAGGATGGTCCATAGCAGAAAGGCCGCCACACGGCAGAACACCAGGATCGCACCCGGCAGGCGCGGCCATGCCGGCCAGGCTCCGTCCAGCGGCACGGCCCGGCCGCCTCTGATATCCCCCGCATGTTTCATGCGCTGGCGCCTATCGCTTCGCCTCGATCCGGTCCCAAATCATCTCTTCGATCTTGATACCGTCGAAACGGGCAATTTCCTGCAGGCCGGTGGGCGAGGTCACGTTGATTTCGGTCAGATAGTCGCCGATGACGTCGATGCCGACAAAGATCAGGCCGTTGTCCTTCAGATAGGGACCGATCTTGGCGCAGATCTCCTGCTCGCGGGCGGTCAGCGTGGTTTTTTCCGGCCGGCCGCCGACATGCATGTTGGACCGCGCGTCGCCCTGCGCCGGCACGCGGTTGACGGCGCCCACGGCCTGGCCATCAACCAGGATGATGCGCTTATCGCCCTGGCGCACGGCGGGCTCATAGCGCTGGATCATCAGCGGCTCGGTCGTGCGGACGAAATGACTGTCCAGGATGGAGCCGTAATTCTCGTCATCCGCGCGCACGCGAAAGACGCCGATACCGCCATTGCCGAACAGCGGCTTGATGATGATGTCGCCGAATTCGGCGCGGAATTCGCTGATCGCGGCACGATCCCAGGTGATCAGGGTCGGCGGCATCAGGTCGGGGAAATGCGTCACCAGCAGCTTTTCGGGCGCATTGCGCACCGCGGCCGGGTCATTCACCACCAGGGTCTTGGGGTGGATATGCTCCAGCATATGGGTGGCGGTAATATAGGCCATGTCGAAGGGCGGGTCCTGGCGCATCAGGATCACGTCCATGGTCGAGAGGTCGAGGTTTTCCGTCGGCCCGAAGCTGAAATGGTTGCCCGCTTCCCGCCGCACCGCGACGCGATGGGCGCGGGCAGAAATGCGCTGGCCCCGCTGGGCCATGTGCCGCACCTCATAATGCCAGAGCTGATGGCCGCGTTTCTCGGCCTCCAGCATCAGCGCGAAGGTGGAATCGGCATTGATATTGACGGACTGGATCGGGTCCATCTGGACCGCAACCTTCAGCACTCTCGGCATAGGCACTCACCTCAGGACGGGAAGACGCAGCATAGATGGCGACGCCACGCCCGCCTAGAGCGACGGCCGTTTCCGCAATCGCAAGGATTGCCCGCTAGTCTGCGCGAGCATGCGGAGTGTGAGGGAAACCGCCTTGAGACGTGCCACCATCGCCTTGACGGCCGCTTGCGGCATCGCGGCCGCAGCCCCAGCGGTCGCGCAGAACTATCAGCCGCCACCACCGCAGCCTGGCGGGCCGCCTATCCTTATGCAGCAGGCGCCGCCTGACCCTCGGCAGTTCTGCTATTACAACGGCCAGCCCTATTCCATGGGCTCGCCCTATCCCGGCAATACGCCCGGGCCCCGCGGCCGGCCGATGCGCTGCGACACCTCGGATGCACCGGTCAACGGCTACATCATGCTGGAGTGGAGCGATGCCAACTGACAAGCGGGCGCCTCGGCAATTTGCTGTCGCTGTGCCGAGATCCGATCTATACTCATCGCAAAATAAAACGTCGCTCGCTTTGCTGTCGATACCCGCCCTGGCAGTCGCTGCCAGTTTTGGAAGGACACAAGACATGAGCTGGCTTGGAGGAAACTGGTACGGCGTCGTGGCCGTCTTCGGCGTGCCCGCCGCTCTCGGCGTGTTCTGCTGGGTCGCTGTCCACAATCGCCTTGGCGCCCGCGCGCGCGCTGAGCGCGCCAGGCAGAATGCACGGCAACTCCCCGGCATGCGCACCGCCCGCCGTCCCTTCTGACGGCGGCGGTCTGACAATCAGCGTCCGCCGGCTGCCTTGAAGGCAATGCGCGCCGCCAGCATGCGCGGGATAAGGCGCGACGCCGCGACCATCGCCCGGTTGATCCGCCCGGCCACGACCACGGGCTGGCCGCGCAGCAGCCCGTCCACACCAATGCGCGCCACCGCCTGGGCAGAGAGCGCGGTGCGCTGCGTCATGGCGTCAGGCTTGAAGCCCGCGACCGCACCGAAGCCCGTTTCCATAAAGCCGGGGCAGAGCACGGTGACACCGACCTTCGGCGCCAGTTCGACATGCAAAGCCTCCCCCAGCGACAGCACGAAGGCCTTGCTCGCCCCATAGGCGCCCAGCATGGGTGTCGCCTGAAAGGCCGCAATGCTGGCGACCAGCAGGATATGGCCCTGCCCCGCTGCGGCCATGCGCTTCCCATAGACATGGGCGAGTTCGCTGAGAGAGACGATGTTCAATTGCAGCATCGCCGTCAGCCGGCTGGCATCATGATCGATGAAGGCCTCGTTCAGGCCGAAACCGGCATTGGCGACCAGCATGGTCGGGTTCAGCCGCTCCGCATCCAGCTGTGCGGCTAGCGCCGCCGCACTGCCGGGGTGCGAAAGGTCGGCGACCGCGACCGTCACCGCCACGCCATGGCTTTGCCTGAGACGCGCGGCGAGCGTCTGCATGGGCGCCTCAGACCGGGCCGTGAGAATGAGATCGTAGCCCCGCCGCGCCAGATCTTCGGCCAGGGCAACGCCCAATCCGCTGGACGCGCCCGTAATCAGCGCCTGCTTCTCGCCAGCCATGGCCGTCTCCCTGTCACAACCCGCCGTCAGACGCAGCTTAGCCCGGCGACATCAGCGGACCATGGCACGGTTCCGTCAGCGCGCGCGACTAAAGGGCACGCGTCAGCATCGACACCTCATCGCGCCGCAGGGTCAGGACTTCGACGCCCGTCCCGGTGACGGCGACCGTATGCTCGAACTGCGCCGACAGCTTTCGGTCATGGGTCACGACCGTCCATCCATCATCCTCGGTGAGAACCTTGCGCGTGCCCTGATTGATCATGGGCTCGATCGTGAAGACCATGCCTTCGCGCAATCGCAGGCCGGTGCCCTTCCGGCCAAAATTCATCACCTGCGGGTCCTCGTGCATCTCGCGGCCGATGCCGTGCCCGCAGAATTCCCGCACGACCGCGTATCCATGCGCTTTGGCATGACGCTCGATAACAAAACCGATCGCCGATATGGGCGCCCGGCCGCACCTCCCTGATGCCCTTCCACATCGCCTCATGCGCCACCTGCACCAGCCGCTTTGCGGCCGGTGACGGATTGCCGACCAGATAGGTCTTGCTGGAATCCGCAATGAAGCCGTTCTTCTCCAGCGTGATGTCGAGATTGATGATGTCGCCGTCCCGGATGATCGCGCGTGCGTCCGGCACGCCATGGCACACGACATGATTGATCGAGCCGTTCAGCCCGAATTTGAAGCCATACTGCCCCTTGCTCGCCGGACGCGCGGCAAGGTCCACAGTGATGAAGCGCTCGACGAGATCGTTGATCTGCAAGGTCGACATGCCGTCGAGATTGAGGCCGTCCAACATCTCGAAGACGGAGGACAGCAGCTTGCCGGAGACGCGCAGAAGCGCAAGTTCATCGCGCGTCTTCACCATGTCAGGCAGCCGCCACTGCGGTCGCGCGCACATCAGCCGCCGCAAACTGCGCCGTGACGATGTCATTGAAGGAAAGCGCCGGGTTGGCCTCGGCAAGCATGCCGATCTTCATCCAGAATTCCGCCTGCGCATTGATGGACCGGCACATCACGGCGCTGGCCTTGCGCGCCTCCTCATGCAGATCGTCGTCGATTTTCACGATGCCCATGGCCGTCCTCCGCATTTGCACGATATACGAACCATATATGGATCGTATATCGTGCAGTCAATCGAAGGAGGGGCTGGCAGCGTGGCCGGGACGGTAAGGCTACCGCAGTGTGGCGCCAGTAGCCTTGACGACCGCCGCCACGACGCGGGCAGAAGCCTCGTCGATCTCGGCATCGGTCAGGCTGCGGTCCTTCGGCTGGAAGACCACTTCCACGCCCAGCGACTTGCGGCCCGGCTCCATCTTCTCGCCTTCATAGACGTCGAAGAGGGTAACGCCGGTGATCAGATCCCGCACCGCGCCGCGCGCCGCGCGCAGCACGCTGTCGGCCGGAACAGCGGCATCGGCCACGAACGCAAAATCGCGCCGCAGCGGCTGGAAGGTTGAAAGCTCGGGCGCCGCTTTCTTGCGACGCTTGGGCGCGGGGATAGCGTCCAAAAAGATCTCGAAGGCGACAGCGTGCTGCGGCAAGTCGAGCGCACGGACCAGGCTCGGATGCAGGGCACCGAAACGGGCGAGAACAACCTTCGGCCCCTGCCGCACCACGCCCGAGCGGCCCGGATGGTAATAGCCCGGCGCGTCGGTCGTCACGCTCAGCGCTTCCAGCGGCAGGCCAAGGGCAGTGAGTGCGGCCCAGACATCGGCCTTGGCGTCCATCGCCGTCACGCCACGCGCGGGCTCCAGCCAGCTCCGCGGAGTCTCACCCAGGCGCAGACCACCGGCGACCACCTGCTGCCCGCCGCGCACACCCTCATGGAAGGCAGGCCCGACCTCGAACAACCCATGATCGGCAAAGCCCCGCGCCGCATTGCGCGCAGCCGCCAGTGCCAGCGTGATCAGCGGCGTTGCGCGCAACTGGTCCAGGTCCGACGCGATCGGGTTGACCAGGCGCAAGGATTCCGGCGCATCGCCGAACAGCTCGGCAACCTTATGATCGGCAAAGCTGAAGGTCACCGCCTCGCTCAGGCCGCGGCTGGCGAGCAGACGCTTGAGCACCAGTGCCCGGCCCTGGCGCGGCGTGAAGGAGGCCGTCGGCACCGCGCCCAGCGGCGGCAGGCTGACAGGCTCAACCCGGTCGATGCCCCAGATGCGCAAAACCTCTTCCACCAGATCGGCTTCGGGCTCGATCTCGGCGACACCGTCGGCCACGCGCGCCAGCACCTCGGGGGTCAGCGCCCGCGCGGGTTCCAGCGCGCCACGGCCGGCAATGTCATTGCGCCAGGACGGGACATGGACGGTGATGCTGTCCCCGTCGCTGGAGGCCAGACCAAAGCCCAGGCGGCGCAGAATGGTCTCGGCTTCATCGCGGGAAATATCGGCCCCCGCGAAAGTCTTGAGGCGGTCGAAGCGGAGTTTCGCGCGGCGCTGCCAGGCGGGCTCGGCACCAGCTGACACAACGTCGGATGCCTCGCCGCCGCAAAGGGCCTGCACCATCTGAGTTGCGGCCTCAAGCGCGGCCGGCATCAGGGCGGCGTCAATGCCACGCTCGAACCGCGCCCGCGCGTCACTCGCGATCTGATGGCGGCGGCCGGAGAGCGCGATGGCGATCGGATCGAAATAGGCGCATTCGATGAAGACATCGGTGGTCTCCTCGGTGCAGCCGCTCAACTCCCCGCCGACGATGCCGGCGAGCGAGACGACGCCTTCGGCATCCGCAATCACGCAATCATCCTGCGTGACCGTTATCTCCTTGCCGTTCAGGGCAAGAAAGGATTCGCCCGCACCGCGGCGCAGCGTCAGCCGGTCGCCGTGCAGTTTGGACACGTCAAAAACATGCAGCGGCCGGCCAAGGTCGATCGTGAAAAAGTTGGTGATATCCACCAGGGCGCTGATGGGCCTGAGCCCGATGGCGCGCAACCGGTCCTGCAGCCAGGCCGGGCTTGGACCATTCTTCACGCCGCGCACGGTGCGGCCCAGCACCCACGGGCAGATCTCGGGCGTCTCGATCGCCCAGGTGACGGCGCTTGCACCCTGGCCCGGCACGGGCGCGGGGTCCCAGGTTTTCAGCGCGCCGATACCGGCGGCGGCCAGGTCGCGTGCGACACCACGAACGGACAGCGCGTCACCGCGATTGGGCGTGACCGCGATTTCGATCACCGGCTCGTCGAGCCCTTTGTAATCCACGAAACGCGCACCGACCGGCGCGTCGTCGGGCAGTTCGATGATACCGTCATGATCGTCACCCAGGCCCAGTTCACGGGCCGAGCACAGCATGCCGTTGGAGGCGACGCCGCGAATTTCGCCGGCTTTCAGCACCAGGCCTGAGGCCGGGATGGTGGCGCCGACAGGTGCGAACACAACCTTGAGTCCCGTGCGCGCATTGGGCGCGCCGCAGACGACCGAAACCAGCCCCTCGCCCGCATCGACGATACAGGCCCGCAGCCGGTCGGCATTGGGATGCTGCACGGCTTCGACGATATGGCCGATACGGAAGGGCGCCAGCGCCGCACCAGGATTGTCGATCCCCTCAAGCTCCAGGCCGATGCCGGTCAGCTTGTCGGTGATGGTCTCGATCGAGGCAGTGGTGTCGAGATGCTCGCGCAGCCAGGACAGAGTGAATTTCATGGGTGAATCTCGATCAGAGGGCGGTGACGGCGTGGCGCGCCGCGACGGTCAGCTCGGCGGGCAGAGCGTCGAGCGTAAACCAGCCGAACCCGCCATGCTTCGTGGGCTCGCGGTTTTCCGGTTCGCCGCTAAAGCTCGCCACCCGGTAGACGGGAGCGACCCAGTGTTCGTCGCCGGCGGGGTCGATCAGCTCGACGAGGCAGAGAAGCGTGGCCTCTTCGATGGTGATGCCAAGCTCTTCCTCGATTTCACGGCGCACGGCCTCGTGGAGGGGTTCGAAGGGATCGACCTTGCCGCCGGGAAGACCCCAGCAGCCGGCCTCGGGCTCCGTCAGTCGTTGGACGAGGAGTAGCTTGCCGTCGCTGACGATGGCCGCGCCGCAACCGACTCTCGGGTGCTGAGCCATGGCCTCACACGCCTTCATGCAGCGTGGCCGGCTGGAAGGGCGACGCGCCGTAATGCTTCAGCCAGCGGATATCGCTCTCATAGAACAGCCGCAGATCGGAAATGCCGTGCTTCAGCATGGTCACGCGCTCGATACCCATGCCGAAGGCAAAGCCCTGCCACTCCCGCGGGTCGATACCGCAATTGGCCAGCACCTTCGGATGCACCATGCCGCTGCCGAGAATTTCCAGCCAGTCGCCGCCACCGCCCAATTCACCGGTGCGGCGGTTCCAGCCGATATCGACTTCCATCGACGGCTCGGTGAAGGGGAAGTAGCTCGCGCGGAAACGCACCGGCAGATTGGAAATGCCGAAGAAGCTACGCAGGAAATCGGTCAGGCAGCCTTTGAGATGGGCGAGCGTGATGCCGCGGTCGATCACCAGCCCCTCGCATTGATGAAACATCGGGCTATGCGTCGCGTCATGGTCGGCGCGATAAGTGCGGCCCGGCACGATCAGGCGCAGCGGCGGCGGCTCGGACAGCATGGAGATGATCTGCACCGAACTGGTATGCGTGCGCATGACCAGCGGATAGCCCTCATGATCGCCCGGCAGATAGAAGGTATCCATGTCGCTGCGCGCGGAATGATGCGCCGGGATATTCAGCGCGCCGAAATTGTACCAGTCGGCCTCGACCTCCGGCCCTTCGGCGACGGTGAAGCCCATGGCGCCGAAGATCGCCGACATCTCTTCCATCGTCCGGCTGATGGGGTGGATGGAGCCGCGGGTGTCGGGCGCCGGCGGCAGCGTCACATCCATGCGCTCGGCTGTCAGGCGGGCGGCCAGGGCGGCCTGGTCGATCACCGCCTGGCGGGAGGTGAGCACGCCTTCCAGGCGGTCGCGCAGCGCGTTGACGGCAGCGCCGCGGGCTTTCCGCTCTTCGGCTGCGACCTGGCCCAAGCTACGCAGCAGTCCGGTGATCCGGCCCTGCTTGCCCATGAAGGCGACGCGCACGGCGTCCAGCGCCCGTGGGTCTGCGGCCTGGGCAATCGCCGCCTCGGCTTCCGCTTGAAGGGCAAGGAGATCGTCGGACATCTGCGAGGCTCCGGGAAAAAGAAAAGGGCTGCCGTTTGCTGCGGCAGCCCTCTCATTCAAGTCACCTGGTCACAAAACGCCCCCTCAGGGGCGCGCGCAATCAAGCAGCCGCGGCGGGCGCGGCGTCGAGGACGGCCTTAACCTGGGTCACGATACCCGCGAAGCTTTCGGCGTCGTCGAAGGCGATGGCGGCCAGAACCTTGCGGTCCAGCTCGATATTCGCCTGCTTCAGGCCGAAGATGAACTGGCTGTAGGTCAGGCCCTGTTCACGGACGGCCGCGTTGATACGCTGAATCCAAAGCGCGCGGAATTCGCGCTTCTTGTTCCGGCGATCGCGATACGCGTACTGAAGAGACTTCTCCAGGCGCTCAAGCGCGATGCGGTAGTTGGTGGAAGAACGGCCCACGAAGCCCTTGGACTGGGCCAGGACCTTCTTGTGCCGGGCGTGGGTGGTAACGCCGCGTTTAACTCGTGCCATTTACCTGCTCCCTCTCACACCAGCCCGTAGGGGGCCCACTGCTTCACCGTCTTGCCGTCCATTTCGGTCAGCGTCTGGGAGCCGCGGTTGGTGCGCTTCATCTTCTGAGAGCGATTGATCAGGCCGTGGCGCTTGTTGCCAGGGCCGGCCAGAACCTTGCCGGTCGCGGTGATCTTGAACCGCTTCTTGACCGACGACTTGGTCTTCAACTTGGGCATTTTGGTCTCCTTCAGATTGCCCTGACCGAGGTCCGCGATCTGCGGGCTCGGACAGGCGTCGCGGCCGGGCATGCCCATTTCAGGCCCGGAACACAGACGAACGAGGGGCGGCGTATAGCGAACCCGTCTGGTTGCCGCAAGCGCGGCCGCCCGGGCGGCTGGAATGCGAGCCCTGCGGATGGTGGGGCTACGCGCCCACCGCGACAGCAAAACCCTCATCGGCCCAGCCCGTCATGCCGCCCAGCATCAGCTTCACGGGCCGGCCGAGCTGCGCCAGCCGCAAAGCAGCCCGGTCGGCGCCGTTGCAATGCGGCCCGGCGCAATAGACCACAAACAGCGTGTCCGCGGGCCATTCGGCCAGACGCTCGGCCGTCATCTCCCGATGCGGCAGGTTCAGCGCGCCCGGCACATGCGCTTTCGCATAGGCTTTAGGACCGCGCACATCCAGCAGCACGAATCCGGGCGCGCCGCTGCCAAGGGCGGCCTCCACATCGGCACAGTCGGTCTCTAGCGAGAGACGGCGGGCGAAATGGGCGGCAGCCTCGGCGGCGGGTGCTGCGGCAATGTCGGTGACAGAATTCCGGGTCATGGCAGGTCTCCTTCTGGAGACAGAAGATTGCCGGTGACAGAGAGACGGCGTGAGTGGCAGAAATGCCCATGTCCATCGATATGATGCCAAATCGGCTCGCCGTCGTGCTCGCCTATGACGGGCTCTGCACCTTTGAGTTCGGCTGCGCCGTCGAGGTTTTCGGCCTCGCGCGGCCGGAATTCGGCGCCGCGTGGTACCGCTTTGCCGTGGCGGGGATCGAGCCCGGGCCGCTGCGCGCCACGGGCGGTCTTTCGGTCACCGTCGATGGCGGGCTCGACCTGCTCGGTCAGGCCGGCACCATCATCATTCCCGGCTGGCGCGGGGTCGATGAACCGGTGCCCCCTTCCCTGATCGCGGCGCTGCGCGCGGCCCATGGGCGTGGCGCGCGCCTGCTCTCGCTCTGTTCGGGTGCTTTCGTGCTGGCCGCGACCGGCCTGCTCGACGGGAAAACGGCCACCACCCATTGGCGCTACGCCGCCGCCCTCACCGCGCGCTTCCCAGACATCCGCTTCGCCCCCGATGTGCTCTATGTCGATAAAGGGTCTCTGCTCACGGCCGCCGGCAGCGCGGCCGGGCTTGACCTCTGCCTGCATCTCGTGCGGCGGGATTGGGGTCCGCAGAAAGCCAATATGGTCGCGCGCCGCCTGGTCCTGCCCGCACATCGCCAGGGCGGCCAGGCGCAATATGTGGAAACGCCTCTGGCGCCAGACCGGCATAGCGGCAGCCGCATCGGGCCGCTGCTCGACCGTGTGCGCGCCCGGCTGGATGAGGACTGGCCCCTTACCCGCCTCGCGGCGGACGCCGCCCTCAGCCTCCGCTCCCTGCACCGCCATTTCATCGAAACGACGGGCCAAAGCCCCGGCACCTGGCTGCTCTCAGCCCGTCTTGCCCATGCGCGGGACCTGCTGGAGACGACAGGCCTGCCGATCGACGCCATCGCCGAGGCCAGCGGCTTCGGCACCCCGGCGCAGTTGCGCCATCATTTCAACCGCAGCCTGGGCACCACGCCATCCGCCTACCGCGCGAAGTTCGCGTCTATCGAGGCGCCGCAGCGCCGTCTGGCAACTTTATCCCAGACACCATCGCGCGAAACGAGAATCACCCCGGCAGGCGCTGCCAGGTCTGAGTACGGCCCAGCATCGGCGTGCCGATATAGCCGCGCACGATCAGGGTCTGGCCGTCCGGGCCCAGATGCATCTTGCAGTGATAAACCTGCCCGTCCTGCGGGTTGAGGATCGTGCCGCCAATCCAGCGCCCGCCATCGGCGTGCATGTTCTGGATCACAACCAGCCCCATCACCGGCTGGTTTTCGGCATAGCCGCTGCAATTATGGCAGAGCGCGGCCTGCAATTTGGGGTCTGCGATCCCGGTGATGCGGCCGAACAGCAGACCGTCCCGCTCGTAGATCTGAACGCTGCCGTCCACCTTGTTGGTGCGGTCGTCGATGGTCCGCCAATTGCCGACGGGGGAGGACAGATCCGAGGCCCGTGCCCTCGTGCCACCCAGGCCGATGACAAGGGCCGCCACGACCGCCAGCCCGAAGGTCGCCTTCAGCAAAGCCTTAACCCGCATCCATATCCTCCATCACAGGCAACCCAGAACCTCCGGCAATCGCTCTTCCGATGCCGCGCGCACGCACCTATAACTTAATCATGCTGATCCCATTCATGAAGATGCATGGGGCTGGGAACGATTTCGTCATTATTGACGATCGGACCCAGGCCCTGAAGCTGACACCGGCGCATGTCCGTCATCTGGCGGACCGCCGGCTGGGCATCGGCTGTGACCAGTTCATCACGCTCGAACCGGGGCGCGACGGCGCCGACGTCTTCATGCGCATCCATAATCCTGACGGCAGTGAGGCCGGGGCGTGCGGCAATGCCACCCGTTGCGTCGCAACCCTCATCGGCCGTGAGTTGGGGCGCGACGCTGTCGTCATCCGCACCATTTCCGGCGATCTGCCGTCTGTCCTCCACACAGACGGCTCAGTGACGGTCGATCTCGGCGCCCCCCGCCTGACCTGGGACGCGGTGCCGCTCGCGGCCGAGATGGACACGCTGCATCTGCCGCTGGCTGAGGGCGTGGCCGCCGATCCGGCGGCGTGTTCCATGGGCAATCCGCACGCGACCTTCTTCGTCGCCAGCATCGCGGAGACGCCCGTCATCACACTCGGCCCGCGCTTTGAAACCGACCCCATTTTCCCCGACCGCGCCAATATCGGCTTCGCGGAGATTCTGTCGCCTGACGCCATTCGCCTGCGGGTCTGGGAACGCGGCGCGGGCCTTACCCTCGCCTGCGGATCGGGCGCCTGCGCCACCCTCGTCAATGCCGTGCGCCGCGGGCTCACCGGCCGGCGCGCCGAGATGATCCTGGATGGCGGCCGCCTCATCATCGAATGGCGCGAGAGCGACGGCCATGTGCTGATGACCGGCCCGGTCGAACTGAGCTTCACCGGCACCATCACTCTGCCCGATACCGCGCTGGACATCGCGGCATGACCATCGACGTGTTGAGCTTCGGCTGCCGCCTCAATACCTATGAGGGTGAGGTCATGCGCAGCCATGCGCGTGAGGCCGGGCTTTCGGACACCATCATCGTCAATACCTGCGCCGTCACCGCCGAGGCCGAGCGTCAGGCGCGCCAGGCCATCCGCCGGCTGGCGCGGGAACGGCCGGATGCCAAGATCGTTGTCACCGGCTGCGCGGCGCAGATCGCGCCCGAAAGCTGGGGCACGCTTCCCGGCGTCTCCCGCGTGCTCGGCAATGCCGAGAAGTTGGAGGCCAGCCACTGGCAGCCCGATTCCCCCTCCGCTGTCTCGGACATCATGACGGCCACGGAAACGGCGGCCCATCTGGTGACGGAATTCGCAGGACGCGCGCGTGCCTTCGTGCAGGTTCAGCAGGGCTGCGACCATCGCTGCACCTTCTGCATCATCCCCTTCGGCCGTGGCCCCAGTCGCAGCGTGCCGCTGGGCGCGATTCTGGACCAGTGCCGCAGCCTGATCGGGAGCGGCTATCAGGAAATCGTCCTGACGGGCGTCGATATCACCAGCTACGGGCATGACCTGCCGGGCCAGCCGCCGCTGGGCCAGATGGTCCGCCGCCTGCTCGCTTTGCTGCCCGAACTGCCGCGCCTCCGCCTCTCCTCGCTCGACCCGTGCGAAATCGACGAAGACCTGTGGCGGCTGATCGCGGAGGAGCCGCGCCTGCTGCCGCATCTGCATCTCTCCATCCAGGCGGGCTCCGACCTCATCCTCAAGCGCATGAAGCGCCGGCATCTGCGGGCCGATGTTCTCGCGGTCACCGAACGCGCTCGCAAGCTGCGGCCGGGCATCGCCTTCGGCGCCGATCTCATCGCCGGCTTCCCGACCGAGACGGAAGAGGCTTTTGCCGAAACCCTGGCGCTGGTGGCGGAAGCCGACCTCACCATGCTGCACGTCTTCCCCTATTCCGAACGCAGTGGCACGCCGGCGGCGCGCATGCCCTCCGTGCCCAAGGCCATCCGGCGTGAGCGCGCGGCGCGCCTGCGCGCCGCAGGCGCGGAGGCTGAGGCGCGCTTCGATGCGCTGCATCTGGGCCAAAGCGTGCGCGTCCTGGCTGAGACCGAAACGCGCGGCCATTCCGAGCATTTCCGGCCCGTGCGCCTGGCTTTGGCCGCAGTGCCCGGACAGATCGTGACCGCGACCGTCACCGGTCTGGACGCCGACGGCCTGCTCGCCGCCTGACCGGATATCAATCCATGTGTATGAGTCTCTGATATGGCGCTCTCGGGTTTCTTCTCGCGGCTGAAGGAAGGGCTGTCACGCTCCACCCAGAAGCTGTCCACCAGCATCACCGCTGTCTTCACCAAGCGGAAGCTGGACGATGAAGCGCTGGAGGAGCTGGAGGAGCTGCTCATAGCGGCCGACCTCGGCCCCCGCGCGGCGGCGAAGGTCATCGCTGCCTTCCGCCGCACCCGCTTTGGCAAGGAGGTCACGGATGAAGAAATCCGCACGGCCCTGGCCGAGGAAATCACCAAGATCCTGGAGCCCGTCGCCCGCCCGCTGGAAATTGACCCGAGCCACGCCCCGCACGTCGTGCTCATGGTCGGCGTCAACGGCACCGGCAAGACCACAACCATCGGCAAACTCGCGCAATCCTACCGCGACCAGGGTCTGAAACCGATGCTGGTGGCGGGGGATACCTTCCGCGCCGCCGCCGTCGACCAGCTGCAGATCTGGGGCGAGCGCACCGGCGCGCCCGTCGTCTCCGGCAAGCCGGAGACGGATGCCGCCGGCCTCGCCTACGGCGCCCTCGAACGCGCGAAACGCGAAGGCATCGACGTCCTGCTGGTCGATACCGCCGGCCGCCTGCACAACAAATCGGTGCTGATGGATGAGCTGGCAAAGATCATCCGCGTCATCCGCAAGGTCGATCCGACCGCCCCCCATTCGATCCTGCTGACGCTGGATGCGACTACCGGCCAGAACGCCATCTCCCAGGTCCAGGTGTTCCGCGACCTCGTGCAGGTGGATGGGCTGATCGTCACCAAGCTCGACGGTTCGGCCCGCGGCGGCATCGTCGTCGCCCTCGCCGAAGAATTCGGCCTGCCCGTCCATGCTGTGGGCGTGGGCGAGACGGTCGGTGACCTGCGTCCCTTCGTGGCCTCAGAATTTGCGGCCGGGCTGGTCGGTGCCAATGACCCAGCCGCCTGATACGGAACCGGACTTCGATCCGACGCGGCGGGAGACCTACCGCGTCTGGGGCAGCGAGCACGTCCGCTATTCCGATACCGACGCGCAAGGGCACGTCAACAACGTCTCCTACGCCGCCTATCTGGAAACGGGACGCACCACCCTGGGCCAGGCCTGCGGCCTGCCGATCGGCTTGCATCAGGACACGCATATGGTGCTGGCGCGGGTTGAGATCGACTATCTGGCCGAAGTTCATTGGCCGGCCGCGCTCGATCTCGGCCAGGCCGTGCTGCGCGTCGGACGCAGCTCCATCACCGTCATCCAGGGCGTCTTTCAGGGCGACCGCTGTGTGGCGAAGGGCCGGGAGGTTCTGGTGATGGTCGAGACGGCCACCGGCCGCTCGACGCCGATCCCAGACGAGGTGCGGCAGCGGCTGACCGAGACGGCAGGTCTCCTATCCACTGGCTCAGTCGACGAAAACTGAGGCAATTCCTGAGCCGCCTGGGCTATAGCCGTCAGGAGGCGAAGAGCGTCCCTCGGCCCGCAGAAGCGCCACGATCTGTGCCCGCAGCCAGGTGAGCGCCGGGTCGCGGTCATTTTGCATCGACCAGACAAGGGCCACTGCCGGAAGACGAAGATCCAAGGGAATGGAGGTCACCGTGAGGCCGAAGCGCGGGGCATAGGTTGCGGCCATGCGCGCCGGCAAGGTGGCGATCACCGGCGCCTCAGCAGCGGCGGCCAGGACAGTGAGAAAATCAGACGCCGCCAGCACAACATTGAGCCTTTGCCCTGCCCGCGCCAAAGCCTCCGACAGACAGCCCTGGATATCGTCCTTCAGCGTCATCAGGGCATGCGGATGTCCGATATAGTCGGCTTCCGAGAGAGGCAGGCGCGGCTGCACGAGAGCCGGATTGAAACAGCAGGCGAGCGACTGCTCGAACAGCGGCGTGCCGCCATGCCGTTCCAGCCCGTAATCGAAACAGCCGATGGCGAGATCGAGTTCGCCACTATCCAGCATGCGATGCGCGTCGCTCCGCGCCGCCGATCGGGTCAGCAGGCTGACACCGGGCGCATGAGCCTGCAAATACGCCGTCAGCTTGGGCAGCAGCAGAATCTCCAGCTCCGACGAAAAGCCGAGACGTACGATCCGCGTTTCGGATTGCGGGTCGAAAGGCTTGCCCTCGGTCAGGGCGTTCTGGATCTGCAGCAGCAGTTCGCGCAGGCGCGGCGCCAGCGTCGTCGCCTTGGCGGTCGGGTTCATCACTGTCCCGACCCGCACCAGAACTTCGTCATCCAGGAGCAGCCGCAGCGTGGACAGCGCATGGCTCATGGCCGGCTGGCCGAGCTTCAGCCGCTGCGCTGCGCGCGTCACGCTGCGCTCGGTCATCAGTGCGTCGAAGGCGACCAGCAGATTGAGGTCGAAGGACCTAAGATTGAAATGATCGATGGAGCGCATGACTTAGATCGATTTGCATGATGATTGGGCGGACCCTAGCCTTGCCGTCATGACACAGCAATCCTCAAACAGCAGAGACCGTCCGCTCTCCTTCCGCGTCGGCGATGCGCTGGTGACCCGCATCCCTGAACTCCGCTGGACGGATGCCGATCCGGCCCGGCTCTATCCTGATCTCGACGATGCACTGCAGACCCATGGCAGCCAGCTCTCGGCTGGCTCCTATGATCCGGCGACGGGCAGGCTGGCCCAGGGCACGCATTCCTGGCTGGTGCGGCATGCCGGCCGCGTCATCCTCATCGACACCGCCACCGGCAATGACAAGCCGCGGCCCAGCGCCCCGGTGCTGGACCATCTGAACACGCCCTATCTGGCGCATCTGACCGCCGCCGGGGTGACGCCAGATCAGGTCGATCTCGTGGCTCTGACCCATATCCATGCCGATCATATCGGCTGGAACACGGTGCGGCGGCATGGCATCTGGCAGCCGCTCTTTACCCAGGCGCGGCATCTCTTTTCCGAGACGGAAGCGCGCTATGCCGCCGCCTTGGAGGGGTTCGCCCCTGCACCCGATCTGCCCTCGGCAGACCTCGGCCCCCCCGATCACCTGCCCATGCCGCAGGTCTATACGGACAGTCTGAAACCGGTGATCGACGCCGGCCTGGGCCAGGCGATCGCCGTCGACGGACGGGAGGTCGCCGACGGCCTTTCCTTCCATCCCGCACCTGGGCACAGCATCGACCATGCCGTCATCCGCCTGCGCTCACGCGGTGAGGAAGCCTGGTTCACCGCCGATATCATGCATCACCCGCTGCAGGCCTACCGGCCGGATTTGCGTTCGGTCTACTGCGAGTTTCCGAAGACGGCCGAACAGTCCCGCCGCCGGATACTCGCCCAGGCCGCGGAAAGCGGCGCGCTGTGCTTCACCGCCCATTTCGCCGAAAGCGGGGCCGGCCGCGTCACCCGGTACGGCACCGGCTTTGCCTGGCATTTCGCCGACCCCACAGAAGAATTCGCATCATGAGTGATCTCACAACCGAAAACCGGCTGATCCCGAGCGACACGCCCGGCATTTCCCTCCATCTCCGCCGCAAGCGCCGGGCCGATATTGCGGTCTTCGGGCCCGGGCGCACGCTGCTGCTCATGCATGGCGCGACGCTGCCCGCCGAAAGCCTTTATGACGTGCCGGTCGGCGAAGGCGCGTTCATGGATGTGCTGGCCGGGGCGGGCTTCGATGTCTGGGCTCTGAATGCGCGTGGCTTCGGCGGATCGACCCGCCCCCCGGGCATGGAGGGCGCGCCCGACGCCGCTCCGCCGCAAGTCTCCACGGCGGACGCGGTGCGCGACCTCGGCACGGCCGTAGACTACATCCGGGAAGCCCAAAATCTGCCTCAGCTGACCCTCGTCGGCATGTCCTGGGGCGGCACGGTGACCGGCGCCTATAGCGCCACGCATCCAGATCATGTCGCGAAACTCGTGCTCATCGCCCCGCAATGGCTGAGCGACGGACCGCCGCGCATTGATCCGGGCGGTCCCGTGCCGGCCTATCGCCGCTTTGATGTCCATGCTTTCCGCAATCGCTGGCTTGAGAGCGTGCCACCCGAGCGGCACGAGGAAATACTGCCCAGCGCCTGGTTCGCCGCATGGGCCGCGGTCATTCTGGCGAGCGACCCCGCGGCCAAGGACGGCATCATCCGCGCGCCCGCCGGCGTCATCCAGGATGTGCGGGATTACTGGTCCGTCGGCCGGCCTTTCTATGAGCCGGAGGCGATCACCGCGCCCGTATTGCTGCTGCACGGCGAATGGGATCTCGATGTGCCGCTGCCGCGCATGGCGGCGCTCTTTCAGCGCCTGACCGGCGCCCGCTACCGGCGCTGGGTCGAAATCGGCGAAGCCACCCACATGGTGGTGATGGAACGCAACCGCTGGCAGATCCTGCGCGAGATCCTGCTGTTCCTGCAGACGGAACCTGACGGGCGCCTTACGGCCGGACGCTAAGGCATGCGGAAGCGCGCGCGGCGAAAGGCTCCCTGCCTTTCGTCCGGCGCCGCTTCCACAATCCGCGCCGAGACCGTACAAAGCGGGCATGAGCGTGATCCAGAAGCCTGAACCTGTCCCCGCACCCGCCGCGACCGGCCCGGTGCCCTTTCTTGATCTCAAGGCGCAGCAGGCCCGTATCGGGCCTGAGATGCGCCGCCGCGTCGATACCGTGCTCGCCCATTGCCAGTTCGTCATGGGACCGGAAGTGGCCGAGCTGGAGGCTGAACTCGCCCGCCGCGCGGGTGCCACCCATTGCGTCGCCGTCAGTTCCGGTACGGATGCGCTGCTCATCGCCATGATGGCTGAGGGGATCGGCCCCGGCGACGCCGTCTTCCTGCCCGCCTTCACCTATACCGCGACCGCCGAAGTCCCCCTGCTCCTGCGCGCGACGCCGGTGTTCGTGGATATCGACCCGCGCACCTTCCAGATGGACCTGGCCGATCTCGAGCGGCGCATCGCCACCGTGCGCGCCGACGGCAAGCTGAAGCCCCGCGCCATCGTGGGCGTCGATCTGTTTGGCCAGCCGGCCGATTGGGACGGGCTCGCCGCCATCGCCCGCGCCCATGATCTGTTCACCATCGACGACTGCGCCCAGGCTTTCGGCGCCCGCCTGCATGGCAGGCCGCTTGGCAGCCAGGCCGACAGCACGGGGATCAGCTTCTTCCCCTCCAAGCCCTTGGGCGGCTACGGCGACGGCGGCGCCATGTTCACGGAATCGGCCGAGCGCGCGGCGCTCTATCGCAGCCTGCGCACCCATGGCGAAGGCAAGCTGCGCTATGACGTGCAGCGCATCGGCATCAACGGCCGGCTGGATACGCTGCAGGCCGCCGTGCTGCTCGCCAAACTCTCGGTCTTTGACGACGAGCTGGCAGCACGGGAACGGGTCGCGCAATTCTATGACCAGCGTCTTGGCAACCTGCTGACGATTCCGGCGCGGGTCGCCGACAGCGACGCCGCCTGGGCCGTCTATGCCGTTCTGCTGCCAAGCGGCGACGTACGCGCGGCCGTCCAGGCCGCCTGCCAGGCCGAGGGCGTCTCGACAGCCATCTATTACCCGAAGCCGCTGCATCATCAGCCCGCCTATGCCGACCATCATGACGGCAGCATGCTGCCGGTGGCGGAGGATGTCGCGACCCGCATCATGGCCCTGCCGATCCACCCCGACCTGTCGGACGCCCAGCTCGACCATGTCTGCAATACCGTGACCCGGGCGCTTGCCCAGGCGATAGCGGCGTAAGGTCCGCATCGCCATGGCGCCCCCCGCCTTCTCCCGTGAGACGACAGGCTCCCGCCGCGAACTCTTCCCGGAGATCGCGCCCTATGGCTCGGGCTATCTCACGGTCGGCGACGGTCATTCCATCTATTGGGAGCAGGCGGGCAATCCGCGCGGACAGGCGGCGCTTTTCCTGCACGGCGGTCCAGGGGCCGGGGCGGGCTCCGTCCATCGCCGCTTCTTCGACCCCCACCACTGGCGCGTGGTGCTGTTCGACCAGCGGGGCGCCGGCCGCTCCCGCCCGCTCGGCAAGCTTGAAGACAACACGACGCCGCATTTGATCGAGGATATCGAGGCGCTGCGCCGCCATCTCGGCATCGAAAGCTGGCTGCTCTTCGGCGGCTCCTGGGGCTCGACGCTCGCCATGGCCTATGCCCAGGCCCATCCCGAGCGCGTCGCCGCCTGCGTGCTGCGCGGCATCTTTCTGGGTCGCGACAGCGAGGTAGACTGGTTCCTGCACGGTATCCGCAACGTCTTCCCGGATGCGCATGCGCAATTCCTGGGCTTCCTGCCGGAGGCCGAGCGCGGCGATATCCTCGGCGCCTATCGCCGCCGGCTGAATGACCCCGACCCGCGGGTGCATGGTCCGGCGGCCCGCGCCTGGTCGGTCTATGAAGGCTCCTGCAGCACGCTATTGCCGCATCCCGACATGGTCTCGACCTTCTCGCGCGATCGCGCGGCGCTCGGCCTCGCGCGGATCGAGGCGCATTACTTTGCCCATAAGCTGTTCCTGCCGCCCGAAGGACTGCTCGGCCGTATCGAGCGTATCCGGCATATTCCAGCCGAGATCGTGCAGGGCCGCTACGACATGGTCTGCCCGCCGGTCAGCGCCTTCGAGCTGGCGGCACTCTGGACCTCCGCCCATCTCACCGTGGTGCCCGATGCCGGACATTCGGCGCTGGAGCCGGGCACGCGCGCCGCTCTGCTGGCGGGGCTGGAGCGGTTCACTGCCAGCTAAGCGGCGTCCCAAGCCGGCGCGATGCCAGAGCAACCGCGCCTATCGCTGCATTTTAATGCAAATCGTAATCGCGCCTTCTGGATGTCGCTTGGGATGATGATAGACTGGGCAGAAAGGAGACCTGCCCCATGGATAGTCCGATCTTCCAGATCCCCGAGCCGCCCGCCGCTCATCTTGAGGAGACGGAGGCGCAGGTCCGCCAGGATCTGGCCTGCGCCTATCGGTTGATCGCCCATCTGGGCATGACCGATACGGTCTATACCCATCTCTCCGTGCGCGTGCCGGGGCCGGGCAATTTCTTCCTGGTCAACCCGTACGGGCTGATGTTCGATGAAATCACCGCCAGTTCCCTGGTCAAGGTCGATGCCGACGGCGCGCCCGCCCAGGAAACCAGCTTTCCCGTCAATCCGGCCGGCTTCGTCATCCACTCCGCCATTCACATGAACCGCCACGACGCCCATTGCGTCATGCATACCCATACGCTGGCGGGCATGACGGTCGCCGCTCAGCAGGGCGGGCTGCTGCCGCTGAACCAGATCAGCATGGAATTCATCGACGAAGTGGCGCTGCACGAATACGAGGGCGTGGCTGACGACGACAATCTGAGCGAACGGGAACGCCTGGTGCGCGATCTGGGCGACAAGCCCTGCCTGCTGCTGCGCAATCACGGCCTGCTGACGGTCGGCCGCACCATCGCCGAGGCCTTCTACTTCATGTATTACCTGGAGCAGGCCTGCCGCATTCAGGTCGCCGCGCAATCCACCGGCGCGCCGCTCGCCATTCCGTCGGTCGAAACTCAGCAACGCACCAAGAAGCAGTTCACCCGTGATGAGAGCCACGGCTGGCTGGTCTGGCAGGCGTTTCAGCGCAAAATGGACCGCGAGCAGCCCGATTACCGGAGCTGATCCAAGCCTGATGCACCTCGCGGAGGCGGCCGCGGCCGCCGCCCCGCAGGATCACTCGGCGCTCTGGTTCTGGTGGCGTCTGCTGGTCTGGCTATGGCAGCTGATTACGCGTCAAGTGTAACCCGCGCCGACGCCACCATGCTGAGTGCCACGGCTTCCGCCACGCGAATGCCATCGACACCTGCCGAGAGAATCCCGCCCGCAAACCCGGCGCCCTCACCGGCCGGATAAAGCCCAGGCGTATTGACGCTCTGGAAATCATCGCCGCGGCTGATGCGCAAGGGGGATGACGTCCGCGTCTCCACCCCGGTCAGCACCGCATCCTCCATCGCAAAGCCGCGGATCTGGCGGTCGAAGGCGGGCAGCGCCTCGCGGATAGCCGCGATCGCGTAGTCCGGCAGGCAGGTCGAAAGATCCGTCGGCGTCACGCCGGGCTTGTAGGACGGGATGACGCTGCCGAGCTTGGTCGATGGCCGCCCGGCCAGGAAATCGCCCACGCGCTGTACCGGCGCGCGGTAATCCTCGCCACCTGCAATGAAAGCCTGCCGCTCCCAATGGCGCTGAAACGCGATGCCGGCCAGCGGTCCGCCGGGATAATCCTCGGGCGTGATGCCGACCACGATACCGGCATTGGCATTCCGCTCGGCCCGCGAATACTGGCTCATGCCATTGGTGACCACCAGGCCGGGTTCGGAGGTCGCCGCCACCACCTGCCCGCCCGGACACATGCAGAAACTATAGACCGAGCGGCCGTTCTTGGCGTGATGCACGATCTTGTAATCGGCCGCCCCCAGGACCGGATTGCCGGCATGGCTGCCGAAGCGGCAGCGGTCGATCAGCGCCTGCGGATGCTCGATGCGAAAGCCCACCGAAAAGGGTTTCGCGACCATGGAGACGCCGCGGGCGTCGAGCATCGGAAAGGTATCGCGCGCGCTATGGCCCACGGCCAGCACGACATGGCGGGTCGCGATGCGTTCGCCGTTCTCCAGCACCACACCCGCGACCTCGCGCTGCCCATCGGGTCCCTGGCCGATATCAAGATCGGTGACGCGGCTTTGGAAGCGGTATTCGCCGCCCAGCGCCTCGATCTGCTGACGCAGGCTTTCGACCACTGTCACCAGACGGAAGGTGCCGATATGCGGCTTGCTGACGTAGAGGATTTCCTCCGGCGCACCGGCCGAGACGAACTCCGTCAGCACCCGGCGGCCCAGATAGTGCGGGTCCTTGATGCCCGAATAGAGCTTGCCGTCGGAAAAGGTGCCGGCCCCGCCCTCGCCGAATTGCACATTCGATTCCGCGGTCAGCACGCCGCGGCGCCACAGTGCCCAGGTATCCTTGGTGCGCTCACGCACAACCTTGCCGCGCTCCAGCACGATCGGCCGAAAGCCCATCTGCGCGAGCGTCAACGCGGCCAGCAGGCCGCAAGGTCCGGCGCCGATCACCACCGGCCGCTCAGTCAGGCCGGCGGGCGCCCGCGCGACGAGTTGGTAGCCCATGGCCGGTGCCCGCCCGATATGCCGGTCTCCCTGCACCCGCGCCAGCACGGCCGCCTCGTCATCCACCGCGACATCGACGGTATAGACCAGCGTAATGGCCGAGCGCCGGCGCGCATCATGGCCGCGCCGGATCACCTCATGACTGCCCAATTGCGTGGGCGACAGGCGCAGACGATCGGCAATGGCGGCAGGCAGCGCCGCCGGGTCATGGTCAAGGGGGAGTTTGATTTCTGTGACACGCAACATGGCCGTAACTCAATGCACCATCTGGATCATGGCATTCACCTTTCCCGCCGCCACCACGAAGGGCTGCGGCCCCAGTGCCAGCGCGCCCTCGAACGGGTAGTCCAGCAGATGGATCAGAACGAGAATGGCAGCGACGGCGGCCGCAAAGGTGACGGCGAAGCTGATCAGCGCGCCGCCATTCTCCACCCCCGCCAGGGTGACGAAGACAGCCAGCACCGTGCCGAAACCGATGAGCAGACACCACAGCAGGCCCGGCACGCCGCTGCCGGTCTCGAACAGGCGGGTTGAGCGCTCGGTATTGGCCCGTTCCAGAAAGGTCAAAAGCTGCTGCCTCGTGCCGAGATCGGCCATATTTGTGGGCTTGTAGCGGGCAACCGTCTGGATCAGCAGGGCGATGCGTCCGGCAACCTCGGAATCCTCGTCGCGCGCGAGACTCATCTGCGCCCATTCATGATGGATGACACCGTCGATATAGCTCCGTTCCGCTTGCAGAATAGGCAGGCCCTCGACGCTGGGCAGAGCGCTGGCCAGCACAGCCGCCCCCTGCAGGTCGCTGCATTCCATTTGCACGGCGCTGCCGGCTTCATTGTATTCGCTCCAGACCTCGCTGAAGACGAAAGCCAGCAGCACGGCAAAGATCACGCCGAGCTGCAGGAACACCGCGGTGCCGATTTCATTATGTCGGCGGCGCAGCTCGACATGCACATGACGATGCACCAACAGACTGACACCCGCCGCCAGCAGAGCTGCCGCCAGGACGATCGCAAGGGCCACCAAAAGGGTCATGGCCGCAGCCCTTAGCAGAGCGCGCGGCCCGCGTCAGCCGAAAGCGCCTGTCCTGGGCGGGGTTCTGCCCAGCCGCACCACACCCAGGCTGCAGGCCAAAGCCAGCACCAGGCAGCTTCCCGCAAAACCGACGACGCCCGGCCAGCCGGCATGGGACCAGAACCAGCCGCCGGCCGTGCCCGCAACGCTGGAGCCGAGATAATAGGCCAGCAGATACAGCGAACTGGCATGGCCCTTGGACCCCGCGGCACGCCGCCCGACCCAGCCGCTCGCCGTCGCGTGGGACACAAAAAACCCGATTGTCAGCAGCACGATGCCCAGCATGATGGTGACAAGGCCAGCCGCCAGCGTCAGCAGCGCGCCGATCAGCGCCATCGCCAGGCCCAGCACCAGCACCCGCGCGCGCCCCAGCCGATCGGCCGCCGCCCCGGCGGTCGAAGACGCGACGATGCCGAAGACATAGACGGTAAACATCAGGCCGATGACGGTCTGGCTGAGGTGATAGGGTGCCGCCATTAGCCGGAAGCCCGCGTAATTATAGACCGTCACAAAGGCGCCCATCACCAGGAAGCCGACGGCAAACAGAAGCGGCAGGCCGCGGTCGGTCAGATGCCCGCCCCAGGCGCTGGCATGAAAGCGCAGGTCGAACCCGCGGCTGCGCGTAAAGGCGCGCGACGGTGGCAAAAGCCGCACGAAGGCAATGGCCGCCGCCACACCCAGCGCGCCGGTCACGCCCAGCGCCGCCCGCCAGCCCCATTCTTCCGCGATAATCCCGGCGCCGACACGCCCCATCATGCCGCCGAAGGCGGTGCCCCCGACATACAGCCCCATTGAAAAGCCAAGATGGCTGCCGTCGATCTCCTCGGCCAGATAGGCCATGGCGACCGCCGGCACGCCGCCCAGCACAAAGCCTTCGACCGCCCGGCAGACCAGCAGAATGGTCCAGTTGGGCGCGAAGCCCGCGGCAATATTCATCAGGGAGGCCGCGATCATCGACCCGAACATCAATCCGCGCCGTCCGGCATTTTCCGACAGCATCGCTGCCAGCACGATGGCGCAGGCGAGCGCCCCGGTCGACAGCGACAAAGACAGCGAACTCGATGCCGGCGTCACACGAAAATGGTGCGCAAACAGCGGCAGCAGCGGCTGCGTGCAATAGAGGAGGGAAAAGGTCGCGAAACCGGCCAGGAACAGGCCCAGGCAAATGCGCGTATAGGCGCGCGTGCCGCGCCGCACGCGTGCCGCGCTGGGTGCGGATGGCCGGTCGTGCCGCTGCTGCATGGCCGCGCGCGGGGTGATCAGGCTGTGACTCTCAGACATGGCGACATCCTTCGCCTGGAAACTGATGCGCACATCATCATTTGTCCAATATATGACACTGTCGTTGGTGATAGCTTTTGGAGATACCGATGGAGCTGCGCCATATCCGCTACTTCCTGGCGGTCGCGGCGGAACGGAATTTCACCCGTGCCGCCGCCCGGCTCGGCATCGGCCAGCCGCCGCTTAGCCAGCAGATCCGCGATCTGGAAGCCGAACTCGGGGCACCGCTGTTTCACCGCCTGCCCCATGGCGCGGAACTGACCGAATCCGGCCGCGCCTTTCTGGTGGAGGCGGAGACCGTCGTCGCCGCCGCCGAACGCGCCCGTGACGCGGCCCAGCGCGCCGCACGCGGTGAGGCCGGGCTGCTCGCCATCGGCCTCACCGGCTCGGCCGCCTTCCACCCGATCGTCACCCGCACCATCCGCAATTTCCGACGGCGCTATCCGCAGGTCCAGGTGACGCTGGCGGAGACCAACACCATGGGCCTGCTCGATCAGCTGCGGCGGGAAGCGCTGGACGCCATCTTTCTGCGCCCGGGGCTTGGCGAACTGGAAGGCCTGCATCTGCACCGCCTGCCGGATGAACCCATGGTCGCCGCCATCCCCAAGGCGCATCCGCTCGCCAAGGCGCGCAGCATCACCTTGGCTGCACTGGCGACCGAGCCGCTGATCCTGTTTCCACCCGCCATCGGGCTCAGCCTCTATCATGAAGTGCTCTCGGCCTGCCGTGCCGCGGGCTTCGATCCCATCACCGCGCAGATCGCGCCGCAAATCTCCTCCGGCCTCAGCCTGGTCGCGGCCGAACTCGGCATCGCCATCGTGCCGCAATCCATCGCGCAGATCACCATCAAGGGCATCGCCTATCGGCGCATCACCGATGTCGTGCCCATCGCCCGCCTCGCTTTGGCCACCCGGACAGGGCGCGAGACAGCGCTGCTCCGTCACCTCATCCAGACGCTGCATGGCGCCCTGTGACTTGTGCCCACTTGGCGAATGACCGGCGATCAGGTCCTTTACGCCCCAGCGCACGGGCTGAAACGCAAAAACACCATCCGCATCTGTCCAGAGCCGGGTGCCACCAGGAGCATGCATGTCGACGATGATCGCGGTCTCCGCCGTCACCAAAACCTACAAATCCGGCTTCTCCGCCCTGAAGGGCATCGATCTCACCATTGCAAAGGGCGAAATTTTCGCCCTCCTCGGCCCCAATGGCGCCGGCAAGACCACGCTGATCAGCATCATCTGCGGCACCGTGACGATGACCTCGGGCGAGATCCAGGTCGACGGACATGACATCCGCACCGGCTATCGCGCCGCGCGCAGCCTGATCGGCCTGGTGCCGCAGGAAATCGCGCTCGATATCTTCGCGACCGTCTGGGACACGGTGCGCTTCAGCCGCGGCCTGTTCGGGCGCGCGCCGAACCCGGCCTATATCGAACGCCTGCTGCGCGACCTGTCGCTGTGGGACAAGCGCGACAGCCGCATCATGGAACTGTCGGGCGGCATGAAGCGCCGCGTCATGATCGCCAAGGCGCTCAGCCACGAACCCGAAGTGCTGTTTCTCGACGAACCCACGGCCGGCGTCGATGTCAGCCTGCGCCGCGACATGTGGGTCCTGGTGCGGCAGTTGCGCGACCAGGGTGTGACGATCGTGCTCACGACCCATTACATCGAGGAGGCCGAAGAAATGGCAGACCGCGTCGGCGTCATCGATGGCGGTCGCCTGCTGGTGGTGGACCGCACCGCGACGCTGATGCGCAAGCTCGGCAAACGGCAGCTGACCCTCACGCTGACGCGTAAAATGACGGCTTTGCCGCCTGAACTCGCCGCATGGCCGGTCGAACTGGACGCCGAGGGCCAGCACCTGACCTATCGGTTTGACGCCAAGGCCGAGGATACCGGCATTCCCAAACTCCTGCATCTGCTCGGCGAACGCGGCATCGACTTCAAGGACCTGGATACCAGCCGGACCTCGCTGGAAGATATTTTCGTGAGCCTTGTGGAGAACCCGGCATGACGCCTCCCATGATCAACCTCGCCGGGATCTGGGCGATCTACCGCACCGAAATGGCGCGCATGCGGCGGACCGTCTGGCAAAGTGTCGCGACACCCGTCATCACGACGGTGCTCTATTTCATCGTCTTCGGCACCGCCATCGGCTCGCGCATTCAACATGTCGGCGGCGTCGGCTATGGCGCCTTCATCGTGCCGGGACTGATCATGCTGTCGCTGCTGACGCAAAGCATTTCCAATGCGTCAATCGCCATCTACTTCCCGAAATTCACCCGCACGATTTTTGAAATCCTCTCCGCACCGCTCTCCTTCGGCGAAGCGGTCTTTGCCTATGTCAGCGCATCGGCGACCAAGTCGATCCTGATCGCCGCCATCATTCTGGTGACGGCGACCTTTTTTGTCCCCGTGCGCATCCTGCATCCGGGCTGGATGGTGGCTTTCACGCTGCTGACAGCGGTCGCCTTCAGCCTGTTCGGCTTCATCATCGGCATCTGGGCGCAAAGCTTCGAGCAGCTCGCCATCATCCCGGCCCTGGTGGTGACACCGCTGACCTTCCTGGGTGGCGCGTTCTATTCGCTCGACATGCTGCCGCAGCCCTGGCGGACTCTGAACATGCTCAACCCCGTCGTCTATCTGGTCAGCGGCTTCCGCTGGAGCTTCTATGGGATCGGCGATGTCGGGGTGGCGGAGAGCCTCGCCTTCACCGCGCTCTTCATGGCGCTGTGCCTTGGCGTGCTGTGGTGGATGTTTCGCACGGGCTACCGTTTGAAACCGTGATGGGCGGAAACACCCTATGCTAGCAGCTCCGTCTTGATCCCTTGCTGCGTCAGCAGGGTAACGGCTTTCTTGTCGAAGGACACAAACCTCTCGCCGCCAAGCCACTCGCCTTCATGCGCCATGATGCCATCGGCAAAATCGCCGCCCGCGATCAATATGGCGAGCCCCGCTTCCACAGCCGGCCGGTTCATCATCACGTTGCCTGTATCCAGCAGGCTGCGAATAACCGCTGCCACATCGTCTTTAGGTAGCTTAGCGCCGT
Source organism: Acidisoma sibiricum (assembly GCF_057837225.1). NCBI lineage: Bacteria > Pseudomonadati > Pseudomonadota > Alphaproteobacteria > Acetobacterales > Acidocellaceae > Acidisoma > Acidisoma sibiricum. The sequence continues at coordinate 2,102,288 of NZ_CM174445.1, read as the reverse complement.
GGCGCAGGACCCAAACCAGCTCGCAGAGGCAGGGTAGAGAGACGGCGATCACCGAGGCTTCTTTGAGCAGCGCACGGGCGGCGCGGCTTTGGTCCGGGTCATCCTGCAGGATGGCCCGCGCCAGGACGTTGGTATCGACCGATACTTTCATTCCTGGTCCAATGTACCAGCCCAGCCGGCAGCGGCAATCCGGTTCATATCGTCGATGGACAAAGGCTTTTTCAACTTAACCTTACCATCCAGAACGCTCAGCACGTCGTCGATCGTGCCGGTCGGCCGTGCCGCGCGCACCCGCAACTCCCCGCCCGGCAGCTTGTCGAAATCAATCCGCTCGCCGGGCTTGACGCCCATATGTTGCAGCAGCTCCCGCCGCAGCGTGACCTGCCCCTTCGCCGTGATAGCCTGGGATGCCATCGGAGTCTCCGAATAGGTAACGGGTGGGATAGTAATGTAAAATCACATTACTATCAAGACTCGCATGATGCCATGGACATCGACGCCACACCCTCTTTTACCTCCTGCCGGTGACGGCACCGCAGTAACACCTGCCCCTGCCGGCCTCATCCGCGTCCGCGCGCGATGAGGTCGAGATAAAGGGTCGTCGTCCAGCCATAGTCGTGAATGACCTGGCGGAAGGGATTCTGCGGATTGCATTCGCCCTTACGCAGCAGCTCAGGCGGCGCGACCTCCTGCCGGTCATCGTAATACTCAAAAAACGTGCCGTGGCTGGCAGCCCAGCGCTCGATCTCGGCGACCGTTGCCCGGTCAATCTCGGCCGCGGCATCGCCGAAGGCGGCATCATAGGGCGCGTAGCGTTCCAGCCCGCGGGCGATCAGCCAGTTGATATTGATCCAGGTCGGCCCACGCCACATGTCCTTCGCATAATGCGCGTGGTCTGCAGCGGCGATGGAGGGCACCGGAAAGCCCGTGCCGAAACCCGCAGGGTCGTGCAGATGCGCCAGCAGCGCGCGCGCCTGATCCAGGCTCGGCGCTCCGCAGATCAGCGGCAGGAAGCCGGCACTCGCCAGCACGGGTGACCGCTCCTCAGCCTGGCTGTCATAGTCGCAATAGAATGACAGAGCCTCGGACCACAGTCTGGCATTGATGCGATGACACAGGGAGGAATGCCGTCCGCCCCACAGCATGGCATCCGCCGCGCGCCCCATTTTGCCTGCAAAACCGGCCAGGATTTCGCATTCCTGTGCGATATAGGCGTTGAAGTCGGTCACGGCCAAAGCGGTCGGGTAGTGAAAATCGAAGCGCGGCGAATTATCCATCCCGCTTTCGCCGCTGCGCGATGTCGGATCACCTTCGATGAACCATTCCAGCAGCCCGTCGCCGTCCTGATCGCGATGGCGCAAATCCCATTCGACGGCCCTGGCCAGGTTCGGATACAGACGCGCGATCCAGTCCGGGTCGGGGGCCGCGTCATTCACCAGCTTGACGCCGAGCGACAAGACCGGCGGCTGCGTATAGCCCGAGGCCGGCCGTGTGGGGGACGCCTGATGCGGCACGAAGCCATCTGAATGCTGATTGTCGAAAACCGCCTCGATCATGCGGCGTGCCAGAGAGATATCGAGATGCCGCCAGCCGATGGCATGAAAGACCGAATCCCACAGCCACATATCCTTATGCGGGAAACGGTCCGGCGTCGTCCAAGGGTGATGCAGCGCGCCTTCGGCGCCTGAGACTTGGCCCTTCATCACCGCCAGCGCGCGGAACAGAATGCAGCGCCGCGCACCATCCGCCGCCGCCAATAACGGCTGCTGCAAAATCCAGGCTGATCGCCGCGCGAGATGTGCGAAAATATCCGAGTGCAGCAGCGCCGCATCGAAATGCGCTGCCGTGCCGATCAGCACGCGGCCGCCCGCGCGCGCGACCCGCAGTTCTGTGCTGATATCTGTCACCGTCACATCGCCCTCGATGAGCAGGTGATAGGGGTCAGCCAGCACGCCCAGCAGGTTGTCGCCCGCGAGGAAAAAGTCGTTGGCGACGGTGGCCTGCGCCGGCGTTGCGGCAAAAGTTAGCCGGGCTGCGCCGGGAAAGACCACAGCAAGACCGGCTGGCGCCGTCTCCGTGCGCAGAATGATGGCACCCTCATGATCCGCCGGATAGGAGCGTTCGACACCGGAAAAGCCGAGCAGCTGGCCGCGATGCCATCCGCCCTGGCCGTAACTGCGCAGCCGGTCGATGAGAGAGAGATCAGTCATGGGCGTCCTCCGGCAGAACTGGCAGATAGCGTGGGGGCCGCGTCAGGCGGCGTGGTGCGCAGCCGCTTTGCAATACCTGAATGTCCACCGCAGCCTCGGCCCGCACGGCCGCAGCGGTGGTGAGATTGTGCGGATGATCGATCCCGATACTGCCACCCGCGACATCCTGCAGCCATACCGCCGGCCGCGCATCCGGCCGCGCGCAAATCACCCTGAAGCGATGCAGCACCAGCCCCTTCACGTGACGGGCGAACAAGCCCGATGCCGGCAGATCGACGCCGAAACATTCAGGATCGGGATAGGAGGCGACCGCCTCCGGCACCCGCAGGCGCACCCGTCGCGCGCCCTCGCCGCCCGGCAATTCGAGATGGATATGGCGCAGGGTCACATCCTCGATCGGGTAGCCCGGAATGCCGGCGATGATCATGGGCATGGAGGCAAAGCTCTGCCTGGCATCCACCTCGGTAATCGTAATGCCGCGCATGCGGCCGGGCGTGATGCCCGCCGGGCCGCGCAGCCGGGCACCGAGGCGCAGGAAGATCGGCGCATGGCGCAGATCGCGCAGGATCAGGCCGCGCACGGTGATATCCTCGATCAGCGCGCCATCGACGCTTTCCAGCGCCAGACCCCGAGACCCTTGCAGGTGATTGTTCGTGATGCGCACGCGACGAAAGCCGCCATTGGATTCGGTGCCGAATTTGATGCGTCCCGTCCGATGCGTGACATCGGCGGTCTGTTCAGGGCCCTCGTTGATCGGGCGGTAGGTGCCATCCATCATGGACCCGATCTCATAGCGGCCGCTCACCCAATTGCCGGTGATATTGATATCCTGGCAGAAAGCCGGAAACCCCAGCGCAAAACTGCTCTTAAGGCAGATGCCGTCGTCATTGGGTGAATTGATCCGGCAACCCTCAACCCGCACGCGCTGGCAGCAGTCCAGATTGACGCCGTCGCGATTGGTATCGATCACCAGCCGCTCCACCACCATATCCCGGCAGCCGGTCGCCAGCACCGCCACATGGCCCGCCTCCAGAATGCGGACATCGCGGATCAGCACCCGCGCGCAATCGAACAGCGCGATCGCCTTATTGCCCACGCCCGGCTGCATCGCCGGCAGATGCCCAGGCTCGTAATCGCCATTGACCAGACCCTGACCCCAGATCAGCCCGGGCCCGTCGATCACCACATCGGTCAGGCCGATGCCCGATAGAAGGGAGTTGCGGAAATGGCTATGGCCGAAATCCTGATAAGGAAAGCGCGCTGCGGCACTATCTTCCGGCAGGTCATAGCCACCGGTCGATGTCGGCTGCTCGGGCGGCTCTGCCGCCAGCAACACCGCCCCGGCCGCCAGATGCAGACGGATACGGCTCGCCAGACGAATGGAAAACGCCGGGTAGGTGCCGGGCGACAGCAGCACGGTGCCGCCGCCGGCATCAGTCGCGCGGGCAATAGCGCGGTTGATGGCCGGGCTGTCCAGCGCCACGCCGTCACCCTGGGCGCCGAAATCCCGCGGGTCAAAGACAGGGGCATGCTGCCACCAGGCATCCTCTTCCTCTGCCATCGCCATCATCCTCCACCCCCCCCTTGAAGACAGGGACGGCATGCTTCTGTAAAGGTCTGAGGATAAAGGGCCACCCAAACCTCTGGAGCCGCCTGCGTGAGTGACGTTGCCACTTCCCGGTCCAGCTGGACCGGACTCCGCGTCTTCAATTTCTTCGCGGCCGCGACACAGACGGGCTACGGCCCCTTCCTGCCGGTCTTCCTCACGCAATCGGGCTGGAGCCAGGGCCAGATCGGCCTCGCCCTCAGCCTGGGTTCCATCGCCAGCACCGCCAGCCAGCTGCCAGGCGGGCTGCTGGTCGATCAGGTGCATCAGCGGCGCTTCCTCTGCGCCGTCGCCATCGGCGTGCTCGGCCTCGGCGCCCTGCTCCTGGCCTTCTGGCCCGGCATCGTGCCGGTTTTCGGCACCCTGATGCTGCACGGAGTGGCGACCGCCGTGCTGGCGCCCGCCATCGCCGCCATCACGCTCAATCTCGGCGGCCGGGATACGTTCGGGGAGCATGTCGGCAGCAATGCCCGCTATGCCTCGCTCGGCAATGCGCTGATGGCGGCCTTGCTCGGCGTCATCGCCTATCATCTCTCGGTGCGCGCGGTCTTTCTCTTCGCGGCCGTCATGACGGTGCCGGCCGTGCTCAGCCTGCTGCTCATCCATCCCGGTCCCGCCGCGCCCAAACAGAGCGCGCCGCATCCGGCCATGCTGCATCCCAAACACCGGCGGGCAAAGCTGTGGCAGGTCTTTTTCGAGCTGCACATGCATGTCTTCGCGGTTTGCGTGACGCTGTTTACGCTCGCCAATGCGGCCATGCTGCCGCTGGCCCTCAACCGGCTGGCCAGAAACGGCCACGCCGTCGATATCGCGACCACCGGCTCCATCATCGCGCTGCAATGCGTCGTGGTGCTGTTCGCGCCGCGCCTCGGCAAAGCGGCCGAACGTTTCGGCCGCCGCCCGCTGCTGCTGCTCGCCTTCGCCGCCCTCCCCGCCCGCGCTTTGCTGCTGACGCTCAATCCCGATGCCCTTCCGCTCATCGCGATCGAGCTGCTGGACGGTCTCGCCGCCGCCATCATGGGCGTGATGATTCCGCTGATCGCCGCCGACCTCACCCAGAAGACTGGCTATCTCAACCTCGCCATCGGCTCCTTCGGCCTCGCCGGCAGCCTGGGTGCGACCTTCAGCACCGCCATCGCCGGCTGGATCGCCGACCGGTTCGGTATCGACTGGGCCTTCTTCGCCCTCGCCTTGCCCGGCATCCTTGGCATCGCGATCATCCTTTTGCTCCTACCCGATACGCGGCCTGCCGAGGATCAGGACATGGAGCCGGTCGCCCAGCCGGGGTGAAAGCCGCGCCGTGACGGCGCATGCCGTTTCGGATGCGAACCACGCCGTCACCCCTCCGTTCGTTGCGTAAGGAACCGGCGGCATTTGCGACCGGATGTCAGCGAAATGACTATTGACCTCGTGAGGTTTTTGGAGACAACACGGACAGCGAAGCACGGCGAAATTTTTTTGGTATAGCAATGACATTGACGAACCGGATGGCGGCGATGCGGCGTGGCTGGACGTTTCTGGCCCTCGCGTTACTCAGCTTTCCACCGGTATGGCCCGCCGCCCAAGCCCAGTCGCTGTCGACCAATCTCTACACCGGCACTGGCACCGTTTTCATTCCCTATACCAATACCAATGGGTCTGGCGTGCTGACCGCGCCCCCGGCCGTCAAAGTCGGATTTGAGAACACCCTCGGCACGACCAATTTCACCATGGACACGGGTTCGGTCGGCCTTGTGGTCAGCCCCGACCAAATCAATACCGCGGGCCTGAAGGAACTGCAGCCGGGGCAAATTACCTATTCCAGCTCCGGCATCGTTCAAAGCGGCAACTATTACGAGACCGAGGTCAATTACTATAACGGCAATACTGTCGTCGCGACCGCGACCGTGCCGGTCCTGGTCGTCACCGATCAAACCTGCCTGCCCAATGCGCGCAACTGCACGCCGAACCCGCACCCTACGGGCGTGTCGCAAATGGGCATCGGTTTCGGCCAGGAACTGGGTGGCCAGCTGGGCGGCACGCCGCAGACCAATCCCTTTCTCAACATCACCGGCACCGCCTCGGGCACCCTGCCCAGTCGCGGCTACGTCATCAGCACCAATGGTGTCACGCTCGGCCTGACAGCCGCGAACACCCAGGGTTTCGCGATGGTGAAACTCGCGCCCTTCCCGGAATTCTCCATCGGCGGCACCGAATGGGTGCTGGCGCCGGCCGATCTCTCCGTCAACGGCACGGTCGGCACCGGCGCCGTCCTCAACGATACCGGCGTCACCGGCATGTATATCACGCCGTCGCCGGGCGCCTCCGCGCAGACGATCACTGAGAACCAGGAATGCGGCTCCGATTGCGCCGCGCCCGGCACCGTCATTCAGGTCTATCTGCCTGGTCAGGCCAACCCGGTCGCAAGCTACGGCTTTACTTTAGGAGCTGTCGTTACGATCGGCTCGGGACCCAACAATCAGGTCAATGCGCAGAACGGCAATCTTCTCGCGCCCATCTTCGTCTCAGTCGACCCAAGCAGCTCAACGACTTTTGTTAATACAACCGTCAATTTCTTTAATGGCTACGATTATTACTACGACGCGAACAATGGTTTCGTGGGCTACCGTTATACGGGCGCGGTCAGCGCCGCCTATGGCGGCTCCACGCCGATGATCGCCCTGCAGGGCAATTTCGCCGTGCCCGACGGTTTTGAGACCAACCTCCCTGTCTATCTGATGAACTATCAGCAGGTGGCGGTGGATACGACGGCCCCCGGCCGTGGCTTTACCGATGAGCCGGGCTCCGTCGTACTCACGACCAGCGGCACAGGTCTTTTCTCGGGCCCGATCAGCGGCCCGGGCAGTCTCGAGATCGGCGGCGGCGCCATTTTTCTCTCGGCCGCCAATACCTATGCCGGCAGCACCCAAGTTGATGCTGGGGCGATGCTGGGCCTGGCCGGGGCCGGTGGCATCAGCAGCTCCATCGGCCTCACCGACAACGGCAATTTCGATATTTCGCTGACCGATTCTGGCGCCGCTGTGAAAAGCCTCGCGGGCGCAGGCAACGTGACACTCGGCGCTCAGACCCTCACGCTCACCAATGCCGACAGCACCTTCGCCGGCACGGTCTCCGGCACCGGCGGCCTTGCCGTCACCGGCGGCACGGAATCCCTCGGCGGCGCGAATACCTATACGGGGCCGACCACGATCGCCAGCGGCGCGACTCTCGCCTTGTCCGGCGCCGGCAGCGTCGCACCCTCGTCTGGCGTCACCGCCAACGGCACCTTCGATATCTCGGCCACCAGCAACGGGGCCAGCATCCGGTCGCTGTCGGGCTCCGGCAGCGTCGCCCTCGGCAGCCAGTCGCTCGTCCTGACCAATGCCAGCGGCAGTTTCGCCGGCTCCATTAGCGGCACTGGCGGCCTTGCCCTGATCGGCGGGGCTGAGACGCTGAGCGGCAGCAATACCTATTCCGGCGGCACCGCCGTCATGGGCGGCGCCGCACTCTCGGTCACCTCCGATGCCGCGCTCGGCGCCTCATCAGGCGCGCTCCTGCTCAATGGCGGCTCGCTCTCGGCGCTTGGCACTATCACCAGCACGCGGCCGGTCGTCATCGGCAGCGATGGTGGATCGATCAATGCCAATGGCTACGAAGTCTCCCTGGGTGGGCCGGTGGTCAGCACTGGCGCCATCACCCTCGCCAATGGCCTGACATCGATCAACGGATCTCTGATCGCCACCAGCCTGTCGGTTGGTCCCGGTGCCACGCTGCATGGCATCGGCACGATCAACGCCCCCACCACCGTCGCCGGCACCCTCGCCCCCGGCAATAGTCCCGGCACGCTGACCTTTACGGCGCCGCTGACGCTGACGCCGTCAGCGACGACCGTCTTCGATATCGACGGCACCGGCATAGGGACGGGCGCGGGCAATTATAGCCGCGTGCTGGTCACCGGCGCAGGCAACAGCCTGACGGCAGCCGGCGTGCTCCAGCCGCTTCTGCGCGGCATGACCGGCAGCGCCACCAACCTCTACACGCCGCCGATCGGGCAAAGCTTCACGGTCGCCGCCGCTTCCGGTGGCATCACCGGCAGCTTCGCCAGCCTGACGCAGCCGCAGGGTCTGGCCAGCGGCACCCGCTTCGATGCGCTGTATGGGCTGGACACCCTGTCCCTCATCGTGACGCCCGCCTCCTACGGCGATCTGGCGGCCGCCGGGATTGCCGCGACAGCCACGGAAACGGCGGTCGGCGCTGCGCTGGACGCCAGCCGCCCGGCGGCGGGGGTGCGCCTCTCCGCCAGCCAAGCCGCGCTCTACCAGCCGCTCTACACGCAAACAGGCGCCACCATCCCGACCGTCCTGGCGCAGCTGGCGCCCACGATCTACGCCGATAATCTGATGACCGAGCGGGATGCGTGGTCCCTGGTCGGTAGCACGGTGGAACAGAGCCTTGACGCCGCGCGCGGCCTCGCTGGCAGCCAGCAGGCGCAGACCGCAACGCTCAGCGGCGGCCGCCGCATCTGGGTGTCTGGCCTCGGGCAGTTCACCAACGTCAACAGCCAGGGCTCACCGGGCTATAACGGATCGACCGGAGGCACCGCTGCGGGCATCGATGCACCCGTCCTGCCCTGGCTGCGTGCGGGCCTGGCCTTCGGCTTCACCAGCCCCGCCATCCAGGATGGAACCGGCGCCAATCTCAACGGCGACGGGTTTGAGTTCCTCGCCTATGGCGCCGCCCAACAGGGCATCGGCTTTGTCGATATGCAGGCCGGCGGCGGCTTTTCGGAAACCACCGTCTGGCGGCCTCAGACGCTTTATGGCGTTCAGGCCCAGGGCCAGACCCATGGCACAACCGGCGGCGGCTCCATCCGGGCCGGGCTGCAACTCCAGGCCGGACCCTGGCAGATACAGCCCAGCCTGTCGCTCGCGGGCGTCAGCCTGCAGCAGAATGGCCTGACCGAGACGCAGGGGGGCGCCACCGCGCTCAATGTCGGCGGCAGTTCCGCCGCCAGTCTGCAGACCCTGCTCGGCGCGCAGGTGCAGCGCAGCCTGGCCCTCAACGATCATATGACCCTGGTGCCCTCCGCACAGATCGGCTGGCTGCATGAACTGATCGATACCAGTGTGCAGGCGACCTCCTCGCTCGTGGCGACGGGCGGCCCATCCTTCGTTGTGACCAGCCCGTCCACCGGCCGCGATGCCGCGGTTCTGGGCCTTGGCACAACGCTGCATACCGGCGGCCCCGTGTCGCTCTACCTTGCGTATAGCGGCACCATCAACGGACAGAGCACGGCGCAGGATCTGACCGGCGGGCTTAGCGTGAGCTGGTAAGATGGGCGACGGGATCTAGGGCATTTCAGGTTTCATTGGAAACGGTGAGAATGCGCTGCGTTGCGTTTGTCAGTTTCGGCCGGTGTAGCCCATACAACACCGTCATACCCGCGCAAGCGGGTATCTTCTGAGGGCGCGGCGCCATTCCCGGCGCGGTGCCGCCTGCACCAGTCAAGAAGATGCCCACTTTCGTAGGCATGACGGGGTAAACTATCCAACCAAGTGCTAACAGACGCTAAAGCACCCGGCCGCGCGATAGAAGGCCCTGCGGGTCCAGCAGCTGCTTCAGCCCGCGCATGAGAGACAGCTCAATCTCGGGCGTCTTGTCCAGAAAACTGTGCCGCTTGGTGCGGCCGATGCCGTGCTCGGCGCTGATCGACCCACGCATGGCATCCGCGATATCGAACAGCATCGCCTCGCAGGCCTCATAGCGATGCGCTGTCACCGGCTCTGGGAGACCCGGCTGCGGCAGCACATTGTAATGCACATTGCCGTCGCCGACATGGCCATAGGCGATGGCGCGCAGATCGGGGAATTCCTGCGCCATGCGCGCGTCGGCGGCCGCGATGAATTGCGCGAGGAGCACCTGTGGGACGGAAACGTCGGTGCGCAGATGCACGGGGGCGACGCGATACTGCGCATCGACGAGATCTTCGCGGATGCGCCAAAAAGCGCTGCGCTGGCCTTCGCTTTCGGCCAGCGCGCCATCCAGCACCAGCCCGTCTTCCATCGCCGTTTCCAGAAAGCTTTCCAGAAGCGGCCGCAATTCGAGGCCCCCGCTGACGGAGGTTTGCAGCAGCACATAGCAGGCGGCGGGTGCGGAGAGCGGATCGCGATTCTCAGGGAAGGCGCCGATGGTCAGGTCCAGACAGGCGCGCGTCATCAATTCATAGGCGCTGAGCAAATCGCACAGGTCGCGCCGTGCGCGGGCGAACAGCGTCAGCGCCGCCTCGGCTGATGGCACCGCCAGGAAAGCCGTCTCCACCGCCGTCGGACGCGGAAACAGTTTCAACGATGCGGCAGTGACGATGCCAAGCGTGCCTTCGGCGCCGATGAAGAGCTGCTTCAGGTCATAGCCGGTATTGTCCTTGCGCAGCAGGCTCAGCCCATCCCAGATGCGCCCGTCCGGCAGCACCACTTCCAGACCCAGCACCAGATCGCGCATCATGCCCCACCGCAGCACATTGAGCCCGCCGGCATTGGTCGCGACATTGCCGCCGACCTGGCAGCTGCCGCGTGCGCCGAGTGACAGCGGAAAGAAGCAATCCGCCGCCTGCGCCGCATCAGTCACGCTTTGCAGAATGCACCCCGCTTCGACCACCAGGGTGAAGCCGGTCGCGTCCAGGCTGCGGATGCGATTGAGCCGCTCCAGGCTGAGGACGATCTCATCGCCCTCCTGGCTCGGGGGTGCTGCTTCCACCAAACCGGTATTGCCGCCCATGGGCACGACCAGCTGGCCGCGCTCGTGACACAGGCGCATGACGGACGCGACCTCCGCCGTATCGCCGGGCCGCACCACAGCGCGGGCGCGGCCGGTCCACCAGCCTTTCCAGTCGGTCTGATAGCGCGCGACATCGGCCGCGGCCGTCAGCACATGGGCGTCCCCCACAATGGCGGCAAGGTCCCTTTGGATCGACATGGCTTTCTCCGGCAGCACAGGCTTATCCGCCGCAGCCTGCCAGCCTCACGGGCCTAGGGCAACCGGAGGCCGCTCAGGCGGCTTCCAGGCCATTTTTGCCAGCCAGACGCGCCCGCAGCCGCTCCACCGGGGGTCCCGCAACGGTCAGCGGAGCGAAGCCGCAGACCTCCAGGAACAGGGCGATGTCACGCGCCGCGCTGCCCCAGGCCGGATGCAGGCGGGTCGCGCCGCCGCCATTGGCGAAAGCATCGCGGTCGCCGGTATCGAGATAGCTTTCGGCCGGCAGCCCTTCCGCGAGAAGAACGTTGTGACGCGCCAGCTCGATATGGAAATAGGTGACGGCCGCCGGGCGCTGCTGCGCGACCGTATGGCCGTTGATGAGATGCTTGACGGGCACCAGCACGCCCTCGGCATAGATCGCATGGTCAGGCGACAGAAACAGGTCCCGCACCGGCAGCTGCGGCGCGAAGGCCCCGGCCGCCACACGCACCGGCCAGACCTGTTCCGGCTTCGGATGGCGCGTGCAATCGACGGCCCGCAGGCCGATCCAGCGGATGGTTTCCTCTGTGCCATCCAGCGTGAGAACGCGATCACCGATCACAAGATCCTCGACCGCAACCGGGCCTGCGGGTGTGGCAATCCCGGTGCCTTGCGCGAAACAGGCGACGCTGTCGGATTGGATGGTGATCGCAACCGTATCGGTTGATTGCGGATCAAGCTGCGGACCGTTGACGATCAGATCCGAGAAGGGGAAGCCATAGGCATCGCCGAGACTGGCGATCGCGGCCGCATATTGGTTGTAGAAGGTCGGCTGGTCCGGCTGGGCGTTGGCAAAGGCCGCCGCCGTCGTCACCTGCGCGCCGTACCAGTCCGCGGTTCCCACACTGGGGTTTTGCGCCGCCTGGGCGAAGGTCAAGGTCGTGCCAGGGATGACCTCGCTACTATCGACGAAGCCGAATGCGAAGCCACCCAGAATGTCCCGCACCGCCGCGGCATAGACGTCATTATTCCCGATATTGGCCGCGACACCGTCAACGGTATAGCTCGGGTTGTCGCCGGTCACGGCAGTGGGCATTTCGGCCGCCGTAATCTCAATGGTCTGGCCGGCGGGAATGCCGTTCGATGCCACGCTGTTGCTGACCATGATGAGGTCGCCCGCGTTGTCGAACGCGGTCGTGAAGGAATAGGCCTGCGTCTCCGTCGTCGGGGTCGAGCCGCTGAGATCGTATTCACCGCTGACGGTGATCGTCCCCATGGCGGTTTCCGCCGAAGCGATATAGGCGTCCAGATTGTTGTAGGCGCTGGTCCCCGGCTGCGGCACGGTGGAGGGTGAGATGATGCGCAGTACATCGGTGCCGAACTGCGGCACGTAGACGCCGTCGGAACCGGTGATCACTGCATAATCATTATAGACCGTGCCGGCATTCGTGACCGTCCCATTGATCAGGGCCTCGTTGGCTATGCTCTCGAAGGCCTGCACCATGGGCACCGTCGAAGTCTGCAGACTGTCGTCAGACGGGTTCGTCAGATCCTGAACCTTGAAGCCGATACTGGTGAAATCTGCCGCCGTCAGATCGAGCGCGTTATTCTGGCCGCTATTCGCCGGATAGATCGAGGCTTCGATCTTGTCCCAGCGTGTGGTCGAATCACCGCCGGCGCCCTGGTTGAATTCGGTGTTATCCAGGCTGGTGAGCGTCTGCCCGAAGGAGACCAGGAATTTACCGGATTCGAAATCGGAGACATCGACACCGCTGATCGCTTGGCCCGATGTCAGCTCGAAGACGGTGCTTTGGCTGAGAGAGATGGTTTCGCCCGTGGTCGCGACGGTGCCGTTATTATAGACCGTCACGCCCTCCGGCACGACATAGCTGCCTGTCGGCACCGCATCGCCGAAAGCGACGTAGGCGGTTTGAGTATTGTCGTTGGTAAAATCGAATTCCATCCCGATCCGCCCCCGGCTGCGCGCACATGGCACGCTGTCATGACACGCATCTGATCCTTATCAATATTCCTTTAATTTTTCGTTCGCGACATTTTTGTTACTGTGTCGATTCATTTTTATCCGCGGCGGCATCGGCGCGGTGCTTTTAAAACGGCTGCAGCAGCCGTTCGATGTAATCCAGCTCGGCCGGCGACAGGCTGCGATCGCCCGCCTTGTCGCGCAGTTCCTGCAGGATCGCGCGCAGCCGCGCCTGCTGCGCCTCGTCCGGCAGGCGGATATCGGCGCCGAAACTCGCCCCCTGCCCAGGCGCCAGCGGCCGGCCCAGCGGATCGGTCATGCCATTGCCGGAATTGAATCCGTCCAGCGGCATGTCGCCGCCCTGGCCGGGCCCGGCACCGCTGCCGAGCTGAAAGCCGCTGCCCTGGCCGGGCTGCGCGGCCAGCGCCTGGCCGAGCGCATTGGCGGCCTGCTGCAGCGCCTGCAGCGCCTGGCCCTGGTCGTGCGCCGCCGGCCCGTCCTGGCCCTGGCCCAGTTGTCCCGTCGCCTGGCCCATGGCCTGGCCGGCAGCCGTCAGCGCCGCCCCGGCACGGCCGCTCATGCCCTTCACGGCGCGCTGTAGCGCGGCCTGCGCCGCCGCATCCTTCTGCTGTGCGGCCGGATCGGGCACGCCTGATTCTGCGCGGGATGTGGACCGGTCCAGCAGCTGCGCCTGGGTCTTCATCATCTGCTGCAGCGTGCCCAGATCCTTCTCGGCCTGAGCCCGCGCCGCCACCTGTTTCGGATCGGGCGGCGCGATGCGCGCGCCGGCCAGCTGCTGCAGGCTCTGCTGCAGCTGCGCCATGGCCTGACGCATGGCAGCGACGTCACCCGCCTTGGCGGCGGCCTGCATGGCCTGCAGCTGCCGCGCGAGCTGACCCAGATCGAAGGGTCTGCCGGCACTCCCAGCCTGGACCTGCCCGCCCTGATGCTGCGCCATCTGCATCAGCGTCGAGAGATGCGCCAGGATCGCGTCCTGCATCTGCTGCATCAGCCGGGTCAGCTCAGCCGAAGACGGCGTGCCGGTCTGCAGGGCGTTTTGCAGCGCCTTTTCCGCCTGTGTCATGGATTGCGCACTGTCGGCGGCGTCACCCTGCTCGAAATGCAGCGCCACCTGCCAGAGCGTCGCAAAGATATCCGTGGGTAGGCTGCCCTGGCGGTCATGCAGCAGCCCCCAGCCGGCGGCGAAGAGCGGCAGGGTGGCGCTTGGCGCCTTGCCGTCCAGCGTCGCTCCGGCCGCCGTATCCAGCAGGGCGCGGACGCTCGGCAGGCGCTGCTCGCGCGTGCTCGGCGCGGGCAGCAGAACCAGGGATTTACGGATCGCCATCACCCGCCGGGCATAGGCATCCGTGAAATGGCGTTCCGGCAGCACGACCGTTTCCGCGGGCGAGCGGCCCGTCTGACCGGCCGCGTCCTCGGCATCCAGCTGCATCGAAACCGGCAGCCCGGCCCAGGGATTGGCCGAAAGATCCGTCACCTGCACGCCCTGCACGCGGGGCGCGGGACCGTCCGGCATGCCAAGCGGCAGCGACAGGCCGGGCGCCGTCACATGCCCCAGCAGATGCGCGGTCATATGGGCCGAAACGACGGCATAATCATCGCGCGCCTGCCATGGCAGGCGCAGGCTGGTGCCATCGCTGTCCGGCCCCGGCAGACCGGCAAAGCCGATGATCGGCGGCGCATCGGGCTGGATCATGATCTGCCAGCGGGCCAGGGTTCGGCCGCCGCCGCGCAGAACGAACAGCCCGCTGTGATCGAGCCCCGTCTCCATCTGGAAGCTCGCCGCATCCAGCGCATGGAAGCTGGCCGCCAGCCCATCCAGCCTCGGCGGCCGGCTGACGCCTGAGACGGTCACCGTCAGCCGCGCGCCTTTCGGCACGGTCAGCGTGGCACCGCCAGCGGGCAGCAGCACCGGTGGGCGGCCGGTGTAGGAAGGCGGCGTCGCCCAGGCGGTCACGGCCGGCAGTGGCGCCGGCGGTCCCAGCACCAGCAGCGGGTCGAAGGTCAGGGCTGCGTCCAGCCGCGCGCCGGCCAGGGAACCAGCCAGCCACAGGCAGAGAAGGACAGCGGCGATAATGCCGCCGCGATAGGCAAGGCGCCCCGGCGTGCTCCGCCAGGGCCAGGGCAGACCAACCCGCAGCCGCTCGGTCGCCGCCAGAACCCGCGCCCGATGCGCCCGCCACAGTAAATGCGACGCGACATCGCCCTGGGCCGGACTGTCGAGCAGGGCTGCAATCGGATCATGCGTCAGGCCGGAGGCGCGGGTCAGCCGGGCTTGCGCGGCCTGCGCGTCCGGCCAGCGGATGCGAGCGATGCCGATGCCGAGCGCCACCACTGCGGCCAAGCCGTCCAGGATCAGCAGAATGGAATTGAAAGCCACGCCCAGTCGCTGCGGCAGGCCCAGCAGGGCAGCACAGAGATAGGCGGCCAAAAGGCCCAGCGGCGGCCAGATCACCGGCCAGACCGCCTCGAACACCAACACCGCGCGGGCCAGCCGCAGCCCGCGGATCAGCCGTCGCGGCAGACGTGTCGCGGGGTTCAGCCTGTCTTGCCTGCCGTCTCGCTCAGCCATGCCGGCACTGTCTCACGCGACCAGAGTTCCGTCACCTCCTGCCGTGGCGTGATGACGGACCAGCGACCGCCATCGACCAGCGCCGCCGCCGCCAAGGGACGGGCATTATAGGTGGAACTCATCACCGCGCCGTAAGCGCCGGCATCCAGGATCGCGACCAGCGCATCAGGGCCGAGAGCAGGCAGCAGGCGGTCGCGCGCGAAGGTGTCGCCGGTCTCGCAGACTGGCCCCACCACATCGACCGGCATTGCCGCCGCGCCGCTATCGCGCGCCGCCACCGGCACGATACCGTGCCAGGCGTCATACATGGCCGGACGCACCAGGTCGTTCATCGCCGCATCCAGCACAAGAAAGGCGCGGTTGCCGGTCTTCTTGGCGATGATGACGGAGGACAGCAGCACGCCCGCCGGCGCCACCAGCCAGCGGCCCGGCTCCATCATCAGCGTCAGGCCAAGGCCGCCCAGATGGCGAGCCATCACAGACGCGTACTTGTCCAGCGACACGCCGTCCCCGGCCTCGTAGGAAATGCCGATGCCGCCGCCGCAATCCACCCGGCTCACCGTATGGCCGGCCGCGCGCAGGCGGGAGACCATCTCGGCCATGCGGGCGAAGGCGGTCTCGAAAGGCTCGGTCGAGACGATCTGGCTGCCGATATGCATGGCAAGCCCGACCGGGTTGAGCCCCGGCAGCGTGGCTGCATAGGCATAGACGCTGGTCACCTCATCCCAGGCGATGCCGAACTTGTTCTCGGCCAGGCCCGTGGTGATCTTGGCATGGGTCTTGGCATCGACATCGGGGTTGACCCGCAGCACGAGGTCCACCGTCCGGCCGGCAGCTTCGGCGACCGCCGAGAGCATGGCCAGTTCCTCGCGGCTCTCGACATTGATCTGGCCGATGCCTTCGGCGACCGCAAGCTGCAGGTCGCGGACCGATTTGCCGACGCCGGAATAGACGATATGCCCGGCCGGGATGCCGGCGCGGCGGGCGCGGGCCAATTCGCCCCCGCTCACCACATCCGCCCCTGCCCCCGCCGCCGCCATGATGGCGAGGATGGCGAGATGGTCGTTTGCCTTCACGGCGTAATGGATATCGGTCTCGCCCAGCCCGGCGCGGGCGAGTGCGGCGCGCAGCGCCGCCAGACGGGCGCGGATGGTGCCGGCGCCATAGACCCAGACGGGCGAGCCAAGCGCGGCCGCGATATCCGCCAGCGCCACGCCTTCCAGCAGCAGGCCGCGGGAAGCGTCCATGGTCAGATGCGGCCGCGCCGCGATCAGCGCCGCGGCATCCGGTTCGGCGCCCGGCATCGGCCCAGAGAAATCCGCCATGACCTACTGCGCCGGATAGGGAAGACGCGGATAGATGACGCTCGACGCGGGTCCAGGCGGGCTATTCGGCCCGACCTTGCCGCAGGCGGCCAAGGCCATAAGCACAGCGAGCAGCAGAAGGCGCATCGTCATGCCACGGCTTCCTTGTCGAGCAGGTCTTGCCACCGCGCCGCCTCAGCCGCGACATTGGCCGGCGCAGTGCCGCCATGGCTGGTGCGGGACGCGACCGAGGCCGCGACCGTCAGCACATTATATATATCTTCGGTAATCCCCGGCTCCACCGATTGCATGGTGGCGAGATCGAGATCGGCGAGATCGACCTCCCGCGACTCGGCAATGGCGACCAGCTTGCCGGTGACGTGATGGGCCTGGCGGAAGGGCAGTTTCAGCGTGCGCACCAGCCAGTCGGCCAGATCCGTCGCGGTCGCAAAGCCCTGGGCGGCGGCCACCGCCATGCGGGAGAGTTCCGGCATCAGGTCGCGCACCATGCCTTCGGTCGCGGCGAGGGACAGGGCCAGCGCATCCGCCGCCTCGAAGACCGGTTCCTTGTCCTCCTGCATATCCTTGCAATAGGCGAGCGGCAGGCCCTTCATCACGGTCAGCAGCGCGACCATCGAGCCGGTGATGCGGCCGGTCTTGGCGCGCACCAGTTCGGCCGCGTCCGGGTTGCGCTTCTGCGGCATGATCGAGCTGCCAGTGGTAAAAGCATCTGACAGGCGGATGAAGCGGAAGGGCGCGCTGCACCAGATGACGATCTCCTCCGCAAGGCGGGAAAGATGCGTCGCACAGATCGCGGCCGCCGCGAGGAATTCGAGCGCGAAATCGCGGTCCGAGACCGAGTCGAGGGAATTGGCCGTCGGCCGGTCGAAGCCGAGCGCGGTGGCCGTCGCGTGGCGGTCGATGGGGAAGGACGTGCCGGCGAGTGCGGCCGCACCCAGCGGGCTTTCGTTCAGGCGCTTCCGGCAATCGGCGAGACGGCCCCGATCACGCGCCAGCATCTCGACATAGGCCATCAGATGATGGCCGAAGGTCACCGGCTGGGCCGTCTGCAGATGGGTGAAGCCGGGCATGGGGTCGGCGGCATGCTCGGCCGCGCGAACAACCAGCGCCCGCATGGTCGCGGTGATCTGGCCATACAGACCGTCAATCGCGTCCCGCACCCAAAGCTTGAAATCGGTCGCCACCTGGTCGTTGCGGCTGCGGCCGGTATGCAGGCGGCGGCCGGCGTCCCCGATGCGCTCGGTCAGCCGCGCCTCGATATTCATGTGGATGTCTTCCAGCGCGACATCGAAGGGGAAGTCGCCCGCCGCGATCTCGACCCCGATCTGGTCAAGCCCGGCGGCGATCGCCTGATTCTCCGCCGTCGTCAGCACGCCGGCCTTCACCAGCATGGCGGAATGCGCCTGGGAGCCGCGAATGTCCTGGCGCCACATTTTCTGGTCGAAGGCGATGGAGGCGTTGATGTCGCTCATGATCTGCGCCGGACCCGCGGCGAAGCGGCCGCCCCATTGCGCATTGGCGCCGGACGGGCTTGTCTCGGCCAGCTTGGAAACGGAGGCCGGGGTCGCAGGGGCCGCATGCGGCTGGCTGATATCGGTCAAGGAGTTATCCTAATGAGCAAACACGTTTCGCGCCGCCACGCGCTGATCGCCAGCGCGATAATGGCCGCCGGAGTAGTGAGCCGCCGGGCAGAAGCGCAAGCCCTGGGCAGCCTGGATGCGCTCACCCAACTGCCCCCTGGCGCGACCCTGCCGGCGATCCGGTTTTTCACCCCGGACAACCAGAAGCTGACGCTCGCCCATTACCGCGGCAAGGGTGTCGTACTCAACCTCTGGGCCACATGGTGCGGACCTTGCGTCGCGGAATTGCCGACGCTCGACCGTCTGGCAGGAGTTCTGGCGGGCGAGGATATCGTCGTTCTGCCGGTCTCGTCGGATGCCGGCGGGGCTGCCCCCGTCCGCAGCTTCTATGACAGCCACGGCATCGACCACCTGCCCATCCTACTCGATCCGGGTGGGGCGATCCTCGGCTTATGGAACGTACCGGGCATTCCGCTCACCGTCATCTTCGACCGGAGCGGCCATCCCCGCGCCAAGCTGCTGGGGGCGACCGATTGGAGCACCCCCCAGGCCATCGCTGCCGTCAAATCCATCTGCGGCCCCAATCTGCTGACCGGCCCAACGGTCAAGATTTAGACCGCCACCTCACTCCGCATAGATCATCTTCCGGGTCATGCCACCGTCGACGATGAATTCCGAGCCTGTCACGAAACCGCTGTCCGGCCCGACCAGCCAGGCGACCAGGCTCGCGATATCCTCGACCCGGCCCACGCGCCCGGCCGGATGCTGGGCATGATCCTCGGCCGAGAGCGATCCGCCCTGGGTATCGATCCAGCCGGGGCTGACGCAGTTCGCCCGAATATCAGGGCCAAGGCTGACCGCGAGCGCATGGGTCAGCGCCAGGATGGCGCCCTTGGACGCCGCATAGCTTTCGGTATTGGGTTCGGACTGATGGGCGCGGGTGGAGGCGATGGTGACGATCGACCCCTTCGCTGCCCGCAACAGCGCCGCTGCCGCCCGCACGAGCAGGAAGCTGCTGGTAAGATTGGTGCCGATCACCGCGTTCCACTCGGCCAGCGACAGCTCCTCCAGCGGCTTGCGGATCATGAATCCGGCGTTGCAGACAAGCGCGTCCAGCCGCCCCTCGGTCTCCTCGACACTCTCGACCAGCCGCGACACGGCGGCCTCGTCCGAGACATCCGCCTCTACGAAGCGATGGGTGAAGGGCAGCGGCTCGGCGGGCCGCTCGCGGTCGGCGATGACCACGCGCCATCCCGCGGCGGCCAGACGGGCGGCAATGCCGCGACCGATGCCGCGGCCGCCGCCGCTGATAAGGATGACAGATGCGGGCTGTGTCATGGCGAAGTCCTGGTCAGATGATGTCTTGATATGGGTCTGCGCCAGCCAAGGCCAGATGCTGGCGCCAGGGACATAATTCTGTTGCAATGCAACAAAATCCCCTCACCCTTCCAAAATTTAGTACTAACGGGTCGCTGCCAGACGTTAGTTTGCCGCCCACGCTAACCTACCGTTAGGTTTACGCCTGACGACAGAGCCGGAGTCCGAATGTCCGACACGTCCATGATCGCGCCGCTGAAAGTGGCCAATGAAGCCTTTCTCGTCTCCAGCATGATCGAGCGTTGCCCGAAGACGATGATGATCCGGGAGCTGGTGGTGAACGGGCTGGAAGCGGCCGCACACGCGCCGTCCGGCCAGCGTCAGGTGGTCATCGGCCCCCGCCAGCATGAGGGTGTGCGCAAGCTTCGGATCTGGAATACCGGCACCGGCCTCACCGCCGCCGAATTGCTGCAGATCACGGATCTCGCCTCCTCGCTGCGCAAGCAGAACAGCCTGGACCAGAATTTCGGCATGGGCGCCAAGGTCGCCTCTCTGCCCTCCAACCGCCACGGCCTGCGCTACCGGTCCTGCACCGGCGGGCGGGTCAGCGAAGTCGTCATGGGCTATCGCGACGGCACCTATGGGCGGCTGCGCATTGGGGCAGAGCGCGCCGAAGTGGTCGACGCGACCGAAGCCTGCCGCACCGAGGGCGACTACGATCTCTCGATCGACTGGACCGAGGTCCTGCTCGGCGGCAACAGCGCTGACCAGGATACGGTCGCCTCACCCTATGGTCCGTCGCTGAAGGTCACGCCGGATTGGCTCGGCGCCTATCTGGAAAACCGCTTTTTCCGGCTGTCGCATGATGTGCGCCTGACGCTGATGCCGGCCATCTGGGGCGGGTCAGCGCCGCGCGCCATGGTCGGGCTCGATGACCGGCAGGGCGAATTTGGGCGGACCGAGACCCGCATTACCCCAAGCGGCGTCAAGATCCACTATTTCTACGATCCGCCGGAAGGCGAGAGCACCCAATCCGCCAAGGGCGCGATCGCGACCAGCACCTCCCGCGGGGCGGTCGTTTTCCGGGATGAGATGTATGACGTTCGCGGCGGCGACAGCTGGCTGCAGGATGCGCCCAATTTCGGCGTGCCCTTCGGCGCCAAATATGTCTCTGTCTTTGTCGAACTGCCCTCCGACTATCTGGTCTGGCCGGAAGCCTATCGCCAGTTCCTGCGCTTCCGCGGCAATGACCAGCGCCAGGTCCATCTGGGTGATTTCAGCGCCCTGGTGCGCAGCTATTTGCCGGCCTGGCTGGCCGAAATCATCCGCAGCTTCGGCCCCGGCCAGGCGAATTACCTCGACGATATCAGCGACGAGCTGAAAGCCCTGCTGGCGGACCTGAAAGTGCCGCCCTCCCCGCAGCCGCCCGTGCCAGGTGAGCCTGCACCGCCCAAGCCACAGGTCATCCCCGCCGCCGCGAAGCCGCCCGTGTCCGAGCAGACCGCCGAGGACAAGCCGAAGGCACCCCCGCCGCCGCCCAAGCCGCAGCCGCCGACCTTCGAGCGCCCGCCCGAGATCATCGGCCTGCGCACGCCCGAGCAGATCAAGGAACGCGCGCTGGAAGGCCGGGCCGGGAAATTCTATCCGCAATCGCATCAGATCTTCGTCAATCTCGCCTATCCCGCCGTGCAGCAGATGGGCACGGCGCTCCTCGCCGAGAGCAGCCTGCAGGGCACCCCGCAGGAGGAGGAAGGCCGCCGCATCGCGACCGAAACCGCGGAATGGGCGCTGACCAAGCGCATCACCCGCGCCGTCGTCTACAGCCTGTCCAAGAAGGGCCTGGGCTGGCGTCCTGAAGAGGTATCGCGTAGCCAGTCGACGGAAAGCCTCAGCCTGGTCGCGGATGACTGGGCGGGGGCGATGGATATGGCGCGCGCGCGTTTTCAGGACCGCGTCGCGGCCGAACTGCCCGCGGCCGTGCTGCATTTCGCCGCCGCCTGACCGCGACCGCCTGATCCTGAACACGGAACCGATGGACCGATGAGCGATTACACTGGCCCGAGCATTGACCCCACCAATCCGCAGGCGACGCTGCGGGCGACATCCGATCTCATCCGCCAGGGTGACTTCGCGACAGCCGAGCAATTGCTCGGCTGGGCCCTGGACTTCAATCCAGAGCATGGCGGCCTTCTGCGCCGGCTGAGCGACCTGCGCTGGGACGAAGGCAAGGCCGATGAGGCGCGGCAATGGTCGGAACAGGCCCTGGCGGCAGACCCGGGCGATGCCGAGAACTACGCCCATCTCGGTCAGCTGAACATGCGCGAAGGACGTTACCCGGACGCCGCCGAACTGCTGGTCCGGGCCGTCGAAATCAAGCCGGAGCATACCGGCTATCTGCGCGGGCTGGCCGATATCATGGCTCATCTCGGTCGCGGCGACGACGCCCTGGCGCTGGCCCAACGCGCAGCGGCGCTGCGACCGGACGAGATCCAGGGCCATCATTTCCTGGCCGGGCTGCAGCAGCGCTACGGCCAGGCCGAGAGCGCCGAAACCTCGATCGCGACGGCGATCGAGCGTGCGCCCGAGAATGCCGCGGCACTCCGCCGCATGGCAGAATTTCAGCTCAACCGGGGCGATAGCGAAGCCGCCAGCCTTTGGGCGGCGCGCGCGCGCGAAGCTGCACCCGAAGAGCCCGCCAGTTACGATCTCGAAGCCAAGATTGCGATTCAGCGCGGCGACCTGCGCGAAGCCGAGGCGGCAGCGCGTACGGCCGCCGAGCTTGCACTCGCCGGCGGCCATCACAAGCGCCGGCTGAGCGACGTGCTGATGCGCCGTGGCGACTGGGATGGCGCCTTCCACTGGGCCGAGCGGGCGATCGTGGACCATCCGTCGGACCTGCAGAACTACAGTCATCTGGCGACGATCCGTGCCGCCCAGGGGCGGCAGGACGACGCCTATGCGACGCTTGAAGCCGCCATTCCTCAGGCAGCCAAGCCGGCCGATGCGGCCTTCCTGATGCGCCGGCTGAGCAGCATGGCCCAGCAGCGCGGACGACCCAGCGACGCGCTGGATTGGGCCCAGCGCGCCATCGCGGCCAATCCACTTGACCCCGAGAACCATGGCCATCTGGCGTTACTCCATGCCCAGCAAGGCGAGTTGGCCTTGGCGCAGACCTCGGCCAGGCGGGCTCTGGAACTGGCACCCGGCAATGCCGCCCATAGCCGCCGCATCAGCGATATCGCCTGGCGAGCGGGCGACGCCGACACGGCGCATCAGTGGGCGGCCCGCGCCATCGACCTGCATCCGACCGATGTCCAAAACCATGCGCATCAGGCGACGCTGCTCATGCGCCAGGGCGACAACGAAGCAGCAGAGGCATCCCTCGCCCGCGCGGTCGCATTGGCGCCCACCGATGTCGGCCTGCTGATCCGCTTGAGCGAACTCAAGCTCCGTCTCGGCCAGACGGAGGAGGCCTTCGCACTGGCCGACCGGGCGATTGCCAGCCGGCCGCAGGATCTGGGCGGCTACAACAACCTGGCGGCGCTGCATATGCGCCTCGGCAATCTGGACGAGGCACATACGGCCCTGCTGCGCGGGGCTGAGGTCGCGCCTGACAACGCGCCCCTGCTCCGCCGCCTGGCCGAGGTGTCCCAGCGGCGTGGTGACGAGGCAGGGGCGCTCTCCTGGCTGCACCAGTCGATTGCCGCCGACCCGCACGATCCGCACAGCTACAACCAGCTCGCGACCCTGGAACTCGCGCGCGGCGAGCCGAACGCGGCCGAGGCGGCGCTGACACAGGCGGCGGGCCTTGCCGGTAACAATCCGGGCTTCCACCGCCGGCTGAGCGACGTGCTGAGCCGGCGCGGCGATTCGGAAGGGGCGATCTACTGGGCCGAACGCACCATCAGCGACTTCCCGGCAGATCCGGCCGGCTTTCTGCAACTGGGCAATCTCCATCTCGGCGCCGGCCGGCTGGACGAGGCGGAGGCCGCCTTCGATCTGGCACGAGAACAGGCGACCACACCGGTACAGACGATGAGCGTGCTCCATCGCCTGAGTGAGGTCGCGACCCGGCGGAATGATATCCGCGGCGCCCTCGCCTGGTCGGTCAAGGCGATCGACGCCGCCCCGCGTGAGCCAGGCGCCTACAATCACCTGGCCGGGCTCTATCTCTCCTACGGCGACCTTGCCGGGGCCGAGCGCCTGGCGCGCCAGGCGGTGGAGGTGGGTCCGATGGATGTTAGCGCGCTGCGCCGCCTGAGCGAAATCCTGCTGCGGCAAAGCAAGCTGGATGAGGCGCTGACCGTTGCCCGCCGCGCCACGGCCGCCAATCCAGCCGATGCGCATAGTCACAATAACGAGGCGAGCGTGTTGCTGGCGGGGGGCGATGTGGCGAATGCCGCGGCCGCAGTGGAGCGGGCCGTGAAGCTGGCACCGAGCGACCCCACCTTCCTGCGCCGCGCCGACTACCTGCGCGCCATCGCCCAGACCGCGGCCTGAGCGCAAAAGGGGCCGCCGGGTTCACCGGCCGCCCCTTTTGGGTTAGCTGCAGACCGCCAGACGATCAGTCCGCGGCGGAACGTCCGGCGAGCTTCGGCTTGGCCGCAGGCCGGTCAGCGAGCTGGGCGCGGGTATCGCCCAGTTCCTTCTGCAGGCGGGCAAGCTCCCCGCGTAGCAGGGCAACCTCATGCTCAAGATCAGGATGGCGTGCCGCCGCATCCGCCGCAGGCGCCGCGTCCGGCTCACGATAGAAGGGCGTGAACAGGCTCATCGCGCGTTCCATCATGGCGATGTTCTGGCGGCCGACCTGTTCAATATCGAAGGGGAAGAGATTGCCCACCGTCTGCTGCATGGCCTGACGGACCTGCTGCTGTTGATGGGTAAAATTTGCCATGGACTGCTCAAGATAGCGGGGCAGCACGCCTTGCATGCTGTCGCCATAGAAGCCGATCAGGTTGCGCAGGAAGGCCGTCGGCAGCAGCGCGCTGCCCTTGCTTTCCTCTTCGACGATGATCTGGGTGAGCACGCTACGGGTGATGTCCTCGCCCGACTTCGCGTCGTAGACGATGAAATCCCGCCCTTCCCGCACCATCGTGGCGAGGTTGTCGAGCGTGATGTAACTTGAACTCTCCGTGTTGTAGAGCCGGCGGTTGGCGTATTTCTTGACAACCACGGGAGGCTTCGCGGAGGACTCGGCCGTCCCGGCAGGCATTTCGGCTTGCGACATGATTCACTCCAGCATCGGCTTGTCATTTGACGGCAGCATGACAAACCATACTCCGCGCAAGTCACCGATTCGAGCTAACTATAAGGCTGATCTTTTGCGAAAGACAGTATTTGTCCGCGCCTCTGAGGTAAGACCACGGCATGGATGAGCGTGACGACAAGGGGCAGACAGGTGACGGAACCGGCGCGGACGCTGCCGGGCCGGCCGGAGAGACTGATGTCCGTGCCCTCGCCGAAGATTGGATTGCCATATGGCAGAGCGAAATAACGACCTATCTCAGCGACCCGGAGACCCAGGCCCATTGGACCGCGATGATGGCGCTGTGGGGCGAGGCTGCCCAGGCGATGATGTCGGCCATGCCCCCGGCCCGCGGTTTCGGCGCCGCCGGGCATGACCACCGCCGCCGCCCATCCCGGGCCGCCACCCCGCCCGCACCTGCCGGGACCGATGCTGCGCCGGGGGCCGCGCCCGCTGCTGCTGCACCTGACGCTCGCGATGATGAGGTCCGCCGTCTCGAGCAGCGCGTGGCCGAGCTGGAACGCCGCCTGGGCCAGCGGCATGGCGCCACCGCCAGCCTATCCGATGCCGGCCGCAGCCCGGCTGGCCCAGATCGCCGGCAGCGTCGCGGCGGGCGGCCCAGAAGCTGAGACCGAGTTCGCCCAGACCCTGCTGCAGGAGGTCTGGGCGCAGGACCGCGCCTTTCTGGCAGGGATCGCTGCCTATCGCCGCCATCCCTATCACCGCGCCATGGCCGAGCCGCCAGCCGTCTGGCAGGAGGGCCATAGCCGCCTGCTGGACTATGCCCCGGGCAGCGCCGCGCCCGTGCTGCTGGTCGTGCCCAGCCTGATCAACCGCGCTTATGTCCTCGACCTCACGCCGCAGACCTCCATGCTGCGCTCCCTCGCCGCCTCAGGCCTGCGGCCGATGCTGCTCGACTGGGGCGAGCCGGGGCCGATCGAGACCCGCTTCACGCTCACCGACTATATTGCCGGACGGCTGGAGCGGGCGATGGGCGCCATCGGCCGGCCCGTCATCCTGGTCGGCTATTGCATGGGCGGCTTGCTGGCGCTGGCCGCCGCACTGCGGCGGCCAGATCAGGTCCGCGGTCTCGCCTTGCTCGCGACACCCTGGGATTTCCATGCCGCGGATGCGCCCCGCGCTCGTGCGCTCGCCGGCCTTCTGCCTGTGCTGGGACCGGTCATGACGGCGACCGGCACGCTGCCGACCGATCTGGTGCAGATGCTGTTCGCCTGCCTCGCCCCTTTCGAGACCCCGGCGAAATACCGCGCCTTCGCCAGGCTGGATCAGGCGGGCACTGCCGCCGAACTCTTCGTCGCCCTGGAAGACTGGCTGAATGACGGCATCCCGCTGGCGGCTGCCGTCGCGCGCACCTGTCTGGGCGAGTGGTATGGCGAGAACACGACCATGAACGGTCTGTGGACCGTCGCCGGCGCGCCGGTTCTGCCCGAGGATGTGACCGCGCCGAGCTTCGTCGCCATTCCCAGCCGGGACCGGATCGTGCCTCCGGCCTCGGCCCTGGCCTTGGCCGAGGCGCTGCCGGGGGCGGTCATCCACCGGCCTGCCGCTGGCCATGTCGGGATGGCCGCCGGCCGCCGCGCCGAGGGCGAATTGTGGCGGCCTTTGCGGGACTGGTGCCTCAGCCTTTGACACGGCGCTGCCCCCCGTTTCGTCTATGGCGCGGGGCGCGATGGCCAGCCTAGATTATCCCCGTCACAGAGAAGGGACCGCGCACAGGTCCCAGGGAGCATCGCCATGGATGATATCGTCATCGTCTCCGCCGCCCGTACGCCCGTCGGCAGCTTCAACGGCGCCTTCGCGACCGTTCCCGCCCATCAGCTCGGCGACGTCGCCATCAAGGCTGCTCTGGCGCGGGCCGGACTGTCACCGGAGGATATCGACGAGGTCATTCTCGGCCAGGTGCTGACGGCAGGCCAGGGCCAGAACCCGGCGCGCCAGGCCGCGATCCTGGCCGGCATCCCGGAAAGCCGCACCGCCTTCGGCATCAACCAGGTCTGCGGCTCGGGCCTGCGCGCCGTCTCCCTCGCCGCCCAGCAGATCCTGACCGGCCAGAGCGATATCGTGGTCGCCGGCGGACAGGAGAGCATGAGCCTCTCGACCCATTGCGCCTATCTGCGCGCGGGCACCAAGATGGGCGATCTTGGCCTGGTCGACACCATGATCCGCGACGGGCTATGGGACGCCTTCAACGGCTACCATATGGGCGTGACCGCCGAGAACGTGGCGCGCGAGTTCCAGATCACCCGCCAGCAGCAGGACGAGTTCGCCGCACACTCGCAGCAGAAGGCGAGCGCGGCGCAGAAGGCCAGCCGCTTCAGCGATGAGATCGCGCCCGTCACCGTGAAGGGCCGCAAGGGCGATGTGGTGGTGTCGGACGACGAATATATCCGCCATGATTCGACGGTCGAAGCCATGGCCAAGCTGCGCCCGGCCTTCAACAAGGAAGGCACGGTGACGGCGGGCAATGCCTCCGGCCTCAATGACGGCGCCGCCGCGCTGGTGGTGATGTCGGCCAGGGAAGCCGCGAAGCGCGGGCTCACGCCGCTTGCCCGCATCGCCTCTTTCGCGACCGCCGGCGTCGATCCGAAGGTGATGGGCACCGGCCCCATCCCGGCCTCCACCAAGGCGCTGGGCCGCGCCGGCTGGAAAGCGGCCGACCTCGACCTGATCGAGGCGAACGAAGCCTTCGCCGCCCAGGCCTGTGCCGTGAACAAGGAGATGGGCTGGGATACGGCGAAGGTGAACGTCAATGGCGGCGCGATCGCCATCGGCCATCCGATCGGCGCCTCCGGCGCCCGCGTGCTGACCACCCTGCTGTATGAGATGCAGAAGCGCGACGCCCATAAGGGTCTGGCCACGCTTTGCATCGGCGGCGGCATGGGTGTCGCCATGTGCCTCGAGCGATAGGACCGATCCGAGACGAGTTGCCACCTGTCAACTCGTCTCAATTCGGCCCTATCGCGATAAAAGCCCTTTCGGTGCGGGACTTGGGCGGGCTTCTGATCTGCATGTCCTGCGTTTGCAGGAGACGGGAGGCGGGCTTAGGGTTTGGCGCCGATTCAACAAAGGTGCATTGAGCCGTGAGCCTGACCGCCGAACGACTGGACCGCGTGAGCCCCAGCCAGACCATCGCCATCTCGTCCAAGGCGCGTGCCTTGAAGGCGGCGGGCCGGGACATCATTAGCCTGTCCGCCGGCGAGCCGGATTTCGATACGCCGCAGAATGTCAAAGACGCGGCCATTCGTGCGATCCAGGGGGGCGACACGAAATATACCGATGTCTCCGGTACCGCCGCGCTGAAACAGGCGGTGATCTCCAAGTTCAAGCGCGACAGCAATCTGGACTATGCGCCGAACGAGGTGATGGTCTCGACGGGTGGCAAGCAGGTCATCTTCAACGCCATGCTGGCGACGCTCGATGCCGGTGACGAGGTCGTCATCCCCGCGCCGTGCTGGGTGAGCTACCCGGATATCGTCGCACTCGCCGATGGCAAGCCGGTGATCGTTCCCTGCGGCGAGAATAGCGGCTTCAAGCTGCGGCCTGAGGATCTGGAAGCGGCCATCACGCCGAAGACGAAATGGCTGATCCTGAACAGCCCCAGCAACCCGACCGGTGCAGCCTATAGCGCGGCCGAGCTGAAAGGCCTGGCGGAGGTGCTGCTGCGCCACCCCAATGTCTGGGTTTTGACCGACGATATCTATGAAAAGCTGGTCTATGACGGGTTTGAGTTCGCAACCCTTGCCCAGGTCGAGCCGCGCTTGAAGGACCGTACTCTGACGATGAACGGCTGCTCGAAAGCCTATGCCATGACCGGCTGGCGCCTCGGCTTCTGTGGCGGCCCGGCCAGCTTGATCAAGGCGCTGGACAAGCTGCAGAGCCAGTCGACCTCCAACACCTCCTCCATCAGCCAGGCGGCGGCGGTGGAAGCGCTGAACGGCAGCCAGGATTTCCTGAAAAGCTGGACGGATACCTACAAGGCCCGGCGCGACCTCGTGGTGGGCATGCTGAACCAGGCCGCCGGCATTCATTGCGCGACCCCGGAAGGCGCCTTCTATGTCTTCCCCTCGGTTGCCGGTTGCATCGGCAAGACCAGCCGCTCGGGCGTTGTCATCCGCGACGACGAGGCTTTCGTCACGGCCCTGCTGGATGAGGAAGGTGTCGCCGCCGTGCATGGTGCAGCCTTCATGTTCCCAGGCTATTTCCGCATCTCCTACGCGACGGATACCGAATCGCTGACCAAGGCTTGCCAGCGCATCCAGAATTTCTGCGCCGGATTGAAGTAAGTCACCGACCCCATTGGCCGCCTGTCTTGCGCAGGCGGCCTTTTTTGAGCCCCGAAGCGACTTGGGGACCATCAGCGCCATCAAGGAACCTTTCTCCGTGAGTCAAAGCATCTGGGCCAGGACGCGGAGCAGCAGCACCGCCCTCTATATCCTGGCCGGGGTGCTGACCTGGCCCGTCGTGACCCTGCTGATCTACTGGGGCGACCGTTTTGCCAATGGCATGACCGGCGGCATGAACGGTCCGGGCGCGCCACAGGCCGGCATCAGTTTCTGGGCGGCCGGCGGCTATTCCCTTGTCCTTTCCCTGCTCATCCTGATTGCGGGCTGGCTGCAGTCATCTCATCGATCCTAGACCTGCGGCATGCGTTGAATGGAGTCATCACCGATGCCCGGACTCTCGCAAAGGCTTGGCCGCGCCGAAACCGCGGCCGCCGTACAAATGTCCACCCGCGCGCGCGAGATGCGGGCCGCCGGCCATGAGGTGATTTCGCTCGCCATCGGCGAGCCAGATTTCCCGACGCCTGCCGTCGCAATCGACGCCGCCGCGCAAGCAGCACGCGACGGCCTGACGAAATATCCGCCCGTCGACGGCCTGCCCCTTCTGAAAGCCGCTATTCAAAGAAAGTTTGCGCGCGACCAGAAGATTGACTTTGCCCTCAACGAAATCATGGTCTCCAACGGCGGCAAGCAGGCGATCTTCAATGCTTTCGCCGCGACCGTGGATGAGGGTGATGAGGTCGTCATCCCCGCGCCCTATTGGTCAAGCTATGCTTTGACCGCGCAATTTCTCGGCGGCGTGGCGGTGCCCGTCTCCTGCCCCGAGAACAACGGCTTCCGGCTGCGGCCGGAAGATCTGGATGCCGCGATCACGCCGCGCACGAAATGGGTGGTGCTGAACGCACCGAACAACCCGACCGGCGCCGCCTATTCGGCCGACCAACTGGCGGAGCTTGCCGCCGTACTGGAGCGGCATCCGCATGTCTGGATCTTCTCCGACGAGATCTACGAACATCTGCGCTATGACGGCGCCGGGTCAGTAAGTATTGCGGCGGTCGCGCCGCAATTGCGGGACCGCACGGTGGTCATGTCCGGCGTGTCCAAGACCTATGCCATGACGGGCTGGCGCATCGGCTTCTCGGCCGGTCCCGCCACGCTGATCCGGGCCATGACGGTGGTGCAGAGCCATGCGACCGCCGGCATCTCGACCGTGGGCCAGGCCGCCGCCGCCGCCGTGCTGGACGCGCCGCAGGCCATGGTGGGCGAGATGGTGGCCGCCTATCACCGCAGGCGGGACATGGTGGTCGCCCTGCTGCGCCAGGCGCCGGGGCTGACCTGCGCGGTGCCGGAAGGCGCCTTCTACGTCTTCCCCTCCATCGCCGGCTGCATCGGGCGCACCACCGCCGGCGGACGGCTTATCGAGACCGACCGCGACTTCGCCATGGCCCTGCTGGAGGAGGCACATGTGGCGCTGGTCCATGGTGGCGCCTTCGGCATGAGCCCGCATGTGCGCATCAGCTACGCGACCGACGATGCCTCCCTGGAAGAGGCCTGCCGCCGCATCATCGGGTTCTGCGAAACCCTAACCGGCTGCTGATATGAAATCCGCCGCTGTCAGCGCGTAGCGGCGGTATGGGTCTGCCATGAGGCCCGGACTGGGCCGGAAGCCTAGCTTCTCCGCGACGCGGACCGAGCCCGCGTTCGCTGCTATGATACCGGCGACCAGGCGCGGACAGCCGAGCGTGCCGAAGGCATGGTCGAGGATCGGCCGCGCGGCCTCGGTCGCGATCCCCTGGCCCCAGTACTCGGGCCTCATCCGCCAGCCAATCTCGATATCGGGACCCGTGGCATCCTCTGGGATGAGCATCATCCAGCCGACGAAGCCCTTTGGTTGGCTGCGCAGGCGGATCGTCCAGTAGCCCATACCTGCCGGATAAGGACCAATTGTGCGTTGTTTCACAAAGGATCGATGCGCGTGCGGATCATCCCAGGGGCCAGCCACATGGCGGGTCACGCCGGGTGCGGCATCCATGGCGAGGCAGGCGGCTGTGTCCTCTAGCGACCGCGAACTGAGGCAAAGCCGCGCCGTTTGGAAGAGCGGCAGGTGAGACGCACCGGGCATGTCGTTCCTCCTCCTAGACCGACGGAGCGACCAGGCCCCTGCCATCCGGCCGAAGTCGCTTGATTGCGGACCAATATTTTCGCAACCTCTCGGCCCGTGCCATGCGCACCAGACAAAGCCAGAGAAAGGGGCTCCATGCCCGACCAAGCCCCTGCGGTGCCAAAGCCACCCAGACTCGCCTGCCATAAGAAGACTGCGGCCGGAATACCGGTCCGAACCGCCAGCGGAGGCTAAGATGGATTTCAGCCAGTTTCAATCGATCAGCGACATCTGCCTTCTCGTCCAGAACCTTGACCGCTCCATCGCTTTTTACACGGAAAAGCTGGGCTTTACGGTGACCCGGCGGACGGAAGGCTTCGCCGCCTTCAACAGCCGCGGCATCAGCCTGGTTGTCTGGGAAACCAGCCATGTGCCGGATGAGCCTCGCGTACCGAGCCTTCCCCCCGCCAGCCGGAGTGAGCACAAGGCCTGCCTTTCGGTGAAGCTGCCCGCGGCGGCCGATGTCGATGCGCTCTATGCGGGCCTCGCCGAGCGGGGCATCCTGTTCCAGCGGCCGCCGGCCGATTACCCCTGGGGGGCGCGCTGCTGCTATTTCAGCGATCCCGACAATTATCTTTGGGAAATCTACGCCGACACGACGGTCTGAGCGTTCAGAGTTTGTCAGCCTTCGGTTGAAACAGTTTATCCCGTCATGCCCACGCAAGTAGGCATCTTCCTGACCACAGCAGCCGGGCACCTCACCGGGAATGGCGCTCTGCCCCCAGAAGATACCCGCTTTCGCGGGTATGACGGTGTTGGGTGTCGCGACCAAAGACAGTCCGGCGCCCAGACAGCGGCGAGGCGCCACACCGGGTAGACCCGCGTGACGAGCACGCGGGTGACGTGGCTGGGGACGCTACCGAGGGCAGCTGAACGCTCAGCCCTCGTCCTTGAAGGGCGAGAGGGCGGACAGCTCCTCCATATGCTGCAGCATGGAGGGGCGTTCTTCGTCCAGGAAGGACGCGACCGCGCGGCGCAGGCCGGGATGGGCGATCCAATGGGCCGAGAAGGTCGGCACCGGCAGATAGCCGCGCTGGATCTTGTGCTCACCCTGCGCCCCGGCCTCGACCCGCGCCAGACCTTCGGCGATCGCGAAATCGATCGCCTGATAGTAGCAAAGTTCAAAATGCAGGAACGGCCAATCGCCGTTGCAGCCCCAATTGCGGCCATAAAGCGCATCCGCGCCCATCAGATTGAGCGCGGCGGCGACCGGCTTGTCCCCGTTGAAGGCCATCATCAGCACGACGCGGTCGCCCAGGCGCTCGGACAGCATGGGAAAGAACCGGCGCGTCAGATAGGCGCTGCCCCATTTGCGGTCGACCGTCGACTGGTAGAAGGCGAAGAAGGCGTCCCAATGCGCCCGCGTGATCTCGGACCCGCGCAGCGTGCGGAAGGTAAGACCGGCGGCCTGCGCATCCCGCCGCTCCCGCCGGATCGACTTGCGCTTGCGGGACGACATGGCGCCGAGGAAGTCATCGAAACTGCCGTAGCCGGCATTGGACCAATGGAACTGCGTGCCGATGCGCTGCAGCCAGCCAACCTGGGCCAGCTGATGCCATTCGTCCTGCTCGCAGAAGGTGACATGGACGGAGGAGAGGTCCAGTTCCTCGCAGGCCTGCACCAGCGCCTGCCCGAGCGCCGCCACGGGCACCGGGCAGCCTGGCCGGCGCAGCAGGCGCGGCCCCGGTACGGGGCTGAAGGGCACCGCCGCCTGCAGCTTCGGATAATAGCTGCCGCCTGCCCGCTCCAGGGCATTGGCCCAGCCGTGATCGAAGACATATTCGCCGTAGGAATGGGATTTGGCGTAGAGCGGCACGATGCCTTGGATGATATTCGCCTCATCCCGCAGCACGGCATGCTGCGGCAGCCAGCCGGTGCGGCTGCCGGCTGAGCCGCTGTCTTCGACCGCGCTCAGGAACTCATGGCTGACAAACGGATTCCCTGAACCGGCGCAGAGGTTCCAGTCCTTCGCGTCGATCTCATGGATGGAACTATGGAGACTGAGGGAGAGGCTGGCACCGTCCGGCATGGACGCAGTTTACCGCAGGGCAGCATGAAATGCGATGCCTGAGCCAGCCGCCGGATCACGCCTCGATCAAGCCGAGGCGCGTCTCAATCCGTTCAAGCCGCATCTCGATCCGGTCAGCACGCAGGGAAAAGTTGGCGTAATGACCCATTTCGCTGGCTGCCAGGTTACTGACCGCAATTTCAAGCAGCGTTAGACGGCGCCCTTGGTCTACGACCACTTCGCGTAGGTCGGAGATGTCTCCACGGATCGCACGCAGCATTTCAAGAACAAGATTGTTGGGCGCGTCTGGCATGATGGCCTCCGCTCACCATTATGCCTGAGACGGGCCGCGGGTTCATTAAAGAAAAAGGCGGCGCCGGATTGCTCCGCCGCCGCCCTGCTAGATGCCCGCTTTCGCGAGCATGACGATTGTGCAGCCTCTCGCATCAGGCCAGATCAGGCGATAGCGAAAAGCCCTTCGACCTCCACCGCCGCGCCCATCGGCAGCACGGCGACGCCGATGGTGGAGCGGGCATGGCGGCCAAGATCGCCGAAGACCTCCACGGCTAGATCGGACGCGCCATTCATGACCGCGGCCTGGGCCGTGAAATCCGGCGCCGAGGCGATGAAGCCGCCAAGCCGCAGCACGCCGGTGACGCGGTCCAGATTGCCGTCGCAGGCGGCGCGCAGCTGCGCCAGCAGATTGATGAAGCTGAGGCGGGCGGCGAAGCGACCGGTATCGACGTCGATCTCGGCACCGAGCTTGCCGACCGCGAAGAGCTTGCCGTCCTGCAGCGGCAACTGGCCGGAGACGGTGACGAGGCCGTTATGGACCGTATAGGGCAGGTAATTGGCGACCGGCGCCGCCGGTGTCGGCAGCACGATGCCGAGAGCGGCCAGACGTTCGTCGATGCGGGTCATTACGGCGTCCCCGGCTCGGGCGAGAACAGGGCTTCCTTGCCCGGCTTGTCCTTCCACTCATCGGCGTCAGCCGGGGCGGTGCCCTTGCGGCTGATATTGGGCCACTGGGTGGAGAAGGTGCGGTTGCGTTCAGCCCAGGGAGTCGCGCGATCATCGCTATCGGGCAGGATCGCCTCGGCCGGGCATTCCGGCTCGCAGACGCCGCAATCGATGCATTCGTCCGGGTTAATCACCAGCATGTTCTCGCCGACATAGAAGCAATCGACGGGACAGACTTCGACGCAGTCCATGTATTTGCAGCGAATGCAGTTTTCGGTGACCACGTAGGTCATTCAAAGCTCCTGGTGATAGTCCTAGGCGTCAGCTCTCAGGCCCGTCCCGCTCGATCCGGCGGAGAGGCGTCTGGAACCCAGCCTGGCGATTGCCGGAGTCCGGCGCTTCATCGGGGCCTTCGTATGCCGCCCGTCGGTCTTTCGCGCAAGGCCCGAGCGTTTCATCATCGGCCTCTGGCACGGCATTTTCCGGCACTTCCTCATAAAGTCCGCGCGCTTCGGGGGCCGGGCCGCGGCGCGTGGCCAGGGCAGCCACGCGCCAGACCCGCACCTCTCCGCGCAAGGCCATTGTCAGCACGTCACCAACCCGCAGCTTGGCATGGGGTTTGACCGTGGGCTGCCGGTTGAGCCGCAGCGCTCCCTCCTCCACCAGCCTGACGCAGTCGGACCGGGCCTTGGCGACCCGCGCGCACCACAGCCACATGTCCAGGCGCTGGAAGGCGACGCCCTCGACCTCGGGCTTGCCTTTAGGTCCCTTGCCGTTCATCGCCGGCCGCCGATCTTTGCCCCACCCAGTTTGGCCTTTTCCATGCGGAACTGCGCCAGCGAGGCAAAGGGACTGTCGGGCCGGGGTACGGCCACGCGCGGCTCAGCCTCGGCGCGCGCGCGGGCGCGGCCCGGACTAAGCGGCGTCAGCATGGGGGGCACCGGCGGCCCGTATTCCCCGGCCGTCAGACCCGGGCTTGGGATCAGCCGGAAGCCAAGGCTGCGCAGCACCACGGGCAGGGCGTCGGCCTTGACCGAGAGGCGCGAGGCGAGACCGCGCGGCAGCAGCATGCGGCCGCCGAGCGCCCGCGCGCCGCGGCGAAGTTCCTGTGCAAGCTTCTCGGCCACATCCAGGCGCAGCAGCATCGGCCCCGCCTCGACCCAGCCCAGCGCCTCAGCGAAACCCCGCGGCCAGGCCTGGTCTGCCGGGATCGCGGTCAGGCTGGGATTGGGCAGGCGCGGCAGCGGCACACCGAACGACAGAGCGAGCAGGGCCGCCCGGAGCGCCATGGCTTGCGGCTTGAGCAGCGCCGGCAGAAACCAGGCCATGCCGCCACCTTCCAGCCGGACTTTGGCCAAGGGGCGATCCTCGGGCTCGGCCCGCGCGATGCCCATCCCCTCCCCCAGCCGGTGCAGCAGGCCGCGGCCCTCGGGCAGGGTGCGGGCGGCCTCCAGCGCCGCCAGCAGCGGCGCGAAGCCGGTCGCGATTTCGGCATCGACGAAAGCCTGGCAGCGGCGGCGCACACGCTCCCGCAAGGGGCCGTCCAGATAGTCGCTCGCGATCACCTCAACCTGCGGGCGCAGCACGGAATGGCCTGGGCGGAGTTTGGCGACCGGCTGATCCTGCCACAGCAGGCGGTGCTGGCCCGTGCGGGTGATCTCACTATCCGGGGCAGCCTCAAACCTGCCGACGCGGCGCGGCATTTCCTCGCCCAAAGCACGCCGGGCGGCGCGCATGACCATGCGCTTTTCGTCGCCGACGGCAGCGGGGTCCGGCAGGAAGGAAAAGGCGGCGAGATGGCCGACGGAATGGCCTTCGACGACGACCTCGCCCCGGCCGGTGACGGCCGAGAGCAGATCCTGGCCTTCCTTCTCCTCCAGCCGGCGCATGAGCAATGCCGCGCGGCGGTCAACGAAGCGCTGCATGAGCTTCTCATGCAGGCTGTCGGAGATCATGTCCTCCACCGCCCGCGCCCGGCCCTGCCAATGCGGCGCGTCGCGCACCCAGTCATCCCGCGCCACGATATAGGACCAGACGCGCACGCCGGAGAGGCGCTGCATCAGTGTGTCGATATCGCCCTCGATCTTGGCGAGCCGGTCGATCTGGCCGGCGATCCAGTCAATCGGCAGATGGCCGTGTTCGACGACGTGGCGGAAAACGCGAGCGCAGAGGGCGGCGTGGCTGTCATCGGCGATCTTGCGGAAGTCGGGTATCTGGCAGGCATCCCAGAGCTGGCGGACGCGGCGGCGGCCGGTGGTGCGGTTGCGGACCTCCATGTCACGCGACAGCGTGATGAGGGTTTCGAGATCGGACGCGTCATTGCCGCGCACCAAGCCGCGGCGTGGCGGCGAGGCCTGGAGG
The DNA here is from genome assembly GCF_057837225.1 of Acidisoma sibiricum. Lineage (NCBI taxonomy): Bacteria > Pseudomonadati > Pseudomonadota > Alphaproteobacteria > Acetobacterales > Acidocellaceae > Acidisoma > Acidisoma sibiricum. The sequence goes on along the minus strand of NZ_CM174445.1, from coordinate 2,065,713 downwards.
CTGCCGAGGAGCGCGTCGATGGAGGTGAAGTCGAGTTCGCTGTTGCGCCAGCAGATCTGGCTGATCGCCTCGAAATCATGGTTCTCGACGGCGCGGACCATCTCGTCCGGCAGCGGCGGACAATCGCCCGTGCTGCCGAAGGTGCCGTCACGCATGCCCCGCCCGGCGCGGCCGGCGATCTGGGCGGCTTCGGGGGCGGTCAGCCGGCGCAGCTTGTGGCCGTCGAATTTGGAGATGCCGGCGAAGCCGACGTGATCGACATCCATGTTCAGGCCCATGCCGATGGCATCCGTCGCGACCAGGAAATCGACCTCCTTTTCCTGATAGAGGGCGACCTGGGCATTGCGGGTGCGGGGCGAAAGACGGCCCATGACGACCGCGCAGCCGCCACGGCGGCGGCGGATCATCTCGGCGATGGCATAAACTTCGGCCGCCGAGAAGGCGACGACCGCCGACCGCGGCGGCAGGCGGATCAGCTTCGCGGGCCCGGCATGGTGGAGGCTGGAGAGGCGCGGCCGCGTCTCGATCATCGCTTCCGGGACCAGGCGTTCGATCAGCGGGCGGATGGTCTCGGCGCCCATGAACATGGTCTCCACCATGCCGCGGGCGCGCAGGAGCCTGTCGGTAAAGATATGGCCGCGATCGGGGTCGGCGCAGAGCTGGATTTCATCGACGGCGACAAACTCGACATGCCGGTCCAGCGGCATGGCTTCCACCGTGCAGGCGAACCAGCGCGCCTCGGGTGGAATAATTTTCTCTTCTCCGGTGATCAAACCGACCAGGCGCGCGCCTTTTTGGGCCACCATACGATCATAATTTTCTCTGGCGAGGAGTCGCAACGGGAAACCGATGATCCCTGACGCATGCGCCAGCATCCGTTCCAAGGCCAGATGCGTCTTGCCCGTGTTGGTGGGTCCTAAGACCGCCTTCACGCGCGGGGCGAATCCCTGCATGCAGGAAATGTCAGCGGTCGGTCGAACAATTGCAAGAGGCATTGCACATTTGGCCGGGGCGTGGCCTTTTCCCTGGCATTGCAATTGCGCGGCGTCGCGACACATACGAGGCCGCAACGGCTTGCCGCCCATTTGGGGGCGCCGGACCATCGTGATCGACGGGAAGACCGATATGGAACAGGATCATTCTGCCGCCAGCGGCACACATGACAGTACGGAAACCAAAGAGTTCAGCGCCGAAGTCGGACGGCTGCTCGACCTTGTGGTCAACGCCCTTTATTCCGAGCGCGAGATATTCCTGCGCGAATTGGTGGCCAATGCCGCCGACGCCGTGGACCGGCGGCGCTTCCTTGGCCTGACTGACGCGGCTTTGGCTCTGCCGGCCGAGGCTGCGGTCGTCATCACCCCCGACAAGGAGGCCCGCCTGATCACCATCAGCGATGATGGGCTGGGCATGACGCGCGAGGAGCTGATCGCCAATCTGGGCACGATCGCGCGATCCGGGACGCGCGCCTTCGGCGAGACCATCCAGCATGCCAAGCCCGAAGAGCGGCCGACCCTGATCGGCCAATTCGGCGTCGGCTTCTATTCCGCCTTCATGGTCGCCGACCGGGTTGAGGTCATCTCCCGCCGCGCGGGCCAGGACGAGGCCTGGAGCTGGCGGTCTGACGGGCGCGGGAGCTTTGACGTGTCACCCGCGGCCCGCGAGACCGCAGGCACCGACATCATCCTGCATATCAAGTCGGATGCGGATGAGTTTCTCGATCCGTTCCGGCTGCAGAGCATCATCCGCAAATGGGCGGACCATATTGCGGTGCCGATCAAGCTGGTGCGCGACGGCAAGGCCGAACCCGCCAACGAGGGCACGGCGCTGTGGCGGAAGCCGAAGGCCGAGGTGACGCCCGCCGAATACGAGGATTTCTATCGCCATCTGGGCCATTTCTTCGACAAGCCCTGGGCGACGCTGCACTGGAGAGCCGAGGGCGCGCTGGAATATTCCGCGCTGCTCTTCGTGCCCGAGCAGCCGCCGTTCGACCCTGTGGAAGGCGAGCGGCGCTCCAAGGTGCGGCTGCATGTGCGGCGCATGTTCATCACCGACGAGGCCGATCTGCTGCCGCCCTGGCTGCGCTTCGTGCAAGGCGTGGTCGATACCGAGGACCTGCCGCTGAACGTGTCACGCGAAATGCTGCAGACGACGCCGGTGATGGCGCGCATCCGCAAGGCTGTGCAGAACCGCGTGCTGACCGAACTCAAGACCCGCGCGAAAGAGGAAGCCAAGGCCGAGACCGGCCCCATGGCCGCCGATGACGAAGACGCGCCGGCCGCCGAGCCGCTGCGCGACGGCTATCTGCAGTTCTGGGAGAATTTCGGCACCATCCTGAAGGAAGGCCTGTGGGAGGATGCCGGCGCGCGCGCCGATATCGCGCCGCTGCTGCGCTTCCGCACGACGCATGAAGACGGCTGGACCTCGCTCGCCGATTACGTCGCCCGCATGAAGCCCGACCAGACCGCGATCTATCTTCTGGCCGGGGACAATATCGACCAGCTACGCCATGCCCCGGTGCTGGAGGGCTATCGCGCGCGGGGCTTCGAGGTGCTGCTGCTGACGGACGCGATCGACGCTTTCTGGCCCGAACGCATGGGCACGTTTGAAGACAAGCCGCTGAAAAACGCGCGCCAGGCGCTGGCCGATCTGGGTGATGCCGAGGCCGTGCCGGAGACGCTGCAGCCGCTGATCGACGCCATCAAGGCTGCGCTATCCGACGAGATTGCAGAAGTGCAACCTGCGGCACATCTCACGGAAAGTCCGGTCATGCTGGTCTCGGGCGCAGACGGGGCGGATCTGCACATGCAGAAACTGCTTCGCCGCGCAGGTCGTCCGGCCTGGGGCGGCAAACCGCTTCTGGCGATCAATCCGCGCCATCCGTGGATCGAGGCTTTGGCGGCACGGGCGGCAGAGGGTGAACAGGTGGAAGAAGAGGCGCGTCTGCTGCTGGACCTTGCCCGCGTGCAGGAAGGCGAAGGCCCTGTCGAACCCGCGGCCTTCATCCGCCGCGTGGTCGCTGCGATCACGGCCGGCCGGACCACGCATTGATGCGGGAGCTGGACTGTCTGTTCGATCCCCTGGCCGCTGCCGACAGCGGCCAGGCCATCCACCGCCTTCATGCGGCGACGCCGGAAAGCTTGGACGCCTGCCTGGCCGCGCTGACGCCGGCGCAAAGGGACTACGCCCTTTTTACCAACTTCACGGCCAAGCGCGGCACCGTTGCGATCCTGCCCGCCGGTGTGGACGGACGCATGGACGCAATTCTGGGCCTGGGCCAGGACTCCAGCCACGCGCCCTTCGGCGCCCTGCCCTATGGCCTGCCGCCCGAGACCTTGTGGCATTTCGTCTCTCCTGACATCGACCCGGCACAGGCGGTACTGGGCTTCTGCCTGGGCGCTTACCGCTTCACCGAATTGAAGCAAGCGGCGCGGAAACCCGCGCGGCTGGCCCGCATGACGGGCACGGAGGACGCGCAGCATCAGGCCTGGGCGATCTGGATGGGCCGCGATCTGATCAACCGGCCCGCCAATCTTCTGGGACCGGCAGAACTTGCCCAGGCGACGGTTTCGTTGTCGGACCGATTCGGCGCATCTTGCGATGTCATCGCGGGCGAGCGGCTGGAGGAGAATTATCCGACCATTGCAGCAGTGGGCCGGGGCTCGATGCGCGGACCGCATGTCGCGATCCTGCGCTGGCGCGGCAGCAAGGCCGATGACACGTCGCCACTGGTCTCGCTCTGCGGCAAAGGCGTGTGCTTCGATTCGGGTGGTTACGATCTCAAACCATCTGCCGGCATGTTACGGATGAAGAAGGATATGGGCGGTGCCGCCGCGATGATGGCGCTGGCCGCCCAGATCATGGCGGCGGATCTGCCGCTGCGGCTGGTGCTGCGGGTGGGCTGTGTCGAGAACAGCGTCTCAGGCGAGGCGATGCGGCCGCTGGACGTCATCCGCACGCGCAGCGGCAAGACCGTGGAGATCGGCAATACCGATGCCGAAGGCCGCCTGGTGCTGTGCGATCTTTTGGATGAGGCGGGATCTGAATCACCTGATATTCTGATCGACGCGGCGACGCTGACGGGCGCCGCCCGCACCGCATTGGGCCCTGATTTGCCGGCCCTGTTCGCGAACAATGACGAATGGTCGAACACCGTCATCGAATCGGGCAAAGCGGTTCACGATCCGGTTTGGCCCCTGCCGCTTTGGCCCGGATACGATGCCTGGCTGGACAGTACCGTCGCCAATGTGAGTAATGTCTCAAGTAATGGCTTTGCTGGAGCCATCACTGCAGCGCTGTTTCTGCAACGGTTTGTTACGTCACCCCAAAATTGGATTCACTTGGATCTGTATGCCTGGAACGATCGTGGCAGACTCGTGTTTCCCGAAGGCGGTGAAGTACAAACGTCGCGCTGCCTGTTTCGAGCATTGCTAAACCGGTACAAATTTTCGTTACAACAGTCCTAAAAGGCCATAGTGACGCTTCGTTACCATTTTTAGCGTATATTTCAGCGCGACGACCCAGTAATGAACTGCATGGTCTGATCAGTTACAGCGCTTGTGAAGGCTTTTTCCGATACGGTTCGATCTCGATATAAATTAACCGTTTCGTCTCTGTCTATGCTGTAAGTCCTAACCCGAAGGAGACAACCCTATGGCGACCGCCGCTGCTACAGACCAACTCGTGGGCGTTCTACGCGACACCATCGTTGCCCTCGTCCGCCGGGATGGTCCCGATCTGTCAGCCCGCCAGCTTGGCGTCTTCCTTACCTGCTATCTGACGGAAAAGGCGCATACCGTGCGCGGCCTGGCCGCAGATCTGGAAGTCTCGAAGCCTGCCATCACCCGTGCCCTCGACCGCCTGTCGGAATTCGAGCTGGTGCGCCGCAAGGTGGACCCCGCCGACCGCCGCAGCGTGCTGGTGCAGCGTACCCTGAAGGGCTCTGCCTTCCTGCGCGAACTGCGCTCCATCATGGGCGAAGCCGGTGCCGGCAAGCTGACCGAAGTGGGCAGCCGCCGCGCGGCTGGCTGATGATTGACGGCTGAAATGGCGGCGGAGCGACGGTCAGCGCGCATGCCTTCCCTTGCGGGAAGCGCTGGGTGCAGATCTCCTCTGCTGGGCTCTTTTCGCGTCTAAAATCTGTCATCGGGGGCTTCACAGAGCGATCCGGGGTCGGTATACGCCGGTCCCACGGAGGGCGCATAGCTCAGTTGGTAGAGCAGCTGACTCTTAATCAGCGGGTCGTAGGTTCGAATCCTACTGCGCCCACCATTCCTCCGATTACCGCGACGACGAGCCGACCGGGCGATCAGCATCCCTGATCACCCAGGCGCACGGAACCGTGTAGCGGCTCATCCCATTGATGTGACAAAGTGGTGATCAGTGCGGGCGCTTGGTACCGTGATCCGCGCACGTGATGCGCGGATCAACCCAGTGCGGCAACCCACATATCCCGGCGGCACCCGAGCGGGTAGATGCCCGGCATGAAGCCGGGCATGACCATGGTTGGGACGGGAGTGCGCGCCCACCCACAGGTTTTAGCTTGCGGGCATCAACACTTTATCGATGACCTGGATGACGCCATTCGACTGCGTCACGTCGGCGATGGTGATATCGGCCGTGTCACCCTTGCCGTCCGCGACCGTGATGTTGCTTGATCCATTCATGGCGAAGGTGAGCGAGTCGCCTTCAAGCGTCTTCAGCTCGGCCTTGCCGCCGCCGGCCAGGATCAGAGCGCGCAGCTTGGTGGTGTTATAGTCGCCGGGCACGACGTGATAGGTCAGGATCTTGGTCAGCGTCGCCTTGTTCTCAGGCTTCACCAGGGTCTCGACCGTACCGGCGGGGAGAGCTGCGAAAGCTTCGTTGGTCGGCGCGAAGACGGTGAAGGGTCCGGGGCCGCTCAGCGCACCGACCAGGCCCGCGGCCTTTACGGCGGCGACGAGCGTGGTGTGGTCGGACGAGTTCACCGCGTTCTGCACGATGGTCTTGCTCGGATACATGGCCATGCCGCCGACCATGACGGTGCTGGACTGCGCCAGAGCCATGGACAGGGGCAGAACGCTCAGCGCTGCCGCGACGACGGCCACTTTCAGAGACGTAATTTTCAGAGACTGGGACATCAACATTTCCTCCGCATGAAGCGATCTCGCTGACCGCTCCCATGATCGTGCGAAAGCGGAGGGGCAGATGCGCAGAGAGACGCCGATGACGGCGAAAAGGCGCCTTTGCGGCGCGTCACTTTAACGTGTTGAAAAGAATAGAGAAATTTCGTGAGGGCGGTGCATCCGGGACGAGGTTCCCCGCGTTAACGAGGGTTGATGACGCGATTGCGCGTGCCCGGGAGCGGGCATGACGGATGTTGGATAGGTGATCCTGTCCGAAACCGGACTTACGGATTGGTGTTGCCGGCAACCGGGGGCGCACCGCTGGGCACTTTAGGCAGGGGCGCGTTCATCAGCTGCTGATCCAGCTTCTGCAGCTTGTGATTGATCTTGTCCTGCTGCTGCATCGTCGTGGGCGCCACATCGGCCGGGGTCGGCTGATGATCCTGCCCGTTCCAGACATTGCCCTCAGACGAGGGAACCGTGCCGTTCACGGTCGCCGCCGGATTGGCGCCCGTGCTTTGGGCCAAGGCCGGGGGGACGGCCGCGACGCCGGCACCCAGAACAAGGGCGCCCGCCGCACACGCCATCGTCATCACCGCTTTGATCATCCGCCACCCCTTCCCAAGCCCGCTCAATCCGAAAAACTTAGGCGCGGCAGCCAGCTCTGTCATCAGGCGGTGAGGGAAACGGACTGGCAGAAGGGTTCAGCTCTGATGGGTCTCGGCGACGTGGATGGCGGCCAGACCCTCACGATAGGTCGGGTAGCGCCAGCGCCGCCCCAGCGCCTGCTGGGTGGCGACACTGGAGACGCGGCGGCTTTCCGCCCAGAAGCTGCGACCCATCTCGCTCATGCCCGCCGCGACGTCCGCAAACGGCACCAGCGGGGGCGGCACGACCCCCAGAAGCCGCGCCGCCTCCGCCGTAACCTCGGCCGGTTCGGTCGGCAGATCGTCATTGAAATTGAGCACGCGCAGGCCGCTGAGATGCTCTGCCTGCTGTGCCGCGGCCAGGGTGCCTTCGGCGATATCGGTGAGGTGAATGCGGCCGAAGGCGTGGCCCGGCTTGTCGATCCGCCGCGCGCGACCGGCGCGCAGCTCATCAAAGGCCGAGCGGCCCGGTCCGTAGATGCCGGCCAGGCGGATGAGATCGACCGGCACACTGCGCGCTGCACCAAGCGCCGCCCAGTCTTCCTCGGCCGCACGGCGGGCACGGGCGCGCAGCGACGTCGGGCGCGGCTCGCTCCGCTCATCCACCCAATCGCCGCCACGGTCACCATAGACGCCGGTGGAGGAGAGGAAGCCGATCCAGCGCAGCGCGGGGGCCGCGGCGATCTCGGCGCGATAGCGCGCGAGGACAGGGTCGCCGTCTTCGGCGGGCGCGGCCGTCGGCACGATATGGGTCGCGGTCGCGATCACGTCCGCGGCCGCATCGAACGGCACGACCGCCACACCCGGAGGCGGCTGCAGATCGGCCCGGCGGCTGGTGCCCGTGACGCGGTAGCCGGCAGCAGCAGCGGCGGCCGCAATGGCCGTGCCGCTATAGCCCAGTCCGAAGATCAGCACGTGACCGGGCGCGGACGCGGACATGGGGCCGCTCAGAAATCGAGATCGGCGTAATGCGCCGGCGGCGTGATGCCCGCCATGCGATCCGCCAGAATGGGCCGGAAGCTGGGCCGCGATTTGATGCGCGCATACCAATCCTTCGCAGCGGCCGAAATCGACCAATCCACCTCACCCGCAAAATCGAGCGAGGAGAGATGGGCGGCCGCGGCGAAATCCGCGAGCGACAGATTGGCGCCCGCCAGCCATTTCCGGCTTTCCGCCAGATAGCCGAGATATTCGAGATGGCCTTTGAGATTGGCATAGCCGACGCGCAGCGCCCCGGTATCGGGCTGGCCGCGCCCGGCCATGCGCTTCATGATTTTCTCGCCCAGCAGATGGCGGGTGACGTCATGGTTGAATTTGAGATCGAACCAGCAGACCAGGCGCCGTACCTCGACCCGCTCCGCCAGCGTGCGGCCGATGAGCGGCACATCGGGGTAGGCCTCATCCAGATATTCGCAGATGGCGGCGGATTCGGAGACGATGAGGCCGTTTTCATCGGACAGCACCGGCACCGTACCGGCAGGGTTCAGTTCGAGGAATTCCGACCGGCGTTCCCAGGTCTTTTCAACCCGCAGCTCGAACGGCAAGCGCTTTTCCGCCAGCACCAGACGGACTTTGCGGGAGAAAGGCGAGTGCGGAAGATGATATAACAGTCGCATGCCTGCCGATTATCGCATTCCGTCCGACGGGGCCAGCGCCGAAAGCCTGGAAGGACATGATTTACCGATGCCTTTTGGAGACGCCCGGACGCTGGTCTGGCGCGGGACCGGCTTCGTGCCCAGCACGCGCGCCTTGCCCGAGGAGACGCCGGTCGCCATCACCTATAACCGCGTCTCCCATGCGGTGATGATGGCCACTCCCGCCGATTTGCGCGACTTCGCGCTGGGCTTCACGCTGAATGAGCGGATCGTCGCCGACGCTTCGGAAATCGAGGAGGTCGAGATCGTGCCGGCGCCACGCGGTGCGGTGGAGCTGCGGCTATGGATTGCGGCCGAGCGCATGGACGCGCTGGACCACCGGCGCCGCCATCTGACCGGCGCGATGGGCTGCGGCTTGTGCGGGCTGGAAAGCCTGGAGGAAGCGACGCGGCCCCTGCCGCCGGTGCAATCCGACCTTACCCTGTCCGCCACAGACATCATGGCGGCGGTCGCGAGCCTGTATCCGGCGCAGGCGCTGGCGCAGAAAACCCGCGCCGTGCATGCGGCCGCCTTCTGGCGGCCGGAGGCGGGACTGGTCGCCATCCGCGAGGATGTCGGCCGGCATAATGCGCTCGACAAGCTGGCGGGCGGGCTGCTGCAGATGGGCGAAGCGCCGGACAAGGGCGTGCTGGTGATGACCAGTCGCATTTCCATCGAGCTGATCCAGAAGGCGGCGGTGATGGGCGTGTCTGTGCTGGCCGCCGTTTCAGCCCCGACCCGGCTCGCCATCCGGGAGGCCGAGTCCATCGGCCTGACGCTGATCGGCATCGCGCGGGACGATGGGTTCGAGGTCTTCACCGGCGGCGATCGCATCCTCGGCTAGAGCGAGGTGGGCCGGGGTGTTGATGTTGAAAAAGGGGTCCGGGCGACCGGCCGGAATGTCGCAGAGGCGATGCGGATACGCCTCATAGAAGCGGCGGACGGAGAGGTCTGCGCCCGCGGCCACGACACGGGCGAGATCGTCCCGAAGCGACAGATCCCAGAGTGCGGCAGTGGGATGGGCATGGCCGCCTGACCGGGCGACGACGACGCGCGCGTGCGCGGAGTGGGCCTGCGCGCACAGTGCGGCCACCAGATCGGCCGGCAGGAAGGGACAATCGACCGGTACAGTCACGAGCCAGCGGAGGTCCCTGCCCTCGCCAATGGCCCAATCCATGCCTGCGAGAATGCCAGCCAGCGGCCCCCGCCGGTCATCATGCCTGTCCGCCAGCAGCGGCAGCCCCGCAGCGGCGACGGCCACTGCCGGATCATTGGCGCTGACGGCGATGGCGCGGACCTGAGGGCCGAGGCGGCCGAGCGCATGAGACAGGAGAGGCTGGCCGCCGAGCGGCAACATGGCTTTCAGCGCGCCGCCCATGCGGCGGCCGCGGCCGCCGGCCAGGATGACGGCGGCTGTGTCAGAGCGGTCTGGCATGATCCCGCGCGAATGCCGCGATGCCGGCGATATCGTCCAGCGCCAGAACCGGCCGGCCACTCGCCGGAAACAGCGTGTCGGACGCGATGGCGACGATGCTGCTATCCTCGGGATGCAGCGGCGGCTTGCCATTCGCCGCACGGAAGACTTCGATCTTGGGGAAGGCCGTGCGTTTGAAGCCTTCGACCAGAACCAGATCGGCCGGGGCGAGCTTGCCGATCAGCTCCGCGAGGCCGGGCTCGGGTGCGCCGCGCAGTTCATGCATCAGGGCCCAGCGGCGATCAGAGACGATCAGCACCTCGGAAGCACCTGCTTGGCGATGCTCCCAGGAATCCTTGCCGGGCTGGTCAATATCAAACTCATGATGCGCATGCTTGATGGTCGAGACGCGGAGGCCATCGGCGATCAGGTGCGCGATGACCTGACGGATGAGCACTGTCTTGCCGGCACCGCTCCATCCCGCAAAGCCAAAAACCCTGGTCACGCCCGTCTCCGCCCTCGCCGCTGGGCTTATTCAGCCACCCATGGCCGTGCGCTTCAAGCCGCAGCCTGCGCGGGTGAGACGCGGCGCAGGCGCACGGGCACGTTTTTGGAGGCCGGCGTCTTGCAGCCGGTGGCAAAATGATTGAGCGGCACCAGGGCATTTGCCTCAGGATAATAGGTGCCGATGCAGCCCGGCGGGACGTTATAGGGCGTAACGATGAAACCGCTCATCGCCCGGCCGATCCCGTCATTGGAGACGGTTTCGATGGTCACCACCTCGCCTGCCGTGAAGCCGAGGCGCGCGATATCATCCTCATGCATCAGCACCACCATGCGGGTGCCGCGAATGCCGCGGAACCGGTCGTCGTAACCGTAGATGGTGGTGTTGAACTGGTCGTTGCTGCGGAGAGTCATCATGCGCAGCACGTCAGCCCCGCCGGTGACCATATCGGCGTCTTCCTCCAGCCCGTCCGGCGTCACGAATTCTGCGCGGCCGGAGGGCGTGTTCCATTGGCGCTTGCGCGCCGCGATGGGCTTTTCGATCCCAGCGGGGTCCATCATGCGCGTGTTATAGTCATGGAATATCGCGGGATAGGTTTCGGCGATCGCATTGCGGATGAGGCTGTAGTCATCCATCCAGCTCTGCCAGGTGACGCGCGGATTGGCGTCCAGCGTTGCCAGCGCAATGCGCCCGACGATCTCGACCTCGCTTTTGAGGTGCTTGGACGCCGGCGCCCGCATGCCGCGCGAGACGTGGATATGGGCGGAGGTGTCTTCGATCGACAGCAGCTGATCGACACCGCCGCGCCGGTCCCGCTCGATGCGGCTCAGCACAGGCAGAACGTAGCTAACTGTCCCGGGGAAAAGATGACTGCGGTTGAGCTTGGTCGCGATGCTGACAGTGAGCCGCATATCACCCCAGGCCTCCTCCATGCGGTCCCGATCCGGGATGGCGCGGAGGAAGTTGCCGCCCAGCATGACAAAGGCATCGATGCGGCGGGCGATGATTGCCTCGCAGGCATCGACGGTCGCGAGGCCTTCCTCCTGCGGCGGCTCGAAGCCGAACTGGGCGCGTAGCTTGTCAATCGGCACCAGAGCCGGCTTTTCGGTGATGCCGACGGTGCGCTGGCCCTGGACGTTGGAATGGCCGCGAATGGGGCTGATGCCGGCACCCGGCTTGCCGATATTGCCGCGCATGAGGAGAAGATTAACCAGCATGCGCACGGTCTCAATGCCGGCGCGATGCTGCGTCAGGCCCATACCATAGACCGCAATGGCCGATTTGGTCTGCGCATAGGTGGAGGCCGTGCTCTGCAACGCCGCGCGAGGCAGCCCGGAATGCAGCTCGATACTGTCCCAGGACTGCCGGCCGAGCCAATCCAGAAAGGTCTGGAAACCATGGGTATGCTCGGCCAGGAAGGCATGGTCGATCGCGCCACCCGCGCCACCCTGGTCCAGATCGACCAGGGCTTTGCAGATGCCGGTGATGGCCGCGAGATCGCCGCCGGTCTTGACCTGATGGTAGGCGCTGCTGATGCGGGTTTCCTGGCCGGTCAGCATCTCCAGCGGCGATTGCGGATCGGTGAAGCTTTCCAGGCCGCGCTCGCGCAGCGGATTGAAGGTGATGATGGGGCAGCCGCGCTTGGCCGCATCCTGGAGAGGATGGAGCATGCGCGGGGCATTGGAGCCCGGATTCTGACCGAAAAAGAAGATGCACTCGGTTTGAGCGAAATCCTCCATGTTCACGGTGCCGATCGGCACGCCGATACTGGCCGGCAGGGCGACCGAGGTGGTCTCGTGACACATGTTGGAACTATCGGGCAGGTTGTTGTTGCCGTAGAGGCGCGCGAAGAGGCCGTAGAGATAGCTCGCCTCATTCGAGGTGCGGCCGGAACTGTAGAAGACCGCGCGTTTGCGGTCGGCGATGGCGCGCAACTCTGACCCGATTTCAGCGAAGGCCAAATCCCAGGAGACTTCGCGGTAGCGGTCCTGCGCCGGATCGTAGCGCAGCGGGCGGGTCAGGCGGCCGACCTGCTCCAGATCGTAGTCGGTCCAGGCCCTGAGCGACGCGACCGTATTTTTCGCGAAAAAATCCGGCCGGGCGCGGCGCGTGGTGATGTCCCAGGCAGTGGCTTTGGCGCCGTTCTCACAGAATTCGAGCGGCAAGGTGTCAGCCGGCTTGATCCAGGCGCAGCTGACGCATTGAAAGCCGTCCGGCTTGTTCTGCAGGGCCAGCGCGAGGGCCGTGCTGACCGGCGCGCCTTCCCGCCGCAGAATATTTTGCACGGATTGCGCGGAACCCCAGCCGCCGGCGGGCCGGTTATAGGGTTTGAAGGAGGGTTTTGTATCCATGACGGGCGTCCCGGTGATCTGCCTGTCCCGCAGATGGCGCGCGCCTCGCTTGCGGCAACACGCGGGAAAGCCGATTATGCGGAGTTGTGAACGACGAGATGGAGCGACCCATGACCTCCTGCCCCTGGCTGAACGAGAATGGCCTCACCTGGGAGGGCGCGCGGCGCTTCGTCGATCATCACGTCATCCCCTGCGCCATGAATGCCGCCGGCACTGTCGAGGTCGCGCTGGAAGATCTGCGTGAGGAGGTTCGGGCCGAGCCTGTGAAGGCATTGGCGATTGCCGGCGCCGCCGGGCTTGTGCTGGGCCTGACCATCGCGGCATTCCGCCGCTGATGCCTGTGGCCAAGCGATATCTCCTACGGCTTTCATTTTCTGCTATGGTACACCGGAAGTTGCAATTCTGCGTTAGTGAAGTCTCAGACTGATGGCCTTTGCCGCGCCCGACGCCCAGAAAGTTGAGACGCTGCTCTCGACCCCCGATCTCGCCCAAGCGCTTGAAAGCGAGCATTTTCGGCATTTTCTGGATCAGATCCCGATTGCTATCGCCATCAGCGCCATGCATCAGGCCGAGCGGATCGTCTATGCCAATCCCCAATTCGAGCGGCTGACCGGGCGGGATATCGCGGGTCTGGTCGATCATCCCTGGTCGGTCATCGGCACTTTGGGGCAGGCGGTGGACCATGACCACGGCCTTGGCCAGGCGATTGAGAGCGACAGCGACTGCGTCGGCACCTTCCGAATTGCCCGCGGCGACGAGGCTGTGGTGATCGACGCCTATTCCAACCTGATCGAAGATGAGGACGGCAAGCCCGCCTTTCGCCTGGCCGCGCTGGTCGATGTCACCGCCCATCAGGACGATGAGCCGGATTCGCTCGCCAAGCAGCTGCAGGAGAAGGACGTTCTGCTGCGCGAGGTGCAGCACCGGGTGAAGAACAACCTGCAGATGATCATGGCGCTGATCCGCATCGAGGCGCGCAATGCCCGGCATAATCCCGACACGGATGCTTTCGAGCGCCTGGCTGGGCGCATCGAGGCGATCCAGCTTCTGTACAGTCTTCTGTCCGACCAGGCCGACAGCCAGGAAATAGACCTTGGCATCTATCTCAACCAGATCTCCGCGGCGGTGCTGCAGTCGCAGGGAAGCAGCGGCATCCGCCTGAACATGACGGTCGATACCTATCCGGTCTCGGTCAATGTCGCGATGCCGACGGGTCTGGTCGTCAACGAGCTGCTGACGAACTCCCTGAAACACGCCTTTGCCGGGCGCGAAGGGGGCACGATCACGTTGCACAGCCTGACCGACGAGCACGGCTGCATCATCACCATCGCCGATGATGGCATCGGCCTTGCCGAAGGTGCAAGCTGGCCACAACCCGGCAAGCTGAGCTACGCGATCATGCAGTCTCTGAAAGAAAATGCGCGGGCCAAGGTGGAAATTACCTCCGGCCCCGATCAAGGCATGCGCGTGACCATTACCTTCAAGCGGGCCCATGCGACGCCCGCAGCCGCGGGCTGATCTGCCCGCGGTGCTGCCGGCATCCTACCAGGGAAAGCTGGGCTTCACCGCCGTCGGCGCGAAGGGATAGAACCACAGCGGCAGATCCGGCCAGTCCAGGCAATTGCCGGTGTCGAGCGGCGTCGGATAATAGGTCATGGACGGGGCCGCCTGCACGAGATCGCTGCGGATATAGGTGACTTCCAAAGTCTCGGGCACCGGGAAGCCGCTGACGGTCGCGATGGCGCCGAAGTTATTGGCGTGGACGTGACAGAGGGTAAAGGCCGAGGAGAGCGAGGCTAGCGCCCGCCAGGCCATACCCCGGAAATGCGGCTCATCCAGTTGCGGCAGGTGATGCAGTTCGAGCACGATCTGCTCGAACCGCCGCAGGAGCGCGATGGAGGTTTCGGTCAGCACCGCCCACTCCGCCCCTTCGACATCCATTTTCAGGATCGGCGCGTCAGCCCCCGACGGCAGCTTTGCCATGTGTTCGGCCAGCGTAAAAAGCCCGGACGACGGGTCGGCCGAAGCCGCGACGCCTTCCGCGAACCAAGTGAAGCCGGGATGATCCTCCGGCAGACGGGCGATGGTGTGATCGAAGAGCAGGACAGGATGGCCGCGGTCCGCCAGATCCCGATCGAAGGCGACCGAGGGGCCGACGCCGAAACTCATCACCGGCTGGCCGGGCCGGAGGCGATCGACGATGACATAGCCGCCGTCCCCCGGTCCGCCGATGCGGATTTTCTGCTCGCCCGGCAGATCATGGGGCGTGAGGAGCGCCAGCGCCTCGAACACGCCGCGCTGGCGGGCAATGCCGGCCTCCAGCGGCTCGGTCACGGGACGGAAGGTCATGGGTAGCGGTGCGTCCTCGATATGATGTGACAGGTCATTTGGTGACGGTATCAATCTCCGCCAGAGGCGGCGAGGTCAATTCGCACGCAGACCGTGGGCGCCGCACGGGTAGGTCCCCGGCATAAGGCCGGGCAAGACGGCATAAACTGCTTCAATCAAAGGCTGACAGACCCTAGGTATATTCCGACGGTGGCCGCTATTTCGGCAGGCTGATAGCCATTGGATGCCGCATCACGCTGCCGGTGGATCATCATGGCCAATATCAGTCTGCCGCCGAAAGCCGGCCTGCCCCATCGCGAGACAACGCCTGAGGCGAGCGCGAGTCCCCCGCCACCGCTTGACCTGAAGCCGCTTTTCTTCGTGGCCTGGCTGCTCTGCGCCATATTCTACTTCTTCCAATATGCCGTTCGCTCCGCGCCCGGCATTATGCAGCAGGAATTGACCACGGCGTGGGGCGGCAACCATATCGGTGCCATCGTCTCGGCCTATTATGTCGCCTATGCCGTCATGGCGCTGGTCGCCGGCGTATTGCTGGATCGCTACGGCGCGCGGTGGACAATTCCCGCGGGCATCGTCGTCGTCGGCATTGGTTGCCTGATCTTCGCACAGGGCAGTGCGGCAGCCGGGATGATTGGCTATGTGCTGCAGGCGCTGGGCGCGATTTTCGCTTTCATCGGCTCATCTTATGTCGCGGCGCGCTATCTGCCCCAGCGCATGCTGGCACTCTTCATCGGCCTGACCCAGTGCCTGGGCATGGCGGGGGCGGCCTTCGGATCAAAGCCGGTGCAGATGGCGATCGACCCCGCCGGGCCGTTCCATTTTCCCTGGCAATCGGTCTGGGTTGCCTTCGCGATTGCAGGATTCATCCTGGCCGTGGCGGTTTGGCTGATCATGCCCCGCCAGAGCGGCGACAGCGCAACCCATCATGGCCCCCTGTCGGTTACCGCCATTCTGCATCCGTTCAGGGTCGTCTTCGGCAATATCCAGAGCTGGCTTGCGGGCATTGTGGGCGGGTTGCTGTTTCTGCCGACCACGATCGGCGCGCTGGTCTGGGCGACCTCCTTCCTACACGCCGGCGAGCATATGACGATGGCAGCCGCCGCCTCGGATGCGTCGATGGTGCCGATCGGCTGGGTCATCGGCTGCCCGCTGCTGGGCTACATTTCCGACAAGATCGGCCGCCGCAAGCCTGTGCTGATCGGCGGCGCGCTGATCATGCTGGCAGCGAGCCTGGCGGCGATCTATGTGCCCGTGGGCACCTTTCCGACCTATTCCGTGGCGCTTGTGCTCGGCATCTCATCGGGTGCTGCGATGATCCCCTTCTCGATCATGAAGGAAGTCAATCTGGCCGAGGTCAAAGGAACGGCGGCGGGGGCGATGAACTTTCTGGTCTTCGTCACCACCGGCATCATGTCGCCCTTCATCGCGAGGCTGATGGTGCCCTCGCTGAATGCACCGCTGAGCCTGCATCAGTTTCAGATGGCCTTCATGCCGCTGGTCGGCGGCGTCATCCTGGCCATAATCCTCAGCGTCTTTCTTCGCGAAACAGGCACCGCCCGCAAGACCAAGCCCGGTGTGAGCGCAACCCTGGCGCATGCCTGAACGGCGCGCGATCTGCACCGATGGAGCACGAGCATGGACGTGACTGTTTTCAGTACCAAGCCCTATGACCGCACATTTCTGGATGCGGCCGCGGGCGCCGGGCACAGCCTGCACTATCAGGATGTGCGCCTGACGGCCGAGACCGCGATCCTGGCGAAGGGTTCCGGCGCCGTCTGCATCTTTGTCAACGACCAAGCCGATGCCGAAGCGCTTGCGAAATTGAGCGCGCTCAATATCGGTCTCGTCAGCCTGCGCGCGGCCGGCTTCAACAATGTGGACCTGGTTGCCGCGAAACGCCTGGGCATCGCCGTGGCGCGGGTGCCGGCTTATTCACCGGAAGCCGTTGCCGAACATGCCGTCGCCCTCATCCTGTCGCTCGACCGCAACATCCACCGCGCCTATGCGCGCGTGCGGGAGGGGAATTTCGCCCTCGACGGATTGCTGGGCTTCAACCTGCATGGCAGCACCGCCGGCATCATCGGCACCGGCCGGATCGGCGCGGCAGTGGCGAAGATCCTGCTCGGCTTCGGCTGCAAAGTTCTGGCCTACGATGTGCAGCCAAATCCGGCCTGTGCCGCCATGGGCGTCACCTATGCCACCATCGATGACCTGCTGGCGCAGTCCGATATCGTGACGCTGCACTGCCCGCTGACGCCAGAGACGCATCACCTGATCAATGCACAGTCCATCGGACGGATGAAGCATGGTGCCATGCTCATCAATACGAGCCGCGGCGGCATCGTCGATACCGCCGCTGTCACCGAGGCTTTGAAGAGCGGCCTGATCGGCCATCTCGGCCTTGACGTCTATGAGGAAGAAGCCAGCCTGTTTTTTGAGGACAAGTCAGACACCATCATCCGTGACGACGTCTTCGAGCGGCTTTTGACCTTTCCGAACGTGCTGGTGACCGGCCATCAGGCCTTTTTCACGCGGGAGGCCCTTGCCGCGATTGCCGAGACAACCATCGACAATATCGCCACCTTCGAGAAGACCGGGCACCCCCGCTTCGCGCTGTGACACCATAGGGGTGCGGCCTGTGCGCTAGGCCGCCCCTGCCCGCTTCCCGGCGAGCAGAACCTCTTCCGCCTCCTCCCGCGCGAAGGCGAGGATGCGGCGGGCGACGGCCCCGCTGAAGCCCGCACGGCCGAAGGCAGCCAGGACGCGCGCCTCTGCCTCGGGCGGCAGGTCATCCTCGGTTGCGGCGAAAGGCCCGACCCGGCGCCGGCGGGCGAAAGCCAGAGCGGCGGCGAGTTCGGCCGCCTCATCCTCAGGCACGGCAGCCCCGGCCTTCTCGGCATCCACACCCTTGGCCGCGAGATGGGCGAGCACCGCGCGGCGTGACCGGCCGGCGCGGCGCAGCCGGCGCGCACGGCTTTCCGCGAACGCCTGATCGTTCACGGCGCCCAGATCGGTCAGCTGTGCCACGACCTTTCGGGCCTGCTGGCGGAGAAGCGCCGCTTGACCCGCGATAGCTTCCCGATCGGCCCCTTCGACGGCGAGCAGCGCATCGGCCCAGCGGCGGATGCGGCGGTCGAGCGCCCGCGTGAGGGAGGCTGCGGTGCCGCCATAGCGGGCGGTATAGGCCAAGGCCGCCTCCCGCAGGGCCGCCTCATCGAGACGTGCGGTTTTTGCCTGCGTCATCTGTGTGATGCTTTATCCTCATTCATTGACGCGACCCGCCGTCGATCTCATACATCACTGCTTTCCTTGACTGGAAGGCCACTATGATCTCCGCCCTGATGCCGAACTACAACCGCGCCGACCTCGCTTTCGAGCGGGGCGAAGGCGCATGGCTGTATTCGACCGACGGGCGACGATTCCTCGATTTCGGCGGTGGCATCGCCAGCTCCTCGCTCGGCCATGGCCATCCGCACCTGACCGGCGCGATCGCCGAACAGGCGGCGCGGGTGATGCACGTCTCCAACCTATACCGGGTGCCGCAGGCGGAGACGCTCGCGGCCCGGCTGATCGCGCATAGTTTCGGCGACAGCGCCTTCTTCTGCAATTCCGGTGCGGAAGCGAATGAGGGCATGGTCAAGATGATCCGCAAATACCATGCGGAGAACGGCCACCCTGAGCGCTGGCGCATCATTTGCTTCGACGGCGCGTTTCACGGCCGCACGCTGGCGATGATTTCGGCGACCGGAAACCCGTCCTATATCAAGGGCTTCGGCCCGGCGGTGGACGGGTTCGACCATGTGCCCTTCAATAATCTGAACGCGCTGCGCGATGCCATTACGCCCGAGACGGCCGGCATCATGGTGGAGCCGATCCAGGGCGAAGGCGGCATCCGCTCGGCGAGCCCCGACTTCCTGCCGGGGCTGCGCGCGGCCGCCGACGAATTCGGCCTGCTGCTCGGCCTGGACGAAATCCAGACCGGCATGGGCCGCACTGGCAAGCTGTTCGCCTATGAATGGTCTGACGTGACGCCGGACGTGATGGCACTGGCCAAGGGTCTGGGCGGCGGCTTTCCGATCGGCGCCGTGCTCGCGACCGAGGCGGTCGCCCGCAATATGCGGCCCGGCACCCATGGCACGACCTTCGGCGGCAATCCGCTGGCCTGTGCGGCCGGCAATGCCGTGCTGGATGTGCTGCTGGCCCCCGGTTTCCTGGATCAGGTGACCGAGCGCAGCACGCTGCTGCGCGCGGAGCTTGCCAAGCTGGCCGCCGAATTCCCGCATGTGATCGAGGATATTCGCGGCCGCGGCCTGCTGATCGGGCTCAAGCTTGGCAGCGTCACCAATTCCGCCCTGCAGGCGGCCTGCCTGGAACAGGGGCTGATGGTGGTGGCCGCCGGCGACAATGTGGTGCGCCTGGTGCCGCCGCTGATCATCACGCCCGAGGATTGCCTGGCAGCCGTCAGCCTGCTGCGGCGTGCCGTAACCGATTTGGCCGAGACAAGGGTGGCCGCACAATGAAGGACGTGACCGACGATTTGAACGAGGTCTCTGTGGCCACACCCGACGACGCAAAGCGCCCGCGCCATTTTCTCGATATCCGCGATCTGGACGCGGCGACGCTGCGCGATATCCTGGCCACAGCCGAGGTCTGCAAGGCGCATCGCCGCGACCATGCCCGGCCGCTGACCGGCAAATCCGTGGCGCTGATCTTCGGCAAGCCCAGCACGCGCACGCGGGTGAGTTTCGAGGTCGCGATCCGCGAAATGGGCGGCGACCCGGTGGTGCTGCTGGGGCATGAGATGCAGCTGGGCCGGGGCGAGACCATCGCCGACACAGCGCGCGTGCTGTCCCGCTACGTGGACGCCATCATGCTGCGCACGGACCGCGCGTCGAACCTGCATGAACTGGCGCAATTCGCCACCGTGCCGGTGATCAACGGCCTCACCGAAGCGTCTCACCCCTGCCAGATCATGGCCGATATCCTGACCTTCGAGGAGCTGCGCGGGCCGATTGCCGGGCAGACGATCGCCTGGGTCGGTGACGGCAACAATGTCGCGCGCAGCTGGATCGAGGCGGCGGCGCGGTTCAACTTCACGCTGCGCCTGGCCTGCCCGGCCGAGCTGGAGCCGCCGGCCGCGATTCTGGCCTGGGCGCAAGCCGAGGGTGCCAAGGTCGAGGTGGTGCGGGACCCGCGCGACGCGGTGCGGGACGCGCGCTGCGTGATTACCGATACCTGGGTCAGCATGTCCGACCCCGAGGGCGAGAGCCGCCACAATATGCTGGCACGCTATCAGGTGACGACCAGGCTGATGGCGGAGGCGGCGCCCGACGCGATCTTCATGCATTGCCTGCCCGCCCATCGCGGCGAGGAAGTGGAGGCGGCGGTGATCGACGGTCCGCAATCCGTCGTCTTCCAGGAGGCGGAAAACCGTCTGCATGCCCAGAAGGGCGTGCTCGCCTGGGTGTTCGAGGCCGACGGCACCGCATGATAGGCCTGGCCCCGGCGCGCGTCGGCCATGCCGTCGTCACCGGAGCGACCAGCGGCATCGGCATGTGGATTGCGCGGGGTCTCGCCCAGGCTGGCTATTCGCTGAGCCTGATCGCCCGCAGTCCGGCCCGCGCGGGGGCTACGCGGGACTGGATTGCGACCGCCGTGCCTGGTGCCGCGATCGACATCGTCGTGGCCGATCTCTCCTCTCTGCACCAAACCCGCGCGGCGGCCGTGGCCATTCTGGCGGCGCATCCGCGGATCTCACTCCTTGTCAACAATGCCGGACTTCTCAGCCGCGAGCGGCAGGTCACGGCGGAAGGGCAGGAAATGACGCTGGCCACCAACCTGCTGTCGCCCCTTGCGCTGACGCGCGCGCTGCTGCCCGCCCTGACTGCGGCCGCACCATCCCGCATCGTCATGATCGGGTCGTCGACATCGGACCGGGCGCGGATCGACCCGGACAATCTGGAGCTGACACGGGCCTGGCGCATGAGCCGCGCCTATGCGCGCTCGAAACTGGCACTGCTGATGATGAGCCGACTTTGGGCCGCGCGGCTTGCGCCCCTGGGCGTGACGCTCAATGTCGTTCATCCCGGCCTGGTCGCGACCGGCATCGTGCGCCATGGCGGTGTCGACGAATTCGTGTGGCGGCTGATGGGCCGTTTTGCGCTGACACCCGAGCAGGGCGCGGAGACGCCGCTCTATGCCTGCCTCTCCCCCGAGATGGCGGGCAAGACGGAGCTGTATCTGAAGCGCCGGCAGGCAGCAGCGCCGAACCGGCTTGTTTTCGATGCGGCACTGGTGGCGCGGGTGGAAGCGGCGGTCGAGCGGCTTTTGGGCTAAACCCGCTCAGCCTCAGGGCGCTAGGGTATTGCCGCAACCGCGGCAGGCATCGCCTGTTCGCTCTCGCTTGCGCTGACAACGCGATTGCGACCGCAGCGCTTAGCCTCGTACAGCCGCATGTCAGACACCTTGACCAGGTCAGCGACCGTGCCGCCGCGGTGCGGCCAGGCCGTGGCGACGCCGAGGCTGGCGGTGACAAGCTGGCCGTTATCGGGATTGCCGGCATGGCGCAGGCCCAGAGCCTCAATCGTGCCGCGAACCTGCTCTGCGAAGGTCAGCGCGAAACCCTCATCCCCGCCGAGCAGGAGCACCGCGAATTCCTCTCCGCCGTAGCGGGCGGCTTCGGAACCGGGGGACAGCGGAATGGCCGCGATGGCGGCGCCCACGGCACGCAGGCAGTCATCCCCCGCCTGATGGCCGTAGCAGTCGTTAAACACCTTGAAAAAATCGACATCGAGCATGACCAGGGAGAGCGGCGTGCCCGCGGCCGCCGCGTCCCTCCATGCCTGGTCCAGCAAGGCGTCAAACCGGCGGCGGTTGGAAAGCCCTGTCAGCGCGTCGTGATGGATGAGCTTCCCCAAACGCTCATTCGCCTCGCGCAGCGCACGTTCGGTCTCTATCTGGTCCGTCATGTCCATGAAGACGCCGAAGACCGACTTGGGCCGGCCTCCCTCATCGGCCGTGACCATGCCGCGCGAGCGTACGTTGCGGATACATCCGTCGCGGCGGACGATACGGCCGTCGAATTCAAACTCCTGCCCCGGCCGCAAAGACTGGCCGAAGAGATCGGTGACACGCTGCCTGTCATCCGGGTGATAAAGGTTGATCGCGCTTTCAATGTCGGGCGCATAATCCTCAGGACTTAGGCCATGGATACGGAATACTTCAGATGACCAAACAAGAACTCGATCCTGCAGATTGTATCGCCAATGGCCGACATGGGCGACCTGCTCGGCCAGGCTCTGCCAGGCCAGCGCCTCCCGGCTTTCGGATAGCAGCACGCGCAGTTCCGCCTCGCTCTGCCGCAGCTTCTGCTCGACCCGGCGCAGCGGGGTGATGTCTTCGACCAGCGCATAGAAGCCGCGGACTTTATGGTCTGAATCGAAATCCGGGATGTAATTGGCCGTGGCGATGGCGATCTCGCCATTCGGCTTGGTGAGCTGGCGCTCGAAAAACTGCGGGTTTCCGTCTAGCACGCCGCAAAGATAGGGCCAGTTCAAACTGAACGGACCTTCGCCGATCACCTCGCGGATATGGTGCCCCACGACCTGGTGTCGCGCCCGGCCGAACCAGGCGAGATAGCTGTCATTGGCATGCAGGCAGATAAGGTCACGCCGCCAATAGGCGATCATGGCCGGCAAAGCATCGACAATGGCCTGCGTGTCGGGACCCGTAAAACGGCTCGCGCCTGTATCCGAATCCATCTCGCCTCGCGCTGGTTTCAGAAACCACGCTCGAAGTTAGAGAACTTTTCAGATAATTTAAACCATTTCCTTAGTTATTCGGACTTAGGGCCGGTATCATTCGTCGCTGGACGACGAATATTCAAACTATTCCGCCTAAAAAACGACGCAAGGTCATCTGCAGGCTGCGGCGCCGGGCGCGCGCGCCGAAAACACCATGCACGCAGGAGGCATGATCGGAGGGCGCGAAGACCGTGGGCCCGGACTGATCGGCGACCGTCGCGTCGCGGACCAGATGGCCATCGACACCCAGACGGCGGATGACGGCACCGGTCCAGACCGGCGCGATACGGCTGAGCAGCGCGAAACAGGCGACGGTGCCGCTGATCGTCATTTCCGGCCGGCCCGTGCGCGCCGCAAAGAAGATGCCGCGGGCGATGACATCGGGCTGATAGACCGGAGGCACCGGCCGCGCCGGCCAGCCCATATGGCTGATGGCATGGGCAAAGAACGGCGTGTTCACGGCAGGCGGAAACACGGTCGAGACGCGGACCCGGCTTTTCTCGAACAAAAGCTCGATCCTGAGCGCCTGGCCGAAGGCGCGCACCGCTGCCTTGGCCCCGGAATAGGAGGTCATCAGCGGCAGGCCATGGAAGACGACGCCGGAACAGACATTGACGATGGCGCCCGCGTTGCGCGGCCGCATGAGGGCGAGTGCGGTGCGCGTGCCATTGACGGTGCCGAGATAGGTGACTTCGGTGACCTGGCGGAACTCTGCCTCCGGCACCTCCGTAAAGCGGCCATAGACGCCGTTGCCGGCGGCGTTGACCCAGGCCGTGACCGGCCCGAGAGCGTCTTCCAGATGGGACGCGGCCCTGTCCAGAGCCGTGCTGTCGGTGACGTCGGCGACCGCGACGGCGACCATCGCACCCGCTGTCCTGACCTCCGCCGCCGCCGCGGCGAGGCCCGCTTCCCCGCGCGCGATCAGCCCGACGCGCCAGCCCTGGTGGGCGAAGACGCCGGCCGTGCAGCGGCCGATGCCGGAGGAGCCGCCGGTGATGATCACGACAGGGGCTGAGACCAGATCCTGCTGCGGCATGGTGTTTTGTCCCTGGTCTGCCCTGCTGTCCGATCAGCCCGGCGGGGCGCAGCGCACCAGCGGGCTCGGGAAGCCTTTGCAGTCCGGGAAGGCGATCGCATTCGGACCCACCCGGACGACCCGCAGGACATTGTCCTGCGGGCAGCCAAAGCCAAGGTCGTCCGCCATGCCGCCGGTATTATCCGGCTTGGTGTCGGTGGGGGCGAGCAGGAAAATCGTGCCGTTGGGCGTGCCGCGGACACTGGCGATGAGGTTCTGGATCGCCGTCTGATGGGTCAGGGTGCTATGAATAACTGCGTCCTGGGTCACGACAAAGGTCGCCTGGGCCTGGCATTGGGCCGGGGTCATATTGGCCGGCGCCGGATAGAGGCCACCGGCCCACATGCCGAAGAGCCAGGCATGGGGCGGCGCGCCCTGGGCGGCGGCCGGGCGAACAGGGACGGCTTGCGCCAGCAGAACGCCCGCCACAAGGGCGGTCACGACAGGGCGCAGGGGCTTCAGCTTCATGGCAATCCTCACAGGCGTTTCTCGCGACGAACCAAAATCCAGGCGATCCATTGAAGGGCCGCCGCGACCATGGCAAGTCCCCACCCTCACCGACGATGGAATCTGCCGCAATGCTCAAGCGCCTCTATGACCGGGTCATCGCGCTCGCGGGACACCGCCATGCCGCCTGGTTCCTGGCAGCCGTCGCCTTCGCCGAGGCAAGCTTCTTTCCCATTCCACCCGACCCGCTGCTGGTCGCCATGGGCCTGGCAAAGCCGCGCCGGGTCTGGCTTTATGCCCTGATCTGCACGATCGCGAGCGTGGCCGGAGGTGCGCTGGGCTATCTGATCGGCTATGCCGTCTTCGATACGCTGGCGCAGCCCCTCATCCATTTTTATCACATGGACCACGCCTATCAGACCTTTCAGGACAAGTTCGCCCGCTATGGGCTTTACGTGATTCTGATCAAAGGGCTGACGCCGATCCCCTACAAGATCGTGACCATCGCCGCCGGGGCCGCGAAGTTCAATTTCTGGGCTTTCATGGCGGCGAGCCTGATCACCCGCGGCGGGCGATTCTTTCTGGTCGGCGCGATCATGCGCTTTGCCGGCGAGCCGGCGCGCGATTTCATCGAAAAGCGTCTGATGCTGGTGACCAGCCTGCTGGCGGCCGGCGTGATCGGCGGGTTTCTGATCCTGCTTTACCTCTGAAGGCTTAGGGCGCTCTTCTCCTGAACCGCTCGCCCCGTCACGATGGCGGATCATCCTATGGAAAGGGCTGCAGCCTGTGGCGCTTGGCTTCCTCAAGACCCTGACCGGCCGCAAAGGCCCCGCGCAGCCGGGGCCGCGCAAGCTGGAGCTGGTGGAGACGCCGGGCGCGCCCGGCGCCGCGGGCGCATCCGGCCGGGCCGCGCTGGTGCTGCTGTCACACCCGGCGCTGCAGCGGTCGCGCGTCAATGCCGCGCTGTTCGCCGCCGCCCGCGCGCGCGCCGACGTGACAGCGCATGACCTCTACCGGCATTACCCGGATTTCCTGATCGACGTGGAGGCGGAGCAGAAGAAGCTGCTCGCCCACCGGCTGATCGTGCTGCAATTTCCCTTTTACTGGTATTCGACGCCTTCCTTGCTGAAGGAATGGTGCGACGCCGTGCTGCTGCATGGCTTCGCCTTCGGTCAGGGCGGCGACCAGCTGCACGGCAAGACCCTGCTGGTCGCGGCCAGCACGGGCGGCGAGCCGGACGCCTATCACGCCCAGGGCTACAACCGCTTCACCATGCCGGAGCTGCTGCGCCCGCTGGAAGCGACCGCGCATCTGTGCGGCCTGATCTGGGCTGAGCCCTTCATCACCCACGACGCCATCCATATGGCTGCTGAGGAACGCGACCGGGCTGCCGCGGCCTATGACGCCCGGCTCTCGGCCCTGATGGCGGCGAATAGTCCATGAATACCAATACCGTTCTGATCCAGGCGCTGGTCTATCTGGCCGCCAGCGTCATCGCCGTGCCCATCGCCAAGCGCGCGGGCCTGGGCTCGGTGCTCGGCTATCTGATCGCCGGCGCGGTGATCGGGCCCTTTGCGCTGCATCTGGTCGGCGACCAGGCCGATGTCATGGGCTTCGCCGAATTCGGCGTCGTCATCCTGCTGTTCCTGATCGGGCTGGAGGTGCGGCCCGCGCTGCTCTGGACCATGCGGGCAGCGATTTTCGGCCTGGGCCTGGCCCAGCTGCTGGGCATCGGCGCCTGTCTGGCTGTCGCGGCCATGATCTTCGGCCTGCCCTGGCAGCAGGCGATTGCCGTGGGCGCGGTGCTGGCGATGTCTTCCACCGCCATCGTGCTGCAGACGCTGGACGAAAAGGGCCTGCGCCGGGGTGCGGTGGGCACGGCCGCCTTCGGCGTCCTGCTGTTTCAGGATCTGGCCGTCATCCCGCTGCTGGTGCTGCTGCCGCTGCTGGGCAATGCCCATGGCGCGGTCGAAGAAACCAAGGGGCTGCACGGCTGGGTGCATGGCGCCGCCGTTCTGGGGGCGGTCGCCGTTATCATCGCGACCGGCCGCTACCTGACCGGCCCGATCTTCCGCTTCATCGCCCAGTCCCGCCTGCGTGAGACCTTTACCGCCACCGCTCTGCTGCTGGTCTTCGCCGTGACCGCTCTGATGGAACTGGTCGGCGTCTCGCCGGCGCTCGGCGCCTTTCTGGCCGGCGTGATGCTGGCAGAGAATGAGTTTCGCCGCGAGCTGGAGGCCGATATCGAGCCCTTCCGCGGCATCCTGCTCGGCCTGTTTTTCATCACCGTCGGCGCGAGCCTGGATTTCGGACTGGTGGCCCGCCACCCCTTCCTGGTGCTGGGCCTGACGGTGGGGCTGATGGCGATCAAGGCGGAAGCCATGACGCGGATCGCGCAGCTGTTCCATATGCCGCGCGCGGATGCCCGCATGGTTGGTGTTTCGCTGTGCCAGGGCGGCGAATTCGCCTTCGTCCTGACGGGCTTCATCGTCACCGCCCATGTCCTGCCGCATGACATCGGCGCGCTGCTCAATGCGGTGGTCGCGATGTCCATGGTCTTCACGCCGCTCGCTTTCCTGGCGCATGAGCGGCTGATGACGCGGCCCGAACGCGCGGACGGGCCGGTGCCGGACGCGCCCAGCTTCGATGCCGACCCCGACGTCATCATCGCGGGCTATGGCCGCTTCGGCCAGATCGCCGGACGCCTGATCCGCGGCAATGGCTTCAAAACCTCCATCCTCGATATCAGTACCAGCCAGATCGAGCTGCTGCGCCGCTTCGGGCAGCGCGTGCAATATGGCGACGCGTCGCGCATCGAGCTGCTGCAGGCGGCGGGGGCCGACCGCGCGAAGCTGCTGATCGTGGCGATCGACGACCGCGAAAAGGCGCTGGAGCTGGTGGCCGCCGCGCGCCACGCCTTCCCCGACCTGCGCATCCTGGCCCGCGCCTGGGACCGCCGCGCCGCCTATGAACTGCTGGACCAGGGCGCGGACGAGGTGGAGCGCGAGACCTTCGAGGGGTCGCTGGCCCTGGGCCGCACCGCGCTGATCAAGCTTGGCGTGCATCCGCATCAGGCCCATCGCGCCACCGCCATCTTCCGCCGCCAGGACAAGCGGTTCTTCCACAAGCTGCGGCCGATCTATGGCGACGAGGAAGGGTTCGTGCTCGCGTCCCGCCAAAGCGCGATGACGCTGGAGAAGCTGCTGCTGGCCGAGCGCCAGGGCAGCGACCTGGACGATGTCGATATCGCCTGGGACAATCAGGGCCGCGCGGCCGAGCTGGCCGCGATCCGCGGCAAGAAGGCAGGGGATTAGGCAGCGGCCTTGCCCTGCGCCGGCCGCTCCCTGTTTCTGACATGGCGCAGGGGCAGCATGCGGCAGTTCTTTTGGAAATAGACGATTTCCAAAAGGGTCGGCCAGATTTCGAGTGATGACCGTATCCGTCCCACTTCATCGCTGACGATGCGGCTGACATTCTGCTGAAAGAAGTCCGGCTCGAAATCGTAGAAGGCCCGCGCGAAGGTTGCCGCGAAAAGGCCGAGTGCCTGCACCCTCTCCTCCGACCGGGCACTCTGCTTGGCCGCGATGATACGGGCGTGCAGTGCGCAGGCCTGATCAAGTATTTCCTTGGAATCCTGAAGGCTGACGGCGCCGTCGTAATCAAAGGCGATCGTCAGTTCATCGAGCTTCGATACGCTTTCGCGGATCTTTCGCTTCAGAAGACCGCATATGGCCTCGTTGAAGGCTTCTGAGGCCAACGGATTGCGCATGTAGTTGCTTTTGATGTGCGTCTGTACCGAGTCCACATGCGCGGCCGTGAATTGGGGTTGCTGAATCCACAAGCGATAGATGTAGTCCTCGAAACGCAGGCGGGTCGGGAAGAATGGCGGCAGACCGTGCGTATTATCGTAGCCCGCGACGCCGCAATCCATCCGCCAGTTCCGCACCGTCACGCAGGGACGAAAATTTACGAGCACATAGGTGTCGTTCAGCGATTCCGAATCCACCTCGCTGTGATCTTCCAGAAACATATCGATATAGTCGACCGCATCGATATCATTGGTGCCGGTGCGGAAAGTCTGGCCCATTTTGATGATCGCTTTCCGCGGCACCTTGCCCGTTTCCAGCAGCAGCGAATTTTCCCGCGACAGACTGAGAGACAGATTCGATTCCAGATCGACATTGGTATCGACCAGAAGCGTGCCCTGCTCGTAGTTTCCGGGAGCTTCGTGGCTGACCTTGCCCAAAACATCCTTGAAGGATTGGATCACGTCGAAGGATTTGCGCGTATGTCCGTTGACGCCGCGCGGCAACAACTTGCCGCGACAGATTTCATGCTCACCGAGCGATTCGGGGCTATCCTCGATCAGCCCATAAGGGCGCATGTCGTCATCCGCGCTGACGATGTGATCACCGAGGCTGTACATGAGACTGAAGTTACGATTGCCGCCGTAACTGGGACGGAAAAGATTGCGGACCAGAACGTCAAGCTTTTTGTCCCGTAGCCGGCGGCAGATATAGGCGATGAGCTGCTCCTTCTCCTGCGGGCCAACATAGAAAAGCTCATTGTGCGTGCGGATATTCTCAAGATTTGAATAGTATTTGTCATGATTGGCGATCGATGAATCATCGAATACTATGATGGGGACCGTGTGACCGTTGCGATGAAAGTTCTCGTCATAGGTTTTGATTGTCTCTCCGACATCGCGCAGCCGATAGGTTGGGATGGCGAAGCACAGCTCCGTATTGATCATGATCTCATGTCCGATACGCTGACGATGTGAGGCAGCACACAGCCAGGGTTTGGCGCGGCGCCGGGCCTGATGCATCCCCGGTCGCACCCGCGGCCAGGCCAGCGGGTGCGATAAGACCGGTCAATACCTAGAAATGATGAGGCTGGAAGGACGAGGCGCTCGGCGCGCCCGTCGCCACAGCGCTTCCGGCCGGCCGGACATTCGCCGGCGGAACGACGAAGGCCATTGCCGTCACGATGACGGCAGCTACCGCGACAAGCAGCAGGCGGCGGTGGAGTGCACGACGGTTCAGGGCATGGATCGATGGGCTGGACGGATGCGATCTTTCAGGCGCCTCGGCCGCGTCTGCGGCCAAAGGTTGGGCCGCGGTCTGCGAGACCCCGGCAAAGCTGGGCAGCAGCGCGATGAGATCAGAGGCATGGAGAGCCACCGACCGCCGGTCAGGCTGTACGACCGAGGCCGCTGCTATCCTGCTGCTCAGGCGTGCCACCGCCTCGCCCCTCGGTATTTTGGACAGGTGCGCCGTCTCATCCCACGGGTCGATATCCTGCCGCGCCAGCATCGACAGAACGCTCAAGGGCATTCCATTGGCCTGCAAACCGACATCGGCCGACAAGAAGGCCTCCGTCGCGGGACGTCTTCCCGCCGGAGGGCGTGGACCGCCGGGCTGATGCCGGGCGGGCATTCTGTATCTTAACATCATCAATGCTCATCCTACGCGTTAGCCGAAAGAGCCAGTCTGTCTCTGGGTCTTTCCTGAGACACGCGCATGATGAGGAAGATCGGCGTTAAAACGCCATATCGATGACACTCTGGAAGAATTTACGATCCATTAAAAAATCGCTCAGCCCAGCCGGGGATCACCAAGGGCATCCTGAGGGCCATGACGATCAGACGGCGTCACCGGATCGATCGCGGGATCGGGCTGCACCGCCAGCGGGTCGGGCGGCAGAGCGGGCGCGCCGGGCCGGGCTTCCTCAGCGATCCAGGCGCGCAGCATGGTGTAGCTGACGGCCAGCACCGCGGGACCAATGAACAGCCCGATCAGGCCGAAGGCGGCCAACCCGCCTAGCACGCCCACCAGCACCAGCAGCATGGGCAGATTGGCCTCTTTGCGGATCAGCAGCGGCCGCATGAGATTGTCGATGGCGATGGCGATGATCGTCACCACCAGCAGCACGCCGCCCATGACGTACTGGCCGGAGACGAACATCCAGATATCGGCCGGGATGAGCACGAGGCCGGGCCCGACCTGGGCAACGCAGCAGATGAACATGACGGCGGTCAGCAGCGTCGCCAGCGGTACGCCGGCGATGACGAGGCCGATGCCGCCGACGAAGGCATCCACCAGCGAGGTGACCATGACGCCGAGGGCGACGGCGCGGATGGCGCGCCCGGCGAGCACCACCATCTGCTCGCCCCGGTCACCGCCCAGGCGATAGCCGAACTGGGTCGCAAGATTGGCCCCGGCCTCGCCATGGGTGCTCATGATGGCGACGATCACCGTCGTCAGGATGAATTGCAGCAGCAGGCGGCCGAAACTGCCGATGGAGCCCAGAATCCACTGCGCGGCGGAGCCGATATAGGGCGTCGTCGTGGGCAGGACCGTGCTCAGCCCCTCACCCTGGAATTTGCCCCAGATCTCATCAAGCTTGTCGCCGATGATGGGGATCTCACCCGCCCAATGGGGCGGCGCCGGCAGACGGAAGGCGACGGCGGCATGGGCAAGGCCGACCAGCGCGTCGATATGGTTGAGGATCGTGGTGACCGCGAGCCAGAACGGCACCACGAAGAGCACGAGGACAATGACGGTCATCACCGCGACTGCCAGGCCCCGGCTGCCCCAGAGCAGCTTCTGCAGCCGCAGCACGAGCGGCCAGACCGCGACCACGATGGTCGCGGCCCAGATGCTGGCCGGCAGGAAGGGCTGCATGACCCAGATGGAGCAGAGCGTCATGCCGCCGATGAAGAAGAGCATCATCATCAGGCGGGTGGGATCAGCCCGCCCCGGCGACAAAGGCGGCCGCACCGGACCAGATGCCGCCGCCTGACGCGCGGGCACAGACGGCGGCGGGGACAGCATGGTCATCGTGCCGCGCCCCGGCCGGTCAGGCGCGGACCTGCTCCTGCTCGTCGGTCAGGGCATGCGGCAGGTATTGGACGTAATCCTTCGGCACGACCTGCCAGAAATGGCCCAGCGTCTGCTCCCAGTTATGCAGCAGCATGGCGGCATAGCGGCTGCTGGTCTCTTCCACATGACGCTCGATCAGGCAGCGGAGATGGCTCTCCCAATAGGCGGAGGAGACCCGCTGCCAGGTCAGCGTCTCAGGATTGATGCGGCTTTCCAGCACGGTTTCGGGGTCATAGAGGAAGGCCGTGCCGCCGGTGAAGCCGGCACCGAAATTGTCGCCGAAATCACCCAGGATGGCGACCGTGCCGCCGGTCATGTATTCGCAACCGTTGGAGCCGCAACCTTCAACGACTGCCGTGGCACCTGAATTGCGCACGGCGAAACGCTCGCCCGCCTGACCCGCCGCGTAAAGCTGGCCGGCGGTCGCGCCATAAAGGCAGGTATTGCCGATGATGGTATTGGCATTGCTGCGCATCTTGGTGGACGGCGCCGTGCGCACCACGATGGTGCCGCCCGAGAGGCCCTTGCCGACATAGTCATTGGCATCGCCGATGACTTCGAGCTTCAGACCCTGCACCGAGAAGGCGCCGAGCGACTGGCCGGCCGATCCGCGCAGGCGGACGCTGACATGGCCCGCGGGCAAGGCGGTCTGCCCGAAGCTGCGGACGATGGCGCCCGAGAACTTGGTGCCGATGGCGCGATGCGTGTTGCGGATATTATATTGCAACTGCATCTTTTCGCGCCGCTCGAAGAAGGGAGCGGCATCCGCGATCATCTGCGCGTCCAGCGTCTCGGGCACTTCGTTGCGGCCTTCCAGCGTGCAGTAGCGCGGATAGGGGCCGGGATCGGCCTGGGCGAGGATGGGATTAAGATCCAGATCATCGAGCAGCGAGCTGCCACGGCTGACCTGCTGCAACAGATCGGTGCGGCCGATGATCTCGGTCAGCTTGCGGAAGCCGAGACCGGCGAGGATTTCGCGCACCTCTTCCGCGATGAAGGAGAAGAGGTTGATGACCTTCTCAGGGGTGCCTTCAAACTTGGCGCGCAGCGTCTCATCCTGCGTGCAGACGCCCACGGGACAGGTATTGCTGTGGCACTGGCGGACCATGATGCAGCCCATGGCAACCAGGCTCGCCGTGCCGATGCCGAATTCCTCGGCGCCGAGCATGGCGGCGATGACGACGTCACGCCCGGTTTTGAGCCCGCCATCGGTGCGCAGCTTAACGCGGTGACGGAGGCGGTTGAGCATCAGCACCTGATGCGCTTCCGACAGGCCCATCTCCCACGGGAGACCCGCATATTTCACGGATGTGAGCGCGCTGGCGCCGGTGCCGCCCGAATGGCCGGAAATCAGGATCGCATCGGCCTTGGCCTTGGCCACACCCGCCGCGATGGTGCCGATGCCCGAGCGCGAGACCAGCTTCACGCAGACGCTGGCTTCGGGGTTGATCTGCTTGAGATCGTAGATGAGCTGGGCCAGATCCTCGATCGAATAGATGTCGTGATGCGGCGGCGGGCTGATGAGCATGACGCCCGGCGTGGAGTGGCGGAGCTTCGCGATCAGCCCCGTAACCTTGAAGCCGGGCAGCTGGCCGCCCTCACCGGGCTTGGCACCCTGGGCGACCTTGATCTCAATCTCACGGCAGTTGTTCAGATAATCGGCGGTGACGCCGAACCGGCCAGAGGCGATCTGCTTAATGGCCGAAGATGCGTTGTCACCATTCGGGCGCGGCTTCGAGCGCTCGGGGTCTTCGCCGCCCTCGCCGCTGTCCGACCGCGCGCCGATGCGGTTCATCGCAATCGACAGCGTCTCATGCGCCTCTGGCCCAAGCGCCCCCAGCGAAATGCCCGGTGCGATCAGCCGCTTGCGGATTTCCGTGATGCTTTCGACATCTTCCACCGGGATGGGCGAAAGCCCGTCGGTGCGGAAGTCGAGCAGATCGCGCAACGCCACAGGCGGCAGGCGGCGGCAGGCTTCCGAATATTTGCGGAACATCGTGTAGCTGTCGGTGCTGACGGCCGTCTGCAGGACATGGATGAGGCTGCCGTCGAAGGCATGCGTCTCTCCATTACGGCGCATCTTGTAGCTGCCGCCGACGGGCAGCGTCAGCACGCCTTCCGCCCAGGCGGTTTTATGCAGTTCCAGCACTTTGCGGGCGATGCCGGACAGGCCGATGCCGGAGATGCGCGACTGCATGCCGGGGAAGAATTCGCCAACCAGGGCGCGGGACAGGCCGATCGCCTCGAAATTATAGCCACCGCGATAGGAGGAGAGGACGCCGATGCCCATCTTCGCCATGATCTTGAGCAGGCCCTTGTCGAGCGCCTTCTTATAGCGGCCGATGGCGGCCTTCAGGCTCATCTCGCCGAACAGGCCGCGGCGGTGCCGGTCGGCGATCGATTCCTGCGCGAGATACGGATTGACCGTGGTCGCACCGACGCCAACAAGGACAGCAGCGTAATGCACGTCGAGGCATTCCGCCGTGCGCACATTGACGCTGGTGAAGGTGCGCAAGGACGTGCGCACGAGATGCGTATGGACCGCACCGGTCGCCAGGATCATCGGGATGGCGACGCGCTTCGGACCCATGCCGGCATCGCTGAGGATAAGATGCGCGGCACCGGCGCGGACGGCGTCCTCGGCTTCCTGGCGGATGCGGTCCAGCGCGCGGCGCAGCCCGGGCTCACCCTCGGAGCGCGCGAAGGTCGCGTCGATGGAGACGACCGCCGCGCCCATCTTGTCGTGCATGGCGAGGAATTCGCCGGTCGACAGAATGGGGCTGTTGAGCTGGAGAATGTCGAACTGATGCTCGCCCTCCTCCAGCACATTGCCGAGATTGCCGAGCCGGGTCTTGATCGACATGACGCGGGTCTCGCGCAGGCTGTCGATGGGCGGGTTCGTCACCTGGCTGAAATTCTGCCGGAAATAGTGATGCAGGCCGCGATAGCGGTCGGACAGTACGGCGATGGGTGTGTCATCACCCATGCTGCCGGTGGCCTCGTTCGCGTCATCCACCATCGGCTGCAGGATGGCTTCCATCTCCTCCAGCGTCATGCCCATGGCGAGCTGGCGGCGGAGCAGTTCCTCGGCGCTGTATTCGACCGGCTCGACCGCATCCATCTTGACGACATCGTCGATCTTGACGATGCGCTGCGCCCATTCGCCGTAGGGGTGGCGGGCGGAGAGCAGGTCCATGACGGCCGTGTTGTCGTAGAAACGCGGCTCTTCCAGATCGACCGCGATCATCTGGCCGGGGCCGACGCGGCCCTTTTCGACGATCATGCCCTCGTCGAACTTGACCATGCCGGTCTCAGACCCCACGACCAGCATATTGTGGCTGGTGACGGTATAGCGCAGGGGACGCAAGCCGTTGCGGTCCAGCCCCGCGATGAGCCAGCGGCCGTCGGTCGCGGTGACGGCGGCGGGGCCGTCCCAGGGTTCCATCACGGCGTTGCAATATTCGATCATGCTGCGATGGGCTTCGGGCATGAAGGAGGTGGCACCGATGGAGGGCGGGATCATCATCGCCTTGACCATGGGCGCGTCGCGGCCCGAGCGGATCAGCAGCTCGAAGACATTGTCCATCGACGCCGTGTCGGAGCCGCCCGCCTGCACCACCGGCTTGACGTCTTCCATATAGGCGTCGAGCAGGTCGGACGAAAGCCGCGTCTCATGGCTTTTCATCCAGTTGACGTTGCCGTTGATGGTGTTGATCTCACCATTATGGGCGATCGAGCGGAAGGGCTGCGCCAGCTTCCAGGTGGGGAAGGTATTGGTCGAATAGCGCTGGTGATAGATGGCGAAGCGCGAGACGAAGCGCGGGTCGAGCAGATCGGGATAGAATTCCGTCAGGCTTTCGGCCAGGAACATGCCCTTGTAGACAATCGAGCGGCAGGACAGCGAACAGAAATAGAGGTCCGGGATCTGCGCCGCGATGGTCTGCTTTTCGATGCGGCGACGGATGACATAGAGATCGCGTTCGAACTCCTCCTCCGACACGCCGCGGGCATTCCAGAGCATGATCTGCTCGATCTCAGGCCGGGTCGCATTGGCCTTCTCACCAATGCAGGCGACGTTGATGGGCACCTGGCGCCAGCCATAGATTTCATAGCCGAGCGCGATGATCTCGGTTTCCACGATTTCGCGGCAGCGTTCCTGCGCGCCGAGATCGGTCTTGGGCATGAAGACCTGGCCGACCGCGATGGGGCCGGGGCGCAGCAGGGCGCCACTGCGCTCGACGGCGGCGGCGAAGAAATCCTGCGGGATTTCGATATGGATGCCGGCCCCGTCACCGGTCTTGCCATCCGCGTCGACCGCGCCGCGATGCCAGACGGCTTTGAGCGCGTCGATACCGGCCTGGACGACATCGCGGCGGCGTTTGCCGTCCAGCGCCGCAATCATGCCGACGCCGCAGGCGTCATGCTCCTGGCTAAAATCATAGGAGCCGGCGAGCGCCGTGGTATTGCGCGCCCAATCGGTCAGGAAATCCGCGCCTGATTCGAGCATTTCGCTCTCCGCCATCTGGCTGGGCAGGCTCACGCTCTCGGTCCCGTCGGTCATGGCACTCTCCTCGTCAGCGATCCTGGACGGACCGCGCGCTGCCCGGTGAGGGGCAGCCCTCTGTTCAATCGACTTTCAGGCCCTGGGCGGTGAGCTTATCGGCATCGAGCCGCAGCACCTGCTCACCGATCTGGGCGATCCAGGCGTGTCCGGCCTGGACCATCTGCTGCGTCAGCCCAGGCGTCACGCTTTGCAGCTTCTGCCCGACCGGCGTCTGGTAGAAGGCCAGGATCTGCTGCATCTCCGGCACGGTAAAGGCGCGACCGTAGATGGTCGCGACGGAGGCGATGAACTGCGGCTCGGAGGCTTTGACATCCGGCATCAGCACCGCATCGACGACCGGCGCCACCTTCTCCTCCGGCTGCTTGCTATTGGCGGCGAGGCTTTGCACCAGGACGATGCGCAAGCCACCCATGGCAGCATCGGCCACCTGCTGGATGCCGATCGCCTGCACGACCTGCTGCGCCAGCTGCATCTGGTCTGCCGTCAGGGCTATGGCCGCGTCATCGGCGCGGGCCATGGGCGCAAGGGCCACGCTGGCGGCAAAAGCGGTGGCGAAAAGGAGCCTCATTCCGCCGCAACCGCGACGGGGATGGGCTGGCTGATGAAATCATGCACCTGGGCCGCGACATCATGCCCGTCCTTGATCGCCCAGACCACGAGGCTGGCACCACGGACGATGTCGCCCGCCGCGAAGACGCCCGGTACCGAGGTCATGAAGGTGCGGTGGTTGACCTTGAGCGTGCCCCAGCGGCTGATTTCCAGCCCCTTTTCGGCAAACATCTTGGGCGTATCCTCAGGATCGAAGCCCAGCGCCTTGATGACGAGATCAGCGTCGAGATTGAAATGGCTGCCGGAAACGGGCTCGACCGACTGGCGGCCGGAGGTGTCCGGCAGGCCGAGATGCATGCGCACGGCGCGCACGCCGGTGACGTGATCCTCACCCAGGAAGGCTTCAGGGGCCGAGAGCCAAACGAACTCCACACCCTCTTCCTCGGCGTTTTTCACCTCGCGCAGCGAGCCCGGCATATTGGCGCGGTCACGGCGATAGAGGCATTGCACCGAGGTCGCACCCTGGCGCACGGCGGTGCGCACGCAATCCATCGCCGTATCGCCGCCGCCGATGACGACGACGCGCTTGCCCTCGGCATTGAGCAGACCGCTGTCGAAATCCGGCACGGTTTCGCCCAGGCCGAGCTTGTTCGAGGCCGTGAGATAGTCGAGCGCGGGGACGATGCCGGCGAGGCCCGCACCGGGGCCGCCGATGTCGCGCGCCTTGTAGACGCCGGTCGCGATGATAACGGCGGCGTGGGTCTGGCGCAGCTGCGCGAAGGACAGCGTATCGTTCGCGCCGTCGCCGATGGCGCAGTTGAGATGGAACTGAACGCCGCAGTCCTCAAGATAGGCCCAGCGGCGGAGGACGACCTCCTTCTCCAGCTTGAAGCCGGGAATGCCATAGATCATCAGCCCGCCCGGCCGGTCGTAGCGGTCATAGACATGGACCTGATAGCCCTGGCGGCGGAGGCGTTCGGCCGCAGCGAGGCCGCCCGGACCGGCGCCGACGATGCCGACGGATTCCGGCCGCTCGGCGACCGGCTTCACGGGTTTCACCCAGCCGTTCTCGAAAGCGGTGTCGGTGATATAGCGTTCGACCGCGCCGATGGTGACGCTGTCGAAGCCCTTCTCGATGACGCAATTGCCTTCGCACAGCCGGTCCTGCGGGCAGATGCGGCCGCAGATTTCGGGAAAGCTGTTGGTGGCGGCGGAAACCTCATAGGCTTCCTGCAGGCGGCCTTCGGCGGTCAGGCGCAGCCAGTCCGGGATATTATTGCCCAGCGGACAATGGACCGAGCAGAAGGGCACGCCGCATTGGCTGCAGCGGCTGGCCTGTTCGGCCGCGCGGCTGGGGTCAAAGCGGTTGTAGATTTCGTCGAAGTCCTGCACGCGCAGCTCGACCGTCCGCTTCTGAGGAATTTTCTGGGGCGTGTGCACGAATTTCAGCATGCGCTCGGCCATGGGACGGTCCTCCTGCAGAGAGCGGGCGCCTTCGATAAAGCGAACGCGGAATGAATGAGTCTCTAACCTGATTTTGTGCTTATGCGAAGTGCAATCAGGAAGACAAACAGCAATGCTGACCTATTTCAGCTGCATGCCGACGGGTAATGGGGCTGACTGCGAGGAATTCGCAAGAAAATAGGTCCGATATGGGACTTTTAGCGCAATCGCAAAACAATCACCCAGGGAATTGAACGAAAACGCCTTTGGGGGAGAGGTTGCGGCAACGTCGACTGACGCTCCGCCATTTTCCTGATGGGGTGCCGTGCCAAAACGAAGCACGCCGCCGGGCTTGGCCCGGCGGCGTGCTCAAACATTCACAAACCAGAGCGTCTCGCGAGCGCTTACCGCGCCAGGGCACCTTCGATGAGGGTGACCGTCTCAGGCACGCCGTAAAGAGCGACGAAGCCGCCGAAGCGCGGGCCCTCGCTTTGGCCCAGCAGCACCTGATAGAGGCAGCCGAACCAGTCCTTCAGGCTCGCGAAGGGATGCCGCTTGCCGACATCGTAAACCAGGGTCTGGATATCCTCGGCCGAAGTGCCGGGGGCCACGCCGCGCAGCACCTCCGCCAGATCCTCAAGAGCCGCGCGCTCGACCGCAGTCGGGTCGCGGAACGCTTTCTTGGGCCGCACGAAGTCCTGGTAATAGGCGACCGCGTAACCCACCAGCTTGGCCAGGAAGGGCGAGGTCTCAGGCGTCAGGTCGGGCGAATAGCGGCGGATGAAGCCCCAGAGAATGTCCGGGTTTTCCGCATTCGCGACGGAGGCCAGATTCAGCAGCATGCCGAAGCTGATCGGGCTGCCGGCGGACGGCGGCACCGGGCCGCCTTCGATGAACCAGGCCGGATTGCTTTCATCCACCGCCTCATCCCGCTGCGCCTTGGCGACATGGGCGAGATAGTCATCCACCGCGCGGGGGATGACGTCGAAGAACAGGCGCTTGGCACGCTGCGGCTGGTTGAACATGAAGAGGGCGAGGCTCTCCTCCGGCGCATATTTCAGCCATTCGTCGATCGAGAGGCCGTTGCCCTTGGACTTGCTGATCTTCTGGCCCTTGTCGTCCAGAAACAGCTCGTAATTGAAGCCGGCCGGCGGTTCGGCGCCGAGGATGCGGCAGATGGAACCCGAGAGCTTGATGCCCTCGATATGATCCTTGCCCGCCATTTCGTAATCGACGCCGAGTGCGGCCCAGCGCATGGCCCAATCGGCCTTCCACTGCATCTTCGCACCACCGCCGGTCACCGGCGTCTCATAGAAGGTGCCGTCGTCAGGGTCCCGCCAGGCGACGGTGCCGGCATCGGCATCAACCTTTTCGATCAGCACCTGCATGACGATGCCGGTCCTGGGATGGACGGGCAGGATGGGCGAATAGGTGGCCCGACGCTCCGGCCCCAGCGTCGGCAGCACGACGGCCACGATCTCATCATGCTTGCGCAGGGCTTCGCGCAGCGCCACGTCAAAGGCGCCGGACCGGTAGGACTCGGTCGCGGAGATGAACTCGTAATCGAAGCCGAAACCGTCCAGAAAGGCGCGGAGGCGGGCGTTGTTGTGGTGGCCGAAGCTTTCATGCGTGCCGAAGGGATCGGGCACATCAGTCAGCGGACGGCCGATGAACTCACGCAGCATGTCCCGGTTGGGCACATTGTCGGGCACCTTGCGCATGCCATCCATATCGTCGGAAAAGGCGATCAGGCGCGACGGCAGGCCCGTGAGCGCGGTAAAAGCCTGGCGGACCCAGGTGGTGCGGGCGACCTCGCCAAACGTGCCGATATGCGGCAGACCCGAGGGGCCGTAACCGGTTTCAAACAGGGCCACATCTTTGCCCGTCTTTTCCAGACGCGCGACGACTTTGGCGGCTTCCTCGAAGGGCCAGACTTTCGGGGCAGGTGTGGTGCGTGCGTGCTGGTTCATGGCCAATCTCACTAGGAAAGGTGCGTAATCCGGTCAATGAAGGTTGCGGTATGAGTGTGTCCCACGGACCGGGTTCCGTCTCCTTGCCGGAATGGCCAACGCTTGCCTGCGGCACCGGCATCGCCCTGGTGATGACGGCGGAGGGCGAGTTGCTCCGGCTGGCCGCGCCCGCGACGGCCAAGCTGCTCGACACGTCCGAGCCGCCGCTGCTGATCCATGCGCCTGCCACCTGGCGGCGCCTGGGCCTGAAAGCCATGCCCGCCTACGACCTGCTGGAACTCTTCGCCTTTGTCCGCCCGGCCAAACCCGCCGTGCCGACGGCCCGCGGCCTGGCCCAGGTGCTGGGCATGCGCCCCATCGCCCAAGGGCTGGAGGCGGCAGCCGCAAGCCTGCCCACTATCGCCGTCGCCCTGCTGGACGAGCTTGCCCGAGGCGCGACGCTGCCCGCCAATCGCGACCTGCCGGCGCTGGCGAAGCGGATGGGCGATGCCGGCTGGCTATGGGAGCCTTTGGTGATGGCGGCGCTGGCGCGCGGCGGTGCTGCGGCGCCATCGGGCAAGGACGGCAATGCCTTCCGCGTCTGGCGCCGCCTGCCGGAATGGGAGGAAGGGGCGCCCCCGCCCGCGCCCTCCGCCCTGCCCGTCTCCTCCGCCGAGGCGCGGCAGCGGCTGGCGCGCCTGGTCGGCGACGGCGCTGAAACCCGCCAGGGCCAGGCGGATTACGCCTCTGCCGCCGCCGCGGCCTTCACCCCGCGGGCGACGGAGGGCGCGCCCAATATCGTGCTGGCCGAGGCCGGCACGGGTACCGGCAAGACGCTGGGCTATGTCGCGCCCGCGAGTCTGTGGGCGGAACGCAATCATGCGCCGGTGTGGATTTCGACCTTCACCCGCCATCTGCAGCGTCAGGTGGAGAGCGAGCTGGAGCGGCTGTTCCCCGACCCCGCCGAGCGGCACCGGCGTGTTGTGCTGCGCAAGGGCCGCGAAAACTATCTGTGCCTGCTCAATATGGAGGATGCGGTGACATCGGCGCTGGTCGGCGCCAATCCGGCGCTGGTCATTCCGCTCGGCCTGATCGCCCGCTGGGCGAGTGTCACCAGCGACGGCGATATTCTGGGCGGCGACCTGCCCGGCTGGTTCATCGAGATTTTCGGCGCGCCGCTGCTGGGGAGCCTGGCCGACCGGCGCGGCGAATGCCTGTATGCCGCCTGCAGCCATTGGAAGCGCTGCTTCGTGGAACACGGCATTCGCCGGGCGCGCGACGCCGATCTGGTGGTCGCCAATCACGCGCTGGTGCTGACCCAGGCGGCCTGGGGCGGCTTGGACGATAATTACGTGCCGACGCGCTACGTCTTTGACGAGGGCCACCATATTTTCGACGCCGCCGACGCGGCCTTTTCGGCCGAGCTGTCGGGGCGCGAAGCGGCCGAGCTGCGGCGCTGGCTGCTGGGCGCCGAAGGCCTGCGGAGCCGCGGCAAGGGCCTCTCCGCCCGTATCGGCGACTTGGTCGGGGAGCGCGCCGACCTGATCGCGCCGCTCGATGCCGCCCTGCTGGCGGCCCGTGCCCTGCCCGCACCGGGCTGGGCGTTCCGGCTCAGCGACGACGCGCCGCCGGCTTCGGAGACGCCGTCGGACATCTCAGCCGAGCCAGTGGCGAAAAATCCGTCTGAAGTTTTGCTGGTGGCGCTGCGCGTCCAGGTTCTGGCGCGCCTCTCCGGCCGGGGCGGCGAGGACGAGGCGCGCGCAGGCTTCGCCGCCGAATGCGACCTGCATCCGGTGGCGGAGGATGTCGCCGCCGCCGCCGAGACGCTACGCCGCGCGCTGATGCGCATCGCGGAGCCCTTGACCAATCTGCGCCAGCGCCTGCTCGCCCGGCTGGATGAGGAGGCCGACGAGCTGGACCAAGCGACGCGCGCGCGCATCGAAGGCATGGGCCGGACCATCGCCCGCCGCGCTTTGGAGCCGCTGAAGGCCTGGGCCGCGATGCTGGGTGAAATCATCGAGCCGCCGCCGGTGTCAGAAACCTTTCGCGGCCATGTGCAGTTTTTGCGCCTCGACCGGTCAGAAGGCCAGGTGCGGGATGTAGCCCTGCTGCGGCATTGGCTGGACCCGACGCTGCCCTTCGCCACGACGCTCGCCGCCCCCGCGCATGGGCTGCTGATCACGTCGGCGACGCTGCGCGACGGCGGCGAGGAAGACCCGGAACGCGCCTGGAGCGACGCCGAGGCCCGCGTCGGCGCCAATCATCTGGCGCTGCCCGCGATCCGCGCCAGCCTGCCGAGCCCCTTCGACTATGCCGAGCGCACGCGGGCCTTGGTCATCAACGATGTCGATACCGGCGACCCTGCCGCTCTCGCCGCCGCCTATCGCACGCTGTTTCTGTCATCCGGTGGTGGCGGATTGGGATTGTTCACTGCCATCGGCCGGCTGCGCTCGGTGCATCGGCGCATCGCGCCCGCCCTGGAAGAGGCGGGGCTGCCGCTCTATGCCCAGCATATCGACGCCATGAACAATGCGACTCTGGTCGATATCTTTCGGGCGGAAGAAAATTCCTGCCTGCTGGGCACGGACGCGATGCGCGACGGGGTCGATGTGCCGGGCAATGCCCTGCGCCTGGTGGTGTTCGAGCGCGTGCCCTGGCCGCGGCCCGATATTTTGCACCGCGAGCGGCGCATTCACCTTTCCGGTGGCGCGCCGAAGGAATTCGACGACCGCATCGCGCGGCTGCGCCTGCGCCAGGCTTTCGGACGTCTTATCCGCCGGGTGGATGACAGAGGTGTGTTCGTGCTGCTTGACCGCCGCACACCTTCCCGGCTGCTCTCGGCCTTCCCGCCCGGGGTGGCGGTGGAACGGGTCGGACTTGCGGAGGCCGCCGCCACGACCCGACGCTTTTTAGGGCCGCAGGGATAAGATTGACGCCATGAGTGACGCGACATTGGCGACACCGGCCGCGCCGGGAATCGGGCGGCCACGCCACGCGCGACTGATCATCTCAGCGATCCTGATTTCCACCTTCATGGCGGCGGTGGAGGTGACGGTCATCAGCACCGCTATGCCCGTCATCGTCGGCAAGCTGGGCGGCTTTCACCTGTTCTCCTGGGTCTTCGGCATCTATCTGCTGACCCAGGCGGTGATGACGCCGCTCTATGGCCGCATCGCCGACAGCTTCGGCCGCCGCACGGTCTATCTGGGCAGTACCGGCCTGTTCCTGATCGGGTCGCTGCTATGCGGCTTCGCCCATAGCATGATCTGGCTGGTGATTTTTCGCGCCCTCCAGGGCATTGGCGGCGGCGGGTTGGCGCCGCTGGGTGTCACCATCATCGGTGATGTCTGCGCCCCCGAGGACCGGCCCCGCGTCATGGGCTATGTCTCCGGCGTTTGGGGCATTGCGGCGATTGCCGGGCCGCTGCTGGGCGCCTTCTTCGTCCATACGCTGGGCTGGCAGTTCTGCTTCTGGGTCAATCTGCCCATCGGCCTGGTGACAATGACCATGGTCTGGC
The DNA here is from genome assembly GCF_057837225.1 of Acidisoma sibiricum. Classification (NCBI taxonomy): domain Bacteria; kingdom Pseudomonadati; phylum Pseudomonadota; class Alphaproteobacteria; order Acetobacterales; family Acidocellaceae; genus Acidisoma; species Acidisoma sibiricum. The sequence goes on along the minus strand of NZ_CM174445.1, from coordinate 2,022,482 downwards.
GGTTTCTGCGCGAGGGCGCGCAGACACGCAGCCGCGCGCCGATCGACGTGGCGGGATGCCTTCTGCTGGTGCTGGGCCTGGGCCTGATGATGGGCGCGCTGGTGCAGTTCGAGACGCTGAGGGCGACTGAGCTGGTCCTGGTGCTGGCCGCGGCCTTCGCTGCCCTGGCCGGATTTGGCCTGCGCGAGCGGCGGGTAGCCCACCCGCTGCTGCCCTTGCATCTGATGTTCCGCCCCCTGCTGATGACGGCGAATGGCTCGGCCCTGCTGGCGGGCAGCCTGCTGCTTGGCACCACCGCCTTCCTGCCGCCCCTGGTGCAGGGCGTGATGGGACAAGGTGCCCTCCAGGCGGGCATGGTGATCGGGGCGCTGACCGTCTCCTGGACCATCACCAGCATGACGATCGGCCGCCTGGCCGGCCGCGTCTCCAACCGGCTGCTGGCGACGGCCGGCGGCATCACCATGGCCGCCGGCATGGCGGCGCTGGTGCCGATCGCCGATAGCCGCAGCCTGGCTTGGCTGATCCTGATCTGCATCCCGATCGGCGCCGGCATGGGCCTGACCAGCATCACGTTCACCCTCGCCGTGCAAGGCGGGGTGCCTGCGGGCGAGCGCGGACGATCAATCGCGCTGTTCTTTTTCAGCCGGCTGATGGGCCAGGCTTTGGGCGCGGCGGCTTTCGGCGGTGTGCTCAATGCCGGTCTCGCGAATACCCATGGCCGTGACCTGATGCGGGAATTGGTGAACCCGAGCCTGCGTGCGGCGCTTTCGGCCCGCGACCTGATGGACGCGACCGACAAACTCGGCCATGCGCTGCATGGGGTCTTCGTGCTGGCCGCGGTGATTGCGGTCGCGACCTTTGCGGTCGCCTGTCTGGCGCCCAGGACGGTGCGGCAGACCTGAGGCTGAGGACCTAACCCGCCAGAGCCTGGACATCCTCAATCCAGAAGGGGGGCACCGGGAAACCGATGGCCGCCAGGGCGTCCAGTTCCCGCCGGACATAGGGCACTGCCGCAGACGCGAAAGCCTGCGGCATCGCAAGACCGGGGGAGACATTGAGCTGCGCCGCTGCCAGCGTGGCAGGATACTGCGCGGGCGACAGGTCCAAAAAGGCCTCGATCTGCCGCATCACGCCATAAGGGTCAGCGGCCATGGCCTCGCTATGGAGGACGAGATAGTCCCGCGGGTCCAGTTCGCTTGCCATCAGGCTAAGGACTTCGGAATAGCGGCCGTGGTCAAAGCAGCCGCTCTCTTCCAGGAAGGCCGCGAAGCCCGCGGAGTCGAGATGGGGCAGCTGATCCAGGTAGCCGATGATGGCGGCGTGGAAGCGGGCATGGCTCCAGAGCCGGCGCACCGGGTTGCGAACCGCATAGAGAACGCGGAGACGATCGGTGAAGCGTCGCATATGCGTCCAGGTTGGGGGGCCGAGGCGCGCGGACATATTGCTGAATTCGACGCAGAACGCAGTCTCGGGCCTGGGGCAAAAGAGATTCGTGAACCAGCGGTCATCAACCGGATCGGCCAGATAGCGCTTGAACCAGTCGAAACGCGGCCCGATCTCCGCCGTCGCAAGATCGGGCAACTGGCCCGCCAGGTGACTGGCCGCGGTTGCCCGCCGCTGGTCGGGCGACAGCAGCGGGAAGCTGCCGTAGCATTCCCAGAAGTAATGGATTTCCTTGACCGGCAGGCATTCCAGGGCGGGATGACAGCGCAGCATCTCATAAAGCCAGCTGGTGCCGCCCTTCATCGCGCCGATACCCATCAGCAGCCCCGGCAGGGGCTTCAGACCCATCATCCGCTCGGAAAGCACGGCGGGCGCGATACTGTCAGGCATGAGGGGCTTTCTCGGAGGACGTGACCTCTGCTCTCTACTAATCCTTTCCGGTAAGCAAGTCCGTTGATCCCCTCCCCCTGTCCCTTGCCGCACAGGCAGGTTAGGCTTCGCCCGTGCCGACCCAGACGGCCCAGCGAACGCCAAATCAAAACGCTCACTCCCCAGGGAACAGTCATGACCTACATTGCCGACCCAGGCCGCTACGAGGCCATTCCGTACCGCCGTTGCGGCCGCTCCGGCATTCAGCTGCCTTTGATCTCGCTCGGCCTGTGGCACCATTTCGGCGGCACCGACGTGCTGGAGAATGGTCGCGCTATCCTGCGGCGGGCTTTCGACCGCGGCGTGACGCATTTCGATCTCGCCAATAACTACGGCCCGCCCTATGGCTCGGCGGAAGAGAATTTCGGCGTCCTGCTGAAGAAGGACTTTCTGCCCTATCGCGACGAGCTGATCATCTCCTCCAAGGCCGGCTGGGACATGTGGCCCGGCCCCTACGGCATCGGCGGCAGCCGCAAATACCTCATCGCCAGCTGCGACCAGAGCCTGAAGCGGATGGGCCTGGACTATGTCGACATCTTCTATTCCCACCGCCCCGATTTCGAGACCCCGCTGGAAGAGACCGCCGACGCGCTGGCCCAGCTGGTGCGCCAGGGCAAGGCGCTGTACGTCGGCATCTCCTCCTACGGGCCTGAACTGACCCGGACGATGTCCGGCCTGCTGCGCGAACGGCAAGTGCCGCTGCTGATCCATCAACCCTCCTATTCGCTGCTCAACCGCTGGGTGGAAGGCGGGCTGCTGGAGACGCTGGAAGAGATCGGCACCGGCTGCATCGCCTTCTCGCCCCTCGCCCAGGGTCTGCTCACCGACAAATATCTGGGCGGCGTCAAGGAAGGCAGCCGCGCCGCCGAGGGCCGCTATTTCTCCAAGGACCTCATCACCGAGGAGAACCTGACCCGCGTGCGCGCGCTGAACGATATTGCGGCCAAGCGCGGCCAATCGCTGGCGCAGATGGCGATCGCCTGGGTGCTGCGCGACACGGCGGTGACGACAGCACTGATCGGCGCGCGCAATGTCGCCCAGCTCGACAATGCGCTGGATGCGACCAAGAACCTGGCCTTCACGGCAGCGGAACTGGCCGAGATCGACATCCATGCCCAGGATGGCGGCATCGACCTGTGGCGCGAAGTCTCTTCCTTCAAAGGATAGTAAGGTCGCCCGCGCCAGATGGGTCATGCGCCGCGTGATGCCGCGCATGACCCGCCTGGACGCCGGATGAAAGGATTACCGATCGTGAGCGCTGCCTTGCAACCGAAAGCCGATCAGGTCGAGCCGCCCTATGCCGTGGGGGCCACGCTGTCGCTGCAGGAGCGGCAATACAGAACGCTCAAAAACGGCGACATGTTCGGCGTCTTCGATCTGTCGGGCAATATCCTGCCCTATGAGGGCGGCACGGAGGGACTTTACAACCGCGACACCCGCCACCTGTCGGTCTTCGATCTGACCATCGGCGGCGGCCGTCCGGTTCTGCTGAGTTCTACGCTACGGGATGACAATACGGCGCTGATCTGTGACCTTGCCAACCCGGATCTGACGCGCGACGGCAAGGTTGTGGTGGATCACAGCGTGATCCATATCCGGCGCGTGCGTTTCATGATCAACGCAACGCTGTTCGAGCGCGTGCAGATCCGTAGCTTTTCGCATGAACCTCAGCTGGTGCGGCTGGAATTCTCCTTCGATGCGGATTTCGCCGACCTGTTTGAAGTGCGCGGCACCACGCGCACGCGGCACGGCACGCGCCAGCCAACCGAGGTCGATGAGACAAGCGTGACGCTGGCGTATATGGGGCTCGACGATCGCCGCCGCACGACGCGGCTGCGCTTCTCGCCCACGCCCGATGCGCTGGACGGCAGCCGCGCGACCTTCGACGTCACCATCCCGCCGGGGCAGCAGACGCTGCTTTATATCGAAATCGGCTGCAATGACGAGGCGGCCGCCCCCGTGCGCGAGGTGCGCACGAACTATCTGATCAGCCTGGTCGAATCGCGCCGCTGGATGCGCACGCGCTCGGCCAAGGCGGCGGCGATGGAGAGTTCCAACGAGCTGTTCAACGAAGCCATCCGCCGCGCCGTGGCCGACCTCTATATGCTGATCACTGAGAAGCCGACGGGGCTTTACCCCTATGCCGGCATTCCGTGGTTTACCGCCGCCTTCGGCCGCGATGCGCTGATCACCGCCTATGAGGTGCTGTGGATGGACCCCGCGATCGCGCGCGGGGTGCTGAAATTCCTGGCCGCCACCCAGGCGACCACGGTCGATGCCGCCGCCGATTCCGAACCCGGCAAGATCGTGCATGAAATGCGCAACGGCGAGATGGCGGAATTGGGTGAGGTGCCGTTCCGCCGCTACTACGGCAGCGTCGACAGCACCCCTCTGTTCGTCATGCTGGCCGGCGCCTATTTCGAGCGCACGCATGACGGCACCACCTTGCAGCAGCTATGGCCACATCTGGAAGCGGCGATGGAATGGATCGCGCGCTACGGCGACCGCGACGGCGACGGTTTCGTGGAATATTTCCGCGCCACCGGATCGGGGCTGCAGAACCAGGGCTGGAAAGACAGTTTCGACAGCGTCTTCCATGCCAATGGCGATCTGGCCGAAGGGCCGATCGCCCTGGTGGAGGTGCAGGGCTATGTCTATGCCGCGCATCGCGCCATGGCAGAGATCGGCCGCCAGCTGGGCCATGAGCAGGTCGCGACCTCTCATGATCATAAGGCCGAGGCCTTGCGCCTGGCTTTCGAGGCGGCCTTCTGGTGCGAGCAGATCGGCACCTATGCCTTGGCGCTGGATGGCGCCAAAAAGCCCTGCTGCGTGCGCACCTCTAACCCTGGCCATCTCCTGATGACCGGGATTGTGGCCCCCGCGCGCGCGGCCCGCATGGCCGAAGGCTTCATGAACCACGACTTCTTCTCGGGCTGGGGCATCCGCACCGTCGCCAGCACCGAGGCCCGCTACAATCCGATGGGCTATCACAACGGCTCGGTCTGGCCGCATGACAATGCCCTGATCGCCATGGGCCTGGCCCGCTACGGGCACACGGATGCGGTCGCGAAGATTTTCCAGGGCCAGTTCGACGCGGCCCTCTACATCGACATGCGCCGGCTGCCGGAACTGTTCTGCGGATTTGCGCGCAGGCGGGCGCAGGGGCCGACCTTCTACCCGGTCGCCTGCTCACCCCAGGCCTGGGCGGCGGCGGCGCTGCCCGCTTTGCTGCAAGCCTCGCTGGGATTGTCGATCGACCCCGCGGCGCGGTCGGTGATTTTCAGCACGCCGAAACTGCCGCCCTTTCTGGACGAGATGGTGCTGCATCGGATCTGCATCGGCGAGGCCAGCGTGACCGTGCTGATCCGCCGCATGGGCGACGAGGTGGCGCTGAACGTGCAGGAGCGCCACGGCGATATTCACGTGGTGGTGCGGAGCTGAGCCTACCGCACCGGCGCCGGGTCAGGCGCTGAGGACGTATCCGGCAAAGCCGCAGCAGACGGCGATGATCAGCGGATTGAGCTTGGTCGCGCAGAGCACGATGGTTGCGACGAAAGTCATGGCAAGCTGCACCCAGCTGGTCTCGGCATGGCGGGCGACGACCAGGCCGCCGGCCAGGATCAGCCCCACGGTGATCGGCGCCAGCCCGTCCTGGAGCGCGTGGCGGATGGGCTTGTCGCCGTGGCCGCGATCCCAGACGCGCGCGATGCCATAGACGATGAAGCCGGTGGGCACGACCATGGCGGCGGTCGCGATCAGCGCGCCCCAGATGCCGCCTGCGCGATAGCCGAGCAGGCTGACGATGAGCGTGCTGGGGCCGGGGGCGGCCTGCGCGATGGCAAAGGAATCGGTGAACTGCTGCGCCGTCAGCCAGTGATAAACGGAGACCGTCTGCTGCTCGAATTGCGGGATGACGGCATTACCGCCGCCGAAGGCCATCAGCGATGTGATGCCGAAGACCGAGCAGAGCTGGAGGGCGAGGGCGAGCGTCATGATGCGCTTTCCGCGGCGACGGCCGCGGCCTTGCGATGCGCCCGGCGCCAGGCCCAGGCGATGCCGATAGGGGCGGTGATGGCGAGCGTCCACCACAGGGGCCAGCGCAGGACCCCGTTCAGGACGAAGGTGGCCGCAAACAGCAGCACCGGCATAACGGAGGTGAGCGTGGTGCGACCGGTCTTCCAGACCATCTGCAGGGTCATGGCGACGGCCGCCGCCGCGAATCCAGCCAGCACATGCTGCACGGCATGGGAATGCTGGAAGGCGGCGTAGAGGGCCGCGATGCCGACCAGCAGAAGAGTCGGCATGGCAATGAGACCGGCCAACGCCGCCCCTGCCCCGCGCAAGCCGTTCAGCTTGGTGCCGACGAAGACGGCGAGATTAACCTGATTGGCGCCGGGCAGGATGCGGCAGACCGTCATCGCGCTGAGGAATTCGGCGTCATTCATCCATTTGCGGCGGGCGACCACCATTTCCCGCGACCAGGCGGAGAGGCCGCCGCCGAAGCTGGACAGCGAAATCTCGTTAAAGGTGCGCGCAATGTCCCAGGCGGAGGCGCGAATCGGCACCTCCTCGACCGGACCGGCGGTCTCCGTCGTCACGAGAACGCCCGTACCCGCCGCCGCGCTATTCGTGGACGAGTTCGGAATCATGGGGATGATCGTCCTCTTCCAGCAGATCAACGGTCAGCGGATCTGGCGGATCGTAGCGCTTGGCCTCATGCCAGTCATCGGTAAAGGTCTGCGACAGAGCTTCGACCGCACGAGGGTCATTGATGAAGCATCCCAGTTCGCGGCGCAGGTCGAAGGCGCTGCGGTCAATATTCATGGAGCCGACGACGGCATGCTTGTCATCCGCCAGCAGCAGCTTGGCATGCAGACGGAGGTCCTTCTGCTTGCGGATCTTGACGCCATGCAGCTTCATGAGACGGAGCGAGGCGAAGGTATCGAGCACATCCCAGGTGCTGATGCCGTGCTTGCCGCCGCAGAGGACGCGCACCCTGACACCACGCTCATGCGCCTGGATGATGCGATCGAGCACCACGGCATCGACGAATTTGGGATGCTGCACGTCCAGCGTATGCTCGGCCATGTCAATGAAGCGGCAGATCAGCGCGCGGGAGCCGCGATTGCTCCAGATCAGCGCGCTTTTCTCGCGCTGGACGAATTGCTTGCGGGACCAGTCGGCCTCGAAACAGGACTCCATTTCGGCGATCGCATCGGCGTCTTCGGTGACGATACCGTAGTCACGCGTGGTCGTGAAATATTTCACGCCAAAGTTGAAGGTCGCGATCATGGCGACGCGGCTGTCGATCACCATGGATTTTTCATGGGTCACGGCGAAGGCCGGGCTGCTCCAGGCGACCGTGATGCCGCCGGCCTGGAGTCGGGCCTTCATATCGTCATTGGCGCGGCTGCCGGAGGAGCGCGCCGGATTGAGCATGACCCGGACCAGCACGCCACGCTGCTGGGCGGCGATCAGCGCCTCGGCAATATCATCCGCCGTGAAGGTGAACATCTTCAGGCAGATGGTTTTGGTGGCGCCCTCGATCAGCTCCAGGATCGGCTGGGTCGTATTATCTGGTTCGATAATCGCGCGTGCGGACTCGATCCAGGCAATCTCGTGTTCTGTGTCCATGCCCGCTTTACCGCCGCTCCCATCCGCTCTCAGCTTGTCTTACCAGACTGTCATCCGCAAGCGGAACCTCCCTGTGACGAAAACCGTCCGCCTGCAATGCCCTGGCCTCTATGAGACCGGCGGGAAGACGTTCAGGCCGCGCCGGTCTCGCCAGGCTGGCCGGCGAAAACCCGGCTGTGCAGCGGATTAGCACCGAGGTTGTGAAAAATCTCCGCAGGATGGGCGACATCCCAGATGGCAAGGTCGCAAGCCTTGCCGGTTTCCAGCGAGCCGATCTCAGCGGATTTGCCCAAGGCTCGCGCCGCTTCCCGCGTGGTGCCGAGCAGCGCTTCATGCACGGTCAGGCCGAAGAGTGTCGCCGCCATATGCATGGTCAGCAGCAACGAGGTCAGCGGCGCGGTGCCGGGGTTGCAATCGGTGGAGACCGCCATCGCCACGCCATGACGGCGGAAGGACGCGACATCGGGCGCCTTTTTCTCGCGCAGCACGTAATAGGCGCCGGGCAGGAGCACAGCCACGGTGCCGGAGCCTGCCAAAGCCGCAGCGCCAGCATCATCGGTATATTCCAGATGATCGGCCGAAAGCGCGCCGAAGCGGGCGGCGAGTGCCGCCCCGCCGCCATTGGTCAGCTGGTCGGCATGGAGTTTCACGGGCAGGCCCAGCGCCTGGGCGGCGGTGAAAAGACGCGCCACCTGATCGGTCGAGAAGGCGATGCTTTCGCAGAAGGCATCGACCGCGTCTGCGAGGCCCGCCGACGCGATCGCGGGCAGCATGGTGGTGCAGATGAGGTCGATATAGGCGTCGCGGTCACCCGCTGCTTCCGGCGGCAGGGCATGAGCGCCAAGAAAGCTGGTGAGCACGCGCAAGCGCCGTCTGTCCCCGATGGCGCGTCCGGCGCGGAGCAGTTTCATCTCCTGCGCCAGATCAAGACCGTAGCCGGATTTCGATTCGAGCGTGGTGACGCCTTCAGCGATCAGCCTGTCGACCCGTGGCAGGGCCTGGGCGATGAGCGCCGCCTCTTCCGTGGCCCGGACCGAACGGACGGAGGATAGAATGCCACCGCCGGCGCGGGCGATATCCTCGTAAGGAGCGCCGGCCAGGCGCATCTCCCACTCCGCGGCGCGATTATCGGCGTAGACGATATGGGTGTGGCAATCGATGAGGCCGGGCGTGACCCAGCGCCCGTGCAGCGCGATGGTCTCTATCGCTGTCGCATCGCCGGGCAGATCGGCCGCGGGTCCGACAAAGGCGATGCGCCCATCGCGGCTGGCGATAACGCCATCCTCGATAATGCCAAGACCGGCGCGCGCCGCCGCCATGGTGGCCAGCCGGCCACCCGTCCAGATACGGTCGAAAACCGGTCTCGTCGTCACAAGCGCTAACCCATAGGCAGAGAGAAGAATGGATTAGACGAGTTTTTTGAGCGCAGGGGAAGCCACCTGCTTCGGCCGCCTTCGCCCTCCACGCAGCACCGTATCAGCCGCCGCCTTCCCCCCAGATCAGAGACAGGACCTGTTCGCGCAGCGCCACGAAATCCGCCCCCGCCTTGATGCGGCGGATATCGCGCTCTCCTGCCTGGCGGGCGAAGGGCGCCGGAATGCGCTGCAGAATGCGCCCGGGCCGCTGCGACATGACGACGACTTCGGTACCGAGATAGACGGCCTCGTCGACGCTATGGGTGATGAAGAGCACCGTCATGCCACGACGCTTCCAAACGGTATGCAGCTCTTCCTGCATCTTTTCGCGTGTCAGCGCATCCAAGGCCCCGAAGGGCTCGTCCATCAGCAGGATGTCAGGCTCATTGGCGAGGGCGCGGGCAATGGCCAGACGCTGCTGCATGCCGCCCGAGAGCTGATAGGGGTAGCGGTTGCGAAACTCCCACAGGCCCACGGAATTCAGCCAGTATTCGACCCGCGCCGCGCGCTCGGCCCGCGGCAGGCCGCGCATGGTGGGACCGAAACCGGCATTGCCGGCGACCGTCTTCCACGGAAACAGGGCGGCGTGCTGGAAGACGACGCCGCGATCCGCGCCCGGCCCCGTCACGGTCTGGCCGGCGACGCTGACGGTGCCTGAGGTCGCCTTCAGAAACCCTGCCAGGGTCTGCATCAAGGTGGTTTTGCCGCAGCCTGAGGGGCCGACGATGCAGACGAAATCGCCGCGGGCGAAGCTGAGATCGGTGGGCGTCAGGGCGAGCGTCGGCTGCCGTGTCTCCGCCCCATAGGTGACGGAGACCTGGTCGAAACGGACGAAATCCGCTTCTGCCCCGGTATCGGGGGCAGAAGCCAATCCGGCAGTCAGGCTTGATGGCTGATCAGGCAACGGCCTTTTCCAGGTAACGGGTATCGATGCCCTTCTGATAGGCAACCAGCTTCTGGGCATGGCGGATGCTCTTCTGGCCGACCAGGAATTCCGCCGTGCTGTGCAACTGGGTTGCGAAAGCGCCCGGATGGCCCGGCGTGCCGAGCCATTTCGGACCAAGCTGATCCTTCAGCGAGATGAAATCATATTCACGTAGATTGTCGGCCGCAACCGCGGCCGTGACGCCGGTCGCCTGACCGATGATGGCAGCGGCATCGTCCGGGTTGGTCTGCCAATAGGTGAGCGCCTTGCCATAGGCGCGCAGGATGCCGGTCACCGCCTCGGGATGCTTCTCGGCAAAGGCCGTGCGCGCATTGATGAGATCGGCGATGACATAGCCCTTCTCGTCAAGTTCCTTATAGGTCTCATAGACGACGCCGCCTGCGGCCAGAATTTCGGCCTTGGCCGGGCTCCAGACATAGGCGCCGTCAATATCGCCGCGCTTCCAGGCCGCCACGATCTGATCCGGCGGCAGATCCAGCACCGTCACGTCATGCAGCGAGAGGTTGTTGGTCTTGAGGAAGCCGATGAGGCGGAAATGCGAGGTCGAGCCGAAGGGGGTGGCGAGCTTCTTGCCTTTGAAATCGGCGGCCGTTTTGATGTTGTCCGAGGCGCGAACGGTCAGTTCCTCGGCCGGGCCGATATTGTCGAGCAGGGCGACGACCTTATAGGGAATGCCCTGGCTGAGACCCGAGGCAGTGGGCGCCGAGCCGATGCCGATGCCGATATCGATGCTGCCGCCGACGACGCCGGCGTTGATCTGGGCGCCGCTGCCAACTTCGATCCAGTTGATCTTGGCATTCGCTTCCTGCTCGAACCAGCCTTTCACCTTGGCGATGGCGGTGGGCTTGGTCTCAACGAAATAGGCGATGTTGATGGCGACCGGGTCTGCCGCACGCGCCCGGATGGCGGGCAGGGTGGCGGCGAGTCCGAGGCCCGCGGCACCGGCGATGAGCTTGCGGCGGCCGAAGCCGTTGGTGTCTGTCATGCGTCTCTCCAGATGTTTGATAATTTTTGTGGTCATTTTCCAGCCCAGTGCACGATGCGGCGCTGGGCGAAGAGCAGTCCGCGGTCGAGGGCGATGCCCATGGCCGCGATAATCAGGATGCCGGCGATGACGTAATCGCTGCGCAGGAAGCGCCCGGCATCGAGAATGAGCCAGCCGATGCCGGAGGCGCCGGCAATCATTTCGGCCGCGATCAAGGTTGCGTAGACAATTCCGATCGAGAGCCGGGCGCCGATGAAAATCTCGCCCAGCGCCGAGGGCAGCACGACATGGAAGAAGATCTGACGGGAACTGGCGCCGAGCGAGCGCGCGGCGAGCACGCGTTCGGGCGAGACTTGGCGGACGCCGTCCCGCGCGGCGACGGCCGAGACCGGCAGGGCGGCCAGGAACAGCAGCACGATCTTGGGCGTCTCACCGATGCCGAACCAGATGATAAGCAGCACGAGATAGGCGAGCTGCGGCAGGGGTCGGAGGAATTCGATATAGGGTGCGGCCATCGCGTCCAGCTTGGGCGAGACGCCCATGCCAAGCCCGAGCAGCGTGCCGATGATGGTGCCGAAGCCGAAGCCCAGGCCCACGCGCATCAGGCTGAGGCCGATATGGGCGCCCAGGCTGTAGCCTTTGTAGCCGTTGAGGACGAGATCGGCGCCCCCGTCCCACAGCTCATCCGGGGTCGGCAGCAGCAGGTCCGAGACCGCGCCGGTATAGGTCGCGATGGCCCAGGCGGCGAGCACGACCGCAATGCCGGCCAGCGTGACCAGCCAGGGGCGGCGGCGCAGAAAGCGGGTCATTCGCGGCCCCGCCAATGAATGAGCGAGCGGTCGAGGCCGAGGAGCAGGCCGCTGAGCGCCATGCCGATGAGGCCGAGCAGGATGATGCCGAGCATGACGATGTCATTGCGCAGGAACTGGCTGGCCGAGAAGATCATCCAGCCCAGCCCGTCGCTGCCGGCCATGAGTTCGGCGGCCACGACGGTGGAGAAAGCGGCGGCGAGCGCGATGCGGAGGCCCGTCGAGATCATCGGCAGGGCGGCCGGCAGCAGGACATGGCGGAAGATCTGGCTGGAACTCGCCCCCAGCGATTGCGCGGCCTGCACTTTCTGTCGCGGCACGCCGGCGACGGCGGCGTAGGTGGCGCTGGCGATGATGGGAAAGGCGGTCAGCGCCAGAAGCCCGACCTTCGCGAGATCCCCCGTGCCGAGCCAAAGCATGAGCAGGATCAGAAAGGAAAGCGGCGGCAGGGGCCGCAGGAATTGCACGATCCAATCGGCGGCGGCGGCGGTCAGACGGCTCATGCCCATCCACAGGCCGAGCGGCACGCCGACCACGATCGCGATGGCAAAGCCGGCCAGCGCCCGGAACAAGGTCGAGCCAATATCCTCACCCAGGCTGGTACCGCGATAGCCATGGCGGCATATGTCGATGAAGGCCGCCCAGACCTGGGCCGGACTGGCCAGCAGCTCGGACGGGATGAGATGCAGGCCGTTCAGCGCCTGCCACAGACCGAGGCCCAAAGCGACGGACAGGGCGCCGAGACCCAGGCGGGCCCAGCGATCATAGGGCGGCGCGCCCTGCCCGCTCATGCGTAGCGTCCGATATTGAACATCGGGAGAAGGTAAAATTCTTCTCTACCGCTGTCAATTCGCTACCGCATTTAGTTTATTTTTATACATGCCGCCCATGACACACGAGAGCGACCCGTCTATCCCTGCGCGACAAGCTCATCCAGCGCACGGATCAGCTTTGATCGCGATTCGTCGTCGCTCAATGAAGCTATGGGCGGCCCAAGCTGATCCCTGGACAGTGTTGCGAGATTGAATACGTCCATGATGACCGCATGGCCTTCAATGGTAAATCGAGGCGCCAGAGCATGGAGATCGACGGCTATCAGCTCTGCTCGGATTAAAGGTGCGACGAATCGCGTCCTTCCCCGGTCGAAGCGGGCATTCTGCAAAACCACGACATAAGGAATGGTCTCTCGCTGGCGGCCTGGGTTGCGAAAGACGTCGAACTGCGCCATCGCCTAAAGGTTAGAAAATTCGTCGCTCAACAGACCGTATTGCTGATGGAACGCAGAGAAGCGGTCGACAATGCCCTCTACGGCACTATCCTCGGCCCGGCGACGCTGCTTTTCGCGCGCCACGAAATCCTCCAGGAGAGTTTCGATCGTACCGCTCAGATTTTGCGTATAGCGTCGGGCTTGGCAAACGAGATCTTCACTGATGCTGACATTCAGAGCACGCTTTGGTGCGTTGCGGGCATGCCCCATGGTTTCACCTTTCGATCCCGACACATCATATGCGCATGATCTGCGCATCAGCAAGCGCGAAGACCTGCCCCGCTTTGATTGTGCCCCGGCCTCGCCCTATGTGAGATGTCACCTCACGCAGGCGGGAGCGCGGCTTTGACCTACGATTTCGACCTTTTTGTTATCGGCGGCGGCTCCGGCGGCACGCGCCTGTCGCGCATTGCGGCGGGGCACGGCGCGCGCGTCGGCGTCGCCGAGGAACGCTTCTGGGGCGGGACCTGCGTCAATGTCGGCTGCGTGCCCAAGAAGCTGATGGTGCAGGCAGGCGAATACGGCCTCTGGGCCGAGGATTCGCAGGGTTTTGGCTGGGACATCACTCGCGGCCGGCACGATTGGGCCAAATTCATCGCGGCCAAGGACACCGAGATCAACCGGCTGCAAGGCATCTATGAGACGATGCTGGGCAAGAGCGGCGTCCGCACTTTCGACGCCCATGCGACCTTCATCGACCCGCATACGCTCGATATCGGCGGCGAGCGGGTGACGGCCGCCCATATCGTGATCGCGACCGGCAGCACACCGAACAAGGTGGAGTTTCCCGGCGCCGAACTGACCGGCACGACCGATGACCTGTTCTATCTGCCCGCGCGGCCGCAGCGGCTGGTGATTGTCGGTGGCGGCTATAGCGCCGTGGAATTCGCCGGCGTCTTCGCGGCGCTCGGCTCGGAGGTGCATCTCGTCTATCGCCAGCCGCTGCCGCTGCGCGGCTTCGACGAGGACCTGCGCGAGGCGCTGGCCGAAGCGATGGCGGCCCAGGGCATCCAGCTGCACCATGGCGTCGTCACCACCCATGTCTTCGCCGAAGGCACAGAGGGTCAAGAACGCCGGGTGCGCTTGTCGGACACGACCGAGATCGTTGCCGACTACGTGGTCATGACGACGGGCCGCGTGCCCAATCTGCGCGGCCTGAATATTGAGGCGGCAGGCGTGGCACTGAACGCCGCCGGGGCAATTGAAGTAAACAGCGGCAGCCGCACCAATGTGCCGCATATCTATGCGATCGGCGACGTCACGGACCGGCTCAACCTGACGCCGGTGGCGATCGCCGAGGGCCATGCCCTGGCAGACACCTTGTTCGGCAATAACCCGCGCGAAGCCTCGCATATCAATGTGCCGACGGCGGTCTTCTCCACCCCGCCGCTGGCGACTGTCGGCTTAAGCGAGGCGGAGGCGGTGCAGCAGGGGCCGATGGATATCTATGTCAGCCGCTTCACGCCGATGCGCCACACGCTGACCGGGCGGCCCGGCCGGCGGGCGCTGATGAAGCTTGTGGTCGACCAGAAAAGCCAGAAGGTTCTGGGCGCCCATATGCTGGGCGAGGACGCGGCCGAGATCATGCAGGGCATCGGCATCGCCGTGGGCATGGGGGCGACCAAGCAGGATTTTGACCGCACCATCGGCATTCACCCGACGGCGGCGGAAGAATTCGTGACGATGCGCACGCGGACCCGCGTTGCGAGCGCCGCAGAAGCGGCCGAGTAGCTTTTCAGGCCAATACGTCCGATAACCGCCGACCGTGCCGCGCCCTTCATCATGCGGCATCAGACCAGAGCGCGGCGCCACAGCAAGGGATTAGGGCGCCGACCAGACGAGGAAGAGACCGATGGGCCAGACGGGCAATGACCGTCCTCTCGACAACCGGGCCGCCGAGCTGTGGACCCCGGCGAGCTGGCGCAACAGGCCGGTGCGGCAGATCCCTGCCTATCCAGATGTCGAACGGCTGGCCGCGATCGAAGGCCGCCTGCGGCGATACCCTCCTCTGGTCTTTGCCGGCGAAGCCCGCCGGCTGAAGGCGTCGCTGGCTGAAGTCGCGGCCGGCCGATCCTTCGTGCTGCAAGGCGGGGACTGCGCCGAAAGCTTCGACGATTTCACCGCCAATACCATTCGCGACACCTTCCGGGTGCTGCTGCAGATGGCGGTGGTGCTGACCTTCGGCAGCAGCGTGCCGGTGGTGAAGATGGGCCGCATGGCAGGGCAGTTCGCCAAGCCCCGCAGCGCCGAGATGGAGACGGTGGGCGATGAGACGCTGCCGAGCTATCGCGGCGATATCATCAACGGCCCGGCCTTCACGCCGGAAGCCCGCATTCCCGATCCGGGCCGCATGGAAACGGGCTATTTCCAATCGGCCGGCACGCTGAACCTGCTGCGCGCTTTCGCGACCGGCGGCTATGCCGACCTGCACAGCGTCCATCGCTGGAATCTCGGCTTCGTCGAGCGCAGCCCGCTCGGCGCGCGCTACCAGGACCTGGCCGCCCGCATCGACGAGACGCTGAACTTCATGCGTGCCTGCGGCATGACGGCGGAGACCGCCCCCCAGATCAGGGAGACGGAATTCTACACCAGCCATGAGGCGCTGCTGCTGCCGTATGAGGAAGCGCTGGCGCGCGTCGATTCCACGACCGGCGATACCTATGCCTGTTCGGCGCATTTCCTGTGGATCGGCGACCGCACCCGGCAGGTGGACGGTGCGCATGTGGAATTCATGCGCGGCATCAAGAACCCGATCGGCCTCAAGGTCGGGCCCTCGACCGAGCCTGAGGATCTGCTGCGCCTGATCGACGCGCTGAACCCGGCGAACGAGCCGGGGCGGCTGACGCTGATCAGCCGCATGGGCGTGGAAAAGCTGGACGCCAAGTTTCCCCGCCTGCTGCGCGCGGTGCGCGAGGCCGGGGCCGAGGTGGTGTGGCTGTGCGACCCGATGCATGGCAATACGATCTCGACCAGCCATGGCCGCAAGACCCGCCGCTTCGACGCCATTCTGGGCGAGGTGCGCGGCTTCTTCGAGGCACATGCGGCGGAAGGCACCTGGCCGGGCGGCATCCATGTGGAGATGACCGGGCAGGACGTGACGGAATGCGTGGGCGGCGCCCATCGTCTGACCGAAGCCGATCTCGGCCGGCGCTACGAATCCTTCTGCGACCCCAGGCTGAATGCCGAGCAGTCGCTGGAACTCGCCTTCCTGGTGGCGGAAGAGCTGAAGGCGCGTCGCCTGCCGACCTCCGCCGCCGTCGCCGCAGAATAAAAAGAACAAGGCAGGACGGACGGGATGGATACGCTCTCGGCGCAGGATCTGGTGCAGGCGGAAACGATTGCCGCCTACACGGACGCCTATTTCAACAAGACCAAGGCGATCGTCAGCCGCTTCGGCGATATGACCGTAACCTACGCAGTCTTTCTCCGGCGGCCGGTGATCTCCGCGCCGAAGCTGATGCTGGACTGGCTGGAGGAGGTGGCGGTCGCCCGCGGCACGACCTTCCAGTTCGATATTCTGCATGACGAGGGCGAATGGGTCGGCGCCGGCGAGCCGCTGCTCTATATCACCGGCAGCTACGTCCATCTGACCGACCTGGAGACGCTGCTGCTGCAGAAGCTGGGCGCGGTGTGTGTGGCCGCCCATCACGCCTATCAGATGTGTATCGGCCTGCCCCATGTCACCTTCCTGGCCATGGAAGCGCGGCACTGCGCGGGGACCGAGATGCAGTCGATGATGGCCTATGGCGCGGCCGTCGGCAGCCGTGCCGCCCAGCGCGAGGGGGCGAAGGGGTTCATCGGCAATGCCAATGACGCGACCGCGCATTTCTTTGGCGCGCCGCGTGGTTTCGGCACCATGCCGCATGCCCTGATCGGCTATGCCGGATCGACCGTGCGCGCGGCCGAAATGTATCATGAGACCTTCCCGGACGACAGTTTGACGGTGCTCGTCGACTATTTCGGACGCGAGATCACGGACGGGCTTGCCGTCTGCGAGCGCTTTGCCGATCTGGCGGCTGCCGGCCGCATGTCGGTGCGGCTGGATACCCATGGCGGACGCTTCCTGGAGACCCTGGACCCGGCAGCGAGCTATGCCGTGCTGGAGCGGCGCAGCCCCGGCGCCATCCGCCGCTACCGCTCGGATGCCGAACTGCGCCATCTGGTGGGCACCGGCGTGTCGGCCGCCGCCATCTGGCGCATGCGCGAGGCTTTGGACGAGGCCGGCTTCGACAAGGTGAAAATCGTCGCCTCCTCGGGCTTCGGCGTCGATAAATGCCGCGTGATGGCAGACGCCCATGCGCCGATCGACGTGGTCGGCACCGGCAGCTTTATTCCCGACCATTGGCATGAGACCTACGCCACCGCCGATATCATCGCCTATGACGGCGAAGCGCGGGTGAAGCTCGGCCGCGAATTTTTGCTGCAGCGGCGGCGCGATCAGAACGGCGCCTGACATGTGTCGCGGTCAGACAAGGCGGCAGCACCTGGTCTGACCCGGTCAAGTAACGACCGCCACCGGATCTGGGCCGACATCGATCCGCATCGTTCTTGATTCATACGCTCTTAATGCTCGCCTTGTAGCTTTCCCCCGACACGTCAGAGCCTGTGGGGGTTCCATGCAGATCGGTTCGTTGCGGCTAGGCACGGCATCGGCACAGCGGGCCGCTCTGGATCTGATCCGCACCAAAGTCATGCTGGCGGATGCCAAGCTGAACATTACGTATATGAACCGGTCCCTGCACGAGTTCATGCAGGAAGCGGAAGCGGAATTGCGGCGGGAGATGCCGCATTTCAGCATGAAGACGCTGATCGGCAGCAATATCGATATCTTCCACAAAAACCCGGCGCATCAGCGGACCATGCTGGCCAAGCTGGAAAAGCCGCATTTCGCGACCATCACCATCGGCAGCCGCAGCTTCGACCTGCAGGTGGCGCCAATCAAATCCGGCGCCCGCACAACCGGTTTCGTCGTGGAATGGGCGGATGCCAAACCAAGATTGCTCAACATCGACTACGCGTCTCAGATCGCGGCTTTTTCGCGTGCTCAGGCCATTATCGAATTTTCGCCGGACGGCACCATCCGCCATGCCAATGCCAATTTTCTCAAGGCCATGGGCTATACGCTGGAGGAAGTCGTCGGCCGCCATCACAGCATCTTCCTCGAGCCCGCCGAGGCTGAGAGCGAGCCCTATAGGCTGTTCTGGAGCGAGCTGCGCAACGGCAAATTCCAATCCGGGGAATTCCGCCGGCGATCGAAGGGTGGCAAGCAGATCTGGATTCACGGGGCCTATAATCCCATTCAGGACGAGCATGGCCATGTCATCAAAGTCGTGAAATTCGCGACTGATGTCACGGCGCGGATCGAAAGCGTCGAGCGGATCGGCGCCGCCCTCTCTGCCCTGGCCGATGGCCAACTGAACCAGCAGCTGGACAAGCCCTTGCTGCCAGAACTGGACCAGTTGCGGGTCGACCTCAACCGCACCTTTGCCGCCTTGCAACAAACCATGCGGAAAGTCGGCCAGAACACGCATTCCGTGAAACAGACGACGGATGAAATCCTCAGCTCCACCAGCGATCTGTCCCGCCGCACCGAACAGCAGGCGGCAAGCCTGGAGGAGACGGCCGCCGCGCTCGACCAGATAACCGCCACGGTCAAGAAGTCAGCCGAAGGCGCCGGCCAGGCCCGCACGATCGTGAGTGGCGCCAAGGTGGAGGCCGAAAAATCCGGCGGCATCGTGCGCGAGGCCGTCAAATCCATGGACGGAATCGAAAGCTCCTCACACAAAATCAGCCAGATCATCGGCGTCATCGACGAAATTGCCTTCCAGACCAATCTTCTCGCCTTGAACGCAGGCGTGGAAGCGGCCCGCGCCGGTGATGCCGGCCGGGGCTTCGCGGTGGTGGCGCAGGAGGTCCGCGCTCTCGCCCAACGCTCCGCCGATGCCGCGAAGGAGATCAAGACGCTGATCTCCGCCTCCACCCAGCAGGTGGCGGTCGGGGTCAATCTCGTCGCACAAACCGGGCAGGCGCTGGACCGGATCATTTCCCATGTCGGGGAGATCGACTCCGTCGTCTCCGATATCTCAGCCAGTGCGCAGGAGCAGTCGACCGCGCTGAGCGAAATCAACACCGCCGTCAATCAGATGGACCGCGCGACGCAGCAGAATGCCGCGATGGTGGAACAGGCGACCGCCGCCTGCCATGGCCTGGCCAACGACGCGACTGAACTCTCCGCCCTCATCGGCGCCTTCTCTATCGATGGAAAGACCGCCGGGGCCCCCGCCCCGCGGCCCGCGCCCGCCCGCAAAGCGGCACCGGCCGCCCGCGCCGCCACCCGCAGCACGGTGGATGCGTGACGGCAATGCGCCTGCGACGACCCCGCCCGGACTAGGGCGGGCCACCACGCCCAGCATTCCTGACACTCATTCCGGGCTTTGACGTCACAGCCCGGCTGGGGCATGGGGTGAGGATGAACGCCAGTACCCCCCGCCTCCGTTTTGCGCCCAGCCCCACCGGCTTCCTGCATGTCGGCAATCTGCGCACCGCCGTCGCCAATTACCTCTTTACCCGCCGCCATGGCGGACGGCTGATGCTGCGCATGGACGACACCGACACGGCGCGCTCCAAGCCGGAATATGAGGCGGCCATTCAGGAGGATCTGCGCTGGCTGGGCATCCCCTGGGACGATTATGCCCGCCAGTCCGACCGCATGGCGCAGTATGAGGCGGCGGCCGACCGGCTGAAGGCCGCTGGGCTGCTCTATCCCTGTTTCGAGAGTGAGGAAGAACTCGCGGCCAAGCGGGCCATGCGCCTGAAGCGCCGCCTGCCTCCCGTTTATGACCGCGCCATGCTGTCGCTGACGGCCGAGCAGCGCGCCACCGCCGAAGCCAATGGCAAACGCCCCTATTGGCGCTTCAAGCTCTCGGACGGCGACGTGACCTGGAATGACCTCGTGTTTGGCGAGCGCCGCGTGAAACTGCCCAGCGTCTCGGACCCCGTGCTGATCCGCGCCGACGGCAGCTTCCTGTATACCTTCACCTCGGTCGTCGACGATCTGGAATTCGGCGTGACGCATATCATCCGCGGTGAGGATCACGTCACCAATACCGGCATCCAGATCGACCTGATGCGGGGATTGGGCGGCAGACCGGAGCAGATCGGCTTCGCCCATCTGCCTTTGCTGACGGATGCCGAGGGCGGCAAGCTCTCCAAGCGCTTCGACAGTCTTTCCGTCCGCAGCCTGCGCAAGGACGGGCTGGAGCCCGATGCCATCATCGCCTATCTGGCGCGCCTCGGCTCGGCCGATGACATGGCGGCGCTGACGCGCGCGGAAGTGACGGCCACCTTCGATCTGGGCCGCATGTCCCATTCCGCGGCGGTCTTCGATCCGCGCCAGCTGCTGGCCATCAACCGTCATCTGCTGCACCGGCTGACCTTCGCCGATGTGCAGAGCCGCCTGCCGGCCGGGGCGACGGAGGATTTCTGGCTCTCCATTCGCGGCAATCTGGACCTGCTGTCCGAAGCCCGCGCCTGGTGGGAGATCGTCTCCGACGAAATCTCCCCCCCGGCGCAAGCCCAGGAGGCCGATTTCCTGCGTGCTGCGGCCGAACACCTGCCCGAGGAACCCTGGGACAAGATGACGGCCGGTGCCTGGACAAAGGCCCTGGCCGCGGCCACCGGCCGGAAAGGCCGCGGCCTGTATCACCCGCTGCGCCTGGCGCTGACGGGTGAGGAAAGCGGGCCCGATCTGAAGGATCTGCTGCCCTTGATCGGACGGGAGAAAGCCGCCCGCCGGCTGATCCGCGCGGCCGGCTGAGGCCCCCGCGCCCCGTCGCCCTTGACAGGACCCGGAGCCGCGCGCACAGGCTGAAGCGGGAGAAACGAACATGTCGCGCGTCGAAATCAACATTCGCGGTCTTTTTGCGACGCCGGTCGCGGCTGTCGACCTGCCCGGCGCGGCGGCGCGCAATGCCGACCTCCGCCGTCTTATTCTCGATCGCCGCCAGTCTCACCCATCCGTCCAGGCATCGAATGCCGGTGGCTGGCATTCGGATCGGGACATTCTCGACTGGGGCGGCACGCCGATGGGCGAGATCATCGCGGCGGCAAAGCAAGTCGCGAACCGGATGACGGCGGACCGCCAGGGCCAGCCGCTGCAGCCCCAATGGACCGTGCAGGCCTGGGCCAATGTCAACGGGCCGGGCGACGGCAATATCTGCCACTATCATCCTGGCAGTTTCTGGTCCGGCGCCTATTATGTCGATGACGGCGGCTGCGCCGATGACCCGTCGCTGGGCGGTGAGTTCGAGATGATCGATCCCCGCGGCCCCGGCCCCGGCATGTATGCGCCCGCGCTGAAATTCGCCGGCGAGGACGGCGCATCGGTGGGCTCCGGCGAGACCATCCGGCCGCGGCCCGGGCTTTTGTTCCTGTTCCCGTCCTGGTTGTTTCATCAGGTGCGGCCCTATCGCGGCAGCGCCCTGCGGATTTCGATCGCCTTCAATTTAGGCGTATCCACGCCGGGCGCCTCCACGCCGGGCGTCTCCTCCACCCCAGCGTCCTGAGATCTTATGGATATTTTGCGCCCTGCCTCGCGCCGGCAACAGGAAATCGTCGGCCTCGTGCGCGAGACCGGACGGGTTTCGGTCGAAGATCTGGTCACCCGTTTCGGCGTGACACCGCAAACGATCAGGCGGGATCTGAATGATTTGAGCGAGGCGCGGCTGATCACGCGCACCCATGGCGGTGCTGTGGTGGCATCGGGCGTCGAGAACCTTGCCTATGAGGCGCGCAAGCTGGTCGCGCAATCGAACAAGCGGCGCATCGGCGAGGCGGCGGCCAGGCTGATCCCGGACCATTCCTCGCTCTTCATCAATCTGGGCACGACGACCGAGGAAGTGGCGCAGGCGCTGGTCAACCATACCGGCCTGCTGGTCATTACCAACAATATCAATGTCGCGAATTTTCTCTATCGCAACAGTTCGATCAATGTGGTGATTGCGGGCGGCACCATCCGCCCGACCGATGGCGGCGTGGTCGGGCAGATGGCGGCCGATATCATCCGCCAGTTCAAGGTCGATCTTGCCATCATCGGCACCTCGGCGATCGATGAGGATGGCACGCTGCTGGATTACGATGTGCGCGAAGTGCAGGTTTCGCGCGCCATAATCGAAAATGCGCGTCAGGTCGTGCTCGTCACCGATCAGACCAAATTCAGCCGCCGTGCGCCGGTGCGGATCGCCCGCCTGGATGAGATCCATACCCTTGTCACCGATAAAGTTCCTTCAAAAATGTCTGAAATTCTGCAAAGGCTTGGAACTGAAGTGATCGAGACCGGCGGCGAGCTGGAAGACGAGTAAGCGACGACGCGCCAGACACGTTTTTCGTTATGCGCGCTTTTTGATCGCTTGCATCTTCGAAAGTTTCGTGTTTCTGTTCCGTTAACAAGGCGCTCCGTGAGGGCGCTCAAAGGGACGGAACATTTTTGCAAAACAACGCGCCTTCTGAGGTTTATGACCTTGCTGTGATTGGTGGGGGCATCAATGGCTGCGGCATTGCGCGGGACGCGGTGGGGCGTGGCTGGCGGGTGTTTCTGTGCGAGAAGCAGGATCTGGCCTCCGGCACCTCCTCGGCCTCGACCAAGCTGATCCATGGCGGCTTGCGCTATCTCGAATATTACGAATTCCGCCTGGTGCGCGAAGCGCTGATGGAGCGCGAGGTGCTGTGGGGCATCGCGCCCCATATCGTCTGGCCGCTGCGCTTCGTATTGCCCTATCATAAGAAGCTGCGGCCGCGCTGGCTGCTGCGCCTCGGCCTGTTCCTGTATGACCATATCGGTGGCCGCCGCAAGCTGCCGGCGACGCGCTCGGTCCATCTGCGCCGCGACGTCACCGGCACGCCGTTGAAGCCCGACTATGTCCATGGCTTTGAATATTCCGATTGCTGGGTCGAGGATTCCCGCCTCGTCGTGCTCAATGCCATGGCGGCCGCCGAAGGGGGGGCGACCATCCGCCCGCGCACGCGCTGTGTCGCCGCCCAGCGCGAGGCCGGGCTTTGGCATGTCACCCTGGTCGATGAGGCCAGCGGCGAGACCTATGCCATCCGCGCCCGCGCGCTGGTCAATGCCGCCGGCCCCTGGGTCGGCGATGTCGGCCAGGCCGTGCTGCACAACAATACCCGCGCCCCCGTCCGCCTCGTCCAGGGCAGCCATATCGTGGTGCCCAAGCTGTATGATCATCCGGGCTGCTACATCTTTCAGAATGACGACCGTCGCATTTTCTTCGTCATTCCCTATGAGCAGGATTTCACGCTCATCGGCACGACCGACCAGGATTATGCCGGCGACCCTGCCGATGTGCGGGCCAGCGCAGAGGAGATCGCCTATCTCTGCCGCTCGGCGAGCGACTATCTGGCGCAGGCGGTCACGCCCGAGATGGTGGTCTGGACCTATTCCGGCGTCCGCCCGCTGTATGACGAGGCGGGGGACACGGCGGCCCAGGCCGCGACGCGCGATTACGTGCTGAAGCTGGACGCGCCTGAGGGTGCGCCCGCTTTGCTCTCGGTCTATGGCGGCAAGATCACCACCTACCGGCGGCTGGCGGAATCGGCGCTGGCGCAATTGGCGCCGCATCTGCCGGCCCCTCAGGGCAAGCCCGCCGGCTGGACCGGCACGGCAGCCCTGCCGGGCGGGGATTTCCCGATGCAGGGCTTCGAGACGCTGCGGGCCGAGATGGCGGCGCGCTATCCCTTCCTGCCCGACCGCCACCTGCGCCGCCTGCTGCGCGCCTATGGCACGCGGGCGCGCGTGCTGCTGGGGGATGCCGCATCGCTCGCCGATCTCGGCGAGCCTTTCGGCGCGGATCTCACCGCAGCCGAACTCCGCTACCTCGTCCAATACGAATGGGTCCGCTCGGCCCAGGACCTGCTCTGGCGCCGCTCCAAACTCGGCCTCCGCATCAATGCCAAAGACGCCCAAAAAATCGAGGACGCCTTGCATCACATCATCCCGGCACGGGAGCCCGTCGCTTGAGTCTTGAATTACGCAATGTCAGCCTGAAACACGGCCAGGACGTCATCATCGATGACGTCTCTCTCACCTTCGAGCGGGGGACGATGAACGTCCTGCTCGGGCCGACGCTTGCCGGCAAAACGACCCTGATGCGCCTGATGGCCGGGCTTGATAAGCCAAGCAGCGGCGACATCCTGGTGGATGGCAAGTCCGTTATCCATCTGCCGGTGCGGCGCCGCAGCGTCGCCATGGTCTATCAGCAATTCGTCAATTACCCGTCGCTGACGGTGTATGAGAATATCGCCTCGCCGCTCCGCGTCACCGGCCTGTCCAAAACGGAAATCGAAAAGCGCGTCGCCGAAGCCTCGCGGGTGCTGCGGCTGGACCCTTTCCTGAACCGCCTGCCGGCGCAATTGTCCGGCGGCCAGCAGCAGCGCACGGCAATTGCGCGCGCGCTGGTCAAACATGCCGAACTCGTGCTGCTGGACGAGCCGCTCGCCAATCTCGACTACAAGCTGCGTGAGGAATTGCGCGAGGAATTGCCCAAGCTGTTTGCGGCAACCGGCACGATCCTGGTCTATGCGACCACGGAACCGACCGAGGCGCTGCTGCTGGGGGGCACGACGGCCACGCTGTGGCAGGGGCGCCTGACACAGCTGGGCCCGACCCCCGCGGTCTATCGCTTTCCCGCGAATATCGACGCCGCGCGGGTCTTTTCCGATCCGCCGCTGAATGAGATGACGGTGACGCGCGCTGCTGGCGCCGTCACCTTGCCGGACGGACGGCGGGTGGAGGCTGACCTGCTGCTGCCCAACCTTGCCGACGGCACCTATCGCATCGGCTTCCGGGTGGAGGACGCAAGCCTCTCCGCTGTCTCCGGCGCGCCGCTCGCCTTTCCCGGCACGGTCGCGGTGACGGAAATCAGCGGCTCGGAAAGTTTCGTGCATCTGGATATCGGTGGCGCAACCTGGGTCAGCCTTGTGCTCGGCGTGCATGAATGGCAGCCCGGCCTTGCCGCCGAAATCCGCATCGACCCCGCCCGTCTCTTCATCTTTGACGAGAGCGGCACGCTGGTCCGTGCCCCCGAAGCGCGCGCCGCCCGCGCCGCAGTCTTGGTCTGAGGAGCGAGAAATGGCCAGTATCACCCTCGACCATATCGCCCATGCCTATCCAGGTGCGCCGGGTGCAAAACCGCATTACGCGCTGAAGCCCATCAACCATGTCTGGCAGAATGGCCGCGCCTATGCGCTGCTGGGCCCCTCAGGCTGCGGCAAGACGACGCTGCTCAATATCATTTCTGGACTCGTCATCCCCTCCGAGGGGCGGCTGCTGTTCGATGCGACGGACGTGACGCGGCTGCCGACGGAACGGCGCAATATCGCCCAGGTCTTTCAGTTCCCGGTCATCTACGACACCATGACGGTCGCGGAAAACCTCGCCTTTCCGCTGAAAAATCGTGGCATGGAGCGTGGTGCCATCAAGCGCCGCGTCGATGAGATTGCCGAACTGCTCGACCTTCGCCCCGTGCTGGGCCGCCGTGCGCGCGGCCTCACAGCCGATGCCAAGCAGAAGATTTCCCTCGGCCGCGGTCTGGTGCGCGCAGATGTCTCTGCCGTGCTGTTCGACGAGCCGCTGACGGTGATCGACCCGGCGCTGAAATGGGAATTGCGCTCGAAACTCAAGGCCGTGCATCAGGCGCTGGACATGCTCATGATCTATGTGACGCATGATCAGGTCGAGGCGCTGACCTTTGCCGACGAGGTTGTCGTCATGAAGGACGGCGCGGTGCTGCAGATCGGCACACCGGCGGAATTGTTCGAGCGGCCGGCGCATAGTTTCGTGGGCTATTTCATCGGCAGCCCGGGCATGAACTTTCTGCCCGCGACTGTCGCAGGTCATGAAGCGTCGGTGAACGGCACCGTTTTTGACCTCGGCGCGTCGTACGGAACACCGGCCAGCGGCACGAAAGTCGAAATCGGCTTCCGGCCGGACTACGCGGCACTGCATGCCGCGGGCGGCATTCCGGTGCGGGTGCTGAAGGTGGAAGACCTCGGCCGTCGCCGTCTGGGCCGTTTCGCGCTCGGCGCGCATGAGGCGATCGCGACTTTGGCGGGCGACGTCGATCTTCAGCCCGGCGACACCGCCGGTCTCGTCATCGAACCCGGCCATTTGCATCTTTTCGTGGACGACCTTCGCGTTGAAGGAGAGCGCGCGTAATGGATAAACCCTGGAACAACCGCGCGTGGCTTTTCGTCGTGCCGGTTCTGATAGTCGTGCTCTTCTCATCGCTGCTGCCGATGATGACAGTGGTCAACTACTCCGTTCAGGATACGATGGGGCAGAACAGCTTCTTCTGGAACGGCGTCGCCTGGTTTCAGAACCTGCTGGACCCCACGACCGATATGGGCGGGCGCTTCGCCAATGCCCTGGTCCGCAACCTGATCTTCTCGGTGGTGATTCTGCTCATCGAACTGCCGCTAGGGATTGCGGTCGCCATTTGTATTCCCAAACACGGCTGGAAGGTGGGGGCGACGCTGGTGCTGATCGCCCTGCCCCTGCTCATTCCCTGGACCGTCGTCGGCACCATCTGGCAGATCTTCGCCCGCCAGGATATCGGCCTGTTCGGCGCAGCGCTGAACGCGATTGGCCTGCATTACAACGATACGCAGGACCCGACCTCGGCCTGGGCGACCATCGTGATCATGGATGTGTGGCACTGGACCGGCATGATCGCGCTGCTGTCCTATGCCGGCCTCAAGGCGATCCCGGATGCCTTCTACCAGGCGGCGCGGATTGACGGCGCCAGCCGCTGGTCGGTCTTCCGCAACATCGAACTGCCCAAGCTGCAGAAGGTCCTGGTGATCGCGGTTCTGCTGCGCTTCATGGAAAGCTTCATGATCTATACGGAGCCGTCCGTGGTGACCGGCGGCGGCCCGGGCGAGGCGACCAGCTTCCTGTCCCTCGACCTCGTCAAGATCGCGCTTGGCCAGGTCGATCTTGGCAATGCCGCCGCGATGTCGATCGTCTATTATCTGATCACGCTGACGATCTGCTATGTCTTCTTCACGATCATGACCCAGCTTGACCAGAGAAAGGGTGTGTGATGCGCATCCAAAGCCGCACTATTTTCATCACCGCCTATCTTCTGCTCCTGTTCCTGCCGATCTATTGGCTGGTCAATATGAGCTTCAAGACCAATGCCGAGATTACCGGCCATCTCAGCTTCTGGCCGCATCATCCGACGCTCCGCAATTACGCCTATATCTTCCTCGATCCGATCTGGCGCGGCGGCTTCATCCATTCGCTGACCTATGTCTTCCTCAACACGATCATTTCGGTATCCCTGGCTCTGCCCGCGGCCTATGCTTTCAGCCGCTACCGCTTCGTCGGCGACAAGCATCTGTTCTTCTGGCTGCTGTCGAACCTGATGGCGCCGCCGGCCGTGTTTGCCATGCCATTCTTCAACCTCTATTACTCGGTCGGTCTGTTCGATACGGTCTGGGCCGTCGCTTTGGCCCATTGCCTGTTCAATGTGCCGCTGGCGGTGTGGATTCTGGAAGGTTTCATCTCAGGCATTCCGCGCGAAATCGACGAGACGGCGGCGCTGGACGGCTATTCCTTCCCGCGGTTCTTCATCAAGATTTTCCTGCCGCTGATCGCCAACGGCATCGGCGTCGCGGCCTTCTTCTGCTTCATGTTTTCCTGGGTCGAGCAGCTGCTGGCGACAACGCTCACGACCATTCACGCCAAGCCTATCGTCTCGGTGATGACCCAGGTCTATTCGGCAGCCGGGATGGATTGGGGGCTTCTGTCGGCAGCCGGCGTGCTGACGATGATCCCCGGCGCCATCGTCATCTGGTTCGTTCGCAACCATATCGCCAAGGGCTTCGCCCTTGGGCGCGTATAGGCCAGGAGAAACACCATGTTTGCATGGATGGCATGGACCTGGGCCACAGCGGGTTTCTTCGCGGTGATCCTGATCTGTCTGGTGGTCCTGACGCTGCTCGCGATCTTTCGGCCAGAGACGCCGCAGCGCGGCATTCTGGGATTTCCAACGACGAGGGGCGACCGCTTCTTCGTCTCGCTCATCGGTAGTGCGATCATCTTTGTGCTGTGGATCAGAATCACAGGCGGAGACAATCTCTACTACCCGACGGGGATTTCGCTTCTCTATGGGGTAGCGATGTTCCGTTTCGCCTAACAACATCAGCCGGCTTCAACGACCCTGCGTGATGGCACGCCGGGCACCGGCACTCGGGAGACAAGAAAAATGAAAAGGCGGGACTTAATGAAGGGCAGTGCGGCGGCCGCCGCCAGCGCTGCCATATTGACCCATGCGACGCCATCCCATGCACAGCAGATGGATGCGGCGAAGAAATGGGTGGATAGCGAATTTCAGCCTTCGACGCTGACCAAAGATCAGCAGATGGCGGAAATGGAATGGTTCATCAATGCCGCCAAGCCCTTCAAGGGCATGCAGGTCAATACCGTTTCTGAAATCCTCAATATCCATGAATACGAATCCAAAGTCCTGACCAAGGCTTTCGGTGAAATCACCGGCATCAAGGTCAATCACGATCTGATGGATGAGGGCCTGCTCGTCGACAAGATCGAAGTCGAAATGCAGTCCGGCCATCCGATCTACGATTTCTGGATGAACGATTCCGACTTCATCGGCACGCATCCGCGCTACAATGACATCGTCGATGGTTCGCTGACTGACTTCATGGCGAATAACGGCAAAGACGTCACCAATCCCAACCTCGACCTGAAGGACTTCATCGGTCTTTCCTTCGGCACCTTCACGGACGGCAAGCTGTATCAGCTGCCCGACCAGCAGTTCGCGAACCTCTATTGGTTCCGTTATGACTGGTTCAAGCGCGAGGACCTGAAGAACCAGTTCAAGGCGAAATACGGCTACGAACTCGGCGTGCCGGTGAACTGGTCGGCGTACGAGGACATCGCCAATTTCTTCACCAATGACGTGAAGACGATCGACGGCGTCCGCGTCTATGGCCATATGGACTACGGCAAGAAAGACCCCTCGCTTGGCTGGCGCTTCACGGACGCCTGGCTGTCGATGGCTGGCGCCGGCGACCGTGGCCTGCCCAACGGCCTGCCCGTGGACGAATGGGGCATCCGCAACGAAGATGGGCGCCCGCGCGGCTCTTCCATCACGCGCGGCGGCGATGCCAATGGCCCGGCAGCGGTCTATGCGCTGACGAAATATGTCGAGTGGCTGAAGAAATACGCCCCGCCCGAAGCGGCCGGCATGGACTTCCTGGAGGCAGGCCCCGTGCCTGGCCAGGGCCATATCGCGCAGCAGATCTTCTGGTACACGACCTTCTCGGCCACCATGAACCAGCCCGGCTCGCCGATGATGAATTCGGACGGCACGCCGAAATGGCGCATGGCGCCCTCTCCGCATGGGCCTTACTGGAAAGAGGGCATGAAGCTCGGCTACCAGGATTGCGGCTGCTGGACGATGCTGAAATACGCGCCGATGGAGAAGATCAAGGCCGGCTGGCTCTATGCCCAGTTCAGCGTCTCCAAGACTGTCTCGCTGAAAAAGTCGCTGCTCACGCAGCATCTGATCCGCGAGAGCGATATCCAGAGCCAGGCACTGACCGATGCAGCGCCCAAGATGGGCGGTCTGGTTGAGTTCTACCGTGGACCGGCCGTGAAGCAGTGGACGCCGACCGGCGTCAACGTGCCCGATTACGGCAAGATGGCGCAGGTCTGGTGGCAGAACGTGTCCAACGCCATCGCGGGTTCGGTGACCCCGCAACAGGCGATGGACGGTCTGGCGCGCGACCAGGATGCAATCATGACGCGCATCCAGCGTTCCGGCGTGCAGGGCGATCGCGGCCCGCTGATGAACAAGCCGCAATCGGCCGAATACTGGTACCAGAAGTCCGAAAAGGACGGCAATCTGGCGCCGCAGCGCAAGCTCGCCAATGAGAAGCCGCCGGGACAGACGGTGGATTACGACGAGCTGATCAAGAGCTGGCAGCCCGCGACGAAGGGCTGACGCCACTGAGGCTTGCTACGACGATCCGGGAAGGGGCCGAACACCCCTTCCCGTTTGCTTTTTGAGACGGATGCCGCTCATGCCCTCGTATATTCTGGTGATCGACCAAGGCACCACCTCGACCCGCGCCATCGTTTTCGACGCGGCGATGAAGCCTGTCGCGAGCGCGCAGGAAGAGTTTCCGCAAATCTTTCCCCATCCCGGCTGGGTGGAGCATAATCCCGAGACGCTGTGGGCGACGACGCTGGGCACGGCGCGCCAGGCGCTCGCCGAGGCCGGCCTGACCGCCGCCGATATCGCCGGGCTTGGCATCGCCAATCAGCGCGAGACCAGCCTGATCTGGGAACGCGCGACGGGACGGCCGATCGCCAACGCCATCGTCTGGCAGGACCGCCGCACCGCTGAAATCTGCGAAGGGCTGGAAGCTGCGGGGCATGGCCCGCTGGTCGCCGAACGCACAGGATTGCGCCTGGACCCCTATTTCTCGGCGACCAAAATTGCCTGGCTGCTGGATCATGTGCCGGGCGCCCGCGCCCAGGCCGAGGCTGGCAAGCTTGCCTTCGGCACGGTCGATACCTTTCTGCTATGGCGCCTGACGGGCGGGCGGGTGCATGCGACGGATGCGACCAATGCCTCCCGCACCTTGCTCTGCGATATCAGCCGCGGCACCTGGGATGACGAGCTGCTGCATCTCTTTAATGTGCCGAAAAGCCTGTTGCCCGAGATCCGCGATTGCGCCGGCCATTTTGGCGAGACGCAGGCGGATTTCTTCGGCGGGCCGATCACCATTCGCGGCATTGCCGGCGACCAGCAGGCCGCGCTGATCGGCCAGGGCTGCTTCACGCCCGGCACGGTGAAGGCGACCTATGGCACCGGCGGCTTCGTGCTGCTCAATATCGGCAGCACGCCCAAACAATCCCGCCACCGCCTGCTGACGACCATCGCCTGGGCGCGCGGCGGCGAGCGCAGCTATGCCCTGGAGGGGTCGATCTTTTCGGCCGGCGCCAGCGTGCAATGGCTGCGCGACGGGTTGGGACTCGTTGAGAATTCCGCTGAGACCGGGCGCCTGGCGGAAGCGTCCGACCCGGATCAGCCAGTCTATCTGGTGCCGGCCTTCACCGGCCTGGGCGCGCCGCATTGGAACAGCCACGCGCGGGCGCTGATGACCGGCATCACCCGCGGCACCACGAAGCGGGAACTCGCCCGCGCGGTACTGGAAAGCATCGGCTACCAGACGCGCGATCTGCTGCAGGCGATGCTGGCCGATTACGGCGAACCGATCGAAAACCTCGCCTTCCGGGTCGATGGCGGCATGTCGGCGAGCGACTGGACGATGCAGTTTCTGGCCGACATGCTGGGCCAGGCAGTCGAGCGGCCAGCCTTTCGGGAGACGACGGCGATGGGGGCCGGCTATCTGGCGGGCCTGGACGCCGGGGTCTATCCTGAGCCTGCGGAATTTTCGCGCAGCCGCGCGGTCGACCGGCGCTTTCTGCCCCATCTGGCCGAGGATGAGCGCGAGCGGAAGTATCGCGGCTGGCTGCATGCGGTGAAGCTCGCGACCATGTCCGAGGAGGATTGAGGGAGGGGCGAATGCGGATCATCTTCCGCTGCGATCCGGCGCTGATCGATCATCTGCCGCGGCCGCTGCCCGCTCGCCAGGCGCTGCCCGATTGGCTGCGGACCATGCCGCGCCATGCACTGTCCGACATGCATGGCGAAGAGCTGCGCACGGTGAAGCATTGCCCGCCCTTCGTGGATGCCATGAGCCAGGGCTTCGTCATTCCCCTGCCCTGCGACGTCACGGTGCATCAGGGCCAGATGACCTGGCATTGGGATCTGCCGCCGCTCAGCGCTCAGCATCACCCGAGAAGCCCGATCAGCTTCCACCACCCGGCTCAGACGACCGGGACGCCGCTCTGGTCCCCCGATCAGGTCATCGTCAAATTCAACAGTTTCTGGACGATCGAACTGCCGGACGGCTGGTCGCTATTCGCGATGCATCCGGCGAATCGCGCCGACCTGCCCTTTCGGCTGCTGTCCGGCCTGGTCGATGCCGACCAGTTTCATGATGTGGGCATCCTGTTTCCCGCCGTGTGGCTTGACCCGGACTTCTCCGGCGTTTTGGCACGCGGCACGCCGATTGCCCAATGCATCCCCGTGCAGCGCGAGGCTTTGGAGCTTGACTACGCAGCGCTGACGCCCGGAGACGCCAAGCAATATGATGACACGGCGCATCGCCTGCTGACGGAGACCGGGGTTTACCGGAAGGATTTCCGGGTACCGCGCGCGGGCCGCCTAGCCTCAGGTGGCGCGGCTGTCGAGGACAGCGCGGAGGGCTGAGGGCCGCAGCCAGAGCGCCCCCGTGGGGGCCGATATCAGCGCCTGGGCGATGCGCCCGAAACTGTCCGGCCGCAGGCGATAGGCGTTGGCATAGGCGCGGAGGGCGGCCTCCATCCTGCCCGCCTCCTGCCAGGCGACGCCGGCATTGAAGGCAGCCTCATGAAAATCCGGCCGCAGACGCCATGCTGCCTCAAAGGCTTCGGCGGAGGCCGTGAATTGCCGCGCATCCTGCAAGGCAAGGCCGAGACTATACCAGGCGGCGGCGAAGCCCGGGTCATGCGTCACGGCGCGGCTGAAGGCGGCCACCGCGGCCTGACCCTGGCCCGCTTGCGCGAGCGCCTGCCCTGCCTGATGCAGCATGGGCGGCGTGGCCGAGCGGGAGCGCAGGACGCGGAGGAATGTCATGGTCGCCGCCGCCCCCTGCCCGCGCTGACGCAGCACGTCACCCAGCGCGAGCCAGCCCGGTGCATAGTCAGGATGACGCTCCAGAGCCGGCAGAAGCTGCGCGGAGGCAGGGTCGCCTGCCGCGAGCGCGTCAATCGCGGCACGAAACAGAGTTGCCGGGTCCTCGACCGCCCCTGCCATGCTCAAAAACCGCGCTTGCGGGCGCCGCGGATGGCGCCCCAGATTAGGATTGCGGCGAGACCGAGGAACAGAAGGAAACCCGGCAGCCAGGCGGGCAGCGCCAGGCGCGGCAGCAGGGCGCCGGCAAGGATGAGCCAGAGGATGATGGCGCCGGCGAAAGCGCCGTCATCCACGAAAAGCCCAACCGCCTCCTCGCGGATGACAGCTAGGACAGCCTGTATCCGGCCGCTCATGACGCCACCACCGCGCGGCGACCGGCGGCAATGCGGACGGCAATCAAAGCCGCCGCCAGGAAGCCCAGGCAGAGCAGCGGCAGTGACAGATCGGCGCCCGGCCAGGCAATGCCGGTGCCCTCTCCCACCCAGAAGGTGCCGAAGCCGCAGAGGAGGACGCCGACGATGAATTTGAGGATGTTCTCGGGGATCATGGAGACCGGGCGGCGCAGGAGCAGGCCGAGCAGCACGACCAGGACAAAGGCGGCCACCGCGCCGAGGGCCGCCGGCGCCAACAATCCGGGCCCCGCGGCGCCAACGGCGACGACGATGAACACAACCTCGATCCCCTCGATCATGGTGATCTTGAAGGCGGTCGAGACGGCAAGACCGTCCCAGCCGGCGCGCCTGCCACCGCCGAGTTCGGCGCGGCTTTTGGCGTAAAGCGCATCCTCGTCATGGAGGGGAATGATTCCAGCGCTGCGCAGCGCCGCCTTGCGCAACCAGCGCATGCCGAAGAGCAGCAGCAGCGTGCCGAGCGCCATCTGCACCAGGCCGAGCGGAATGCGGGTGAGCAGCGGCCCCAGGATCAGC
The DNA here is from genome assembly GCF_057837225.1 of Acidisoma sibiricum. Classification (NCBI taxonomy): domain Bacteria; kingdom Pseudomonadati; phylum Pseudomonadota; class Alphaproteobacteria; order Acetobacterales; family Acidocellaceae; genus Acidisoma; species Acidisoma sibiricum. Next base: position 1,988,784 of record NZ_CM174445.1, on the reverse strand, counting down.
ACCATGAGCAGCAGCACGACCATGGCGAGGGCCGAGCCACCGAGCGCACTGCGCCAGCCGCGCATGGCGCCGACCGCGAGCACAACCGTCATCGCCTCCACAAACTCCACCAGCGAGGCGAGAAAGGCCGCGAGCAAGGACGGGCCGGCATGAAGAAGATCCAAGGTCATCCGCGGCTCCGCATTGAGGGCGTCTCCCTATAGACTGTGCGATCCGCCTCGTGAAACCGCACCCGCCGCTGGGTAGTGTCTCAGTTTGAAATTTGAACGAGTTCCGGTCGCAATCTGATGCCGGATGCCCTATGCTTAGCGTAAAGCATAATGAAACGGCCTCCCGGTCGTCGTTGAGGGTGATTATGGCTGATGTTTTTGGGGCTACTTGGATGACGACAAGAGTTCAAGGCGGCCGTTGCCCACAATGCGGGCACGGCACCGCCATCGTAGTCGTTCCGACGGGTAACGTCCGTCCCGCCGATGACCTTATCGCCACGTGCGAGGCTTGCAATGTTCAATCCAAATGGTCGGCTTGGAACGGACCTGAAGCATACAATGCCTAAAGGTCCCCGAGGCGAGAAGCGCCCTGCCGATCTGATCGGCAATGCCGTGCGCGTGGCCCGAATCGCGACAGGCGAGGAAGAGGATGACCGCGAGGCGACCGCCAGCGCCGCCGCGACCCTGGGCAAGCTGGGCGGCGCTGCCCGCGCCCGGAACCTGACGGCCGAGCAGCGGGCGGAGATCGCGAAGAAGGGAGCGGCTAAGAGGTGGGGGAAGGACTAAAGGCCCTTGCCGTCGTCTTTCTTTTGATCGTAGTCCATGTTTAGCATGGGAGTCTCGCCTTTCCTGGGATATTGCTCATTTAGAATATTCATGAAGCCGTCCCAAGTTTTGCTAATTCTCATATAAGCAACTACCGCACCAAGATGCTCTTTAAGCTTGGGGTATCCTATGTTTCTGGTAAGGCTTTGGGCATACGTTGCAGTCGGCCGCCCAGCATTATTTTTAGGCGTCACACGCTTCAGTTCCTTGAGAACTCCCGGCTCAAGGCGCTTGTAAACAATATCGTTTGTGAGATGCCCGAAGTATTGTGGGCGCTTCACAGAGTTTGATGAGAACTCAAGACCGCGTAGCCTAAACATGTGCTCATAGAACTCTTGTGGGAATGTCTGCACCCAGGCTTGCAGTTCCTTCGCGATCCACGCTTCAAGAATTTTCGACAGAGCATCCTTTTCACGCTCGCGCTGATAGCCGGTCGCCTCATCGACTAAAGCAATAATACCAATTCTAGCAAAACCTCGAATAAGTATTTCGGCCTGCTTGGCGATGTGTTCCTGCTGTTTTTGCAATACCCCGGCGGCTCGGGCGGCCAATATGGCTTCGCAAAGATCAGCAAGCACGGTGGCCTCATACCCGTAAGCTAGAGAGCCAGACGGAGTTCTAAACTTAATTGGATTCGCGGTCCGTTCAACTAACTCACTGGAAACGTAGGGTTTTAGGCGTCCCTGAGTGGTAAATTTGGCCAAACGGTCCCCACCCACGCTGTAGCTGCCTCCGTGTGACATCTTGAGCGCGCTAATCAATCCCGTTTGCTGCAGAACGCGCCGCCCATCCTCTAAGACGTAGCAGGGTATTTTGGCGTCCCCCACGACAAGCGGGTGTTCGTCCGAACCATGGGTGGCCTTTTTTACATCCCCGGACCAACGAGCCGCTGCGCCCCTGCGCCCCTGCTCCCTTCTTTCCTCGGGCGTCATGTCGTTCATGCGCGCTTTGCCGCCCTTAGCTCTTCCGAGTGGCGGGTCCGAATCCTTGGTCATAACTTCTCCTATTGCCAGCATCCTCCCATTATGCTGCCATGATCGACGATATGCAATCCATGCAGCCATTTTTACAAAAATGGCTGCAAAATACTTGACGTTAAGCATAAAATTTCATATTGATATGGGCATGAACAAGCTGCCTCTCGCCAAGCGCGTCCAAATCCTTTCCATGTTGGTGGAAGGTTCCTCCATGCGCTCCATCAGCCGCGTGGCCGATGTCTCGATCAACACGGTCTCGGCGCTGCTGGTGGAGGCTGGAAAGGCCTGCATCGCCCATCACAATGAGACCGTGCGCGGCGTGAAGGCCAAGCGGGTTCAGTGCGATGAGATTTGGGCGTTCTGCTACGCCAAGCAGAAGAACGTCGAGACCGCCAAGGCGGCGCCGGAAGAGGCTGGCGACGTGTGGACGTGGACGGCGATCGAGGCCGACTCCAAGCTCATAATCTCCTACCTCGCGGGCGGGCGGGATGCCGGATACGCGCAGGAGTTTATGCAGGACGTGGCTGATCGGTTGGCTAACCGGGTGCAGCTCACCACGGATGGCCACAAGGCCTACCTAGACGCGGTGGAGGGCGCTTTCGGGGTTGGTGTCGATTACGCCATGCTGGTGAAGCTCTACGGCGATGCGCCCGGCCCTGCGGGCCGCTACAGCCCCGCCGAATGCACGGGCGCGAAGAAGACGCCGATCACCGGACGCCCAGACAAGGATCACGTCTCCACCAGCTATGTGGAGCGGCAGAACCTGACGATGCGGATGTCCATGCGCCGCTTCACGCGGCTGACGAATGCGTTCAGCAAGAAGGCCGAGAATCACGTCTATGCGCTGGCGCTCTACTTCACCTTCTACAACTTTGTCCGCATCCATAAGACCCTGAAATGCAGCCCTGCGATGGCCGCCGGCATCAGCGCCACCCTTTGGAGCATGGAAGACGTGGTTGCCCTGATCGACGCACGGGCCGAAGCTCCGAAGGCGCGCGGCCCCTACAAGACGAAGGCGCGGATTGCGGCGGAAAATTCAAACTGAGACACTACCCGCCGCTGAAGTTGCTTGATTCACGAATCCTGACTGTTACATTACGGCAACGGAGGGTGGCATGGGGTCTTCAAAGCTCGGGCTGATGGATGATCTCATCATCGCTGGCGTGTTCATCCTGGCGATGGTCGGTGCCTTCAACCTTGTGGATGGGTCGGCGCATGGTTTCGAGCATACGATGGCGACCAGCTTCGTGCTGCTTGGTCTCTATACGTTTTTTCTCCGCCGCCTGAGCCGTTACCAAACGGCGCGCGAGCCAATTGTGAAGCCCGCGCCTTACGATCTTTCCTCATGGGAAGCTGGGTTTTGGGGCTGGCTGGAGCCCGCGGATTCGTTTCTCGCCACGCTCCGCAATGGAGCCTTGGCAAGTGCCATGGTTCTAATCGTCTCCGGCCTCGGCACGTTCGCGCAAGGAAACCTGCAGTGGGAGCGGCTGTTTCTGGCCAGCTTGAGCGTCGGATGCGTCGTCACGCTGCTCGGTATGTATAGGGTGATCCAGGCACGGCGGAGCCAGCGGGCCTGACTAGACCAGTACCTTCGTAAAAAAGGTGCGGTTGTGCTGGTTGGGATAGGCGTCCAGCCGGCCGATGGGCTGAAATCCGTGGCGCGGGTAGAAATCCGGCGCCTGGAAGCTGAACGTATCCAGCCAGATGCCGCGGGCGCCGATGGACCGCGCCTCCGCCTCGGCCAGCGCCAGAAGCTGCGTGCCCATGCCCTGGCCGCGCAGGCTTTCCGGCACGAAGAGCAAGCCGACATAGAGCCAGTCGTAATAGCTGCGCGCCCAGAGGCCGCCGACGATGGCATCGGTCTCATCCGTCAGCACGAAAGCATGGCCGCGTTCGGGCCAGTCTCCGCCGCCCAATTGGACGTCATTGAAGGCGCTGAGCGGGGTGCCGATCGCGGACCGGAATTCGCGCGGGGGATTGAGGATTTCCTCCACCAGCGCATGAGACGGGGCGCCCTGCGGCGGCAGGCTTGGGTCCAGCCGTTTTTGCAGGAAGTACCGGGCGTGCCCTGCCGGGTAATCGGCGATTTCGCCGAACACCGTGAACCCGTGCTTTTCGTAGAAGCCGCGGGCCTGAAAGCTGAAGGTATCGAGCCAGATGCCGACCGCGCCCCAGCTTCTAGCGCGCGCCTCAGCCATGGCCAGCAGCGCCGTGCCCAGATCCTGCCCGCGCAGATCCTCGGGGATGAAGATCAGCTCGATGAATAGCCAGTCGTAATAGAACCGCCCCCATAAACCGCCGCGAACAGTCCCGTCCGGCCCGCGGATGGCCAGACACAGCGTCTCCTCCGGCCAGTGCCGGTCACCGGCGCGCGGATCGCTGAAATCGTCCAGCCGATCCAGGATGGCCTTGCGGTGAGCCTCTGCCGGCTGGTCGACCCGAGTGATGCGCGATGTGATCATTTTTTCAATCTGCCCGAGCGCGGCACGGGCTGGAACCCCTTCTCGCCCGCGCTGCGCGCAAAAACCGCCGAGACCCAGGCGAACATGAGGCTGGCCGTGGTCGCGATCAGCGTGTTGTCGGTCGCGGAATGGAGCGCGAAGGCCAGGAACACGAGGCGCATGACCCGGGCCTCCGGCCGCGCCATGCGGCGTGCGGCCTGCCGCAGCCAGAGGACAAAGAGCAGGATGAAGAGTGTGAGGCCGAGGGCGCCGCCCTCTACCCCGATGCGGAGATACTCGTCATGCGCGGCATTGGTGCCAAGCAGGCGCCAGAGCAGGGTGCCGACGGGCACCAGGATCTTGCCGGTGCCCGTGCCCCAGCCGAGCCAGGGCGAGCGCAGGAAGGCGGCCTCATAGACCGGCCAAATGAGGGTGCGGTGACTGAGATCGACCATGTCGCCCTGGCGCGCGAGGGACAGCAGCCGGACGAAGCCGAGCAAGGGAGCGGCGATGATGGCCGCGGCGGGTGCTGCCAGGATGAGCAGCAGCACCGGCATGCGGGCCGACCAGCGCCAGGCCGGCTGCGGCACCAGGATTGTGACCAGCAGGATCAGCGCCAGGGCGATCGCCAAGGGCGCGCGCGCGCCGGTCGCCAGCATGACCAGGATATCGGCGGCCAGCAGCAGCAGCAGCCCGGCCCGTGGCGTGCGCAGCTGCTCGACCAACAGAGCGTAGATGCTGATGAGCGTGAACCCGGCGAGGAAGGCGGGATGGGTGGAAGCGCCCAGACGCAGCGCACCGTCCTCCACCCCATAGAGCGGACGCAGGCCGAGTGCCGCCAGCACCAGGCCAAAGCCCAGGATGATGAAGGGGCCAGCGATGACGGTGCTGATGACGAGGCGGCACCAGAGCGGGGAGAGGCGCACGAAGGAAAAGGCGAAGGGGGCGACGGAGCCGATCAGGCTGCGCAGCGAATCGGCCAGGGTCAGCCCTGGCCACACGCCATGCGCATAGCCCGCCGCCCACATGACGGGAAAGGCCAGGCCCGGATTGCAGGCGTCAAGCCGCCCGCCATAGCGGAACAGGCAAAAGACCAAAAGGAGCAGGCCGGCCGCCTTGTCGATGGCGATAATGGCCGGAGCCTGGCCGATGAGATCGCCGAGCCACATTTCGGGGCAAGTGGCGAGCGCTGCCAGCCACAGCGCCGTCGCCTGGGCGGGAAAGCGGGAGGCAAGGGCCAGCGCCATCACCGCAGGCGCAATGACGAGAGTCTCGGGCAAAAGCTGGGGGGCAAGCCAGGCGAGGCTGAGCCCCGCCAGCAGAAGGACGCAGCCGAGGCCCGGCCAGATAGCCTCGCGATACCATTTCATTTCGGAATAGTATCATATCACGCTAAATTGTGCCGCAGCCGTGGCGCGATGCGCCTGCGGCCAGTCTGAGGCCTCGGGCCTTGGGGGCATCACGCGACTCGCACCGTCTTCCCAGGCCGGGTCAGAAACCCCCAATGGCCCGCGCCATCGCCACGCAACGGACGCGGCGATGACCGGGCTCCGGGGGTGTCCCGCATGCCCTATCCGGGCGTGCGGGCAGGCTTTAGCGGCGGCGGAGCTTGCGCGCAGCGTAGCGGGCGTCGCGGGCTTCCTTTTGGCGGAGCTTCAGTTCCTGCTCCTCCAAAACCGCCTGTTCGGCCGCCAGCTTTTCCGCTTCCAGACGGGCGACTTCCTCAGCCATGCGGCGGAGTTCGTCCTCAGCCCGGCGGGCGTCTTCTTCCTTGCGGCGCTGCTCACGTTCGGCATCGCGAATGGCGCGCGCCTCGGCAATGCGCTTGCGCTCTTCCGCAAGGGCCTGGAGCCGGGGATCGTCGGGGGCGGGCCGCGCCTTGAATTTTTCCAGCAAGGCCTCTTTGGCCTTAAGAGCCGCATCGCGGCGATCATTGAAGCTATTTGTCTTGAAGCCAGCCATTCTCTTCTCTCTAGCGCCCACAAGGTTCCCGGTCACAACAACCGGAGCCTTGCAGTCGTCGGTTTTCGTGCGTGCCGCTTCTTACACCGTCTAAACCAGAGTGGAAGCGCACTTTTGTGACGGGGGAGGTCCGCGTTCATCAGGCATCTATGGCGTGTACCCCCATAACTGGGGTAGCGGTACGGCCAGAGCGGGGTTATTTCTCGGTCTCTGCAACTCTGAGAGTAGGCTGACATGTCGAGTGGTACTGTTAAGTGGTTTAACCTGGAAAAAGGCTATGGCTTCATTACGCCGCAGGACGGCGGCAAGGACGTGTTCCTGCATATTACCGCAGTCCAGGCGGCTGGACTCAAAAGCGTGACCGAGGGCGATCGGGTCAGCTACGACATCATTACCGAGCGCGGCAAGCAGGCCGCTTCCAACCTCGAAAAGCTCTGACCGAGCAAGCCGCCCTGGGACAACCCAAGGGCGGTTTTCTTTTTGCGATCCGCCGCCACCTGCACTCATGGGCGGAGAGCGATCCGCCCATCCTGAACGGAGAGACGGAATGAAAATCGGTTTGTCTTTAGGCGGCGTCGCCGCCGGCCTGATGCTGATGAGTGCCTCGGCCGCCCTGGCGGCACCCAGCCTGCCGGCCTGCGACAGCCCTGAGGCGCGCAGCGGCATCGATTTTGCGCTCAAAAAATCCAACGCCCCCTTTACCGTGACAGACCTCGCCGGGATCACGACGGATAAGTCGAGCGATAGCGAGATTGCCTGCATGGCGATCGCGACGCTGTCGAGCGGCGCCCATCGCCCGATCGGCTACAAGTTCCGCATCAATAACGGCAAGGTGCAGAGCTGGGTCGGACTTTTTGTCATGAAGGGTTCAAAGTAACTGGGCAGGGTGCGCCGATATCACGACCGCTACAGGCGGTTCGGGATATCGGCGGTGTCATGGAAGACGCCCAGAATCATCGGGCGATCGTCGGCGCGGTAAGCGACCCAATAGCGCCCTTCTTTAAGCCGTCTGACGCCGACGCGCTGCGCTGACGGGTAAGGCCGGGGCGCTGGCAGCCCGGCTTCCGGCAGATTTTCGATGCGCAGGCTCACGCGGGCCAACGCGTCGATGAGGTTTTCCACCGCTTCGAGACGCCCCAAAGCTTCGTAATGAGCCAAAAGCCCATCGACCTGCTGTTCAGCTTCAGGGCTAAGCTCAATCACGCGGGCCGCTTAGTCGGAACCCCGTCTTCAGCCGCCCGCTGCTTTTTCATGCGTTCAACACCGGCTCTCAGACGTTGCAGAACGGGTTCCAGAGGCACGCTTTCACCACGCTCGGCCTGCGCGATGCTGCGCGCCAGAGAGTCCTGCCATTCAGCCGGGAGATCAGCGTCATTGGTCATGACGCCCAACTAAGCTTCTGGTGGAGCGTTTTCCACATGAACCTGATCTACCCCACGGTTCTGATTGCGATGGCCGCCGCCGCCGCCCGGTTTTCGACCCCGAGCTTGCTGTAGATCTGCTCAAGATGCTTCTGCACCGTCCGCGGGCTCATGCCGAGGATATCCGCGATATCCTTGGTGCCCTTGCCGTGGCCGACCCAGAGCAGGACCTCGGCCTCCCGCACCGTCAGGCCCAGACGCTCCCGCAATCGGGCCTCCTCGGTCGAGGTTCGCGTCTCCTGAATGCGGAACAGAACCTCATCCGGGGCCATGCGGCCGACATAGACAAATTGCAGCACCGGCGCCTCCCCGAGAGCGACCGCGACCTGACCGGGCATGTGCTCCGCCGAGAAGGCCAGCCAATCCGGGACCCAGGGACAGGCGGGAGCACGCTCTGCCGCCGCTCCATCGGGCGCGAGCCGCGCCAGCAGGGCCGCCGCCTGGGGTGTCGCCCATTGCAATTCCCCCTCGGTATCGGTCGCGAGCAGATAGCGGCCGGCGGTATCAAGCGCCGCCTGGGCGCTTTGGGTGCGCCGCGCACCGGTCAGATGGACGCGGATGCGGGCGATGACCTCGGCGAGCTGCAACGGCTTGGTGACGTAGTCGACACCGCCGGCCTCCAGCCCGCGCACGACATCCTCGCTCTCGGTCAGGCCCGTCATGAAGATGATGGGGACAGAGGCGATGGCCGGATTGCGCTTCATCCGCCGGCAGGCCTCGAATCCGTCCATGCCGGGCATGACGGCGTCGATGAGGATGACATCGGGCAGCACGCGCTCCAGCACGATCATGGCCGCCGCGGCGGATTGGGCCATGAGCACGGTATAGCCGGCATCCTCCAGCACCTCGTTCAGCACGCCAAGCGTGCCGGGCGTATCATCCACCACCAGAATGATGTCGCGGCTTTTCATGCCGAGGCGCCCTGTTCGGCGATCTCATCCAGGGCGGCGAGGAAGGCATCCAGACGGTAATCGGCGATCAGCGCGCGCAAGGGGACCAGCGCGGGGTCCAGCGCCGGCTGCTCCTCGACCAGCGCTTCCAGCCGCTGGCGGATGCCGCGGACATAGCCGATGGCGGCAAGCTCCCGGAGTTCGCCGAGCTGCTGCGGGGTGAGATCGGCGCGCTGATCGCTGGGCGCCGGCAGGGACTCGGTCGCGAGACGCGTCCAATCCAGATCCAGCAGGCGGCCGATCGCTTCGAGCAGCAAATCCAGCCGCACCGGCTTGGCCATGACGTCATCATGGAACTGCCCTTCACGCGGCGCCGCTTCGAGTTCGCGGGCATTGGCCGAGATGATGATGATGGGCGCTTTCGCGCCCGCCTCCTCCCGCAATTGCTGGGCGAGTTGCCAGCCGGTGACGCCCGGCATGGAGAGGTCGAGCAGGAACAGATCTGGCCGCCATTGATCGGCAAGCGCCATGCATTCCACACCGCCGGCGGCACCCACCACCGTGAAGCCGAGCGGCGTCAGCAGATCGAGCATAAGGGAGCGCTGGGTCGCGTCGTCGTCCGCCACGAGTACCGTCAGCCGCCGGCCGCGATAGCCGGTAATTTCGAGCACCGGCGGGCTGGGCCGCAGCGTCTCAGCCGCTTCCGACAGCATCAGCCGCAGACGGAAGCGGCTGCCCAGGCCCAGCGTGCTGGTGGCCGTGACCTCTCCGCCCATCACCTCCGTCAGCAGCCGGACGATGGTCAGGCCAAGGCCCGTGCCCGGCACCGACTGATCACCGGCGCGCTGGAAGGGCTCGAAGATGCGGATGAGATCGGCCTCGGCAATGCCGCGCCCGGTATCGGCGATATCGAATTCGGCAACCTGGCTGCGATAGCGGACGCTGAAGGTGACGCTGCCGGCGCTGGTGAATTTGATGGCGTTGGAGAGCAGGTTGATGAGGACCTGACGCAGGCGATGCTCATCGGCATAGACCAGGCGGGGCAGCGGGTCGGCGCGGTAATGGAGCGCGATGCCTTTGGTCTCGGCCTGCAGGCGCATCATCTGCACGAGATGATCGAGAAATTCCGGCAGGCGGATTTCGTCGCGATAGAGTTCGATATGGCCGGCCTCGATCTTCGAGATATCGAGCAGGCCGCCGATCAGCGCCGTCAGATGCTCGCCCGAGCGGCGGATGATGCGCAGGCCCTCCCGCTTGCGGGCCGGGATATCGGCGTCCTTCTCCAGCAGCTGGGCATAACCGAGGATGGCGTTGAGCGGACTGCGCAATTCGTGGCTGATGCCGACGACATAGCGGCTTTTGGCGCGGGAGGCGGCCTCGGCCGTTTCCTTGGCGCGCTGCAGGGCGGCGTCGGTCTGGCGATGGGCGCTGATTTCATCCAGCAGCAGGACGGTCTGGCGACGCGTCTCCTCCTCCGCGGCGCGCCTGCTTTCCTGGGCCAGCACGGCGAGCCAGGAGACGACGCCGCCAATGACGAGCATGACCAGGAAGGTCTTCCAGAAGGCGGCGGTGGCGGCCGCTTCGCTGATCGGGCCGCTGCTGACGGTCTGCGCGTCGATCGCGATGAGCAGCAGGCCAGTGCCGGCGGCAAAGAGGAACAGGACGCCCACAAAGCGCGCGACCCGCACCCGCATCAGCGCGATGACCGGCGCAGGCAGCAGGAAGCGGAAGCTTTTGGCGACCTGCTCGGCGACCCTGCCATGGGGTTTGCAGGCATCGTGGCAGCGGGCGTCCAACGAGCAGCAGAGCGAGCAGATGGGGCCGGTATAAACCGGGCAATAGGCGGTATCCTCGGGCTCGAATTCATGTTCGCAGACTGAGCAGGCGATGGTGCCGCGGGAGGCCCAGGCAGCGCGGCCGCGGCGGGCGAGATAGGTGCGGCCGCCGGTGGCCCAGGCGATCAGGGGTGCCACTACAAAGGCGCTGCCGAAGGCGATGAAGGTGGAGAGGGCCGCCGCCCCTGCCCCGAACAGCCCGGCATAGGCCGAGAGCGAGGCGATGACCGCGAAGAGCATGGCGCCGACACCGACCGGATTGATGTCGAAGAGATGCGCGCGCTTGAATTCGATGCCCTTCGGGCTGAGGCCGATGCGCTTGTTCACCACCAGATCAGCGACCAGCGCCCCCATCCAAGCGGCGGCGACATTGGAATAGACCACCAGCGTATGCTGGATGGTCTTGGTGACGCCCGTCTCCATCAGCAGCAGGGCGATGACGATATTGAAGATGAGCCAGACGACGCGGCCGGGATGGCTATGCGTCAGGCGCGAAAAGAAGTTCGACCAAGCGAGCGAGCCGGCATAGGCATTGGTGATGTTGATCTTGACCTGGGAGACGACGACCAGCGCACAGGTCAGCATGATGGCGACCGGCGGCGATGCGATGGTCTGGAAAGCCAGCCGGTACATCTGCGCCGGCTGCACGGCCTGATCGACCAGCAGGCCGCTTTGCAGCGCCACATAGGCGAGCAATGAGCCCGCCAGCAGCTTGATGACATCGATCGCGATCCAGCCCGGGCCACCGAGGATAAGGGCCGTCCACCAGCGCCGGGCGCCGATCGCCGCCTGGGGCGGCAGGAAACGGATGAAATCCACCTGTTCCGCGGTCTGCGTGATCATGGCGAAGAGGATGGAGGCGGCGGCGCCAAAGCCTGCGAGATCGAAGCCCACACTTGCGCGATGCAGGCCGCCGAAGCGGGTCCAGCCCGGCAGCCATTCGGGATGCGTCACCAGGACGGCGACGATCGGCACCAGATTGAGGACGAACCAGATCGGCTGGGTCCAGAGCTGGAAGCGGCTGATGAAGGTAATGCCGTGGGTGACCAGCGGCAGGATGCCGATGGCGCAGAGGATATAGCCGAGCCATTCCGGCACGCCGAAAAAGCTTTGCAGCATGGAGGCGAGAATGACTGCCTCGATGCCGAAAAAGATGAAGGTGAAACTCGCATAGATCAGCGAGGTGATGGTGGAGCCGATATAGCCGAAGCCTGCGCCACGGGTGAGAAGATCGACATCCACCCCGGCCCGCGCGGCATGGGCGCAGATGGGGATGCTGATCAGGAAGATCATGACGCTGACGAAGGCGATGGCGAGAATGGAATTCTGGAAGCCGTAGGCGAGCGTGATGGTGCCGCCGATCGCCTCCAAAGCCAGGAAGGAGACGGCGCCGAGCGCTGTATTCGCAACCCGGAGAGCTGACCATTTGCGCGCGCTTTTGGCCGTGAAGCGGAGCGCGTAATCCTCCAGCGTCTGGTTGGCGACCCAGCGGTTATATTCCCGCCTGGTGCGGGTGATGCGCTGCCGCGCCAGACGCGCGGAGCCAGAAGGTGTCGTGATCCTCACCGCGCCGCCTGTTCATTGTCGCCCGCGGGCTTGACCCGCGGGCCTACCCGTTGAGCCGGGCACGCCACCGGATGAATGCCCGGGTCAAGCCCGGGCATGACGACTAGAACGAAGCGGGTAAAGCCCCATGTCGCAAGCCTAGAGCGTGGTGTCGAAGAAAAGCCTGCTTTCATCGGAGTCCTATCAAAGCATAAGGGCTGCGTCAGGTCATACGCGCTTTCGCGTATGGTTCACGAGGAGACGTCAACGCCATTCTTCGCCCAGGTCGCGTGTACCGACGCGGATTTCCTGGAAAACGAAAGAGGACCCGAGACGATGACGGACGACACCAAGCAGACTTTGCCGGAAGCCGACGCCACCCCCGCCCAGATTGCCCCCCAGATCGCATTGGGCCGCCGGTCCTTAGGCGGTCTGTCGATCGCCGCGGCCGCGGCCGCGACCCTGGGTGGTGCTGCGGTCGGCACCGTTGCCAGCACGCGCCCGGCGCGCGCGCAGGCTGCCGGCACCATTAAAGTCGGCATCATGCACTCCCTTTCCGGCACCATGGCCATCAGCGAGACGCCGCTGAAGGAAGTGATGCTGATGCTGATCGAGCAGCAGAATGCCAATGGCGGCCTGCTCGGCCAGAAGCTGGAACCCGTTGTCGTCGACCCTGCCTCCAACTGGCCGCTGTTCGCCGAGAAGGCGAAGCAGCTGCTGAGCGTCGACAAATGCGCCGCCGTCTTCGGCTGCTGGACCTCCGTCTCGCGCAAGTCCGTGCTGCCGGTCTTCGAGCAGCTGAACGGCATTCTGTTCTACCCGGTCCAGTATGAGGGCCAGGAATGCAGCCGCAATATCTTCTATACTGGCGCCGCCCCGAACCAGCAGGCGATTCCGGCCGTCGACTATCTGATGGACACGATGCATGTGAAGCGCTGGGTGCTGGCCGGCACCGACTATGTCTATCCGCGCACCACGAACAAGATCCTGGAAGCCTATCTGAAGTCCAAGGGCGTGGCTGCGACCGACATCATGATCAATTACACGCCCTTCGGCTATTCCGACTGGCAGGGCATCGTCTCCCAGATCAAGAGCTTCGGATCGTCCGGTGCCAAGACGGCCGTGGTTTCGACCATTAACGGCGACGCCAACGTGCCTTTCTACAAGGAACTCGGCAACCAGGGCATCAAGGCGACCGATATCCCCGTGGTGGCCTTCTCAGTCGGCGAGCAGGAACTGGCCGGCATCGACACCAAGCCGCTGATCGGCCATCTCGCGGCCTGGAACTATTTCGAGAGCGTCGACAGCCCGGCGAATACCCAGTTTATCGCCGATTTCAAGAAATTCGCGAAGAACGACAAGCGCGTCACCAACGATCCGATGGAAGCAGCCTTTATCGGCTTCAACATGTGGGTGAAAGCGGTCGAGAAGGCCAATACCACCGATACCGACGCGGTGATCGCGGCCCTGCCGGGCGTCACGGCGCCGAACCTCTCGGGCGACTATTCGGCGATGATGCCGAACCACCACATCACCAAGCCCGTGCTGATCGGCGAAATTCAGGGCAACGGCCAGTTCAACATCGTCTATGAGACGCCGGGCACCGTCGTGGCCCAGCCCTGGTCGCCCTATCTGCCGGAATCGAAGGACCTGATCGGCGACTGGCTGCCGCCCATGTCCTGCGGCAATTACGACGTCGTCAAAGGCAAGTGTCTGGGCAGCAAGGCGAGCTGACGTCCCTGCCATTTCGTCACCCGCGGGCTTGTCCCGCGGGTCTACCCGCCGAGGTGCCCCAAGGGGTGGATGCGCGGGTTAAGCCCGCGCATGACGCTGTTTGGTGCATGACGCGGCGAGAGGAGGCCCGGCCTTGTTGAACGATGTCATGCCAAGCCTGTTCGGGCGCCGCGCTGTCCTTGGCCTGCTTCTGGCCTTGCTGACCGCCATGCCCTTGGCTGTGGCGCCTCGCATGGCACAGGCGCAGACCACGGCCGCGACCGCGACCGATCCCTATCTGGGCCTGACCAGCCGCAGCTTCGACGATATCGTAAGTGCGGTCGACGCGATCTCCATCTCGGGCGACGCCCGTGCGCGCCGCGTGCTCGACGCGCTTGGCAATAACGAGCTTTATACCTGGAAATATCCGCGGCCTGATGGCGGTTTGTTCCTCCATGACCCGGATTCAGGACAGTGGCTGAATGCGCGGACGGGTGCCACGATCCCGGCCCCGCCCTTCATGCAGATCCGCAAGATCATCGCCAATGACATGGTGACCGGCGCGATTGCGACCGCCGAGGGCGTGCTTGATCTGTCCTCCCCCGACGCCGGCGCACGGCAAAAAGCCGCGGAAGCGATTTTCGAATCCCCCGCGCCTGCCACCTTGTCCATTGTACAGCACGCGCTGGCGCATGAGCAGAACCCGCGCGTCCGCGCGACGCTGATGCAGGCCGAGGCCGCCGATCAGCTCAGCCTGTCCACGACCGATCAGGCGACACAGCTTGCCGCCGTCAAGATCATCGCGGCGCGCGGCGACATGGCGGCGCGCAACGAGCTGGCCTCGCTCACCGGCGCGCCGAAACCCGTGGCGGTCGCGGCGACCGCCGCCATTGCCCATATCGATTTCTCGCTCAAACTGTGGAACTGGCTAGAGACGGTCTATTACGGATTGAGCCTTGGTTCCGTGCTGCTGCTGGCCGCCGCCGGGCTCGCCATCACCTTCGGCGTCATGGGTGTCATCAACATGGCCCATGGCGAGATGGTGATGATCGGCGCCTATGCGACCTTCGTGGTGCAGCAGGTGTTCCGCGCCTATGCGCCGGATCTGTTCGGCGCCAGCGTGATCGTCGCGATCCCCGTCGCTTTTGTGGTGGCAGGCGCGATCGGCATTCTGATTGAACGCTGCCTGATCCGCTTCCTGTACGGCCGGCCGCTGGAAACGCTGCTGGCGACCTGGGGCCTCAGTCTGGTTCTGCAGCAGGCCGTGCGTTCGACCTTCGGCGCCGAGAACCAGAATGTGGCGACGCCCGACTGGATGAGCGGCTTCTTCATGCTGGGCGGTCTTACCATCACGCTCAACCGGCTTTGCATTATCATCTTCGCCTTCGCCGTCGTGGCTGGATTGATGGCGGTGATGCGCTTCACCCCCTTGGGCCTGCGCATGCGCGCCGTGACGCAGAACCGCCGCATGGCGGCCAGCATGGGCATCCGCACGCCCTGGATCGACGCCATGACCTTCGGCCTTGGCTCCGGCATTGCCGGTGTGGCGGGGGTGGCGCTGGCTCAGATCGACAATGTCTCCCCCAATCTCGGGCAGAACTATATCATCGACAGTTTCATGGTCGTGGTCTTCGGCGGCGTCGGCAATCTGTGGGGCACGGTGCTGGCCGCGATGACCTTGGGCATCGTCAATAAAGGGCTGGAGCCGGTGGCCGGCGCGGTGCTGGGTAAAATCGTGGTTCTGGTCCTGATTATTCTGTTCATTCAACGGCGCCCGCGCGGACTGTTCCCGGTCAAAGGACGGGCGGTGGAATCATGACACGACTATCGCTGACCCTGACGCCGGTCATTATCATCGGCGTCGCGATCATCCTGGCCATCCTCAATCTCGCGACCCCCGCGACCAGCGCGCTGCATGTGTCGGACTTCGTCGTGGGCCTGGCCGGCAAGTATCTGTGCTACGCCATGCTCGCCTTGGCGGTCGATCTGGTCTGGGGTTTTGCCGGCATCCTGACGCTGGGCCACGCCGCTTTCTTCGCGCTTGGCGGCTATTGCATGGGCATGTATCTGACCCGCGAGATTGGCGCGCGCGGTGTGTACGCCAATGCCAATCTGCCCGACTTCATGATCTTCATCGGCTGGAAGCAGCTGCCCTGGTACTGGCACGGCTTCGCCTGGTTTCCGTTTGCGATGGTGATGGTGCTGGTGGTGCCGGCCATCCTGGCAGCGATCTTCGGTTTTCTGGCTTTCCGCAGCCGCGTCTCGGGCGTTTATCTCTCGATCATCACCCAGGCGCTGACCTATGCACTGCTGCTCGCCTTCTTCCGCAACGACATGGGCTTCGGCGGCAATAACGGCATGACCGATTTCAAGGACATCATCGGCTTTCCGCTCAACCGCAGCAGCACGACAACGACCCTGATGGTCATCTCGGCGCTCTTCACCTCGGCCGCCTTCCTGTTCGCGCGCTTTCTGGTGGGTAGCCGCTACGGCCAGGTGCTGGTGGCGGTGCGGGACGCCGAAAGCCGCACGCGCTTCCTGGGCTACCGGCCGGAATATTATAAGCTCGTGGTCTGGACACTATCGGCGGTCATCGCGGGCATCGGCGGCGCGCTGTATGTGCCGCAGGTCGGCATCATCAATCCGGGCGAGTTCGCCCCCGCCAATTCCATCGAGGCGGTGATCTGGGTGGCCGTCGGCGGACGCGGCACGCTGTCGGGCGCCATTCTCGGTGCCGTGCTGGTAAATTTCGGCAAGACCATCCTGACCGGCGCCCTGCCCGGCGCCTGGCTTTATGCGCTGGGGGGCTTGTTCATCCTCGTCACCCTATTCCTGCCGCGCGGTATTCTGGGCACCGTGATGCGCCGGGGTGGCGCCGAGACCAGCCTGCCGACATCGCATGAACCGCAGGGACTGGCGGCGATCGACGGCGCAGAAGCCGACCGCGCCGAAAGTGGTGCCGATATCGCTGACGCGGAGAAAACGGCATGAATGCGCAACCCATTGGCGCCGTCAGCGACGACCTTCTGTATCTGAGCGGCGTCAACAAGACCTTCGACGGTTTCAAGGCGATCAACAACCTGTCGCTGACTTTGGCGCGTGGCGAGATGCGGGCGGTGATCGGCCCCAATGGAGCGGGCAAAAGCACGATGATGGATATCATCACCGGCAAGACCCGCCCCGATACCGGGCAGGTTATTTTCGGGGCATCCACGGACCTGACGCGACTGGACGAGCCGGCGATCGCCAAGCTTGGCATCGGACGGAAATTCCAGAAGCCGACGACCTTCGAGAATCACACGGTCTGGACCAATCTTCTGCTGGCACTCGCCGGCAACCGGTCACCCTGGTTCACCCTGCGCGCCCGCAAGACGCCGTCTGAGGCGGAGAAGATCGACGCCTTGCTGGAGACCATCCGGCTGACCGATCATCGTCATCGGCGGGCGGCCAATCTGTCCCACGGGCAGAAGCAATGGCTGGAGATTGGCATGCTGCTGGCGCAGGACCCGCAGCTGCTGCTGGTGGACGAGCCGGTGGCGGGCATGACGGATGCCGAAACTGAGCAGACGGCGCATCTGCTGCGGGACATCAACCGCACGCGCTCTGTCGTGGTGGTGGAGCATGACATGACCTTCGTGCGCGCGCTGGGGGTGAAAGTGACTGTGCTGCACGAAGGGTCTGTTCTCTCCGAAGGAAGTTTGGACCATGTCAGCGCCGATCCGAAGGTGATCGACGTGTATCTGGGGCGGTGACGATGACCCAGCTTTCAATGTCATCCTCGGGCTTGACCCGAGGATCCACTCTTCCGTTTGGGCGCCACGCGGTCTGGATCCCCGGCTCAAGGCCGGGGATGACGCGTATAAGGGGAACCCGCAATGCTTGAGGTCAATAACGTCAACCTGCATTACGGCGCCGCAATTGCGCTGCGTGGTGTCTCCATCCGTGCAGAGCTTGGTACCGTCACCTCCATCCTTGGCCGCAATGGCGTTGGCAAGACCAGCCTGCTGCGCGCGATTACCGGCGCGCATCCGATCTCGGGCGGTGATATTCGCTGGGAAGGCCAGAACATCGCCAAACTGCCCTCCTATGAACGGGCGCGGCGTGGCATCGCCTGGGTGCCGCAGGGGCGTGATATTTTTCCGCTGTTGACGGTGCGAGAAAATCTGGAGACGGGTTTTGCCGTTCTGCCGCGCCGCGAGCGCAAAATTCCCGAGGAGATTTTCGATCTTTTCCCGATTTTGAAGACCATGCTGGGACGGCGCGGCGGTGACCTGTCCGGCGGACAGCAGCAGCAATTGGCGATCGGGCGGGCTTTGGTGATGCGTCCGCGCCTGCTGGTGCTGGACGAGCCGACCGAGGGCATTCAGCCAAGCATCATCAAGGATATCGGCCGTGTCATCGCGCTGCTGCGCAGCCGCGGCACCATGGCGATCCTATTGGTCGAGCAATATTACGATTTCGCGCACGAACTGGCCCAGACGCTGGCGGTGATGGATCGCGGCGCCATTGTGGTGGAAGGCGCGCGCGACACGCTGGATGAAACGGAAGTGCGGCGGCATCTGTCGGTGTAGCGCCATTACCTATTTCATTGTTTTTTCGATCTGTTTGTGTTAGTCGCCTCTAACGCCACAGACTGATCGCATGATGCACCCGAAATTCCCTGCCTCATCCAATTGTCTGCAGGTTCCCTTCATCTTCGTGCCTTATGGCGCGCCAAAGCCGGTGGAATGGCTCGCGGCACATCCGGGCGCAGTGACATTTTCCGCGACCTTCCACCCGCGCCCGATGCTGACATCCAATGACGCACATGATCTCGAAACGCCGTTTCCAGGCGCTTGGCCGGAGGAGGTTCAGGCGCCGCCTATCATAGCGGAGCGCCCTGACTGGCAGCGCCGTGCGGCGCCCCCGCCACGGCCGAAACGCAGGCCGCCGCGGCCACCGGCGCTTGGCCCGATCAATGCCGAAGCCCAGGGCCGGCAGCTCGGGTTGCGCCTGTCCACGCCGGAGGGCAGAGCCGCCCTTCTCGCGGAGACGCGACAGATTCGAGCCTATCTGGGAGGCTTTCACGAACATCCGGGTCATAGAGTGACGGTTGCCACCACTCTATCGCCAGCATCCCGTCTAGACGCTGTATCAGGCGCCGAGTTCGTGCGCTCAACGACGGCGAAGCGCCGCTCTCTCATTGAGCTTGTAGCCAGCGGTGATTTGAAGTGCCAAGGCTTCGGGGGAGGCTGCCAAAATGGGGGCAGCTTCGGAATGAGCGGCGCCTACCGCGTTACCGGTCACATTCTCTGCGCAAGTTGTGCCGAAAAAGCCCTCGGGTTCACAGATTTACCCGGTGGAGAAAGGGCCGAAGCACTCAGACCATACTCTCTTTCTCCAGACTAAGACGTGCTATAGATCCGCCACCTCATTGTTGGTAAGCCCTGACATGCATTCGCGGCGAGCTGCTCTGGCAAATGTCAAGGTTAGCGATATGATCCATGCCGAAGGATCGAATGGTGGCAGTTTCATCTGTCTCGTGACCGGCGTGACGAGCACACATATTCAGGCGCGAACGGTCACGCATCAGATATTCCTTCAATTCGATTTTGAACTGGGCGTGGCTCATGTTCCAGGCCACCGCATTGTGTGCACAATTAACTCTACCGAACCATTACCGAAAGATGTCTATGATGCTCTTGTTGGTATCGACGAGCGCTACCGGACCAGCACCGATCCTGACCGAGCACGACTATCCGAAATCGAGAGACGCGCCCTCATCTTCGCTGTGCGTCACTACGGCGATCCCAATAGCCAACTTGAGTGAAGCCTAGACATCAAAGCTGTGACGGAATTGTCGTACCAATCAGTCCACGCCGTCCTGTATCACCGCACCGCAGCCGCATCCCCGATCAGAACCAATGCCTTGTCCATCGGCGCCGATGAAATACGAACCCAGCCGGAAAATGGCTGGTCAAGCTCGAGAATCATCGTGATGCCGCCCGATATGGCGATGGAGCAGAGCAACAACGTCACGATGGCAGTGGCATTGGGCGGCGCGAAGAGGCCGAAACAGCCGAAGACGATCGCCAGCCAGAACACCAGCAGCAACAGGAAGGGCACCGGAATGCTGCCGCTGGCCCGCTGCTCCAGCAGCCAGCGGGCCTGAGCGAGATCATCCGACAGGTCGAGCGCCTTGTTGCGCAGCCAGGCGTGGCGGCTGTCGCCCTCGGGCAGAGCCAGAACGGCGTCCTGCGCCGCCTCCAAAAGCCTTGCCGTCTGTTCATTCGTCATATGCGGCCGGCCCGCCGCCGGAAACAGCTCCGCATCCTTCGCCGTGGCATAGGCGAAAACGCGGGCGCGGGCGGGCTGCGCTTCCGGCCCGTAGCGCTCCAGCTGGCGGTCCATGCGGATGAGATCGACCGAGATTTCGGTGACTCCGTCCGAGAGCGTGGTGAAGGTCGTGCTTGCATCCGAAATCAGCAGCCCCAGGACGAGTGCCGCCAAAGTGCCCAGCACGGTGGCAGACAGGGAGACCGCCGTGCGCGTCTCATCGCTGAAATGATGCTCCGGCAGGCTGCGCGCCGCCGCCATGCCGCAGACGGCGCCGCCGAAGATGATGATGAAGGAGACGAGACCAAGGCCGGAAAAGAACATCGGGTTGCGGCGCCTTATCATGCATGGCGCCCGAGCATCCCCAGGCGCCACACGCTTCTATGCCATCGTGCCGGCGTTGCAACGTCCATCATGACACGCAGAACGGGCCGATAGGGCGGATGGCCCTGCGCCGCAGTTCATGCCAGAGAAGGAGTATGGACATGCCGAGCGACGTGACGCCCACCCTGGATGCACCCATCATCGCCCCCCGTTCCCAGCGCGCCTATGGCCGCGTACGTGTCGCCTTTGTCCGCCGGGGTGAGGCGAGCGTGCTCTCCGTCCTGCGCCAGGAGGGCTGTTTCAAGGCGCGACAGCCGCGACCGGAGCCCGGCGCCATCCCTGAAACCGTGCTGCTCAATACCTCCGGCGGCATTACCGGCGGCGATGATCTGGCAGCCAGGATCGAAGCCGGCCCTGGCGCCCATTTCGTGGTCACCACCCAGGCAGCGGAACGCTATTACCGGGCGAGCCCGGCCTCCCCGCCCGCCACCATACGCTCTGACCTGACGGCGGCCCCAGGCGCGCTGCTGGAATGGCTGCCGCAGGAGACCATTTTGTTCGACCGTTGCCGGGTGGACCGCACGCTCTCGGTGGATCTGGCCCCCGGCGCCCGTTTCCTGGGCGTTGAAAGCGTCATCTTCGGGCGGCAGGCGATGGGCGAGACGGTGCGGGAGATCAGCCTGCGCGACCGCATCATCATCCGCCAGGATGGCCGCCTGATCCTGCACGACGCGACGCGGCTGGAGGGTGAGGTCGGCATGCTGATGGGGCGCGCCAGCACTTTCGCCGATGCCCGCGCCATGGCGACGGTGGTTTTCGTCACGCCTGAGGCCGAACGCTTCGTGGAACCACTGCGGAGCCGCCTGGGCACCGGCCTGCTGCCCGATCATGCGCTGGAAGCCGGCGTCTCCGCCTGGAATGGCCTTGTTCTTGCGAGGATTCTGGCCCGAGATGGAACCGCGCTGCGCCGGGCCGTCATGACGATACTGGATATCCTGCGCGGCGGCGCGGCCCTGCCGCGCGTATGGCAATTGTAGAGGGAGGCTCCGGGTGAACCTGACGCCACGAGAAAAGGACAAGCTGCTGATCGCCATGGCGGCCAATGTGGCGCGCCGCCGGCTGGAACGCGGTGTGAAGCTGAACCATCCGGAAGCGGTCGCGCTGATTACCGATTTCGTGGTGGAGGGCGCGCGCGACGGCCGCACCGTCGCCGATCTGATGCAGGACGGCGCGCATGTGCTGACGCGCGAGCAGGTCATGGAAGGCATCCCCGAGATGATCCACGACGTGCAGGTGGAAGCGACCTTCCCCGACGGCACGAAGCTTGTGACCGTTCACCAGCCGATCCGCTGAAGGACAAAGATCATGATTCCCGGAGAGATCATCCCGGCCGCCGGCGATATCGAGCTGAATGCGGGCGCCGTGCCCATTACGCTGACGGTCGCCAATACCGGTGACCGGCCGGTGCAGGTCGGCAGTCACTACCACTTTGCCGAAACCAATCCCGGCCTTGCCTTCGACCGCGCTGCCGCGCGCGGCTACCGGCTGGATATCGCGGCCGGCACCGCCGTGCGCTTCGAGCCGGGACAGTCGCGCGAGGTGACGCTGATCCCCATTCGCGGCGCCCGCATCATTTACGGTTTCCGGGGCGATGTCTCCGGCCCCCTGGAGGCTTGATCCATGGCCCGCATGTCGAGACATGCCTATGCGCATATGTTTGGCCCTACCGTGGGAGACCGCGTGCGCCTGGCCGATACCGAGCTGTTCGTGGAAGTGGAGCGTGATTTTACAACCTATGGCGAGGAGGTAAAGTTCGGCGGCGGCAAGGTCATCCGCGACGGCATGGGCCAGAGCCAGGTGACGAATGCCGCGGGTGCGGCCGATACCGTCATCACCAATGCTTTGATCATCGACCATTGGGGCATCGTCAAAGCCGATGTCGCCATCAAGGGCGGGCGCATTGCGGGGATCGGCAAGGCCGGCAACCCGGACACGCAGCCGGGTGTCACGATCATCATCGGGCCGGGAACCGAAATCATTGCCGGCGAAGGGCGTATCCTGACGGCCGGTGGTTTCGACAGCCATATCCATTTCATCTGCCCGCAGCAGGTAGATGAAGCGCTGACCTCAGGCCTGACGACGATGCTGGGCGGCGGCACCGGCCCCGCCACCGGCACGGCGGCGACTACCTGCACGCCTGGCCCCTTCCACCTCGCGCGCATGCTGCAGGCGGCCGAGGGACTGCCGATGAACCTCGCCTTCGCGGGCAAGGGCAATGCGTCCCGCCCCGAGGCGTTGGAGGAGATGATCCGGGCTGGCGCCTGCGCGCTGAAGCTGCATGAGGATTGGGGCACGACGCCTGCGGCCATCGACAATTGCCTGACGGTTGCTGACCGCTTCGACGTGCAGGTGATGATCCATACGGATACGCTGAACGAAAGCGGCTTCGTCGAGGATTCCATCGCCGCCATCGGCGGGCGGACCATTCACGCCTATCACACCGAAGGCGCGGGCGGCGGCCATGCGCCGGACATCATCCGCGTCGCGGGCCTGCCGAATGTCATTCCGTCCTCCACCAACCCGACGCGGCCCTATACGCGCAATACGCTGGATGAGCATCTGGATATGCTCATGGTGTGTCATCATCTGGACCCGTCCATCCCCGAGGATATCGCCTTCGCCGAAAGCCGCATCCGGCGCGAAACGATCGCGGCCGAAGATATTCTGCACGACCTCGGCGCCTTCTCGATCATCAGTTCCGACAGCCAGGCGATGGGCCGCGTGGGTGAGGTCATTACCCGCACCTGGCAGACGGCGCATAAGATGAAGGTGCAGCGCGGCGCTTTGCCGGGCGATGGTGCGGCCGATAATAACCGGGTGAAGCGCTATATCGCTAAATACACCATCAATCCGGCCATCGCGCATGGCATTTCAGAGCATATCGGCTCGATCGAAATCGGCAAGCTCGCCGATCTTGTGCTGTGGACACCGGCTTTCTTCGGTGTAAAGCCGGATATGGTGCTGAAATCCGGCACCATCGCGACGGCGATGATGGGCGACCCCAATGCGTCCATCCCCACGCCGCAGCCGGTGCATTCCCGCCCGATGTTCGGTAGTTTCGGGCGGTCGCTCACCCTCTCCTCCGTGCTGTTCGTCTCGGGCGCGGCGCTGGACGCCGATATCGGGCGCACGCTCGGCCTGTCCCGCGAATTGCTGGCCGTAAGCAATACGCGCGGCGGCATCGGCAAGGCGAGCATGGTGCATAATGATGCGACGCCGCATATCGAGGTTGACCCGGAAACCTATGAGGTGCGGGCCGATGGTGTTCTTCTCACCTGCGAACCCGCGACCGAGCTGCCGATGGCGCAGCGGTATTTTCTGTTTTGATGGGCTCGCTTCCCCAGTCCCGTCATCCCCGGAACACGTCCGGGGATGACGCGGAGAGGGTGACTATGGAAAAGAAACATGCGCGCGACTGAACATCTGACTGCGGGCAGCTGGACTGTGACAGACGCGGCGGATGCCGTGCTGCTGGATCATGACCACCGGCACCGCCGCCGCTTTCTGCTCAAGACCGTCTCTGGCGCCGAATGCCTGCTCGATCTGCCGCAGGCGATCGCGCTGCGCCATGGCGACGGGCTGCGTCTGGAGGATGGCCGAATCCTCGCGGTGCAAGCCATGCCGGAACGCGTGCTGGACATCCATGCGCATGACGAAGACGCGCTGATGCGCATCGCCTGGCACCTCGGTAACCGCCATCTGCCGGTGCAGTTCCTGCCGGGCGAAATCCGCATCCGCTACGATCATGTCATTGCCGAGATGGTCGAACTGTTGGGCGGCCACGCGGAGGAGAATGAGGCGCCCTTTGACCCGGAATCCGGCGCCTATGCGCCTGGTACCGGCGCGGCCGGCCCAGGCGGCGGTCATCATCACCACCATGATGACGGCGAGCATGGCCACCACCACCATGACTAGCGCATCTCTATCCGACGACGGGTTTCTGAAGCTGCTGACCTGGCTGTCCCCCGCCTTCCCGACGGGCGGCTTCGCCTATAGCCACGGCATCGAATGGGCGGTGGAGACGGGCGATGCCAAGTCTACCGCCGGGATCGTCGCCTGGATTTGCGATATTCTGGAGGAAGGCAGCGGCCGGACCGATGCCATTCTGCTCCGCCAGGCCCATCGGGCCGTCAGAAACGGTGATGACGCGGCACTTGGCGAGATTGTGGAACTGGCAGCCGCGCTGCCCGGTTGCCGCGAGCGACATCTGGAAACCACGGCCCAGGGCAATGCCTTTCTGCTCGCGGCCGGCGCCTGGCCGCATCCTGTGCTGGCGCAACTGACCAGCGATGTCGCCTATCCCGTCGCGGTTGGCGCTGTCGCGGCGTCCCACGGCATCGCGGAGGATCGCGCGACGTTAGGCTTTCTGCACACATTCGCGGCGAACCTGGTCTCCTCCGCCGTGCGCATCATCCCGCTTGGCCAGCAGGCCGGCTTGCGCATTCTGGCCGCCCTGGAACCCGTGCTGGTCGCGGTCTGCGACAGCAGCCGCGATCTGACCCTGGACGACATCGGCAGCAGCGCCATCCGCGCCGATCTCGCCGCCATGCATCACGAAACGCAATATACGAGGTTGTTCCGCACATGAGTTCTTCGCCCCACGGCCCGCTTCGCGTGGGCATCGGTGGTCCGGTCGGCACCGGCAAAACCGCACTGATGGATGCGCTCTGCAAGCACTTGCGCGATGTGTACAATATCGCCGCCATCACCAACGACATCTACACCAAGGAAGACGCGGAGTTTCTGACCCGCGCCGGATCGCTGACGCCGGACCGCATCCTGGGCATCGAGACCGGCGGCTGCCCGCATACCGCGATCCGCGAGGATGCGTCCATCAATCTCGCCGGCGTCGCTGATCTCAACAAGCGCTTCCCCGGCCTCGATGTCATCCTGATCGAAAGCGGCGGCGACAATCTGGCGGCGACCTTCAGCCCGGAACTCGCCGATATCACCATCTATGTCATTGACGTCTCAGCCGGCGACAAGATACCGCGCAAGGGTGGACCGGGCATCACGCGCAGCGATCTGCTGGTCATCAACAAGATTGACCTTGCCCCCTACGTGGGTGCGA
The DNA here is from genome assembly GCF_057837225.1 of Acidisoma sibiricum. NCBI lineage: Bacteria > Pseudomonadati > Pseudomonadota > Alphaproteobacteria > Acetobacterales > Acidocellaceae > Acidisoma > Acidisoma sibiricum. The sequence continues at coordinate 1,963,415 of NZ_CM174445.1, read as the reverse complement.
GCCTGGACGTGATGGACCGTGATTCGCGGAAAATGCGCGGCGAGCGGCCCTTCGTGTTCACCAATATCCGGGCCGGTCAGGGCGTGGCCGATATCGCCGCCTTCATCGAACGCCATGGCGGTCTGTCCCGCGCGGCGTAGAGTGTCTCAGGCCCGGTCCGAATTGCCCATACAACAACGTCATGCCCGCGAAAGCGGGCATCTTCCTGGACAACCGTAAGAAGATGCCCGCCTTCGCGGGCGTGACGGGGTTTTAGGGGTTTTCGTCCCCAAATTACGCGCAGCAGCTGCCTGTCGCCGTGCCATCGGTGCCCGCGCGATTATCGATGCTGTGGCGGTTCTGGTCGGGCGGCAGGTTCATGCCGATATTGGTCGCGAAGAAGCCGTTGGGCTTGAGCACGAAGCCCGCATATTCCACCGGCATGATGGGAAAGTCTTCCGGCTTGCAGATATGGGTATGGCCGAAGGAATGCCAGACCACGACATCGGTGTTTTCGATATTGCGGTTCTTGGCCACGTATTTCGGCAGGCCGTCGCCACCTGCATTGTTGTTGGGATAATCGCCCGATCCGTATTTCTCGGCCGGGTCGAATGCCGTGACCCAGATATGCTTGGTGGCGAACCCGCCGCGGGCGCGCACGTAAGACCCTTCCTGCGCGAGCATGACCGGCGTCGGCGTCACAACCAGCTTGTAGCCCGGCGCACGGCCGACGCTGTTCGTCTCATTCGGATTGCTGATCTTCCAATACCGGCCGGTGATGCCGTCGGCGATTTCCGGCGAGTCCAGTTCGTGTTTTAGCACACGCGCGGTTGCGTCGAACGCATTGCCATGCGGGTTGTTCTCGCCCCAGGGGCGCGGATGGAATTCATGGATGGAGACGCTGTTGGGGCCGCCGTCGATATCCATATGCAGGCGGGCATTGAAGAAATGCTGATGCATCGGGCCGCCCAGGTTTTCGCTGACCATGGTGCCTTCGGCCGTTGTCTCACCCGGTGCCACGGCATGGGTCTGGATGATGCCGGTGAGTTTCGCTTCCAGCTGGACCGTGCCGTCCTGATACAGATACCAGAAGAAGCCGTAATCATAATTGCCGACGGTCGCGAAGAAGCTGATGACCAGACGGCGCGAGCGTCGCACCTCGAAAATATCGTTGCGGAATTCATAATGCTTCCAGAGGATGCCGTAATCCTCCTCATGCATGCAGACGGCGTTCTTCATCACAAAAGGCTGGCCGAGATCGTCCGCCGCGGGGACGTCGAAATAGTGGATGAGCCCGAGACAGTCGCAGCCGAGTTCGAGCTTGTTCGCGAGACGCCCGAGGCCGTATTCGCCGCCATCGAAAGCGCTTTTCCAGTAGTGATTGCTGGACTGATCACCGTAGGGCACGACCATTTCGGTGACGCTGCCGCGGAACATCACCGGGCGCAGACGGTCACCGTCCTGAATGCCCAGTTCATGCAGCACGAGCCCTTCGCGCGGCGTGAAGCCGACGCGAAAGCTCCAGCCCTGCCAGCGGACATGATAGCCGTCGACGGAGAAGCTTGGGCCCTCGGGCTGCACAATATTGAGCGGCTTCACATCGGTGCGCGGCGTGGGGTACGCCTCCCGCCCGTAATTGTGCTTCTTGCGCGGAACAGGAATGGCTTTTTCATCATCAACGAGATCGACGACCTTGCCTGCCGTCAGATCGACCACCGCCACGACACCGTCGATCGGATGGGCATAGCCATTGTCGCGGATATCGCTGCGGTAGAAGGCGATGGCGCGGACGATGCGATGGCCCTTTTCAAAATCCCGCCCGAAATAGCCCGAGGAAAAGGGATCGACCTGGACCAGGTCGATATCGGCCTCCGTCAGGCCGCGGCGCAGCACCGCCGCGCGCCAGGCCGGATCAGCCTTGACCAGCTTTTCACAGATATCGAATTCTTCGAGCATGATCGGCGGCTGACCGTACGGTGCCTCCCCGGTCGGGATAATCTTATAGTCGGCGACCGTGCCGCTGGTGAGATCGACAATCGCTTCGGACACTTCCGCCGTGTTGAGGTCGATGGCGTTGATGAAGGCGAGACGCGCCAGCGGGACGCCGGCGCGCCAGCCAGCGAGATCGGCCTTGGTCGGCTCCTCCAGCCGGATGATGGGGAAGCGGTGCCGTGCATGCAGCCCCTGCGCCGTCTTCAGGATGGTGACCGCAGCGCCGATTTCATCAAGGCTGAGCAGATCGAGCGGGTGCGTGATCGAGACCGAGGCATCCATGGGCACTTATCCTCATTCCGGGGCAGATTGGGGACGTGAGCCCCCCGAGATCGTCGAACCTAAAGAGCGGGCGCCCTGGCCGGAATGATAGTCCGCGTCCCAGATTCGATAATGCGCGCCAGGATTGGCGCGGATTATAAAGGCGACGGCATGCGCCTTGCTTGATGGCTTGCAGGATGGGCAGGCCGTGACAGCATCTGCGCGGTCATCGGCACTTTGGGGAGGGCTTGGGAATGCGCGTGCCCGATCAGAAACCCGTCACCATGCCGCCACTCGCTGCGATCCGCGCGGCCGTGCCAGCCATGCTGATGCGCCTTCTGGAAGGCCAGGATGCACAGCTCAATCACTTGCTGAACCGCCAGGGTCTGCACCGCTCGCAATTGCAGGACCCTTACGATCTGGTGCCGATGGCCCGCTACGTCGCCCTTTTGGAAGATGCGGCCGCAGAGCTGAACCGGCCGCTGCTGGGCCTGCAGCTGGGCCTGGCGATGAAGCCGAACGATATCGGCGCCATCGGCATCCTGTTCTCGATCTCTGCGACACTTGGGGCGGCGTTCCGCCGCATGTCCCGCTTCCTGACCGCCATGCAGGGCAGCACCGCCTCCGGCCTGATGGAGGAGGGCGATGCGGTTGCCTGGGTCTATCAGCTGACGGATGCCAGATTGTGGCCGCGCCGCCAGGATGCCGAACTCACCTTTGGCGCCTCCTGCCAGCTTGCCCGACTGGGCTTCAGCGCGCGTTGGGCGCCACGCGAAGTGCATTTCGAGCATGGCGATACCGGCCACAAGGCTGCGCTTGAGAAGCTGTTCCGCGCGCCGGTGCTGTTCCACCAGCCGAGCAACCGCCTGATCATGAGCCGCGCCGATGCCGAGCGCGTCTACCGCGCCGAGGATGCGGGGCTCGTCGCTGTGCTGGAGCGGCATCTGGGGGACCTGATGCCCGCGCCCCATGACCCGGAGGAGACGCTGTGCCAGCAGGTGCGCGCGGCCATTACGCTGTGCCTGGGGCATCGGCCGGTGACCTTGCCCAGCGTCGCGGCCGAGCTTGGCCTATCGCCGCGCACCCTGCAGCGCCGGCTGGCGGAGGCTGGTACGAGCCTGCAGGCTCTGCTGCGCGAGCACCGCCAGAGGATGGCCGAGCGTCACCTCCAGAGCGGTGCGATGCCCTGCGCCCAGATTGCGGAGGCCCTGGGCTATGCCGACAGCACCGTGCTGTGGCGGGCGATGAAGGGCTGGACCGGACAATCGCCCCGCAGCCTGGCGCGCCTTCGCGGCGCGTCCGCGCCCCCGGTCGCGGGCAGATGACGACGGATCTGGCACGGATTATCGAATTCCTGGCGCCCCGCGCCATTCTGTCGCTTGGCCAGGGGCGCTTAGGCTGGCGCCGGATGATCACTCCCAGCCATTTTTTTGCGCGCGGGCCTATCCTCCGGCTTGGCGTCCCGATGGCCGCTGCCGGCGTGGTGGCGGCTGGCCTGACGCTGGCGGCGGCGCCTTTCGGCCTGTTCACCATGCCGCTGATGGCCGGCTGCGGCCCCGGCATGCTGCAGGCGAGCCTGGGTCTGGCGCTGCGCATGGCCGCAGGCATGGTGGTGATCGGCATTCTGACGGCGCGGCCGCGCCTGATCTGCTCCGGCCATGGCTGGATGATGCTGGCAGCCTGGGTGCTGGGCCTGACGGGTTTCGCGCTGGCCGACGGTCAGGCGGCGATGGCCGGCCTGGCGTTGGCCGATGCGCGGCTCGGCCTGCTGCTGAGCCTGGCCCCCCTCGCGGCGGGCCTGCTGGTCGCAGCCCTGGTGCCGCGCGGCCATCGACTATGTGTCGCGACTATGGTGATGATGACCCATGCCGGACTGATGACCTGGCCCTGGATGGCGGGCTGTGCCGTGCTGACGGCCTGGGCGGAGGGGCAGCGCCGCCGCGCCTGTGGCCTGCGCCGATCGCATCGCCCGCCGCTTTCTGTAACAAGTTTGGTCGCCTAGACTTCTCCCTCACCGAAGCGGAGGGCTTGCCATGGCTGACATGCTGAAGGCGTCCTTGAACACGCTGATGGCACGCCTGCCCGGGACCCCCGATGCCGTCTGGCCGGAGGGCGTGCCCTTCGCTGACGCGATGCGGCACGGCAGCATGTCGGTTGAGATCTTTGCCCCGCGCGGCACCGACCGGCAGGCACCGCATGAGCAGGACGAGCTTTACGTGGTCGTCAGCGGCCGGGCGGGCTTTGACCATAATGGCCATCTGACAGAGGCCGAGACCGGCGACGTGCTGTTCGTGCCGGCCGGCGATCCGCATTTCTTTTTCGATATGAGCGCAGATTTCGCGACCTGGGTGATTTTCTGGGGTCCCAAGGGCGGCGAGCGGACGGGCGGCCATGATTGACCATTTCGTACCGGCAACCCCAGGCGATCTTGACGAGGTCGTTGCGCTGACGCGCGCCGCCTATCAGCCCTATACGGAGATGCTGGGCGCCCCGCCGCTGCCCGTGACGACCGACTACACGCCGCGCATCGCGGCGGGCGAGGTCTGGCTCCTGCGGCGCCGCGACCCCGCCGCCGTGACGGGTCTGCTCGTCCTCGAACTGCATGAGGATCACGGCATGATCTACAGCGTCGCGGTCGCCCCAGGTTTTCAGGGGCAGGGCCATGGCGTGCGGTTGATCAAACATGCGGAAAATCTGGTACGCGATGCCGGCCATCGCGAAATCCGGCTTTATACGAACGCCCGGATGGAGCGTAACATCGCGCTGTATCAATCCCTGGGCTATCGGGAGACGGGACGCCGACCTAACCCGTACCGGCCCGGCTGGTTCATCGTCGACATGGCCAAGCCTTTGGCGACTGCGGCCATGCGGCGAAGCTGATAGCCGGCGCGACGCTGGGACGCTTATCCGACGCGCGGAGTGCCCAGACCGCGGACGCTCACATTGTTGCGGCCTGCGGCTTTACTTTCGTACAGGGCCGCATCCGCCGCAGCGAGCAGATCCTCCGCCTGGCCGCCCGGCCCTGGTTCGGCATAGCTGACGCCTGCGCTGACGGTCACGAAGAGGTTGCCCGGCAAATGATCTATGGCCAGGCCCTCGATCGCTGTGCGGATGGTTTCAGCGACCAGAAGCGCACCCGCCCGATCAGTATCAGGCAGCACGACCGCGAATTCCTCGCCACCGTAGCGGGCCGCAATATCACCCGGGCGGCGGATATTCGCGACGATGCAGTTGGCAATCGCCCGCAGCACCTGATCGCCCGCCTGATGGCCAAAGCGATCATTGTAGCGTTTGAAATGGTCGGCATCGAGCATGAGCAGGCTGATCGGACTTCCAGCGCGCCGACAGCGCCGCCACTCTCGGGCCAGGTTGTTATCGAAGCCACGCCGGTTGAGCAGACCGGTGAGCGCGTCGGTCTGCGCCAGTTCGGCCAACTGCGCATTGGCGGCCACAAGCTGCGCATCCACCAGCATCTTGCCACGGAGCTGCCGGCTGAGAACATGGGCCAGCAGCACCGGTGTGACCGAGAGCAGCACCATGGCGGAGACAATCACCGCCGCCAGGTAGTTCCAGCGAAAAAAGATATCCGCGGAGGAAACACCGACGACGACGACCAGCGGATATTCGCCGACTCTGCCCACCGAAATGCGGCGATAGACACCGTCGACATGGGAATGGCGCTGTGCGGTGAGGACCAAGCCGCGGGGCAATTTCTTGATAAAGGCGTCAGGGGGCAGGTGAGCGCCGAGCTTGTGGCCGCTGGCTGGGGCGCGCGCCAGCAGCACGCCGTCGCTGTCAACGAGGGCGATGGCCCCCCTGCGGCCCAGGGCAATGTGGTCGAAGACGGTCTGAATCCAGGAGAGGGGCAGAAGGGCGACCACCACGCGCGCGGGGCCGCAAACCGGCGAGGAACAATGCCGCAGCAAAGCGAGTTCCGGCTGACGGCCGGCGCCAGTCTGCACGGTGCCGACGCTCAGTCCCTGCACTCCGGCCGCCTGTGTGACAATAGCCGGCAGGAAGGCCGTGTATTGCGGGGTCAGCGCTGGCCGCGAACTGGCAATGACCTTGCCCGCTGCGTCCATGACGATGACATCACCGGTACTTTCGCGTTCGCCGATACCACCGAAGGGTTCGCTGCCGAGCGGCAGGAGCTGCCCCCGGCCAACCGATTGCAGATTGGCCATGACGTCGAGGAGCCGGGTATCGTCGCGGCCGATTTCGATCTGCACCGTCTGCTCGGCCAGGACCACAACATTGGCGGCCATTCTATCGGCCTGGCAAACGAGTTCCTGCCGACTTTCGATCAACACGCAGACGCAGCCCAGGATCAGAACCACGACCGTGGCCGTGCTCAATCCAATCACACGCCGGAAAGAGCGCAGCTCCGTCCCGGGCATAGTTTCGGGCGGCTTATCAGACATTGATGCGACGATCTCGGGATCGTGGCGCACCGCATGCGCCTGACCGCAAGCGGCTCTCACCACGGTCGGCGATGCCGATCACTCGGGGCGGTGGCTCATGCCCCGCCCACGCCGCGGCATGGGCGTACCCTGACCGCCCGTGGCCGTAACCGGCAATTGACACTGCGCGATCGACCGGCCTCCCTGATGGAAAGACACGGTCGATCGCCATGCGGATTAAATGTCGCGCTCGTCCGTGTCCTTCTCGACCTCGATCTCTGTCTCGATCGCGTCGTCGTCGTCGTCAAGATCGGTGCCGTCGTCGAGCACGTCGTCGTCCTCGACGATCTCCTCGACCTCCACGGCCTCGACATCGGCCTCCTCCTCCCGCGCGGCGACGACCGGCTTCTTCAAGCGCCGATCATCGACTGGCGTGCCGCCGCGCTTCAGGCGCGGCTGCTCGGGCGGCTGTTCGGTGCCGCATTTGGGACAGCTGGGCGTGGCGGCGCCCAAATCGTAGAAGCGTGTCCCGCAGGAGACGCAGGTGCGCTTGGTGCCTAATTCAGGCTTGACCATCGAGAGCCTCGTCAGGGTAGCCGGGGTTCGGAAAGGGGGCGGCCTTGCCATCCTCAGGCGCCGCTGTCAAACCCCGTTTCCTCGCATGAGCCCTACACGCGTCAAGAGAAGCCGATGGACCATTCCACAAAGACCGCCCACGGGGCAGCCCAACCGCTGACAAGCCGGCCCGGCAAGAGCCCGCTTGCGGGCCTGATCCGGGTGCCGGGTGACAAGTCGATTAGCCATCGGGCCTTGATGTTCGGGGCATTGGCCGAGGGCGAGACTCGCATCACGGGCCTGCTGGAAGGCGAGGATGTGCTGCGCACGGCGGATGCCATGCGCGCTTTGGGCGCTGAGGTGACCCAGCACGCGCCCGGGCAATGGCATGTCCGCGGCCAGGGCCGCGGCAAGCTGCAGGAGCCGAAGGATGTGCTCGACATGGGCAATTCCGGCACCGCGGCGCGGCTGATCTGCGGTATCCTGGCGAGCCACCCGATTTTCGCGGTGCTGACGGGCGACGGCAGTCTGCGCAGCCGGCCGATGAAGCGCGTCACCGATCCGCTGTCGGGCATCGGCGCTCGCTTTGCGAGTCGCGCCGGCGGGCGCCTGCCACTGGCCATTGAAGGCACGGGCGCGCCGACGCCGCTGCAGTACCGCCTGCCCGTCGCCTCGGCCCAGGTGAAGTCCGCCATTCTGCTCGCGGGCCTCAACGCCGAAGGCGAGACGGTGGTCGAGGAGACTGAGGCGACGCGCGACCATACCGAGAATATGCTCCGCCATTTCGGCGCGACCGTCGCGGTGGAGGTGCAGGGCCAGGGCCGCATCGTGCGCCTGACCGGACGCCCGACCCTGACGGCGGCCGATATCGTGGTGCCGGGCGACCCGTCTTCGGCTGCCTTCCCCATCATTGCGGCGCTGATCGTGCCGGGCTCTGCCGTGACCATCGAGAATGTCGGCCTCAACCCCCTGCGAACCGGCCTGTTCACCACCTTGCGGGAGATGGGCGCCGATCTGACGGTCGCGCATGAACGCGTGGAAGGTGGCGAGCCGGTGGGCGACCTCATTGTCCGCGCGGGCCCACTCAGGGCCGTGGACGTGCCGCGCAGCCGCGTGCCCAGCATGGTGGACGAATTTCCTGTCCTGGCCGTTGCTGCCGCTTTTGCGACCGGCACCAGCCGCTTCCGGGGCCTATCGGAACTCCGCGTCAAGGAAAGCGACCGCCTGGCGGCGACCGCCGCGCTGCTGACCGTCAACGGCATTCTGGTGGAGATCGAGGGCGACGACCTCATCATTTACGGCAGCGGCGGCCAGCCCCCGGCCGGTGGCGGCACGGTGGAGACGCATATGGACCACCGCATCGCCATGTCTGCGCTGGTTTTGGGCCTAGGGACGGCGGCGCCAGTGACGGTCGATGACGCTGCTTTCATCGAGACCAGTTTTCCGCATTTCGCCGATCTGATGCGCGGCCTGGGCGGGGATATCGTGGCTGCATGAGCGACGATCTGCATGATGCAGCCGGGCCGCTGACGGTCGCGATCGACGGACCCGCGGCCTCGGGCAAGGGCACGCTCGCGCGTCGCCTGGCCGTGGTACTGGGCCTGCCCCATCTCGATACCGGCCTGCTGTATCGTGCGACGGGGCGGCGGGTGCTGGATGCCGGAGCCGATCCGGCCGACGCCCTGGCCGCGACGGTCGCCGCCGAGCGCCTGACGCCCGCAGACTTGCAGCGCGGCGATCTCCGCGGCCCGGAGTCGGATGCCGCCTCCTCCAAAGTCGCCGGCCATCCCGGCGTGCGGGCCGCGTTACTCGACTTCCAGCGCCGGTTTGCGGCCCAGGGCGCCGTGCTGGACGGGCGCGATATCGGCACCGTGGTGCTGCCCCAGGCGACGGTGAAGCTCTTTGTGACCGCCGGGCTTGAGGTCCGCGCCCAGCGCCGGCACCAGGAACTGCTCGGCCGCGGCGGGGACGTGCCGGCGATCGACGTGATCCGGGCCGAGATGGCGGCGCGGGACGCGGCCGATCAAAACCGGGCCACCGCGCCGCTGCGCCCGGCCGATGATGCCACGATCCTGGATACCAGCGCGCTGACCGCCGATCAGGCCCTGGCGCGGGCGGAAGCCATCATTCGCTGGAAGCTGGGCGTCTGACGGCACCACGCCCGCAGCCACTGCAACGGCGATGCGCCCGCTTTCATGTGGCTTTTGCTTGACTTGCCCTGAACTCGGCGTATGTGTCCGCCCAAACCAGATGCGTCGCACAGCGCGTATCCGGCAGAGTTTCAACCGGCCCGCATGAAATGCGGGCAAGCCGTGTCGGCCGGGGATAGTCCCTTAGGCCCCGATGCGCAGACCCTGTGCGGCGCCTTTGCGGGCCGCACGCTTCTGATCAAGGACAGAAACAGCCACATGTCAGCCAGTTCCGACCTCCGCCCACGCGATATGTCCGCGGAGGAGGATTTTGCGTCCCTTCTGGACGAGACCCTCGGCCGTGACACCGGCTTCGATGGTTCCGTCGTTTCCGGCCGCGTTCTCCGCGTTACCGACGATGCCGTGATCGTCGATGTCGGCCTGAAGAGCGAAGGCCGCGTCCCCCTGAAGGAATTCGGCCCGCCGGGCCAGAAGCCGGAAGTCGCGATCGGCGACGTCGTCGAGCTTTACGTCGAGCGCTACGAGGACCGTGACGGTTCGATCGTGCTGTCGCGCGAGAAGGCCCGCCGTGAAGAGTCCTGGACCAATCTTGAAAAGGCCCATGCCGCCAACCAGCGCGTGAACGGCACGATCTACAGCCGCGTCAAGGGTGGCTTCACCGTCGACCTCGGCGGCGCCGTGGCCTTCCTGCCGGGCAGCCAGGTCGATATCCGCCCCGTCCGCGACGTCGGCCCCCTGATGGGCACGCCGCAGCCGTTCCAGATCCTGAAAATGGACCGCGCCCGCGGCAATATCGTGGTGTCCCGCCGCGCCGTTCTGGAAGAGACCCGTGCGGAGCAGCGCAGCGAGCTGATCCAGGGCCTGAAGGAAGGCATGGTGCTCGACGGCGTTGTAAAGAACATCACCGACTACGGCGCCTTCGTCGATCTGGGCGGCGTGGACGGCCTGCTGCATGTCACCGACATCGCCTGGCGCCGCATCAACCACCCGAGCGAGGCCCTGCAGATCGGCCAGCCCGTCAAGGTGCAGGTCATCCGCTTCAACCAGGACACGCAGCGCATCAGCCTCGGCATGAAGCAGCTTGAGATCGATCCGTGGGAAGGCGTGGCGGCGAAGTATCCGCCGAATGCGAAGTTCACCGGCCGGGTTACGAACATCACCGACTACGGCGCCTTCGTGGAGCTGGAGCCGGGCGTCGAAGGTCTGGTGCACGTGTCCGAAATGTCCTGGACGAAGAAGAACGTCCATCCGGGCAAGATCGTGGCGACCAGCCAGGAAGTAGATGTGCTGGTGCTGGATGTGGACGCTTCCAAGCGCCGCATTTCGCTCGGCCTCAAGCAGGTTCAGCGCAACCCCTGGGAGCAGTTCGTCGAAGAGCATCCGGTCGGCAGCGAGATCGAAGGCGAAATCCGCAACATCACGGAATTCGGCCTCTTCATCGCCATCACCGCGGATATCGACGGCATGGCCCATATGTCGGACCTGTCCTGGGACGAAGCCGGCGAGCAGGCGATCACCCGCTTCAACAAGGGTGACGTCATCAAGGCGAAGGTTCTCGACGTCGATGTCGAGAAGGAGCGCATCAGCCTTGGCATCAAGCAGCTGCGTGATGATCCGGCGGCCGGCGTGTTCGATCGCGTCCACAAGGGCGATATCGTGACCTGCGTCGTGACGGCCGTGCAGGCCAATGGCGTCGAAGTCTCCGTCGACGAGGTTCTGACCGGCTTCATCCGCCGCGCCGAACTGGCCCGCGACAAGGCCGATCAGCGCCCCGACCGTTTCGCCGTGGGCGAAAAGGTTGATGCGAAGATCATCTCGGTGGACCGCGCGGCCCGCAAGCTGGCGCTGACCATCCGCGGCAAGGAAATGGACGAGGACAAGCAGGCGGTTCAGGAATACGGCTCTGCCGACTCCGGCGCCTCGCTGGGTGACATCCTGGGTGCGGCGATCCGTCGCCGTAACCAGCAGCCCGAGTGATCGCTCGACCTGGGCGTCACAGCCTAGGTAAATAGAGGCCGCGGGTGGTGCGAAAGCGCTGCCCGCGGCCTTTTTCTTTTGCGCCGGGACAGAGAGCGAGACGCCTGCATGACCCTGGAAACCGACCTCTTTCTCGACCGCCGCCGCCTCAAGCGCCGGCTTGTCACCTGGCGGGTGATCGCGATCCTGGCCGTGCTGCTGGCGGCGCTGGCCGTCATCGGCCGCGCCGGTTTCCAAATGCCCGGCCAACGCTATGTCGCCGTGCTGCATGTGAACGGCATCATCACCGACGACGAGAAGCGGGTCCGCGCCGTCTCCCGCCTGGCCCGCGACCCCGATGTCGCGGCGCTGATGGTGGAGATCGACAGTCCTGGCGGATCTGTCGCCGGGGGCGAGGCGCTGCATGACGCCATCGCCCGCGTGGCCGCGGTCAAGCCGGTGGTGACCGTCATGGGCGGCACGGCGGCCTCGGCCGGCTATATGATCGCCGTCCCCGCTGCGCGCATCTTCGCCCGCAATGCGACGATCACCGGTTCGATCGGCGTCATCATGGAAGCGCCCGAATTCTCCGGCCTTCTCGATAAGCTGGGGATTGACGTGCAGACGCTCGTCTCCGGCCCGCTGAAGGGCCAGCCCAGCTTCTCAGCCCCGATGACCGAGGCGGGGCACGCGGCGCTGCAATCCCTGCTCATGGATCTGTACGATCAGTTCGTCGGCATGGTGGCCGATGGACGCCATATGAGCGTCGATGACGTGACGAAACTGGCCGATGGGCGCGCCTATACCGGACGCCAGGCGATCGGCCTGCATCTGGTCGATCAGATCGGTGGCGAGGATGACGCGCGCGCCTGGCTTGCCTCGGCTCACGGAATATCGACCAGCCTGCCAAGCCACGATGTGCATGTGCGAAAGACAGGGGTATCGCTTTTCGGAATTCGGCTGAGCGGATTGGCTAATCTCTTGTTTTCCCAGACAGTTCCGCTTGACGGCGCGGTAGCACTCTGGCAGCCTTGCGCCGACTGACACGCCCTGGACGACGGGTCGGCACGCGTGGCCTTCTCTTGGCGCGTCACGATCGAAAGTCCGTGAGCGAAGGGTGAAGGCCAGCCGCATGACGAAGTCTGAGCTGATCGCCGCACTCGCCGAGGCCAATCCGCATCTGACCGCCAAGGATGTGGAAACCATCGTCGGCACCATTTTCGATCAGATCAGCGTGGCCCTCGCCCGCGGTGAGCGCGTGGAGCTGCGCGGCTTCGGGGCTTTCACCGTCAAGCAACGCGTGGCCCGCACCGGACGCAACCCGCGCACAGGCGAGGCGGTTGCGGTGGATGAGAAGGTGGTGCCCTTCTTCAAGGCCGGCAAGGAATTGCGCACCCGCGTCAATCGCGGCCCCATACCGGGCGTCAAAGGCGAGTAGATTCATCTGTGGCGCGAAAACGCCCGCTGGGCAAAACCGCGCACAACGAGAAGCTGAAGCTTGCTGGAAGCTTCTTCAATTCCCTTGCCGTGAGCGCCGTCGTCGCGGCTTTTGTGGTGCCGGGCGTGGCCATTACCGAACATGCGCCCCCATATCATGTGCACTGGCTGCTGATTTTTGTGGTAGTCTGTTGGTGCGTTGTGGGTATCTTAGCGCATCTTGTGGCACAGGCGATTTTGGAAAAATTGGTGGATTGAATGTCTGCTGAGACGATCTCCTGGGCGACGCCCCTGGCTTTGATTGTGCTGCTGGCCGGCGCCCGCTGGTGGATACGCCACCACTGAGCCGCCGCTCCCACATGCCACGCATCCCAGTTCACTGACGGAAGCGTTGACCGGGGCGGAGTTTCTCAATCCCCGCGGATAGCGTACACTATCGTCATGCTCCGTTTGATCCCTGCTCTCATCCTCGTTCTCATCCTGATCGTCTTCGGCCTGTCCAACCGGGAAGCCGTGACGCTTGGCTTCTGGCCGACCGATTACGCGGCGACCGTGCCGCTTTCCATCGCCATCCTGGTCGGCATGGCGCTCGCCTTTTTGCTCGGCGCGGCTGTCGTCTGGCTCGATCATCTGGGCCTGGGCCGGCGCGCGCGCCGTGCCGAAGCACAGGTCCGCCGCCTGCAGGCACAGCTTGCCGAGGCGGAACTGCGCGTGCAGCCGCCCATCATCGCCACGACCGAGCTGCGGCCGACCCGCGTGCCCGCCATGGCCGGGGCGAGCGCCACGCCTTTGCCCCCGCCGGAAGCCTGAGAGATGACCAACCCCGCCAATCCTATCATCGCTGCGATCGACACCGCGGATCTGCGGGTCGCCCAGGCCTGGTCACGGCAACTGGATGGCACGGTCGGACTGCTGAAACTGGGGCTTGCCTTCTACCTCGCCCATGGCGCGGCCGGGGTGCGGGCGGTGACCGACAAGCCCGTCTTCCTCGACCTCAAGCTGCATGACATCCCCAATACCGTCGCAGGCGGCGTCACTGCCGTGCTGCCGCTTGGGGCCGCGATGCTGACCCTGCATGCCGGTGGTGGCACGGCTATGATCGCCGCTGCGCGTCATGCGGCTGAGACGGCTGGTTCTACGCGACCGAAGCTGCTGGCTGTCACCGTGCTCACCAGCTTGTCGGCGGAAGCGCTGGCCGAGACCGGTGTCGCCGATACCCCCGCCGCACAGGTTCTGCGCCTGGCGAAGCTCGCGCTGAAAGCCGGCGCCGACGGGCTGGTCTGCAGCCCGCAGGAAGTGGCCATGCTGCGCGCCGAGATCGGGCCGGAGCCGCTGCTGGTGGTGCCCGGCATTCGCCCGGTGGGTGCGGCTGCCGGCGATCAGGCCCGCACCCTGACCCCGCGAGAGGCGCTCGCGGCCGGGGCCGACTGGCTGGTGATCGGCCGGCCGATCACCGGAGCGGCCGACCCCGCTGGCGCCGCCCGCGCGATTGCCGCCGATCTGGCGGAAGGCCGGGCCGCATGAAGGTCAAAATCTGCGGCATGAATGACGCCGCCGCCTATGAGGCGACGGTCGAAGCCGGCGCGGATTATGTGGGCTTTGTCTTCTTTCCGCGCTCGCCGCGCTTCGTGACGCCCACCCAGGCGGCCGCCATCCGCGCGACCCGGCGCGACGGGCCGCCGTCTGTCGGCCTCTTCGTCAAGCCTGAGCTGGAGCAGATCGCCGAAACTCTGGAGACCATGAAGCTCGATATTTTCCAGATCTACGGCCCGCCCGAACTGGCCCAGGCCATTCGCGCGCGGTTCGGCCGGCCTGTCTGGCTTGCCCGCGGCGTCTCCGCGACGGCCGAGCTTGCTGCCGCAGAAGATTCGGGCCGCGGGTTGGACGGGCTGATGATCGAAAGCAAGCCGCCGCCGGGCGCCGATCGGCCGGGCGGGAATGCGACGGTGCTGGACTGGTCTATCCTGGCCGGCTGGCAACCGCGCCTGCCCTGGATATTGGCCGGCGGCCTGACGCCCGAGAATGTGGAGCAGGCGATTGCGGCCTCGGGGGCCTCAGCCGTCGATGTTTCGTCCGGCGTCGAAAGCGCGCCGGGCGTAAAGGATTTAACGCGTATCAGGAATTTCATCACGGCGTCACGAAACGCGGCCTCCGCCCTTTCGGGTGAAACGGTCGCGGAGTATGAGAACACCGATCAGGGGGTCCCGTGAACAAGCATTTTGCACCAAAGGACGCCGCAAGCGGCGTCAACAGTCTGCGCCAGGGTCCTGACGAGCAGGGCCATTTCGGCATTTTCGGCGGCCGTTATGTCGCTGAGACGCTTATGCCGGCGATTCTGGAGGTCGAGCGTGCCTATGAGGCCGCGCAGAACGACCCCGCTTTCCAGGTCGAACTGGACGGCTATCTGAAGAATTACGTGGGCCGCCCCAGCGCCTTGTGGTTTGCCGAGCGTCTGACGCGCCATTTCGGCGGCGCCAAGATCTACTTCAAGCGCGAAGACCTCAATCATACCGGCGCGCACAAGATCAACGCCTGCATGGGCCAGATTCTGCTTGCCCGCCGCATGGGCAAGACCCGCATCATCGCCGAGACCGGCGCCGGCCAGCACGGCGTGGCGACGGCAACCGTCTGCGCCCTGTTTGGCCTGCCCTGCACGATCTATATGGGCGTGACCGATGTCGAGCGGCAGAAGCCGAACGTCTTCCGCATGAAGCTGCTGGGCGCCGAAGTGCGCGCCGTGGAAGCAGGCGCCGGGACGCTGAAGGACGCGATGAACGAGGCGCTGCGCGACTGGGTCGCCAATGTCGAGGATACCTATTACCTCATCGGCACCGCGGCAGGCCCACACCCCTACCCCGCCATGGTGCGCGATTTCCAATGCGTTATCGGCAATGAGGCGCGGGCCCAGATGCTGGAAGCCGAGGGTCGCCTGCCGGATGTGGCGATCGCCTCCGTCGGCGGCGGATCAAACGCCATCGGTCTCTTTCATCCCTTCCTGGACGACGCTGTGCGCCTGATCGGCGTCGAAGCCGGCGGCCATGGCATCGACACCGACAAGACGGCGGCAAGCCTCAACCGTGGCACGCCCGGCGTGCTGCACGGTAATATGACCTATCTGCTGCAGAATACGGACGGGCAGATTCAGGAAGCGCATTCGATCAGCGCCGGCCTGGACTATCCGGGCATCGGGCCCGAGCATTCCTTCCTGTTCGAGACCGGCCGCGTCGAATATGTGCCCATCAATGATGACGAGGCGCTGGAAGCCTTCCAGCTGTGCTGCAAGGTCGAAGGCATCATCCCCGCCCTCGAATGCGCCCATGCGCTGGCCCATATCGCCAAGATCGCGCCCGGCATGAGCCCGGACCAGATCATCCTCCTCAACCTCAGCGGCCGTGGTGACAAGGACATCTTCACGGTTGCCGCCCATACGGGGGCCGAGATTTGAGCCGCATCGCCGCCCGCTTCGCGAGCCTGAAGAAGGAAGGGCGCGGCGCGCTCATTCCCTTTCTCGAAGCCTTCGACCCGGATCTGGAAACCAGCCAGGCGATCCTGGACGGCATGCCCGGCGCCGGCGCCGATTTGATCGAAATCGGCATGCCCTTCACCGATCCGATGGCAGATGGGCCGACCATCCAGAAGGCCGGGCAGCGGGCGCTCGCCTCCGGCGCGTCGCTGCGCGGCACGCTGGCGATGGTCCGCCGCTTCCGCGAACAGGACAACCGCACGCCGATCATCCTGATGGGCTATCTCAACCCGATCGTGGCCTATGGGCCGCAGGTTTTTTGCCAGGATGCGGCGGCTGCCGGCGTGGACGGCATCATCGCCGTCGATCTGCCCTCGGAAGAGGGCCAATTGCTGGCGCCGCACGCGAAAGCAAGCGGGCTTGACATCATCAAGCTGATTGCGCCGACAACCGACGACGCCCGGCTACCCTATGTTCTGGAAGGCAGTTCCGGCTTCATCTACTACGTCAGCATCACCGGCATCACCGGGACGCGCACGGCCTCCTCCGCCGATCTGTCGAGCGCCATTCCGCGTATTCGCAAATATAGCGACCTGCCGATCGCCATCGGTTTCGGCATCCGCACGCCCGAACAGGCGGCGAATGCGACCCGCATCGGCGATGCCGCCGTGGTCGCTTCCTCTCTGATTGACCTTCTGTCCAAGTCTCTCGATGAAAACGGACGGGCACGCGCCGACACGGCCGAGATCGTGCTGTCCCAGGTGCGCGCTTTGGCCGATGCCGTGCGCGGCGTCCGCGTGGCGGCCTGAAACGCCTGTCCCGTTCCTGAGCTGAAAGACCCAATATGAGCTGGCTCACCGAATTCGTCCGCCCCAAGATCCGCACCCTGCTGGGCCGCAAGGAAGTGCCCGACAACCTGTGGCACCAGTGCCCGGCCTGTCAGCAGATGATCTTTCAGCGCGATCTGGAGGCCAATCTGAAGGTCTGCCCGCATTGCGGCCATCATATGCGGGCGACCGCGCGCGAACGCCTGAAATGGACCTTTGACGACGGCCAGTTCACGCAGATCGAGACGCCGCGCGTGCCGCAGGACCCGCTGCGCTTCCGCGACCAGAAACGCTACACCGACAAGCTGAAGGACGCGCGCGACAAGACCCGCCTGGATGACGCGATCATCGTGGGCCACGGTCAGCTTGGTGGCCGCAAGGCCGTGATCGCGGCGATGGAATTCGGCTTCCTGGGCGGCTCGATGGGTGCGGCCGTGGGTGAAGGCATTGTCGCGGCCGCCCGGCTTGCGGTGCTGCAGAAGGCGCCGTTCATCATGTACACCGCCTCGGGGGGCGCCCGCATGATGGAAGGGGCCATCAGCCTGATGCAGATGCCGCGTACGACCATTGCCGCGCAAATGGTGAAGGAAGCAGGGCTGCCCTATATCGTCGTGCTGACCGACCCCACGACCGGCGGCGTGACCGCGAGCTTCGCCATGCTGGGCGACATCCAGATTGCCGAACCGGGGGCGATGATCGGCTTCGCCGGCGCCCGCGTGATTGAGCAGACGGTGCGCGAAAAGCTGCCGGATGGTTTCCAGCGCTCGGAATATCTCTATGACCACGGCATCATCGATCTGATCGCCCGTCGCGGCGACCTGCGCGAGACCCTGATCCGGGTCACCAGCCTGCTGCTGCCGCCGGTGATATCCGAGCAGCCGACGCCTTCCACTGAACTCGTCGCCTGAGGCGCCAGGAGATTGGCCGGCCTCGCCATTCGCGAGCGGGAACGGAGCCAGGACCCGCGGGTTGACGGCATCCTGGAGCGGCTGCTGAGCCTGTATCCGCGCGCCATCGACCTCGATATGGGCCGGCTGCTGGGGCTGCTGGTCAAGCTCGGCAATCCGCATCAGAGGTTGGCACCCGTGCTGCATGTGGCAGGGACCAACGGCAAGGGCAGTACTTGCGCCTTCGCCCGGGCGGTCGCGGAAGCGGCGGGCCTACGCGTACAGGTTTATACCTCACCACATCTGATCGATTTCAACGAACGCATCCGCTTGAGTGATGGGCTGGTCTCGCATCGGCGGCTGGCAGACACGCTGGAACTGGTCGAGCGAGTCAATGACGGCGCGGCCGTGACGGTTTTTGAAGTCATCACCGCTGCGGCCTTCGTATTGTTTGCCGAAGACCCGGCCGATCTCTGCATTCTGGAAGTGGGACTCGGCGGCCGCGGCGACGCGACCAATGTGGTGGCCAAGCCCGCAGCCTGCGGCATTACCTCCATCTCCATCGACCATCGGGATTTTCTGGGCGACAGCCTGACCGGGATTGCGGCCGAGAAAGCCGGCATCATCAAGCCGGGTGTGCCGGTGGTGACGGGACGCCAGAAGCCCGAGGTTCTGGAGGTCTTCACCCGCATCGCTACCGAGCGAGGCGCCGCTTTGCTGGCGCGCGACAGGGATTGGCGCATCACCCCCGTATCCGACGGGCTGGACTTTGCCGATCAACACGGCAGCCTGTCCCTGCCCTTTCCGTCCCTGGTCGGGCCGCATCAATATGACAATGCGGGCATTGCGGTCGCTGGCTTGCGGGCGTCAGGCCTGATGATCCCTGACCGGGCTTTCGCAACGGGCCTGGCGGAGGCCGAATGGGCCGGACGCATGCAGCGGTTGCGCGGTCCGCTTGCCGGGCTTCTGCCCGCGGGATGGGAATTGTGGCTGGACGGCGCCCATAATCCGGGTGCTGGCGAAGCGCTCGCCCAGCATCTGCCCGCCTGGACCGACCGGCCGCTGCATCTGGTCGTCGGCATGAAGCAGGGCAAGGATGCGGCCGAATTCCTCAAGCCGATCCTGCCCTTCGCTGCTTCAGTCTGGGCCGTGGCCGAACCCGGACAGCATCTGGCGCTGTCGGTCGAGGATGTCATCACCGCCTCTGGTGGTGCTGCGCGGTCGGGCGGCATCGCGGCAGAGGCGCTGCGCCGATTGGCGGCCGAAGCGCCCGCCAGCCCGGCACGCGTGCTGATTTGCGGATCGCTGTATCTCGCGGGCGCGCTGCTGCGGCAGGGTTAGCGCTCAGCCGGCTCAATCGGTCGCACGAAGCTGCACCTTTACGCGCTGGCCGTTACACGCTATGTAACGGAGTGATCAAGTCCTTCCGTGACCGGCGGACGCAAGCAGTGTTTGCGAACAAGTTGCCCAAGGTATTTCCTGCGGACATCGCCCTGGTAGCGCGACGCAAGCTACGCGCTCTGGACGCCTCGACCATCTTGGATGACTTGAAAGTGCCTCCCGGTAATCGGCTTGAGCGGCTGCGCGGCGATCGGGACGGCCAGCATAGCATCAGGGTCAACGACCAATGGCGGCTGTGTTTCGTGTGGCGGGATGGTGACGCCTATGATGTCGAAATCGCCGATTATCATTAGGAGAATCAGATGGCGAAGAGCCTGAAGCGCGATGACGCAGCTGACGCCGATTGGTCAGACGTGTCTTCCGGTGAGACCATCGGGCTCATCACCCCCGGCGCGGTTTTGCGGCACGAGTTCATGGAGCCTCTCGGAATTTCCGCACGCGCTCTGGCGCGGGACCTCGCCGTGCCGGCTAACCTGATCACCCGACTTCTGCGCGGGGAGACTCGCATCACGGCGCGAACCGCCATTCTGCTGTCTGGCCGTTTCGGCAATAGCGCCGAATTCTGGATGAACCTTCAGACTGCCCACGATCTGGAGGAGACGCGCGCAGAAATGGGACGTGCGGCCTAGCTTACCGCGAGACCAGCGACGCCGTGGCGAGATAGCCGGCGGCCGTCACGATGACGCAGAGGCAGACCGAGAGCAGGATATTGGCGAAGGCGGCGGCCATGCGGCCTTCCCGCAGCAACTCGAAGGTCTGCAGGCTGAAGGACGAAAAGGTGGTGAAGCCCCCGCAGACACCCACCATGAGGAAGATCCGCAGGTCCGTCGTCAGGAAGGAGCGGCTGGGGGCGAGTGCTGTCGCCGCGACGATGCCGATGACCGCCGAGCCCACGACGTTGATGATCATCGTGCCCCAGGGAAATCCGATACCGAGCAGGCGGGCGGCATGACTGCCGACCCAGGCACGACCGACACTGCCCAATGCGCCACCCAGCGCCACAAGAAGATAGGTCGTCGCATTCATCGGGCAGATCTCACGTCAGAATTCCTCGGGCTGTGCTCGACGCCATAGAATGGCGTCAAACGCGAGCCGGGGAAAGACCGTCAGACGGGCAGATGTTCGGCGATATAGGGCGGCAGCTGGAAGGACGCGTGATGGACTTCCGGCGTCCAGTAGCGCGTATTGCCCAGAATGCCCGCGGCTTCCGCACGCGCGCGGATGGTTGACACATCCACGCTCGCGATGTCCGGCTGCTTCGCGGCCCAGCCCAGCGTCATGAAGCCGCCGACATAGGTCGGCACGGCCGCGATATAGGCGCCGACATGGGGGAAGAACTGGCGGCGGCGCAGGCTGGTTTCACGCAGTTCATCGGCCTGCATGAACGGCACGCCGCACTGGTTCACGATGAGGCCGCCCTCGGTGAGGATGCGGGCGCTGTTCTGGTAAAACTCGTCCGTGAACAGAACCTCGCCCACACCGATGGGGTCAGTCGAATCGACGATGATGACGTCAAAGCTCGCATCCGGGGCGCGGCGCACATAGTCGATACCGTCGCCGATGATGACTTCGCCACGCGGATTGGTCCAGGCATCGCCTGCAATCTTGGGCAGAAACTCCTTCGACAGGCGCACGACCTCACCGTCGATTTCGCACATCACGGCCTTTTCAACCGTGCTGTGCTCGAGCACGCGGCGCAGCACGCCGCCGTCACCGGCACCGATGATGAGCACGCGGCGGGCATTGCCGTGCGCCAGCAGCGGCACATGGGTCAGCATTTCCTGATAGACGAATTCGTCGCCTTCAGTGATCTGGATGGCGCCGTCGAGCACGAGGACGCGCCCATGCGACTCGCTTTCAAAGACGACGATGTCCTGAAAGTCGCTCTGCACGCGCGCCAATTCACGCGTGACGCGGAAACGCTGGCCCCAGCCGGGATAAAGCGTTTCGTTCAGCCAGCTATCGGTCGCCATGCCGGTGCTCCGGGTAGAGAGACGCGCGGTCCCGTTCGCAGCCGGATCGCTGCGAACGGGACCGCGCGTCATTGGTCGAGGAAGGATGGGCGGGCGTTATTCGCCGCGGACGCCGCGGCGCTGCTCATCGAGATCGATGCGCGACGGCGAGAAGGCCGCTTCGAGCACCGGAATGCCGAGACGCGGATCGCAGTCACCGCACATGAAGATGTCGATGGCGGCAAAGTTCTTCTCAGGCCAGGTGTGGATGGAGATATGGCTCTCCGCCAGCACCAGCACGCCCGACACGCCGCCGTTAGGCGAGAAGTGGTGGAAATGCGAATGCAGGATCGTCGCACCCGCAACCGTCGCCGCTTCACGCAGCGCGCGATCGATATGGTCTGGTTCGGCGAGATTGCTCGCTCCCCAGAGATCGACCAGCAGATGCATTCCAGCAAACCGCTGCCCGTCGCGTTCGATCCAATAATCCTTCTGCTCTTCCGCCTGGGCGGCCGTTGCAGACGTCTGGTTCTCGCTCGGGAAATCCGAGACCATCCCCAGTCGGGCAAGTGCGTTCATGCGCATGCTCCCTCAACCAGTAGACAGCCTGTTGGACATGCCCTCATGACATGCCCCCTGGGGCCAAGGCGGCGGGTTATGCGGTCCATAGCCCCCGGGCGCAAGTGAAATTATGACCACGAACCTTCCAGGGCTATGCGTTGGGGGAAGGAAGGCGTGCGCCAGACGGGCATCGGCTCAGTTTTCGACCAAGAACCCCCGTATCGCGGAGATGGTTTTGCCATCCATCAGGGCCGGGGCATGGCCGACATCGGGCAGTGTCAGGCTGCGTGATCCCGCCTGCTCCATCTCGGCCAGAGTCTCCGGCAGAAGGAGATCACTCAACGCGCCGCGGATTGTGAATGTCGGGATCGTGATCTTTTCCCAGAAGTCGCGCAGGTTCACATCCGCCGGCTCCTGCTCCCGGAAAGCCTCGGCGATCGCCGGATCGTAATGCAAGGTCACGCCACCGTCGGGCAGGTGGCGGACGGAGTGGCGCGCCATCTCTGCCCAGCCGGCATCGTCCGGCACGCCGAAGGCCGCATGCACCACGCGCAGCAGCCCTTCCAATGCCACGACATCGGCCAGGACCGGCGGCGGCTGCATGTACTCCCTGATCCGGGCGATGGCCGCGGCCGGGATGAAGGGGCCGACATCATTCAGCACCAGCCTGGCCAGTGGCGACTTGCTCTGGGCGGCCAGGATCATGCCGCAGATGCCGCCCAAGGACGTGCCGACCCAATGGACCGAAGGCGGCAGGGTGGCGAGCAGCGCCGCCAGGGCCGTGACATAGGTGAGCGGCGTGTAGAAAGCGGGACCGGCCAGCCAGTCCGACCGGCCGCGGCCCGGCAGGTCAGGGCAGAGGACGTAGAAGTCATCCGCCAGCGCCGCGGCCAGGCGGTCAAAATCCCGGCCCTGGCGGGTCAGTCCATGCACGCAGACAACCGGCATGCGGGCGGAGTCGCCCCATGCCGCATAGGCCATGTCGTGAAAACCATCGGCGAGGAGGTAGCGCACCGTTTTCTGGATCGGGAGCATCGGAAGCCTTCCTGTGAGCGTCGGGATGCACGCGGTGCCCGCACCCTGTCATGCAGACGGCACTTGCACTTTCCGCGACAGTCATGACCCTAACGGGACTTGGCTTCAACCGCGGGGACAGAGACCATAGCTCAGAGCGCGAACAAGGCCGAAAGGGCCGGAAAGCCCCGCCGTTCCAGTCTTCTGCCGCGACGCTGGCGGCGGCGCCTGACGGCGGCGGCCCTCGTTCTGGGCCTGGCCGTGGTCGCCGTCTCGGCCCTGATCTGGCGCATCCTGCCGCCGCAGGACGACACCCTGCAAACGGCGAGCGTGACCGACCCGGTTGGCGTCACCTTCGACAGCGACGATATTCCCTTCATCCGCGCCTCCTCGGATACGGATGCGGCCCTGGCGCTGGGCTATATTCACGCCCGCGACCGCTTTTTTCAGATGGATCTGATGCGGCGGGCGGCGGGCGGCGATTTGGCCGAGTTGCTGGGCCCAGCGGCATTGGCCAATGACCGTGAGATGCGCATCCTTGGCATTCGGGCGAGCGCCGAGGCGGATGCGCGGGGTCTGTCGCCCGCGGCACGGGCCGAGCTGCAGGCTTATGCCGATGGCGTCAATGCCTGGCTGCAGAAGCGCGGCCGGCTGGCCGCACCCGAATACCTGTTTCTCGGCAGGCCGGCGCCCTGGACGGTGGTGGACAGCCTGCTGTGGGGCAAGACCATAGGCCTGTGGCTGTCAGGCAACTGGCGCACGGAGCTTGCCCGCCTCGCCCTCTCCTCCAAGCTGAGCCGGGCCAAAATTGAGTCTCTCTGGCCGCATGCGAACTCTGGCCTGCCCGCGGCCGGTCAGGCGGCCGCCGTCTCTCCTGCGGCCGTCCAGCTCGCCCAGGCGGCGCTCCGCCAGATTCGGCAATTCCCGGCGCCCTTCACGCAGCCAGCGCAGGCCTCCAACGAATGGGCGGTCTCGGGCGCGCATACCGATACCGGGCAGCCGATGCTGGCCGGCGACCCGCATTTGGCCTTCGGCTTTCCCGGCCTTTGGTATCTGGCCCGGATCGACACGCCCGAAGGCCTGCTGGCGGGGGCGACGGTGCCCGGCCTGCCCTTCATGCTGATCGGCCATAACGAGCATGTCGCCTGGACCTTCACCACGACGGGCGCCGACACGCAGGATATTTTCATCGAACATGTCACGGCGGACGGCCAGCATTACGAATCGCCGACCGGTCCCCTGCCCTTCGGCCATCGCCGCGAGGTCATCCATGTGCGCGGCCAGAAGGATACCGTACTGGACGTGCTGACGACCCGCCATGGGCCGGTGATCGACGACGGACCCGCCGCGCATACGGTGCTGGCGGTGGCGATGGGCAATCTGGCACCGCAGGGTACCGACGCGGATGGGCTGATGATGCTCAACCATGCGCGCTGGGTCTCAGACGTCGGGCGGGCGGCGCCGCATATCACCAGCCCGGTGCAAAATCTGATGGCGGTCGATACCGCCGGCAATATTGCCTTCTACACGACAGGGCGCGTGCCGCTGCGCCGCGCGGGTGACGGCGCCTGGCCGGTGGACGGCGCGGACGGACAGCATGACTGGACCGGCTGGGCGGCGGGCGACGCGCTGCCGCATAGCGTCAATCCGCCCTCCGGCGAACTCGTCAATGCCAATGAGCCGACAGCGGGCCCTGGTTTTCCCGTCAATCTCGGCCGCGACGCCTATGGCGACTGGCGCGCCGCCCGCATCCGCGCGCGGCTGGCGGCCCAAGAGCCGCAGACGCTCTCCGATATGGCCGATATTCAGATGGATGTGGTGAGCGATTATGCGCGCCGGCTGCTGCCGGTGCTGACGGGCCTGACGCTGCCGGCCGATGATCCCGCAGCGCCGGCCGCGACCCTGCTGCGGCACTGGAACGGCAGCATGGCGCGCGACCTTTCGCAGCCTTTGATCTTCAATGCCTGGATGCATGATTTCGGGCAGACCGTGCTGACGGCGAACGGCGTCGACCCGGATGCGGCGCCCGTGCTGATGGATGCCTTCATTCAATCCTTGCTGCTGCCAGCAGCAAAAGGCGCAGTTGCCGGTGAGCCGCGCCCGGCCGATCTGTGGTGCCAGGGCGATTGCGGGCCGCTGCTGCGCCAATCCCTGGAACAGGCGGTGCGGGAGCTGCAGCATTTCCATGGCGCGGATGCGAATGGCTGGCGTTGGGGCCATGCGCATGAGGCCCTTTTTGCCCATCCGCTGCTCAGCCGCCTGCCGGTGATCGGCTTCCTGGGGCGCACCGAGATTGCGGTGGGCGGCGACGCGAGCACGATCAATGTGGCGGCCCCCGGCTTTCTGCCCCGGCGCCAGGAATTCACCGCCGTGCATGGACCGGAACTGCGTGGCGTCTACGATATCGCCAATCTGGACCGCAGCCTTTTCGTCATCGCACCGGGCCAGTCAGGCGACATCCTGGACCCCCACGCCTTCGACTTCCTGCAACGCTGGCGTGCGGGTGGGCGCGTGCAACTCGGACCGGAGCCGAATGTTGTTTCCCGGCAGATCAGGATCATGCCAAAGTCCCACTCGTGACAACGATCCATGCCATGCCCATCGACGACGACAGCCTGACCTGGGGCGTGCCCAGCCGCAGGATTATGGCTTTTCTGATCGATAGCGTTCTGATCGCGCTGCTGACCCTCAGCCTGGCCGTCAGCTTTGCCATCATTCACGTCATGAGTCTCGGGCTGCTGCATGGACCGGCTCATCTCATCCTCATCGTTGGGCTGATCTACGACTCCTGCTTCATGGCAAGTCCGGCCATGGCGACGCCGGGACAGATGGCGATGGGGCTGCAGGCTCGGCGGTCGGACGATCTGGGCCGCCCGACACTGCTGCAGGCGATCGCTTTCACGGCGCTGTTGTATCTGACGCTGGCGGCCGGCGTTATCTGGCTGGGTGTCGCATTTTTTACCCATCGGCGCCGCACGATCCATGACATGATTTCAGGACTTGTCATCGTGCGCGCCGGCGCTCTGGCACCGCGCGGCTGGTGATGGGCGCAGGGCACAAACGGCAGAGATGGGTGGCTTCTGAGGCGGGAGGCGTAAAGCGGCGATGAACTACCGGACGATCCGCCGACCGAATTTCTTCTACACGACCGCGCCTTTGCCTTGCCCTTACCTGCCGGGCCGCACAGAGCGGAAGGTGGTAACGGAACTCACCGGGCCTGATTCAGAAGCTTTGCATGACCGCCTGTCGCGCGCCGGGTTTCGCCGCAGCCATAATATCGCCTATGCCCCGGTCTGCCCGAATTGCAAAGCCTGCGTGCCGATCCGTATTCCCGTCAGCCTGTTCGAGCCTGACCGCGGGCTGCGCCGCATCGCGCGCGCTAATATCGCCCTGACGGCGCGGGAAGTGCCGGCGATCGCCACCGTGGAACAATTTCAGCTGTTTCAGCGCTATCAGCGCGCCCGCCATGGCGAGGGCGATATGGCAACGATGAGCTTCTACGATTACCGCGCCATGGTCGAAGACACGCCGATCGAAACCTTCGTGACAGAGTTTCGCGATCCGGCGCAGCGTCTGATCGGCTGCTGCCTGGTCGACAAGCTGGGAGACGGGCTTTCCGCCGTCTACAGCTTCTACGAGACCGATAGCGCCTTCCGGTCGCTCGGCACCTTCACCATCCTCAACCTGGTGGATCAGGCACGGGCGATGGGACTGCCCTATGTCTATCTGGGCTATTGGGTCGCCGAGAGCCGCAAGATGGCCTACAAAACCCGCTTTCAGCCCTGTGAGATCCTGTCCGACGGCGCCTGGCGGCCGATGCTGACCGAGGCTGGCGCGGCGGCGCCCGATATCGCCCCGGACGCCCGCTTTAGCGAGGCGGTTGCCAGCATTCTGCCGGTCGAAAGCGCGCGATCGGAATCCTGACCGCGGCGAAGCCATGAAAAACGCGACCCGAACCCGGGTCGCGTTTTCACAAAAGCCTATGCGGCAGAGAACCTTAGCTCCAGCGGCGGATGGCACGGCGGTAGCGGGGCTCCGGCTCCGACGTGAAGGGGCTGGACGGCGAATGCAGCAGGTAGCCGGCCAGGTAGCCGATGGCGGCCGCGCCGATCAGGGTCAGCAGCGGCTGGTCCTTCACCGTGGTCGCGATCGTCTGCCCGGCGGTGGTGCCGGCCTCATAGACCTTGCTGCCAACCTGGCTGGCGGTGGCCTTCACCGTCTCGGCCGTATCGCGCAGCGTGCTGCGGGCCTGGCTGGCAGCGTCAGACAGCGTCTCAGCGGCATCGGCGGCGGCGGAATCGATGGCGTCGCGCGCATCGCCCCAGGTCTGCTGGGCACGACCGGAGACCTGATCAATCTTGCCTTCCCCCTGGGTCTTGGTGTCGCCGGTGAACTGGCCGACGGCGTCCTTGACGTTGCCCTTCACTTCGGAAAAGGCACCTTCAACGTGGTCTTTGTTCATAACGAAGCCCCTTCTGCTATTTACGGTGCCGCGCCTGGTTGCGCGTTACACCTTCATTGCAGCTCAGATGGGGGCGTTTTGCGCGGAGGAAACTCCCCCCGCGCATTAAAGCGAATTTAGGGTTTCGATCTTGATGGCATCAGCAGGATCGACCGTCCGGTCTTAGTAGCCGTAGCCGCCGCCATAGCCCGGCACGATGCCATTGCCCTTCGAGGTCATGCATTGCGCATAGGCGTTGTTATAGATCTGCTGCAGGCCCTGAGCCTTGTGCTGGGTCTGGCCCGCGCCGACGGCCGAACCGCCCAGCAGACCGGCGCCCGCACCGATCGCCGCACCCATGCCGGCATTGCCGGCGGCAGCTCCCAGCAGCGCGCCGGCCGCGGCGCCGATGCCGGTGCCGATCGCCGCCGTCGCGATGCCATTGCCCTGGCTGTTCTGCGTCGCCGCCGGATAGGCGACGGCCTGCTGCGCATAGTTGCGGCAGGTATAATCCTCGTTCTGGAACAGCGTCAGGTTCTTGCCCGCAGGCGGCACGGCGGTGATGGTGGGGCCGGTCGGCGTCGGCGCCGCACAGCCGGCGAGCAAGGCGAGCGCCGTTGCCGGTACCGCAAGCCCGATAAGATTGAGCCTTTTCATCTGTCGTCTCCCTGAAGGCGTCGAGGCAAGTTGGCCGCCGCGCAAAAGCGGGTCAACCTCTTCATTGTAAAACACATTAACACGGCCAGGCGCTATCCCGCGACGCGGCCCTGGCGACTGTCATCAGGCCGGACGGCGCGCCCGCAAGGCAGTCGACAGCGTGCCGTCATCGAGCACTTCCAGCGCGCCGCCGATGGGCACGCCCTGGGCGACCCGGCTGACGGCGACACCGCTTTGCATCATGCGGTCGGCGAGGAAATGAGCGGTGGCCGCACCATCGACGGTCGCACCCAACGCCAGGATGACCTCCTGCACCGAACCGTCGCCCAGGCGGGCGAGCAGCGGCTGGATGGAGAGGTCTTCCGGCCCGATGCCGCCCAGCGGCGAGAGCACGCCGCCCAGCACATGATAGAGGCCACGATGCGCGCTCGCCCTTTCGATCGCCCAAAGATCGCCGACCCCTTCGACGACGCAGATGAGGCTGCGGTCGCGGTGCTGATCGGTGCAGATGGCGCAAGGGTCCTGGGCATCGAGATTGCCGCAGATCTGGCAGGACTTTACGGCCCGCGCGGCATCGACCAGCGCCTGGGCCAGCGGCAGCATGCGCGATTCGGGCTGCTGGAGCAGCTTGAGCGCAGCACGGCGCGCGCTGCGCGGACCCAGCCCCGGCAAACGGGACAGGAGCCCGATCAGCCGTTCGACTTCAGGACCACCCACGCGCGAAAACCCTGTCCCGCTTGGATCAGAAGGGCAGCTTCATGCCCGCCGGCAGCTGCAGCCCGCCGGTCGCCTTCTGCATCTCTTCGGCTGCCATCGCGTCGACCTTGCGGCGGGCGTCGGCATGGGCCGCCAGCACGAGATCTTCCAGCATCTCGGTCTCATTCGGATCGGCGAGCTTGGCGTCGATCTTGATGCGCTTCATGTCGCCCTTGCCGCTGAGCACGACGGTCACCATGCCGGCGCCGGCCTGGCCTTCGACCTCGGCTGTTTCCAGCGCGGCCTGCATGTCCGCCATCTTCTGCTGCATCTGGGAGGCCTGCTTCATCAGGCCGGCGAGGTTCTTCATCACTCAATCTCCATATCGGTATCGTCCAACAGCTCGGCATCCGGCGGCGCGAAATCCGGCAGATCATCTGGCAGCAAGGCCCCGGCGCCGGGCGCCATGTCAGCATCGGCGTTCTGGTCATCCGTCACCGCCGTGGGAGGCAGGCGGTATTCATCGACCATGGGATCGCGTACGTTTTCGATCTGCGCCCCCGGGAAGGCGTCCATGATGGCACGCACGAGCGGATGCGCCGACGCTTCCTGTTCGCGCAGATTGTCGGCCGCGGTACGCTGTTCATCAATCGTCGGCTCACCCGAGGCGGTCGAAATCGCGATGGTCCAGCGCTGCCCGGTCGCTTCCTGCAGCAGGCCCGCGAGCCGGGAGGACACGTCCCGCGGCGCTTCCGGCCTTGGCCGGATCTCGATCACCGGGGCTGCGAAACGGACCAAGTGCACGGAATGCAGAAGATGTCCGTAGAGGGTCAGCTCCTTCAGCTCCCGCACCAGCGAGATGACTTCGCGAAAGCTGGCCGGCATGGCGACAAAGGGTGTGGGCGCAGGCTCAGGCTCAGGTGGCTCAGCTATCTGCGGCGCGACCATCTGTGGCGCGGGGACGGCCGCGACCGCGACGGGCGGCGCATCCGGGACGGCGCGCAGCATCGCCATGGCACCGCCACCGCCACCACCCATGACCGCACGGACGCCACTGGCCGGACCACCGCTATCGCTGACCGGGCCACTGACCGGAGCGGTAAGGCTCGGCGCGGCCGGACGCGGCAGATCGCCGCCCGCCGTCAGCCGCTTGACGAGATCGCCTGGGCTCGGCTGGTCGGAGAGATAACACAGGCGGATCAGCACCATCTCAGCCGCCGCCCGGCGATCAGGCGCCTGCTCGACCTCCTGCACGCCCTTGAGGAGCATCTGCCAGGCACGGCCGAGGACGGGAATGGAGAGGCGGTCGGCGAGATCTGCGCCGCGTCCGCGATAGAGCTGCGGCAGGTCCGGGCTTTCCCGCAGGGCGGGCGCGGCCTTCAGCCGGCTGAGACTATGGGTCAGCGACAGCAGATCCTGCAGCACGAGCCCGGCATCGGCGCCACGCTCATGCGCCTGATCAAGTGCTGCGAGCACCGCGGCGGCATCCCCTGTCATGATCCGCTCGAACAGATCGAAGACCAGGCCCTGATCGGCGAGGCCCAACATATCGGCCACTGCCTCGGCAGTAATTGCGCCATCCTGCACCGCGCCCATGACGATTGCCTGGTCGAGCAGCGAGAGGCCGTCGCGCACGGACCCGTCTGCCGCACGGGCAATGACTTCCAACGCTTCCGGCGAGACCGCCACCCCTTCGGCCGTTGCGATGCGGCCGAAATGGGCCGCGAGTTCGGTCGTGGAAATGCGGCGGAGATCAAATTTCTGGCAGCGCGACAGGACCGTGATCGGCACCTTGCGCAGCTCGGTCGTCGCGAAGACGAATTTCACATGCGGCGGCGGCTCTTCCAGCGTCTTCAACAGCGCGTTGAAGGCGTTGCGGGACAGCATATGGACTTCGTCGATGATGAAGACTTTGACGCGCGCTTCCATCGGGCGGAAGCGGGTCGCCTCGATGATTTCGCGCACGTCATCGACGCCGGTGCGGCTGGCCGCGTCCATCTCGATCACGTCCGGGTGACGGTCGGCCATGATGGCGCGGCAATTGGCACAGACGCCGCAGGGATCGGCCGTGGGGCCGCCCTGCCCATCCGGGCCGGTGCAGTTGAGGCAGCGGGCGATGATGCGGGCGGTGGTGGTTTTGCCGGTGCCGCGCACGCCCGTCAGCATGAAGGCATGGGCGATGCGGCCGGTGGCGAAAGCGCGCCTGAGGATACGCACCATGGCGTCCTGGCCGATGAGATCCTCGAACCGGCTGGGCCGGTAGGCGCGGGCCAACACCCGGTAGGGTGCGGCAGGCGCGACCGTGGCCGGCGCAGGTGCAACCGGCGCATCGCCGAACAGGCCGGGGCCGGTGGCGGGCGGTTCAGGCAGCAGGTCTTCGGAAGCTGGATCGGTTTCGGTCACGCGACCTTCTAGACGATAGGACGCCGGCCAAAGCAAGTGCCGAAGCCATGCAGCGCCAAGCGGCTTTTTCTTCGATCACAATTTTGGGAGAAGCGGGGGGCCGGACACCGACCCGAGCGGAACTCGTTGCGGCTGCTTCCTTCCGGACCTGACCGGGTTGGCAAGGCGCTCGTCCGTTGCCGACCCCCCTGGCGCCGTTCTCTACGCGTCCCGCGGGGCTCTCGCAAGCATCATCGCGACTTGTCCAGTGGTCTGAGCCATGCGACGAACGCGTGTGCCCCAGACATCGCCCTTTTCCCGAATTTCGCCCAGTCGCCCCAATGTCTATACCGGCAGTCCGCTCGATAGGGTCGCCGAGCGCCGCGGTGATGCGGAATTCATCGCAGCCGCCTTTGCCTCTCCGCAGGCGCTGGTGGTGCCGATTTGGCAGGCCCAAAGCCTGTTTCACGCCGAGGGCGCGCGCTTTTTTACTCCGAGCGACTCCGCGGCCTGGGATGTCACCGATGCACACTGGATTTTTCTGGGCCTGTGGCAGGAGCGGCCGGTTTTTGCCGTCGATCTCAATCACCACGCCGACGTGCTGCCGCTGCTGCCACCGGATGCGGGCGAATTCGCCGATATCCGCCAGCGCAGCGGGCTGCTGACGCCGGATGAGGCCTCGATTCTGGCCTATGCCAGGGGCCTGGTGCATTGGCGGAGCCGCACCCGCTTCTGCGGTGTCTGCGGCAGCGCCTGCGTGCCGCAGAGCGCGGGCCATGTGATGCATTGCACGGGCTGCGGCACCGATCATTTCCCGCGATCGGACCCCGCCGTGATCATGCTGGTGGTGAAGGACGATCGCGTGCTTCTGGGCCATGCCACGCGGTTCCCCGAGGGCATGTATTCGACGCTCGCGGGTTTCGTGGAACCCGGCGAAAGCCTGGAAGAGGCCGTGCGGCGCGAAGTGTACGAGGAGACCGGCGTGCGCGTCGGCGCGGTCGGCTATCATTCCAGCCAGCCCTGGCCCTTTCCGCAATCGCTCATGCTTGGCTTCTATGCGGAAGGATTGTCGGAGGAGATCACCTTCCACGATGCCGAACTCGCCGATGCGCGCTGGTTCACGCGCGCGATGTGCCGGAACGCCGAGGCGCATGGCTTCCGCCTGCCCGGGCCCGACAGTATCGCCCGCCGCCTGATCGAAGACTGGCTCGCGGCGGGCGCATAAGCGTCGTCAGCCGGCGAGGATCGCCGCCGTAGTGACGACGCCCGCGAAGACATCCGAAATCGCGGTCAGCGCCGCCGCCTGAAGCGTGGCGGCAGAGACCGTCTCACCGGTCAGCGGATGCGGCAGCGGCCGTGTCGCCGTCGCGTCCCCCGCCACCGTCACGGTGAAGCCAAGTTCGCTGCCCGCGCGTGCGGTGGAGCTGACGCAGACATGGGTCATGAAGCCGGCGAGCACGATCTGACTAATGCCGGCCGCGCGCAGCCGGTCTGCCAAGCCGGTGCCGGCGAAGGCGCTGGGCTCGGTCTTGCCGATGACGGGCTCCCCTTCGACCGGCGCGACCTCCGGCATGATGGCGCCGAAGCCAGCCGGATCGAAGACCGTGCCGTCAGCGCCCTTGTGGACGATGTGGATCACGGTACCGCCGGCCGCACGGCTGGCCGAGAGCAGCGCCGCAACCTGGGTTAGAGCCGGACCCACACCCGTGAGCGGCAGCGCGCCTTTGCGATACTCCTCCTGCGCGTCGATGATGATAAGCGCCGCGCCGGCGAGTGCCGGGATTCCCGGCACAGCATTTTCAAGCTGAAGCAGGGTCGGGCCGGCAGCGGCTTCGGACGAGGACAAGGTCATGGCGTGGCTCCGTGACAGGGCTGATGGATGGCCGCATTGTTGCGCGCCGCCCGCGTGACCTGAAGGACAAGATGCCCTCCTTTCCTGCCAAACCCCGCACCATTGCGATTCTCGCCTTTCCGGGTGCTTTGCTGCTGGATATCGCGGGGCCGGCGCAGGTCTTCGCGACCGTCTCGGAAGACCGGGTGGAGGCAGGCGAACCGCCTGCCTATGCGATCCGCACCGTCTCGCTGGCGGGCGGGCTGATCACCACCGATACCGGAATAGCCATCGCTACCGACCCGGTGACGGCGCTCACCGATATCGACACGCTGATCGTGCCCGGCGGGGCCACGACGGTGGCGGAGTCGGACAATGCGGCGCTCACGCTCTGGCTGCAGCAAGCGGCCGGGGGGGCGCGGCGCACGGCTTCGGTCTGTCTCGGCACCTTCCTGCTTGCCGCGGCCGGCCTGCTGGACGGGCGCCGCGCGACCACCCATTGGCAATATTGCAGCCTGCTCGCGGAGCGGTTCCCTGCCATTCGGGTCGCGACCGACCCGATTTTCGTGCAGGACGGCGCGCTGTGGAGTTCGGCCGGGGTCACCGCCGGCATCGACCTGGCGCTTGCTCTGGTGGAGGAGGACGAAGGCCATGCGACGGCGCTCAGCACCGCGCAAAGCCTTGTCATGTTCCTCAAGCGTCCGGGCGGTCAGGCCCAGTTCAGCCGCACGCTGGCGGCGCAATCAGCAGACCGCGCCGGAGAGTTTGAGGCACTGCACGCCTGGATGGCCGAGAACCTGACGGCCGACCTTCGGGTCGAGGTGCTGGCGGAGCGCGCGCGGATGTCGCCGCGCAGCTTCGCACGCAGTTTTGCCGCCCGCACCGGCACCACCCCGGCCCGGGCTGTGGAGTCGCTGCGGGTGGAGGCCGCGCGCCGGATGCTGGCCGATGACCAGACGATTCCGGTCGCGCGTGTCGCCACGCGCTGCGGATTCGGCGACGAAGAGCGCATGCGCCGCGCTTTCCTGCGGGTGCTGTCCGTCTCGCCCAGCGACTATCGGCAGCGCTTTGGCCGGCTCAATCCTTAGGGCGACCACGCGGGCCGAGGCCACGGCGGGCCGCGCGCCAGCGTCCGAGACGGCTGAGCAGGCGGGCGCGGATGGCCGCAAAGCGGCGACCGCTGTGGCGCGCGCCCGGCTCCGCCGGACCGATCGCCAAGCCGGTGCGGACCCGCCGCATCGCCCACCGCAGCCGGAACAGAGTGGGACGCATCCGCCCCATCGCCCAGTCGCGGGCTGCCTCAACCTTGCCATGCACCCATGCGAACCATCGGATCGTCATCAGGGCAGGACGGCAGGCTTGATAGATCCAGAGTGCGATAAGCAATCCCACACCCTTGACCAGGACAGCGACCAGGGTCGCCGCCAAGAGCTTGCGATGGGCGAGCAGATAGGCCGCGTAGAAACCGCCGATATGGCTCATGGCTTCGGGAATGATGAAGAGCGGCAGGATGGCCCAGGGCGGCAGGCGGCCGATGGTGGCTTCCAGCAGCCGCACGGGTTTCCACCGGCGCAGCACGCGCGCGCCGGTTTCCAGACCGATCTCAAACCCCACGAGGAGCAGAGCCAGGGGAAGAAGCAGCACATCCCGCAGACGACGCCCAGACGATCTAACCGGCGACCGCAGCGGAGGCGGCTTCGTTTTTGTCATCCACACCCTATAGCCGGAACCGGCCGGAGATGGCAGGCGGCGGAGAGTCCGAACGGTCGCTTTTGTGAAATCCGGCGGGCTCCGATACAAGCGCGCCCTTCGGGTGGCTTCGCCGCGTCGAAACAAGGATATGATCACCGCTGAT
Organism: Acidisoma sibiricum; assembly: GCF_057837225.1. NCBI lineage: Bacteria > Pseudomonadati > Pseudomonadota > Alphaproteobacteria > Acetobacterales > Acidocellaceae > Acidisoma > Acidisoma sibiricum. The sequence goes on along the minus strand of NZ_CM174445.1, from coordinate 1,928,718 downwards.
GGCTGTCGCCCCTTCCCTGTTCCGTAGCCCGCTGACGCGGCTCGACAATTATATTCTGCGCCAGATCTTCGGCGCCCTGGTGGCCGTGACGCTGGCGCTGGTGGCCCTCATCTGGCTGACGCAGTCGCTGCGCTTCGTCGAACTGATCGTCAATCGCGGCCTGTCGCCCTTCGTCTTCCTGCGGTTGACCGTGCTGCTGGTGCCGAGCTTCGTGGCGGTGATCCTGCCGATCACAATGTTCGTCGTGGTGCAGTTCATCTATCAGCGCCTGGCGGGCGACCGGGAACTGACGGTGATGCGCGCCGCCGGCCAGTCCCCCTTCGCGCTGGCGCGGCCCACCCTGGTGCTGGCGACCGGGGTCGCGGTGCTGTGCCTCTGGCTCAATGTCTGGGTCGTGCCGGCGAGTTTCGCGGCCTTTCGCGAATACCAGTTTGAAATCCGCAGCCGCATCGTGGCCTTCCTTGTCCAGGAGGGGGTCTTCACGACGATTTCCAACAATCTGACGGTTTATGTCCGCAAGCGCGATCCGGGTGGCGACTTGCACGGCATTCTGGTGGATGACGAGCGCAACCCCGCCAACCCCGCGACCATCATCGCCCAGAGCGGCCGCATCGAGCCCGGCCGCACCGGACCGCAGGTGATCCTGTTCAACGGCGCGCGGCAGGAGGTCGACAAAAAAAGCGGCCGCCTCAACCTGCTCACCTTCAGCGAGAACGTGATCAACCTGTCATCCAGCGCGAGCGGCGACGACGACCGCTTCCGTGACGATTCCGAGGTGTCGCTGCATGAACTGCTGCATCCCTCCCCGGAAGAGATCCGTCCGCAGGACATTCCGAAATGGCGGGAAGAGGCGCACCGGCGACTGTCCGAACCGCTGACCGTGCTGTCCTACGCGCTGGTGGCGCTGGCCTCGGTGCTGACCGGCGCCTTCCGGCGCCATGGCGGCTTCGCCCGGCCGGCGATCGGCGTCGGCATCACCGTGGGCCTGGTGGCCTTGGGGCTGAGCTGCGGCAATCTCGCGGCCCGCAACAGTGCGCTGCTGCCGCTGGTCTGGCTGCACGCCATCCTGCCCGGGCTCATCGCCGCCTGGCTGCTGTTCCGGCCGGAGCGCATCCGCGTGCCGCCCGTGCCTGAGCCCCTGCCCGCCATGCCCGACCAGGCCGAGGTCTGACGCCCGTGTTCCTGTCCCGCATCCTTGCCGCCTATATCAGCCGGCTGTTCACGCTCTCCGTCGTCACCATGCTGGCCGCGCTGACCGGTCTGGTCTCGCTGTTCGACTTCCTGGAACTGCTGCGCCGGTCGGCGACCCGGCCGGACGCGTCCTTCGGCCTGGTGGTGGAGATGGCGCTGCTGCGCATGCCCTGGGCGATCCTGGAGATTTTGCCGTTCGCCGTGCTTCTGGGCGGCATCTGGGCCTTCTGGCGGCTGGCGCGATCCTCTGAACTGGTGGTCGCGCGCGCCGCCGGGCTTTCGGCCTTTCAGTTCCTGCTGGGACCGATTTTCTGTGCCTTCGGCCTTGGCGTCTTCGGGGTGGTCGCGGTAAGCCCGGTCTCGGCCATGCTGTTTGCCAAGGCCAATGCGCTGGAGGAGACCTTCCTGGATGCTGGCGGCGGACCGCTCGCCCTCAACGGCGGCCAGTTATGGCTGCGCCAGGGGGATGACACACGCCAGCGCGGCGGCGTCGCCATCATCCATGCGACCGGGGTGATGATGCGTGACAAGGTGCTGACAACCGGCCCGATGACGGTGTTCCGGGTCGGTCCTAACGACAAGATGATCGATCGCATCGAGGCGCAGACTGCGCGGCTGATGCCGGGCGACTGGCTGCTGGCGGACGCGCGCGTGCTGATCCCGGGCCAGGTGCCGACGGAGCCGCGCGCCCTGTCCCTGCCGACTGAGCTGAATGTGAACCGCATCCAGCAGAGTTTCGCCGCGCCCGATGCCTTGTCCTTCTGGCAGTTGCCGAGCTTCATTCAGATTCTTGAAAAAGCGGGATTTTCGACGGTCGCCCACCGGCTGCGCTTTCAGGCGCTGCTGGCTTTGCCGCTGCTGTGTGCCACCATGTCCCTGGTGGCCGCGGGATTTTCCATGCAGACGAGCCGGCGTGGTGGTATCGCGCGCATGATCGGCGGCGGCGTGGCCGCCGGCTTCGCGCTGTTCATGCTATCGCAGGTCGCCCAACAATTCGGCCAGTCCGGCGCGCTGCCGGTGGTGCTGGCCGCCTGGGCGCCGGCTGCGGCCGGGCTTATGCTGGCACTGTCCTTGCTCCTGCACCTCGAAGACGGTTGAGGGTCCGCCTAATGTCTCAGACTTCTCCCACGCAGCGGGGACGCAAGATCCGAAGCCTCATCAGCCGGTGCCGCCTGCACCGGCCGGTGACATCGGCGCAGCTATGCCGCCAGGCGCTGCTGGGTGCCGTCTCGCTGATCACGCTGACCGCCTTCGCGCCGCAGCTAATCCAGGGTGCGCTCGCCGACGCCTCGGGTCCGACCTTCGACCGCAAGCAGCCGGTGACCTTCAAGGCTGACCGCATCGACTACAACCAGAAGACGAATATCGTCACCCTGTCAGGCCATGTCGAAGCCTGGCAGGCTGGGCATGTGCTGTTCGCCGACCGCGTGCTGTTCGACCGCAATACCAATGTTGCGGACGCCGTCGGCCATGTCGTGCTGGTCTCGCCCGACGGGCAGGTGGTCTATTCCAACTACGCCGAACTCAGCCAGGACATGACCAATGGCGTGATGAGCGCCATGAATGTGAGCCTGCCGCAGAACGCCAAACTGGCCGCCAATGGCGGCCGCCGCACGGAAGGCAAGGTCAACGAGTTGAGCCGGGCCGTCTATACGGCCTGCGACGTCTGCGCCAAGCATCCCGAGAGTTACCCGCTGTGGCAGCTGACCGCCCGCACTGCGACGCAGGACGTCGAGCACCACATGATCGAATACCGCGACGCGACGATGGAATTGTATGGCGTGCCCTTCCTGTGGCTGCCGTATTTCGCCCATCCCGACCCGACGTCCCCACGCACCAGCGGCCTGCTGATCCCCAGTGCCGGCTACAACAGCCATATCGGCGCCTTTGCAGAGACGCCCTATTACTGGGTGATTGATCAATCTACCGACGCGATCCTCACGCCGATCGTGTCGAGCGGCGAAGGTCTGGCGGGCGACGTCAAGCTGCGCCATTCCTTCAATTTCGGCCAGATCAACGTCAATGCCTCGGCCGGCTTCGACAAGGGCCAACTTCAGGGTGCGCTTTTCGCCGACGGCACCTTCGATCTGGATAGCGCCTGGCGGGCCGGGTTCAATATCGCGCGCGCGTCCTCGGTTACCTATCTGAACGACTATTCGATCCTGCCCAATACGAATGAGCTGGAGAGCCAGCTTTATCTGGAAGGCTTCGGCCAAGGCTCCTATGCCCGCATCGAGTCGAGCTTCTACCAGGGCCTGGTCGGCAGCGTCACCAATAGCGAGCTGCCGCTTGTCCTGCCCTATGCCGCCTATGCCTATAAGGGCGATCCCGATAGTTTGGGCGGCACCATCGCGGTCAATGCCAGCGCTTTCAACATCCTGCGCACGACCGGCACCGATACGCAGCGCGCGGCGATCAGCAGCGACTATAACCTGCCCTTCCAGGACGGCATCGGCGAGCAATGGGGGGCGGAGGTCCATCTCGACCTGGCCGGCTACAATGCCGATAACATCAACGAATTTCCCAATTACGACACGTCGAACACGCATGCGTCCGAGCTGCGCGCCCTGCCGCAATTCGCGCTCAACTACCGCTATCCGATCATGAACGAATCAGGGTCGCTGGGGTCGCAGCTGTTCGAGCCGATCATCCAGCTGATCGCGGCGCCGATCATCAACAACAATGTCAACGTCACCAATATTCCGAACGAAGACAGCTACGATTTCCAGTTCACGGATGCCAATCTCTTCGGCTTCAACAAATATCCTGGCATCGACCGGCTGGAAAACGGCATGCGCGCCAATGTCGGCTTCGAGAGCGCCTGGTATTTCAACAACGGATCGCGACTGGAGGGGCTGATCGGCCAGTCCTACCGGACCCATACCGACGATACCTTCGCGCCCGGTTCCGGCCTGACGGACAATGTGTCGGACGTGGTCGCCCGGCTGACCTATACGCCGACCAGCTGGCTTGACTTCACCTATCGCACCCGGCTGAACCACAAGAGCCTGCAGGACCAGTATACCGATACCTTCGTCTCGGCCGGCGTGCCGGCGCTGCGGGTTACGGCCGGGTATCTCTATTCGGCCGTCGATCCCTATTATTATTATGACGGCAGCCCGCCGCCGGCCGAATATTATACGCCGCGCAGCGAGGCGACCTTCGGCCTGACAGCGCTGCGGGGCGCCTGGAGCTTCAACGGCGCCGTTCAGCAGAATATTCAGACCGGCAAGCTGGACAGCACCAATGTCGGCATCGGCTGGCAGAATGACTGCCTTGGCCTCAATCTCAGCTACGTTCACAGCAATACGACGATTGACGGCGAAAGCGGCTCGACCACCGTGCTTTTCACCGTGACCTTCAAGACAATCGGCGCCATTGGGTTTAACGCACTTTAATATGCCTAGGTTTTCGGGAGCTTCGTATAAAGCCATGTCCTTCCGCCTGAAATTTCTTTGCCTGGCGGCGGTGCCGGCATGGCTTGCGCTCGCCGGCATGACCATGCCCGGCGCCGAAGCCCAGACCGCGACGATCGCCGCCGTCGTCAATGGCGACGTCATCACCAATGACGACGTCGACAACCGGGCGCGGTTCTTCGCGCTCGCGACCGGCCAGCAGGCCTCCCCCGACGTTGTCGACCGGCTGAAGCCGCAGATCCTGCAGCAGCTGATCAACGAGCGCCTGGAGATCCAGGAAGTGCTGCGGCGCGGTATTGTCATCAACGACAAGCAGGTGGCCGCCGCGCTCGGCGATATCGAGAAGAATAACAATATGGCGCCCGGCATGCTGCAGCAGAAGCTGCGCGGCCTGGGCGTTGATCCCGGCACGCTGGTCTCCCAGATCCGCACGCAAATCGGCTGGAACCAGGTCCTGCGTCAGGTGGTGGCCAATATGGGCCGCCCGACGGACGCGGATATCAACCGCCAGCTAAAGCTGATGACGGATAAGAAGGCCGGTCCGCAGTATAACGTGGGCGAGATCTTCATTCCCATCAACAGCCCCGCCGCGGCCGCAGGTGCCGACCGCTTTGCCCAGACGATCATCCAGCAGCTGCGCGCGGGCGCGGCCTTCCCGATCATCGCGGCCCAGTTCAGCCAGGGCGAGACCGCGTTGCAAGGCGGCGCGCTGGGCTGGGTGGGCGCCGATCAGCTTGACCCATCGGTCGCGCAGCTTGTCACCCAGATGCCGATCGGTGCGATCAGCAACGCGGTCCCGGTGGCGGGCGGACTGGTCATCGTGCAGCTGCGCGGGCGCCAGCAGGCGGGCCAGACGGATAGTGGCGCCGGCCCGGATCTGGTTCTGCATCTGCGCCAGGCTTTTCTGCCCTTTTCCTCGCGCCTGAACGAGCAGAACCCGACCCCGCAGCAGCGCGAAACCATGGCGAAGCTGCATGCGATCGAGACCTCGGCTCATAGCTGCGCCGATATCGAAGCTGCCAACAAAGCGGCCGGCAATGTGAAGCCCACCGATCCCGGTCCGGTCAATCTGGCCCAGGTGACGCCGCCGCAGTTCCAGCAGCTGCTGTCCTCTCTGCCCGTCGGCAAGGTGAGCCCGCCGCTGATCGCGAATGACGGTGTCTCTGTCGTGATGATTTGCAGCCGCGACACCCAGGCCGCGGCGGCGCCGACGCGCGATCAGATCAGCGAACAGCTGTTCCAGAACCGCGTCGGTCTGGCCGCACAGCAGACTCTGGACGATCTGCATCGCCAGGGCTCCATCGAGATCATGCAGAACCAGACCCCGGGATGACCCTATCCAAACCTTCGGCGGCGCCAGCGATCGACACCCTGCCGCCGCTGAAGGATGTCATCGCCCGGCATAATTTCCGGGCGAAACACGCCCTCGGCCAGCATTTTCTGCTGGATTTGAATCTGACCGCCCGGATCGCCAGCATGGCCGGGGATCTGACCGGGCGGCATGTGATTGAGGTGGGACCAGGTCCGGGCGGCCTGACCCGCGCCTTGCTGGCCACGCCGGCCGCGAGCGTCACCGCGATCGAGATCGATCAGCGGGGTGTCGCGGTCGCCCATGAACTGGCGGAATTCTATCCTGGCCGGCTGCATGTGGTGAGCGGCGACGCGATGAAGCTGCGCGCGGCCGACCTGACACCGGCACCGCGGCAGATCGTCGCCAATCTTCCCTACAATGTCGGCACACCGCTGCTGGTTGGATGGCTGCGGGATATCCGCGCCTATGAGCAATTGACGCTGATGTTTCAGGAAGAGGTGGCGCAACGCATCGCGGCCGCGCCGGATAGCGAAGCTTACGGCCGCCTGTCGGTTCTAGCGCAATGGACCTGCCGCACGGTGCTGGCCATGCGGCTGCCGCCCGAGGCTTTCACGCCGCCGCCGAAAGTCTGGTCCGCGGTGGTGAGGCTGATTCCGCATGCGGAACAGCCGTCACTGGCGCTCTTCGCTGCCATGGAAAAAGTCACCCAGCATGCCTTCGGCCAGCGCCGGAAGATGCTGCGCGCGTCCTTGAAGCCGCTCGGCGGCGAAGCCCTGCTCAACCGCGCCGGGATTGAGCCGACGCGGCGGGCAGAAACCTTATCGGTCCAGGAATTCGACCATCTGGCCCGGCTGGTGGCCGAGCCAGACGCAGTGCTCTAAGACCGCTTGGACAGTCAGGACTGGCCGTTGAACTGCAGGATACGGCCGTTTAGCTGATCCGCCGACTGGTCAGGATTGCCGGAGACCGGGGACGCGATCGTGCCCGGCACAGGGCCCGGGGGCGGCGGCGGGGCCATGCCCATTCCAGGCGCTGGCGGCGGAGCCATGCCCGGGGCCGGCGCCATCGTGGCCATGGCCGGGCCACCCATTGGCATCGGGCTCATCTGCTCAGCGAGCTGGAGATGGCGTTCCAGCACGGGCAGGCTTTGGCGCGCATAGTCCCGGAGTTGCGGGTTCTGGCCCGTCATGGCCTCCTTGCGGAACATGGCGATGGCATGTTCATGCCCCCGGATCATGGCGTGATTGAAGGCAGCGTCGAACTGATCGTCGGGGACCGACTGCAGGTGCTGGAGCATGGCCGTCTGCATCGGATTGGGGCCCGGCGCGGTCTTCAGCATCAGCGGATCAGCGATGGCGCTCAGCGCCTGCTCGGCATTGCCATGGTCACCCTGCAGCATGCGCCCGTAATTCTGCTCGTTCGGCGATTGGCCGCGATCTTGCGCCAGCTTGCCAAGGACGATCTCGGCCTGATTGGTCGCGGATGCCGCCCAGACGAAATGCGCGTCCTGCGTGGAGGCAGCCGGGTTGCCGGCGGTATCTGCGGGCATGACCGTCGGCGTTCCCGCTTCCTGGCCAGGCTTGAGCTGGATCACCTGCGTCGCTGCACCCGGACCCTGCGGCGCGGTTGCGTCCGAGGTGGGCACGTTCTGCGCCAAGGCGGCCGAGCCGGACGCCGCGAGCAGAGCCAGGCCGCATGCGCTGGACATAAGCCAGCGATTATTACGAGACTTATCTTGCCTCATGGAATTACCCCTTTTTAATCTTGCGCGCTGCGCCAGACGAAAGGCGCTGCGGTAACAGTCAAATTGGCGGTGCGCATTGGCTTCACAGGCTCTGTCGCGTGAAGGTGAGCGCGCTCACGCCCCCGTGCGATCAGCCTGCAGGGCTTGCTCATCGGGTGCGCCCAGCTAAAAACCCTCATGCGCCGTGCTCCAGAGACCATTGAGGAGGTTTGGTGACCCGACTGGCGGATATTTTCGCCCGGAAGGTCCCGCATGTCGCGGAGCCGACACCGCTGGCCCAGCTTCGTCAGCCCGAACGGCAGCAACGCCTGGCGGAGGCGGTCCGCACCGTCCTTTTCGCCCGTGCGACGGCCACGGCTGCCGAGGCCGAAACCGAGACCACGCTTCTGGCACCCGAACTTCTGGTGACGCCCGAGACGGCACAAAGCCCGGTGGTGGAAGTCGCGACCACGCTGTGGACGCGTGTGCTCCGCTTCGATGCGGCGGCGCCTGCCTGGGCCGATCGCGACCGCGTTGTCGTATCCTGCCGGCAACAGGCTCAGATTCTGCGCGTCATCCTCGAACTCTGTGGCGTCGAGCCGGGCGAACTGGCCCATGGCATGCCGGGGATCGACACCGTTCTGGGCGTGCCCGGCCAGGCGCTGGCCTTCGCCGTGGGCGAAGCGCTGGCAGAACGCATGATGGCGGCGCGTTTCGGCAAAAGCCTGGTCGACCATCGCGTCTGGCTGTGGTCGACGCCCGCGGCTTTGGCCGGCGGACTGGCCTATGAGGCGGCCTCTCTGGCGGGTGAGCTAAAACTCGCGAAGCTCGCGGTGATGGTGGAGGAGCCGCCTGCCGCCGACACCGATAGCATCAACGCCATGCTGGAGCCTTTCGCGACCTGGGGATGGGCGACGAAGCGCATCGCGGCCCAGGACCCTGCGGCCGTCGCCTCGGCACTCACCATCGCGCTGCGCGCCCGCAAGCCATTGCTGATTTCCTGCAGGCGCGCGGCAACGCCACCGAAACTGCTGGAACGTGCGATTGCCGAGGATGTGCGCGAGGCCTGGCGCGCGGCGGGATCGCATAGCACCACCGCCCGGCGGGGCTGGCTGAAACGCCTGACGCGCCACGCCCAGGTGGCGGAATTCGAGCGCGTGCTGGCCGGACGGCTGCCCGACGGCTGGCGGGACGAGGTGCGGGCGGAGCGCACGCGCGTGGCCGAGGTGACGGAGCCGATGGCGCCCCTGGTGGCCGGCCGCCTATGCGCGACCGCCATGGCGAACGCGATCCCCGACCTCACCGGCGCCGCACCTGGCAGCGCGAACCCCCACGCGACCGCACCGATTACGGGGATGACGGCGGTGGATGCGGGCGATTTCGGGGGCCGGCATATCGCGCTGGGCGCGGCAGCCACCGCCCTGCCTGCCGTGCTGGCGGGAGCCGCGACCCATGGCGGCCTGACGATCGTCGCGGAGACCCAGGCGACGGGCGCGGACAGCCTGCCGCAGACGCTGCGGTCTTTGGCCCGTGACGGTCAGCGCGTCATCCATATCCTGTCCGAGGATCACAGCGACCCGGGTGCGGCTGCGGCCCTGCCGCTTGCTTCGCTGCGCGCCATCCCGAACCTGCTTGTTCTGCGCCCCGCCTGCGCCATCGAAACAGCCGAATGCTGGGAGCTGGCGCTGCAGCGGGATGACGGGCCCAGCGTGCTGCTGCATACCGCCAAAGCCATGGCGCGCTGGCGCCAGGACAGTACGGAAAACGCCTGTGCGCGGGGCGGCTATGTCGCGGCGGGCTTGTATGAAGCGCGCGCTGCGACTTTGATCGCAAGCGGCGCGGAACTGGCTGTCGCCATGGAGGCGCGGCGTCTTTTGGCTGACGCAGGAATTTCCGTTGCAGTCGTGTCGCTGCCGTGCTGGTCCCTGTTTGCCAACCAGAATGATGCCTATCGCGCCGATGTCCTGGGAGACGCCCCGCGGCTGGCGGTGGAAGCCGGTTCAGATTTCGGCTGGGGCCGCTGGCTTGGCGAGCGCGGACAGTTTATCGGAGCGGCGAGCCTTGGGCTGTCGGCAGCCCGGCCAGGTGAATATTTCCGGGTGACCGCGGAAGCGCTGGTGACCGCGGTGAAAAAGAAGCTCTGATGCCCCGATCCGGGGCATGCAACATGAGGAGAAGTTGACTATGGCGGTGACGGTAGCGATCAATGGTTTCGGCCGTATCGGGCGTCTGGTTCTGCGTGCCCTTATCGAAAGCGGGCGCACCGACGTCGTCCCCGTGCTGATCAACGACCTCGGATCGGTCGATGCGAACGCCCATATGTTTCGCTATGACAGCGTGCATGGCCGCTTCCCGGGCGAAGTGAAGGTCGAAGGCGACAGCCTGCTGATCAGCTACAACGGCCGCAGCTATGCGCCGATCAAAGTGACCGCCGAACGCGACCCCGCGAAGATCCCGCTCAAGGGCGTGGATGTGGCCCTGGAATGCACGGGCATCTTCACCAGCAAGGAAAAGGCCCAGCCGCTGCTGGATGCCGGCGCCCGCAAGGTGATCATCTCGGCCCCCGCCGATGGCGTGGACGCGACCATCGTCTATGGCGTCAACGAGAAGACGCTGACCGCCGATATGACCGTCATCTCCAACGCGTCCTGCACCACCAACTGCCTTGCCCCCGTGGCCAAGGTCCTGCAGGACAATTTCGGCATCCTGCGCGGCTATATGGTGACAATCCACAGCTACACCGGCGATCAGAAGACGGTCGATACGCTGCATAAGGACCTGCACCGCGCCCGCGCCGCAGCCCTGTCCGCCATCCCGACCTCGACCGGTGCGGCGCGCGCCGTGGGCCTGGTGCTGCCGGAGCTGAAGGGCAAGCTGGACGGCACCGCGATCCGCGTACCGACGCCTAATGTCTCCCTCGTTTCGCTTGACGTGAACCTCGCCAAGAAGGCCACGAAGGAAGAGATCAACGCGGTGATGAAGACCGCGTCCGAAGGCAGCCTGAAGGGCATCCTCGACTACAACACCGAGCCGCTGGTCAGCTCGGACTTCAACCACAACCCGGCGTCCAGCACCTTCGATGCTACCCAGACCGCCGTCGTCGATGGCGAACTGGTGCGCGTGCTTGCCTGGTACGACAATGAGTGGGGCTTCTCCAACCGCATGTCCGACACCGCCGCCGCCTTTGGCGCGCTGTGATCTGACCCAGACCAACTGACGATCAGGGGACGCGCAATGACGTTCAAGACGCTCGATCAGGCAGAGGTGAAGGGAAAGCGCGTGCTCGTGCGCGCTGACCTGAACGTGCCGATGCGGGACGGCCATATCAGCGACATGACCCGCGTGGAGCGTGTCGCGCCGACGATCCAGGACATCGCCGACCGCGGCGGCCGGGTCATTGTCCTCTCGCATTTCGAGCGCCCGAAGGGAAAGCGCGTCCCCGAAATGTCTCTGGCACCGCTGGCCGAGGCGCTGGCGGAAGTGCTGCGCCGTCCGGTGGCCTTCGCCGATGACTGTATCGGCCCGGTGGCCGAGGACGCGGTCGCGGCGCTGCAGGACGGCGACGTGCTGCTGCTGGAGAATACCCGTTTCCATAAGGGCGAGGAGGAGAACGACCCTGCCTTCTCCGCCGCCCTCGCCAAGCTTGGCGATATTTACGTCAACGATGCCTTCTCGGCAGCCCATCGCGCCCATGGCAGCACCGAGGGCGTGGCCCATCATCTGCCGAGCTATGCCGGACGGCTGATGCAGGCCGAGCTGGAGGCGCTGGAAGCCGCCCTCTCGAAACCGGAGCGCCCGGTGATGGCGATCGTCGGCGGGTCCAAGGTTTCGACCAAGCTCGATCTGCTCGGCAATCTGCTGGGCCGCGTGGATGTGCTCGTCATCGTCGGCGCCATGGCCAATACCTTCCTGGCAGCGCAGGGCTTCCCCGTGGGCCGTTCGCTGCAGGAGAAGGACCTGCATGAAACCGCGCGGCAGATCCTGGCCCAGGCCGCACAGGGTTCCGTCGAAATCCTGCTGCCGGTGGACGGCACCGTCGCGCAGGAATTCAAGGCGCATGTCCCGACCGAAATTCTCCCCGTGGATGCCGCGCATGACGGGATGGCGCTGGATGTGGGGCCGGCGACGGCCGACCTGATCATCGCGCGCCTGCAGGATATGAAAACCCTGGTCTGGAACGGGCCGCTGGGCGCATTCGAGATTCAGCCCTTCGATGCCTCGACCATGAAAGTCGCGAAAGCCGTCGCCGACCTCACCCAGGAAGGCAAGCTTCGCTCCGTCGCCGGTGGCGGCGATACCGTTTCGGCGCTGCGCCAGGCCGGCGTCATCGATGAGCTGAGCTATGTGTCCTCGGCCGGCGGCGCCTTTCTGGAATGGCTTGAAGGCAAGACGCTGCCCGGCGTCGCGGCGCTCGGCTGATGGGCGATTATGTCATTCCCCAGCCGCCCCAGCCGGCCGTGCCGGTGCGGGGTGGCGGCCTGTTTCCGGTGCGCCGCATCTTCTGCGTCGGCCGCAATTTCGCGGCCCATGCGCGGGAGATGGGCGCGGACCCCGACCGCGAACCGCCCTTCTTCTTCACCAAACCGGCCGACGCCATCCTGACGGGCGGGGCCGACATGCCCTATCCGCCGCAGACGGCCGATCTGCATCATGAGGTGGAGCTGGTGGTGGCGATCGGCACGGGGGGCGCGAATATCCCCGTGGCTGAGGCACGTGGCCATATCTGGGGCTATGCCGCCGGCATCGACATGACGCGGCGGGACCTTCAGGGCGCAGCGAAGAAGGCCGGAAAACCTTGGGACATGGGCAAAGGGTTTGATCACTCCGCCCCCATCGGCGAGATGGTGCCGGCCAGCGAAATCGGCCGCAAATACGGCGAAGACGGCCATGTGCTGCTGCATGTCAACGGCGAGGAGCGGCAGGAAGGCGACCTGGCCGACATGATCTGGAGCATTCCCGAAATTGTCGCGACCCTCTCCACCTTCGTGACGCTGGCGCCCGGCGACCTCATCTTTACCGGCACGCCGGAAGGGGTGGCCGCCGTGCAGCCGGGAGACGTGCTGGAGGGGTTCATCTCCGGCCTGCCACCGGTACGCGTGACGATCGCTTAACGCCTCTCCCGAGGCCCAAATCCCCGCTCCTGCGGGGATTTTCTTTTTCCGCCCTGCCCCGTATGGCTGAGTGATGGCTCAAAGCGTGCGAATCCTCACCTGGAACATCAACTCGGTCCGGCTGCGGCAGACGCTGCTCCGCGATGTCGTTGAGAAACTCAAACCCGACGTCGTCTGCCTGCAGGAAACCAAATGCCCCGATGAGCTGTTCCCGCTGGAACTGCCAAAGGTGCTGGGTTTCGACCATGCCCTGTTCCGCGGCATGAAGGGCTATAACGGCGTCGCCATCTTCTCCAAGGCGCCGATGCGCCGGCATGAGGATACGCAGGATTGGGTGGGCCGTGAGGATTGCCGCCATCTGGCCGTGGAACTCGATCTGCCGAGCGGGCCGCTGGTCGTCCATAATTTCTACGTGCCCGCCGGCGGCGATATTCCCGATACCACGCTCAACCCGAAATTCGCTCATAAGCTCGATTTCGTGGCTGCCGCCCGCGATCATTTCGCACGCACGCCAAACCTCACGCGCTCAATCCTGGTTGGCGATCTCAATATCGCGCCGCTGGAGCATGACGTCTGGAGCCATAAGCAGCTGCTCAAGATCGTGTCCCACACGCCCGTGGAAACGGAGCTGCTGACGCAATGGCAGGAGACCTGCTGGCATGACGGGCTGCGCCATTTCGTGCCAGCCGAGCAGAAGCTCTATACGTGGTGGTCTTATCGCGCGAAGGATTGGGAAGCGGCCAATAAGGGCCGCAGACTGGATCACGTTTGGGTCACGCACGATCTGAAAGGCGCACTCAAGCGCCATGACATTTTGAAAGAGGCACGAGGCTGGACCCAGGCCTCGGATCACGTGCCCGTTTTGGTGGAGCTCGTCCTATGACTCGCATTAGCCTTGTTACCGGTGCCGGCAGCGGTGTCGGCCGTGCAGCGGCCCTTGCTTTGCTGGGTGCGGGCGATACCGTCTATCTGATCGGGCGGCGCCTGGAGCCGCTGCAGGAAACGGCCGGCGTTGCCACAGCGGGCACCGCCGTGAGCGTGACGGCCGATGTGACGGACCCCGCGAGCGTGGACGCCCTGTTCGACCGCATCAAGGCAGATCACGGCCGCCTGGACGTGCTGTTCAACAATGCTGGGGCGGCCGCACCGGCGACCAATTTTGGTGATCTCACCTGGGAGCAATGGCGCGGCATGCTCGCCGTCAATCTGGACGGCATGTTCCTGGTGGCGCGCGGCGCCTTCCGCCTGATGCGCGACCAGAGCCCGCAGGGCGGCCGGATCATCAATAACGGCTCGATCTCGGCTTATGCGCCACGGCCGGGTTCAGCCCCATACACGGCCAGCAAACATGCCGTGACGGGCCTGACCAAATCCATTTCGCTCGACGGCCGCGCCTTCAATATCGCCTGCGGCCAGATCGATATCGGCAATGCCGCGACCGCCATGACCAAGTCGATGACAGCCGGCGTGCCGCAGGCGGACGGGCGCCTGGCGGCGGAGCCGCGCATGGATGTGGAGGATGTCGGCCGCAGCGTGCTGTTCATGGCCAGCCTGCCGCCGGACGCGAATGTGCAATCCATGACGGTGATGGCGACCAATATGCCGTTCGTCGGTCGCGGCTGAGGCACAAACCCAAAGTATAATTGCTGCCTTACCGGCAGGACGTTAGGCTTCGATACCGAAACGACGGAGAGCACGATGACCGAGCCCTGCGGCGCCGAAGTTCTGATCGCCAATCTGAAGGCCCAGGGCGTGCGCCATGTCTTCGGCATTCCCGGGGCGAAGATCGACCGGGTCTTCAATTGCCTGACCGATTCCGGCATCGAAACCGTCGTCTGCCGGCATGAGCAGAACGCCGCCTTCATCGCGGCCGGAATCGGCAAGATGACCGGCAAGGCGGGGGTTTGCGCCGTCACCTCGGGCCCCGGTGCCACCAACCTCGTCACCGGCTTTGCCACCGCCAATTCCGAGGGCATGCCGGTGGTGGGCTTCGCCGGCAGCGTGCCGCGCTCGGAACTGCTCAAGCAGACGCATCAAAGCCTGGATTCCGTCAGCCTGTTTCGTCCCGTCACGCGCTATGCGGCGGAGGTCGAATCGCCCGATTCCATTGGTGAAGTGGTAGCCAATGCCTTCCGCGCGGCAGAAAGCGGCCGGCGTGGCGCCGCCTATGTCAGCCTGCCGTTCGACATTATGAACGGCCCTGCGTCTGGTGACGTGCTAACCCCGGTGAGCGTGCCGCCCTTGGGTGCGGCACCGGCCGAGGCGGTCGCTGCTGCAGCTCAGCTGATCCAGGCCGCCCGCATCCCCGTCCTGCTGCTCGGCATGGATGCGAGCCGCCCAGCCAATACAGCGGCGCTGCGCGCCCTGCTGCATGCCTATGCGCTGCCCACGATCTGCACCTATCAGGGTGCGGGCGTGATCTCTCATGATCTGCTCGATTGCTTCGCCGGCCGCGTCGGCCTGTTCCACAATCAGCCGTCCGACGAATTGCTGGATGCCGCCGATCTGGTGATCACCGTCGGCTACAACCCGATCGAATACGACCCGTATCTTTGGAACAAGGGCAAGCAGCGGCCGGTTGTCCATATCGACCATATCCTGGCCACTATCGACCGCGATTACCGTCCGACCGTCGAACTGTATGGGGATATCGCAGCGACGGTCACCGCCCTTGCGCGCGTGCTGGCGCCGCGGACCGATCTGGTGTCTCATCCCCTGCTGGGCGCCGTGCGCCGCGAAATGGCCGATATCCGCGCCCGCGGCGCGGCGCTGGGTGGGGCGCCTTTGCATCCCTTACGCATCATCAGCGATCTGCAATCCGTCATGGCCGATGATGTGACGCTCGCCCTTGATATCGGCAGTTTCTACATCTGGCATTCACGCTACCTGTACAGCTTCCGGCCCGAACAATTGCTGATCTCCAACGGTCAGCAGACGCTGGGCGTGGCACTGCCCTGGGCCATCGCCGCCTGCCTCGCGCGCCCCCGCGACAAGGTATTGTCGGTCTCAGGCGACGGCGGCTTCCTGTTCTCGGCGCAGGAGCTGGAGACGGCGGTGCGGCTGAAAAGCAACTTCGTCCACATGATCTGGACGGACGGCACCTATAATATGGTGGGCTTCCAGGAGGAGCTGAAATACGGCCGCACGGCGGGCGTCGATTTCGGCCCGGTCGACAAGGTTAAATATGCCGAGGCCTTCGGCGCCACCGGCTTCCGCATCACCCATGCAGATGAATTCCTGCCGACCTTGCGCCGCGCGATGGAAATTCCGGGGCCTGTGCTGATCGATATTCCTGTCGACTATTCTCACAATACCGCGCTGGGCCAGGGCATGCATGCCGACGTGATTGCCTGACGGAGAGACAGGACAATGCCCCGCCTCACCTGCAATATTTCCCAGTCCCTTTGGGATGCGCTGCATCAGGCCGCGCATGAGAATGGGGAGACGATTGCTCATGCCGTCTCCCGCGCATTGGCCGACAGCCTGCAAGTCGAGCATGGCACGCTGTTCCAGGTCTCAACCGCTGGCGCCCTGGTGCAGGGCGTGCTGGACGGTGCCGTCTCGGTCGGCACCCTGCGGGAGCATGGCAATTTCGGGCTCGGCACCTTCGTCGATCTCGATGGCGAGATGGTCGTGCTGGACGGCCAGTTCTATCAGATCCGCTGCGACGGATCGGTGCATTTGGCCGATGAAAGCCAGCAGGCGCCCTTCGCCCTGGTGACGCATTTTAACCCGGACCGGGCCCAGACTTTGCAGCCCTTCGCGTCCCTGGACGAATTGATCAAGCAACTTGACCGGCTGCGGACGAGCGACAACCTGTTTTTTGCCGCGCGCGTCAGCGGTGTGTTCCGCCATGTCCATAACCGCGCCGCCTGCAAAGTCGGCCCCCATGAGAGCCTGGCGGACTCGGCTGCCCATCAGGGGGAATTCCACACCGATGACGTGCGCGGCACCATGGTCGGGTTCTGGACACCAAGCTACGTCAAGACGATTGGTGTCGCCGGCTGGCATCTGCATTTCCTGAGCGACGATCGGCACTTTGGCGGGCATGTTCTGGGCGCGGCCGGCGACGGGATAGAGGTTGCGATCGAGCATCTCGATGATTTTCGCATCGCGATCCCAGAAACGGCGCAGTTTCTGGCCAGCGACCTCTCAGCCGATCCATCCGCCGTACTGGACCGCGCCGAGAAGGCGCCACATTAGATAGCTGCGACCGCGGCCGCGATGGCGGCGAGCGGCGCATCCCAGCTGCCATGCCGCTGCTGCCGGAACAGCCGCAGCGACGGATACCAGGGCGTGTCCGTCCGCTCGCGTAGCCAGCGCCAGTCCGGCGTGAAGGGCAGCAGCACCCAGGCTGGCTTTCCCAGAATGCCGGTGAGATGGGCGACTGACGTATCGACGGTCACCACCAGATCGAGTGATGCGATCAGCGCCGCTGTATCCTCGTAATCCTCGATATCCTTCGCGGCGTCGATCAGCGGCGCGGTGCCCTGATAGGGTGCGATATCGGCGGCGCGATCGCCCTTCTGCAGGCTGATCAGGGCGATGCCCGGAATGCCGGAGAGTGTATCCGCGATGGTGGCGAAGCTGATGGAACGGTTGCGGTCATTCTTATGCGTGGGCCGCCCGGCCCAGACGATGCCGACGCGGCGAAGACCCTGCGGCACACTTTCAGCCATGCGGCCTGCCCAGAGAGTCGCTTTTGTGGGGTCAAGCGGCAAGGGCACGACGGGCGGGATGGTATCGAGCCGCGTGCCCATCAGCCGCGGCAGGCCGGAGAGCGGCACATAGGCCGCGAAATCCGTGCAATCCGCCCAGCGCGTGCGGATATCGAGACCGGGGAACATGCGGTGGATGGTGGGCGCCATTTCCTTACTGGTGGCGAGGAAGGTCGGCTGCCCCTTGGCAAGCGCCCAGGGGATGTAGCGGCTGAATTGCAGCACATCGCCGAAGCCCTGGTCACCGATCAGCATGAGGGCGCCGGATTCGAGCGGACCGCCACCCCATTGCGGCTTGGTCTGGCGGATGGCGGGCGGCATCAGGGGCGGCACGCCCGGCATGCGGAACCGCCACTCATACGCTTCCCAGCCTTCCGCGAATTCACCCAGCAGCAGCTGCGCCTCGGCGATGGCGAAATGGGCGCCGGGCATATCGTGCTTGAGCGCGACCGCACGGCGGGAACTGTCGAGACCGGCGGCGATCTGCCCGCTTTCATGCAGGATGACGGCCTGGTTGTGATAGCCAACCGGATCGTCCGGCTTCAGCGCGATGGCCCGGCTGATGGCGGCTATCGCGTCATTGAGCCGTCCGGCGACGCGGTACATTTCGCTGATATTGCGCAGATAGAGCGGATTATTCGGCTCATGCTGGAGGGCGCGCTCCAGAAGCTGGATACCCAGGGGATGGCGCTTGCTGCGGAAGGCGACGATGCCGGCCAGATGTAGCACGCGCCCGTCCTGCGGGGCGGCGCGGAGCAGGTGGGTGGCGACGGCTTCCGCCTCCTGGGCGCGGCCAGCTTCATGCGCGCGCAGACCCAGCGCCAGCATGAGGCCGATCGGCATGGGCACCATCGTCTCAGGCGGGCGCGCAGCCGGCGGAGATGAAGCCGGCTCAGGTGCAGCCGGCTCAGCCATTATGGGCGGCGGCGCGGCCGGCGGCGGCGCGGTTTCTATCCTGGAATCGATGTCGAAACGAGCATTCAGATCTGCGGCCATGAGGCCCAGCTTAACGCCGGATCATGACCGCCGCGAATAGGCTCAACGCGCGCGCGCCTGAACTTTCTTCGGATCTTCCGATTTCGCCGGCCGCGTATCCCGCCGCAGCCGCTTCTCACCAAGGAACAGCAGGATGGGTGCTGCGATGAAGATGGAAGAGGAGGTGCCGACGACGATGCCGAACAGCATGACGATGGCGAAGTCTTCGATCGAGGAGCCGCCGAAGATCGCCAGCGGCAGGGCCGCCAGGAAGACCGTCATGGACGTGCCGAGCGTTCGGTTGAGGGTTTCATTGATCGACATGTCGATCAGCTCGCGCAGCGGCATCGACTTGTACTTGCGCAGATTTTCACGCATCCGGTCATAGACCACCACCTTGTCGTTGGTGGAATAGCCCAGCACCGTGAGGATGGCCGCGACCATCACGAGATCAAACTGCAGGCGGGTGATGACCAGGAAGCCGATCGTCTTGGTGATATCCAGGATCAGCGTGACCACAGCGCCGACCGCAAACTGCCATTCAAAGCGGAACCAGATATAGACCAGGATCATCAGCAGCGAGAGGCCAAGCGCCATCAGGCCCTGGCGGAAGAGCTGGGCCGAGACCGAGGCGCCGACGGCGCTGGTGCTGAGGACCTGGTTGCCGGGCGAGACCTGATCGAGCGCATCATGGACGCGGGCGACCGCGGCATCCGTGGCCTGCGCATTGGCCCGGCTTTCCAGACGGATCATGACTTCGTTCTTGCCGCCCAGGCTTTGCAATCCGGCATCCGGCAGGTCGTGGGCCGCAAGTGCCGCGCGCAACGCCGGGAAGCTGGGAGCCTGAGCGGTGCGCACTTCCATGACGACGCCGCCCTTGAAGTCGATGCCGAGGCGCAGGCCCGGATAGAAGAAGAGCCCGACTGAGGCGAGGGACAGCACCGCCGAGACCATCAGGCCGGCGAAGCGGCCCCGCATGAATTTGATGCGGGTGCCATCCGGCACCAAGCGAAACAGCGGCCTGTAGAAGAAGCGCATCGGGGTCGTCCTTAAACCGGCAGCGCGGTGGGGCGCCGGCTTACATACCAGCGCGAGGTCAGAAGCCGGGCAAAGATCGTCGCCGTGAACAGAGTCGTGACGATGCCGACGGTGATGGTGACGGCGAAGCCGCGCACCGGGCCGGAGCCGAAGATGAAGAGCATGACATGGGCCAGCAGCGCGGTGACGTTGCTGTCGATGATGGTGCCGTAAGCGCGCTTGTAACCCGCCTCGAGCGCGGCGAGCGGGGTGCGGCCGTTCTTCACCTCTTCCCGGACACGCTCATTGATGAGGATATTCGCGTCCACCGCCATGCCGAGGGTGAGCAGGATGCCGGCCATGCCGGGCAGGGTCAGCGTGGCGCCGATGAGGGAGAGGATGCCCATCATCATGACGAGATTGGCGACCAGCGCGATATTGGCGAACCAGCCGAAGAGCCCATAGGCGCCGGCCATGAAGAGGATCACCAGGACGAAGCCGACGACGAGGGAAATGGCACCGGCGCGAATGGAATCCGCCCCCAGTTCAGGGCCGACGCTCTGCTCCTCGATCACCGTCAGTGGCGCCGGCAGGGCACCCGCGCGCAGCAGGAGGGCGAGATCGGTCGCGGCCTGGGCATTGGCGCTGCCGCTGATCTGCGCGCTGCCGCCGGTGATGGCCTCGCGGATGACAGGGGCGCTGATGACCTCGTTATCCAGCACGATAGCGAAGGGATGACCGACATTGGCGCTGGTGACCTCGGCGAACTGCCGCGCGCCCACGCTGTCGAAGGTGATGTTCACCACCCAGCCGCCGGTCTGCGGGTCCTGCCCGGCCTGGGCATTGGTCAGATCCGCGCCATCGACCATGACCGCCTGCTGGATGGCGACCTTGTTATGGGGGTCGCCCTGCATGGGCAGGAAGGCATCCCCGATCGGCGCCGCGGTGCCGGCATTGGGGTTCACGCTTTCATCGACGAGATGAAAGGTCATATGCGCCGTCTCACCCAGCAGCTTCTTGATGTGCTGCGGATCGGAAATGCCAGGCAGCTGCACCATGAGGCGGTTTTCACCCTGCTGGGCGATCTGCGGGTCGACGATGCCGGTGCTGTCGATGCGGCGGCGGACGATTTCAATGGACTGCGTCACGGCGGCGGTGGCGCGGGCCTGCATGGCGGGCTTGGACAGCGTGAGGATAAGGCTGGTGCCCTCCCCGCTTGCGTCGAAATCGGCGAGGCTGGCGGGGCCACTGGGCGGCGTCAGCAGATCGTTCAAGGCGCTGATGGCGGCCTGGCGCTGGGACGGGTCCAGCAGCTCGATCTGCACCTGGTTGGCCGGGACGTCGGCCGCGAGGCGCGTATAGCCGACGCCGGACTTGCGCAAATCCTGGCGCACCTGATCGACCGTGCTGCCAAGCTTTTCGCGGGCGACCGCGTCCATATCGACCTGCATGAGCAGGAAGCTGCCCCCGCGCAGGTCGAGGCCCAGATGGATCTGGGGCCAAGGCATCCCGTTCTTGGGCGCAGGCCAGAAATTGGGCAGGCACAACAGGATGCCGATCAGGCAGGCCCCGATCACGGCGGCGGCCTTGAGCCGGCTGAAATAAAGCATAGCGGCGGAAGGCCCCCGGTTATCAGACTCTGCTAGACTATATTTGGCGCGGAGGTATGGCGGCCTGCCGCGGGCATGGCAAGTGCCGTGGGCCTAGGGTCTGAATTCCGCCACGATCGCGGGTTGATTGCGGGCCCGGGCTTGGTTCGGACAAGGCCAGCTGCTAACGCTCCCTTCTATAATCGCCGCCATAGCTGGCGGCTCGGCTGATGGACAAAGCGACCGATGGAAACCGTGAAGCTTGGTGTAGCCGGGGTCGGACATTTCGGCCGCTATCATGCCTTAAAGGCGGCTGCCGCCCCTCGCGCGCAGCTGGTCGGCGTCTACGACCGCGACCCCGAGCGCGCCCGCACGGTGGGCTGGGAGGCCGGCGCACCGCCTTTGCCCCTGGAAGAGCTGATCGCGGCGTCTGACGCCATCATCGTGGCGACACCGGCGGAGGCGCATTTTGAGATCGCGGCCCGCGCCATCCGGGCCGGCCGCCATGTGCTGATCGAAAAGCCGATCGCCTCCACCCTGGAGGAGGCGGACAGCCTGGCCGCCCTGGCCCGTGAGCATGACGTGGTGCTGCAGGTAGGCCATCTGGAGCGGTTTTCCGCCGCCCACGGCGCTGTCTCCGCCCGCATGGGCCGGCCCCTCTATCTCGAAGCCGTCCGCGTCGCGCCCTTCAAGCCGCGCGGGACGGATGTCTCGGTCATTCTCGACCTCATGATCCATGACCTCGACCTTATCCTGGCCCTGGTCGATGCGCCGATCGAAAGCGTGGATGCGGTGGGGGCGGCGGTGGCCAGCGCCCATGAAGATATCGCCAATGCCCGCGTGCGCTTCACCAATGGCTGCGTCGCGACCATCACGGCGAGCCGGATTTCGCTCAAGACCGAGCGGCGCATGCGCATTTTCGCCCAGAGCGGCTATCTGGCCGTGGATTTCGCGGGCCGCAAGCTGACGGCGATCGTGCGGGGCCAAGGCGGTTTCCCGGTGCCCGGCATGCCGGATTTTTCGATCAAGGAAATGGCCTGGGAAGATCATGACAGCCTGGCCGCCGAGCATGAGGCCTTCTACGCCTCGGTGCTGGACGGCGCGCCGGTTCTGGTCGACGCCGCGGCGGGCCGGAGGGCGCTGGCGGCGGCCATTGCCGTGAAGGAGGCGATGGACCGGTCCAACGCGCTTGTCACCGCATCAGGGCTGTTCAACCCGGCTCAGTGATCCGCCGCGCGCGCGGCGCCAGCAAAGACAGCACCGCCTCTGCCGCCGCTTCGGAGGGCAGGCCATGCGGCGGCCGCAAGCTCTGCATCACAGCCGCGAAGGCTGCGCGTTGGGCAGCGGCGGCCGCGGGATCTTCCAGCAGGCGGGATACTTCATCCGCCAGTCTGGCGGGCGTGCAGGTCTGCTGGATCAGTTCCGGCACCACTTCCCGCCCTGCCAGCAGATTGACCATCGCGGCGTAGGACACCTTCACCACGCGCCTGACAATGGCCGCGGTGATCGGATTGACCTTGTAGGCGACGACCATGGGCACGCCGGCAAGCGCCAGTTCGAGCGTCGAGGTGCCGGATTTTGTCAGAGCGACAGCGGCTGCCGCGAAGGCGTCATGCTTGCCCTCCACATCCGTGACCAGGATCGGCTTCACCGGCCAGGATGCGACCGCGGCGGTCACACGCGGCGCGACCGAGGCCGCGACCGGCATGACGGGCACGAGATGCGGAAAGCGGGCGGCAAGACTGGCGAGCGTTTCCGCAAATATCGGCATCAGCCGGGTGATTTCGGTGACGCGGCTGCCGGGCATAAGGATGACGGGTATGGCCTCATCCGGCAGGGTGTGGGCGGCCCGGAAGCGCGCCGCATCGCCCTGTTCAGCCCCTGATTCCAGCACCGGGTGGCCGACAAAATCAGCGGCCAAGTTATGCTTGGCAAAAAACGCCGGCTCGAAGGGCAGCAGGCAGAGCAGCTTCTCCCAAAGGCCCGGATATTTCTTCACGCGATGTTCGCGCCAGGCCCAGACCTGGGGTGCGACGTAATGGGCACGGGGGATGCCCAGCGAGGCGATGCGCTTCAAAAGCCGCAGCGTGAAACCGGGGCTGTCGATGGTGACGATGACGTCCGGCCGGCGGGCCGTGACATCGGCGACCGTCTGGTCCATGCGCCGGGCAAGCGCGCGGAGTTTGGGCAGCACTTCGGCGAGGCCCATCAGCGCCAGTTCATGCATCGGGAAGAGGCTCACGAAGCCCTCTTCCGCCATGCGCGCGCCGCCGATGCCAGCGAAACGGACACCGGGCCTCTGTGCCGAGATGGCGCGCATCAGCCGGGCGCCAAGCACGTCCCCGCTCGCCTCCCCCGCCACGATATAGATGAGCGGCGTTTGATCGCTCATCGGATCGCCTTTTCCATGAAGAGGCTCAAGGGGTCTGCGCGATAGTCACCGAAGGGGCCGATGCGGCGGAAGCCGGTCGCCTCATACAGCCCGATCGCTGCAGGCTGGCGAATGCCGGTCTCCAGACGCAGGAGCGACAGACCTTGGGCGCGCGCCTCCGCCTCGATCGCGGCGAGAAGGGCGCGGGCGAGGCCCAGGCCGCGCGCGGCCGGATCGACGAAAAGGCTTTTGACTTCACCATAAGCCGCATCCACACGCTTGAGCCCGCCGCAGCCGCGCGCTTCGCCATCCTGACGTGCGACGAAAAAGGAGACGTCCGGCACGTCGAGACCGCTCTCATCCAGATGATGGTTGCTCTCAGCCGGATAAAGACTGTCCGACAATGCCCAGGCTTGCTCGAGCAAGGCGCGGATGCCGGGGCCCCGCACGGCTTCCCGCGCGACCGTGACCGTCATGCGAAGGTGACGACCTGGCAGCCTGCCGGATGAGGCGGCCAGTCACGATGGTTGCGCACGCCACCATCCTGCCGCACGGCATCGATCATGGCCGGGTCGAGTTCCGCGAAAACCAGGCCCGGCTCATCAAGCTGGCCGCGCGCGATGACGCCGTCATCCGGGAACCCGCGGTCGCAGGGGCCGAAGACGCCGGCATAGCCGCGATTGACGTCAAGCGTCGCGGACCAGGGCGCCTCGCCCACTGTCGGCGTAATGGCGACGAAGCACTGATTCTCGATCGCCCGTGCGCGCGCCGAGAGATGCACGCGATTGAAGCCCCAGAGCGTATCGGTGCAGGAGGGCGAGAGGATGAGCCAGGCACCGGCTTCCACCTGGGCGCGGGCCAGCATGGGGAATTCGACATCGTAGCAGATGGAGATGCCGATGCGGCCCCAGGGCGTCTCAAACACTTTCGGTTCCTCTCCTGCGGCGACCTTCCATTCCTCGTTCTCGAAGCGGGTCATGACCCGCTTTTCCTGAAACTGCACGACGCCCGAGGCTGAGATGAAGGGGGCGCGGTTGCGGATAAGACCGTCGCGCCGCATCGGCACCGAACTGCCGAGCAGCCAGAGGCGGTGGCGCATCGCCGCCTGGCGCATCACCTCGACGATGCTCTCGGCGCGGATGACGATTGCCTCGCGTTCGGAGACCGCGTCGCCCGCATCGGTAAAGGCGGTGGCGAGTTCCATGGCGGCGTATTCAGGCAGGACCAGCATCTCAGCCCCGTCCTCGGTCGCGGCGCGGGCGATGTCATCGATCTTGACCTCGAAATCATCGAGGCTGCGCAGCCGCTCGATCGGATATTGCGCCAGGCAGAGGCGAAGGCGGGTCACGGCAGGGGCGCTCCTGTCAGAGATTTCAGCCAGAAGGCGAGCCGGTGCGGCGTCTCAGCCGCGGCGCCGACTTCCTTCCAATGCATGATGCAGCTGAGATCGGGGTATGGGGTGAAGCCGCGCCGGCGCCAGAAGGTATCGAGCGGCACGGCGTCCGCCGGTTTGCCCGGATGGCCGGCCGGGCGCTGCACGGCACAGAAGGCGGCGAAGTCGCAGCGCGAGACAGCGCTTGCATGGGCCTCGCGCTCAGCAAAGAAGCGCACGCCCGCGCCCGTGCCACGGTACTGCCGCAGCAGAATGGACTCGCCGAAATAGAAGACGCGATCGACCGCGATGCCGGCCGCCCGGAACGGCGCCTGGACATTGGGCGTCTCATCAGCGAGCGGCAGGCAGGTTGAGGCGCCAACCACTAGGTCGCCGTCACAGGCGAGCACGACAGCAGCGCGGGGACTTTCGATATAGGTGCGGAGATAGTCTTCCTCATAGGCCTGATCGCCTTCGTAGAGATAAGGCCAGTCGCGGAAGACCGTGATGCGCAGACGGGCGAGTGCGGGGATGAAGGGGCTCAGCGCCTCACCCGTAACGGCGCGGATGGCGAGCGCCTGCGTCATCCGCACGCATTGCCGCGCAGAATGACGGCGACGGCGACATCGCCTGCGCCCTGACCACCTGGACCCATCTGAAAGGTTGCCTCACAGCCGGTGGTGACCACAGTCGGCGGCGCATACCAACCACCCCAGCCACCGCCCCAGGGACCCCAGGGACCGCCGCCCCAGCCAGGGCCGGGGCCGCCCGGAATGACCTCGGTATTCTGCCAGACATAGGCGAGATAGGTGATGCCGCCGGTGGTGATGGTCCGCTGCGGCACGCCGAGGCCCTGGACGAGGGCGGATTCCGGCTGGCCGATATAGGCATGCAGACGCTCGGACAGCGTCGGGCCAGTCTGGCAGGAGGCCAGGCCGAGGGCGAAGACAGCACCCAGCGGCGCGGTCAAACGTGCGAAGAGGCGCATACGACGATCCGAACGAAAGCCATGATTTCCCTCTCGTTAGCATGGCGACGAAGGTCCCGCCATGCCGGGCCAGGATTGCGCCTTGGTGGCGGCCTCATCACCGAGGCGTCTTTCCAAAAATTTTGCGAATTGGGCCGCATAAACCGGCACGGAGCAGACAAGGCCCTTCCCGATGACCGATGCCGCCCCAGCCGCACTGGACTGCACAGGCTATCTTCTGGCCCTTAAGACAGACGGCTTGCTGGGCCGCGCGGGCGAGGCTTTGCTGGTGCCGGCCGACCAGGTGATATTGCCCACGGTCTTCACGCGCGGCAACTGGCAGCCGGAGGAAATCCGCTTCTTCGCCGACCGGCTGGGCGCAGGGGCGCGCTACAGCCTGCTTGATATCGGCGCGAATATAGGCCTGTTCAGCCGGCAGATGGTGCGGGCTTTTCCGCAGATCGAACGGCTGTATTGCTTCGAGCCTTCACCGCTGAATTTCGCGGCCCTGCGCTTCAATCTGGCCCCATTCGGAGACCGGCCCGGCCTTCACTTCGTCAATGCGGCGCTCGATACCGAAGACGGCGTGCAGACCTTCTATCAGGATCGCGCGAATATCGGGAATCATTCGCTCAACAAGGGCGCGATGCATGATGTCGGCGCCTATGACGAGAAGCGGGTGCAGGTTCTGTCCATCGCGCGCTGGATGGATGCGAACCTCTCCCCCGATGAGCGGCTGATCTGGAAGTCTGACACGCAGGGTTTTGACGAGCGCATCATCGCCACCGTGCCATGGGCGCATTGGCGGCGCATCGACTATGCGGTGGTCGAGGTGTGGCGGATCAGCAAACCCTACCTGGACTGGGCGGCTTTCGCCGCCCGGATTGAGGATTTTCCCAATCGCTCGCTGGGCATTGGCAATCCGGTTGCGACGGAGACGGTCCTGGACTACCTGCGGGCCGAGGACGGCGTCCATACCGACCTATACCTCTGGCGGTGAGCACTGGGCAAAATATTGCTTCGGCAAGCTGAGCGGCAGATCTGCTTGACCGCGTGACAGCCATGGGCTTGGCTTGCACAGCCGCAACGAAAGACATCTCATGCATTGGCATATCTGGCTGGAATTCGTGATCGTCTCCGCGATGATCGGAGTTGTGCCGGGACCAGGCGTGACCAGCATCATCGGATATGCGCTGGGGTCTGGTCGCAAGACTGCTTTGTCTTCGGTTGCCGGAATGGCAATCGGCAATGCTGTTGCCATCACCCTGTCGCTCGGCGGCGTTGGCGCTATTCTCGCCGCGTCCGCCCTGGCCTTCTCGATCCTGAAATGGGCCGGCGCGCTGTATCTGATCATTCTGGGCATGCTCACGCTGATTCGGAGTACGCGGCCCACCGATCTCAGCATCAACAGGCGACCGATCAAGCCACGCGCTGCCTTTTTCAGCAATGTGGCCCTGGGTATGTTTCATCCCAAGACGATCGTTTTCTTTATCTCCTTTGTGCCTCAATTCATCAACAAGGATGCGAACTACGCCGCGCAGGCGGTGCTATTTGGCGTGACCTTTTGTCTTGTTGTGGGCCTCACCGATGCGAGTTATGCACTCGCCGCCTCCAAGGCGGCCCATCTCTTGCGGCGCCCCCGGACGGCCGTCTGGTCTCAGCGCGCCAGCGGTGGCGTGCTCATCGCAGCAGGCGTCGCGACGGCCACGACCCGCTGACGCGAGGACTGTGTCCTGAGCCTCGGCGCCGCCCTTATCGCCTTCACGCTGGCGGCCTCGCTGCTCACGATCACGCCCGGGCTGGATACGGCGCTGGTGCTGCGCACCCTGGCAGCCCACGGACCAGCCCAGGCCTTCAAGGCTGCGTGTGGCGTTGCCTGCGGCTGCCTCGGCTGGGGTATCATCGTCGCCGCGGGTCTTGGCGCGCTGCTGGCGACCTCGCATCTCGCCTATGAGGCGCTGCGCTGGGTGGGCGCCTTCTATCTGTTCTATCTCGGCGGCAGGCTAATCCTTTCCCCCCGGCGCCAGGGCATGGCGATACAGGGAGAAAGGGTGCCTTCCGGGACGCGCGCCTGGGCCCGCGGTTTCCTCACCAATATCCTGAACCCGAAAGTCGGGATTTTTTACGTATCCTTCCTGCCGCAATTCATCCCGGCCCAGACAGATGTGCCGGTGATGGTCATCCTTCTGGCCTGCATTCATGTGACCCTAGGCGTGGCCTGGTTCGGATTACTGATTGCGGCCGCCCGGTCTCTGCTGCCGCTGCTGCAAAGCCCCCGCGTGGTGACGGCTATGGACCGGCTGACCGGCCTGGTTTTCCTGGGTTTCGGCCTGAAACTGGCTTTCAGCGACAGGCCTTAACCCCTCGCGCGCCGCGAATATCCTACCCCTTGGGAAAGACCGCCTGCTAGAATGCCGCCATGAACATCGCCCTGCGCAAGCCGATGACGCTGCAGCAGTTCCTGGCCTGGGAGGACCGGCAGGAGCTGCGCTACGAATTCGACGGTTTCCAGCCGATTGCCATGACCGGCGGCGCATTCCGCCATTCAGCGCAATATCCTGTTCGCCCTGACTGGCCGTTTGCGCGGAAAGCCCTGCCAGCCTTTCGGTAGCGACCTCAAGATCGCGGTCGCTGGGCGCATCCGCTACCCCGACGCTTTCGTGACCTGCACGCCGGTGGCAAACAGTGCCCGCGTCGTGAGCGACCCTGTCATTGTCTTCGAGGTCCTGAGCCCCAGCACGGCGGAGACCGATCTTTTCGCCAAGAATGCCGAATATCGGGCCACGCCCAGCGTTCAGCGTTACGTGGTTCTGGAACCGACCCAAGCTGCTGCCATCGTCTTTGCCCGCCAGGGCGATAACTGGCTGTCGGAGATTCTGGCCGAGCGCGACGTGCTGCGGCTGCCGGAGATCGGCGTCGAGATTCCCCTCCTGGAATTCTATGCCGATATCGACTCAGCACCCCGCCTGAAGGCGAGACCGAGGCCGCTTAAGGGAGCGGCTCCGGCAGCCATTGCACCTGATCGATGCGGTCAGCGCCTGATGCGATCATGGCGAGCCGGTCGAAGCCGAGTGCGATGCCGGCGGCAGGCGGCATGCCGTGTGCGAGGGCGGCCAGGAAATCCTCATCCAGCGGCCAGCCTTCCTCCCCATAGATCGCGCGGCGGCGGGCGCGGTCTTCCAGGAAGCGCGCCCGCTGTTCCGCCGCATCCGTAAGCTCTACGAAGGCATTGGCGAGTTCCATGCCGCAGACGAAAAGCTCAAACCGCTCGGCCACGCGCGGATCGGCGGGGTCTCGGCGCGCTAGCGCGGCCTGGGCCGCCGGCCAATGGGTGAGGAAGGTGGGGTGTGCCTGGCCGATGGCAGGTTCCACCTTTGCCAGCAGAAGGCGGAAGAACAGATCCTCCCACTCCTCACCATCCCGCAGCCGTTCCCCGGCGGAGGCGGCGAGGGCCGCGGCATCACCTGCCGTGCCGAGCAGATCGGCCCCGCAATAGCGCTGGAAGGCGGCTGCCACCGTCAAGTGTTCCATTTGCCCCAGGCTTGTGGTGACGCCCTGCGCGGTCACCACCGGGGGCAGCACGGCGCGGAGGAAAGCGCTGGTCTCGGCGATCAGATCCTCCATGGACGCGCCGGGATTATACCATTCCAGCATGGTGAACTCGGCTGCGTGGCGGCGGCTGCCCTCCCCGTTTCGCCAGACGCGGGCGAGCTGGAAGATGGGACCGGCACCCGCTACCAGCAGGCGCTTCATGGCGAATTCGGGGCTGGTATGGAGAAACAGCGGTGTGCTTCTGCCATCGACCCCGATGCGTTCCGTGCGGAAGGCCGAGAGATGCACCTCCTCCCCCGGCGCTGTGACCGCGTAGGGCGTCTCGACCTCAGTATAGCCGCGCGCGGTGAAGAAGGCGCGGGTGGCGGCGAGCAGCAGGCCACGGCGGCGCAGGAAGGGCTGCCGGGCGGCAAGGCTTTCAGGATGCCAGGACGGAAGAGAGGCCATGGGTCAGGCCGTTAGCATGCCCCGCCAGCGATCACGATAGGCACGTAAGGCGGAAGCCTCCGGCCAGGGGTCGGACCCCGCACCTTCATGCTCCATCGGCGGGGTGAAACCGGCGAGCCACAGCACCGCCGCCGCGATGCCGCCGCGCGTGCCACTGGGCAGCACATGGTCATTCGGGCGCAGGCTGGCGAGCAGGTCGGGGAAGAGCGGATTGGCCGCGAGTGGCCCGTCAACCAGAATGGCACCTGCGGTGCCCAAATGATCGAGGATGAAATCGGCCATCAGCGCGCAATAAAGGGTGGCGAGCGCCGCACGGCCGGAGGGCGGCAGCCCCTCATCCGCAATCAGTCGCCCGTCATGACCCTGGAAGGGACCCGCGAGCGCGAAGCTGGGCAGCGCCATGGCATCAGCCTGGAGGACCGAGGCCAGTCCGGCGGCATCGGGCGGGATGCCCCGTCCCGCTTCCCCCGCGATCGCCGCATATTCACGGCCGCCCATGAAGCGGGCTGTGGGGGTGGCGATGCCCAGCGCATCGACATTGGCGAGCATATCCTCCGCCTCATGCAGGCGGGTGAGATCAGCCCCTTTGGCGAGGATGATGCACCAGGTGCCGCTGGAGACGACGGAGAAATTCTCCTGCTCCGGCCGTGCCACGCGATGGGAGAGATAGGACGCGTTGGAATCGTGAATGCCGCAGATGACGGCGCAATCGCCGGGCAGGCCGGTCGCCTGCGCGAGGCTCGGCAAGAGCGGGCCAAGCACGGCACGCGCCGGCCGCAACGGCGGCATCACAGCGCCCCAGCCTTGTGCCGTTACCAGCGTTGAAAAGCCTTCAGCGGCGGGATTCCAGAGATCGGTATGGCAGCCGAGCGAGGTGACTTCCGACGCCGCCACGCCGGACAGGCGCCAGGACCAATATTGGGGATAGGGCAGAATGGATTGCGTGCGCAGAAAGACGTCCGGCAGCGCGCTCTGAACGAAGAAAATCTGCGTGCCGAGATTGAGCCCCGCGGGCAAAGCCGGCGACAGCGTTTCCGCGAAGGGCGGCCGGACCGCGCGGTAGTCCGCCAGGACGGCGTCATAGCAGCCGTCTTCGTAATCGGGCGCGAGCAGCACCTCCCCTTCCCGCCCGACCAGAACCATGGCGGCACCATGGGCCACGGGCACGATGGCGCGGATACGATGCTTCTCGGGTGCCTGCGTGAGTTGCGCGATCAGCCAGGCTTCAATGCCGTGAACATCAAGCTGCTTCGTGAGCGGCGCAGTCTCGGGGCTGAGGATGGCAGGTGACGGCCGCTCCACCGACCAGACGGTGCGCCCGCTCTCCTCCACCAGCAGCAGCTTGGCATTGGTCTTGCCGATATCGATGACGGCGACGAGGCCAGACATGGTGGCTCAATCCAGATGGAAGACGGGGGTCAGTGGCACGACCACAGGCGACGAATCCGCATTCGTCGCCATGATATCGCCCATATGCTTCCACCAGCGCTGCATGACGGCATGGGCGGGAAGTTCCGCCATGCGGTGATCGACAGTACGGCGGAGCACCGCGAAGAGCGCATGCGTCTCGGGGTCCAGAAAGATCGAATAGTCGCTGATGCCTGCTTCATGCAGCAGGGCCACCAGTTCCGGCCAGATCTCGTCATGGCGGCGGGTGTAGTCGGCGGCCTGGCCGGGGTTGAGCTGCATGCGGAAGGCGATCTGTTCCATGGCCGTCCGCCTCAATGCCGCCGGCGTCGGCCGGAATAGCCGACTACGGAGGAGAGCGAGACGACGGCGATGAGCAGGCCGCCGGTGACGATGGCGAGCACGATGCCCGGCACGTTGAGCAGTGAGAGGCCGAAGGTGACGAGGCCGATCAGCAGGGCCGAGAGCACGACGCCGAGAATGGAGCCCTGGCCACCATCGATGGAAATGCCGCCCAGAATGACCATGGTGATCACCTCCAGCTCCCACCCCGTCGCGATGGACGGACGCGTGGAACCCAGGCGCGAGGTGAGCAGAACTGAGGCCAAGCCCGAGACCAGGCCAAGGAGCACGAAAATCCAGAATTTGTAGCTGTCGACGCGAATGCCCGACAGGCGCGCGGCGATGGGATTGGCGCCGATGGCAAAGATGCGCCGGCCGATGACGGTCGTATGCAGGACGATCGCAAAGATGACGGCGAGGACCGCGAAAAGGACGAGTTCAAATGAGACCGGCCCCCAGACATAGCCCTGGCCGAAATAGGCGAAATCCGGGTGATAGGATTTGAGCACGCCGTCTCCGATGACCGCGTAGGCCACGCCACGGAACAAGCTGAGCGTGCCGATGGTGGCGACGATGGAGGGCACACGAAAGACCGTGACCAGCACGCCGTTGATGGCGCCCGCGATCAGCCCGACGACGAGGCCCGTGAGGCAGACCAGGGGGGTGCCGAAACCGGCTTGCGCGACAAGACCCATCATGACCGAGGCCATGGCCATGATGGAGCCCACGGAAATATCGATCTCACCCGCGATGATGAGCAGTGCCATGGGCAGCGCCATGATGGCGCGCTCGGTAAAATTGAAGCTGGCGTCTGACAGCGTCCAGGGGCTCAGGAAATAGGGTGAGAGCCGGGTATTGAGCAGAAAGTCGGCAATGACGACGAGGCCGAGAAGCGTTTCCCAGCGCAGCAGGCGGCGCCATGTGAAGGACTTGGCTGGCGTCGCGCGCGTCTGCACGGAAGAAGAGAGCGTGCTCATGAGGATGCCTCCGCACGCTCAAGTATCTTGCGGCCGTGGTTCTTGCGGTAGGTTCCAGCGTTGAGAATGACGGCGACGGTGATGACGAAGCCGCTCACCGCCATCTGAAAGAACGGAGAGATGCCGACGACGGGGAGTGCGTTCTTGATGATGCCGAGGAACAGGCCGCCGATGACGACGCCGACGACACCACCGACGCCGCCCGTGATGGAGACGCCGCCGATGACGCAGGCCGCAATGACCTGCAGCTCGAAACCTGAGGCGACATCGGTATAGGCGACCGCGAAGCGCGCCACCCAGAGATAGCCCGCGAGACCGGCAATGGCGCCCGACAGCACGAAGGCGAGGCACTGCATGCGCCCGACATCGATGCCGGCATAGCCCGCCGCATTCGGATTGTTGCCGGCGGCATAGAGGTTACGGCCCGCAACCGTATAGCGCAGGAACATAAAGGCAAGGACCGCGACAAGAAGGCCGATCCAGCTGAGGACGGATATGCCCAGGATGGGAAAGCGCACGAAACTGAGGAAGAAAGGCGACATCTGGCCGCTATTCACCCAGGCGCCGCCGGAGACGAGATAGACGCAGCCGCGATAGACCGACAGCGTGCCGAGGGTGACGACAATGGATGGAATGCCCACCCGCCATACCAGCAGGCCATTGAACAGACCCAGCGCCGCGCCCATAGCCACGGCGATGACCAGCACCGGTAGAATGCCTGCGCCCGGATAGTGGGCGTTGAACAGTGCCACCACCATGCCCGTCAGCGCCGCATTGGCGGCAACCGACAGATCAACCCCACGGGTGAGCAGCACGAACATCTCGCCCACCGCCAGCATGATCAACAGCGCCGTGTCATCGACCAGCGACTTGAGATTGTCGATGACCAAAAAACGCGGAAAGGCGATGGTGACAAGAGCCAGAAGCAGCAGGGTCAGCAGGCCGAGCCCCACTTCATGCGGTAGGCCACGACGGGCGCCAAACATCTTAAGCATCGGTTGCTGCCTTCACAATGCTTTCAGGCGTCGCATCAGCGCGCGTGAAGGTCGCGCGCAGACGGCCACGCCGCATGACAAGGATACGGTCTGCAAGGCCCATGACCTCGGGCAGTTCGGAAGAGACCATGATGATGCCGAGGCCGCGGGCGACGATTTCACCCATGAGGCGATAGACCGCGGTCTTGGCGCCGACATCAATGCCCTTGGTCGGCTCATCCATGATCAGCACGCGCGGATTGGTCGCGAGCCATTTCGCGATGACGACCTTCTGCTGGTTGCCGCCGGAGAGTTCCTCCAGCCGCTGGCCGACGCCAGACGTCTTGATCTGCAGCTGCGTCACATAGTCTTCCGCCAGCGCCCGCTCATCCGACCGGCGCATGAAGCCACGATGCGAGAGATGGGAGAGCGACGGCAGCGCGATATTGCTGGAAATGGGAAACCGCAGAATGCCGCCCTGAATCTGGCGGTCTTCCGGCACATAGGCAATGCCTGCGCCGATGGCATCTTCCGGCGTCTTGATCGTAAGACGCTGGCCTTCCAGGTTGATTGCGCCATGATCCGCGCGCGTGAGGCCAAAAATCGCCTGCATCACTTCCGAGCGGCCGGCCCCAACCAGGCCATAGACGCCGAGGATTTCGCCGCGCCTAAGACCGAAGCTGACATCGGCGAATTCTTCGCCGCGCGACAGGCTGTCCACGCGAAACAATTCCTCGCCGATCGGCACGGTGATTTTGGGAAAGACCTGGTCGACCGAGCGGCCGACCATGAGTGCGATGAGCTGGTCGCGGGAGACCGCGGAGATGAGGCCGTGCCCCACGGCCGCGCCGTCGCGGAACACCGCGTAGCGATCGGCGACGTCGAAGATTTCCTCGAATTTGTGGCTGATGAAGAGAATGGCGCGGCCTTCCGCCTTCAGGCGGCGGACGATGGCGAAAAGCTCCTCGACCTCGCGATGCGAAAGAGCGGCCGTCGGCTCATCCATGATGACGATGCGGGCTTCATTGGACAGCGCGCGAGCGATCTGCACGAGATGCTTCTGTGCCACGCTCAATTGCCGCATGGGCATCCGTGGATCGATGCGCGGGTCAAGCTCGGCCAGGATGATGCGCGCGCGTTCGCGCATGGTCGCCCAATCCACCATGCCGCGCTTGCGCGGCCTGTCAGTCACAAAGATATTTTCGGCGACCGAGAGATCGTCGAAAACGACCGCTTCCTGATGAATGGCACTGATGCCGAGCCGGCCGGCATTATCGGCCGAGCCGATATGGACGGGTTCGCCATTGAAGCGGATTTCACCGCCATCGGCATGATGCACACCGGTGAGAATCTTCACGAGCGTTGACTTGCCGGCGCCATTCTCGCCGATGAGGGCAGTGACTTCGCCGGAATAGAGGTCTAGCTCACCCTTCACCAAAGCTCTGACGCCGGCGAAGGATTTTGTGACACCCGCGAGGCTGAGTATCGGTTCGCTCATGAGCGCCAGCCTATCTTTGCAGGCGGCGCCGGACAGAGCCGGCACCGCCTATTCTCGGAAAGAAAATCAGAAGATCTTCGCGAATTGTTCGACGTTCGACTTGTCATAGGTGAAGGGCACAGCCATGGCGCCAACGCCGCTGGCATCGAAGCTGATTTTGCCCATACGGCCGTCGGGCAGGCTGTTGCCAGGCCCCTTCGCGCCATTGACCAGATCGACCGCGACATAGGTCGTGGCATAGCCGAGGTCGATCGGGTTCCAGATGGCGAAGCTCTTGATGGAGCCGGCTTCAACATGGCCCGCGCATTCTGACGGCAGACCAAGGCCGGTGACAAAGACCTGTCCGACCTTCTTCGCGTCCTCCACGGCCTTGGCGCTGGCGACGATACCGACCGAGCTGGGAGAGACGATGACCTTGAGATCGGGGTATTTCTGCAGGAGCGCCGTCGCCTCACGATAGCTGTCATCGGCGAGGTCATTGCCGTAGACGGTGGAGACCAGATCCAGCCCAGGATATTGCGGCAGATACTTCTTCATCACCGCGATCCAGGCGTTCTGGTTGGTCGATGTCGGGGTGGCGGAGACGATCGCGAACTTGCCCTTGCCGTCCGGCGCGGCCGCGGCGGTCAGCTTATCCAGCGCCTCGCCGATCAGCTCATCCGACGAGGGTGCGACATGGACGAGGCGCCCATCCTGGCCTACGGCGGAATCATAGGAGATGACCTTGATGCCGCGGGCCAGCGCGCGCTTGCAGATGGGCACCAGCGCATCCGGGTCATTCGCGGAAATGGCGATGGCATCGACATGCTGGTCGATCAGCGACTGGATGACCTCGATCTGGCCTTCGGCGGTGGTGGAGGTTGGACCGGTGAAAATGATCTTCACATTGCCGATCTGCTTCGCGGCTTCTTCCGCACCTTTATCTACGGCGACAAAGAAGCCGTTGCCGAGCGACTTGGCAACGAGGCCGACGCGAATTTCGCCGGCGGCGCGCGCCTTGCCTGCCAGCCCTACCGGCACGGCCGCCGCACCCAGCGCGGCGGCTGCCGTCTTGATGAATACTCTACGGTCCATGATCATTCCTCCCTTTGTTGTTCCGACGTTTTGCCGTCGTTTAGGCGATCATCTTGCTGCGATAGTTATGCGACGTGCAACAATCCTTTTCCGCCGGGCTCGGCGCCCGCGTCGTCCGCTTCCACGACGACCGTTTCGATCCCGGCCGCACGTAGAACCTCCAAATCCTCCGCGGACGCGCCGCTATCGGTGATCACGGTGGTGATCCGCGACAGGGGTGCCACAACCATGGAGGAGCGCTGGCGCAGCTTGCGGCTGTCGGCCAGAATAACCACCTTCTCGGCGCGCTCCAGCAGCTTGATCTGCGCCTGCACGATGAGCGGATCGGTTTCCATCATGCCGAAGCTGTTAAGGCCGTAGCAGCCCGTGAGCAGCAGCCGGCCCCAGAAATGCTTCGTCGTGTCATGGTCGAAGGGGCTGAGCACGATATTCTGCTGCGGATAGATGGTGCCACCGGGAATCGTGATGCGGTGGCGATTGTCCTGCATCAGGTCCGCGGCCAGCGAAAAGGAATTCGTCAGAATATCCAGCTTCACATCGCCCAGGAATTCGATCAGGCGATAGGTTGTGGTGCCACCATTGATGACGACGCTGTCGCCGTCTTCCAGCATGGCCGCCGCGGCGCGCGCGATGGCGCGCTTTTCCGCGAAGCAGACACGTTCTTCGGTTGCGAAATGCACCGCCCCGAGATGGGTCTGGTGACGCGGCCGCAAAGCCTCCGCCCCGCCGCGCACCCGGCGCAGCTCCCCCCGGTCAGCCATGGCGGCGATGTCGCGGCGGATGGTGGCTTCGGAGGCCACCAGCAGCTCGACAAGCTCCGTCACCGAGACCACGGAGCGGTCCTCGACCAGGTTCAGGATGATTCGATGGCGCTCGCGCTCAAGCACGGACGGCGGTTTCCTCGTGTTTGATCGCAGGAAGCGTCAGAAACGCGCAGCCGTCAAGCATCTTCTTGCACATAATGATCGTTTTTTATCGAAGATGGTTGATCATGATCGAAGTTCGGATTAGGACAGCGGGAAGGTTAAGCGGAAACCGGCCGCATCTACCGGTGAAAAGCGGGCCAGCGGGAGGATCGAATGGACGCGCTCGACCATGTATCTTTGCTTGAGGATCGGTGGGATGATGCAGCAGCAGCGGGGCTGAGCCCTGAAGCCTTGCTGGTCTATCGCTCCAACCTGCTCGGCTCCGACAAGCGCATCACCAATTACGGTGGCGGCAATACCTCCTCCAAGATCGCCACGCGCGATCCGCTGACCGGTGAGACCGTCACGGTTCTGTGGGTCAAGGGATCAGGTGGCGATATCGGCAGCATCAAGCTGGACGGTTTTGCCACGCTGTATATGGACAAGCTCCATTCGCTGCGCAGCATATACAAAAGCACCGACCAGGAAGATGAGATGGTCGGGCTCTATAATCATTGCACCTTCAACCTGAACCCCCGCGCCACCAGCATCGATACCGCGCTGCATGGTTTCATCAACCATCCCCATGTCGATCACGTCCACCCGGATGCGATCATCGCGATTGCCGCTTCGGCCGATAGCCGCGCGCTGACGCAGGAGATTTTCGGTGACGAGATCGGCTGGGTGCCGTGGCGCCGTCCAGGCTTTGAACTCGGCCTGTGGCTGAAACAATTCGCCGATGAGAACCCCAAGGCCAAGGGCCTGATCCTGGAAGCGCATGGTCTGTTCACCTGGGGAGAGACCCAGAAAGACTGTTACGAGACGACCGTCGGCACCATCAACAAAGCTATTTCCTTCCTCGCCGAGCGCAACCGCGGGAAGGTCATTTTCGGCGGCCAGCGCATCGGCCCGGCAGCACCTGAGACGCGGCGAGCGACAGCCGCCAGCCTGATGCCGGTGATCCGCGGGCTGATCAGCAAGGACGGACCGCTCAAACTCGGTCATTTCGACGACAGCCCCGAAGTGCTGGAATTCGTCGGCTCCCACGCGCTGGCAGAGCTGGCACCGCTCGGCACCTCCTGCCCGGATCATTTCCTGCGCACCAAGATCGCACCGCTGGTTCTGGATTTTAACCCGGCGACGCAGACGGTCGCCGATCTGCTGCCCGGCCTGCCGGCAGCACTGGAAGCCTATCGAGCCGGCTACGCGGCCTATTATGAGCGCTGCCGCCGCCCGAACAGCCCCAAGCTGCGCGACCCCAATGCGGTGGTCTATCTCATTCCCGGCATCGGCATGCTGACCTTTGCCGCTGACAAGGCGACCGCCCGCATCGCCGGCGAATTCTACCGCAATGCGATCAACGTCATGCGGGGTGCCTCCACCGTTTCCACCTATCGCGGGCTGCCCGAGCAGGAAGCCTTCGATATCGAATACTGGCTGCTGGAAGAGGCGAAGTTGCAGCGCATGCCGAAGCCCCGCGCGCTCGCCGGCAAGATCGCCTTTATCACGGGCGGCGCCGGCGGCATTGGCATGGCCAGCGCCCGGCGGCTGATGCAGGACGGCGCCTGCGTCATGCTATGCGATATCGATCGGGATGTGCTGGAAACCTCCCGTCAGGAACTCGCCAAGACCTATGGCGGGGATAATGTCGGCACCGTCTGGGCCGATGTCACCAAGGAGGACGCCATCACCACCGCCTTCCGCGAGACGGCGGCGACTTTCGGCGGCCTGGACGTTTGCGTCTGCAATGCCGGCATCGCCTCCGCCGCGCCGCTGGAGGATACCTCGCTTGCACTGTGGCAGAAGAATATCGATATTCTGTCGACCGGCTATTTTCTGACCTCGCGCGAAGCTTTTCGTCTCATGAAGGATCAGGCGATCGGCGGCTCCATCATCATGGTCGCGAGCAAGAATGCGCTTGTCGCCTCGCCGGGCGCCTCGGCCTATTGCACGGCGAAGGCATCCGAGCTGCATTTGTCGCGCTGTGTGGCTTTGGAAGGGGCGCCGCTTGGCATCCGTTCCAATGTCGTCAACCCTGATGCCGTGCTGCGCGGCAGCCGTATCTGGAAGGGCGAATGGGGTGACCAGCGCGCGGCCTCCTACCAGAAATCCTCGCTGGAAGAGCTGGACGAGGTCTACCGCCAGCGGTCTTTGCTCAAGCGCAGCGTCTATCCTGAGGATATCGCGGAGGGCATTGCCTTCTTCGCCTCTGACATCTCATCCAAATCGACCGGCAATATCATCAATATCGATGCCGGCAACGCCAACGCCTTTACGCGGTGAGCATCATGGATCAGATCACGCAGCCCGCCCTGGACCAGGATTTCATCGCGTCCCAAAACGCGCCGCTAACGGCCACCCTGCGGGAGGAATTCGATGCGCTGGGGCGCACGCTGGATAGGCGCGGCATCGATATCGAAGTCGTCACCCGCGCGGTCGCGGCCTTCGCCGTCGCATCACCGAGCTGGGCGGTGGGATCAGGCGGCACGCGCTTCGCCCGCTTCCCCATGGGTGGTGAGCCGCGCCATATCTTCGACAAGCTGGAGGATTGCGCGGTCGTCAATCAGCTGGCCGGTGCAACGCCCACCGTCTCGCTCCATTTTCCCTGGGACGAGGTCGAGGACTATGCGGCGCTGACGGAATTTGCCGGCGCCCTCGGCCTGGGCTTCGACGCCGTCAATTCCAATACCTTCCAGGACCATCCGGGCAATGCGCTGCATCCGCTGTCCTATAAATATGGCAGCCTGACCCATACGGATGCCGCCGTCCGCGCCCAGGCCATTGCGCACAACATTCATTGCGCGGACCTTGCCGCCAAGATCGGTGCGCCGGCGCTGACCATCTGGCTGGGTGACGGATCAAACTTTCCGGGCCAGCAGAATTTCACCCGCGCCTTCGAGCGCTATATCGAGAGCGTGAAAGCAGTCTATGCCGCGGTGCCGGGCGACTTCAAACTGTTCCTTGAACATAAGATGTACGAGCCCGCCTTCTACTCGACCGTTATTCAGGACTGGGGCTCCTCGCTCCTCGCCGCCCAGGAAGTGGGTGAGCGCTGCCTGTGCCTGGTCGATCTTGGGCATCATGCGCCGAACGTGAATATCGAGATGATCGTCTCCCGCCTAGTGCATGCCGGAAAGCTTGCCGGCTTCCACTTCAACGATTCGAAATATGGCGATGACGATCTGGATGCCGGCGCGATCGAGCCCTATCGCCTGTTCCTGGTCTTCAACGAGCTGGTGGATGCGGCCTATCGGCGTGCGCCGGGCTTCGCCCCGTCCTACATGCTGGACCAGTCCCACAATGTCACCGATCCGATCGAGAGCCTGATGACGAGTGCAGTGGAGGTGCAGCGCGCCTATGCCCAGGCCCTGCTGGTGGACCGCGCGGCGCTGGAGGGTTTTCAGCAGGCCAATGACCCGCTGATGGCGAGCCAGACGCTGAAGCGCGCCTTCACCACCGATGTGCAGCCGATCCTGGCGATGGCGCGGCTGCGCAAGGATGCGGCGATCGACCCGGTTGCCGCCTATCGCGCCAGCGGCTATCGCGCGGCGGTGACGCGCATCCGGCCGCCGAAGTCCGGCGGGTCGGGCGGCATCGTCTGAGACCCGGCATGGACGGCCGCGGGTTGTCTGCCGGCCTTCATGGGTCCAAAATAACGCGGAACGGGCATAGGCCCAGCAAGCGGGAGACGGAAGTCCATGAAATTACTGCGTTTTGGCCCTTTGGGCGCGGAAAAGCCTGGCCTGCTGGATGCTGACGGCCATATTCGTGACCTGTCCGGCGTGCTGGCCGATATTACCCCGGATGCGCTGTCCCCGGCCTCCCTCGCCACCCTGGCAGCGCTTGATCCCACCAGCCTGCCGCTGGTCGAGGGCAACCCGCGCCATGGCGTGCCCGTGAAGAACCCCGGCAAATTCATCGCCATCGGGCTGAATTATGCCGACCACGCCGCCGAATCCGGCATGCCGATCCCGAAGGAGCCGATCGTCTTCACCAAAGCGATCACGTCTCTCTGCGGCCCCAATGACACGGTCGTGATCCCCAAGGATTCCAAGAAATCCGATTGGGAGGTCGAACTCGGCATCATCATCGGCACCAAGGCGCAGTATGTCGATGAGATTACCGCTCTCGACTATGTAGCAGGATATTGCGTCGTCAATGACGTCTCCGAGCGCGAATGGCAGATCGAGCGGGGCGGGTCCTGGGACAAGGGCAAGGGCTGCGATACGTTCGGCCCCACCGGCCCCTGGCTGGTGACGAAGGACGAGGTCGGCGATGTGCAGGATCTCTCGATGTGGCTGGACGTGAACGGCGAGCGCCGCCAGACCGGCACGACCAAGACGATGATCTTCGGCGCCGCAACCCTGGTAAGTTATGTCAGCCAGTTCATGACGCTGCTGCCCGGCGACATCATCACCACCGGCACGCCGCCCGGTGTGGGCATGGGGCTGAAGCCCGCCCCCGTCTTCCTCAAGCCTGGTGATGTCATGACACTTGGCATTGAGAAGCTTGGCGAGCAGCGCCAGGACGTGATTGCCTGGCCGGGCAAGTGATCTGAGCCGATGACCGTCGCCCTTGCCATTCCTTGCTTCATCGACGCCTTCTTCCCCGAAGTCGGCATCGCGTCTCTGGAGCTGCTGGAACGGCTGGGCGTCGATGTCGTCTATCCGCAAGGACAGACCTGTTGCGGGCAGCCCATGGCGAATAATGGTTGCCAGGGCGCCGCACACGGTGCGGAAGCGCATTTCGTCGATCTGTTCGGCGATTTTGACGCGGTGGTGATGCCCTCGGGCAGCTGCGTGCATCACTTGCGGGAGCATCTGGACGCGGTGCCGCAGACCGATCGTGTGCGCCATCTGCGCGCCCACACCTATGAATTGGTCGAATACCTGCACGACGTGCTGAAGGTTGCAGACTTTCCCTGGGCGGAATTCCCGCACAAGGTCGGGCTGCACAATAGTTGCGGCACGCTGCGCAGTTTACGTACTGCCAGCATGTCGGAGCTGGGT
Source organism: Acidisoma sibiricum (assembly GCF_057837225.1). Taxonomy (NCBI): domain Bacteria; kingdom Pseudomonadati; phylum Pseudomonadota; class Alphaproteobacteria; order Acetobacterales; family Acidocellaceae; genus Acidisoma; species Acidisoma sibiricum. The sequence goes on along the minus strand of NZ_CM174445.1, from coordinate 1,886,771 downwards.
GAGACGCCCTTCTCCAAGCCGCTCGATCTGCTGGCCGGCGTGCGCGGCATCGAACTCGTGATGCCGGCGCGGCCGGATGAATGCTGCGGCTTCGGCGGCACCTTCTCGGTCGCCGAAGATGCGGTCTCAGGCCGCATGGGTCTGGATAAGGTGCGCGACCACGCCCAGGCGGGGGCGGAGTATATCGTGTCTGCCGACACGTCCTGTCTGATGCATCAGCAAGGCTGCGCCAAACGCGCCGGCGTGCCGATCCGCTTCATTCATATTGCGCAAATTCTGAACGGCGCACGGGCATGAGCAAGCCAGTCGACCATGCCGGCGCGGCCGCAGCCTTCGTGGCCGACGCACCGCATCTGGCGTTTCATGACCGGCGGTTATGGGAGCTGCGCCAGAAGCGTGACGGGCAGATGCAGACCATTCCCGAATGGCAGGCGCTGCGCAATCTCGCCTCCGCCATCAAGGAGCATACGCTCAGTCGGCTCGCGGACTATCTGGAGCAGTTCGAGGCCCAGGCGGTGTCGCGCGGCGTGCAGGTGCATTGGGCGCGAGATGCGGCGGAGCATAATGCCATTGTGCTGCGGATCATGCGCGCGCATCAGGCGAAGACGCTTGCCAAGTCAAAGTCGATGCTGACGGAAGAATGCGAGATGGTGCCCTATCTGGCGCGCCACGGCATGGTGATTACCGAAACCGATCTGGGTGAGCGCATCCAGCAGCTGGATGACGAGCCGCCCAGCCATATCGTGGTCCCTTCGGTGCATAAGCTGCGCGAGGATGTGGCGCGCGTCTTTGCCCGCACCATTGGCGGCGACCCCAATAATGCCGACCCCCATGCCTTGGCAGAACATGCGCGCGTCACGACGCGGCCGCTGATGCTGGATGCCGATATCGGCATGACGGGCGCCAATTTTCTGGTCGCGGAAACCGGCGCCGTGGTTGTCTGCACGAATGAAGGCAATGCCGATCTTTCGGCCAATCTGCCCAAGGTTCATATCGTTTCCGCGGGGATCGAGAAGCTCATTCCGCGCCAGGCGGATTTGGGCGTCTTTGTACGCCTGCTGTCACGCAGCGCGCTCGGCTCTCCCATCACGCAATATACCTCGCATTTCCGGGGTCCGCGGGCGGGCGCAGAGATGCATATCGTGTTGGTCGACAACGGCCGCTCCGAGCGTCTCGGCGAAGAGGATTTCTGGCCTTCCCTCAAATGCATCCGCTGTGGTGCTTGCATGAATACCTGTCCGGTCTATCGCCGGTCGGGCGGCTTGAGCTACGGCGCCGTCTATTCCGGGCCGATTGGCGCCATCATCAACCCGTCCTACGATCCGGTGCGTTATGCCACCCTGCCCTTCGCCTCCACGCTGAACGGTAGCTGCACTAATGTTTGTCCGGTCAAGATCAATATTCACGACCAGCTCTATAAATGGCGCCGGCTGATTGCCGAGCGTGGATTGCTGCCGAAGAACAAGACCGTCTCTCTGCGTCTCGCGGGTTTCGTGCTCGCCTCGCCGCGCCTCTATCGGCTGGCGACAGCGGCGGCGCGCATGGCCGTGCGCCACCTGCCGCGCCGCCTGCTGTATAGCCGCCTCAATGCCTGGGGACGTGACCGCGAAGTGCCCGAAGCACCGCCAGAAAGTTTTGCGTCCTGGGCCGCGCGCAACAGGCCATCGAAATGAGCAGCCGCACGGATATTCTGACGCGGCTGCGCGGGCGCCGGCCGGAGGGTGAGTTTCCCCTGCCAGATCTGCCCCGCTTTCCCGGTGTGGACGGCGATCTGCTGGCGGCTTTTCAGGAAAGCCTGGCGGTCATGGGCGGGCAGTGGGTGCATCTGCCTGAGGGCGAGAAGCTTGGTCCCTTCCTGCGGGCGCGCCTGGGCGAAGGAAGGCTGATCCGATCCTCGACCGACGAGGTGACGGAGTTTCCCCGCACCGATGCGGTGACCAGTCCGCGTGACCTGGAAGACGTTGATGTCGGCATCGTGCGGGCGCGGTTCGGCGTGGCCGAAACCGGGTCGGTTTTCCTGAGCAATCACGAACTAGGTGTGAACACCATCGCCTATCTGGCGCAGCATCTGATTGTGCTGCTGGACCCTGACGCCATCATCCCCGGCATTGCCGACGCCTATCTGCTGCCGGATTTTGGCCAAGCAAACTACGTCTCGCTGATGACGGGGCCATCCGCCACTGCCGATATCGAAGGCGTGCTGATCCGCGGCGCCCAGGGCGTGCGAAGTCTGACGATTGTGTTTGCACCAACTGGCTGACGTCAGCGCGGCAAAGAGGCCTTCGCCGCGCCAAGCGGCTCCACAACCCTCGCCCTAAGTGTTTGGTTTGGGGTCGGACGCAACGTCCCGACCTGTTCATAACCGGGCCGCTTAGGCCAAACTCTTATTGTTTCTACGAGCATCTTAACCGGTCAGAGGATTTCCTCTGACCGGGATCTGCTCTAGGGGATGAGATAGGCGCTGCCGGGCTCGAAGCCGATATGCACGGGCGTGCCACCCGGCAAGGGCAGTGCGCCGCGGCTGCGCGGCACGCGTAGCGCCAGTTCCTGACCCCAGCTGGTGCGCACGGCATAGGCGGTGACATCGCCGAGATAGGCGGCATCGAGCACGACGGCCGCGATGCCCTGCTCTGCCAGGTACAGCTGTTCCGGGCGCAGCAGCACATGTCCCTGCCCTGCCCCAGCCGTCATGAGATTGGGCAACCGCGTTCCGTCTGGAAAATGCAGCCCGTCGATATCCCCTGACACTTCAACGAGATTGGAATTGCCGACGAAACCAGCGGCAAAGGCGCTGACCGGCCGATCATAGAGATCGGCGCCCGTGCCGATCTGCTCAACGCCGCCATGGTTGAAGAGCACGATCCGGTCGGACAGGCGCAGCGCCTCCTCCTGATCATGCGTCACATAGATGATGGTGACGCCGGTTTCGAGGTGAATGCGCTTGATCTCGCCCTGAATGTCCTCGCGCAGCTTCTTGTCGAGCGCGGAAAGCGGCTCATCCATCAGCAGGATCTGCGGATTATAGGCGAGCGCACGGGCAAGCGCCACGCGCTGCTGCTGGCCGCCTGAGAGCTGGGCCGGCTTGCGATCCCGCATCGGGGTGAGATGAACCAAAGCCAGCATCTCATCGACGCGGGCCGCTATTTCAGCCGCCGGACGGCGACGGACGCGCAGCGGAAAGGCGATATTCTCCGCGACCGTCAGATGCGGAAAAAGCGTGTAGCGCTGAAACACCATGCCGATATCACGGTGATTGGGCGCGACACCGATCAGGGAGCGGCCGTTCAACAGCACATCGCCGCTGGACGGTGCGATGAATCCCGCAATGGTATAGAGCGTCGTGCTTTTGCCCGAACCCGACGGCCCCAGGAAGGTGACGAATTCGCCCTTATCGATTGTAAGGGAAACATTGTTGATGGCGACATAGCCGTCGAAGGTTTTGCAGACATTCCGCAGTTCGAGATAGGACTGCCTCATCGGGCCGTCTCCTTCCGCAGGACCGAGAGAATACCAATGAGAATGGCCGTCGCCAGCACCAGCAGCGTCGAGACGACGGCGATATCGGGCGAGAGATCCTGACGCACCTCGCCCAGCATCCGTACGGGCAGGGTTTGCAGTGTCGGGCTCGCCATGAAGATAGCGACCACGACCTCATCCCAGGAGGTGAGGAAGGAGAAGATGGCGGCCGAAAAGATCCCGTGGCGGATGGCCGGCAGCACGACGCGGAAACGCGCTTCCCATAGGCCCGCACCGCAGAGCATGGCGGCATTTTCAAGCGAGACGTCGCATTGCTCCAGCGCACCGGTAATGGCGACGACCGCAAAGGGCAGCGCCAAAACGAGATGGGCGAGCACGAAGCCGGGGAAGGTTCCGGCCAGATGCAGCGTTAGGAAGGTCGCATAGAGCGCGATGCCAAGCACGATCGACGGCATGATCATCGGCGCCAGAAAAAACCCGCGCAGCAGGCCGCGCCCTGGAAAGCGGCCGCGAACCAGGGCAAAGCCGCAGAGCAGCCCTAACACGACGGAGAGAATGGTCACGGTGATGCCGATCTCGAGGCTCGTCAACAGCGAGAGGAGCCAGCCGGGATCGGCGAAGACTTCGGCATACCATTGCAGCGTCCAGCCGGGCGGCGGGAATTGCAGCCATTGCGAGGAATCGAAGGACAGCAGCACCAGCACGACAAGGGGACCGAGCAGAAAGACCATGACGGCCGCCACGATGGCCGACAGTACCCATTTCCATAGGCCGAGCTGAGCGAAATCCAGCAGCACCGCCTCAGCCCTCCTTCACGGTCTTGGGCGCGATGAAGCGCATCTGCAGGGCATAGAGGGCCAGCGTGATGGCCAGCAGCAGAAAGGAGGCAGCGCCGGCCAGGCCCCAGTTGAGCAATGTCTGGACAAGCTGCGCAATCAGTTCGGCGAGCATCATGTCGCTGGCGCCACCCAGCAGCGAGGGCGTGATGTAATAGCCGAGGGACATAACGAAGATGATGAGCGCACCGGCGGCAAGCCCGGGCCGCAGCAGCGGCAGGAAGACGCGCGTGAAGGCCTGCAGGCGTGAGGCGCCGCAGAGCGATGCTGCCTGGAACAAAGCGGGGTCCAGCGCCGCGATCGGGCCGCGCAGCGAAATCACCATGAAGGGCAGCATGATATAGACCATGCCGATGATGACGCCGGCCATGCTGCCATACAGGGGCAGTGGGCTGTGAACGAGCCCCAGCCAGGTCAGCAGCGTGTTGATGGGTCCATTATCCTGCAGCAGCACCATCCAGGCATAGGTGCGGGCGAGTAGATTGGTCCACATCGAGAGTAGCACGATGGCGAAAACCAGCCGGCCCAGCCGCCGTGGCGCGATCGCCAGGAACCAGGCAAGCGGCAGGCCGAGGACGGTCGCGATCACCGTCACCAGAAAGGCAATCAGGAATGTGTTCTCAAGAACATTGGCATAGGTGCCACTGACGATCAGCGCGGCATAATTCTGCAATCCGGGCTTGGGCTCCATGATCGAGCGCAACAGCAGCGACAGCACCGGCAGCACGAAGCAGAGAGCGAGGAACAGGATGGCCGGCAGCGCGGGCGCTAAGCCGCGACCGGTCCGCGGCCGCTGGGATGGCGCGGGGGCGGCCTGCACCGCCCCCGCGATGATCATTTGGTCTGCCATGCATACCAGCGATTGGCGATCTCATCACGATGCACGGCCCAATAGCCCATCTGCAGATCGATATGCGATTGTGCATGGGCGTCCGGCAAAGCGCCGAGCGCCGCAGGCGCGATCAACTTGGATGAGCCGGTATTGATCGGTGCATAGCCGGTGGTGGTGGCGAATTTTGCCTGCGGCCCGGCGCTGGTGGCGTAGGCGATGAAGCTTTGCGCAGCGGCCGCATGCGGTGCGCCCTTGGGGATGACCAGCATATCGCCGGTGGTCAGATTCTGGTTCCAGTCGATGCCGACCGCTTCACCTGACTGGATCAGAGCCTGCATGCGGCCGTTCCAGACCAGACCGATTGGACATTGGCCGGAGGCGATCTGCTGCTGAGACTGTGCGCCTGTGCCCCACCAGACGATGTCCTTCTTGATGCTGTCGAGCTTCTTGAAGGCACGGTCGATATCGAGCGGATAGAGCTTATCCGGCGCCACGCCGTCGGCAAGGAGGGCGGCTTCCAGCACGCCGGGCGCAGACCATTTGTAGAAGCAACGTTTGCCGGGGAATTTGGCGACGTCGAAGAGATCGGCCATGCTTTGCGGCGTGCTGCCGTGGAAGGCCTGTCTCTGATATCCGACGACGAAGGCATAGTAGAACGAGCCGACGGAATCCGGCGTCAGGAAACGGGGGTCGATCTTGGCCTTTTCCTCGGCCGAGAGCGTCAGCGGCGTCAGCAGCCCGTCCTGTGCGGCATGGATGGCGAAATCATATTCGACATCGACCACATCCCAGGAGACATTGCCGCTCTCGACCATGGCTTTGAACTTGCCGTAATCGGTCGGGCCATCCTGCAGGACCGTGACGCCGGTCTTCTGTGAGAAAGGCGTGGCCCAATCCTGTTTCTGGGCGGTCTGGGTGGTGCCGCCCCAGCTGGTGAAGACCATCGGTCCCTGCGCGCAGGCCGGGCTTATCGCCCCCACGGCCAAGGCCAAACCCAAAGACAAGCGACGGCGCATATCTCAGATCTCCTGATGGGCCGTGATGTCCGCACGCGGCGAGAAGGCTGCGGGGCGCAGGATCTTCGTCTCCATCGTCTCGATCAGAGCCTGGATTTTGGGAAGGAAAGTGAGCCAGTTCGGGTCCAGCAGCAGGGCCGCACGACGGCGCTCCCTGTCAGCCAGGCTGTCGAAAGCCCAGATGTGGACGATTTCGTTCAGCGGTCCGATGTCGGTCGCGAAATAGCCGGCCAGATGGCCGAGATGGGAGCGCTGGATGGCGATCCCTTCCTCTTCGACAAGCTTGAGATAATGGGGAACCGTTCCGGTCTTGAGGCGGTAGGTGCGAAGCTCGTAGATCACGACGCGGCTTCCTCGTTACATCTTATGGTATACCATAAGAGTGTGACGCCGAGAGTGTAAAGGCAAAAACCAAACGCTCGCGCTCTTTTTTTGGACATTTTACCGGATATGCCACGACCGGCGCCGCCGGATGCCTATCAATTGGTGCATTGCACAATCGGAGAGCAATCCGCCCTCAGCCCGGCGGATGTTTCCCGATGCCGGACAGTGCCAATTGCAGGGCGTTCTGGACATGCCGGGCGGAGGCTGCTTCCGCCACATCCGGGTCCTTTGCCACGATTGCATCCAGGATTGCCTGCATCTCAGCCACCCCGTGCTCGGCCCGCCCCGGCGTGGAAATGGTGAAGGCGCGGAGATGCGTGATCCGGCCATTGAGCGAGACGACCAATTCCCAAGCAACCGCCCGGCCGGCGGCGCGGAACATCGTTTCATAAAAGAGTGTCGTGGCGCTCAGCACGGCCGCCGCATCGGCCGCCGCGTAGCCGGCGCGAACGCCGTCCAGGGCGGCACCCAGGCCGGCAATATCAGCGGGCAGGGCGCGGGCCGCGCAATGGCGCGCGGCCAAAGCTTCCAGAATCGAGCGCAGTTCATAGATTTGCGTGATCTTCGCGGGCTCAGGGGCCGCGACCGCCGGCCCGTGCCCGGCAATCGTCTCAACCAATCCTTCGGATTCGAGATGGCGCAGCACTTCCCGCACCACGCTGCGGCTGACACCCAGGCGTTCGCACAGCGTGCGCTCGACCAGCCGCTCACCGGGGCGAAACTTCATCGTCAGAATGGCCTCGCGCATTTTCTCGAGCGTCAGCATGCGCAGGGTCTTGGCTGAGCGATCGATCAACATTTCATCAGACATGAGGGGAGCCTATCGCAGATCGCGGATGGGAAGAATGCCTCGGCACGAAATGGCCACGGGAACCAAATTGCACTTTACAGTTCTGCCTCATGAATCTTATGGTATACCATAAGATAGAGCGAGAGATATTCATGCCGCTGTCCCTGCGCAAGATCGTCACCTATTCCGAGGATGTGCGGATCGAGGGCCAAAGGCCGGCAACCACTCCCTTTAGACTCTTCGGCGTTGCCGCTGTCATCGCCAATCCTTGGGCCGGGCGCGGCTTTGTTGAGGATCTTGGCCCCGAAATCCGCGCCATCGCCTCGCCCTTAGGCGCAATCCTGACGGCCGAGATCCTCCGGCTCGCGGGCTCGGGCGACGCGGTGGAGGGTTACGGCAAATCCGCCGTCGTCGGCAGCGCCGGGGAGGTGGAACATGCCTCTGCCCTTATCCACACGCTCCGTTTCGGCAATCATTACCGCCGCGCCGTCGGCGCCAAATCCTATCTCGCCTTTACCAATACCAGGGGCGGCCCGGGGGCTCCGATCCAGATCCCGCTGATGCATAAGCATGACGAGGGCAAGCGCTCCCACTACCTCACCGTGCAGTTCAGCATTGATGACGCACCGGCACCGGACGAGATCCTGGTCGCGCTCGGCGCCTCGATCGGTGGCCGCCCGCATCACCGGATCGGCGACCGCTACCAGGACCTCGCGGAACTGGGTGATCTGAATGCCTGACGGGTTTCAGCTCGGCCGCGCCGGGGAGACAGGCTATTGGCAGGCGGGGGATGGCCCGCCGCTGGTCTTCATCCATGGTGTGGGCATGCATGCCGGTTTCTGGGCGCCGCAGCTCGCCGCCTTCGCGCAGCACTACACCGTGCTCGCCTATGACACGCTCGGCCATGGCAGCAGCGCGCTGCCCCCGGCACAGCCGACCCTCGGGGATTATTCCCGCCAGCTGCGCGACCTTCTCGACGCGCGCGGCTTGCGCCGCATCCGTCTCGTCGGTCATTCCATGGGGGCGCTCATCGCGCTCGACTTCGCCCTCACCTATCCAGATCGCGTTGCGGCCCTGGTGCCCATGAACGGGGTCTATTGCCGGAGCGAGGCTCAGGCGGCGGCCGTGGCCCGCCGCGCTGGCCTGCTCGCTGCAGGGTCTGGCGATATGGCCTGGCGCCAGGCGGCCATCGACCGCTGGTTCGGCCAGCCGGTGCCGGCGCCGCTGCTCGAAACAGCGGCCTGGGTCGGCTCGGCGCTCAGCGCAGTCAATGCCGTGGGCTATGCCCGCGCCTACGATCTGTTTGCCCGCGCGGACCGCGCCCATGCGGGCCGGCTGGGTACGCTCGCAATGCCCGCCTTGTTTCTGACCGGCGCCGAAGACGAGAATTCCGCCCCCGCCATGTCCCGGCAGATGGCGGCAGAGGCCCCGCTGGGCCGTGCCGTGATCCTGCCCGATCAGCGGCATATGATGAGCCTTGCGGCGCCAGGCGTGGTCAATGCCGCGCTCGCCGATTTCCTGATCGAAGCCGAACAGACGCAGAGATTCGTCTGACGCCGGAGGACTGCCGATGAAGTTTTCGCTCTTCGTCCATATGGAACGGCTCGGAGACGAGCAGGGCCATGGCGAACTCCTGCAGGAATTGGAGGAGCTGGTGCTGCTGGCTGAGCGCGGCGGCATGGAAACCGCCTGGATCGGCGAACATCACGGCATGGAATTCACCATCGCGCCGAACCCCTTTATCCAGATCGCCTACTTGGCGGCGCGGACCAAGACCATCCGCCTTGGCACAGGCACCATCATCGCGCCCTTCTGGCACCCGATCAAACTCGCGGGCGAAGCGGCGCTCACCGATCTCATCACCGGCGGCAGGCTTGATCTTGGCATCGCGCGCGGCGCCTATAGTTTTGAATATGAACGATTGCTGCCGGGGCTGACGGCGGCGGAAGCAGGCTTGCGCATGCGCGAGCTAATCCCCGCGGTGGAGAAACTCTTTGCGGGCGATTACGAGCATCGCGGCGAATACTGGACCTTTCCGAAGACGACGGCGGTGCCGAAATCGCCACAGCCGGGCGGCCCGCCGATCTGGGTCGCGGCGCGCGACCCCAATTCCCATGTCTTTGCCGTCGCCAATGGCTGGAACGTGCAGGTGACGCCGCTGGCCAGCGGCGATGAGGAGGTGGCGAGCCTGATGCAGCGTTTTGACGCCGCCTGCGCGCAGCACCCCGAGCGGCCACGCCCGAAAATTCTTCTGCTGCAGCATACCTATGTGGGCGAGGATGCCGCTGATGTCGCGCAGGGTGTGCAGGAACTCAGCCGCTTCTATTGCTATTTCGGCGCCTGGTTTCAGAACAAGAAGCCGGTGACGCAGGGCTTGCTGGAACGCCTGACGCCCGAGGAAATGGCGGCCATGCCACACTATGCGCCGGAGGCCATCGCGCGCGCGCTGGTCATCGGCACGCCGGCAGAGGTGGTCGCCCGGCTGAAAGCCTATGAGGCGCTGGGCTATGACCAATACAGCCTCTGGATCGACAGCGGCATGAGCTTTGCGCGCAAGAAGGCCTCTCTCACCCGCTTTATCGAGCAGGTGATGCCCCATTTCGCAAAGGCTTGAACCCGATGGCCGAACTTCCGTGCTTCCCGCAGTTCATCGCGGGCGTGTTTGAGGAAGCGGGCGCGCATTTTGACAGCCTCAATCCCGCGACGGGGCAGCCTTGGGCACGCATGCCGGCGGCCTCGGCCGCCGATGTCGATCGCGCCGTGACCGCCGCCCATGCGGCACTGTCGGACCCCGCCTGGGCCGGGCTGACCGCGACCGCCCGCGGCGCGCTGCTGCACCGGCTGGGCGATCTTCTGGCGGCGGCGGCCCCGGATCTGGCGGCGCTGGAGACGCGGGATACCGGCAAGATCATCCGCGAGACCTCAGCCCAGATTGCCTATATTGCGCAGTATTTCCGCTTCTATGGCGGCTTGGCCGACAAGGTGTCCGGCCTGCAGGTGCCGGTGGACAAGCCCGATATGGACGTCTTCCTGCGGCGTGAGCCGATCGGCGTGGTAGCGGCCATCGTGCCCTGGAACAGCCAGCTTTTCCTGGCGGCGGTGAAGCTGGGGCCGGCGCTGGCGGCTGGCTGCACAGTCGTGCTTAAGGCGGCTGAAGATGCCCCGGCGCCGCTTCTGGAATTCGCCCGCCTGGTGCAGGCGGCAGGCTTTCCACCCGGCGTCGTGACGATCCTGACCGGCACGGGCCCGGACTGTGGCCGCGCATTGACCACCCATCCGCTGGTCGCACGAATCGCCTTCACCGGGGGACCAGAGACCGCCCGCCATATCCTGCGCAACAGCGCCGAGAATTTGGCGATGACCTCGCTCGAACTCGGCGGCAAATCGCCTATCATCGCCTTTGCCGATGCCGATATCGCCAATCTCAGCAATACCGTGGTCGCGGGGATTTTCGCGGCCAGCGGCCAGAGCTGCGTCGCCGGATCGCGCCTGCTGGTGGAGCGCCCGCTGCTGGCGCCCTTGCTCGCCCGGCTGAAGGCGCAGGCGGAAGCGATCCGCATCGGCGATCCGGCCGATCCCGCGACCGAGATGGGGCCACTGGCCACATTGCGGCAGCGCCGGCACGCCCAGGACCTGATCGCGCGCAGCCTGGCCGAAGGCGCCGAATTGATTACCGGCGGCGGCGTGCCGCCGGGTTTCGAGGATGGGTTTTATTTCCAGCCGACGATCCTGTTCTGCCCGAGCCCCGACTTGCCGTCCATGCAGCAGGAATTCTTCGGCCCCGTGCTCAGCGTGATCGCCTTTGACACCGAGGCGGAGGCGCTGCGGCTGGCCAATGGCACGAAGTTCGGCCTCGCGAGCGGCATTTTCACGCGGGATCTGGCCCGCGCCCATCGTCTGTCGCGCGGCATCCGTGCCGGCGTGGTCTGGGTCAATACCTATCGCATGATCTCACCGCTGGTGCCTTTCGGCGGGTTCGGCGAAAGCGGGCTGGGGCGCGAGGGCGGAGTGGAATCCATTTTGGACTACACGCGCACCAAATCCGTCTGGATCAATCTATCCGAGGCGCCGGTCCCCGATCCCTTCGTGATGCGCTGAGGGCAGGCTTCCGTTAGGGTTGCGCTGAGGTATCTTCCTGCACACGCTTCAGCCAATCGTGGACAAGGGCTGTGAAGACCGCCTGCTGATCAATCGGAAGACCATGCTCGGCGCGGTCGAGAACGACATAGGTCGAGCTCGGGAACTTCCCCACGAGACGCCAAGCGTCTCGGAACCCGACGACTGCATCGTGCCGCCCGGTGACGATCAAGGTCGGGCGCGATGACAAGACCTCGGCCGCATCCGGGTCAAACGAGAACCGGTACCGTCGCTCATCCTCCCGAATTGCGGCCAGGAAGCCTGTGTCGGCGGCGGCCAATGCGGGCGCCACTGCCTCGCGCGTCTTCTCCCGCAACGCTTGGACATAGGCCGGAGTCTGAACAAGGACCTCGCCGACCTCCTGCCGCTCCGCATCCGACATCACGAGCACGGCGTCCTCGCTGACCAGGAGAGGATGGATTGGATCGAGATCACGCTGGCGCGTGGCTGGGACGATCACCGGCGCGCGCAGGAGCAAGCCATCTATTCGGCTTCGGAAGCGCGTGAGAAGACCGCGCGCCAGGTAACCGCCGGCCGATGTTCCCGCCAGGAGAAATCGATCATCTTCGACCAGATCTTCTATTGTCCCTATGACAGCGGCCAGCATGCCATCCAGATCACGGATGTCTGATCTGGCTGGGCTGCGGCCCATTCCGGGAAGATCGAGATAGTGCCGGCACCAGCCGGTCACGCCCTCGAAGATCGGCTCATAGGTCCGAACCTCATCACGGTGATCCATCTCCCATCCATGCAGGAAGACGATTGGTCTCCCCTGCCCTTCCGTTCTGCTCCACATTGCAGGGTCTTTCTCCATCCGAAATAGTGCCCTTGGATTGTAGCAGGACTACTGCAGCGCGCCGTCAATGACCACGGTGTCATTCGGGTACAGGCCGGTGGAACGCCTTCATGAGACGCTGACGGGTTGCACGCATCGAGCGGCTGGCCCGGTGGCGGCAGGACCTCCAGGACATCGGCCATGGACTGACGAACCGCAGCATCGCGCTGAAGGCGCCCGAGGCACCGATCGAAACCACCTCGCTGCCGGCAAGGTGGTCCTCGCCCTGCTCAGCGCATTCGCCGGAGTGGAGACAAATCTCCGGCAGACGAATTTGATACCGACCTCAGTTACCATTTTTATATTGACTGCCTGCCGCTGTTTGCGACACCACTAAACATTAATTTTTGATCCTCAAGACAAAATATGAGGGGTTTAAGTGTCAATTTATCACGATATGGAGACTGACTTCCTGGACATTTACCGGCGCTGTCAAAGTTTCACCATGACATCGATCGAACGCATGTACGCGCTGTTTAAAGCGGTACAGTACGTCGTGGAGGCCGAGATCCCGGGGGATTTTGTAGAATGCGGCGTATGGCGTGGTGGTTCCGTGATGCTGATCGCCGAAACCCTCCTCAGCCTTGGCGTCACCAATCGCCGCATATATTTATACGACACATTCGACGGCATGAGCGTGCCAACCGAGGCCGATGTCGATTTGGATGGAAAACGCGCTGACGTGATGTTGGCCGCTGAAGCCAATCGTGAAAATGGCCTGGTATGGTGTATTTCTTCTCTGCAAGAGGTGCGCGCAAATTTGGCTAAAACGCATTATCCAACGGAGCAATTTTTCTTCGTCGAAGGAAAAGTCGAAGATACGATTGCAGTCCAGCGACCTGACTTGATATCTTTACTTCGTCTAGACACCGACTGGTACGAGTCAACCCGCATTGAGCTAGAGCAGTTTTATCCTCTGCTGAGCCCACGAGGCGTTCTGATCATTGATGACTATGGTCATTGGAAAGGATCTCGAAAAGCGGTCGACGAATATTTTCAGCAGCTGGCGCCTTCTTCCCGAATACTGCTTGCGCGCATAGACTACACTGGAAGAATTGGCGTGAAGGCTCTCTGAAACAACTACCAATATTTTGTTTGATCATCTACATATACGGCCGCATAGCGTGAACCATCCAGATCACCCATTTCCTCCACGCATTATTTCGATCCATGTGCCTAAGACGGCGGGGTCTTCGCTGCATTCGCAATTTGTGGCCCTTTTTGGCGACCGGGTCGCCCTCGACATTGCGCACGACCCATTTACAGCCGCTGGCCAGCAAAAAGGCACCTATCCAGACGGAAAGGCCGTCCTTCACGGACACTTTGCCGCCAGACGCTATGAGGCAGAAAATGCGTTCTGGTTAACATTTTTGAGAAATCCAATCGACAACCTGATTTCCATATATTTCTACTGGAAATCCATCCATACGCCCGCGCAGGAGCTTCATCGGCGATTCCTGACCGAACGGCCAACAATAGTTGATCTAGCAAAATATAATGGCCTGCAGAGGCTTTTTTCGGAAACCTATTTCGGCGGGTTTGATATGCGCCGTTTCAGCTTCGTCGGCTTCCACGAATCGCGTGACCGCGACATCCCTTGGCTCGGAAGGCAAATAGGCCTGCCCCTTCGCTCGGAAGTTCACATTAACGCCAGCGATGACTGCGACGAGCGGCAATCCATGACAAACAACGCGCAAATCAGAAGCGAATTGGCGAGTATTTTGTCGGACGACATGAGATTTTATGAAGGCGAAAGGCATCGGGCTGCAATTTGCCAGCAATTTTAGACCAGGCGTTCATCGCGACCCTCACCTCATTCTTTCGCGCGAATCCCAACGGCGTTGCTGACTGCCTGTCTCGTGCAGGCGGATCTGCCGCCCGCAACGCTTAGGACGGGCCGCGACCCTCATCTTCATTTCTAACTGATCGTACAGCCGAGATGCAGGGGGCATGGTGCGGCGCGGCGGCACCTGGACAGCCGGACCGGGCGCTCGAGACGCTCGGGATGTCCATACGCGCAGGGGGGGACGGATGATCCGTGACCGCCTGCTGCGGGGGCAAGGGTTACAGCGATTCTTTGGCAGTTCAGAAACCCGCAGCCTTTGTCGTGCCGTAGGTCCACAGCGTGATCCGTTGATCATCCGGCGCAATCCAGGTTTTGACGGGGGAAAACCCCCGCGCCCGCGCTGCCTGCGCCATCAACGGCCGATTCACCGGCGGCAGGAAATCTCCACTGACCCGGTCCGATGTCAGCAGCACGCAGCGCTTCGCACAGTTCTGGCCGAGCCAATCCGCGTATCCGACAGCGGATTCCTGAACGACTGACGGGTCAATCATGATGGCGGCAAAAGCACTTCCACGGTGAAGGAGGTTGGAAAGCTGCACTGTATTGACGTTGACAAGCTCGTTTCGGAACCCCCACTCGACGAGGATGTCCTTCCCAAACTGATTGATCAAATAATCCGCTATGTCGTTGCTGAGCGCCCCCCATTGATGCGCCTGCTCCGAAGAGACTGGGGCAAGCGCGCCCGGCGCGCCATACCCGGCGCGCGCTTCGTCAGACTGTATCGTGCCGCGTCCGTCGCTGATCGGGGAAAATCCGATGAAAGGAAGATCTGTGACGTATCGGTGCGAGAGGCCGGGAATCAGTTGGATGAGAGGAAGCCAGAGCAGCGCGGCCAGAACGCCGACGGCCGCGACTGTCCTGGCCTTGTGGCGTCGCAGAGCGGGCACGCCGGTAAGGCTATAGGCCATCAGGGCGGCGAGCGGCGGGATGAGGGGGGCGAAAAAGCCCGATCCCTTGTTACTGGAGGTAGTGAGGGCAGCGAGCTGCTCGGCCACCACGATGAAGACCAGGAAAGCCGGTGACCGCAGAAGGGTGGCAATGGTGCGCCCCAGACCCTCCTTCCGCAGACGGCCGATGAGAAGCCCCAGACCAAGGACGGCGGCGGCGCAGAGCACCGCGAAGAAGGGAAGGTAGATGTCCCCCACCATGGCGTGCAGGCTGCGCATCCAGGCGTCCGGGCCAAATTTCGAGTTCGCCTGACCGTATTCCAAAGCCTGCCGGCCATATCCGAAGCTGAACAGGTAGTGAAAAACCAGGACGCCATTGCTCGCGAGCCAGCTGGCGGAGACGACCACAGCCAGAAGCACAGATGCGGCGAAAATGGCCAGACGCCGCAGGACATGACGGCGCTCCCCGAGCAGGCAGACGAGGCCTGCCAGAAGCAACCCTGGCAGAAAGGCGATGGTCATGGTTCGCGCCAGGGGCATGAGACCGAGCGCGATGCCGAAGACGGCGGCCCAGCCTATATGGCCGAAGCGGCGGCTGCGCAGCATGGCCAGAACCGCGAGAGCCGTGACGAACGTGGCTGGCGCGGAGAACTGAAAGCTGCGGCTGTAATTGACGATGACAGGGCAGCAGGCCGTCAGCAGAGCGGCGATCAGCCCAGCCTGAGGCGAGCGCAGCGTCGTTCCGATTCCCGCGGTCACAAGGATGGCGAGGGTGGCGAAACCCGCTGTGGTGACGAACCCCCAGATTGGATGGACACCAAACAGGAGGAAGAATATGGACGTGACAGCCGTCAGCAAGGGGGCCTGAATGCTGGGCATATTGACCGCATTGACCCAGCCGGTGAGACCGCCAAAATGGCCACCATAGTAATCAATGACCGCAAAGCCGAAATAGCCAGCCTCATCAATATCCAGAAGATTATCGTGACGATAGAGCCAAATCCAGCGCAGGTTCAAAGCAAAGAATAAAGTCGCCACAAATAGAAGAAGATAGAGTTCCCGGGACGGTGATGCGAGGTTCCTGCTGATGCGTCGCATGACCGATCCGTCTCTCACTCAAGGCGTTGTGTTCCTGAAGCATAGCTCTTACCCTGATGGGCATGGGTTTCGCAACGTGCCACGCTCGGGTCGCCATGCCTGGGTTGGCGGGCCGGCCGGAGGCTCTCTTGCAGGGTGCCGTGGCTGCCTCTAGTTCTAGGAGTGCAAGGGTTTCGCACTCCTGCAGGGAAGCCAAGGTTGCCTGCTCAGTCCCGACTTGAAGCCCAGTGGAAAAGGTCTTTACGCTGCGATGGATAATGAAGTGAAAGTCCCTTCCTTCAACGGGCCACCTTCGTCGCGAGGCCTGCCCCCGGATGATTACGTATCGCCCAATCTGGACGTGATAATCCCCGACGCCGCCTTCCCCAATATGAGGGTGGGCGATACTCGGATTCCACAATGGACGTGGTTGCGGAAGTGGGTTTCGCATAATTGGTACATCGACAAATCTCTGCCTTATGCGGGTTTTGCGAGCCGGGACGAAGTTGCCATTATCTACAATACTGCTCTGAAATTCCGTGGCCGCCCGTGCCTGGAGGTGGGGTGCTGGCGCGGTTGGTCGACTGTTCATTTCGCGCTTGGGGCGGGCGATTTGCATGTGATCGATCCGATCGTCGACGATCCAGCATTCGCCGCGAGCATTCGCGATTCCTGCGAGGCCGCCGGCGTATTGAACAAGATCACCTTTCATGCGGGCTACAGTCCCGGCGCGATCGATGCGCTGACGCAGGAACTGGGCGTCAAATGGTCCTTAATGTTCATCGATGCCGAACATGAGGGGGATGCCCCCAGGCTCGATGCCGAGGCTGCACTGCGTAATGCCGCCGAAGATGCGATCGTGCTTTTTCATGATCTCACCTCGCCCTTCGTTGCGGCAGCCTTGCACCGGATGCGCGACGCCGGCTGGCGTACCATGATCTATCAGACCATGCAGATCATGGGTGTTGCCTGGCGAGGGGCGGTGGAACCCGTTCAGCATATTCCCGATCCGAATGTTTTCTGGACCTTGCCGCGGCATCTCGCGGGATACGCGGTCAGCGGATGGGAGCCGCCGAAGCCGCCCCATGACGGCCTCGCCTGGTGGCCTGGCATGACGATGGAAGACCGGCGCAATACCGCGATGCTGCTGGCCCAGGACAGGGAAGACAAACTTGTCGAGGAAATCCTGGGGCACGCAAAGACGCGCACCGAATTGCAGACGGCTCTCACTCAATTTTCCCTTGCGCACCAGGAGCTTACCGAACAGCGACAGGCGCTGGAGCGGCTCTCTTTGGCGCAGTCTTCGAGCGAAGCCGCTCATCGTGCCATCCATACGCAATACCGCTTCGTGCTCAATCAGCTGATTGAAGCGCGGATTCTGGCATCCGAACTCACGGGGCAGCAGAAGAGCGCGCAGACCGAGCATAGCCGGGTGAAGCACGCTTTGCTGCTGGAAGCGCGCCAGCTGGGGGGACGGGCCGAAAGGCTGGAGGCGGAGCTTGCGCGTGTAGCCGCACTTGCGGAGCAGGCGCAGCAGGTGGCGGCGGTCGGGCAGGCGCGGTTCCTTCGTTTCGCGTCACAGCGCGCCGTGACGGCCGAACTTGCGGTGCAAGCGGCCACGCTACGCGCCGTCTTCGGTCTGCTCCGCCGCGGGCGCGACCAGCGCCGGACGGTGCTGCGGCATTGGGCTGACCAGCTCGGTCTGGGGGTAGCCGGCACGCAGGACCTCGTCGCCCATTTTTCCCGTCCGCGCGTCATTCTTGGCCTTCTGCGCCGCTCCTATCGTGTGCGCGAGGCGCTTCTGCGCCTCGAGCTGATCAAAGCAGCCAGCCTTGATCTGGACCCCCAGGCGGAGGAGCAGAGCGCCGTCCTGTCCATTGCCGATGCCCTTGCGGCGCCGGCGAGCAGCTTGGACGCCCCTGCAGAAAGGCGGCCCTTTCTCATCTCTCTACCCATGGCCTGGCGCCTGCTCTCGCTTGACTTGGGCGATGAGGCCCTCGGGGCGCTCAGTCCCTATTTCCGGGGCATCGAGACGGAGGACGAGCGAGTGCTGGCCTGGGTCAAGGCCGTGGGGCTCGGCCCTTCCGAGGACGATAATCAGGGGCTCCTCCACGAAAGCCTCGCCGCCATCAGGGGCAGCGCGTATTGGGACCCAGATTTCTACAGCCAGCTCGCCGGTCTTGCTGATGAAGATATTGATCCCGCGGTGCATTATCTTCTGAGGGGCGAAGCCATCGGCCTACCCCCCTCAGAGCATTTTGATCCGAGCTACTATGGACAGCAGAACTTCGACGTGCTGGCGAGCGGCATGTCCCTACTCTGCCACTATACCTATCATGGCCATTTAGAAGGCCGGGCAGCGCATGCGCCCAAGGTGATCCATGACGGCGCCCTGAAATGGGACGGCTCGAAAGACAGCATTCTGATCGTCTCCCACGAGGCTTCGCGTACCGGCGCACCGGTCCTTGCCTGGAACATCGCAAAATCTCTCGCTAAACGGTATAATGTCGTTACCGTTCTGCTGGGCGGTGGCGCACTTGTGCCGGATTTCTATGCGGTGAGCACCCAGGTCTGCGGGCCTTTCCCACTGCGCCAGCGCTCTCTCGGGGATATGCGGTTCGGCCTGGCCGATCTCTTCGCGAGCCAAACATTCAAATATGCCCTCGTAAACAGCACGGAATCCCGCGTTGCGATTGAGGATTTCACGAACCGGCTCATTCCCGTCCTGTTCCTCGTCCATGAATTCGGCACCTATGTCTATCCGCGCGCCGAATTGACTCAAGCCTTCGATCTGGCCGACGAGCTGATCTTCCCTGCGCCGATTGTTGCTCAGTCATCTTTGTCCATCTATCCTCCTCTTGCAGATCATTCGATACGGCTTCTGCCGCAGGGCATGTCGGAGCTGCCGGCGGCTGCCCTGGAAGGGACAGAGAAGCGCAAGGGTGCGGACAAGCTGGACGTTCTGCGAAAGCGGAAGAAAGACGGCGCTTTCATCGTCCTCGGCGCGGGAACGGTGTCGGTCCGCAAGGGCGTCGACCTCTTCATCTCGGTCGCCGCTTCAGTCCGACAGCAGCCGGATGCGCCATCGATGCATTTCGTCTGGATCGGGCAGGGATACCGCCCCGCGGAGGACATGAACTACTCAGTCTATCTTCTCGAGCAGATAGAAAGGTCCGGGTTGGGCGATCATGTTACTTTTCTTGAAGAAACGCCGGATCTCGATCAGGTCTATGCTCTGGCTGATGCCTTTCTGCTGACCTCGCGACTGGACCCTCTGCCTAACGTATCTATCGATTCGGCTTGGAGAGGCATCCCGGTCGTTTGTTTTGAACATGCCTCCGGCATGGCCGATCTCTTGGCACAGGATACCCTGACTGCGCCTACGGTTGTTCCGCATCTCGATATCGAGGCAGCGCGCAGCGTGCTCCTGCGTCTCGCTGGAAGCGAGACCGCCTATGCGCAGATTGCGAAGGCAACGGCAGAATTCGCACGGCGTACATTTGACATGGAACGGTATGTGGAGGCGCTAGACGCGATTGGTGTGGAGCATGCTGGCCCCGCGCGTGCCTTATGCAGAGCGGCCGAGATCATCGTTTCGCAGAAGGGCTTCTCGGCGGATTTCTTCAGCGGCGCCAAGCCACGGATTGAGAGCCGCGAGGAAGCAGTTCGGCGCTACCTTGCTGCCTGGCATCGCCGGGAGCGTGGCTCCGCTTGGCTGCGGCGGCCCGCGCCTGGTTTTAACGCCTTCGCATGGGAGGCGAGTGCGGAAGCGGCGAACGGCGAAACCGGCGAAGCCTATGCCGATTTCCTGTCGGCCGGCCGGCCCCCTGGTGTCTGGCAGATGCCGGTGCTGAAGCACCTCGACTTGCGCGGACGGCAGAGACAGAGCGGTCATGGCGCCACGATGACCGTTTTTCATGTCCATACCGATGACATGGCAAGCTTCCGTCTGCTGGCCGCGCGACTGGTGCCGCTTTCGGCTTTGGATGTGACGCTGATCGTGAGTGCACCTGAGGGCCTCCGTGCCACGCTGCGCCAGATTTTTGACGAGACCGGCATCGCCGGGATGCTGATTGACCGGGAGCTTCCAGATGCCCTGGCACTCGCGAACTATCTTGAGGAGAACGCCGACCTGTTTGGCGATGGGCTGGTGGCCCATCTGCGTGCGACAGCTGATCAGGTGATCCCAAGCTGGCGTGACTTTCACTGGGAACATCTTGTGGGCGGCCGTTTGGCCGCCATCGAGCAGATTATCGAGACGTTCCACGAGATGCATGACCTCGGTCTCGTTTTTCCAGCCGAGCCCTATTATTCGGCTGGGGAGGATGGGCAGCCCGCGGGCCTGGTGCCGGGCGGAGACGGTGAGATCTCGCAAGATTATCCAGAAGGCGGCATGTTCTGGGCGCGGCGGGAGGTTCTGCGGCGACTTGTTCAGATCAATGCCAGCAGAGCGGATCGATCAGTGCAGGTGAGCCGCGATGTCGAACGCATCCTGCCAAGCGCATGCCGCTCAGCTGGGCTGAGGGCGGCGGTAGTCACATCTCTCGGAACAGACTGGTGAAGGGGTCTGCCGCCGCCGAGGCAAGCCCTGCGCGCCATCTTCTGCTGGGAGGAGGCGGTTTCATCGGGCGGCATATGGCCTTGCTGCTGTCGCAGCTCGGCCATCATGTCACGATCGCCAGCCGGCATAGCATCCTCGACAACTTTTCGCGTGATGATACCAACAACATCACCTGGAAGCAGCTTGAGCTGGGCGCGGCCGATTGGGATAGCCTGATCGACGGGATGGATATTATCCATCACTACGCCTGGGGCTCGATCCCGGCGAGTGCCAATGCAAATCCGCGCGGTGATCTGCTCACCAATGTCACAGCCACGATTGATCTTCTCGATGCGCTGCGGCGACGGAAGAGTGGCCGCTTGCTGTTCGCCTCATCAGGTGGAACCGTCTATGGCAAGACGCAGGACTATCCCGTACCGGAGACGCATATTCTAGCGCCGATCACCGCCTATGGCGCCGGCAAGGTGACAGCGGAAGTGTATCTGAATTTGTACCGCGCGACCTACGGGGTAGATTGCCGTATCGCGCGTATCGCTAATCCCTTCGGGGCGGGGCAAGATCTGTCGAAGGGCCTGGGTGCAGTTACCACCTTCATTCACCGGGCCCTGACAGGCCAGAGGATTACTCTCTGGGGGGATGGCGAGGTGATTCGGGATTATATCCATATTTCGGATGCCGTGCGGGCTTTGGCCATGCTGTCTCTGGCGCCGCTGCCCTTGGCAGAAAGCACCTTCAATATAGGAAGCGGCCGGGGAACAAGTCTCAACCAGATACTAGAAGAAATCGAAACACAGCTTGGCCGCCGGATCGATGTTGAGCGCACACCTGGCCGCACCTTTGACGTGCCGATCAATGTTCTATCAATTGCACGCGCACAAACTATCCTCGGCTGGTCGCCTGCCCTGTCATTCAGCCATGGCATGGCTATGACTTTTGAAGATTTGAGACGGGGTGCTGCTTTCTCAACCTTACAATGACGTGTGACGGCGCACCGGTCAGCGCGACCCAGAAGGCTCAGCCCGCACGTCAGGTGTAGAGCACCCGGCAGTGGGCCGCAGTGGCCGGGAGAGGTTGCCCTCCACCGGCCAAGCCGTCTTGGCCAAAATCAGACCAGCACGCCGCCACCATCAACGACGAATCTCTGCCCGGTGGCAAAGCCCTGTTGCATCAGAAACAGATAGGTTTCCGCCAGTTCGGCAGCCTCACCCACGCGGCCCACCGGCAGTTTGGCGCCGGCCGCTGCATACATCGCCTCACGGTCCGCCTCCGGGATATCGCGCCACAGCGGCGTGCGCACGAAGCCCGGGGTGACGAGATTGACCCGCACGGGTGCCAGTTCCACCGCCAGCGCTCGCGTCAGCCCCTCCATCGCGGTGCAGATACTGGCGCCGAGTGCCCAGCCTGCCTGCGGCCGCGCACCCGCAATGCCTGACGAGAAGACGATTGAACCGCCCGCGCGAATCAGGGGCGCGCCATATTTAGCCGCCGTCAGAGCACCCCAATAGCGCGTCTCAAAGAACTGCCGCCCTACCGCGAGCGAGAGTTCCGTTACGGGGCCCAATTGCAAAGCCTCTCCGGCTGTGAAGACCAGGTGATCAAACGCCCCAATCCGCTCGAACAGGCTCTTCACCGCCGCTTCATCCGTCACATCCACGGAGAAGCCTTCGGCGCCGGGGGGCAGAGCAGCCACCGTCGCCTCGATCCGCCCCGGATCACGGGACACCACTACCGGTATCGCGCCCTCGCGCCCTGCGGCCTGTGCCACCGCAAGCCCGATCCCGGAGGTTCCACCCACCACAACCACACGCTTACTGTTCAAGTCCATCATCAGCTCCTGTCAGCGAATAATCCGCCACATCCGCATCATGCCGCTGGACAGAAGATGATACGAGCGCATCATAGTCAGCCATAAGCTGACGAAAGATCATCCATGGCCTTCGATGCGAGACTGCTGAGCGGAATCGGCACTCTGGTCGCTGTGGCCGAAACCGGAAGCTTCGCCCGTGCCGCCGAAGCATTAGGACTTACCCCCTCCGGTGTCAGCCGCGCCGTGGCGCGATTGGAGGCCCGACTCGGCATACGGCTGTTTGATCGCAATGCCCGCGCGACCACGCTGACCGAGGCCGGGCAGCGGCTCTTGGCTGAGGTGTCGCCCCTACTGGCCAGCATCGCCGAGGCGGCCGATAGCGCCCGCGGTGAAGCCAGCGCCGTCACCGGCCGGCTGCGGTTGAACTGCGACCCCTGGTTCGCCTCGATTCTTCTGGCGCCGCGTCTGCGCTCCTTCATCCTTGCCTATCCCCAGCTCACGCTCGATCTGGTGGTGCGGGACCGGCTCGGGGACCTCGTCTCCGAGGGTTTCGATGCCGCAGTGCGGTTCGGGGAGCCGGAACCTTCCGGGCTCATCACACGCAAGCTGCTGGAAACGCGCATCATCACCTGCGCCTCGCCCTTCTATATCGAACGGCACGGTCGGCCGGAGCATCCGAGCGATCTCGCCAGCGAGCGGCACGAATGTCTGCTGTTCCGCGATCCCGTGACCGGACGTCCCTTCGATTGGGAGTTTCACCGCGCCGGCGAGGTGCTGCCGGTGAATGTGCATGGGCGTCTCGTACTCAACGAGGCGGCAACGGCAGTCGCAGCCTGCGTGGCGGGTCTGGGCATCGCGCAGCCGATGGCGCTCGGCACGGAGGCCATGCTGCAGGACGGCCGTCTGGTGGAGCTGTTTCCCGACTGGAACGGCGAGCTTTTCCCGCTGCATGTCTATCATCCGTCGCGGCATCTGCCGCCCGCGAAGGTACGCGCCTTTCTGCGCTTCGTGAACGAGATCACCCGCTGAAACGAAAAAGGCCGGCGGGGTTGCCCCCGCCGGCCCTCTTTGATCAAGCGTCCCGAAAGACTTAGGCGCTTTTGGCCATGATCTCGTCGGCCACGTTGCGCGGCACCGGATCGTAGTGATGGAACTGCATGGTGAAGGACGCGCGGCCCTTCGTCATGCTGCGCAGGTGGGAGATGTAGCCGAACATTTCCTTCAGTGGGACATGCGCGCGCACGATAACGGTCGAGCCCGAGCTTTCCTGGTTCTGGATCATGCCGCGGCGGCGGTTGAGATCGCCCACAACGTCACCGACATGGTCGTTCGGGGTGGTGACTTCGACGTCCATGATGGGCTCGAGAATGATCGGGCCGGCCTTCTTCATGCCTTCGCGGAAGCAGGCCTTGGCGGCGATTTCAAAGGCGAGCGCCGAGGAATCGACGTCATGGTACTTGCCGTCGACCAGAGTGTATTTGAAGTCGACGGTCTGGAAGCCCGCGAGCACGCCGGTATCGGCCTGCACTTTGATGCCCTTTTCGACCGCAGGGATATATTCCCGCGGCACTGTGCCGCCGACGACCTTGTTCTCGAAGACGACGCCTTCGTTCCGCTCCAGCGGCGCGAAGATGATCTTCACTTCCGCGTACTGACCGGAACCACCCGACTGCTTCTTATGGGTATAGGTCTCGGTATGCTCCCGCGAGATGGTCTCACGATAGGCCACCTGCGGCGCACCGATATTGGCGTCCACGCCATATTCGCGGCGCAGACGGTCGATGATGATTTCGAGATGCAGTTCGCCCATGCCTGACAGAATGGTCTGGCCGGTTTCCTGGTCGGTCTTGAGTCGCAGCGAAGGATCTTCGCCGGCCAGCTTCTGCAGGCCGATCGTCATCTTCTCGACGCCTTCCTTGGTCTTCGGCTCGACAGAGATGTCGATCACCGGGACCGGGAAAGCCATACGCTCGAGCACGACCGGATCATCGGCGGAGGCGAGCGTGTCACCCGTGCCGGTGTCCTTCAGGCCCACGAAGGCCGCGATGTCACCCGCATGCACTTCCTTGATTTCAGCGCGCTTGTCAGCGTGCATCTGGAACATGCGGCCGATACGCTCGCGATGGTCTTTCGTCGTGTTCATCACGGTATCGCCGGACTTCAGCGTGCCGGAATAGACGCGGACGAAGGTCAGCGTGCCGTATTTGTCGTTGATGATCTTGAAGGCAAGCCCGGAGAAAGGCGCATCCGGGTTGGCCGGGATCACGCGGCGGGCGGCCGCCGCCTCGGGGGTGTCTTCCTCGTCTTCGTCAGCGGCGACCTTGATGCCGGGGACGTCGATCGGGGACGGCAGATAGTCAAGCACGGCGTCGAGCAGGGGCTGCACGCCCTTGTTCTTGAAGGCCGTGCCGCAGAGCACCGGCCGGAAGGCGCCGGAAATGGCACCGGCCTTGATGCAGCGCTTCAGGGTTTCAACCGAGACTTCGCCCTTCTCGAAATACTCTTCCATCGCCGTGGTATCGACGGAGAGGGCGGTATCGAGCAGCAGCTCGCGGTATTCGGCGGCCTTCTCGGCAAGATCAGCCGGAATCGGCTCATCATGGAACTTCGCGCCGAGTTCGCCGCCTTCCCAGATGATGGCCTTCATCTCGACCAGATCGACGACGCCGATGAAGTTTTCCTCGATGCCGATCGGCAGCTGCAGCGGCAGCGCGATGATGTCGAGCTTTTCCTTCAGGGTGTCGAAGGCGCGATAGAAGTCGGCGCCCGTGCGGTCCAGCTTGTTGATGAAGATGATGCGCGGAACATTGTAGCGGTCGGCGAGGCGCCAGTTGGTCTCGGACTGCGGCTGCACGCCGGCCACGCCCTCGATGATGAAGATGGCGCCATCGAGCACACGCAAGCTGCGGTTCACTTCGATGTTGAAGTCGATATGGCCGGGGGTGTCGATGATGTTGATGCGGTGGTCTTTCCACTCGCAGGTCACCGCGGCGGAGGTAATCGTGATGCCGCGCTCACGCTCCTGGTCCATGTAATCGGTGGTCGTGTTACCGTCATGGACCTCGCCGATCTTATGCGAGACACCGGTGTAATAAAGGATACGCTCGGTCGTCGTCGTCTTGCCGGCGTCGATATGCGCGGTGATTCCGATATTACGGATCAAACCAAGCGGCGAGGTGCTGGTCACGATTTGCCTCCATGCAAGAAAAGCGCGGCAGGGGGGCGGCCCCGCGCGCTCGGTCACGTCCCAGCCCATTGCCGGTGAATTCGTGGGTGTCTTTTGCTCTAGCGCCGCCCGAATATCAAGTCGCGCGGCGTTGCGGCTGGCGAAAGGCTGCTCGGCCGCTAGAATACGGTGCGATTGTTAGAAAAGGTTAGTCTATGGACCAAGGCCTGAGATTGGCGGCTGCCGTCAGCGAGAGCCGCCAGTGGGACCGGCTGATGCGCCTGGCCGAGATCGGCGCCATTCCGGGTGACGGGGTCAACCGGCAGGCCCTGACGGCGCTGGACCGGGAGGCGCGGCGTCTGATGATCGGCTGGGCAGAGGCGGCGGGCGCCACTGTTTCGGTCGATGCGGCAGCCAATCTCTGGTTCCGGGTCGAGGGGCGGGTGGCCGATGCCGCGCCGGTTTTGACCGGTAGCCATATGGACAGCCAGCCAGCCGGCGGACGCTTTGACGGCATCTACGGCGTCGTGGCGGGGCTGGAGGTGCTCGCGGCCCTGAAGGATAGCGGCCTTATGCTCGACCGGCCGCTCGAAGTCGTCGCCTGGACGAATGAGGAAGGGAGCCGCTTCGCGCCTGGCTGCATGGGCAGCATGGCCTGGGCCGGGGTGAAGCCGCTGTCCGCCTTTGCGGACATCGTGGATGCAGAGGGTGTCCGCTTCGCCGATGCGCTGGCCGCCCATTTGGCTGCCGAAGCCGACCTGCCGCGCCGGCCGCTGGGCGGAGGCGGCCATGCCTATATCGAGGCGCATATCGAGCAAGGACCACAGCTTGAAGCCGATGGTCTCGACATCGGCGTGGTGACGGGGATTCAGGGCAGCCGCTGGTTTACCGTCACCGTAACCGGGGATTCGGCTCATGCCGGGACAACGCCAGTCTCCCTCCGCCGGGATGCCATGCAGGGCATGATCCGCGCGGTGACGGCGCTCAACGCTTTGACGGCCGATCCGACCGATGTGCTGCGCTTTACGGTGGGCAGCCTGACGGTAGAGCCCGGCTCGTCCAATAGCGTCGCGGGACTGGTTCGCTTCACAATCGATCTGCGCCATCCCGATCCGGTTGTTCTGGCGGAGACGGGCGATGCGATTGTGGCCTCCATCAGCCGCGTCATCGCTCCGTGTGCAGTGACCATTGAAGAGCGGTTCACCGCCGCGCCGCTGACATTCGATGGGGGCCTGGTGGAATCGATCCGGGCAGCGTCCGAAACGCTCGGCCTGGGCTGGAGCCTGATGCCATCCGGGGCCTTTCATGACGCGCAGCTCGTGGCGCAGACCCTGCCAAGTGCGATGATTTTCGTGCCCAGCCACAAGGGTATCAGTCACAACCCCGCCGAATTCACCTCGGCGGCACAATTATCAGCCGGAACCCGGGTTTTGGCGATAACGCTGGCGCAGCAGAGCAAGGTCAC
Organism: Acidisoma sibiricum; assembly: GCF_057837225.1. Lineage (NCBI taxonomy): Bacteria > Pseudomonadati > Pseudomonadota > Alphaproteobacteria > Acetobacterales > Acidocellaceae > Acidisoma > Acidisoma sibiricum. The sequence continues at coordinate 1,859,655 of NZ_CM174445.1, read as the reverse complement.
GAAGTAGTTAAATTTCGTCAATATTGACGTTGTATCTCTGTATGACGGCCGTATGAAAGGCACCGCAGGCGCCGTCATTTTGCTGCATCTGCTCACTTCTTTGTATCGGATGACGGTTGAATTGGTTATAGGATAGCGGCTTGCAGCGATGCCGAAGTGTTGGTTTTTGCCTTCTGACCGCCGTAAAACAAAGGCGTTATGCGACTCTATGAGGATCGAGCTTTGGCGCTTCACCGACATGACGTGCCGGGCTTTTCAGGGGTGAAAATGTGATGGACGCTGCAGATCCGCAGTCGCCTGAGGGATCGGGCCGCATCAATGAAGCGTCGCTGAGCCGCGAGCCCGGGCTACATACCTGGCTGGTCGGCGCTTTGGCGATCGCCCGCTATCACGGCATCGATCTGGACCCGACGACGTTCCGGCTTGATCCATCGATTCCGGTTCCCTCCCCTGCGGTTCTGGTCGAATGGGTCCGCGAGCAGGGCATGTGGGCCAGAGCTGTGCGCCTGAAATGGCAGCAATTGCTTCGTCTGGAATCCTCTGGTCCAGTCATGCTTCTCATGAAGGACGGCGGCGCCGTCCTGATGGTCGAGGCTGATGCTGCGCGCAATGTGGTCTTCGTGAAGGAACCAACCATTTCCGGCGCTGCCGTTGCTGTGCCGGTGGACGAACTCCGTCTGTCCCAGGTCTGGGACGGCGAAGTGGTCCTGATGCGCCCGCAGCGCAACGACGAAGAACAGGATTCGCCGCTGAGCTTCGGGTTTCTCACCAAGCTCGTCATGCAAGAGCGCAGCATTCTGCGGTCGGTCGCCTTTGCCTCTTTGATCATCACCTTCCTGACGATCATACCAATTCTGGTCGTCTATTCCGCGGTGCAGCGGATTATTGAATACGGAAGCATGAGCACCTTGCTGCTGGTGGTCATCATCCTCGTCGTCGCGACAGTGCTCGACGCTATTCTGGAACATGCGCGCGGCAATCTGTTGCAGGTCGCCTCCACCCGCATCGACGCCAAGATCCAGCTTTTCGTTTTCAAACGTCTGCTGTCGCTGCCGCTCGATTATTTCGAGCGCACGCAATCCGGCGTGATCGGTCAGGCGATCAGCAAGGTCTATCAGATCCGCGAATTCATCACCGGGCGTCTTCTCAATACTTTCATCGACGCGTCTATGCTAGTCATCCTGCTGCCTCTGATGTTCTTCATGCAAGCAACGCTAGCGTGGACCATCGTCGCGGCCGCCGGCCTCATAATGCTGATCATCGCCTGCTTCCTGCGACCCATTCGTATTCTGACCGCCCGTGTCTCGGCTGCAGAATCGCGCAAATTTTCGGTACTCGTGGAAAGCCTGCACGGCATCAAGACGGTGAAATCGCTGGCGTTGGAATCGGCCCGCTACAGTCAATGGGATGAATATGTGGCGCAGGCCGGCGATCTGCGCCTGCAGGCCGGTCGACTGGCTCTGTGGCCTACAACCCTGACTCTGCCGCTGCAACGCTACTGCCAATTTGGCGTTATGCTGCTCGGTGCCTATATGGCTGTGACGACGAAGAATCAGGCCGAGATCGGCTCGCTGATGGCCTTCACCATGATTTCGATGCGCGTCGCCGGCCCGCTGATAAACTTCACCAAGCTGATTCAGGACTTTGAGGACGTGCGCGCGACCATGGGCGAGGCCCAGTCGGTGCTGAACAACCCGCCTGAAGTCCGCGGAATCGATCGGGGTCTGCGGCCTTCATTTGCCGGTGCCATCGAATTCGACAGTGTCGCCTTCACCTATCAGGGCTCGCAGCGCCCTGCCCTGAACGAAGTCAGCTTTTCGGTGCCGCCAGGCACGATGCTGGGCTTGGTGGGCCGTAGCGGCTCGGGCAAGTCGACCATCACGCGCCTTTTGCAGGGCATCAGCCGCGACTATACGGGCTTTGTGAAGATCGACGGTGTCGAACTGCGATCGATCAATCTGCGCCATCTGCGCCGCAATTTCGGTGTCGTTCTGCAGGAAAATTTCCTCTTCCGGGGCAGTATCCGCGACAATATCATTGGCGGCCGCCCAGGATTGACGATGGAAGACGTGGTGCGCGCCGCCCGGCTTGCGGGCGCAGAAGAATTCATCGAGCGGCTGCCGGCCGGCTACGACACCTTCATCCAGGAAGGTTCGCCTAATCTGTCCGGTGGACAGCGCCAGCGTCTGGCGATTGCGCGCGCGCTGATCGTCGATCCTCGCCTCATGATCCTGGACGAGGCAACCTCCGCCCTCGACCCTGAGAGTGAAGCTCTGGTCAATGCTAACCTCAAGCGCATTGGCACGGGCCGGACGATGGTCATCGTCTCGCACCGCCTCGCCTCACTTGTCGATTGTAACGCTATTATCGTCATGGATCAGGGCAAGGTGCTGGATGTCGGCACCCATGCCGAACTTGTCGAACGCTGCTCAGTCTATCGTATGCTCTGGCTGCAGCAGAACCGCCACATGACGGAAAATCAGGGAAATACGCGCCATGGCTCGCCAACTCCTGTCCTCGCGCAAGGCGACTGACCCTCAGGGCGACGCATTGGCGGTTCTGGAATTCCAGTCGCCGACCAGCGCCCTGATTGCGACCCCGGTTCCGAGATCGGCCCGGAGCGTCTCCTTGTGGATCGGTGTTGCCGTGATCGCTTGCGGGGTCGCTTCCTCCGTCATCAAAATCGACAAGGTCGTCACCGGCCAGGGTAAGCTCGTCTCCACCGAGCCAACGACGCTGATCCAACCGCTCGATACTTCGATCGTGCGGGCGATCTATGTGCAGCCGGGGCAGCGCGTGAAGAAGGGCGATCTGCTGGCAGAACTCGATCCGACATTTGCTGCGGCCAATATGAAAGCCGATCAGGAACAGGTCGACAGCTATACCGCCCAGATCGAGCGGATTCGGGCACAACTGGATGGCAAGCCCTATGTGCCGAGCGTCGCCAATCCCAATACGGCGCTGCAGCTTGAGACGTACAATCAGCTTCAGGCGCAATATACGTCCGGGGTCGCAAATTTCGATCAGCAAATCATGAGTCTGAAGGCGCAGCTGGCGCAGTCAGAATCCGATATGCGCCAATATGCCCAGCGCCTTGAACTGGCGAACAATGTCGAAGCGATGCGTCAGCAGCTGCAAAAGATGCAGGTCGGCAGCCGCCTCGATTCGCTTGCCGCAGCAGACAGCCGGCTCAGCATGGCGGGCCAGTTGAACGATGCCCAGGCCAGCGCCAATAAGGCGGTGGGCGACATCGCCTCCATCCAGGCGCAGCGCGATACCTACATTCAGCAGTGGTATTCCAACCTGTCGCAGCAGCTGCAACAGGCGCAGAATTCTCTGGCCCCCGCGCAGCAGAGCCTGACCAAGGATCAGCGGATGCACCAGCTGATCATGATCAAGGCGCCGAACGACGCCATCGTGTTGAACATGGGACAGGCGTCGGTGGGTTCCGTTCTGCAGGGTGGCCAGCAGTTCATCAGCCTAACGCCACTGGGCACGCCGCTGGAAGCGGATATCGTTCTCAGCGGCACCGACACCGGGTATCTGAATGCGGGCGACAAGGTCGATCTCAAGCTGAGCAGCCTGCCCTTTATGCAATACGGCATGCTGAAGGGGGTGGTGCAATATGTGAGCTCAGACTCCTTCAACCCCGAGGAGGTGCAGTCGGGTGTGGTCAAGGATGTGACCGGTACTGCGCCGCAGGGCCTATTCTACATGGCTCGTGTCAAGATTCTGCAAAACGATTTGCACAATACGCCGGAAGGTTTTGAACTGGCGCCCGGCATGCCTTTAAACGCTGACATCAAGATCGGCAAACGGACCGTCGCGGGTTATATGATGAAACGCGTCCTGCCCGCCTTTACCCAGGGCATGCGCGAGCCCAATTAAGGTCTGACATTTCTGAGGGCTGACCGCCTCATACACTGGCAGTACGGTTGGCTCATCACACGCAATGAGTGATTGGCCAATGGCTGCCAGCGGCTAACAGAGGACAAGAGCTTTGGTTTTCGGCTGGCTGAATCTCGGTGGCGCGGCAGGACTTCTCAAGAAAGGCGAAGCTGCGCTCGAGGCCGGCGATCTTGAAACTGGTTTCAAGCTTGTCGCCCGTGCCGCCCAGTCTAAGCTGCCGGCCGCCGAATACCGCATCGGTCTGTGCTATCTGCAAGGCAAGGGCGTGCCCGCCAGCCGCAGCGAGGGTCGTCGCTGGCTGGAATTGGCGGCCACCCAAGGCAATGCCGATGCGCAAACCGCGATCGCCACATTGCTTATTACCGGTCAAGTCGACGATCCTCCGCGCCAGCGCGCGGGCGGCTTATTTGGCGATTCTGCCCTAGCACAACCCGATTTCATAGCGGCTGAAGGCTGGGCACGCCGCGCCGCGGAGGTCGGCTCCGCCGATGCCCAGGCTCTGCTTGGTTATATCCTCACAGCCGGCCCGGAAGTTATTCGCAACCTCGACCAGGCCGAACATTGGTATGGCCGGGCGGCCGCGAGCGGGAATCCGCAGGGAAAGCTGGGGCTGGGACTGGCCATTCTGCGCCGTGCCGGAACAAATATTGCAGAGCAAAAGCCAGGCATTGCGGCGATCGTGTCCGCAGCCGAGCTTGACCTGCCCATGGCGCAATATCTGCACGGCGTTTTGCTGGAACATGGTGTCGGTCTGCCGCAGGACGTGGCGATGGCAGTGCAGCTCTACCAAAAGGCCGCCGCTACCGGACTACGCTCAGCCATGGCGCGTCTTGGCCTGGCGCTGATCGAAGGCCGTGGCAGCGCGAAACCCGATCCCATTACTGGCGAATCCTGGCTTCGCCGCGCGGCGCTGGCCGGTGACGTGGAAGCGGCCGCCGTCGTCGGCGATCTTTATGCGAAAGGTGGCGACCTGCCGCCCAATTTCGCGGAAGCCGCAGTATGGTTCCAGCGGGCGGCGGAAGGCGGCCATGCCATGGCCGCCCGCGCCCTCGGCATGCTCTATCTGACCGGCGCGGGGGTCCCGCGCAATGCCGACGAGGCCGCCGTCTGGTTTGAACGCGCGGGACGTGCGGGCGATTTTGCCTCTCAGGTCGATCTGGCCAACCTGGTCCTGCAAGGCTCGGTTCGCGACGGCGATCCAGACCGCATGCGGTCTTGGTTTGAGCAGGCCGCCGAGAGTGGGGATCTGGTCGCGGCGTTCAATTTCAGCGTCTGCCTTGCGCGCGGCTTTGGCGTCGATCGAGACCCGGAACGGGCGGCTTTCTGGATGCACCGCGCGGCCGACGGCATCGTGAACGCGCAGTTTCACTACGGGCGCATGCTGCTGGATGGTGCGGGCGTGCCGACCGATCCGGTGGCGGCCCGGGCCTGGTTCGCCAAAGCAGCTGATGGCGGCATGGCAGACGCCCAGGTGGCGCTCGCGGAAATGCTGGTTAATGGCCGCGGTGGCGAGCGCAACCATTTTGAAGCCGCACGCATGTTTCAAAGAGCCGCCGAGCTTGGCCATGGTGGCGCGATGTTCGGCCTGGGCGCGCTTTACGGCGGCGGTCATGACGTGCCGGTCGACCGCGTGACGGCGCTGCACTGGTTCCGGCAGGCGGCTGACCGCAATCATCCCACCGCGCAACTCATGGTCGGCCGCTACCTGCATCGCGGCCTGGTCAGCCCGCCTGACCCGGAGCAGGCGCGCATCTGGTTTAAGCGGGCCTTGGATAATGGTGTCAGCGAGGCATCAGCCGAGTTGGCCCGCCTCAATGCCGAGCAGGCCGCCCAGAACCCTCTCGGGCCTATCGAGTTGAGTCCGTCCATGGCTGTCACCGCAGAGGCGACGCGCACACCGGGTCCGCAGCTTATTCACACCTGACCGATGCCCCAGCGCGATCGGCCATCGCCCGCTCCCTCATCAGCCGTCCTTCCATCCGATTGGCTGCTGTCTGGCGTGAGACAGGACACGCGCCCCGAGGTCATAACGCTCGCGATCAGCGCCTGGGAGCAGGGTGAGGCGGCACTGGCGGCCGGCGATCTGGCATCTGCGCGTTTTGCCTTGGAGCGCGCGAGCCGGTTGGGACCGGATGACACGCGTGTGGGCTTTCTGCTGGGAATAACCCTCCTACGACAGGGAGACCCAGCCTGCATCGGCATCTTTCGCAAGCTGATCACTCGTTCCGATACGCAGCCTGCCCATCGTGGATTGCTCTCTGCCCTGGTGCTGGCCGGCCGCGTTGAGGACCAGGTCGGCGTGGCCGGAGACCTGCTCTCCCGCTTCGCGGCGCCACGCGATCTGGACTTCGGGCGCCTGGCTGCCGGTATCGCAGCGCGCGGCGGACATGCCGGCTGGTGCGCCGCCACGTCTGACGGTCTTGTCACGGTGGTCTGCGCCGAACCGGTCGCGTTCCTGCTGGAAGACGCGCCCATCAGGCCGAAGACAGGCCCAGACGGGCGGTATATCCTGCCGCCGCGCTGGAGGGCGGCGCGCACCCTCACGATCACTGCCCAGGGTCGCCCTCTGTTGGGCAGTCCCATCGACCTCAGCCGGCACCGCCTGGTGGAAGGTTTCGTCACCGTGGAGGGAGGCGCGCTGAGCGGCTGGGCCTGGAATCCGGCCAACCCGGATAGCCCTGTCGCGCTGCGCGTGGAACGCGCCGATGGGCGCAAGCCTGTGCGGACAATAGACACCGGCGAGCCGGCGCATTTTCCAAACCGGGATGGGCTTTCCGCGCCCCGCGCCTTCCATCTGCCGGCAGCAAGCCTGAGCGATGATCCTGGCCTACTGCATATCCGCGCGCCCTTCGGTCAGGATATCACCGGCAGCCCGATCGACCCGGGTCAATGGACACGCACCGCGTTCCAAGCCGCAGCGCTGATCGGCCGGTCCATGCGTCCCGAAAGAGATAATCCGGCCCAGCACCGTCTGACGACCATCACCTTCCCCGAGACGCCGGTGATGCCGCTTTGGGCGGGCACACCGCCCCCGGCGCGCGCGGCCATGCGCCGCACTGCGCGCCGGACGGCAAGCCCTGCCGTGATCATCCCGGTCTATCGCGGTCTTGCGATGACGATGCACTGCATCGCGCGCGTGACAACGACGGTGCCTCGCGGCACCGAGATCATTGTCGTCGATGACGCAAGCCCCGAGCTTGGCTTGCGTGAGGCTCTGGACGCGCTGGCCCACAAACGGCGCATCCGCCTGATCCGCAATCCGCGCAATCTTGGCTTTCCTGGCAGCGTCAATCGCGGCATCGCCGCTGCCGGCGAGCGGGATGTCGTGCTTCTGAACAGCGACGCCGTAGTGCCGCCTGGCTGGCTGGGGCGTCTGCGGGCCGCCGCTTATGCTGCCCCGGATATCGGCACGGTCGCCCCGCTATCGAACGACGCCACGATCCTCAGCTATCCCAGGGTCAATGATCTTCAGTCCCCGCCTGACGACGCGACGCTGGACACGATTGATGCGCTTGCTGCGACGGCAAACGGCGACGCGGTCGTGGAAATCCCGACCAGCGTCGGCTTCTGCATGTATATGCGCCGAGACTGCCTAGTGGAGACCGGCCCCTTTCGGGAAGATGTCTTTGCCCAAGGCTATGGCGAAGAAAATGACTTCTGTCTGCGGGCGCGTCATCTCGGCTGGCGGCATATGGCGGCCACAGGTATTTTCGTCAGCCATATCGGCGGCCAGTCCTTCGGCGCAGCACGGGCCCATCTGCTGCAGCGCAATCTCACGCTTTTGGAAAGACTGCATCCCGGTTATGGCGACCTGATCCGTCAGCATGTCGATGCCGATCCGCTGGCGCCCGCGCGGTCGCGCCTGGACCTTGCGCGCTGGCAGACCCAGCGTCGCCCGAAACGCGGATCGCGATCGGTCATCATCATCACCCATGACGAGGGCGGCGGGGTTGAGCGGCAGGTCCAGGCCCGCATCCGGGCGCTTTCTGCCGCGGGCCTGACGCCGATCATTTTACGACCGCTGCGCGACGGGATCTGCCAGATCGAGCCCGGGATACCCGAGGGAAACCCCTGGCAGGACGATTTCCCGAATCTCACCTTCGCGCTTCCAAGCCAGATCGCCGCGCTATCGCGGTTTCTAAAACGCGAACGCCCCCAGCATATCGAGCTGCATCACCGCCTGGGGCATGATCATGCCGTGCATGAGTTGCCGCAACGGTTGGGTGTGCCACTCGATATTTACGTCCACGACTACGCCGCGATCTGCCCCCGCGTGACCCTTGTCACCACGACCCAGCGCTATTGCGGCGAGCCCGATACGAGTGAGTGTGAAGCCTGCGTCGCGGATCTTGGCAGCCGCCTGCGCGAAGAGATTGCCGTGGCCGCGCTGAGACGGCGGACGGCTGCCGATTTCGCCGCCGCCCGGCAGGTCATTTTCCCCTCGGACGAAGTGGAGAGACGCTTTCGCCGCTACCTCGGCGATTTTGCCAGCGCCGTCCACCCGTGGGAGCAGGACGGTCCGGTCACCCGCCGTCCACCAGCCGCTTCCCCGCCCCGACAAGCCGGCCGCTGGCGCATCGCCGTGATCGGCGCCCTTGGGACCGAAAAGGGGTATGACCTATTGCTGGCTTGCGCGCGGGATGCGGCGCGCCGGTCCTTACCGCTTGAGTTCATCGTCATCGGGTTCACCCATGACGATCTTCGGCTGCAAGACACGGGACATGTGCGAATCACCTATCGTTTTGACCCGGAACAGGCCGTCGCAGAAATTGTATCGCAAAGTTGTGATCTTGCGTTTATTCCCTCGATCTGGCCCGAAACTTGGTGCTTTGCTTTGAGCGACGCCTGGAAAGCTGGACTGAAGACAGCCGTTCTCGATATAGGCACCCCTGCGCAACGCGTGGGGAATACCGGCAATGGCTGGGTGCTGCCGTTAGCTTTGCCGCCATCAAATCTTAACAACACGCTGATTTCTTTGGCCCAATCGGCGAATTAGCGCGCTGCGTGTATTGCGGCCTGACCACGCCCAAGGCACTAATCTCATGAGCGAGTGACGATCGCGGCTTTTGTTTCGGGCCAGTTACATCGTCGCAGGAATTCTAATTGCATCAAGAGGCGTCAATGTCACAGTCAGACCGGCAAAGTCCCGCTCGCGCAGCGGATAATAGGGTGCAAGAGCTTCGTGCTTCCGCGCATCTTATGACCCTTGACACCGGTATCTTCTGCCTCGTGCACGGCTCCCCGACACCCGCGGACACCCAGCTGACAGGCGTGCGTGTCTCAGCCGTCGATCCGACCGATGACGCGATCAGCATTGCCACCTTCCGCTCTGACGGCTGGCTGTCAGGGGGGGGCGACTCAGCCTTGATCCGCGTATCGGCCGAATCCGCCCAGATTCTCATCACCATCTATCAGCCCGTCGGCAGTCCCGAAGCCGCACCCAAGCTTCGCGTGCTGCGACTATCCGAAGCGGCGCCCGACGGCACGACCGCAGCAGCACCCGCAGCAGCGGTTGCCCGCAAGCCGCGTATGGTGATCACCGATCCGCATGACATCATCGCCCATATTCAGCGCACCGGGGATGTCGGCGAAAGCTTCGGCAGCTGGGTCGGCGAGCCCGGCAGCGAAATGGCGATCGAAGGCTTCAGCCTGACCGCGCCAGCGGACCTCGCCGCCAGCGATATCACCTATCAGGCGGTGCTGGGTCGCGGCTGGCTCTCTCCCTGGAATGAGGCCGGCCAATTCTGCGGCAGCCGCGGCATGGCGCTGCCCATTCTGGGCTTTAAGCTGAAGCTGAGCGAGGCTGCTGCCAAGCGCTACAATCTGTCTGTGTCGGCAACCTTTCTGGACGGCACTACGCTGGATGATCTGGGCAGCGAGGACAGTATCGAAGCACCGTCTCTGTCACCGCTTGAAGCTTTCCGAATCACGCTGACGTCAAAATCCGCTGTCAAGAAAGCCCCCGTGGCCGGGAAGCCTGCCATTGCCAAACCCGAGCCTGCCAAACTGGCACCGGCCCCGGCGGTTAAGAGCAGGACCACGGCCCCGGTCGCGCTGGTGCCAAAGCCTGCTGCCAAGCCCGTCATCAAGACGCCGATGAAACCCGGCAAGCGGTCTCGCTAAGCCCAAACCCTGACCACGGTGCCGGATAGAAGCCTGCGCCGCGGTCAGGGTGTCTTCATGAGATAGGACTGGCGTCGTTGCGTTTTCTGTTCGTTCACCAAAATTTCCCGGGTCAATATCTGCACATCGTGCGGTATTTGACCGACCGCCAGCACGACGTCGCCTTCCTCTCCGAGCCGAACGCCAATCACATGGCGCAGGTGCGCAAGATTGCCTATGTCTCTCCCCGCGCCTCGGACGACCGCATTCACGAACATGCCCGCGAATTTGAACTCGCCATTCGCCGGGCGGAAGCAGCAGCGAATGCCGCGCGCCAGATCAAAGCTCTGGGGTTTCGTCCCGATATCATCATCGGCCATCACGGCTGGGGCGAATTGCTCAACATGGGCGACGTTTTTCCGGCCGTGCCGGTTCTGGGCTACTTCGAGTTCTTCTATAAGCTCGTTGGCCAGGACGTGGATTTCGACCCCGAATTTCCCATGCCGGAAAGCCGGCTACCGATGGTGCGGACGAAGAACGCAGTCAATCTTCTGGCTCTGTCGCTGCCTGGCGCAGAAGGGCAGTCCCCCACGCGCTGGCAGCTTGGTACTTATCCCGACTGGGCTCAGACGAAAATCACCCTGCTGCCGGAAGGGGTCGATCTGGACGCCTGCTGCCCGGCCCTGGCGCGGAGCAGTCGGCGGCTGACTTTGCCCAATGGCGTGCAGCTGAGTGCCCGCGACAAGCTGGTGACCTTCGTCGCGCGCAATTTGGAGCCCTATCGCGGGTTCCACATCCTGCTGCGCGCCTTGCCCGCGCTGCAGGCCGCGCGTCCAGACCTGCATGTGAGCTTCGTCGGCTTCGAGCAGCCAGGGTATGGCGCCCTGCCCGATGACGGATCGAGCTGGCGCGAATTCCTGATGCGCGAGGTCGAGGACCGGCTGGATCTGGGCCGGGTCCATTTCCTGGGTCAGGTTCCCTATGACACCCATATCGCGCTGCTGCGGCGATCGGACGCGCATGTCTATTTCAGTTATCCCTTCGTCGCCTCCTGGTCGCTGCGGGAAGCCCTGGCGATCGGCTGCGCCATCGTCGGCAGCGATACGCAGCCGGTGACGGAGTTCATCACGCATGAGGAAAACGGTCTGCTGAGCCCGTTTCTGGAACCAGGCGCGCTGGCCGACAGTATTCTGCGCCTGCTGGAAGAGCCGAAACTGGCCGACCGCCTGCGGCACAATGCCCGCGCCTGGGCCGAGGCTCATCTGGATCGCGAGGCCTATCTCAGCGCCTATGCCACCCTCATCGAGCGGATGACCGGCCAGCCCGTAGAGGCCCCGCCTGCCCCAAAGACAGGAGCGGCAAAACGCCGCCCCGCGCGGAGCTGACGACCATCAGCGTGCCAGTCTGGCCGATCCGATCGTCTTCCAGAAGAAACGCGTCGTCAGCATCACGGCGGCGAGCGTCAGACCGCACATGAGACCGAACCAAACACCGCGGACACCCAGATGCAGGCCGAAGGCAAAGACCGCACCGAGCGGAATGCCGCATAGCCAATAGGCAAGCACTGCCAGCAGCATCGGCACCCTGGTATCTTCCAGGCCGCGGAGTGCCGCCATGGCGACCGCCTGGGTGCCGTCCGCGAATTGGAAGAACCCGGCAAGCCCGAGCAGCGATGCACCGAGTGCCGCGACCGCCGGCACATCGGTGAACGCCCCGGCAATGGTATCCGGCAGCAGCACCATGCAGAGACCGCTGATCGTCTGCGTGCAGAGCATCACGGTGAAGCCGGCCAGCCCCGCCCGGCTGATGCCGGCTTTGTCGCGGGCACCGACCGCGCGGCCCACCCGAACGGTCACGGCGAGCGACAGGCCAAGCGGCACCATGAAGAAGACGGCCGAGGTCATCAGCGCGACCTGATGGCCGGCCACGGCGACCGCGCCGAACTGACCGACCATGAGGGTCGCGACCGAAAACATGCAGACCTCCATGACGATCGCGACCGAAATCGGCGCGCCGACGCGGATCAGCCGACCGATAACGGCCGGGTCGACGCGGAAGGCAGCCGTGGTCCATGCCACCATCGGATAGCGGCCCGAGAGACCAATCCACAGCGTATAGAAGAACGCTTCCATCCCGAGCACGAAGGAGATGGCGATGCCTGCCCCAAGCGGACCCCAGCCACCGATATGTCCCAGGATCGGCACGGTCGCGCCTTCCATCAGCACCCAGGCGGCGGGCACCAGGAAGACCAGCCCAGCACCACCGACCAGCATGGTCGGCCGCGTCATCGACAGGCCTTCCGACAGACCACGGCAGGCAGCGACCATGCCGAGAGCCGGAATGGAGAAGGCAGCACCGCGCAAAAAGGCCCGCACGCCGGGCAGAACCGCGGGCGGCAAATGCATGAACGCCGCAAACAGGGGGCCGACGAAGGCCAGAACGACACCGCCCAGCGTGCCGAAACAGAGTCCCAGAATCAGGGCCTGGGCAAAGACGTGCCCGGCTTCGTGCTCGCGGGCGGCGCCATGCAGCATGGAAATAGCGGGCTGCGCCGACATCATCATGCCGACGACCGCCATGAAGACGACGATCCAAAGGCTGCTGCCGAGGGCGACGGCCGCCATCACGGTAGCCCCCATATGGCCGCCGACGACGGAGAGGATGACATCGGTGCCGATGCCGAACAGCTGGCCCAGGATCACCGGCAGGGCGAGCAGGATAAGGGTCGCCACTTCACGGGCGAAGGGCCGCGCCTTGGGCTTGCGCAGAATATGGGTCGTCATAGGATAACCTGTCGTTCAATCCAGCGTTCGGATGGGACGCTGGCAAACCATGAAAACCTCAGCAGGAGCGGCCTTCGTAAGACGAAGCGCTCGGGGCCTGAGATGCGTCAGCCGGGGATCGATGATCCGAGGACGAGGTCCTCAGCCGCGCGCGGGCCAGTCGGCGGTCGGTCGACGCATGGTTCCGATGGATCGGCGGGGCGCGCGGTCGATGGAGCTATTCATCTGTCACCCTCCGCCATTTCCAAAGTTGAACGGATTTTCAATAGCGCTTGCCGCGCTTTGCGGCAAGACGCGCGGAACGTGGCAGCAATGTCCCGCCCGCGACGCGCCCCTCACGCCTGTGCGATTTGGGCCGATGACCGGATCGGGCTAAGCCTCTGCTCCGAGGCCCGTCTGATCGGCCTGCCCAGGAGAGATGATGCTGCGTTTTCGACCGACCCTTACCGCCGCTGTCCTGATCGGGACCGCGACCCTCCTTGCGCCGATGGCCATGGCGCAAAGCAGCGCAACACCGCCTGCGACCTCTGCAACACCCACGCCGCCCGCGGCCCCCATACCAGCATCGGCACCGGCCGTCGTGCCGCGCGGGCTGGTCGGCGCCTGGGGGGCCGACAGCAGCTGCACCGGCGATGTCGCGATTTTCCGCGCCGATGGCACCGTGCTGAACCCGGCGGCACCGGCCAATACGCCGCCACTCTCCTTCACCGTCACCGGCGATAGCATCACGCTGACCGAAGGGCAGCAGAGCGGCACCTTCGCCTTCGCCCTCTCCGATCAGGCCGTGGCCTGGTCCAATGGCAGCAGCATGGTGCTGAAGGAACGCTGCGCCGACCAGACACCTTTCGCCGCCGGGCTCAGTGCGGCCGGCACGGTGCCGGGACATGCGGTGACCATTCCCGCCGGCCCCCTGCCTGATCAGCTGCGCGCGCTGGCCGGCCAGCCGGTGCCCTATCAGGGCAATACCGTGCAGATCCAGGCGGTGAGCAGCACCACGCCTAAGACGGCGCTTTACACGGATATCTCGGCCCTGCCCGACAGCCATTCGATCCCCGGCGATGCGCGGCTTTTCTATCGGATTTTTCCGACCCCTGCGGCAGCCGCCGCCTATGTGTCCCTCGCCGCCGATAATCGGGCCAGCTTCCTGCGGGAGAAGCGGGGCGCCGGCTTCTTTTCGACCGCCTCTGCCGTCGATGAAGGACCACAGAGCAGCAAGACGGCTCCTGTCTCCATCTCGTGCCTGCGATTCCATTCCAGGCGCGTGGGCGATGTAGCGGTTTCCTGCTTTGCCCAGATGCCCAATACACGGCTCGTGGCGGGCGCCGAGCGGCATTTCGCCTCGGCCGCGGGGGCGAAAGCCAAGGACATGGGGCCCACGGACAATCTGACGCAGACGCTGGCGTTGACAGGCGTTGCCATCGGTCAGCTGCGCGGTTTTCTGGCGACCCACCCGCAGAACTAGTGCGGGCGATGGGAGCCGTCAGCGCTGCCGCGTCGCGTGGCCGGACATTTCGGCACCGGCCTCGGCCGGCAGGCGCAGCGCCAGCAGGGCCGCCGGCACCATGATGATGGCGATGAGGATGAAGGCCGCCGAAAAATCCTCCAGCCGCGGGTGCGGCTTGCCGGCAATGGCGGCCGAGACCGCGAGGGCAGCGGCGCCGACCGTGACGCCCACGGTCAGCGAAAGCTGCTGCAGCGTGCTGTAAAGGCTGGTCGCCTGGCTCATGCGCTCGGTCGGGATATCCGCATAGGCGAGCGTATTGTAGGCGGTGAACTGAACCGACCGGAATACGCCGCCGACCAGTAATGCGGCGTAGATGACGGGCAGCGGCCAGGACGGCCGGAAGCCAGCGCAGAGCGCCACCATGACGACCGCGATGAGCGCATTGCCGGCCAGCAGGCTGCGGAAGCCGATGCGGCTGAGCAGCGGCCGCGCAATGGGTTTGGTGACCAGCGCCCCGGCAGCACTGACGAAGGTGATCAGCCCGCTGTGAAAGGCGCTGAGGCCGAAGCCCAATTGCAGCATGAGCGGCAGCAGGAAGGGCAGCGCACCGATGCCGACGCGAAAGAGCGAGCCCGCATAGACGGAAATGGCGAAAGTCGGCACGCGCATGAGGGTGAGATCGAGCAGCGGATGCGCATAGCGACGGGCATGGATGATGTAGCCCAGCGCCGCGAGCGCACCCACAGCCGTCACCAGAATAGCGAGCGCCGGCGGCAATGCGCCGCGCCCGAAGGACGAAAACCCCATGATCAGCCCGGCCATGCCGATGCCCGCCAAAATCTGCCCGACGAGATCGAATCTATCCGCCTCCCGCCGCTCATCCTCGCGGATGAAGCGTGTCACCAGCAGGATGCCGACGACGCCGATCGGGATATTGATGTCGAAGATCCAGTGCCAGGACAGCGCGGTGACCAGAAACCCGCCCACCGGCGGACCAATGACCGGACCGAGGAGCGCCGGCATGGTGAGCCAGGACATGGCCGCCAGAAGATCCGCCTTGCCGACCCGCCGCAGCAGCAACAGCCGTCCGACGGGCACCATCATAGCGCCGCCCATGCCCTGCAAAACGCGCGCGGCGACCAGCATGGCCAGGCTGTCGGACATGCTGCAAAGCACGGAGGCGAGCGTGAAGACCGCGATGGCCGCGCGGAAGACCTGCCGCCCCCCGAAGCGATCGGCGACCCAGCCGCTGGCCGGTATGAAGGCCGCCAGACTGACGAGATAGGAGGTGATGGCGATATTCATCGTCACCGGCGAGACATCGAAAGCCTTCGCCATGCTGGGCAGCGCCGTCGCCACGACGGTCGAATCAAGATTTTGCATGAAGAGCGCGCTGGCGACGATGAGTGCCGTCATGCGCATCTGCGAGGGTAGCGCCTTGCGGCGGGTGGGGGGTGATCCGGCGGCTGAGGCCGGATCACCCCCCACATTCGGGCGGCGGCGCGCCGTGAAGACGGTGCGGAGCGCCGCCAGCAAAATCAGGCCTCCACCTCGCTGCCGTCCTGGCTCCAGCGGGTATGGAAGCTGCCCTCCTTGTCCAAACGGCGATAGGTATGGGCACCGAAATAGTCTCGCAGACCCTGCAGAAGATTGGCGGGGCCACGCGCGCGGCGCAGACCGTCATAATAGGCGAGCGAGGACGAGAAGGCCGGCACCGCGACGCCATTCTGCACGGCCAGGACGATGACCCGGCGCCAGGCATCTTCGGCCTTCACCACCGCATCCCGGAAGTAATCGTCCAGCAGCAGGTTCGAGAGCTTCGCGTCGCGGTCATAGGCTTCCTTGATGCGATCGAGGAAGCGGGCGCGGATGATGCAGCCGCCGCGCCAGATCGTCGCCATGTCGCCGAGCGTGAGATCCCAACCGTACTGGGCCGAAGCGACCGCCATCTGCTCGAAGCCCTGGGCATAGGCGACGATCTTGGACGCGTAGAGCGCATCACGGATGGCGTCGATTTCCGCCCGTTCCGGCGTGCGGGTCGCGACCGCGGGATGCGGCAGCTTTTTCTCGGCCTCAGCGCGCATGGCGCGGCGGCCGGAGAGCGCACGGGCGAAGACCGCCTCGGTGATGGCGGTGACGGGCACGCCGAGTTCGAGGGCGTTCTGCGCCGTCCAGCGGCCGGTACCTTTCTGCTCGGCCTCGTCCACGATGCTGTCGACCAGCGGCTTGCCGGTGGAATCAGTCTTGCGCAGCACGGCGGCGGTGATTTCGATGAGATAGCTGTCGAGATCGCCCTGTTTCCAGTCTGCGAAGATGTCGCCCATCGCCTTGGCATCGAGGCCGTACAGCGTCTTCATGAGGTCATAGGCTTCGGTGATGAGTTGCATATCGGCATATTCGATGCCGTTATGGACCATCTTCACGTAGTGGCCGGCGCCATCGGGCCCGATATAGGTGCAGCAGGGCGTGCCATCGACGGACACGGCCATTTTGGTGACGATCGGCGCGATCCGCTCATAGGCCGCGCGGTCACCGCCGGGCATCATCGACGGGCCTTCGAGCGCGCCTTCCTCACCGCCCGAGACGCCCATGCCGATGAAGCGGATATTGGCATCCTCGCAGCGTTTGAAGCGGCGGGCGGTGTCCGTATAGAGCGAATTGCCGCCGTCGATGATGATGTCGTCCGGCTCCAGATGGCCGATCAGCTCCTCGATCATGTCGTCCACCGGCTTGCCGGCCTTGACCATGATGATGACGGCGCGGGGCTTGGCGAGAGAGGCGACGAAAGCCTCGATCGTGTGGGACGGGAAGAAGCGGCCTTCCGAACCATGTTCGGCGATCAGCTTGTCGGTGCGTTCGTGGTTACGGTTGAAGACTGCGACGCCGAACCCCTTGCGCGCGGCATTGCGGGCGAGGTTGGCGCCCATGACGGCGAGGCCGAGGACGCCGATATCGGCGGCACCCGTCGCATTTTGGTTAGACATAGTTTTCCGTTCTCCCTTCCGATAAGACTTCTTGCCGCGCCCGCCGTGCCCCGTGGCTGACGCCCGCGGTTGAGCCTTGCCCCCAGCCTACCGCGCCCGCGCTGTTATGCCAGGGGGGCGAGCCGCATAACCCATCCGCAGATGAGATCGATACCATCCTGTGGAGCGATTGATGTTGGCGTTGCAGAGCCACCCAGGGACGATGCTGTTTCACCGGCACTCGATGTCATCAGAGTTTCGCAATTAGGGTGACGGAGGCGATCATCAAGACCGCACCCGCGAGCCTGGAGGGGCTCATTCTTGCTAACCAAGGGTAGCGGCATCACCAGTGCCTGCCGTTCCTGTTGGGACCGAGCTGCGTGCCCTCAATGCCATGATCTGGCCAGGCCCCGATGGTGTGGATGTCCCTGCCAGGTGCGACGAGCAAGCCACGGCGTGGAATATCGTTTTCCGGTCGCACAAGAAGCTGGATCGTGTCGCGGTCCTTGCCGATTGCGACCGTTACGCGATGCAGGCCGGGCGGCAAGGAAACCGTCGCGTTCCATAGCGACATCCCTGCCGGCGTCATGAGCACCTCCGCCCCGTCGTCGATTGTCAGCACCACCGGCCCGGTGACCTGACCAAATAGCTTTGCGACGATCGTCACATTGCCGGGACGCGGAACCTGCTGAGGATCGGCCGGGCGCGTGACCATACGGATATCGGCAGGGGCGACGATTTGAACGAATGGCCACTCGCCGCCGGTCTCCTTGAAGCGCCAGCTGGGAACGCGCCCATGCAGCGTGACCAGCGCGAAGCCCGGTCTCCCGCCGCCTTCCTCGATCTGTCCGGTTGACCGCGTTGCTCCATAAATGACGCGACCATCGTTCAGCAGTTCGTTGTAATGGGTGTGCCCAGTATCCACGAAGGCCACACG
Organism: Acidisoma sibiricum; assembly: GCF_057837225.1. Classification (NCBI taxonomy): domain Bacteria; kingdom Pseudomonadati; phylum Pseudomonadota; class Alphaproteobacteria; order Acetobacterales; family Acidocellaceae; genus Acidisoma; species Acidisoma sibiricum. The sequence continues at coordinate 1,841,517 of NZ_CM174445.1, read as the reverse complement.
CGCATCGGCGAAACACTGTGCGATCGCGTCGCCGTCAGCCGCAAGATCGCCCGGATAGCTGTGCATGAAGACAAGCGGGGTCTGGCATTCAGCCTCAGCCCGCGCAAACTCCGCGAGGAGGCGGTTGCGATGATGCATGGTCAACCTGAAATCCGGCCCACCTGCGCCGGATGAGATAATATCGAGATAGATGCAGCGGTAATCGGCGATGACCTCGACCTCGGGGCGGTTGGCCGGCGGAAAGGCGGCCTCATAATTCGCGAGATCGCCGCGTTCATAATCATGGTCTCCGGGGATCACACGCCAGGGCAGCTGCAATGGTGCCAGCGTGTCTGTAATGGCGCGATATTGCTCCTGTGTTGCGTGATTGGCGTTGTCACCGGGCAGAAAGACGAAAGCTGCCGCGTTGCCGATTTGCGCATTGATCTCGCCGACGATCGCTTGCAACCGGTCCCGACTTAGCCAGCCATCCGCCTCATCCATATGAAGGTCACCGATATGGACCCAGGTCATTGAACGCGTCACGGCCCTCTCCCAAGGCATAATTAGCGCTGTTCGCGCAGACGAATTCTATCTCGGGGCGGTCGGGATTTTTGGTAAGGTCTGTGGCGATCGTTTAAAGCGCCAGGGCCATGAAATGCGCCTTGGCTTAAGCCACTGACAGCCCCACCTTCTGACTGCGTTACCCCGGAGAGATGCCATGGCCGACCTCGCACAAGAGACCTGCCTTCCCTGCCACGGCGGCGTGCCGGCTCTGGCGCCCAGCGATGCCGAAGCCCTCCTCCATGAGATCCCGGGCTGGCGCCTGAACGCGGAGGCGACGCAGATTGCGCGGGATTGGACATTTCCCGATTTCGCGACGACGCTGGCATTCATCGTTCAAATCGGCGCGACCGCGGAAGCCGCCGGCCACCACCCGGATATCGCCTTCGGCTGGGGGTATGCGACCATTTCGCTTCATACTCACGCGATCCGGGGGCTGAGCCGCGCGGATTTCGTGCTGGCCGCCAAGATCAACGCCTTGTCCCAAGGCACGCCCATAACTTGAGGAGAGCCATCGTGAAAGCGATCTGGAATGAGACGGTCATCGCCGAGAGCGATGATATCGTCACGGTCGAAGGTAATGCCTATTTCCCGGCCAGCGCCCTGCGGCCGGAGGTGATCCGCCCCAGCACGCATACCAGCGTCTGTCCGTGGAAGGGCACGGCCCATTACTACAGCCTGGAGGTGGATGGCGCCGCAAACCCGAATGCCGTGTGGTACTACCCTGACCCCAAGGACGCGGCTGCCAATATCCGCGGGCGCGTCGCCTTCTGGAAAGGCGTGCACGTCACGTCCTGAGAAAACCGAGCTGGCGGGCGAGACCCGCCACCCTGTCCGGCTGTCGGGCAAGCGGCTGGGCGTCCAGGCTCGCGACCTCTTTTAGACCCAGACTGTTCGATAGAAAGACAGCCTGGACGGCCGCCAAGTCCTCCTGGCGGATCGCTGCCTCCTCGGCTGCATGACTCTCCAGGAGGCGGGCGCGGATGATGCCCGGCAGCGCGCCGTGATGCAGGGGCGGCGTCAGCAGCCGGCCAGCCTTGATGACGAAGAGATTGGCGGCCGTCGCTTCCGCGGCGAAGCCCTTAGTATTGAGCAGCAGCGCATCATCAGCCCCCTGCTCTGCCGCCTCCCGCCGGGCGAGGATGCTGTCGAGATAGTTCAAGGATTTGATGCGGCTGAGCGGCGAGAACTCGTTCCGGCGGGTACAATGCGCGACGATGAGCCGCGCCGGCGGTAAGGATTGGGGCAAGGGTGCTGGCGTGATCAGTATGGTCGGCGCCACCGGACCTTCAGGCCAGACGCCGCGGGCGGCGATGCCGCGCGAGACCGTCAGCCGCAGCACAGCCTCCGTCAGGCGATTGGCCGAGAGCACCGCCCGCAAGGCGTCCGCCAGCGCCGCATCCTCATAAGGATTGCTCAGGCCGAGCAGCTCCAACCCCGATCGCAGCCGTTCCAGATGGCGGTAGAGGTGCGTGGGCTCTCCTGCCGACGCGCGGATCGTCTCAAACACGCCGTCGCCGAGCGTAAACCCGCGATCGGCTGGGTCGATCCGCGCCTCGGGCGCCGCGACCAGTGTGCCATTCAGCCAAAGGATCATGAGGCGAGACTTTCAAGCGCCTGCAGCAGCGGGCGGACCTTCACGCAATGCTCCTCAAACTCGGCCGCCGGGTCGGAATCCGCGACGATTCCGCCTCCAGCCTGGGCGATGATCTCATCCCCTGTCGCCACCAGCGTGCGGATGATGATGCTGCTGTCCATGGCGCCGTCAAAGCCGAGCCAGGCAATGGCGCCGCAATAGGGGCCGCGCCGGCTGGCCTCCAATGCGTCGATAATCTCCATCGCCCGGATCTTGGGCGCCCCGGTGACGGAGCCGCCGGGGAAGGTGGCGCGCAGCAGGTCGATGGCGGTGAGTCCCGGCCGCAATTGGGCGGTGACGGACGAGACGAGATGATGGACCGAGGCGAAGCTTTCCACCGTGAAAAGCTCAGGTACCGCAACGCCGCCGATACGCGCCACGCGGCCCAGGTCATTCCGCATCAGATCCACGATCATGAGGTTTTCAGCGCGATCCTTCTCGCTCGCTAGCAGAGCAGCCGCTGCTGCCCTGTCCGCCACCGGGTCTGCATAGCGCGGCCGCGTGCCCTTGATAGGGCGCGTTTCCACCTGTCCTGTGGGATCGAGTTTGAGGAAGCGCTCAGGCGACGCGCTGGCGAGTGCGAGATCGGGACCGCAGGCGAGATAGGCGGCAAAGGGCGCGGGGCTCAGGCCGCGGAGTGCCAGATAAAGATCGGCCGGATGCAGCCCGGCCGGGCGCGGCGCCCGATGCGCCATGGTGAAATTGGCCTGAAAGATATCGCCCGACCGGATGTAGTCCTGCACCTGGCCAACACGGGTTTGGTATTCCGCTGGGGTCAGGTCGGTCTGCCAGCGGACAGGAGGAATGGCCGGTTGCGGCCGCGGCCGCGGCGCGGCTGAGAGCCGCGCGCGCAATGCGGCGGCACGGGCCTGCGCACGGAAGCGTCGGGCACCCGGCGCCGTCTCGGGAAAGCCGGAAGAGAGCATCCAGGCCTGCTTCTTCCAGGTATCATAGGCCAGCACGACATCGTAAAAACCCATCACCATGTCGGGTATGGCGGACCGCCCATGGCGCTGCGGCAGCCGTTCCAGCAGGCCGCCCAGTTCATAACCGAGGAAGCCGACCGCCCCGCCCGCGAAGGGCACGGGCGACGATCCGGCAGGAAGCCGGAGACGGGCAAGTTCGCCAGCGAGGACAGAAAAGGCATCGCCCAGCACCGGCGCGCCATTCAGCGTCACGCCCGCGTCATCCACCGCCAGCACCTGGAAGGGATCGGCACAGAGATAGCTGTAGCGGCCGCGCGAATCACCCGCCGCCGCGCTATCCAGCCAGGCCAGGAAAGGCTCGTCCGCGAGGGCGGAAAAATGCGCGGCGGCCGGCGCCCAGGGAATGCTTTCGACATGCAGCATGGGGCCGCGTCATACGCGGGATAGGCATGATCTGCGAGCGTCCAGACGCGCGGCACTGGATTCCCGCTCCTGTCCGTCCCTAGTGTCATCACCATGGACAATGCCGCAGCACCACCGATCGACCATAAAATGGTCAAGACGCTCTCCGATCGGTCGGACAGACGTGGGTTGGCGCAGCTGGCGCTTCATCTCGCTGCCATTCTGCTTGCAGGCGCGCTTGTGCTGACGCTGCGCGAGACCGCTGCCGTCTGGCTTGCCATGGCTGTTCTGGGCGTTCTGGGCGTTCTGGAAGTGGCCCTTTTCGCGCCCCTGCATGAGACGACGCATCGTACGCCGTTCCGCTCGCTATGGCTGAACAGGCTGGTCGGCTGGGGTGCGGGCTTTGTGCTGATCCTGCCGCCGGAGGGCTTTCGGCTGTTCCATATGGCCCATCATCGCCATACCCAGGACCCTGGCCATGACCCGGAACTGATGGGCGCACAACCGCTGACCCGCCGCCGCTATCTGTGGCTGCTGACCGGGATTCCCTATTGGATCAGCCAGATCAGTGGCCTGGTCAGAACCGCCATGGGACGCGCGGACCAGCCTTGGATTCCCCCCGCATCGCGCCACCGCGTGGTGCGCGAAGCACGACTCTATCTCACCCTGTATCTGCTGGTGGCGGTCACGGCGCTCGCCTTCCGATCGGCTCTGCCGGCTCTGCTTTGGGCCATACCCGTCCTGCTCGGCCAGCCAGTGCTGCGCGCCGTGCTGATGGCGGAGCATCGCGCCTGCCCGGAGAACGACGACCGCATGGCCAATACGCGGACGACGCTCGCTGGCCGCGGTTTCGCGCTCCTGTTCTGGAACGCCAATCTGCATATCGAGCATCATTTTGCGCCGGGCGTGCCGTTCCATGCGCTGCCCCGGCTGCATGATCTGCTGCGCCCGCAGATGGTGTCGCTGTCGGAGAGTTACCGCGCGGCGCATCAGGATATTCGCGCCGCCATCGCCCTTAACGATCGTTAAGTGCCGACTAGGCGCTTTTCGCGACGGTCCGTCAGCATGGCGCTGATCGCCCGGCGGGCGGGCGGCAAAGCAGCCCCCAGGCCGATGATGGCGTGGCGCGCGGCACGCGCGGGCAGGCTTTCCTTGCTGTAGAGTTCGGCGACCGTATTAGTGCCGGCGAAGAGCGGGAAGGTCGCCCGGCGATGGCGGGATTCGTAGGTGCGCAAGGCACCCGCGAGGCCGCTATCGACCCCTGCCAACGCCAGTTCCTGCGCCAGGATAGCAGCGCCGGCCAGGCCGAGATTAAAGCCATGCGCCGTCACGGGATGCATGCCGACCGCCGCATCCCCGATCAGCGCAAAGCGCTGGCCCGCAAAGTGATGGGCATAGGTCGCGACCAGCGGATAGGCGTGGCGCGTGCTAGCCAGCCGCAGTGCCCCAAGCTTGCGGCGGGCGAGGCTGCGGTCCATCTCGGCCTCGAACTCCGCCGCTGGGAGCGCCATGAGCCGCGCGATCTCGACAGCGCTGCGGGTGATGACGACGGAGGAGATGCCGCCGTTGACCGGCAGCAGTGCCGCGGTCTGCCCATAGTCAAACCACTCTGTCGCCGTCTCCTGATGCGGCGCTTCATGCGCCATGCGGCAGACCATCATGCTGCGCTTGAAATCATGTACCACGGCGCCGATGCCCTGGCCGCGGCGCGTCTCGGAAAAGCGTGTATCGGCGGCGACCGCAAGCTTCGCGGTAATCGTCTCGCCACCAGCCAGGCGCAGGCTTGCCTGCTGCCGCGTCACCGTCAGTTTTTCAAGCACGGTCTCCGCGAAAAGGGTGATGCCGGCAGCCTGCTTGAAGCGGGTGTAAAGCGCGCGACGGATGAGATGATTGGGCACCAGGAAGCCGAGCGGCTGGTCGCGCGCCTCAGGCGGTGGGGTAAAGGTCAGCGCATGGGCTGCGTGGCCGTTCAGCACCGTCGCGCGGCGCAGCGGAGAGACCGAAGCGGACGGGATTTCATCCCAGGCGCCGAGATTTTCCAGGACCGAGCGGGAATGATGGGTAAGCGCGATTTCCCGCCCGTCGAAGGGCGGATCGGCCAGCACACTTTCGGGTTGGCGTTCGACAATGGCGATGCGCAGACCCTGTTTCGCAAGGCTCTGGGCGAAGGCCAGGCCGACCGGCCCGGCACCGATGATTGCAACATCATACACGGCAGCGCACTCCCCGCAGGCGGGTGGCATAGCCCCCCGGCTTGGCATCCATCCTATTATAACGCGCGGCTGCCTTCAGGGATGCAGGGCGCCTGCGCATGGCTCGCTATTATCAGCCGAGCTTGGCATCCGCCACGATCTGCACCATGGCGGCGAAGCCTTCGGGCGTCCAGGCAGCGCGGCCGATGAAAAGACCGTCGACATTGGGCAGGGCGATAAGACCAGCGCCATTGGCGGGGGAGACGGAGCCGCCATAGATGATGCGGGTGGCCTCGGCCGTCGCATCACCCCAGATATCGGCCAGCAGGGCACGCAGAGCGGCATGGCGCTCCGCCACGTAATCCGGCGGCGCGGCATCGGCCTGGCCGATGGCCCAGCGCGGTTCATAGGCGAGCACGACACCCGGGATGGAGGCTGCCGTCTGGCCGGCCAGCGCCGTCGTGACCTGATAGCGCAGCGTCTCATCCGAGGTGCCGTTTCGCTTATCCTCGGCGCTTTCACCGAGGCAGAGAATCGGCGTGAGGCCTGCCGACAGGGCGGCATCGACCTTCAGCCGGACAAGCTCGTAGGTCTCGCCGAAATGCTGGAGGCGCTCGGAATGGGCGAGTTCGGCATAGCGGCAGCCGACTTCCTTCAGCATCGGCGCGGAGACTTCCCCGGTCCAGGAACCCGACTCGTCCCAGTGAATGTTCTGACCGCCGATTGCGACCGGGGAGCCGGCGAAGCCCGCGGCGGCAGCCGACAGCGAGACGAAGGGCGGCAGGACAAAGATATCCAGCCCGTCCGTGCGTTGGCCGGCCAGGAGCGCGCGCAGCCGCGCCGCATAGGTCAGGGCGGCGGCCGGGCCGTGGTTCATCTTCCAGCCGGTACCAACCAGGGGTTTACGCATCTTGGCCTCTCTGTCGTCTATGCACGGATGATGTCTTTCGATCCGCGTCCTGTTGCCCGTAAGCCCGCCCACCGATATCGCCGCCACGCGGGATTGGACAGGTCATGATTGCCGTCATCGGGGCCGGACCGGCCGGGCTGATGGCCGCCGAAATTCTCGCCCAAGCCGGCGCGGCGGTGACAGTCTTTGACCAGATGCCCTCGGTCGGGCGCAAATTCCTGATGGCGGGACGCGGCGGCCTCAATCTCACCCATAGCGAGACGCTGGACCGATTCGTGACGCGCTATGGGAGGGAGGTCTCGCCCCAGTTGAGCCAAGCCGTCCAGAGCTTTCCGCCGGAGGCTTTGCGGGCCTGGGCGGAGGGGCTGGGCCAGACGCTGTTCGTGGGATCGAGCGGACGGGTATTTCCGAAGGCGATGAAGGCGAGCCCGCTGCTGCGAGCCTGGCTGCTGCGGCTGACCGCGCTGGGCGTGACCTTCAGGCTCCGCCAGCGCTGGATGGGTTTCGACTCCGACGGCGCCCTGATGTTCGAGGGTGCGGCACCGGTCCAGGCTGAAGGCGTGCTGCTGGCGCTGGGTGGGGCGTCCTGGCCGAAGCTTGGCAGCGATGGTGACTGGGTGTCCTATCTCGCCGAACAGGGTATCCAGATCACGCCCTTCCGACCCGCCAATGCGGGTCTGCGCATCAATTGGACCGGGCATTTCCAAGAGAAATTTGCGGGCACACCGCTGAAGTCGGTCGCAATGCGCTGGCAGGATCGGCTCTCCAGAGGCGATGGTATAATCAGCACATATGGTATGGAGGGCGGGCTCGTCTATCCCTTGTCCAGTGCCATCGCGACCGCCACTGCAGAAGGGCAGGCCAGCACGGTCACGCTCGACCTGCGGCCCGATATGACGGAGGCGGAAATCACTGGGCGGCTTCGGGGTCTCCGCCCGAGCGACAGTCTCTCGAGCGGTTTAAAGCGGAGCGTGGCCCTGGCGCCCGTGGCGATCAACCTGCTGAGGGAGGTGAGCCGGGACCTGCCGCGCGATCCGGGGGCGCTGGCGAAGCTGATCAAAAACCTGCCGTTGAGCGTGGCCGGCACCGAAGGGTTGGGCCGCGCCATCTCCTCAGCCGGCGGGGTGAGCTGGGACGAGATCGACGCGCATTTCATGCTGCAGCGGATGCCGGGTGTCTTCGTGGCCGGCGAAATGCTGGACTGGGACGCGCCCACGGGCGGCTATCTGCTGCAAGCGAGCATCGCCACCGGCGTCGCCGCAGCGCAGGGTCTGCTCGACTGGCGCCAGCGAGGTTGATATCCCCTGCCCTCGCAAGGAAGGTTCGACTCCAATCATGACGATCGCGATCGAGATGGGGCAGACGATGGCCAGCGCCCCAGCGACGCTGGACCTGGAAGAGCTGCTGGCGACGCGGCTGCTGGTTCAGGGCAATTCCGGCTCTGGCAAATCCCATCTTCTGCGCCGGCTGATGGAACAGAGCGCGCCCTGGGTGCAGCAGGCGGTGATCGACCCCGAGGGCGATTTCGTGACCCTGGCCGACCGGTTCGGCCATCTGGTGATCGACGCCGAAGCTCATACCGAACAGGGCCTGCAGCTGGCCGGCGAGCGCGCGCGCATGCATCGCGTCTCGACCGTACTGAACCTGGAAGGGCTGGATGCCGAGAACCAGATGCGTCGGGCTGCCGCCTTTCTGGGTGGATTGTTCGAGGTATCACGCGACCATTGGTATCCGATGCTGGTGGTGGTGGACGAGGCGCAGCTTTTCGCGCCGGCCATTGCCGGCGAAGTCTCAGACGAGGCGCGCAAACTCTCCCTCGGCGCCATGACCAACCTCATGTGCCGCGGCCGCAAGCGCGGTCTGGCCGGTATCATCGCGACCCAGCGTCTGGCCAAGCTTGCCAAGAATGTCGCGGCTGAGGCGTCCAACTTTCTGATGGGCCGCACCTTCCTGGATATCGACATGGCGCGCGCCGCAGATCTGCTCGGCATGGAGCGGCGCCAAGCGGAGGCGTTCCGCGATCTGGAGCGCGGCCATTTCATAGCGCTGGGCCCGGCCATGTCACGGCGGCCGTTGGGCTTGCGGATTGGCCCGACGGAGACCGCGCCGCGTAATGCGACGCCGCGGCTGCTGCCCATGCCCCAGGCCAGCCTGGAGGACGCGGCATCCGTCATTCTGGCCGCACCGCCGCCGGAGGCCATGCGCCCTGCCCGCCGGCCGCCGGCGCCCCCCTCGCCCGATCTGCTCAGCCAGCTGATGGCGGCGAAGCCCGCCGCCGCCGAACCGCAGCGGGACCTGGACCTGATCCCGCCTTCGGCCGAGGAGGTGGCCGAACGCCGGGCGCGGCTGGACCGTATTCTGCGCGCCATTCTGGCGGACCCCGAGGCCGGGTTCCGCGCCATCGGCGTGCTGTACCAGGACTTTCTCGTTCGCTGCCGGATCGAGGGACTTGGCGCCAATGCCCCTGACCTTTCGGCCTTCCGACGCATGCTGACCCATGCGCGCGCGGGCCTTTCCGCCGAAATGGCCGAGGACGCGGTCTGGCAGGATGTCTTGGCCCGTGCTGCGATCCTGCCCGAGGATATGCAGGGCATTTTCATGATGATCGCGGGGGCGGCCCGTGCGGGCGCGCCCTGCCCCGGCGACCCGGCCCTCGCCCGCGCCTACGGCACCCGGTCCCTGGGTCGCGCGCGGCGACTTCTGACCTATATGGAGGAGCAGGGGCTGATCGTCTGCCAGACGGATGGCGCCGGACGGCGCATCGTCACGCTGGTGGAACTGGCCTGGGCGACGGCCCCGGGCGACCCTAATGCCGAAGAGGCCCTGGCCCTGAATTGACCGCGGGCTAGCCCCGCACGAAAGGCGAAGCGCAGATGCAAGCAGCCATTCTCCATAAGCCTGGCGGTTTCGACCGCATCGCGATCATCGACCGCCCGGACCCTGGCCCGCCAGGGCCTGGCGAAATCCGGGTCGCGCTACATGCGACCTCGCTCAACTTCCACGACCTGCTGGTCGCCAAAGGTGTCATCGAAACGGAAGACGGCCGCCAGCTCATGTCCGACGGCGCCGGCGTGGTGGAGGCCGTGGGCGCGGGCGTGCAGGAATTCGCGCCGGGCGATCACGTCGTGTCCGGTTTCTTTCCGCAATGGCTGGATGGTGCCGCGCGCAAATCGGTCGGGAATTTCCGCCTCACGCCAGGCGACGGCGCAGACGGGTTTGCGGCCGAGGTTGCGGTGCGGCCGGCGGCAGGCTTCACCCATGCCCCCAAAGGCTGGACGCATGCGGAAGCGGCGACCCTGACAACGGCAGGGCTGACCGCCTGGCGCGCTCTGGTGGGTGACGGCGGGCTGAAGGCCGGCGAGACAATCCTGGTACTGGGCACTGGCGGCGTGTCCATCGCCGCGCTGCAGATCGGCCGCATGATGGGTGCGCGCGTCATCGTCACCTCCTCCTCCGACGAAAAGCTTGCAAAGGCGCGGGCGCTGGGTGCGGATGCCACGATCAATTACCGCCTGCAGCCGGACTGGGGTGCAGCGGTGAAGGACCTGACCGCTGGCGAAGGCGTCGATCATGTCATCGAAGTGGGTGGCCCTGGCACGCTGGCGCAATCCATCGCCGCCGTGCGCGTCGGCGGCCATATCTCGCTCATCGGCGTGCTGACGGGCGTGGAAGGCAGCGTGCCGACCGCCCTGCTGATGGCGAAGCAGGCCAGGCTGCAGGGGCTGATTGTGGGTAGCCGCCGGCAGCAGCTGGATTATGTCGCGGCGCTGGATCAGGCCGGCATCCGCCCGGTGATCGACCGGTCCTTCCCGCTCGCGAATCTGGCCGACGCCTTTCGCTATCAGGAAAGTGCCGGGCATTTCGGCAAGATCGTCGCCGAGTGGTAAGAGACGCGGGCCGCATGCGCGGCCCGTACGCTTACACCGGCAGGCGGATCGAGGCGCGCAGGCCGCCCAGAGGGCTGCGCGAGAGCACGATCTCCCCGCCATGGGCGCGGACGATATCGCGCGCGATCGTCAGGCCCAGACCATGGCCGCCGCTGGCTTCCCCACTCTCGAAAGGACGGAACACCGTTTCCAGACGGTCCGCCGGGATGCCAGGGCCATCGTCATCGACCGTCACCTCAACCATATTCGCTGAGAGATAGGCGACACCGACCGCAACATGGGGCGCGTGGCGCCGGGCATTATCGACGAGATTGGCGATCGCCCGGCGGATCGCGTCTGGGCGCAGCAGCAGCACCAGATCGGGCGTGCCATGGAGCGTAATACGGGCGCCGGACCGTCGCGCCCCCGTCACCACCTCTTCCAGCAAGGCCGAGAGATTGGTGATCTCGGTCTTCTCCTCGCCCTCTCCGCGGGCAAAGGCGAGATAGCCGCTGATCATGCGTTCCATCTCCTCCACGTCGGTTGTCATATCCGCGATATCGGGCTGCAGCTCGGGCGTTTTGGGCAGCATTGCGAGGGTGAGCCGAAGCCGCGTCAGCGGCGTTCGCAGATCGTGCGAGACGCCCGCGAGCATGTCCGTGCGCTGGGCGAGGAAGCGCATGATGCGCTCCTGCATGCGGTTGAAGGCGATGGCGGCACGCCGGACTTCCCGCGCGCCTTCCGGCCGGATGGGTCCGCGATCCCGACCCATGCCGAAGGATTCCGCGGCGCGCGCCAGGCGGCGGATGCCGCGCACCTGAATGCGCAGAAAAAGGCTCGCGACCACGACCAGCAGCACGGAGGTGCCGAAGACCCAGGCCGCGTACATGAGCAGCGAACCGGCCCAAAGGCGTTTCCGCGGCACATCGACATGCACCACGCCGCCTTGCTGCTGCACGCTGATGATGACGAAATCCGGGTTCGACACCCAGTCGGCGGTGAAAGGCTTGGCAAGATGCTGGCGCAGCGCGGTGCTGAGATCGTCATCCATCGGCCCGAAGACATTGACGCTCTTGCGCTGCTCCAGACGGGCGCCGGGGTCGAAAGCCATGCTGAGCTGAAACTGCTTCTGCATCTCATGCATGATGTGCCATTGGCTGGCGGGATCGGGGTTGCTGTCGAGCTGATCCAGCGTGAAGGCGATTTCGCCCGCGATGCTGAAGGCAAAGCGGCGGGAAATGATGCTGAGATGGCTGCCGTAGAAGACTTGCAGCATGACTGCTTCCAGCAGCAGTACCGGCAGCAGGATGATCAGAAGGCTGCGCGCAAACAGGCCGCGCGGCAGGAATTTGCGAAACAGGCGCTCGGCCGATGCCATGGCCATGGTTCAGGCAGCCCCGCTCTGAGACTGGACTGGCCGCGCGGCACTCACAGGCCCGGCTTCAGCACATAGCCACGGCCGCGCACGGTATGGAGGTAGCGTGGCTCGCGACTGTCGCGCTCGATCTTGCGGCGCAGCCGCGTGACCTGAACATCGATCGCGCGCTCGCCCGGTTCTTCCATGCCCAGCGCCTCAGCGATCTCCTCCCGCGAGAGAATTTCATTCGGCTTGCGGGCAAGAGCCGTCAGCAGGGCGATTTCCCCGCCCGTCAGGCGGATGGGACCGGCGCCGTTGCGCAGCTCGCCCCGGGCGGGGTCGAACTCCGCCTCCCCCAGGCGCACGGGACCGATATCGATCGCGACATTGCCGGCGACGCCGCCTGCACGCCGCAGCAGGGCGCGCACACGCAGCACCAGCTCGTAGGGGTCAAAGGGCTTGCCGAGGTAATCGTCCGCCCCGGCCTCAAACCCGGCAATGCGGTCTTCCGGCGCGCCGCGGGCCGTCAGCAGCAGCACCGGCAGTTCCGGGTCGCCATTACGCCGCAGGTCGTCGACCAGTTCCAGCCCGGTTTCGCCCGGCATGCTGACGTCGAGCACCATCAGATCCGGGCGCAGAGACCGCAGGCTGGCGCGCGCCTGGGCCGCATCCGCCGCCGCCGTCACGCGGAAGCCGTGGTCGGTCAGATAACGTGCCAGCAGGCGGCGCAAACGCTCATCATCGTCGACGACCAAAATATGGGCGTCCAAAGTGCCGTCAGCCGGGGTGGTGGCGTTGCCGCTCATGGATGGTCCTCAGGCAGATCGGGAACGCAGCTCTCGTGCTGCGGCTTCCATCGCGGCAAGATGGGCCTGGCCTGTCTCATCCGTCAAAGCCCGCAGCACGCGGCGAAAGCCCTCGACCGCAGTACTGCCGGCCTCGCGATAGGCGCGCAGCAGCAGATCGCGCTGACGCTCAAACAGCTGACGCTCCAGCGCTGCCCCCTTCGGGGTCAGGCTGAGCAGGCGCTGACGGCGATCCACCCGGCCGGGTGCCTGGGTGACATAACCTTCCTCGATCAGCGTCGTCAGCACGCGCGACAGGCTTTGCTTGGTAATGTCGAGGATGGAGAGCAGATCAGAGACGCTCATGCCCGGCATCCGCCCGATGAAATGCAAGGCGCGGTGGTGGGCACGGCCCAGGCCGAGCTTCTCCAGCAGCTCATCCGCCGCATGGGTGAAATCGCGGTAGGCGAAGAAGAGCATGTCCTGCGCGAGACGGAGTTCATCCTCGCGCAGAAAGAGCAGGCCCGCGCCTGCATTGGATGGAGACTGAGCGCTGGGGGGCATCGCTGACATGGCGGCAGTTTAAGGCAGCTCCATTGACTTAACAAGAATTCACACCGGACCTGCACTCCGGTTCACGCAATAATATTTTATAAACTGCCTGAAACTCCTGTCATTTCTTTCGATGACCGCCACAGCATGATTTGGTGCTTCGGCGCCATGCGCGTCACACCGGGTAGGGTCACTGCGGCCCTCTTGCAGGAGGATGGGGCCACGGTCCAGATATCGCCGGAGCTGGTCGCACACCGCGCGACCTCGGCAGGCGTCGCCCATGAGACGCAACTCAGCGATCAGGAGCACTGGATGAGCGAGACCGACATCGTCAAAGGTTCGTCCGAGGGCATTCATCCCTATGACGGTCCGGCCGGCGGCTGGGGCGCGCTGCGCGCCGTCGCGAAAGCGCTGCGCGAGCAGATGGATACGGTCTCGGGCGGCAAGCTGCTGCTGCGCAACAACCAGCCCAAGGGGTTCGATTGCCCGGGCTGTGCCTGGCCTGACCCGAAACACACCTCAACCTTTGAATTCTGTGAAAACGGCGCCAAGGCCGTCTCCTGGGAAGCGACCAAGAAGCGCGCGACGCCCACGATCTTTGCCCAGCACAAGGTCCGCGATCTGCTGACCTGGTCAGACCGGGACATCGAGAATCTCGGCCGGCTGACCCATCCGATGGCCTATGACCGGTCCAGCGATACCTATGTCGCAATCAGCTGGGAGCAGGCTTTCGCCAAGATTGCGGCTGTGCTCAACGCGCTGCCCGACCCGAATATGGCCGAGTTCTATACCTCGGGCCGCGCCTCCAATGAGGCGGCGTTCCTGTATCAGCTTTTCGTGCGTGCCTATGGCACCAACAACTTTCCCGATTGCTCGAACATGTGCCACGAGGCGACGAGCGTGGGGCTGCCGCAATCCATCGGCATCGGCAAAGGCACCGTCAGCCTGGAAGATTTCGACCATGCCGACGCCATCTTTTCGATCGGCCACAACCCCGGCACCAACCATCCGCGCATGATGACGACGCTGCGTGACGCCGCGAAACGCGGCGCGCCGATCGTCGTCTTCAATCCGCTCAAAGAGCGCGCCCTGGAGCGCTTCGCCGCACCGCAGGACCCCGTGGAAATGGCGACCTTCTCAGCTACCCCGATCGCCAGCGCCTATTACCAGCTCAAGGTCGGCGGCGATGCCGCGGCGCTGAAGGGCATCATGAAGGCGGTGTTGGCCATGGACGCCGCCGATATCGCGACCGGCGGACCGGGCGTGCTGGACCGCGCCTTCATCGCCGAACACACAAACGGATTCGAGGCCCTGAAGGCTGATCTGCTTGCAACCGAGTGGCGCGATATCGAAACCGTCTCAGGCCTGACGCGCTCGGCCCTGGAAGAGGCCGGCCGGGTCTATGCGACCGCCAAATCCGTGATCGTCTGCTACGGCATGGGCGTGACGCAGCATCGCCGCGGCACCGAAAACGTTCAGCAGATTGCCAATCTCCTCCTGCTGCGGGGCAATTTCGGGCGGCCGGGGGCGGGCATCTGCCCCCTGCGCGGCCATTCCAATGTGCAGGGCGACCGCACCGTCGGCATCGACGAAAAAGCCCCGGCGGCGCTGCGCGCCGGCATCAAGCGGGTCTTCGGCTTCGATCCGCCGGCGGCGAAGGGCCATGATGCGGTGGAAGCCATCACGGCGATTGCGGAAGGCCATTCCAAGGTTCTGGTGGCGCTCGGCGGCAATTTGGCCGTCGCCATGTCCGACCCCATCACCAGCTTCGCCGCCATGCGCAAGCTGGACCTCGCGGTCCATATCGCGACCAAGCCAAACCGCTCTCACCTGCTGGTGGGCCAGGAGAGCATCCTCCTGCCCTGCCTGGGTCGCACGGAACTGGATATGCAGGCCGAGGGCGCGCAATCCGTGACGGTCGAGGACAGCATGTCGATGGTCCATGCATCCACGGGACGGTTGCCGCCGCCCTCGCCCGAGGTTCGCTCGGAGCCCGCCATTGTGGCCGGGATGGCGAAGGCCGTGCTGGGCGACCGCTACGGCATCGACTGGGACGGCATGATCGGCCATTACGACCGCATCCGCGAGGCGATCGAAGGCGTGTTTCCGGCTTTCCAGGACTATAACATGCGTATCAAGGAGCCGGGCGGCTTCCGCTTGCCCCTGGCACCGACCGAGCGCAAATGGCTGACGCCGTCAGGCAAGGCAGAGTTCCTGCTCTTCCCTGGCATTCAGGAAGATCCGCGCCTTGCGGACCCGGCGGTGCTGACACTGACGACGCTGCGCAGCCACGACCAGTACAACACGACTATCTATGGCCTGGACGATCGCTATCGCGGCATTTTCGGCCGCCGCGACGTCGTTTTCCTCAATGCCGATGATCTGGCAGCACAAGGCCTGCAGGCGGGCGATCTGGTGGATGTTGAAGCCGTGCCGGAGCCAGGAGGGGCACCCTATCCGGGCGCCGTGCTCCAGCGCTTGACGGTCGTCGCTTATGATATTCCGCGGGGTTCGGCCGGCGCCTACTACCCGGAGGCCAATGTTCTGGTGCCGATTTCCCATGTCGACGCGCATAGCGGCACGCCGGGCTATAAATCGGTGCCGGTGCGGGTGACGCCCGTGACGCGCGCCGCCTGATCGCCACTCGCCGGAGGAGCCGCGGCTGCGGCTCCGGCGCTAGGCACCGCAGCAGCCGGCGCTGCGCTCCAGGCCCCGAAGGCACGGCGCACCTCGGCCTGACTGCCATGCCGATTGGCATAGACCTGGGTGAATTCCGCACCGAGCAGGAAAATCTGCGCCGAATAATAGACCCAGAGCAGCAGGATCACGAGGGCGCCGGCCGCGCCATAGGAGGAGGCGACGTGGCTGCTGCCGATATAGAGGGCGATCGCGGCCTTGCCGACCGTGTAGAGCACGGCTGTGAAAGCGGAGCCGATCAGCACGTCGCGCCAATAAAGCTTCTTGTCCGGCAGCACCTTGTAGACGGCCGCGAAGAGCACCGTCGTGAAGACAAAAGAGACGCCGATATTGACGAGCGGAAGCAAGACGCCTGCCCCCGGCACCACCTGATTGATGCGCCGCCAGGCAGCGGCAATGGCCGCGCTGATGGCAAGAGAGACGAGCAGAAGAAAGCCAAGCGTGACAACCAGGCCCAGGCTTTGGGCGCGCGCTTTGATGATGCCCGAGACCGAGCCCAGCGCTGACGAATCGGTCTTCCAGATCGCGTTCAGCGAGCTTTGCAGCTCTCCAAAAACGCCGCTCGCGGTGACCAGCAGCATAACGATGGAAAAGATCGTTGCGATGACGCCGGTGCGGCGATTGGCGGCGCTCTGGATCATCGACTGCACCAGGCCCGCAGCATCCGCCCCCAGCATGCCATGGAGCTTGGAGAAGATCAGGCCACGCGCCGCGTCATCCCCGAAGACGAATCCGGCGATTGCGATGACGACGACCAGGATCGGCGCGAGGGAAAAGATGGTGAAATACGAGATCGCTGCCCCCCGGCTGAGGCAATTGTCGGCGATGAAACCCATCACCGTGTCCTTGGTCATCTGCCAGGCGGACCAGTGCCCGATCCTGCCGACCATCCTTGCCGCAAACCCCATCCGCATTCCCCGGCCACAAGTTTTGTAAGCGAGATGATGGGCGTGGACGCCAGATCAAGTCATCGGAGGCAAGATGGCGACCGGATGTCGCTTAATCATCAAGGTTTGACCGATTGGCGATTTGACCGGGTCACTTGACCGGCAGGATGACGCTGAGGAAGCGGCGGCAGGCGGTCCGCGCCGCCGGCCGGTCAAAGCGGGCGTCGAGGAACAGGATATCCTGCCAATACCGATCCAGCAGGCCCGCGAAGGCGCGCGCGAGCACATCGGCATCCGCAGCACCGAGGCCGAGCTGCACGAAGCGGCCGCGGATGGCGTCCATATAGAGAGCGTCGCGATCACCGCAGATTTCCGTATAGGAGGCCCGCCAGGGCGCCTCTGCCTGGAAGGCGAACCAGACTGCGACATGGGCCGCGTCCGACACGGCCGGATCGAAATTATGGTCGATGATGGCGGCAAGCCCGGCCCGCGCGTTATCTCCGGTATCCGCGAGAGCGGCTTCCAGCCCCTGGGCGAATTCCTCCGACAGCGTGCGCAGGGTCTCCACCAGCAGCGCTTCTTTGGTATCGAAATGGTGATTGACGATCCCGGCCGTCAGCCCGGCCTCAGCCGCGACCTTGGCGAGAGTCGTGCCGGCCAGACCGTGGCGCGCGATGACGATGACAGCCGCTTCCACCAGATCGCGTCGGCGGGCGGCACGCGTGCCGCGCTCGCCCCGATGAGCCAATTCCAACACGTTATTCCCCCCGCAGCCGGCGGGAGGGTGGAATAGTCAGCAGATCACCGCAAGAGCTTCGCGCACCGCCCGATTGCATCACGAGTCGTCGCAAGGGCGACCCGTCTGTCGCTGGGATTTAGGTCTGAGAGGCCTGCGGGACGGACACGGGATGCACATCCCGCACGCGCAGCAAGGCGGGCACGGGGCTGGACGGGGAGACCGGGTTCACCGCGGGGACACCAGCCTTGGCCCCGCCGCAGCTGCCCGCACTCTGCTGGACGATATGCGGCGCCTGCCCCTGCCCACCCGACGTCATCTGAATGCTTTGCATGCAGGTGCCGCCCGTGCCGCTGGAAAAGGCGACGAAGGAATAGCTGATGCCGCCGGGGCCACTCGGGGCGCCGATCGTAGCGGCCGGGACCATAGCGCCGCCCGGCAGTGGCGGCATCGCCATGATCTGTACCGCCTGCATCATGGCCGCGGCCTGCTGGTTCAGCATCGCCGAAATACGGTCAAGCTGGGCAAAGGAATCGGGCGCGGCAAAGGGATTGTAGGGGGCGGACGGCACGGCCGGATTCGCCCCGCCCGCCATCATCGGCAAGGCAACCGGCATTGCACGCCCTGAGGGCGTGAGCGGTACTACGACAAGCTGCGGCTGGACGGGGCCGGAATATTCGATTCGCGCGACCTGGCCGCCGGGAAGTTGCAGGCCGAGCGTCTTCAGCCCGCTATCCCCGGCATAGGCGAGACCGGCGAGGCCGATGGCGCCTGCAGTGACGGCGCCGGCGAGGAGAAGAATGCGGCTGGGCTGCCCCAAGGGACTCTCCATGGCTTGATATCCTTTCCCCGGAGCTTAGGCACCGTCCACTATCGGCGATTTAGCGGCCAGCTAAATTTCCTGTCATGCAGCGTCAAGCTGAGACTTGGCCGCGGCCCCGCGACCCTCAGCAGGAAAGACTCGGGATCGCCTTGGTGAGGTTGGGAAAAGTCAGGCGGAGTTCGCGCAGCGCCGCCGCGTCATCTGCGTAATGACCGTGAGTCGTCAGGGTTTCGACGGGATAGAATTTCATATGCGGGCGGTTCAGGCGATAGAGCCAGACCTTGTAGCGGTGCGGGGCAACATGCGGCTCATCCCCCCAAATGAAGTCCCACACGGCTAGGCCATAGCCGCGGCGGCCACCGAGATCACCCACATAGATGCCGCCTTCAGCCTGGGTATCGAGCGTCTTGGGCGTCCACAGGCTGAGCTTGCCGCGCTCGGACCCGAAGACGATCGCCTCCAGCGCACAATCCGATCCGCCGGTCGCGGCCGCGACCGCGAGCACCGCCTTGGAGGTCTTATCCGGCCCATCCAGCACCGCGTAATGCACGGTGGGATTAAGGCTGCCGTCCGGCCCTTTGGAGATGCGGAAGAAGCTGGACTGGGTGCCACCCACGGTCGCGTTGAGCAGGACCTTGCCGTCCGGGCCGGCCAGCACGACGCTGGGCAGCGCGCCCACCGCCTTGATGGTCCGCAGCGTCACCGGTCCGATGCCGGGAAAATCGACCTCCGAATGCTCAGCCCTGGCCCCGATGGAGCCGAACATCAGCGTGACCGCAAGCCCCAGAGCCACAGCGCCGCCCACAAGATCGCATCGGAACAAACGCATGGAGATTCCCGCCCTTACCAAATGATTCGGAAGTGTTACCCGAGAATCATGGTGCCGACGCCGCCTTCCGTGAAGAGCTCCAACAAGCAAGCGTGTTCGACACGACCGTCCAGAATGGTCGCACCCTTCACGCCGCCGCGGACCGCCGCCACGCAATTCTCGACCTTCGGGATCATGCCACCGGTGATAACGCCACTCGCGATGCCGGCCTCGACCTGGGCGACTGTCAGCTCGGGCATCAATTCCTTGTTCTCATCCAGCACGCCGGGGACGTCGGTCAGCATCAGCAGGCGATGCGCCTGAAGTGCTGCGGCAATGGCGCTGGCCGCGGTATCGGCATTGATGTTGTAGGTCTGGCCGTCATCGCCGATGCCCACAGGCGCGATGACCGGGATCAACCCGGCGCCGGTCAAGGCATGGATGACCCGGATGTCGATATGAGCCGGCTCGCCGACAAAGCCGAGGTCGAGCGCGCGCTCGATATTGCTGTCAGGGTCGCGGCTGATACGCGTCAGCTTGCGTGCCCGGATGAGGCCGCCATCCTTGCCGCAGATGCCGACGGCGAGCGCACCGGCCTGGGTGATGAGCGACGTCACCTGCTTGTTGACCGAGCCGGCAAGGACCATTTCCACGACCTCGACCATCGCCTCATCCGTGACTCGCAGACCTTCGATGAAGGTCGACTGGATCTTGAGCCGGGTGAGCATGGTGTTGATCTGCGGGCCGCCGCCATGAACGATGACGGGATTGATGCCGACCTGCTTGAGGGCCGCGATATCTCGGCCGAAGCTGGCCGCGAGCTTGTCGTCACCCATGGCGTGACCGCCGTATTTCACGACGATGGTGGCGCCGGCATAACGGCGGAGATAGGGGAGCGCGCGCGCGACGGTGGAGGCCTGTTCGGCCGCAAGCCGGTAGCGTTCGGAAGCGAAGCTCATCCCCTGATCCTTTCAGCATCCCTACGCGGCCTCGTCAGCCGCGGACGGTCATCCCGGCGGCTCCGCAGAGACCCGGCAGAAGCCCCTTTAGCCTTGAGAAGATGCGGGCGCCAGAGCCGCAAAGGCGGCACGCGCTTCAGGAATGCCCAAGCCGGTCCGCGCGCTGGTGACCAGGATCTGCGGGAAGCCGGCAGCGTGTTTGCGGGCGAGCGCCGTCAGTTCCGCAATCTTGCGGTCGAGCGCTGCGGGCTTCAGCCCATCCGCCTTCGTCATGACGATCTGGAAGGTGACGGCCGCCTTGTCGAGCAGATCCATCACCGCCGTATCCGATTCCTTGACCTCGATGCGGCCGTCCATCAGGAGCGCGACCCGGGCCAGATTGGGGCGGCCCCGCAGATAGTTGAACATCAGCCCCTGCCAGTCTTCCTTCACCTTCTTCTCGGCCTGGGCATAGCCGTAGCCCGGCATGTCGACGAGGATCAGACGGCCGGAAAGATCGAAGAAGTTGAGCTGGCGGGTGCGGCCCGGCGTGTTGGAGGCGCGCGCCAGCGTGTTCTGCCCGGTCAGGGCATTGACGAGGGACGACTTGCCGACATTGGAGCGGCCGGCGAAGGCAAGTTCGATGCCGCGCGGCTCGGGCAACTGATCCAGGCTCTGCGACGCATAGAAGAAGTTGCATGGCGCCGCGAAGAAGACGCGGGCCGCTTCCAGCTGGTCTATGTCGGCGGGCGGGAGATCGAGGTTGAGCCCCTCGACCTCTTCCCCGCCACCTAGGGTCTTGTCACCCATGCTGCCGTCAGGCCCCCGCGCCCTTGCGTTCCGTGCGGATCATGCGCGGGCTTTCAAGCCGGGTGCGGCGCATGATGTACCACTGCTGGGTCACCGAGAGCAGGTTGTTCCAGCTCCAGTAGATCACCAGGCCGGCCGGGAAGCGCGCCAGCATGAAGGTGAAGATGATCGGCATCAGCTGGAACAGACGCGCCTGAGCGGGGTCTGGCGGCGGCGGGTTCATCTTCTGCTGCAGATACATCGTGCCGCCCATGATCAGCGGCCAGGCGCCGAGATGCAGGAAGGGCGCGATCGCCATCGGGTCCCAGGGGATGAGGCCGAAGAGCGTGAAGATATTGGTGGGGTCGGTCGCCGAGAGATCGTGAATCCAGCCGAAGAAGGGCGCGTGCCGCATCTCGATGGTCACGAAGATCACCTTGTAGAGGCAGAAGAAGACCGGGATCTGGATGACCATGGGCAAGCAGCCGGAGGCCGGATTCACCTTCTCGGACCGGTAGAGCCCCATCATCTCGGACTGCTGCTTGGCCGGATCGTCCTTGTAACGCTCGCGCACTTCCTTAATTTTCGGCGCGAGCAGCTTCATTTTGCTCATCGACTTGTAGGACTTGTTGGCGAGCGGAAAGAACAGCAGCTTCACGGCAAAGGTGAAGGCCATGATGGCCAGGCCGAAATTGCCGAGCAGGCGATAGAGATAATCGAGGGCGAAAAAGATCGGCTTGGTCAGGAAGTAGAAAATGCCAAAATCGACTGCCTTATCGAAGCTCGGGATATGATACTCGGCCTCGTAATGATCCAGCAGGCGGACGACCTTGGCGCCGGTGAAGACGTGGCTGCTGGTGGAGATTGAGCCGCCCGGCAGCAGGTTCTGCGCCTGGGAGGCGGTGAAATCCGCCTGGAAACCATCGGTGCCGTTAGCGCTGATGGCGCGCACTTCGCCGGTCATCGCATCGTGCTGATCGGGGATCAGCGCCGTCAGCCAGTATTTGTCGGTGAAGCCCAGCCAGCCGCCATCGCTGGTTTCGGTGTAGCCGACACCATCATTCTTGGCGCCGTCCTTCTGGATGCTCTTGTAGCCAAGCTCATGCAGCGTACCGTTGAAGACGCCGAGCGGGCCTTCATGCAGCAGGTAAAAGCCGGAGGTCGGCGGCATATATTCGCGGCGGATGCGCGACCAGGGAAAGAGCGCGACCGGCTGCTTGGCGTCGTTCTTCACCTGCTGATCGACCGCGAACATGTAATGGTCATCGACGGTGTAGGTGAGGCTGAAGGTCAGCCCCTGGCCATTAGCCCAGGTCAGGGTCAGCGGCGCACCCGGCGACAGCGTCGTGCCGGAGGCGCTCCAGAGCGTGCTGGAATCGGGCAGGCGGACGGGCTGACCGTCGATCGTGGCGCCGGAGGCCGCCGCCCAGCCATATTGGATGTAGTAGGGCTCGGCCTTGTCTTGCGGCGACAGCAGCTGCACCAGCGGCGACTTCGGATCGACCGTCTCATGATAATCGGTCAGCACCAGATTATCGAGCAAGGCGCCGCGCAGGCTGATGCTGCCGTCGACGCTGGGCGCCTTGATGGCGACCTTGGGCGAAGGCCCGGCCACAGCGGAGGAGGCGGAAGCCGCCGTCATGTCGCCCGCGGGCTTACCCGCGGATGCACCCGGCGCACCGTCATTGGTCGTGCTCGCGATCGGCGGCGGCGCCTTGGGGTGCGGCAAATGCGGCGCCACCAGGAACTCGAAGCCGAGCAGGATCGCGAGAGAGATCGCAATCGCGATGAAAAGGCGCTTCTGTTCCATCAGCCAACAGGGTCCCAATGTGAAGGCCGGGCGGAGCCCGGCGGCAAGCCGTGATCATGGTCGTGGTCGTGGTCGCCGCAATCCTGCGGCGGCACCGGGTCATAGCCCCCCGGATGCCATGGGTTGCACCGCAGAATGCGCCGCAGCGCAAGCCAACCGCCGCGGACAGCCCCATACTCCTGCACGGCCTCCACTGCATAGTCACTGCAGCTGGGATGGAAGCGGCAATTGGACCCGAGGATGGGGCGGAAGACGATCTGCCAGAAGCGGAAGAGCCCGATGAGGAGCGCCCGCAGCAGGGTCGCGAGGATATCGTTCATGGGCGAGCCACCTGCGTCTCGGCACTGCCGGCCGGGACGGACGGCGGCACGGGCTGGGCGGCAGCGGTCGCGTTGCGGCGCGCGCGGGCAAGGCCACGGCGCACATCTTCGATGAGGTCCGTGAAGGGTCGCGCGGCCGTCTTGTCACGACCGATCACGACCATATCGAAGCCGCGGTCGATCTCTGGATTGAGGGCAAGGCGCACGGCCTCGCGCAGCCGCCGCTTGGTCCGGTTGCGGACCACGGCGTTGCCCACTTTCTTCGTGACGGTAAAACCGACGCGAAAGGGCGCATCGTCATCGCGCGGCATGAACTGCAGCACGAGGCCGGGCATGGGTGCCTTTGCGCCCTTGCCGGCGACGGCCAGAAATTCCGCCCGGCGTTTCAGGCGTGGCGGCTGGCTCATGACCGAGTCGTCGCCACTCTCTCACCCGATCCCGAAGGATCAGGCGGACAGGCGCTTGCGGCCCTTGGAGCGACGATTGGCCACCACCTTGCGGCCGCCGACGGTCTCCATGCGGGCGCGGAAGCCGTGCCGGCGCTTGCGGACGATCTTAGAGGGCTGATAGGTGCGCTTCACGTTACTCTCCAGTCTTGCCGGGTCGGGCGGGCTCACCCGGCCGGTCACGGCTAAATACTTGTCATCAACACATCACGCGGGCGCCCCACCTGTCACAGCGGCGGGCCCGTTCGGTCGGGCGGTATAGGGGGGTCTTCCGGCCGCCGTCAACGCCCAAGCGCCAGTTGCCAGCCAAGACGTTTCGCAAGACTCTCTGCCGCATGACAGATTTCGCATCCACCAAGACCACCGGCGCGCGGCCCTCGACCGGCGGTTCCGTCCTTGCCCTGCAAGGGGGCGCTGCCCATGGCGCCTTCGCCTGGGGCGCCATCGACCATCTGCTAGAGGCCGGAAAACGCTTCGATTCGATCTGCGGTGTTTCGGCCGGTGCCATGCTCGGCGTGGTCCTGGCGCAGGGTCTGGTGGAGAATGGCAGCACCGGCGCCCGCGCCGCGATGCGGCGCTTGTGGGAAGAGGTCAGCGCCATGGGGGCGATCGGCCCGCTGCAACGCTCGCCCATGGAACGCTTTCTCTACGGCGCAGATCTGAGCAGCAATGTCGTCTGGGCAGGGCTGGAGACCGCGATGCGATTGTTCAGCCCGCATCAACTCAATCCGCTGGGTCATAATCCGCTGCGGCCTTTGATGCAGGACCTGGTGCGGCCGGATCTGCTGGCCGCGTCGGACGCGCCGCGGCTGTTCGTGGGCGTCACGGATGTCGAAACCGGTGCGCCGGTGATCTTCCGCAATGCCGCGATCACGGCCGAGGTGCTGCTGGCCTCCGCTTGCCTGCCGCTGGTGTTTCCGGCCGTCGAGATCGATGGCCGCGCCTATTGGGATGGCGGCTACAGCGGCAATCCACCATTGGCCCCCCTGCTCGACCCGCTGCCGCAGACGCTGTTTCTGATCCGCGGCCAGCCTGCCCGCCGGCCCGGCGTGCCCCGGACACCGGCCGAGATCATGAACCGCCTCAACGAGATTGCCTGCCATGCCGTGCTGGAGACGGAGCTGAACGGCCTGCCCAAGACGATCGAGGTCATCACAATCGATGCCGATGCGGCGCTTGGCGTGCTGCCTATTTCAAGCAAATTTAATACCGACTGGCCTTTTCTGTCACACCTGTTCGACGAAGGCCGCCGCGCCGCCGAGCGGGCGCTTGAACAGAATGCCACCCGAACCAATCCGGTGCCCGCATGACCGATACCTTTGCCCAGGACCCGCAATCCCGCGAATTGAAGGCGCTCCGCGTCGAAGTCGCCCAGCTCAAGGCTGCTCTGGGGGAAGACGCCTTCCGCCTGCGCCGTCTGGCCGAGCTTGGCACTGCGCAGGCCAAGCTCAACCACGATCTGCGCAACGTCATGGCCTCGGCGCTGATGGTCGCCGACCGGCTGAGCGGATCGGACGACCCCAAGGTCGAACGATCCGGCAAGATGATCGTCGCCGCCATGGAGCAGGCCTCAGCGCTGATCGCCACGACACTCGATTTCGCGACCGAGAAGGAGCCGGTGCTCAGCTTCTCCCGCTTTCCGCTTGCTGCCATCATCGCGGAACTGGCGGGGGATATCGGCCCGCAATTCCCGCAGCTTCAGATCGAGAGCAAACTGCCGGCGAATCTCGAAATCGAAGCGGATCGTGCGCTGATGCTGCGCGCCTTCGGCCATATGCTGCGCACGGCGGCCAAGGCGCAGGCCAAGACGATCGTCATCACCGCCGAGCAGAGCCCGGACCAGCTGCGCGTCATCCTGAGGGATGACGGCCGCCCCTTCCGCGACCCAAACATTGCCAACCCCATGAGCGCATTTTCCGGCGCCTTCCGCTACGGCAGCAGCGGGCTTGGCCTGGTCATTGCGCGCGAACTGATCGAGGCCCATGGCGGGCGGGTCGCCCTGCTGGCGGAAAGCAGTGCCGACAGCACGGTGATGGAAATCAGCCTGCCGACATAGGTCCCGAAGCGTCGCCTCGGGACCTATGTCGGAGCGGCGGGTGGAGAGCGCCGCTCTAAGCTTCATTCCCCATCTTGAGGTCCCGGCGCTCGACCCCGAAGCCGACCAGAACGGCGATGACGACCGCGACCACGGCGGCCACCCCTGCCAGGGCATAGCTATAGTCGTGCCCGTAGTGGGCGCCGATCTTGGTTTGCAGCGTCGCGTTGTACGAGGCGAGGAAATTGCCCAGCTGATAGACGAAGCCCGGGAAAGTGCCGCGAATATCCGACGGGGACAGCTCATTGAGATGGGCGGGGATCACGCCCCAGGCGCCCTGCACCATGAACTGCATGAGGAAGGCGCCGAGCGCCAGCAGCCAGGGGGATTGTGAGAAGGCCCAGAGCGGGATGATCGGCAGGGACAGGAGCGCTGCGATGACGATGGCGCGCCTGCGGCCGATTTTCTGCGACAGCGCGCCGAAGGTCAGACCACCCAGCATGGCCCCGATATTATAGGTGATGGCGATGGCGGTGATGGTGCCGTGGCTGAAGCCATGCTGAACCTTCAGAAAGGCTTTGGGATAGATATCCTGCGTGCCGTGGCTGAAGAAGTTGAACGCGGTCATCAGAATCACGGCATAGATGGTGAGCCCGGCATGGCGGCGCAGGACCTGGCTGATCGGCGTCCTGGGAGTTGCCTGGCGGGCATGCCAATCGGGGCTTTCCGGCACATTGCGGCGGATGTAGACGACGAGCAGTGCGGGCAAGGCGCCCACGATGAAGAGTCCGCGCCAACCGATATAGGGATAGAGCACGCCGAAGGCGATGGTCGCCAGCAGATAGCCGCTGGGATAGCCTGCCTGCAGCAGGCCAGAGACCCAGCCGCGCCACTTGGCCGGAATGCTTTCCATGGTCATGGAGGCGCCAACGCCCCATTCGCCGCCCATGGCGATGCCGAACAAAGCCCGCAATACCATGAAGGAGATCAGGGTCGGGGCGAGACCGGATAGCAGCTCGAGCGCCGAAAAGCAGAGGATATTGAACATCATCACCGGGCGGCGGCCGTATTTATCGGCGAGCCGGCCGAAGATCAGGGCGCCGACCGCACGCATCAACAAGGTAAGCGTGATGGCAAGGCTTGCCGTTGTCAGACCAACACCAAATGTCTTCGCCACGTCATCGAACACGAAGATCATAATAAAAAAATCGAAAGCGTCGAGTGTCCAGCCGAGATAGGCCGCGAGCACCACCTTACTGGCGTTTCGAGTGTCGGACATCCGTCCCCCCACCTTGTTCTTGTGACAGGCAGGGCGACCACCGGCCGTCCCTGTTAGCGATATCCTGTCAGTTTAGAGAGGAATTGCCAAGGCAGCGGCAATGTGCGCGACCAGGTTTACGCTTTACGGATGGCGATGGATGGGATCGATCCAGGCCACACTTTCGGGCTTTTCGACCGGTTCGATGTCAAGGTTGACAACCACCGCCTCCCCGCCGCTGCGCACGAGCACACATTCCAGCGGCTCATCGGTGCCAGCATTGATTTCCTGATGCGGCACGAAAGGCGGCACGAAGATGAAATCCCCGGGGCCGGCCTCGGCCACGAATTCCAGTGTCTCTCCCCAGCGCATCCGTGCGCGTCCCCGCAGCACGAAGATGACACTTTCCAGATCACCATGATGATGGGCGCCGGTCTTGGCGTCAGGGGCGATGGTGACCGTGCCAGCCCAGATTTTCTGAGCGCCGTTGCGCGCGGCCGTGATGGCGGCGGCCCGCGCCATGCCGGGCGTCTGCGCCGTATTGCCATCCAGCTGATCGCCACGAATCACCTGCACGCCGTCCAGCCGCCAACGGCCAGGGACGGCATCCGGTGCGCTCATGCCTGAACGCCGACGAAGGGATTGGTCTGGCGCTCCTGGCCGATGGTCGAGCGCGCTCCGTGACCGCAGATAAAGACGACCTCGTCATCCAGGACCAGAAGCTTTTCGCGGATCGACGTCAGCAGCCGCTCGGAATCCCCATAGGGGAAATCCGTCCGGCCGACGGAGCCGCGAAACAGCACGTCCCCGAATATGCCGAAGCCGAGCTTGCGGTCGATAAAGACGATATGGCCGGGCGTATGGCCCGGGCAGTGCAGAACCTCGAACTTATGCCCGGCGATGACGACGTGATCGCCTTCATGCAGCCAGCGATCGGGGGTGACTGCCCGCGCATCCTTGATCCCGTATCCCTCGCCCGTGACCTGCAGACCGTCGAGCAGGAATTGATCCTCCTCGCTGGGCCCCCAGATCGGCACCGGCAGGCCGTCGCGGGCGGAGAGCACATCGCGCAGCCGCGCCGCACCACCGGCATGATCGATATGACCGTGCGTGAGCAGGATCTGGTCTATATGCAAGCCGAAGGTCGTGATGGTTTCCATCAGCCGATCGACCTCGCCGCCCGGATCGACGACGACGCCGTGCTTGGTCGCGTCGTCCCAGATGATCGTACAGTTCTGCCGGAACGGCGTGACCTGCTCGATCGCGATCTTCAGCTGGCTCAAAACCGGACCTCAGAGTTTTTCGTAGGTCACGATCGAACCGTCTTCCGCACGGAAAGACAAGCCCACCCACTCCCAACTGTCGCTGAAATAGGTATCGAAATGCAAATCCCCGCGCGCATTGAAGCGCCGGGCCGGCATGAGACTGCCATCGGCAAGCGCCACTTTGGTTTCGCCCTCCGGCGTCACCGTAGGGCGCATGAGCCGCCCGTCCTGGGTGTTGATCATTGGCCCCGCGAGCATGGCGTGATTCCACTGGGAAGTGGGCAGAGCGCCCGGCGGCGCCTGATAGCCATCCGGGTGGGCCGTGCCACGGACCATGAACGTGTCGTTCACCCGCCACCCTTGCGCGTAGAAATTGCGGCCGTTCTTCTGCGTCGTCGCGGCGAAGCTGAGGAGACGGCCATCGTCCCAGGTTTCGGTTGCGTGATGATGCAGCCGATAGACCGTGATCATCGCGAGGGTGACGCGAATTGCAACTTCAACGAAGACCGTCAGCTGGCTGCCTGATTGCTGGAAGGTGACCGTCTCACGCCCGATATGACTGCCATTGCGGACGAGATCGAAAGCGAGCTGGCCGCTGGGCGGAATAGACTGAGCGCGGACCGGGCCGGCCATGAGAAGAGTGGCGCCGCCCAGGCCGAGACCGAGGAGGGCGCGGCGGTCGAGCGCAGACTGCCCCGCGGCGGCCCCCGCCGCGCGAGCCTGCCGGAAATTAACGCTGTTCGCTGTCACGCCGGCACCTCCAGATGGTGGCGGGCTTCGCCTGGCCCGGATAGGTATCGCCGCATGGTTTCATGATCATCATTTTCTCCTTGGCTGGGGAGGGTAGACCCGTCTCCGGGCGGATGTGGCGCGACCTGCCCCAAACGCCAGGCCGGCTGTACGACAATTTGGCGGGACCAGGGGCCTTGCGCGCGCTCCAGGCGCAGTAGCTGGCGACAGGCGGGGAATTCCATGGCAGAGTTACGGCCATGCGCCAGCTCCTCCTTTTGCGCCACGCAAAATCCAGTTGGGACGATACCAGTCTCAACGATCATGATCGGCCACTGGATGCGGAAGGGCGCTCCGCTGCCGCGACGCTGCGCGGTGCGCTCGCTACTTTGGGTTTGAGTCCCGATCTCATCCTTGTCTCCTCCTCTCGCCGCACCCGCGAAACCCTGGAGCAGCTGGAGCCGCTGGCCGAAAGGTCGCGCGTCGTTCGGAAGAACGATCTCTATCTGGCAAGCCCGCGCCAGATTTTGGAGCAGATTGCCGGGGCGCCACCCGATACCGGTAGCATCATGATCATCGCCCACAATCCCGGACTGCATGATCTCGCGATGATGTTAATCGGGGCCCATGCCCTGACGCTCGGCCAGCCGGATACGATGCGCGTGGCGCGGGGGTTTCCGACAGCGGCGCTGGCGGAGTTTTCGGTCGCCGGGGCCTGGCAGGCCCTGCCGCAGGGCGCGCGTTTGGTGCGCTTCCTGACCCCGCACGATCTGTCGCAGCAAGCAGCGATATAATGCCTGACATGACGCCGGTGCCCATCCCGCCCGTGCGCGCCGCATCCGTGGTGCTGGAACTGGTCTGCGCGCCGACCGCGCTTGCGAAACTGGCCCGGCACCCGGGATTGAAATCTCGGACCGGCAGGCGTCCGCGCGCACGCGCCTTCAGCCTGACCTGGCATGACACGTCCAGCTATGCCCTGGCGGCACGCGACCTGACCCTGGCCGATACCGGGGTAGGCTGGGAGCTGGAACGGCTGGGCCTGGGCTGGCCGCGCCGACCGGGCATGGCCGCGGCCATGATCGCGGCCGCCGTCAACCCCGCCGGGCTGGAGGAAGCGGGCTATGCCATCCCCGGCCCTTTGCAAAAGACCGGCCGCCTGACCGGGGAGAGGCAGCGCTTCTCCGTCAGCCGTGACGGCATGGCATTGGACTGCACCCTGGTCACCGGCGCGCTTGAATCCTTTGCGCTGCAGGAAGACGGCGGAGCGACTCTACAGATCGCCCGTTTGACGATCAGCGGTCCCGCCCCGGCGGCCCTCGCCCTGGCACAGGCATTAGCCGCCGATCTGCCGGTGGCGCCCGCCATCACCACCCTGTCGCACGAAGTTCTGCTGCTGCGCGGCGCCAAGCTGAAGGCCCCGGCGCCCCCTGCTTTGGCCCCCGACATGTCGACAGCCGAAGGATTCGCCATCCTTGCCTCAGGCTTCGTGCAGACCTTCCTGACCCGGCTGGACCAGATCGCGGGACGCAGCGGACCGGAACCCGTCCATCAGGCGCGCGTCACGCTGCGGCGCATCCGCGCCATGATGCTGGCTTTCCGTCCCGTATTGGGCGACGCAGAGGAGCGGCTGAAGCCGCTGCTCGGGCGGCTGAAGGCCGTGCTGGGCCCCGCCCGCGACTGGGATGTCTTCCTGTCTGAGACCGTCGAACCGCTGGCCCGCGTGCTGCCCGAGGCGGACCCTGCCATCAATTGGCTGCGCCGTGCCGCGACCGCGCGGCGCGAGGCGGCCTATGCGGCCCTGATCGACTGGCTGCGCCGGCCCGCCTACCGTCTGCTCGCCTGGCGGCTGGTCGGACTTTGCCTGGGACTGGAGACTGAGGACACCCTCGTTCTTGCGGTCGACCAGGTTCCTGCGGATATGTCGGCGGACGCCATCAGCATGGATGAGGTCCCGCCGCTTGCCGTGCCCAGCCCGGCCGGCCACCTGATCGGCGCCTTCGCCCTGAACTGCATCGAAAGCCGCTGGAAAAAGACTGTGCGGCCGGTGCGTGAGCTTATCCCTATGCCGGTACCAGAGCTGCATGAGCTGCGTATCAAATGCAAAAAACTGCGCTATCAGGCGGAGATGTTGCAGGATGCCTTGCCCGCTAAAAGCGCCCGCAAGCTGATCAAGCGGCTGACGGAAACCCAAGAGGTCATGGGACAGCTGAATGACGGTGCGGTCTCGACTGAGCTTGCTGCCAGCTTAAGGCCTGGACCGGACGCGCCTTTGCGCGAGCAGGTGCTGGCGGCGGAAGCCATCGGCGTCATTCACGGCTATAGCATCGGCCAAACCAGGGACAGCCGCGAGGCGGTGATGGCGGCTTGGCGGAGACTGACGAAGTCTACCCCCTTCTAAGCCGAACGGCTATTCCCCTGGCCCGCATTTAAGCCTCATGCTGCAAGCGCGAAGATTGCCAGGATCGCCGCTCCGGCCTATGTCAAAGCTTCTCAAAACCGGCCCCTTTGGCAGCTGATGACAGCCGTCCGAGGCGCTGGTCACACGCACAACCTGAAGAACGAAGGGCGGCGGAATGAGCGACACACCCAAGGACGCGGTGACTGTCTCGCTAGAGGGCACGAACAAGACTGCGACACTGCCGCTGTTGCATGGAACCATGGGGCCGCCTGTCGCGGATATCCGCAAGCTCTACGCCGATCTAGGCGTTTTCACCTTCGATCCGGGCTATGGCGGCACGGCGGCCTGCGCCAGCAAAATCACCTATATCGATGGCGATGAGGGCATTCTGCTGCATCGCGGCTATCCGATCGATCAGCTGGCGGAAGAATCGACTTTTCTGGAAGTCGCCTATCTGCTGCTGCATGGCGAGCTTCCGACCGAGGCGCAGTTCGACACCTTTCACAAAGGGGTCACGCACCACACCATGGTGCATGAGCAGCTGCGCAGCTTCTTCCAGGGCTTCCGCCGCGATGCCCATCCGATGGCGGTCATGTGCGGCGTCGTCGGTGCGATGTCGGCTTTCTACCATGACAGCCTGGACATCACGAACCCCGAGCACCGGGATATCAGCGCCTTCCGCCTGATCGCCAAACTGCCCACCATCGCGGCCTGGGCCTATAAATACTCCATCGGCCAACCCTTCATGTATCCGCGCAACGATCTCAGCTACGCGGCGAATTTCCTCTACATGATGAATGCCGTGCCGGCGGAACCCTATGAAGTGAATCCGGTTCTGGCCCGTGCCATGGACCGCATCTTCATCCTGCATGCCGATCACGAGCAGAATGCGTCAACCAGCACCGTGCGTCTGGCGGGCTCTACGGGGGCCAATCCCTTCGCCTGTATTGCGGCCGGTATCGCCTCACTCTGGGGTCCCGCGCATGGCGGCGCCAACGAGGCCGTGCTGAAGATGCTGGGCGAGATCGGCCACAAGGACAATATCCCGGACTTCATCGCCAAGGTGAAGGACAAGTCGAGCCATATCCGGCTGATGGGCTTCGGCCATCGCGTCTATCGCAACTACGATCCACGCGCGAAGATCATGCAGCAGACCTGCCACGAGGTGCTGGAAGAGCTTGGCATCAAGGACGAGCCGCTGCTCGACCTGGCGCTGGAGCTGGAGCATATCGCGACGACCGATCCCTATTTCGTCGAGCGCAAGCTGTATCCGAATGTGGATTTCTATTCGGGCATCATCCTGAAGGCGATGGGCATCCCGACCAGCATGTTCACCGTGCTGTTTGCGGTGGCCCGCACCGCCGGCTGGATCAGCCAGTGGCAGGAAATGATCGAAGACCCGGCCAACCGGATCGGCCGCCCGCGCCAGATCTATACCGGCGCACCGCAGCGCGACTACGTGCCGGCTGACAAGCGCGGCTGACATCGACGCATCCGATCATGAAAAAGGCGCCCCTCGTTCGGGCGCCTTTTTTGTGTCCGCAGAGCGAACGGTCGTCAGGCGAGGGCGACGCCCTTGTCGGCCATTACGGCCCTGGCGCGGTCTGGATAATCTGTGGTCAGGGCGCCGACGCCCCAGTCCAGCAGGCGCGCCATATCGGCGGGTTCGTTCACCGTCCAGGGATTGACGAGAATTCCCAAACCCTCGGCCTCCGACACCTCAGCCTGGGTCAGATCCCGGAAGTCAGGCCCCCAGACGCGCCCGCCTTCGGCGGCGACCGCACGGAGCACGGAACCGCCGAAATCCTCCGGCGCCGGGCCGCCCCACCAAAGCCGTGCATCCGCGACGGTTTCGGCGTCTGTCAGATAGCCCAGGCTGAGATCCGGCCGAATATTCGCCAGATAGCGCAGCGCCCGCCAATCGAAGGAGATGATCCGCGTGCGGGGCAATACGCCGGCCGGATCGAGCACCGCGAGGACCGCATCCGCCATGTCCTCGGGCGGCACGGTGCGATCGGGATGATCCGGGAAGGTCTTTAGCTCGACCGCGAAATGGACGGAGGGATCAAGCGCCACGACATCGGCCAAGCGGGGCAGGCGCACGCCATCCGCGCCCCGCTGATGCGGAAACGCCGCTTCCTGCTGGCTGCCGGGACGGATGCGGCCGACGTCGAAGCCGGTCACGGCGTCATAGGAGAGATCCCGCACCAGGGCGCCGGGCGGCGCGATCCAGGCGCCATCCGGTCCCCGCGTCAGCAGGGGATCGAGAATGGGATCGTGGCTGAGGATGACCACGCCGTCCCGGGTCAGGGCGACATCCATCTCGATCGCTGTGACGCCGATGCCGATCGCTCCCGCGAAGCCGGGAATGGTGTTTTCCGGCCAAAGTCCGCGAGCGCCGCGATGACCATGCAGTTCGATTGTACGGAGAGGCATAGGACCCACATATCCCGAAGCAGCAGTCAGGCGGCGCTTGCTGTCCGCAAATCTTGCAGACGCTGCCGTTGACGGCCCGTTTCATCGAAATTCTCGGGCGCCAGCCAAGCCTGGAAGGCGCGCGCGAGCGCCGGCCATTCGGTATCGATGATCGAGAACCAGGCGGTGTCACGATTCTGGCCCTTGGCTACCATGTGCTGGCGGAAGAGGCCTTCATAGGTAAAGCCGAAGCGCAAAGCCGCCCGCTTCGAGGGCTCGTTCAGATTGTTGCATTTCCACTCAAAGCGCCGGTAGCCGAGCGTCTCGAAGGCATAGCGGGCGAAGAGATAGAGCGCCTCCGTCGCCACCCGGCTGCGGGCGATGGCCGGCCCCCAATGGATGCTGCCGATTTCAATGACGCCATGGACGGGATCGATGCGCATGAGCGCCTGGCGGCCTTCCGCCCGGCCGCTGGCGCGGTCGATGACCGCGAAGAGCAGCGGATCGCTGGCGGCTGCCGCTTTGGTGACCCAGGCGGAGAATTCTGCGGCGTCGTCCGGCTCGGATTCAAAAAGATAGCGGAAACGGTCTGCGGCACCGGGCGCCGTCGCGGCAGCGAAGAGATCATCCGTGTGTCGGGAGGGATCAAGGGGCTCAAGCCGGGCATAGCGCCCGTCGAGCGTGACGCGGTCAGGGCGCGAAACGCCGGACCATTCAGACAGGGACATCGCTACCGGGTCCTGCGAGGCTCAGGGGCATTCGCATCCGTTGGTCGGACCGTTATCGGCGCGGACGATATGATGGTCGATCCATTCGGCGACCAGACGGCGCGCCTCATCCATCGAGGCTTCGGGATGGTGGATACGATAAAGCGTGGTGCAAGCGCGGAAGGAGTCCATATCGCCATTACCGTGAACCATCAGCTCACGATAGGCTGTCACGACTGCACGCTCACAACGCCGAGCGATGGTGCTTACGTCTCGCGCCATCCTGAAACCGCTCCTAATCTGACCGGCCCACGCACGCGCGAACCTGCCATTGCTTGTATACGAAGGAAGGATCTAACGCCATAACGGCGGCGGTTCAAGGCAAGCCCAAGCCAGCAAGTCTGATGTGCGGCGCTGCCACCCATGGACCACATAGGGTCTGGCCCACACCATCCTTGCGACACGGCCCGAATTCGCTAGAAACGCGCCTTCTTGGATCGGAGATCAGAATGACCGCCTTATCCCGCAAACTGGCCGGCCACGCGAGCGATTGGGACCGCGATGCGGCCATGACAGCCGCACGCATTCTGCTGGAAATCAAGGCGATCAATTTCCGCCCCGAGGAGCCCTATACGCTGACCTCGGGCTGGAAATCCCCAGTCTATATCGATTGCCGCCGCATCATCTATTTCCCGCAGGCGCGCACCAAGATCAGTCAGCTCGCGGTCGAGAAGATCCAGCGGAATATTGGCTATGAGACGATCGAGGCGATTGCCGGCGGTGAGACGGCCGGCATTCCTTATGCCGCCTGGATTTCCGACCGCATGGGCCTGCCGATGTCCTATGTCCGCAAGAAGCCCAAGGGTTTCGGCCGCAATTCGCTGATTGAAGGCGATGTGCCCGAGGGCAAGGAAACCTTGCTGGTCGAGGATCTGACGACGGACGGCCAGTCCAAGATCCGCTTCGCGCAAAGCCTGCGGGATGCCGGCGCGCTGTGCCACCACGCCTTTGTCGTCTTCTTCTATGGCGTCTTCGACGGCAGCCTGGAGACGCTCGCCGAAAACGACATCGCGCTGCATTATCTGACGACCTGGTGGGACGTTCTGGAAGCCTGTCGCGAGCGGCCGTATTTCCCCGAATCCGCGATGGCCGAGGTTCGCCGGTTCCTGGAAGCGCCGGCCGCCTGGTCGGCCGCGCGCGGTGGTGCGACGTCCAATCAGGCGAAGCCGGACGCGTAAAGGCCTGTTCCGCCCCGGCGCATGGCTGCCGCGGTTTGACTCCAGCGGCGCGCTTCCCTAGAAGCCGCCGCTATTGCCGGGAATGTGGACAATCAGCGGCCTTCCGCCGATTGCCCCGCCACCCAAGGCAGGCAGTGCCCTTCCGGGCACTTTCTGCTGCTTCCGTTCGATCAGCCGATCAACGCAGGCCGGGATGGACTACTGGCGTATTGACGAAGGAGACGCGCATGACCAAGCGCACCGAAAGTAAGTTCAAGATTAACCGCCGCCTTGGCGTCAATCTGTGGGGCCGTGCGAAGTCCCCGGTTGCCAAGCGTGATTACGGTCCGGGCCAGCATGGCCAGCGCCGCAAGAAGCCCAGCGACTACGGCGTTCAGCTGATGGCGAAGCAGAAGCTGAAGGGCTACTACGGCAATATCAGCGAGAAGCAGTTCCGCAAGTATTACGAGGAAGCGGTCCGCCGTAAGGGCGACACCAGCGAAAACCTCATCGAGCTGCTGGAGCGCCGCCTGGATACGGTCGTGTACCGCATGAAGCTTGCGATCACCCCCTTCGCCGCTCGCCAGTTCGTCTCCCATGGCCATCTGCTGGTCAATGGCCGTCGCGTGAACATCGCGTCCTACCTCGTCAGCAATGACGACGTGATCGAAGTGCGCGAGAAGTCCAAGCAGCTCGCCGTCGTTCTCGACGCGACGCAGAGCGCTGAGCGTGACGTTCCCGAATATCTGGAAATCGACAACCGCGCCCTGAAGGGCCGCTATCTGCGCGCGCCGAAGCTCGCGGATGTGCCCTTCCCGGTGCAGATGGAACCGAACCTGGTCGTCGAATTCTATTCGCGCTGATCCAGGGTCAGAACCGACAGAAAGGGCGCCGCGAGGCGCCCTTTTTTCGTTTTAGGAGAGGGTGATGGACAACAGGATCGCGACCCGGCGGCTGGTTTTGCGGCGCATGACCATGGCCGATGTGCCGGCACTGTTCGCGATCATGAGTGACGCCGAGACCATGCGCTATTGGTCCACCCTTCCCCACGCCGCACCGGACGTGACGGAGCGCTTCGTGGCCGAGACAATGGCCGCGGTCGCTGCCGGCCAAGCGGACGATTTCGCCATCACGCTGAACGGTGCTGTGATCGGCAAAGCCGGTCTATGGCAGGGAAGTGAGCTGGGCGTGCTTCTGGATCGCAGCCACTGGGGCCGGGGCTTCGCGCGGGAGGCCCTGCGCGCAATCATCGATCGGGCTTTCGCCAGACATGTTCAGCGGCTCGACGCTGATGTCGATCCGCGCAACCAAGCGTCTCTCCGGCTGCTGGGGCAGCTTGGCTTCACCAAAACCGGCGAAGCCAAAGCCACCTTTCAGCTCGGCAAGGACTGGGTTGACAGCGTCTATCTCAGCCTGTCAGCCGCCGATTACGGGACGTAATAGGCCGGAGGCGGCGGCGGAGCCGCGTAATAGACGGGCGGCGGGGGCGGCGCATAAACCACCGGCGGCGGGGCGTAATAGACCGGCGGGGGCGCCGCATAGACCGGCGGGGCTGCGATGGCGCTGCCTACGGCAGCACCGACGGCGAGGCCGAGCAGACCGCTGGCAATGGCGACACCCGGGCCGGGGCCACCGTAGTAGCCGCCACCGCCGCCGTGCCAGCCGCCATTCCAGCCACCACCGTGATAGTAGCCCTGGGCATGGGCAGGTGCAGACAGTGCCAGAGGAGCGCCAAGCGCACCGATCATGGCAGCGACCGCGACACCACGGGTAATCCGAGAATGCATCAAGAGTTTCATATCAGAACTCCTTTCCACGCCAGTGTTGAGCAGGTTTGTAACTATCTGATTACCAACTCTGCAGATGGCGTCTTTGTGAGTCTGTAGATAGACGCTCGTTTGGACGGATCTAGGGCACGTTTGGCACAATGCCGCCGCAATGGCGCCCGTGCCGCGCGATCAATCCGCAAACCGCCCCACCGGGACGCCACGAACCTCAACCTGCATCTCAAAAAGCCCACCGGCATCAGGAAATTGCCGGCGTTTCACTTCGTCACCTGGTAGCGCGGTTGTGATGAAGATCCGGTTCTCGGCAAAGCAGGGCATGGTCGCATTGGGCACCGGCATCGCGATTTTTTCGACGATCTGACCGTCCGGCGCGAAGCGATTGATGACCCCCATGCCGGAACCAGCCGACCAATAGAAGCCATCGGCATCCAGCGCGCCGCCGTCCGGGCGGCCTTCCTCGTTCGGAACATCCGCAAAGCGGCGACGATTGCTGATGGCGCCCGTCGCGGCATCGAAATCCCAGATGTCGATCCAGGGGCCCCGCGTATCCGAATGGTACATGGTGCGTACATCGGCGGTCCAGGCGAGACCGTTGGAGTTCTTCAGCCCTTCGACCTTGATCTCCACCTCGCCCGCCGGGGTGATGCGGTAGAGCTTGCCGGAGGGCAGACCGTCCGCCCCCTCATTGATGGTGCCGACCCAGAAGCAGCCGTCAGGGCCGACCTTACCGTCATTCAGCCGGTTGCTCTGCGGTTCGTCGATAGCAGCCAACAACTCGAGTCCGCCGGTCGCGACGTCAAAGCGCATGATTTTCTGCTTCTGGCAGACCAGAATCCGGCCGGAGCGGCAGAGCGCGAGGCTGCCCAGGACTTCCGGCAATTGCCAGGTCTCTCGCGCACCCGTGGCCGGCGTGAAGCGATGCAGCCGCCCGTTCGGGATATCGGTGAAGTAGAGCTGGCCGGCATCCGCGTCCCAGGTCGGGCTTTCCCCGGTGCCGCATCCGCTGTCCCACAGAAGCGAGACTGTTCTCTGCACCATCATGCACTCCTATTCCGTGCGCACCGGAGTGGCGCGAGCGGCACGGTATATGGGGTATCGGTCAGGCGGCGTCGACCTTCGAGCGGCCACGGCCAAGACTTTCCGCATCGGGGTCGCTGGGGGCGGTGACATCGCCCGCAACGAGGGCGTCGAGAATCGCATGACGCAGATTGTCGAGCTTGCGCTCGTTCTGGATGCGCAATCCGAAGACGTCCTTGATGTAGAAAACGTCGATCGCGCGCACGCCATAGGTGCTGACATGGGCCGAGGCGATCTGCATGCCCTGTCCGGTGATGGCGGCTGTGACGTCATGCAGCAATCCGGGCCGATCGCGCCCGTTCACTTCCACCACCGTATGCGTATTGGACGCATGATTGTCGATGACGACGCGCGGCGGCACATGAATGGCGCGCATCCGCTGACCGAGCAGCGCGTCTGACAGGCCTCTGATCTCATTGTCCATGCGCAGTCTGCCCGACAGCGCCTGTTCGATGAGCACGGAGAGGCGCGCCAGGCGCTGGGGCGAGGCAAAGATGCCGCCATTGGCATCCTGTATCCAGAAGGTATCAAGCGCCATGCCGCTGGTCAGCGTATGGATGCGCGCATCGACGATCGAGGCTCCGGCAATGGCCAGCGCCCCCGCGATACGGCTGAAGAGACCGGCATGGTCGGCGGCATAGACGGTGACTTCCGTCACCGCCCGGTTGTGCAGCACTTCATGCTGGACGCTAAGCGGCGCCTGCCGGTGGCTAGCATCGCGGATCATCCGGCCGTGCCGTTCATGCGTCGCGGGATCGAAGCTCAGCCAATAGGCTGGGTAGCCGAGATCGAGGAAGGTCGCGATATCCTCCGCCGTCCAGTCGCTGAGGCGCTCGGCCGCCGCTTCCTTGGCACGGGCGACGCGCACGTCGCGCTCGGTCGTGGCGAGGCCACCTGCCAGCACCTCGGCGACGCGCGTATAAAGCTCGCGCAGCAGCGTCGCCTTCCAGCCGTTCCAGACTTTGGGAGAGACCGCGCGCATGTCGGCGACGGTCAGTACCAGAAGCAGCTTGAGACGTTCGGGCGATTGCACCGTATCGACCAGATCAAGAATGGTCTTGGGGTCATCGATATCGCGCTTGAACGCCGTCTGGCTGAGCAGCAGGTGATGCAGCACAAGCCAGGAGACCATTTCCGTCTCCTCCGCTGAAAGGCCGAGCATCGGACAAATCGTCAGAGCGATTTCGGCGCCGAGCACCGAATGGTCGCCGCCGCGGCCCTTGGCGATATCATGCAGGAGGACCGCGGTATAAAGCGCCCGCCGGGATTGCAAATGATCGACGAGGCTGGAGGCGACAGGCGCGGCCTCGGTCAGTTCGCCGCGCTCGAGCGAGGCGACGACGCGGAGCGCTTCGATCGTATGCTCGTCAACCGTAAAGACATGATAGGTGTCGAACTGCATTTGGCCGACAATGCGCGCCCAGTCCGGCACGAGGCGGCTGAGAATGCCCGTCTCGTTCATCAGCGTCATCCAGCGGGCACCATCGGACCGGCCGGTCTCTCCATCCTTGCCGCAAAGCAGATCAAGAAACATCGCCATGGCCTGAGGGTCGCGGCGCAGCTGGATGGTCATCCGCTCGTTGCGGATCATCGAGCGCAGCGCCAGCGGATGGATGCGCAGATGCCGATCACGCGCGAATTGCATGATCTTGAGCATGATAATGGGATTCTTGGCGGCCGCATCCGTATCGGCGCAGAGCAGCTGGCCGTCGGCGAGGATGAGGCCGGCCTGCAGGAGAAGGCTGTCGACGGGCGCCGTCACCGCGGGCGATCCGCGCGCGATCCGCACCAGTTCGGGCTCCAGCACATGAGTGAGGCGGGCGACGTCGCGGGCGGTGAGGAAGTAGTGGCGCATGAAGCGCTCGACCCCATCCTGCACGCCATGGCGCGTAT
Source organism: Acidisoma sibiricum (assembly GCF_057837225.1). Taxonomy (NCBI): domain Bacteria; kingdom Pseudomonadati; phylum Pseudomonadota; class Alphaproteobacteria; order Acetobacterales; family Acidocellaceae; genus Acidisoma; species Acidisoma sibiricum. Next base: position 1,801,313 of record NZ_CM174445.1, on the reverse strand, counting down.
AGCCCATGCGGGCGCCCACGATGGGCTGCAGATCGAAGGTCAGCCGTTCTTCCGGCCGCCCCGCGACGTAGTGGAGGTGGAAACGCACGGTCCACAGAAAGTCCAGCGCGCGGCGGAAGTGGCGCGCCTCGCGCAAGGTCAGCATGGGGCCGTAGGGGCCGTCCTTAGACAGCATCTCTTCGACATCGGCGATGTCGAAGACATAATTGGCCACCCAATGCAGATAATGCAGGTCGCGGATGGCGCCGCGCCCCTCCTTGACGTTGGGCTCGACCAGGAAGGGGCTGTCGCCATAACGGCGATGGCGCGCCGCGCGTTCCGCCTGTTTGACGCGGATGAATTCGGCCGCCCCCAATTCCACGCACAAGGCCCGGAAGCGGCGGCGGAATTCCGTGAATAGCGGGACCTCACCGACCAGGCAGCGGGCATCGAGCAGGGTGGTGCGCACGGTCGCGTCACTCCGTGCTTCGGTCAGGCATTCCTCGATCGAGCGGGTCGCGTGGCCGACCTTGAGCCCGAGATCCCACAGGAAATAGAGCATGAATTCGACCGCCGCGAGCGTCTCAGGCGACGGGTCTGCCTCGGTGAGAAACAGCAGATCAATGTCGGAAAAGGGTGCCAGATAACCGCGGCCATAGCCGCCCGTGGCGACGACCGTCATGCGGTCGGGGGCATTGGGACGGGCAACCGTGGTCGTATAGTCCATCAGCGCCACGACGACCGCATCCATATGGCCAGCAAGTGCCGCTGCCGCCGTCAGCCCAGATAGCTCGTCACGCTCAAAGGCGTGCTGCAACTGGTGCTGGGTGCGCGAGAGATGACGGCGAAACGCAGCCAGTGCGGCCTCACGCGCGATGCTGCCATCGATCGCCGCGATCTCAGACAGAGCTTCTGACAAGGTGGCGCTTGAAACGGTTGTGTCGCTGGACATTGTCACGATGCTAGAGAATCCACGGCTGAGGTACCAGAAGCCAAATCCTTGAGGCGAAATAAGCAATCCAAAGCCTGCCGCGCGGTGAGCTGCTCAGGATCGATCTCGGCCAGTGCCTGACGCAGATGGTCTGCTTCAGGCTCCGGGCCTTGGGGGGCACCATCATGTTGCTGTTGCGCCGCCGCAAACAAGGGCAATTCAGCCGATTGCGTCAGCGGACCCGCTTTTTCGAGACTGGCGAGCAAGGCGCTCGCGCGCTTGACGACCGGCGCCGGCACCCCGGCCAGTGCGGCGACATGCACGCCCCAGCTGCGACCGGCGGCGCCTTCGGTGACCTCATGCAGGAAAATGACGCTGCCCTTCCAATCCTTCACCCGCATCGTCGCGGGCCGAAGCTGCGGCATTATGCCTGACAATCGGGCCAATTCATGGAAATGCGTGGCGAAGATCGCACGGCAGCGCACCGTGTTATGCAGGGCCTCAAGCACGGCCCAGGCGATGGCAAGCCCGTCCAGCGTCGCCGTGCCGCGGCCAATCTCGTCGACCACCACCAGGCTGCGCGCACTGCCCTGATGCAGGATGGCCGCCGTTTCCGTCATTTCCACCATGAAGGTCGAGCGACCGCGGGCGAGATCGTCTGACGCGCCGACGCGGGAGAAGAGCCGGTCGACAAGCCCGATGGTGGCGGAGGCTGCTGGCACCGGCAGCCCGGCCTGCGCCAGGATGACGATCAGCGCGTTCTGGCGCAAAAAGGTCGACTTGCCGGCCATATTCGGACCGGTCAGCAGCATGAGACGCTGGCCCGCGGAGAGATCGCATTCATTGGGCACGAAGGGATCGCGCCCGGCCAGCGCCGCCTCGACCACCGGATGGCGCCCCGCGGCGATGCGGAATTCGTCGCCCTCCGTCATCAACGGGCGGCACCAGCCGGTCTGTTCGGCAAGCCGCGCGGCAGCCTGGAGCACATCGAGCAAAGCGAGTGCCGCCGCACAATCCGAGATGGCATCGCGCGCTTGCATAACCGTCTCAACCAGGCCGTCAAAGACGACCCTTTCGCGGGCCGCGGCGCGTTCCGCGGCGGCGGCGATTTTCTGATCAAGGACGCTGAGTTCGGTACTGGTAAAGCGCGCGCCGGAAGCCAAACCCTGCCGCAGGACAAGCTCCGGCTGGTCGCGCAGCTTTTCGGAGGCAGCTGCCGGCACCTCGATAACATAGCCGAGCTGGGCGTGGTGCTTGATCTTGAGATTGGGCACGCCGTAGCGCTCGGCATAGTCGAGCTGCACCTGAGCCAGGATTTGCCGCTGCTCATCCCGCAGGCGGCGCTCCTCATCGAGGGCAGCGTCGAAGCCGGGCGCGAGCGCGCGACCGTCCTCAAGCCGGACGGGCACCGGGTCGGCAAAGGCGCTGGCCAGATAGCGCGCCAGATCAGGCAGAGCGGCCAGGGAAGCCCGCGCGGATTGCAGGATCGGCGGCAGCGCCTCGGGCATCAGGCCTGCGAGATTGGCCGCGACTGAGAGACCCTGAGCGATCGCCGCCACATCGCGCGGACCCGCCTGGCCCAGCGAGACGCGCGCGAGGGCACGGGCGAGATCGGGGGCCGAGCGCAGGTTGAGGCGCAAATCCTCCGCGAGCGCGACCTGGGAGAGCATGAAATCCCAGCCGTCCTGGCGGGCTGCGATACCGTCCAGAGCTGCCAGCGGCGCATGCAGCCAGCTGCCCAGCAGGCGGCTGCCGCCCGGCGTGGTCGTGCGGCGAACGGCGGCGAGCAGCGTGTGCTGGCTGCGATCTCCGGCGCGCGTCTCAGTGATATCGAGGCTGGCGCGCGTGGCGGCATCCATGGCGAGCACGCCAAGCTCCCCTTGCGGGGCAGGATGCGCCAGATGCGGCTGCCGCCCGGCCTGGGTCAGCCGCACATAGTCCAGCGCCATGGCTGCGGCCACGGCTTCCAGATCCGTGAACGTGCCAAAGGCATCGAGACTGGCGACGCCGAAGGCCTGCGCCAGGCGAGCGCGGGCATCCTCGGCCCGCGGCGGGGCCGGCGGCAGATCAAGGCCGCGCCTGTCCTCCCAGAGACCCAGTGGAATGGCGCTGTCGGCGAGGATTTCGGCAGGCGCCAACCGACCGAGCAGGGACGCAAGATCGCTCTGCGCGAGGTGGGCTGTTTCAAACTGGCCGGTTGAAATATCGAGCCAGGCGGCCCCTATCGCAGGCCGCGCCCTGTCACGGCCGCGAGGCTTGTCCGCTTCCACCAGGGCCAGCAGCAGATTGGGCTGGGCCGCTTCAAGCATCGAGTCTTCGGTCAACGTGCCGGGCGTGATGATGCGTATCACTTCCCGCCGCAAGGGCGCCTTGCCGGCTCGCTTCTTTGGGTCTTCCGTCTGCTCGGCAAGGGCAACGCGAAACCCGCGCCGGATGAGCCGGGCCAGATAGGCGTCGCGGGCATGAACGGGCACGCCGCACATGGGAATAGGGGCACCATTATGCTCCCCCCGGGCGGTCAGCGCGATGTCGAGCGCCGCCGCCGCCGCCTGGGCGTCTGCGAAAAACAGCTCATAAAAATCGCCCATGCGGAAAAACAGCAAGGCGTTGGGATGGTCCGCCTTCATGGCGAACCATTGGGCCATCGATGGGGTTGCGCCGGCGGCACTCGGAATCTGCATGGATACTCTGTAACCACCCAGCCCCCCTGGGCGGAAGAGGGCTTCGTATGCAAGGCCAAGTTTGTTAACCCCGCCCCCATTGCATGGCAGCGCGTGCAGCAATGAAAGAACGGATAAAAAGTCCGTTAAAATTCACAAACAAATGTCCCGGCAAGGCACAGTAGTTTCTATTCTTATTTGCGGAATATTTGGATATGAAACGCTTCTACGAACAGAATTTCAACAGCTTGAGTTTTGTCTACCGGCACACCCTTCATGGGCACTGCCAAACAATACAAAGAAACTTGACGGTTTCGTAAATTTCACTGCATTTCATATCGATGACGTAATTTTATATTGCCGAAATTGGAAAAAAATTAGAATATCGCTCATAAACGTGCGTTTATGAGCTAAGTCTTGATCGACACGGACCTAACTCCCCTTCACCGAGGCAATAACTCAAAATGTGCGCGAGCTTTTGCGGCGGCACGCGAATACTGACGACACGCGGACGGGTCCGGGTCGAAAAACTTCGCCTGAGTGATCAGGTTTTGACGCTGCAGAACGGCCCTCTGCCGATCCGCTGGATTGGCCAGCGGATATATGGCCGGCACTTCGCGCGGCTCAGCCCCAACAGCATTCCGATTAAGATCCAGGCCGGGGCAATCGATGACGGCATGCCGTCACGTGACCTTTTCCTGTCGCCCCTGCACAACCTTTATATCGATGGAATCCTGATCCCTGCGGAAGCGCTGTTGAATGGCAGCACCGTCACCCGCTGCGAGGAGATGGACCCGATCGCCTATTATAATATCGAAATGCCCATCCATGCCGTGGTCCTGGCCGAGGATCTGCCGGCAGAAAGCTATATAGACCGCGGCGATCGCGCCATGTTCATGAATTCAACCTCGGCCAAGGTCGTCGAGACGATAACGGCCCAGGCCTGGGAGGCCTGCGCACCGATCCTGCAGTCCGGCCCCCTGGTTGATCGCGTGCGCGCGCGCATCGCGCTCCGCGCCGGCATCACCGAGCCCAATATCATGGACCGTCCGCAAGACGGCCCCCTGATGGGCAAAGTGGAATGGGTCGATCGGACGCTGATTTCTGGCTGGGCCTGGCTGCCCGATCACCCCGACGTGCCCGTGGTCCTGGAGGTGAAGGATAAAATCGACGTGGTGGCGGTCGCTGTAGCGGATCAATTCCGCAGCGATCTGCGGCGCGCCGGCATCGGCAATGGCCAGCACGCTTTCCACGTTGAATTGCCGCGGCCACTGGACCCCCGCCGATCACACGAATTGATCGTCCGCCGTGCGGCCGACGGGCAGGCCCTGGAGGGCGGAACGTTCAGCTTTCCGGCCGTCACTCCTTCGAGCGCGCTGATCGATCTCGACCTTGCTGCCATGATCGAAGACGCCGACCTGTCCGAAACGCGGCGGGTTCTGGAATGGCTGGAGCGGCAGGCCGTGAAACTGCATGCGCGGCTTGTTGCGACCGATCCGGCGAATTCGCCTACCGGACCCGAGCCGATGCTGAGGCAGGACGGGTCCAATCCGCGCGGCCGTACCCCCACGCCGCTGGTCCGGTCCAAACTCGCCCGTATGTAGGCGCAACCCCCGGTCGCCAGCGCGACCACGCTAGGCTATGCCATGGGCACCGGCAGTAGCGCCGGTGTGCAAAGCCCGAGGGTGAGACGATGGCAGGCGTTCCGACTTTCGCAACCGGTCCCGGTTTCCTGGGCCGCGGCCTGTCAGGCATTGGGCCAACCTTCACCGTCGCCGGCATTCCGCTGGATATCGGCGTCACCAACCGCGCCGGCGCGCGGTCCGGCCCCGGCGCCATTCGCCAGGCAAGCCGCATGCTGGTGGACGGCGAGCACCCGCTTTTCTGGACCGATGTCAACGCCTTGCCCATCGCCGATATGGGTGAGTTTGAGATCGCGCTCGGTGATCTGACGCAGAGCCTGGCGCTGATCGAACTGCAGGCCGCCACTATTCCCCACCTTCTGGCCATGGGTGGCGAGCACGGCATCACGCTGCCGCTGCTGCGCGCCCTGCGCCAGCGTCTGGGCGAGCCACTCAGCCTTATTCATTTCGACGCCCATGTGGACACCTGGGACGACAATTTCGGCCAGGTCTATGGTCACGGATCGGTCTTCTATCACGCCATCAACGAAGGTCTGGTCGATCCCCGCCGGATGATCCAGATCGGCATCCGTTCGCCTGTTCAGCGCGATGTCTGGGACTGGACGGTGGGCCAGGGTGTCACCATCCTCTCCGCCCAGGACGTGCATGAGATGGGGGTCGCCGCCGTCGCCCATCGTGCCATTCAGGTCGTCGGCCGTGACCGGCCGACCTACCTCACTTATGACGTCGATTGCCTGGACCCGGCCTTCGCGCCCGGCACCGGCACGCCGGAGATCGGCGGTCTCGCGTCCTGGCAGACCCAGGCCATCATCCGCCGCTTCACCGATCTGTCCTTCGTCGGCATGGATGTGGTCGAGGTTTTGCCCGCCCATGACGTGAGCGAAATTACCGCGCTCGCGGCCGCCACCGTGATGTGGGAATATCTGGCCCTGCTCGGCCGTCCAAACGCCAGCTGAGGCCGCCATGCTCAATCTTTTGACGGATATTGCGGGTCTGATTGTCGGTCACGCGACCGACCTCAGCCTCGGCTCCGGCGTCACCGCCATCATCTTCGACGAGCCCGCCACGGCGTCGGTGAGCGTGCTGGGCGGCGCGCCAGGCAGCCGGGATACGGCGCTGCTGGAACCCGAGATGACGATCGACCGGGTTGATGCGATCTGCCTCTCGGGCGGGTCCTGCTTCGGACTGGATGCTGCGGGCGGCGTGCAGGCCTGGCTGCGGGAGCAGAAGCGCGGCACAATCTTCGCGGGCTACCATGTGCCGATCGTGCCGCAAGCGATCTGCTTCGACCTTACCAATGGCGGCGACAAGGGCTGGCCCCGCTTCTCCCCCTATCGCGACATGGGCTTCGCGGCGGCAGAAGCCGCCGGCGACGGGGTCTTTGCGCTCGGCACAATCGGGGGCGGCACAGGTGCGACCACGCCGCTCGTCAAGGGTGGCCTTGGCTCGGCGAGTGCCGAGACGCACGCGGGCTATCGCGTAGCCGCGATCACCATCGCCAATCCGGTGGGCAATCCGCTGGTGGGTGACGGTCCGCATTTCTGGGCCGCCCCCTTCGAGCGGGGGAGTGAGTTCGGCGGGCTCGGCTTTCCGCCGCTTCCCCTCTCTGATGCGGCCCTGGCGCCGCGCCTTAAAGGGCATCCACCGCCGCATGATCAGGGGGAGCCGGCGACCGCCACCACTATCGGCCTTGTGGTGACCGATGCGCCGCTGACCAAGGCCCAGGCCAAGCGGCTTGCCATTGCGGCCCAGGACGGACTGGCCCGTGCCGTCCATACCGCCCATCTGCCCTTCGATGGCGACACCATGTTCGCGGCCAGCACTGGACAGGGCGCGGCAGTCGATGCCCCGACGCTCACCCTGCTCTGCCATGCGGCGACCATGGTGACGGCGCGCGCCATTGCCCGTGGCGTATATGAGGCGACCGCCCTGCCCTATGCGGATGCGCTGCCGGACTGGCGCAGCCGGTTCAGGTAATCGCCTCATATTCGGCGGCGAAGGCGATCAGCCGGGCCTCTTTCCACGGCCGTCCGACGAAAAGCAGGCCGAAGCCGGCGCCGGACGGATAAAGCCCGGCCGGCACCGTGACGCCCGGCAGGCCGGCGATATTGATTTCGGAGACCGCGGTTTCCAGGATCACGTCCGGCGCGTGCAGCAGCGGCGGTTCGGCACGGGTCTGCGGCATCACCATTGCGTCCAGCCGGTGGGCTACCATCACCTGCTTGAAAAGCTGCAGATACTGCTCGCGGATCGAGAGGAAGCGGCCAAGAGACGGCGGGTCGCGGTACTGCGCCACCATCTGCGGGAAATCCTCCAGCTCCCACAGATAGCCGAGCTGGCCTGCGGGATCGAAAGGATCAACCCCGGTGACCCGCCTCAGACTTTCCAGCGAGTTGATCGGACTGTCAGGGCCGAAGGCGGCGAGATAGCGATCAAGATCATAGACCACCGATTCCTCGCCCCGCGGATCGTAAGGCATGGCGCTGACGAAGCGCGCAAGATCCGCAAAGCCTGAGCCCGCGAAGGGGTCTTCCACAAGTTCAGCCCCCAGGGCCTTCAGCCCCTGACAGGCGGTCAGGAACAGCGCTTCGCTGGCGGGGGACAAAGCGGCATGGCGCCAGCCGGGACCATATAGGCCAAGCCGTTTGCCCTGCAGCGCGCCGGGTCGGATGGCGGCGGCATAGCCACCCAGCGGCCGGCGGCCGATACCGGCCACGGTCTTGGGATCTTCGGCCGTGTAGCCGGCCAGCACGTCGAGCGCGATGGCGGCGCCGCGCACCGTCATGGCGACGGGCCCGACCACATCGCGCGTGCTGTTGGCGAGCGGCATGACACCGGAATTAGGCACGAGGCCAAAGGTCGGCTTGATGCCTACCAGCCCCTGGGCTGCAGCCGGATTCTGGATGGAGCCCCCTGTCTCTTCAGCGAGGCCGATCACCGCATAGCCAGCAGCGACGCCGGTGGCCGAGCCCGTACTGCTGCCACCTGGCGCGCGTTCTGGCGCGATGGCATTCAGCGTAGGCCCCGCCCAGCTGTCATTGGCATTGGTGCCCGAGGCACTCATCACCGGGACATTGGTCTTGCCGAGCAGCAAGGCACCGGCCGCGCGCATGCGCGCGACGACCGCCGAATCCCGGCGGGGGATGAGATCAACGCCGCCTGCGCGGGCCGAGAGTTTCGACCAGCCGCCGGTCGACGGCAGTCCCGCCATATCCATCGTGTCTTTGACGAGGACGGGGATGCCGGCCAAGGGCCCCACGATGTCGCCAGCGGCTCGCCTGCGGTCTATGGCGCGCGCATCCTCGAGCACCTGCGGATTGGGCGTGATAATGGCATTGAGGGTCTGATCCTCAGCCTCGATGCGGGCGAGCGACTGCTCGGCGACCGCCTCGGCCGTGACGTCTCCGCGCGCGAGCGCTGCGGCCAGCGTCCTGACCGTCCAGGGTGGTGTCATGCACGTCTCCGTCGTCTGAAATCGAAAGCGTCACGCAGGCCATCTCCCAGCATATTCAGGCCGAGCACCGCGAGCGCAATCGCGAGACCAGGGAATACCGCCAAAAACGGCGCCGTATAAATATACGTTTGCGCATCATTGAGCATACGGCCCCAGCTGGGCGCGGGTGGCTGCGCACCGAGGCCGACGAAAGAGAGCCCGGCCTCGGCCAGGATAGCCAGTGACAATTGGATGGTGATCTGCACCACCAGCACGCTGACAATATTCGGCAGGATATGGATGCGCGTGATGGCAGCCTTGCCGCGGCCGAGTGCGCGGGCGGCGCGCGCATAATCCTGCACCCAGATGACGCCGGCGGCCGTGCGGGTGACGCGCGCGAGCACGGGCGCGGTGAAGACGCCGATCGCGATCATCACCGTATAGGCTCCGGGACCGCGCAGCGCCGTGATCATCACGGCCGTCAGCAGCGCGGGAAAGGCGAAGGTGAGATCGGCGCTGCGCATCAGCAGCTCCTCCGTCCAGCCGCCACGGGCGGCCGCCAGCAGACCGGCCGGAATGCCGAGCACCGCACCAAGTACGACCGCGGCGAGCGAGACGATGATGGAATTCTCGGCCCCTGCCATGATCATCGACAGCGTGTCCCGCCCGAAAGCATCCGTGCCGAAGGGGTGCGCCCCCGATGGGGCGGCCAGGCGATGCAGGATATCGATGGCGGTGGGGCCGTAGGGTGTCCAGACAAGGGCCAGGAGCGAGACCAGGATGATGAGCAGCGTGAGGCCGCCGCCGAGCAGAATGCGCAGATTGCTCATCGCTGCCCCTTTGCAAGCCGGGGATCGATCAGGACGTTGAGCAGGTCGACCAGGAAGTTGATGACGATAACAAGGCCGGCGAAGAGCAGAACAAGATCCTGCACGAGAATAAGGTCACGCTGGCCGATGGCCTGAAACAGCAGTGCCCCGAGCCCTGGCAGAGTGAAGACATTCTCGATGATGATCGTCCCCGCGAGGAGAAAGGAGAATTGCAGGCCCATCAGCGTGGTGACCGGGATCAGCGCATTGGGCACGGCATGCAGCCAGAGGATGGCACCCTCGCGCAGGCCTTTGGCGCGGGCCGTGCGCAGATAGTCCCGCAGACCCACATCCAGCACGGCACCGCGCGTGACGCGCGCCAGAATGGCCGCCTGTGGGACAGCGAGGGCTATCGTCGGCAACACCAAGGCCCGCAGCGCCGCACCCGTGCCGTGCCACCAGCCGGGAAAGCCGCCCGCTGGAAACCAGGTGACGTGGACAGCAAAGATCAGGATGAGCAGAAGGGCCAGCCAGAAATCCGGGACAGCGACACCCACCTGGGTGATGGCCATGATGCTGCCGTCAACTACGCCGCGGCGGGAGGCGGCAAAGACGCCCAGCGGAATGGCCAGCAGGCTGGACAGGATCATCGCAGCGATCGCCAACGGCACGGTAACCGCGACGCGCTGCAGAATGAGGGTGGCGATGGAACTGTCATAGGCCGTGCTGCGGCCGAAATCCCCGGTCAAGACGCCACCGATCCAATGCACATAGCGCAGCCAGACCGGCAGATCGAGGCCGAGCTGATGACGCAGCGCGTTGAGCGTATCGGCCTGCGCATCCGGGCCCAGAATCACGAGCGCCGGATCGCCCGGCAGGATCTGCAGCACGGTGAAGACGACGACCGAAGCGAAGAAGAGCGCGGCGACCAGAGTTCCCAGCCGCCGCAGCAGAAATCCGGTCACTGCGCCCAGGAGACGCCAGTGACATCGTCCTCCGGGATCGGGTCATTTGGCCACAGGCCGCGCAGCTTCGCATTGGAGACGCTGATTTTGGGCAACGCGAAGAGGAAGATATTGGGCTCATCCGCCGAGAGTTGACGCTGCAACTTCTCAACCAGCGCCACCTGCTGGGCCGGGTCGGTCGCCGCGATATACTGCGCATAGAGCGCCTTATAGGCGGGGCTGTCGTAATTGAAGTAGTAGTGTGGGCGCGCGTAGATATCGAGATCGCGCGATTCGACATGCGCGATCACCGTCGCATCGAAATTCGACTGGCTGAAGACCTGAGACAGCCACTTCGCCCATTCGACCGATTCAAGTTTCACGTTGATGCCGACCTGGCTGAGATAGGCCGCGATCAACTGGGCGCTGCGCTGCGCGTAGCTCGGCGGCGGCATGGTAATGGTAAAACTCATCCCCGGCTTCACACCCGCGTCCTGCAGCAGCTGCTTCGCCTTGGCCGGATCGTAGGGATAGGCACCCGTCAGATCGACATAATGCGGATCGCTTGGCGTGTAGTGGGAGCCGATGGGCGTGCCGAAACCGGAATAGGCGGCCTCGACGATCGACTTGCGATCGATGGCATAGGCCAGCGCCTGCCGCACGCGAAGATCATTGAACGGCTTACGCGAATCGTTGAGCGCGAGGATGACCTTGCCCTCCGACGTGCCGATCGACACCGTGAAGCGCGGATCATGCTGGAATTTGACGACCGTTTCCGGCGCCGGAAAATCTGGATAGGCATCGAGCGAGCCGGACAGCAAGGCCGCCGTCGCCGCTGCCGGATCGGGAATGATGCGGAAGGTGACGCGGGCAAGTTTCGGTGCCGGTCCCCAGTAATGCGGGTTGCGCACCAGCTCGATACGGTCGCCCGGCACCCAGTTATCGAGTTGGAATGGACCGGTGCCGACCGGATGGGTCTTATTAGTCGCAGCCGTCTTGGGTGCAACCATGACCGCGTCGCCCCAGGCGATGTTGTAGAGAAAGGTCGAGGTCGGCCGCTTGAGCGTGATGACCGCCTTCAGCGGGCTGGGGCAATCGACCTTGGCGATCGGTTCAAAAAGTTGCTTCTGCGCATTGATGCTGTCCGCCGCCACGGCACGGCCATAGCTGAACTGGACGATGGCGCAGTCAAAGGGCGTGCCGTCCTGGAAGGTAACGCCCGGCTGCAGATCGAAATGATAGGTCAGCCCGTCCGGGGAAACGGTCCAGGAGCGGGCGAGGTCTGGTGTGACCTCCCCTTTCGCGTCAATCCGGGTCAGTCCCTGGAAAATATTGGCATAGGTCACCTCCCGGATGGCCGCCGCCGCCCCGGCCGTCGGGTCCAGGCCCGGCGGCTCAAGCTGCATGCCCAGCGTCAGGCTATCGGGCGGGGCTGCCCGCGCCGGCAGACAGGCCAGGGATAGCAAGGCTAAAGCCGGGGCAGTGGCAAGCCAGGCGCGGAAGCTCTTCAACGGGCGATCCCTCGGTGGTTTTGACGCAGCGCACACAGAAGATCATCGCGCGGCCCGCTTGCCAAGTCTTCCGCCGCGGCTCAGCCAGCTTTGGCGACGCGCCGCCATTCATGGAGGATGAACTCGGTATAGCCGTTCGGTTGCGTCCGCCCCTTGAAGATGAGGTCGGAGGCCGCCTTAAAGGCAGGACCGTCGAAGCCCGGGGCCATGGGCCTGTAGAGCGCGTCACCCGCGTTCTGCTGATCCACAACGACCGCCATGCGGCGCAGCGCGGCCTCAACCTCCGCCTCCGTCACCACGCCATGGAGCAGCCAATTGGCGAGATGCTGGCTGCTGATACGCAAGGTTGCGCGGTCTTCCATCAACCCGATGTCATGGATGTCGGGCACTTTGGAACAGCCCACCCCCTGGTCAACCCAGCGCACCACATAGCCCAAAATGCCCTGGACGTTGTTGTCGATCTCCTGCCGGATTTCCTCAGGCGACCAATTGGTGCCCTCTGCCACGGGGATGGTCAGCAGCGTGCCGAGCGAGGCATGCGGACGGGAGGCCAGCTCCTCCTGCCGGGCAGCGACATCGACCGCATGGTAATGCAGGGCATGCAGGGTGGCGGCTGTGGGCGACGGCACCCAGGCGGTGTTGGCACCCGCACGCGGGTGGCCGATCTTTTGCTCCAGCATCTCCGCCATCCGGTCGGGTGCCGCCCACATGCCCTTGCCGATCTGGGCATGGCCGCGCAGACCGGCGGCGAGGCCGATATCGACGTTGCGGTCCTCATAGGCCTTGATCCAGGCGGTGCCCTTCATGGCGTTCTTGCGCACCATGGCCCCCGCCGCGATGGACGTATGGATCTCATCGCCGGTACGATCCAGGAAACCGGTATTGATGAAGAAGACCCGAGTTTTGGCAGCCTCGATACAGGCGGCGAGATTGGCGGAGGTGCGGCGCTCCTCATCCATGATGCCCATCTTGAGCGTATTGGGCGCAAGACCGAGCAGGGCCTCAATCCGGTCAAACACGGTATTGGCGAAGGCGACCTCTTCCGGCCCATGCATCTTGGGCTTGACGATATAGACCGAGCCCGCGCGGCTGTTGCGGATGGCGCCGGTGGACTGCAGGTCATGCAGGGCGATCAGCGACGTGACGACGCCGTCCAGCAGGTTCTCGGGAATTTCTGCGCCGTCCTTCGTCAGCACCGCATCCGTGACCATGTGATGGCCGACATTGCGCACCAGCATGAGGCTGCGGCCGGGCAGCGTCAGCGTGCCGCCGTCAGGCGCGGTAAAGACGCGATCGGCTTCCAGCTTGCGTTCGATCTCTCGCCCCCCCTTGGAGAGCGTCGCCGAGAGCGTGCCTTGCATGAGGCCGAGCCAATTGGCGTAGACGGCAATCTTGTCCTCGGTATCGACAGCGGCGACGCTGTCCTCGCAATCCATGATGACGCTGAGGGCGGCTTCCAGCACGATATCGGCGACGCCCGCCGGATCGTCCTTCCCAATCGGATGCGCGCGGTTCAGGACCAGTTCGATATGCAGGCCGTTGTGGCGCAGCAGCACGGATTCCGGCGCGGCGGCCGGACCGCGGAAGCCCACAAAGGCCGATGCGTTCTGGAGCGGGCCTACGCCGGCGGCGCCGACACCGGCCGCAACCAGCGCGCCATCCACCACGCTATAGCCCAGGGCCTTGGCGTGGCTGCCGCCGGCCAGAGGTGCCACCTGATCCAGCCAATCCTTGGCATAGGCGACGACACGCTGGGCGCGCACGGGGTTGAGGCCCCGCCCCCGTTCCGCCCCACCATCCTCGGCGATGACATCCGTGCCGTAGAGCGCGTCATACAGACTGCCCCAGCGCGCATTGGCAGCATTCAGCGCGTAGCGGGCATTGGTGATGGGCACGACCAGCTGCGGGCCGGCAAGCGTCGCGATTTCAGGATCGACGGACCCGGTGGTGACCGTGAAGGGGGCGGGCTCGGGCTGCAGATAGCCGATATCATTGAGGAAGCCGCGATAGGCGGCGGCATCGACCGGCCCTGTGTTCTGCTGGTGCCAGGCGTCGATCGCCGCCTGCAGACTGTCACGCTTGCCGAGCAGCGCCCGGTTGAGGGGTGCGAGATCATGCACGAGAGCGGAAAAGCCGCGCCAGAAGGCTGCCGGCTCAAGGCCCGTGCCCGGCAGCGCCTCATTTTGAATGAAATCATGGAGCGGCCTCGCGACCTGCAGCCCGTCCGCGTCAACACGGTCCATTGTTCTGTCCTTTTAGGTCCGGTCTTAAGCTGCCCGGTGCTTCAGATTGAGGTCTCTGACGCTACTCTGCCAGTGCTGCGCGCGGAAGCAGGGAGCAGCTCCGCGCGCAGCACTGTGCCGCCCCAGGCGGCCACTTTGTCCGCCCCGATGATATCGGCCTCCGCATAGCTCGCACCTTTGACCAGCAGATCGGGCTTGAGTGCCAGGATCATGGCCAGCGGCGATTCCTCTTCCAGCACACAGACCAGATCGACCGCCGGCTGGCCCGTGAGATCCGCCGCCCGGTCCGCCGCTGTCTGCACAGGGCGGCCGAGGGAGCGCTTCGGCAGCGGCTCATCCCCGTCGATCGCGACGATCAGGCGGTCGCAGGCGCCACGTGCCTGTTCCAGCAGATGGGCATGGCCCTGATGCAGCCGGTCAAACCGGCCATGGGTGAAGCCCACGCGCCAGCCGCGGCGCCGCCAGCGCTCGGCCTGCTCGATCGCGGCCGCCGGGGAGACAATTTTGGTGTGGTCGCCGGTTTCAGGCGAGAGCCGCGCCTCGATATCGGCGAGGCGCGCAACGGCGGTGCCGACCTTGCCGACGACGATGCCGGCCGCGATATTGGCGAGGCGGGCTGCGAGCGGCAAAGGCAGGCGTGCCCCCATACCGGCCGCGAGCACGGCGGCGACCGTATCGCCCGCCCCCGCCACATCATGCACATCCAGCGCTTCAGCCGGGAAATGCCAGGCATCCGCGGGCGTCACCAGGCTCATGCCGTGTTCGGAGCGGGTGACGAGAGCGGCGCCGATGTCAAACCGCTGCAGCAAGGCGCGGGCGGCGGTGGCAATCTGCTCGTCACTATCCGCGGCCAGGCCGGTAACGGCGGCAAGCTCCCGCCGATTGGGCATGATGACATCGGCGCCGCGATAGCTTTCGTAATTCTCGCCGCGCGGATCGATCAGGATGGGCCGCCCGGCCGCCCGCGCGGCCGCAATGAGCTTGGCCGGCATGTCGCCGGCCAGCGTACCCTTGCTGTAATCCGACAGCAACGTGACGCTGGTCGCCGTCATCACATCCGTGGCGATACGGAGAAGGCGTTCGGCGATTTTGGGATGGAGCGGTACCGGATCTTCGCTGTCGACGCGCAGCAGGTGCTGCCCCTGGGCCAGAAAGCGGGTTTTGACGGTGGTGACGCGCCCGCCCTGGACCAGCAGCCAGGGCTCGACCCCATTCTGCCGGCCGATCAGCGCGGTGAGGTCGGAGCCCGCCATATCATCGCCCACGACCGCGACGAAGGCGGCCGCGCCGCCGAGGGCCGTGATATTGCGCACGACATTGGCGGCCCCGCCGGGGAGAGACAGGTCGCGCTGCACGCAGAGCACCGGGACCGGCGCTTCCTGGCTGATGCGGGTCGCCTCGCCATAGAAATAGCGGTCGAGCATGGCGTCGCCGACGACGAGGACAGTGGCGCGCGCCAGGGCCCGCGCGGCCTCCAGCAGACCTTTGGGCGCATCGCTCGGAAAGGACGGGGGCTGGCCCGTGGCGTCATCCATCGATCTGCAATAGCGCTCCTGTTTCGCGACCGGTAGTGCAGAAACCGACCTGCTGCGCCAAACCGGCTGGGGCGGGCTTTCCGGTGCCCGCCGGGCACGCGTCCGCCGACGCGGGGTTCACATGAATTTCATGCATGAGCAGCGGGTTGATCCCGGCGAGGGAGCATGGTAACTCGCCGCCATCCCGGTGGGGGATAGTTTAGCGGTAGAACTCCCGGCTCTGACCCGGGCAGCCTTGGTTCGAATCCAGGTCCCCCAGCCAGCTCTACTAGAGCGGGACGCAATCCCCCTTGTCCGTCAGATAGTTGGCCTTTATCAAAGGCTTTAACGCGCCCAGCCAAATCAGCATTACTACGAAAAGTTCCCACGAGCGGGCGCGGCAAGAGGCTCACCGTGGCTAAGCCTGTGCGCGTCAAAGGGTCGCCTCACTACCATAGTCGCCTGACGGTCCCGAAGGACGTTCGGCACCTCATCGGCCGCACAGAGTTCGTTGCGGCACTGCGTGCCCCGACAGAGGCCCAGCGGCAGGCGGAGCATCTAGCGAACATAGCTGCCTGGAAGGGCCGCGTAGAGACAGCCAGAGCCACCCTTCAGGGCGTGGGCCTACGCAAGCTAAAGGACCGTGAAATATCGGCGCTGTGCGGCGTTTGGTATGCCGACCGGATAGATACTATTGAGGATGAGGGTCGGCTGGACCGCATCAGATGGGCTGCCGAGATAGAATCCCTCCTAGACGAAATTAGCCATGACCCTAAGGACCCCGATTGGTGGGACGTTTCACTGACGAAGCGGGACTTGGCTGCGGCTAATGCTATTCTGATGGCGCATAGCCTTGCGGTTGATAAAGAGTCGCTGCGCAGCTTTGCCGAAGCCCTCCACATTGCCAAAATTGACGCCGCCAGGACGCTCTACAAGCGGGCTACGGGCGACTTCAGCCCAGACCCAGTGGCCGCGAAGTTTGCGAAGGAGCTACCCAAGCCAGTCCAGGCAGAAGCACCACTGGAGGCGCCGAAAGCTGCCCCAGCCGAGGTGACATTCGACACGCTGGCCCGTGGCTGGGCGCGCGACGGCGGTCATGATCCCGATGCCGCCCCTATCCCTCGGGTCTACTATGACCGCAAGCGGACTGCCGCACGCCTCGCTGATTTCATCGGCCATGACGACGCTGCGAAGCTGACAAAGGCAGACGCGGCGCGCTGGAAAGAGAGCATCCAGAAGGCCGGGAAGTCAGCCAAGACTGTCCGCAATGATCTATCAGAGATGTCAGGTCTCTGGCGCTGGGGCGTGAGGCATGGGCTGGTCTCGGCCAATGTTTTCGAGGGCCTGTTGCCGCCCAAGAAAGCTGCCCAGAACAGAGAGAAGCCTGTGAGGGCCTATACGGATGCCGAGGCGTCAACACTGCTTGGGGCCGCACGGGCTGAGCATAAAGCATCCCTGCGGTGGCTGCCTTGGGTCCTTGCACTGAGCGGCGCGCGCCTGGGTGAAATCGTCCAGAGCGTCAAGGAAGACATCAAGGTCATAGAAGGCGTGACGGTGCTGCGCGTCCATTCTGAGCCGGGGGACAGAGCCAAAGGCGAAAGCAAGCGCAGCCTCAAGACTGCCGAGAGTCGCCGCCTCGTGCCCATCCACCCGGCTCTCATCACAGAGGGCTTCCTGGATTACGTGGCGGCCCTCCCCGGTCAATCTCCGCTGTTCCCGGACATCCTGCCAGACAAGCTATTTGGCTCTCGGACAAACATCGCACAGAAACTCTTGTCGCGCTGGGTTAGGGCTCAGGGTGTCACTGCCGAGGACATTTCGCCCGCCCACTCGTTTCGTCACTGGTTCATAACGGCGGCGCGGAAAGCCAAGATGGGTCGGGAAGCACGGGACGCCATCACGGGGCATAGCGGCAAGCTGAACGAAGCGGATGACTACGGGGTGTCGGTGCGTGAGATGCCCCAAATCCTCTATGAGGAGATTGCCAAAATTCCGGCTCCGCAACCACTAGACCTTTAAGAGTCTGCCATATACGGTATAAGAAAATTGCGAGGCACTAATGCGGCGTGATTATGTAGTTCTAGGACTTGTCGTGCTGGTGCTGGCGGGCTGCGCGAACCCTGCAGCATCTAAATTGAAGAGTGACCTTGCCCTGTGTAAAGGGGAATACCCGGCCGCCACTGGATCGTATCATCAGCTGTTCCAGTGCTTTTATGATGCAAAGGCATCCAGTGGAATAATGAGCGAGGGTCAAATGGCCATAGCGGCTAACGATTTGGTCTTGGCTGATAAGGTTGATGCACATCAGATCAGCAAGGATGAAGCGCGCGCGGCAGCAATCTCATACGCACACCAGATTAACAGCGAGGATGCGGAACTTCGATCTGAACAAGCCCAGGCTTCCGCCGCGCGACTTAGTGCCGCTGCTGCGATCATGAACGCGTTCAAGCCGCCTCCGGCCCCGGCTTATGTTCAGCCGACTGTAGCAGCTCCGTTGACGACGCAGTGCGTGCAGAATGGGAATATGACAAACTGCCAGAGCTATTGAAGCAGCACATCGAATAGACGGCACTTTGGATAACCAAAAAAGGGCCACCCCGCAGCCCACCTAAGCGGATCACGAGATGGCCCCTTAAAGTCTAACTGAACGCCAAACTACTTGACCCGTCCTCGGAACAACTCGGGCGGTAACAACTGCTTGGCCCGTTCCAACGCCACAATATCGTTCTGACGCTCAGCCATCAGCCGCTGGGCAATGCCCTGCTGTGCGGCCACGTCCGGTGTCGCCAGGATTCTAGCTATCGCTACCTTAAGGTCTGTGTCTCCCTCGCCATCGGCAGCCTGCATCAGGGTGTTGGCCAGCGTCCGCCTGCTCTGCACCGCTGCGCCATACTTCAGCGGGGATACGGGCTGCTGCACGATAGGCGGAGCCTCTAGGCCCTCGTTTCTCATGGCCTGAGCGACGATCTGCTGAAACAGCGGGGAGCGGTCGCCAAGGAAGAGCCCGGCGTTAGACGTTAGGTGGTCGCCCATGGCCTGCGTCATCTGACCGGAAGCGACGAGTCCGCCCAAAGCCTTACCAATGGTCTCGCTCGTCGGGGCCACTCCTTGCCCCCGCAGGACAGTCCCTAGGTGATCCACCCACCCGGCAGGACGATAGCCTGTGCTGCCCTGAGGAGTCCCTGAGGCACCTCCAGGTGCCACCGGCTGTTGCTGCGCCTGGTTAACGCTTGGGGGACTCAGAGGGCCTCCCTGAGGCTGCCTCTGCGGCATTCCGAGAGGTTGGCCGCTAGGCGACAGCGGCACGTTGACCGGAACAGGATCACTTGGGGGCAGACCAATGGACACCCGGTCAAGCTGGTCTTGCGACATCGGCTGCTGAAGCCTGCCATCTGCTGCCGCCTGGGTCAGAATGTCCTTCTTACGCGTAGCCAGATTGGCGCGCGCAATGATGGCCTCAGGGGAGTTCTTGTAGGCCATACTAGACACCTGATTTGCGGCCTTCTCCACAAGGTCCGACGCCTTGGCCCTGGCCAGAGCATCCGCCGCCGCTTGTGCCTGCGCCTGGGTCTCGGCCGCCTGCTTTGCCCCGATTGCCTGGAGAGCCGCGTGGGTGTCGTTCAGAGGGGCTATTGCATTACCCGACACATCATAGCCCGCTGCCTGGGCCTGCTTTAGCGCCTGCGACCTGAGGACAAGCGATGGCGGCAGGTTCGTCCCGGCAGCCTTGTCCAGAAGACTACCCACGGCAGCCCCATACTGTCCGGCAATATTCGAGTGCCCGACACCCACGAACGGGGCAGCGGCCATTGCCAAGCCTTCAACGGGGTGACCATGGAGCGCCGCAGCTGCCCCGCCTAGGACAGCCGCAGGAGTGGCAAGCTTGGCGCCAATCGCTGCGAAAGGCCCAGACGCCTGCTTGTAGTTCACCATCTGGGAGAGGTTGTCCAAGTCGGTGAGGCCGTTGAGCAGTGTCTGCTTCAGATTGGGCTCGATATTCGCCGCCGCGATCTTGCCTAGAGAAGACGCAAACCCCTCACCCGACACGGTGCCCGGCAAAGCGGACTTATGGGTCTGGGCCTGACGGAGCCCGATCTGAAATGCTTCGTTGGTCGCGTCGTCAATCTGGCCGGTAGCTTTCGCGGCGCTTGCCACCTGAGCGAGCTGGGCGGGCATCTGCTTCCACATGGCGTTCATGACGTTCGTGGGGTTGCTGCCAGCCCTCTGAGCCCCGGCCTGCGCCGAAGTCACGTCGAAGGCGTTGTTAATGCGCGTGTAGCTCGCCGCCTGCTCAGGGGTCATTTCGGGCAACCTGCCCGCTGCGATCCCCATGCCGACGGACCTAACCGTGGACCCGGCGCCACTCGCCGCAGCCCCTGCCGTCTGGCTGAGCGCCTTACCCGCCACCCGCGCCGCCCCAGCCTGAATAGCTGCCGCAGCGACTTGCGATGGGTCTACTGTCAGCCCCTGCTGTGTGCCTGCCGTAGTGCCCACCTGACCTGTCAGATTGGACGCAGCCTGACCGGCAGCATCTAGGCCACCGGCAGTGATCGCCTTGAGGTAGGCTGGGGAGGACCTCAGGAGGGCAGACGCAACGGGAATCCTGCCGAGCCCCCCAGCGTTAAGGACACCCTGAGCTATGGCCGTGGGAGCGGCAGCAAGCTGGTCCCCGGTGGTGGGCGTCGCGTGGCCGTTGGCGGCAGCACGGGCGTTAGCATCACCGCCGAATGCACTAGCCGCGCCATAGCCACTCGCCCCCAGAGCACCGCCTACAGCGGCCCCTCCAAGCAGTTCGGGGGTCAGGGCAGCGCCAGCCGCCGCCGCTCCTAGACCACCAATGACGGAGGGAGCACCCTCCACGGCGGCGCGGGGCAAGTCGCCCAGCGCGGACAGCACGTGACCGGCCTTGACCTTCGCCAAAATACTGGACGTTGCCGGGTCGTAGTTTGCCGGTGGCGGGATGGCCCCGGACAGCGCCTCTCCGACATTCTGGCCGCCCTTCCAGCCCACGTCTTTGGATAGGAGCGAAACGGACGACCCTATGCCTGCGAGAGCATCATGGGCGCCTTGCTGGAGGGCGGAGCCGTAGGTCGTGTCCTTGGGCGCCTGCTGATCCAAGGTGAAGCCGGGCGGCAGCGGAGGTATGGCGGCGCCGTTGCCTTGGGAGACGATGGGCGCGTCCAGCCAGGGCTTATCAGGGTCTGAGCCAGGAGCCCGCTTTACTATCGGGGCCGACAACCACGGCTGGTCAGTCGTCGGGTGAGGATCAAGAACAAACCCCGAAGGTAAGGGCGGAACCCCACTGCTGCCTGAAGGGGTAATCTGGGGAGTAGCCATCAGGTGAACCTCGTCACGGTCACACCGTCCAACCCCCGCAGCGTCTTCGCCAGCGCCTTGCTGAGCCGTCCGTTGCGTGCCTCGGTCTCTAGCTGAGACCTGACGGCGACCGCCTCGGGTAGCTCGTAGTGACCTTGAGTGGTCAGAGCGGGTAGGACCTCGGAGCAGAGCCACGCCCGCAAGACCTCAGAGGACTTCCTGCGGGTTGACAGCGCTAATTTCCAGAACCCTCCAGGCGTTATGAGCCACTTATCCGTGTATCGTGAGCCCATCACGTCACGCGCAGTCTTCTTTTCCTCTGGCAGGAGGCGACCCAAGGCATGGGTAGTGTTGCGTATTCCGAGAGCGTGACAAGCGTCGGAATGCAGCAGCCAAAGCCGTCCATCCGGGGCGGTAACGGTTGCTATCCTCAGCTTGTCGAATTCGAGTAGCGGGGCAGTCACTGCGCGGCGACTTCTGATGAAAACGAGTCTGCGAGAAACCCCTGAAGAAACGACACCAGAGCTGGACCCTGAGGAGTTTTACTGTCCGAATGTAGCAGCGCAGCCCCCTTCGCTCTCATCTCGGGCAGAACATCATGAGCTACCCAACGGAGCAGAGCGCGACCAAAGGGGTTGTGCATCCTAAGGACAAATTTGAAAATGGCTGCCTCGCTGACGAGAAAGGCCGTGCGGTCATCGGCATTTCCCGTGAGTTTATCTAGCGACGTAAATTCATCTGGGTCCAGCGTGGCAACAATGCGTTGCTCATGCTTGGTGTGGAGCAGAGCAGTGATATCGGTGAGATAAAAATAGAGCTGGCCTTTGTGCGTCACAGTGCGCACGCGGCGGCCGAGGGGGTTTAGGTTCATAGGTCTATTCAGCTTTGGAGTTGTTGAGGGGCGGGTTTTGGGTCCCAGTCTGGGTAGACAGGAATGGTGGCACACGCTGTGCCCCGGTGTGGGGTCCCCACCTGTAATACCGCATAGCAATCAACCCACTCAAAAAGCTGGGGAATTTTAGGGATGCTTCTGTGGGTTTTCAGGCCACTCCGCTCTTCAAAACGGGGGTCCTGGGGATACACACACATCGACCTTTAGCGGCATTTTTGAAGTGGGTTCTGTGAGACCCCCCGCCCCTCCATAATTGACAGGATGATTTACGCGGCTGCGCGCGCGGCACGATTTGAACACGACGACACAGCACGAAACCGACAACCTCAGTGCTGACGACAGCGACACGACATCACAGGCGCTGAGTGTGATGCTGCTGCAACATCAGCGATGGGCTGGCAGTAGGTCATTAGGCAGACCCCATGCCGATAGCCCCCCGATAGTTGGACCCGCCACCACAAGGGGTTCGTTTCAACTGACACCCCTCAGGCCAGACGAGGACGAAAAGGCCGCTCGCCTCGTGAGTAGCCTTTGGGGGCGGTTCATTTTGAGTATGCCTCAGCGAGACTGGGGCAAGCAGGGTCCGCAAATAGCTATTGAACCATTCAAACGGAACCGCTATAGGGGAACCATCTTAAGTGAACCGATGGAGCTCAGACCATGCTCGCTCGCCTCTACCTTCGTGCTTCGACTGATGACCAGGATGCGCAGCGTGCCCGCAGTGCGCTGGACAGCTTCGCGGCAGAGCACAGCCTGACCGTCGCTGCGCGCTACGCGGAGAACGAGAGCGGCGCGAAGCTAGCGCGGCCCGAACTATTCCGGCTCCTGTCAGACAGCAATCCTGGGGACGTGCTGCTGGTCGAGCAGGTTGACCGGCTGTCTCGTCTTACAGATGCTGACTGGCGGCGGCTACGGGCCGAAATCGAGGCGCGGCAGGTGCGTGTGGTGGCTCTCGACCTGCCCACCTCATGGATGCTCCTAGGCGGCTCAAAGGACGAGTTCTCTGGCAGGATGCTCTCAGCCATAAACGGCATGATGCTCGACATGCTCGCAGCGATTGCCCGCAAGGACTACGAAGACCGCAGGCGGCGCCAAGCTGAGGGGCAGTCAAAGGCCAAGGCCGATGGCAAATATCGAGGCCGCCAGGAGGATACGAAGCGGAACGGCGCGATTGCCTCCATGCTGAAAGGAGGTCTGAGCTGGTCGGAAATCCAGAGTGCCACGGGCTGTGGCCGCGCCACGGTCGCTAAGGTTGCTGCCCGGCTGAGAGGCGACACAGCCATTGTTCCCCCGCTGACATAAGAGGCCAACGCAGCGAAGGGCTGTCATGGCTGTCTATTTGGCCGATGGTCATTCGGCCGGTCAGCGCGCGCCGCGAAGGCCGACGAATTTGCAGCGCGTGTCCTACCGGTAGTCCTGCCGCTGCGTGACCAGGGGGCTAGCCTCGGTGAGATCGTTAAGGCTCTGGAAGCTCAGCAGACCATGACGCCCAGCGGTGGCTCTGCGTGGTCGGCGGTGGCTGTCAGCCGCATCCTTAAGCGCCAGACAAACTGACCGGAAGGTTTTACTAGAAGTCTTCAATAATATGGGTGATATTTTCAGAACTTAACCTCTACAGTAACATGACTACTTGTGGCATTAGGGCGCTTATTCAGATAATCCGACCAAAATTACTATTGACGGTGCGACTCGCCGCCTAATAGACTCTCACGCAATGGTGAGCAGGAAGCCCTCCAGACACCATATATAGTGTTCATGAGCCCATATCCCCTAGATATTGCGGGCGGTGCAGCAATATTGGGATACCCGAATGGCCTTTTTAAGCAACAAAATTACTACCGAGGACAGCCATGAGCCCCCCAGAGTCCCCCTCAAAGTCCCACGTCATTCCGACCTCTCCGATAGCCCGTTTTAGCGCCGCACAACGCCGCGCATTTCAGGCATGGGCGAGGCACCGGCCTCACTGGCAGGTAACCTTTGATGTCTACCTCGCTGACCATCTCGACCCCGGAGCACACCCAAGCGAAGCCGTGCAGATCAACTTGCCAGCCTACCTCAGTGACGGCTTTTGGCAGTCTCATGGGTGGACCTTGTGGCCCAGCGTGGACGGCAGCCGCGTGGGTATCTCTTTCGACACTGAGAACGGGGCCGCAGTGGTGCCGCTGGCAGAAGCCCTTAGAGACATTTCTCATCTGCGGGTCTACGAACTTTCCGAACGGGACAAGAAGGAGGCCGCAGAGTGCGTGCCCATGTTTTTCCCCCGGCGCCCCTCAGGGCCGACATACAGCAACATGCACGCTAGTGCGTCTACAGACTCGCCAGAAGCCCTTGCTTGGCTGGCCGCTACTACCCCAGCAGCCAATCTTGCAGACGCCGCCAGCGGCCTTCCTGAGTCTCCTGGCGTGGGGGTCTGAGCGGGCCTCTGCGTAGATCACGCATAGACCAAGGCTTGCGGGCCTATCTGGCCTTCCGACCACCTCCTGAATAGAGCCGCCTGGGAGAGTCATAGAGGCCGGTGCAGGCTTGCCAGCTACTACCTTCAGCAGCCAGTCTTATAGACGGCCTCTGGTGAGTCCCTGAGAGGCTTGGCGTGGTGTCTTAGCAGGGTATCGACGATAGAGTTTGAGATTAAATAGCGGGTTATCTCACAAGACCAGACTGGAGTTGTGGTCTCATGCTCAGCATTCTCCAGAGAGAGACTGCAGAGCCTGCATTGGGTAGGACGACGGAGCTGTGGTCCCAATGTCCACTCTGCGTCTCTGCCAGTGGGTAGACTTGGGCAGGGATCATATCTCCCGTCTCCCGCGATGGGTGGAGGCGTAGAGGCGACCTCGGGTCATCCCTGTTTTTGCAAATCCCGAGGGCCACTCTACGTCTTCCTTGCCCTAGCTGCTCTATCTAGAGCTGCTAATGTCAATAATCCCACCCTGATGCTGATCAGCGTCTTTACAGGCCACCGGGAGCCTAACTAGAATCATTTTATGGCTCACTGGATTGACCCGCCGACAGACGCCGATGATATCGAAGGTCTGCTGATAGAAGCGCGGCACCTTAACCTCGTATATTTTCCTCAGGCTGGTGCAGCGGTGGGCATGGTCCGCAGCCTATTGCCTCCCGTTGTGGCCCATGAGCGTCCTAGCAGGACGAACAATCGTGGCCCCAGTGGCATGAAAAATCTCGAAGAGGCCCTTGGCGCAATTATTGGGGGCGTGTTGATCGCTTGGTCTCGAAAAGGGTCCAGGGCGGTCTATAGGTCGCTCATGGCAGACAGGTTCACGGGAATTAGGGTAGGTATCAAAGCCTTCAAGCCTGCCATGAATGCGCTGGTGGCCTTGGGCTTCCTAAATCACAGCGGAGGCATCAGCTATCCTGGAGCATTCCACGAGGATGGCGACCCCTTCGAGCGGCGCGCAGGCCGCTGGTGGCCCACCACTAAGCTACTGTCGTTGGCGTCAGAATTTGGGCTTGAGCCGGACAACATCAGGCCTGCCTTCAAGTCTGACTATGGGGAGAGGCCTCCGAAACTACCGGCCAACCTCGTCCAGATGCACCACACAACCCGCGTTAAACTTCCCAGCGGCAAGGCGGTCTCGGTCGATACTGAAATAGCAATTCCTCCTAACGACATCCCGGCCCAGTTACGAAGGAGCGCCGTCGAGCGTGATAACGAAGAGGCCGCGCGCCATGACGTTAGGGGCTGTCTCCCGCCACGGTGGATTGAGCGGCACGAATGCTGGAAGCCGACTTTTGATAGTGATTGGCGGCTACACGCACGTCGCTACTCGATAGGTAGCAACGGCCACTATCAAGGGCTCGCTAAGGATGAACGCAAAGAGATAACGATAGACGGGGAGCCTGTAGTTGAGATTGACGTCCAGTCCAGTCACCTCACTATTTTGCACGGCCTCCTGAGGCTGCCATTGCCAGAGGGAGACCTATACGCCGTGCCGCCGCTCTCGCGGGATGTCGTTAAAGCCTGGATAGTTCAGACGCTGGGCAATGGGCGGCTGAAGCGAGGATGGAGCAAGGGAACCTCAAAGGCCATCAAGGCGGAAACCTTCAAGGCCGCCAGTCGGCTCATCCTGAAGCGCTATCCGTTCTTTGCCGACCTGCAATCGCTTATCCCGGCGCGCTATTCGGATCACCCCGAGCCGTGGCGTCTGCTCCCTCATGTGCTCATGGGCTTGGAAGCCACAGCAATGGCGATTGCGACAGGCTACATCAGGCAGCACAAGCCGGGGACTCTGGTGATGCCGGTTCACGACTCCCTTATAGTGCCTTGGGATGCCGAGGAGGTGGCACGGAGGGGCATCGTGAAGGGCTATGAGATGGTTGCGGGGATTACTCCTAGGATCGGATAGCTTAGCCGAATAGGGCACCTGAGCAGAACATGCCACAGAAACCAATAATAGCCGAAAAGGCCATGAAGGGGCGTCTATTTTTGTCTAGGCAGTCTCGTTAAGAAACAATTTGCGCACTCTTTCCCTATTCGGAGAACAAGTCTAGTTTAGGCTGGCGTGGTGGTAGGGAGTTTAGTCTTTCATCGCCGCCCACTACCAACCGTAGCAGCTAGGACTGTCTTTGGACCGCAATGAGCATCGAACCGCACATTGGATCGAGAAGGGTAAAGAGTTGGTGGGAGCCGTTCTTTCGTCCAGAGTGGACCGCGGAGCTTCTTTCTTGCGATTGGAACTTCGATACTAACAATGGCCCCAGAAAATCTTATCTAGCGGCGTCCGCTCTGAGCCTGAAGCTGACGGATGGCGAGGTTCATCGGGTTACGAAAATAACGTTCTCTGATTGTGATTTTCAGGGGGAATTTATCCATAAACCGTCAATCCTTTTCGAGGCGTGCCATTTCGACAACTGTGACTTTGCGTTTTCTACCTGGATGCGCGCTACCTTCCGCAAATGCACGTTCACAAGCTGCTCCATAGCCCTAGCGAGCTTTAATGAATGTGAGTTTCGCGACTGCATATGGGAAAGGATGGGCTTCTCTGGCCACAAAACCGAGTTCAATCGGACTGTCGTGACAAATCCCCAGCAACTCACGGAAGCTGGATTTAGTGGCCGCGACCCTACAAAGATCGGCGATAAAGAGCATGCAAGCTATCAGGCCTTTCGCTTGGAAGCTACTAAGGCAAACTTAGCGCGCGGTCTTCTGGTGAGCCATGAAAGTGTGGGCGACGATAAGACCTATTACGAGACAGCGCGGCTCCATGATCTTCAGCAGGCTTGGGCGCGTGTCTGCGAAGCGCGGCATCAGCTACGTTTTGGGAAAAAGCGACGCTGGGTGAGCGGCCTTTGTTGTTTAATGTGGAGCGCCGAGCATCTTTTACTAAAATGCATTGGATTTGTGAATGGCTGGGGGGTGAGCCTTCTACGTCCTTTGGCCGCTCTCCTTGTCGTATTTCTCACCTTTGCTTTCCTTTACCGAGTATTGGGAACTACGCCGTTTCCTGGCCAGAGCAGTGCTTGGCAAATGGCTTTCGATATCGGCACGATCACCGGCTACGGAAATGCTGACAGTGCGCTCCGAGCAGCTCACCTTAAAGTTTGGGGGGACGCACAGCTGATTATTTCAATATTTCTCTACACGATATTCTTTTCCACTGCCGTCGCTCGGTTCAGCAGGGCCAGATAATGCTTGATGCGGTCGTCCTTTATGGAAGCAAAGCTCGCAATGAAGGTGAAGCGGATTCTGACACTGACCTGATGGGAATAGTGGCTAGAGGGAAAATCGATAAGGCTTATGACGCACAGGGCGTTAGCCTGCACTTGTATCCGAAGGCTTGGCTTCTTGATCAGGCGAAGAAGGGAAGTCTTTTCTTACTCCACGTTACAATGGAGGGACGAGCCCTCTATGACCCTTTGAACCTCCTAAAAGAGATTGGAAGCGGCTTTCAGGCTAAATCGTCCTATCTCGATGACATTGAGGTTGGTGCACGGGTCGCCTTCGCAATGACGGAACGGGGACCACTGCGGCCTTTCAGCAACGAACGCCGCGCGCGCTACTTTTGGGGGATTAGAACGGCTCTCATGGCGGCGGCAGCGAATCATGGAACTCCGGCTTTTTCTGCTAAGGCACTAGAGGAGTTTTCTGGTGTAGACGGGCTCGCCAGTCACATTAATACACGAAAGAAAGCAGAGCTGGCCGAGTGCCAATATATGGCGTCAAGGGTTGTCGCATCGCTCAGAGAGCTTCCTCCTGGTTTTGGGAGGCAAGAGCACCACGAAAATCTGAGGGCTTTGCTAAGGTTTGGTGGAATAGCGGCTGTTACGGCGGGCCATGAAATTTACGGCAGCTAGATTGTAGCATCCCGAGAAAAACACCTTCTCGTCCACCCCCAGCGCCCCACGGACCTTGCGGGGGGTCAACATGCCAGCCGTCCCGGCGAGCTGCTTGAACGCTTCCACCATCGGGCTGGCCTCTTCCAGCTTAGCCTCAGCCTCGGCCTTCTCCAGCATGAGCCGATCTATGGTGTCCTGAGCGACCAGGACGGCGCGGGCCATGATGACTTCAGGGGTGTCGTCCGGCTTGGCCACGATGTAGCCCCCGGTCTTGCGGATCGTGGGGAGGACTTCGGAAGTGACCCACTTCTTGAACCGCTTGGCCTCGGGTTTGCGGGACCGCAGGATCAGCGAGTAGAGGCCGGACTCGTTGATGATCACTGCTTCCTGCGGACCTCCAGGGGTCGGAATAGTAGTCCGCCCCTTCTCATCGCTGTCCAGCGTAGCTGCGACCTTGTGGGGCGATCCCAGGGTAAGAGTCCCACAGATATCGTTCAGGACCCACCACGGGTTCCCGTCCAGATCGGTGATCCGAACGTCATGTCCCTCAAAGTCAAACAGTTTGATTTCAGGCATAGCTTCTCCTTTGCCGCTCTCAGGCGGCTTCAATGATCCACTTGATGATTACTGAAGCCGCTCTGCGTCTCAGAACGGCACGTCTTCCAACTCGGGCTCGTCGTCTGCGAACCCCGAGGTATCCACTTCGTTCAACTTGCCGGTCACCTTGTCGTATTTGAGCTGACGCACGAAACGGCGCATAATCCTCATGTATCTTGGACAGCAAGCAGGATCGGGAGAGCGAGACCAATGACAGACAGCCGGGCCGTCCGTTTTCCCGATGACGCCGAGATGCGTGAGGCATTCGAGCGTTATGCAATGGCCGTCGGTGGCGTCGCCTACATCTGGAACCGGCTGCACGAGACATTGGGGGAGCTATTTGCCGCGATGATAGGCGGCGAACGGGAGCCCGCGATGTCAGCGTGGTATTCGATCAGGAGCGACTATTCCCAGCGTCGCATGCTCGAAGCGGTCACTAAAGCCCGCACCTCCTGGCCGCCTTATTTCGATCTCCAATCAGAAATTCTTTGGGTAGTTAGGCAGGCTGATAACCTTGCGGAGGAGCGCAACAACGCCATTCATGCGCCCGCCGTTCTGTATGTTGGGGCAAACGAGGCCAAGAATGCCGAAATGGGGGCATTCTTTATGAATGGAAATCCCCGCGCAAAAAAACTCACCGGCAAAAATCTCCTCAAAGAGTTTAAGCGCTGCGAGGAGTGGACCGAGGCGCTTCAGTCTTACGCCACGGCGGTCATGGCCGCTGGAACTTTCCCCGCGCAGATAGGTCTTCCGACGCGCCCTGCCCGTCCCATCGCTGATGAATGATTACTACGAAAAACTCCTACGAAGCCCTTGCAGGGCACCTAAAAACTCTGTAGCAATATCATATGGTTACGGACATCACTGACACAAAAACTCAGTTTCCAGGTCCCCCAGCCAGCTCACCCAGAGCGCTGTGAAATTCCGTTTTTACGGATCAGATACCCAACGTCTCGCACCGGCTTTGGTGCCGCAGACATCCCCGATCAACCGCGGACGCAGGCGCCTGGCGAGGTCTGCGTCAGGCCTGTGAACCCACGCACCCCACCAAACCTCACTTCCCGGACATTCCGCGCCATCGTTGTTAATTCAACAATATTGCTGATGACATCGGCGCGACGACCATCGAACAAGGACATGTGGATGTGGGATCAATCCGCAATCTCCCGGTCGTGACAGACGCTCCTCAGACAACGGCCTGAAGATCCCGCAGACTGCCTGCGTGATCTTCAGCCGATGTTCAGCGTTTGCGCGGCTCAGAAGATCTTGTGGTCGAGCCCGATGAAGGTGATCGACGTGCCGTCGGTCAAGGTCATTACGTCATTGCCGTTCACAAGGGCTTCCGTCGGCACATTGGTGAGGCTGTAGCCATAGCCCTCAAAGGCCAGGTTATCCCCGGTGTGGAAGTTATAGATCGTCTCGGTACCGCCGGCATGGCCTTTGACGAAGCCGAAGACGTCATCGCCGGAGCCGCCCACGATGGTGGCGGCGCCAGAGCCGCCGATGGCGCTGGATGCCCCCGCATTCATGGTAACCGATACCGTGCCGCTATTGCCGAGCGGATTGGTGAAGTATTCCTGCGACTGCGTGCCCGTGCCGCCGGTCAGCGTCGAATTGCCAAGCCCGGCGACGAAGCTGGTCGTGCCCGTATTGCCATTGGACCCCGTTTCCAGCGTCTGGCCGGCGCCGCCGATCAGCAGGGTGGTGCCCGATCCCCCGGTCAGCGTGACCGCGCCAAAGCCCGCACCGCCCACGGTGGCGCCGCCGGTGCCGCCGACAAAATCCAGCGACCCGCCGCCGCCGCCCGCGACCGACACGGCCCCCGCGCCACCATCGACCGTGGTGGCGCCACCCCCAGCGGTGATGGTCGCCGCCCCGGTGGCCGGACCCTGAATGATCGCGCTGCCGGTGCCCGTATCCAGAACCGAGCCGCTGTTCAGGCTGGCGGACAGGATCGAGTCGCTGACCGAAACAATGGCACTGCCCGCCTGCTCCACGGTGGAACCAGCATTGCCGATCACCAGACTGGCGCCCCCATTCAGAACCGCGCTGGTGAGCACGCCGCCGGAGAGCACCGTTTCAGTGCCGCCGCTGGAGATCGTCGTCGAGATCGCGACCGCGCCGGAGACGACCGTTTCGCTGGCACCATCACCGATGACGGTGTTCAGCGCCGTGCCGCCGGAGGCGACGATGAGGCTGCCCCCGCTGCTCAGCACCAGACCGCTGACGATGGCGCCGGAGGAGACGACCTCCGTGCCGCCGCTGCCCAGTATCGTGCCGCTGGCATTGCCGCCCGAGAAGACGATCAGGCTGCCGCCGCTGATGATCACGGTGCTGAGGGCGGCGCCGGAGGCATAGACATATTCGACGCCGCCGCTGCTGATGACGCTGGCAATGGCAGTGCCGCCCGAGGAGACATATTCAGTCGCGCCGCCGGAGATAACGGTGGCGAGGCTGGTGCCGGCCGCCGACAGAACAACCGCGCCGCCCGCATTGACCGTCGTGCTGGTCGTGACGCCATTGGAGGCGACCGCTTCCACCCAGCCGGAACTGACGGCCAGGCCGGAAGTCGCACTTCCCTCCCCGATAACCTCGCCGCCCGAGGAGAGGGTGACCCCGCCGAGACTGACGCTCGCCCCTTCAGCCCCGGTCAGCGCGAAGGCCGTGCCGCCACTGCCGAGGAGGAAACTGCCGCCGCTGGCAACGGAGGCGCCGCTATCGACACCGCCGGAGGAGACGACCTCCGTGCCGCCGCTGGCGACCGTGGTGCTGAGCGCCAGGCCGCCGGAGAGGACGGTCTGCACGCTGCCGCTGCCGACGGTGGCACCGGCTTCAGTACCTCCGGCAAAGACGGTGGTGCTGCCCAGGGCGCTGACCACGGTGCCGCTGGCGACGCCGCCGGACGAGACCACCTCACCGCCGCCGCTGCCGACCGTGGTGCTGGTGGTGCTGCCGCCGGAGACGATGACCTCCGTCCAGCCCGAACTGACGATGAAGCCGGAAAGCGCGCTGCCTTCGCCGATGATCTCGCCACCCGAGGAAAGATAGACGCCACCCAGATTGATGCTGGCGCCGGTGGCCGAGCTGTAGCCGAACACAGTGCCGCCACTGCCGAGCACGAAACTGCCGCCGCTGCCCACGACGGCGGCACTGGCGACACCGCCGCCGGAGACGATTTCGGTGCCACCGCTGCTGGTGACGGTCCCGATGGCGGTGCCGGCATGGCCCACCAGTTCAGTGCCGCCGCTCAGAATTGTGCCGCTGGCGACACCATTCGCGGGGATATAGTAGTCGGCGACGACATTAGCCTCGAACGCTGCCGCAGACACGATCTGCAGGCCGCCACTGAGGACGACGGCGCCAATGGCGCTGCCCGCGGAGACACGCTCGGTGCCGCCATTGCTGACGGTCGTGCCGATCGCGGTGCCGCCGATCAGCCGCTCGGTGCCGCCGCTTTCGACCACCGTATTGCTGGCGAGGCTGCTGCGAATGAGAATGTCCGCGCCGCCGCTGCCGATATCCGTGCTGCTGACGGTGCCCCCGCCATAGACGGTTTGATAACCGCCATCGCTCACGCTTGCCCCGACGGCGACGCCGCCGGAGAAGACCAGCTGGCTGCCGCCGCTGGCGATGGCCGTGCTGGTGGCGGTGCCGCCCGCGGAGACGATTTCAGCCCAGCCGGAGCTGACGACAGTGCCCGACCCGCCGCTGCCCTCGCCGACGGTCTCGCTGCCGGAGGAGAGATAGACTGGACCGAGATTGACGCTGCCATCGCTGCTTGTGAGATCACCGATAGCGGTGCCGCCGCTGCCAAGTACGAAACTGCCACCGCTGCTGACGGTGACGTCAGCCTCGATGCCACCCTGGGAGACGGTCTCGATACCGCCGCTGAGGATGGTCGCGCTGATATCGATGCCGCTGAGGTAAATACGCCCGCTGCCGCCAGCATCGATGATGCTGTCGCTTGAGACGCCGCCGAAAACGACGACCTCCGTTCCGCCGCTACCGATATAGCTGCCGCTCAGCAGGCCACCGCCAATGGCGCCCACCAATCCGCCGCTCAGCACGGTGACACTGGTCACGGTGCCACCGGCGGAGGCAACGGCGATGCCGCCGCCGCTGACCGTTGTGCTGGTCGCATTGCCGCCACCGGAGGCGACCTCCGTCCAGCCGCTGCTGAGGGTGAAGCCGGAGGTCGCACTGCCCTGGCCGATGACTTCACCGCCCGAGGTGAGATAGACGCCGCCGAGATCGATGCTGCCACCGAAGCTTTGCTGGACATTAAACAGGGTACCGCCACTGGCGAGCAGGAGGGCGCCGCCGCTGAGTACATCGCTCCCGCTCGCGATGCCGCCGGTGGAGACAATCTCAGTCCCACCCTGGCTGACGACCGTGCCGATGGTCAGACCGCCGGCGGAGACGAGTTCGGTGCCACCCTGACTGACAATGGTGCCGATTGCGGTGCCGGTATGGCCCACGACCTCGGTGCCGCCGCTGAGGATGGTTGCACTGGTGACGCCGCTCGTGGCGAGAATGGTGTCCACCACAAAGCCCAGGGTGAGAGACGAGACAACCTCCAACCCGCCGCTGAGCACAACCGTGCCGACAGCGGTGCCCGCGGAGATACGCTCGGTGCCACCGGCGGTGACCGTCGTGCCAAAGGCCGTGCCGCCGATCAGCCGCTCAACCCCGCCACTTTGCACCAGCGTGCCGCTGCCGATACCGCCGCTGGCAAGGTTGATGGCTCCGCTGACGAGGTCCGCATTGCTGATCGTGCCGCCGCCATAGACGATTGCGATGCCGCCGCTTACGGCGGTCGTGATGGCGAGGCCGCCGGAAGAGACCCGTTGGCTACCGCCGCTCGTGACGACCGTGGCGGTTGCGGTGCCGCCGGCAGAGACGAGTTCTGCCCAGCCGGAGCTGACGATAGTGCCGGACCCGCCGCTACCCTCACCGATGGTCTCATTGCCAGAGTAGAGAAAGACCTTACCGAGATTGACATCGGCGCCGGTATTGGAGAGGAGATCGAAGGCCGTGCCGCCGCTGCCGAGCACGACGCTGCCGCCGCTGAGCACATCCGTCCCGCTGGCGATGCCGCCACCGGAGACAAATTCAGTACCGCCGCTGGTGACCGTCGTGCCGCTGGCGGCGCCGCCCTGGACCAGGATCTCGCTGCCCCCGCTGTCCAGGGTTGTGGCACTGGTAATGGCACTGATGGCGACAACTTCGGTGCCACCTGCTGCCACCTCCGTGCCGATGGCAGTGCCGCCAAAATAGGCGAGCGCGTAGCCGCTGCCTTGCACGACGGTGCCGCTCGCGACGCCACTGACCACGACAATCTCGGTCCCGCCGCTGCCGACCGTGGTGCTGGTGGCAAGGCCGCCAGAAATGACACCGAGGCCGCCGCCACTGAGAATGGTCGTATCGCTGGCGACGCCGCCGGAGGAGACAATCTCTGTGCCGCCGCTGGCGACGATCGTGCCAAGCGCCGTGCCGCCTGAGCCGATGACTTCCGTCCAGCCGGAGCCGACGATGAGGCCGGACGTGACAGTGCCCTCACCGATGATCTCACCACCCGAGGAGAGATAGACACCGCCGAAGCTGACATTTGCTCCCGCGTTAGAGGTCAGGCTGATCACGGCACCGCCGCTGCCGAGCACAAGGGTGCCACCGCTGCTGACATCTGTGGCGATGGCGGTGCCGCCGCTGATCCATTCGGTGCCGCCGGTTTCG
This sequence comes from Acidisoma sibiricum, assembly GCF_057837225.1. Classification (NCBI taxonomy): domain Bacteria; kingdom Pseudomonadati; phylum Pseudomonadota; class Alphaproteobacteria; order Acetobacterales; family Acidocellaceae; genus Acidisoma; species Acidisoma sibiricum. The sequence continues at coordinate 1,766,817 of NZ_CM174445.1, read as the reverse complement.
ACCAAGGTGCCGCTCGCGATGCCACCCGAGACGATATCCTGCGTGCCGCCGCTGGCGATGGTGATGTCCGTCGCTGTGCCACCAGCGCCGACATATTGCCGCCAGCCGGCACTGACTGTGGTGCCGGAGGCGCCACTTCCCCCGCCGATGGTTTCCAGGCCAGAGGAGAGATAAACCGCGCCGAGATTGACGCTGCCGTCAGTGTTGGTGATGTCGCCAAAGGTAGTGCCGCCGCTGGCCAGCACGAAGCTGCCGCCGCTGCTGACGGTCGCGCTGCTTTCAACCCCGCCAGCAGACACGATCTCCGTGCCGCCGCTCAGAATTGTGGAACTGGCCGCCACGCCGCCGGAGAGCACAACCTCCGTCCAGCCGGAACTGACGGTGAGGTTTGCCGCGTTATTGCCTTCGCCGATGATTTCTCCACCAGAGGAAAGATAGACCTGCCCGAGATCGACAGTCGCACCCGTAGCGGAGATGGTGTCGATGACGGTGCCACCGCTGGCAAGGTCCAGGGTTCCGCCACTGCTGACGACCGTGCCGCTCGCGATGCCACTGTTGATCTGCACGCCACCGCTGGCAATCGTTGCAAGAGCATCGACGCCGCCGACCGAAATGACTTCGCTGCCGCCACTGAGCACAAGCGTTCCGCTTGCGGTTCCGCCATTCAGCAGACTCTCGGTTCCGCCATTGCTGACAATGGTGCCGATTGCCGTGCCCGTGTGGCCCACGATCTCAGTGCCGCCGCTGAGGATGGTGCCGCTGGTGACGCCATTGGTGGCGATGGGTGCAAAGACAACAAAGCCGAGGGACGGGGACGAGACGACCTCAACCCCGCCGCTGAGCACCACCGTGCCGACAGCGGTGCCCGCAGAGACGCGCTGGGTACCACCGGCGCTGACCGTGGTGCCGAAGGCAGTGCCCCCGGTCACCAGCCGCTCAACCCCACCGCTTTCTACCACCGTGCCGCTCGCGAGACCGCCACGGGAGGCGGTTTCACTTCCGCCGCTAGTGATATCCGTAGCGCTGGCGACGCCGCCGCTATAGACGATTTCGCTGCCGCCACTGCTGATAATCGTGCCAAGGGTGGTGCCGCCGGCGGAGGCGTACTGGATGCCGCCACTGATGATGATCGTGCTGGTCGCCGAGCCAGCTTCCCCAACATACTGGACGAAGCCAGAGCTGACGATAAAGCCTGAGATGGAACTGCCCTGGCCGACAATCTCACCACCCGAGGAGAGATAGACGCCGGGGATAATGATGGTTCCATCATAGGACGAGATGTTTACCGCCGTGCCGCCGCTGGCCAGTACGAGGCTGCCGCCGCTGTTCAGCAATGTGCCGCTGGCGATGCCGCCGCTGGAGACGATCTCCGTCCCGCCGCTATTCACCGTAGAACTCGTAGCGGTGCCGCCCTGGAGAATGCTCTCGCTGCCGCCGCTTTCAACGGTCGTGTAGAGGGTGGCGCCTGCGCTCGCGACAATTTCGGTACCGCCGCCACTCACATCCGTGCTGATGGCGCTGCCGCCAGATGAGACGGCCAGGGCGCCACCACTACTGATGGTGGTGCCGGTGGCTGTGCCACCGGACTGGACCACTTCCACCATCCCGGAGCTGACAACCAGGCCGGAGGTGCTGCTGCCCTTGCCTATAATCTCACCGCCCGAGGATAGATAAACCAGCCCGAGGTTGACGTTCGCTCCGGTATCGGAGGTGAGGCTCATCAAGGTGCCGCCGCTGCGCAGAATGAGGCTGCCACCGCTGCTGACCGTTGTGCCGCTGGCGGTGCCCAAAACCACCTCAGTTCCGCCGCTGCTGACCGTAGCGCCGAACCCGATGCCGGAGGTAGAGATCGCTTCGTAGCCCCCACTTTGAATCGAGGCGCTGATCGACACACCTGCAGAGACAAGGATTTCCGTTCCGCCCACCGCCACGATCGTGCCCAACGCCGTTCCAGCGCGGTTGACCAGTTCAAGGCCGCCGCTCAGAACCGTGCCGATAGAAATGCCGGACGGATACAGATCCAGAACTGCACCGCGATAGACGGTCGCGCTAACGGCCGTGCTGGCGGAATACACACTCGCAATACCGCCGCTCAGAAAGATGTCGCCGGAAGTGATGCCGCCGCTCAAAACAATTTCGCTGCCGCCATAGCTAACCGTGGTTGCGGTCGCGATACCTCCAGACCCGACCAATTGGGTCCAGCCGGAGCTGACCGTTAACGCGGATGTCGCATTGCCCTCGGCGATGATATTGTCCCCGGAGACCGTTCCCTGGACAAGGTAAACAGCGCCGGCATCGATCGTCGCTCCGGCGGCCGAGGTGACGGCCAACACGGTTCCGCCGCTGGCGAGCACAAAACTGCCGCCGCTGCTCAGCAATGTCCCGCTGGCGATGCCGCCGCTGGAGACGATCTCGGTCCCGCCACTCATGACGATGCTGCCGCCGTCGGCCCCGCCGGCGGAGACCATCAACGTTCCTGCGCTTACAACATAATTGCTGTAGCCGGTACCGCCCGAGGCGATGATCAGCGTACCGCTGCCGACGGTGTTGTAGACGGCGGAGCCACCGGCGGAGGCGATCTCGGTGCCGCCGCTGCTAATATTTGCGCTATCACCGGTTCCGCCGGAAGAAACGACGACGGTGCCACCAAGGACAATCTGGAGATCGCCGAAACCGCCTGAGAAAACGGTCTCTGTTCCATTGCTCAGGATGGTTGCGCTGATGGCCGTGCCGGCGGAAGAGACATTTTCGTTGCCGCCGCTGCTGACGATCGTGCCACTCGCGACCCCTCCAGAGAGGACGAGTTCCGTCCAGCCGCTGCTGACAATGACCCCGGCCGGCGTATTGCCCTGCCCGATCACCTCATTGCCGGAGGCGAGGTAGACCGAGCCTAGACTAACATCCGCGCCCGACTGGAAATACGTGCGGTCGATCAGCGTGCCGCCGCTGGCAAGAATGAGAGTGCCGCCACTTAAGATATTTTCCGTTTGGCCGATGCCGCCCGAAGAGATGACCAGCGTGCCGCCCGAACTGACCGTTTCGGAAAAGTCTGTTCCCCCCGAGGTGACAATCGCTATGCCTGAACTAGTGACATGGTCGTCGTCTGCGACACCACCGGAGGAAATGATCCGCGTTCCACCGGACTGAACATAGTCATCGTAGCTGGAGCCGCCGTTGCTGACGATCTCCGTCCCGCCCGTAAAGACGGACTGGCCAATGCTGCTGCCGCCAGAAGATAGAATAAGCGTGCCGCCGGAACTGACAAAGTCCTGGTCACCGTAGCCACCGGCGGAGATAATCAGCCTGCCGTTGGCATTGACATGATCATACAAAGCTGTTCCGGCATAAGAGACAAGGATCGTGCCGCCGCTGCTGACATGGTCGAGATAGCCCGTGCCGCTGGCAGAGACGATTTCGGTGCCGCCGGTGCTGATAACGGTGCCGCTTGTGAGGCCACTCATGCGGATATCGACGACACCGCCGCTGCTGACGGTCGTGCTGATCGCAGTTCCGCCGGCAACGTCTTCGGTACCGCCACTGAGCACAGTGGTACTGACCGTGGTGCCGGAATAGGCTTGCTGCAGGCCGCCGCTGCTGACGACCGTGCCACTGGCAATGCCGCCGATATCGACATATTGAGCGCCCCCGGCGCTCGTCACCGTGCCGCTGGCCACGGCGCCTGAGAAGACATATTCGGCGCCGCCTGAACCCGTCACCACCGTACTGATTGCGCTCGCGCCAGAAAAAAGGGACTGATCACCGCCAGCGCTAATCGTGGTGCCGATCGCAGTGCCGGCGGAGACGGACTCGTAGCCACCCGTGCTGATGATCGTGCCGCTGGTCAGACCGCCAGAATACACCGTCTCATAGCCGCTGCTGAGAGTTGTAAGGCTGGCCGCACCACCGGCGAAAATATAGGCATTCCCGCCGCCGAGTACAGTTGTGCTGACCGCAGTGCCCAAAACGACCTCGAAACCCGCGCTGCTGATCACCGCACCGCTGTCGATACCGCCAGAATAAATTGATTCGTTGCCACCCACATTGATCGTGCCGCGTGCCACGCCACCAGCGGAGACACTTTCCACCCCGCCGATATTGGTCGTGCCGCTTGCCACACCGCCGGACAGGATGACTTCGCTACCGCCACTGAGAACGGTGGCGCTGGCAAGGCCATTGGATAGAATCTGAGTGCCGCCGCTGTTGACCACCGTGCCGCTAGCCTGGGCAAAGGTGTAATAGACGCCGCTCACGAGCTGCGTTCCGCCACTCTGCAACACCGTACCTGAGGCAGTGCCCTGAGAAATGACTTCCGTCCCGCCCGCACTCACCACCGTGCCGCTGGCATTGCCGATGAAGATCAGCTCGGTGCCACCATTGCTGACGACATCGCCGCGCGCTGTCCCATAGACGAGGTCGAGACCGGCGCTGAGCGTGGTGGTGCCGCTTTGCACGCCGTCGACAGTCGCGGTGCCGCCGCTGCCGATGACCGCGCCAATGATGCTGCCCTGAGGACCGACATTGAGCAGAGCACTGCCGATGGTCGTGCTAATCGCGGTGCCGGAATTGAGGACGTTTTCCAGGCCACCATTGCTGACGATGGTGCCGCTGGTCACGCCACCTGCCGACACAAGCTCCAGAGCCCCCCTGCTGACAATGGTGCCGCTCGCCGTGCCGCCCGAAAAGACGGTCTGCTGACCGCCGCTGTTGACGAAACTACCGCTCGCGGTGCCGCTCGCGGCGACGATTTCGATGCCGCCGCTTGAGATGAGTGTGCCGGACGCCGTGCCCCCGGAGAGCAGTTCGATGCCGCCTGAGGAGAGGGTCGAGGCGCTTGTCAGACCGCCGGAGGAGACAAGAAGCGTGCCGCCGCTATCGACATAGTCACTAGCTGTACCGCCTGCGGAGACAATGATTGTGCCGCCGGGGCCGGCATAGTCGTTGTGGCTGGTGCCACCAGACGACACGATCACAATTCCACCCTGCAAGGCGAAGTCGTAACTGTCTGACCCGGCGGCGGAGAGGATCAGCGTGCCACCGCTGTCGATCGGCTCCTCCATCACAAAGCCGCCAGAGGACACCAGAACCGTGCCACCGCTGAGGACCGTGTCGCCAAAGCCCGTACCGCCGGAGAAGACGATCTCGGTTCCACCGCTGCCGACGGTGGTGTAGCTGGCAACGCCATCAACGACCAAAGTCACGCCATTGCTCGCCGCCAGGCCGCTGGAGGTGATACCCCGGGCAATCACCTCCGTTCCGCCGGATAGGATCGTCAATCCGCTGGCTACACCACCCGCGAGAACGATAGTGCCGCCGCTGCCGACGATGGTACCGCTTGCGCTGCCGGTCGACGAAACGATTTCAGTGCCGCCGCTGCTGACCACGGCCCCACTGGTAACGCCGCCCATGCGGATATCGACGATACCGCCGCGGCTGATGGTCGTCCCGATCGCGGTGCCGCCAGCCACATCTTCGGTGCCGCCACTGAGGACAATCGTACTGATCGTGGTGCCAGAAAAAGCTTCCTGCACGCCGTTGCTGACGACCGTGCCACTGGCAGTGCCAGCAGAATCGACATACTGGCCGCCGCGGGAAACAATCACGGTGCTGCTGGCAATGGCGCCCGAAAAGACATACTCCGCTGCGGCAGAACCCGCCACCACCGTATTGATGGCGGTAGCACCAGAGAAGAGAGACTGCTCGCTGGCGAGGATCGTCGTGCCGATGGCCGTGCCGGCGGAGACGGCCTCGTAACCGCCGCTGATGATTGTGCCGCTGGTCAGACCGGCCGAAAAGACGGACTCATCACCGCCGCTGCCAAGGGTTGCAAAACTCGCCACACCAGCGGACTCGATAGAGAGACTCCCGCCACTGAGCACAGTCGTGCTGATTGCGTTACCGGAGACATCCTCAAAGCCCGCGCTGCTGATGACCGCGCCGCTATCCACAGCGCCTGATTCGACAGTCTCGTTACCACCACTATTGATTGTGTCGCGGGCCACAGCACCGGATGTGACGTTCTCGATTCCCCCGATGTTAGTGGTGCCGCTGGCCACGCCGCCCGAGAGTACGATTTCGATTCCACCGATATTAATCGTGCCGCTCGCCACGCCGCCGGAGGAGATAATCTGAATGCCGTTCCTACTCACCACCGCACTGATGGCGGTGCCACCGGGATCGATAATTTCAGAGCCGCCCGAATTGACCACCGTGCCGCTGGTGATGCCAAAATCAACGAACTCGCCACCGCCGGCATTGACCGTGGTGCTGACCGCGGTGCCGGCCAAAACTTCGCCACCGCCGGCATTGACCACGGTGCCGAAAGTGGTGCCACCGGAGAACATCAGCTCGAAGCCGGAATTGATCACCGTGCCGCTGGCGATGGAGCCCGACTCGACGTCGAGGTAGCTACCGGAAAGGAGCGTGGTGCTGATGGCGGTGCCGCCCGAGACATATTCCGAACCGGCGCTGAGCACCGTGCTGATCGTCTCACCACCGGCATAGACATATTCTGAACCGCCGGAATAGGCGATGGTATGGACCGCCGTGCCGCCGGAGGAGACGATTTCGCTGCCGCCATGCAGCAGCGTGCCGCTGGCCGTGCCACCCGCATAAACGATATCGCTGCCGGCGGATGAGGTGTTGGCGACGCCGCTCAGGATGGCGCCCTGCAGCAGGCCGCCGGAGGAGACGATGGCCGAGCCAAAATTGCTCAAGACCGTGGCGCTGGCCACGCCGCCCGCGAGAATGTCCAGCTGACCGCCGGAACTGACCACGGTGCTGTTGTCCGCACCGCCGGCGACAAGTTCCGTGCCGCCGCTATAGACGATATTGGCTGCACCAGTGCCGCCGGAGGAGATGATCAGGCTGCCGCCACTGACCCAGATGGTAGTGCCAGTGCCGCCCGAAAGGACGAGGATCGTGCCGCCGCTGCTGACATTGTCCTCGCTTGTGCCACCAGAGGAGACAATGACGGTGCCGCCGCTGACAGCGAAACCGCCGCCCTGGCCAAAGCCGCCAGCGGAGATGATTTCGACGCCGCCGGAACTGAAGGTCGCACTGCCTTGCGTGCCCGCGGAGGAGAGGATGAGCGTGGCGCCGCTGCCGACGAGGGCACCCCAGCTGTAGCCTCGGGCGGAGACGATGACGGTGCCGCCACTGAGTACCCTGTCATAGTAATCCGTGCCGCCGGATGACGCGATAATAGTGCCGCCGCTGCTGACGGTGGCGGTGTAATCGAGACCGCCTGAGGAGATCACCTCCGTCCCGCCGCTGAGCAAGGTAGTGCTGACGATACCACCCTTCGAGACCGTGATGAGGCCATCGCTGGTGACGCGGTCGCCGGTTGCAGTGCCGGCCGAAGAAACGATCACCCCGCCACCATTGCTGATGATCGTGCCGCGATCGCTACCACCGGAGGAGATGACCTCCGTGCCGCCTGCGCTGACCACGGCACCGCTCACCACGCCTAAACTGGAGACAGTGATCAGCCCCCCGCTAAGGATGGTATCGCCCGATGCGCTGCCCGCAGCGGAAACGATCAGGTGTCCGCCATTGCTGATGGTGGCGCTGTAATCCTTGCCGCCGGCGGAGACGATTTCCGTGCTGCCGCTGAGCAGCATGGTGCTGACCGCACTGCCACCGGACAAGACGATCAATGCATCGCCGGAATTGATCGTTAGACCGCTACTGGTGACGCCACCGGAGACAAAGACATTAGTCATGAGACAGGTCCATCGCTTCTAGCCGCCGGTTCGACGCATCGTCCCACGAAGCGATGGAATCAGCCGATACACGGGCGCCTGCTCGCCGCGGCTGCGAGCAGCAGCGCGGAGGCTAAGATAACCCATTGTGCCGGCTGCCTGACCCTTCGATCTCGGACGTTCTTACTTTGCCGTAATAACTAGGACCATTCATTGTTTCAAGTCAGTTAAGGTGTCTAGAACCGCCCACGATGTCAGATTTTTCAGCTGATGACGGATCATAGAAAGGCGGAAGGATCAGCCAGTATCGTTTTTTGTGCGTCGCAAAAAACAATCCTGGCGCAAACGTCATGTGCCACCTGTTAAGAAATCTATAAATGATCGTTGATGGAGAAAATTAGCGTCATAGCGAACCGCAGCGGCCCATGTGGCCGCGCCAAGCTGACACACCTGGGAGAATAGCGCACACCCGGCGGATCAAGGCAGCCGCCCGTCATTGACCCTGTTCCTTGCCCGCGGTCAGGCCGCCGCCTGTGCGGGAGGGTCGTCGCGCCAAGAGCTGGGATACGGTGTGAAGCGCTCCATATCCGCCATCCCATGAAAGACAACGATGCCGCTCAAACGCAAACAGGTACCGCTAGCCCTTCTGCAAAGCGATGACGCCGTCACCGCCATTTGCGCTGTCATACGCCGGATTCCCGCAGGCTGGGTCGCCACCTACGGCCAGGTGGCTGCAATGGCCGGACTGCCACGACGCGCGCGTCTTGTCGGCCACGTGCTGCAGAATATGGAGACCGGCGCAGACCTTCCGTGGCACCGTGTCGTCAATGCAAAGGGAGAAGTATCCTACAGCTCATCACGCAGTGGCAGCGATGCAGATCAACGACGGCTGCTGGAACAGGAAGGCGTGGCATTCGACAAGAACGGCCGCTTCAATTTGGAGCGATTTCGGTGGCGGGAGTGAGCGTCTGCTTCATTCGTCATGAAAGGATCACCGATGTCCCTGCAGTCTGTCCTCGCTAGTTCTGCTCTGCCAAGAGTGATAGGCTGGACAGGGATTGATGATTTGAGGTGACTTTGTCCGTGCCGTCCCGTTCGCTGTCTGATACGCCACCGCCTGACTTGTCCGCCGCACCTTTGCCGCATGGTGCAAACGCGCAGCACCCGTCAGTGAGCTGGCTTTTGGCGGGCGGAGGTGAGAACGCGCCGTGGCGTGAGTCCCTGACGGATCGGGAACCCATAGGCTCTGAGCGCCGGGCCGATGGGCCGCGTTTGTATCGGGTGGCTCTGGCCGGGTTTCTGGTGGTCGCCCTGGGTGGGATTGCCCTCCTGACACTGCCTTCCCTGCGGATGAGCCTGTTTTCCGCGCCACCCCAGAAGCACCATGCCGCCGACAAGACCTTGGCGGCCTCCACTGCGCCGGCCGTGAGGAGCACGGCACCGCCCTTCCCTGCCCCTGGACCGAAGGTCATTCTCGTCGGCCCGGCCGAGAAGGCGATTTCTTCGACGCCGCCCGTGATTGCAAGCTTACCGCCACCAGAGCAGACGCCGCGCTCACCTGCGCCACAGACCATGCGGACGCAAACACCCCAGGGCGGGGCGCCCAAAGCCGCCACCATCCCGATACGCACGATGCCGGAGCCCGCGCTCGCGCGGCCGGCAGCCACAATCAGCCCCGTCCGCGTGCCCGCGCCGGCCACCCCAACAGTCGCAGCCGCCGCGGGCGCGCCAATTGCTTCAGCCCAGCCCGTTGCCGGCAATACAAGCACGGTCGTGGCGGCCGCGGCGGAACCGTTCAAAGTGCGACTGACCTATACCGCGGACGAGACGCAGAAGGCCGAAGCCTTGGCGCATCAGCTCCAGCGGCAAGGGCTGGAGATCACCAGCATCCTCATACCCCCAACCACCGGCCGCTGGCCCGGTGTCGCCTTTTTCTTCCCAAGTGACCGGGACGAAGCCACGGCAATCGCGCGGCAACTGACAGACATCACCGGGCGGCACGAGCATGCGCGCCTCAGCGACCGCCATCCTTATCCGAAAGCGGGGACCATCGAAGTCTCTCTGCTCAAATCCGAAAAGCCCAAGACCCGGGCGGAGCGAAAACGGATTCATGCCGATTGAGCGGCATGCTGAGGTCTTGTTAAGCCGCTGCCGAGACAGAGCCCTGCTTGCGCAGTGCCGGGTGGCGCTGCTTTAAGGGTTTGCGTGCCCCTGGCTGCTAGGTTCAGGGACGCGGGGTGGACAGGAATAAGACCATGGCACGGAAGGCAACGATCCGAGATGTTGCCGTAGCGGCAGAGGTTTCCGTCACCACCGTGTCGCGCTACCTGAACGGCGCGATGCGCCTGCCCGCCGAGACGATGCGCCGCATCGACGATGCCGTCGCAGTGCTGCGCTATACGCCCAATCCGCTTGCCCGCTCGCTCAGCCGCGGCAAATCTGAAACGATCGGGCTGGTTATTCCAGACATCGCCAATCCCTTCTTTGCCCGGCTGGCGGCGGCCGTCGAAGCGACCGCCGCGGCGCGCGGCTATGGCGTGCTGCTGTGCGTGACGCTGAACGATATCGACCGTGAAATCGACTATATCCGCCGGATCGAAAGCAAATATGTCGATGGCATTCTGTTCTGTACCAACCATCCTGACGATGGCCGGCTGCTGAAGGCGTTGCAGGACGTGCCATGTTTCGTCCTGGTCGACGAAGACATCACAGGCGCCGATGTTCCAGGCGTCTTCGCTGAAAATCGGCAAGGCGCACGGGAAGCGACCACGCATCTGATCGCGGCGGGCCATCGGAAGATCGCCATGCTCTCTGGCCCGAAGAATTTGCTGAGTGCCGAGGAGCGCAGGCTTGGCTTCCTGGACGCCATCCGGGAGGCGGGGCCAGGTCATGATGCGGTCGCCGTCTTCGACTGCGCCTATACCGTGGAAGCGGGCGAGGCGGCGGCCGAGGAACTGCTGCGGCGGCACCCGGAGACGACCGCTGTCTTCACCGGCAGCGATGAACTTTTCCTTGGTCTGCTCAAGATATTTCGCCGTCAAGGCATCCGCATCGGAGACGAAATCTCCGTCGTCACCTGCGACGACGTCGAGCCCTTGGCGCTGTTCCAACCGGCGATCACCGCCTTGCGTCAGGACGTGACGCTGATGGGCCAGCACGCCTTGGACCTACTGATTGCAGCGATCATGCGGATGCCGATGCCCGCCCGGCAGATCCGGGTTCCCATGGAGCTGGTCCGCCGCGATTCAGTGCGCCCACCTCGGCAACAGGCACTGCTGCGATAGGCTGGGTTTGGCGTCAGGACACGACGCTGGCGCAGGCCGAGGGCTGCGCCGGCGTCGTTTGACGCACCAGGGCGAAGGTGGAGCACCCAGGTCCGTCAATTGTGCCGATGAGGCGATTGGCGTCGATCTCCTGCCCCGTCAGGCCGACCGTCACATAGCCTGCAGGCTGGCGTCGCCAAAGACCGGCCGTAAGCGTCACGCGATGCTCTGGATCGATCACGCCCGCCATCTCGAAGCAGCCTTGCGATACCGCGGGATTGGCGGCGACGGGGTAAAATTCAAACAGGCCCTGAAGCCTGCCGCCTGGCTGCACGAGCAGCGTCAGCGTGACACCCGTCATCCCCTGCGCGCAGCGATAGGCGCCGCGCCAGACTTCCGTACGGGTCAAGGCAGCCTTGGCGGCCGGAGCAACGCTGATCAGGGCGAAAAGGGCGAGACAGCCCAACCGCAATGCCAGAGACGATAGCTTTCGTTGTGTTACCATATTCACTAACTCATTCCTCGCTCATCAGCCACTTGCGGGGCATGGCGCACGGCATCATCGACGGTGTGAAACACGTTTGCCGCGCCGATGCGGGCGATCAGGCCGGTGCGCTGGGCTGCATCCTGCGCCTTGCCCGCGGCGAGCCGGGCCAGGGTCACGGTGATCCCTCTCCGCTGCAGGCTTTGGACCGTCGTGGCCAGAATTTGCGCGCCGGTATAGTCAATCTCAACCACGCCGCTCGCCTCCAGCACCACAAGCCGGAGCGGCTGCGGGGCTTTCCCAATCATGGCGTCGAGCTGCCGGCAGATATAGAGCGCATTGGTGAAATTGACCGGGGCGCCGATGGCGAAGACCAGAACGCCGGGAATGGTCTCCGCCTGTTCCCCCGGGCTTGGCGGCCACCAGACCGTGGTGCCCGGCAGATGCGCGAGCTGGACAGATCGCGGACGTGCGACGCCATAAATGCTTTGGAGGAGCGACAGCGCGATGCTGGCCAGCATGCCGATTTCGATCGGCAAAAGGATGACGAGCACGGCGCTGAAGCCGACAAGATAGATCTCAGCGCCACCCTGGCGCGCGATGGCCAGGATCTGCCGCAACCGGAACAGGCGGATCGCAATGGCGATCAGAATGCCGGCCAGGGCCGATTGCGGCACCAGCCGGAAGAGCGTGCCGCCCGCGAACAGCAGCATGAGGACCAGTGCCGCGGAGGTGAGCGAGGCCGCCTGAGAGCGGCCACCACCCGCGACAATAGCTGCTGTTCGCGGCGGGCTGGCATTGACCGGGAAGGCACCCGCGAGACCGGCCAGGATGGAGCCGAGACCGATACCCACGAAATTCGGCGCAACCGACGAGAGCGGGTCCTCGTCCTGGGTAAAGCTGCGCAGTACGGTGGCCGTCTGCATCATACAAATAACCGCGATGATCAGCGCCAAAGGCAGGAGACGCAGAATATTGGCGGGGGACAGAGCGGCGAAAGCGGGTGCCTTCAGCACCAGACCGGGCAGCGCCTCCATCATCACGACGCCGCTGGCCTGCAGATGGAACAGATGGACGGCCGCGACACAGAGCAGGACCGCCAAAAGCGCCCCCGGCAGACGGGGTGCCAGCCGCTCGGTCAAAAGCGTCGCGGCACAGGAGCCAAGTCCCAGCGCCACAGTATAAGGATTGATGGCGCCGAACTGGTGCAGCAGCGCGCCGAGATTGTGCGGGGTGGCGCTGCCCAGGTCCGTCACACCCAGAAGCGGCGGTAACTCAGCGATGACGATATGGACGGCAATGCCGGCCAGGAATCCGGTGGTGACGGGGATGGAGAGAAGATCCGCAATCCAGCCTGCGCGAAACAAAGCGGCAAGCAGAAGGATGACGCCGACCATGACGGCAAGGGCTGCAGCCAGCGCCTGATAATTCACCGAGCCCACAGCCGCCAAAGCCACCAGACTACCCGCGATGATCGGCGCGATGGTGGAATCGGCGCCTACCGACAAAAAGCGGTTCGCGCCGACGACCGCGAAAGCGACCGTCGCTGCGATAAAGGCGATCAGCCCGGTTTCCGGCGGCATCCCGGCCAGGCGGGCTGTCGCGATCTGCTCCGGCACGGCAATCGCGGTGAGCAAGATGCCGGCCGCGAGGTCATGCGGCAGCCAGGACAGACGGATGCCGCGCAGACCTGCAAAAGCCCAAGGATAGCGGGGCTTTCCAGGCCCCTCGGCGACATCCACAGTCACGCCTACCTCCCGCCCGTCACGTCCGCCGCTGATACAGGATGTGACCGCGGGACGAGCGCGATGCGTGACAGACTCCCCCGCCATGAGCAATCGCCCCTGGCTGTTTGACCCCGGTCAATGCAGGGCGCAGCGTCAAGGTCGAGAAGCAGGATCGCCGCGACAGGGGACAAGATCCATGACCATCACCTCCATGCTTGTCAGTCTTCAGCTGGGCCGGAGCAACGACGCCCCGCTGAGGGTGGCCGCCGGGCTGGCCGCCCGCTTTGGCGCCCATGCCGAGGGCATCGCACTGTGCCAGCCGATCCATATCTCCGCGAGCGACGCCTATCTCGTCTCCGACCTCGCGGTGGAAGATCGGGAAGAACGGCTGCAGCAAATGGCGGTGGCGGAAGCCGCTTTCCGACAGGCACTGACGGGGCGAGCCCGATCAACCGCTTGGCATGCCGAGATCATCCTCTCCAACCTATCCGCCGCAGTCGCGACGGAGGCGCGCGGCCATGACCTGATCGTCGTTGGCGCCGAGATATCGCATCCCTTTTCCGACCCGGTGCCACCGGTGCATCTCGGCGATCTTGTTCTGCAAGCCGGACGTCCGATTCTGGTTGTGCCGGCGGCGGTTGAAACCCTCGCGCTGGACCATGTCCTGCTCGCCTGGAAGGACGGCTGCCCCGCTCGCCGGGCCGCGGCGGATAGTCTGCCCCTGCTCAGGAGTGCCAAGCGTGTCACGGTCGCCGAGGTGGTGCCGGCCGCCGACACAGCCGAGGCAGAGAAGCGCCTGCGCGCCATCGCGGTCTGGCTGTCCCGGCACGGCATTCATGCCGAAACAAAAGTGCTGGTCGAGACCGGCGAGGATGCCGGACGGCTTGCCGCCCTGGCCCAGGATCTGGGCATCGATCTCATCATCGCCGGCGCCTATGCCCATAACCGGCTCCAGGAGCAGATTTTCGGCGGCGTGACGCGCAGTCTGATGGCGCAGAAAGAGCGCTGCATCCTCCTCTCTCACTGAGGCGGCGGACCCAAGGGCGATGTATTTCCTGGCACTCGCGACCGATTATGATGGCACGCTGGCCCATGACGGCATCGTGGCGCCGCAAACCCTGGCCGCACTACGCCGGCTCCGGGCCGGGGGACGACGCATCATTCTGGTGACGGGACGGGAAATCACCCACCTGAAAGCGGTGATGCCCGACCTGTCGGTCTTTCACCACATCGTCGCGGAAAACGGAGCCTTGCTCTACGATCCGGCGACGGGGCGGGAACGCCTTCTGGGCCCTCCCCCGCCCGCCGCCTTCGTGGACCGGCTGCATGCGCTGGGGGTTGCCCCGCTGTCGGTCGGGCGCTGCGTCGTCGCAACCTGGGAACCACAGGAAGCGAAGGTGCTGACGGCCATACGCGAGCATGGGCTGGAGATGCAGATCATCTTCAACAAGGGCGCGGTGATGGTGCTGCCGCCCGGTGTCTCGAAAGCGTCTGGGCTGGAAGCGGCCCTTGGCGCGCTTGGCATTTCGGCCAAGAACACGATGGGCGTGGGCGACGCCGAGAACGACCATTCCTTCCTCGCCATCTGCGGTTGCGCGGCCGCGGTCGCCAACGCCTTGCAGCCTCTCAAGGATGGCGTGGAGATCAAACTCGCTCGCGATCACGGCGCCGGCGTGGTGGAATTGATCGAGCGTATCGAGGGGGAGGACGCGCAGCTTGCGCCGCTGGAGAAGCACGGGATCGCCATCGGCCAGGATAGCGCCGGCCGCACCGTCTTTTTAAGCCCGACCGCCGGGCATGTTCTCCTCGTCGGCCCCTCAGGGAGCGGAAAATCGACTCTCGCGACCAGCATCACCGAACAGATGGTGGCGCAGGGGCTGAGCTTTTGCGTGATGGACCCGGAAGGGGATTATTACGAGTTGGAACACGCGGTGTGTGTCGGGAGTGCTGCGGGCCCACCCAATATTCACGACGCGCTGACGCTGGCGCAGGAAGCCCAGGTTAATCTGGTGATCAATTCACAGGCTTTGAAGCTCAGCGAACGACGGCAGCTCTTTGACCGGCTCATCCACGAAACCGCGCTTTTGCGGGAGGCCAGCGGTCGGCCGCACTGGCTGGTATTGGATGAAGCCCATGAGGTGGTGCCGGCCATCAGCACCCAAGGCCGGCCCGACCTGCCGCGCAACGCGCCCAATACGGTGTTCGTCACCATGTATCCCGAATCGCTGGATGCCGAGGTCCTGCGGGCGACGGATACCCTGCTTGCCTTCGGTAACAATCCGGCCCAGTTCCTGGAGGGCTTTGCCGAGACGACCGGTCACGCCTTGCCGGCGGACCTGCCGCGCCCCGAAAACGGCGATCTGTTGATGTGGCATCCCAAGCGGGCCGAGCCGCCGTTCATCGTTCATCCCAGGCCGCCACTTCAGCAGCATCAGCGCCATATCGGCAAATACGCGACCGGCGATGTCGGCGCCTGGCATAGTTTTTATTTCCGCGGCAGCAACGGGGGCATCAACCGCGCCGCCCGGAATGTCTATGAATTCATCGAAGAGGCTGACGCGATCGACGACGCTGCGTGGTTGTATCATCTGCGCGCAGGCCACTATGCCGCGTGGTTTCGCGATGTGATTCACGACGTGGCCCTGGCGACCGAGGTCCAGCAGATCGGCCAGGATGCGGCGATCACCGCGCGGGACAGCCGGCGCCTGATCAAGCGGGCGATCTGGCGGCGCTATGCCGCCCCTTGCGAGCGCGTCTATCCCGAGGGGACGTGACACAGCCGAGCGAGCGGGCGTTAATCTCCCCACTCGCTCGCCTACGTCAGGACTCGGCGTCAGGGTTATTGGCCAAAGCTTTGACGATGTCCGCGCGCGACACAATGCCGACCAGATGACCGTCATGAAGGATCGGAATACGCTTGATCTTGCGGTCGACCATCAGCTCCGCCAGCTCGGAAAGGCTGGTCTCTTCCGTCGCCGAAATGACGTCTTTTGTCATCAACTCATCCGCATGACGGCCGGTTTCCTTCAAATAGTCGATGAAGTCTTGAGACAGGCTGTCTCCTTCGGCCAGGAGATCCAGCCACCGTGTGCGCCGTTGAACCGCGGAACGGCGCAGCGGCAGCAGAATGTCGCCTTCGCTGATGATGCCAAGAACGTGATCTTTATCGTCGCAGATGGGAACGGCGCTGATCGCGTGTTCCACAAAGATCTTTGCGATCTGACGGATGGTATCATCCGGCGCGGCCGTTATGACGTTGCGGGACATGATATCCGAAGCCTTGATCGCCATGATTTCCTCCCAGGGGGGTTTAGCACGCGTATTCCTACCACATCCCCGCAGCACGCCCTTGATTTGCCGCAAGGGCTGCGGGATCACGTCAGGGAGAGACGCGGCCATGGCGGGTGGTGACGAGACTCATGGCCTGGTGCAGCAGGCGGGTTCGGTCTTGCCCTGAATCAAGGCGTGGCCACCCGATCCGCCCGGTATCGGCCTGCAGCTGGGAGGCCACGACCGCTGCGGTCGCGTCCGATGCGTCCCCCTTGCGGGCAGAGACCCGCGAGATCAGCACCGCCGCAGGCGCTTGCAACCACAGGCCGGCAAAGGGCACGCCAAGACTGGCCGCCAGGTCTGCCGTCGCCTGCCGCTCGGCGGGGTTGCGATGGGTCGCATCGATGATGACCGCTTGCCCGGCGCGCAGAGCCATCTGCGCATATCGCCGTAGGCGATCATACAGGGCGGCTGTGACCTCCGGCCGATAGGCATCCGCACCCAATGGCGCGGTCTCATCGGCGCCCAAAAAACGCTTGCGTTCGACATCGCTGCGGAGGTGGACTGCCCCTGGCGGCCGGCCGATTGCGGGCGCCAGGGCCTGAGAGAGCGCGGTCTTGCCCGTCCCCGAAAGACCGCCCACCGCGATCAGCCGCGGCTGGCTTTCGACAAGACAGGCGGCTGCCGTTTCGGCATAGGTTCGGATTGCGGAGAGGATTGCGGTGTTTGCCGCGCCGAGCGCGCTCTGTGCCAGCAAAACCTTGGCGCGGATCGCAGCGCGAAGCGACATGAACAGGGGCAGCGCCGCCAGCCCCTCCAGTTGCAGATCATACTCTTCCCCCGGCGCATGGACGAGGTAGCGATTGAGCAGGAGATTTGCCTCTGATCGCAAGCCGCGCTCCCACAGATCCATGAGTAGATAGGAAAGATCGTAGAGCACATCGCAGGTGGCGATGGCGTCATCGAATTCGATCGCGTCGAACAGGACCGGTGTGCCGGCAATGCTGACGATATTGCCGAGATGCAGATCGCCGTGGCATCGCCGCACGAAGCCGGCGGCGGCTCTTCGCCGGAGGAGCCCCTGGATTGCCGCAAAGCGGCGGTGCAGCCCTGACGCCAAGGCGGCGGCCAGATCGGGCGCGATCACGTTCGGGGCGGCGGCGAGAGCGGCTGCGGTTTCCGCGATCACGCCTGCGAGCTGGCTCACCGCATCGAGATTGTTCCGCACCGGGGCCAAATGGTGGGACCGCACAACCGCTTTGGCGAGGAGATCGATCATGGCGGCAGGAAGATTACCCTTCTCTGACAGGCGATCGAGCGTTGCCTGTTCATCGAAACGGCGGAGATGCACCGCCCATTCTACGATATCGCCGTCACCACCCAAGGCAAGGCAGCCATCCTTCAACGTCACCGGAACGACACCAAGATAGAGATCAGGCGCATTCGTGGCGTTCACATCAAGCTCGGCCAGGCAAGCAGCTTTCCGCTTAGCCAGGGTTGAAAAGTCAAGATAGGGGTAATGCACCGCGCGCTTGACTTTGTAGACATCTGCGCCTGCGAGGAAGACAGACGCGCAATGCGTGTCCATCCGCGTCACCGCAGCACCATGATGCGTCGATGGATTTTGCAGAAAGGCGAAGACTGTCTCCTGGCTGATAGCGGTCGTTTCTGCCATGCGCCTCATCTTACACAGGAAGTTGGGTTTGATACCCAACCAATCGCATCCCTCGATTACGAGGCTGCGCGGCAGAAAGCCTTGATCCTTATCAAGAGCGTCTGCCAGAAGACGACCGCCCTGTCCTATTCCCCGAAGCCGCGTCTTCAGGTAACGGCAGATATGGCACCTGTGACGTCGCTTGGGAGACTTCCGCATCATGGCTTTCGTGCATACCGGCCTATTCTCCCCGGCCTATATCGTCTCAGGTCTGCTGGTCGGCGTGCTTGTTGGCCTGACCGGCGTCGGCGGCGGGTCGCTGATGACGCCGCTGCTGGTGCTGCTGTTCGGATTTCACCCTTCGACTGCCGTCGGCACCGATCTTCTGTTCGCGGCCGCCACCAAAACCGTCGGCACATCCGTACATAGCGCCGGCCGTTCGATCGATTGGGAGATCGTCGGCCTGCTGGCCATGGGCTCGATGCCCGCGACCGTGCTGACACTACTCGCCATCGCCCATTTCGGCACGACCAGCCACACCGTGACCTCCGCGATTTCTCTGGTCCTGGGGGTTGCGCTGCTGCTGAGCGCGATCTCGCTGATCGCCAAGGACTGGGTGCTGGGGCTCGCCCTCAGACGCAATCCTGATTTTGGACTCCACACGTCGCGCGGCCTGACCGTTCTGGTCGGCTTCGTGGTCGGCATCGTGGTCTCGATCTCCTCGGTCGGTGCCGGTGCGCTCGGAACGATCGCCCTGCTTTTCCTATATCCGCGGCTGCCCGTCGTCCGCATCGTCGGCTCGGACATCGCCCATGCCGTGCCGCTGACCTTGATCGCGGGAATCGGCCACTGGTATCTGGGCGCCGTGAATTTTCCGCTGCTCGGGTCGCTGCTGATCGGCTCCATTCCGGGGATCGTCGTCGGCAGTCTTTGCGCCCGGCATGCGCCGGAAGCCTATCTCAAGCCTGCGCTCAGCCTGGTACTTGTCCTGGTTGGCATCAAGATGCTGACCAGCTGAGACCGCGCTAGAGTTTGTCAGAGCACAAACTCTAGCTATTTGAAGCAGGATCTGATTCATGGCTTGGTTGGATCGCTCACGCGGTTCGATCCAAACCGCTCAGATCCTAGGCTTGATGGGTCCTTTCATCTCTTCTACGAAAAGAATTATTCTTGAGCTGGGACAGTGCTATGGACGCCAATCTGCGCAGCGCCGACGAGCTGGACGCCGCCGAGCCGGCTGCGGAACCGCCGATTACGGAGAGAGAGGCCCAGAGCGCTGCGCCACCCAAGGTCGATGCTCCGAAAGGCAGTTTTCCGCCGCCACCTACGACGCTCACGCAATCAGCGCCGCGTGGCATCAGGTTTGACTTCAACCACGGGGCTCGGGTTGTTCTGCCAACGCGAACGGAGGGCAAGTGGCGGGTGCGGTTACGCGATCTCGATACAGGCAATATCCTGTTCCAGAGCGATAACCAGGGCGCCTCGGTCCGTTCGTCCAAGCTGTTCTACGTCCGCTTCGGCATCGATGTCTGGGATGTTGACGATGCCGGCAAGGTGACGCCCGTCTTCACCCATGACTATGACGTGCGCGGGCGCGACGTGCTGATCCATTTCCCGGTCGGCACGCTGGGCGATACCATGGGCTGGTTCCCCTATGCCGCCCGCTTCGCCGCGGTCACCGGCGCCCGCGTCACCTGCGCTATGTCAGGCCTCATCATCCCGCTGTTTAAGGAGGCCTATCCCCATATCCGCCTCGTCACCCATGAAGAGGTCGTGGAGCAGAAGCTGGCCGACCAGGCCTATGCCACCTACTGCCTCGGCCTCTTCTTCGACGACGCGGCCTTCGAGTGGCAGCCGACGGATTTCCGCCATGTCGGCCTGCATCGCACTGCGGGCTATATTCTGGGCGTCGATCCCACCGAAGAGGCGCCGCGCATCATCCTGCCCGACGACAGCCGGCCCATTGCCGAGCCTTACGTCTGTATCGCGGTCCAGGCCTCGACCCAGAGCAAGCTCTGGAACAACCCGCATGGCTGGCGCGAGGTCATCGCCTTCCTCAAGGCCCGGGGGTTCCGCGTCATCTGCATCGACCAGAAGCCGGTGACCGGCGCGGGCATCGTCTGGAACCATATTCCCCATGGCGCCGAGGATGAGACCGGGGACCGGCCGCTGGCCGAACGCGCCCGCTGGCTGCGCCACGCTGCGGCCTTCGTCGGCCTGTCATCCGGCCTCTCCTGGCTTGCCTGGGCGGCCGGCTGCCCCGTGGTGATGATCAGCGGCTTCACCCATCCGAACAACGAATTCGACACGCCCTATCGCGTCATCAACTGGCATACCTGCAACAGCTGCTGGAACGACGTCCGCCATCGCTTCGATCACAAGGACTATCTCTACTGCCCCCGCCACAAGGGCACCGACCGCCAGTTTGAATGCACCAGGCTGATCACCGGAACACAGGTCATCAATACCCTCAAGCGCGTGCCCGCGGTCGCCGCACAGGCGGCCTGAGGGCTTCAGGGCTTGGAGATGATTTCCAGCCCGCCGAGATAGGGGCGCAGCGCCTCCGGCAGGCGGATGGAGCCATCAGCCTGCTGGTAGGTTTCCATCACCGCGATCAGCGCGCGGCCGACCGCGAGGCCGGAGCCGTTCAGCGTGTGGACGAAGGCAAGCGTCTTGCCGTCCGCTGCGCGGAGGCGGGCATTCATGCGTCGCGCCTGGAAGTCCCGCATATTCGAGCAGGAGCTGATCTCCCGCCAGGCCTGCTGGCCGGGTAGCCAGACCTCAAGATCGAAGGTCCGGGCCGCACCGAAGCCGGTATCGCCTGTGCAGAGCAGCATGCGGCGGTAGGTCAGGCCCAGGCGTTCCAACACGGTCTCGGCACAGCGCGTCATGCGCTCATGCTCGGCGTCGCTCTGCGCGGGATCGGTGATGGAGACCATCTCCACCTTGCGGAACTGGTGCTGGCGCAGCATGCCGCGGGTGTCGCGCCCGGCCGAGCCCGCTTCGCTGCGGAAGCAATCGGTTAAAGCGGTCATGCGCCAGGGCAGCCGCGCTGCCGGGGTGATTTCACCGGCTGCCATATTGGTCAGAGGCACTTCGGCGGTCGGGATCAGCCAGCGCCCGTCCGTCGTGCGGAACAGGTCTTCCGAAAATTTCGGCAGCTGGGAGGTGCCATAGACCGCTGCGTCATTGACGAGTGAGGGTACTGCCATCTCTTCGTAGCCATGCTCGGCCGTGTGCAGGTCGATCATGAACTGGCCGAGGGCACGTTCCAGCCGGGCGAGCGCGCCGCGCAGCACGGTGAAGCGGGCGCCGGCGAGCTTGGCCGCACCGGCGAAATCCATCAGCCCCAGCGCTTCGCCCAGCTCAAAATGCTGGCGCGGTGCGAAATCGAATTCTGCGGGCTGCCCCCAGGTCTTGAGCACGACATTGGCGCTCTCGTCGCGGCCATCAGGCACATCAGCGTCGAGGATATTGGGCAGTGCCTCCAGCACCGACTTGATATCCCGGTCGGCATCATCGGCCTGGGCTTGCAGCAGTTCCATCTCTGCCCGCAGAGAAATGGCGGTCTGCTCCAGTTCGGCCGTATCCGTCCCTTCCCGCTTGCCGCGGCCGATATCGCGCGAGAGTTCGTTGCGCTGCGCCTGCTTTTCCTGAAGCAGCGCGAGGGCGGCGCGGCGGCTTGCGTCCAGCGCCAGAATGGCCTCGCTCTGGGAGGTGAGGCCGCGGCGCGCCATGGCAGCGTCGAAGGAATCGGGTTCGGCGCGAATGGCGCGAATATCATGCATGGCTCAGGCTTTCAGTCTTGCAAGTCTATGCGGGGACCGCCGCGCTTATTCCTCGTCGAGCTTCGGCTCGACCAGCCGGACGCAGAGGATGGAAATTTCGTAGAGGACGATCAGCGGTACCGCGAGACCGGTCTGGGTCAGCACATCCGGCGGCGTCAGCACGGCGGCAACCACGAAACAGCCCACATAGGCATAGCGCCGGAACCGCTTGAGCGTTTTCGAGCGCAGGATGCCGACCTTGCCCATCAGCGTCAGCGCGACGGGCAGCTCGAAGGCAACACCGAAGGCGAAGACCAGCTTCATGACCAGGCCGAGATAGTCGGAGACGCGCGCCATCAGCTCGATCTGCATGCCGTCGGCGGCAGGATGGGCGGTGGGGGTCTGGAAGCTCAGAAAAAAGCGGAAGGCGGTCGGGAAGATAAAATAATAGGCGAGCGCGGCACCGGCCAGAAACAGGACAGGGGTCGCGACGATGAAGGGCAGCAGCGCCTTCTTCTCGCTCCGGTAGAGGCCGGGCGCGATGAACATCCAGATCTGCGTGGAAATGATGGGGAAGGAGACGAACAGGGCCGCGTAGAGCGAGACCTTGATATAGGTGAAAAAGGCTTCGTAGAGCTGCGTATAGATCAGGCGCGGCTCTTCGCCCCGGCTTTTGAGAATGGCGACCAGCGGATGGGCGATGAAGGCGTAGATCTGAAACGAAAAGTGGTAGCAGACCAGAAAGGCAATCAGCAGGCCGGCCGCCGACCACAGCAGGCGGCGGCGAAGCTCAGCCAGATGCTCCAGCAGCGGCATCGGCTTGTCGTCGATCACGTCGTTGTCTTCGCGCGCCACGTCAGACTGCCTCAATCTCTCTACAGGTTGATGCCGCTAACGGCGGATGCCAGGCGGAATGAAGGCCGGCCGCTGATCCGTCAAGGTAATGGTCGGCGGCACGAAAGACGGCCGCATCGGCCCCGCTTCCGCCAGCGCGACCGCCGGCTCCAGATCTTCCGGCCGATCGATCCGGTATTCCGGGAATTCGCCGACAGCCACCGCCTCGACACCCGTCCGATCCACACCCGCCATCACGCCGCCCGAGGCCGCGGTCGTCATAGGGTCCTCGAAAGCCGAGCGAATGGTACGATCGGGATCGATGATCCTGCCGATCTGCTTGCGGACATCGAGACCACCGCGCAGTTCGGCAATGCTATCCCGAACCTCATGCAGGTTCGCTTCCTTCACCAGATCGTCCATCTGGCCCTGGAATTCGCCCGCCATCTTGCGGGCTTTCTTGATCATGCCCGTGATCGAACGGATGGCCACCGGCATGTCTTTGGGGCCGATGAAAATCAGCGCAGCCGCAGCGATGACAGCAATATGGGCCCAGGACAGAAAATCGAACATGGTCGCGAATGTCTCCCGCGCGACTGCTAGCAGGAAGTGGGCCTATGGGGAACTCCGCCTCAGGCTTCCTTGGGCAGGTCTTCGCCGGAACCAGGGGAAATGCAGACCGCTGTGTCTTCGGCCTCGTCCTCAGTGTCAGCCTCATCACCATCGGACGCCTGCAGCCCGGCAGGATCGGGCAATTCCGGCTCCTCGCTCGCCGATGGGCGGGCGTCGGGCGGCACGCCCGGCGAGCCACCGAACATCGCGGAATCATTGATGAGGTCTTCGCGCCGCGGCAGATCCGATAGGGCCTTGAGGCCGAATTTGGTCAGGAAGGCCGGCGTCGTGCCCCAGAGAGTCGGACGGCCTGGGGAATCCTTGCGTCCGCGCGGCGCGATCAATTCGGCCTCCAGCAAGGCATCGAGGGTGTTCTGCGACAGAGCCGTGCCACGCACCTCTTCGATTTCGCCGCGCGTGACCGGCTGGCGATAGGCGATGATCGCGAGCGTCTCCATCGCCACGCGCGGCAGCCGGCGGGGCACCTCGATGACCCTGGTGAGGCGTGGCGCCAGATCGGGCGCTGTGCGGAATTGCAGTCCGCCCGCGACCTCGACCAATTCGACGCCACGGCCGGCATAGCGGTCGCGGAGGGCCGCCACGACATCGGTGACGGCCTCATCCTCAGGCAAAAGCGGCCTGAGCGCCTGAGGCGCAATAGGCGTGGCCGAGGCAAAAATCAGTGCTTCCGCGAGGCGGAGGCTGTCGTCAGATACCGTCATCGTGTTCCGAACTTGGTCGCAGATCCGGCGAGGGGACACCAGGCCGGGGGGTTAGCTAGCCGATGCGCCTCCCCCGACACCAGCCTCACTGCACCCGAAAATCCATCGCAGGAGCAAGAGATGCTTTTCTACCCCTTGTGAAGGCCTGGGCACGCAGGTAAGCCCGCGCGCGTTGCTGCCGCGTGGAAGGTTCTCTCTTTATGTTTTCTCGCATCCTCGGAATGATGTCCGCCGATATGGCGATCGACCTCGGCACGGCGAATACCCTCGTCTATGTCAAAGGCCGCGGGATCGTGCTGAACGAGCCCTCGGTGGTCGCAATCGCTGATGTGCGCGGTAAAAAGCAGGTCCTCGCCGTCGGCGAAGAGGCGAAGAACATGCTGGGCCGCACCCCTGGCAACATCTCTGCCATCCGCCCCATGCGTGACGGCGTGATCGCCGACTTTGAAATCGCCGAGGAGATGATCAAACACTTCATCCGCAAAGTGCATCATCGCCGCAGCTTCGCGAGCCCCCTGATCATCGTCTGCGTGCCGTCCGGCTCGACCGCCGTTGAGCGCCGCGCCATTCAGGAAAGCGCCGAGAGCGCCGGCGCCCGCAAGGTGCTGCTGATCGAAGAGCCAATGGCGGCCGCCATCGGCGCCGGCCTGCCGGTGACCGAGCCTTCGGGCAGCATGGTGGTCGATATCGGCGGCGGCACGACGGAAGTGGCCGTGATTTCGCTGGGCGGCATCGTCTACGCCCGCAGCGTGCGCACGGGCGGCGACAAGCTGGACGAGGCGATCATCAGCTATATCCGCCGTCACCATAATCTGCTGATCGGCGAGAGCACGGCCGAGCGCATCAAGATGGATATCGGTGCGGCGATGACGGATGCCCCCGGCATCGACGGCCCGTGGCGCGAAGTGAAGGGCCGCGACCTGATGCATGGCGTGCCGCGCGAGGTCATGGTCAGCCAGCGCCAGATTGCCGAAAGCCTGACCGAGCCGGTGAGCGCCATCGTGGAAGCGGTCAAGGTTGCCCTGGAAAACACGCCGCCGGAACTCGCTGCCGATATCGTGGACAAGGGCATCGTGCTGACCGGCGGTGGCGCCCTGCTGCATCGTCTGGACCAGGTGCTGCGGGACGAGACCGGCCTGCCGGTCGTGGTGGCGGAAGAGCCGCTGCAATGCGTGGCACTTGGCACCGGCCGCGCTCTCGAAGAGATGAAGCGTCTCCAGAACGTCCTGACCTCGATGTACTGAGCAGAGCCGGGGTGGCCCCCTATCCCGGGCGCCATTCCGTTCGCGCAGGTGGCAAACGCAGGTTTGAGTCGATTCTCGGGGCAGCGGCGCGTATAGCCCCTCTTTGGCTTTCGTCTCAGTCTTGGAGATCCAGACGCGGTGATACGGCTGTCTATTCCTGTCCGCCAGGCTCTGGAAAAACTGTCCCTCCCGGTTCTGATCGCGGCGGCATTTGGCCTGATGCTGATCGGCAAGGCCGATGCGGTGCTGGCCGTAGAAGTGCGGGTCGCCCTGGCTGACCTGCTTTCTCCCATCTATGCCGTCATGGCCGAACCTCTGGCTGACCTGCGCAGCGCGGGTGCCGATCTGGTTGGCATCTGGGATATTCGTGCCGAAAATGCGCGGCTGCGCATCGAGAACGAGAAGCTACGCCGGTGGCAGGCGGCGGCGCTTGCCCTTGAAGCACAGAACCAGGAATTCAAGGCTGAGCTAAACTGGATGCCGCCTGCGGCACCGGCCTTCACCACGGCCCCGGTTGTCGCCGATACCGGCGGCGTTTATGCCCGCTCGGTGCTGCTGGCGGTGACGCCGTCACGAAAGGTCGTATTGGGCGAAATTGCGCTTGATGACCGCGGTGTCGTGGGACGGGTGACCGAGGTGGGCAATCGTAGCGCCCGCGTGCTGCTGATCACCGATATCAACAGCCGCGTGCCGGTGACGATGGAAAGCGGGGGCGCCCACGCCATCATGGAAGGCACCAATGGCGCATTTCCGGTGCTGCGCTATTGGCCCGAAGGATCGGCGCCTGTCGAAGGCGAGCGGGTCATGACCAGCGCGGCCGTGGGCGCCTTCCCGCCCGGCCTGCCGCTGGGCACCGTGCATTACAATGCGGATCACGTGGCGCAGGTCTACCCCGTGGCCGATCTCGACCATCTGTCGATGGTGCGCCTGTTCGACTATGGCGATACCGGGGTGGAAGCGCCTGATGCGCCGCCCGGGCGTAAACTGATGCAGCAGCCGCCTCCGGCACCCGCCAAAGGCACGCCTGTAAAGGCGCGCTAGTTCGTGGAAAAGACGCCGGGTATCCGGCCACGGCGGAGCTGGGGCCAGCGCCTGGATCGCGCCGCCCGCCATGGCTTTCCGGCCGCCACAACGATCGCCGGGATGATTCTGTTGGCCGCGCCCTTCGGGCTTCCCGGACAGGCACAGCTCATGCCTGCCTTCACCCTGGCGGCTGTCTTCTTCTGGTCGCTGTTCCGCCCGACATCCTTGCCCCCACCCCTGACCTTTCTGCTGGGGCTGCTCGCGGATCTGCTTGGGGACATGCCTCTGGGCACGAATGTGGTGGTGCTTCTCCTGACCCAGCTGCTGGTCGTGCGCAGCCGCCGCTATCTGCCGCATAAGGGCTTTCTGTTCGTTTGGCTGGTGTTCGTCGCAGTGGCGGCCGTCGCCGCGCTGCTGCAATGGGGCTTCGCCTGCCTGATGAGCTGGGTGATCTACCCACCGATTGCCGGGCTGGCGCAGTTTCTGCTGACGGCCGGGCTATATCCGCTGCTCGCCACGGTCTTCACACAAGCGCATCGTAGCATTGCCGCACCGGAGCGCGTCTGATGTGCCTTACGAAAGAGACACGCCATCTCCGTTCGCGTCCTGATAAGAGGCGCTGATGAAGAAGGAAATCATGCGGAGCGGGATCTTCACCCGCCGGGCACTGCTTGTCGCCGGCGGAGAAATTGCCGTCTTCGGATTGCTGGGCGCCAAGCTGTACAAAATGCAGGTGGTGGATGGTGAGAAATACACCGCCATGGCCCGTGGCAATTCCGTTAGCATCCGCCTGCTGCCGGCGTCTCGTGGGCGTATCTTCGACCGTTTCGGCGTGGCTTTGGCCACCAACCGGCAGAACTGGCGCGCTTTGCTGATGGTCGAACAGACCAATGATACTGGCTCGGTTCTCGACGCCTTTTCCAAACTTGTGCCCTTGTCCGATAGCGAGCGCGCCCGCATTACGCGCGAGTTGCATACCCACCAGCGCTACGTACCCGTGATGCTGCAGGACTTTCTGACCTGGGAGCAAATGGCGCTGATCGAAGTGAATGCGCCCAACCTGCCGGGAGTGCTGATCGACGTTGGCTCGACCCGCATCTATCCGCAATCGGAACTCCTGTCCCATGTCGTAGGCTATGTGGCGCCGCCGCATGACGCCGATCTAAAATCCGACCCGACGCTCGCCATGCCCGGCATGCGTGTCGGCCGCACGGGCGTCGAAGGCTTCAACGACGTCGCTCTGCGCGGCCATGCCGGCGCCCAGCAGCTTGAGGTCAATGCCGTCGGCCGCGTGATCCGGGAACTTGACCGGCAAGAAGGCACGCCTGGCACCGATATCGGGCTCAGCATCGACACTGCCTTGCAGCAAGCGACCGCAAACCATCTCGTCGGGCTCAGCGCGAGCGCCGTGGTGATGGACCCGCGCAATGGCGAGGTGCTGGCCATGGTCAGCCAGCCGAGCTTCGATCCCAGCCTCTTCGATAGCGGCGTCAGTAATACGCAGTGGCAGAGCTGGATGAACGATCCCCGCAAGCCGCTGATCAACAAAGCCGCCGCCGGCCTTTATCCGCCGGGATCGACCTTCAAGCCGGCGGTCGCCATGGCGGGACTGAGTTCAGGCGCCATCGGCCCGGACGAGCTTTTGAACTGTCCAGGGCATTTCGACCTTGGCAATGCCCGCTTCTATTGCTGGCGCTCATGGGGCCACGGCATGCAGGACGTGAAGACCGCGCTGAAAAACAGCTGCGACGTCTTCTTCTATCAGGTGGCGCTGCGCACTGGCATTGATTCGTTGGCGTCCTATGCCAAGCGTTTCGGCATCGGTGCCGATACTGGCATGGACATCACCAATGTCTCCAATGGCTTCATGCCGACCAAGGCCTGGCGCGCCCGGCAGCATAAGGGCTGGCCGCTCGGCGATACGGTGGTGAGCGGCATCGGCCAGGGCTATATCCTGGCGACGCCGCTATCGCTGGCGACACTCTGCTCCCGCGTCGCCACAGGCCGCGCCATACAGCCGCATGTCGCGCGCCACCGCGATGGCGTGTTGCAGACCGGCACCGCTGCCGAGGACTGGCCCGAGATGGGCATGCCCAACCATTATTTCTCTCTCGTTCGGCAGGGCATGTGGGAGGTCATCAATGCCCCCGATGGCACCGGCAAGATCGCCAAGCTGCAAGTCCCTGGCGTACAGATGGCGGGCAAGACCGGGAGCGCCCAGGTTGTCCGCGTCAGCCGGGCCGCCCGTGAGCGCGGCTTCAACTCCATGAGCCTGCCCTGGGCGCTGCGGCCGCATGCTTTGTTTATCGGTTTCGCGCCGTTCGATGCGCCGCGCTATGCGGTGGCCGTCGTCGTGGAACACGGCAATGCCGGCGCGGATGCCGCCGCACCCGTCGCCCGCGATATCATGACGGATGCGCTGACGCTGGACCCGGCTGGCCGCGACAAGCCGCTGAACCCACCACCCGCACCCCCCCTGCAAAGCTCGTGAGAACCGGCGCATGATGGAACGGCGCCTGTGGCGGGAAGGCTCGCTCGGTATTGCTGGCAAGGTCTGGCAGACGAACTGGTTCTTCGTCCTCCTCATCTGCTGTCTGGCGGCTGTCGGCTATGTGGCACTGTATTCGGCGGCGGGCGGCTCGCCCGAGCCCTATGCCCAGAAGCAACTCATCCGTTTCTGCATCGGCCTCGTGATCATGGTGGCGATCGCGATGACCGATATCCGCGTCATCGCGCGCTATTCCTGGTGGCTCTATGCACTGGGCATCATCCTGCTACTGGTCGTCGCCAAATACGGCCATGTCGGCAAGGGTGCGCAGCGCTGGATTGCTATCGGCGGCTTTCAGTTGCAGCCGAGCGAGTTGATGAAGATCTTTCTCGCCCTAGCCCTCGCCCGATGGTTCCAAAGCGCGAGTTACGAGCAGGTGGGGCGCATCCGCTTCCTGGTTGTGCCGGTGCTGGCCATCCTGCTGCCTGTCGGTCTTATCCTGAAGGAGCCCAACCTGGGCACGGCGGTCATTACCGGCACGATCGGGGCGACCGTCCTGCTGGCGGCGGGCGTCCGCTGGTGGAAATTCGCGATCGTCATTGCCGGCCTGGCCGCTGCCGTGCCGCTGGCTTACGAGCATCTGCACGACTACCAGCGCCAGCGCATCCTGACCTTCATGCACCCGGAACGCGATCCCTTGGGGACCGGATATAACATCCTGCAATCCAAGATCGCGCTGGGTTCCGGCGGCATGTGGGGGCGCGGCTTCCTGAACGGCAGCCAGGGCAATCTGGACTTCCTGCCCGAGAAGCAGACCGACTTCATCTTCGATCTGATCGCCGAGCAGTTCGGCCTGGTCGGCAGTCTTTGCGTGCTCGGGCTGCTGCTGCTGATCGTTCTCGGCAGCATGCTCATCGCCTTGCGATGTCGCCATCAATTCGGCCGGTTGGTCGCCCTTGGCATCAGCGTCGATCTATTTTTGTATGTCTTCGTCAATATCGCCATGGTCATGGGCGCGATCCCGGTGGGTGGCGTGCCCTTGCCGCTGATCTCCTACGGCGGATCTGTGCTGATTACGGCGATGATCGCCTTCGGAATCCTGATGTCGGTCCATGTCCATCGGGACGTGGAGTTTGAGGGCAAGGACCTCTGACCGCCCGACGCCCGGTTTAAAGCCCGGCGTCATAGCGCGCCCGCCATGCCTGCTTGACGGTACTCGTCTGGCGCTGGATCGGTAACGCGCCGAGATTGCCGATGAAAGGGTCGAAACCGAGCCAGGCGCCGATCTCTGCCAGATGCTCCTGCGGGCGCTGCATTACCGCCTCATAGGCAAGATGCTTGGGCACCAGACCGTTAGAGGCGAAGAAGCGATAGAAGCCAAAGATCTGTTCCGCGATCTGGGCTTCCTGGCGCTGAATGATCGCCCGGTCATAGATCAGCGCCTCCTCCGGCATCACGGCCCTCTGCTCTGAGGTCCATTGCTGGTTTTGGATGGCGACCAGTCTTGAAATCGCCTGCGCCAGACGATCCTGCCGCTCGATCAGAATGAAATGGGACCGGTCGATGATCTGATCCAGAACATCAGCCTCGGTCAGCATAATGAGCTGCTCAATACCGATTTTGGCCGTCAGCCAGCCACTCATATTCAAGCGGCGGCACAGGAAGTTCACATAGCCGGAGAGGGAGTGCAGGTCGTGCGCAGCGACGTGCATCTCCATGCTTGGCGCATTGAAGACCTCCTCCGCCGTATTGAGCACGCCTGTGGAGGCAATGAGATGCGCCAGAAAATTGGACCCGGACCGATTGGTGAAGCACAGAAACAGGAAGCGCATGTCGGGGTCGATTTGCTCCCGCGGGGGCCTCGGCCCGAAGAGCGGCACCAGGGAATTCCTGTGATAGCGCTCAATCCTTGCCAATGCGGTGGGCAAGATCAGACGGGACTTACGGCCCATGCTTGACCTGTCCGGGCGGCTGCAAGGCCAACCCGCCGAAACGCATCTGGCCCCCGTCAGCGCCGATGCCTAAAACAAAGCGGGGACAGCACATCCGCTGATGGATTGTCATAAAACCATCATGCTTAAAGGAATGGGATTTTGAAATCATCCGCGTGGCTCGATCAGATCGGCGGCCGCCTTGCCAATCAGCTGCGCTTCCTGCTGGAAGCGGATCGTCTGAAGGGTGTCATTCGCCTCAACCAGATCGCCGACGGATCACGGCGGGAGAATACGGCCGAACATTCCTGGCATCTGACCTTGTTCGCCCTGGTGCTGCAGGATTATGCGGTCGATCCGGTGGATATCTCGCGGGTAGTGCAGATGCTGATCCTGCATGATCTGGTCGAAATCGAAGCCGGCGACACGCCGCTGCACCTGACCCTGAACAATACCGACCAGGCAGTGCGCGAGCAGGCCGCTGCTGATCTTCTCTTCGGCATGCTGCCGGGGGATCAAGGGACGGCGTTCAGAGCGCTGTGGGATGAGTTTGAAGCGGCAGAAAGTGCCGATGCCCGCTTCGCCAAAGCCTGCGACCGGCTGCAGCCGATTCTGCTCAACCATGTCGTTGGCGGGGGCACCTGGTCGGTGCGCCCCGACTTCAATATCGACATGGAAAAGCAGCTGACCCATCGCATCGAGCATGGCTCCCCGACACTCTGGGCGGCGGCGGAAGTCGTTTTCGCCGATGCGGTGGCCTGCGGCTGGCTGAAGCCCGCACCGGTGACTGATCCCGTCTAAAGCGTCTGAAACATCACCAGAGCATCGACGAGGCCGAGATGCGGATGGTCGAAGGCCTGTGGCAGGCGGCAGAGTGTTTCAAAGCCAAGGCTGGTCCAGAGATGGACGGCAGGCTGATTGCTGCTGATGACGAAGTTGAACTGCATGGCCCGGAAGCCCCTTGCCTTTGCATGCATAAGGGCGAAGCGGCCCATGGCGCGCGCGATGCCGCGGCCGGTGGCCTGAGCCGCCGTCGCGAAGCCGGCATTGGCGACATGCGCGCCGCCGCCCTGCTGGTTCGGCTGCAGGTAGAAGGTGCCGAGCACTTCCCCGTCTGCTTCGGCTACAAAAACCTCATGCGCAGGCATGAACCAATAAGCAAGCGCCTGGTCCGCCGACCAGTCGGGGGGGAGCGCATATGTCTCCCCTGCCGCGATGATCGGCCCGATGATGGCCCAGACCGCCGGCCTGTCGGACGCGGCGGCCGGCCGGATAGCAAGACCCTCCGTCATTCAGGCAGCTGCCGCGGCCAGTGCCTGGGTGAGGTCGTCGATGATATCTGCCGGATCTTCGAGACCGATCGAGAGCCGCACGACGCCGGCAGTGATGCCGAGCTTGGCGCGCTCCTCAGCACCCACACGCATATGCGTCGTCGTCGCGGGGTGGGTGATGAGGGATTTGGAATCACCGAGATTGTTGGAAATCGCGATCAGCTCAAGCGCATTGAGGAAGCGGAAGGCGGCCTCCTTGCTGCCGAGATCGAAGGTAACGAGCGTGCCGCCCGCGGTCATCTGGCGAAGAGCCAAGTCGCGCTGCGGATGGCTCTCCAGCGTCGGATAGAAGACGCGGGCGACCTTGGCATGGGCCTCCAGGAAGCGGGCGACCTGTTCCGCCGACCGGCACGAGGCATCGACCCGCAGCGTCAGCGTTTCCAGCCCCTTCAGCAGCAGCCAGGCATTGAAGGGCGAAAGCGCCGGGCCGGTATTGCGGGTGAAGGGCTGCAAGACCTCTTCGATCCATGTCTTGGACCCCAGCACGGCGCCGCCGAGAACGCGTCCCTGACCATCGATATGCTTGGTGCAGGAATAGACGACGACATCGGCGCCCAGTTCGAGCGGCTTCTGCAGCAGGGGTGTGGCGAAGACGTTGTCGACCACGACAATGGCACCGGACGCATGGGCGAGATCGGCGACGGCCTGAAGATCCACGATCTCAAGCATCGGGTTGGAGGGCGTCTCCAGCAGCACGAGCTGGGTCGGCGTCGCCAGCGCTTGCGCCCAGCCGGCGAGATCGGCCCCATCGACGAAGACCGTCTCGATACCGTAGCGCGGCAGCAGGTTGGCGACGATCCAGTAGCAGGAGCCGAACAGCGCACGGGAGGCGACGACGCGATCCCCGGTCTTCAGATGGCTGAGGAGGGCCGAAGAAACCGCCGCCATGCCAGTGGCGGTCGCACGACAGGCTTCGGCACCCTCCAGCAGAGCGAGGCGCCCTTCCAGCATCTGCACGGTAGGATTGCCGAACCGGGAATATTGAAAATGCTCGACCTCCCCCAGGAAGGTCTGCTCGGCCTGTTCCGCGCTGTCATAGACGAAGCCGGAGGTCAGGAAGAGAGCCTCGGTCGTTTCCCCGAAATTGCTGCGCATGGTGCCGCCATGCACCAGAAGGCTGGCGGGGCGGAGGGTCTTGGGCAGTGTAATCATGGCGATGGGCCTCTCTTCGAGAAACCCGGCCGTGGATGCAGTAAGGGCACGAGCCCCCACTGGCCTCTTTAGCGCGCTTCTTTAACCTCGCCGCAATCCGGCCGGACAAATCACGAGGGGGCAAACCCTGCCCTGGCACCATGCATAGGACCGGCTTCGCGCCTACGTCAACGCCGCCTGGCATGGGGGAGCTTTTCAAACGCCGCAGGGAAAGCTATGAATCAGTCCACCGAGCGCTACGCGGGTATGGTGTAATGGTAGCTCGTCAGCTTCCCAAGCTGAATGCGCGGGTTCGATTCCCGCTACCCGCTCCAGCGTTTCACGCCGTGACGAGACCACGATCCACCAGTGCGGCGATGGCCGGCACGCGCTGGATGGTGGCGATGACTTGCTGCGCCGTGATCGCCCGGCTGCATTCAAACATGCGCGGCGTATCCTTATGCCGCGGGCACCACAGAAAATCGGCGCGGTCCTGATTATTGAAATTGGTCGTGTCGTCGTTCCAGCAGGAATTGCACACATGCCAGTTGATGACGCGATAGGGCGTCTCAAACTCATTGATCGGATGCGTGAAGCCGGAAATCATTACGACAGGCGCGCCCGCCGCCCAGGCCAGCCAGGACAGGCCTGAGGAAAGCCCCACGAAGACCGATGCATGGCGCAGCCAGCGCGCCCGCTCGGTCAGCGGCCGGTCTCCGGTCTGATCCTCGGCCGCGCGGGGAATAGTGTTGCGCATCATGCCCCGGGTTTCGGTCTGGCGCTGGTCGATGCAGATGACGCGCAGGCCAAGCGATTGCAGAAAGGCAACCGTCTTGTCCCAGCCGTCAGGGTTGTTCCAGTATTTGGCCTGGCCCGTCGCCTGGGTCGCGATGCAGGCATAGGGTTCCGGGATCGGCCGGCTTTCATCCGGCAGGGCCAGAATGGGGCGGAGTTCCTTCTGCTCAATACCCAGGAGATGCGCGGCATTGCCTTGCAGGCTGAGCCAGCGGCCCTCGCATGGATTCCAATCACGGTTAACGTCGCCGAAGAACATCATCATCTTATAGGTCGCGTAATAGGCGTAACCGTCCACCGTTTCGGGCGTGATGAAACGGATATGGGGATAGGCATCGCGAAAGAGCGGGATGAGATGTTCGGACATGCAGCAGGTGAGTTTGCATTGATGCCTGGCCGCGAATTCGGCCGCATAGGGAAACCAGGCGAGGATGTCGCCGAGCGTGCCGATATGGAAGCGGATCAGGACATTACGGCCATGGGCATCGTAGCTGTGGTCCAGCACCGATGTTTCGCCGTCAAAGACTTCGATGCGCCCGCGGAAGAACCATTTCTTGGTGCTGGAGACCGTGCCGCCGGCGAAGGTGGCGTCATACAGCGCGTTGCCGGTGTCGATATCGGATAGTCGTATCCGCCACTGGCCGTCTTCGCGCCGTGGCACGGCGACGCGGATGCCTTCATTGAAATCATAGCGAATACCCTGTGCGGCTTCGATCACAGGCACGGTCGCGGGAGCATCCGGCCTACGCACCGGCTGCCTCGCTTGCCGCCTGTGCGGCGACCGCGGGCACGCGCTTGAGGGTATTGATGACCTGTGTTCCGGTGATCAGCCTGGTGCATTCAAACTGGCGGTCGGTGCCCTTGTGGCGGGGGCAGTAGAGATAGTCCTTGTGATCGAAGCGATGGCGGACGTCGTTCCAGCAGCTGTTGCAGGTATGCCAGTTGATGACGCGATAGGGCGTGTCGAATTCGTTGTTCGGATGGGTGAAGCCGCTGATCATCACCACAGGGCAGCCGGCCGCCCAGGCAAGCCAGGAGAGGCCGGATGACAGGCCGACGAAGGCCGCAGCGTGGCGCAGCCAGCGGGCGCGTTCGGCCAGCGGCCGGTCCCCGGTCTCATCCTCGGCGCCATGGGGAATATGGTTCCAGACGATGCCCGCGCCGGTCACCGGCTTCTGGTCGATGCAGATGACGCGGAACCCCCGGGCCTTGAGGAAGGCGATGACCTCGCGCCAGCCATGCGGGTTGTTCCAGAGCTTGCTCTGGGTCGAGGCCTGGACCGCGATACAGACGTAAGGCTCGGCAATGGGCCGGCTGTCGTCGGGCAGGGTGATGCGCGGCGCGTCCTCGGTGGGATCGACGCCCAGAATATAGCCCGCAGTGCGATGCAGGCCGACATGGCGGAAATCCGTCGGCTGCCACTCGAAGGCCGCGTCGTCGAAGAAGAGGCCGAGGCAGTAGGTGGCATAGGCCTGGTCGGCCAGCTTCTGCTCCACGACCTCTTCATGGGTGACGAGGCGGATATGGGGATAGGCCTCCTTAAACAGCGGGATGATGAGGCCTGACATGGCGCAGGTGACGCGGGCGCCGGTGACCGCGGCGAAGCGGGCGGCATAGGGGAACCAGCCCATGGTATCGCCCAGCGTGCCGACCGGGAAATGGATCAGCACGTCGCGCCCGCGCACGTCATAGTCATGGGTGAAGACGGGCGTCACCTTGCCGGCATCGTCAACATCCCAGACATCGATGCCGAAGCGGACGTAGAACCGCTTAGACGAACGAATAAAGGCACCCTTGTTGTCGTTTTGAAACAGAATATTGCCCGTATCGAGATCCCGAAGGCGAATGCGCCAGGACCCCGTGCTGCGCTGCGGCAAAACGACCCGCGCACCATGATTGATATCAAAGCGGATGCTATGAGGACCGGCTTGCGTTGGCACCTCAGACGTCGGCGGGAAGCTCGATTGTGACGGAGCGCTCGGGGGCGGCGTTGGTGTGCCCTCACCCGAAACCGTTGCGGAATCGGAGGAGGCTTTTGCGTCATCGCCTGCGGTGGTCTGCAGAGTCCCGCCGTCAGGTCTAATGTTCGGATCGTCGTATGGCATGGATGATCATCTCACTCAGCGCAGCCGCAGAACATGAACGAATAATGAAGCCGGCTGTGGTGCAGCAGGGACGGGGTATGACCCCCCTGCTGATGTCCTGTCCGTGAGCTGGCCTTTTTAGGACGCATCGTGCCTCCATGTCATGGAAGCACCCGTTTCGGCAACAGACCGTCCTTGATTTTTAAGCCGCTGTCACGCGCCCTACAGGCGAGGCGCTGTCTCGCCTTGTGCGATCAGGCTGGAGTCCGGCGACTGATCGTAAAGCTTGAAGGTGATAAGATCGCCTTCCGGCAGGACGGCGATGGGCGAGCCAAGGGGCGCGGTAATGGCGTTGAAACTTTTGGCCGGTGTGTGATCAGCCTGGCCAACCTTGCCCTCCACCACCCACACACGGCCGCCGTCATGCACATAGGCCGCTGCCTTGAAGATGTCGCGCGTCCAAAGACCGTCCGGGATGGACTGGCCGTCGCGGGCCAAAAAGAAATCCATGATGGCGATCGGCCCACGATCGGGCACCAGGATCATGTCCCCGGGCTGAAGGATATTGACGAGGTCGCGGGCGGCGATGTCCCAGCGCGGCTTGGTCTCGGACTGGTAATACGGTGCAAGATTGATCGACGCGACAAGAGCTATCGCCGCGACGGCGGCCAATTGCAGGCGCCGGCCGGGCAGGATCGCCACGCCGAGCCCCACGAAAAGGAAAAACGGCACCGCGCTCCACAGTAGGTAGCGCGGCATCCAGAGCGGCTTGCCGATCGAGATCAACAGGATGAGCAGCGGCGGCACGATCGCGACCGTCAGCAATGTATGCAGCATCGTCGCGGCGACGGGCGGAAGGGCAAGACCGCCTGAAACAGGATCGTGCCTGCGACGCCGCAGATAGGCGACGCCGAGGAGGCCAAAGAGCAGCAGCAGGGCGCCGAAACCAGGCACCACCACCGGAAAAAGGTGAAAGCTGATGAGCCGGGAGATACGCATGAAATAGAGCGACCCCAAGGTGGAGGCGAAGCTATGCAGCGTCATCGCCGGTACCCAATCCGTGGCGTTACCCATCTTTCCGCGGGTGACGATCGTCATGGCCAGGAACCAGGGCAGGGTGCAGCCAAGGATGATCGCCTGCGATACCATCCAGCGGCGCCAGAACCGGCGCCTGTCGATCGTCCGGTCCCGCGCTATGGCGAAAGCCGCGCAATTGGCCGATATCAACCAGAAGAAAGCCGTACTGAGCACCTGCAGGGCGCCCAGCGTGCCGAGCGTATAGAGGACCCAAGGGTAGAGATGGCCCCCTGGCGTCGCGAATGGGCGTGTCGCCGCACCCGGGGCACGGGCGATTTCGACCAATCCCAGAAGGCCGATCGCCATCATCAGCATGACGAAGGTGTAGGATCGCGCTTCCTGACCGTACTGGACTTGAAGCGGCGACAGCGCGAGCAGGAGGCCCGCGACCAGCCCCGCTTTCCACCCGCCGGCGCGGGCACCGATCAGATACAGGACGGCAGCCGAGGCACCCCCAAACACCGCCGAAGGCAGCCGCAGCATCGTCTCGCCCGAGCCGTAATGGCCCAGGAGTGAGGCAATCCAAAAATAGGACGGCAGGTGATGGGCGACCAGCGAGTCATGCACCATCGCCGCAAAGGACATGCTTGAGCGGTTGACCGTCGTGACCTCATCCAGCCAAAAGGGCATGCTGCCGATGTGATAAAGTCGCGTCCCGCAGCCCAGCGCCAGGATGGCCGCACATAACAGGACGTGACGGTGGGACGAGACGATATGAGCCCATGACCGCATGAGGCTGATCCAGGGGGCGCTTTGTGATCGATTGTCTGGGACAGGCAAGGCATAATCTCCGTCGACCGTTTGCCGTTCCCGGTCTTCATTCACATTGGACGGAGACTAAGGCATGTTTGCAGCGGTACTATGCCGAAGCTGGGCACAACCATCCGATTGCCAAAATATGACCTCATATTTAAGAATTTGCGCTTACACCGCCATAAGAGAAAACCCCTTGATCGATGGACGCTGAGATAACCCCCGTTCTTTCCGTCTATGCCAAGGGGACAGCAACCGATTGGAGCAGCCCGGGACACCCTGACGCCCACCTGTTCGGACATCCGCGCTTCGACGAGGCCATGATTATGGCAGCACGGTCTTTCGTAAATTTCTATCGCGGAAACTGGTTGCTCAATCGTATTGCGAATGATCGCGGACGCGTTATCGCAACCTTCATCATGCTCGAACTGCATTTCAGCGGTGGGATGACCGGCTTCACCGTCGCCCAACTGCGCGAGGAAGCCCGGCATCATGCGATGGCCAGTCCCAATCGCATGACGGCACTGGCCGCCCTGCTGCGGGTCGGCGGCTTCCTGAAAACCATGCCATCCCAGGACTCCCGCATGCGCCGGCTGGCACCGACCGACACTCTGCTCACACTGCACCGTGACCGGCTGGCGGGCATCATCGCGGCCAATGTCATGATCAATCCCGACCTTACGGCTATCGTGCCGCTCCTCGGCGAAGGCGAGGTTTTGGGCGATATCGCGCGGAGCTATCTCGCCTACTGGCGGGCCGGGCTGCGCGCCACCGGCAACGACCCGGCTTTGGAGGCCCTGGTGGAACGGGATGCCGGCTTCACCATTCTGTGTCTGATGCTGGCCGGCATCGCCGAGGGTCGCGCCTATCGCATCTCCGACCTTGCCCGCCATTTCGCGATATCGCGCACTCATGCCTTGGGTATCATGCGCACCGCCGACACCTTTGGCCTGATTGCGCAGAATGGCGTGGGCGGCCCGTATATGGGCACGCGGACCTTGCTCGAAACGATGCGCCCTTTCTTCCTGGCTGTGTTCCAGATCCAAGCGGAGGCCGTTCGCCACGCATTGCAGCGGCATGCGGCCCGCAGCGGTCCTGCTCGCTAAAGATTGCGTCTCAAGGCGCAAAACGAAAAAATCGCATATTTTTCGCGCGCCTGTTCTACCTTCCTCCCTCGGGAGCAAGCGAACTTGTCGCTTGTAACCCTCTACCAAGCTTGAGTATCGCAATCGTCACCAGATGCGCGCTTTGCTCACTTGTGTATTCGAATAGTTCGGTTCTATGAGCGCCTAGGGCCGCTTCGCGCTCATAAGGACAGAGCCATGGATATGACGGCGCCTTCTGAGGTTTATGACCTTGCTGTGATTGGTGGGGGCATCAATGGCTGCGGCATTGCGCGGGACGCGGTGGGGCGTGGCTGGCGGGTGTTTCTGTGCGAGAAGCAGGATCTGGCCTCCGGCACCTCCTCGGCCTCGACCAAGCTGATCCATGGCGGCTTGCGCTATCTCGAATATTACGAATTCCGCCTGGTGCGCGAAGCGCTGATGGAGCGCGAGGTGCTGTGGGGCATCGCGCCCCATATCGTCTGGCCGCTGCGCTTCGTATTGCCCTATCACAAGAAGCTGCGGCCGCGCTGGCTGCTGCGCCTCGGCCTGTTCCTGTATGATCATATCGGCGGCCGCCGCAAGCTGCCGGCGACGCGCTCGGTCCATCTGCGCCGCGACGTCACCGGCACGCCGCTGAAGCCCGACTATGTCCATGGCTTTGAATATTCCGATTGCTGGGTCGAGGATTCCCGCCTCGTCGTGCTCAATGCCATGGCGGCCGCCGAAGGGGGGGCGACCATCCGCCCGCGCACGCGCTGTATCGCCGCCCAGCGCGAGGCCGGGCTTTGGCATGTCACCCTGGTCGATGAGGCCAGCGGCGAGACCTATGCCATCCGCGCCCGCGCGCTGGTCAATGCCGCCGGACCCTGGGTCGGCGATGTCGGCCAGGCCGTGCTGCACAACAATACCCGCGCCCCCGTCCGCCTCGTCCAGGGCAGCCATATCGTGGTGCCCAAGCTGTATGATCATCCGGGCTGCTACATCTTTCAGAATGACGACCGCCGCATTTTCTTCGTCATTCCCTATGAGCAGGATTTCACGCTCATCGGCACGACCGACCAGGATTATGCCGGCGACCCTGCCGATGTGCGGGCCAGCGCAGAGGAGATCGCCTATCTCTGCCGCTCGGCGAGCGACTATCTGGCGCAGGCGGTCACGCCCGAGATGGTGGTCTGGACCTATTCCGGCGTCCGCCCGCTGTATGACGAGGCGGGTGACACGGCGGCCCAGGCCGCGACGCGCGATTACGTGCTGAAGCTGGACGCGCCTGAGGGTGCGCCCGCTTTGCTCTCGGTCTATGGCGGCAAGATCACCACCTACCGGCGGCTGGCGGAATCGGCGCTGGCGCAATTGGCGCCGCATCTGCCGGCCCCTCAGGGCAAGCCCGCCGGCTGGACCGGCACGGCAGCCCTGCCGGGCGGGGATTTCCCGATGCAGGGCTTCGAGACGCTGCGGGCCGAGATGGCGGCGCGCTATCCCTTCCTGCCCGATCGCCACCTGCGCCGCCTGCTGCGCGCCTATGGCACGCGGGCGCGCGTGCTGCTGGGGGATGCCGCATCGCTCGCCGATCTCGGCGAGCCTTTCGGCGCGGATCTCACCGCGGCCGAACTCCGCTACCTCGTCCAATACGAATGGGTCCGCTCGGCCCAGGACCTGCTCTGGCGCCGCTCCAAACTCGGCCTCCGCATCAATGCCAAAGACGCCCAAAAAATCGAGGCGGTGATCGCAGAATTAACGGCAAGGCCCCTCGCCTATGCCTGACATATCGGTGACGTGACGGGCGTCTGCGGAAAGCCAGCTTGGTCGCAAGCGCTCTGGACGGATAGCGCCGCAAAGATGATAGAGTCGCGCCCATGCGCATAGCACTCACCGTCTTCTTTGGTCTGTCACTGATGGTCGCCGGACTTCGCCCGGCCGCCGCCGCACCACCCGACCCCAGCGGCTATTGGGTGACCGGCAAGGGCCAAGGGGTCGTGCAGATCTACCATTGCGGGGCGAATACGCTGTGCGGCGCGCTGGTCGGCTTCCAGATCGACCATCCGACGGACCCGACACCCCAGACCTGGGACCATCTCTCCCAGTGCCGCTTCGTCTTCATCCGCGGTCTGCATCCGCGCACGCGCGCCTGGATGGGCTCCATCATCAACCCGCAGAGCGGCCACGGCTATAGCGCCAAGGTGCGGCTGCTCTCGGCCGATCAGCTCAGGCTGCGCGGCTATTTCCTGCTGCCGATGCTGGGTGCGACGCGCTTCTGGTCGCGCTATACCGGACCGACACCGCCGGCCGACTGCCGGATGCCCCCGCATTCCCTGGAATAGAGACAGCGGCGTCAGCCAGAGGCTGCGCCGATCACCGTCAGCACCAGTCCCGGCGTCAAAATCTGCGGCAAGACAATCGGCTGACCGTCACCCCTTGGATAATAGACGTATAGCGGCACGCCGCTGCGTCCATGCTCTTTGAGATAGGCGGTGATGTCCGGGTCGGCCCTGGTCCAGTCTCCCACCAGATAGGTCACTCCCGCCTCTGTGAAGCCGCGCTGCACGGCAGGGCGGTCAAGCGCCAGCCGGTCATTGACGAGGCAGGTGACGCACCAGGCCGCGGTCAGATTGACGAAAACCGGCTTGCCGGCCGCGCGTAGCGCATTAAGCCTGGCAGTCGTGAAGACTTCCGCGACCGAGGTGGACGGCAAGGCCTCAGGCACCGCCGCCAGCCGCGCCTGCCACAACACCGGCAGCAGGATCAAAGCGGCGATGATAGCGAGCGCAGGCCCGACGCGACCGCCCAGACGCCACAGCCAGGCGGCAAAGGCGATGAGCAGCAGGCCGATCCCCGAATACAGCAGCAGCGACGGCCCGCCCGCCCGACTGGCGACCCAGACCAGCCACAGCACGCTGGCATAGATCGGAAAGGCAAGCGCCTGATGCAGGATGATCATCCAGCGTCCCGGGCGCGGGAAAAGCTTTCCGATGCCCGGGATGCAGCTCAGCACGACCATCGGCAAAGCGAGACCGATACCAAGCGATGCAAATATCAGTAAACCGGGCAGCGGGGGCCCCGCGAGTGCAGCCGCCACGGCCGCCCCCATGAAGGGCGCCGTGCAGGGCGTCGCGACCACAGCTGCCAGCACGCCGCTGCAGAAGCTGCCGAGGCTACCACCCGTTTCGGTCAGACTCTGGCCAAAGCCCATCCAGCGGCTGCCAACCGTGAGGACGCCGGAAAAACTGAGCCCGACCGTGAAAAGCAGCCAGGTGATAACAAGGACGAAATCCGGCGACTGGAACTGAAAGCCCCAGCCAACAATGCTGCCGCCTTCCCGCAGGCCAAAGAGGAGCCCGGCCAGGACCAGAAAGCTCACCAGGATGCCCAGGCCATAAACCAGACCATCCCGCCGCGCCCGGCCGCGGGTGCTGTCGCCCAGATGCGCGAGATGGGCCGCCTTCATCGCAAGCACCGGAAAGACGCAGGGCATGAGATTGAGGATCAGACCGCCGAGCAGCGCCGCACCGATCAGACTGAGGTAGCGGCCCGAGGCAAGCATGGCGAAAGGCACAAGCCAGATGGACCTGCCCGGCACTTCGACCGGTGGCAGGCCGGGTGCGGCAGTGATCATACCCGCCTGCTCGCTGCCATCCGGCGCCGTCAGCACCAGCAGGCCGTCAAGCGGCTTGTCCGCCTTATAGTCAGGCGTGAGTTTCAGACCCAATATGAGGCGGCCGCGGCGCATCTTCACGGGCTGGAAGTAGTCCTGATTGATGGTGTCCTGGCTTGCTGGAAAAAAGTATGCGCTGGCGACGCGGTCATGCGACGCGTCCGTACCGTCGACGGTCAGCCTGCCGTCCGGCTCGATCCAGCTGCGCCATCCCTTCGCCTTTGGCATGTCACGGTCTGCGCCTGCGAAAAGGGCAGCCTCCGGCGCTGGACGAGGCTTCGCCTCTACCGGCAGGGCCAGCGCGAAATCGGCGTGGCCGGGCACGCAGATATCGTTGCAGACGAGCCAGTTCGCCGAGACCTTCACCCTGTAATGCGAGTCCGAGATCGCCTTCGGCGGCGTGATCGTGAGCGGCAGCAGAACCGGTGCCAGCTTCCGGCTGTAGCCGTAGCT
The DNA here is from genome assembly GCF_057837225.1 of Acidisoma sibiricum. Lineage (NCBI taxonomy): Bacteria > Pseudomonadati > Pseudomonadota > Alphaproteobacteria > Acetobacterales > Acidocellaceae > Acidisoma > Acidisoma sibiricum. The sequence continues at coordinate 1,723,719 of NZ_CM174445.1, read as the reverse complement.
CGTCACCGGTCCGTCATAGATGACCTTGGGGATGGGCCATTGGAGCGACCCAGCCTCACCGCCCTGCGGCAGGGCCACATCGACGCTGGGCGGTGCGCCCGCGTCCCCCGGATTGGTCCAGTAGATATGCCAATGCTTGCCGAGACCGAACAGAAGGCCGACACGGAAGGGCGCACCCGCCGCGACGCTGTCGACGTCAGAGATAAGGCTGACCTCGTTGTTCAGGGTCGAGGCAAAGACGCTTTGGGCCGCACGGGCCGGCAGGCATGTCGCGAGCCACAGACCGGCCGTGAGCCACAGCATGGCCAGGGCCGCGATGCGCGGGGAAAGCTTCAGCCTGCGGGCACAATGTGTCATGGCACCCTTCTACAGACCGATGCGGTGCGGCTCCATAGACCCGTCGTGTCACCGCGCGCGGCCGGAACCAGGATCTTTGCCTGTGCTTGAAGACTTTCTGAATGACCTGCCTGTCGCCGAAGCCTTGCCGCTGCTGCTGGCGGCTTTGGCCGACCAGCCCAATGCGGTGCTGGTCGCCCCGCCCGGCGCGGGCAAGACGACGACGGTGCCCCTGGCGCTTCTGCGCGGGGCGGACTGGGCCCGTGGCCGGATCATCATGCTGGAGCCGCGGCGCCTGGCCGCCCGCGCGGCCGCCACCCGCATGGCGAGCCTGATCGGCGAAAGTGTGGGCCAGACGGTCGGCTTTCGTACGCGCATCGACAGCGCCGTCTCTGCCGCGACACGAATAGAAGTGGTGACGACCGGCATTCTGGTGCGCCGGCTGCTGGCCGACCCTGGCCTTGATGGCGTCTCTGCCGTCATCCTCGACGAAATCCACGAACGCTCGCTGGAAGCGGATCTGGCTTTGGCCCTGTGCCTGGATGCGCAACGGCTGCTGCGCCCGGACCTGCGGCTGCTTGCGATGTCTGCGACGCTGGATGGCGCGCGGCTTTCCGCCCTGATGCAGGCGCCCGTGATTGAAAGTGCCGGTCGTCTGTTCCCGGTCGAAATCCGTCATAGCGCGCGCGACGTGACGGAGACGCGCGATCTGCCCGAGGCCATGGCCCGCGCCATCCGCGGCGCACTGGCCGATGCCGAGGGCGATATCCTCGCCTTTCTGCCCGGCATGGGCGAAATCCGCCGCACGGAGTCGGCGCTGGACGGGGTGAATGCCCTGGTCCTGCCCCTGCACGGCGACCTGCCGCCGGCCGCCCAGGATCTGGCCCTGCGCCCGGCAGCAGGGCGACGGGTCGTGCTGGCGACCTCCATCGCCGAAACCTCCCTGACGGTGCCGGGCGTGCGCATTGTCATCGACGGTGGCTTCCGCCGCACCCCGCGGCTTGACGGCAATAGCGGGCTGACCCGGCTGATGACCGAGCGCGTCAGCCGGGCGGCCGCCGACCAGCGCGCCGGGCGCGCGGGACGTGAAGCGCCCGGAATTGCCATCAGGCTTTGGACCAGCGCCATGCAGCGCGGCCTGCGACCCTACGACCGGCCCGAGATTTTGGAAGCCGAACTCTCTGGCCTGCTGCTGGATTGCGCGAGCTGGGGAACCTTGCCCAAGGCCTTGCCCTTCCCGGACGCGCCGCCCGAAGGTGCGCTGGCCGAGGCGCTCGCTTTGCTCGTGGATCTGGATGCGATGACGCCGGAGGGTGCCATCACCCCGATCGGCCAGCGCATGAGCCAGCTTGGCGCGCATCCACGCCTGGCCGCCATGATGCTGGCGGCCGAGACGCTGGGGCAGAAGGCGCTGGCCGCCGACCTCGCCGCCCTGCTGGAGGAGCGCGACCCGCTGCGCGTAGGGCCCGACGGTCCGGCCGATATCAGCCTGCGGCTGGACGCGCTTGCAGGGCATGGCGGAGGCCAGGCGGACCGGGGCGCGCTATCCCGCATCCGTCAGGCGGCCAAGAGCTATCGCGGGCGGCTTGGCCTGCGCGGCGACGTGACGGCAGCCGGAGACGCGGCCCCCCTGATCGCCGCCGCCTTTCCTGACCGCCTGGCGCAGCGCCGCACCGAGCCAGGCAGTTTCCGGCTTTCGGGCGGCGGCGGTGCCAAGCTGCCCGTCAACGATCCCCTGGCCCGCGCCTCTCTCCTCGCCGTCGCGGTTCTGGAAATGAAGACCTCGGCCCGTATCCGTATGGCCGCCCCACTCGACCCTGCGGCCCTGCCGCCCAGCTTGGCCAGGCGCGTGACGGAAACGGTGGAGACCAGCCTGGACCCGGTCACGGGCAGCATCCTGGCGCGCCGCCGCAAGCGGCTGGGGGCGCTGATTCTGGAAGACCGCTCCGGTCCCCCCGACGCGGCCGAAGCCGCTACCGCCTTGCTGGACGCCGTGAAGCGCGACCCCGCCCGCCTGCCCTGGACAGAGGCCGCACGCGGCATTCAGGCGCGCCTGATCCTCATGCATGGCGTGGAGCCGGAGCTTTGGCCGGCGAGCGACGACGCAAGCCTGGCCGCCACGCTGGATGAGTGGCTGGCGCCCCACCTGCATGGCCTGACCCGACTGGGGGACCTTGCCCGTCTCGACCTCGGCACCCTGCTGCTCGACCGGCTGGACTGGTCGTTGCGCAGCCGCCTGGACCGCGATCTTCCAACGCATCTGCCGCTGCCCGGCGGGCGGGCCGCGGTGGATTACAGCGAACCGGTGCCGATGGCCGCGGCGCGTGCCCAGCATTTCTACGGATTGGCGGAGACGCCGAAGCTTGCCGGTGGGCGCATCCCGCTGCGTCTCGCCCTGCTCTCCCCCGCAGGCCGGCCGATCGCCATTACCGCCGATATCGCCAGCTTCTGGCGCGGGGCTTGGGCGGATGCGCGGCGCGACATGCGCGGGCGCTATCCGAAACATAATTGGCCGGAAAACCCGCTGGATAGAGAGGCGCCCTGAGTCTAAGTTTCGCCTGCCATTACGTCAGGAAAAACAATGCGCCGCCTCATCTCCTCCGGGTCGCAGTTTGAAACCGATATCGGCTATTCACGCGCCGTGGTCGACGACGAATGGGTCTTCGTCTCTGGCACAACTGGATTCGACTACGCCGCAAAGACGATTTCGCAAGACGTCGCCGAGCAGACGGAGCAAACGCTGACGAATATCGGCTGGGCGCTGGCCGAGGCCGGCGCGAGCTTCGCCGATGTCGTGCGCGCGAACTATGTCCTGCCGAACGGCGATGACTTTCCGGCCTGCTGGCCGGTGCTGCGCAAATATTTTGGCGAGGTGCGCCCGGCTTCGATGATGATCGTGGCGGGGCTCGCCGATCCGCGCATGAAGATTGAAATCGAAGTCACGGCGCGCAAGCGCCCTGACGCCACCTGAGCTGTCAGGACCACCGGTCCTTGTTCATGATGTCGAGGGTCCGTGCAGAACCTTTGCCGTAAAAGAACACGTCCAACGCCTCGCGGAAGCAGGTGCCGGGATGAACGCGGTCAAAGAGGGTCATGGAGGAATGAAACTTCAGGTCGTCTGGACTGCCGAAGACAGCCAGGGCTGAACGCTCATCGACACGATTGACGAGACGGGTGCATTCCACAAGGCGCTTACCGAGGAGCGGATGCGTCAGATAGTCGCGCGCCGCGACGAGGGACGGAATGCTATATTGCCGCGCCATCAGGCTATCCCCCAAGCCAACCGGCTGGGGAAAGACGAACCACATCCAATGGCTCTGCTTGCGGCCTGCCCGCAGTTCCTGCAGGACCTGGTCGTAGACCGGTTCCTGGGCTTTGATGAATTGCTCCAGACTAAAACTGTTCGGCACGCTTGGTATCTCCCCATCCCTTATCTGCAGCAGACGCGGGCAGAGGTGGACAAAAGCTTAAGCGCCGACAGCCCGGTCAAGAATAGTCGATCGTCCTCACGGAGCCATCCGGCTGCCCGATGATGGCGGAACGGGCAATGTTGATGAACAGCCCATTCTCGACCACGCCAGGTATCCGGTTGAGCGCCACCGCCAATGCCTCAGCATGCGTGATCCGACCCAAGGCACAGTCCAGGATGTAATGCCCAGAGTCGGTAACAAAGGGTGAATCGAGACCACCCCGCAGCGTAATTTCCGGCTCCAGATAGCCGCTCTCAACGAAAAGCTCACGGATGAGACGTTCGGTCGCGCGCCAGCCGAAGCGGATCACCTCGACCGGCAGGGGGAAGGCGCCAAGATGATCCTTGGTCTTCGACGCGTCGATGACGGCGACGAAGCGGCGGCCGGCGGTCGCCACGATCTTCTCCCATAGCAGATTGCCGCCGCCGCCCTTGATCATCTGACCTTTGGGGTCGATTTCATCGGCCCCGTCAAAGACGATGTCGAGCGGCCCGACATCGTTGAGATCAGCAACCGGCACGCCGACTTCGAGCGCCAGCGCCCGTGTCGATTCGGAGGTGGGCACGCCGGTGATCGTCAGGCCCGCCTGGCAACGAAGGCCAAGGCTGCGGACAAAGCGGCGAAGCGTGGTGCCTGAACCCAAGCCCACCAGCATGCCATCCGTGATCATGGCAGCCGCCGCATCAGCCGCCGCCTGCTTGCCGGCGTCTTGCGGACTCAGTTGCTCGGCCATGGATCAGGCTCCTTTGGACGGTTCAGCCACGCGGATCACCAGCTTGCCGAAGTTGTGGCCCCGCAGAAGCTCAATGAAGGCCTCCGGCGCGTTCTCCAGCCCATCGACGACATGTTCGCGGTAATGCAGGCTGCCATCGGCGACGAGGGGCGCGGCCAGCGCGCGCCATTCCGCGAAGCGTTCCGGCTTGTCGGACACGATAAAGCCTTGGATATGCAGTCGCTTGCGCACGACATCCATCAGGTTGGGACCCGGACGACGCTTGGTGTCGTTGTATTCGGCAACCATGCCGCACATGATGACACGGCCGAAATTGTTGAGCAGCGGGAAGACGGCTTCCTGCAGATCGCCGCCGACATTCTCGAAATAGACGTCGATGCCGTTCGGGCAGGCATCGCGCAGCGCGGCGCCGAGATCCATGACGGCACGATGGTCAATGCAGTCATCAAAGCCAAGCGTGTCCTGGATATAGAGGCATTTGTCGGCATTGCCGGCGATGCCCACGACGCGGGCACCGGCACGCTTGGCAATCTGCCCCGCGACCGCACCGACCGCACCGGACGCGGCAGAGATGACCACTGTTTCGCCGGCCTTGGGGCGGCCGATATCCGTGAGGCCGGAATAAGCCGTGGTCCCAGGCATGCCGAGCACGCCGAGATAGGTGGAGTAGGGCGCGGCGCCCTTCGGGATGGCGACCAGCCGGTCAGCCGGCGACACGATATGGGATTGCCAGCCATAGGCGCCGACAACGACATCGCCCGGCGCGAAGCGCGGATCGCGCGATTCCAATACTTCCCCCACGGTCTCGCCGGTCATCGCCGCGCCGATGGCCACCGGGGTCGCATAGGATGGGCCATCGCTCATGCGGCCGCGCATATAGGGATCAAGCGACAGCCAGAGCGTGCGGGTCAGAACCTCGCCCTCCCCCGGCTTCGGAATGACATCTTCCTGGAGCGCGAAATTCTCGGCCGTCGGCGCGCCTTTGGGGCGGCTGGTGAGAATTATGGAGCGGCGAAGGTTGCTCATGCGGGGTCGTCCTTATCTTTGGCCACCGCTACCGCCGCTCACGGCTAGAGCAGGGAGCCGGCCAGCCCGTTGCCCTATCCTTCGCGCCTCAGACGGCGTTCGGCAAGCCACCCCGCACATGGCTGGCAAAGTCCGCGAAAAGGCGCCGCGTCACCGGTCCGACCTTGCCGTCCTGCACCGCGGCACCATCGACGCAGGTGATCGGCCGCACGAAGCTGGTGGCGCTGGTGATGAAAACTTCCTGGGCGCGGCGCAGCTCATCCAGGCTGAACGCGGTCTCAGACAAGGTCACCCCCTCGCCCGCCAGAAGCTCGGACAGCGCCGCGCGGGTGCAACCGGGCAGGATTTCATGCCCCAGCGCGCGGGTACGCAACTGGCCGCCTTCGTCCACGATCCAGAGATTGGAGGACGCGCATTCAGTGATCATGCCCTCCGCATCGACCATCGCCATCTCGAAGGCACCGGCCGCTTTCGCAGCCTGCTTGGCGAGCACGTTGGGCAGAAGGTTGACCGTCTTGATGTCGCAGCGGTCCCAGCGCTGATCGGGGCCGGTGATAATGCTGGTCGCCCAGGCATCGATATCGGTGGGGAAAGCAGGAAGCGCGCGCGCCGTCACGACCAGAGTAGGTCGGGTGCCGGCCTTGGGAAAGACATGCTCCCGCTTCGCCGCCCCGCGGGTAATTTGGATATAGACGAGCGCATTCTCATGCAGGCGGTTGCGGGACACGACCTCGCGCAGGATGCCTTCCAGCGCACGGCGACCGACCGGCCAGGCGAGCTGCAGTTCGCCGAGCGACCGGCCCAGCCGGTTGAGATGCTTGTCTTCGTCGATGAAGCGGCCGCGATAGGCCTGCACTACCTCATAGACACCGTCACCGAAGAGAAAACCGCGATCCTCGACCCGGACCTGAGCAGCTGCCACGGGAAGGTAGCGGCCATTCACATAGGCAATACGGCTCATCGGTCTCAGCCTCTTCCGGCAGTCTCGTCAGTTGCAGATCGCGTCAGTCGTCGAGGCCGAGCGCACGCAGATGCTGGGTCTTCTCATCCCAGCCGGCGCGCTCCTTGACGGTCAGGAAGAGATGAACCTTGCGGTCGAAGAGCTTGGTCAGCTCGATGCGGGCGCGGGCGCCGATTTCCTTGATGCGGGCGCCGCCGGCGCCGATCAGAATGGCCTTATGGCCCGGCCGCGATACGGTGATATTGGCGTCGATCCGCACCGAACCGTCCCGCCGCTCCTTGAAGCTTTCGGTCTCGACCGTCGTCTCATGCGGGACTTCCTGATGCGTCTGGAGCAGGATCTGTTCACGCACGATTTCGGCCGCCAGCAGCCGGTCCGGCAAGTCGGTGAGGTCTTCGTCGGGATAGAGATGGGGGCCTTCCGGCACGGCGGCGGCCAGGCCCGCGCGCAATTCGGCGACGCCCTCACCGGTGACGGCGCTGACCATGAAGGTCTCTTTGCAGGTGATGCGGGCGTTGATCTCAGCGATCAGCGGCAGCAGCCTTTGCGGTTCGACAAGATCAACCTTGTTGAGAACGAGCCAGATCTCACGGTCGGTCTGTTCCAGCCGCTTGATGATGCCGTCGGTGAGATCGGAGATGCCGGCCTTGGCATCCACCAGAAGCACCGTCAGATCGGCATCCTGCATGCCCGTCCAGGCGGCATTGACCATGGCGCGGTCCAGCCGGCGGCGCGGCTGGAAGATGCCGGGCGTGTCGATCAGCAGGATCTGAGCGGCGCCCTGCATGAGGATGCCCATGATCCGAAAGCGCGTGGTCTGCGCCTTGGGGCTGACGATGGAAAGCTTCGTGCCGGCGATCCGGTTGAGCAAGGTCGACTTGCCCGCATTCGGTGCGCCGATGATGGCGACGAAGCCGCAGCGCGTCGGCGCGGTTCGCTGATCGGTCATTTACTTTTTGGTCCTGGCTTGGCTTGCCGTTCCGTAGCGCGCTTGAGCTGGTCCAGCAATGCTTGAGCGGCTGCCTGCTCGGCAGCCCTGCGTGAACCGGCCTCTCCGCGGGCCTCGGTCTCTCCCAGCGTGACGCTGATGACGAAATGCGGTTCGTGGGAGGGTCCGTCGCGGGAGACGATCGCATAGACCGGCAGGCCAAGGCCGCGCGCCTGCCCCCATTCCTGCAGGCCGGTCTTGGCATCCTTAGGTGGCTCGGTCTCCGCGAACATGGCGGCCGCAAAATTGGCGCGGACAAAATGCTGCACGGGCTCGAAACCACCGTCGAGAAAGACGGCCCCCAAAAGAGCCTCGACAGCATCGGCCAGAACGGAGGCGCGATGGCGGACTCCGGCCCGGGCCTCACCGGGCGCGACAGAGAGAAGTGCAGGCAGGCCCGAGGCCTCAGCCACGCCGGCCAGCACCGGCTGCGAGACGAGATGAGCCAGGCGGCGGCCGAGTGCGCCTTCCTGCTCCCGCGGATATTGTTCGGTGAGCCAGACGGCCATGGCGAGGCCCAGCACGCGATCGCCGAGGAATTCCAGCCGCTCGTTCGACCCCTGGCCGGCCCCGGCGGCCGAGCGGTGGGTCAGCGCTTCCTGCAGCAGCCTTGGGTTGCCGAAGCGATAGCCGAGCAGCCGTTCGACAGCCGCCCGGGCTTCTTCAGCGAGGGCATCAGGAGAAAGAGCGGTTTTGGCCTGAGGCGGACGAATTTCGGTCAATGAATGGTATTGAGGATGCGGTTCCAGCGGATCTCGAAGGGCCACTGCCAGATTTCCCACCAGGGATAGCGCGCGTCGATCGAGAAGAAGATGATATCGGCTTTTCCGACCAGATTAGCGACCGGAATGTAGCCGACGGCGTCGAGCACGCGGCTGTCCAGACTGTCATCGCGGTTGTCGCCCATGCCGAACACATAGCCCGGCGGCACGTGATAGACGTCGGTATTGTCGAGCGGGCCGTCATCGGAGGCCTTCAGAATAGGGTGCTTCAACCCGTCCGGCATGGTCTCGATATATTTCTTGAGCGCCATCGGCGGACCGTCGCTGTCGCCTTCGGTCGTATAGCCACCATCGGCATCGCGCGGCAGTTCCTGGCCGCTGATATAGAGGTGGCCCTGCTTCATCTGGATGGTATCGCCCGGCAGACCGACGATGCGCTTGATGTAATCAATGCTCGGGTCACGCGGCAGGCGGAAGACCGCGACATCGCCACGCTTGGGCAGGCTGCCAAAGATGCGACCCTGGAAGAGGTTCGGAGACAGCGGGAAAGAATAGTTGGAATACCCGTAGCTGAACTTGGAGACGAACAGATAGTCGCCCACCAGCAGGGTCGGGATCATGCTGCCCGAGGGAATATTGAACGGCTCATAGAGGAACGTTCGGATAAAGATGGCGATCAGAGCGGCATAGATGATCGTCTTGAGGCTGTCGCCCCAGCCGCCTGGTTTACGCTGAGCCATAGGAGTCATTGACCTCTGAACACGCTCAGCGCATGTCGCGGAAAGGCGTAGGCCTGTCAAGCAAGCGGCTGCCGATCTTGCGGGCATCTCGCCGCTCGCCGCCCAAGCGGCCGAGACGTGGTCTTGGCAGCGGTGCCTTGCCTGCGCTTGCGCGAAGGCGGGCTGATCGGCGACAAGCCGCTCATGGCCCCTCCTCTGCTCATGCTTCAGGATATTCACGTCAACCTCGGCTCGACGTCGCTATTGCGGGGAGCGGAGCTGTCGGTTGGCGCCGGCGACCGCATCTGCCTCATCGGCCGCAACGGTTCCGGCAAATCCACCCTGCTGAAGATTGCCGCAGGTCTGCTGCCCGTGGACCAGGGCACGCGCTTCATCCAGCCGGGGGCGACCATCCGCTACCTGCCGCAGGAGCCGGACCTGTCGGGATTCGCGACCACCCTGGCCTATGTCGAGGCCGGGATGGGACCGGGCGACGATCCCTACCGCGCCGTCAGCCTGCTCTATTCGCTCGGCATGACGGGGGAAGAGAACCCAGCCCATCTTTCCGGCGGTGAAGCGCGCCGCGCTGCCCTGGCGCGTGCGCTCGCCCCCGAGCCCGATCTGCTGCTGCTGGACGAGCCCACCAACCATCTCGACCTGCCGGCCATCGAATGGCTGGAAAGCGAACTGAGCCGGCTGCGCACCGGGCTTGTCCTGATCAGCCATGACCGACGCCTGCTGACCAACCTGTCCCGCTCTCTCATCTGGCTTGACCGTGGCACGACCCGCCGGGTGGATCGCGGCTTCGCAGGCTACGACGATTGGCGGGAGGAGCTGCTGGCGCAGGAAGAGGCCGAGCACCACAAGCTGTCGCGCCAGATTGCGCGCGAAGAGGACTGGATGCGCTACGGTGTCACCGCCCGACGCAAGCGCAACGTGCGACGCGTGGGTGAACTCGCCGATCTGCGGGCGAAATATCGTGACCGCACCGCCGTCGCGACCGGGGCCAAAATGGCCGCAAGCGAGGCCGAAGGCTCCGGCAAGCTCGTCTTCGTGGCCGAGGGTGTTGCCAAAGCCTATGAACGGCCGATCGTGAAAAATCTCGACCTGCGGGTGATCCGCGGCGACCGGCTTGGCATCGTGGGGCCCAATGGCGCCGGCAAGTCGACGCTGCTGAAACTGCTCACCGGTCAGGTGGAGCCCGATCAGGGCCGTATCCGCATCGGCACGAACCTGGAAACGGTGACGCTGGACCAGCAGCGCGCGGCGCTCGACCCCACGCGCACGCTGGCCGACACGCTGACCGGGGGCCTCGGCGATATGGTGCAGGTGGGCGCCGAGAAGCGGCATGTCATCGGCTATATGAAGGACTTCATGTTCAAGCCCGAGCAGGCGCGGACCCCCGTCGGCACGCTCTCGGGTGGCGAACGCGGACGGGTACTGCTGGCCTGCGCGCTGGCGCGGCCGTCCAATCTGCTGATCCTGGATGAACCCACGAACGACCTGGATTTCGAGACGCTGGACCTGCTGCAGGACATGCTGGCGGATTACGCGGGCACGGTTCTGCTTGTCAGCCATGACCGCGATTTTCTCGACCGCGTTGTAACCTCAACGCTTGCCGCGGAAGGCGACGGACACTGGACCGAATATGCCGGGGGCTATTCGGATATGATCGTGCAGCGAAAGTCCGATCTGCCAAGCCGCGCGGCAGCGCAAGCCATGACTGCCAGGACGTCATCCGTCGATAAAGGCACGACCGCGCCGCTATCGTCGCGAAAGATGAGCTTCAAGGATGTCGATGCGCTGAAGAAGCTGCCGGGGCAAATTGCGGGCCTGCAGGCGGATATCGTCACGCTGCAGGCGCTGATGGCCGATCCTGAGCTTTATGCGAAGGACCCGAAGAAGTTCGCCGCCGCCACCGATAAGCTGGCCAAGGTCGAAGCGGATCTCGCCGCGGCCGAGGAGCGCTGGCTGGAGCTTGAGATGATGCGGGAGCAGATATCCGGCTAGGCTTTTCCGGCTTCGGCCAGGAAGGCCTGCGTGGCCTGGGCGACCGCCGCGATCTCGCGCGCAATGTCCGCGTTGCCCAGGACGGTCGGTCGCGGTCGCACCGCCCCGCTTGCCGTCTGGCCTATTGCCTGCACGAGCCTTGCGGCCAGTTCCCTTATAGCGACGGCCTCCGCTTCATTGCCTGTCTCCGAAGACAAAGCGCGCGCCGTGGCCGCACCCGCCACACCGCGCAGCGCATACAGGACCGCTTCCATCTCCGCCAGATGCGCGCGGCGCCGCTGTCCTTCCAAAACCATCCGATGCTGGAGCGTTTCAGCCGCATTGCTCGCGAGGCCTGCGGCACGGCGGCTGGATTCCAGCGCCGGCGAAATGCCGGTCGAGGCCACCGCTTCTGCTGCAAAGGCCAGATTGGCTTGGACGGCTGCGGCCAGAAGGGCGCGCGGTGTCGCGGCCTGGCGCGGCCATAACAGCATGGTGGCGAAAAGACCGATCAGGCTGCCCATTATATTGTTGACGATTCGCGCCGAGGCAATCGCATGGGCCGGCTGCAACAAGGCGGTGACCAGCACGAAAAGCGCCGTCAGAAACAGCACGAAAATCGTGTAGTTGACGAGGCGGAAGGCGATCGCCGCCGCCGCGATCGGCAGGATGGCAATGACCAAGGCGAGTTTCATCGGCAGGACGAGCAGGATGAGGGCTGCCAGAACCCCGCCCGCGACACTGCCGAGCACGCGTTCCAGCGTTCTGGGCCACGTGGTCGCGGCCATTGGCTGCAGCACGACGACAGTCGCCATGGTTGCCCAGTAGGAAAAGGTCAGGTTCAGCCAGCTGGCCAGGGCATAGGCCAGGATAACCCCGAGCGCGAGGCGGACGGCATGATGGAACACCAGCCGCGGCACCGGCCGCGCCAGTCCGAACCTGCCGATCCCTGCTGAGGCGGGCCCAACATTCCCCTCCTCCATGCCCTGCTTCCAGAGCGTCGCGATATCGGCCAGGGCCTGCACCATGGCCCCAATCGCCCGCGCCATCGGGCTGTCAACCGCCCGGCAATCACCGAGCAAGGCGGAGGCCGCCGCGGCCAAGGGACCAGGCGCCGGATCACGCCGCGCCACCTGATGGTGCGCCTCCGACAGCAGGAGGAGCAGGCGGGAGAGAAGGTTGCGCTCGGCCCCTTCATCCAGCGAGGCGCCATGGTCTGCGATGTGATAGCCGCCGGCGATAAGGCCTGCGAAGATACGATCGGCGGCGTCTATTTCCACCGCATGGAAGGCCGCCCCGGTTTCCATGCCCAGAATCAGGCTGCGTGCCCGTTCGATCGCCCCACGCACCGCGCGACGATGCTCGGCATTCACCGCATCCCAGGCCGCGCGGTTCCGCCGGTGATGCCGCTCGTCACTCAGCATGTCCGCCGCCATGTCGCTGAGGCGTGCGAAAACCGAAGCAATGGCCCGCCGCGCTGGCGCATGGCGGTGAATGCGCCAGACACCGATGCAAAGAACCATCGCCCAGAGGCAACCGCAGAGGAAAATGCCGGCAAGCGCCAGGGCGTCGGCCGGCGGGCGCGGAAAATCCACGGCGACGACGGCCACCACCGCGACCAAGGTGCCGACCTGCGCCATGGCCGCGCCATATGTGCCACCCAAACCCGGCAGAAAGACCAGCGGCAATAACGCGACGCCCGCCAGGAGCGGGCCGAATGCAGCAGCGGTCGAGGCACAGAACGCGGTGATGGTACCCGCCAAAGCAAAGACGCCCATCACGCGCAAGCGCAGGCCGTCCCGGCCGCCGGGATCAGCGAGGCAAGCCCAGAAAGCCCCGAAGGCCGCCCAGGAGAGGTCAGGCCGGCCGAGCCAGACGGCGAGCGCCACAAGGCTCGCGACCGCCGCCGCCGCCCGCAGCCCTTCCAGCAGGCCGATCTGCTCTGGTGCCGCAGCAAAGGAATAGGATTCCAGTTTTCGAGCCAGCCGATAGGTCAGGCTTCCACGACGAACATCATTCGTCACCGGCTTTGACCAACGTGGCGCTGCGGTTGGCCAGCGAGGTGATGCTCGTCATATGTTTGGATTGGCCGGTCATTAAGGCTTGCCAGCCGGCGGTCCCGATACTGCGCGTCCTGCGTCATCACCCATCGCCTGTTCACGCTCACAGGCAAAGCTTACCGCATCATCGGAGGCCGCAGAAAGCCGCCTCAAGCGCCGCCCCGTTCAGCGCAGATTGCGGTCCGGTGCGGAATCCGCGATGGCCGGTCCGCCATAGTTGGGCGCCGAGGCCAGTTGCACCGTCTGCGCCCAGCCTGCTGAAATGCCGGCAGGAGCGGTTTGCGATTTCGTCGGCATTTCCGCTGCCATCAAAGTGTCGGCCGTTGAACGGCCGTAGATGAAGCCGTTGGTCGGGTAGACCGCACCATAGCTGCCGGAATGGCCGCGTTCGACGCGCACGGCCGTCCAGTCATTATCCGGCGAGACGTCAATGACTGAGACCGATTTCGAGATATTGCCGAAACGCTGTCCGGGCGTTGGCCAATTGGCCTGGGTAATCAGAATCTCGCGTGGGCTGACGGTTTTACTGACGACCGCGACATGGCCTAGCTCCATGTGGCGATTGGACTGAAAACTCAGGACCGCGCCTTCCTGAGGGGCCTGGCCGCGGTCATAGCGGCCATTTGCCTGTTCCCACCACGTATCCGCATTGCCACGCAACTCAATGCCCGACACCCGCCGGGCATAGGGCACGCATTGCAACCAGGTACCGCTGCGACGCCCACGCCACACCACATGGTGCACGGACGCACGCGGACTGACATGATGGCGGTTGTGAGAGATGTGGTGATGCGCGCTGCGGCTGCGGCTTTCGTTGCTTCCATGCCGCGCCGCCGCATCAGCATGCGCACTCAATCCTAACAAACCCGCCAAAACCGCCGATGCCGCAACGAGGTTGATCTGCAATCTGCCTGTTAATCGAATCATGAAGCCTGCAGTCTTTATCTATAAATTACCATACAGACCACAAAGTAATGACATAACAACAAATCAAATGCCGTTCTGTTCGACGTCATACTTGATAGTGACATGCCCATCGCTTTGCCGTGAGAGCATCGGTAAAGCAAGCGAGCCCGCCAAGGCAACACCGCTTGGCGACATCATCCTGTCAATAGGGATAATCGTTTGAAATCAGGGAGTAGGCATGAGGCTTTTAGGAACAGGGTCCTAAAACCTGCCTTTCCTGCGCCAGGCTGGTGCCCGCCGTCAGTGTTCCGCGACATGCACCATATTGCGACCGGCGCGCTTGGCCGCATAGAGGGCATGGTCCGCTCGCAACAGCAAACCATCAAGATCCGCGCGGCGCACGTGATCACAGGCCCCGCCGATGCTGATCGTGACCCGTACCGGCTCAGGCGCCAATTGCACCACCCGTTCCTCGACCGCGCGTCGCAGGCGTTCGGCGATGGTGCGGGCCTCAGGCACGGCACATCCCGGCAGCAGAACACCGAACTCCTCCCCGCCCAGGCGGGCGAGGGTCTGCTCCTCCTCCAGCACGGCCGCGCAGCAGGCGGCGATATCCACCAAGACATGGTCGCCGGCCGCGTGGCCGCGGCCGTCATTCACCGCCTTGAAGTAATCGATATCGAAGGTGAGTACCGACAGCGGCAAACGATCCGCCAGGATAAGCTCGGACCCGATTTCAAAAAAGCGCCGACGGTTGGCAAGACCTGTCAGGGTATCCGTATTGGCCAACCGCCTGAGTTCGGCTGCCATCTCATGGCGGGAGGAGACATCGATATGCAGATAGACAAAATAGTCGCCAACCCGGCGGATATGGAATTCGACAACCTTGTCACTGCCGTCCTTGCAGCGGACCACACGTTCATAACAGTCCAGGATTGCATCAGACTGGGTCGCTAATCCGATGCGCGTTTCCCAGGCAGACCGGGCCGAGAGCCGATAGGCAGGGTTCGGATACACAGTCTCGAACCACGTATCGTTCTGCGCGATATCGCGGAGTTCATAGCCGAACAGCGCAGTGAAGCTCTGATTAACGTAAAGCGTCTGATGGTCGAGATTATCGATCTGCAGACCGATCGGGAGCAGGTCGAGGACTTTGGGTGCGACTTCGGTGAGGTTCCAGAGAAGTCCAAGCTGCGTCAGGCTGCTGATCGCATCGCGTGTCAAAGGCATGAGACCATCCACAATCACCAAAGCGCGTGGCACTGGGACAGCTTATGAACTCAGTCCCTTATCGATATGATGCAGAGAAAACCCCGATCACGTCTATAAGCGGCATCCCAGAATCGTCGTTTTGCCGATCGCTCGGACAGCTCTTTTTGCAACACTCACGGCCGAAAGCGGCCTGCCCCAGATGACCGGATTGCGGCTCACCCTGCCTTTACAAGCGTCAACGGCGGGTCCGCCAAATCGTGCAGGGCAATCGGGTAATCCCCGGTGAAGCAGGCGTCGCAGAAATGCGGATTGGCGGCATTCCGGCTGGCGACACCCAGCGCCTGATAGAGACCGTCAATCGAGACGAAGGCCAGGCTATCGGCCCCGATCAGTTCAGCCATTTCAGCCACGTCGTGCCGGGCCGCGAGCAGCTTGCCGCGCTCCGGCGTATCGATACCGTAGAAGCAGGAATGGGTGGTCGGCGGCGAGGAGATGCGCATATGCACTTCCGTGGCGCCGGCCGCGCGCACCATTTCCACGATCTTGCGGCTGGTTGTGCCCCGCACGATCGAATCATCCACCAGAATGACCCGCTTGCCTTGGAGCACCGCACGGTTGCCGGAATGCTTGAGCCGAACTCCGAGATTGCGGATCTGGTCGGTCGGCTCGATGAAGGTACGGCCGACATAATGGTTGCGGATGATGCCGAGTTCATAAGGAATGCCGCTCTCGGCAGCATAGCCCATGGCCGAGGGCACGCCGGAATCCGGCACCGGCACGATGACGTCGGCTTCGACGCCGGATTCGCGGGCCAGCATGGCGCCGATTTCTTTGCGCGCCTCATAAACCGGCTTGCCTTCCATGACGGAATCCGGCCGCGCGAAATAGACATATTCAAAGATGCAGAACCGCGAAGTGGTGCGCGAGAAGGGTTTCACGCTCCGCACGCCCTGGTCATTGATGACCACGATTTCGCCCGGTTCGATATCGCGCACGAATTCGGCGCCGACGATCTCGAGCGCGCATGTCTCGCTCGCGAGAACCCAGCCGTCCGAGCCATCCACATGCGGCAGACGACCCAGGATGAGCGGACGGACGCCTTGCGGGTCTCGCACGCCGATCAAACCGTCCTGGCTCAGGGCAACCAGGGAATAGGCGCCCACAACCTGTTTCAGCGCATCGATCAGGCGGTCAAGCACCGTGGAGTAAAGGCTGATGGCGATGAGATGGATGAAGACTTCCGAATCCATGGTGGACTGAAAGAGACAGCCCCGGCGCACCAGTTCACGGCGGATAGCGGCGGCATTGGTGAGATTGCCGTTATGGCCGACGGCGAAACCACCAAAGGCGAAGTCGGCATAAAGCGGCTGGACGTTGCGCAAAACCGTCTCACCGGTCGTCGCGTAGCGGTTATGGCCGATCGCATAACCGCCCGGCAGACCGGCCATGATCTTGGCGTCGCTGTAATTGTCACCAACAAGGCCGAGGCCTTTATGGATGTGGAAGCGGTCGCCGTCATAACTTGCGATACCGGTGGCTTCCTGACCGCGATGCTGAAGGGCGTGCAACCCGAGCGCGGTGATGGCGGCCGCATCCTGGACGTTCCAGACGCCGAAGACGCCGCATTCCTCATGCATCTTGTCGTCATCGCCGGGCTCTTCAGGCCGCTCAGCACCGTATACGTCCATCATCGACTCATGTTCCCTTCAAGCCGCGATTCCGCGCCATCCTGCGGTCTCATTGGGCCTGCCCGGTCTGCCCCTGGGCCGGAGACAATGCCGAACCCTTGGGCGCAGGCTGCAGCAAGTCGTTCAAAGTGGGCGGTTGCGTGACCGGAGGTGCCATCAGATGAGGATGGAAACTATCCGGCAGAAGTGCCACCGCCTGCTGCGCCCCCTCATACACATAGGGAAGGAGTCGCGCATCACGTATCGGCTGGGGCCAGTCCTGCGGTGTTGTCACCAATCCCGCCAGCACATAGCAAATGACCAGGAGTGCCGCGCCACGGGCGAGGCCGAAAACGATGCCGAGCGTGCGGTCCACCCCGCCCAGCGCCGAACCGCGGACAAGGGCGCCGATCCAGCCGCTGACGACCGAGAACACGATCAGCGCGACGATGAAGACCGCCGCGATCGCGGCCGGGTCGGCGAATTCCTTTGCCTTGATCCACCCCTCAAACCTTGGTTCCACAAAGGGCGCGAACCAGAAGGCGACGACGATCGCGCCGACCCAGGCGCCAACGCCCATCACTTCCCGGACGAAGCCGCGGTAGAAGGCAAGCAAGGCCGAAACGGCCAGCACCGCCAGCATGGCGAGGTCGAACCACGTCATTCAGAATCTTCCAAGGCAGGCTCCGGGAGGGGAGTCTTAGTAGCATCAGGCATGGACGGCGCGGTCGGCGGCTTATCACGAAAACGGGCCAGAAGATCACTGACATGGCCGATTTCGATCAGGCTGAGGCCAGGTGGAGAGGCGATCGGCCGGCGCGTGCCACCACCCAGACGTCGCGGCATGGCGGCGGAGGTAAAGCCAAGCTTGGCCATTTCCTTCAATCTGGATTCGGCCTGGGCCACCTGGCGCACCTCGCCCGAGAGACCGATCTCGCCGAAGAAGGCCAGGCTTGGGTCCGTCGGCTGTCCGGCAGCGGCCGAGGCAATCGCCGCGGCGACGGCGAGATCGGCCGCCGGCTCCGTGATCCGCAATCCACCCGCGACGTTGAGATAGACATCCTGCTGGGCCAGTCTGAGACCGCCGCGGCTTTCAAGCACCGCGAGCAGCATGCCCAGCCGACCACTGTCCCAACCGACCACGGAGCGGCGGGATGACCCGCCGGGATTGGGCGACAACAGGGCCTGTATTTCCATCAGCACCGGCCGCGTGCCCTCGAGCCCCGCGAAGACGGCAGAGCCCGCGATATTGCCGCGGCGTTCAGCCAGGAAGAGCGCGGAAGGGTTGGCGACTTCACCCAGGCCCTGCTCGGTCATCTCAAAGACGCCGATTTCATCGGTCGCGCCGAAGCGGTTCTTGACACCGCGCAGGATGCGGAACTGATGCCCGCGCTCACCTTCAAAATAGAGCACGGCATCGACCATGTGCTCCATGACGCGCGGACCCGCGAGCGCGCCGTCTTTGGTGACATGACCGACGAGGACGAGGGCAAAGCCCTCCTGCTTGGCAAGACGGATGAGTTCAAGCGCCGAGGCGCGCACCTGGGACACCGTGCCAGGCGCAGAATCCAGCGCCTCATGCGCCATGGTCTGGATGGAATCGATGACGAGAAGGGCGACCGCCTTGTCCTTGCCACGCCCGGCGCCGCTGAGCGTGGCCGCAATATCCTGAACGCCGGTCGCGGAAGCAAGTTCGACCGGAGCGCTGGAGAGACCCAACCGGCGCGCGCGCATGCGCAGCTGATCGACTGATTCTTCGCCAGAGATATAGACCACGCGGCGCCCGCGATTGGCGAGGCTGGCCGCCGCCTGCAGCATGAGCGTGGATTTGCCGATGCCCGGATCACCGCCGACCAGAATAGCGGAGGCGGGAACAAGCCCACCGCCGAGCACGCGATCAAGCTCGGGCAGGCCAAGCTCCATCCGGGGTGGGGGCGCGGCCTCGCCTTCCAGACCGACCAGGTTGATACGGCGGCCCGCAGCGGCGACCTTCGCCTGGCCCGCAGGCTGCACCTCTTCCTCGATCGTGTTCCAACCGCCACAGGCTTCGCAGCGACCACCCCATTTGGAGTAGACGGCGCCGCAGCTTTGGCAGACGTAGCGGGCAGTGGATTTCGCCATCAGCGAGACATGCCCGAGGATCGGCACCCGACGAAAGCGAAAATCGCTTCCGCCGGGTGCATAGGCCCCTGACTAATGGACGAAGGCCGGCACCATCTCATGCTCAAGGATGGCATCCCAGGCGAGTTCCTGGTTCGGCGCCACCGCCATCGGCGTGCCGTCAGCGGCATGAATGGCAAAGACCGACTCGCCGCCCATCATCACCGGTTTGATATAGGCGAGGCGCGAAACCCCGAGCTGGGCCAGTTGGGCGGTCGTAATCTGACGAATGTCGAGAACCTGGCCGACCACTTGATCCCCATTCTCAACGCTATTCTGGGTGCGCATCGTTTCATTCCTTTCCGACGGATGGCGCTATGGCCCATCCTATAACGCGCGAAACTTACGGCTCCCCTACGATGCGGGAGACTCCGATATGGGTGCCTATCTCATTACGCAGCTCGGTCACCTCTCGGATGTCACGGCGCGGACGTGCTGGCACGGACGCTGCCTTCGACATCGTATCAATCGGGATTGTCCGCACCCGGGTTTCCGGCTGAGGCCTGATAAGATCGATATGCAGCAATCCGTTATGCAGCCAGGCACCCTTGATCTCGATCCCTTCGGCCAGCACGAAGGCGCGCTGGAACTGTCGGGAGGCGATCCCACGGTAGACGAAAACGCGATTCTGGCTGTCCTCGCTTTGCCGTCCCCTGATGACCAGCTGGTTGTCCTCCTGGGTGATCTGGAGTTCTTCCATGCTGAAGCCGGCGACCGCCAGCGTAATACGGAGGCCGGACGGCCCGGTTTGCTCGATATTATAAGGTGGATAACCCTCAGACTGGGTTTTGGATGCCCGTTCCAGCATCTGCTCCAAATGGTCGAAGCCAAGAAAAAGTGGCGAGGTGAAGACACGAGTAGACATAGGCAGGGAGCCTCCTCTGCATAGAGCGAAGCACTGACGAGCCCAAAATTGGCACTCGCGCTCAACATATAGTGGTTAGATCCGCTCGCCCTTGCAAGGCCCGGAATGCAAGGCTCTCCGTTGATCCATGCGGCTCTGACAGGTAAATCCCCGCCATGACCTCCGAACCGTCTGATACCCCCGAACTTCTGCCCATCGTCATGGCCCCGGACCCGCGGCTGAAAGCCAAGACGCGCCTCGTGACCGAGACCGACCGGGAGACGCTGCGCCTGATGGTGCCGCGCATGTTCGCGACCATGTATGCCGCCCCAGGGATCGGACTTGCCGCCCCCCAGGTAGGGCTGGACCTGCGGCTGGCCGTGATTGACCTGCAGCCGGAGGACAAGCCGGCGCCGATCACGCTGATCAATCCGCGGATCGAGACGATGAGCCGCGAAGAAGCAACGCGCGAGGA
This sequence comes from Acidisoma sibiricum, assembly GCF_057837225.1. Taxonomy (NCBI): domain Bacteria; kingdom Pseudomonadati; phylum Pseudomonadota; class Alphaproteobacteria; order Acetobacterales; family Acidocellaceae; genus Acidisoma; species Acidisoma sibiricum. Next base: position 1,703,451 of record NZ_CM174445.1, on the reverse strand, counting down.
AGGTTGCCTTTCCATTCCCGGGCAATATGCCGATGTCACGCGCCCGGAGCGCGTCACCGTTGTCTATCAGGATTTGGACGGCAACTCACAGACGATCGAAGCGGACGGCTTGCTGGCGACCTGCCTGCAGCATGAAATCGACCATCTGGAGGGCGTGCTCTTCGTCGATCACCTGTCAGCACTGAAGCGCAATATGATCATGCGTAAGATGGTCAAGGAAAAGCGGCTCAAGAAGAGCGGCTGAGGGAGACCGCCATGCGTCTGGTCTTCATGGGCTCCCCGGATTTCGCGGTGCCGGCGCTACGCGCCCTTGTGCAGGCCGGGCACGAGGTCGTCGCCGTGTACTGCCAGCCGCCCCGGCCGGCGGGGCGTGGCCAACAGCTACAGCCCTGCCCGGTTCATCGCGCCGCCGAGGCGCTTGGCCTGACTGTGCGTTACCCCGCCAAGCTGCGCGGCAATGCCGAGGCGCTCGCGGAGTTTCAGGCGCTGCACGCCGATGCCGCGGTCGTCGCCGCCTATGGGCTGATCCTGCCGCGCGCCTGGCTGGAGGCGCCGGCGCGCGGTTGCATCAATATCCATGCGAGCCTGCTGCCGCGCTGGCGGGGTGCCGCACCGATCCATGCCGCCATTCTGGCCGGCGATGCCGAGACGGGCGTCACCATCATGCAGATGGACGCGGGGCTGGATACCGGCCCGATGCTGCTGGAAGGCCGCGTTGCCATCGGGCCGCAGGCACGTCTGCCCGAAATCCATGACGCGCTCGCGGCGATCGGCGCCGAGCTGATCCTGAAGGTCCTGAGCGAGAATCCGTCGCCGGTGGCCCAGCCTGAGGCTGGATCGACCTATGCTCCGCGTCTGACACGCGCGGATGCGCGGATCGACTGGGGCAGAAGCGCGGCTGAAATCGAGCGGCAGATCCGGGCCTTCGACCCCTGGCCCGGCACCTTCACGACACTGGCAGCAGAACAGCTGAAGGTTCTCGATGCCGAATTGGCTGACGGCGAAGGCGAAGCCGGCACGGTTCTGGATGATGCGCTGACGATCGCCTGCGGGGACGGCGCGCTGCGCATCACCCGACTGCAGCGGGCGGGCCGCGGCCCTGTGGCGGCCGCCGATTTCCTGCGCGGCTTCGGCGTTCCGGCCGGCACCAAGCTCGGCGGATGACCACCACTTTCGCGCTTCTGCTGGAATATGACGGGCGAGGCTTCGTCGGCTGGCAGAGGCAACCCAATGGCCTGTCCATCCAGCAGGTCCTGGAGGAGGCCGCCGCCAAATTAGCGGGCGGCGCGCCGGTTGCCGCCGCCATCGCCGGACGAACCGATGCGGGGGTCCACGCCGAGGCTCAGGTCGCGATGATCACGCTCGAAAAGGACCTGACGCCCGAACGCTTGCGCGAAGCGCTCAATTTCCACATGAAACCTCATGCGGTGGTGGTGCAGGACGCGCGCGTGGCACCGGACGGCTGGCACCCGCGCTTCAATGCGCTGCGCCGGCGCTATCGCTATGTCATTCTCAATCGCCGCGCCCGCCCGGCGCTGGAACTGGGCCGCGTCTGGCATATGCCACATGCGCTGGAGGCCGCGGCCATGGCCGAAGGCGCGCGGTTTCTGCTCGGACGGCACGACTTTACCTCTTTCCGGGCCGCGAGCTGCCAGGCGAAATCGCCGCTGCGCACGCTTGACCGGCTGGATGTGCGGCGTGACGGCGAACACATCATCATCGAAGCTGAAGCGCGTAGCTTTCTGCATCATCAGGTGCGCAACATGGTCGGCACGCTCAAGCTTGTCGGCGAAGGCCTATGGCCGCCCGCCCGCATGGCCGAGGCCTTAGCCGCCTGCAGTCGCGCCGCCGCAGGCCCCACCGCCCCGCCAGACGGCCTGACCTTCATCAGCGTCGATTACGAGCCACCCATCTTTTGATGACCCGGCTTACGGCGCGACCCCGAAATAGCGGGCTTTCAAATGAGCGAGATAGCCATTCTCTTCGTCCGCGACGATTTGCACGCTAACCGGCCGCGTCAGTGCGCTGCCGCGCGGCGTCGCGAAACCGTATTTTGAAGGCCTGAAGATCGCGCCCACTTCGGTCACCGGCAGTTCAGGATGCGTGTTGTCGTAATATTCCAGCACCGAGGCATCATCGACCACGGCGGAAACCTGATCCTTGAGCATGCCCTTCACCGCCTGGGGAAGGGTCGGATAGGCCTGCAAGCTCAGCGCCGCATCCAGGCAGTAGCTTTCGCCCACGCTGCCATTCACGACCCCCACAGTCTTGCCGGGTAGATCAGCCAAACTATTGATCTGATTGGTAATCGTCGACGCCGTCATTACGCTGGTGATCGACGAGGTGATATAGGCGACGACGCCGACACCGCAGACCATCCAGAGCGCTGCCATGACGCGCCCGCCTACCCCGAACAGCGCCTTGTGGGACGAGGTCTTGCCCGAGGTTGCGACGGACATGACGTGATAGAAGCTCTCGGCCAGTCCCTTATGCCAGGCGCGGGGAAACTCCTCGTCATAGCGGCGGTCGATCAGTGTCAGGGCCGCCGTTGCCATTAGGATGATCGCTACCAGCCAGAGATAGACCCGGATATGGCCGCTTACCCATAGCTGATGGAACAGGGAGCGGATGCCGTCATGCCGGTTCTGATTGATCATCACCCGCAGCCCGGTATCGAACCAGGGCTGGGTGAAGTCCATGCGCTGCAGCCGATCCTGGGTAATGGTCAAATCCATCACCGCGATATCCACTTTGCCGGCCGCGACCGCGTCCAACAGCGCCTTGAATGTCGGCAGACGTTCGTATTGATAAGACAGACCAAGCTTGTCGGCGACGTTCTGCCAAAGATCGATCGCCATGCCGCCATAGCCCGTTGCGGTCTGCATGACGAATGGGGGCGCCAGGATGACGCCAACCTTAACCGGTGCCGCAGCCGGGGTGACCACGGCAGATAGTGTCGCATCGGCATTGCCATGCGCGACCGAGGCCAGTGAGAGAACCGCACCCAGCAGCATCAGCCGGATCAGACGAAGCATCCGTTACCACTCCAAAACCGCTTGGCGATTCGTTGTTTGAGTGATGCCGTCCATGTGGCAGATGCACAAGCGACCAAGCTGAAATATCAGCAACCGTGTCAGATGGGATCGGGCTGAGTTGGGTAGGAATACGGATACCATTCGTCCCGTGTCACCGGCAGCGTGCCTGTCGGCACCGGCTCCTGACGCGGGTCGGTCTGGCCATTCGGCTGCAATTGATCGGCTTCGGTGGTGATTGCGCGATTGTAGCCGGGGCCTTCGACGATGTCGGTCATGACCGCGACGATCACTTCACGCTCCATGCCGTTCTTCACGGCTTCCTCGACCAGCGCGTCCAGCCGCGGCTTCACCCAGTCATGAACCGGCGTCGACATGGGCGAAGCTCCTTTGAACAGGATTACGAGGTGACGAAAGCGGAAGCCGGATAGCCTTGCGCAAAAAGAAGAGCGCGGAGATTGCCGTGATCGATACGGGCGCGCGCCTCCCGTGCCACAATGGGCTTGGCATGATATGCGACGCCCAGCCCGGCGACGGCCAGCATGGCGAGATCATTGGCGCCGTCCCCCACCGCCAAGGTTGCGGCGAGTTTGAGACCGCGCTCCTCCGCCAGCCGCAGGAGAGCCTCTTTCTTGGCCGTGCGGTCGAGAATGGGTTCTGCCACCTCGCCTGTCAGCGCTGCACCATCATCGATCAGCACATTGGCATGATGACGGTCGAAACCAACAGCGTCCGCGACTTTGCCCGTGAAGAAGGTGAATCCGCCGGAGACGAGAGCGGTCAGCGCGTTATGCTTGCGCATGGTGGCGACGAGTTCGCGCGCGCCGGGCATCAGCTCAGTCTTGTCCCAGGTCTTCTCCAGGGCATCGAGCGAGAGCCCCCGCAGCATGGCGACCCGTTTACGCAAAGCCTCGGCGAAATCGATCTCTCCGTTCATACTGAGGCGTGTGATCGCCTCGATCTCCGCCTGAACACCGGCATAGGCCGCCAACTCATCAAGCGTTTCGCTGGTGACGATGGTGCTATCCATATCGGCGACCAGCAGCCCTTTGCGGCGGCCACGCGCCTTGGTGACGATCCAGTCCACCGCCGCATTGCCAAGCGCTTCCTGCAGGGCGATCGCGTCCGGCATCTGGTCGACCGGAATATCCGCGGCCTCCCCGTCAGACAGAATAACGGGCTGGTCGCCATTCACGGCTTCCCCTACCCGACGGATCATGGCAGCACTGAGGCTTGTCGATTGACGATCAGCAATGAGCGTAAGGATATGGCGCATAACGCGCGCAAACTGACCGGGCTCCGAAGATCACGCAAGCTCTGTTGCGGGAATGGGAGAATTCTTCTCACATGCCGAGCAGCACGGCGGTGACGTCGCTCGACTACGCTGAGTCTCAGACACCGACTGCGCGGCTTCCCCTTGCCCTGTTTGTGGCGGGACCCACCTGCAGCGGCAAATCCGCTCTGGCGATGATGATGGCCGACCGTCTCGGCGGCGTCGTCATCAACGCCGACTCGATGCAGATCTATCGCGAGCTGCGTGTTCTGACAGCCCGCCCCAGCCTGGACGACGAAGCCCGTGTGCCTCATGCGCTGTATGGCGTGCGCCCGGCGGCCGAGCCGGGCAATGTCGCCTGGTGGCGAGAAGCGGCATTGGGTGAGATGGCGGAAGCCCACCGGCGCGGCCTGCTGCCCATCCTGTGTGGCGGTACCGGGCTGTATTTCTCAGCCCTGCGCAATGGCCTGTCCGAAATTCCGCCGATCGACCCGGATGCACGCGCGGAAGCGCGCGCGGCCTTGGCGATACTCGGGCCGCAGGCCCTTCACAGCGAACTTGCGACGCGGGACGCTGAGACGGCTGCCCAGATCCGGCCGAGCGACAGCCAGCGCATTGCACGCGCCTATGAGGTCCTGCTCAGTACCGGCCGTGGCCTCGCCTCCTGGCGCAGCCATGTGACGCTGCCGCCCCCGCCCTGGCGCTTCCGTGCCATCCATCTGGACCCGCCGCGGGCCGAGTTGCACGCCATTGCCGCCCGCCGCTTCGATGCCATGCTGGCGGCCGGCGCCCAGGACGAGGTGCGCGCACTTTCAGAGCAAGGCCTGGACCCGGCGCTGCCCGCCATGCGTGCCCATGGCGTGCCCGAGCTTGCCGCCCATTCGCGGGGCGAGATGACATTGGACGCCGCCCGCAACCAGGCCGTGACCAACACGCATCACTATATCAAGCGCCAGACGACCTGGTTCCGACACCATGAATTAGCCGATGACGGCCATATGCATACGATCCATGCGCCAATCGCCGATCTTGCGCAACTTTCGGAAAGCGGAATAGCTGATCTGACTCGTTTTATTCGCGAAGTTGGTTGACGCGACGAGGCCCTCAGGTTCATTACCGGCTCCCAGCAATCAGGCTGCAGTCGGGGAACCGCCATGAATGCCGAAATGAACCACGCCGAAACTCCTGCCGCGGGCGCCCAGGTGCTGCTCCGCGCGCTTAAGGAGCAGGGCGTGGAGGTTATTTTCGGCTATCCGGGCGGCGCAGTCTTGCCGATTTACGATGCGCTGTTCCAGCAGAATGCCATTCGCCATATTCTGGTCCGCCATGAGCAGGCAGCCGTGCATGCAGCCGAAGGCTATGCGCGCAGCACCGGCCGCGTCGGCTGCGTGCTGGTGACGAGCGGGCCCGGCGCCACAAATGCCGTGACCGGCCTGGTCGATGCGCTGATGGATTCCATCCCGCTGGTCTGCCTGACCGGCCAGGTGCCGACGCATCTGATCGGCAATGACGCCTTCCAGGAAGCCGATACGGTCGGCATCACGCGGCCTGCGACCAAGCACAACTATCTGGTGAAGCGCTCAGAAGACCTCGCCCGCGTGGTGCATGAGGCCTTCTATGTCGCCCGCAGCGGCCGTCCCGGCCCGGTGGTGATCGACCTGCCCAAGGATATCCTGATCAAGCCGGCGCCCTATGTGGAAGCGACGAAGGCGCCGCATCGCAGCTACCGGCCGAAGACCGAGCCGGATATCGCACAGATCGACAAGGCCGTGGCGCTGATTCAGAACGCGCGGCGTCCGATCCTCTATACCGGCGGCGGCATCATCAATGCGGGGCCGGAAGCCTCTGCCTTGCTGCGCGAGTTGGTGGCGGAAACGGGCATTCCCTGCACCAATACGCTGATGGGCCTGGGCGCGCTGCCGGCCAGCGACCCACATTTCCTCGGCATGCTGGGTATGCACGGCACCTATGAAGCCAATATGGCGATGCATGACTGCGACGTGATGATCAATATCGGTGCGCGCTTCGACGACCGCGTGACCGGGCGGCTGAATGCCTTCAGCCCGAATTCCAAAAAGATCCACGCCGATATCGACGCCTCCAACATCAATAAGGTCGTGACGGTCGATGTGCCGATCCTGGGCGATGCCGGCCTCATCCTGCGCGCCCTGCTGGAGCGCATCCGCAGCCTTGACGCCCAGCCGGATCGCGTCGCCATCACCGCCTGGTGGCGCCAAATCGACAGCTGGCGCGAAAAGCGCAGCCTGGCCTATGTGCAGCCGGAAGCTCCGGGCTCGATCATCAAGCCCCAGCATGCGATCCGTCGCCTGTTTGAGCTGACGCAACAGAGCGGGCGCGATACGTACATCACCACCGAAGTGGGCCAGCATCAGATGTGGGCGGCCCAGCATTTCGGGTTCGAGCGTCCGAACCACTGGATGACCAGCGGCGGACTTGGGACGATGGGCTATGGCCTGCCCGCCGCCATGGGGGTTCAGGTAGCGAAGCCGGACGCCCTGGTCATCGACATCGCGGGCGAAGCCTCCATCCTGATGAATATCCAGGAGATGGGAACGCTGGCGCAGTATCGCTTGCCGGTGAAGGTCTTCATCCTGAACAACCAGTATATGGGCATGGTGCGCCAGTGGCAGGAGTTGCTGCACGGTAGCCGCTATTCGGAAAGCTATAGCGAGGCGCTGCCGGACTTCGTGAAGCTGGCTGAGAGTTTTCATGCCGTGGGCATGCGCGCGACGACGATCGACGACCTCGACCGCGTCATCCTCGACATGCTGAAATGCGACCGCGCGGTGATCGCCGACATTGCGGTCGATCAGGGTGAAAATGTCTATCCGATGATCCCATCCGGCGCCGCACATAACGAGATGCTGTTGGGACCGGACAAGCATCGCGACAATGCGGAAGTGACCAATGCCGGCATGGTGCTTGTGTAATGAGTGACACGACGAACGGTCAGCGCAGCGCGACCATTTCTGTGCTGGTGGACAATGAGGCGGGTGTGCTGGCACGCGTCATCGGTCTTTTTTCAGGCCGGGGCTATAATATCGACAGCCTGACGGTGGCGCCGGTGGACGCGGACCTGTCCCGCAGCCGTATCACGGTGGTAACGCGTGGCACCGATCTGGTGATCGAGCAGATCAAGGCCCAGCTCGGCCGCCTGGTGCCGATCCATCAGATCGCCGATCTGAGCGCGGACGGGCCGCATGTCGCCCGCGAGCTGGGGCTGATCAAGGTCATCGCGCGCGGCGAACCGCGCGTGGAGGCACTGCGGATTGCCGATGCGTTCCGGGCGAAGATCGTCGATACGACGATCGAAAGCTTCGTTTTCGAGCTGACGGGGGCCAGCGAAAAGATCGATGCCTTCATCGATCTGATGCGACCGCTGGGGACGACCGAGATTTCCCGCAGCGGGGTCGCGGCCATCGCGCGCGGCACCCGGACGATTGGCTAAGACGACGACGGTGGCCCGAGGGCCGCGGACGAGACTGTTTTCAATAGGAGACGAGTGAAGATGCGAGTCTATTACGATCGCGACGCCGATGTGAACCTGATCAAGGGCAAGAAGGTCGCGATCATCGGTTTCGGCAGCCAGGGCCATGCCCATGCGCTGAACCTTAAGGATAGCGGCGTGCGCGAGATGGCGATCGGCCTTCGCGCCGGTTCAACCGGCGTCGCCAAGGCCGAAGCCGCGGGCTTCACGGTCATGGACCCAACGGATGCGGCGAAATGGGCCGATGTCGTGATGGTGCTGACCCCGGATGAAGGCCAGGGCGATCTCTATCGTGAGAAGCTGCACGCCAATATGAAGGAGGGCGCCGCCCTCGCCTTCGCCCATGGCCTGAACGTGCATTTCAACCTGCTCGATCCCCGCGCCGATATCGACGTGTTCATGATTGCGCCGAAGGGCCCCGGCCATACCGTGCGCGGCGAATACCAGAAGGGCGGCGGCGTGCCCTGCCTTGTGGCCGTGGCGCAGGACAAGTCCGGCAATGCCATGGATATCGCCCTCTCCTATGCCAGCGCCGTTGGCGGCGGCCGCGCCGGCATCATCGAGACGACCTTTAAGGAAGAATGCGAGACCGATCTCTTCGGTGAGCAGGTCGTACTCTGCGGCGGTCTGGTCGAGCTGATCAAGGCTGGGTTCGAGACGCTGGTCGAAGCCGGCTACGCCCCGGAGATGGCCTATTTCGAGTGCTTGCATGAAGTGAAGCTGATCGTCGACCTCATCTACGAGGGCGGCATCGCCAATATGAACTACTCGATCAGCAACACGGCCGAATATGGCGAATACGTCACCGGCCCGCGCATCATCACTGCCGAGACCAAGGCCGAGATGAAGCGTGTTCTGGCCGATATCCAGTCCGGCCGCTTCGCGCGCGACTGGATGCTGGAGAACAAGGTCAATCAGTCGAGCTTCAAGGCGACCCGTCGCCGTCTGGCCGAACACCAGATCGAGGAAGTGGGCGAGAAGCTGCGCGGCATGATGCCGTGGATCTCCAAGAACCGCCTCGTCGATAAAGCTAAGAACTAAGCCTTCTCATCCGAACGGGTGATATGCAACGGCCACCAGCCCTTTCGGACTGGTGGCCGTTTTCATTTGCCGCCTGATCGTCATTTTTCAGCTTCGATCCAGCAATTATGCTGCCCGCCGTTTGGGGATATTGGCCTCGTTAAGGTGAGAGTGCTGTGAGCATGGATGACGTCGACCACAAGGCTATTCTGGAGAGCGTGCGCGCCGAATTTCTGGACAGCTTCGACGAGGAGCTGGAAATGGAGCTGGACGATGACCGTCTGGACCGCCTGGTGCGCGATGGCGGGGCAGAGAGCAACGGCACCGCCATCAATCGTCCGTTCTATTTCCGGGAGCTGTTCCGCCTGCAATCCGAGCTGGTGAAGCTGCAGGACTGGGTGCAGACCAATAAGCTGAAGGTCGTCGTGCTGTTCGAGGGGCGTGATGCCGCCGGCAAGGGCGGCGCGATCAAGCGCATCACCCAGCGCCTAAACCCGCGCGTTTGCCGCGTCGCCGCCTTGCCCGCGCCCAATGAGCGCGAGCGCACGCAGTGGTATTTCCAGCGCTATGTCTCCCACCTGCCGGCCGGCGGCGAAATCGTGCTGTTTGACCGCAGCTGGTACAATCGCGCCGGCGTCGAGCGGGTGATGGGCTTCTGCGACGATGCCGATGTCGACGCCTTCTTCAGGGACGTGCCAGAATTCGAGCGCATGCTAGTCCGATCGGGCATCGTCCTGATCAAATACTGGTTCTCGATCACCGATGACGAGCAGCACAGGCGCTTCCAGATGCGCATCAACGATCCCATCAAGCAGTGGAAGCTGAGCCCGATGGATCTCGAGTCCCGCCGCCGTTGGGAGCAGTACACCAAAGCCAAGGAAGCGATGCTGGAGCATACGCATATCCCGGAAGCGCCATGGTGGGTGGTGGAGGCCGTGGACAAGAAGCGCGCGCGCCTGAACTGCATCCACCACCTGCTGAGCCAGATCCCCTATGGCGAAGTGGAACATCAACCGATCGTATTGCCTGAGCGTGTCCGCAACCCGGACTATATCCGCGATCCCGTGCCGAGCGAGATGTATGTGCCCAGCGTCTACTGACGGCTAAAGCCGGACGGACTCTGTCTCCACGCTTTTGCTGGCGCGCCATCATCCATTCCTTTATCGTATCGATATGGATGGTGGCGCGGCAGTCTCTGTGAAGCGTGAGTTTGCCATTATCGGCAACGACGGCCTCTCACCCTTTCTGTATGTTACGCTTGGCCTGCTGGCCCTGACCCAGACCTGGGCGGGGCTGTCGCTCCGCGGCCTCTATGCCGATGGCAGCTACTACGCGGCGCAACTGTGGCTGGCCCAAAGCTTCGTCATCGTCGAACCTTCCCGCCTGACCGCCCAGGTCCTGATGCAAGCGCCCGTGGTACTCGCCATGCGATTCGGCATGTCCAGTCCCCGCGCTGTCGCCCTGCTCTTCAGCCTTTCCACCAATCTCATGCCCTTGCTGCTGACAGCATGTTCTCTGTTCATCCTGCCGCCGCCGCAGCAGCGGCACGCCCTTGTCCCGCTATTCGTTTTTCTGACCGGCGGCATGAGTGCGGCCTTCGCCAGCGTCGCTGACGGACCCTGTGCTGCCGCCTACTGCGCCCTGCTCTTCCTGCTCGTGACGGCAGCGCCGCTGTCGCCGGCCCGGCTTGGCCTGATCCTGCTGCTTGCTTTGGGTTGCCTGCGGCTGCACGAGGCGATGGTGTTCCTGGGGCCGCTTGTGGTCTTGGCCTGCCTGCTGCGGATGCGCGAAGCGCGCGGGTGTTGCAGCTGCGTTTTGGTCCTTGCCGCATTGCTCATTACGGTCGGCAGCCTGCAGGCGGGATTTGATCTTCTGCATCCGCGGATGCCCGGCAATCGGGCCAGCTTTGTGACCGACCTTACCGGCCTGCGCTGGCTATGGACCGTGGACGGCGCGAATATGCCGGCGATTGCCGGCCTAGCGGCCCTTCTGATGCTGCCGCTGGGAGGCCTGCCGCCGCGCCGCCAGACCGGGCTGCGCCCCGCCATAGTTATGCTGTTCACACTCCTGGCAATTGCATCATGGATGTTGCCCGCAAACCCCGCCAGCGCCTTTGCCGCTCGCGGCAATGCCTGCCTAATCGCGGCGGCGGCCCTCGGTCTTTTCCTGACGACGCGGCATTTCGGCTGGCCGGCGAACGAGATCGCGCGGCCCGCCACGCTCGTCGCCGGCGGGCTCGCCGTCTCACTTGTGATCGGCAATTGTCGCGCCGATCTGGATTGGATGCGGTATCGGGAGGCTATGCAAGTCGAATTGCGCCAAGCCGATGGCAAGATCGACTTTCCTGTGTCGCCGCCGATCGCCTTGCAACGCTGCACATGGCCTTGGACGTCCCCGCTGATGAGCCTGTGGCTAGCATCTGGCCCGCAAATCCGCAGTCTACTGCTCAACAAGCCAGGGAGCGGCTGGCAGCCTTTTGACCCGGCCGCCCTCGCGGCGGATCTGCCACTGCCCTTGGATGCTGCGCTGGCCACTGCTTTCAGGCACTGAGGGGCACAGGCGCCTGGTGGATCGCCAAAAAGCTCATGCGGCCGGGATCGAAGTTTTCGGGCCGGCGCAAGATCGGCGGCAGACTGCCAGCGTCCACGACGCCTTTGGCGCGACAGAGCTGAAACGCGAAGCGATAGGCCGCATCGAGTTCCGCATACGTCTCCGGCAATATGGGCCGATCCACCGACTGCCGCTCCTGCATCATCTCATCCAGGCGACGGGCCCAGCGCAGGATAGCAGTGAAATCGGACCAATAACGCCTCCAGGCACCGAGCGCCTGATCAATCTCGGAGTAGGCGCGAATCAGCGGATGATCATGGAGCTGCGCGAACAGCCATTGCGACCGCCCCTGGCGGATGGAGCGCATGCAGAATTCATCGAAGCTGACAGCACGGATCATGCGCGTTCGCGCCTGCGGCTCAAATACGACCGCGATGCCGCGGGCCACCTGGAGGCGCCATGCAAGTTCGATGTCCTCGCACCCGAAACGGAACGCCGGATTGAAAACCCCGACTTCGGTCAATAGCGCCCGTTTGCAGGAGGAGCGGCCACCCCAAAATTCACGAAAACTCAGGATCTGTCCGGGGGCCATCCAATCATGGCTGAAAAGCTGCCCCTTCGGCCCGGTCACATGGCGCATCAGGGGTGAAACGGCGATGGCGGGATCAAGCTCGCTCCTGGCCAGGACTGCGACATTGATGTCACGATGACGGAGATGAGCGGCCAGATGGGCCACCAAATAATCGGGGTCCGGCACGTCATCATCATCCGCGAAAACGATGATCGGCGCCCGACTGGCGAAGACGCCTAAATTCTTGGCTGCCGCGAGACCGGATGCGGCCTGGCAGAACACACGGAGCGGCAGCTGGTCACGGTAGCGTTCCAGAACAAGTGGCGTCTGATCTGACGATCCATCATCGACTGCCACAATCTCAAACCGCGTCTGCGCCAGCGTTTGACGTGCGAACCCTGCCAACGCCCGCGCAAGCAGACCCGCGCGGTTATGAGTAGTGAGGATAACCGAGATTTCAGGAGCGTCATACATAGGCTTCAAGGACGCTCAAGGCGCGGTCAGGCGGCAGATGCGGGTGCGAGGCCAGGCAGATACAATAGGCACGGGCGGCCTCCTCATGACTATAGCCGGTCACAGGCGGGCGGAGACGATGCGCGATGGGAGTTGCATCGACAATTCCCATGCGCAGACCAGCTGCTTCCACGGCTACAGGCCAAACGAAGTCTAGTCCCCAGCCCATGCCGGCATCCGGCCCAAAGGGCAGCAGAAGCGGCATTGCATCCCGCCGGATGGCCGTCAGCGGACCGATTTCTACGAAACGCGTGCGCCGCCCGGCCAGACCCGGCATCTGCATGACAATGCCGTGGTCGACATAGCTGTCCACTGTCCGGGCAGGCTGGCACAAGGCCAGATCGTAGCGCTCGGCCAGCGCCAAAAAGCTGTCGAGAAATCCTGGTGGCAGCTCGATGTCATCATCGGTGATGATCAGCCAGTCGAAACTTCCGACATCCGCCAGCAGACGATCGATCAGGATGAATTTCAGGAGCGGCTTGGTCTCGACCATGACCGTACAGGGCACGTCGCAGGCCCCCTCACCCCCGATGGCAAGGGCCGCCCAGCGCAGGGTGACCGTGTGGCGTCTGCTGGTCAGGAGTTCATAGAGAATATGGTTGGCGGAATGGGCCCGGGCGGCAAGATAGACACCGACGACCAGAACCTCAGACATGAAAGAGCGCCGCGACACGGGGGGCGACCGCCGCTTCCGACAAGGTGGCCTCGACCAACGCCCGCGCCTCTGCCTGCATCCGCGTCCAGGCGGCATCGTCGTCCAGCAGCGTCATGACCTGAGCGGCAAAGGCCGCAGGGGTCTCTGCGACGAGAAGATGCTCCCCATCCTCCGCACCCAAACCCTCCGCACCGATCGCTGTCGCCACCACCGGCAGGCCGGACATCATGCTTTGACCGACCTTGCCCTTCATCCCGGCCCCGAACCGCAAGGGCGCGACGAAGACCCGCGCGCGATCGAAAAACGGCGTCAGATCAGGCACAAAACCCAACACTTCGATACCGTCGCGGCCATCAAGCTCGCGTACCGGGTCGCTTGGATTAGAGCCCGCAATGCAGAAACGAAGGCCAGGGTTTTGCCTGCGCAAAATTGGCCATATGTCGCGGACGAACCAGAGCACCGCATCCGTGTTGGGCTTATGCCAAAAGCCACCCACGAACAGCAGACCACTGCGTGCCTCCGGCCCTGGCGGCAAACGGTGCGGGCTGACAAAGATATTAGGCATGATTTCGACGACCGCCTGCGGCATCAGGTCGAGCAGGACGGCACGTTCCGCTTCACTGATGGCAAGGGTCACATCCGCCATGGCAAGGCAGGCAAGCTCCATCTTGCGCAGACGGCTCGCTTCTTCGCGGAGATGAGGATTGCCATGCAGGTCCGCTTCACGACCCACACGGAGAAAATGGAGATCTACCGTATCGAAGACCACCCGCGCCCAAGGACAATAGGTACGGACCAGCGGGATGACGTCTGAAGCCACCGTTGGGAAGCTGACCATGGCAAAGCGAATGGAGCCACCCGACTGTTGCAGGCATGCGCGGATGCCATCCATTCCATAGGCGAAGCTGGTGACACCGACGTCCCGCAGCGCCTGCTCATATTTTGCCCTCCCCTCTGCGGTGGCAAGAACGCCCGGACCGGATTCAGACCAGTGCGAGCCAAAGATAATCGTCCAGCCAAGAGCCGCGACGAGACCGATCAAAGTCCTGAGGCGCAATCCGCCACTCTGCTGATCGAAAAGCGGCAGATGGTCAGCCACGATCAATATGCTGCCCTGGCTGCCCTTCTCAGGAAGGTTACGGGTTATGCGATCGAAGCCAGGAAAGGCGGAGAGATCGGATGATATAGCAAATGGAATACCATCCGTGGCACCCATTGCGGCTGCATCATTGGTCAGCGGCCGGCGCCGCAGCCAGCTGATCATCCATCTGAGAGGCGCAGTCACGCGCCAGGAGGTTGAGCGATAGATATCGCTGATGAGCTTGTCTTTCGCGGCGAGGCGCGCGGCGTAAACTTGCTCATGAAGCGGGGTCACGACCGTTCTGCCGCCGCCCGTCACCAATCCATGGGTTGCGAGGGTCGCGCGCAGACTGCTCCGCTCGGCGCTCAGGCGCGCGACCTCGCGCTGCAAAGACAGTTCACGCAGCGCTGCCGCACCGCCTGCGCCGGATGGCAGGGGGACCGAGAGCGGCACCTCATGGCCCGCCGATAGAAGTCGTACAGAGTCGAGCGCATCGGGCGACATGCCGCCTCCGCAAGGCTTTGTTAACGATCTCGTATCAATACGATTTCGTTTTGATTTAAGCAAGCGGAGAGGAATGCAGGCTGCGTTTCGCCGGCCACACTATCTGGGATAGGTGGGCGGTGGCGGCCGAGAGCCGGAGGCTCCTCACGACCCGAGGACCGACAGGCTCGCAGCGCTCACGCAAAGGTTGGCAAGATGACATCCGGCTGTATTGCCGAGCGCTGTATCGCGCCGCCCAGATCGTCAGCCGTGACGCCGGCCAGAATGCCCGTCGTGACCAGAATAGACCGGCACCCTTGGGCCGCCGCGCCTGCTATGTCATGTTCCAGGCTGTCCCCCACGGCCCAGATTCGGTCTCGTCGGACGTCGCATCCGGCGATGCGGCGCAATTCCGTAAATGCGGCCTCATAGAGTGCCAGATAGGGCTTACCGATCCAGGCGACCGGTCCGCCCATTGCCGCATAGAGTTCCGCGATCTGTCCCGGCGCGGGCGCCACGGCGCCGTCGCCCAGCACCATCAGGCGGTCAGGATTGCCGCAGAGACACAGAACGCAGCGTTCCGCCAATGATTTCAGCCGCGCGCGATAGGCATCCAGGCCGATACGATCGGCCTCGCTCCCCAGTAGGAGGATAAGATCGGCCTGCGACGCATCCTCGGTCCGTTCCAGATCGAGCCCCGCCAAGGCATCCTTGTCGTGGCCACGGGACAGAACGAGCACACGACGGATGCTGTGCAATGCTGGCAGCCGACGTTCAGCCAGCATCTGCCAGACCACCTCACCCGAGGTCAGGAAACCATCGTAGCTATCCCCCGGAAAGCCGAGTTTTTCCAATCTTATCCGGTTGGGCGCCGCACGTTTTCCAGAATTCGACAGGATGAGAACGCGCTTGCCGGCCGCGCGCGCGCGTTTCATGGCCGCAACCGCGCCGGGATATGGCCGCGCCCCATCATGCAGCGTGCCGAATTGATCGAGCAAAAACGCATCGGCTTCCGGGAAGATATCGTCGATCGCGCTGATGAGTGTCGGCAGGGTCATAGGCCTGCTTCTCCGCCAGCGCGCCGCCAATGGCAAGCTGCTCCGGCTACGGCGTCACGCGATCGTGGGCGTAAATCCCGTTGAACTCCCCACACGCCGCCCTCATCTCGGAAATTCCAGAAAATCGACGGTGAGGCAACGATGATCAGAAAACTATCCTTGGCTATTCCTGTGGCGGGTGCGCTGTTTGCGCTGGCGGGCTGTGCGGATATGGGCACAACCGCGAAGGAACCGGCCCCGACCTCTCCGGTCAACTCCCCTGCAACATCGGCACCGACCAACCCGGTGACGGGCACTGTGCCGGGCACGAATAGCACCGGCGCCTCGCCGACCTCCCCCGGTGGCGGCGCGGGCAGCGGTGGCGGCGGAGCTGGCAGCGGCGGCTAGGACACGACGGGCGGATGAGGTACCTTATCCGCCCGCTATCGTTCTGCGGCCTGGAAACTCAGAACTCAAACCGTAGCGCCGGATCATTCTCCGCCGCCTGCGGCGAGCGCAAGCTGTTGAGTATCCAGGACAGCCCGACACTGATCACCAGATTAGCGACCAGCGCGTACAGTGCGGCGTAGCCGGGGGCCAGAAAGCCGCCTGGCAAATGCAATGGGAAGATCGCCGATTTGAAGGCGGTTGAGGCAGCCATGGCAGTGCCGATCACCATGCCGACGGCCCAACCTGACAGCAAGGCGCCAGGCCGCAGTTTCAGCCGTGAAAGGCCGAGAAAGACCGCGGGCAGCGTCTGGATAATCCAGATGCCACCGAGAAGCTGGAACTGGATTGCGGTCGTCGCCGGCAAGACAAGGATAAAGGCCAGGGCGCCGAGCTTCACCAGCAGGGATACAAGCTTGGCGATGCGGGACTCCTGGGCATCCGAGGCCGCAGGCTTGATAAAAGCCTTGTAAATGTCACGCGTAAAGATATTGGCCGTGGCGATCGACATGATCGAGGCCGGGACCAATGCACCGATGGCGATCGCCGCGAAGGCGATACCCGCGAACCAGCCCGGAAAGGCGGTCAGAATCAGCGCAGGGACGGCAAAATTGCCCTTGTACTGTGCGAAGCCCGCGGCATAGGCCGGGTTCTTTGCAACGCCGTAAGCGATCGCCATGAAACCGAGCAGCGCCAAAAAACCGAGCACGAGCGAATAGGCAGGCAGCAGAGCCGCATTCCGCTTGATCACCCGCCCGCTACTGGCCGCAAGAATGCCCGTCATGGAATGCGGATAGAGAAAGAGCGCGAGCGCGGAACCCAAAGCGAGTGTCGCATATGCGCTATAGCTGCCAAGGCTGTTGGGTCCCGGCGCCGGCAGGGTCAGCTTGGCGGCGGGTACCGCTGCAAAGATCTTGCCCCAGCCGCCGAAATGCATCGGAATGATGATCGCCGCGGCAATTACGGTCGCATAGATCAGGAGATCCTTCACGACGGCGATGATCGCGGGCGCGCGAAGACCGCTGGTATAGGTGAAGGCTGCGAGCACGATGAACGCGACGAAGAGGGGCACGTCGGACCAGATGCCCGTCCCCTCGAGGCCGAGAGCTGCAAGCACGACCTGCATGCCCACCAGTTGCAACGCGATATAGGGCATTGTCGCGAGAATGCCCGTCAAAGCCAGGGCCAGTGATAGCGGCCTGCTGTCGAACCGGCCACGGACAAATTCAGGCGCGGTGAGATAGCCGTGGCGTTTGCACACTCGCCAGAGACGGGGGAAAACGACAAACAGGATCGGATAAATGATGATCGTATAAGGGACCGCGAAGAAGCCCACCGCGCCCGCACCGAAGACCAAGGCCGGCACGGCGACAAAGGTATAGGCTGTGTAAAGATCGCCGCCGAGCAAGAACCACGAAATGAGCGTGCCAAAGCGGCGGCCGCCCAAGCCCCATTCATGGAGCGTGTCCAGATCCCCGCGGCGCCATTTGGCACCCAGGAACCCGAGTACGGTGACGGCCAGGAAGAGGGCCAGGAAAACGGCCAGCGCCACCGGCTGTAGAGCGAGCGGCGCCATTACACGTCGTCTCCTGCGTCAGCTGCGCGTCCTTCAACCAGAAAGACGAAAGCGGCGATCACCGAGCACAGAATGACCCAAAGCATCTGATACCAGTAGAAGAACGGAAATCCCCACAGGCTTGGCGCCACCCGGTTGAAACAACCGACCGCGAGCACGGCGATAACGGGCAGGATCAGAAGAACACGCCAGACACTGGCGCGTGGGCGAGTTGGCAGGGGCATAACGTCCTCCGGTTGCGCCACGTATCGGGCGCTAGCCCTTCCCTACCAACCCGTCCTCGTACGGGCAATTGCCTGGCTGATGGGAGGACGCCCACGGCGTCCCCTATCGCCGCATACGTCGTCACTTGGTCGGCGGCACACCGGCAGTGGCCAATGCCTGGGCCTGACGTTCAGCCAGCGCGTCCATGTCGAAATCGGCGGTCACCTCACGGTAGAGGCTGCTCCAGTTCAGTTCGGCCTTTAGGCGCAGGAAGACACTGCCCAAACCGACGGCAGAGCGGTCCATCAGCACGAATTCCCGCGGCGGACGCACGCCGCCGATGCTTTTCAGGCCCGCATGGACCTCTTCGGCGACTGCACGGCCATATTGGCCATCGGCATTCTCCTGAATGCGGCGAACGCGGTCATCGAGCAAAGGCTCATACAGGAAGCGTGCCCAACCGTTCAGCACCGTCACTTTGGTCGGGTTTATGTCTGCGAAACCCCAGTTGCGATAAGCCTGGGCCGCTTTCTCGTCGTCATTGTCGCGCACGGCCTCAAACAGATCGATCACGCCGCGCACGAAACTCGGCGGAAAGACACGAATCGCGCCGAAATCCAGCAGATTGACGGCGCCGTCGGGCCGGACCTGGTAATTGCCCAGATGCGGATCGCCATGGATGACGCCGTAGCGGTAAAATGGCACATACCAGGCTCGGAACAGCGCCTCCGCCACCCGGTTGCGGGCTTCCAGCGGCGGGTCCGTGTCGATCCAGCGTTGCAAGGGTCCGCCGTCGAGCCAGGTCATCGTCAACAGACGCGCGGTCGTCAGCTCCGTGATCGGCGTCGGCACATGAACATCGGCGACATTGTCCAGCATCGCATGATAGAGCCGCATCTGCGCGGCCTCACGCAGATAGTCCAGTTCCTCACGCAACCGCTCGGCGAGTTCCTTGTAGACCTCGTCCTGCTGAATGGCATTGTCCATGCGATGATAGATGGCCATCGCGATTTTGAGCTGACGAAGATCCGCTTCCACCGTGCTTGGCATATCTGGATATTGCAGCTTGCAAGCGACCGTCTGCCCGTCCGGTAGAACAGCCTTGTGGACCTGACCCAGACTGGCCGCAGCCGCGGCCTCCTGGCTGAAACTCGTGAAGCGGGACTGCCAGTCAGGGCCCAATTCACCTGCCATGCGGCGGCGAACGAAGGGCCAGCCCATGGATGGGGCGTTGGCCTGCAGTTCGGATAGCTCGGCCGCATATTCGGGGGGCAAGGCGTCCGGGATCGTCGTCAGGATTTGCGCGACCTTCATCAGCGGGCCCTTCAGACCGCCGAGGATCTGGCGCAGGTCTTCGGCATGGGCGGCCCGATCGGTCTTGAAACCGAAGACGCGTTCCCCCGCAACACGGGCGGCGATGCCACCCACCGCGCCAGAGGTACGGGCGAACCGCCTGACGCTGCCGAAAAATGTGGCTTCGCTACGTTCCTTGTCGGCCATGCGCCTTATGCCCCGTGGCTTGAGGCATCGGGATTGCCCGCCGCCTCTAGCTCATCAATGAAACCCGCAATCACGTCCAGACCACGGGTCCAGAAAGCCGGATCAGCCGCGTTGAGGCCGAAGGGTGCCAGCAACTCCTTGTGCCGCTTGGTGCCGCCGGCACGCAGCATGTCGAGATATTTTTCCTGAAATCGCGGGTGTCCGGCCGCGAACTCAGCATACAGCGCGTTCACCAGGCAATCACCGAAGGCATAGGCATAAACATAAAAGGGCGAGTGAATGAAATGCGGAATATAAGCCCAATAGGCTGCATAGTCCGGGGTGAATTCAAAAGCCGGGCCAAGGCTCTCGGTCTGCACGCTCATCCAGATTTCGCCGAGCCGCTCCGGCAGCAACTCGCCGCTGCGGCGCTCGGCATGGACCTTCGTCTCAAACTGATAGAAGGCAATCTGGCGGACGACAGTGTTCAGCATGTCCTCGACCTTTGCCGCCAGCATGATACGGCGGCGGGCAGGATCGCTTTCCGCGTCCAGAATGGCCCGGAAGGTCAGCATCTCGCCGAACACGCTGGCGGTTTCGGCCAAGGTTAAGGGTGTGCCTGAGCGCAGGTATCCTTGCGCCTGTCCGGCCAGGACCTGATGCACGCCATGGCCGAGTTCGTGTGCCAAGGTCATCACGTCACGGGTGCGGCCGTGATAGTTCAGCAAGATATAGGGATGGGCCGACGGCACGGTCGGATGGGCGAAAGCGCCCCCCGATTTGCCCGGACGCAGCCCCGCATCAATCCAGGGATTGTCGAAGAACCTCTGCCCAACCTCGGCCAAAACCGGGCTGAAGGCACCGTAAGCCGAGAGGACGCGCGACCGGGCGTCGGCCCAGCTGATCTTGTGGTCATTATCCGCGGGCAGTGGCGCATTGCGGTCCCAATGCTGCAGCTTGGGCAGACCCAGCCACTGAGCCTTGAGGCGATAGTAGCGGTGAGAGAGGCGGCCATAATTGCTGACAACCGCCGCGACCAGCGCCTCGACAACCTCATCCTCCACCATATTGGAGCGGTTGCGATAGCTCGCGGGTGCCGGATAACGGCGCCAGCGGTCGATCGTCTCCTTGTCCTTGGCCAAGGTATTGGTGATGAGAGAGAAGAGCCGGATATTGTCGGCGAAGGTCGCGCTGATGCCGCCGGCCGCCGCCTGTCGCGTCTCCCGGTCACGATCGGAAAGCCGGTTCAGCGCATCGCTGACGGTGACAGTCTCGTCATCAATGGTAACCCGCAGCCCTGCCATCGTCTCATCGAACAGGCGACTCCAGGCGCTTGCACCCGTTACCTCCTTCTCATGCAGCAGCTTCTCCATCTCATCGGAGAGCTGATGCGGCTTGAAGATGCGCAGATCATCCAGCCAGGACTTCCAGGGGCTCAGCGCGGGGTCCGCGACTTTGACAGCCAAAGCCGCCTCATCGAGGCAGTTGAGTTCGAGCGTGAAGAAGAGCAGATCGGTCGAAATCTCGGTTACCTTCTCGCTCATCGACTGGTAGAAGCGGCTGATCTGGGCGTCCGAACTGTCACCGCTGAACAGAAGCTGGGCATAGGACATGATGCGGCCCAGCGTTTCCTCGACCGCCTCATATTGCCCAAGAGCCTCGGCCAGACCGGCGGCCGAAAGCTCTTCGAGCTTTCCCGCATAGGCCGCGCGAAAGGCGGCGGCGCGGCTTTGGCTCTCCGCAAGATTGTTGCGGAGAGCGGCGCTATCGACGCCATCGTAGAGGTCCGCCAGGTTCCATGCCGGCAGAGACTCCCGATGACCTGAAACCGCGCCGGAAGATGCGCCATCCGGCATGCAGACTACCTTATTTTGAACCATGGCGACTGATCTCCCGACTATCCTGCAGCAGTGTAGGGCAAGGGCCGGACGGCTCATAGTTTGCCCCGGCCTTAGCAGCTGCACTGCCTTTATGGTGCTGTGCTATCATTCGGCGGCAAGACGCGTCTCTGCGGCACTGCCATGCCGACGTGTCTGCGCCCGCACGAGCCGGGCCATTCTGCGCAGGTCGGCGTCGTCCAGCTTCATCGCAGCCGCGACCCAGAGATCGACCACGTCGGTCAGCTCCGCACGGGTCAGGGCATGGACGCGATGGCGAGCCTGGAGAACAGCCTGATGCGCATTGAAGCGGCGGTCGATACGGCTGAGGTATTCGCGAACCGCCACCTCTCCCTCGCCATCCTCGACCAGCATATCGACCAGCCCCATGTCATAAAGTTCAGCCGCCGAGTAGATCTTGCCGCTCAGAATGATCCGCTCCGCCCTGACCGCATCCAACCGGCGGGACAGCAGCGAGTAAGCGCCCATGCCAGGGAAAAGGTTAAACAGAACCTCTGGCAGGCCGAATGTGGCGCTGCGCTCGGCCACGATATGGTGGCAGGAGAGAGCGGCTTCAAACCCTCCGCCCAGGGCCGTGCCCTGAACCAGTGCGACCGTCGTCACCCGTTGATCATAGCCGACAGCGTTATTGTAGACGATGTCCACGCAGGCATGGGCATAGGCGCGAAGCGCCTCGCGGTCTCCGGCGCGAATTTTTGCTCCGAACAGATCGAGGTCACCGCCGAGATTGAAGGTCCCCGGCACGCGAGACCCCACGACGATATAGCGGAAGGGCTCACCGGCCGCCGTCGCCAGCTTGATGTTGCTTTGAATGCGGCTCATGTCGCGCAGCAGTTCAGGGGTATAACTGGGCCGTCCGGCGGGGCGCATGTAGCAAAACAGAGCTTTGGCTGCGGAATCCAGTTCCAGCTGGATCGTTGGGTAATAGCCGGCGGTGAGCGCCGAGAGGGCCTCGGCAGCAGCGAAAGCCGACATTTCTGACGGGGCTGTGACAAGGCCAAGAGATGGGTTGACATAGGTCATGATGAACTCCTGAGAGTGCACGTGCTGGGCACGCTGCCCGGTTGACCGGGACCATCCCAGCCTGCTCGGGCGATCTATTGTTCGCCGGTTTTGCCAGCGAGGGGCAGCAAGTTTCCTGCAGTTCGATCAAATTGTTCAGAGCTATGCCCAAGGGGGTACTCCCTTCCGGCAGGCAGCTTGGATAATCGACGCGACCTCTATAGGATCACGATCCGTTTCAGCATTCGGCCATCCTGGCCGCGACCAGCGACGGAAATCGGGGATCACATGGCTTTTGTCGTCATCGTCGATGATCGCGCGACCAACCGCAGCATCTTTTCGCGGCTGGCCAGCTTCTTGGACGATGATGTTGAAGTTGAAGCATTTTCGACGCCCGATCCGGCATTGAGAGCCATCGATGGTAAGATGCCCGACCTTGTCATCACCGATTACAAGATGCCGCAGATGACCGGGGCTGCCTTCACCCAGCAGATCCGGTCGCTACCGAACGGTATCGATGTGCCGATCATCGTCATCACGGCCTATGACGATCGTGCGTTTCGTCTGGAAGCTCTGGAAGCGGGTGCCACCGATTTCGTCCAGACGCCGATCGATCATCAGGAATTCATCACGCGCGCCCGCAATCTTTTGAAAATTGGCTCACGCCAGAAGACAATTCGCATTCGAGCCAATGCCTTGGCCGAGGAGCTTGCCGGGGCCGAACAGGAACGGCAGGAACTGCTCCGCAATAGCCGGGACCACTTGGCCCAAGTCATCGACACCGTGCCCGCCATGATCAGCGCCTATGATCGGCGCGGGACCTGTATTTTTGCCAATGCCGAGCATACCGCCATTTTCGGCGATCAAGAGGCCGGCCAAACGAGCCCCACGATTCCTGCCCGTTCACAACATCTCGATGCTCGCGTCTTGTCGACCGGCCGGCCACTGCCTGCATTTGAGGAGGAGATCATCGATCCCGCCGGCCTTCGGCGGGTCTTTCTGACCACCAAAACGCCGCTCAAATCGATCAGCCAGGATATCACCGGGGTGCTGACCACCTCGCTGGACATTACCGAACGCAAGCGCGCCGAGGATTACCTGCACTTTGTTGCCCATCACGATGGACTGACGCGGCTGCCTAATCGCCACGCGATGACGCTCAATCTGGAGGATGCGATCGATCGCAGCAGCGATACGGCGACCTTCGCATTACATTTTTTGAGCCTTGATCGTTTCAAAAGCGTGAGCCATGCCTTTGGGCATGACAATAGCGACACGCTGCTGCAAGCGGTTGCGGAAAGGATGACCGCCAGCCTGGGTACGACTGATGTCCTAGGGCGTCTTGGCGGAGATGAATTTGCGATTTTGCAAACTGGATTAGCGGTCGATGGCGCATCCCAGGCGGCGCAGACATTCGCCGAACTGGTTCTGAAGAGTTTCAGCGCCCCCTTTACTATTGCGGAACATACAATTCATACGAGCGTCAGCATAGGCACAGCTCTGTTTCCGCAGCATGGTTCATCGCCAGGTGTCCTGATGCAGCATGCAGATCTCGCCATGTACAGGGCCAAGTGTCTTGGTCGCAATTACATCTGCCGTTTTGAACCCGCATTGCAATCAGCCGTCCGCAAATCAGCGCAGCTTGAGATCGACCTGCGGGCAGGACTGATGCGCAACGAGCTGGAGATGCATTATCAGCCACAGGTCGATGCGCGCACGCGACGGATCGTGGGGGTAGAAGCGCTTCTGCGCTGGAGACCCGAGGGCCAGGCGCTGATTTACCCGGACAGTTTTCTGCCTGTGGCGGAAGAGGCCGGGTTGATGACAGAAATTAACTTATGGGTTCTCGAAGCGGCCTGCCGGCAGGCAGCCATATGGGAAAGCAAAGGCATGCCGCTTCGTGTCGGCATCAATCTTTCCGCGTCCTTGTTTGAACGTAACGACGTGGCTGCCCTGGTCCGCGCCGCGATCGCACAGGCCGGTGTGTCCCCTCGCCTGATCAACCTCGAACTCACGGAAACGACGCTGTTGGCCGACCATGAGACTGCCCGCCAGCAAATCATGGCGCTCCAGCAGCAGGGCGTGTCCTTCTGCATCGACGATTTCGGAACCGGTTATGCATCCTTCGACTATATCGAGCATCTCCATGTGGACGGACTGAAAATCGACCAGGGCTTCATACACAGCATTCCGTCCCGTCCCGAGGGCCTTGCCATTATTCGCGCCATTATCGGCCTTGGTCAGAGCCTTGGTCTGCGGGTAATCGCCGAGGGCGTTGAAACCTCGGAGCAACTCGCCGCCTTGCAGGACGAGGGCTGCGATGAGCTGCAGGGCTATCTTTTCGCCCATGCCCTGCCGCCATCCGAGCTTGAGGCATTCTATGCCTCTCATTCCAGTCGGCCTGCGGCCGACCCGAACTAGTTTGCTCTGCGACACGAGACTGGCTAGGAAAAAAAACGCGCCAGGGCACCAAACCATGGAAAGCCCGCGCGGTCTGAGTGCCCCGATATGGCCAGATTCTTGAGACGTAACTCCAGGAGCGATCGTTCGTCCGATCCGGCTATCGCACCGGAGGAGCACGACCAGCCACAGCCTGCCGTGCCTGACCGGTCGCCGATGTCGACCGCCGCACTCATTCGTCTGGGCGCGGCGGCCCTCCGACGCCGTCTGATTGCAGGAACCGGGACCGAGCACCAGATCATCAGCAACCGTCTGGTGATCGGCTTCGGCGTCTTTTTCTATCTTGTTGCGCTCCGGCTTTATGGCGTGCTCGACGCTCCCCTCATGCCATTGCTGACAAGCGGCTTCTATGCGGCTGTTGGCGTTATCTTTTTTTTGGACCTGGTGATTCGCAGCCGCCCGTCCAAAGCGCGAATTATCCTGCAACTCGCCGCAGACACAGGCACGCTATCCTTCGGTCTGCATATCGGCGGGCATATCGCCGCGCCACTCTATCCCATCTATCTCTGGGCCGTTCTTGGCTACGGCTTTCGCTTTGGCCTGACCTATTTGCGTGCCGCCATGGTCTGCGCGGCCTTCGGCTTTTCGCTTTGCATTCTGACGACAGCCTATTGGCGCCAAGATCTTTATCTGTCTGCGGGCCTATTGGTAGGGCTCGTCGCCATCCCTCTCTATGCCGGTTCGCTCATCCGCAGCCTGTCGGTCGCCAAACAGCAAGCCGAGCAAGCAAGCCGGGCAAAGAGCCAGTTTCTGGCGAGCGTGAGCCATGAGCTGCGCACGCCGCTCAACGCCGTTATCGGCATGAGCGACCTGTTGTCCGGCACCCGGCTGGACCGCGAACAGACAGAGATGGTGGGGACAACGGGTGCCGCGGCACGGTCACTCCTCAGCCTGATAGACGGAATACTCGATTTTTCCCGGATTGAGGCGGGCCAGCTCCCAGGTCAGGATCAGGCCTTCGATCTTGCGAAGCTTTTGTACGACATCGAGCGCCTCGTCGCTGTTCCGGCAGCGGCCAAGGCCATCACCTTGTCCACCTATATGGACGCCGCGACACCGACCGAGCTTATCGGCGACCCTCGCCAAGTGATGGATATTCTTCGGAATTTGGCGAGCAATGCTGTCAAATTCACGGAATACGGCGGCGTGCTGATCGCGGTCAGCGTCCTGTCCCGCAGCAAGGATACGATCACCCTCGTTTTTGAGGTCATCGATACGGGCATTGGCATCGCGGCCGAAGCCCACGAGCGCATTTTCGACAGTTTCAGCCAGGCAGACGCCACGATCCTTGATCGTTTCGGCGGCAGCGGGCTGGGCCTTGCCATCGCGCGCAGCCTGTCACGGCTGCATGGCGGCGATATCACCGTCGAAAGCGTTCTGGGCCGGGGAAGCACATTTCGCCTGTCATTGCCGCTTCGTCTCGCGGAACCGACGGCACCGTCAATGCCGCCCCTGCGTCTGGGGGTGCTCAGCGCAAGCCGGGGCGCGTCGAGCAATCTGCTGGCAACATTCGAGAGGCGGGGCGCCGCGCTGACCTACCATGCGGTCGCGCCAGATGACGCTCCATCCTTGACCGCGGCTCTGACGCAGAGCCGCGGTTATCACGCGGTGCTGCTGGACACGGCAAGCCTGCCCGGCTGCGGCCGATTCATTCGCGACCTGCCGAAACTCGTCCGGGACCCTATCCCGCCGATCATCCTGCTGAACGCAGACAAGCCTGGACCCGACGATTTTCGCCGCGATCTCCGCCGCTTTTGCCTTTCGACCCTTGGGCCAGAGGCAAACGAGGCCGAGATCGACACCGTTCTTCGCGCGATCGCAGCCCGCATTGACCCGGATACGACAGTCCTGACGGCGGTCAGGCCACGCGGGCAGCCGCAACATATTCTGATCGCCGACGACAACCGCATCAATCAGTCCGTGGTCGCCAAAATTCTCGAGCGCGGCGGCCATAGCTTCGTCATCGTCAACAATGGCGAAGAGGCGCTGGATGCCCTGGAACGGGAGGACTTCGCCCTTGTCCTCATGGACGTGAACATGCCCGTGATGAACGGCCTGGAGGCAACCAAACTGCAGCGCTTCGCCTCCATCGGCGAGCGCCACTTGCCGATTCTGGCTTTGACGGCTGATGCCACGCCGGAAATGGCGACGCGCTGCGCCGAGGCCGGCATGGATCTCTGCATCGTCAAACCGGTCGAGGCCGGGCGCCTGCTCGACATCATCGCCCAGTTTACCGGGGTAGCCGCTCCCTATACGCCCCAGGAGAAGGCGGTCTTTGCGCCCCCGGCCGCTGAGCATGCGCCCCAGACTTTAAGCCGCAGCGTGCTCAAAGAGCTGGAACAGCTGGGCGGCCTGGCCTTCACGACGGAACTCGCCCAGGAATTCATCGCGGATGCCGAGGCGCTGCTGCTTTCGCTGCGGGTCGCGGCCCGTGCCGGCGACAGTGTTCTTTTTCAGGCTGAAGCCCATGCCCTGAGCAGTGCCGCGGCCAATATCGGTGCCGAAGCGGTGTGCGCCATCTGCCGTCAGTTTCGTCGGCTTGGCCTATCCGATCAGACCCAATGCCAGCGTGAACTCCGTCATCTGGCGGATGAAGTCGACCGCGTCGCGCAAGCGCTACGGGCGGAATATGTCCGTCCCCCGGCCTGATCCTCGGATAGCGGCGAATCGCGTTGGGCCCGTCGGGCGGAACGCCACCTAACATCCTGGTGATGAAAGATAATATGTTTGCGGTTGAAACCATGTTGGTTCGGCCGCAAACGAGGCGTGCAAGAAAGCTTGGGCGGATGGTGAAGGAAAAACTGCAGCGAGAGATCCAGGAGCAGATGAAGACGCCCCGTGGCCGGGTGCTGCGGGAGACGACGCTTGCCATGATATCGGACTATATGTCGCTAAATGCAGCCGGCTGCGCCTTCTACGCCACACTCGCTTTGTTCCCGGCGGTCACCATGCTCATCTCCATCTACGGCATGGTCTTCGACCCAGTGACGGTCGAGCCGCAGCTGGCCTACCTGCGGCAAGTCATGCCGAGTGCGGCCTATCAGCTGCTATCGGATCGGGTGCATGAGCTGGTCAGCAATCATAGCGGCACGCTGAGCATCAGCCTCATCATCAGCCTCATGATTGCCTTCTGGTCTGCCACATCCGGCACTAAGTCTCTGATATGGGCGCTTAATTTTGCCTATCGCCGCAAGGAGACGCGGAGCGTATTGCAATTCCAGGCTCTCGCCATGGTCATGACCTTCGGCGCGATCTTGGCCGCCGTTCTTGGCATCGGCGTCTTGGTGGGCCTGCCGACGGCATTTTCCGCCCTCGGCCTATCCCGCTACACGGCCCAGCTGGCGCATCTATCCGGCATTGCGGGTTTGTTCGTCTTTATTCTCGGCATGCTGTCCCTTTTTTATAAAATCGGCCCGGCACCACATCCAGATGGCGTCGGGCCAGTGTTGCCCGGCGCCTTGACGGCCGCCATCCTGTGGTTGCTGATTTCGGTTCTTTTCTCTTTCTACGTCAGCAACATCGCGAGCTACAGCGCGGCGTACGGCGCTTTGGGCGCCGCGGTTGGCGTCATGATGTGGTTCTGGGTGAGCGCCTATGCCGTGCTGTTTGGTGCCGAGCTGAACGCCCAAATCGACCGGGTCCGCAGGCCCCATCGCCACCACGACCGCGATATGCGCTCCGCAGCGACCCATGACGTGCGCGCACCCGAGACCCTTCGCGCCCCGACAGAGACGGCAGAGGCGCTGGATCAAGCCTCAGTCGGCGGTCGCCACGACTTTCTTAGCTGAGCGGCCCTGCCTGACGCGGCCCGTCCCGGCAGGCGCCCGTCCTTGCAAAGTATTGCCGAGGCGCCGCTCTACCAGCCGCGGTGCCTGGGCATGGCAGGGTCCGAGCCGTAGCTTGTGATCTGCGCCATAAAGCTCCAGCAAAGGGCTATAATAGGGGTCTCCCGCGGCCAGAAACTCTTTCCAGTCTCGCCGGAAATGGGAATCGTCCTGCGGATGCTTAAGCTGCGCCTTGGCAATGCGGGTGACGGATTCGTGATGGAAAAGCACGGTGCGCCCATCATACAGCAGCTTGTAGCCGGCGCGGCCAATGCGCAGGCAAAGGTCGGTATCGTTGAAACCGACCAGGTAATGTTCATCAAAGCCGCCGACATCATCGAAGACCGACCGCCGCATCATCATGCATGCCGCCGTCACCGCTGAAAAATCCCGCACAGAGGTCAAGGACGCGTTGTAGCCCAGGGTGCGGCTGCCATCCTGCTGCCACACCGGCTCGAAGCGCAGTGCATGATCGGCCAGACCGTTGATGCCGACGATGACACCGCCATGCTGAATGCGCTTGTCGCTATACATCAGCGCAGTTCCGACCGCGCCGACATCGGCGCGGGCCGCAAGCGACCGCATCCGCTGCAGCCAACCCGGTGCCACGGCCTCGATATCATTGTTCATGAAGAGAACAAACGGTTCGTCCTGCGCACAGGTTCGGACGGCAAGATTATTCATCAGAGCGTAGTTGAAAGGCCCTTTATAGGGCATGACAACGTGGTGTTTCGCCAACTGAGCCAGATATTTCCTGGACTTCGCTTCTTTCGAGTCATGGTCGATCACGACAAGTCTGTATTCGCTGTCGGAGGTCGTCGCCGCGATGGACTGCACGCATTGACGAAGGACATCGATGCCGTCCTTGGTCGGGATGACAATGAGCACGCGCCCACCAGGGTCAGGCCAGGCAATCTCAAACTGGTTGAATTCAGCGGCGGCGGTCGCCTTGGCTCCCGTCCCCATCCGGTCAAGATGACGCTGGATGGCGCCCGTCGTCGCCACCATCACCTGATCCTGCCTGTCATGGCCCGTGCTGCCGGCATGGGTGCGCCAGCGGTAGAGCACGCGCGGCACATGGGCGATGATTCTGCTCTCCTCGATGACACGAAGGATGAAATCGACATCGGCGGAAATGGCAAGCCTGGCGTCGAAACCACCGATTCGTTGAGCAATCTCCGTCCGCACCGCGACCATATGCACGAAATAGGGATGGGACAGGTAGTAGTCGTGGGAGAAAGCCGGTCGCGCCCGCACGTCCAGCACCACGGCGCTGTCCTCCGCGGTTAATGCCTCGTCACTATAGATCAGATCGGCGCCTGACCGACGGGCCGTGGCTATAAGATGGTGTACAGCATCGGGCTCCAGGACATCATCATGATCCATCAATGCAATATAAGGATAACGGGCTGCCTGAATCCCGCGCGACGTCGCTGCGGCTATCCCTTCATTGCCCGGCGACCGGATGACACGGATACGCGCGTCAGTCTGCGCGAACCAGGCGAGCATTCCGGCCACATGCGGCGCGGTAGACGCATCATCGACGCAGATCAGTTCCCAAGCGCCGCACCACTGGGTGCAGACCGACCGCAATGCTTCCGTCAGCCAGTCATGCCGCGTATTGTAGACAGGCATGACGATAGAAATGCCCAGGCCCGCCGCCTGCCTGTTCATCCGCGCGCGCAGCCGATCCAGAACACGCAAGGGAATGCCACGGTCCGGCGTCAGATAGGACTGGATGTTAGGATTGATCTTCGGCTGGTGCGGACCACCATTGAGGATGACGCCCGAATCCTTGATACGAACCCAGATATCGCGGCCGAACAGCTCATGAAGCGGAACATTTAAAACAATCCTGAAGCCACAGCGGTCCGTGCGGAACCCTGCGTCCAGTACATCTCGTCGCAGCCCGTTGGCCAATGCCGTGCCAATGACGCGGCCATCGCAAACCGCTTCCACACTGCACGGCTCGTCCGGCCGGCTGAGGTCAATGACCCAGCCACATGCCTGGTTGCCGTCGATATCATCAAAGAGACCGCGAATATCATCAGCGTCCTGCGCACGCTGCGGGCTGTTGGTGAGATGGGTCTGTGTACCCGCCAGGACGACGGAGATGATGTCGCCGTGTTCCGTCTGTCCAAGAATAGTGCGATCAACCGTAAAACCGCATCGGGTGCCGACGCCGCGCGCAGCAAGATCCGGCCGCGGTTTGTTGGCTCTCACGGTCGCCACCTGACGGTCCCCGATCAGGATGTCGAGGCGGACGGGGCGCTGCGGCTCTGTCAGATCAGCGGCCCAACCATGGATCTCCTCCCCGCCCGCGTAATCAACGCAGCCGACGACCCCCACAACCGCCGCTGACGCCACCACCGGATGGGGCGTCCGACGCCCGCCCAAATAAAGCGACAGAGGCTTTTTCTGTTCGACGGGCAGCAGACGGAGCAGCGGCAGGATGGCCGAATAGCGCTGCCGACCGCCATCAGGCTTGGCCGCGGGCTCCAGCAAGCCACTGGCACAAATGATACCCTGGTCATCGACCAGAAAGGCGGACAGGTGCTCGACCGGATGGCCCACCAAGCTGACCGCCACGATCATCCGCGCCTTTTCGATTTCCGCGCGCTCGATTCGCAACGACAGCAGCGCGTCAAGCGCCAGGGGGCCGTCCAAGGCGCTTCGCCCGGTCGCAGGGTCAACCAGATCGATCGTGGCAGGAAGGCTGTGCGGCGGCAGGGTAAAGGACAGCGTGGCCGACGGCTGGGTGATGGATACCTGCGCGAGCGCCGTTCCGTCCAGCAGCACATTCAGCACACCGGGGCTGAAGGGCACAGGACCGGCTTTATGCAACCGGACCATCTGGCGATCGATGGTGAGCGTAACCGAAGCCGCATGCCCCGCCGACGCGGTTCCGCGGGCTGAACGAGACGTTACGGACTTTCGCACCATGGTATCGACCCCGATCTCCCTCTTTTATTGCGGCGCGGGAGGCGGCGGAGCAACCCTCGTTGCATGCATCTGGGCGCTTTTGATGGCCCCGCTTACCGGACGCCGGGGAGAGATCGCTGCCAGAGCGAACCCCGCGTTTTCGCGCGGGGGCCGGTACTTGTCACAAGATGCGCCTCGGTCGCATTAGCCGATGCGGGTGAGGCGGCCGGAGTGACGGTCCATCGAGAAGCGCGCCACGACCGAGCCATCGGCCGTCACAAAGGCGAAGGTCACTGATCCATCCACCGCGTCGGCGACGTCCGCCACTTTCCAGGTGTGGTTGCCATGGATCAACAGAATGGCTGTCGCCAGGGCCTGGACGTCACTGTCGCTGAGGTTTTTGTCCTTCTGGTCGAAGAGGAGGCCCCAGGTCTGCGCCATCTCGCGCATATGGTCCCCGGGTTCCCAGCCCATGGGGCCCGGACGCATTTTCCCGCCGGGAGCGCCGGGCAGGAAGCCTCCAGGTGGCGGGGGCGGCAGCTGGTCGGCATCAGGTGCCATCGACGGGGCGGGTGGCGGGGGCGCCGAGACATCCGCAAAAAGCGCCTCTGACGGCACCGAAGCTTGCGGCGCGGGCGCTTTCTTGTCGTCGAAGGGCAGACTGCCCGCAAAACTCTGCACAGTGGCCCCCGCCAAAGCGAGGGTAATGATGGTGGCCGTTGCGATGCGTCCCATGGAACGATCCTTTTTTGTCGAGAAGGGCAGGATGGTCACCTTCTGTGACTGGCGTCGGACCGGTTCGCGACAAAGTGCAACAGAGCCAGGAAGTATCTGCACCTTTTGCCCAGAGTCCCTTATGTTTTGATCATGGATATACGCCCTCACCTTCTCGTCATCGACGACGACCACGAGATCCGTGATCTGCTCACGCGGTTCATGGAGAAGAACGGCTTTCGCGTCACGGCCGTGCGCGATGCGCGCGATGCCCGGCGGGCCTGGACCCGAGGTGCGTTCCAGCTCGTGATTCTTGATCTCATGCTGCCGGGTGAAAGCGGTCTCGACCTCGCGCGGTGGCTGCGGGATCAGGAAGACGTGCCCATCGCCATGCTCAGCGCGATGGGCGAGGATACAGATCGGATTATCGGCCTGGAGCTGGGCGCCGACGACTACATCGCGAAGCCTTTCAACCCCCGCGAGCTGCTGGCCCGCATCCGTGCTATCATGCGGCGGGCAAACGACACGCAAGAGACGAACGGCAATAGCGAGAGAACCGCACGCCCCCTGCGTTTTGCCGAATGGACTTTGGAGCCAGCGCGACGGCGTCTGCTCAACCCCGATGGGGTGGAAGTTCCGCTCACGGGCGGCGAATACGATTTGCTTTTTGCGCTTCTGGAGCGCGCTAACCGGGTTTTAACACGCGATATGCTTCTGGATCTTCTACGTGGGCGCCAGGCAGGACCATTTGACCGCGCGATTGATGTCGCCGTTAGCCGCTTGCGGCGGAAATTGGATGACCAGGGCCGCGGCGCTCAACTGATCAAGACGGTACGGGGCGGCGGCTACGTTCTGGCCGCAACCGTCGAGCGCGCGTGAGCGCATACGGCCGCGGCGCCTCTGATGAGCCGCATGCGAAGCAGCCCCGGCTCGGCATCCGGCTATGGCCCAGAAGCCTTGCGGCGCGCACGGCTCTGGTTCTCATTCTGGGTCTGGTCGTGGTTCAGACACTTGGCCTGGGCATTCATACGCTGGACCGCAACGATCTTGTGCGCGTGGCCGCGCTCCGGGTCTTCAGCTACCGGGTTATGAGCATCTACCGGGATCTGGCAGAGGTTCCGGTGGCTCAGCAGGAGAGCCGGCTCAAAAATATCCCGCTTCCCGCGAGTTTTTCGGCCCGCTTGGTTGATCAGGTTGATCCGTTTTTTAACAATCTGCTCCCTGCGCCGCCCTCTATCCGGCATGCCATTCTTCTCAATATGGACGGCTTTCCGATACCGCCGGAATTGCGGCCAGAGCACGTTCGGTTTGGTGCTGATCCCGCAACAAGTCGTGGCTATATGGCGCTTGAACTGCCCAACAATCGCTGGTTGGTGCTTTCAAGTCACCTGCCCCGCCCCGACTCGTTCCAGGGAGCCGAGTTTCTCTTTGCCTTCATCCTGATGACGGCTCTGGCGGCTGCGCTGACCATCTGGGCCGTGCGGCGGCTGACGGCGCCGGTGCGGACCCTGGCGGCAGCTGCGGAGGCTTTGGGCCGAGACGTGAACGCGCCACCGCTGCCGGAAGACGGCCCTTCCGAAACGGCCGCGGCCGCCAAAGCCTTCAATACGATGGCGGCCCGCATCCGTCGCTTCGTCGACGACCGCACTCTACTCCTGACTGCCATTGGGCATGATCTGCGCACGCCGATCACGCGCATGCGTCTACGCGCCGAATTCATGGACGACGACGAGCAGCGCAACAAAATGCTGCAGGACCTGGACGAGATGGAAGCCATGGTCTCTGCCACCATTGCCTTCGGCCGCATCGCCAGTCCCAACGAGCCGGTATCCCCCATTGATCTCGCCGAATTGCTGCGCACGGTGCTGGACGAGGCGAGTGACGCCGCACCCGAAATTTCCGATCAGCTGTGCTACGAGGGCCCCGATCATCTGACGGCGCGCGTTCGCCCGCAGGCCTTTAAGCGGGCACTGACGAACATCATCGGCAATGCAGTGAAATATGGCGGTTCCGCCTATGTGAAGCTGGTGCCGACGCAGCCCGCGGCCCGGCAGATCAAGATCGAGGTCCTGGACAATGGCCCCGGCATCCCGCCCGAACATATGGAGCGGGTCATGCAGCCGTTCCAGCGCCTGGAGACCAGCCGAAACCGGGAGACCGGCGGTGTCGGTCTCGGCCTGCCTATCGCGCGGGACATCACCCGGGCCCATGGCGGCGATCTGACGCTGGCCAACCGCCCCGAAGGCGGCGCCCGCATTATTCTCATCCTGCCGATCTGACGTCATGACCCGCACCCTCCTGGTCTACCGCGACGTCATTCTGCCGCCCTCCGAAACGTCCTTCATGCGACGGCAGTATTGCGGGTTTTCGCAGCTGGCGCCGCTTTGGATCGGGCGGCGGATCACGCCTGTGGCTGCCGAAGCCGGCCTCACTGTCCACCGGCTGGGCGGGGACGGCTGGGCGGGTGGCATCCGTCGCGAGGCGTTCAAGGATTTGGGATTGGTCCCGGATAAGGCCGCGCTGCGCGCCCGCAGCCCTGCTGTTCTTCATGCCCAGTTCGGACGCGGTGGCGCCCTCGCACTTCCCATCGCCCGCAGCCTTGGCCTGCCGCTGGCCGTGACCTTTCATGGCGGCGACGCCCATAAGGACAAGCATTACCGGCGCGGCGTGACCCAAAGCCTCTACGCGCGCCGCCTACCGGCCCTCCTGGCCGAAGCGAAGCTGTTCATTTGCGTCTCGGAAACCGTGCGGCAGAAGCTGCTGCGGCGGGGCTTTCCGGCTGGCAAGCTGATTGTGCATGCCATCGGCACCGATATCCCGGCCGATTCGCCCCCCCCGAGAGCCGACGGGCCGATCCTGTTCGTGGGTCGCTTCGTGCCCAAGAAGGGCCTGCCGATCCTCATCGAAGCGCTGCAGATCCTGCGTCGGCAAGGCCGGGAGCCGGCCGCCAGGATTGTTGGCGATGGGCCGCTTGACCAGGCAATCCGCACCCAGGCGGCAGGCCTCACCCGGCTGACGTTCCTGGGCTGGCAAAGGCCCGATGAGGTCGCCCAGGTGATGCGCCAGGCGTCCATGCTTGTTGTGCC
The DNA here is from genome assembly GCF_057837225.1 of Acidisoma sibiricum. Lineage (NCBI taxonomy): Bacteria > Pseudomonadati > Pseudomonadota > Alphaproteobacteria > Acetobacterales > Acidocellaceae > Acidisoma > Acidisoma sibiricum. Next base: position 1,668,116 of record NZ_CM174445.1, on the reverse strand, counting down.
GAGCGTGCGCGCGCAGGACGGCGATGCCGAAGGGTTGCCGAGCGTGGCGATAGAAGCCATGGCGCTGTCGCTGCCCGTGATCGGCACGGATCAGGCCGGGCTGGACGGCGTGGTGCTGCCTGGACGAACCGGAGCGATCGTTGAAGCAGGAGACCCAGGAGCCCTAGCGCAGGCGATGGACGGTCTAATCGCCTCGCCCGATAGCCGGATGGGCATGGGCACAGCGGGCCGCGGTTTTGTGCAGGCTGAGTTCAACGCAGTGAGACAATCCCGCCGGCTGGAATCCCTGCTGCTCTCATTAACGAGCTGAGGCCCCGGCACCCGCGCATGAAAAAGGCCGCCACGTTGCCGGGACGGCCTTTTTCAAAGCGATGAGCTATGCTCAGGCGTTGGCACCGGCGGTTACATCCACCACCGCCTGGGCGACCTGAACCTGTTCCATCAGCGGCACGAGACGGTCGATCTGGCCAGCCTTGTCTGCGTCCGACAGCTCCTTCAACGCATCCTGGAGCTGACGCTCGCCGGCTGCACGATCAAGGGTCGAGGACAACTCGGCCGTGTCCGCGAGCACGGTCACGCGTTCGCCGGTAATCTCGGCGAAGCCGCCGGTCACGAAGTAACGGGCAGTCGCCCGGTCACCCTCATAGAGGATAACCTCGCCGCCACGCAGCAGAGTGATCATCGGGCTATGCTCCGGCAGAACACCGATGTCGCCTTCCGAGCCCGGGATGACAACCATATCCACGGACTGGGAGACGAGAAGCCTTTCGGGGCTGACGATCTCTAAAGAGACGGGCACCTGCTTATCCTTACCTAATAGCCGCTCAAGCCTTCGCGCGCATCGCTTCGGCCTTCTTGATGGCCTCTTCGATGGTGCCGACCATGTAGAAAGCGCCTTCCGGCAGATCGTCATACTTGCCGGCGACGATGTCCTTGAAGCCCTTGATGGTGTCGGCGACCTGCACGAAGACGCCCGGGGAGCCGGTGAAGACTTCCGCGACATGGAAAGGCTGGCTGAGGAAGCGCTGGATCTTGCGGGCACGCGCCACGACCAGTTTGTCGTCCTCAGAAAGCTCATCCATGCCGAGAATGGCGATGATGTCCTGGAGCGACTTGTAGGTCTGCAGGACCTTCTGGACATCACGCGCCACCTGATAGTGCTCCTCGCCCACGATCCGCGGGTCGAGCGAACGCGAGGTGGAGTCGAGCGGATCGACCGCCGGGTAGATGCCCTGTTCCGCGATGGAGCGGGACAGCACGGTCGTCGCGTCCAGATGGGCGAAGGAGGTGGCCGGCGCCGGATCGGTCAAGTCATCGGCCGGCACGTAAATCGCCTGCACCGAGGTGATGGACCCCTTCTTGGTGGAGGTGATGCGTTCCTGCAGCGCGCCCATGTCGGTCGCCAGCGTCGGCTGATAGCCCACGGCCGAGGGGATGCGGCCGAGAAGCGCCGATACTTCGGCGCCTGCCTGGGTGAAGCGGAAGATGTTATCCACGAAGAAGAGGACGTCCTGGCCTTCGTCATCGCGGAAATACTCGGCGACGGTCAGGCCGGACAAAGCGACGCGCATGCGGGCGCCCGGCGGCTCGTTCATCTGGCCATAGACGAGCGCCACCTTGGAGCCCTCGCCTTCGGTCTTGATGACGCCAGCGTCGATCATTTCATAATAAAGGTCGTTACCCTCACGGGTGCGCTCACCGACGCCCGCGAAGACCGAGACGCCGCCATGGGCCTTGGCGATATTGTTGATGAGTTCCTGGATGAGCACGGTCTTGCCTACGCCGGCCCCGCCGAAGAGGCCGATCTTGCCGCCCTTGAGGTAGGGGGCCAGGAGATCAACGACCTTAATGCCGGTGACGAGGATTTCGGCGTTCGCCGCCTGATCCTCAAAACCCGGCGCTTCGCGGTGGATCGGCATGCGGCGGATGGCCGTCACCGGTCCGCGCTCGTCGATCGGGTCACCGATGACGTTGAGAATGCGGCCCAGCGTGCCCGGGCCGACCGGCACGGAGATTGCCACACCCGTATCGGTCACTTCCTGGCCGCGGACGAGACCATCGGTCGTGTCCATGGCGATGGTGCGGACGGTGTGCTCGCCCAGCTCCTGCGCTACTTCCAGCACGAGTTCACGGTCACCGATCTTCGTGGTCAACGCATTATAGATATAGGGCAGTTCGCCTTCGAACTGCACGTCCACGACAGCGCCCAGAACCTGCGTGACGCGACCGACAGAATTGTTTGCCATTTTCGTATCCTGCTCTGTGCGCTGCTTAAACGGCTTCCGCGCCGGAGATGATTTCGACGAGTTCAGACGTGATGTTCGCCTGGCGCGCGCGGTTGTATTTCAAGGTCAGACGCTTGATCATGTCGCCCGCATTCCGGGTGGCGCCATCCATCGCGGTCATCTGCGCCGCGAAGAAGCCGGCCTCGTTATCAAGCATGGCGCGGAAGATCTGGATGCTGAGGGCCCGCGGTAGCAGGCGCGCCAGGATCTCGTCCTCTTCCGGCTCAAATTCATAGGAGGCCCGATCTGCATCCTGCGGCGTGACGTCAGTCTTCTCTGCCATCATCGGGACCAGGCGCAGTTCGGTCGGGACCTGGGACATCACACCACTGAAATGGCTATAGACCATGGTCACGACATCGACCTCACCCCGCGCCAGCATCTCCTGGATCACGGTGGAGACCAGCTCGGCATCGCCGAATTCCGGGCGCTTACGGCCACCCGGCATCGGGTTGTCGATCATCTGGCCAGCGAATTCGCGGCGCAGATAGTCACGCCCCTTACGGCCGATGGCGAGGATCTTGACCTGCTTACCCTCACTCAGCAGACGCCGGACGAGGTTGCGCGCCAAGCGCGCGGAGTTGACGTTAAACCCGCCCGCAAGACCGCGGTCGCCGGTGACCGTCACGACAAGCTGCTTCTGGTCGCGACCGGTACCTGCCAGAAGTGCGGGCGCGCTACCCGCCGGCTGATCCGCCATACTGGCGGCCAGCGCACGGAGCATACGCTCCATGCGGTCGGCATAGGGCTGCGCCGCCTCCGCCTGCGCCTGGGCGCGGCGAAGCTTCGACGCCGCGACCATTTTCATGGCGCTGGTGATCTTCTGCGTCGATTTGACGCTGTTGATCCGGTTACGAAGTGGCTTCAGGCTCGGCATGATCTATGTTTTCCGCCGCCTCAGGCCACGAATTCGTCGACAAGCTTCTTGATGAACGCCGTCAGCTGCTCCTCGACATCCTTCTTGATCTCACGATTGGCGCGGATCGAGTCGAGGATGCCAGGCTCACGGCTTTTCAGATCGTTCACGAAGCGACGCTCGAAATCGACGATCTGGTTCACCGGCACGCGGTCCAGCAGGCCACGCACACCACCGAAAATCACAACCACCTGCTCTTCCACCGCGAGCGGGTGGAACTGCGGCTGCTTCAGAAGCTCGGTCAGACGCGCGCCACGGGCCAGCAGCTGCTGTGTCGAGGGGTCGAGGTCGGAGGCGAACTGGCTGAAAGCCTGCATTTCGCGGAACTGGGCAAGGTCGAGCTTAATTTTGCCCGCAACCTGTTTCATCGCCTTGATCTGCGCGGCGGACCCAACGCGGGAGACGCTGATGCCGACGTTCACGGCCGGGCGGATGCCTTTGAAGAAAAGCTCCGTCTCCAGGAAGATCTGGCCGTCCGTGATCGAGATCACGTTGGTCGGAATATAGGCCGAAACGTCACCCGCCTGGGTTTCGATCACCGGCAGCGCCGTCAGGCTGCCGGCGCCCATGGCGTCGGACATCTTGGCGGCACGTTCCAGAAGGCGGGAATGCAGGTAGAAGACGTCGCCCGGAAAGGCTTCGCGGCCCGGCGGGCGGCGCAGCAGCAGCGACATCTGACGGTACGCCACCGCCTGCTTGGACAGATCGTCATAGGCGATCAGCGCATGCATGCCGTTATCGCGGAAATACTCGCCCATGGCGCAGGCGGTATAGGGCGCGAGGAACTGCATCGGCGCCGGGTCGGACGCGGTCGCGGCGACGACGATGGAATATTCCATCGCGCCGTATTCTTCGAGTGTGCGCACGAGCTGGGCGACGGTCGAGCGCTTCTGGCCGATGGCCACATAGATGCAATAGAGCTTGCGGCTCTCATCGTCACCCGCGTTGGCCGCCTTCTGGTTGAGGAAGGTGTCAATGATGACAGCGGTCTTGCCGGTCTGACGGTCACCGATGATCAGCTCGCGCTGGCCACGGCCGATCGGGATCAGAGCGTCGATCGCCTTGATGCCGGTCTGCATCGGCTCATGCACGGACTTTCGCGGAATGATGCCCGGGGCCTTCACTTCGGCCAGACGACGCTCGGTGGTGCCCAGCGGGCCCTTGCCATCGATCGGGTTGCCGAGACCATCGACCACGCGGCCAAGGAGCTGCTCGCCGACGGGCACGTCCACGATGTCGCCGGTGCGGACAACGGTATCGCCTTCACGAATGCGGCTATCGTCACCGAAGATGACAACGCCGACGCTGTCGGCGGCGAGGTTCAGCGCCATGCCTTTGAGGCCGGCGCCGGGAAACTCGACCAGTTCACCAGCCATGACGTTCTGCAGCCCAAAAATCTGGGCAATGCCGTCACCGACGCTCAATACCTGACCGGTCTCGGTCACATTGGCATCGGAGTCGAAGCTGGCGATCTGCTTCTTCAGGATCTCCGAGATCTCTGCCGGGCGGATCTCCATATCAGGCTGCTCCCTTCATGGCGTATTGCAGTCGCTGGAGGCGCGACTTGAGGCTGGTGTCGTAAAGACGGGCGCCGAGCTTGACGATCAGACCGCCGAGGATGGACGGATCGACCTTCTCCTGGATCTGAACACGGCCGTAGCCGAGTTCCGTCAGGCGCGCACGCAATTGGGTGGATTGCAGATCGGTCAGCGGATGGGCGGACACCACATCCGCGCGGACGAGGCCGCGCTTTTTGTCCACCAAGGCCGCAAAGGCGGTGACGATCGTACGCAGGAAAAACAACCGCCGATTGTGGGAAATGACCCCCGCAAAGTCCTGCACAATGCTGCCGAAGCCCTGAGCTTGCAGCACAGCACGGACAGCTTTGGTGCCTTCAACGACATCGACCAGGGGATTGGCGAGAAAAGCGCGAAAATCAGCGCTTTCGTCGATCAGCCTGCCCAGCGCGTCCATCTCCTCGATGACGCGATCAAGCCAACCCATCCCCTCAGCATAGTCATAAAGCGCGGTTGCATAGCGACCGCCAAGGATCTGATTCGAAGATTGAGTGCCGGCGCCCGAGGCCACGTGTCCTACCCGTCATCTGTTGTCGAGACGTCCCCGCGACGTTTGTCCGAGAAACGGTTCCCGAGACGCCTACGCACAATGTCATCGATGGGGCGGAACTATCATAGGGGTTTGAGCGAAGCAACGGAGGTTGGGGACCTTTCCGTCAAGGATTGCGTCGCAGCGCCGTTATTTTTCGCGGGCCTTGCCCACAGTTTCAAAGGAAGCTGACTGGATCGACATCGACATCAACACGGACATTTCGCGAAATCACAACGTCCGACAGCCATTTTTTTAGGATCGGCTGCACCGCGATATCCTTCCGCGTGCGGAGCAGCAAGCGGCGCCGATGGCGGCCTCTCAGCATCGCGAGCGGTGCCGGTGCCGGACCCAGCACTTCGATCCCTGCAGCATGCGGCGCACAACGGCCGAGTTCGTTCGATACCCGGTCGGTCTCCACCATATCCTCCCCGGAGACAATCAGGGCCGCGAGCCGCCCGAAAGGCGGCCAGTGCCCCGGGCGGCGTCCCTCAGCCTCAGCCTCCATGAAGGCTGCGGTATTGCCGCTGATCAGAGCCTGGATGACCGGATGCTCCGGGGCGTAGCTTTGCAGGAGAACCCGCCCCGGCGCTTCGGCGCGGCCGGCGCGGCCGGCGACCTGATGCAGAAGCTGCAAAGTCCGCTCGCCGGCGCGCAAATCTCCGCCGGCGAGGCCGAGATCAGCATCGACCACCCCGACCAGGGTCAGATGCGGGAAATGCCAGCCTTTGGCGACGATCTGCGTGCCGATGATCAAATCGATGGCCCGATCCGTGATCTGCTGGGCAGCGCGCGCCGCGCCATCCGGCCCCCCGATCGTGTCGCTGGCCATGACCAGCCGGCGGGCATCGGGAAAAAGGAGTGCGATCTCCTCCGTCACGCGTTCCACACCCGGTCCGACGGGCGTCAGGCTGTCGGTCGCGTCGCAGGCGGGGCAGGTCTGGGGCATCACTTCGGAATAGCCGCAGTGGTGGCATTGCAGGATGCGGCGCTGGCGATGCTCGACCAGCCAGGCCGTGCAATGCGGGCAGGCGAAGCGATGGCCGCAATGCCGGCAGAGGGTCAACGGCGCATAGCCGCGACGATTGAGGAAGAGCATCGCCTGCTCCCCCCGCTCCAGCGTATCGGTGATCGCCTGGATCAAGGGCGGGGCGAGGAAGCGCCCCCGTTCGGGCGGCGTCGCGCGCAGGTCGATCGCCACGACCTCCGGCAGGCTCGCACCACCATGACGGGACTCGAGCGACAGACGCCGGTAACGTCCGGCCTCGACATTGGCCAGCGTCTCCAGGCTTGGCGTAGCGGAGACGAGGGCGATGGGCACGGCTTCGATCCGCGCCCGCACCACCGCCATGTCACGGGCGTGGTAGATGACGCCTTCTTCTTGTTTGAAGGCCGATTCGTGCTCTTCATCGACGATGATGAGGCCGAGATCGGCGAAAGGCAGAAATAGCGCCGAGCGGGCGCCGACAACGACCAGCGCCTGACCCTCGGCCACCGCACGCCAGGTGCGCCGCCGCGTGACCGGGGAAAGATCGGAATGCCAGACGGCGGGCGGCACGCCGAAACGGCGGGCGAAACGCTCCAGCCACTGCGCCGAGAGCGCGATTTCCGGCAATAGAATCAGGCTTTGGCGGCCCAGGCGGATGGCCTCGGCCACCGCCTCCAGATAGGTTTCCGTCTTGCCGGAACCGGTGACGCCATCCAGCAAGGTGACCGAGAACACCCGCGCGGTGACGCTCTGGGCCAAGGCCGACGCGGCCTCCTGCTGTTGGCCGGACAGGATTGCCGCACCGGGATGAGCCGGATCGGGCAGAGCAAAAGCCGGTGCCTTGACGCCCTCGATCGCCGTCAGCCAGCCGCGCTCGGCCATGCCACGAATGACGGCCGCACCGACCCCGGCGTCCCGCACCAGATCGGGCAGGCTCTGCTGCTCGCGACGTGCCAGAATGTCCAGTACCCGCTTCCGCGCGGGCGTGAGCTGCGTGCCATCGGGCAGGTTCGGCCCCGTGCTCCAGAGCGTGACAGTCCGGTCGGGCAAGGGTGCCAGAAGCGGCGCCCGTATCGCCATGGCCAGAACCTCGCCGGGCGCGGAGAGGGTGTAGCTGGCGACCCAGTCGATGAAACGGCGGAGTGCGGGGGCCAATTGCGGCAGTCCGGGTACGGCGGCGGCGCGTTTCAGGCGGGACAGCGGAAAACCGGGATCGGGCTCACTATCCCAGACCACGCCATGCAGCGTGCGGCCATGGACGGGGGCCAGAACGATTGTACCCGGCTCGGCGTCTTCGCCCTCCGGCAGCCGGTAATCCAGCGGACGACCAAGCGGCAGGGGCAACAGAACGGAGACGCGCCGTGCGCCCGGTCGCCCCGCCCCGCCGTCCAGATCCAGCTCGATACCATCCATGCTTCGCCCCTCGCACAGCTGGGGCAGGACCGCTAGAGGATAAGCCACGACGGAGCAGACGATCGGGCACGCGATGCTGGCAGAAAACCTCCGACAGGAATGGCTTGTCTGGCTGGGCTCCGAGCGCCGGTCGGCGGCCCTTACGCTTGAGACCTATGGCCGCGACATGGCGAGCTTCCTGGGCTTCCTCACCCGGCATCTGGGCGGCGAGCCGGATCTTGCGGCACTTGCAGCGCTGACAGGGGCCGATTTCCGCGCCTGGCTGGCGGAAGAGGCGGCGGCAGCGCGCGGTAACGCCACGCGGGCCAAGAAATTGTCAGCGGTCCGATCCTTTCTACGCTTCGTCGAACGCGAGAAAGGGGTCGCCAATGCCGCGATCGGCCTGGTCGCGACGCCCCGCGCCAAGAAGCCGCTGCCCCGCGCCTTGACGGTTTTGGATGCGCAAAGCGTCGCCCGAGAGATCGGCGAGGTCTCCGACACCGCCGCCATGCAGGCGCGGGATACCGCCTTGTTCACGCTGCTTTATGGCTGCGGATTGCGGATTTCAGAAGCGTTGAGCCTGAACCGGTCCGACGCCCCCGTACCGGGCAGCGACGCGCCTTTGCGGGTCACCGGCAAAGGCGGTAAGACCCGAATCGTGCCCGTGCTGGGGATTGTCCGAGAGATGACCGCGCGGTGGCTGGCCCTGCATTGGCAAATGGTGCCCGATGCGCCGCTCTTCCTGGGGGCGCGTGGCAAGCGGATGGACCCTGCCATCGCCCAAAAGGCGCTGCGGGATTTCCGACGGCTGAACGGACTGCCCGAACATGCCACACCGCACGCCCTGCGGCATTCCTTTGCCACCCACCTCCTGGCCCAGGGCGCCGATCTGCGGTCCATCCAGGAATTGTTGGGACATGCCAGCCTCTCCACCACCCAACGCTACACGGCCGTCGATACGGCGCAGCTGATGGCGACCTGGCGCCGCGCCCATCCGCGCGCCTGAATCCCCTTCCCGCTTGACAGCACCCCCCGGCTTGGCATCTCGACCCTTATGAGCATTCAGATCATTGACGCCGATAGTCCGATCCCACGTGAAGCCCGCGGGGCGACGGTCGCCTTGGGCAATTTCGATGGGGTTCATCTGGGACATGCCGCCGTCCTACGGACCGCTCATGCGGCGCGCCCCGGCGCGCCCTTGGGCGTTGTGACCTTCGAGCCGCATCCCCGCGAATTCTTCCGACCCGGCGACCCGCCGTTCCGCCTGACCTTGCTCACGGAAAAAGGCGCCGCGCTGGAAGCGCTGCATGTCCAATTCCTGTTCGTGCAGCGCTTCGACCATGCCTTCAGCCAGCAGCCGGCCGAGCATTTCGTGAACCACATCCTGCATGAGCGGATTGGGGCGAGCCATCTCGTCTGCGGGCCCGATTTCGCCTTTGGCCATCGCCGCGGCGGCAATGTGCCCTTCCTGACGGCGCGCGCGGAAACGCTGGGTATCGGGCTCTCGGCGGCGCAGATCCTGAGCGATGCCGAAGGGCCGATTTCTTCCACCCGCATTCGGCGCCTGCTGCAGGACGGCTATCCTGAGCGGGCGAATACACTGCTCGGCCGTGCCTGGACCATCCGTGCCGTAGTGGCGCACGGCGACAAGCGTGGCCGGACCATCGGCTTTCCGACGGCCAATCTGCCGCTCGGCCGCCATCTGGAACCCGCCCGCGGCGTTTATGCCGTGACAGTCTGCCTGCCCGACGGCAAGACGCGCCGGGGCGTCGCCAATATCGGCCTGCGCCCGACGGTCGCCGATGGCATGGAGAGCCGTCTTGAGGTCAATATCTTCGACTTCGACGGGGATCTCTATGGGCAAGAGATCGGGATCGCGCTGCACAGCTATCTGCGGGCGGAGCAGAAATTCGCGAGCTTCGACGCGCTCCGGCAGCAGATTGTAACGGATGCTGCCGAAGCGGAGCGGCTTCTTCTGAGCCGAAACCTGTAGGCGGGCGATCAGGCTTTACTGAACTGTAGCGCTAGAGGGTACCAAAGCCGCACCTCGCCCTGAAAGGCGTCCACCGCGTTGAGCGGTGAGGCCGCGATGTCTTGCAGGAAATAGCGCGTCAGCGGCGAAACAACGGTGGAGAGCGTGGCGGTGGTCAGCTGGTTGTCCATGAGCTTGCTTTTCTCATGAAACTCAAGCGTGCAGACGAAGCGCTCGCCGTGAAATGCCGTCTCAACCGCTTTGAAAATACCCAATTGCTGCTCTGCGGAGGCGTGTTCGAGCACCGAAACGCAGGAGATATGGGTCGGGCGATGGGCCTGCAGGACCTCTGTCAGGGTCGCGAAATCCGCCAATCCGAGAATAAGCGTGACATTGGCCGGAACCTGGGGCGCATCGCCGAAATTCGTATCCAGCACGATAACCCTGACATCGCAGGCGGCCAGAAGACGCGGAAAGAAGCTCAGCCCGGTCGCCGGTGAACCACCGCCGATATCAAGAACCACCGCCCCTTCGTACAATTCCAGATACTCAATAGCCTGGAAATACTCCCACCATCTTTGGCTGATTTTGCCACCACCATAGACCCGACCATCCCATTCGGCGGGATAGTCGGCAGATCCAAATCTTTCCCACAGCAATTTTTTGAGCTTGTTCGTCAGAGACGCCATCGACCGCTCTCGTCCTTCGCCAGCATTTTGTCTGTCAGGCTACGACTAGGATGAAGCCCTATTCAGGCAAAGCGCGTGCAATTGCTCTGCGACCCGCTGCAGTACCGGGGCCCATTCCAGCAGCCGGCCCTGGTTGAAAATCGTCATTGTGGGATACCAGGGGGAGCGCTGCGCCTTTGAGCCCCAGCGCCACTCCCCCGTCGCGCGGTTCAACAGCCAGACAGGTTTGCCCAAAGCGCCGGCCAGATGGGCGAGCGAGGTATCAACGCTGATGACAAGATCAAGATCACGCACGACATGCGCCGTATCGAGATAATCAAACGATGCCAGCAAAGGGGCCGCGACATCGTATTGCTGCAGAAGGGCGCGTTCCTCGGGCGTGTGATCGCCATGCTGAAGGCTGACCCAGCGCAGCTGCGGCAGCGATTTGAACAGAGGCTCCCAAAGTTGAAGTGCGGTTGACCGGATGAAATCGCTGGCGAGGTGAGGCTGACCGCGCCAGACGATGCCGACCTTTGGCAGGTCCGCAGCGCGCCCCGGTTTTTCGACGCCGATATGCAGATAGGGACCTTCACTACCCAAATTGCTGCCATTGGCTTTGAAGCGGAACGGCATGCTGCCGAAGGCGATGACGCAATCGGCGAGGCCAGCCTCGCCCAGGCGATCGATCACGACCCGATCGCCGCCTGGCAGGGCTTGGAGAGACCGAGCAAACAAGCGTTTCAGCCCAGGCCTGACGTCAAGAATGACGCGGTGAGGTCCAAGCGCCAGAATTTTATTAACAAATCGAAAATTTTGGATCTGATCGCCATGTCCGTCCTCACCGAGGATCGCAATCACCTTGCCCGCCAAACTCTCACCCTGCCATTCAGGAATACCCGGCGGCGAAGGCTTCAGATAACCATTGGCAGTCGGCTGGGTGTACCGCTTTTCGTAGACACCCCAGCCTTCCTCCCAATGACCGAATTGAACCAGCGCCAAACCCAGGCAGAAAGCGCTGTATCGGTCATCCGGGTTAAGTTCGACGCTACGGCGCAAATGCCCGATGGCCAGCGGCTCCAGTCCAAGCGCCTGCATCGCTTGGCCGAAGTGGCGATGAGCCAGCGCATTATCCGGGGCGACGGCGATACAGCGATAGCTCCACTGCGCCTGGGCCGCCGGCGTCGACCATTGCGTATTTCTCGCATAAAATTCCGACATCGTAAGCAAGACAGCCGGGTTCGCAGGGGCCAGCGTGACCGCCCTATCAAGCACGGCCTCTGCTTCATTCAGCCGGCGGGCGTCACAGAGTGACTTCGCCGTCTCAAGCAAAAGATCAATGTCAGCCTCTGCGTCGGCGGGCGCCAAGGGAACAGAGACGGCTGCGGTGAACTGAGCCTGTGCCTGATCCATTGCAATCTTCTCACCGGCGATCAGCGGGTTGAGCGCTTACCGAAAAACGGGTTCGTCAAAGGCTCGCAGTTTGCGCGAGTGCAGAGAATGAAGCTGGCCGCGTAGAAGATCAACGGTTTCAAGCCCGATGGCGAGATGCTCCCCCACCGCGCGCTGGTAGAAGGCCGAGGCGGCGCCTGGAAGCTTGATCTCCCCATGCAGGGGCTTGTCCGACACACAGAGAAGAGTACCGTAGGGCACGCGGAGCCGGTAACCTTGGGCCGCGAGCGTGCCGCTTTCCATATCCACCGCAATCGCACGGCTGAGATTGATGCGCAGGCGTTCCTGCGACCAGCGCAGTTCCCAATTGCGATCGTCATAGGTCACGACCGTGCCCGTCCGCAGCCGCCGCTTCAAAGCGTCGCCCCGATCGCCCGTGACGCGCGCCGCCGCTTCCTGAAGCGCCAACTGCACTTCCGCCAGGGCCGGAACCGGCACTTCCGGGGGAAGCAGATCATCGAGAATCCGGTCCCGGCGCAGGTAGCCATGCGCGAGGACATAATCGCCGATTACCTGACTGTGCCGAAGACCGCCGCAATGGCCGATCATCAGCCAGCAATTGGGTCGCAGCACCGCCAAGTGGTCTGTGATGTTCTTTGCGTTGGACGGGCCTACGCCGATATTGACGATCGTCGTGCCGCCCTGCCCGTCACTACGCGCCAGACTATAGGCGGGCATCTGGAAGCTTTGCCAGGGCGCACGCGCGACGATGGCGGCAGCCTCCTCGGCAGTCGTTTCACGTGTGACCGTCGCCCCGCCGGGCAGGTGCAGCGCGACATAGGGTGAGCCGGGCCGCGCCAGCTCCTCTAATCCGTAGCGGATGAAGCCATCGACATAGCGCTGGTAATTGGTGAGAAGAATCCAGGGCTGCAGGGTGCTCCAGTGGGTGCCCGTATAGTGCTGCAAGCGCTTGAGCGAAAAATCCGTGCGGACGGCATCGAACAGCGCCAGCGGGCGGGGCTTGTCTGGATCGAAGATCCACAACCCGTCCGCCACCTCGTCACCCACTGTCGAAAGACGCGGCGTGGGGAAGATGCGGGCGAGTTCCGCCACCTGAACGCCGCCATGGGCGAATTCATCGCCACCTTCGGTCACGTACGGATAGGGAATCTCCAGATCGCTGATGCTAACGGAGAGGCTGGCGCCGAATTCCGCGACCAGCGGCTCCAGCTGCTCCAGCAGATAGGAGCGGAAGAAGGTTGGCTGCGTGATGGTGGTCGAGTAGACGCCCGGGTTTTGCAACTTGGCCCAGGCGCGGCTGGTGTAGCGAATGGCCCCCGTGGGACGCCAGGTGACGTCCAGCCGGGGATAGCGGAAATGCCGCCGCTCTGCGGCGGTCGGCGCCACGCCGGTTCTGACGTAGCGCAGCAAAGCGTCCCGCAGGCTGGAACAAGCGTGGTTATAGGCAAATTCCAGGCGAGCGACGGCCTGCTCGGGCGTCAGTTCCTGCATCGAGGTTACATCATCCATCACCAAAGCCTCCCCCGAACGGATCTCATCATAGGGCGTTAGCGGGTCTTGGGCCGCCATGCCACCCCAGGCCGGTCACGCAGCCCAGGATTGTCTGCGACGATAGAACCAGAAATGCGCATCGACGCGCGCCCACGCTCATGATCTGGTGCCGCGCACTGATATAGAAACGAGGGTCTCGTGATGAAACGCGCTTACGGCTACCCGCAGCGCCTTTACCGGGCGGGGCTTTGGCCGCTCGCCGCTGTGGGACTGCTTACCCTCGCCGGGTGCGCGACCCACGTGCAGAATACCGGCCATTACGCAGCACCGGCCGGCTATGCGGCGGCGATGCGACCCCAGATCGTGCTGGTCTATCCCTTTGCTGTCGACCCTGCTGAGGTTCGGCTTGCATCCGGCGTCCTCGCGAAGCTCAGTTCAAACGGCGAAGATCCAGACACCAAACGGGCCGAGATCGCCAGAGGTGTCCAGGACGAGATTACCAACACGCTGGTCGATGCCTTCTCCCGCATGGGGCTGCCCAGCCGGGCCGCCTATCCGGGTGAGGCACCGCCCCCCGGCGCCATTGTCATCCAGGGGCAGATCCTCAAGATCAATGCCGGCAATGCGGCGCGACGCGCCGTGATCGGCTTCGGCGCCGGGCAAAGCCAGGTAACAGCCAATATCGGCGTTCTGCGTGTGCTGCCGGGTGGCCGTCTGCGGCCTCTGGAGAGCTATCATGCGGAGGCCACCAGCGGCCGGACGCCGGGCCTCGCTTTGGGCGCCGCGGGGGCTGCCGCCGGACATGTGGCGATCGCGGCCGCGGGGGCAGCCGCGGGAACGGTCAAGCGCAGCCATACCGGTCTGGACCAGGAAGCTGAGAATCTGGGCAAGGAAGTCGCCTCAGACGTCGGACAGTTTTTTGCCTCAGAAGGGTGGATTGCGCCGAATTGAGGCCATCTGCAGACAGACCGGGGCATGTGGATGTAAGCGACCATGGATGAGTGGATGGAGTTTCTGACGCGGGTCAAACCCCATGTCGAGCTCTCGATTGGATTTGTGATTGCGGTCGCGGTGACGGTTCATGTCTTGCTGACCAAGCGGGATACGGCAGCTGCCGCGGCCTGGATCGGCCTGGCCTGGTTCTCGCCCTTTTTTGGCGGTGCGACCTATTTCGTGCTCGGCATCAACCGGGTACGGCGGCGCGCTATCCGGCTGCGCGCACCCTCCGGCGCACGCGTGCGCCGCCATCGGACCCAGGGCGACGCATCGAACGAGGACCATCGTCTGGCACCTCTACAACTCGGCATCGGGCGGATTACCGGCCGGCCGATTGAAAACGGCAATCAGGTCGATATCCTCCATGACGGCGATGAAGCCTATCCGGCGATGCTTGCGGCCATTGCAGCGGCGCACCATAGCATCGGCCTTTCTTCCTATATTTTTCGCGCCGATGGCATCGGCCACCGTTTCATCGCGGCCTTGGCGGAAGCGCAGAAACGTGGCGTCGCTGTAAGGGTGATCGTCGATGGTATCGGCAGCGGCTGGCTGCTCTCACCCGCCTATCGCGCCCTTCGCCGTGCCGGGATTCCGGCCGGGCGCTTCATGCATTCCTCGATGCCCTGGCGCATGTCCTTCCTCAACCTGCGCTCTCACAAGAAGATCCTGGTAGTCGACGGGCAGATTGGCTTCACCGGTGGCGTCAATGTCGCCGACCAGAACCTGCTCGCCCAAAATCCGCCCGAACCCATTCAGGACACGCATTTCCGGCTGGAAGGTCCGATTGTCGCGCAGCTTACCTATGCCTTCGTGCGGGACTGGGCCTTCGTCGCCCATGAGGAGCTGGAGGGTGACGCCTGGTATCCAGAACTTCGTCGCCACGGCGAAACTGTTGCCCGCGTGGTGACCGCGGGGCCGGACGAAGACCTGGAAAAGATCGAACAGGCCGTTCTGCAGGCGATCGCCTGCAGCCGCCGCAGCATTGCGGTCATGACACCGTATTTCCTGCCGGATCAGCGCATTATCACGGCGCTCGGCCTTGCCGCTATGCGCGGCGTCGCCGTCGATATCGTCGTTCCGCAGAAGGGGGTCCATCGCCTGCTGGACTGGGCCATGCGCGCCAATGTCGGCCCTCTGCTGGAAAACGGCGTCCGTATCTGGCGCTGCGCACCGCCCTTCCGCCATTCCAAGCTGATGGTGATCGAAGACGAATGGGCGCTGATCGGCAGCAGCAATTGGGATATGCGAAGCTTTCGCTTGAATTTCGAGCTGTGCGTCGAGGCTTATGACAAAACCTTGGCGACGACGCTGGGACAGGTGATGCGGGACAACCACTGTCACGCCCTGACGCTCGACGAACTGCGCGCCCGCTCCTTCCTGATCAAGATGCGTGACGCGGGCGCGAGGCTGCTGCTGCCCTATCTGTGAAGGTTCCGGCATCAGAGCCGGACAGATGATTTCGGGTTTGACCGACGAAATGTAAAAGGCCGCCCGGTTTCCCGTGCGGCCTTTTTTACTGGAATAGGGGTGCTGGCGATCAGGCCGCGCGGCGCGAGAAGGCCACTGGCACGTCCGCGATGGCGTGATCGACGAGCGCCGCGTCCTGCGCGGAGGAGAGACCGGTGCGCAGCGCGTCGACCGTCGCCGCGATGGCCACTTCGATCGCCGTATTACGCACTTCGGCGACCGCAGAGGCCTGCGCGGCTTCAATCCGCTCATGCACCATACGCTCGCGCGCCTTGGCACGCTGTTCGGCCTCAGCCGTCAGCTCTGCCGCCGTACGGGCGGCCTCCTCCTTGGCGCGTTCCAGGATGTCCTTCGCTTCGGCGATAGCTTCCGCACGCTTTTTGCGGGCATCGGCCAGGAGCGCTTCCGCTTCCACCTTGAGGCGAGAGGCTTCCTCGAGCGACTGACGCACTGTCACCGCCCGCTGGTCGAGCGCACCCAGCACGGGCACCAGGATTTTGCGGCCGAACAGAATGGCGAAGATGACGACAGCGATGAAGACCCAGAAAGTCCCGTGGGACCAAGGGATCGACATCAGGGATTCGTATTGCATCCTGCGATTTCCTGGTTAGGCGAGCCCGCGGGCGGCGAGCGCATCCTGAATGCCCTGGTTGAGTTTGCCCTCATCCAGAGCCTGCCCCGTCAGCCGCGCCATGAGCAGCGCCGCCGTCTCGCTTGCGATCGGGCGGATAGCCGTCATGGCCTGGGTGCGGGCCGCCGCTATCTCAGCCTCAGCCTTTTGCAGCTGGACATCGAGCTTGGCGGAAAGCTCGGCCGCCTGCGCGGCCGCTGCGGCTTTCGCTGCTTCGGTGGCCCGGGCGACTTCAGCATTGGCCTCGTCACGGGCAGATTTGATGGCCGCATGCAATTCGGCCACCGCGGCATCCGCCTCGACCTTCGCGGCATGAGCCGCATCCAGATCGCGCTGGATGCGCTGGCTGCGGTCCGCGAGAACCGCGCCGACACCAGGAAGCGCCCAGCGCGACAGGATCAGGTAGAGGACGACCAGGATGATAAGCAGCCACACCACCTGACTGCCGTTCAGCGGATTGCTGAAATCCATCTGGGGCATGTTCGACGCCGCATGTGCGACGCCGGCCTGGGCAAGAAGCCCAAGCGCTACTCCGCTTGTAAGCGAAGTCGTGGTGAAAAGGCGGCTCATGGTCGGTTTCGACGTCCGTCGTATCAGGTGAAGAGGATGACGAGAGCGATAACCAGCGCGTAGAGCGCGACCGCTTCCGTCAGCGCGAAGCCCAGCAGAACGTCGCGGAACATCCGGTCACGCGCAGCCGGGTTACGGCCGACGGCGGAAACGAAGCTGCCGAAGAGATTGCCGATACCGACACCGGCACCCGCAACGCCGATGGTGGCCAAGCCCGCGCCGATGTCCTTGGCGAGAAGCGGAGCAGTGATATCCATAATCCTTTGTCCTTTCAGGATTTTAGTTCAGTGCATATGCACGGCGTCGTGCAGATACAAACAGGTCAGAATGGCGAACACGTAAGCCTGCAGGCACGCCACCAGCAATTCGAGGGCTATGAGCGCGATATTCAGCCCAAGCGGGATGATGGAGGCAACGACGCCAAACACACCCAGGCTCGCCGTCAGCAGGATCATGAAACCCGCAAATACTTCCAGCATCACATGGCCCGCGGTCATATTCGCGAAAAGTCGAACCGACAGGGACACGGGACGAGAGAGGTAGGAGATGATCTCGATCGGCACCAGCATGGGCAGCATCCAGCCTGGCACGCCCGCCGGCACGAAGAACTTCAGAAACCGGAAACCGTGAATGTAGAAGCCGACGGCCGTCGAGAACAGAAATACGAAGAGCGCCATGCTGAGCGTCACGACGATGCCGCTCGTATAGGCGAAGAAATAGGGAAACAGCCCGAGCAGATTGCCGAGCAGGATGAAGATGAACAGCGTGAACACGAGCGGAAAAAATTTCCGACCCTCTTCGCCGATCGTATCGACGCACATCCCGTGAACGAACTCATAGAGCGTCTCAACCAGGGACTGCATGCGGCCGGGAACCAGCGCGCGCGTGCGCAGCGTGATGCCGAAGGCAACGACGATGAGGCCGACCGACAGCAGCATCATCTCGTTGGAATTGGTAAAATTGACAGCGTGCCCGATCGGCCCAAGGCCGGTGGTCAGCCTGAATTGGCCAAGCGCGTCAATCGAAGGACCAGCCATGAACGTTTCCCAGTAGCAAGACTAGCTGTTGCTTCCCGGACCCATGGCCCGAAAAACGTTACGTAACCCCGCCGCCGCGCCGATCGGCACGAAGGCGATCATAATCCACGGTCGCGTATGGAAAAGTCGGTCGAGACCCCAACCGATCACCACAGCGATAACGAGCGCCGACACCATTTCAACCCCGAGACGCATGGCGATCCGTATCGCGTTAACATCGGTTGCTTTCTCAGGCGGTCCTGTGCGGACCGGCCGATCGAGCCCCGCGCTGTCACGCGCTTTCGCCAGACGCTCCTCGAAAGAATTTCTTTCGTGGTCGTCGCTCATTCCCTGCCCCCAAACCATCACTGGGCCCGTGCAAACACTTGCCGCCCCGGGGCAACCGTCTGCTACCGACCCCCCCCTGTGGTGTCAAGAAAGCAACGGCCCATTAACGCGTGTTCTTTTTATTCTTTTACGGCAGGGCTTGGAAATGGCTGCTACCCGCCAGCCCCGATTGCCGCTTTTAGTGGCTGGCTCTGGAGCACGAGACCCCAATTGGTGCCAGCAGCCGCGACCGTACCGACATCACCTCGCCGTCCCGGCCCCTTATCCGCCCCGATAGGTGGAATAGCCGAAGGGCGAGAGAATCAGCGGGATATGATAATGCCCGCCCGCGCTCTGCATGCGGAAGCGGAGGGCGATCCTGTCATAAAAACTGTCCCGCCCGAGAGCGGCCTGGTAGGCGC
The DNA here is from genome assembly GCF_057837225.1 of Acidisoma sibiricum. Classification (NCBI taxonomy): domain Bacteria; kingdom Pseudomonadati; phylum Pseudomonadota; class Alphaproteobacteria; order Acetobacterales; family Acidocellaceae; genus Acidisoma; species Acidisoma sibiricum. The sequence goes on along the minus strand of NZ_CM174445.1, from coordinate 1,649,456 downwards.
CAGCCTCGAATATCAGTTCATAGAGGCCCGGGCTGAGCATAGCCGGCTGGTCGAACGACCAGCGGCCACCCTCATTCGTCACGGCATCGGCAAGCGGTATCCGGGCTTCATCCGCCGCGATACAGGTAAGGGTGAAGGCAAGACCTGCTCCGGCAGTCCCAGCAGCCGTATCCAGTACATGAAGGCTGAGGCTGAGCGGTCGCCCGACAGGCTCATCCTCCGCGATCAGGCCATCGAGACGGAAGCCCGCGATCTTGACGACCTCGGCAAGCGCCCGATCACGCTCTGCCTCTGGCGGCGAGTCGAACCGCTGTCGCAAGGTGGCAAGGATCGCCAGACGATCACGCTGACCGCGCACGGCAATGATGAAAGGGTAGCCGAACCGTTCCAGATAGGCCTGATTGAGCTGCGCGAAAGCCTCCTCCTCCTCACCCTGCATCCGGTCGAGGCCAAGACCGGCCTGTTCGGCCTTGGAATGCTCGGTCACCTCCCCGCGTTTGGCGGCTTGGCCGCCAAGAACCGGGTGCGCTTGCAGCAAGGCGAGTTTTTGCGCGGGCTCGGACCCCGCCAATGCGTCCGCCATTGACTGCAAAAGAGCCTGCTTAGAGGCAAAAGGACGCCGCATCACCACGGCCGCCGGTATCCAGGGTGTTTTCTCGAAGACGCCGGAAAAATAGTCGCAAAAAGCGACATTCGGCATCCGATTGACCTCGAACATCCGAATCTTTGCCTCGGCCGGCCCCTTCATCATTTGTCCTCTTTCTATACTTTTGTCGAAATAGCTTGAAGTTCTTAAATTTCGGCTCGAACCGGTCTAATAGACCCTTCGCCATAGGTCTGACCATTGACACTACAAAAGCGCATGTTCCACATAGGCGGGCGCGCATCTGCACGGTGCGAGTGTGCCGCGGACCAAGCCACGACACCACAATAACGATGAACGGACGCCTGGGGTCAGCTTCAGGCGATCTTGTTTGGGGAGCCTTCCATGAGTGAAGAACAGGACCGCCCTGCGGTTACGTCCAACGACATCTCCGCCCCTTCAACCGCCGCCCTCCGGCGCCGCGGCCTGCTGACCGGCGCCACCGCCGGCGCGGCCGCCACGATGCTGGCCGGCCTTGCCTCCAAGGCGAGTGCGGCCTCCTCTGCCTTCCCAGAGCATCCGCGCTGGAAATTCGTCTTTATCAATCATGTCACGACGAACCCCTTCTTCGTGCCGACGCAATACGGCATCGCTGACGCCTGCAAGCTGCTCGGCTGCAGCTATCAGTGGACCGGCTCCGAGACGAGCGACGCCGCGCAGATGGTGAATTCCTTCAATGCCGCGATCGCTTCCAAGGCCGACGGCATCGCCTGCTGCCTCGTCGACCCCAAGGCCTTCGACCAGCCGACCGAGCGCGCCCTCGAGGCCGGCATCCCGGTCTTCGCCTATAATGCGGACGTTCCCCTCGGCAGCCCCAACAAGCGCCTCGCCTATATCGGCCAGGATTTGTACAAGGCCGGCTACCAGATGGGCCTGCGCATTGCCGACGAAGTGGCGTCCGGCCATGTCGCGCTCTTCATCGCGACGCCCGGCCAGCTCAACATCCAGCCGCGCTTCGATGGCGCCAAGGATGCCATCGCCAAATCCGGCAAGCCGATCACGGTCGACGAAGTGGCCAGCGGCCCGACGCTGAACGAGGAAATCGCTAAGGTGCAGGCCTATTACCTGGGGCACCAGGACGTAAAGGGCATGTATGCGGTTGATGGCGGCACCACCATGGGCGTGACCGCGGCCATGAAGCAGTACAACCTGCCGGCCAAGGGCATCCATGGCGGCGGTTTCGATCTGCTGCCCAAGACGCTCGAAAATATCAAAGAAGGCTTCGGCGATTTCACCATCGATCAGCAGCCCTATCTGCAGGGCTTCTACACGGTGCTGGAGATGTTCCTGTTCAAGGCCTCGGGCGGCCTTGTCGGTCCGGCCGATATCAATACCGGCCTGAAATTCGTGACGAAGGAGACGGTCGATCCGTACCTCGCCACGAAGACCCGCTATGAAGGCAATTCCGGCGCGCCGCAGATCGTGCCGTCCAAAGGCTCCATCGGCTAAACAGACTTGTTCCATGGCGGGTGCCCTTGGGGCACCCGCCATTTTCGGCTTAGGCCATCCCTTCAGTGACTGGAACACCAGTGAGCGCACATATTCAGAAGCCAGCGCAGGCCGAAGCAGGTGCAAAAGCGCGCCCGCATATCGGCACGCGCAGCCTGCACGGTTTCCTCCGAATCCGCGAAGCCAGCATCCTCGTCGTCGCGATTCTTCTCATCATCTATTTCGAGAGTTCAAACAGCAACTTCCTCACTCACGCCAATCTGCAGACGCTGTCGCAGTTCATATCAGCGCCCGTGATCATCGCCTGCGGCGAAATCATGCTGCTGATTTGTGGGGAGATCGACCTCTCTGCCGGCATGGTTTTCGCGCTCGCGCCCTTTCTCATGTATTTCGCCCATGACGCTGGCATCCCGCTTTCCATCGCCTTTATCCTGGCTTTGATCGGTTGCGGCGCCATTGGTCTTTTCAATGGTTTTGTCTCTGTCAAGCTGAAGGTGCCGTCTTTCGTCACCACGCTCGGCACGATGTTCCTCATCAATGGCTTCACGCTGACGATCTCGGCCGGTTTCCCGGTTGATACGCCGACGGACAGCTTTTTTACCACCGTCATGGGCAATAGCGGCTTTCAGGAAATCACCTGGGCCATCATCATCGTCCTGGTCATGCATGGCATGCTGCGCAACACGCGCTGGGGCCTGCATACGATCGCAGTAGGCGGAAATCTGATCGGATCGGCCGAATCCGGCATTAACGTCACGCGGATCAAGATCGGCAATTTTGTCATCACCGGCGCCCTGGCGGGCCTGGCGGGCATTCTCGAGGCATCGCGTATCGGATCGACCGACCCGCTCGCCGGCGGGTCCCCCATGATGTTCCTGGCCGTTGCCGCTGCCGTCATCGGCGGCACCTCGCTGATGGGCGGCTCGGGCACCATTATCGGCGGCCTTTTCGGCGGCCTCGTGCTGGGCGTGCTGCAGGATGGGTTTACCATCGACGGCATCAATGCCTTCACCTTCAACATCATCATCGGCGCCGCGATCCTGCTCGCAATGGTCTTCAACATCCACTTCGCGCGGCTGCGCACGACGAGGAAGCGCATATGAGCCAAGTTCAAGCGGCCCCTCTCCCGGCGGCCACGACAGGCGCGCCGGAAGCGATGCGCGCGACCAATATCGTCAAGCGTTTCGGCGCGGTGACGGCCCTGAACGGCGTCTCCCTCCATCTCAACAGGGGCGAGATGCTGGGGATTCTGGGCGATAACGGTGCCGGCAAATCGACGCTGATCAAGATCCTGACCGGCTATCAGGCGCCGACCAGCGGCACGCTTGCGGTGAATGGCCAGGAAGTCGCCCTGAAATCCGTCGATCATGCGCGCGCGCTCGGCATTGAATGCGTCTATCAGGATCTGGCGCTCGTTCCCGGCCTGTCAATTTACCATAATATGTTTCTCAACCGGGAACCGCTGCGGGGAGGTCCTTTCCGCTTGCTCGACAATGGCGCCATGCGCCGTCGGGCCGCTGAAGCGCTGGAAGATATCGGCGTCAACATTCCGAACGTGAACGAGGAAGTGGCGATGCTGTCCGGCGGCCAGCGGCAGGCTGTCGCAATCGCCCGAGCGGTCTATTCCAAGGCGAAAATCCTGCTTCTGGATGAGCCGTTGGCTGCCATGGGTGCCCGTGAATCTGGCCTGATCCTGGATCTGATCGACCGGCTGAAGAAGCGGGCCGATCTCTCCCTCATCATGATCGCGCATAACTACGCCCAAACGCTTGAAGTCTGCGACCGGGTGATGATGTTCCAGCACGGCGAAGTGACCTTTGAGCGTGCCGCTGCCGAAACCTCGGTTCCCGAGTTGCTCGAAATCGTCAAGCAGAACTACCGGGTGGTGCGCGGCGGCGCCTAAGCCGGCCGCCCCTCGCCCTATTTTTTGAGCCTTTGCGCCGTGCTGGCCCCAGAAATGGCCAGCGCGGCTTTTTTTGATTTTTTAGCAGCCTGATGCGAACCGCCACGCCAGACGCAACCCTGGGCTGGATCGCTCGCAAGTTACAGGACTGATTGTGTGCTGTATAAGAGACGGGTATTTACCAAAGCAGGCTCAGGCGCATGTTCATCGAGACCGAAGGCACCCCGAACCCCGCAACCCTGAAATTTCTGCCCGGCCGTGAGGTGATGGGCAGCAATACGGCCGATTTTGCGTCGGCCGAAGCCGCCGGCCGAAGCCCGCTGGCGACCGCGCTTTTCTCCCTTCCCGGGGTATCCCGGGTGTTTCTGGGTAACGATTTCATCACCGTCACCAAGACTGAGGATGAAGCCTGGCAAGGGCTGAAGCCTCAGGTTCTCGGCACGCTGATGGAACATTTCGTTGCCGGCCGTCCGATCATCGAAGCCGCAGGCGATGTGATCGCAGAGGAAGACGTCTCCCCCGAGGACCAGGAAATCGTCGATCAAATCAAAGAGCTGCTGGATACGCGCGTGCGTCCCGCAGTGGCCAGTGATGGCGGCGATATCGTGTTCCATGGCTACCGCGACGGCATCGTGAAGCTGCACATGCAGGGCGCTTGCAGCGGCTGCCCCTCGTCCCGCGCGACGCTCAAGCACGGCATCGAGAATATGCTGCGCCATTATGTTCCTGAAGTCGTTGCCGTCGAGCAGGTCGAGTTCTGATCTTCGGTCTCTGACCAAACAAAAAGGGCGCCCCGGTCAGGGCGCCCTTTTTGTTACTGAAGCGCCAGCATATCGCAGCTTGCTGCGACAGAGGTCTCAACCTTGTGGCCCTTGCTCTTGACATTCACCCGGCAATCTTCGGCCGAGGCGAGCAGCGGCAGATGCGACGGCGCAGGCGGATGATCATAAAGCTTCATGGTGATCAGATCGCCCACCTGGACGGAGGCCACGGCTGAACCAAGGGGCTGGATGATGCGGTGGAAATTCGGGATGGGCGTGCGATCCGCCTGGCCCACCCGCCCGAACATGACCCAGACCCTGCCGCCATTATCCAGATGCTTGGCGGCCTTGAAAACGTCATTCGTCCAGTTTTCAGCCGGGATGACATCGCCATGCCGGCTGAGAAAGAAATTCATCATGTAGACGGGCAGTTCGTCGGAGGCGAGGATGATGTCCCCCGGTTTCATCTCCTTCTTCAGCTCAGCGGCCGCCAGATCCCACCGCGGCTTGGTCTCAACATGATAATAGGGCGCGAGATTGACCGCCGCGAGCAGCACGATGGCCGCCACCGCCGCATTCTGCCACTTGCGCGGCAGCTGGTTGACGCCCAAGCCAACGAAAACCAAAAACGGCACCGAACTCCACAGCAAGTAGCGTGGCATCCAAAGCGGCTTCACGATTGAGATTGCCAGGATCACGAGGGGCGGAATCGCCGCAATGAGCAGCAGCGCAGGGGTCAGACCTTGCGGACCGGCGCTATTCCGCCGACGGCTGAGATAGACGAAGCCCAGCACGGCCAAGGCCACGACCATGAGGCCAAAACCGGGAGCAGCGGCCGGAAATAGGTGAAAATTGATCAGCCGCGACACGCGCATGAGATAGAGGGAACTGAGCACTGACCAGAAACTGTGCAGCGTCATGCGCGGCACCCAGTTGGTGGCATTCGTCATCTGTCCATGGGTGACGACGTCCATTGCACCGAACCAGGGCAATGTTCCCGCAAGGACCACGACCTGCGCGACCAGCCAACGCCAGACAAACCGCCGCTTATCAATCCCCCGCTCGCGCAGCAGGATCGCAAGGACCCCGATATTAGCGGAGATGAACCAGAAAAAGCCCGTGCTGAGCACGTTTAAGGCACCCAGGGTCCCAAGCGTGTAGATTACCCATGGGGCATAAGACGCACCCGGAGAACCGAACGGTCGGCTGGCTGCCTGGGGATCTCGCGCTAGCTGCACAAAGCCCAGCAGCCCAATGGCCATCATGAGGATCGCAAAGGTATAAGAGCGTGCTTCCTGGCCATATTGCACCTGCAGGGGTGACAGCGCGAGAAGCAGGCCGGCGACCAGACCGGCACGCCAACCGCCCAAAGCACGCCCGATCAGAAACAGCACGCCACACGAAACTGCGCCAAAGAACGCCGATGGCAGGCGCAGCACCAATTCGCTGGTTCCATAGTGACCGAACAGCGATGCGAGCGCGAAATAGGATGGCAGATGGTGCGCGGAGAGCGAGTCATGCACCATGTCCCAGAAGGGCAGGCTTGACCGATTGACGGTGGTCACTTCGTCCAGCCAGAAGGGCATATTGTCGATGCGGTAGAAGCGGGCCAGGAAGCCCACCAGACTAATCGCTATGAAGAGAGCGACTGTGACACGCGCTTGCGGCTGCGCGACAAGCCAATCGGCAGCCCTGCGCTGCAGGGTTATGCTAGTCTTAGCAGACCTGGGCGATACGGCAGACATGGTCTCTCCGCAGCATAAATTTCACTACCGTGACATTGATCGCCGATAGCGGCGGATTTGGGGCGCGGTGGTAAGGTAATTGTAATTTTCTGCCTTTTAAGAGACCCAGGAGGGGATACTTTGCCTCCTGGCTCCCTGGGCAAAGGCGAAAGCCTGGACGCAGGCTAGGCTCGCCCGTTCAGATCGCCCAGGAAGCGATCGCGCCAAGCGGACAAGCTATTGCGCCGAAGGACCGCCATCATCTCGGCATGACGCTCGCGTCTTTCGAGCAGTGGCATCGACAGCGCCTGCTCCAGCGCGGCGGCAATCTCATCGGGATCGTGCGGATTGACCAGCAGGGCCGTTTTCAGCTCGCAGGCAGCGCCCGCGAATTGTGACAGCACCAGCACACCGGGATCGATCGGATTCTGGGCGGCGACGAATTCTTTGGCGACCAAGTTCATGCCATCGCGCATAGGAGTCACCAGGCCGATATCCGCGCGTGCGTACATAGGCATCAGCATCTGCCGCGCGAAACCCTTGTTCAAATAGCGTAGTGGCGTCCAGTCCAACTCAGCAAAGCGTCCGTTGATACGCCCAGCCTCACGCTCCAGCTCCTGCCGGATCTCCCGGTAGGTGTCGACATCGCTGCGGGAGGGCGGCGCGATCTGCAGAAAGGTGACACCACCGCGGCGGCTTTCATTCTGCTCAAGGAAGCGTTCATAGGCGAGGAAGCGCTCATTCAGCCCCTTGGAATAATCCAGCCGATCGACGCTGATAATGAGCTTGCTCTCACCGATCGAGCGGTGCAGCCGCGCCATCTGCGGGCAATCACCGGGCGGTTCGGCCTGTGCGCGGATTTCGTCGGTCTGAACACCGATAGGGTAGACGCCAGTGCGCACGACGCGGCCGAAAGCCATGAGGGCGCGACCGGGCAAAAGATGACCGTCCGCCTCGCGCAGCACGTAATCCTCGAAGGCGCGGCGATCTGCCTCGGTCTGGAAACCGATAAGGTCATATTGGCATAGCGCGCGGGCGAGATCGGCATGAACCGGGATGGTCATGAACACCGGCGCGGCCGGAAACGGCGTGTGCAGAAAGATGCCCAGGCGGTTGGTGATGCCTTTTTCGCGCAGAGCGGCGGCGAGGCTGAGGAGATGATAGTCATGCGCCCAGACCACGTCCTGCGGGGCCAAGGCATCGGCGACTGCGCTCGCAAACAGCTCGTTCACCCGCCGGTAGCCGGCGTAGTCGCTGCGGGAAAAGCGGGCCAGCGCGGAGCGGTAGTGCAATACCGGCCATAGCGCCGAGTTCGCAAAGCCGCGGTAATATTGAGCGTAGTCGGCCTCTGCGAGATCCAAAGTCTGCAGACGGATATGGCCCTTCTGCCGCTCCGGCAGGATGCGGCTGCCCTCCGTTGAAATCTCTCCGCTCCAGCCGATCCAGAGGCCACCCATGTCCTGCAGTGCGTCGAGCACACCTGCGGCAAGACCGCCGGCCGTGGGCTGTCCCTCCTCGATCGGAGCGACGCGGTTGGAGACCACGATCAGCCGCCCGGAGTCGGCCGGGGCGACCGTGCCAGCCGCGACATCCCTCAGATCCGTCAGAGCCCGGCCAAAAATGGTCTCATCCATCGCTAACGATTCCTTGGATCAAGCGGTCGGAGCGGAGAAGGCCATCAGGATCAGGCGGCCCGGGGCATCGGGATCACGTTCTGCCGGGTCAGCAGATCGCGATAAGGACCCGGACGGCCCGCGAGTTCGGTCGGTGAACCGTCATCCACAACCTCACCATCCGCCATGACCACGATGCGATCGAAGTTGCGCAGGGTGGACAGACGGTGGGCGATGGCCACGACCGTGCGACCTTCCATCAGCGTATCGAGCGCGCTTTGGATTGCCTGTTCGGATTCGGTATCGAGCGCGGAGGTCGCCTCGTCCAGCAGCAGCAGCGGCGCGTTCTTCAGGATCGCACGGGCGATCGCGATGCGCTGACGCTGGCCGCCCGACAGCTTCGTGCCCCGGTCGCCGACGATCGTATCAAACCCTTCCGGCAGCGCCTCGATGAAGTCACGGCAGCGGGCGAGTTCAGAGGCCTGGAGGACCTCGGCCGTCGTCGCAGAGGGACGCGCGTAGCGGATGTTTTCCAGCACCGAGCGATGGAAGAGAGAGATATCCTGCGGCACCACGGCCATGCCCTGGCGCAGGCTTTCCTGAGTCACCCGGCTGATATCCTGGCCATCGATCAGGATGCGGCCCTCGCTCGGGTCATAGAAGCGCTGCATGAGGCTGAGAATGGTGGACTTGCCGGCGCCTGAGGACCCGACCAGACCGACGCGCTGGCCGGGCTGGATGTTCAGCGCCACGCCTTTCAGGACTTCCGGCCGTCCCGGATAAGAGAATCGGACATCATCGAAGGAAACGCCACCGGCGGTCAGCAGCAGCGGACGGGCCTGCGGCGCGTCCGGCAAGGCATGCGGCAGGAGCAAGGTTGCGGTCGCTTCTTCCAGACGGGCGACATGCTGAGTGAGATCGACCAAGGCCACCGCGAGATCACGGGTGCCGTGCAGGATGGTGAAGCAGAGCGAGCCGACCAGCACGATGTCACCGGGGGAGGCCTGACCGCGGCCCCACAGAACGACCACCCAAGCCATGACGGCCGCGGAAAAGAGGGCCGTCACCACGGCATGAAGAAGACGCAGTTTTTCTAGATATTTCAGGCTGTTGTGCCGGGCGGACATCTCCTCGCCCACCGTCTCGGCAATGCGCTTGCTTTCCCGAAAAGTCGCACCGAACGCACGCACCACCGCGATATTGCCGATGACATCCACCAACTCGCCGTCCACGCGCGCGGCCGAACCGGCATAGGAGCGATGGAGCGGACCGCCCTTGCGCGCGAGGAAGAAGATGATGGCGGCAAGGCCGGCGCTGATGGAGGCCATGGCGAAAGCCATAAGCGGATTGACCGAGGTCACCAGCGCAATGGAGAAGATCACGGCCACGACCGGCGGCAGAATGTTCCAGGCCAGCGTATTCTCAGTGGTGAAGACAGCATTGGAGGTCGCCGTCACACGGCCAGCCAGGGTGCCCGGCAGACGATCAGCGAAATAGCTGGGCGAGTGACCGGCAAGATGGTTGAAGAGGTCGCGACGGACATCGCCCGTCACCTGCACGAAAAGCTTGGCCGCGATCCAGCCGCCGACGCGCCACATCAGATTGTCGGCCGCGATCAGCACGGCAAGCACGCCAAAGGCAATCCAAACGCCATGGACCGCCGCAGCGCTGTGGCCATGGGAGACGGCGTCGACCAGGTTCTTCAAACCATACTGGGTCAGAACCGAGCACAAAACGGCGACGAGCACGGAGGCAAGGACACCTGCATGCGCCAGAGGATGACGCGCGACGAAATGCAGCAGGAAGCGGATCGGCTTCGCGCGCAGCCCCAGGAGCGTGGCCGTCTGGCGCGGCGAGGTTGTGCCCGAGAAGTCAGCATTGCCCTGCGTGGAATGGTCTGAAGAACGCGCGAAACCCTGCATAGCCGTCACCTTCATTTCAGCAGACTGGTCAACTTTCTGAGAAAAGTCGCTGAGCAGTCCGCGTGATCTCGTCAGGAGCCCTTAGCTTGCCCAAATGGGATGCAGCGTACTGAGATGCGCATCACATCGGGTTGAGAGGCAGACTAGACATAGATCGTAGCGGAAATAGGGCGCGTTTCGCGTGATTGCCTATATTTCAAAGCTTTAGCGCCGAGATTTCGCCACATTCGGTGCTGATGCTTCAGGGTGAAGGTCACGGCCTGAACTAGAGTACTAAGTTTTACTGCTATCCCATTAGAAGCTAACGAATGTCGCCGCATCAACCCTTTGAGCCATCGATGATGCCGGCCTTCAGGAGAGTTTGACGATGCGTATTGCCCAGGTCTCCCCTCTCTACGAAGCCGTGCCGCCGCGTCTGTATGGCGGAACGGAACGCGTGGTTTCCTTTCTGACGGAAGAGCTGGTGGCCATGGGCCATGAGGTGACGCTGTTCGCGAGCGGCGACAGCCGGACCGCGGCCAAGCTGGAGCCGATGTGCGAGGAGGCCCTCCGCCTCGACCCGAATATCCGGGACCGGATGGCGCCACATATGAAGATGATGGAAGCTATTCGGGACCGGGTGGACGAATTCGACGTCATCCACTTTCACAATGACTATCTGCCCTTTTCGCTTTTCTCGCGCCAGGCGACACCTTTCGTGACCACCATTCATGGTCGCCTCGATTTGCCTGAATTCGTCGATATCTACGGCGCCTTCCCGAAGGTTCCGCTGGTGTCGATCTCCGACAGCCAGCGTGCGCCCGTGCCGAACCTGAACTGGGTGCGGACGGTGCATCACGGCCTGCCCACGAACATCCTGACGCCGCGCAACGTCCCCCAGGACTATCTGGCGGTCCTGGGACGGGTCTCACCCGAAAAGGGTGTCGACAAGGCTATTCACATCGCGGGCAAGGCCGGGCTGCGCATCAAGATTGCGGCTAAGGTCGATGCCGCGGATCAGGAGTATTTCGAGGCCGTGATCAAGCCGCTGCTGAAGCAGCCGCATGTCGAGTTCATCGGCGAGATCAACGAAATGCAGAAGCCTGACTTCCTGTCGGCCGCCCATGCGCTGATCTTCCCGATCGACTGGCCGGAGCCCTTCGGCCTGGTGATGATCGAAGCCATGGCTTGCGGCACCCCGGTGATCACCTATGAACGCGGTTCCGTGCCGGAAGTGATCGAAGACGGGTTGACCGGCTTCATCACCCGTGACGAAGCGGATGCCGTGAGGGCCGTGCATCGCCTGGGTGAACTGGATCGCGCCCAGGTTCGGGCGCGCTTCGAGGAGCGCTTCTCCGCCCGCCGGATGGCTGAAGACTATGTGTCGGTTTACGAGGAAATGGCTGCTCGCCCGCGTGCGCAACTGCGCGTCGTCAGCTAAGAGAGAATTCCCGGCAGCGCTTTCGCGGCCGACGCGCTAGAAAAAGGGACGCCGGAACCAGCCGGCGTCCCTTTTCATTTGAGACCACATTTTAAAACCGGCATGGCGCGCATCCCCATCACCCCGTCCTTCTCCATCGACGAAGACGATCTTTCCTTCCGTTTCGTCCATGCCTCGGGCCCGGGCGGACAGAATGTGAACAAGGTCGCAACCGCCGTTGAGCTGCGCTTCGACACGACACGGACCGCAGAGCCGTCGCCTGGCTTCAGGCACCGTCTGGAAACTGCGGCGGGACAGCGCATGACGCAGGACGGCGTGATCGTGATTTTCGCGCAGGCGCATCGCAGTCAGATTCGCAACCGGGAAGATGCTCTGGCCCGCCTGGTCACCCTGCTCGCCAAGGCGGCGGAAGTGCAGCGCAAGCGCCGGCCCACGAAACCCACCCGCGGCAGCCAGGAACGACGCCTGGACGGCAAGGCGCTGCGCAGCGGCGTCAAGCGTATGCGCGGGAAACCTGCCGATATGTGACGATCCGTCGGCTGGTTTGGCAAGACCATTGCCTTATCTCCGCCGGCGGCGGAATGTCCTGCCAAAGAGAGCCTGGAGTTCTGTCTATGTCCCCCGCCTTTGCCGTTGGCCTCGCTATCGTCGCGGTCGTTGCGCTGATCGTTCTCATCGCGCGGTTCAAGCTCAATCCTTTCATCGTCATTTTCGTCATCTCCTTGGCCATGGCGCTGATTGCAGGCATGCCGGCTGACAAGGTTGTCAAGTCGTTTGAGACGGGTGTGGGCAACGCACTGGGTCATATCGCGATCATCATCGCGCTGGGCACAATGCTGGGTAAGATGCTGGCGGAATCGGGCGGCGCAGCACAAATCGCGAAGACGCTGATACGCTGGTTCGGGCCCAACAATATCCCCTGGGCGATGCTCGCGATCGGCGTCATCGTAGGCCTGCCCGTGTTCTTTGAAGTCGGCTTCGTGCTGTTGATCCCGATCGCCTTCAACGTCGCGAAAGATACCGGCCGGCCGCTTCTGATCGTCGCCCTTCCCCTTATTACCGGCCTCTCTGTCGTCCATGCTTTGATGCCGCCGCATCCGGCCGCGATGCTGGCGCTGCAAGCCTTTCACGCCGATATCGGCACGACGATCCTGCTGGCGCTGGTGGCCGGTATTCCGGCCGCGATCATCGCCGGTCCGGTCTGGGCCATGATCATTGGTCCGCGCACGCAACTGCCCGCCGAGAACCCGTTGGCAGCCCAGTTTCTCAATGAAATGCCGGCGGAGAAGCTGCCGCCTTTCGGCATCACCGTGCTGACACTGCTGCTGCCCGTGATCCTGATGCTTCTGGGCAGCTTCGCGGACGTATTCACGCCGCGCGGGTCGACCCTCTACCTCGTGCTGGTTTTTATCGGCAACGCCGATATTTCCCTGCTTTTGGCGGTTATTCTGAGCTTCTATACGCTGGGTCTGGCGCGCGGCATGTCCCGCGAGACCATCCTCAAGTTCACCAACGATTGCCTGGCACCGACGGCCATGATCACGCTTCTGATCGGTGCTGGCGGCGGTTTCGGCCGCGTTCTCATCGACAGCGGCGTGTCCCATGCCATCGTCACCGTCGCACTGGGCGCCCATGTCTCGCTTCTGCTTCTCGCCTGGCTGCTGGCTGCCGTGGTGCGGCTAGCCGTCGGCTCCTCGACCGTGGCCATGATCACCTCTGCCGGGATCGTGGCGCCCATCGCTGCCCACACGCCCGGTGCGCAGCTTGCGCTTCTCGTGCTGGCGACGGGCGGTGGCTCGATCATCTTCAGCCACGTCAATGACGGCGGCTTTTGGCTTGTGAAGCAGTATCTCAATATGAGCGTGAGCCAGACACTCAAAAGCTGGTCGGTGCTGGAAACCATACTATCGGTGGGAACGCTGGCGATGGTGATGATCATGTCGGCCGTGCTTCCGGTCTGACAGAAGGGGGCGCGGGCGGGCATTGCCTGCCCGCGCCCGCCTTTTCCGCGGCAGCGCCAGTTCAGGCAGCGGACCAATCACCTTCAAGCCAAGTGCCCAGCGGTTGCAGGCCCGCTGACAACAGCACCAGATCAGCCCGCAGGCCCGGCGCGATCCGTCCACGATCAGTCAAGCGCATCAGATCCGCCGGATAGGTCGCGGCCATACGCAATGCCCGCTCCACCGAACAGCCCAATAGCCCCACCGTATTCCTCACGGCCGCCGCCATATCGAGATCGGCGCCCGCCAAGGTGCCGTCCTCTCGTTCCAGCCGGCCATTGCGGCGGAGAATGCGCTGACCATAGAGGTCGAAGCCGTCGGCATCAGTGCCCAGAACGCTCATTGCATCCGTGACCAGCAGCATCCGGTCGGCCGGACGCGCGGCCAGCGCAGCCGCGAGCGAGACGGGATGGACATGCACGGCATCGACAATCAATTCGCACCAGGCGGACTGATCAATCAAAGCGGCGCCAACAGGGCCTGGCTCGCGCCCGGCGAGCGGCGGCATGGCGTTGAAGAGATGCGTGAAACAACGGAGGCCGAATCCGATCGCCTGCGATATCCGTTCGGCAGAGGCCGCGGTATGTCCGGCACTGAGTATGATACCAGACGATGCAAGCCGCCTGAGTTGATCGTCCGCCACTTCTTCCGGCGCCACGGTGAGGAGCAGCGGCAAGCCCGCTGCCTGGCCTGCCAACCAGTCCGCGTCCGCTGCATCCATAGTCCTGATCAGCGCCGGATCATGAACGCCCGGGCGACGCGGGCTGATGAAGGGGCCTTCCAGATGGATGCCGGCAATGCCGCTTTTGGGGAGGCGCATCGCCGCGCGTGCCGCTGCTGTCCCCGCGCGCATCACCTCCGGCCGATCCGTGATGACGGTTGGCAGCAGCGAGGTCGTACCGAAGCGGCGATGCGCAGCGGCGATAGCCAAAGCGCCAGCGACAGTCGGCGACTCATTGAAAAGCACGCCGCCGCCGCCATTGACCTGAACATCGATGAAGCCTGGGGCGAGGATACTGCCCTCGGGCAATCTGCGGATCGTGGCGTCAGCCGCGGCGGCTTCCGGCAGGATGTCGAGAATCGTGCCGTTTTCGATCAGAACGCTCAGCCCGGAGACCAGTCCGTCTTTCGTCAAGACCTGGCTGCCGGTGAGGCATTGCCGCACGCTCATAGGCCTAATCTATCCTTCATCCGGCCCCAGGCAAGGCGGCCCTGGACCGCGAGCGGCCAAAAGGCGTGGAAGGGGATGGGCTTGAGGTCGGTGAAGGGCATGTCCAGCGCGTCCGCCACTTCCCCACCGATGCGCCGGGCGACGAGGCCGCCCATCGCCGTTGCCATGGCAACGCCGCGGCCGTTGTAGCCAAGGGCGATCAGCACATCAGGCTCTGGTTCGTGCAGATGCGGGTAATGATCGGCCGTCATGCCCAGCTGGCCGTTCCAACCATGACCCCAGCGAATGCCACGCAGGGCGGGCCACAGTTTCTCAGCATAGCGCTGCAGGTAGCCGAAACCGGCCGGTCCGCCCATCTCGCGCAATTTGCTCCGCCCGCCCATGAGCAGCCGGTTCGTGGCATCGACACGGTAGTAGACAGTGATCGAGCCAAGTTCGTACAGCACGCCGCCACCGGGCATGACCTGCCTGAGCTGGGCCTCGGACAAGGGTTCCGTCGCGGTGATGCCCGACCAGACCGGCACAATGGACTGACGTAAACCCGGCCATAGATCATCGGTATAGCCATTGGTGCCGATCACGATGCGATCGGCCACGACAGCGCCCGAGGGCGTCACCACGCGCCAGCCGCCACCTGTTTGGCGCTCCAGCTTTATGGCCGGGCTATTGGCGTGAATACGCGCGCCGGCCGCGATCGCTGCTCTGGCCAGTCCCCGAGAATAACCGAGCGGATTGACCGATCCACCGCTGGGGTCGCGAAGGATACCGTGATACCGCGGCGTGCCTGTGGCTATCACGGATTCTTGGCGATCCAGCAGCCTGGCGGTCAGGCCACGCGATTGATATTGGGCAGAAAGCCTCTGCAGGCCAGCCAGCGTCGCGGCAGTCGTGGCAGCCCGCAAGGTGCCACCTTGCTGCGCTTCGCAACGGATCTGGTGGCGCTCAACGAGACGGAAGAGGGCTTCCGGGGCGGCATAGGAAAACTGCACCATCCGGTGGCCGAGTGCGCCGAAATCGCTCTCGACATCGTCGGGATCAGGCTTGAGGCCGGGATTGACATGCCCGCCATTGCGGCCCGAGGCGCCGAAGCCAGGCTGCTGCGCTTCCAGCAGCAGAACATTGATGCCGCGCTCGGCCAGATGCAGTGCCGAGGAGAGGCCGGTGATGCCGCCGCCGATGACCACGACCGAGGCCCGTGTCTCCTCCTCAAGCCGCGGCAAATCCAGCGGGGGAATGGCCGTTTCCGCGTAGAGACTCGGTGGCAGCGGCTTTTCGGAATGTGCAGACATAAGGCCCATCGGATGCGCGTTAAGGCACTACCCTAACGCCCGATTCGCCAAGGGCGATAGAGGGACATAACGCGTTATGCCAACCCTATGCCTGAAAGATCTCTCCTGCCCCAAAACACAAAACGCCCGCAACGAGGTTGCGGGCGTTTTGGAATAAAGACCGGCCCGGTGAACCGGGCCGGCTGTCGTCGAGATTAGAAGATTTTGTGGTCGACGTTGGTCAGAGTGATGGTGGTGCCATCGTTGAGGGTGATGACATCATTGCCACCTGTGACGGTCTCAGTCGGCACATTGGTGGCAGAGTAGCCGTAGCCACCGAAAGCGAGGGTATCGGTCGACTTGAACCCGATGATGACTTCGCTTCCGCCCGCATGACCCTTGACGAAGCCGAACACGTCGCTGCCGGAGCCCGCCGTGATCGTAGAGGCACCGCCACCGCCGATGACCGAGTCGGCACCGCTGCCGAGCGTCGCGACCAGAGTCGCATTGCCGCCGTTCGGGTTGGTGGCAATCGTATTCGGACCAGTGGACTTGGACATATCAATGGTGGTCGTCCCGGACGATCCAGCCACCGCCAGATTGTTGGAGCCGGTCACGGTCAGGGTGCTGCTGCCAGAACCACCGATCAGCGTGCTGTTGGTGCCGGACACGGTGCCTGTGATCGACCCAGTGCCGCCAACAACCGAAGACCCGCTGCCGCCAAGTGTGAAGGTGGTGGTGCCCGAACCAGCGCCGAACAGGGTCGTGGAACCCGTGGCTGCCGTCACCGTGTCATTCGGCGCCGCGAAGACAGCGGTGTTGCTCGTGGTGGTGATGCTGTTACCGCCGGACGACGTGTCGGCGACCGCAGTTGCACCCGAGACGGTGACCGCAGTGCCGGAGGTACCAACGACGGCTGCACCCGAAGTGGTGGTAGCCCCGCTGGACACGACCGTCACTGAAGTCGAAGAATTGAAGTAGTTGGAAAATGCTGACCCGCTGCCGCCCGTATAGTTATTCGGAACTGAACCGCCGCTGACCGTACTCGTACCGCTCATAGTCGTCATCCCCGCAAAAAATGACCCGACCTGAACCGGGTGGCACTGACCGTGCCTCTATCTCTAAACCAGACATTAACCTTAAGAGAGGTGTAGCCGGGCAAATGGTGCACAGCAACAGGGTTTTGCAGGACTTTTCCCGCAACGCGGAAAACTCTCACATCTGTGATCTTTGCGACACAGACATTGGTGCCGAGGCAGGCAAGCAGAGCTAGACTTTCGCTGCATTGCAAAATTGTGACGCTTGCTCGGGCGCGTGGGGCCGAAATACCGACATGCCCGGAATACGCCTCCCCCACCCGACGCGGTTCTGTTATCGGCTGACCACGTCAAACAAAGCGCCGTTGGGGGAACGCCATGTATCTCGGGATTGATCTCGGCACGTCAGGACTCAAGGTGGTTATCGTCGATGAGACCGATGCGGTCCTGGCAAGCCACACCGAGTCGCTTGAGGTTTCCCGCCCAAGACCCGGATGGAGCGAACAGAATCCAGAAGACTGGTGGCAGGCGGCCCTCCGCGCGCTCGACCGGCTCGCCCAAACCCACCCCACCGAAATGGCGGCGGTCCGCGGCATAGGGCTTTCCGGCCAGATGCATGGCGCTGTGCTGCTAAATGAGGCCAACCAACCGCTGCGTCCGGCCATCCTTTGGAACGACACGCGGTGCGAGGCGGAATGCGTTAAACTGGAGGACGCCTTTCCCGCCCTGCGGCAGGTGACCGGCAATCCGGCGATGCCGGGCTTCACCGCCCCTAAGCTGCTTTGGGTGCGTACGCACGAGCCTGAGATTTTCAGTCAGCTGCACACCGTGCTTTTGCCGAAAGCCTATCTTCGCTATCGCCTGACGGGCGACATGATCGAGGAAATGTCCGACGCCGCCGGGACTCTGTGGCTGGATGTCGGCGCCCGCGCCTGGTCTGAAGCAGCGCTTGCTGCCACGGGACTGTCCCTCTCCGCCATGCCGCGCCTCGTAGAGGGAAGCGCGCCCGCCGGAATTCTGACGGAAGACCTTCGTGCACGCTGGGGCATGAAGACGGCGCCGGTTCTGGCGGGCGGCGCGGGCGACAATGCGGCAGGCGCCGTCGGACTTGGTGCCATTCGCCCTGGCAGCGCGTTTCTGTCGCTCGGAACCTCTGGCGTCCTGTGGGTCACGACCGACCGTTTCCGACCGAATCCAGAAGAGACGGTACATGCTTTTTGCCACGCCTTGCCGGGGCTATGGCACCAGATGGGCGTAACGCTGTCGGCGGCAGCCTGCCTTGCCTGGTGGAGTAGCGTTGCGGAAGAAAAGGAGGCCGTGCTGCTTGAGGCGCTGCCGGAAACGCCCGCGGCACCGTCCGAGGTGACCTTCCTGCCTTATCTGTCGGGAGAGCGGACACCGCATAATGATGGCGGCATCCGTGGCGCTTTCGTCGGTCTGTCGCAGGACACCACGCGCGCCGCTTTGACCCAGGCCGTGCTGGAAGGCGTTGCCTTCTCGTTCCGCGATTGTCTGGACGCTTTACGGGCTGCTGGCACGGTCGTGACGGAGGCCGATGTCATCGGCGGCGGCTCGCGCAGCGTGACCTGGATCAAGATTCTTGCCTCGGTTCTGGGCATCACGCTGCATCGTCTCGCCGATGGTGAGCACGGCGCTGCTTTTGGCGCCGCACGCCTTGGCCGGCTGGCCGCAACGGGTGAGGCACCAGAGGCGCTTTGCACGCCGCCACGCCGACTGGCCGCAATCACCCCCGACCCCAATCTGCAGGCGGCGTATGAAAAACGCCTGCCACTGTATCGTGCGCTCTATCCCGCGATCAAACAGGCGCAGCGCGCACAGCTGTGACATTGGCGCAACTACACGCCTAATCATTAGGTCGCCGATCGAACAAACCGGCTCACTCCCTTGAAGATGAGCCGGTCGCACCCTTTTTGAGGTCGATCGCCAAACCCTTAAACAGGGTTTGGCCCGAAACAGGGGACCACAATGTCAATTATCGGCTGGATCATACTCGGCCTCATCGCCGGCTTTATCGCGAGCAAGATCGTCAATCGCTCCGGTGAAGGCTTCTTTATGGATATCGTCCTGGGCATCGTCGGAGCCCTGGTTGGCGGATTTATTTTCAACGCCTTTGGCGCCGCCGGCGTTACCGGCTTCAACCTCTACAGCATGGTCGTCGCCGTGATCGGCGCTATCGTCCTGCTCGTGCTCTATCATGCCTTGTTTGGCCGCCGCCGCGCTTACTAAAGCCCCTCTCTGAACAGGCCGCGGCTCTGCAAAGGGCCGCGGCTTTTTCATGTACGATCCACACGAGGACGTGACGGCTGGCACGCGGCTCAGACCTTCATTCTCGGAATCCTGGCACTATGTCCCGTAACACAGGGCACAGAATCCAAAGTGCTCGTAAACCGAAAGGGATGTCGCAGATGGATAAGGATCGCACCGCCGGTATCGGCCATCAGATCAAGGGCGGCGTTAAAGAAGCGGCCGGCAAGGTTACTGGTGACAAGAAGCTGGAGGCTGAAGGAAAGGTCGAGAAGACCGCCGGCAAGGTCCAAAACGCCGTCGGTGGCGCCAAAGACAGTGTTCGCGACGCTGTGAAATAAGCCGCCCACAACAAAGTCTGCTATCGCAAGCCGGCCGGGATGACGTCCCGGCCGGCTTTTTTTGCGCAAACTCAGTTCATTCACGCCACGGCAGGCTGATCTTCAGGTAGCCGGCCCTGCACGAGGCGATGGATGAAATCCATCTTCTGGATCACCGCGGCGCTAAGGATGAAGGGATAGAGATCGCTTATCCCCATGCTCCGATTGAGGCTGTTGACCGCGAAGGTGAGTGGCAGCCAGTCATCGATCAGCCCTTCGACAGGTCCCTCGCCATAGGGGTTAAGCGTGATATCGGCGTGCAGATCGGGCGCTTTTGCCTTCATCGGGTGGATCGCAATACCGAAGGCCTTCGCCGTCTCAAGCGTATCCAGGATATGCAGATAATGCGCCCAGGTCTCGGCAAAATCCTCCCAGGCATGGGTCGTCGCGTAATGCGAGATGAAATCGTTTTGCCAGCCGGGAGGTGGACCCTCCTGATAGTGTCGCTGCAAGGCCTGGCCGTAATCCTGCTCGTCGTCGCCGAAGACGGCACGGCATTGTTCCAGCCGATGACCGTCCCGGACCAGCAGATCCCAGTAGAAATGACCAATCTCATGACGAAAATGGCCAAGCAGCGTGCGGTAGGGCTCACCCATCTGCGTGCGTAGCGCCTCTCGGGCGACGTCGTCTGCTTCGGCAAGATTGAGGGTGATAAGCCCGTCGTCGTGGCCGGTGAGTACACGGGGACCACCCGCTGCCGGGGGATCGGCCAGGAAGTCGAAGGCAAGGCCGTGCGCCGGGTCCTCGGCCAGCGTCGGAAGCGGCAGGTTCAGCTTGATCAGCTGATAGAAAAGCCGGTGCTTTGCGGCTTCAAGCTTTTGCCATCGCTGGAGATTGGCCCCCTCGTTGAGAGCCGGGATGGTGCGGTTGTGGCGACAGGCCGCGCAGTAGGTCTCTGGACTATCTGCCGCGATGAGCCAGTTACAGGCACCATACTGGGCATTGTCGCAAAAGCGGTACTGGGTCTCGCCACCAGTGGAAGGCCGCCAGATATCGCCATCTTGCACCACGACCTCGAGCTGGGACGTGCCCGCATCATACCCGAGACTCGACCCGCAGCTTTCGCAGCGCGTATTTTCAAAAAAGAGCAGCTGGCTGCAAACTTGGCATTGAAACAGTTGCACCGCGTCCATCCCCCAATCGTGCGACGACCGAAACGGCCCAGATTTGGGCATGTATCGGGCGCATAAAAGCCTGCACCCAACACAATTTTTCATCTACACGGGGACATGACCCAATAGGGGGGCTTGGTGCGAGAGGGGGGATTCGAACCCCCATGACTTGCGCCGGTCGATTTTGAGTCGACTGCGTCTACCGTTCCGCCACTCTCGCGACACAAGCCCTCTAGCACGGTGCTGTGCAGAGGTGAAGGCAGCATAGATGCGGGAGGGAGGTCTGCTTTTCACACAGAAAAAGCAGCGTCGGCTGGCGTTGCAAGGTCGTGACACCTCCGCTATAGGGTGCCCGCCCGCTGTTCCCGGATAGCTCAGTTGGTAGAGCAAGCGACTGTTAATCGCTCGGTCGTAGGTTCGAGTCCTACTCCGGGAGCCAGGGCACCTTTTTCATTATATCTGACGGCTTGCGCCCCACTAGAAATCCAGGGATTTCCGGTGATACGGTAGGCTACCGTTCTTCTCCGTTTGCCACGCAGCGCCGAAAAGGCCGAGTATGTCACCGGGCATCGGAATTCGGCGACCGGGCGCTCTTTGCCTGCGCCGGGACGTCCTTTTCTCTCAGGAATCTGGTCTCTGGCGAACGTGTGAGCCGCGCTGATCTGCCCGGCGCCGCAAATGCGACCCTTTTGTTGCAATCCCCCCTCTTGCCGCCCTCGCCGTTCCGCCCGACCGCGGCGAGGTGGTAAGCCATTGCGGACAAGTTGCACTGGAGGACGAGACCGTGAAACGCACCCTGCTTCTGAGCGCCGTCGCCTTCGGCCTACTGGCTCCGCTGACGGCGGAGGCACAGTCCGCGGGCAATCTTGCGGTGCTGCGTGGGCTGGCGCCGGTTTCCGCTTTGATGAACACGCCGGAAGGGCGCGCCGCCCTTGCATCCGACTATACGGTGACGGCGGGAATCCAGAGCGGGGCCGTTCGGCAGCAGACGCTTCTGCCCTTCGGCATGCAGCAGCAACTGTCCCTACGCGACGTCTACATAACCGATGGCAATCTGGCACAGCTGGCTGACGGCCTTGGCACGACTCTGGGCGATGCCTATCAGGCGCATGCGCATTACATCGCACGCAAGACCTTCACGAACCTATCGCCCGCCGTCGCGCAACTCATCGCCTATACGAATAGCATCACCGGCTCCGACTCAAATTCCGGCAAGTATTTCTTCGCCAACGGCACGACCGACGGAACGACCCCCGTGTCAGCCGATGCGGCAGCGATTTTCAAAACGATAGACGGCACGACCGATATCTTTGGCAAAGCCTACAATCTTCCGGCCGGAAGCGCGGACGCCGACAAGTACGGCGATTCCCGTCCCTTTCAGACCATCAAAAATATCCGTCCGATCGTAGGACCGGACTACTTCAACGCTCCGGCGGACAACACGGTCTATAATCGTGGCCCGTTGATGAACCTGACCAATAGCCCATCCTTCCCAAGCGGCCACACGACTTACGGCTATATGGGCGCGATTCTCCTCGCCGAGCTGGTGCCGGAACGCTTCCAGCAGATGATCGTGCGTGGGGCGGAATACGGCAACGACCGCATCATCGTCGGCGCGCATTATGCGATGGATGTTCTGGGCGGGCGCACGCTTGCGACCTATGACCTCGCCCATCTTTTGGCAAACGACCCTGCCTATCTCGACCAGGCCGTGAAGCACGGTACCCCGATCAAGGACTATCAGGCCGCGGTGAAGGCGGCCCGCGCCGATATGGTCAAGGCGCTGGAAACGGCCTGTGGCAATAGCTTGGCCGAATGCGCCCAGGAGGATATCGGCCGCTTCAGCGATGCCGGCAATGACGCGGCCTTCTACGCAGGAACTCAGACCTATGGCCTTCCTGCGGTCTTCCCCAAAAATATTGGTGAGGTTGAAGACGTCGCCAAGCTGGCGCCGGAAGCGGGCTATTTGCTGACCGCCGCCTTCCCCAGCCTCAGCCTGCAGGAAGCGGATCAGATTCTGACCGTCACCGAGGGTCCAGGTGGCGGATTTCTGGATAACGGCTCTGCCTTCGGGGTCTATTCCCGGCTGAACCTCTATGCCGCCGGTGGCGAAGCCGCGGCTCTCGCCGCACAGAAAACCGCTGTGTCGCATTGAGATGGAAAGGGAGGGCGGGCTGAATCATTACCGCCCCGCCCGCCCCTGCCGTTTGACGTGGGAAATTTGCCCACCTATCCTGTTCGTATGATGCGTCTCGCCTTCGCACCCTTCTGGTTGACGGTTGTCCTGCTGCTCGCTGCCTGCGCCGAGGGCTCACCCGGCACGCCCGGGACGGCAACCGCCCATATCGATGGGTCTGCGACGTTCTTTGCCGGCGTCGGCGGCAGCCATTGACTATGCCAGATCAGGATAGCGCGGCGCGGAGATCCTGTTTCGGCGGGCCGCGGTGCAGCCAAAGCCCGAAGCCAGTTCATCTCGACTTCACAGCTCGATGACCTGATTGGCCAGGCCCATAAGCAACGCGATATCGGCATGCTGAGCGCCTGAATTCGGCAGTGTGAGGCGCGGCTTCCAGCCGGACCCGGGCAGGTCCGAAGCGGCGGATTCGGCCGGGAATGACCGGACAGCGAAAGTTCCGGGCGAGGGCTGCCAGAGCCGTGGCTGTCACCGATGGGACGAGGCGAGCGGACGTCAAGCCTGCCAACACACCGGCTCACTGCATGCGACCTCTTCGCTTGCATCGGTACGAAGCGGCCATATCTGCGCGGTCATAGAGGACTATGAGGAGGTCATTTCCATGCTGACACGCAGAACGCTGTTTCCGGCAGCCGCCGCCCTGGGGCTACTGGCCTCGGCTGGCATGAGCCTGCCTGCACGCGCCGATAGCGGGCCGCAGGATACTGTCAATCACGCGCTGGGAACCTTGCAGGATCTGCGCGGCGACAAGGAATTCGGCAATGCGCTGCAACTCATGCACCGTGCCCGCGCCGTCCTGATCGCGCCGCGCATCTTCAAGGCCGGCTTCTTTGTCGGTGGCGAAGGCGGCAGAGCTGTTTTGATGGCGCGCGGCATCGATGGCCGCTGGAGCTATCCTGCCTTCTATACCATTGCCTCAGCCAGTTTCGGACTTCAGATCGGCGCTCAGGAATCAGAGATGATCATGTTCGTGATGAGCGAACGCGCTCTGAACGCGCTGCTGCAGAATAAGTTCCAGTTCGGTGCCAATGCCGGCATTGCGGTTGCAACCCTCGGCTCGACGGTCGCCGGTGCGACGACCACCAATGGCGGGCCGGACATTATCGTCTGGGCTTCGTCATCCGGCGCATATGCTGGCATCAGCCTGGACGGCACGCTCGTGCAGCCCCAGAGCGATGCCGATGCGAGCTATTATGGCCGCCCACTCACCAGCCAGGAGATTATCCTGAGCCATGTCGGCAGCAACCCCAGTGCGACACCGCTGGTGCGGACGATGAACCACTTCTAAGCGACCAGGCGGAGCGCGGTCGCACGACCGCTCTCCGCTGCTTTCAAAGCAGCCAATGTCGCCGCATTGAGCATGCCGTCGGGTGCCAGCCCATGGCGTGTCTGGAAGGCCGTGAGGGCTGCGACTGTCATCGGTCCCCAGGCGCCATCGACGGTCAACGGCGGTTCCTGACCGAGATCGTTGAGCAAGGCCTGAACCCAAATTGTGCCGCCTTCGGCGCCCGCCTCTGTCGCCAGGGCTGATTTCCAGCGCGCGAGCCAGGCGACGCGGCCGGCCAAGCCGATGAACCCTCCGTTGAGGTGGTAGGTGACGCCGCGCACGTCGTCATGGGCCGCGAAGGGCAGGCAGCCGCAAAGCACAAAATCTGCTACGGCGCAGGCCAGAAAATGCTCCGCGCTATTGACCAGTGCTGGATGGTTCGTGAGATCGAGCCCCGTCTTCAGTCCCAGTTTCTGGTAATTCGCTCGGCCCGTCACCTGTGCGCCACCGCGACCGCGGAAATTCCATCCGTCATTGCTGCCTGGCTGGTTGCCGAGCCGGCCGTCATAGACCTCATTCGCGATCCTTTCCGGCTGATGCGCAAAGACGGCTGCCTTCACCGCGTCAAAGCGGGAGGGCCAGGTCGTGATTAAAGCCTGAGCGGCGTAGTTCAGATTCTCCTCGATCTCTGTTCCGGCGGCGCATTCGTGACTGAACTGCGCCATGGCGTGGGCGATCAGCAGATCGCTGGTCAGGCCATAGGCGGCGAAGACAGCAGGCGCGGCGGTGACGATCGCCGCCCGCAGACCGGGGATTTTGCTGTCGCCCAGGGGCCAAAGGGCATTCAAAACCGCCGCGCTCAGCATAAAATCCCCTCCCGTCAATCCTTATTATTTCGATAACAAAATATTAAGGCATTTGCCAGGGATTTTAGCGCGGCAGCCCGGGTTACCCTTGCCAGCAAGACGGGCTAACCTGCCTTCTCGCATGTCGTGAAGCGATGATGACCTTGTCTGCCGCCCCTGTTCTGTCCCTCTTCCCCGGCCCAATCCATGGGCGCTGACACCGTTTTCACGGGTGGCCGCATCGTGCTGGCCGATGAAGTGCTACGCGGCAGCCTGTCAATCGTGGGATCAGAGATCGCAGCGGTCGATATGGCTCCAAGCCGCTTGGCCGGTGCGGTAGACCTTGAAGGCGACTTGCTGATCCCGGGCCTGATCGATTTGCATACCGACAATCTGGAGCGCCAGGTGCTGCCGCGGGCCACCGCGCGCTGGCCCTCCCGCTCCGCCATGATCGCGCATGACGCGCAATGTGCCGTGGCCGGCGTCACCACGGTGTTCGATTCCTTCTGCGTCGGCGACCTGGGCTTTCAGGAGGAGCGGACTCGCACCTTCGTCGACGGTGTCGCCGATATGGACGAATTGAGCGAGGCCGGATTGCTTAAATCCGAGCACCGTCTGCATCTGCGCTGCGAACTGCCTGCGCCGGATATGGAGGCGCTGTTTCTGCCCTATGCGAATCATCCCCGTCTCACTCTCGTGAGTCTGATGGATCATTCCCCCGGCGTCGGCCAATGGGGCGATGTCGAGAAATATCGCGACCTGCTCCGCCGCGACGGCCTGACAGAGGAAGAGATCGAGACGAAACTGGCCCAGCAGCGCGACTCGCGCACCCGCTGGCGGAACCATAATCGGCATGTCGTTCTCAGCACAATGCAGGGCCGGGCCGTCACCCTTGCCAGCCATGACGATCGCACGCTGGAAGACGTGGCCGAGAATGCCGCCGATGGCATTCGCATCGCGGAATTTCCCGTGACCATGGCGGCGGCTCAGGCCGCCCAAAGCTATGGCATGCAGACCATCGCTGGCGCCCCCAATGTCGTGCGCGGCGGCTCCCATTCCGGCAATGTTGCGGCGGCCGACCTGTTACGGGCCGGTGCGGTTGATGCGTTCGCCTCCGACTATGTGCCGGCCGCCATGCTCGAAGCGGCCATCATGGCGACCAGAATCGCTGAGCTACCACTCCCCACGGCGATTGGCCTGGTAACAGACCATCCGGCGCGGATGGCGGGCCTGTCCGATCGCGGACGCATCGCCCCCGGACGGCGCGCAGATCTGGTGCGCGTGAGGATTTTTGACGGGGTGCCGATCGTTCGGGGCGTGTGGCGACAGGGCGTGCGCGTCGCATGAGTATCGCATCTGGATTTCGCGTTGCCGTCTATTATGCGCCGGATGGCGACGATCCGCTTTGGCGTGCAGGCTGCCGCTGGCTTGGGCGAGACCCCGAAACGGGTGAGCGTTTTGATCTGCCCGCGGCGGTGACGCAGCCCGATCTGATCAGCGATCCTTCGGGCTACGGCTTTCATGGCACCCTGAAACCACCCATGCGCCTAGCCGAGGGAATGACCTATGAGGCGTTCGTGGCTGCGGTGGAAGAATTAGCCCAGGGATTGAAACCCTTCGCGATGCCGCGACTGACCGTCCAGAATCTGCACGGCTTTCTGGCCGTGCGCGAAGCCGAACCAAGCCCTGAATTGCACGCAACCGCAGACGTCGCGGTCGCCAGCCTCGATCATTGCCGTGCCTTGCCGAGCGAAGCGGAACTCGTGAAGCGCCGGAAAGCGGGACTGTCAGTCGCGGAGGAGGCGATGCTAACGCGCTGGGGCTACCCGTATGTCTTCCAGCTTTGGCGCTTCCACCTCACCCTGTCCCGGCGGTTGGAAGCATCGGAGATGGCGCGGCTATTGCCCCAAGCCGAAGCCTGGTTCGCCGAAGCTTTGGAAAGACCCCGTATTTTCAATAGTCTGGCTATCTACACGCAAGCAGAAAGCGGTGCGCCCTTCGCGCTTTCCACGCGCGTCCCGCTTGGCAGCAGGTAGCTCGTCGCTAACCCGCCTGTGCCACCAGCTTCTGGAGATCGTCCAGGCTGATCGCGCCTGGCACCAGCTGGGTGCCGACGACAATGGCCGGCGTACCGGTAATGCCAAGCTGCTGCGCGAGGGTTGTATTCGCGGCCAAACGCTGCGCGATCACGGGATCGCCCATGTCGTGAATTAGCTTGTTGCCGTCCAGGCCAAGCTGAGATGCCAGGCTGCGCAGGCGGCTTTCGGTCGGGGGCGCCGGCTCCGTCATCAGAGCGGCCTGCATCTTCTCGTAGCCACCCTGACGCTGCGCAGCGAGGAGCGCGCGCGCTTCCGTGACACTGTTCTGCCCCAGGATGGGAATATCTTTAAAAACCACGCGCACATTGGGGTTCTGCTGCACCAGGCTGGCAAATTCCGGCCGCATCACGCGGCAATATGGGCAGCGCGTGTCATAGAATTCCACGACGGTCACCGGCGCTGCAGGATTGCCGATCGCGGGGTCGGCTGCATCATGCGCCAGTTCCGCCTGTGCCGCAGCGATTGCCTTGCCCTGAGCCGCTGCCTGTGACGCCTGGTCCTGAGCCTGCAAGGCGCCGATCGCTTCCCGCAGAATGGACGGGTCCTGGACCAGTTCCTGCCGGATGAGCGCCATCACCTCTGCACGCTGAGCAGGGCTCAGCGCCGTACTATCAGCGGCTGACGTGCTTTGCTGAGCGAAAACAGGGCCAGCCCAGGACGCCATGGTCAGAAGCAGCCCTACGGCCGTAAAAATCGAGCGATAAGACATGCGGGTCACTTCCACAGCATCACGAGCTTAGATAAGCACGCCCAAAGCGCGCCCTTGCGGTTGCCGCCGCATATGAAGCCGTTTATGGCACCGTTCCATAGCTTGGGCCAACCCGGCCCCCGACCCCAACTGGAGTGGCGCGCCTATCGCGCGAAGATGATGATGGCAACTTCCCTCGCCTCGCCCATGCAGTTTTCAAAGAAGACATCCCTCTTCCGGTCTACCGCGGCATTGGCATCGCTCGCCGTCACCCTCAGCGGGTGCGGCATGTTCCACCATCGCTTGCCGGGCGCCGGGCCGAATCCAAACGAAGCGCCAGTGCCGGGCGTTGTGAAGTCCGACTGGTCCGGCGTCGTCATCGCCGACGAGCCTGTGGCTGCTGAAGCCGGACGCGCGGTGCTGGCGACTGGCGGCACGGCCGCCGACGCCGCGACCGCCGTCGCCCTGACGCTGATGGTAACCTTGCCCTCGCGCGCCTCGCTGGGCGGCGGCGGCGGTTGTGTCGCCTATTCCCCCTTCGTGAAGACGAACGGAGTCGCAACGCCGCAGGCCTTTGTCTTCACCTCGCCATCTGGCTCGACAGCGGGCAGCCGCCCGGCTGCCGTGCCGATGACGGCGCGTGGCCTGCTGCTGATGCAGGCGATTTATGGCTATACGCCGATCCAGCAGCTCATGGGACCGGCGCAGCGCATGGCCGCCCTTGGCGTGCCGGTGTCCAAGGCGCTCGCCAATGATCTCTCGGTCGTAGCGGGACCGCTTCTGGCAGACCCAGCCGCGCGTGCCGTCTTTGCCAATGCCCAAGGACAGCCCTTGCAGGCCGGACAGACGATGGTGCAGCCGGATCTGGCCAATACGCTGGATGTTCTGCGCACACGGGGCATTGCCAACCTGTATCAGGGCGATCTCGCCCAAGCCTTCTCCCAGGCATCGGCCCAGGCCGGCGGCCCGATTTCCATGGCCGATCTCGACCATGCGATACCGCTGGAGGAGACGCCTTTGGCACTGCACGACGGCGGCAATGTGCTGAATTTCCTACCGACTGACGGCGGCTTGGCGGCCGCAGCCGCTTTCCAGCAGCTGCGCAAAGACCCCGCCAATGTCGCCGGCGCCAATGATGCGGCCCTCGCGGTCGCCACGGCCTATCGCAATGGAACTGATCAGGCTGATCCGCAGGCGCTGCTGAAAGACGCCAATCTCCCGGCCGGACATCTGCCGCCGCTGGCGGCTTCGACCAGCTTTGTCACTCTGGACGGATCGGGGGCGGCCGTCGCCTGCAGCCTGACCATGAACAACCTCTTCGGCACCGGCCGCATCGCGCCTGGTACGGGTATCCTGCTTGCGGCCGCACCCGACCATGGCCGCGCGCCGCTGCTCGCCCCCGTCGTGATCTGGAATAGGCCGACAAACTCCTTCCGTGCCGCCATCGGCGGAACCGGTCAGGAGGGGGCGCCCCTGGCGGCAGGTATCGCCGCCCATGAAGCATTGTCCGACCGTGGACGCGCCTTTGGCACGACCGTGCCCGAGCCCGGACGCCTGAACGGCGTGAACTGCCCGGACCGAGTGCCGGGTAGCTTCAAGAGCTGCGTGTGGGTCACCGATCCGCGTGGCGAGGGTTTGGCGATTGGTCATATCGGTGCCAAGTCGAACTGACGGGCAATCGCTGCCATGGGCCTGAAAGTTGGGCGGGGCAGCGCTATCCCGCCCTTCCGGGTGATGGAGGTCATTGCCGCCGCTAATGCGCATGCGGCACGGCGCGGTCCCCATGACCCACGCGTCATTCGCATGGAGGTCGGCCAGCCTGCCCTTGGCGCGCCGCAGCAGGCGGTGGAGGTCGCGATCGCAACCCTCCGTCGGGGTCATGCGCTCGGCTATACGGAAGCCTTCGGGCTGAGCAGCCTGCGGCATCGTATCGCCCGGCACTATCAGGACTGGTACGATACCCGGGTCGATCCGTCGCGGGTCGCAGTGACGACGGGTGCATCCGGCGCCTTTCCGCTCGCCTTTCTCTCCGCCTTCGACGCTGGCGACAGCATCGCACTCGCCGCCCCCTACTACCCGCCTTATGTGAATATCCTGACGGCGCTCGGCATGACGCCCGTGATCCTGGAGACAGGCGCCGATACCCGGTTTCAGCCGACGGTCGCGATGCTGGATCGGCTAGACCCCCTACCGGCTGGGCTGATCCTGGCGAGCCCCTGCAACCCGGCCGGGACGATGCTGCACCGGGACGAACTGTCGGCAATCGCCCAGTGGTGCCATGCGCATGGCGTGCGACTCGTGAGTGACGAAATCTATCACGGCTTGCATTACGACAGCCCGATTGCGACCGCTGCTGCCTTCAGCCCCTCTGCTATCGTCATCAACAGCTTCTCGAAATACTTCTCCATGACCGGCTGGCGCGTCGGCTGGATGGTTCTGCCGGAGGATCTGTGCCGCCCGGTGGAAAGACTGGCCCAAAACATGTTCATTAGCGCGCCCCATATCGCGCAGCTCACAGCCGAGGCTGCGTTTGACTGCGGCGCGGAATTGGATGCGCGCCGCGCCGGCTACCGGCGGTCGCGCGACCTGCTGCTGGACGCCCTGCCGCGTGCCGGCTACCCGAAGTTGAGCGCGGCCGAAGGTGCTTTCTACCTCTACGCCGACATCAGCGACCGCGGCGAGGCCAGCACAGATTTCTGTGCCCGGATGCTGGAAGACATCAGCATCGCCGCGACGCCCGGCATCGATTTCGATGCGAGACAGGGCGAGCATTTCGTCCGCTTCAGCTACTGCGGCGGCGAGGCCGAGATGGCGGAAGCCGCAGAGCGGCTGCTGCGCTGGTAACTGCCGACAGGGACCAAACAAAAAGGGCGGCCCTCAGGAGCCGCCCTTTTTCATCCCAGCACGGTCCCAGCAATCAGGCCGCGCGGACACGCAGGATGGCGCGGGCTGCGAGGTTGATGGCGAGAACGGTCATCATCACCAGCAATGCCGCTGCAAAAGCCAGCGCATGGGCCGAGGCGAAGGGCTGGTTGATGAAGCTCCAGATCACATAAGTCAGATAGCCGATGGGCTGATGCACGATCTGCCCGTTCCACAGGTAGTTGGACCAACCGGCTGTGTAGATCAGCGGGGCCGTCTCTCCGACGGAAATGGCGAGCGACAGCAGTACGGCGGTCAGGATACCCGGAAGCGCGACCGGCAGCAGCACGCGGAGGACGACCTTGCCGTCATTCGCACCCAGCGCATAGGCGGCTTCGCGCATGGGAATGGGGATCTGACGAAGAACAAGCTCCGTCATCTTGGCCATATAGGGCAGGATCATGATGGCAAGTGTGATGGAGGCGGCCAGGACAGAGAACTGCCATCCCAGCCAATTCACCATGGTGACGTAGGAGAAGTAGCCGAGCACAATCGATGGCACGCCCGTCAATACATCCGCGAGAAAGCGAACGGTTGAACCAAATCGGCCATTGCCGAATTCCGCGAGATAGATACCAGCACCGACCCCGATGGGAACGCCGAAGAGCAGCGCCCCGATCGAGAGGACGACGGTGCCTTCGATCGCGTTGAGCAGACCGCCGCTGACCCCCTGCGTGACCTGAGTCAGAAGCTGGATGGATAGGGCAGAGAAGCCGCGCACCAGAACCAGCAGGATGATGTCGATTAGCGGTGCGGCGACCAGTAGGAAGCAAATAGCGCAGAAAGCCCAGCCGAGGCCGCTGCGCAGCTTGCGGCCGCCAACGGCGCGCAGCCTGGAGGTGCTGCGATGAAAGCTGGGGGCTATGGCCGCGTCACTCATTGTGTCTGTCCCAGAATTCCAAAGACCAAGCACGACCGATCGCTGCCGCAGGCTCTGCCCGCATCGAGGCCCGTCATCTGACGCTCAGCGTGTGGCACTGGCGCCGCTCCTGACGAGAAGCCGGGCGACGATATTCACCAGCACTGTGATCACGAAGAGCACGATGGCGATCTCGGCAAGCGACTGCACGGCAAGACCGGACTGGTCCTGCTCCGCGCTGTCGAGCTGTGACAGGATGAAGGACGCCATGGTGCTGATGGGACTCATCAGCGTCGTCGGCATGTAGTTCAGCGCACCGCCGGAGACCATGAGAACGGCCATCGTCTCACCAAGCGCGCGGCCTAGACCCAGAATGATCGCACCGATAATGGCGGGCCGAATCATCGGCAGCATGGTGAAGAAGACCATCTCGAACTTAGTCGTGCCCAGAGCGTAGGCGGCCTCTTTTGCTTCCTTCGGAATGCGGCTGAGCGCGTCATAGACGGTGATGGTGATGACGGGAATGACCATCAGTGCCAGCACAAGGGAGGAAGACAGGAGGCCGAAACCGCTGCCGCCGGCCTGGGCGAGAAAGGGAATGAAGGGGAAGATCGTGGCCAGGACCGGCGCGATGATATGAGCCGCGATCGGCACCAGGACGATGATCCCCCAGAGGCCGTAGACGACGCTGGGCACCACCGCCAGCAGCTCGACAACAATGGCGAAGGGTGTTCGGAGCTGACGCTTGACGCCTTCGGCGAGGAACACAGAGATGCCCAGGCTGACGGGAACTGCCACCAGGAGTGCCAGAAAGGAACTCGCTAGCGTTCCGGCGACGAACACCAAACACCCGTAGGTCGCGCCGATCGGCGCCAGAACGCCATGATGCTCGACCGGATCGGCATAGAGATTGCCGAGATCCCAGGTCTTGGTCAGTAGAAAGTCAATCCCATTGAACTGGATAGCGGGCCAGGCATAGACGACGAGGAAAAGCATAACAGCTGCGATCACGACCGGGATGACCCCGGCCAGACCGATCAGCGTCAAGCGGAAGGGGCCAGTTGGCCGCCGCCGCCTTTTTGCCTTCGCAGGCGGACGGGCAAGCCCGCCCGCTGCGCTATCCATCTGTGCCTGGCTCATGCGATCAGGAAGCGATCGTCGCGATGCGGGTATGGCTCTGCAGACGGATCTTGTCCGGGAGGGCCACGAAATGCACTTTGGAGAGATAGTCGCCAGAGCTGCCGCCGTTGGGATCGATCGCCCAGGTCAGCAGACCCTTGATGGCCTTGGCGAGCGCCGCGTTCGGCTGCTTCGAGTTCACGATGGCATATTCATAGTTGATGATCGGGTAGGCCATCTCGCCATCCGCAAAGATCAGGCTGATGCGCTGATCCGGCGGGGTTGAGTCGATAAGGCCGGAAGCGGCGGCGACAATGGTCTGCGGATTGGGCAGGACAAACTTGCCGGCCTTGTTCTGCAGGAGGGCGACGCCGAGACCAGCGGCCTGAACCTGCGCCAGGAAGCTGACGCCGACATAGGCGATCGAATAGGGGTTCTGACCCGTCGTCTGCACCATGCCAGGATTGCCGATAGCGCCGATGCCACCCGGAACTGCCGGCCAGCTGACCGTGGTGCCGTAAGCGACGCTGCTCGCCCACGCCGGGGTCGATTTCGTCAGATACTGCGTGAAGATGAAGGTATCGCCGCTGCCATCGGTGCGGTGGATCGGGAGAATTGTATGCTTCGGAAGCGGCACGCCAGGGTTGATCGCGGCGATCGCGGCGTCATCCCAGGACGTGATCTTGCCGCTGTAGATTCCGGCGAGAACCGGGCCGCTCAGGTTGAGCTGGCTGCCGTTCAGGCCGGGCAGATTGTAGATGACGTTCTGCGCGGAGATCGCCAGGGGGATGTTGAGCATGTCGGGGTGCTTCTTGACCTGCGGACCCGCCATATAGGCGTCGGACGCGCCGATCTGCGCGATACCGGCGATCGCCTGGGCGATACCGGTGCCGCTGCCCGTGCTCTGCGTCGTAACGCGAAGGCTCGGGTCGATCTTATTGTAGCCCTGCACCCACAGGTTGAAGAGCGGATAGAGCAGGCTGGAGCCGGTCTCGAGGATCGTCACGTCGGCGGCCTGCGCTGCGCCAACGACGCCGGGAAGCGCGAGGCCGACAGCCGCCAGGCTCACGGATTTAAGAAATTGAGCGCGCGTTAAGCGCGGGACCAGATTGCCGTCCGACATGATTCTCTCCAAAGCCTGATTAACTGCGATCCGATCGACCGCGGTGCGAGGCGTTTACGAGGGGATAGCCGGGAGTGAGATGACAGTCCCGTTGCAGTTTTGTGACATCGCCTTCGAGCGGTCATCGGCAGTTTTCCGTCCACTCCGCGACCGTAGGAAGAAACGCGTGGCCTTATCGCCATCAGCAGGATAATCTTGCGTCGAGTGTCATGTGGACAGTGTCTATGTCATCCTTCGGATGCACGACCTTTCCTCAAGGCAGCAGCGAAGAGTGTCTATTGCCGGGACGGCACGACGTCGGCTGGGGGCGCGGATGCGCAACAAAGCCGTGCCGTCGCATGAATCCGACCCGAGCCACAGGATAGGGGGAGCTTTGATGCAGCCCGATGTTATGCCGCTTGCGATCACCGAGCTTTTGCATCAGCCCGAACTAAGAATTCTCTTCTCCGATCTAGATATCCGCGTCGATGATTCGTTGGCTCAGCCGTTTCTGCTGCTGGACCAAAGCCAGATCCTGATCGGCAGCCCCCTGCTCGCGGCATCGGCGGAAAGCCTGTTTCATATGCGCCACGCGATGGAGCTGGCCTGGCTGAGCAAGATGGCGGACCCCGCGCTTTCCGGGCTTGCCGCTGCCCGCTGCGCGGCTTTGGCCGTGGCGCTGGAGACCTACGGCTCGGCCGGGGCCACTTTGCCCGGATGGATTGCGCCACTGACGGGCTATGCGGCACCCGACCTGAGCACGGCCAGGCGGCTATGGGCAAAGCTTGCCGTCTATCAAGAGAGAGGCGTCGGCCAGGACCTCAGCGCCGCGTCCCATGCCAAACTCGTCGATTGCTGGTCGATCCTCGCTCCGAGCGAGTGGCTGATGGAACAGGGCGGCGATGCCAGGCTGGGCGTTGATCCGTTTACCGGCCTGAACGGGTATGGGTGCAGCCATAGGCCGCGCCCTTGGGCTGTGACCTTCGCTTCCTCCACCGCCTCCTCCGTCTCAGAACGCGGCTATCTGGGTGCGGAAGCCGCACGGCGGCGCATGATCGCCTCGGGCTTCGCCGGGTCGGCTGCCGCGGCAGTTTTTGAGGAAGCGGACCGTGTGCGGGCGGCGCTGGCCTACCACTTCAACCTGAGCCGTGGGACGGGGGTGATTCTGGCGCCGTCCGGGACGGATGCGGAGCTTATCTCTCTCGCTCTGGCCAGCGCTGCGGAGGACCGCCCCATCACCAATATTCTTCTGGCCCCGGAAGAGACCGGAAGCGGCGTACCCTTGGCTGCCCGCGGCCAGCATTTCGCGATCGATACCGCGCTTGGCGTCGCTGTGACGAAGGGCGATGCTGTGGACGGATTCCGCCGTGATACCGCCCTGATCTCCATCGCCGTGCGAGACGAGCAGGGCCATGTCCGCCCGCCGAGCGCGATCGAGGCCGATTGCGTTCAAGCCGTCACACAAGCCATCGCCGCCGGCCGGAGGCCTGTGCTCCATATACTGGACGTCTCCAAAACCGGCTTGCGGGCACCGGGCATCGATTGCGTCATGAGCCTTTGGCAGAGCCATGGGCAGGCTATGGATGTCATCGTCGATGCTTGCCAGACGCGACTTCATCCCGGCACGATTCGCGACTATCTGGCTCGCGGCTGGATGGTGTTGATCACAGGGTCGAAATTCTTTACCGGCCCCCCCTTTTCTGGCGCGCTGCTGGCGCCGGCTGCTGTCACCAGCCGGCTTGCCGAGAGCGCTTTGCCCGGCGGATTGGCGCTCTATACAGGCCGCGCTGAATGGCCGCGGGAACAGACCGGTGTGGACTGCCTGGAACACGGGCCGAGTCCACTCGGTGGCAATTATGGACTGGTGATGCGCTGGCAGGCGGCCCTTGCTGAAATGCAGGCTTTTGCTGAAGTGCCCGGAGAGCGGCGACGCGAGATACTGCATCGCTTCGTAGGTCACGTAGAGCGCTGTATCGCCGCGACGCCGGGCCTGACCTCCGTCAACGAGAATCCGGCCGGGGAAAGTGCCGCGGACTGGGATTTGACCGAGACCATTCGCTGCTTCGTCCTCAGCCTGCCTACAGGCCGCGGAGCAGAAGGGATGACGAGCGCCGTCGCGGGGCAGCAGACCCGCTTCCTGGATCTCGCCGCCGCCCGCAAAGCCTATATCTGGCTCAATGCCGATTTGACCAGCACGCTGACCGATTTCGTCTCAGCTTCCGACCAGGCTATTTTGCGGCGTCGCTGCCATATTGGCCAACCGGTTGCAGTCACCTTTAATGGAGACGCGGCGGCCGCGTTGCGGGTGTCGGCTGGGGCACGGCTTATCTCGGGTGAGCCGTCATTGTCGCATCTCGCACCCGATGAGCGTTTGGAGCGGGAGTTGGCTGACGTCACCATCCTTTTCCGCAAAATCGCGCTCATCCTCGAGCATTTTGACCGGCTATCGGCGTGCAACCCCGCGCCGAGCTACGATTGATAGAGCCACAAAATCGGCAAGGCCAAAAACTGCATTCCAAAGTTTTTGGCCTTGCGCTGACATATTCAGAAGAGCTTGTGGTCGAAGCCGGCGAGCGTGATGGTGGTGCCGTCACTCAGCGTTATGACGTCACCTATAGGGCCCACATGCTCAGCTGGTAGATTGGCGGCCGTATAACCATAGCCGGCAAAGCCAAAGTTGTCGGATGCCGTGAAGCCGATGATGACCTCGGAGCCCCCGGCATGGCCCTTGACGAACAAGAAGGCATCATGACCCGAACCCGCGGTGATGGTCGAGGCACCCCCGCCGCCAATGACGCTGTCAGCGCCGCTGCCGAGAATGGCAACGAGCGTGCCGGAATTACCCAGCGGATTTGTCGCGATGGTTTCCGCACCAGTACTTTTTGACTCATCGATGCCTGTAATGCCGGCAGAACCGGCAACAGCCAGCGAATTGGTACCCGTGACATGATAGATACTGGTCCCTGTGCCGCCAACGAGCGTGCTGTTCGCGCCTGATGCCGTCCCGACGAAGCCGCCACTACCACCTGTAACGGAGCTGCCGGAACCGGTCAGAGAAAAACTCGTCACGCCACTATTTGCGCCCAACAGAGTCGTCGCGGCGGCCGAGGATACCGTATCGTTCGGCGCGGCGTAGACGGAGGTGGCGGTTTGCGTTGTGATGGCATTACCGCCAGCGCTCGTATCGGCGACAGCACTGGCCCCGGACAGCGTGACGGCCGTGTTTGCCGAAGCCAAAACGACAGGACCGGTTACCGTCGTCACCCCGCTACCCGAGAAGACGGTATAAGTCGTCGACCCATTCAAAAAATTGGTGAAACTCGCCTGAGATCCCCCTCCGCTGAATTGTGAGGGAGTCGATCCGCCACTTGTCGTTACCGACTGGCTCATACTCGTCATATCTCCTGTCTGAAGCTATGCCCGCCGCATGATGCCGCAGTGGCGAGCCCCGCCAGCCAATTACGCCAAGAAAATCAACGAGAGCCTAACGGCGTGAGCTAAACTGCTTACTTTGCGCAAGATTTTTCAAGCCGCACACGCGATAGCGACCATCGATTCATTATTGCAATACAACGTCCACTTTCCCTGGCGGGCAGATCAGAATAGCCACTCTTGTTTCTTATGAGAAACATGTTGATCGATAAGGGTATCACTTTTACGTGATAAAACCGCGAGGATCGACATTAACCCCGCAGGATCATCGCAGCACGGTCATCGATCGGACAGATCGATCAGATTCCAGATCTAGCGAACCGCCAGACCATGCGCCAAGCGCAAGAGTTCCGCGCGCTGATCTTCCCTCAAGGAACGATAAAGATTGAGAAGCGCCCGCTCATCCGCGCCCTCTGCCGTCAAAAATGCCTGATTTTGGTCCCCTGCAAGGAGATAGCCGGCGGAAACACCCAGGACAGCCGCGACGCGGGTGAGGTTGGCTCGTACTTGCCCCGTCCGATCCGTTTCCCACTGCGCAACCGCGCTCCGTGAGACCCCTATACGCCGCGCAAGCTCCTCCTGCGTAAGCCCTAAAGCCTGACGGCTTTGGCGGATGCGCGATGCGACACTGACATCTTCTCCCGCCGCATCAGTCTGCCCAAGCCCGGCATGCTCGGCACTCGGACGGTCCTCCACTTTTCGTTTCAATTTACTCTTGCCCAAAATTGTTAGTTAATCTAACGTTATGATTATGAAACCAGTATTCTAGGCCATATTGCTCGATGCTCTTACCGCAGCAACCCTGGCCGAGCCTCGGCCGCCCCCTCAGACCTGCAGTGTCACCGAAAGCAAATTTTATGCCAGCCCTCCACCATCGCCATAGAGCGTTTGCGGCCAGGCTTCCCCCATGCAAGGACCCGTACATGCAGACACGCCAGCAGATGTCCCAACGCCGCATTGCAGATCGCCGGATTTCCCGCCCGCAACCAAGCGACTCGCCCGAATTTCAAGGTTTGGTCGCGTGCTTGGAAGAAGCAGGTTCCACGCTTCTCGCCATGCCGCCGGCCGGCTTCTCCCCACGGCTGCGGACCACAACCCTGCCTGTCCTTAGAGAGGCAGCCGAGGCCTATGGCTGGTCCATGGCCGAGCTTCGGGCGCCCTTGCCTTCCGCAAGCCGGATCAGCCGTATGGACAAGGCCATGGGCTATCTCGCGCTCATCCCGCAGGACCGATATCTTCTGCGCCGAATCGTCGGATGCCGCGCTCTTGTCCACCCGGTCAGCGGACGCCATCTTTTTTCCTGGCGACGCCTCGGCGAACTGATGAACGCCGATCATAAGGCGGTTCAACGCTGGCATGGCGACGGCATCCGCATCATTCTGGATGCTTTGCGGCGCCAAGCTGCAGATATCGGCCAAAATCAAATGACTGTACGGACCAGAGAATGACCGCCATGCCAGGGCGGACACCACCTGCGCTTGACCGCCTATGAGCGGACCGCTACCCCGCGCAGGTGCGTAAGGAAAACTCTCGACCGTGACAATCGCCTCCTCAGCCTTGTCTTTCGCTGATCGTATGTCACGGGTGACCGGGCTTGGACGCCGCCCCCTCAGCGCGGAGGCCATGATAGAGGCAGCTCTGGCCGGTGCTCCCGCAACTGCCTTTGGGCCGGAATTCGGCTTGAGCCAGTTTGCCGAAGGCCTGGCCGTGCTGGTGAGCGCTCTCGAGCAAGAGGCCAATCTGTCGGTTTTCGGACGCTTCGCCGTGCGCTGGGATACGATCCGCTGCCTGCAAAACCTGATGCGCATGTGGCAAGAGGAAAGCACGGCACCTTCGATCGCCGAGACGCCGATCCACCACCCTATGATCATCACCGGACTGCCTCGCAGCGGCACGACCTTCATGCACCGTCTGCTGGATTGCGATCCCATGACCCGCAGCCCGAGCTGTTGGCAAACCATGGCACCCTATCCCCCTGCCAAGGGCCCCGACAAACGGATTGCACAGACGGATCGCGACCTCCGCTATTTTTCCTATATCGCGCCAGGCTTTCGGGACGTGCATCCGCTGACGGCCCGCATGCCCCAGGAATGCACCGAAATCACAGCACAGGTCTTTCAGTCGCTGCGATTCGATACGACCTTTCGTATTCCAAGTTATCTCGACTGGCTGGATGGACAGGGGCATCATCTGGCCTATCGCTTTCACAAGCGCTTCCTCCAACATCTTCAGCACCAAAGCAGCGACCTGCCTGACGCCGTACAATGGGTCCTGAAATGCCCAGACCATGTCTTCGCTCTGGATGCCTTGCGCAGTGTCTATCCAGACGCCCGCGTGGTCTTTGTCCATCGTGATCCGCTGAAGGTCCTGCCCTCCGTCGCTAAACTGACCGAGATTTTGCGCCAGCCTTTTACAGGGGCCCCGAACAAGACGGAGATCGGCGATCAGGTGACTGGACGCTGGCACCAGGGCGTGGAGGCGATGATGCGCGCCGCTGACAGTCATGACTCGGCTCACAGTAACGAGCCTGGCATCTGCCATGTGCAGTATCGCGAGTTGACGGCCGATCCCATCAACACCATCGGCCGCCTCTATGGTCATTTTGGCATGGTGCTCAGTCCCGAGGCTCGGGCTTCGATGGAAATCGAGATGAACCGCGAAAAACGGGGCGGCTATGGCCGCAATGTCTACCAATTTTCAGAACATGGTCTTGATGCCAAGCGGGAGCGGGGTTTCTTCGGCGGCTACATGCAACGCTTTGGAATTGCCGAAGAGGTTCTGGTCTAGATTTTTTATTTTGTTACCGTAAATTTTTTCTGGACAAACACCCCAGAATTCCTTATATAAATACTCATGATGGTTTCTTGCGTCGTTGACGTCAGCATGTCTTTCGGAAATTGATTTAACGACCAATTTCAACTCCAGCCATTCAAATCATAGTCTTGATCAGAAAGGCCCCGCTTCCCGGATGGATTTGGGGCTACCGGCTTGGGCTGAACATGTTCTGGCACCGTGGGATCAGAGCCCGGCGCGTCATCATCGCCTCCTCATGGACGCGTTGGAAGCGGTCGGCCGCGGCGAGACCGACCGGCTCATGGTCTTGATGCCGCCGGGATCAGCCAAATCAACCTATGTCTCGATCCTGTTTCCTGCCTGGTACCTTTCCTGCCATCCACGCGCCGCATTGATCACTTGCTGTCATACGGACAGTCTTGCCAGCCATTTCGGCCGTCGCACACGAAGCCTGGTGCAAGAGCAGGCAGGCATTCTTGGCTACGGCATTGCCGGCGACGAGCGCGCCGCGCATCGCTGGCGCACCAGCTGCGGCGGAGAATATTTCGCAACCGGCTTGCGCGGCCCTATCACAGGTCGGCGCGCCGATCTTGTTATCATCGATGACCCCGTCAAATCCTGGGCAGAAGCGGATTCGCCGCTTGCGCGCGAATATACCTGGAACTGGTACAGATCCGATTTGGTACCGCGCCTGAAGCCGCGCGGCCGCATCATTCTTGTCATGACACGCTGGCACCAGGACGACCTGGGAGGCCGCATCCAGGAGATGGAGACCGGCTGGAGCGTCCTCAGATTGCCAGCCCTGGCGGTGCCGCCCGATCCGCTTGGACGCAGCCCGGGCGAGGCACTATGGCCGGACTGGGAAGATGCCGAGGCGCTGCTGCGCAAGAAGACGGCCATGGGCGAGCGCGCCTTTGCGGCGCTGTTCCAGCAAGACCCGCGGCCGCCTGCAGGCGGGCTGTTCCTTACCGAAAGACTGAGAGTGACCGACGCTGGCCAATTTGACAGCATGGCCGCTGTCCGCGCCTGGGATCTGGCCGCTGCCGTGCCCGCGCCGGGACGCGATCCAGATTGGACAGTCGGGCTGAGGCTGGAACGCGACCAGCATGACGGCTTCATCGTGCAGGATATTCGACGCCTGCGGGGCACCCCGGGCGAGGTGGAGGCCGCCATCATCTCGGCCGCCAGCCAGGACGGTGCGGCCGTCGTGATCGCTTTGCCACAAGACCCCGGCCAGGCCGGCCAGGCTCAGATTGCCTATCTGACCCGAAAATTGGCTGGATATATTGTCCGGTCATCGCCCGAGACCGGGTCCAAGCTCACCCGCGCCAGCCCCGTTGCGGCACAGATTGAGGCCGGTAATGTCAGTCTCATACAAGCGCCCTGGAATCGGACTTTTGTCGAAGAGCTGCGTGACTTCCCTCATGGCGCCAAAGACGACCAGGTCGATGCCCTATCTCGTGCTTTCATGACGCTGGTGGCACCCGCCAAGCCCGCGCGCCGTATGCATATTTCGCTGCTGGCGCGCTGAGGACGTCAATCGCTTCCTACGACACGGACACCCATGTTCGACACACTGCGTGCCCTGCTGCCGCGCGATACGGATTATCCGGCGCGCGTCGCGGAGCTTAACCTGCTGCAACGCGTCCTGAACGGCACGCTGTATGATGTCTTGCCCTATCAGTTCCATGAGGAGCGCGGCGCCGGCGGCGAGTATATTCCCATTCGCCAGCGGCGTCCGTCCATCCGCTATGCCCTGTGCCGCACGGTGGTCGAGGATAGCGTCGCACTCCTGTTCAGCGAAGGGCATTTTCCCCGCGTTCTCTGCGATGATCCTGAACTACGCGCCTTTTTAGCCGATCTGGTCCAGGATTGCGGCCTGAATGCTGTCATGACGGACGCGGCCTTGCGCGGTTCTGTAGGGTCGGTCGCTCTGCTGCTGTGCATTCTGAAGGGCCGCGTCTATCTCTCAGCGCTCGACAGCATCTTTTTGACCCCCGTCTGGCGGAAGGATGCCCCCGGCACGCTGCAAAAAGTGACCGAGCAATACAAGGTTCGTGGCACTGCGCTGCAGGCGCAAGGCTACGACGTATCCGACGCATACACCGATTATTGGTTCTGCCGTGAGTGGGATAGCGAAAGCGAGACCTGGTATCAGCCGTGGCCCGTCGGTGTCCCTCCGCCGGGTGGCCCCATCGTCGATGAAGACCGCTCGATCCATCATCGGCTCGGATTCGTACCGCTGGTCTGGGTCCGCAATCTTCCCGGCGGCGACAGCACCGATGGCGGCTGCACGTTCCGCGCTGCGATCGAGACCAGCATCGAAATCGATTACCAGCTCTCTCAGGCAGGCCGCGGCCTGACCTATAGTTCCGACCCCACCCTGCTGATCAAGGAACCGGCCACGACAGACCGGGACATCATCAAAGGTGCCGGCAACGCCCTGCTGGTAAGCAAGGATGGTGACGCGAAGCTTCTTGAAATCGGCGGTACCGCGGCCAATGCGGTCATCGACTATGTCCGCGTGTTGCGGGAACTGGCGCTTGAGAGCGTGCACGGCAATCGGTCGTCTGCGGATCGTATCGCGGCCGCACAATCGGGGCGTGCCCTTGAATTGATGAACCAAGGACTGATCTGGCTCGCCGATAATCTGCGCATCTCCTACGGGACGAACGGTATTCTGCCGCTGCTGCGGATGATTTTACGGGCCGCGGACCGCTATCCGATCACGGTTCTTGGACGACACGCGCCGAAAGCTGCGGCCGACACCCGTCTCACGCTGGACTGGCCGCGCTGGTATCCGCCTTCGGCTACCGATCAGCTGGCCGAAGCTCAAACCCTCTCGACCCTCGCGGCATCAGGACAGATCAGCCGCGAAACCGCGGTCCGCACCATCGCGGATGCCTATGGCATCACCGATGTCGCGGCGGAACTGGACCGGATTGCAAAGGACAACCCGCATGACGACAGCTGACGTGCCCTCGCCGGCAGAAGAACCCGAAAGCATAGAAGCCCTGCGGGCACATGCTGCATCCCTGGAAGAGAAGATACGATCACTGTCCGAACAGGCGCGGACCAGCCAGCTGATGGCAGAGCTGAAAGCTGAAGCCATCCGCGCCGGAATGGTCGATCTGGACGGGCTCAAACTGCTCGATACCACCTCGCTGACGATCAGCGATCAGGGCGAAGTCGCCGGCACTGCCACGCTGATGGACCGTTTCCGGCGCCAGAAGCCTTGGCTGTTCGGTCATACCTCAACCAGCACGACCACTGTGCCGCCGCCGCAGCAGCCACCCCGCGCCAAACAGGCGACCGACATGACGCCAGACGAATACCGCACGGCCCGCGCCGCGATTCTGCGTCGCATCTGACCTTTATTTCTGACAATCAGCATTGAGAGGATCGCCATGGGCATCCAGAATTTTCCGGCAGCCTTGCAGCCGATCATCCAGCAGGGCTTCCTGGAGCGGGAGTTTCAGCAGGCTCTGCGGTCACGGCTGGGCTACCGCGCCGTCGCGGACCGGGAGGAGATCGCGGTCGGCATCGGCGAAACCCTCACCAAAACGCGGACTGGGTTGAAGCCGAGCGTGACCATCCCGCTATCCCCTGCCCTGAATACCAACCTCGACAATGGGCTCACCCCAGGCAGCTGGGGCATTGAGCAATATACGCTGACGCTGAATTTTTATGCCGCGACCGCCGACCTCAATATGGTCACAAGCCGGGTCGGCATTGCCAGCCAGTTTCTGCAGAATGCCTATACAAACGGCGAACAGGCCGCACGCAGCCTGGATGAATTGGCAAGGAACGCATTGTTCAGTGCCTATTTCGGCGGCAACACCCGCGTATCCGAGACACTCACCAGCGCCGGTCCGACGATCTCGGTCGACGATATTCGCGGCTTTCAAAACGCTTTCGTCAACGGGGTTCAAGCCAGCGTCTCCGCTTCCAATCCGCTGACCGTGACCGTGGGCAGCGATATCTACACGCTGATCGGCACCGTGGCCGACGCTACGAATATATCGACCACGCCTTACGGCATCTCTGGCGAGCTGACCTTCGGCAGCAATGTCACGGTAGCAGATGGCACGACCGGCAATTCGGTGCGAGCGGCGACGGCCAGCGCCATTCTACGGCCAGGCGGACGCACCAATACCACGCAGCTGCAGGCAACTGACACTTTGGCAATGGGTAATCTGCTCGATGCCGTGGCGACTTTGCGCAAAAATGCCGTGCCTGAGATTGACGGCGTCTACAACTGCTATCTGGACCCCGTCTCATCCCGACAGCTGTTTGCGGACCCCGATTTCAAGACCTTGTTCACGGGTGCGACTTCCAGCAACGCTGTCTTTCAGGATGGGCTGGTGAACGAC
This sequence comes from Acidisoma sibiricum, assembly GCF_057837225.1. Taxonomy (NCBI): domain Bacteria; kingdom Pseudomonadati; phylum Pseudomonadota; class Alphaproteobacteria; order Acetobacterales; family Acidocellaceae; genus Acidisoma; species Acidisoma sibiricum. The sequence goes on along the minus strand of NZ_CM174445.1, from coordinate 1,605,095 downwards.
TTCCTCGGGCTGCGCTTCATCCCGACCACGGAGGCTTTCGTGCAGCCGCATCCGACGCTCACGAATCTCTATGTCCGCCGGCCGATCATCTGTGGCCAGGGTGCGTTGATCGAAGGCGACTTTGCCGGCATTGGCGCCGACGATGTGGCACCGAAGGACTCAATCGTCACGATCGTGGACAACGTCGCCATGGTCACGCGGGAGCCGATCGACAGGCTGCAGCAGATCATCGCGCAAAGCTGGTATTGGATCGGCGGCTTCTGCGCGCCATCGGACACCACGACGACGCCTCTGACCGTTCCAACCGCGACCAATGCCGCCTTCAAGCGCGCGGTGATGGTCGAGCATGTGGGGTAAGGGCCATGGCCAGCGGCAGCATCGCCGCCTTCAGCCCGGAAGCCACCGTCAGCGTCGCCGCCGGCACCAGTAGCAATGCCGTGGCGCTGGGCGGCAGCGGCCCCTCCCTGCTTGTCTTCAACACCACAAGCAGCATCGCCTTCCTCAACCTCGGTGCCAGCACAAGCGTGATCGCCACGACCAGCAGTCTGCCGGTGCCCGCAGGCGCGCAGCTTCTGCTGACCGTGGGCGCCACGGTGGCAGCGGCGGCCGTCATTCTCGCGAGCGGCAGCGGCACCGTCTATCTCACCCGCGGGTCCGGCTCCGCATATTGAGCGAGCAACGATATGGCCTTCACCGACGCTGAGAAGACCGATATACGGCGCTTTTGCGGCTATCCTGCCTATGGTGCCGGGGCCAGCGGCTTTCAGGGTTGGCGCTTCTTTCAGGCCTATGGCCTGCTCGAATTCAGGCTGAACAACCTCTCCAGTGCCGAGGAAACGGTCTGCCGCACCTATCTCGGCACGCTGCGCGGGCTGGAAGCGGCGGTGCCGCAATCCGGCCAGGGGCTTGATACGGACCAGGCTGCGGTCTGGACCCGCAACAAGGATGAATTGCGCGATCGCCTGTCCCTGCTGGACGAATGGCGCCGGCGCTTGTGCAGTTTTCTGGGCTTGCCGCCGGGCCCAAGCTTTGCCGATCCTGGCGTAACACTGGTGGTATGATGGATCCCAAACGGATGCAGGACCGGGTCGCGCGCGGCCTGGGACAGGCCGCACAGCGCATTGGGGACGCCTATGATGTCTTCCGCCCCAAAGGCGCCATGGCGCCGCTTGCACCACGCAATCGCCTGCTGCGGCTGCCAGTCGCGATCCACGGCGAAGACAAGGACTGGCATCGCAGCGCGCGCTATGGGCAGCCCTTGTGGTTTGCGGTTCATGACACAGGCTATACTGAGCCGGGCGATTATCTGGTTGGCGCGGGCGGCACCTTTTTCATCGCCGCCCAGCCGCCCTTGCTGCCGTCCGTCTGTGTGCGAACCAACTCCACGATCTCCATCAGCCGTGCCTCTGGCGCCAATTCTGTTGGGATCAATGCCTATGGCGGTGTTGAACCGCCGCGCCAGGTGCCGGTTCTGGATACATGGCCGGCAAGCATGCTGGTGCAGTCGGGCGGCAGCCGCAGCGCAGGCGCTTTGCCCGGGGAGCCCGGGCCGGCCAGCTGGACCATTCTGCTGCCAGCCTTGCCCAGGTCAAACGTGACCGATCTGCGTGCCAACGATCTCATGCGCGATGAGACCGGGTTGACCGCGGTCATCACCGCCGTTGAACGCAGCGACCTTGGCTGGCGCCTGACGGCCGCCCAGGCGGTGACTTGACATGGCCGATCAAGCCGATGTCGAGACCGCCCTTGTCGCCGCGATTGCGGCCGCGATCTATCCGAATGGCGCGACGGCGGCATCCGTTCTCGGCCAGAGCGCTGCCACCTGCCGCATCTATCGCGGCTGGCCGGCCACGGCCTCGCTCAACGCCGATCTGGCTGACGGAATAGTCAACGTCAGCGTCTTCCCGTCGGGACCGCCGCGCAATACCACGCGCTACCCCGCGCAATGGACTGTGACAGCCGCAGTCGCACCTACACTGAGCATTGTCGTGCGGCACAATATAGTGACCTTCACCGGAACTCCGGCCGCCGGACAGATGGCGGGCGTCGCGGTTGACGGCACGACTTTTGTCTATCTCGTGCAACCTGGCGATACGGCCGCTTTGATTGCGGCCTCGCTCGCGGCGCAGATAACGGCCGCCGGTTACTTCGTGCAGAATTCCAATGCAATTTTGGCAGTCCCGGGGGCTGCATCGCTGCTTGCGCGGATTGAGCAGGCGCAATCCGCCTTTCGTGAAACGCGGCGCCAGATGCAACCCTTTAGAGTTAGCTGCTGGTGCCCTGACCCCTATCTGCGTGATCTGACGGCCCGCACGATCGACGGTGCCATGGCCAATACCAGTTTCCTGAGTCTGGCCGACGGGACATCCGCCCGCATCACCCTCGAAGGCGGCGCGACGATCGACCAGATGGAAAATGCCCATCTTTACCGCCGCGACCTGATCTACAGCGCGGATTACGCCACCATCCTCACCGCCGCGCAGCCGGCGATGGTTTTCGGCACAGGAACATTGGCCACGCCTGCCGGCACCATCGCGCCGCTTCTCGGCTAGTTCCAAGGAAGTCCCATGCCCATCGTGCAACAGGGCGCCATCAATACGACGGCGCTGGTGGTGCCTGATCTTTACGTGCAGATCGTGCCGCCACAGACGCTGCTCCTGAACGGCGTGCCCACGGATGTTCTCGGCCTTGTCGGCAGCGCCAGCTGGGGGCCGGTGGGCCAGCCGGTCACGATCGGCAGCATGGCGCAATATGCCGCGGCCTTCGGTCCCGTCATGCCCAGGCTGTTCGACATGGGCACGCAGCTTGCGACCGCTGTGCAGCAGGGTGCGCAGAATTTTCGCTGCGTGCGTGTCACCGACGGCACCGACACCGCGGCAACGCTGACCCTGCAGAACGCGATCACGCTGACGGCCATCAACACCGGCAGTTACGGCAACGGGATCAGCGTATCACTCTCCGCCGGGTCTCAGGCCGGAAGCACGCGCATCACCATCGCTTTGCCGGCCAACACACCCGAGGTCTTCGACAATATCACGGGTACCGGCGCCGCCCTGTGGCAGGCGATGGTGCTGGCCATCAATACAGGCAATGGCCCTTTGCGTGGCGCCTCTCAGGTTGTGACCGCCGCCTATGCCGGCGGCACGGCAGCGCCGGTTGCGGGCACTTTCAGCTTCTCAGCCGGCACGCCAGGAACCGATGGCGCAGCCAATGTGACCGCCAGCAGTCTCGTCGGCAGCGATGCCGTGCCGCGGAGGGGCATGTATGCGCTCCGCGGCCAGGGCTGTTCCGTGGCCCTGCTGGCGGATGCCAGCGACAGTACCCAATATACGACGCAGGCGGCTTTCGGTCTGTCCGAAGGGATCTACATGATCCTGACCGGCCCTTCAGACGACACGACCGCCAATGCCGTCAGCACCAAGGCGGCAGCCGGATTGGATAGCTATGCCGCCAAGCTGATGTTTGGCGACTGGATCTACTGGAACGATCAGGTGAATGCGCAGCTTCGCCTGGTCTCTCCCCAGGGCTTCGCCGCGGGCAGGCTGGTAAACCTCTCGCCCGAGCAGTCCAGTCTCAACAAGCCGCTGTTCAGCATCGCCGGCAGCCAACGCAGCGGCACTATCAGTTCCGGGCAGACCAGCACTTATTCCACAGCCGAACTGCAGCTTCTGTTCCAGAACGGCATCGACGTCATCTGCAACCCACAGCCGGGTGGCAGCTACTGGGGTGTGCGCTGCGGCCACAACTCCTCCTCGAATGCTGCGGTTAACGGAGACAATTACACGCGGCTGACGAATTATATTGCCGCGACCCTCTCCGCCGGGATGGGGCTGTATGTCGGCCAGGTCATCAACAGCACGCTGTTCCAGAATATCCGTGCGACGCTGCTGTCCTATCTGCAGGCCATGCTGACGGAAGGATTGCTCGGCAGCACGAACGGCACGCAACCCTTCTCCGTCATCTGCGACATTTCAAACAATCCCGGCAGCCGGACCGCACTGGGCTATGTGCAGGCAGACGTTCAAGTCCAATACCAGGGCATCAACGAGAAGTTCATCGTCAATGTCGAAGGCGGACAGACGGTGCAAATTACCAGTCAGACCCTGGCCAGCAGCCCCCATTCGTAGTGGAGCATAAGCACCATGGCGTTCAATAGCTTCTCCACCGGCAAGGATTGCCAAGTTGTCGTGCTCGGTCCTTTCGGCCGCGTCGACCTCGAGCATGTTACAGGCTTTGAAAGCCGGCAGATGACGGCCTCCGTCCGCGTCGATCGCATGGACGGCACCATGCTGGGCGCCGAGCTGCCAAAGGGATGGGAGGGCGCGTTCGACCTTGAACGCGGCTCCTCGGCCGCCGACGACATGCTGGCACAGATCGAGCAGGCATACATGGCCGGCACGACGCCGGCGGCCGGCACGCTCTATCAATATATCGATGAAGTGGATGGCTCTACATCCACGTATCAATTCAGCAGTGTTGTCTTCAAGCTTGCCTCGTCTGGCCTTTACAAGGGTGACGCAAGCGTCAAGCAGCGCTTGGAATTCTATGCGACGAGCCGGAGCCGGGTATCGTGACCGGACCTGCGGCTTCTCTGCTGCAGGGAACCGAGGCCGTCGAAACGATCGACAATGCCGGCCGCGTGCTGACGGTGCGCCCGCCGCATGCCCTAGACCAGTTACGGCTTTTCAAGGCCGTGGGGCCAGTTCTGGCGCAGAACCAGCCCTATCTCGGCATGGCTATGGTCGCGTGTTCCGTCACTGCGATCGACGGTGTGCCTGTACCGCTGCCCGGCAACGAGCATCAGATCGAGGCCCTTGTGCAGCGCCTGGGCGATGCCGGTCTGCAAGCTGCCAGTGCCGTTCTGGAACCCCCATCGAGCGAGGATGAGGTTCGAGACCAAGCGGGAAACTCAGCCGGCACCCCGATCTGATCGAGTGTCTTTTTCTTGTGAAGAACGGGGTGCCATTCGATACCGCCTTTGCGCTGCCGCTGGTCGAGCGGCGCGCCTTCGCCGTCGCGCTCGGGGAGATGGACGGCGCCCATTATGACTGGGACAGGCTGAGCTGGGAGGCTTGAATGATGAAAGACCTTCAGCGCCTTCTTCGGCTCGACTGGGACGAGATCGGCCACACGCTTTTGCAGTCAGCCGCAGAGCAAATGGCGGAGATTGCGCATCTGCGGGCAGATCAACCGCCCGAGGCCATTGCCATCGAGGCGATCGCGGCCGGGCATATACGCCTGTCAGTCAGATCGCCCGACCTGGTGCGACGTGAGCAGGGCGATAGCAAGACCGCGCCCCAGGCCTTTCTGGCGCCAGGGGGACAGGAGCGGGCGGCTATCCGCGACAGCCTGATCACGCAGCTCAGAAAGGTCATAGCGTGAGCGATATCGAGAGCATTGGCATTTCTTTAGTGCTGGAGAACGGTGTCGCGGAAGGGCTACGCCGGCTGGAGCGCGATCTTGCCCTATTCGATCGTGAGACCGAGCAACGGGCAGCAAAAATGCAATCCCTCGCGCAGGCTCATCTGCCGCGTTTTGCGGCCGCGCCCACAACCCAGATCCATTCGACGGCGGCCATGGCCTCCCCGCGTGTTGTGATTGCAAAACCGATCGAGGCGTCTGCAGCCGAAAAGCCGGTAGCCTGGCTACCACAAGCGATCCCGCGCATCCAGCAAGCCCCGCTGCCGCGTCTCACGCCATCCGTTCAGCGTCCTGGCCAATTGCAGCTGAGAGAACGCGGGCGTGACAAAAAGCCAGCGCCAGCAGTGTCGGTTCCTGCGCCACCGACTCCCAAGGCGAACCTGGGGCAGGCAAGACTAGCTCCGAAAGCCGTTGCCGTTACCCCACCGGCTAAAGCGAATACGCCGCCGACACTGGCGATAGGGGCGGTAGACAAGGCGGCCAAGCCCAGAATTGCGATTACGACTTCCCCACGCCCCACACCGCCCAAGATGCCGCCTGCCGATCACCCGCCTCGCATACCAGCTGTAGCGAGACGGGTGACGGCTGCGCCGCCGCCGCCGCCGCAGTCGCAGGCACGTGCGGCTCTGAAGTGTCCTGAGACCCCCATCAAACCGCGTCCATCGGGCGCACCGTCCGTAACGGTCAGCCTCTCGTCGAACGAGGCCGATCGGCCCATACCGCCGGCCCCGTCCCGCCTCGCTATCGCAAGCCCGGCCATGCCACGGCCGGAGCGGCCCAGGCCGGCGGCACCGACGCAAGCTGTGACAACACCCACGCCAAAGCCGCTGGCTACGCCGGTCGTATCCACCGCGTCACTGCCGCCGGCAACGGCGCCTGGTTCCGTTTCGCCGGCACATCCCGTCTTGCCACAGGTTTTAAACCGCACCGGGCCGCCGCCACCAGCGCCTTACTCGGCCAACCCGATCCCGGCCTCCCGCGACATGGCGCCGTCAGCACCATCTCCAGCCCCAGACAATAGTCCGCTGCAGGGCGAGCTTTCCATCGACGGCGCACAAATCGGCCGCTGGCTGGCTGAGACGGTGGCACGACAGGCCGCGCGACCGCCGACAGCGGCCAGACGCTTCAATAGCCGCATGATGCCGAACTGGCCGGGCTTTACCAACTGAGTGACCGAGAAAGTTGGCCATGACAACCACCGTTTCACTCGGTCCCTATACATTGGAATCCTTCGAGATCCCGACGGCAATCCGCTATGGCGGCCGTCAGCGCCTGGCCGTGCATGACTTGCCAGGTGGTGGACGGGTCACCGATGTGCTCGGCGGTTCTGACGCCGACATCGTCTTTGGCGGCATCATCTCAGGTAATGATGCTGATTCCAAAGCGCAGTTGCTGGATGCGCTCCGTATCTCCGGCCTGACGGTACCCCTGTTCTGGTCTGAGCAATATTTCATCGTCATTCTGGCCGAAGCGCAGTTCGACTATCGCAAACCCTGGTGGATTCCCTATCAGCTGCGATGCAGCGTGCAGAGCAACCTGGTTTACGGAACCGCGGCGACAGTACTTTCGGCCGCCACCAGTATCGCAACCGATCTTGCGAGCGCGGCCGGCTTGCTTACTGCAGTGCCTGCCGGTCTGAGTTCTGCCCAAACTGCCATATCCGCAATCGGTGGCACCACACTCGGCACCAGCGCCTACAGACAGAGCATTGCTGCAATGACGACTGCACAAACCGACCTTGGCAGCCAAGTGACTAGCACCGGTGCAGGCTTGCCCGCCATGGATTTGAGCCTGCAATCCGCTGAGCCCGCGGGCGCTGCCGCTGCCCTTACGTCCGTCACCACTGCCGCCGGGCAATTGGCATCCTTGAGCGCGGCACAAGGCTTTGTCGGCCGCAGCCTGACCATGCTCAAGACGATGGAAAGTTGAGAATCATGGCGACGATCACGGTTGTCGGCGGCGATCTCTTTCATATCGCAGCGGCTCGGTTGGGCGATGCAACCCAGTGGGTGCGCATCGCCCAGTTGAATGGACTTAAGGACCCGGTGCTGAGCGGCGTCACTACCTTGATACTGCCGCCGATCGACCCTTCTGCTGGAGGTGGCATTGCCATTCAGTAGCCTTGGTCAATCACGCAACGTCTACCTGCAACTGATCGTGGATGGTGAGGACGTTTCAGGCGCGCTGGAAGCTGACGTTTGTACCAGCAACCACCAGATTGCCGGCTGGTTCCGACTGCTTCTGGCCCTGGGGGGTGACCAGCGCTTTTCGGCCGCGGCCCTCAGTATGCTGACGGATGCGACGGCCGAGATCCGCGTCGGCATTTCACTTGCGGGCCTTCCCCGCGCAGCGGCGACGTGGCAAAGCCTGATCACAGGGCCCATCGATGAAATTACGATCGATATGGTGGCCGGCACCGTGCAAATCACGGGCCGTGATTTCTCTGCCCTTTTGATCGATTCCCTGACAGCAGAGAGCTTTCCCAACCAGACCGCCAGCGAGATCGCGCAGACCCTGGCTATTCGGCACGGACTGACACCCGCCATAACACCGACCTCGACGCCTGCCGGCCGCTATTACCAGGACGGACATACCGTTTTTTCCCTCTACCAATCGAGCGGCACGATCACGGAATGGGATCTTCTCTGCGCGCTGGCCGAAGCCGAGAGCTATGACCTCTTTGTTCAGGACCGAAGCCTGATCTTCGCGCCACCGCTGTCAGACGCGCAGCCCGCCACTTGGCAATGGATGCCCGGCGGATTAGGGGTTACGACGATGACCAGCCTGCGGCTGGAACGGAGCCTGGCACTCGCGCGCGACATTGCGGTGACCGTGCAGAGCTGGAATAGCCGGCAGCAGACGATGATCACGCAGACTGTTCACGCGTCTGCAGCTGGCACCGTCAGCAATGACACAGCCCGCAGGAAAACAGCGACATCAAACTATGTTTTGCTGCGGCCGAACTTGACAGGCGAGCAGGCCATGGCCCTTGCCACCCAGACTCTGGCCGATCTCAGCCGCCATGAGAGGGTGATCATCGCCTCCATGCCCGGCGAGTTTTTGCTCGCCCCGCGCAGCCCCGTGTCCTTGCAGGGCACGCAGACGGATTTCGACCAGACCTATGTGGTGGATGAAATCCTGCGCCGTGTCTCACCCCAGGACGGCTTTGTGCAGACGGTGCGCGCCGTGAATACACCTTTGGTTGCAACATCATGATGGAGGCCTGGACCAATGCGATCCGCGCGCAGGCGAATGCCATCAGCGGGGCAGCCGGGCAATTACGCTGCGGCCTTGTCCAATCGGTCGACCCGGCCAGCTACTGCGTCAAAGTTACGCTGCAGCCGGAGGGCGTTCTCAGCGGCTGGCTGCCAGTTGCCAGCCTTTGGACCGGGAGCGGCTGGGGTCTGGTTGCCCTCCCATCGCCCGGGCAGCAGGTTATCGTCCTGGCACAGGAAGGACGTGCCGAGCACGGCATTATTCTTGGCAGCCTTTATTCGCTGCAGGCTGCGCCGCCGAGTGCGCCGGTAGGCGAGCTGTGGCTGGTTCATGCCTCCGGCGCCTGCCTGAAGCTGCATAATGACGGCAGCATCGAGGGGAAGGCGACGGTCTGGAATTTGTCTGGTACGATCGCGCTTGAGGGTAATCTCATCGTTAGCGGTGACATCACCGACCAAGGTGGCACCCATGGGTCACTGCAGCAACTTCGCCAAATTTATGACGAGCATGTCCATCCGGGCGTGCAGACCGGCAGCGGCGATACCGGCCTGCCGATTCCCCAGGCATAAATCTCGCAGGCATCATCATGTCGGACCTCAATCATGTCTTCGGGAGCGATCTCACGGTCGCAGCGCATGGTGATCTCGCGGTGCTTGCCGGCAGCGCCTTGGGTCAACAACGCGTACTTCGCAGGCTTCTGACCAACGCTGGCGACTATATCTGGCAACTGAACTATGGCGCGGGTCTGCCGGCGATGATCGGCACGCCGGCTCAGGGCGCCAGTATTGCCGGCCTCGTCAAAAGCCAGATCTTTCTCGAAAGCAACGTCGCGCGCAGCCCTGCCCCGGCTGTTACGGTGAATGCAGCCGGCAGCATCGTGTCCCTCTCCATCAGCTATAGCGACGCTGCAGACACGACCATGCAGGCGATCGGCATCACGATATCGACCTGAAGGCTTTGTCGCCTCCTGTTCTGCGAAAGACGCAATCATGCAGATGTCGCTTCAGAATTTCACGACGCTTGTCGCTCAGGCGGCAGCGTCCGTACAGGCCAGTGCCTCCGAGCTTCTGGATTTCACGGCGGGCTCCGTCCTGCGGGCTCTGTTGGAGGCGAACGCATCCCTGGCTCTCTGGCTGCAGTGGCTCATTCTTCTGACCCTGCAGACAACACGGCTGGCGACGAGCAATGGTGCCGACGCCGACAGTTTCGGCGCCGACTTCGGCTTTAGCCGCCTTGCCGCGGTGCCAGCCCAGGGCAGTGTCACGTTCAGCCGCTATAGCGCTGGCATCACCGCTCTTATTCCGGCTGGGTTGATCGTTACAACCACAGACGGAACCTCTCAGTTTGCGGTTGTGGGTGATACAACCAACAGCGCTTGGTCAACGGCCCAGTCCGGCTATGGCTTGGGTGCCGGCGTCACCTCGGTAACTGTGCCTGTGGCTGCAACCGTCGCGGGTGCGGCCGGCAATATTCTGCCCGGCACAATCGCGCTGATTGCAAGTGCACTACCAGGCGTGGACACCGTGACCAACCCCAATGGGTTGACGGGTGGTTTGGATGCCGAAACCGACGCCGCCTTCCGCCAGCGCTTTCAAAGCTTCATCGACAGCCGCACGCGCGCCACCATCCAGGCCGTGACCTATGCCGCATACAGTGTAAAGCAAGGACTTTCCTGCACCGTTCGTGAGAACGCAGATATCAATGGCAACTATCTGCCGGGGCATTTCGTCGTCACCGTGGACGACGGTTCAGGCAACCCGTCAACCCCGCTGCTGAGTGCTGTCCAGACCGCTGTGGACGCCGTCCGCCCCCTCGGCTCGACCTTTGCCATTCAGCCGCCCAGCGTCATATCCGCCAATATCGCCCTAACCTTGACGATAGCCAGTGGCGCGGACAATGCGGCCGTTATAGCGGCGGTCAATGCGACGATCGCAAGCTATGTCAACACACTTGCGGTCGGCGGTACGCTTCCTTACACGCGTCTCGCGCAGCTTGCCTATGATGCAAGCCCGAATGTGGTCAATGTTAGCGGATTGACCCTGCAAAGCAGTAATGCCGACCTGACGGCGACACCCAGCTCCGTCATCAAACTTGGCACGCTTGCCGTCGGCTGAAAGCACAGACAATGACGGGTGATCAGGCTGATATGGTAGCGCGGCTACGGGCGGCGCTACCCCAAGGCTGGTTTGCCGATGACGCGCCCGTTCTGTCCGCAGTACTTTCTGGCTTCGCCAGCGTGTGGGCCTGGCTGTTCACACTGCTGACTTATGTTCAGCAACAGACACGCATCACGACCGCATCCGGTGGGTGGCTTGATTTGATTGCGCGTGATTACGGCGGCACGAGTTGGGCACGCGAAAGCGGCGAGACCGATACTGCATTCAGAGCGCGCATTACCCATAATCTACAGCGGCTGCGCGGCACGAGAAGTGCTTTGATCGCGAACGTGACCGCATTGACCGGCCGTCCTCCGCTTGTCTTTGAGCCTGCGAATCCCCGCGATACCGGCGGCTTCAGCACGCCCACCCTCGGCTGGAACAGCCTGGGCGGCTGGGGCTCCCTCACCCTGCCTTATCAGTGCTTCACGGTCGCCTATCGGCCAAAGGGCGGCGGGATCGCGAATGTCGGCGGTTGGGGCTCGGCCCCTGTCACTTTCGCTTTGGGCGGCTGGAACAGCGCTGCTCTGGCATGGGGCGACACCAGTCTCATCAGCGGCTCGGTCACGGACGCACAGATCCTGGCAGCCGTCGCAGAGTCCATGCCGGCTGCGACCATCGCCTGGACAGCACTTTCCAATTAAGGACCGCATATGGACCGGCAAATCGTCTATCCCGCGTCGATTCCGCTGGATACGGATTTTCTGTCGCTCAACCGGAATACAATGACAGCGATCGGCAGCGCATTGCAGGCCGCGCTGGGCACGAGCACCATCGTGGATGGCCTGGCCTGTCAGCCGACAGTGCCAGCCTCCCTGTCGGTCTCGGTGGGGGCGGGATCGATCACCCAATTCGGCATTCTGGACACGTTGAGCTATGGCTCGCTTGCAGCCGATACGACAGACCAGATTGTCAAAATGGGAATCAATCTCGCGGCAACGAGCTTTGCCATTACCCCGCCCGCCACATCCGGCCAGAGCATCATTTATTTGATCGAGGCCAGCTTCTCAGAAAGCGACACAACACCCGTCGTATTGCCTTATGTGAATGCTGCCAATCCGTCACAGCCCTATTCCGGGCCAGCCAACTCCGGTACAGCCCAAAATACGCAGCGCATTCAACGCGTGCAGCTGCAGTTGAAGGCCGGAGTTGCCGCGAATACGGGGACGCAAACGGCGCCGGCAGTCGATGCCGGATGGTCCGGCCTCTATCTGATCACAGTCAATAACGGGCAGAGCACGATCACCGCCGCCAATATCGCAGTTCACCCCGCGGCGCCTTTCCTGAATTTCAAGCTTCCGTCGCTGACCCCTGGATTTTCACGCCGCGTGGCCTATGGCGCATCCACAACCTTCACAGTGCCAGTGGGCGTGCGATTGGTCCGCGCCACCGTCGTCGGTGGTGGCGGTGGTGGCGGCGGCAGCAATGGCAGCTACGCGGCTGCCGGCGGCGGTGCGGGCGGCTTCGCAAGCGGGACGTTCAGCACGACGCCAGGCACCACCATTGCCATCACTGTAGGCGCGGGTGGCGCAGCCGGCGTGGCAGGCGCCTCTGGCGGCGGCGGCGGCAGTTCCAGCTTCGGCACCTGGCTGAGCGCGACAGGCGGCCAGGGCGGTCAATATCAAACTGCCGCATCGACACCCGGCGGCTCTGGCGGCCAGGGCAGCGGCGGCGAGCTTGCAGGCTATGGCGGCTACGGGGCTGACGGCCAGAACGGGTCAACCGTCATCGGCGGCCATGGCGGTGAAAGCCTGTATGGCGGCGGCGGACGCGCATCCACTGCGGGAAATCCTGCTCTTAATGGGCAGGCGCCGGGATCGGGCGCTGGCGGCACCTACAATACCGCGGGCAATGGCGGCCAAGGGGCCGGCGGCATCGTGGTCCTGGAGTATTGATATGCCAACTCAAGCAGCCCATTCATGGAAACCGAGTGCTGCACGACTTCTGACCATCACCGGTTTCGATCCAAGGCCGCGCGGCACCACAGCCGGTTACCAGGCAAATGCATGGCCGCCAAAAGATCCTGCCGATGTTCTCGACTATTCCTATGATATTTCGCCCGCACTTTGGGGCGATGACGGTGACAGCATTGCTTTCCTGGATGTGACGATCAACCCGAACCAAACGGGCGATCTCACACTCAACACGTCTTCCGCAGACGGCCAGTGCGCTATCCTCTGGCTTGGCGCTGGTCAGAGCGGCACAACCTATGCCGTTACCTTGGCGATTGAGACTGTGTCCGGCCGGGGATTTCAGCGTACCGTCTATCTTCCCTGCCTCTCGCTCTCGACAGAGCCGCCGCTTGGCATGGAACTGGTGACCGAAACCGGAGCCCCTATACTGGATAGCTCCGGCAACCCCATCTTCATCGAAAGTTAGACGATGCCCACGATCGATCAGTTGCCCGCTGCGGTCGCGAGTTCCGACACCGATGAGCTGATGACGACGCAAAGTGGTGGTGCGCGCAAGGTCACGCGGGCTCAGCTCCTAGCCGGTCTTCAGCCCGCAATCTCCGTGCCGCCGGGGGCTATTCTCGGCAATAGCGGCACCGCATCCAGCAGCCCGCTCGCCATTACGGTCGGCAGCAATCTGACGCTGGCCAATAGCACGCTCTCGGCCCCGGCACCTTTCGCTATAGCGGGACTGCCCGTTGGCAACGCGCCGGCCGCGACCGATCTCATTCCGGTCTCTCAGAATGGCACAGCGAATTCTGTTGCCTACAGCACATTTCTGTCGAGCCTAGCCACCCTACCTGGCTTTGACGCATCTCCGATGCAAACAAGTGCCATTGGCGGCAATACCGCGCGTAGCCTGGGAGCGCATGCTGCCGACAGCATCTGCATCGAAGATTTCGGCGCCGTGGGAAATGGTTCGACCGATGACAGCGCGGCCTTCATGGCGGCAATCGCCACCCTGCGGCCGGTGCGGCTGGGCGCGAAAACCTATATCGTCAATGGCGCGCTCACCCTCAACAATGGCGCTGCCTTGACGCTGCTCGGCATTGCCGGCCAGACCACGATCCGTAGATTGACGCAGGGCGCGGGATCAGCCTGGATCACGCTGACGGCACCGGTGGTTCATGTCGAAGGGGTGATCTTCGATGCCAATAGCAGCCTGACCGGCAGTGTCACCGCGGTTTCGGTCCCAGCAACCTGTCTACGCTCAACATTTCTCCGCTGCGCTTTTTCAAATGCCATCGGCGGCTCTGGTCTGCTGTTCAATCAATCCGACCCGATCCTGGCTCGCCATAGTGTCACCGCCTGCGAGGCCTTTGGCAATGTCAATGGCATTCGCGCGCAGGCGGTTGACGGTTTGACCGTAACGGCCTGCCATCTCTACAATAACTCGGTTGCCGGGATCTCGATCGATCTCGTCACTTCCGCACATACATTGAAATCGCGCCTGGCCGCGGTTGTCGGCAACCAGTGCTACGGCAATCAAATCGGTATTTTGGTGGGCGACTACGCCAATGCCTATGCCGTGCCCGCCACCATCGCCAATACCACGTCCGATGGAATGCTATGCGTCGTTTCCGCAAACATCGCCCATGACAATACGGAATACGGCATCGTCGCTCAGGGCTACAATCTGAATATTCAGGGGAACCTCGTCTATAGCAACGGGGGGACCAATGTGAACGGCGGCGGCATCCTGGCCAATTGCTGGGTTTCCGCGGTCAGCGGCAATGTCGTCTCGACCCATAGCGGCTTCGGGATAGATGCCGGTGCCGCAAATTTCACAATGATTGCCAACAACATCGTCTCGACATCGCGCATTGGCATCAATGCCGGCGGTGCCCAGGAGCCGCGCATAACCGGCAACTTTGTCTCGGCCGCGAGCTACTACGGCATCGTGATCTATAATAACGAGACGACGGCGGGTGGTTCACCGATCGGCGTTCCGTCGAGCGATGTTTCGATCACCGAAAACGTCATCGACATTCCAGCCGGGGGCGGCGGCATTCTGCTCATCGACGGACCACAAAATGTACATGTCGCGCGCAATGATTTCATCACCACCAGTGGCGCAGATCTGAGCCTTTGCCTTCTGCCGCTCACCGACACGGTGACGATCGCTGATAACATGCTCAATGGCGCGTCTTCGATCCATCTCTATGATCCAAGCGAAACCACCAGCGGCAGCTTCTCTGGCCTCTATTCCATGCTTTTCCCTGATGTGATCGACAAGGTATCCATCCTCAGCGCCTCGCAAGCGGTGCAATCGCTGCGGTCGCTCAATGCCGGCAACTACGCGGGCTACGTCACTTTCACCAAGCTCACCGCCGGTGGCAGTAGCTATACCAGTGCCCCGGCTGTCACCTTCAGCGGCGGTGGCGGATCGGGTGCGGCGGCCACCGCCTTTGTCATGAATGGCAGCGTGATCGGCTTTCGTATGACGAGCCTCGGCGCGGGCTATACATCCGCCCCTGCGGTCTCGCTTACCGGCGGGGGCGGAACAGGCGCTACCGCAATCGCGAATGTCGGCATCCCCGTGCCGACGGGGCGGCGCCTGACAGTCTATTGTGGCGTGCCCGTTACCTGGGCGGTTTCGGGCAGCAACCCGAGCCAGATGACCAGCTCCGGTGTCTCGATCACAACCCCTGGCCGTTCGGAGGTGGAGTGGGTCGGGCTAAGCGGCGTCTGGTTTGCCAGCCGGTACCAGCAGACCGACTATATTGCGCCTGCGACTGACGGCAGCGTGACTTTGCGCTCGCAAACCGGTGACGTTCGCCTTCACCCCGCCGGCGCCGGTGCCGTACGCTGGGTCAATGACGCGCAATCCACGGGTTGTACCACGACGATCGGCAACGGTGCGCCGACCGGCGTAGTGGCCGCACCGCCCGGATCGGATTACCGCAATCTCAGCGGTGCCGCGGGTTCCATCTTCTGGGTGAAGCAGTCCGGTACCGGCAATACGGGCTGGGTCGCCATCGCCTG
Organism: Acidisoma sibiricum; assembly: GCF_057837225.1. Lineage (NCBI taxonomy): Bacteria > Pseudomonadati > Pseudomonadota > Alphaproteobacteria > Acetobacterales > Acidocellaceae > Acidisoma > Acidisoma sibiricum. The sequence continues at coordinate 1,589,365 of NZ_CM174445.1, read as the reverse complement.
AGGCGCTTTGCGAAGGAATGCGACATGCCGACAATCGCCAAGCTGCCTGCAGCTCAGACGCTGGCCCCCACCGATGTGATGCCGATAGACCAGGGAAACGGCACCAACGGCGTCACTCTGGCAGCGCTCTTCGCCGGCCAGCAGTCAGCCATCACCGCCCCTACAGGTACGCTGCTGGGGCGGGTGTCAGTGGGCTCAGGCGGTCCAGAGACCGTGGCGCTCGGCTCCGGCCTGATCATGACAAGCGGCACCATCGCCGTGGGAGGTTCATTAACCGGTCTTCTGGACGGTCAGACAGTCGATGAGCTACAGGCTGCCGCCGTCATTCATGACACGGACAGTTTTCCCCTCGATCAGGGCGGCACCACCTTGCTGCGCCAGACGATGGCCGCCGTTTGGACCTATATCGCGGCCAAGCTGCCGATTGCGACACGGCGCGTCGTTGAACTCACGACCAATACGGTTCTCGATGCGACCGCCCATAATGGCGCGATACTGGTCTGCAGCCAGCCGATCACCCTCTCGGCCAATTTTGTCAATATGGGATCAGGCTTCGCCTGTGACGTGCTCAACCTGTCGAGCGGCACGGTGACCATGGGAACCGGGATTACCGTGGGAACAGGCAATACCGGTCTGCCGGTGCAGATGGCAGCCCATCTCAGCGCCATCACCTATTCCGCGGGGAATCTGGTCTTCTGGGAGGGTGTCAGCAGCAGCGGATCATCCACTACCACATCGTCCGGCACGACCACCGTGTCCTCCGGCGGCTCCACAACCTCTTCTGGCGGTTCGACCGTCACCTCAGGCGGATCGACGGTCACCTCGGGTGGCTCCGCAACGACGGCAAGCTTCAGCTTCGTCAGCGCCCCCAGCGGCAGCTATACCGCCGGACAGGCGGGAGTCGGTGTCAACGCAACACTTGCCCCCGGCAGCGCCGCATCAGCCGTGCAGTTCGGCATCTCCTCCTCCGCCAGCACGGCACCGCTGAGTTGGACGGCAGGCGCGCTCGTGAATACGCAAAGCAACGGCGATACTTTCTGGGGCGCCTATGTCACTATGCCGAGCACCGCCGGCAGCTACTACTGCTGGGTCGAATCGGTGGACGGCACAATCTTTGGTGTCAGCGCTGCCTTCACGGTGGCCTGATCACGCGAAGGGATATGGCCCCGGAAATTCCCCGATCGGCAGATAATGCGTCAGCAGGCCGTGCGGGTCCCGCCAGTCATGCAGAAGCAGGCCCGGTGGCTCGATAAAGGATGCCGGTTCGGCAGCTGGATCGATCCGCAGGGCGATCGCCGTCGTTGTGCTCGGTGCGGTGCACAGAAGCGTACCTCCGAACCGCATCTGCATGAGACGATGGACATGTCCGCACAGGACCCGTTCAACCCCCGGTGCCCTTGCAATACAGGCCGCAAGGCGATCGGCACCAAAACAGCGATACGCGTCGAGATAGGGTACGCCGGTCACAATCGGTGGCTGATGCATCATGACGATCATCGGACGATCAGGTCGCGCCATAAGTGCCGCTTCCAGCCAAGCCTCGGCAGACGCATCAAAAAGTCCATGATGCTCGTCCGGGACAGTGACGTCGAGTGCGATGACCCGCCTGTCTCCCAATTCCAGAACGTAATGCAAGGGTCCTTCTGCCGGAAGATAGGCGTGATCACGGAAGGCCGCCCGGAAAGCCGCGCGCTCGTCATGATTGCCGGGAATGACCAGAAGCGGTGCCCTCAACGCGCTGAGAATCTCGCGGGCGACCGCATATTCCTCACGCGAACCGGTGTCCACGACATCGCCCGTCAAAAGCACAAGATCAGGCTGCGGCGATAGCCGGTTGAGCTGCGCGATGGTACGCGTGAGATCACCGTTCGAGTTTGCCGCATCCTGATAGAGAACACCGCCTGGCCGCAGATGCGGGTCTGAAATCTGCGCAATCAACATAGGCTGCCTCCCTCCATCCTCTTCCCACGGAGAGGAGCACAGCAGGTGCAGCAGCGCCATACGCAAATCGAGCAAGCATGATCACCCAGCAAGGTGCCCTGAACACGACCGCGCTGGTCGTGCCTGATCTTTATGTCCAGCTGGTACCCCCAGCCGCCACCATCCTGAATGGTGTGCCCAGCAACGTCATTGGCGCCGTCGGCTCGGCAAGCTGGGGGCCGGTCGGCCAGCCGGTCGTGATCGGCACCATGGCAGATTATGCGCAGAGCTTTGGCCCCGTGATGAACCGTCCTTTCGACATGGGCACCCATGTCGCCATCGCGGTTCAGCAGGGTGCGACGGCCTTCCGCTGCGTGCGTGTCACGGATGGCACTGAGACCGCCGCCACTGGTCCAGGGCCCGCCGGCTGCATCACGTTTACGGCCATCCACGCCGGCGCGGTCGGCAATCTCATCGCCATATCCTTGGCTGCGGGCAGCAAGGCAGGCAGTTGGGCTGCCATCATCGGTCTGATCGGCCAAACGCCTGAGCGCTTCGACAATATCGAGGGCAGCGGCGCTGCCTTCTGGACGGCGCTTGCGGCCGCGATCAATACCGGCATTGGCCAGGCGACAGCGCTGGCATCGCGCTTCGTTGTGGCCGCGACGCAGGGGGGCACCACGGCACCGGCCGCCGCGCACTTCACCTTGTCCGGCGGCACCGATGGCGCGACGGGCGTGACCGCCGCGACCCTTGTCGGCACCATGGCACCGCTGAGCGGCATGTACGCACTGACCGGACAGGGCTGCGCGATACTCGACCTCTGCGACAGCACGGACGCGATACACTGGCCGGATGTGGAGGTTTTCGCGGCATCCGAAGGCATCTATGCGATGCTGACCGGACCAGCCGGCGATACCATCGCCAATGCCATTGCCACAAAGGCCAGCGCCGGCATTGACAGTGCCGCCGTCAAACTTCTGTTCGGGGATTGGCTGGCCTGGTGGGACGCAACCAATGAGACAGAGCGGCTGGTAAGCCCGCAGGCCTTCGCCGCCGGGCGCCTCGCCAATCTCTCGCCGGAACAGTCCGGGCTCAACAAGCCGCTCTATGCCATCGGCGGCAGTCAAGGCGTCGGATTGCCGGGCAGCGGGCTGACCCGCACCTACAGTTATGCCGAGTTGGAGCAGCTATTCGCGGCCGGGATTGATCTGATCACGACACCGAGCGCGGGCGGACAGACGCTTTGGAGCCTGCGGCTTGGCCATAACAGCGCCAGCAACCCGGCGGTCAGCGGTGACAACTACACACGGCTGACGAATTATATCGCGGCGACGCTCGCCGCTGGCATGGGTCTTTATGTCGGGCAGGTCATCAACACAGCTTTGCTGCGTCATATTCGCAGTACTTTGCTGGGCTTCCTCGCGAACCTGCAAGGTCAAGGGATGCTCGGGAGCACGGACGGATCAACGCCCTTTGCCGTGCTCTGCGATAGCGTCAACAACCCTGCCAATCGCACCGCATTGGGCTACGTGCAGGCGGATGTACAAATCCGATATCAGGGCATCAATGAGAAATTCATCGTCAACCTGGATGCCGGGGCGAGCGTTCTTGTCTCTACAAGCGGCGCATCCAGCAGCAGTAGCGGGGGTGGCTCGACCTCAGGCGGCGGCTCCGGCGGAAGTGGGAGTGGCGGCGGCACCGGGAGCGGCGGCTCGACACCCACGACCCTGAGCTTCCAGACAGCACCCACCGGGCCTTATACGGCGTCACAGGCGAATATCGGCGTCAATGCCGTCCTGGCGCCCGGCAGCACAACCGCCAGCATTGAGTTTGGCTGGTCAACCTCGACGACCACAGCACCGACAAGCTGGGTCGCCGGCCTCTATGTCAATAGCCAAAGCAATGGCGACGCGCTCTATGGTGCCTATCTGACGGCGCCCGCAACAGCTGGTACCTATTACGCCTGGGTCGCAACCGCTGATGGAAGCGTTCATGCGGTCTCCGCAAGCGTGACCGTCAGCTGATGCTGCTCGTTTCCCCCAATACGCCGCTGCTGGTAGGCGCGGGTTTACCACTGTTAAGCGGCCCCAGCGGCAATTCGTCAGTGGGGTCGGGGGCCGGCGGCGGCAGCGCCTCATCCGGCACCACGCCCGCGTCGATTAGCGGCCTGGCCGGCTGGTGGGACGCCAGCACAGCCGTAAACTGGAACACGGCAGTCCCGACGCTGCCTGACCTGTCCGGCGCCAATACGCCGCTCACGCCGTACCATTTCTACACCGGCAGCAGCGTGACGCCTGCGATGCTGATGACGACGCCAAGGCTGAATGGCCTTCTGGGCGGTCTTGGCGCCCCGATCGCCCAGGCAAGCTACGCGCCGACACTCGATCCTGATACGGGCCTGACGGTCAGCGCGCTCAGCCTTTCACCCGATATCGCCTGGACCCATTGCCTTGTCTGGAGCAGGCCAAACCGCAGGCAGGGCACATCTTACGTCAATGCCAATCCGGTTGCGCTGATCACTGTCGGCGGCACTATTGCTCTGTCCCTCTCCTCCAACGGCAGCAGGCTCAACCTCTTTCCAGCTGCAGCCAATGTCCTGCTGTCCTCGTCCATCACCCGGCGGCACAGCCATGCCATCGTCCTGCGCAATACACCGGGCAGTGGCGTCGATATATGGCTTGACGGTGCTCAGGTCGCGGGTGCTGTCGCCAATCCATTGCCCACGGGCGTCACCGGGCCTGTCACGCTGCTGCATGACATGACGCTGCAGGGCGCTGCCCAGCTCTGGTTCCATGAAATGGCGACCTGGCCGCGCGCTCTTTCGGCGTCCGAAGTCGCGACGCTGGTCGGCTACCTTGGCAGATGGACACTCGGGGCCCGCAAGGGCGTCAGCCTGCTCATCATGGGTCAGTCAAATGCCAGTTATTTTGTGGCGTCAGGCGGCGCTCAGCTCATGGCGAACGGGCTTTCCTGGTATCTCGGCGCCCTGGCCGGCAACCTCATCTTCCAGCCTTCCGGCACCTATCTCAGCCCGGCGCGCTATACGCAGGTCAACGGCCACCCGATCTCGAATGCCACGGCACCGCTGTTCCCGCCAGGAACAGCCAGCGGCACCTTCCTCACCAATCCGGGCGACGGCTCTGACCCGTCTAGCTGGGTGCTCGGCCCGGATGGCCTCGCAACTCAGGCCTATCTCACGGGCAGCGCGGCGATTCCGACATCTGAGGACCTGACGGATATTGCGGCCATCCTTTGGCCCTGGACTGAGCAGGACAGCACGGCCCCCTATTCCCAGAAGGCGCTCTATGCCGGAACCGTTAAACGGCTGGCCGCCCTCACCCGCGGCATGCTGGGCCGCACGCCCGCAAACCTGCCGCTGCTGATGTGGAATGCCATCCCGTACGAAACCGATGGCGGGGTCCAGATGGTCCGCGAAGCGATCAGCGATATTGCGGGGGACAGGACGGACAATCTGACCGTCTTCGTCGCCCAGACCGCGGACAGCATTCCGCTGAACGCAACCTATGATGCAACGACCGGATTGTGGAGCGGCGGTGACGCCACGCACCGCGATGAGACAGATGAGATCTCCTTCGGCCTGCGCGGCGCTCATGGCGCAGCGCGCGCGCTCGCGGCTGCCGGCTTCGCCGATACGACGCCCACAATTCTCAATGCCATGCCGAAGGCAGGACCAAAAATCCTGAGCGCGCAGTTGAGTGGCGCCACCATCATCGTCACCATCCAGCACGATCAGGGCACGGATATTCTGCTGCCCTTGCAGGCCGCTGCCGGTATCGGCTGGGCCGTGATGGATGGCGGATCGGTCGCGGCCCCTGGCCCCATCATTGCCGCCATAAGCGCGTCGCGCATCGACGCCACGCATCTTCTGCTGACACTCGCCAGTGCGCCGGTAAACACGGCCGCCAGCTGCCTCCTATTCTATCCTTACGGATCTACCCAGATCGGCCGCGGCGATGCGGTGACCGATAATTTTGCCAGCATCGCCTGGCCTGCCGGATGGGACATGAGCGCGCAGCTTGGCAGCCTTTGGCGCTTCAACTTTCCGCTGCAGGCGACCAGTTACGGCGTGCCGCTCAACGCCGGCAGTCCATGATTGATCCACATACCGAGAGCAGCATGACGACGAATGACTGGATCGGAGTAGCGACCGTCACGCTGACATTTTTTGCTCTTTATTCATCGGCCCTTGCCTGGCTCATCGGCCAGAATACCCGGCTGCGTTCAGAAACTCGGCGCGAACTTGAATCGCTGGAAGCGCTGACCGAACGGGGATTGGACAAAATCCAGATGCAGGAATCGAAGTCGCGAGGCGATCTGGGTACGACCCTTCAGGCCGGCGTGCAGTCCCTGCAACAGCAGGTTAACCAACTTCGCGACGGCAGCGCCACAAAACCGGAACTCGCCGCAGTCGAACAAAGGCTGGCCGCGACCCTCAATGAGTTCAAGGCGGAAACGCGGACCGACTTCGCCAAAATCAGCCAGAAGGTCGATCGCCTTCCGGCGATCGAGGCTCATATCGCCTCGGTCAGCAGCATGATCGAAAAGATCAGCACCAGTCTGACCATTCGCAATTAGTTTCTTCAACAATACCAGCATCGTCAGGAGCATATCCGATGGATCTCTCGCCGCTGACTGACTCGACCGTGACCCTTGCCTCGGCAGGCATCGCGGCCCTGTGCCCGGTTCTTGTCGTCAAGCTCAGTACCTTTTTCAAACTCAATCTCGATCAGGCGCATCGTGATGCGATCGCATCGGCGCTGGAAACGGCGCTCGGAATCGGCCTGCAAATCGCGAAGGAGGCCGGCGACACCCAGCTTGCCAACGTGAATGTCAAAAGCACCGCTCTTGCCGCCATGGTGGGCTATGTCAAGCAATCGGTGCCTGATGCCGTCAGCCATTTCAGCCTGACCGATGACGCCCTCGCCCAGCAGGCGACGGCCAAGCTTGCGACCGTTCTGCATACGACAGCGGCCGCCGCCGCGCTCAATGCTGTAACGGGTCTTCTTCCGACGGTGGCGGCGGCTCTGACGTCACCGTCTCCGGCACCTCCGGCGTCTCCGACCCCCGCTTCACCATGATGGGGCCGAACAGCTCGTCCTGACGAAGGGAGATGGCGCCGCCTCTGGCCATTTCCAGTCCCGCAAGCAAAGTGCTGGCCAGTGCGGCACGCCGGCCCAGCGGCTCGGCCGCAGGTTCTTCGGGTAGAAAGGCGGAAAGCTCCGTCCAGTCCGGCAACTGCCCCATCAGCTTGCCCAATCGCTTGAGCGCGTCTTGCACGCTCCAGAACACCATCGGACGCGGCGTGTAATGGCGCTGCGAGACGCCGCGGCGCAAGGCACTGATATAGCCGCGCAACAGCCCGGGCAGATCAAGCTTGAGGCCCGAGCGGTCGGTTTCGGTCAGATCCTCCGGCACACCACGTCCGAAAACGTCGAAACCGAGCTGCGGACGATTGCCAAGCCATTGCGCGGCGCGCCTGACGACCTGCAGCTCCAGCAGCCGCTCGGCGAGATTGCCCGCCAGCTGCTCGGTATCATCCGCCTCGTCCACACCCTGCGGCACCAGAAGGCGCGATTTCAGCCAGGCGAGCCACGCTGCCATGACGAGCCAGTCCGCCGCCAGTTCCAGCCGGATACGGCGTGCGCCTTCGATAATGACAAGATACTGGTCAACCAGCGCGAGGATTGAAATATTGCCGAGATCGACCTTCTGGGCCCGCGCGAGATCGAGCAGCAGGTCGAGTGGACCTTCAAACCCTTCCAGCCGCAGCATGAGGCTTTGGTTGCTGTGATTGGCATCCTCTCCAAATAGGTCGGAGGTGGACGGCTTGCCGCTCTCAGACACTTTGGCCGGCCAGATTGAAGACAAGGCGCATGGCCCAGGGCACAAGCCGGTTCAAAACCTCACCGATCGGGTCGAACTGATAGCCCGCCTGGCGGGCGGCCACGGGCAGAATGAAAATCGCCAGCAGCACGACGGCGATCCCCGCGCGCTCCATCCGCGCCCAGGCAGCAGCGAGCGGCAGGGGAAGAATCCCCACCACAATGCGCCCGCCGTCCAGCGGGGGGATCGGCAAAAGATTGAAAAGCCCCAGCACAATATTCGCGAGAATGAAATCCTGGATGAAGGTCGCGGCCGGCCCGATCATCTGCGGTGAGAGATGCGGCAACAGCCAGCCGCACAGCGCGCCGATCCAGGCAAGAAAGAAATTCATCGCCGGGCCGGCCGCCGCGACCAGCGCCATGCCCTGACGTGGATAGCGAAAGCGCCAGGCGGCAACCGGCACCGGCTTGGCCCAGCCGAACATGAAGCTGACATATCCCAGGGTGATCAGCTGACCGATGAGCAGAATGCCGGGCAGGATAATCGTGCCAAAGCGATCGATGTGACGCAGCGGATTGAGCGACAGCCGCCCTTGCAGTTTTGCGGTGTCATCGCCCAGGCCCCATGCCGCGAAACCATGCGCCGCCTCATGCAAGGTGATGGCCAAAACCGCGGCAATGACGCCGAGCGCAATCTTGAGAAAAACGGCGTCCATCAAACAACGCCTTCGAGAAGTGAGGAACGTTCGTCAAGCAGAGCGGCAAAATCCAGCGCGGCGGGGACGGGGCGCATAGAGCGCAGACGCTCACCCAGGCCCGGCGCCGCCGGCAACGCTTCCAGAAGGGCGCGGTTGCCTTCCGCCTCTCCCGGACAGAACAGCGCGATATCACAACCGGCGGCGAGCGAGGCTTCGGCCCGCTGCAGCGGGGAGCCGGTGAGCGCATGCATGGCCAGATCATCCGACAGCAGCAGGCCTCTGAATCCGATGTCCTGGCGGATTACGGACTCGATCACCCCTGCCGACAGCGTCGCCGGCCGGTGGTCATCAATGCCCGTGAACAGGATATGCGCCGTCATCATACAATCAAATTCTGCGGCCAGGACTCGAAACGGTTCAAGGTCCCGTGCCCATTCCGGTCCGCTCGCATCGACCCTAGGCAGATGATGGTGACTGTCGACCGTCGCGCGGCCGTGGCCGGGCACATGCTTGGCGATCGGAATAATCCCCGCCGCCACCAGACCCTGCGCCATCGCGCGGCCCAGCACCACAACGGCATGCGGATCGGCGCCGAAGCTGCGGTCGCCGACGACGGCTTGGTTCTGTCCCGGCACGGCCAGGTCCAGCACGGGGGCGGCGACCATGTCGAAGCCGGCCGCACGGCATTCGGCACCGATCGCAGCGCCCTGCAGCCAGGCAGCACGCTCGGCTTGTCTGGGCGCTTCAGGCCACAAGACGGCGATGCGGCCGACCGCCGGATGTGCCGCCCATTGCGGCGGCCGCAGCCGCGCCACGCGCCCGCCTTCCTGGTCGACCATGATCACCGCGTCGGGCGAGAGCACCGCGCGCAGGTCAGCGACCAGCCGCGCCAGCTGTGCCGGGTCCTGCACATTGCGACCGAAAAGAATGATCCCAGCCGGAGAATGCTGGCGGAAAAGGTCAGCCTCCGCCCCTGTCAGATCAGGGTCGGAGACACCGAGGATTACGGGTTTCAAGGACTGGCTCAGTAGGATGCCACGTTGCATGCGCTCCCATGGGCGCGCACGTCCTCACAGAACTTGCTCGCCTCGGCGATGGAGCCGAAGCCCGCCGTACGTACCCGCCACCAGGTATGGCCATTGACCTGCGCCTGCGCGAAGATCGGCCGGCGGCCGGCAAAAAGCGCGGGCATGCGGTGGGAGAGATGATCCCATTCCTTCATCGCTGCGTCGCGACTATCCAGCGCCGCGAGCTGCACGCGGACGGGGCCGTGATGGTCTGCCGCCGGCGGCCGATATTCTTGGGCCAGATCATGCGTTTTAGCCGCCTCCTTGGAGGGCGGCGGGACATTCATTGCCGTCTGCTTCGACCCGGGCGCGGCCGGCGTTTCTGGCACCGAGGGAATAGAGACAGCGGGCGCCTGGGTCGCCGCGGCCTGCGCCGGAGCGGGCGTGGCCGGAGCCGGAGGCGGGGTCGGGGTCGGGGTCGGGGCGCTTGCTGCCGGCTTTGCAGGTTGCGGCCCGGACGCCTGCTGTTCCTGCTGTGCGGCAGCGGCGAGCGCCGCCGGGTCCGGCGTTTCTGGTGCGGGTGCAACCGCGCTACTGCTGCCATTGGTCAGCAGGCCGCTGCCTTGGGTCGTCACGGCCAAGCCGCCGGGATCGGCCGGCTTGACCTTCACCGGTGTCGTCTGCGCCTGAATCACCGGCACGCTGTCGGACCCGCTGCCGGTCGCCACGAAATAGGCGATAACGCCAAGCAGCACGATGACAGCGGCGCCCCCGCCCAGATAGACCATCCGCCGCATCTCTTCCGCCCGGCGCTGCGGGGCCGAACGATAGCCCGGCGGCGGAATGCGGAATTCATCGTCACGCATTCAACGCATCTCCTCTGCCGGGGCGACGCCGAGAACCTGAAGACCAGAGCGGATGACGGTTGCGGTGGCCGCGACAAGGGCCAGGCGGGCGCGGGTGCCCTCCAGATCATCGGCCTGCAGGAAGCGCAGCGTGGTGTCGTCACGGCCCTTATTCCACAGCATGTGGAACTCGCCCGCCAGGTCATAGAGGAAGAAGGCGACGCGATGCGGCTCGCGCGCGGCGGCAGCCCCTTCAACCAGACGCGGCCAATTGATCAGCGCGCGGATCAGAGCGATTTCCTGAGGGTCATCCAATCCGGCCAGATCGGCGCCGGCCAAAGCGTCCGGCGTCATCGCCGCCGCGCCCTGGCTTTCCACGGCCGCCCGCAGCACGCTGCGACAGCGCGCATGAGCATATTGGACATAGAAGACCGGATTTTCGCGCGTCTGCGCCACCGCCTGGTCGAGATCGAATTCCATCTGCGCATCCGATTTGCGCATCAGCATGGTGAAGCGCACCGCGTCGCGGCCAACTTCGTCCAGCAGATCGCGCAAGGTCACGAACGTGCCGGCGCGCTTGGACATGCGCACCGGCTGGCCGCCGCGCATGACATGCACGATCTGGCACAGCACGACTTCCAGCGGCACGCGCCCGTCGGAGACGGCCTTCACCACGGCCTTCATCCGAGACACATAACCGCCGTGATCAGCGCCCAGGACATCGATCAGGATATCCGCGCCACGCGCAATCTTGTCGGCGTGATAGGCGATGTCATTCGCGAAATAGGTGTTCGAGCCGTCGGACTTGCGTAGGGGACGATCGACGTCGTCGCCAAAATCGGTGGCCCGGAACAGGGTCTGCGGACGCGGCTCCCAATCATCTGGCGTCTTGCCCTTCGGCGGCTCCAAGATGCCTTCATAGATCAGCCCCTTTGCCTCCAGCTCACTGATGACGCGATTGGTCGCGCCACTCGCCAGCAAGGCGGCTTCGGAGGAAAAGACCTTTTGCTGCACGCCCAGCAGCGCCAGATCCTCACGGATCTCGGCCATCATCAGGGTCAGCGCGCGGTCACGGACCGTCTCAAACCAGGTCTCCGCCGGGGCGACAGCGAGATCGGCTGACGCCAGAGACGCACCGAATTCTTGGAACAGCGCCGCTCCCACGGGGATAAGGTATTCACCGCGATATTGCAGGCCGTTCGGGGTTTGCACCTCGAACTCTTCGGGCGTGATGGTGCTGCCAGCCGCCTGCAGATACCGCCAGTAGGATGCCCAGGCGAGCGCCTGGACCTGACCACCGGCATCGTTGATGTAATATTCCGTCGTCACGTCGAAGCCGGCTTTGGCCATCACGGCCGCCAGCGCGTCCCCCACCACCGCCCCGCGGCAATGGCCAATATGCATGGGTCCCGTGGGATTGGCGGAGACGTATTCCACGTTCACCCGCGTGCCGCGGCCGACCGCGCTGTCGCCGTAGCTTTCGCCCGCCTGCAGGATCACCGGCAGTTGGCCGAGCAGAGCCGCGGTGCTGAGGCGCAGATTGACGAAGCCGGGACCGGCAGGCTCGGCCTGCGCCAGGATCGGCAGTCCGCCGAGCTTTTCAGCCAGCGCCTGCGCCAATGCGCGGGGGTTTTGCCCGGCGGGCTTGGCCGCGACCATCGCCGCATTCGTTGCCATATCGCCATGGGCTGGGTCGCGCGTCGGCGACACCTCCACGCGCGCCAGCACCTCCGGCGGCAGGCCGGGAACGATGGCACTGAGGGCTGTCACCACATGGTCACGCAGGTCGGAAAATAGATTCTGGCTCATGGCGCTGTATCAGCCTTGAACGCCAAGGTCGGTCAACCGGCGAAACTCATCCCGCGCATAGCGATCAGTCATGCCCGCTATGTAGTCGCGCACCGTCTCAGCGGCAGATTGGGAAGAGGCGGCGCCCGCGCGCGGGCCCCATTCGTCCGGCAGCAGGCTGGGATCTTCAAGAAAAAGTGTGGCGAGCGCCGCCGTCACCTTGCGCGCCTTGGCAGTGGTGCGGTTCACCCGCCAGTGCCGGTACATATGCGAAAAGAGGAAGGCTTTGATAGCCTGGTTCGCCTCGGCCATTGCCGGGCTGAAGCCGATCACGGGTTCAGGCGCATGCCGCACGGCGTCGGCCGAGCCAGGTTCCATACGCGCAAGGCGGCTCCGGCTTTCATCGACGACGTCTCGGATCAGCCGGTCCAGCACGCGGCGAATCGTCTCATGCCGCAGGCGGGCTTCCGGCAAGGGACCGTACAGTCGCCGCACTTCGGCCAGACAGACGCCGACCACCGGAAGGGCCTCGGTATCGCCCAGCGTAAAAAGATGCGCTCGCAGGCCATCATCCAGATCATGGCTGTGATAGGCGATATCATCCGCCAAGGCCGCGACCTGCGCCTCAGCTGAGGCAAAGGTATGCAGGTCCAGCGGATGGATCGCGTCATAGGCTGCGACATAGCCTGACGGCGCGGCGATGGGGCCATTGTGCTTGACCAACCCCTCCAGCGCTTCCCAGGTTAGATTGAGACCGTCGAATCCGGCGTAGCGCGCTTCCAGCAGGGTCACGACGCGGAGGCTCTGGGCGTTGTGGTCGAATCCGCCGAAAGCGGCGAGCGCCGTATTCAGCCCTGTCTCGCCTGCATGGCCGAAGGGCGGATGCCCGAGGTCATGGGAAAGGGCCAGCGCTTCCGTCAGATCATCATCCAGCCGCAGCGCGCGCGCAATCGCGCGGGCGATCTGTGCCACTTCCAGACTATGCGTCAGCCGGGTGCGGTAGAAATCACCCTCATGATTGACGAAAACCTGTGTCTTGTATTGCAGCTTCCGAAAAGCGGTGGAATGGATGACGCGATCACGGTCGCGCTGAAACGGGCCGCGCATGCCGCTGGACGGCTCTGGCACCAGCCGGCCGCGCGATGTCTCTGCCCGGACGGCATAAGGGGCAAGCTCCATGGACGTGACGTAGCCCTTCAACCCGATGCTGCTCCGGTCTATATTAGACTGATGAGCACCCAGACGTCGAATTTTGGCCTGACCGATCGCGCTGTGACGCGGATTGCTGAAATCCTCGGCAGCCAATCAAGTCCCTCTGCCCTCCGCGTTGCGGTCCTTGCCGGCGGTTGCAGCGGCTTCCAGTATAAGTTTGACCTCGACGAAGCACCGCCCGCCGAAGATGATCTGGTGATCGAACAGGACGGCGCCCGCGTGCTGGTCGATCCGGGCAGTCTCGATCTGCTCGGCGGCGCGCAGCTCGACTACGCGGATGCGCTGATGGGCGCCCATTTTGCGATCAAGAATCCGAATGCGACCTCGGCCTGCGGCTGTGGCGCCAGTTTCTCGGTCGATTGATCTTTCCAAAAGTCGGACCCGCCGCCGTGCGCATCGCCACCTGGAACGTCAACTCCGTCCGCGTGCGCCAGACGCATGTGAAAGACTGGCTGGACCGCGTGCGGCCGGATGTGGTCGTGCTGCAGGAAATCAAATGCGAGGAGCCGGCCTTTCCCCGCGCAGTCTTCGCGGAGCTAGGCTACACGTCCGAGGTCGTTGGTCAGAAAGCCTATAATGGCGTCGCCGCGCTGTCGCACCGCGACATCACCATTCGTCATCGCGCCCTGCCCGGCCTGCCCGCCGACGACACCCAGGCGCGCTATATTGAGGTCGAGACGGACGGGCTGACCGTCATCGGCATCTATCTGCCGAATGGCAATTCCGGTGGCGACGCCGGGTTCCAATACAAGATCGACTGGATGGACAAGCTGTGCGAGCGGGCGGAGACGCTGCTGCGCGAGGATCGCGACTTCCTCATCACCGGCGATTTCAACGTCTGCCCGACGGCGCAGGATTTCGCGCCCGGCGCATTGGCGCCCACCGATGCCCTGCTGCGGCCGGAAAGCCGCGCACGCTACCGCCGCCTGATCTATGCCGGGCTGACGGATGCGGTCCGCACCCTGCATCCCACAGCACCCGCCTATACCTTCTGGGATTATCAGGCGGGCTGCTGGGAACGCGACCGCGGTCTGAGGATCGATTTCGCGCTTCTCTCACCGCGCCTGGCTGAAGCGCTCATCGCCGCGGCACCTGACAGGGCCGAGCGCGGGATGACCCAGCCCTCCGACCATGTGCCGGTGGTGATTGACCTCGCCTGGGGCGACAAGGCAGCTGCCGCCTGACCCTTAGGCTTTCACCCAGGTGATGCCCGCCATATCGGCTTCCGTCATTTCACGGAAGGCGAAGCGCTGCAGATGGCTCAGCACGACGGATTGCAGGCGGACAAGGTCCGCCTCGCTGCCCGTTTCTATCCGCATCGCAAGCGCCTCGTCTTCGGCCTGCAACAGGCAGCGGCCGGAACCAAAGTCGATCACGCCGTCCTTCTCGTTCAGCGTGACCGCCAGGCGATGGGCGAAATGCTTGCAAAGCTGCGCCATGTAGCGCGCGGGATTGGCCGTCTGCCAACGTGTTTCGGCAGCGATGGCGGTGCTTGGCACAGTATCGTTCATATCCGTGCTCCTTTCGGCAATCAGGCGTTTTCGATGGTACGAACTGCGGTATCCAGCGCCTCGGCAATGACCTGGATTTCGGCAGCATTGAGCGGGCCACGCTCCAGCCGCAGGCGCAGCGCCGTCTTCATATTCTCGATCGCCCGCACAAGCTGCGGCGGTCTTTCACCGGGCGCGGCCGCGGAAGCACGATCGATGCGCGCGAAGATCATATCCACCACAGCCTGGTTTTCGGCGAGATGCGCCCGTCCAAGATCCGTGATGGTGTAGAGTTTGCGGCCGCCTTCGGTGTCGCTGACGGTCGTGTAACCCAGCTCGCTGAGTAGCGTGAGCGTCGGATAGATCACACCGGGGCTCGGGCTATAGCCGCCGCCCAGACGGTCCTCGATCGCCTTGATGAGTTCATAGCCGTGGCGCGGGGCCTCCGCGATCATCCCGAGCAGGACCAGGCGCAGCTGGCCTTGCTCGAAGAAGCGGCCACCGCGCCCGCCGCCCTCGCGCGGACCACTGTCATGCGGGCCGCCGTGCCGGCCAAACCGGCCGCGGCCGCCGCGTTCCGGGCCCCAGGCCTCATCCCGCCCGAAATGACGTTGGTGGCGGTCTGCATGCGGGTGTTTGAAATGTCTAAACATGTCGTCTCCTTGTTATCGACATGCTCAAGATATATCGAACTTCGTATGAGTCAAGATATATCTTAGTTATCTCACTCTAGATCGAACTCGCTGGAGAAGCAGTATCGCGCCGCCCGCCAGAAGGCCCCAGAACGCACCGCCGACGCCCAAAATCTGCAATCCAGAGGCAGCCATCAGAAAGGTCACCATGGCCGCATCGCGCTCACTGGGCTCCGCTGCTGCACCGGCCAGGCTGCTGGCGAGCGCCCCGAACAGGGCGATGCCGGCGACAGCCGTGATCAAAACCGGTGAGGACAGGGCAATGAAGGTGGTGATAAGGCCGGAGAAGAGGCCGATCAGAATATAGAAGAGCCCGGCAATGGTGCTGGCCCACCAGCGGCGGCTGGCATCCGCATGGGCCTCCGAACTCGCGCACATGGCGGCGGTGATGGCGGCAAGATTGATCGGAATGCCGCCGAAGGGTGCCACCAGCAGGCTGGCCAGACCCGTCGCCCCCAGCAGAAGGCCATGGCGCGGGCGATAGCCATTGATATTGAGAACGGCGAAGCCCGGAATATTCTGCCCCGCCATGGTGACGACAAAGAGCGGCACACCCAGGCTGACGATGGCCGACAGGGAAAACTGCGGCGTCACCCAGGTCAGCGGCAAATGGAGCGACAGCGCGCCCGCGTTGTGGAGATCGAATGCGGCGAGAGCGACCGCCACGACAACCGCCGCCGGCACGGCAAGCGTCCTCTGGAAGCGCCCGACGACGACCCATACGGCGAGGATAAGAAGAATAAACACCGGCTTCTCACGCAGGCCGAGGATGGGTGCCAGGCAGAGTTGAAAGACAATGCCACCCAGCATGGCGCTCGCCAGAGACCGGGGAATGGCCCCGACCAGGCGACTCATGAACGGCCATAGGCCGGTGACCATGATCAGCAGACCGCAGACGACAAAGGCGCCGACCGTAAAGGCAAAGCCGCCTTGCGGTGCCGGCGTGCTGACCAGCAGGGCCGCACCCGGCGTCGTCCAGGCGACGATCAGTGGCATGCGCAAGCTGACACTGACCACAATGCCCAGTAATCCGGTGATGACCAGCAAGGCCAGTAGACCTGATGCTGCCTCCGCCGGACTGGCGCCCGCCGCCGCCACGCCATGCAGAATGACCGCGAAGGAAGAGCCGAAACCCACGAAGGCCGCTAGGCTTCCGCTCGAGGTTGCCTGCCAGGAACTGTCCCGCCGGATTGCCGCCCATAGGCTGTCGCCTGCCATCATCACTCCAGCCGGGCGGATGCGGGTCAGCGCCTGCCGCCCCTTTCAGGGTTGCGCGCCGTCAGACCCGAACCGTCTGCGCTTCCGTATGCGCCAGCATGCTGCGCGCGATTTCTTCTTCGCCCATCACCACCAGATTGGCGCCAAGACGGGTCAGATGCGGAACCTCCGCGTCGAAATGGGCGCGGGCAATAATGCGGACATCAGGATTGGCCGTCCGCGCCTGGTCTACGATCTGACCGGCCTCGAAAATATCAGGGATGGCGACGACGACCAATTTGGCCGCTGCGATATTGGCGGCAGCCAGCACCGCCGGATCAGCGGCATTGCCAGTCAGCACCTCGACATCCGAATCATCGAGGCTGCGGGCGGTTCCAGCCCCAGCCTCGATCACCAGTAGCGGCCAGCCATCCGCGCGCAAACCGTCAGCGACCCGCCGCCCGACACGGCCATAGCCGATCACCACCGCGTGCTGCGTGAGGTCCGTGCGCGATCGTGCGATCGGCACATCAGGCACGGCGGCGACCGGCACCACACTGCCGTCGCGCGCCTCGATCCAGGGCCGATATCGCTTGAGCAGATAGAACAACACCGGGTTGATGACGATTGAGAGGATCGACGCGCCCAGGATGAGATCGCGGACATCGTGGTCGACGAGCCCGAGACTCATGCCGAGCCCCGCCAGAATGAAGGAAAATTCGCCAATCTGGGCGAGGCCGAAGGCGATCGTCAGCGAGTCCATCCAGGAGCGTCCGAACAGACGCAGCAGCGCAAAAGCGACCCCGGGCGTGCCGACCAGCACGACCAGCAGGACACCAAGCAGCTTCAGCGGCTCATGCACCACGACATGGGGGTCGAACAGCATGCCGACCGAGATGAAAAACAGCACCGCGAACGCGTCGCGCAGCGGCAGGGTTTCCTCGGCCGCCCGCAGGCTGAGCTGGGATTCGCTCAGGACCATGCCGGCGACGAAGGCGCCCAGCGCGAAGGAGACGCCGAATAGCTCGGCCGCAAAAAAGGCGACGCCGAGGGCGACTGCCAGCACCGCGAGGCGGAACAGCTCGCGGGAGCCGGTATGGGCGATGAAATGCAGAAGCGCTGGAATAAGGCGCCGCCCGATCAGCAGCATGACCAGGACGAAGGCTGCAACCTTGGCAAGCGTCTCGCCGACCATCAGCAGGATGGCCGGCAGCCCCATATGGACCCCACCGGAATGCCCCAGAATCGGGCCTATGATGGGCAGCAGTACCAGGATCAGCACCGTGACCAGATCCTGGATGACGAGCCAGCCGACCGCGATGCGTCCGGCATCGCTATCGATCAGCCGCCGCTCCTGCAGGCCTCGCATCAGCACGACAGTACTCGCGATGCTCAGCGCGCAGCCCAGTACGAGCCCGCCACCGGCCGAGAGACCCATTAGCCAGCCCAAGCCCTCTCCGAGGAGAATCGAGGCCGCCATCTGCAAGATGGCGCCAGGTATGGCGATGGCCCGCACGGCCATGAGGTCTTTGACTGAGAAATGCAGTCCGACGCCGAACATCAGCAGGATGACGCCGACTTCCGCGAGCTGCAGCGCCAGCGCCTGGTCTGCCGCGAAACCGGGCGTGAACGGACCAACCACCACGCCCGCCAGCAAATAGCCGACCAGAAGGGACGTTCTGAGGCGGTTGGCGATCGTGCCCAGAATGAAGGCGAGTCCCAACCCGACGACAAGCAATGCAATCAGCGGATTGTCATGCGGCATAGGCTGACCCCTCGTAGCTCAGCCGGGTCTAACAATGATTGCCGCCGATGCCTATCTGCCCGCGGCCGGGCGGGGGCACTTTCCCGGCAGGGCCTGACCGCGCTGCCGCGCCGTCAGGCGGGCGGGGGCGAGGTGACCGACCCGCGGATAACCAGCCGGGTGGGATGATCGGTCTCGATCGGGTTCATATCATCCACGCTCGGCGGGGCGATCAGGCGCAGCAGCAGACGGCATGCCGAGCGGCCGAGATTGGCCCCGCATTGATCGACCGAGGTCAGCCCCGGCTGCACAAGGTTGGACAGCGGAATGTCATCGAAACCGCAGAGGCTGATATCGCGCGGCACTTCAAGGCCGATCTCGCGGCAAAAGACCATGGCGCCGATGGCCATCAGGTCATTGGCGCAGATCAAGGCTGTGGGACGCTCGGCGGGCGGGGCGCTCAAAAGAATGCGGGCCGCCGCATAACCGGAGTCTTGGTGATAGTCGCCAGATACAACCGGCACGCTGTCCGGCTCAATCCCGGCGGCGGCCAGGGCCTCACGATAGCCGGCCATACGCTGGCCTGCGGTCCAAAGATTGGGCGGCCCGGAGATGATGCCGACGCGCCGGTGGCCCTGTTTCAGAACATGATCGGCGACCGCCCTGGCACCGCGCCGGTTGGTGGAGACGACGGATGGCACATCAAGACCTGGAAGCCGCTCATCGACCAGCACGACACTATCACTCTGGACAAGTTCCATCAGTGATGGCGTCAGCATACCACTGCCGCTGAGGAAGATGAGGCCATCGAGTCGCCGCGCCCGCAGCACTTGACTGTAATAATTTTCCCAGTGCTGCGCTGACTGCGTCGTGCAAAGCACGAGCAGCATATCACGGGATTGTGCGATTTCTTGCACGCCCGATGCCACGGCGGCGAAATACGGATTTATGAGGTCAGGCGCGATAAGTCCGATGGACCCGGCGCGCCCGGCCTTTAAGTTGCGGGCAAGCAGATTGGGCTCGTAGCGCAATGCGTTGATCGCGCTGTTCACGCGCAACTGCGTCTCGGCCGAGACTTGGCCGCTGCGGTTGATGACGTAACTCACAGTACTGACGGCGACTCCGGCAGCGCGGGCGACATCCCGGATGGTCGGCCGCCTTCCCGTCTCATCCTTGATCGCCGAATCTGGAAGTGAAACCACGGTCGGCGACCTGCGTTTCATTCTATGTCCCTTTGCGATACCGACCACACATTGGGGCCGAACGGCAGCCTGCATCGGTTCAACCGACCCGCAGCCCACTTCCCAGTGTATCCACTAGATAGACCCAGCCCGTCGCCGCCGCCCATATGTTTTTTGGCCTTGCCGATCTTTTTGCTTGAACTTTCAACACGAAACGTTTCAAATTTCTAAAATTCAGATCGATATCGTATATAGTCAGATATTCTTTTAACCAGCCAGATCCCGGAAGGCCTTATCCATGCGGTCCGCTCTCACGCTCACCCGCGTCGCTGCCCTCACGTTTGGACTAGTTCTTTCGCCTATGCTCGCAGCCGTTGCGACAAGTGCCGCGCAAGCCGCCGCACTCACACCCGTTCGTTTCGTCTACGACTGGCCGGTCGCTGATTTTGATATGGTACCAATTGTCGTCGCTCAGCAGAAGGGCTTTTACGCAAAGCACGGTCTGGACGTCTCCATACTGTTTCCGCCTGATGCGCAGACAACTGCCCGCATGCTGGCGACCAAGCGCGCAGATATCGGTTTCGAGGCAACGACGGATCTGGTCTTTGCGGCAAACCAGGGCATTCCCGTTACCTCCATTGCAAACTTTACCCAGACCAACAGCTGGTGTCTGATCGGCCGCCCGGGCGAACCTGTCGATGTCACAAAGCTGAAGGGCAAGTCTATCGGCATCTTCACCGATTCCTGGACCAAGGCGATGATGGGATTCGTGCTGAAAAAGGCGGGTCTGCAGGATACCGACGTGAAGCAGATCATTGCGACCGATGACGATATGCCGATGCTGCTCTCCAAGAAGATTGATATCGCGACGAATGCGGCAGCCTATGGCCTGGCGGAGGTCGAAGACGGCATTCATCAGACCCCAACCATGGCGTGCAACGATGCGATCGGCGTGCCCAATATCCCGGTCTGGTCCTTCACCGGCTCCCCAGATTGGCTCAAGGCCAATGCGGCGACTGTCAAAGCCTGGCTTGCCGCGACGGCTGAGGGCATCGACTGGAGCATCGCCAATCCGAAGGACGCTGCCAAAATCTTCACCAAAGCCTATCCGCCTGCGGGAAGCGAGAATTACAACGTTATCGGCTGGACCTATACGGCCGGGATCATGAAAGGGCCCGACGGCTATTTCAAGCAGACTGACAAACAATGGACCGTGCTGGCCCAGGCGCTCAAGGATATCGGGCAGATCACCGAGGTCAAAGCGCCGTCCGTCTACTACACGAATGACTATTTGCCGTAAGGGTGTCCGCCTTGCGCCTCACCGATGACGAACTGGCCCGCTATGAGACCGCCCAGGCTTTGGCGCGGGTCAGCCTGGAAGAGATCGCCGCGTTTATTCGTCCGGGGGCGACGGAAGCCAGCCTGATGGAAGACTGTCGGCGCATCATGGATGCCCATGGCGCCACCGGATATTGGTGGTTTGGCGTGCCGGCCGTGATTCTGGCCGGACCACGATTGCGTGTCTCCGAAGAGGGCGATGTCTATCAGCCTGCCGCGATCCCGATCGCGGCTGATGACATGGTGACGATCGACGTGGCGCCGGAGATCAACGGCATCTGGGGGGATGCGGCGCGCAGTTTCTTTTTGAAGGATGGCCGGATCGTCTCAGCCTCCGAAGCGGGAGCGGCACAGGGGGAAGGCATGGCGGCGGAAGCGGCGCTTCATGCCCATCTTCTCGCCGTCGCCAGGCCGGAGATGACCTTCCAGCAACTGCATGCCGCGATGGCGGAACGCCTGGCCGAACTCGGCTTTGCGAATTTGGATTTCCTCGGGAATTTCGGCCATAATATTGGCGATGACCTGCATGGCCGCGCCTATATGGACGCGACTTGCACGGTGCGGCTCGACAGCGTGCCGATGTTCACCTTTGAGCCGCATATCGCGAAGCCAGGGCAGCCGCTCGCCTTCAAATATGAAGAAGTCTATCGCTTTCAGGATGGGCGGCTGCGGGTGCTCTGATGGAATAAAAAGGGCGCCCCGCGGGGCGCCCTTTTGTCACAGCCGGCGAACGATATAGGCTTCGCGTAGCTTGGATTCGATGAACGACCCATGGGCCGCATCGCGCGCCTCGATCATCACTTCAAGCTGGGCCGCCTGCACCGTCGGCGAACTGAACAGCCGGTGATGCGCGACTTCGAGAATATTGCCGCCTTCATTGCCGATGCGGGTCGCTATATCGCCTAGCATGCCGGGCCGGTCGGGCATTTCCAGCACCAGACGCAACATCCGCCCGTCGCGCAGCAGATTACGCTGCAAGGTATTCGCCAGAATGCGGACATCGATATTGCCGCCGCACACCGGCAGGCCGACACGCCGCCCGGCGAAACGATCCGGGTAGCGCAGCACCGCCGCCAAAGCCGCCGCCCCCGCCCCTTCGGCGACCAGCTTGGCGCCTTCGGCGAGCAGGCCGATGGCCTGCTCGACCGTCGCTTCCGGCACGATCAGCACTTCAATGCCCAGGGTTTTCAGGGTGGTGAAGGGCAATTCCCCGACATCGCGCACCGCCATGCCTTCGGCAATGGTCTGACCGCCGACGGAAACGGGCTCGCCCGCCAGCCGCTGAGCCATAGCGCTGTAGGCCTCGACCTCAACGCCGATGATCTCGATGCCCGGCTTCATCGCTCGCGCCGCCGTGGCACAGCCTGCCAACAGACCGCCGCCGCCGATCGGGATCACCAGAACATCCAGGTCAGGAAAATCCTGCAGCAGCTCAAGGGCAAGCGTGCCTTGCCCCGCGATGATGCCGGGATCGTCATAGGGGTGGATAAACACCAGTCCCTCTGTCTCGGCGAGGTGATGCGCGTGTGCCGCCGCTTCGGCTAGGCTTTCGCCGTGCAGCACCACGCGCGCGCCCCAGGATGCGGTCCGCGTCACCTTGGTCGTAGGCGTGAATTTCGGCATGACGATGGTCGCCGCCACACCTAAAAGATGGGCATGGCGCGCCACCGCCTGGGCATGGTTACCGGCAGACATGGCAATGACGCCGCGGGCTGCCTCTGCGGGCGTCAGCAGCGCCAGCCGGTTCGCCGCCCCCCGCTCCTTGAAAGCGCCGGTTGCCTGCAGATTGTCGAGCTTCAGGACAATATCGGCGCCGGTTGCCCGGCTCAGACTGTCGCTGCGCACGGCAGGGGTCCGCAGCACGCGCCCGGCGATCCGGCCGGACGCGGCCTCAATCTCCGCAAAACTGACGAGGGTCATGATCCCCTCCGATCAGCCGAAGCGGACCGCAATAATCTCGTAGGATCGGTCTCCACCAGGCGCCGGCACCGAGACGGTATCACCCTTTTTCTTACCAATCAGAGACTTAGCGAGCGGTGACGAGACGGATAGCAGACCCTGCTTGATGTCGGCCTCATGGACGCCGACGATCTGATAGGTCGCTTCCTTGTCGGTCTCCTCATCCACCAGCTTCACATGCGCGCCAAACTTCACGTTCTCGCCAGACAGCGAAGCCGGGTCGATCACCTCGGCGGCCGAGATAATCTCCTCCAGCTCCTGGATACGTCCCTCAATGAAGGACTGCCGTTCCCGCGCAGCATGATATTCGGCGTTTTCGCTCAAATCGCCATGGCTACGGGCTTCGGCAATGGCGCGAATAACGGCAGGCCGCTCCTCGCTGCGCAGCTGGCGTAACTCGGTCTCCAGGCGGGCCAAACCAGGCCCCGTCATCGGAAATTTCTGCACGCGACGTCCTCGCAGTCATCAGTCAACTAGGACTGGTTAACAAAGCAAAGAGGCCGGATCACGGCATGATCCAGCCCCGGTTGCCCGGAAAATCCGGGCATTTGCCAGCTTAGCCGAGCTGGCAGTTAAAACGGGGATCGAAAGTACGACTGTAGCGGCGCAACTTCAAGCGGGCCTGTTTTCATAGCCGCTACCGCGTGAACAGCGGCCCGCGCCCCCGCGATCGTCGTGAAATGTGGCACTCCCTGGGTCAGAGCGCTACGGCGGATGTCGAAACTGTCGGTCACGGATTGCGGCGTCGATGCCGTGTTGATGACCATCTGGATTTCCCCAGACTGGATGGCATCCACGCAATGCGGGCGGCCTTCCAGCACCTTGGCCACGGTCTTGACCTCAACCCCGGCCTCCCGGATGCGGGCGGCAGTGCCTTTGGTCGCGACGATCGTGAAGCCCATCTCGGCAAGACGCCGGGCGAGCGGAACCAGGGCACCCTTGTCCGAGTCCTTGACCGAGAGGAAGACTGCGCCTGCCATCGGCAGACGCACCCCCGCCCCCAGCTGGGCCTTGGCAAAGGCACGGGCGAAGTTGGTGTCGAGCCCCATGACCTCGCCGGTCGATTTCATCTCCGGGCCCAGAATAGTGTCGACCTCCGGGAAGCGTGCGAAAGGAAAGACCGATTCCTTCACCGCGACATGGGGCCGCTCGGCATGGCCATCGAGGTTGAAGCTGGAGAGCTTGGCGCCTGCCATCACCTGAGCCCCGATCTTGGCGATCGGCACACCCGTGGCCTTGGCGACGAATGGCACCGTGCGCGACGCCCGAGGATTGACCTCAAGCACGTAGATCGTGTCATCCTTGATCGCATACTGGACGTTCATGAGACCGATGACGTTCAGCGCGCGCGCCATGGCCACCGTCTCGACCTTCAGTTCCTCGACGATCGCCGGCGACAGAGAATAGGGTGGCAGCGAACAGGCGCTGTCGCCCGAATGGATGCCGGCTTCCTCGATATGCTCCATGACGCCCGCGACGAAGACCTCGCTGCCGTCGGCGATGCAGTCGACATCCACTTCGATGGCATCATTGAGATAGCGGTCGATCAGAACGGGGTTGTCACCCGAAACGCGCACCGCTTCCCGCATATAGCGCGCAAGCTGCGTGCGATCATGCACGATCTCCATCGCGCGGCCGCCCAGCACATAGCTGGGGCGGATGACGACCGGATAGCCGATACGCTCGGTGATTGCCTCAGCCTCGGCGGTGGAGCGCGCAATGCCGTTTTCCGGCTGGCGCAGGCCAAGCTTGTGCAGCAGCGTCTGGAAGCGCTCACGGTCTTCGGCGATGTCGATCGCGTCCGCACTGGTGCCGAGCACAGGGATACCGGCAGCCGCCAACGCCTGCGACAGCTTCAGCGGGGTCTGGCCGCCGTATTGCACGATGCAGCCGATCACTTCGCCGTTCTGCTGTTCGCGTCGGATGAGGGAGATCACGTCCTCGGCCGTCAGCGGCTCGAAATAAAGCCGATCGGAGGTGTCGTAATCGGTGCTGACGGTTTCGGGGTTGCAATTGACCATGATGGTCTCGAACCCGGCATCCTTCAGCGCATAGGCCGCGTGGACACAGCAATAGTCGAACTCGATCCCCTGGCCGATGCGGTTCGGACCGCCACCCAGGATGATGACCTTCTTCCGATCGGTCGGATTGCTTTCACAGACAGGCTCGCCGTAACCCGTCTCATAGGTCGAGTACATATAAGGTGTGGCGGAAGCGAATTCCGCTGCACAGGTGTCGATGCGCTTATAGACCGGTCGCACACCGAGCTTTTCACGGGCCGCCGCAATCTCCGCAGCGGACTGCCCGACCAATTTCGCAAGCTGGATGTCGGAGAAGCCCAGTGCTTTGACGCGTCGCAGGCCAAGCGCAGTCCGCGGCAGGCCTTGCGCGCGCAACGCGGCTTCGGCATCAACAATCCGCTTCAACTCGGCCAGGAACCAGGGATCAAACTTGCAGCAATCATGGATCTCTTCCAGGCTCAGCCCGGCGCGGATCGCCTGCGCAGCCATGATCAGGCGGTCAGGCTTGGGCTGTGACAGCGCCGCGCGGAAGGCGTCCGGCGTGCCGTCGCCCGGCGCCTCGATCTCATCAAGACCGGAGAAGCCCGTCTCCATGCTGCGCAGGCCCTTCTGCAGGGCCTCGGCGAAGGAACGGCCGATCGCCATCGCCTCGCCGACCGACTTCATGCTGGTGGAGAGCAGCGCCGGCGTACCGGGGAATTTCTCGAAGGTGAAGCGCGGGATCTTCACCACGACATAATCGATTGTCGGCTCGAAACTCGCCGGCGTCGTGCGGGTGATATCGTTCTTGAGTTCGTCCAGCGTGTATCCCACGGCCAGCTTGGCCGCGATCTTGGCGATCGGAAAACCGGTCGCCTTGGAGGCCAGCGCCGAAGAGCGCGAGACGCGCGGGTTCATTTCGATCACGACCATGCGGCCATCAGCGGGGTTGAGACCGAACTGGACGTTGGAGCCACCGGTATCGACGCCGATTTTGCGCAGGCAGGCGATGGAGGCATCGCGCATCCGCTGATATTCTTTGTCGGTGAGCGTCAGCGCGGGGGCGACCGTGACGCTGTCGCCGGTATGGACGCCCATCGGATCGACATTCTCGATCGAGCAGATGATGATGCAGTTGTCGGCGCTGTCGCGCACGACTTCCATCTCATACTCTTTCCAGCCGAGCACGCTTTCCTCGATCAGCACCTCGGTCGTCGGGCTGGCATCCAACCCACCGGCGACGATGCGCTCGAACTCCGTCTTGTTATAGGCGATGCCGCCGCCGGTGCCGCCGAGCGTGAAGCTCGGCCGGATCACAGCAGGCAGTCCCACCAGAGCCAGCGCTTCACGGGCTTCGTCCAGGGTGTGCGCGATAGCGCTTTTCGGGCTTTCGATGCCGATTTCGGTCATCGCATCGCGGAACTTGAGCCGGTCCTCGGCGCGGTCGATGACATCCGCCTTGGCGCCGATCAGTTCAACGCCGTGCTTGGCGAGGATTCCGGCGCGGTCCAGCGTCAGCGCGGTATTCAGCGCCGTCTGGCCGCCCATGGTCGGCAGCAGCGCATCCGGCTTTTCGCGAATGATGATTCGCTCGACCATTTCCGGCGTAATGGGTTCGATATAGGTCGCGTCCGCGAGCGACGGATCGGTCATGATCGTCGCCGGATTCGAGTTGATGAGGATGACGCGATAGCCTTCCTCCCGCAGCGCCTTACAGGCCTGGGCCCCCGAATAGTCGAATTCACAGGCCTGGCCGATGACGATGGGGCCGGCACCGATGATCAGGATCGAATGGATGTCTGTACGTTTCGGCATGGACTTAACCCTTCGCCTTCTCGGCATCCATCATCGCGACGAAGCGATGGAACAGGTGGTGGCTGTCGGAAGGGCCCGGGCTCGCCTCGGGGTGATACTGCACCGAGAAAGCCTTTTTGCCAGGCGCGCGGATGCCTTCGTTGCTGCCGTCGAACAGGCTGACATGGCTGACTTCGACACCCGCGGGCAGGCTCTGGTCGTCCACCGCAAAACCGTGGTTCTGGCTCGTAATCTCAACCTTGCCGGTGGCAAGGTCCTTGACCGGCTGGTTGGCACCGCGATGCCCGCGGTCGAGTTTGTAGGTCTTCGCGCCCAGCGCGGTCGCGAGCAGCTGATGGCCAAGGCAGATCCCGAAGACCGGGATATCGGCCGCCATCACGCCCTGGATCGCCGGCACGGCATATGCGGCGGTCGCTGCCGGGTCGCCAGGGCCGTTCGACAGAAACAGACCGTCCGGCTGATGACGCAGGATGTCCTCGGCCGTGGCGGTTGCGGGCACGACCGTCACCCGGCATCCGGCCGAGGCCAGGCTGCGCAGGATATTGCGCTTCGCGCCGTAATCGACGGCGACCACATGGTGGCGCGGCGCGGTCTGGCGCGCTGGCGGCTGGTCCCATGCCCACACCATCTCATCCCACTCGTAGGTTTGCGTGCAGGACACGAGCTTGGCGAGATCCATGCCCTCAAGGCCCGGCCAGGCCGCGGCCTGGGCCTGCAAGGCCGGGATATCGAAACCGCCATCTGCGGGGTAGTACAATACGCCGGCGGGCGCGCCGCCGTCACGGATGCGCATGGTCAAAGCGCGGGTATCGACGCCGCCGATGCCGGGCAGATCCATCGCTTCCAGCCAGGCAGTGAAGCTGCGGGTGGCGCGCCAGTTGCTGGGCGCCGTCACGTCCTGCGCCGTCACCAGGCCGAGGGCGGCCGGGGTCGCCGCCTCATCGTCCTGCGCATTGGCGCCGACATTGCCGATATGGGGAAACGTGAAGGTGACGATCTGCCCCGCGAAGGACGGGTCGGTCATCGTCTCCTGATAGCCGCTGAGGGCCGTATTGAAGCAGACTTCCCCCACGCGGGCGCCGCCCGCCGGCGTATGCGCGCCGAATCCCCGCCCCCACCACAGGCTGCCGTCGTCCAGCACAAGAACAGCGGTGGCACCTTCGGGCGCCAGATGCGCGGTCGCAGGGGGATTGGCATCCGGCATGATCGGATCGTCCTTCGCGGCTGGTTCGAGGGCGACGCCGGGCGCAGCAGCACCCGGCATGTCGTTGAGGGTCAGGCCGGTGGCGGCGATGATGGTGCGCCAATGTTTCGACGGAATGACACCGGATTGCTTCCATTTGCGCAGCGCTTCCGGGCTGACATGGGTCAGCCGCGCGGCGGCATCAGGACCGCCAAGACGCTGTACGATATCATTGACTGCTAAGGGCATGGCGCTCACATACGGGAAGTTATTTCCCAGTTCAATGTCGAAACACCGCATGGGAAAAATCTTCCCAGCGCATGCGGGATCGGCAGCGTGTAAGTTTGGATGGAGGGCAGACTATGAGCATTCGAGACGACATCACCGCGGCCATGAAAACAGCCATGAAGGCTGGCGATAGCGGGCGGCTTTCCGCCGTCCGGCTGATCATGGCCAAGCTCAAGGATGCCGATATCGCCGCCCGGCCCAAGGGCGTCGAGCGTATTGCCGATGACGAGGTGCTGGCTCTGCTGCGCGGCATGATCAAGCCGCGGCGCGAGGCGATCGAGCTGTATGAAAAGGGTAACCGCCCGGAACTCGCCGCCAAGGAACAGGCGGAGATCGAGGTCATCGAAGGCTTCCTGCCCCGCGCCTTGAACGAAGAGGAAATGCAGGCGGCCGTGAAGGACGCCGTGGCAGAGACCGGGGCTGCCGGCGTCAAGGACATGGGGCGCGTCATGGCCGTGCTGAAGACGAAATACGGTGCGGCCCTGGACATGGCCCGCATCGGGGCGATTGTGAAACTGGCCCTCGCAGGTTAACCACAGGGCATGGCGCTTCCCCCCTCCTTCCTCGATGAGCTGCGGGCGCGTACGCCCCTGGCACCGCTCATCGGGCGGCGGGTGAAGCTGACCCGCTCGAGCCGGGACTGGAAGGGCTGCTGCCCTTTCCATAACGAGAAGTCGCCGTCCTTCTATGTCTATGCCGACCACTACCATTGCTTTGGCTGCGGCGTGCATGGCGATGCCATCAGCTTCGTCATGCAGACGCAGAATGCCGGCTTCATGGAGGCCATCGAGCAACTGGCGGCCGAGGCCGGCATGGATGTGCCCCGCCCCTCGCCGGAAGCGGCCGCGGCTGAAAAGCAGCGCGCCGATCTCAATGACATTCTGGCGGCCGCCGGACGCTTCTTTGAAGACCAGCTGGCAGGACCGAATGGCCGCGAAGCGCGGGACTATCTAAACCGCCGCGGCTTGAGCGCGGAAACCATCCGCCGCTTCGGCCTCGGTTTTTCCGGCTCCGGCCGCGGCGCACTGGCGGCGGAATTCGCCCGCGCCGGAATCGACATGCAGCGGCTGGTGGAAGCCGGGCTGATGAAGCAGATGGAAGACGGCCGCCTGGTCGATTTTTTCTTCAACCGCGTGATGTTTCCCATCCGCGATGCCCGCGGCCGGCCGATCAGCTTCGGCGGCCGCATCATGGGTGACGGGCAGCCCAAATATCTGAACGGACCGGAGACCGCCCTCTTCTCCAAGCGCCGCACCCTCTACGGCCTCGACCTCGCGCGGGCCGATATCGCCAACAACCGGCGGCAGGGGCAAGGGGCGGCCCAGAGCCTTCTCGTGGTCGAAGGCTATATGGATGTCATCGCCCTGTCCCAAGCCGGTTTTCCAGCCGTCGCCCCCTTGGGCACTGCCATTACCGCGGAACAGGTGGAGGCGATCTGGCAATATCATGACCGGCCGGTCTTCTGCTTCGACGGTGACGCCGCCGGCAGGCGAGCGGGCCGGCGGGTCATCGACCTCGCTTTGCCGCTGCTGACCCCCGATCATGGCCTGGGCATCGCCATTCTACCCCAGGGCGAGGACCCGGACAGTATCGTCACCAAGCGGGGCCGCCAGGGCATGGCCGAGGCGCTGCAGAAGGACGATCTCACCGCCGCCATCTATGATCTGGTGAAGGACGAGATTCAGCCCAGCACGCCGGATACTTGGGCGAAGTTCCGCGACAAGCTGGACGAGGCCGCCAATGCCATCGCCCAGAAGACCATCTCAAGCACCTATTGGGGCGTCTTGCGGGATCGCTGGAAGGATGAGTGGTTCGCCTTCCGCTCAGGCGGGCGCAACCGCAGCCAGCAGCCCTGGGCGCCCGGTCGAAGCTTTACGCCGGGCGGCCGTCGTGGCGATCGGCGGCCGGAATTCCCGCCCGTGGCTTTGCCGCCGCGGCCCAATATCCAGACCGATACCCAGGCCGCCGAGCGGGCCCGCGTGCTGCTGGCCATTCTTCTCACCCACCCGGCACTGCTTCCCGACCTGGAAGAGCCCTTTGGCATGCTTGACCTGCCCCCTCCCCTCACGCGGCTGCGCGATGCTCTGGCCGCATGGTTGGATGGGCAGCCCGAGCTTGACAGAGAGGCGTTGAACGCCCATCTCCGCCGGCTCGGATATGATGGGGATGTGTCTGCCGTGCTGGAAGCGCGGCATCTGCCGGCAAGCGCAATGCCGAACGCATCCCTCACAGAAGCGGCGTCGAGTTGGTGGCAGATTTACGGCTTTATGCGACAATCGCAGTTGGAAGAAGAGGTCGCTGCCAAGCAGCGCCAGTTCAGCCAAACCCAAGACGCCGAGACAGAGCGCCAATTGGTCGCCCTCACCGAAGCGCTCCAGCGACTGAAGTCGGGCGACATGGACAGCATTCAATGAGACGTGACGGAATTTTGCCTCGATGTCGAGGCATGGCTATGACGAGCGGACCCACGGCGAAGAGGTGTAGATGATGGCAACGAAGCCTACGACAACGGCTGAGGCACCCGCGCCCGACTCTGATTCCGAAACGACCCTCGATACCCAGTCCGGTGCCGTAAAGCGCCTGATTTCCAAGGGTAAAGAGCGCGGATATATCACCTTCGACGAGCTTAATGCCGTTCTCCCGCCGGAGCAGAACAGCTCCGAGCAGATCGAGGATGTGATGTCCATGCTCAGCGAAATGGGCATCCAGGTCATCGAGAGCGAAGAGGGCGAGGAAACCGAAAGCGTCGCCGCCAAGCCGCTCGATGCCGAGGAAGAGGAAGGCGCCGAGCCAGCCGGCAATATCAATGCCGAAAGCGCGGGCCGCACCGATGACCCGGTGCGCATGTATCTGCGCGAAATGGGCAGCGTCGAGCTGCTCTCGCGCGAGGGCGAAATCGCCATCGCCAAGCGCATCGAAGCCGGGCGCGACATGATGATCGGCGGCCTCTGCGAGAGCCCGCTCACCTTCCGCGCCATCGTCGGCTGGCACGAGGCGTTGAAGGACGGAAAGATTCTGCTGCGCGAGGTCATCGATCTCGAAGCGACCCAGGGCATGGGCAACCCGCCCGCCGAAGGCGAGACTGAGGGCGAAGAAGGTGAGCCGGCACCCCCGCCGGCCTTCGATGCGGCCGAAGAGGCGGACGAAGAGGAAGGCGAAGGCAGCAACCTCTCGCTCTCGGCCCTTGAAGAGAAGCTGAAGCCTGAGACGCTGGCGACTTTTGAGGAGATTGAGACCCTCTACAAGAAGCTGCATAAGGTTCAGCACAAGCGGCTCGAATCGATCACGAGCGGCGAGGAAATGAACCTCCGCTCCGAAAAAAGCTATGCCAAGCAGCGCGAAGAGCTGGTTGCGAAGGTGCGGCAGGTGCGCCTGCACAACAATCGCATCGAGGAGCTGGTGCTGCAGTTCAAGCAGCTCAATCAGCGGCTCACCGCCCTTGAGGGGCAGCTTCTGCGTCTTGCCGAATCCTGCAAGGTGCCGCGCGATGATTTTCTGCGCGAATATCGCGGCAACGAACTCGATCCGAATTGGGTCGAGCGCGTCGGCACTCTGAAGGGCAAGGGCTGGCAGCTTTTCATCCTGAAGCACACCGAACAGATCATCGAACTGCGCAGCCAGATTGGCGTCATTGCCAGTGACGCGAGCCTGCCGATCGAGGAATTCCGCCGCGTCTACATGACCGTCAGCCGCGGCGAACGGGACAGTGCGCGCGCCAAGAAAGAGATGATCGAGGCCAATCTCCGCCTCGTCATCTCAATCGCCAAGAAATACACCAATCGCGGCCTGCAGTTCCTGGATCTTATCCAGGAGGGCAATATCGGCCTGATGAAGGCGGTCGATAAGTTTGAATATCGCCGTGGCTATAAGTTCAGCACCTACGCGACCTGGTGGATCAGACAGGCGATCACGCGCTCGATCGCCGATCAGGCACGCACCATCCGCATTCCGGTGCATATGATCGAGACGATCAACAAGCTCGTGCGCACCTCACGCCAGATGCTGCATGAGATCGGCCGTGAGCCTGCGCCTGAGGAGCTGGCTGAAAAGCTCGGCATGCCGCTCGAAAAGGTGCGTAAGGTGCTGAAGATCGCCAAGGAGCCGATCAGCCTGGAGACGCCGATCGGCGACGAGGAGGACAGCCATCTCGGTGACTTCATCGAGGACAAGAACGCCGTCATTCCGCTCGACGCAGCGATCCAGGCCAATCTGCGTGAAGCGACGACACGGGTGCTGTCCAGCCTGACCCCGCGTGAAGAACGCGTGTTGCGCATGCGTTTCGGCATCGGCATGAACACCGATCACACGCTGGAAGAGGTCGGTCAGCAGTTCAATGTGACGCGAGAGCGTATCCGGCAGATCGAGGCCAAGGCATTGCGCAAGCTGAAGCACCCCAGCCGCAGCCGCAAGCTCCGCAGCTTCCTGGACGACTGATGGTGCTGGGCGGAATGTTGGGCAAGGCGCGGGGTAACGGGTCTCGGGAGCATGATGCCGTGACGCGGGTGAGCGTCACGGTAACCTTCCTTAAAATGCTCGAACGCCCAACCGAGCCCGCACCCAAATTGCCGGGCAATGCTGTCGTCCGGCAGTGGCGAGCGCCCAACAATGACGCCTATCGCGAGCTGCAGACGAAAGTCGGCCATCCCTATCTCTGGTGGCTGCGCCGGGTGATGCCCGACGCCGAATTGGCGGCCATCCTGCGCAACCCGCAGCTTGCCATCTATATGCTCTATCTCGATGACGAGCCGGCTGGCTTTTACGAGCTCGATGCCGGCCATTGGCCCTTCATCAACCTCAATTACTTTGGCCTTATGCCGCATGCGATCGGCCGTGGCCTGGGCCACGCCTTTCTGCGCCACGCGATCGACAATGCCTGGTCCGGTCCTATCCGCGGCATGACGGTCAATACTTGCACGGCGGACCACCCGCGCGCGCTTCCCGCCTATGAGCGCACAGGCTTCCGTCGTACCCGCGCCATCAAGGAAGTCTGGTCCATCCCGGACAGGCTTGGTTTTGCCATTCCCGATCATCTCAAGGTCTGAACCTGCCGATGGCTGTCACTTGGTTTGTGCCAGGCAATTATCCGCCGACGACCGGCGCGATCGTCTTCGACACCAAACTTGGCGCAGAGCTTGCCGCCAGCGGCCGTGATGTCTCCTTCGTGCCGATCGGCGGTCACCACCCCTGGCCCGACGATCAAGCGCGCCAGAGCGCGGCATCCAGCCTGGCAGCCGCGCGTGTCTCCGGCGATCGCATCGTCATCGACGGTTTCTGCCTGTACGCCTTTGCTGATCTGGCAGCGGAACTGCAGGCGGCGGATGCCATCGGCATGATCCATCACCCGATGTCCTTCGAGCCGCATCTCAATATCGGGCAGCGCGAATTTTACGCTGCGGCCGAGGCCCGGCTGCTGCCATTGCTCGCCCGGATCGCCGTGCCAAGTGACACTGTCGCAGCCCAGATTGCGACCCTGCCGGGCCTCGACGCGGCGCGTGTGACCATCATCACGCCGGGCCTGCCCGACGCGCCGCGCAGCACGGGCTCAGAAGGCCCTGGCTGCCATCTTCTGGCCATTGCCAGCCTCATTCCCCGCAAGGGCTTTGAGACCGTGCTGCGGGCCCTGCAGCCGCTACAGGACCTGGATTGGCACCTCACCATCTGCGGCGATCAGACCATCGACCCCGCGCATAGCGCCGCACTCCATGCGCAGGCAGCCGCACCTGGCCTCGCCGGGCGCGTCACCTTTACTGGCCCATGCGCGCCCTTACCATTCGAGGCGCTGTGGCAGAGCGCCGATATCTTTGTCTCCGGCAGCAGCTACGAAGGCTATGGCATGGCGGTGGCGGAAGCGGTGCGCCGAGGTCTGCCGCTTGCGGTGACGCGGGGTGCGGCAGCACCCGCGATCATCCCCGAAGGCGCCAGCGTCATCGTGGAGCCTGGCGATGCCATCCAGCTATCGAAAGGCCTGCGCCGGCTGATTTTCGACCCGGCCGCCCGTCGTGTCTTAAGTGATGCGGCATGGGAGGCGGGCCGCGCCCTGCCCAGCTGGACCGCCCAGGCAAAGCACTTCGCGTCGCTCCTGGATCATTGATCCCAGCCCTTAAGGCTAGAGCACATGCCCCCCGAGCACCGCGCGGTGGCGAGGTGATTGCACAAATGAAAAGTCCCAAAACAAAATTGGCCGGCCGATAACGAAATCGGCCGGCCAATAGGGTGCTTCGGAAAAGCCGATTACTCGCTATCGGTTTCCGAAACCGGGGTCTCGACGGAGTCCGTCACCGGGGTTTCGACCGCCGCAGGCACGACTTCCTTCGCCTTACGCGGGCGGCGGATCTTCTTCTCGGCAACCGGCGGCAGGACCGGCTTTTCGACGGCCGGCGTCACCACTGCCGGGCGACGGCCACGCGTAGCCTTTGCAACCGGAGTCTTCACCTTGCGGGTAGTCGCCGGCTTGCGCACAGCGGCGGTGCGCGCGCTGGTCGCGGTCTTGCGAGCGGCAACCGGTGTGCGCGTGGCGGCCGCGGCCTTGCGCGTCGTTGCTGCCGGCTTGCGGGTCGCGGCGGGCTTACGGGTCGCAACGGGCGTCTTGCGCGCGGTGCTCGCCGTCTTGCGGGCCGGCGTTGCCTTCGCAGCCGGGATACGCTTCACGGTCTTGGCCGCGGACTTCGTGGCGCGGACGGGCGCCTTCGCGGTCTTCGTCGTCTTGGCGGCGACCTTGGTGGCGCGGACAGGCGCCTTCGCGGTCTTCGTCGTCTTGGCAGCGACCTTCGTGGCGCGGACAGGCGCCTTCGCGGTCTTCGTCGTCTTGGCAGCGACCTTGGTGGCGCGGACAGGCGCCTTCGCGGTCTTCGTCGTCTTGGCAGCGACCTTGGTGGCGCGGACGGGCGCCTTCACGGTCTTCGTCGTCTTGGCAGCCGCCTTAGTGGCGCGAACCGGCGCCTTCACGGTTTTCGTCGCCTTGGCTGCAACCTTCGTCGCGCGGGCCGGAGCCTTTACGGCCTTCGCCGACTTGGCAGCAGCCGCCTTGGGAGTTGCCGTCTTGCGGGCGGTCGTCGCCTTGGCGGCAACGGCACGCTTGGCAGGCGCACGGCGCGCCGGCGCACGAACGGCGAGAGCCTGGCTGCGCGGCGCAGAACCGGTTTCACCCTGATTGTCGTTACTCAATGTATATCTCCTTTGTCTTGTGTTGCGTTCGATTTCAGGCGGGGAACACCCTGCCCTCACTTTTTCTTCGCAAATGGCACGCATTGCTGTGGCGTTAGGATTGAGCATTCTTCCCACGTCTCGCCTCGGCGGGGATGTCAGTTCTGAACACGGCGGTCCCGGATATGACTGACAAAACGCTCTGCGTGACATGTGCATCCAGCCGATGCGTTACCACCCGATAGCTTAGCCCCCTTCAACCTGCCGACCAGCACGCCCCATTTGCGACTCGCGATTCAGTACGGCTTTTTCGCTATCTCAAGTCTTGAATCAAACTGTCAAGAAAAACGCAATCAAACTAGCTGGGATTTTACAATTTATTTCGTAACGGCAGTGGCTGATATGAGCGGAACCTTAACCAAGACGGATCAACCATCCAACCCGCCACAGAATTCGTCATAGATATAGTCAACAATCTTCTCAGAAATCGGCGATCGCGACGGCACCTCCGTCACCCGGCGGCCCGCTTGGGCCCACCGCAGGGCAGCAGGTCTGCCATTCGCTGTCCATGCGGGTCTTTGCGGGCGCCACCGAAACGCGACCGATCGGTCAGCCACGCCAAAGCCGATTCGTCTGAGATGCGTGACGCACGCGCTCGGCCTCATGCGCTGTCGTCGACAAAGCGCAGCGATGCTTGAAATAAAATGCTATAGGGTCTGGCACGGCGGCCCGCTCTTTGCCGCAGCTTTGCAGCCTGAACCACTTGCGCAGCAGTATCCACACCATGGCCGATCCGGTCTTCGACAACACCCAGGCTTTGCATGCGGCAACGCATGAGGGATGGTTTGAGCGTGGTGAAAATCAGCACGCCTCTCCGACAATGCGGCAGCCCGCAAAGGGCTTGGCTGCAAAGATTGTGTGAGGCGTGAGCATGGCCGCGCCCTCGAACGTGTCTCCCCGTCTTTGTCGCATTGTTCTGAATGACGGCGCTCCAAGCCATCTGCCGCCGATGATGGACGCAGACCGGGCACAGGCCATCGCAGATCTGGAAATGGGCAATTACTTTGCCCCGCGGCATGCCGGGCCAGGGCCCTTCATTCTGAATTTGTCTCTGCGCGAGGGCCGGCTACTTTTCGACATACGCGATCAGTCCCAAAATCCTGTCACGCTCCTCGGCCTTGCACTTGGTCCTTTCCGGCGCCTTATCAAGGATTATGAACTTCTGCTCGACAGCTACGCGACCGCCATGCAGGAAGGGCGGGAGGGACGCATTCAGGCAATCGATATGGGACGGCGCGGATTGCATAACGAAGGCGCAGCACTGGTCATGGCCCGCCTTGCGAGCAAGGTCGAGATTGACCATGACACCGCACGGCGTCTGTTCACGCTCATCACAGTGTTGCATCACCGCGTCACCGGTTCATCAGCGCAAAGTCATACCTCATGAAGATCGACGGCATTTCCTATCGCAGCATCTGGCTGGACGACGACGGCTGGGCCGTTCGCATCATCGACCAGACGAAACTTCCCTGGTCGCTCACCATCCTGCGCATCGCAACGGTCGATGAGATGGCGGAGGCCATCCGCACCATGCGCGTACGCGGAGCGCCGCTGATCGGTGCTTCTGCCGCTTATGGCCTCTGCCTCGCGCTCAGGGTCGATGCATCCTCCGATGCCATGGAGCGGGACGCGGCCATGCTGGCTGCCACGCGGCCGACAGCAGTCAATTTGAAATGGGCCATCGACCGGATGCTGGAACGGCTCCGCAATACCCGCGTCGACGAGCGTGTCGCCGTCGCCTACAGGGAAGCGGCGGCAATTGCCGATGAAGATGTGGCTCAGAACGAGGCCATCGGCCGCTACGGGCTCGAACTCATCCGCGCAGCCCAGCAGCCGGGCAAGCGGGTCAATGTTCTCACGCATTGCAATGCGGGCTGGATCGCGACCGTGGACTGGGGCACGGCCCTTGCCCCCATCTACATGGCGCATAACGAGGGCATCGATGTGCATGTATGGGTCGATGAAACCCGCCCGCGTAACCAGGGTGCGTCGCTGACGGCTTGGGAACTTGGCAGCCACGGCGTGCCGCATACCGTCATCGCGGACAATGCCGGCGGCCATCTCATGCAGCACGGCGACGTCGATCTCGTGATCGTCGGCACCGACCGCGTGACCCGGCGCGGCGACGTCGCCAACAAGATCGGCACCTATCTGAAGGCCCTGGCGGCACATGACAATGCGGTCCCCTTCTGGGTGGCGTTGCCCTCCACCACCATCGACTGGACGATCAGCGATGGCGTGGCGGAGATCCCGATCGAAGAGCGCTCGGCGACCGAGGTGACATTGATGACGGGTCAAACCGCTGATGGCAGCCTGGCCACCATCCAGGTAACGCCCACAGGCAGCGGGGCCGCCAACCCGGCCTTCGACGTGACGCCTGCCCGGCTTGTTACCGGCATGATCACCGAACGCGGGCGCTGTGCGGCAAGTCCCGAAGGGCTGCTGTCGCTCTTCCCCGAATATGCGTGAGGCTTGCGTGCAGGCATGAAGAAAGCGGCTTTTGGTCTGATCCTCAGCGCCGTCGCTCTGACGGCGTGCGCGCATAGCCGGACAAACACCTCGATGCAGGGCGGCTGGGTCTCTCCCCCGTCCCTCTCGTCCTGCACCGCCCAGGCGGATGATGGGCAGGAGCCGCCTTTCATCCGCGATTGCTTCGGCAATTTCGACCGCGCCTCGGCCATCGCCATCGCCTATGCCGAATGGCGGGCCTGGGGCCAGGTCGTCTACGATGGCGATCCGAAGGATGAAGGTCCGGTCGATCCCGACACGAAGGCCGAACGCCAGCCCGGCTTCTGGCAGCGCGTCGGGCTCTATTGGTGGCTCGGCTTGAATGAAAGCAATCCGACCGCGAATTGGACGGGGAAGCATGACGCCTCCGGCATCATCTTCTCACCCGATGTCGATGGCAGCTTCGCCTGGTCTGCCGCCTTCATTTCCTTCGTCATGCGCATGGCCGGCGCCGGTCCGGCCTTTCCCTACGCGGAATCGCACAGCGTCTATATCAACGCCGCGGTCGCAGAGACACAGAGCCATGTCGGTCAATATGCGATCCAGGCTGAGCCACCGAACGGCTATGCCGCAGTGGTAGGCGATCTCATCTGCTTCGGGCGCAACGGCGCGGCCGCCCTAACCTATGCGCAATTGCCCGCCGGTCGCTTCACCGGCCATTGCGGCATCGTCGTCGCGAAAGCGCCCGGCCAGATCAGTGTCATCGGGGGCAATGTCGAAGATGCGGTCGCGCTGACGCATGTCCCCGTGACCGATCAGGGTCTGCTGACACAGCCCGACGGCACCGTGCTCGATACACGCTATCCGTGGCTGGTCGTGATTCGCGTCGCCTACAACCAGTAGACCAGACGCGGCGTCGGCATGGCGGCGCGTCTCAGGCACTCAGATCGGCTGGTCCTGGCTGCTGGCCCAGCGCGCCATCAGCGCATTGCTGGGCAGCGTCTTGTCGGCAACCTTAAGCGCCGTCTCGGCACCGGCTACCGGCAATCCTGCCGGGTCAAGCAGTCCCGTCTGCACAAGCACGCTGGCCTGATCCCAGTAGATATGCTCATGCACCAGCTTGTCGCCCTGGAACTGGACGATGGCGACCGCCGGAATATCAACCTGCCGTCCCGTCGGCGGCACGCCCGGCAACAGCCAGTCGATCTCCGTCGTATGGGTGAAATGCATGATGAATTCGTCAACGATGCGATCCTCGCCGATGGTGCGGCTGATCGAGGTCAGGCGAAAGTCGGGCGGATTGCCACTGATGAAGTGATATTTATAGAACCGCTTCAGCTGGTCATGGCCGACACCGCCGGTCATGGTCGGGATATGATTGACGTAAGGCTCGCTTACCATCGTCGCCATGGTGGCATCGACATCGCGCGTCGCAAATTCGTGACGGCAATGCTCTTCCCATAAAGCGACAAGATCAGGCTTGGTCATTCTGTGTCTCCCGTCACACGGTGCTAGCGCTGGCGCCAGGGCAGCCCCTCGGCCTTCCAGCCGCCCACCTGTCCGCGATGACCCTCTGGATCGAGCGGGCCTTCAAAACCATCGGCCACATTATAGACCTTTGCGAAGCCTGCTGCGGCCGCTGCTTCAGCCGCGGCCAGGCTGCGGGCGCCGCTGCGGCAGATGAAGTAGATCGGCGTCTCCGGCGTCAGCCCCGCTTCGCGGAGGTGCTCAACGAAGCCGCCATTGCGCTGCATCGTCGGATAGAGCTGCCAGGGGATCAGCACGGTCTCTCGACCGATGTCGTGCAGATCCGGGATGCCGACGAAATTCCACTCCGCGTCCGTGCGTACGTCACAGAGCTGCGCCTCCGGGCTGGCCTTGAGCGCCTCCCATGCCTTGCCGGGCTCAACATCTTCGATCATCTGTGTCCTCAATCGGTTAAACTGCCATCAGAAGGCCGCGTGGGGCGGCTGTTGGCAAGGGTCGGAGGTCAGCGAATGACGGCAGCGATTGCAGACGGGCTTATTGGCGCTATCGGCCATACGCCGCTGATTCGGCTGCGCCGCGCGTCGGACGCCACAGGCTGCACTATATTAGGTAAAGCGGAGTTCATGAATCCAGGCGGCTCGGTGAAGGATCGCGCCGGGCTTGCCATCATCACCGATGCCGAAGACAGCGGCCTGCTGCAGCCCGGTGGCGCCATCGTGGAAGGCACCGCCGGCAATACCGGCATCGGCATCACCCTGGTCGCCAATGCGCGCGGTTATCGGTCCATCGTGGTCATGCCGGAGACTCAAAGCCAGGAGAAGATCGATTTCCTGCGCATGATCGGAGCCGACCTGCGTCTGGTCCCCGCCGCACCTTTTCGCGATCCTGGCAACTACGTGCACGTCGCCCGCCGCCTCGCGGAAGAACTGGGCGCAGTCTACGCCAACCAGTTCGACAATCTCGCCAACCGCGCCGGCCATGCGGCCACCACCGGCCCTGAAATATGGGCGCAAACGGGCGGCCGGATCGACGCCTTCACCTGCGCCTGTGGCACCGGCGGCACGCTGGCCGGCGTCGCCGACGCACTGAAGGCGCAACACCCCGGTATTCGCATCGTCCTGGCAGACCCTGATGGCAGCGGCCTGTACGGCTGGGTGAAATCGAACGACCTGTCGATTTCTGGGAGTTCGGTGACGGAAGGCATCGGACAATCGCGCGTGCCCGGCAATCTCGAAGGCGCCGCCATCGACGATGCCGTGCGCATCTCCGACGCTGAGGCGCTGGAACAGGTCTTCGATCTTCTGCAGTATGAAGGGCTTTCGATCGGCGGCTCAGCCGGCATCAATGTCGCCGCCGCCATCCGCGTTGCGCGCGACCTCGGCCCCGGGCATACCATTGTCACGATCCTGTGTGATGGCGGCAGCCGCTATCAATCGAAACTCTTCAACCCCACCTTTCTCAAGAGCCGTGGCCTGCCGACGCCGCCCTGGCTTGGCTGATTGATCTGGCGCCGAAATCTGCCTCCCGACAGCCGGATAACCTGAATGCCCGATACGTCGCCATTGGATGCCGTGAAGCCTGCGGCCGGTACGCCAGAGCTGCCCGCGCGGAAATTGCGCGGTGAACTCGGCCGCGCGCTGGGCATCGCCGTCAGTGATCCGCATCTGCATGATCCGAAGACGCGCGAGATGCCGTTGCCGCGCAATTGGAACACGGTCTTTCTCGGCATCCTGACGATGATCGCCGTGCTCGCCTGCCTTTATGTGGCGCGTGACATCGTACTACCTGTGGTCCTTGCCTTGGTGCTGAAGCTTCTGTTCCAGCCGCTGGTGAAGCTGCTGGAGCGCATTCGCATTCCCAAAGCTGTCGGTGCGCTGGTCTGCATCGTGCTGCTGCTGGGTGTCTTCGTGGGGCTCGGCGCGCTTCTTTCGAGCCCCGCTTCCCGCTGGGCGGCGCAGCTGCCGCAGGCTTGGCCCATGCTGCAGGAACGTTTCGCCGTCGTGCAGCCGACCGTGACGCGACTGCATAATATCCTGTCCGGCATGGGCGTGCATTTCGGCAGT
This sequence comes from Acidisoma sibiricum, assembly GCF_057837225.1. NCBI lineage: Bacteria > Pseudomonadati > Pseudomonadota > Alphaproteobacteria > Acetobacterales > Acidocellaceae > Acidisoma > Acidisoma sibiricum. The sequence continues at coordinate 1,547,960 of NZ_CM174445.1, read as the reverse complement.
GCGGATTCCTTCCTGTCCCATCCGGTCGGGATGGTCACCGCAGTCTTCAGCGGCACAGGAACGATCGCCTCCAACCTGCTCGAAACGCTCCTGGTTTTGTTCTATCTTCTCGTTTTCGGAGAAACATTTTTGCGGCGGCTGGTGGAAGTTCTGCCGCGCTTCGACGACAAACGCGAAGCCGTTGAGATATCCATGCACATGGAACGTGACCTGTCGGCCTACCTGCTGACGATCACCATTATCAACGCCGTCGTCGGCTGCGCGACCGGCCTTGTCATGTGGATTTGCGGCGTGCCGGGACCGGTGCTGTGGGGTGTGGTCGCCTTCTGCCTCAACTTTGTGCCGATCCTCGGTCCGTTTGTCGGTATTCTGATCTTCCTGGCCGTCGGCATCGTGACCGCAGGCTTCGCATGGATTGCGATCCTGCCGGCGTGCCTGTATTTCGGCATCCATGTCGCGGAAGGCGAAATCATCACGCCTATGCTGCTCGCCAGCCGTTTCACCATCAATCCCGTCGCCGTCATGCTCTCCCTCATCTTCTGGTATTGGATGTGGGGCGTTGCCGGCGCCATTCTTGCGGTGCCAATGCTTGCCATCCTGAAGATCATCTGCGACCGGCTACGCCCCTTCCGTGCGTTCGGGCATCTGCTCGAAGGATGACCCGCAACGAGCGATACGACACCATCGTCATCGGCGCCGGCGCTGCCGGGCTGATGGCGGCGATGACGGCCGGCCAGCGTGGCCGCCATGTGCTGCTGCTGGACCATGGCGAGGTACCGGGCGCTAAAATCCTGATCTCTGGGGGCGGCCGATGCAATTTCACGAACCGCGAAACACCCGCAAACCGCTTCCTGTCCGCCAACCCGCATTTCGCCAAATCTGCTCTCAGCCGCTACAAGCCCGCGGATTTCATCGCGCTCGTCGACCGTCACGGCATCGCCTGGCATGAGAAGACGCTCGGCCAATTGTTCTGTGACGGATCGGCCAGGCAGATCGTGGAGCTGCTACTGGCGGAATGCCAGCAGGCCAGCGTGACACTCCGCCTGAATACGGAGGTGCAGACGATCCGGCATGATGACGGGCTGTTTCAGCTGGGAACTGCAGCCGGCAAAGTCTCTGCCCCTGCCCTCGTCATCGCGACCGGTGGGCTGTCGATCCCGAAACTCGGCGCAACCGGCTTCGCCTATCAGATTGCCGCCCAATTTGGCGTGGCCGTCGTGCGTCCCGAACCCGCTTTGGTGCCGCTTTGCTTCGAGGAGCCGGAACTCGCGCTCATGCGCGGCCTCTCAGGCACAGCCACGGAAATTATCGCCAGCCTCGGCAAAACCGTCTTCCGCGAGGGCATGCTGTTTACCCATCGCGGCCTCTCCGGCCCAGCCATCCTGCAGATGTCCAGCTACCTTCGTCCTGGCGATGCCTTCACGGTCGATCTCCTGCCGGGCCGGGATGCCCGTGCCCTGCTGATCGAGACCAAGCGTCTGCGGCCTCGCATCGCGCTGCGCACGGCGCTGGCTGAGCATCTGCCGCAGCGCCTGGCCCATGCCCTGGCCCCGGATGAGCAGGCGCCACCGATCGGAGACACCAGCGACAAAGTTCTGACCGCGCTATCGGAACGGGTTCAGCGATGGCATCTGGCCCCCGCGGGCACGGAGGGCTTCGCCAAGGCCGAGGTCACGCGCGGCGGCATCGATACCGCCGGTCTGTCCTCAAAAACGATGGAAGTGACCGCCGTGCCCGGACTCTATTTCATCGGCGAAGCGGTAGACGTCACCGGCTGGCTGGGTGGCTATAATTTTCAATGGGCCTGGGCCAGCGGCTTCGCTGCCGGCCAGGCGGTCTGAGCGCTGATCTCTTAGAGAGCGGCGGATCGCCGCGAACCGGCAAGGCGCGAAGGCCTCGCCGGTCGGTTGAGGCTTTGATTACGCGCGGAAATTGCCTTCGTAGGCGAAGTCGGTGATCGGCTTGCGCGGGCTGGGCTGCTCGCGGCCCTGCAGATACTCCGGCAAAATCGACTTGTCGCCGAGGCGACCGATCGCGACTGCCGCTTCCACGCGATAGCCGGCGGGTAGGCCAAGATCGCTGAAGGCGGCCGGAATATCGAAACCGACCATCGCATGGGCATGCCAGCCGAGCTTGGCACCCTGCAATGCTAAGGAGCCCCAGGCGGCGCCCGCGTCAAAGGAATGGCTATGCGAAGGCACGGCCTTCTCGGCACCCGGTGGCAGCATGGTGGAATTGGAGGCAATTATCACCAGCGCGCCGGCGCGCTTCGCCCAGGACTGGTTGAACTCATTCAGCAGACCGAACAGCTTGTCCCAGTTCGGGGAGCTGCGGCGGGCGTAGATGAACACCCAGGGCTGGGAATTGTAGGAGGACGGCGCCCAGCGCGCCGCTTCAAACATGGAAAACAGATCGGCTTCGGGAATCTCTTCCTCGGTAAAGGCGCGCGGCGACCAGCGGTCCAGGAAGACCTCGTCAATCTCGTGGTCAGCAGTGCGGAAATTGGCACTTTTTGTCATGGTTCATCCTTCTCCGAAAACCGCGTTCAATGCTTCGCGGCGGTGTTTCTCAGGGCCTCGGCCTCTGCATAGAACTTCTTCTCCCACTCATTGTGGTTATCCGCGCCTTCTTTGATGAAGGGCGTGAAGATGGCGATGCGCAGCAGGGCGGCGTTGATGAGATTGGCTGGGAAGCGCAGCGGCTTGTTGAAATCGACGAAGAGTACGACCCGCGTCTCGTCCGAATGGTTCCAGGCCTCATGCTCGAAGGCGTCGTCGAAGATCAGCGCGCGGCCTTCCTGCCAGTTGCAGATCTGGCGATCGACGCGGATCGCGATCTTGTCGGGGTGATTGGGCACGATCAGGCCGAGGTGGAAGCGCAGCACGCCATTATAGGGCCCACGATGAGCAGGCAGATGCTTGCCCGGCTCGAAGATCGAGAACATCGCCGTCTGCAGACCGGGGATTTTTTGCACGATGCGCCAGGTTTCCGGGCACATCTGGGTGTTCTTTTCAGAGGTCAGGCCGTAGCCCGTCAGAAAGAAGGTCTTCCATCCGGCATCGGTGCTGATGGTGGAGACATCGGTCGAGATATCATGAAAGCTCGGCAGATCCGCCTTGCGGAGGAGAAGCCGGTCAAGCTCCGCCCGGATCAGATGCCATTCCTTCTCGACCTCGGCCGCCCAGGGAAAGGTCGCATTCTGATAAACGGGCGGATTGCCAAGCGTGGCACAGCGGAGGTTGAGCGCCTCCACCCAGGAGACCAGCTTCATCACCACCCGTGTGGTCAAGCTCGGGCGGCCCATAGGCTTAATTCCGGCGGTCCCGAAATTCTGTTTGGTGTCTTGCGCATCGCCAGGCGCCGCAGCGCCGGCTTGGGGGTTTGTGATTGTATCCATCGCTCGATCTCCGCAGGCTCGGCAGCCACTCCCGTCCGCCGGCTTCGTGATACGACAGTGACACTAGGTTTGGCGAGACACCCCCGCCAGATACCCCTCAAACCCCGGCGCTCTGCGCCGCAGTCCCGGCGCTTCAGTCTTAAACGCAGGCGGCCGGCGCGACCCCTGAGCAGGATCGGCCGGCCTCTGTCCTCAAACTCTCAGCTCAGCAGATAAGGCTTACGAGCAGCCGCTGGTGGAACCGCAGGTCACGCATTTCAGGCAGGTGCCGTTACGCACCATGGTGAAGTTGCCGCATTCGGGGCAGCTATCACCCTCATAGCCCTTCACCTTCGCTTCGCGCATTTTGCTGGCGCGATCATCGGCCGGAGACACGGCTTCCGCCATCATCGCCGGGCGCAGACTGGTGGAGGCGGCAATACCCGCTGTCGCGCCCGATGCCGTCGGCTGGGTGCCGATGGTGCCGCGCACGAACCCCTTGCTGACGTCCCGCTGGATATCGGCCAACATGGAGCGCGCCTGCTCGGCCGTGGCATCGCCGCTACGCGGCAGGTTCCCTTCTGCCGCACCATTGCCGATGGTGTCCGGCATCAGATCGGCCGGATCGACATGGGCGAGATCGTTCCGCGCAATGTAGGAAATCGCCAGTTCACGGAAGATATAGTCGATGATCGAGGTCGCCATGCGGATGGCCTCGTTCCCCTGCACCATGCCCGCGGGCTCGAAGCGCGTGAACGTGAAGGCTTCGACGAATTCCTCCAGCGGCACGCCGTATTGCAGACCGATGGAAATCGCGATGGCGAAGTTGTTCATCAGCGAGCGGAAGGCCGAACCTTCCTTGTGCATGTCGATGAAGACCTCGGCCAGGCTTCCGTCTTCATATTCGCCGGTGCGGAGATAGACCTTGTGGCCGCCGACGGTCGCCTTCTGCGTATAGCCCTTGCGCCGATCCGGCAGACGGCGGCGCTCGGCGCGCTGGATCACGCGCTCCACAATCCGCTCGGCCATGGCGACGGCCTGAACGGTCGGCGGTGCGGCGATGATCTCTTCCGCCTCGTCCTCATCCTCGATGAGCTGCGAGGACAGCGGCTGGCTGAGCTTGGAACCGTCGCGATACAGCGCATTGGCCTTCAGACCAAGGCGCCAGGACAGCATATAGGCCTGTTCGCAATCTTCGACCGAAGCCGAATTCGGCATGTTGATGGTCTTGGAAATGGCGCCCGAGATGAAGGGCTGGGAGGCGGCCATCATGCGGATATGGCTTTCGGCAGAGAGGAAGCGCACGCCGATACGGCCGCAGGGATTGGCGCAGTCGAAGACCGGCAGATGCGCCGGATTGAGTTCCGGCGCGCCTTCCAGCGTCATCGCACCACAGACATAGGTATTGGCGGCTTCGATCTGCGCGCGGGTAAAGCCGAGTGCCGTCAGAAGATCGAAGCCCGGCGCCTCGATCTGCGCCGATGTGAAGCCAAGCTTGCCGGTCAGCAGTTCCTCACCCAGCGTCCACTTATTGAAGACGAACTTGATGTCGAAGGCGCTCAGCAGCGAGGACTCGACTTTGGCGATGTCGTCCTTGCCGAAGCCGAAGGCGGTCAGGCTCTCGGCAGTGATCGCTGGCGCGCCGACGAGCGTGGCGTGACCCACGGCATAGCGGATGATGCGATCGGTCTGCGCCGCGTCATAGCCTAGCGTCCGCAGGGCGTCCGGCACGATGCGGTTGATGATCTTGAAGTAGCCGCCACCAGCAAGCTTCTTGAACTTCACCAGTGCGAAGTCCGGCTCGATGCCCGTGGTGTCGCAATCCATGACAAGACCGATGGTGCCGGTCGGTGCCACGACGCTCACCTGCGCATTGCGGTAGCCATTCTTCTCACCCAGCGCCAAAGCCTCGTGCCAGACATCGGCGACGGCACCGGCCAGGCCATTGTCCGGGCAGTCTTCCCGCATGAAGGGCACCGGGAAGACGGAGAGGCCTTCGTAGCCTTCGGTCAAACCCATCGCCGCACGGCGATGGTTGCGGATGACGCGCAGCATGCTGTCGCGATTGGCCTCATGCTCCGGGAAAGGCCCAAGCTCACCAGCCATCTCGGCCGACGTGCGATAGGCGACACCCGTCATCACGGCGCTGACCGCCGCGCAGATGGCCCGGCCTTCGTCGCTGTCATAGGGGATGCCGTCGGCCATCAGCAGGCCGCCCAGATTGGCGTAGCCCAGGCCGAGCGTGCGGTAGTCATAGGAAAGGCGGGCAATTTCCTTCGACGGGAACTGCGCCATCAGCACGGAAATTTCGAGCACCACGGTCCAGATGCGAACGCAATGCGTATAGAGCGCGGTATCCAGATTGCCGTCCTCGCGCCGGAAGGCGAGGAGGTTGAGCGAGGCCAGGTTGCAGGCCGTGTCGTCCAGGAACATATATTCCGAGCACGGATTGGACGCGTTGATCCGTCCGCCGGCCGGGCAGGTATGCCATTCGTTGATCGTCGTATCGAATTGCAGGCCCGGATCGGCCGAGGCCCAGGCGGCATAGCCAATCTTGTCCCACAGCGCGCGGGCGCGCAGCGTCTTGTGCAGCTTGCCATCGATGCGGCGGATCAGGTTCCATTCGCCGTCATCCAGCACGCGCTGCAGGAAGTCGTTCGTCAGACGGACGGAGTTGTTGGAATTCTGGCCTGCAACGGTGAGATAGGCTTCGCTGTCCCAATCGGTATCATAGGTGCGGAAGCTGAAATCATCGGCTCCGTTCTTCGCGGCATCGATCGCACGGCGGATATAATTCTCCGGGATCGCGCAATCCTTGGCCTTCCGCACGGCTGCCTTCAGCGCGCTGTTCTTCGTCACATCGAAGGCGGCGTCACCCAGGTCAGGGGCTGCTTCGCGGGCGGCCCGCACCACGCCATCCAGCTGACGCTTCGTCATCTTGGAGCCAGAGACGAGAGCCGCGACCTTCTGCTCCTCGATCACCTTCCAGTCGATGAAGGCTTCGATATCGGGATGATCGACATCGACCGTCACCATCTTGGCCGCGCGACGCGTGGTGCCGCCGGACTTGATGGCGCCCGCCGCGCGGTCACCGATTTTGAGGAAGCTCATCAGACCCGAGGAACGGCCGCCGCCGGACAGGCGCTCACCGTCGCCGCGCAGCTTGGAGAAGTTGGACCCGGTGCCGGAGCCATATTTGAACAGGCGCGCCTCGCGCACCCACAGGTCCATAATGCCGCCTTCGTTCACCAGATCGTCGGCGACGGACTGGATGAAGCAGGCATGCGGCTGCGGATGCTCATAGGCGCTTTTCGATTCGACCACCTGCCCACTGGCCGGATCAACATAGAAATGGCCCTGCGCCGGACCATCGATGCCATAGGCCCAATGCAAGCCGGTGTTGAACCACTGCGGCGAATTCGGTGCCGCCATCTGGCGCGCCAGCATGTAGCAAAGCTCATCGCGGAAGGCGCGGGCGTCGTCTTCGGTATCGAAATAGCCGCCCTTCCAGCCCCAATAGGTCCAGGTGCCGGCCAGACGGTCGAACACCTGCTGGGCCTGCTTTTCGCCCACATAACGCTCGGCTTCCGGCAGTTTCGCGAGTGCTTCGAGATCAGGCACATGGCGGCGCAGCCAGACAGGAACGCCAGCCTCGTCAACCGGCTTAAGCGCGGCCGGGATGCCGGCCTTGCGGAAATACTTCTGCGCCAGGACGTCGCAAGCGACCTGCGACCAGGCCTTCGGCACTTCGATATCGGCCAGGCGGAAAATCACCGAGCCATCGGGATTACGGATTTCACTGGTCGCGCGCACGAACTCGATGTCGCCGTAGCGTCCGCCTAAGTCGGCCGTCAGTTCGCGTTCGAAGCGCATGCAAAAATCCTCTGTCAGGCGGAGCGTGATGATGGGGCGTCAGCCAGGCCGGCCGCGTCGTTAACCAAATCTAGTAGGCGATGCGGGGGGAGAGCAACCATATCTTGTGCTTGACACGCACAACAAAGCCTTCGGAAGGCTTAAATTCGAGGGAAATGCTACGCCAAAGCGGGGTGCAAAGGGAACACTAATCAGCCTTGCGTAGAATTCGTGATTGGCTGATTTGCCGAATGCACTAGGCCCACCGCTCACGAATCGCGGCTGTGCCACATATCGTTTAAGACCCGTGCTTTGTTCAGCAAAGCTCAGACAGGGCTGGTGCCAAGGAGACTCGCAGAGAGCCGGGCATCAGGGGTATTTCCCCATCCGCCCGGGTAACCCGCCGTCAGTGACGCTGGATCAGCTCGATTTTATAGCCGTCCGGGTCTTCGATGAAGGCGATCACAGTCGTGCCGAACTTCACCGGACCAGGCTCGCGGCTGATCTTGACCCCGGCGGCGCGCAGTTGCTCGCAGGTGCCGTAGATATCCGGCACGCCAAGGGCCAGGTGGCCGAACGCCGTGCCGATCTCGTATTCCGTGACACCATAATTATAGGTCAGTTCCAGCACGGTATGCGTACGCTCGTCGCCATAACCGAGGAAGACCAGGGTATATTTGCCGTCCGGCACGTCCGAACGGCGAATTTCCTTCATGCCAAGATGCTTGGTGTAGAAGCCGATACTCCGCTCCAGGTCGCCGACCCGCAGCATGGTATGGAGATAGGAAAATGTGTCGCTCATCGCGCACGATCCTTCATTGATGACTGGGTATCAGGAAGCAGCCCGAGGCTCAGGGCGCTGCGCCAATCTAGACCTTGGCGCCGTCTTGCCAAGCCAGCCCATAGGGCGCCGACGCTATCCCTTGCGAAACTCGGGCGATATGCCGATCACAAACAAGCCAGCAGCATCGGCCGCCTGCACCATCAGTTCGCGGTCCACTATCAGCGTGCCGCCGGCCTCAAAAGCGATCCCGCGCAGCCCTGCCGCCAGCGCGCCGCGCACGGTCTGCTCACCAATGGTCGGCAAATCGGCCCGCCGCTCCTGCCCTGGCTTGACCAGCTTGACCAGCACGCCGCCGGGACCCGGCCAGGCGAGGGCGCCGCAGCGGCTGAGCATTGCATCGGTGCCTTCAACCGCTTCCACCGCGAGCACGATTCCGGCCTGCACAACACAGCCCTGGCCGACATCGGCCTGACCGAGCGCACGGCACACGGCAATGCCACGCTGAATATCGGCTTTGGCCTGCTCGTCTGGTGCGGTGCGCGTCATCAGTCCTGCGCGTCCGATAAGGCCGCCTAAAATCTCATGTGCTCCCCGCACACGAAACCCCTCTTCGCCCAAGACACGGATGACGGCTTTGAGCAGACCGTCATCCCCCATGAAGGCGGCCTTGCCGATCCGCGCGAGGAGTTTCAGGCCCTCGGCGTCGGGACGCAGCTCTCTAAAGGACGGCCGCTTGACCGGGCCCACCAGCACAAGGTCACCGCAATTCTGCTCCTTAAGTAGAGACAGGATGCGGACCGCGGCGCCAAAGCGCAAAAAAGCATGGGGAAAGGGCGCAAGCCGATCAGGCTCCGCATGGCCTTCAAGACCGATGATGAAAACCTTCTGGCCTGCGGCTTCAGCCGCCCGCGCCACCTGTGCCGGAAGCGGGCCGCTTCCGGCTATGATGCCAAGGGCTGAGTCCATGACCGCTGATCAGGCGGCATCTTCGGTCTCTACCGTGCGCGTATCACGACGGATGAGACCGCGTTTGCTCGGCGCGTCGATGAAGGCGAGGATTTCGGCGATCAGCGGGTCAGAGCCGTAGCGCTGATGCGCTTCAGCAAGCCGGGTCGCGAACACGCCGTCCTGCCGGAACAACAGCCGAAAGGCGGCGCGCAGCCGGCGGATATCGGCCGGCTCCTGCCCACGGCGGCGCAGCCCGACGATGTTCAGTCCGGCCAGCCGCGCCCGATTGCCCATCACCAGACCGAAGGGAATAACATCAGCCTCGACACCGGACACGCCGCCCACCATGGCGCCATGACCGATGCGCACGAATTGGTGGATCGCGGCACTGCCGCCGATGACGGCGCCATCCGCGATACTGACATGGCCACCCATCACGACGTTATTCGCAATGATGACCCCGTCACCCAGCATGCAGTCATGGGCGACGTGGACCACCGCCATCAGCAGACAGCGGGCGCCGACGATGGTGATACCTTTGCCCGTGGCGGTGCCGCGGTGAATGGTGCAGTGCTCGCGAATCTGGGTGCCGGCGCCCACTTCACAGCGGGTCGGCTCACCCTTGTATTTCAGATCCTGGGGCGCCAGGCCGACGCTCGCGTAGGGGAACAAGGTCGCCCCTGCGCCGATCCGCGTGTGGCCGTCGATCACAACATGGGAGATGAGGCGCACCCCATCCTCCAGCACGACATTTGGGCCGACATGGCAGAAGGGCCCTATCTCCACGCCCTGGCCGATAAAAGCGCCATCTTCAACGATCGCCGCCGGATGAACGAACGTCACGATGCAACACGATCCATAATCATGGCGGCAAAGACCGCCTCGGCAACCGCAGTGCCGTCTACACGCACCACGGCCTCGAACTTCCAGACATTGCCGCGGTTACGCTGCTTGACGACATGCACATGCATCTGGTCGCCGGGCACGACGGGGCGGCGGAATTTCGCGCCCTCGACCGACATGAAATAGACGACCTTACCGCGCGCATCGGGACCAAGCGTTTCGACGACCAGCACGGCGGCCGTTTGCGCCATGCTTTCAATGATCAGCACGCCAGGCATGACGGGATGGCCTGGGAAATGGCCCTGGAATAGACCTTCGTTAATGGTCACGTTCTTGATGCCCACGGCCGAGACGTTCTTGATCATATCGACAACACGGTCGATGAGCAGAAACGGGTAGCGATGCGGTATCGCCCGCATGATACCGGCAATATCGACGACATGCTTTTCGGGGGTCGCGCCAGTCAAGGTCGCGCCGTTGTCAGTCTCTGCATCCATCAAACCAGGCCCGCATCCGCCCTAATTTTTAGCCGCTTCCTCGCGCCGCATCATCCGGCGCAAAAAGGCAACCTGCCTAAAAAATTCTCTCACTGGCTCAGCCGGGCTACCGACAACCGACGCGCGAGGCGCAACATCCGCCATGACGCCAGCCTGCGCCCCGACCCTTGCCCCCTGACCGATATGAAGATGGCCCGCAACACCTGCCTGACCAGCAAGGGTTACGTAGTCGCCTAGTATTGTGGAACCGGAAATACCAGCCTGGGCAACGATAACACAGCACCGACCAAGGCGCACGTTATGGGCGATCTGCACCCCATTGTCGAGACGCGAGCCCGCACCGATCACGGTGTCCTGTGCCGACCCCCGGTCGATCATCGAATTGGCGCCGATCTCGACATCATCCTCAATGATCACCCGGCCAAGTTGCGGCACAGTGGTGAATCCTCGTGCCGTCGGCATGGGGTCAAAGCCGAAGCCTTCCTGCCCGATCCGCACGCCGGGAAAGATGAAGACGCGTTCGCCAATCAGGCAGTGGCTGACCGCGGCATGAGAGCCGATCCGCGTGTCGCGTCCGACCTGCACGCCATCGCCGATGGTCACAAGCGGGCCGATCCGGCAACCAGGCGCAATCTCAGCCCTTGCACCAATCACGCAATAAGGACCGATCTCGGCCTCAGGTGAAACCTGCGCGGAAGGATCGATGACTGCTGTCACGTGAATCCCGGGCTTGACCCCGTCCGACGGGTGAAACAGACGTGCCACCGCCGCCCAGGCTGTCACGGGACGTTCAGCGGCCAGCGCGACCGTCGCGGCCGGAACATGGGCCTTGAGGTTAGGCTCCAGTATGACAGCGCCTGCCTGCGTTTCGCCCAGGGAATCGAGATATTTCCGGTTGGTTAGAAAACTGATTTCGCCAGGCCCTGCGCTTTGCAGCGGCGCGATGCCGGTAAAAACACGATCCAGCGGCAGGCCGCTGGTTTCTAGCCCGATCGTTTCAGCAATCGTCAAAAGTGGAAAAGGACCCGCACGTAGAAAGAAACGCGGGTCCCCGGCTATAGGTTGCACCAAACCGCCGATCCTTACTGTCCGAGCGATCCCTGTTGAGCCTGCTGCTGCTCCTGCATCGCCGCTGCCGTAACCTTCGCAAAGGCCGTATCCGGCGGCACCGTGACCGAGGGCAGAACCTGATTCAACTGCTTCGTCACTTCGTCGGTGATGTCGAACTCATTCATATTGAGTGCAACCTGCGCCCGGTGCAGCACCAGATTCATGCCACGGCTGGTCGACACCTGACGAATCACGGCAATCAGCGTGCGCTCGACCTGACCAAGGGCGACCTGTGCCGCCGCCTGGATGCGGGCCTCGCTATTGCGGAAGGCAAGTTGGGAATTGGCGATGCGCTGTTGCAGCGCCATTTCCCGCGACCGGAGTTCATCCGGGCTGTAATGCGCCTTGGGGTCGGCCAGCGCCGCCTGAACACGGCGCCACATATCCTGCTCTTTCTGAACCTCGGCCGTCAGCGCCGCACGCCGACGCTGAATCTCCTTCTCTACCGCTTGCGCGGCAACAGAGGCCTGCAGCACATCCGGCACCCCGATAACACCGATGATCGGCGCCGGCGGCGGGCTTTCCTTCATCAGCGTCGGCAAGGTCGGAATGGGCGCACTGGCCTGGGCCTGAGCCGCAGCCTCAGCCTTGGGATCGGAGGCCGGAGCGACGGGGATGGGCGCGCCCATCTCCGGCATGGCCACGGCGCGCCGGCTGGCGGTGTGGGATGACCCGGCCGAACCATGCTTGGCGCTTGGCTGGCCACCCTGGCCGGGAACGAACCAGCCTTGGCCCTGGGAAGTCTGGGCATAAACCGCGCCAGGCGTGAGCAGCAGCGCCGCCGCCACGGCGACCATAGAACGAGAAAGGTATCGCAAAGGATCTATAACCTTACCGAAGCGGGATGAAAGCTAGAAGTTCGTGCCGAAGCCGAAGCGGAAGACCTGAGTCTGATCGTATTTGTACTTCACGACCGGATCTGCAATATCGATGTTGATAAGGCCGAAAGGTGTGTTCCACGAGAAGCCGAAGCCGACGGACACGCGGGGCGACTTGTTCTGGTACACGTCTCCATACTGATCCGTCACGCCATACAGCGTGCCGATATCAGAGAAGAGACGGCCCGAAAGGCCGATATCCTTGGAGATCGGCAGCGGGAAGTGCAGTTCCACCGTGCCCGTCATGATGGTATCGCCGCCGAGGCTGTCGCCGGTCGCCGTATCATGCGGGCCGGCACCACCTTCCTGGAAGCCGCGCATATTGTCGCCGCCCAGGAAGAAGTTATCGATCAGATAGTTGTTGCCGCCGTAGCGGTAGAGCTTTCCACCGCCAGCGCGCAGCGCCAGAGTCCAATCGCTATTGCCGGTGAAGTAGTCGAGCGGGATATAGTAGCCTGCATCCAGCTTCACGCGGACATAGTCCGAACTGCCGCCGAGACCGGCGAAATCAGTCCCCAGGCGAATGATGTAGCCCTTGTGCGGATCAAGTGTGCTGTCGCGCCGGTCATAGGTCAGCGCCTGGCCGAGCTGCGACAGTAGTGACCAGCCCTCTTCGTTCTGCACATAGATACTGGCAGTGGATTCGACGTTGTAGACATCGCGATCGACCAGCGAGTAGCTCTCGGTCTGCGACAGATAGTTGTTGAAGGCATAGCCGGTGCGGATCGTAAAGCCGAGCCGCTGTTCCTCATACTGCGAAATACTGAGGTTATTGTTCGTCGTATCGAAAATCTCGCCGCCCAGCATCAGGTTGCGGTCGAGGAAATAAGGGTCTGTCACCGACAGGTCGATCTGGCTGGCACGCTGGGCCAGCACACCCGTAATGCCGGCATCGATACCGCTGCCGATAAGGTTCTTTTCGTTAAGGCCCAGATCGATCAACGCGCCGTCATCGGTCGAGTAACCGCCGCCGATGGTAAACGACCCGGTCGCCTGTTCCTGAACATTGGTGGTGAGCACGATCTTGTCGGGGGCGGAGCCCGGCTGCGTGCTCATGTCCACGTTCTTGAAATACTGCAATTCGGTCAGACGTTGGCGCGACTGCTTGATCTTCTCGGCGTTGAACGCGTCCCCTTCCGCGATCGAGAACTCACGGCGAATGACCTTGTCCTCGGTCCGGCTATTGCCGGTGATGTCGATCCGTTCGAGGAAGACGCGTGGCCCCTCGGTGATCTCGAAGGTCAGGTCGACAACATGCTGTCCGCTCGAGGTGACCCGCTTCGTCTCGATCGGCTTGACCTGAACGAAGGCGAAGCCCCGACCCTGGATGTCGGCGGTGATGGCCTGGACGCTCTCGGTGATAGCATCGCCGTTATACCAGTCGCCCTTGGAAAGTTGCAGGTCGCCTTCGGCCGTCGCGCCGTCAAGATGCGGCAGGTGCGACACGATCTTGACATTGCCGATGCGATAGCGCGGCCCTTCGTTGAGCACGAAAGTGATGAAGAAGGAGGAGCGATCGGGCGCAAGCTCCGCTTCCGTGTTCAGAAGCTGGTAATCGGGATAGCCGCTGCGATGATAAAAGCGGCTCAGCAGGTCTTGATCCAAGCCTACCCGGCCCGGATCATAGGAATCGGAGGTCGACAGGAAGCGCCACCAGGCACTTTCGCGACTGCTGACAACGTCGCGCAATGCGCCTTCGCTGAAGTGCTTGTTACCCACGAAGGCGATGCGGCTGATGTAGGTGGCCTTGCCGTCATGGATCTTGTAGACGACATCGACGCGGTTTTCAGGCAGCAGGATGATCTGCGGCACGACAGTCGTCGAATAATAGCCCTTATGGGCATAGGCATCGAGAATCGCCTGGCGATCCTGCTCGGCCGCCTGCGGCGTATAGACCGAATTGCCCCGCAGTGAGACGACAGCGACCAGGTCCTTGTTGACCAGCTGGTGGTTACCCTCGAAGGCAACCTGCGCGATCACTGGGTTTTCGCTGACATCGACCACCAGATTGTTGCCAACCCGCGTGATAGAGACATTCTTAAAGAGGCCTGTCGCATAGAGTGTTTTGAGGCTTTGGTCGATCGCCTTGGGATCGAAGGGCTGTCCCGGCGTCAGCAGCATGTAGGACTCAATGGTCCCAGCCTCGATTCGGTGATTACCTTGCACCACGATGGCCGCAATGGTGTTGCCCGTCTGAGCCTGGGCAGCAGCCTTCGGCCGCCCCGGCTTCGTGGCGTGGTGACGCAAGGTTTGCGAAAACGCTGCACCGGGGACAAGCGCGGGCAGAAGGCAGGCTGTTGCGAGCAGCGCAGCACGAGTGCGAAGCAAAGAACGCGTCTCCCTCAGTTCCGGCAAATGCCGGTAGCAGAACCAGCCCGATCGGCAGGCGGGCAAAAACGTCAGTGGGCCCCGACCATCGGACCTTCCGCCATCGAGAGGCCAATCCCCTGGGGGAAGGCAACGCGCGGCAGTCGCTAGATAGTCCGGCAAAGAGCCCCGACCGCAAGACACGGACCGGCGGCTTTGCCCTATCTCAGCCCCCCGTATCGCGGCAAGGTCTTTCTGGCCGCAATACCGGGGTCATTCCTACGTCATCCGACGAGATGCGTCACCCAGCGAACGAAGCCCAACTGATTGACGTCGTTCCATGTCGCAAAAACAAACAGGCAAAGCAGCAGAGCGAATCCAGCCCGGAAGCCATATTCCTGGGCACGGGCGGGAATCGGCCGGCCGCGGATCGCCTCCGCGATGTAGAAAAGAAGGTGGCCGCCGTCCAGGACCGGGATCGGGAAGAGATTGATCAGGCCCAGATTGACCGACAGAACCGCGATGAAAGACACCAGGCTCGCGATGCCCATCGCCGCGACCTGCCCCGATAGGGACGCGATTCGGAGCGGGCCGCCCAGCTGATTCAGACCTGTACGGTGGGCGGCAATCTGCCATAGGCCATTGAGCGTCTCCCGACCGACCTTCCAAGTCTCCTGCAGCCCCTGCACCACTGCGGCGCCCGGACCCAGGCGCTGGAAGCTCGGCGGGCCTTCGATGATGCCGAGTACGCCATGCTGACCGCCATGGCCGTCAGGTGCGGTGCCGACCGTCAGCCGGAACATGATCGAGGCATCGCCGCGCTTGACGGTCAGCCCCAAATCCTTGCCCGGGTTAGGGGCAACCTGATGCTGGATATCCGCGAAACTCGAGACCGGAACGCCGCCGACGCTCTGGATGAGATCGCCCGGCTTCAGGTTGGCGTGGGACGCGGCCGAATTCGGCATGATCTGGCCGACGACCGGTGCATCGATCGGCTTGCCCACCGCCATGAAGAGGCCGATGAATAGGACCGCTGCCAGGATAAAATTGGCAATCGGCCCGGCCGCGATGACGATCATGCGCGACCAGACGGACTTCTCATGGAAGGTTCGGCCGGACTGCCAGGCTGCCCGCTCTTCGGGGGAGATATCGTCCGGCCGTTCCTGGCCATGCAGCTTGACGTAGCCACCCAGCGGAATCCAGGCAAGTTTCCACACCGTGCCCCGCTTATCGGTCCATCGCGCGAGAGACTGGCCGAAGCCGATCGAAAAGGTTTCCACATGGACGCCGCGCCAACGGGCCGCAAGGTAATGGCCCATCTCATGGACGAAAACGAGGACGCCCAGGACGATAGCGAAGGAAACAAGCGTGCGGAGGAGACTGATGATGTCGTGCATGATGGTCCGTCTCTAGCCGATTAGCTGGGTGGCCGTCACGCGGCACGCGACAGAATGCGCGCATCGGCCGCGTGACGTGCCGCGGCATCGAGCGCAATAATCGCTTCCAGGTCCGGGGCCGGCGGGACGCCAAGCGTATCAAGCACGGCTTCGACCGTGCCGACGATGTCCAGAAAACCGATCCGCCGCGCCAGAAAGGCCGCGACCGCCACCTCATTCGCGGCATTCATAATCGCAGGCGCGCCGCCACCGGCCTCAAGCACCTCACGCGCGACGCGCAAGGCGGGGAAACGAACAGGGTCCGGGGCCGTGAATTCGAGCTGTGACAGCGTGGTCAGATCCAGCCGCTTTGCGTTCGTCACCAAACGATCCGGCCAGCCCAAGGCATGGGCGATTGGAATATGCATGTCCGGCGCGCCGAGCTGCGCCAGCATGCTGCCATCGGCATAGCAGACGATGCCATGGACCACCGATTGGGGGTGAACCAGCACGTCAACCGCCGCACTCGGCAGCCGGAACAGACGCGCCGCTTCGATGACTTCCAGGCCCTTGTTCATCATGGTGGCCGAGTCGATGGTGATTTTGGCACCCATCGACCAGACCGGATGCTTGAGCGCGGCTTCCGGCGTGATCGCCGCCATCGCCTCGCGGCTGGTCTGGCGAAAGGGGCCACCCGATGCCGTCAGCACAATACGCTCGATCGTCCGCGCATTCGCGGACTCCCAGCATTGGAAAATCGCATTATGCTCGGAATCGACCGGCAGCAGCCGGACGCCGGCAGCGGCGACAGCGTCCATCATGATATCGCCGGCCGATACCAGGACTTCCTTATTTGCGAAAGCGATGGCGCCACCGCGGCGGATGGCCGTCAGCGTCGGATGAAGTCCCGCCATGCCAATGATCGCGGCCATGGTCCAATCTGCCGGCAGTGCCGCCGCCGCGAGAACAGCCTCAGCGCCAGCGGCGACCGCGATGCCGGTGCCTGCCAGCGCCTGACTCAATGCATCGAGACCGGCCGAATCGTGAATAACGGCAATTTCCGGGCGGCACAGTTTTGCCTGCTCGGCCAGCAGCGCGACATTGCGGCCAGCGACCAGGGCGCGCACGCGGTAGCGATCGGGCTCCGCCAGGATCAGATCCAGCGTTTGCGTGCCCACGCTCCCGGTACTGCCCAGGATGCTGATTGTTTTCACTGCCACAGCCACACTCCCTCCCCAAGCAAAAGCGCGATCACGATGGCGGTGGGGGCCGCCGTCAGCATGCCGTCAAGCCGATCCAGCAGCCCGCCGTGTCCGGGGATCGATCGCCCCGAATCCTTCACGCCAAAATGCCGCTTGAAGCCACTTTCGAGCAAATCGCCGATCTGTGAAGCGATGCCGATCACGATGGAAATCACAACGCAATGACCGATCGGCAGGTGGATGCTGACAAGGCTTGCAACGCCCAGGCCGACCAAGGCAGCAGCCAACACGCCGCCTGCAGCGCCTGACCAGGTTTTGCCGGGAGAGATGGCCGGGGCCAGCTTCGGACCACCGACCAGACGCCCGACGATATAGGCGCCGATATCGCTCGCCCAGATGATGAGCACCAGATAGACCATGTCCCAGCGGCCGACGCTCGGCAGATGCCGCAGCCTGACCAGCGCGATCACGGCGGGCGCCAGATAGACGAAACCGCCCGCAAGCCAGAGCGCGCGCCTGTCAGCGCCGAACACCAGCCAACCTATGACCGTCAGCAGCGCGGCAAGCGCCAGCGCCACCGGTCCGCCGAAACTATGGGCGACCAGAGGCACGATCGCCATGCCCAGCGGCAGCAGCAGGTGCGGCCAGTTCCAGGCGCTCACCTTATTCATGCCGGCCCATTCGGCAGCACAGCCGGCCGCACCGACGGCAATCAGAATCGCCCAGGCATCTTTGCCGAACCAGAGACAGGTCAGGGCCAGCGGTGCGAGGACCACCGCAGAACCAACCCTTTTGCCCAGATCGCCCCACCGCCCTTTCTTGACCGGAGGACGGGGCGCGACAGCGCCCCCCTCAGGCAAAGACGGCGCAGGCTCAGCCGACACTGGCACCGTAACGTCGGTCGCGCCGCGCAAAATCCGCAAGCGCCGCTGCCAGATGAGAGGCGTCGAAGTCCGGCCAGAGCACATCCATGAAGACAAGCTCCGCATAGGCGCATTGCCAGAGAAGGAAATTCGAGAGCCGGCGCTCGCCACTGGTCCGTATCAGCAGGTCAGGATCGGGCATGGCGGCGGTCCAGAGGAAACGGCCGAACGCCGCTTCGTCCACCGCATCGACCTCAAGCGTGCCGGCCTGCACCGCATGCGCCATGCTGCGCGCGGCCTTCACAATCTCATCCCGACCGCCATAGGACAGGGCAACGGTAAGGTTGAGACGATGATTGCCCGCCGTCTCGCGCTCTGCCCGATCAAATTCGGCCCGGAGTTCGGAGGAAAAGCGTGTGCGATCCCCGATCACCCGAAAGCAAACACCCTGCTTGGCAAGTTCTGCGACTTCGCTGCGCAGATATTGTTTGAGCAGGCTGGTCAGTTCCATGACCTCGCCTTCGGGGCGACGCCAGTTTTCGCTGCTGAAGGCAAAGAGTGTCAGCCACTCTACGCCCTGGTCGATGGCCGCCTCCACGCAGCGGCGCACAGCCTTGGCCCCGCTATGGTGACCGGCGACCCTCGGCATGCCGCGGGACTTCGCCCAGCGACCGTTGCCATCCATGATAATCGCGACATGGCGGGGTGTCCCATCTCCCCCGATTTTCGGACGCTTAATCAGGGCGTCCGTGGAAACGGCGGCCCTCTCAGAGGGCACGGCGCGGTTCATGGATGGACTGTCTCACACCTGGCGAATTTCGCGGTCTTTATCAGCCGCCATCTCGTCGATCTTTTTGACGTAGGTGTCGGTTAGCTTCTGCACGACGCCGGACCAGTCTTCCGCCTCGTCCTTGCTGATGTCGCTCTTCTTCTCGAAACCCTTGATCTGCTCCATGCCATCGCGGCGCACGGCACGCACCGCAATCCGGGCGCTTTCCGCATAGCGGTTGGCCGCCTTGGCAAGCTCCACCCGGCGCTCGGCGGTCAACTGGGGAATGGGCACGCGCACGGTCTGGCCGTCCGCACCGGGATTGAGGCCAAGGCCGGAGTCCCGGATCGCGGCAACCACGGAATTCACCAGGCTGCGATCCCAAACCTGCACTGTGATCATCCGGGCTTCGGGCACGGCGATGGTGCCAACCTGCGGCAAAGGCGTGATCGCGCCATA
The DNA here is from genome assembly GCF_057837225.1 of Acidisoma sibiricum. Classification (NCBI taxonomy): domain Bacteria; kingdom Pseudomonadati; phylum Pseudomonadota; class Alphaproteobacteria; order Acetobacterales; family Acidocellaceae; genus Acidisoma; species Acidisoma sibiricum. The sequence continues at coordinate 1,528,696 of NZ_CM174445.1, read as the reverse complement.
AGCATCGACGCGCACAGGCTCCAGCAGAGCCGGGCTGGCACGGCCGGTGCGCAGGCCGCTCTGGTCCTTGCGCAGGGTCTCGACCGCGCCATCCATGCGACGGGTCAGGTCTTGCTTCAAAGCATTCAGGTCTGCGGGCACAGGCCCCTCCTTCGTCAAACGTCGCGGATGATCGTATATGGCCCCTCACCGCGCATGGCAGACGCAAATGCGCCTTGCCGGTGCAGGTTAAAGACCACGATCGGCAGTTTGCTCTCGCGCGCCAGGCTGATGGCTGCCGCGTCCATCACGGCGAGATCCTGAGAGAGCACCTCTAGATAGGTCAGCGTGTCGAACCGTTTGGCATCGGTAACTTTATAGGGGTCGGCAGAATAGACGCCATCCACCTGCGTTCCTTTGAGAATGGCATCACAGCTCATCTCGGCCGCGCGGAGCGCCGCCGCGGTATCGGTCGTAAAGAACGGATTGCCCGTACCGGCGGCAAAGATAACGATGCGGCCCTTTTCCATATGCCGTTGCGCACGGCGGCGGATATAGGGCTCACACAGGCTCGCCATGGGGATGGCGGATTGTACGCGGGTCGGCAGGCCGGCAAGTTCGAGCGCGCTCTGCATCGCCAGCGCGTTCATCACCGTAGCCAGCATACCCATGTAATCAGCCTGGGCACGATCCATACCGGCAGCTGCACCCTTCATGCCGCGGAAGATATTGCCGCCGCCGATCACGACGCAGACTTCAACACCCATGCCCACAACAGATCCGATATCCGCCGCGATCTGCTTCACCGTAGGCGAATCAAGCCCGTACTCGCCGGGTCCCATCAGCGCCTCACCCGACAGCTTGAGGAGCACACGCTTATAGAGAGGCTGCCCGTTCATAATGTCCTTGATTTCCTGTAGCCGCACGCCGCCTGCCGATCCGGCTTACTAAGCCCGGGCAGCCGCACCCTAGATATAGGGGGTGAGCGCCACAAGTGACAGAGTCTCAATGGAAGCGCAAAGGCGCTCAGCGCGACCATTACTAAGCAAAACTGCTTACGGTGACCGCGCGGAGGCGGCGGCGCGGTGCCGCCTCCGGCATTGCTGTCTTAGACGCCGGCGGGAGCGATGCCGGCAGTTGCGGCGACTTCGGCCGCGAAGTCGGAAGTCTGCTTTTCGATGCCTTCGCCCAGCTGAAAGCGATCGAAGCCGGCCAGCTTTGCACCCGCCTTCTGGACCACGGCGCGGACACGGCTTTCGCCGTCATGAACCCACACCTGCTCCAGCAGAACGACTTCTTCGTAGTATTTGCGGATACGGCCCTCGACCATCTTTTCGATGATCGCTTCCGGCTTGCCCGAAGCGCGCGCCTGCTCGCTCAGCACGTCACGCTCGCGCAGCAGTGCGGCGGGATCGACCGAGTCGACGTCCAGCGCTTCCGGGCGGGTCGCGGCAACATGCATGCCGACCTGGCGGCCGAGAACTTCAAGCCCGTCCAGCTCGCTCGGAGCCTCAAGAGCGATCAGAACGCCGATCTTGCCCAGGCCAGGCCTCAGCGCGCTATGCACATAGGTCGCGACGACGCCGCTCGGCACGCGCAGGACGCGGGCACGACGGATCGTCATGTTCTCGCCGATCGTGGCGACGAGCTGCGTCAGCTGATCGGCCACCGTATGGCTCGTGCCGGGGAAGGGCGCGGCCTTGATGGCTTCCACGTCTTCGCCGACCGCAAGCGCCACTTGGGCGACGGTCTCGACGAAGCCCTGGAAGGTTTCGTTGCGGGCAACGAAGTCGGTCTCGGCATTGACCTCAACCATGGAGGCCGCATTGGTCGTGCTCGCCACACCGACCAGACCCTCGGCGGCGACGCGGCCGGACTTCTTCGCGGCAGCGGACAAGCCCTTCTTGCGCAGCCAGTCGATGGCGGCATCCAGGTCGCCTGCCGTCTCGGCCAGCGCCTTCTTGCAGTCCATCATGCCGGCGCCGCTCTTCTCGCGCAGGTCCTTGACCAGCGCGGCTGTGATCTCGGCCATTTCGATCTCCGTGTGGTTAAGCGGCACCGCATCTCGGCAGCGCCGCCATCGATTCCTCTAGGCGAGCCTTTATATCGGCCCCGAACATCCAGAGAAGGCCTTGCGGCCTTACGTCATCGGTCCGCCATATCGGGAGCACGAAGGCACCCGATATGGCGGAAAATCGTCAGGCCTCGGCGGCGACCGGAGCCACTTCCGCCACTTCGATGACCTCATCGTCCTCAGCCGGCAGAACGGCTGAGGGCAGTTCCTCGGCAGCGCCGATGTCACGGCCGGATGCCGCCATTTCGGCGCTGATGCCGTCGAGCACGGCGTTCGACACCAGATCGCAATACATCATGATGGCGCGGATCGCGTCGTCATTGCCCGGGATCGGATAGGTGACGCCATGCGGATCGGAATTGCTATCGAGGACGGCCACAACCGGAATGCCCAGCTTGTTGGCTTCCTCAACGGCGAGCTTTTCCTTGTTGGTATCAATGATGAAGATGATGTCGGGAAGGCCGCCCATCTCCTTGATGCCACCAAGCGCGCGCTCCAGCTTCTCCTGGTCGCGGGTGATCTCAAGAACTTCCTTCTTGGTCAGGCCCTGGGTGTCACCGGCGACCAGCTCTTCGATCTGGCGCAAGCGCTTGATGCTGGCCGTGATGGTCTTCCAGTTGGTGAGCATGCCGCCCAGCCAGCGATGGTTGACGTAGTACTGGCCGCAGCGACGAGCAGCCTCGGCCACCGGCTCGGCAGCGGCGCGCTTGGTGCCCACGAACAGAACGCGGCCGCCATTGGCGGTCGTGTCGCGGAGCGCGCGCAGCGCACGGTCGAGCAGGGGAACGGTCTGCTGCAGGTCGATAATATGGACCTGGTTGCGGACACCGAAGAGATACGGCGCCATCGCCGGATTCCAACGACGGGTGTGGTGACCAAAGTGAACGCCGGCTTCCAGCAGCTGACGCAGTGTATATTCGGGCATCGCCATAAGCGTGCTCCTTTCCTATTCGTCCGGTTAACCCTCCGCAGGGCGAGGCTTTGAAGCACCGGACCCGGTCGTTTACGGCCGAGAAAGGCGCCCTGCGTGCGAATTTGCCCGCCGCCCCCTGACAATCAGGGCACGGAAAGCGGCGCTGCTATTGCGCATCGGGCGATGCAATGCAAGCGAAAGCCGCTTCGGACTGCCGCCGGTCAGCCATTCGCAGGCCTGTGCAGGGGCGCGCTCACGCAGCTTTGCATCCAGCCCGGAGACACGAAACGTTATAAGTATCGATCTAACGCCATAGGCCTCAGACAACGGTCGTTGCTATCGTTACGACTTTAAGCGTGTGAAGGGATCTCGCTCACTCGTGCCCCCCTCCAGAGACGACGAGGCTGCCCATCCTTCTGGGCTGAAGGCTAGCAGCGCAGCCCCTGGCTGCGGCGGCGCCTGTGGCACGGCCTTCCCGTCACCTTTTACCATGGCATTCCAGCCAATCGTCGATCTTCGCGAAAATCGGATGGTGGCTCATGAGGCGCTGGTCCGCGGCATAGGCGGCGAAAGTGCCGCGACAGTGCTCTCCGGCGTCACCCCCGAGACGCTCTATGCTTTCGACCAGGCCTGCCGCACCCGGGCGATCGAACTCGCCGCCCAATTGGGCCTCCCCACCCGTCTCAACATCAACTTTCTGCCAAATGCGGTTTACGAGCCCATCGCTTGCATTCGTGCGACGCTTGAGACCGCCCGACGCACCGGGTTTGCACTCGACCGCCTGACCTTTGAGATCGTCGAGTCCGAAGATGTCGTCGCCCCCGGCCATTTGCGCCGCATCGTCGAGACCTACCGACAGATCGGGTTCCGCATCGCGCTTGACGATTACGGCACGGGGCATTCCGGCCTGCTACGGCTCGCCGAACTTCGGCCGGACAGCATCAAGCTGGACCGCCAGCTGGTTGCCGGCATCCCCGACGATCACGTGCGCCAGGCCATGGTGCGGGCGATCCTCGGCTTTTGCGACGAGATCGGGATCGAAGCTGTCTTCGAGGGGGTCGAGACCGAGGCGGAGGTAAGAACGCTCCTGGCGCTTGGCGGCCGCTATATGCAGGGCTTCTATTTCGCGAGGCCGGCGCTGGAGCGGATCGTGACAGAGGCCGATATCATCTGGCTGGCCTGACCGCCGCAGCCGGCGTTGAGTTTCTGATCCTAGGGGGCCACCTTGCACGCCATGCACAAGCCCAGCATCCCCTTACGCGTCAGCATTCTGGATCAGGCGCCGATCGCCGCCAACAAGACCGGTGGGCAGGCGCTGCGACAGGTCGTGGATCTCGCTCAGCTGGCAGAGAAAAGCGGCTTTCATCGCTTCTGGATCGCCGAACATCACGCGACCCCCGGTCTTGCCTCAGCCAGCCCCGAAGTGCTGCTGGGTGCGGTCGGGATGGCGACAGACCGCATCCGCCTTGGCACCGGCGGCATCATGCTGCCCCATTACAGCCCCTTCAAAATCGCAGAAACCTTCAGCATGCTGAGCGGTCTGTTTCCGGGCCGCATCGATCTTGGCCTGGGCCGCGCGCCGGGCTCAGACGGGCGCACGGCCTTTGCCCTGCAGCGCGACCGGCGGGATCGCGCGCCGGATGACTTCCCCCAGGCCCTAGCAGAACTTCTGGGCTATATCGACGGCACCATCCCCGACAGCCATCCTTTCGCTTACCTCAGCAAAACCCTGCCGGGGGGCGACAACAAACCGGCACCCTGGATGCTTGGGACCTCGCCCGATAGCGCCGCCTGGGCGGCGGAACTTGGCCTGCCTTATTGTATCGCCGACTTCATCAACCCGCAGGGCGCGGACCTGGCGGAACAGTATCGCCGCGCCTTTCGGCCCAATCCGGCGCGCGCCATCGATCGCCCACAGATCATGGTCGCATGCTGGTCGATCACGGCCGATACATCAGCCGAGGCGGAGCGGCTGGCGCTCAGCTCGCGGATGCTCTTCAAGCTGCTGCATCGCGGCCAGCTCATCGCCGTGCCGCCGCCAGAGGAAGCGCAGCGGTTTTTGGAAAATGACACGGTCCCCAGCTCCCGCGTGCGACGCATGGTGTTGGGCACGCCAGAGGAGGTGCGCGACGGCCTGCAAACGGTTGCCGCTGAATACGGCGCCGAGGAAGTCATGGTCGTCAACATCCTGTACGACCATGCGGCACGGCTGCGGTCCTATGCGCTGCTGGCCCAAGCCTTTAATCTGGACGTCATACCCGCGCCCGAGCTGGCGCAGGTGTGACAGAAAACCTCAGATCATAATCACGCTGGCATCGAACCCATTGGGCAAAACGCCCCGCGGCCGGATCAGGTCGTAAGGGGCGCGGGCCAGGAATTTGGCCGAGCCCGGTTCCGCCGTCACCACCCCATCCTGCATCACCGGACGACCGCGGGCGAAGGTCACCTGCGGCCAGCCGATCACCTCCAGCCCCTCATAGGGCGTGTAGTCGATGGCGTGCTGCATGAGGCTATTGGTGATGGTGACCTTGCGGCTGGGGTCCCACAGGACCAGATCGGCATCGGCCCCGGGTGCGATCGTGCCCTTATGCGGATAAAGCCCGAAGAGCTTGGCCGCATTCAGCGAGGTCAACCGGACGAAGGTCTGCAAATCGATCCGCCCTTTCGATACGCCTTCGCTGAAAATGATCGGCAAGCGGGCGGCAAGGCCCGGAACGCCGTTGGGAATGCGAGTAAAGGGTGCGTCCGTGCCATTTTTCTGCTTGCCGATCCCGGCCTTGGAGAAGCTATGGCCGCTGTGGTCGGAGGAGATGATGTCGATTGTTCCCGCACGGATGGCCTGCCACAGTCCGTCGCTCTCGGCCTGGCCGCGCGGCGCCGGGCTGCAGATGAATTTCGCCCCCTCGAAACCAGGCCGGTCCATATCCTCGGCGTGGAGCACCAGATATTGCGGGCAGGTCTCGCCCCAGACTTTCAGACCCCGCGCCTGGGCTGCGGCAATTTCAGCCGCCGGCTCAGGGCCGGAGACGTGAAAGATCTGAATCGGCTGATCGAGCAGCTCGGCCAGCGCAATCGCCCTATGCGTCGCTTCGCGCTCGATCACCGTGGGCCTCGCCCAGGCGTGGTATTTCGGTGACGTCAGACCCGCCTTGAGAAGCGCTTCCGTCAACCAGCCGATCGCGTCGTAATTCTCGGCATGAACGGTAACGAGCGCGCCGGCGCGGCGGGCCGCGGCCAGGACGCGCAGATATTGACGATCGTCGATGCGGACATCGTCATACGTCAGGAAGACTTTGAGACTGCGAATGCCCGCAGCCACCACCTCGGGAATATCCTCCCGCACAACGGCATCGAACGGGTCATTGACGATCTGGTGGAAGCTGTAATCGACCATGCCGCGGGCGGCACGGCGATGATATTCCGCCAGCACCGGCCCCAGGCGCTGCCCCTTGAACTGGGCCGCAAAGGTGATGACGCTGGTCGTTCCGCCAGCAAAGCAGGCGCGCGACGCGATCTCGAACGTATCTTCATAGGACGAGCCGTCGGGGTCCAACTGTTCGATATGGCAATGCGGATCGACACCGCCGGGCAGGATCAGAAGGCCGCCGGCGTCGGTGACCTCCGCGCCGGCCGTATCCAAACCCAGCCCCACCGCGGTGATCACCTCACCCGAGATGCCGACATCCGCCCGCAGGGTATCGCTGCCGGTCACCACAATACCGCCGCGAATGACACGATCAAAGCTGCCCACCGCTCTACCCTCTCTCAGACCTTATATAGGGCAATGCACCGCAGATTGAGCGGCGCCGCAAGCAGCGGGCAGGTCGTCAGTGACTGTACATGCGCTGATTGGTCGGGGGCGGCTGATAGGGCTGGCCACCGCCACCAGCGGGCCGTTGACTTGGCGCCGTGCCACCTTGCGGTGGACGATAGCCACCACCACCACCCGGAGGCTGACCACCACCTGGTGGCGGACGATAGCCACCACCACCACCCGGAGGTTGCCCACCACCTGGCGGCGGACGATAGCCGCCACCACCGCCTGGAGGCGGGCCACCGCCGCCGCCCGGCGGAGGCCGATAGCCACCGCCACCCCATCCGCCCGGTGGTGGGGGTGGCGGGGGATGTCCCCCGGCCCAGTAGCCACCGCCGCCCTCATAGCCGCCACCGATGATAACGGGCGCTGCGGCATAGGGTTGGACGTAGCCGGGCGCATAACCGGGCGCGTAGCCGGCCGCTCCATACCCTGGCCCTGCATCGTAGCCGGGTGGATAGTAGCAGCCGGCCACAGCAAGCAGCGCCGAGCCTGCCAAACCTATGCGAAACAAGGATTTTAATGAGCGAGTCATCGTGCGGCGCCTCCCGGTTCGCCCAAGGGCTTTCGCCCAGTCACCCAAACTGTCCGCTAACTTGGGCGCTTTGTTGCAGCAACCGAGGCCGAACCAAGGCTGCGGTCACCTAATCCGCCGGGTGTCGCGATCACTTTAGGGAGAGCCATGGGCCTGCCACACGCCAAACACGGTTTTGGCCTCATCTGGAGACCAACTGGATTGCGCCCATACGCAGTCCCATCCCCAGCCTGAGGCAGCCAGCCATGACTCTTCGCGTTCGATGGTCGTTTTTGCCGACCGTGATTGCCAGCTTCGGCCTTGTCAGTGCCAATCTGGCGACAAGCCTGCCTGCTTTCGCGCAAGTAACGGCGCCCCCGGCGCCGGCCGGCGCCCCCGTCAATGCCGCGACCGATGCCGGCGATCCGCCGGCACGCGTCGGCTGGCTGTCAAATCTCTCAGGCTCTGTGTCGTTTCACAGCGCCAGCCAAAATCAATGGGTGACAGCGACCCAGAACTACCCCTTCGCGACGGGGGACGCGGTATGGACCCAGCCGAATGCCCAGGCATCCGTCATCGTTGATTCCAGCCGCGTCGCACTCGCCAGCGGCACCGAGCTGACGGCGCAGGAAATTGACCAGTCGACGATTACGCTGGCCCTGTCGCAGGGAGAGGTCTTCCTCAATATCGTGGCGCTGGAGAATGGCCAGAGCGTGGTCATCCAGACGCCGCGCGGCACCGCGCAGATCGTCGGCAACGGGCAGTATGAGATCTATGCCGGCGACAGCAGCACGCCGACCTATGTAACGGCGGTGACAGGTGCTGTGCAGTTCACCGGTGTCGGCCAGTCAGGACCGCAGGCCGTGGCGGCCCAGCAGACGCTCGTCGTCTCCGGCACCAATCCCGTGCAAAGCCAGCTCGGCGGCATGCAGCAGGACCAGTTTCTGACGACGATGCTGCAGCAGGCGGCGCCACCGCCGCCGCCGACGACGACAGCCGCACCGCCGGTTGTCGCCCAGATGACGGGGGCAGCCGTCCTGACCCAATATGGCAGCTGGACGCCGCAGCCCGATGTCGGCTCGGTTTGGTTTCCGCAGGTCGCCTCCTCCTGGGTGCCATACCGGGAGGGTCATTGGGCCTATGTCCAGCCCTGGGGCTGGACCTGGGTGGATAATGCACCCTGGGGGTTTGCCCCCTTCCATTACGGGCGCTGGGCGCAGTTCGGTGGCCGCTGGGGATGGGTTCCGGCACCCGCCGCCGATCCCGGCTATAACGAGGCGAGCTATCAACCGGTCTATGCGCCAGCGCTGGTCACCTTTCTGGGTGCTGCCGCCGGCGCGCTGACGGCCGCCGCCTTCGCATCAGGCTCGATCGGCTGGGCGCCGCTTGGCCCGCGCGAAGCCTATTACCCGCCCTACCCGGTCTCGCCCCGCTATTTCGGTGCCTATAACCGGCCCTATGTGCAGAACTACAATCAATTCTATCAGCGCAACGTCACAGTGGTGAACAACCGGATCAGCTACCGCAACGTTGAGATCAACAATCAGGCTCCGGGCGGCGCGCCCGGCGGCTTCTACAACCGCCAGGGCGCGACCTTCGTGCCCCGTGACGCCATGCTCGGCTCACGCCCGATCGCCGCGGTGGCGCGGCCGCTGCCCCATGGCGCCCAGGTGCAAGCCTTCCGCCCCGGTAGCGGCGGCCATGACCTGCCACCCGCGCCGCATGGCGCGCCATCGCAGACAGCGGCACCGGGTCCTGCCTTCCGGCCGACGCCGGGTGGCGAGGTCGGTGGCCGTCGCGCACCGCCGCCGCTCGTGGGTCACGCCGCCGTGGCCCCCAGCTTTCGGGGGGGCGCCGCGGGGTTACCGCGCGGCGAAGCGCCGGGCGTGCAGCCGGGCGCTTCGCCGGCACCGGGCGCAACGCAGCAGTCCGGTCCTGGCGCGGGACAGGCGCCGCGGCCCGGCGTTGCCCCTGCTGGCGGGGCGCGGCCCGGCGTGACGCCACAGCCCGGCGCACTGGGCTTGCCCGTGCGTGGCCTGCCGCCACTGCCGCAGGCCAGCGGGCATTCTGAGGCGCCGCGTCCGCCAGGTGCCCCCGCCCAAGGCCATGGTCAGATCGGCCAGCCCGCACAGGCGAGACCCGGTGCCGTTCCGCAATTGGCGGCGCCGCGGCCAGGCGCAGGCCAGCCCGCGGCGCAGACGCCCCGGGCCGAAGCGCCCCGGCCCACGCCGCAACAAGCACCGCGGGTGGCGGTCCCTCAGGCGCCGGCCCAGCGACCAGCCGCGCCTCAAGCCGCGCCACGCCCTGCCCCGGTTCCCGCAGCCCGACCGGCGCCAGCGCCGGCTCCCCGCCCTGCTCCGGCCGCACGACCGCAGCCCGCACCCGGACCGGCCGCCGCGCCGCGACCGGCACCTGCCCCGCGCCCCGCGCCCGCTCCGCGCATAGAAGCCCCGCGGCCTGCGCCGCACGCCGAGGCACCCCGTCCTGCCCCGCATGAAAACGTGCCGAGACCGCCGCAGCACTAATGGCAAGCGGCGACCCGCCGGGCGGAGGATGTCCTTCCCCACCCCGCGGGCTCTCCGCGGCATCAAACACGAAACTGTAGGAACCGGCCGCTAGTCTCAGGAGCACCATCACGATATCGTCTCTCCCGCAAATACCATGAGGAGGCTCGGATGCAGCTTGGTGTGATCGGTTTGGGACGAATGGGCGGCAATATCGCTCGTCGGCTCATGCAGCACGGCCACGAAGTCGCGGTTTTCGACGTGAACACCGACAGTGTCGATGCCCTGGCCAAGGAAAGCGCGGTCCCCGCGCATTCGCTCCAGGAATTGGCGCAGAAACTCAGCAAGCCTCGCGCGGTCTGGGTGATGCTGCCCGCCGGCCATATCACCGAGGCAACGATCGAGACCCTGACCACCATCCTGGAGCCGGGCGACATCATCATCGACGGCGGCAATACCTTCTACAAGGATGATATCCGCCGCGGCAAAGCCCTGCTCGAAAAGGGCCTGCACTATGTTGACGTCGGCACCTCCGGCGGTATCTGGGGTGTGGAACGAGGCTACTGCATGATGATCGGCGGAGAGAAGGCGATCGTCGATCACCTCGACCCGATCTTCGCGACCCTGGCACCGGGTATCGGTGATATCGAGCGCACGCCGCATTTCAACGGCGATACCCGCGCCGAACACGGCTATATTCATGCAGGCCCTGTCGGTTCCGGCCATTTCGTAAAGATGGTCCATAACGGCATCGAATACGGTCTGATGCAGGCCTATGCCGAAGGCTTCGACATCATGCGCGGCAAGAACTCCGACAAGCTGCCAGCGGATGAACGCTACTCCCTCAATCTCGGCGATATCGCGGAAGTCTGGCGCCGCGGCAGCGTCGTCTCCTCCTGGCTGCTCGACCTCACCGCCATGTCGCTGAATGAGAGCCCGAATCTTGAGGAATTCACCGGCAAGGTCGATGACAGCGGCGAAGGCCGTTGGACCATCAATGCCGCGATCGAAGAAGCGGTCTCCGCCGAAGTTCTGACCGCCGCGCTTTTCGCGCGTTTCCGCTCCCGCATCGACAACAGCTTCGGCGAGAAGCTGCTGTCCGCCATGCGCAACAAGTTCGGTGGCCATGTTGAAGGCAAGAGCTTCACGCCGAGCGTCCAGGGATGAGCGGCGACAGCGCAAACCTCCGCACGCCGCCGGTCGCGCCGCCCTGCGCGATGGTGATTTTCGGCGCCGCGGGTGATTTGACGAAGCGCCTCGTCATGCCTGCGCTGTACAATCTTTGCTGTTCCGGCCTGCTGCCGAAAAACTTCGCCCTGGTCGGCGTCGATCTCGTGCAGCAGGATGCGGAAGCCTGGGCCAGTAATCTGCATGACTTCCTGGTGTCATCCCGGAAGAAGGGCGGCGAAGGTTCCGACGCCGATCATGCGGTCGACGAAGAGGCATGGGCGCGGCTTGCCGGGACCATGTCCTATCTCTCCGGCGATCTGTCGAGCGAGGATACCTTCGAGAACTTGAGCGATCATCTTGATAAGCTCAACGAAGAGAAGGACCTGGGCAAGAACGTTCTGTTTTACCTTGCAGTAGCGGAACGGTTCTTCGGCCCGACGGTGGAGCGCCTCGGCCGCGCTGGCCTCACGGTTCAGGAAGGCGAAAGCTGGCGGCGCGTCGTCATTGAAAAGCCCTTCGGCCACGACCTCAACTCGGCCATCGCGCTCGACAAGCAGGTTCTGTCGGTTCTCTCGGAAGATCAGGTCTATCGCATCGACCACTTCCTGGGCAAAGAGACCGTCCAGAACATCATGGCGGTGCGCTTCGCCAATGGATTGTTTGAACCGATCTGGAACCGCGACCGCATCGACCATGTGCAGATCACCGTCGCCGAGACGGTCGGCGTGGAGCTGCGCGGGTCTTTCTATGAGCATACGGGCGCGCTGCGCGACATGGTCCCCAACCATGTCTTCCAGCTTCTGGCCATGACGGCGATGGAGCCGCCTTCGGCTTTCGACGCAGAAGCGATCCGCGCGAAAAAGGCGGAAGTCTTCACCTCCATGCATGCCCTGACGCCGGACTGTGCCGTCCGTGGTCAGTATGCGGCTGGGGAAATCGGAGACCAGCCGGCCATCGCCTATCGCGATGAGCCGCATGTCTCGCCGACCAGCGTCACGGAAACCTTCGTCGCCATGCGGGTGATGATCGACAACTGGCGGTGGGCCGGCGTGCCTTTCTATCTTCGCACCGGCAAGCGCATGTCCAAGCGCAAGACGGAAATCGCGATCCGCTTCAAGCAGGCGCCTTTCGCCATGTTCCGCAACACGCGGGTGGATGCGCTGGGCGACAACTGGCTCATCATCTCCATCCAGCCCGAAGAAGGCATCAAGCTTCAGTTCAATGCCAAGAAGCCTGGGCCGATGCTGACCTTTGAACACGTCTCGATGAACTTCAATTATGATGATTGGTTCAAGCAGGCACCGGCGACAGGCTACGAGACGCTGATCTTCGACTGCTTCATCGGGGACGCGACGCTCTTCCAGCGGGCGGATCAGCTGGAAGCCGCGTGGCGTGTCGTGCAACCTGTTGTGGACAACTGGGCCGTCCACGACGCATCCTTTCCGAACTATAAGGCTGGGTCTGCCGGACCCGAAGAGGCCAACCAGCTTTTGGAAAGGGAGGGGCGATTTTGGCGGCCGATCTGACTTCTGGACAGGATGGGGCGACAGCCCCATCAGAGACTCAACAGGGTTTGAATATCCTCTCGATCGACATCGGGGGCACCGGGCTCAAGGCCTCCGTCATCGATCACACGGGGGCGATGATCGCCGACAAAGTACGCGTGGCCACCCCGCACCCCAGCCCGCCCGGCGTTCTGGTGGAGGCGATCGCCAATCTGGTGAAGCCTTTGCCGCAATTCCACCGCATCGCCATCGGCTTTCCTGGCGCCGTGCGGGCCAATGTCATCCTCACCGCGCCCCATCTGGGCGAGGATGTCTGGCATGGCGTCAATCTGGCCGCCCTCGTCTCGCATCGCTTCGGCGGTATTCCGACGAAGATCGTCAATGACGCGGAAATGCAGGGATTGGCCGTGATCACGCGGGAGGGGCTCGAGGTGATCCTGACGCTGGGCACCGGCTGCGGCACCGGCATTTTCTACGATGGCGAGCTGGCGCCGCACCTTGAATTGTCAACGCACCCGATCCACAAGAAATACACCTACGATCTCTACGTCGGGAACGCAGCTTTCGAGTCGGTCGGCAAGAAGCGGTGGAACAAGCGCGTGCAACGGGTGATCGATGTCATTCGCTCGCTGACGCATTTCGACCGCCTCTATATCGGCGGCGGCAATGCCAAGCACGTGACGCTGGATCTGCCCGCCTCCATCCGACTGGTGTCCAACGAAGCCGGCATCGACGGCGGCGCCGGTTTGTGGTCCGAAAGCAAGGGCCGCCACCCGGAATACGATATCCAGGCCTGAGTCTTCAGGCCTTATTAGCTCTGTCTGCCGGCAATGCCGGCAGACAGTCTTCTATATCTATGATGAAGTTTCAGTCCGCTCCGGCACAGCCCGGCCGATGGAACTGTAGTCGAAGCCCTCGGCCCGCATGGCAAGGGGATCGAAGATATTGCGCAGATCGACGATTACCCGCCCCTTCATCAGCGTCTTCAGCCGCGCCGGGCTAACAGCGCGAAAGACATTCCATTCGGTCAGCACGACCAGAACATCGGCGCCGGTCACGGCCGAGATGGCATCGGCTTCATAGATCACCGCAGGGGGCAGCTGCGATTTAGCCGCGTCCATCCCTTCGGGATCGAAGGCATGAATTTCGGCCCCCTCCTCCACCAGCCGGCTCACCACCGGGATGGAGGGCGCATCGCGCATGTCATCTGTCTCAGGCTTGAAGGTCAGGCCCCAGATCGCAATTTTCTTGCCCCGAACGGAACCGCCGCAGGCCGCCGTCACCCGGCGGGCCATGGTGGATTTGCGCGCGTCGTTGACCTGCACCACGGTTTCCACCAGGCGCTGTGGCGCGCCGGCATCCTGCCCGATCCGGGCCATGGCGAGCGTGTCCTTGGGAAAGCAGGAGCCCCCGAAACCCGGACCGGGATGGAGAAATTTTCGCCCGATCCGACCATCAAGGCCCATGCCGCGCGCCACATCATGCACGTCGGCGCCCACGCGCTCGCAAAGGTCAGCGACCTCATTGATGAAGGTCACCTTCATGGCCAGGAAGGAATTGGCCGCATATTTGATAAGCTCGGCGGTTTCAATCGCCGTCACCACGATCGGCGTCTCGATCAGAAACAGCGGCCGATACAGCGTGCGCAACACAGCCTCGGCGCGCTCGCTTTCAACCCCGATGACGACGCGGTCCGGCCGCATGAAGTCGCCGATGGCGCTACCCTCGCGCAAAAACTCGGGGTTGGAGGCGACATCGAACTCAAGCTCCGGCCGCGCCGCCCGCATGATCTCGGCAACTTTACGGCCGGTGCCCACGGGCACGGTCGATTTCGTCACGATCACCGCATAGCCAGGCAGTTTGCGCGCCACCTGCTCGGCTGCCTGATAGACATAGGTCAGATCGGCATGGCCGTCACCGCGGCGCGTCGGCGTGCCGACGGCGATGAAGACGACTTCGGCGCCGACCAGAGCCTCCTCCATCGACCCGGTGAAGGATAGCCGTCCGGCCGCCACATTCTCGGCGACCAGAGCGTCAAGCCCAGGCTCGAAGATCGGAATCTGGCCGTTCTGAAGCGCCGCAAGCTTGCGCTCGTCCACTTCGACGACCACCACTTCCATGCCGAATTGTGCAAAGCAGGCACCGGAGACCAGCCCCACATAGCCGCCGCCGATCATTGTCACGCGCATCTGAGTTCCTTCGCACTCGGAGCCATCTCAAAACCTGCGGCGCACGGGACAAGGCGAGAGCGTTTCACCCGCCCGTCTATCGCTGCAGCTTCTGTATGATCCTGCTTTGTGACCGATCTATGGGCCGATCGTAGCGATTGCAGGGCTAGGAAACGAGCCTCAGGCGCCGGCGGCGCGTCTCGGGCGTCTCCTGCGGCCATTCGAGCGGAAGGGTCGGCTCGAAATCAACGACTGAAGCGGCCTGCACAAGGTCACTTGCCTCCGGTTCCGGCAGGCGGCGGCCGAGATGGGCCATCGCCAGATGGCGGAAGACATAATCAAGGATGGAGGTTGCGGCGCCTACGGAGGAATCCCCCTCCACAACGCCGGCGGCGCCGAAGCGGGTGCCCACGAAGGCCTCGACAAACTGTTCCAGTGGCACGCCATGCTGCAGCCCAAGGCTCACCGAGGTTGCGAAAGCATCCATCAGCGCGCGGAACGCCGGCGTTTCCTTTTGCAGGGAGATGCCGACCTCTCCCAATTTGCCATCCTCATATTCGGCCGTGCGCAAATAGACGCGATGGCCGCCGACGGCGGCTTTCTGCATCGTGCCGCTGCGGCGCATCGGCAGGTCGACCGCTTGCGCAGGCCGCGGCGACACCGGCGCACCCTGCTGCACCATTCCACGACGGCCGCGGCCTGGCTGGACCAGCGGCAGCAGAGGCAGAATAGGCGCCAGCGCCGCATGCATCGCGGCATGGGCCTCGGCAGTCGGCACGGGCAGCGGCTGCTCCCCGCGCAGCATGGCGGCCAAGGCAAGATCCGGTGATAGATTTTTCGCCGCCAGCGATTGCCGGCTGGCCCGGGTCAGACCGCCATCGGCGGATACACGGGCAAAAGCGGGCGCAAGGCCGGTCGTCTCGACACCCAACAGTGCTTCCGCAGCATCGGCCGGGGTCTGCGCGGCCACAGCCGCATGACCGCAGCTATGAAGCGCCGCCGCCGCATGAAAGGCGTCCGCCGCGGCTTCTGCCAGCCCTGGGATCGCGCAGTGCAACGGCGGGGTTGACCAGATATCGGGCAGGGCATCTTCGCCCGTCAGACCGGACAGCCTGGCTGAGGCACATTCGGCATGCCCGCGCAGCACAGCTGCCAAACAAGCCGCGATATCGCGCCCGACGACGCTGTCATAGTCATG
Organism: Acidisoma sibiricum; assembly: GCF_057837225.1. Taxonomy (NCBI): domain Bacteria; kingdom Pseudomonadati; phylum Pseudomonadota; class Alphaproteobacteria; order Acetobacterales; family Acidocellaceae; genus Acidisoma; species Acidisoma sibiricum. Next base: position 1,512,857 of record NZ_CM174445.1, on the reverse strand, counting down.
GCCAAGGCCTGCCAGCAGCCCGTCCAGATCGGCGAAGCCGATCGCGATGCGCTTGGCCTTCGGGCGCAGAAGCGTCAGTGCAATGGTGGCGACCTCCGCCGCTTCCTGAAAACCAGTCAGGTCGAAGCCCAGCCCAGGCTCGAGGAAGGCCGGCAGGTTGAGGACGAAACGGGGCAGCGGTTCGGCCCCGCTCTCGGGGTCAGTCCAGATCGCGGCCCCTGGGGCCCCACGCCGCCGCAATAGAAGATCGTGCAGTTTGTCCGCCAGAGCACCGGCCGCAAACAGGCCTGCAGTGCCCGCACGGGCGGAAGCCAGGCCGATCCAGCGATCGGCGACCGCAGGCAGACTGATGCGCCGTGTGGCCGGCATCATGGCCGCAAGGGCCCCGGCGGAGCCATCATCCCACGATGTTGGCAGCATGACCGGAATCGGCGCCGAATCAGGGTCGGCCTCAGCATCCACCCATCGTAAGCGAACGCCGTGCCACGCTTTGCTTGCTCTCATGCTGCTCAGATTACTCGATCGGGTCGCGAAGCGGAAGAACATCTAGGGTGTCGAATCGCGGTTACCCACAACTTCTAGCGCGTCATCCCATCCGCCCCGGACACAGCGCCTATGCCGAACACGATGCGACAGGCCCGTGGCTGACCGATGGACCAGCGCCCGCCCATCGCTTATAGAAGCAGCATGAACCTCGCGAAAATTGGTTATATCGGTACGTCCCTGTTCACGCGCTTTCGCGGCCGTGGTGTGGGGACTGATGTGTTCGGCAACCGCTACTTCGAGGAGAAGTCGGCGGTGCCCGGTCGCCGTGTGCGCCGCTGGGTGATCTATGCCGGCCCCATCGAAGCCTCCACCGTGCCGCCGGAATGGCATGCCTGGCTGCATTACACCGTCGATGCGCCGATCGCGGACACGAACCGCCGCAGTTGGATGAAACCGCATCTCCCCAATCGCACGGGCACGCCTTACAGTTACCGTCCGCCAGGACATGACTATCGCGGCGGGCGGCGCCACCGGGCAACCGGCGACTACGATGCTTGGACACCGGGAGAATAGACGTGGCGCGGCGTAACGCCGCCGAGATTCTGGCCGGTCTTGCCGTTATCGTTGTCGCTGCAGGCTTTCTTGCCTACGCGCTTGCGACGTCAGGCTCCGCCAGTGTTCCCGGCTATACCCTCTCGGCCGAATTCGACCGTATCGACGGACTCAATGTCGGCTCCGACGTGCGCATGGCGGGCGTCAAGGTCGGCTCAGTCACCGAAACGACCATCGACCCGAAGACCTATCTCGCGGTTGTCGACTTCACGGTCCGCAAAGATATCCAGCTGCCCTCTGATAGCAGTGCGTCCATCGCAAGCCAGAGCCTGCTTGGCGGCAATTATCTGGCCCTGGTGCCGGGAGGCTCGGAAACGATGCTGAAGCCTGATGCCCGCGTGACGATCACACAAGGCTCCGTCAGTCTTGAGGATCTGCTCGGCAAATTCATTTTCAGTGTCACCGACCTTGTCTCCGGCCTGAAAAAGAATGCGCCGCAGTCCGGCTCGACCTCCAGCTCCGGCTCGGGTGGCTCGCCGTGAGCCTGGCCGTTGAGCCGGGCACCATCGATCCCGACGGCGGTCGTTGGCCGCGGGCGGATGGCAGCCTCGTCGATTGCCGTGAAAAGCTCCGCCAGCTGCAGGATAACCATGCCGAGCTGGCGCAATGCCTGCAGGATTGCTTTGACGATGCCGTCCTCATGGAAGTGGACGCTGGCGCCATGCGCGAACTGCTGCACCGCATGGTCGATCGCTTGCGCGATCCGCGCCCAGCCCGCTCGTGATCCCCGCCGTGAGACGCAGCCTGCTGGGCGTGTGGCCCATCGTCGCATTGACGACGATGCTGGCTCCAGCGGTCGCGCTGGCGCAGTCGCAAGATCCTGCGGCCAGTTCCATCCAGGGGCAGCCGCTTACCGCACCGCCCAATACGGATGAAAGCAAGGTGCTCGGCATTGGTGCCGGGAATTCCGGCTCCGCCACAGGCACTGGGGAAATTGCCCCACCCGCAACCCCACCCGCGCCGGAGCCAGCGCCGCCGGCCACAGCGACCATCCCTGCTTCAACCGCATGGGTCGCGAAGTCCCAGGCGGATCTCATCGTGCTCGATAAGATTTACGGCAGTTCAAGAGAGGTCACGGCCGCTGTCGGGACACCGTTCAGCGAACGTTTTCTGACGATCACGGTGCTTGCCTGTTTTGTACGGCCGCCCACCCTGCCGCCGGATGCCGCTGTTTTCTTGCAAGTCACAGATACCAAGGCGCCGGCCGGAACCCCGCCGAAATTTCGCGGATGGGTTTTTCAGGCCGAACCCGCGCTCTCAGGCATGGCCGATCCGGCGACGGATGTTTCCGTCAGAGGATGCCGTTAAAGAGGTATATCACGATCTTCACGCGTTAGTGTTTTCGCGGTAACGGTTGGTGATATTTCCGTAGCTTCCGCCGCACCTGAATGAGTGCTTAAAGAGCCTGGAATTCCTTTGGATTCACCGAGTTGGACCGACCGTCCTGGCTTCTGTGTTATTTTTATCACGGTGTGTCAGAAACGCAGCGGAAAGACTGGGAAAGCCTGAAGAAGATGATAGATTTAGCAGACCGAACAGCAGGCACCGCCTCCGCGCGACCGCCCGGGCTGAATGGTATGCGTCGGTCAAAGAGGAGAATTAGAATGAAGCTCCGCAGCGCGCTTTTGGCGGCGACTGTGTTGGCGGTTCCGGCTATCGCCCTTCCCACTCTGGCGAAGGCCCAGCCGGTTACCGGTCTCTATGTCGGCGCTGGCGCCGGCTATGACTACCAGAGCAACCAGAAGGTTACTGGTGGTCCGGGCGGTCTCGCTGGTGGGCGCGCCTTCTACAAGGGCAGCGTATCCGGTAGCGGCAGCATCGGTTACGGCCTCGGCAACGGTCTGCGTTTTGAACTCGAAGGTATTTACCTCCGCGCTCAGGCGAAGAACATCAAGCCGGGCGCTCTTGGCCCGAACAACGCGTTCCACGGCTACACGCAGAAATACGGCGCGTTCGTGAACGCCCTGTATGACATCGATGTGGGTTCGCCTTACTTCTACCCCTACGTCGGTGCAGGCGCCGGCTATCTGTGGGAAGGCATCCCGAGCGGCGCTGTGAACTCCGCGGGCGTTACCAGCCTCGGTGGCAGCACCACGGGCAGCTTCGCCTATCAGGGCATCGCTGGTTTCTCGGTTCCCGTCCCCCCGGTGCCCGGCCTGTCGATCACGGCCGAATACCACTACATCGGCGAGACGCATAAGCAGAAGTTCGACGCGACCTACCTTGGCACGTCCTCTTCTGTGACCTTCGGCCCGGCTGTGAACCAGACCGTGCTCGTTGGCCTGCGTTATGCCTTCAACACGCCGTCGGCCCCGCCGCCGCCGCCGCCCGCTCCGGTGGTTGCTCCGGTTGCCGCCCCGGCTCGTACCTACCTCGTCTTCTTCGACTGGGATAAGTACAACCTGACGCCGCGCGCCAAGGAAATCATCGCCGAGGCCGCGTCCAACTCGACCCACGTGCAGTACACGCAGATCGCTGTGAACGGCTACACGGATACCTCGGGCACGGCCTCCTACAACATGGGCCTGTCCATCCGTCGCGCCAAAAGCGTTCAGGCGCAGCTGATCGCCGACGGCGTGCCGGCTTCCGCGATCTCCATCGCGGGCTATGGCGACACCCACCTGCTGGTTCCGACCGGCCCGGGCGTTCGCGAGCCGCAGAACCGCCGCGTCGAAATCATCATCAAGTAATTTTCCCCAAAGGGAATTACGGCGTGATGAGGGGCGCTCCGCAAGGAGCGCCCCTTTCGTTTGTGCAGTGCCCTGTGCCCGCAGAGACCGACCGGCCCCCGGCCTCAGCCGGCAATATCTTCCAGGGAACGGTTGCGCGTCAGCGGTCCCAGCAGCGCCGTCGCGGCGATCACCACGACCATGCTGCCGGCGATCAGCATGAACACGCCTGAGACGCCGAACTTGCGCAGCGTGAAGGCGATCACGAAAGCCATGAAAATGACCGAGAGGCGGCTCCAGGAATAGACGAAGCCGATTGCCACGGCCCGGATGCGCGTCGGGTACAGCTCGGCTTGATAGCTATGGAAGGCGAAGGACAGAATATTGTTCGCCACCGTCACCAGCACGCCGAAACCCACGACCGCTGCCGGACTGCGCGCTTCTCCAAAACACAGGCCGAAGATGGCGACCGCCGTTGCGCTGATGATCACCAGCACCTTGCGCTCGACCTTGTCGGCCAAGCCGAAGAACAGCAGCGGCGCGAAGGGCGCAGCGATTGCAATCAGGAAGGTATATTCCAGACTATGGGTGATGGTGATGCCGTGCTGGATCAGAAATGTCGGCACCCAATTGGCGAAGCCGTAATAGCCCACCGCCTGAAAGACGTTGAACAGGATCAGCATGATGGTCCGCGACCGATAGCGGCGCTGCCAGATTTCCCGCAGGCGGCCCCGGGCGACGGCGATCTCCGCCGCGGGCAGCTCGGCGGCCGCCGGCCTTAGGAGAGAGGGTGGCACCTCCGCCTCCAGCTGCACAAGGATACGATCTGCTTCTGCCAGACGCCCGCGACCGGCCAGCCAGCGCGGCGATTCGGGAAGCGGACGGCGAATGAACCAGACCACTATGGCACCCGCCGCGCCAATCACCACCAGCCAGCGCCAGCCGTCGAACCCAAGCGGTGCGATCGGCACCAGCCACCAGGCGAGCGCCGCCGCGATCGGCAGGATGCTGAACTGGATGGCGGCATTGATGACGAAGGCCCGGCCGCGCAGAGCTTTCGGCATCAGCTCGGAGATATAGGTATCGATCGTCACCAGCTCGACGCCAATGCCGATACCCGCCAACAGGCGCCATAGATTGATGCCCTCGGCATCCGTCTGGAAGGCCATGACAAGCGTGCAGAGGCTGTACCAAATCAGCGAAGCCGTGAAAATCACGCGCCGGCCGAAACGGTCGGCCACGAAGCCGAAGGCCAGTGTCCCGATGAAAAGACCGAGGAAGAAGGCTGCGACAAAGCTCGCGATGCCGTTATTGCCAAAGAAACCGGCCGTGGTCGCGGCGAAAATATGCGCATGAACCAGTCCAGGGGCGATATAGCCCGTCAGAAACAGGTCGAAATATTCAAAACAACCGCCCAGCGACAGCAGGATGACCATGGTCCAAAGACGGCGGGTGCCGGGCAGCTGATCGAGCCGAGCGGCGATAGTGGCGGCAGAATTCATGGATATTTGCTCCCGACAGCCCGTCCGTTGCGGGCAGGCGGGATGTGACATGGCCTGCGCTCTGGCGCCAGAGCACGCGCCAGTCCAGCGCTTTGCGGCCTGTCAGCGAGCGGGGTCGCCCGGCACCGGCCGGGGCGGCGGGGGTGCGCTGCGTTCGGTCTTCACCAGGCGGCGGCTGACGCTGAATTCGGCTGGCAGAGACAGCACCGCACGCACGCCCGGATGATTGTCCTCCAGCCGCAGAGAGCCGCTATGCAATTGCACGACCGCCTGCACCAGAGACAGTCCAAGTCCCGATCCTGGCGTGCTGCGCGCCGATTCACCTCGATAGAAGCGCTCTGTCACCCTTGCCCGATCTTCGGGCGGAATGCCCGGACCGGAATCGGCCACGACGATTTCGATCCGATCGCCAAGCCTGCCGGCGCCGAGCAGGATCGGCCGGCCGGGCGGCGAGAATTTGAGCGCGTTTTCCAGAAGATTCGCGACCGCCTGCTGCAGCAGGTCACGGTCTCCGAACATCAGCAGCGGGGGACGTGCCAAAAGGTCGATCTGCTGCCCCTGCTCCTCCGCCGCAGCCCCGTACAGCTCGTGCATATCGGCGAGCAGCGCATAGAGATCGAGAGAGGCGAAAGCCGATCGCCGGGCGCCGGCCTCGATTTCGGCAATGCGCAGCAGTCCCTGAAAGACGGAGACGATACCGTCCAGATCCGAGGTTGCCCGTTCCACCGCCGCATGCAGGTCGCTGGCATCACGGGCATGCAGCGCCGCATCTTCCAGACGCGCCCGGGCGCGGGTGATGGGCGTGCGCAGATCATGGGCAATCGCGTTGGAGACCTGGCGCACGCCATCCATCAGGCGCGCGATACGGTCCAGCATGTCGTTGATGGTTTCGGCGAGCCGGTCGAACTCATCCCCGCGGCCGGAGATGCGCACACGGTTGGAAAGGTCGCCGCGGGAAATGGCGTTCGCCGTCGCCGACACATCGGCCAGGCTGCGGCGAAACAGGCTTTGGATGGCAATCGCGCCAGCGGAGCCGAGCACGACCATGACAAGCACGGCCCACAGCAGCCCCGCCGTCAGCAAGGATCGCAGTTTGGCGCGTGATCCGACGTCCCGGCCGATCAGCAGATGAAACCCACCCGGCAGATCGTAGCGGCGCAGACGGGCGAGCGCCTGCCGGTCGCCCCGCTGCACCGTCAGCTCAAACCAGGAATCGGCGCCCGAGACTTCCTTCGGCCAGCTCGCCAGATTGCCGGCGATCGGGTGAAGATCGCTATCGGCCAGAAGGTAGATCGCATTTTCATCGACATTCTGGGACAGGCGATCCTGAATCGTCAGGATCAGCGCTGGCACGCCACCTTCCTGATAACGCTCGCCCAGCCCTTGCGCATCGGCATTGATGGCCGCTTCGACCTGACGGTTGAGCAGGCCAGCCGTCGCCCACCACAGGAAAATCGCCAGCGCGACAGCGCTCAGTCCGAAGATGATGGCATAGAGCGCGGCGAAGCGCAGCCCCGCCGATCGCAGCAAGGGGGAACTGCGCAGCCGCACGAACAATTCCCGTCGCCGTGCCCCCGGCTCCCGGAACAGGACGGCCGTGCCAGGCTTGCGGCGGAAGCTTGGGAAGCGCAACGCCTTCAGCCTGGCTGCCAGAAACAGCAGAAGAGCTTAGGCTTCACTGTCAGCGCGCATGATGTAGCCGGCATTGCGCACGGTATGGAGCAGCGGTTTCGGGAAAGGCTTGTCGACCTTCTGCCGCAGCCGCGAGACGTGGACGTCAATGACATTGGTCTGCGGGTCGAAATGGTAGTCCCAGACGCCCTCAAGCAGCATGGTGCGGGTGACGACCTGACCGGCATGGCGCATCAGATATTCCAGCAGCCGGTATTCCCGCGGCTGCAGATCGATCTTCTGGCCAGCGCGCTTCACGCTGCGGGACAGCAGGTCCATCTCCAGATCCCCCACGGCAAGCCGCGTGATGGGCGAATCGGATTTGCCGCGCCGGGTCAGCGCCTCCACACGCGCCAGCAACTCGGCGAAGGCAAACGGCTTCGTGAGGTAGTCATCACCGCCGGCCTTGAGGCCTTTGACCCGGTCATCCACTTGGCCCAGCGCCGACAGGAACAGCACCGGCACCGTATTTTCCTGGGCGCGGAGCGTCTCCAGCAGGCGCAGACCGTCCACACCGCCGGGCAGCATGCGATCGAGAATGATCGCGTCGAACTGCTCGCTCGCCGCCATAAAGAGCCCGTCCCGGCCATTGGCGGCGTGCTCGACCACATGATTGGCCTCACGCAGCCCCTTGACCACAAAGCCAGCGACGTCTCGGTCATCCTCGACCAGAAGAATGCGCATCTCAGACCCCTCTTAACTCACCAGGCCGATTGCTCGGCCGGACAGACCACTCGCTTCACCGCTATGGCCGCAGTCCATTCTCATTGCGTCTGCGTTTGGGGACGCAGCCCCACCGTCACATTGGCGGACACAACATGTCCGTGACGGAGGACGGATAGATGTGTGCGCAGCCCGGGATGGATTTCGGCCACCGCACGGATCAGCCCCAAAGCCGTCGTCACCTTCTTTGCATCGACAGATAAAATGCGGTCCCCACTCCGCAGACCGGCATGGCCGGCCGGGCCGCCCGGTTCTACCGCGGTCACCCGCACGCCGTCGCCACTGTCGTCATCGGCCACGCCGACGCCAAGCCAGCCGCGATCCAGATGACCATGCTGCTCCAGCTCTGCCACCACCGTCTGGGCAATTTCGCTCGGAATGGCGAAGCCGATGCCGACCGAACCGCCGGTGGGGGAGATGATCGCTGTATCCACCCCGATCACGCCGCCGCTCATATCGAAAGCTGGCCCCCCAGAATTCCCGGGATTGATCGGCGCATCCAGCTGCAGGAAATCGTCGAAGGGTCCGCTCATGATGTCCCGGCCACGGGCGGAGATGATGCCCGCCGTCACCGTATTGCCCAGCCCGAAGGGATTGCCGGCCACCATAATCCAATCGCCGACCTCAACCTGCCTAGAATCGCCCCAGCTGACAAAGGGCAGCGGCTTGTCGGCGATGACCTTGATAACGGCGATATCGGTCAACTGGTCGACCCCCAGGATCTTGGCGGGAAGTTCGGTTCCATCCGCCAGTGCGACGGTGATCTTTGTCGCGCCGCCAACGACGTGATCATTGGTCACGATGATGCCGGATGGGTCGATGATAAAGCCAGAGCCGGCACCAAACACCTTCTGGTGTCCGCCATTTGCCTGGGGCGGATTGCCTGGATCGGTGCCCTCATTGGCCGCCGCCGCGGCCGCGCTCTCCGTCACAGAGATGCTCACGACCGCAGGCACCACCTTCTTCACCAGGTTGCGGAAGCTTGGAAAACCTTGCTGCGCCCGTGCCGGCAAAGCCCCTAGTCCCAGCGTAATCACTACCGCGAGACCCGCGCCAAGACGCGCACAGCCGCCGGGACCAGGCAGGCTGAGCTTAAGCGAAGAGAGCGCGATCGGTTTCATAGTGCTACTTGTCACGAAAATCCCTCCCTCGCCCAGAGGGCGGCAAGGAAACCCATTGCGATTTCTGAGCTTTAACCTTTCGTCATGGCGTGCTTCATCTGGCGCAGGCGGATAATCCGTCCCGCCCGGTCGGAAAACGCTCAGTGACCCACGTCAGCCGCCGAAACGCCACAAAGGATGCCCGTCGTGACGACCGAACCTGTGACCATCGACGATTTCGAGCGAATCGATATTCGTGTCGGCACTGTCACCGATGCGCGGACCTTTCCCGAAGCCCACAAGCCGGCCATCAAACTTTGGATCGACTTCGGTGCCGAAATCGGGGTGAAACAGTCGTCCGCCCAGATCACCTTGCATTACCAGCCGGAAACCCTGATCGGGCGGCAGGTCTGCGCTGTCGTCAATTTCCCACCCCGGCGCATCGGGCCATTCCTCAGCGAGGTCTTGACCTTGGGCCTGCCAGACCCGCAAGGCGGTGTCGTTTTGGTGCGGCCTGACTTCAAGGTGCCCGATGGAGGAAAGCTTTTCTAATGGCGCAACAATATTACACCGTCACCTGGGACCAATTGCACCGCGACGCCCGGGCGCTGGCTTGGCGGCTGGTCGATGTCGGCCCCTGGAAGGGAATCGTGGCCGTCACACGCGGCGGACTTATCCCGGCGGCGATCATTGCTCGTGAACTGGAATGCCGCCTCATCGAAAGCGTTTCCATCGAAACCTATCAGGAGGAGCAGCTCGGCCAGCCGGTCGTCACCAAACCGCCGACCGCGGCAGGCGACGGCGAGGGATTTCTGATCGTCGATGACCTCGTCGATACCGGCACTACCGCCCGCGTGGTGCGCAGCCTTTTGCCGAAAGCGCATTTCGCGACCGTATATGCCAAGCCGGCCGGCAAGGACGTCGTCGATACCTTCGTCACCGAAGTCAGCCAGAATACCTGGATTCTCTTTCCCTGGGATACGGACGCCGCGCCGCAATTCGTCGCACCCATCGCGCGAACCCCGGGTCGGGGCGCCTAAACCGCGGTCAGCTGATGCCCATGGCCCGGCGCATGAAAAAGCGCTTGACCGGGGGCAGCCTATGGACCGCGGCAATGCCAAGGTCACGGGCCAGGCGAATGGCCGGATTGTCGTTGCTGAACAGCCGGTCAAGCGCATCGGTCGCCGCCAGCATGGCGAGGTTATCCGGCCGGCGCTGACGCTGGTACTGCGTGAGCAGGTCTGGCGCGCCGGGGTCCTCCCCGCGCTCCAAAGCCGTCAGAATCAGCTCGGACAGCACCGCGGCATCGCGCAGGCCGAGATTGAACCCCTGACCGGCAATGGGATGGATGCCGTGCGCCGCATCTCCCACCAAAGCCAAGCGCTGGTCGACATAGCGGACGGCCAGAAGCGCCGACAACGGGTAGTTCCAGCGCCGACCCAGGAGCCGGATGCCGCCCAAATGGTCGCCCAGACGCCGGGCCACTTCGCGCGTGAAAGCCTCCGGCTCCAGCCGCGTGAGCGCGGCGGCAATCGCCGTCTTTTCGGTGAAAACGATGGCAGAGACATGCGGCGCACCCGGCGCTGGTCCCAGAGGCAGCTGGGCGAAGGGGCCGCCGGGCAGGAAATGCTCCAGCGCCGTGTTCTCATGCGGATAGTCGTGCGCAATGGCACAAACGACACCGCTTTGCCGGTAGGGATAGCGGATGACCGGTATATTGGCGGCCCGGCGCTGCGCGCTCTGCCGTCCCTCGGCCGCGATCACCAGACGCGCGGTCAGGCGCTCACCGGTGGACAACGTGATGGTGGCGCCGTCCGGCTGGCGGTCGACCTTGGCCTCGCAGGGCGCAGCGAGGGTAATGCCCTGGCCCGCATTCAGGCGGCGGTTCAGGGCAATGCGCAGCCCCCTTGCCTCTACCATCCAGCCGAAAGGCCCAGCGCTCTCCCCCAGTTCGCGGCGATCGAAATGCAGGAACAGGGACGAGGCGGGGCGGCCCGGCTTCCCGTCTGAGACATGGATCTGTTCGATCGGGCAAGGCTGGAAGGGAAGCGCCTGCCATAGCGCTGCATCCGCGAGCAAAGGCTGCGTACCAGCCGCGATAGCATAGGCACGGCCGTCGAATTCAGGATGTTCCATCGGCGGCAGGGCGGCACGGTCCACGATCAGAACACGTGCCCCGCCTTCAGCCAGGCGGCAGGCCAGGGACCCGCCGACAGGCCCGGCACCCAGGATACAGACGTCAAATTCCGTATTGCTCATCGCCGCTCATCTCTCTTCCCTGATTATAGGCCTCAAGCCTCTGACCGGGAAAGAGCACGCGTTGCCTCGGCCGCAGGCGCGGAACCTTGTTTCGACTGCTCAAAAATGAGGCAGTGAGGCCAGCACATGAAGAATGAATAAGGAAAATTGTTTTTTGCGCTACAATCACGTTCTTGGCATGGCTCTTGAATAAGCTCTTTGCGATTGAGAGCCCTCGCCGCTGGGGCGGGCCACGACGATGCCACGAACGGAGGACGCCGACATGAAGTTGGTCATGGCCATTATCAAACCATTCAAGCTCGACGACGTTCGCGAAGCGCTAACTCCGCTGGGCGTGCAGGGACTGACCGTCTCTGAGGTCAAAGGATTTGGCCGCCAGAAAGGACAGACGGAAATCTACCGCGGGGCGGAATACCACGTGAACTTTCTCCCCAAGGTAAAGATCGAAGTGGCGGTGCCCTCCGATCTGGCTGAGCAGGTTGTCGAGGCGATCATGAAGGCCGCTCATACCGGCAAGATCGGTGACGGCAAGATCTTCATCATGGACGTCGAGCGTGTCGTGCGTATCCGCACGGGCGAACTCGACTCAGAAGCTCTTTGAAGGAAACCCGGATGACTGGACCATCCATGCAGCGCTTTAAAAGTACCCGGAGTCTTGTCCGGGCCCTTCCCCTCGCCCTGCCGATGCTGGGCTTGGCCGCTCCGGCCTTTGCTGCCGATGCGCCTAAGATTGACACCGGCAACACCGCCTGGATGCTGGCATCCACCGCGCTCGTGTTGATGATGACCATCCCGGGTCTGGCGCTTTTCTATGCCGGCATGGTGCGCAAGAAGAACGTGCTTGCGACCATGATGCAGTCCTTTGCGATCTGCTGCCTTGTCACCCTCGTCTGGTGCGTCGTCGGCTACAGCCTCGCCTTCACCACCGGCAATGCCTATGTCGGCGATCTGTCCCAGTTCATGCTGAAGGGCTTCGCCAAAACCTGGAACAATGACTTCCTCCTCGGTGGCACCGTCGACCAGACGATCCCTGAGAGCGTCTACATGATGTTCCAGATGACCTTCGCCATTATTACTCCGGCGCTCATCTGCGGCGCCTTCGCAGACCGCATGAAGTTCAGCGCCATGTGCATCTTCATGGTGATCTGGTCGATCGTGGTCTACAGCCCCATCGCGCATTGGGTCTGGTCGACAACCGGCTGGGCCGGCGCCCTCGGCGTGCTCGACTTCGCGGGTGGCACCGTCGTTCACATCAACGCGGGCGTTGCCGGCCTGATGTGCGCCATCGTCCTCGGCAAGCGCGTCGGCTACGGCCACGACAATATGCACCCCTATAATGTCGGCTACGCCATGATCGGCGCCAGCCTTCTGTGGGTGGGTTGGTTCGGCTTCAACGCGGGTTCCGCGGTCGCCGCCAATGGCCGTGCGGGCATGGCCATGGCCGCAACCCAGATCGCGACCGCGGCAGCCGCGCTCGCCTGGATGTTCGCTGAATGGCTGACCAAGGGTAAGCCGAGCCTGCTCGGCATCGTGTCCGGCGCCGTTGCCGGTCTCGTCGCCATCACCCCGGCTTCCGGCTTCGTTCTCCCGGGCGCTTCCATCATCATCGGCGTCGCCGCCGGCGTGGTCTGCTACTTCTTCTCCACAACGGTGAAGAACTTCTTCGGCTATGACGACAGCCTCGACTGCTGGGGCGTGCATGGCATCGGCGGTATCGTCGGCGCTCTGCTCACCGGCGTCTTCGCCTTCGGCCCGCTCTATGGCGGTTCCGGCGGCAGCGCGCACCAGCTGCTTATCCAGTGCGCCGGCGTCGGCGCGACCTTGGTCTGGTCGGGCGGCATCTCCTTCGTACTGCTCAAGATCATCGACCTGACGGTCGGTCTCCGCATCACGCGGGACGAGGAAGTCGAAGGCATGGACATCACCCTGCATGGCGAACAGATCGTCTGATCTGCCCCGCAGCAGGATTTGCCTCGGAAACCCCCGCATCATGCGGGGGTTTTTGTTTGCGTGGCCCTATTCGGCTGCGGCTTTGGCGGCAGCCCCAGCGGCCAGCGGACACAGGATGATGCCCAGGCATAGAAACGCCCCCAGCATCAGCAGCGCCGGCCGCGCCGCGAGTCCGGTTTGCAATGCGCCCGCCGCAGCTGTGCCGAAGATAAGCACCGGCGTCGCGAGCGGCAGCACGATCAAGGGCAGCAGAACCCCACCCCGCCGCGCGCCGATCACCAGGGCAGCGCCCGTCGTGCCCAGCAGCGACAGCGTCAGAGTGCCTAGGATGAGACCGATTTCGAGTGGCATAAGGCCCTCGCGCGGCAGATTGAGCATGATGGCCATGGGAAGGGCGACGATCACCAGCGGCAGACCGGCGACAAGCCAATGGGACGCAGCCTTGATCAGGGCCAAAAGTGCCGGGGGCAGCCCTTGCACCAGCAGCTGGTCCAGGGAACCGTCCTCATAATCCGCGCCGAACAGCCGATCGAGCGGCAGAAGGGCGGCGAGCAGTGCCGCGATCCAGATCGCGCCGGGCGCTATTTTTCCCAGCAGCGACGGCTCCGGTCCGATACCGAGCGGAAACAGACTGGCGGCCAGCAGAAAGAAGAGCAGAACAGCGAGACTATCCGCGCCGTGGCGGAAGGACAGGCGCATTTCCCGCGCCAGAAGGCGCGCCATGGCAGCCATCATGACAGCCGCACCGCAAAGCCGCCGGGCATCGGCAGGTCCTGATGGGTCGCGGCAACCACCATGCCCCCGGCCGCACGATGGGTCGCGATCATCGCCCCGAACCGATCGATAGAGGCCGTGTCCAGGCCGGTGATTGGCTCATCCAGCAACCACAGGGGCGCCGGGCGCAAAGAGAGGCGTCCGAGTGCCACCCGCCGCCGCTGCCCGGCTGACAGCATGCGCGCCGGCAGATCGGCAAGATCGAGAAGATCCACGGCCGCAAGTGCTTTCCCGACCGCCGCGGTACGTGTGATTGGGCTGCCATCGGCCCAGCTGCTGAGATTTTCCGCAACCGTCAGGCCGGGTTTCACGGCATCCTGATGCCCGAGATAGGACAGGTGCGCATGATAAGCGCTGAGGTCAGTGCGGGCATTCTGTCCCATCCACAGCACCGCACCGCTGGCCAGCTGTGCAAGACCGGCGATGATCCGCAGCAAGGTCGTCTTGCCGGCACCGTTCCGCCCCGTCAGAGCGACGGCCTCGCCCGCAGCTACGGTGAAGGACAGATCTTCAAACAGCAGCCGGTCGCCGCGGATCGCCGCCACGTTTCGGATTTCGAGCACGCTCACGCTCCTCCAAGGCTTTTACGCCGCATAGGCCCCTGGTGCGCGCAACTGCACCGACATGACCCGTCGATATCCAGCATTCGCGCTGCCCCGCAGCAAACAGGGCCTCCCCATGCGCCTGCGACGTGGACCCGAGCCGGTGGGTATGGTTTAAGCCGCTATAGGATTCTTGGCGCCTCCCCGGGCGGGAGTGCACCTCCTTTAGGGACAAAGCAGCATGAAAATGAGTGGGCAGGATAGTCTGGGTACCAAACGGACCCTCGACGTCGGTGGCAAGAGCTACACCTACTTCTCTATCCCTGCCGCCGAGGCGGCCCTCGGTGACGTGTCCCGGCTGCCGGTCAGCCTCAAGGTGCTGCTGGAAAACATCCTTCGTTTTGAGGATGGGCGCTCCTACAAGGTCGATGATGCGAAAGCGATGGCTGAATGGCTGACAGCCGCGACCTCCACCCGTGAAGTGCCCTTCCGCCCCGCCCGCATCCTGATGCAGGATTTCACCGGCGTGCCTGCGGTGGTCGATCTCGCCGCCATGCGCGACGGCATCCTCAAGCTCGGCGGCAATCCCGACAAGGTCAACCCGCTCATCCCCGTCGACCTTGTCATCGACCATTCGGTCCAGGTCGATGTTAGCGGCACCGCCGACAGCCTCGAAAAGAACGTCGATATCGAATTCGAGCGCAACAGCGAGCGCTACACCTTCCTGCGCTGGGGCCAGGGCTCCTTCAACAATTTCGGCGTCGTCCCGCCCGGCACCGGCATCTGCCATCAGGTCAATCTCGAATACATCTCGCAGAACACCTGGACCGCCGAAGGCGACGGCGAGACCTTCGCCTATCCTGACACACTTTTTGGCACCGACAGCCATACCACCATGGTGAACGGTCTCGGCGTGCTCGGCTGGGGCGTCGGCGGCATCGAAGCCGAAGCCGCCATGCTCGGCCAGCCCATCGCCATGCTGATCCCTGACGTCATCGGCTTCCGCATCACGGGCAAGCTGAACGAGGGCGTGACGGCGACAGATCTCGTTCTCACGGTCACGCAGATGCTGCGGAAGAAGGGCGTCGTCGGCAAGTTCGTCGAATTCTTCGGCCCCGGCCTTGACCATATGCCCCTCGCCGACCGTGCCACCATCGCCAATATGGCGCCCGAATACGGCGCGACCTGCGGCTTCTTCCCGCTCGACAAGCTCGCACTCGACTATATGCGCCTGACCGGCCGCACTGATCAGGCGATCGCCCTGGCCGAAGCCTATACCAAGGCGCAGGGCCTGTGGCGCGACACGACGACCCCGGACCCGGTTTTCACCGATACGCTTGAGCTTGATCTCTCCACCGTCGAGCCCTCCATCGCTGGCCCGAAGCGTCCGCAGGACCGTGTCGCCCTCAAGGATGCCTCTTCCGCCTTCAAGACCGAGCTGACCAAAAGCCTCGGCGTGCCCGCGAATGATGTCGCGACCACGGCCAAGGTCGGTGACCGCAACTACACCATCACCCATGGCGATGTGGTGATCGCGGCCATCACCAGCTGCACCAATACCTCCAACCCGTACGTGCTCGTCGCCGCCGGCCTCGTCGCCCGCAAGGCGCGCGCGCTGGGCCTCACGCCGCGGCCCTGGGTGAAGACCTCTCTCGCCCCCGGGTCTCAGGTCGTGACCGAATATCTCGACAAGTCGGGCCTCTCGGCCGATCTCGACGCGCTCGGCTTCCAGACGGTCGGCTATGGGTGCACCACCTGTATCGGCAACTCCGGCCCGCTGGATGATGAGATTGTCGACGCGATCGAAAGCAACAAGCTGGTGGCCGTCTCGGTCCTTTCCGGCAACCGCAATTTTGAGGGCCGCGTGCACCCGAATGTGCGCGCCAATTACCTGGCCAGCCCGCCGCTGGTCGTCGCCTACGCCCTGCTCGGCACAATGAACGAAGACATCACCACGGCAGCCCTCGGGACCTCCAAGGACGGCCAGCCGGTCTACCTCAAGGACATCTGGCCGACGGCGGCCGAGATCAACGGCATCGTCGGCAGCACCCTGAGCCGCGAGATGTTCCAGTCGCGCTATTCGGATGTCTACAAGGGGCCGCGCCAGTGGCAGGAGATTGAGGTCGAAGCCGGCAGCAAGACCTATGGCTGGAACGACAGCTCCACCTATGTCCGCAACCCGCCCTATTTCGACGGGATGACGATGACGCCGAAGCCGGTGACGGATGTAACCGGCGCCCGCATCCTGGCGCTGCTAGGCGACAGCATTACTACCGACCATATCAGCCCCGCTGGCAGCATCAAGAAAAGCTCGCCGGCCGGCGAATATCTGCTGCAGTACCAGGTGCAGCAGAAGGACTTCAACAGCTACGGCGCCCGCCGCGGCAATCATGAAGTGATGATGCGCGGCACCTTCGCCAATATCCGCATCAAGAACGAAATGGCGCCCGGCATCGAAGGTGGCGTCACCACGCACTACCCCTCGGGCAAGATCATGCCGATCTACGATGCCGCCATGCTCTACAAGGCGGAAGCGACCCCGCTGGTCGTCTTCGGCGGCAAGGAATACGGCACCGGCTCCTCGCGTGACTGGGCGGCCAAGGGCACCATGCTGCTGGGCGTGAAGGCCGTCATCACCGAGAGTTTCGAGCGCATCCATCGCTCCAATCTCGTCGGCATGGGCGTGCTGCCGCTGACCTTCAAGGACGGCATGGACCGCAAGAGTCTCGGCCTCACCGGGCAGGAGACGCTGGATCTGCTGGGCCTGGAAGCGCTAAGCCCGCGGATGGACGTGACGCTCGTCATTCATCGCCCCAACGGCACGACGGACGAAGTGAAGCTTCTCTGCCGCGTCGATACGCTGGACGAGGTCGCCTATTACCAGCACGGCGGCATCCTGCATTATGTGCTGCGCGAAATGGCCAAGGCGGCCTGATCGCTTCCGCCTCCGCTGGCCTCCAAGGCCGCGCGGTTCGCCGCGCGGCCTTTTTTGTGGGCCCTGTTCAAAATAGATAGCGTTTCTCCGCCGCGGACAAACTCTAAGGGTGGCCGTTTGCGTCTTCGCACCGCATGACGATGATCATGCCCCCGACAGGGAGTTTTCGGCAGACGTGACCGCCCTTACCCGCTCGTCCTTTGCCCTCGATTTCGGGGCTTTCAGCATTCAGGAAGGCCTGCGGGCCGGTCTTTCGGTCGCGGCTCTCGTCGTGCTGCACGCCTGGCTCGACTTTCCGCTTCTCCTGCTCACGGCCCTCGGCGCGCTGCTCACCTGTCTGGCCGATGCCGGCACGCCAGGACGTGAACGGCTGCCCGCCCTGTTTGCCTTCGCCGTGCTCGGCGCGGCCACAGGCGTCCTCTTCGGGCTCGCCCGCGCTGAGGGCCTAATCCTGGCCATTCCGCTTGCCGGTATCGCCATCTTCATCGCGAGCTTTGCGCGCGTCTACGGCCCTGCAGCCATGCAGGTCGGCAATCTGCTCACAGTCTGGATCGTGCTCGCGATCGACGTCCCGGAACCGAGCCTGCATACCGCTCTGGTATCGGGCGGCATGTTCTGTCTCGGCAGCCTATGGGCCATTCTGCTGACGAGTGTGATCTGGCGCATTCAGGCGACGGTGCCCTTCCGCCATATCATCGGCGATTGCTACCGGTCGCTGGCCGCTATGACGCAGGACATGCGGGAAATCCTTGCCGCGCGGACGGATGCCGCTTCCACGGCCGCACGGTGGGAACAGAACGCCCGCATCTTTCGTGGCGGCGGCCGTACGGCGATCGAGACTGCGCGCGAGAATGTCCTGGGCCTGGTCCGCGTCCTGGGCAGCGGCAGCCCGAGGGTTGCCCGCGCCTGGCTGCGGCTGGAAGCGGTCGACCAGGCCTTTGCCGCCCTCAGTGGCCTGGCCGATCTTCTGGAATCCTCTGGCCCACGCAACAGAAG
Source organism: Acidisoma sibiricum (assembly GCF_057837225.1). Lineage (NCBI taxonomy): Bacteria > Pseudomonadati > Pseudomonadota > Alphaproteobacteria > Acetobacterales > Acidocellaceae > Acidisoma > Acidisoma sibiricum. The sequence goes on along the minus strand of NZ_CM174445.1, from coordinate 1,494,638 downwards.
TTTGGCCGCGCGCACGCTGCGGCATCTGCACAATGACATTCTGTTGATCGCGCATCACATCGACAATGACAAAGGCATCGACCTTCCGCGCCTGACCAAAAGCCTGAATGGCGTAAGGGGCGCCGTCGCGGGGCTTGGCGATTACGATCCGCTGCGCAAATTGGTGGAGACGATCGCCGAACGCCTGTTCGTCGCCGCCAGCCTGACGACGCCGGAAAACCTGCATCCCGGCACCTTCACCGATGGCCGCTCCGCCCTGCCCTTGGCCGCGCGCGTGCTGGACCCCATCCGCAGCAATCTGAACCGCCAATCCTCTCATCTGCGCCATGCAGGGATGGCAGGCTTCGCGGCTATCCTGTGCCTGTCCTACACGCTCCATCACGAGCATGAATACGAGCGCTGGCTCACGATCACGCTGCTGATGACCATGCAGCCGCATTTCAGCTTGACCTGGCAACGCATGCTGGAACGGATCGGCGGCACCGTGCTGGGCGGGCTTATTGCGTCCGGGCTCAGCCTCTTCCTCCACACGCCGCTGACCGTCAGCCTGGCCATGTTTCCGCTCGCCGTTCTGGCTTTCACGCTGCGCCGGGTGAGCTTCGGGCTCTTTCTGTCCGCGCTGACGCCGATGGTGATCCTGCTTGTGGAGTCCTCGGCCCCTGGTGCCTCTGAGATCTATATTGCCCTGATGCGCGCGCTCTACACCGTCATCGGCGGTATGCTGGCGCTCACCTGCAGCCTTGCTCTCTGGCCCGGCCGCCAGCCGCAACGCGCCCTGACCGAAGTGCGCGACGCTATCATGGCCCATGCCAAAGTGGCCGACGCCACGCTCGCCCAGATGCTGGGCGAAGACGATGGCACGAATTGGGATAGCGGGCGCCGACAGGCCGGCATCGCCAGCAATGCGCTGGAATCGGCGCTCAGCCGCAGCCTGCTGGAGCCACGGCTGGTCTCCGGCAACCATGTCAATGCCGCCCTGACGATCGACGCGGCGCTGCGCCGGATCATGGGCCGGCTGACCGTCCTGCGGGTGTCATGGATCAGTGCGACGGCACAGAACAGGCCACCACCCCTGCCGCCCGAGACCCTTCGCCAATGGCGGCAATGGTGCGCGACCTGCGCCGCGCGAGTGCTGGACATCGCGCCCGGCCGCGGTGGTGACATCATCCTTCCGTCGCGTCCCGCGCTTGACGCCCCGGCCGATGAGCCTGTCGCGGATAGCTTGCGACGGATCGCCCGGCAGATCGAACTGATCGCGGGCGCCATGCCCAAGTTGGGAAGCTGACCGTGATCAGCTTTCGAGAGGGCGCGCCTCATCCGGCAGCATGATCGGAATGCCGCCGCGGATCGGATAGGCCAGACCCGCCGCCCGGCTGATCAGCTCGCCACGCTCACGATCATAGACCAGCGGCTGCTTGCTCAAGGGGCAGACAAGGATCTCGAGCAGCCGGGGGTCGACTGGCTGCGGCGGCACAGCCACGGCTTCCACCAAAATGTCCGATCCGTCAGCCGTTGCATCACTCACGCATAGTCTCCTTCAGCTCGGGCGGAGATCGCCGCCCTCGGTATCGGTTTCATGCTGGCCGAATTCCAGAAGTGTCGCCAGAATCTGCGCCCGCTCGGTCAGGCTCCCCGCCTCGAGCAGCGCCTGCTTCTCGGACGGCAAGAAAGGGCAGATCATGCAAAGCGTGGTCAATAGGGTCTCATCGTCCAGCGCGCCGACCGCACTCCAATCCGCAGTCAATTTCTGACGGTCGAAATAGCTGCGCAGGCTGGCGAGCAAGCCCTGCCGCGGCAGGACGATACTCTCCGCCGGTTCGGCCAGATCTGTCGCATAGGCCTCATAGGACACGCGGAGCCGCCGGTAGCCGCGCCGCGCCGCGACCTCTGTTTCAGCCGCAAAGCGCACGAGACCGAGGAGAGAGATGATGATCCGGCCGTCCTCCGTCTCCATGAAAGACGTAATCCGTCCCAGGCAGCCGACGCCGAACAGGCCAGGCCCCTTCGCATCCTCCGGCTTCCGGCTATCGGGCTGAATCATGCCGAACATCCGGCCGGCCGCCAGCGCATCCTCGACCATGGCGAGGTAGCGCGGCTCGAAGATCGTCAGCGGCAAGCGGCCGCCCGGCAGCAGCATCGCCCCCGGCAGCGGAAAGACTGGAATCTCCGCGGGCAGCTCGCCCAATACGGGATGGAACGGCAGAATGCCCGATGCCATGGCGATCAACTGAACAAGAGGGCGGACAGCTTCCGGCGCGCCGCCATGGTGGTCGGATCGTCCAGCCCCCAGGATTCAAAGAATTTCAGCAGCTGCAGCCGTGCTGCATCCTCGTTCCAGCCGCGCTGGCGCTTCATGATGTCAAGCAAGGCCGCCGCCGCCTCTTCCCGCCGATTGGTCGCATTGAGCGCGGTCGCGAGGTCGTAGCGCGCTTGGTGGTCATCGGCATTGGCGGCCAGGCGTGCCTCCAGCTCGCGCAATTGTCCGCTGGCTTGCTTGCCTTCGATTGCCAGCGCCAGCGCGCTGCGGGCGCCCGCCACTTCGGCATGATCGGCGATTTTGGCGGGGACCTCGCCGAGCAAGGCCTCGGCCTCCTCTTCCCGGCCAGCCGCCAGGAAGCAGCGGATCAGGCCGCCCCAGGCCTCAGGCCTTTCCGGCTCTTCCTGCAGCATGGCCTGATACAGTTCGGCGGCGCTTTCGATATCGCCGTCCTCCTGCGCGGCCCGGGCGGCAGCCAGCAAATCGGCCGTCGGCATGGTGCTGCCCGCCATTTTGAGCAAAGCCTCGACGAAGCGGCGCACGTCGCTTTCGGGCAGACCACCCTGGAAGATATCGGCGATCTGGCCCTGCCAGAAGGCCGCGACCGTCGGGATGGATTGCAGCGGCAGGCCCAGCTGGCTGAGCTGCTGGACAAGGGCACGGTTCGCATCGACATCGATCTTGACGAGACGGACGCGGCCACCGGCCGCCGTCACGACCTTTTCCAGCGTGGGTGTCAGCGTCTTGCAGGGGCCGCACCAGGTCGCCCAGAAATCGACCAGGATTGGCACCTCCCGCGAGGCCTCGATCACGTCCTTCATGAAGGTTGCCTGGTTGCCATCGATAATGATGGGACCGGCGCCGGCGGGTGCGGCGGCAGGCTGGCCGAAGGTCAGGTCCATGACTGTGCTTCTCTCTCTGATCGTCGTTGGGCCGATCATAATGCGGATCGCGGCTAGCCCAAACCTTTGCCGCAAGCGGCCCTCATCTGGGCGATCTCCGTCATGCGCCCAGCCGAAAACATAGGATCGAGCTAGGGGGCCTAGCGCATGGCGGCAAGGCCGGACGGCGCTTGCAATCGGATCGTAACCCGCTTAGAACCCGCCTCAACGGAGCGCGGGCGTAGCTCAGGGGTAGAGCACAACCTTGCCAAGGTTGGGGTCGAGGGTTCGAATCCCTTCGCCCGCTCCAAATTTTCTTAGAGAAATCAGCGCGTTATGAAGAAGCTACCGCGAGGTGGCTTTTCTTTTTGTGGTTTGGTGTCCACATGGTGTCCACCGCCGTGTTAGCGCCCCACGAAGCCATACCTGGGACACCATGTCCCCCCACGCGCCCCGTATATTCCAGAGTTCTTAGGATCTTCAGCTGAAACGATCCGCCTATCCGTTGAACTCGCCGTGCCCGCACGCAAAAGCCACGTGCTCGAGTCGTTCGGTATCCTAAAATCTTCAATGATTTCATCATTTTGTTAAACATTCACGCAGGATCAACGGCCGTCATTGTTCCGTTTAACCATCATGCAACCATCAGCACTTTGGTGTTGGACGCTCTAAGGATGAGTTGTCTGGTGGCCGGCCGGCGGAATACGGGCAGAGGCGAAGCTCATCGTTCGCCGCCGCTGCCGCCAGGCGTATCGGCAGCACGATCATCGATCCGGCAGCCGAGATGGTGGTGCTGATTGATGGGGCGCACATACAGGCAGCCCATAGCGGGAGCGGCGAGGAGACCGGCGTGGCCATTACGATTATCCCGGCCGCCGCCAGAGCGAGACGATACTGCATGGCCGCGTCAGCATGCTGCCGGGACGGCTGACCGGCTAGGGCGAAAGATGGGATGGGGATGAGTGCCTGCTGTGGTGCGAGGGCATCGTGCAGCAGACGGCGCTGTTTGGCGAAAATCTCCGCCTCATCCGCCGTATCTAGGCCTGCCTCAGCTCAAACGACATCCACATTCAGGATCGTGTAGTCAATCAGGGGTTTCCCTGACGCCGCATATTTATCTTTACCACATCAATCTCAGCTATCCGCTTCTGGATGCCGGTGCGCGCTATGTGGCCCCACTCTCGGCAGTGATGAGCCGGACCCAGGTTATTGCGGCGCCTTGCGACCGCTCACTGCTGCCTTTCATAAACACCGCATACGCGATCTAGCCCTGGCGAGGTGCGCCAGTCGCGCGGATCGTGTCACCGGCGCTACTTTCCCTCCATCTCCAGCAACAGCCTTGCCGTCTGCTCGTCAGTGATAAGACTATTGGCGATACGGCCCGAGAGAGCAGCGCGCATGGCCGCCGCGCGCACAGAACCGGTTTGCACGATCATCGTTGTACATTTCGCTGGCACAGGCAGCTGATAGGATGTCAGCCGCTTGTGATAGCCATTCTCGAGCAACCTGCCATGTTTATCGAAGCTGTGGCCGAGCACTTCACCAATGGCACCCGCTTGCATCGCCTCTCCCAGCTCCACATCGGTGATGTGGCCGTCCAGATGCAGCGGCGCCTGCCAATCAATATAGCCCATACCCATGATCAGCACCGTCGCTTCATCAATCAACGACAAGTAGGATCTGTAGGCCGGCTGGGTCTGGATGAAAGACCATTCCTCTATCGTATTCGTCACCACCGGCATCGGCACCGGATAGCATTGCGCGCTGATACGCTCGGCCAGGCGCATGACGACATCGTAATGGCTTGCCCAGCCATAGCGCGTGAGATTGCCCATCAGCGAGATGCATTTATGCTGCGGGCGGTGCATCAGGGGCACACGGTTGGCCGTTTCACGCATCGCCTGACCGTTGCCGATGGCGATTGTCGTCGGCGCCTTCTGCTGCAACAGATTTTCGAGATAGAGCGCGGCCGCTGTCGCCACGGTCTCGATATCACCATCCCCGAGCTTGGAGGCAGGTGCGACCTCGCAATAGACGAGGTCGAAGGCTTCGCGCAGGCGCTCTGCAAGCTCGATACATTCCGACAGCGGGTGGATGAGCTGGAAGCGGATGAGATTTTCCGAGGCGGCAAGCGCGACAAGGCGCTGCACAATCTGGCGCGACACGTTCAACTCTGCCGCGATCTGATCCTGCCGGCGCCCCTTGGCGTGATAGAGCCAGGCCGCCCGTGCTGCCATTTCAAGCTTGCGGTCGCTCAGGGCCTCGCTGCGATCAGCGCCCTCTCCAGACGATGGATCATCGGGGGCATTGCCGCGGCTCGGGCTTCTCATCTGAGCATGCTTCCGCAGATTACCCTTATCGCTTTCTGATCCGTCTCAGATGGCATAGACGCGCACCACCATCGGCGTGCCAATAGCAATGTGGTCTATTTGCGTCAACGCACCGCTATCCTCGGCACGCTGGAAGACAGTAATGCAGTCGCTGTTTTGATTGGCGACCAGGAGGTGCCGCCCGGACCGGCTAAGCGTAAAGTTCCGCGGCCATTCACCGCCGGTTGGCGTCTGCCCGCGCGATGTCAGCATGCCCGTCTCTCCATCCACCGCAAAGCAGGCGATACTGTCATGCCCACGATTGGCGGCATAGAGAAACCGTCCGTCAGGACTGAGCTGCAGTTCCGAGCAGTTGTTGAGACCGGCGAAGCCATCAGGCAGTGTCGATAGAATCTGGCGAAGGGAAAGCACGCCGGTCGCTGCATCATAATCGAAGACGGCGACCGTGCCGCCCAGCTCATTCAATGCATAACCGCGGGTGCCGGATGCGTCGAAAATGAAATGACGGGGGCCGGAGCCGGGCGGCAGCACGGCGGGCGGCGGAGAGACCGTATCGTCAAACACACCGCTCTCGAACCGGTAGCTATGGATGCGATCCGTTCCGAGGTCAGTGACGATGACAAATCGATTGTCAGGGCTGGCTACGGCGCAATGCGGATGCGGGCAGGTCTGCCGGATCGGCACAGGCCCCTGCCCTGCATGCTTGACCATGGAGAGTGCCGGACCAAGCCCACCATCCGGCCGGACAGGAAAGCTGGTGACCGCGTAGCCCGGAATATCCTCGTTAAACCCTTCCCAGGCTTCATGCGCATAGTTCACTGCGAAGGCAAACCGACCGCTACGGTCCAGGCTCGCATGGGTGGTGATGCTGCCGCCCGACACCTGCTTGTTGATATAGTGCAGCCTGCCATCCGCGTTCAGCGAATAGGCCGAGAGCGTGCCTTCGTTCCAGCCGAATACTTCAGTCGTTACGTAGATATGACGGGCATTCCGGTCAGCGGCGATAAAGCTTGGGTTATCAATACCTGCCTGGCAATGGAGGCGGGAGAGTTTTCCAGTGTCCTCATCAAAATCGAAAACCGTTATGCCCTCGCCGTTCGCCTGTTTGAAGTAAGGTGTGTGCCGGGTCAATGCACCAACCAGGAGACGGGATTTTTCAGCCATGGGGAAGCTCCAAAGACAAGAGACCGATAATGCTAAGCAGAGGCCCGGTCTTCCGAGAGGGCAAGAACCGCGATGATGATCGCGCCCGTCAAGGCATAGCGCACGCCGGCACCGAGGCCGAGCACATTCAGCATCGTGGAAATGAGATAGATGAAGAGCGCGCCACCCCAGATGCCGGCGGCGGAGACGCGCCCGCCCGTAATGCTAGTGCCGCCAATCACCACGACCGCGATCGACATCAACAGAAAATCCGACGACATATCAAGTGCCGCGCCGCCCGAATAAGCTGCCAGCATGAGGCCGGTGATAGCGGCAAGCAGAGAGGAGAAGACATAGACGAGGGTTGTCACCCGCCGCGTGGGCACGCCGGCAAGATAAGCCGCCCGTTCGCTCTGCCCGACCGCCAGCAAATCCCGCCCGAAGACACTGCGCGCCATGACAACGCCGAGGATAAGGGCGCCGAGGATGAGGACGATCGCCATCCAGGGAATGCCGAATACGCGCCCGAGCGCGAATTCCATGAGGATCGCCGGCGGCTTGGCGGGCGCTGTCTTGGAATAGGCGATGGTAATTGACTGCATGATGAAGCCGGTGGAGAGCGTTGCCACCATCGGCGGGACACGCGCCAGCTTGATGAAGGCGACGTTGACCAGACCGAGTACCACACCAAGCACTACGACCACCACAAGCCCGAGCCAAAGACGGGCAGGGTCACCGGCCATTGCGCCCGTTGCCAGGTAGCCCACCAGCGTCATCACCGACGGGATGGAGAGATCGATATTGCCTGGGCCGGCGGCCACCACCAGCATCTGTCCCATGCCGGCCATGACATAGAAAGCTGCGAAGCCGAGGGCGATGCTGAGCGTGGCGCCCGCACCGCGCCCTTCGGCGCTGACCACGGTGATGATCCAGACGAGCAGCGCCCCGGCAAAGGACCAGGTCCATCGGTTCCTGGCGACGTAAGCAAGCAGTGTCTTCATTGCGCGGCCCTCCGCGACAGGGAGCGCAAGCCCAGGACCAGGAGAAGCAGCAATCCCTGCACGCTCAACTGCCAGTCAGACGAGATGGCCGTGAAGGAGAGCAGAACACCCGTCAGGAGCATGATGAAAGCCCCGACCACGGCGCCGATGGGCGATATCACGCCCCCTGTAAAGCTGCTGCCGCCGACGATGACCGCTGCCACCGACAGCAAAGTATAGGGCGTGCCGACATTCGCATCCCCGCTGCTGATCAGGGCCGTCAGCAGGAGACCGGCGACGACGCCGAAGAAGCCGGCGAGCGCGTAGAGCGCACTCCGCGCCGCAATCAGCGACCAGCCCGCGTCACGCAGATAGGCGGGCGCACTGCCCAGGCCGCGCAGGACGACGCCGAAGGAAGAAAGGCGGAGGAACCAATGTGCCAGGATAGCCGCCACGACGCCGACTAGAATGGGCAAAGGAAGAAAGGGCGGCCGCCAATGCACGACGGCGCTCAGCCAAGCGGGGGCCGAGCCCGCAGGTGTTGGCATGATCAGAAGGGCCAAACCCAGCCAGACGAAGGAGGCGCCGAGCGTGACGACAATCGAGGGCAGGCGGCGGATCTGGATGAAGGCGCCCATCGCTGCATAGGCTGCAATGCCGAGCAGAAGCAGCAGGCCGCATAGGACCGGCTGGGTCGCGAGAAAGGTCGCAGCAAGGCAGTTCATCAAGCTGATGAATGGCCCGATGCCGAAGTCGATGTCACTCGCAGTAACGACGCAAAGCTGGGCGAGAGCCGCAAAGATGATCGGCAATGCGAAGCGGAGGATGAGCTGGAGGCCGATATAGCTTGTTGCCCGTGGCTGCATCATGCCCATGCCGACGACCATGATCATGAGGGCGGCAATCGGCAGTAGCGGCAGATTGGTGGCTTGAAAGGCGCGGCCTAATTCGGATTTAAGCAACGGCATCGGCCGGCTCCACCCTACGGCCGAAGGAGGCCGCGAGAATACGGTCTTCTGACAGGTCGGCCCGCGCGATTTCGGCGGTGATAGCGCCCTGGTAGAAGACATAGACACGGTCGCAATTGGCCAATTCTTCGGTTTCCGTGGTGTAGAGAACAAAGCATTTGCCGCTTGCCGCCACGTGCCGGATCATGTCGAACATCTCGCGCTTGCTGCTGACGTCCACGCCGCGCATCGGGTCGTCGAGCAGGATAATATCGGCATTGGTAGCGAGCGCCCGTGCGATCAACACCTTCTGCTGGTTGCCGCCGCTAAGCGACAGAATGGGCAGGCCGACATCGGGCGTCTTGATGCCAAGCCGGCCGCGCCATTCCCGCGCGGCCACCGCCTCATCCTCAGCCCGCACAAATCCGAAGCGGCCCATGCTGCGCATCAGGCTGACGGTCAGGTTATTACTGATCGACCAGAGCGGAAAAATTCCTTCGGCGCGACGGTCTCCGCTGACATAGGCGGCCTTCGCCGTCACCGTGACGGACGCCTCGGCCTGGCCGGAGGCCGCACGGAAGATCGCCTGCAGCCTGGCCCGCTGGCCGTGGCCGTCGAGCCCGGCGAGACCCACTACCTCGCCCGCCCTGGCGGTGAAGGCGAGCGACCCTTGATCTGCACCGGTATCCCGCACCAGCGCAGCACCCTGGCCGGCAGGCGCGCTGGCCGCCTGGACCGTGGCCGGCGCGGGCCGGCGCGGGCCGGCCTCGGCGGCCTGGGCCATGACACCCATCGCCTCCACCAGATGCTCAGGGGAAAGCCCGACCGTGCTGCGCGCCTCCACCACCGCGCCGTCGCGCATGACCACGACACGGTCGGTATGATCGACGATCTCTTTCAATCGATGCGATATCAAAAGGCAGGATGTGCCCTGCTGGCGCGCACGGCCGATGAACTCCAGAAATTGGCCAGCGGCACGCGCATCAAGTGCCGATGTCGGCTCGTCGAGGATGACAAGGCACGGGGCAATCGACACCGTTGAGAAGGCACGGGCAATCTCGACCATCTGGCGGACACTGGCTGACAATTCGCGCACCGGGACATCGAGCGCGATGCCGTGATCAGGAAAGATGCTGTCGAGCGAATTGGCGATGACGCGGCGGGCCGCCTTTGCCCAGCCCCAACCGCGCAGGCCGCGGTGACTGAGACGTGTATTCTCAACCACCGTCAGCGTCGGACACAGCGACAGTTCCTGAAAGACCGAGCGGATTCCGAAGCGGTAAGCATCACGCACGGAGTAGCCCCGGGCAATCTCATGGCGGTCGATCACAAGATGGCCGCCATCCCCGGCCAGCGTGCCGCGCAGAATGCCCATCAGCGTCGATTTGCCGGCACCGTTATGGCCGACGATGCCGATGAGTTCTGCGCGACCGATCCTGAGATCGACGCCCGCCAGCGCACGAACCGGGCCGAAGCTTTTGGCAATGCCGCTCATCGCGACGAGGGGTTCGGCGTCACTCATCGGCTCACTCGCGTCAGCGCCGGCTGCCTATTATTGGGCATTCGCGGTCGGCGACGGTGCGGCCGGCGCAGGCTTGCCGGCATTGGCTGCCTCGATGAAACTCTCCGTCCAGGCCTGGTCGAAGGGCGTGAGTGCCAGACTGCCCACGGGCGTGATTTTCAGCCAGGCATCGAGATCATTCTGGTAGATGGTGGTGACGGGCAGATACGTTGTCTTGGGCACGTGACGCCCGGCAAGAATCTGCTGGGCCACCCAGCAAGCGACCTTGGAGCTCGACGGCGTTGATGACACCGAGAAGGTCTTGTAGTTGGGATCGGCGTCTACGAGTTGCTTCCACAAGGCAAGTTCATCCTGCCGGTTGCCCATGATGATGATCGGCGTCGGGCGGCCCGCGGCATGAATGGCCTGATAGGCACCCCAACCGTCACCGCCCTGCGTCGCCACGCCCTGGATCGGCGGCAGGCTGGGCAGAATGCCGGCCACTTCCTTCTGCGCCACCGTCTGCGTCCAGTTTCCATAGACGGTGCCGACGATCTTGATATTGGGATAGGCCTTCAGGCCATCCACCAGACCATTATGCATATCGACATCAGCGGATGTTCCCGCAATGCCTCGGATTTCCAGAATATTAGCCGGGCCTTTGAGCGTTTTACCCAGATACTCCGCCTGCAGCCGGCCATCCTGCACATAGTCGGTTATGATGTGATAGGCGCAGGGTGCCGTCGCCGTCTCATTGAAAACGATAACCACGACACCTGCGTTGCAGGCATCTTCCATAGCACCGTTGATCGCCGTCGTGGAAATCGGATCAACAACGATGGCGTTATATCCTTCGACAATCAAGCTTTCGATCTGGCTTGACTGCTCGGTCGCGGAATTGTCGGCATTGACGATCTTGGTGCCCCCGATGATGCCGCCCTTGATCGCCTGATTGGCGGTATCGGACCAGGATTTCAGCAGCGCCTGCCGCCAGCTGTTGCCCGCGTAGAAATTGCTGAGCGCGATCTTGTCAGTTGCCGTGCTTTTCAAATCCGCCGCACTCGCGCCGGTCGCAGCCACCATCAGCGTGACAGCGAGACCCATTAAAGGGGCAGTCAGAGTTTTCCGAGACATGTCGATACTCCCTGAGCAATTATTTATGTTGTAAATAAATGAGCATGTCCTTTCGACCCGGTCAAGCGAATGAATCGGGGGCATTCTTCGGATAATTGTGGTTTTACCGTGCTGACGCCTCAGCGCGCCGCAGGCCTGCACGCACGAGTTTGTGAGTAAATATTCGTGAGAAGGGCTATTTTATGGATCTCGCTCACCGCATCGGGGCGCCGTCAGGAGGCCGTGGCGGTCGCCGACCGCCCCGGCGGCGGGAGAGGTTGCAGGCGCGTGGACCGGGCGGCGGTCGCCGCCCGTGAGATTGCGCTCAGGACGCGCGAGCGATCCGGAAACCGTCGATTTCCCGGTGCAGAGGCAGCCTGGCCCATCGCTCCATGTCATGCAGGATGACGAGACGATCGAGATTGCCGCCAATTTCCTTGTTGATGCGGTCAATCGTCTTGAGCTGGTCCCAGGCGCTGCCGACCGCATTCACCAGGGGGGCATAGACGCCATCATGATTGTGACCGCAAATATTTGATTTGGTGTAGACGCAATCGCCTGAAATCACGATCCGCCCCCGCTGCGTCTCGATGATGACGAATTGCTGGCCCATCGTGTGGCCCATGCCAAGCCGCACATGCAGGCCGGGTAGAAGGTCGTCGACGTCGCCGTCCACAAGATCAAGCCGATGCTCGACCGATGCGTCAAAGGCATGGCGAAGGTCATCCGGGTTGATGATCTGCGTCAGGTAGCCGTATTGCCGCGGCAGGGCCATGGCCTCCACCCAGCTCAGGATTTCACGCTTCTGGATATGAATCTGCGCATTCGGAAATTTGCCGATGGAACCCATATGGTCAAAATGCGCGTGGCTCAGCACGATATCGGTGACATCGGCGGCCTCGACGTCCAGCTCCTGCAGCATGCGCAAGGGTGAAATCCAGCTCGGGATGCCGAACTTGACGCTCATCGCCTCGCCGCTGCCCTCGCGCATGAAGCCGGTATCGACCAACACGATGCGCGCACCCTGGCGTGCCATCACGAAGGAGAAGGGCAGATCGGCAACACCGGTCTCGCCCATGACAAGCCCGCCCAGGGCCTGATCCTTGGAGCGCGCATATTCGATGACGAAGACATCCCAAAGATGGTTGCCGGACATGACGTTCTCCCTGTCAGCTTGCCGCCAGGCTGCGTCCCAGACTGGACAGCGCCACCGCGACGATGAGGATCGCACCCTGCAGAATATATTGCGAGAAGGTCGGCGCGCCGAAGATGCTGAGGCCATTGAAACCGAAGGCAATGATCAGCGCACCGATCACCGTGCCGAAGATGTGGAATTCGCCGTCCCGCAGGGTGGCGGAGCCGAGAAACACGGCTGCGAAAGCCGTGAGCAGATAGGTATCGCCCGCGCCCGTCGTGCCGCTGCCCAGGCGTGAGGCCAGCAGAATGCCGGTGATGGCGGCGCAGACACCCGAAATCATGAAACCGAGCACTTTGATGCGGTCCACATTGATGCCGGCCAGGCGCGCCGCGGCCGGATTGCCGCCGACCGCCTGGATTTCCTGACCCTTCGAGGTGCGCTCGACCAGCAGCCACAGCCCACCCACGACCAGAACCATGATCAGGATCGCATTCGGGATGCCCCAGATCCAGCGGCCGAGCGAAATCGACAGGAAGGCGTCGGGCACGCCGGCGACGATGGGCACGCCGGCCGAATAGGCGAAAGCGAGGCCGGTGAGGATGGTGCCGGTGCCGAGCGTCGCGATCACCGAATTGACCCGCGCCTTGGTGACGATCAGGCCATTGACGAGGCCAATGAGGGCACCGACGCAAAGCACGATGAGGATCGCGAGGGGTATCGGCAGCTGGTTGCTGACGATGAGGCCGGTCACCAGAATGCCATGCAGGCTGGCAGCAAAGCCGATGGAAAGGTCAAGCTCGCCGACCGCGACTGCGACCGTCAAGCCTGCCGCGATGATCATCGTCAGCGACGCCTGGTTGAGGACGTTGACGAAATTCATCTTCGTCGGAAAGGCCCCGGGCGAGGCGATCGAAAAGATCACCATCATCCCAACCAGCGCAATGATGGTGCCGTAATGGGCAAAGAATCCCAGACCGGCTTTGACCTGGGGCGACAGCCGCCGCGTGGCAAGGGTTGCGTCAGACAAGGACAGGCTCCTCCGTTCGGGGCTCTTCCGCGTAGCTTGCCTCGATGATGGCCGCGCGGGACAAGCGCTCCCCCGCCAGCTCCCGCACGATCCTGCCTTCTGCCATCACCAGAACGCGGTCGCAGAGATCGGGCAGTTCGTCAGGTTCTGAGGAGATGACGATGACTGCCATGCCGCGCGACGCCAGGTCACGGATCAGCCGATGGATCTCGCCACGCGCACCGATATCGACGCCGCGAGTCGGCTCATCCAGGATCAGCACCTGGGGCTGGCGCAACAGCCAGCGGCCGATGACGACCTTCTGCTGATTGCCGCCGCTGAGGCGCCCGACCACGGTTTCGATAGAGGCGGTTTTGATCGCGAGATCGCTCACCATCTGGCGGCATTGGGCGTCGCGCCGGCGGTAAGCGATCAGCGGCAGGGCAGCGCTGTGGCGAATGGCGCGCAAATTCGAAAGCTGCAGGTTGAAGGCGACGCTTTTGGTGAGCACCAGCCCCTCCGCCCTGCGCTCTTCCGGCACGAGCCCGAGGCCTGCGCGGACAGCGGCGTCCGGCCCTTTGGGCGCGAAGAGGCGCCCCGCGAGCCGCATCACCCCGCGATCCGGTCGGTCGGCGCCAAAGATCAGTCGCGCGAGTTCGCTGCGGCCGGACCCCACGAGCCCGCCCAGGCCGAGTACCTCGCCCTGGTGCAGTTCGAAGCTGACCCCGCGCACGCGCGGCAAACGGGACAGGTTGCTGACTGAAAGCACAACGTCGCCGCGCGCTGCGGTGCCGGATGACCGCACAAGCGGCGCCATGGCCCGGCCGACGATGGCTTGCACCAAGTCTGCACGCGTGAGGGTCGCGCCCTCCAGCACCGCCACCGACTTTCCGTCGCGAAAGGCTGTGACCCTGTCGCAGAGGCGGAGGATTTCATCGAGCCGGTGCGAGACATAGAGGATGGCGACACCCGATTGCGCGAGATCGGCGATGATGCCGAACAGCTTCTCGCTCTCACTCGCGGAGAGCGACGCTGTCGGCTCATCCATCACGATGAGGCGGGATTGGCGCATGAGGGCGCGGCAGATATTGATGAGCCAGTTTTCTGCGGTCGAAAGACCCTTCACCTTGGCGGTGAGCGGCGCGGTGAGGCCGACGCGGGCGGCCATGGGCGCGACGGCGCGGGCCATGGCCGGCCAATCAACCATGCCGAAGCGCGAGGCCTTTGGCAGACCGAGCATGATGTTCTGGAGCACCGTCATGCCCGGCACGAAGGCAAGCTCCTGATGGATGAAACTCATGCCGAGATCGCTGGCACGCTGCGGTGACGCAATCTCCACTTCCCGCCCGTCAATCGTGATGCGCCCAGCATCCGGCTGGATGAGGCCGGCGAGCGCGCGGATGAGCGTGGACTTACCGGCGCCGTTCGCGCCCACCAGCCCATGCACCTCCCCCGGGCGGAGCGCGAGCGACACGCCCTTCAAGGCCTGCACCCCACCATAGGCTTTGGTCAGTCCGATTGCCTCCACAAAAGGCCGGCCGGTCTGACCTGAGGGCTGTTCGTCAACCATCCGCAGGCTGCACCCTATTTGCCGAGCGCGTCCGGATGCGCCTTGATGAAGGCAGCGACATTGTCCTGCGTCACCAGAACGGCCGGAACCTCCACCGCCTTGGGCTTCCAACCGGCGCCCGCTGCCTTGATGGCGCCGAGCAGCTTCACCATGGCATAGCCTTCGGTGTAGCTGTCTTCCCAGCCGGTGGCGGTCATATAGCCGTCCTTGATATTCTCGATAGCCTGGGCATTGCCATTGACGCCGTAGACTTTCACATCCCGGCGGCCCTGCTGCCGCAGCGCGCTGATCGCGCCGAGGGCCGGGTCATCCCAGCAGCCCCAAATGGCGAGCGTGCCGCTGCCCGCAGGGTGGGAGGCGAGCCAGGCATTGGCGTATTGCGCACCATCCTCGAAATAGCCCGGGATTCGCACTTCATCTTTGGTGACATGGATGCCGGGATATTTGGCGAGTGTCTGATCAAGCAGCACCTCACGGTTGCGGCAAACCTCCCCTGTGCGGTAGGTGAGCGCCAGCAGATCCCCCTTACCGCCGAGATCGGCAACCATCTTTTCGATTACCGGTTGGGCGATCGGCGCGCCTGAGCCGTTGGTCGCGGCCACCGAACTGCCGAGGCCGCCGCCCCAGGTCACAACGGGAATCCCGGCATCGCGGGCCGCAAACAAGCCCGCCCCGATCGATGAATAGGGAAAGACCATGTCAACGACGGCCGCTGCGCCGCGCTGCACGAAATTCTGGATCGCGGAATTGGCCTGATCCGCACTGCCCGCGGCATCGACGACGGACACTGTCCAGCCAAGATCCTGGCCGGCAGCCTCGGCGCCCTTGATGTAGCGGGCGTTATTCGCCTCCGCGGCCGAGATTGAGACGATACCGAGCAAAGGCTTGTCGGCGGCATTGGCCGCCACTGACAGAAGCACGCATCCGGCTGCAATGAGCCCGACCGACCATCCCCGCATTCTACCCCCCTATGCGCTTTTATAATGCCATTCGCCCAAGCGAACAGTATCTAAGCGTTTCGCTAAGGTTTGCTGATCCTAAGATTTTCAGCAAGATATTTCTGCTGAAATCTGTTGAAATTGATGAACAGTTGCGGCTTTCTGCCGGAAAGAGGCTTCGATCTAACGCCAAACCGTTTAGCCAGGTGAGAATTTGCCGACCATTCGCGACGTGGCCAAAGCGGCAGGGGTATCGACCGCGACCGTGTCTGCCGTTGTCAATAACAGCGCCTTTGTCAGCGCCGAATTGCGCGGGCGGGTGCTGGCCGCGATCAAGACGCTGCACTATGCACCGATGTCGGCAGCCCGGAATTTGAAGCGCGGACGCACTCAGCTGATCGCGCTGGCCGTCTCCGACCTCGCCAATCCCTTCTTCAGCCGCATCGTCTGGGCGGCGGAGGCGGCCGTCGCCGCCTGGGGCTATTCCCTGGTCGTCTTCAACAGCGACGAAAAGCCGGAAAACGAACGCCGCATCCTGGAGCGCGTCCGCGCACTATCCTGCGATGGCGTGGTGCTTGTGCCGGTCAGCAGCAGCCTGCGCGGCGAACAGCGCGACTTCAAGGGTCATGCCACGCCGATGGTGATGTTCGGCCGGGTGGTGTCGGACGCGCCTTGCGATTCCGTGCGGCTCGACAATGTCGCGGCCGCCCAACAGGTCACGGATTATCTGCTGGACCTGGGTCATCGGCGCATCGGCTCCATCACCGGACCTTTGCATCTTTCAACCGGCCGTGGCCGGCTGGACGGCATGCTGCAGGCCATGCAGGCACGCGGCCTACGGCCCGCATCGGCGCATGTGCGATCGGGCGAATTCCGCGAGGACGTTGCCTATTCAATCGCGCGAGAACTTCTGGAATCACCGCAGCGGCCGACAGCCCTTTACGTCGCCAATGGCGTCATGGCGCTTGGCGTCATGCGTGCACTCGCGGATCTCGGCCTGCGCTGCCCAGAGGATATCTCCATCGCCTCCACGGATACGATCCCCGGGGTAGGCGGCTTGCGCCCACGCCTGACGCGAACCGAGCATCCCGCGGTGGAGATGACGAATGAAGCCCTGCGCCTGCTGGTGGACAGAATAGAGCGCGGCGGCCAGGCCAAGCCGCCCCGTCATGTCGTCTTTCAGCCGACCATGGTACTGGGCGACAGTTGCCGCCCGACCATGGTGATGGCGGTGGAGTAAATCCCGCCCGTGCGGAACAGGCGGTGGCTGGTCTGCCTGATTAGAGCCAGGATTTTCTGACCACGGTGCCCAAGACAGAAGATCCCCGTGCCAAGCACGGGGATGACGTCACTTTCCTGAAAACCTCACAAATTTAGGCGGCAAAATTGGGCGGCCGATGGGAGGCCCAATCCGTCATGCCCTCAAGCGCGGAGGCCGCATCGAGGATGACGTTCTCCGCCAAGGGCGCGCCGGCAAACTGGATGCCCGTGGGCAACCCTCCTTCGCCGAAGCCGTTGATGACGGAAATGGTCGGTGATCCGGTTAGGACGCCGGCCAGGTTCAACGGTCGCTTCCCAAGCGCGCGCGGCAGGCCAAGCTCGAAGTCGTCATGCAGACCGGTGGCGACGACGCCCAGGCTGGGCGCGAGCAGCGCGTCGTAGCTTGCGGCGAGATCAGTGAACCGGCTTGCCAGGATGTAGCGGATGCGTTGGGCGCGGATGTAGTCATGCGCGGGCAGAACCGAGGCGGCGAGGCGATGCCCGGCAGAGAGCGGCGAGGTGAGTTCCGCCAGGCCGCCCGTGGCGATGAACTCATCAAAGGCGGCATAAGCCTCGGCGGCGACGATCGTGCTGATGAGCGCGCCATAGGGGAAATCTGGCAGTTCGACGGTTTCGAGCGTGCCGACCTGCCGCAACAGGTCGAGAGAGGCGTTGAAATTTGCCTCCACCTCGGGTGAGATGCCGTCACACGCACCGTCGATCACGCCGAAGCGGAAGCCGCGCTTGCGCCGCGGGCGATCGCGATAGCGATAGGGGTCGTGGAGGCTCGCATGATCAGCAGGGTCGTGACCGGCGATGGCTTCCAGTACGAGGCCGCAATCCTCGGCCGTGCGGCACATGGGACCGAGCCGATCGAGCGTCCAGCACAGGGTCATCGCGCCATGACGGCTGACGCGGCCATAAGTCGCGCGCAGCCCGGCTATACCGGTGAAAGCAGCAGGGTAAAGGATGGAACCGCTGGTATCGCTGCCGATCGCGAAGGGCACGGCGCCGGCGGCGACCGCCGCCCCCGGACCGCTGGAGGAGCCGCTGGTCCAACGCCGCTCGTCCCAGGGGTTGGCAGTCGGGCCGGTGAAGGCGGCGTTGGGATTTTTGTAGCCCATGCCCCCGGCAATCTCGACCGTCGCCAGCTTGGCCACCAGCACCGCTCCGGCATCGCGCAGCTTCCGCGCCACCGTTGCTTCCTGCGTGAAGGTCTGGTCACGAAACGGCGCGGCCCCCCAGGTCGTGGGAGCGCCGACAACGGCCACGATGTCCTTCATGCCATAGGGAATGCCATGCAGCGGGCCGCGATCGAGGCCGCCGCGCAGCTCATCATCCGCGAGCGCCGCTTCGCGCAGCGCGATGTCAGGTGTGAGGGTTACGACTGCGTTGAGACGTCGACCGTCGCTGTCCAGCCTTGCCAGGCACGCCTGCGCCAGTTCCACGGCAGAGACCTGGCCCGCACGCAGCTTCGCACCGAGTTCGGGGATGGTGCGGAAGGCGATGCTGCTGGCAGTCATCGGGCGCCCCCCAGAGGCGCGCGGATAAAGGCAGGTTCATCCGCGTTGCTCAGCGGAAAGCGATGCAGGGTCTCGAGATGGCGGGTTTGCAGCTCCATGGCGGCCGTGAGGTCAGCCAGCTGGGCGGCCGTAAGCTTGCCAGAGTGGCGTAGCGCTGAAATCGCAACCAAGTGTTGGTTGGTAGACGCGATTTGAGCCGCATCCAGCTCAGGATAGGCGTCAGCTTGCACCGGGTGAGGCACGTCCACCTTTGCCTGCGTCATTCCTCGGGATCTCTATTGCCATTGTTATAAGCTGAAACGCTTTCACGCGCCTTCACGCACGTCAAGGGCCGCCGTGCGGCACGGTGCTTGCTTTGAAATGCCGCTGTAGCCCTATGTCGGGAGTTTGAGCGGTTAGGCCGAGGAGGAATGGCCGCGTCAATCCTGTAGCCTTCTCGCCCGGCGCCGGCAGCCGGTGTTGCCAAAGCAAAGGACTAAACAGTGGAATGACTGGTTTTTAGACATATACTTCGTTCTTGGGCAGTGACGGTACCCAAGCCGAAGGATCTTTAGAAAACAGCCGCGCTTATGGTTTGACCCGCTTTCACCGTCCTCCTACCGTTGCAGTTGAAATTCGGGCCGCGAGCCCGCCATGATCAAGCAGGAAACCTCTATGAAGTCGGTGCTTTTACGAACCGCTTTGGCGGTGGGAACGCTCTTTGCCGCCCATGCGGCTGCCTATGCAGACCCTGTCATGGGCGGCACGCTGCGCTTTGCGCGCAACACGGATTCCGAGATCCTTGACCCAGTGCTGAACAACGCGAATGCAGATATCTGGATTCTCACCAATCTCTATAGCACATTGATCCTGCCTTCGCCCGATGGCGAAGGGCTGCTTCCGGGCCTCGCCACGAAGTGGGAAAGTTCGGCCGATGGCAAAACCTATACGCTGACGCTGCGTCAGGGCGCCAAGTTCTCCGACGGCAGCCCCGTAACCACGGATGACGTGCTGTGGTCGCTCAATCGGGCGCGCGACCCCAAGGCCGGCATCTGGAATTTCCTTCTGATTTCGATTGCCAATGTCGCGGCCCCGGATGACCATACCATCGTCATCACCTTGAAGAATCCCGATCCGTCTATTCCGGCCGCACTCGCCACTTTCAATGCCGCCATCATGCCCCATAAGCTGTTTGAAGCGGAGAAAGGGGCCAACGACACCGAGAAGGCGAACAACTTCGCACTCCACCCCGTCACCAGCGGACCTTTCGTGCTGAGCTCCTGGCAGCGAGGCAGTAAGATGGTGTTGAAGCGCAACCCCTACTACTTCGGCACAGACGCTGCCGGGCGACATCTTCCCTATCTCGACGAGGTCGACCTGACCATCGTACCCGATGACGCAACGCGCATCCTGCAGCTCAGGGCAGGGCAGATCGACGCGACCGAATTCATCCCCTATGAGCGCGTCAAGGAATTGCAGAAGGATGCCAACCTGACGATGGAGCTGTTCCCATCGACGCAGGTGACCTACGCGCAGGTCAACGCATTCCCGAAACTCAATGACGGGACGCCGAACCCGCTGTCGAACCTGAAGGTGCGGCAGGCCCTTAACTACGCCATCAGCAAAGAGGCGATCATCAAAGTCGTCACGCACGACCTCGGCACGCCGATGCATTCGTACCTGTCCTCCGCCACGCCGGACTATTACGGCGGCGATGGTCCCGCCTATCCGTTCAATATGGCGAAGGCGAAGGCGCTGCTGAAAGAGGCCGGCTATGACAAGGGTATGACCCTCACGGCTTTTGTACAGGCAGGCAAGGCGAACGATACCGCCACATTGACGCTGATTCAGCAGATGTGGTCGGCCCTTGGCGTGACGCTGAAGATCCAGCAGATGGATGAGACGACGCTCGACAATCATCGCAACAATAGCGACTTCCAAATCCTGCTCGGATATTGGACGAATGACATTGCCGATCCGAACGAGCTGACCGACTACGCGGCCTATTATCCGAACATCAAAAGCCAGTATAGCGGATGGAAAAACGATACGGTCGATACGCTGTTCGAGCAGAGCCAGACTGAAACCGACCCTGTGAAACGCACAGCGCAATACAAGCAGATCCAGCAGATCTACGCATCCGAGGCGCCGATCCTGTTCCTGTACGAGACGCCGTTTGCCGCAGCCACGCGGAAAAATGTCATCGGGTTCCGCCAGAGCCCGCTCGGCAATGACCACTTCGAAAGCGCCTATATCGAGAAGTGATAGTGGTAACCAGAAACAATGTCGCCCTTCGGCCTGTCCCGAGGGCCTATCCGAGACGGCGTCCAGACATAGGTCTGGCCGCCGAGCGGATAGAGGCGCGGCCCAATGCTGCGCAGGATACATCCTTTGAGGGAGTGCCCTGATGCTTGCACGGCTACCAGGTCGCCTGCTTCAGATGATCCCGACCTTCATCCTGATCGGTGTCGTCGTCTTCGTGCTGATCCGCTTGCTGCCGGGTGACCCGGCAGCAGCACTTCTTGGGGTGCATGCGACCCCGGAAGCCCTCGCCCGTATCGATGCCCAGCTTGGGTTCAATCGGCCGGTCTGGATGCAGTTTCTGCTTTTCGTCAATCGTCTGCTGCATGGCGATCTTGGCATTTCGGTCAGTCAGCGTATCCCGGTCACCGAGGTCATTGCGCAGCGGCTGCCGGTGACGCTCGGCCTTGTCGTGATCGCCGCCATCATGGCTCTGGTATTGGCGCTGCCGCTCGCTTTCATCGCGGCACTGCGCCAGAACCGGCCGACCGACGTGGCGCTGCGCGGCCTTTTTCAGATCGGACTATCCACGCCGATCTTCTATCTGGGACTGCTCATGCTCGGCTTCCTCGGCGCGCAGCTGCATTGGTTTCCCGTGGGCGGCATCGGCTCCGGCTTCTGGGGCATCCTCTATCACCTGTTCTTGCCGGCACTCACCTTGGGTGTCGGACTTGCCGCCATTCTCATGCGCAGCCTGCGCAGCACGGTGATCGGCGTGCTCCGCGCCGAATACGTCGAATTTGCACGCGCCAAGGGCATCTCCCCCTGGCGCGTGATCACCGGGCATGTCTTGCGCAATTCGCTCATCACCACACTGGCGCTGTTCGGGCTCAATATCGGCACGCTGCTGGGCAATACCGTGATCGTGGAAAACGTCTTTGCCGTGCCAGGCATCGGAGGCTTGCTGGTGGATGCCATCTTCGGCCGCGACTACCCGGTGGTGCAGGGCGTGACGCTGGTGCTCGCTGTCCTGGTCTCGATCGTCTTCCTGCTCACCGATATCGCCGAAAGCTGGCTCGACCCTCGGCTTAACTCATGAGGCTAAACGGATGAGCGGCGCCGCCCCCACCCTGTCCGACCTGCCCGAGGAGACCACGCGCCGCCGCAGACGCTTCAGGGTCTCGATCCCGCTCGCGCTTGGCATTCTCATCACGCTGTTCTTCCTGGCCTGCGCCGTGGTGCCCGGCCTCGTCGCGCCCTACGACCCGCTGACCTTCGACTACA
Source organism: Acidisoma sibiricum (assembly GCF_057837225.1). NCBI lineage: Bacteria > Pseudomonadati > Pseudomonadota > Alphaproteobacteria > Acetobacterales > Acidocellaceae > Acidisoma > Acidisoma sibiricum. The sequence goes on along the minus strand of NZ_CM174445.1, from coordinate 1,472,547 downwards.
GCAACCTTCAGGTGGGGCCGAGCTGGACGCATCTGCTGGGCACCGACAATTTTGGCCGCGACATGCTGTCGCGCATCATCTGGGCGGCACAGATCGACATCCAGATCGCGCTGTTCTGCACCGTTCCGTCCTTGATCATCGGCAGTATTGTGGGCGCGTTGGTGGGCTATTACGGCGGTATCGCGGATACGCTGTTCGGGCGCATCGTGGATCTCGTCATCACCTTTCCCTTCATGGTGCTGGTGATCGCGATCGTCGCGGTACTCGGCCCCGGGCTTCACAATGTTTATATCGCGGTCACCGCCGTCAGCTGGGTCTTCTATGCGCGCCTCGTGCGCTCGGAGGTGATGGTGCTGCGTCAGGCGGATTTCGCGGCCGCCGGGCGGGTGATGGGCTATAGCGATCTACGCATCATCTTCCGCCATCTGCTGCCCAATGCGATGATCGCTGTCCTCGTCTATTGGATGACGGATATGGCACTCGACATCCTGCTGGGATCGAGCCTCGGCTATCTGGGCCTCGGCGCGCAGCCGCCGACTGCCGAATGGGGCGTGCTCGTCTCCGATGGCAAGAACTTCATGGACACCGCCTGGTGGATGTCAGTTTTCCCCGGCATCGCCATCGTGCTCTGCGGCACCGGTCTCAGCCTGCTCGGCGATGGCGTCGCCGACCTGCTGGCGGTGAAGCGATGAGCGCGCTGCTCTCCATCCGCGGGCTGCGGACGACGCTGGCGACCGACCGCGGCCGGATCACCGTCGTCGATGGCGTTGACCTCGACGTGCAACCCGGGGAGATCCTCGGGCTGGTGGGCGAATCCGGCTCCGGCAAAAGCATGACCTTGCGCTCCATCCTGCGCCTCATCCGTCCGCCGGGGCAGGTGACCGGACAGGTGCTGTGGCGCGGACGCGATCTGGTGCCGCTGCGGGAGGCCGAGATGCGGGCGGTCCGCGGCCGGGAGATTGGGATGATATTCCAGGAACCGATGACGGCGCTCAATCCGGTACTCAGCGTCGGCGCACAGATACTGGAAAATCTGGCGGCTCATACCGATCTGGGCCGCGCTGGCCGGCGAGCACGAGCAGTGGAGCTGCTCGACCTCGTCGGCATTCCGGCGCCTGCGCAGCGGGTTGCCGACTATCCGCACCAATTCTCCGGCGGCATGCGCCAGCGCGCGATGATCGCCATCGCGCTCGCCTCCAACCCTAGCCTGCTGCTGGCGGATGAGCCGACGACGGCGCTGGATGTTACCATCCAGGACCAGATCCTCAAGCTGCTGCAACGCCTGCGGGAGACACTGGGCATGGCGGTGATCCTGGTGACCCACGATCTGGGCGTAGTGGCCCAAAGCTGCGACCGCGTCGCCGTGCTCTATGCCGGGCGGGTAGCGGAATACGGCGCGGTCGGCCCGGTCTTCGCGGCACCGCGCCACGCTTATACGCTCGGCCTGCTGCGCTCGGTGCCGGATGCGCGGCATGCGCGCCAGCCGCTGCGTCCCATCAGCGGCGCGCCACCCCCGCCGGATACGGTGGGCGCGGCCTGCGCCTTCATGCCGCGCTGCGCGACCGCCACAACCGCCTGCGCGGAAGGGCGGCCGCCGCTCGCGGTGATGGAGGATGGGCGCCTCTCGGCCTGCATTCACTGGAACCGGCTGGAGCCTGTCGAATGGGCAGCGTGAGCATGGACACGCGCGTGATAGCCAGAGCCGCAGCGCCCATGACGCGCCCGGCCCCGGGCGAACCCATCCTGACCGTGCAGGCGCTGACCAAAACCTTCGGCCGCCGCCGCAGCCTGACCGAGATGCTGCATCGCGATCCGGTGCGCCGCGTCCACGCGCTCACGGACGTCGATCTTTCTGTGCTGCGCGGCGAGACGATGGGTATTGTCGGCGAAAGCGGCTGCGGCAAATCGACCCTCGCCCGCTGTCTGGTGCGCCTGCACAGGATGGATAGCGGCAGCATCACCTATGACGGGATGGATGTGGGGTCGCTGCGGGGCGCCGCACTGCGTCAGTTTAACCGCCGAGTGCAGATGGTCTTCCAGGACCCCTATGGCTCGCTCAACCCGCGCATGACCGTGCGAGCGACATTGGCCGAAGCGCTGTCCGTGCATCGCATTTGTTCGCGCCGCGAGATGCCGGCGCGGATCGCGGCCCTGATGGATCTCGTCAATCTGCCGCGCAGCGCGGCCGGGCGCAGGCCGCATGAGTTCAGCGGCGGGCAGCGCCAGCGGATCGGCATTGCCCGCGCTCTGGCGCTCGAGCCGGATTGCCTCATCGCCGACGAGCTGGTCTCGGCCCTGGATGTCTCGGTGCAAGCGCAGATGGTCAACCTGCTGCTGGAGCTGCAGGAGCGGCTGCATCTGACGGTGCTGTTCATCGCCCATGATCTGCGGCTGGTACGCCACCTCTCGCATCGCGTCGCGGTGATGTATCTCGGCCGCGTCGTCGAGCTGGCGGAGACCGAGGCGCTGTTTGCGCGCCCCCGCCACCCGTACACGCGCGCCTTGCTGGAGGCAGCACCGGAACTGGACCCGGCACGGCGTGGACGGGCGGAGGCTGCCCTGAAAGGCGAGCTGCCGAGCCCCGTCAATCCGCCGCCGGGATGCGCCTTCCATCCCCGCTGCCCAGCAGCCATCGCCCGCTGCCGCACGGAGCGGCCGATGCTGATGCCGCTGCGGGACGGCCGGCTGACCGCATGCCATGTGGCGGCTGCGGAAGATGGCTTAGTCTAGCGCGACCGGTAGACCCTGAACCGCTCTAGTCAGGCAGGTTTTCCCGAAAGATCGCATGCACGCGCATGGGCCGGGCCACGGGCCTTTCGGTCCCCTGCGCGGCCTGCACCAGCAGATCGATCGCCTCCCGCGCTTCGACCCGCGGGTTCTGGTCGATCAGGGCATCGATGGTGCCGGCGACCAGCAGGCGACGCGTGCCTTCGGTCAGTTCATGGCCGATGAGAACGACTTCCTGGCCGCGCCCGGCTTCCTCCAGCGCACGTGCGATACCTTCCACCCCGCCGCCGATGCTGTAGATGCCGGCGAGGTCCGGATATGGCAGGGCTCGCTTTGTCATCGAGGCAAGTTCAGATGCGATACTTAGATCCCATACGGAATAGCTAATTGCTATGTCTTCGTCTGCAATCTCTTCGCCTCGAATAGACTGTCTCGTGTTGACTTTGATGGCCTCGAACGCTTGCCGGAGACGATAAGATTTCTCTCTAAAAAAGTATCTCTTCTCGGAAATTGTATCGCCCGTGCAACTGCCATCAATGAATGGCAATCTTGTTATTCGTTGATTTGCCTACTGATGGCTAGAATTTCTAGCCACCTCCGACGAGTGTGAGAGATCTTTGGTTGAACCACGTGCTCAGACGCTGGTTGGGAGGCATTACGATCACCAATCTCGGAGCCGATGGGATTTGAACAGATACTCAAGCTCCCTTTGAGCTGCTCTGACACCATCGTTGAAGCTTAGCCGGGAGGCTTCCTCACGATACAAGCGCGACTCTGCGGAGAGTTGGCATTGGCCAATCTTTTCCATCGCCTCGGTCAGGATGGCATCCTGCTGCTCAATAAGATATTGAGCTATTGCGTCCCAAACACTGGCAGGATCGCGTCTCAGCTTCTCTCGCAACGTATGCGGACTAAGCCGGAGGGCGCCAGAAGTATGCTTGGGTGGAACCCGCAATGGCCTATAGACAGAGGACATGTTCACCGTCGCTGGAAGCCTGCTTCGTAGGGCTGTCTTCGCGTTGGAGGTCCATCGCTACCTAGCGCCTAGCTTGTTAGGTGAAACATTCCCACATTAATGTCAATTGCACAATGTGCATAAGGCTCACATTTCTAGCCTGTCTCTTGCTTCGGGCTCGGCGCGACTTCATTTACGTCGCGATACAAATGGCCAAAGACACGCTGAGTCTAAGGCTCAGCCGCTTCCCAGTAGCCGTTTCCAGTTGCGCCAACTGAACCAATTAGTTTGCGGGTGGCTTTACCCGACTCAGCAGCATCTGGAGTAGCGGTTTTGACTCACTCTCGGGCAGAGCCCTCCAAGCATATAACAGGAGCGCTTCATCTGGGGTTTGTGCAAGCGCGCCCGGACCTTTCGCATCCCCTTGACCCGTCGCTAGCCAGTCCAAGGAGACCTCGTAATACGCTGCCAACGCCATTAACACGTCTCTCCCCGGATTATCGTAGGCGGTCTCCAGCTTGGACAAGTAGCTCCGGTCAATGCCCACAGCGACGGCGACATCGATCTGGTTAAGCTTGCGCTGTTTGCGTAGCCGCCGCAAACGTTCAGCCAAAGTTAGCAATAAAATTGCCCCTCGATGCTTTAAGATCCGCGGCACCATGAGCGGATTCAAAAAAGGATGTGTGGATTTTTCTCACTATTTCCTTGACATGAAATGTGGCTTTAATTCACAATTTTGCCGTTTTTTCGGTGATCATGGCCGTAGCCAGATTGTAGTGAAGATTGGCTCACGCAGATTGGGGAACCGATCGACTGAAACGTTTCGTGCCGCGCGTCAACGCAGTTTTGACTATAGATTATACTACCTCTCCCCGTGATCGTATGCGTCAGCATTCAGCATATTGGGCGCTTGCGCAGCGAGCTGCAGAGCCCGCTTTGCTCTGGTGGCTCGGGTCCTATTCTGTTTGGACATAGCGGGGGCGCCGATCCGCATCGACTCGGGCCAGCGAGGGGAGGCGGGCGTCGATCTCCGGGTCGCCGGCAGGTGTTTGCCGGTGTCGATATTCCTTAAAAGGGGCCTGCCTCACATTGTGTGAGGCGAGCTGTTGGCGGTTCCCGGCTTGGCGCGGTGGCGGTAGGGTTCAGCATGAACAAAACCCTCGTTGTCGCGCCGATAGCGTGCCCTTCCCTGCGGTCAGGTCGCCATGTCGGGCTTCGCCCCAAGCCCCAGCGGGTCTCGGCCCTTCGGGCTTCCCGCGCTCACGCCTCCAGGCCTCGCGGCCTTGCGCGCTTTGGTCGCCTCACGTTGCAGCGAACGGCGCTAAGTCGTATAAGAATACGTATTGGAGCGGACGATGCTGAAAAAATTGACCATCACAGTCGATGCCGAGGTTTACGAAGGATTGCATAGTGTCATCGGGGCACGGCGCATTAGCCGCTTCCTGAATGAGCTGGCACGGCCTCATGTCGTCGGCCAAAATCTCGCTGCCGGATACGCTGCTATGGCGGCCGACATAGACCGCGAAGCGGAAGCTGACGATTGGATCGAGGGACTGTTGTCCGATAACACCCCTTCCCGTCATGGCTGAGAGTGCCCCTCACCGTGGTGAGGTCTGGATGGTCTCATTCGACCCGTCCCTTGGCGGTGAGACGCAAAAAACGCGCCCTGCCGTCATCATCAGCAATGATACCGCGAATAGCCTGCTGAACAGAGTGCAGCTTGTGCCAATCACAAGCCAGGTTGCCAAGCTCTATCCGGCAGAAGCCTATATCTCCCTCAATGGGGAGCGCCGCAAAGCGATGGCCGACCAGCTCACAACCGCTAGTAAACAGCGGCTGCTCCGCCATCTTGGAACACTGAACGTCGAGGATTTAGCCAGCGTTATCCGTGCTGTGTGTGTTCAGCTCGGAATCTGAACGCTGATCTTGCCGGATGGTCTACGTTTTTCATACCGTAAGGATTAGCCCATGAGCGCTGATCAACCTTAATGGGGGTGCGGCAGCGCCGCGTCTCGCTCGTGCGTTAGACTGCTTGGCCGAGCAAGAAAAAGTAACGAATCCAGGCACGCACGCCGTCGCGCAACCTTTCGAGCCGGAAGAATTCGTTTGGTGCGTGATAATCCTCATCGACAGTCGCGAAGGAGAAGAACACGGTGTCGAGGCCGAGGCGATGCTTGAAAATGCCGCCGATGGGTATCGTCGCTCCCATGCGCACCGGCAGCGCCGGACGGCCGTAGGTCTCTTCCAGCACCTGCATCGCCAGCCGCAAGCCAGGATGGTCAGCGGGAACCGCAACCGGCAAGGCGCCCCCCGGCTCCCGCACTACCGTCAGCGTCACGCCCGGCGGACAATAGCGATGCAAATGGCGCTCGATACAATCGAGAATGGGCCCAGGCTCCTGATCCGGCACCAGGCGACAGGTGATTTTGGCGTGGGCTTCCGCCGGGATCACGGTCTTTGAACCCGGCCCGCTATAGCCACCCCAAATGCCGTTGAGTTCCAACGTTGGGCGCAACCAGTTGCGCTCCAGCATCGTCCAGCCCGCCTCGCCGACACTCTTCCGCGCGCCCACCGACTCCAGATAGTCCCCCTCGTCGAAGGGGATTTCGGTCAGCGCCCGACGCTCATCGGCCGACGGGATCTGCACCGCGTCATAGAAGCCCGCGACCGCCACCGCCCCCGTATCATCATGCAGCCCCGCAAGCAGGCGGCTGATCGCGGCAAGCGGATTGACGACCGAGCCGCCATGGCGCCCGGAATGCAGATCCTTCGCCGCCCCGGCCACCGTGAGTTCCAGCGCGCAAAGCCCGCGGCTCGCGATCGCCACGGTGGGCAGATCAATCCGCCATGTCGCACCATCGGCGGAGAGCACGAAATCGGCGGTGAGTTCCGCGGCGTTCGCAATCACGAAAGCATCGAGATGCGCGCTGCCGATTTCTTCCTCACCCTCGATGAGCAGCTTGACGTTGACCGGCAATGCGCCGGCGCCGCGCAGGAAAGCGGCGATGGCGGACAGCGCCACGATCACCGGCCCCTTGTCATCGGACGCGCCGCGCCCGTAAAGGCGCTCATCCCGCACAACAGGCTCGAACGGCAAGCTGTGCCATTTCTCCACCGGGTCCGGCGGCTGCACATCGTAATGGCCGTAGATGAGGATGGTCGGCTGGCCCGGCGCATGCAGCCAATCACCCATCACCACGGGATGGCCGTCGGTTGGCCGTACCGCGACATTCTCCAACCCGCAGCGGATCATTTCCTCAGCCAAGAAGGCGGAGCCGCGCGCCATATCCGCGCCATAGGCGGGGTCGGTACTGACACTCGGGATCGAGACGAAGCATCGCAGCGTCTCCAGGATCTCGTCCTGCCGGTCATCGGCCCAGGCAAGGGCGCTGGTATCGCTCATTTGCCGCCGTCCACGCTGAGCGTCTGCCCGGTGATCCACCCTGCTTGCTCGCTCGCAAAGAACAGGGCCGCATGGGTGATATCGGCGACCGTACCCAGGCGGCGCGTCGCAATGCCCGCGATCAGGCGCTTCTGCCCCTCGACGCCATAAGCCTCCCATTGCCGCTCGGTTGTCGGGTTGGAACGAACGAAGCCCGGCGCCACGCTGTTTACCGTGATGCCGAAGGCGCCAAGCTCATGGGCCAATTGCCGTGTCAGCCCGATCTCGCCCGCCTTGGCGGCCGCATAGGCCTGGATGCCGGTAAGGCTGACCCCTATCCCGGCGCCGCTGGAGATGGTGACGATGCGGCCATAGCCGGACGCCTTCATGGCGGGGATGACCGCCTGCGCCACGAGAAAGGCGCCCGTGAGATTGACCGCCAGGATTGCCTGCCATTCTGGCAGCGTAACCTCTTCCACCGGCTTTCCTGCCTGGCCGCAGACACCGCCCGCGCTATGCACAAGGATATCGACCGGGCCGAGGGCCCCGACGAGGGACTGCACCGCCGCGCTGTCCGTCACGTCAAGCACCGCGGTCTCCAGACCCTCATGGCCTGCCGCCGTCTCCTCCAATCCAGCCGCATTAATATCGACGCCGAGCGTGGTGGCCCCGAGACTCGCGAAGGCCTGGGCAATGCCACGCCCGATACCATGACCCGCACCCGTCACCAGAACGCGGCGACCTTCGAAACCAATCCGCATCACACGGCCTCCGGCATAACGCGGGCAAGCTCCGCGAGGTTGCGGCGGTCGAGCCCCCGCGTCCCCTCTTCAATTTCGTGAATCATGGTGATCAGCCGGGTGATAACGGGTGTGGCGATCCCATGTGCCGCGGCTTCTGTCACGACCGGACCCAACTGGGCATCGACCTCGGTCTTGCGCTTGCGCACGGCCAGATCACGCCAGATGCCGCTATGCGATTTGGCGGAGCGCCGGTTGTGCGCCGCCATCACCGCCATGGAAGCATCGATCGCTTTCCCGCTCCCGCCCGGCGCGAAGGCCACCGGATCGAATCCGTTGAAGCCGCGTGGGCTGATACGCTTGGCCGCCGCCACCGCCATGGTCTCGCGCGCCGTCGCCGTCAAAATCGCGCGGTGGGCTTCATCCGCCAGAACGTCGGCGATCGAATCATCGGTCACCGCCGTCGCGAACAGGAGCGCGCCGTAGCCGAGCTTGCCCCAGAGATAGCCGAGGATGTCATCGGTCACGATCGCGCCGGCTTCGAAGCACAACAGCAGCTGGTGGAGCGCGATGACACGATCGCTCCGCCTCCCGTCCAGCTCGCCGACGACGCAGGCACCTTTGCCGCCATAGAGGATGCGACCTGGCGCCATGTAATCGGCACCGAAATTGATGAAAGCACCAATGACGTTTTCGATGCCGACAACATTTCCAATGACGAATTCATTGAGGCCGTTTTGAAAGGAGGCAACATAGCCGCCCTTCGCGAGATGGGGCACCAGCGCCCGCGAGGCCACCTCGGTATGATGCGCCTTGACGCAGAGCAGGATGCAGGAGAACTTGCCCTCAAGCGCCTCCGGCAGAACAGCGCGCGCCGACACCGTGAACTCCTCGATTGGCCCTTCGATAGTTAGCCCCGCGCTGTTGATGGCGTCTACATGATCGGCTGCATTGTCGACAAAAAGCACCTCATCGCCCGCACGGAGGAGATACGCGCCGATGGTGCCGCCAATGGCACCTGCGCCCCAGATCAGAATCCGGTCGCTCACACCCAGGGCCCCTCGATAAGCGCGCGGGTTTCTTCGACGGCCACTGCCCAGATGGCGAGCATTTCTTCGTCGCTGCGCTGGTATAGACCACCGTAATTGCCATCACCCAGCATTCGGCGCACGCCCGCGGGATCTTGCAACCGCAAACCATCGAGATCGACCATTGGCTTTGGCTCCTCGGGACCGCGCAGATTTGCGAGCCTCGTCCAGGGGAAATTCTCCATCCAGGAGGCATGGGAGGCGACGGTGTCAGTGCGCTGCACCATCGCCCAGGTTTTCGGCGCGTTCCACCAGCTATGAAACCGCACTTTTGCCCCCGGATGATCGGCCATCCATTCGACGGCGAAGTTGCCGGCCGGCGCGTTCCCGCCATGGCCGTTGCACAGCAGAATGCGCCTGAAGCCGCTGTGGTAGAGTCCGTCGAGAATGTCGCGCAGAATATGGATATAGGTTCCCATCCGCAGACTGACGCTGCCCGGATAATCCTGGAAGTAAGGGGTGAGCCCATAGGGCAGCACTGGAAAAACCGGCACATGCAGCGGTTCCGCCGCCTCTGCCGCCACGCGCTCGCTTAGGATGCTGTCAACAGACAGACTGAGCAGTCCGTGCTGCTCCGTGCTGCCAAGGGGTAAGACGCAGCGATCGTCGGAGCGCAGATAGCCCTCGACCTGTATCCAGTTCATATCACAGATTCGCATCTAGCCTCCCGTGGCGCAGCCTGCGCCCCATTTTCATAACGCCGAGCTTCGACCGCACCCGGAGCCACCGTTATCTCCGGCCGTCCCGGCGCGGGCAGAACAAGTCTGACTAAGGTTAGTACCGTCTGACCTTTGCCACGCGCGCAATACCGGTCGGCACCGACTATTGCGCAATCAACAAACAAGCGACCCGCCACGACGTGCGAGATAATGTTAGCACTCCGATAGAACAATGCCACCGCCCGAATTGCCGACAGAGGGCTACCGCAACCATCCAAGCAAGCACCATGCCGCGTCACTATCTTTTGACGTCCGCGGAGACCCGTGAAAGCGTGCTATCAAATTTAATGGCAACAGAGATCTCGGCGACTGGCCAACGAAACGGCAGACGAGCCTCCCCTGGTGCAAGCTGACTCCTATCCTGAGCTGGATGCGGCTCAAATCGCGTCTACCAACCAACACTTGGTTGCGATTTCAGCGCTACGCCACCCGGGCAAGCTTACGGCCGCCCAGCTGGCTGACCTAACGGCCGCCATGGAGCTGCAAACCCGCCATCTCGAGACCCTGCATCGCTTTCCGCTGAGCAACGCGGATGAACCTGCCTTTATCCGCGCGCCTCTGGGGGGCGCCCGATGACTGCCAGCAGCATCGCCTTCCGCACCATCCCCGAACTCGGTGCGAAGCTGCGTGCGGGCCAGGTCTCTGCGGTAGAACTGGCACAGGCGTGCCTGGCAAGGCTGGACAGCGACGGTCGACGTCTCAACGCAGTCGTAACCCTCACACCTGACATCGCGCTGCGCGAAGCGGCGCTCGCGGATGATGAGCTGCGCGGCGGCCTTGATCGCGGCCCGCTGCATGGCATTCCCTATGGCATGAAGGACATCGTGGCCGTTGTCGGCGCTCCCACGACCTGGGGGGCCGCGCCGTTTCGTGACCAGACCTTCACGCAGGAAGCAACGGTGGCGCGGAAGCTGCGCGATGCCGGAGCGGTGCTGGTGGCCAAGCTGGCGACGGTCGAGATTGCCGGGGGCATGGGCTACAAAAATCCCAACGCCGCCTTCACCGGCCCGACTGCCAACCCCTGGGACGAGCGGCGTTGGACCAGCGGCTCCTCCAGCGGTCCGGGGGCGGCGGTCGCCGCCGGCGCCGTGCCCTTCGCGATCGGCAGCGATACCAGCGGTTCCATCCTTTACCCTGCTGCTTTCACCGGTATAGCCGGGCTGCGCGCGACTTATGGCCGCGTCAGCCGTCATGGCGCGATGACCCTGTGCTGGACGCTCGATCGGCTCGGTCCCATGTGCCGTACGGCCGAGGATTGCGGCCTCGTACTGGAAGCCATCGCCGGTCACGACCCTGCTGATCATGCGAGCCTCCACGACCCCTATCGCTATCGCGATCGCCCGCGGCGCAAGCGCGGCTTCCGCTTCGGCGTGATCGACGGTGCGTGTGACGGCATCTCACCCGAGGTGGAGGCAAATTTCAACGCCTCTCTCGACCTGTTGCGGCAGGTCGGCACGCTCGAGACGGTCGAACTGCCAGATTTCCCCTATGGCGCGCTCATCAGCACGATCGTCGCCGCCGAGGCTTATGCCGCCTTTGATGAGTTCATCGCCACGGGCGGCCTGGCGGAACTCACCTCGCCGCTCTCTGCCGGGCATCGCCTCGCCGCCTCGGTTCTGCCCGCGCATGACTACATCCGCGCCCAACGCATCCGCCACATCCTGGCAAGCCGGTTCACTGATCTCGCCGCAAGCTACGACGCGCTGCTCGCGCCCAGCCTGGGCGTCGTTGCCACCGGTCTGCATGACGACTTCGAGCTTGGCCTGCCGCGCGCGCTTGGGAAGCGACCGTTGAACCTGGCCGGCGTCCTAACCGGATCACCGACCATTTCCGTCATCAACGGTTTCGGCGAAGGGGGGCTGCCCACCGGTATCCAGTTCGCCGGGTCACCCTTGGCGGAGAACGTCATCCTCGATGCGGCCTCCGCGCTTGAGGGCATGACGGATTGGGCCTCCCGTCGGCCGCTCAATTTTGCCGCCTAAAGTGCCTCGTTTCTGAGCAGCGCGAACATGGCCGTGTCCCAGCGCGCGGTACCCACGCGAACCGATGAGCGCCGCACGCCCTCTCGCACGAAGCCGAGGGCCTCGCAGGTGCGAATGGCAGCCTCGTTGAAGGTATAAACGTTCAACTCCAGCCGCTCGAATCCCGGCAGAGCAAAAACGCGTTGCACGATCATCTGGAGCAATTGGACCGCCATTCCTTGCCCACGAAAGGCCAGATGACGGCGACGCGCGCCAGCCGCCCCACGCCATGCCGCCAATCGAGCGCACATTGAGCATGAGCCACGACGACGTCCCGCTCTACGCCGTTGAACAGCCAGCGTGTCGGCGGATCGGCCTCCGCCTCGCGCAAAAACTCGCGGGCCGCGACAATATCACCGACAACCTCGAAAGGAGCGCTCCAATCTAACTAAAGGACAACAACCCCACCGTCAGCAAAACCGGCCAACATGGCTGTGGGTCGCCGGACAAGACGGTTGACGCTCTACATCGAATCCGCGAAGCGGAAAAATCCTGGTCTATCAGGCCGCTAGAACGCTGCTCGCTTCCGGTTTCAGTCGGCCATCCAACACCGCGGCGCGGACGACGGCGATGCGATGAGCGCCCTGAGGGGACCATCTCATCGGCTGCTTCTTGGCCATGCGAGCGTTGGCGATCTCGTCCACGCAGCCCTCTGCCCGAGAGGTTGAAATCGGCATTTTGGAACGGTATCGCTCGCCATAGTCGATGAGCGAGCCGGTATTATTGGCCAGGTAGCGACGGAGGTCGTCGCAGTTCCACAGTAGCCTGGCGACAGGGGGTCGAAACTTGCCGCCGTTCACATAGGCAACGTCCGATGCCATGTGGCGCATGCCGAATAACTCATCATGGGCCTCCTCGTGATAACCGTTCCAGATCAAATGGCGAAGGCGTCCAATCCTCCACTCGACCATGTCCAATGCTGCTCGGTGCCGAGGGTCGAGGGCATAGATGCCCCGGAGTGCTTGCTCGATGTGCTGCACGCGCATGGAGATGTGCCACCAATCCAGAATGCAGGTGGTGGGCTCACGACTGCGGCGCGGACAAGACCGGGAAGTGCTGCTTCACCATCGCTAAGGACCGTGACGGCGCGACCTGGTTGCCATCCCTGATCACGAAGGGCCTGGCGCAGTGTCGCCAGCGCAGATTCCGCGCCCCTGGGCGCGAGAGCAAACCGTCGTGGTGGCTTTCCTCTCACCTCGATCTTCCCCACGGTGACATCGAGGTGTCGCGATTGGTAGCCATGGGCTGCCCGTATGTGCGCCCCATCAATCAGCACCACGATCTCGGCTGCCGGATCGATGATCGGTTCGGGACCCAGCTGCGTTATCGGCTTCTGTTCAAGATAAGCCGCGACGCGATGCGTTCGGTTGCGCATGGTCGCGTGGCTCATGGGATCACAGGGCAAAAGCGTACTCAGCAGCCGGGCCGCCTCGCGGTACCAGTGCCTGGCGCTTAGTTCGGCCTGTAGCCGCCGAAGCTCGGGCGTGCACCGGTCCGGCAGAAGGTCCGCCAGGGGGGACAGGGAGACATCCACAAAACCCCAGTCGTTCTGGCACGGGCACACACTGATCCGAGGCGCGTCAACGGTGATGGTGCCGAACAGTGTCTGGATTTTACGGGTCCGATTATCCCGGCGGCGTCTGAGCTTCATACAGTCCCGGCACACACGGGCGCAGGTGGCAAACTCTTCCATCTGGGTCTGGAGGACCAGGCGGGCGAGTTCGCCCAGCAAACCCTTGCCCTCGGACAGCGTCAAGCCGACCTCCTCTGCCGTTAGCCCGACAACCCGTCGTTCAAGCCTGCCCACTTCGATCGTCTCTACTTCTCCCCAGCACACAAAAAATGCGCCGTTAGCAAACTTGCGTATCACGCACGTTGTTACATCTTCCGCAAATGGCGAATTCGGTGAAGAGCCGGCCGACTACCTCGGCGGGGCTGCGAGAGCGGCAAAAAATTGGAGACGTGATGCGTTGCGAATGCCGCGATGCGCCTCGCGCTGGAATGTGGCATGGACGGCCTGCGTGTTGAAGACATCGCTGCCGAGGCGCCAGAATCTTTAGGCGCTGCCGATTGGGATAGTCCATCAGGAACAGGGCGACGCGATCGTCCGAGGCTACGTTGCCAAGACTGATGTACTGGCGATTGCCGCGGAAATCGGCGAACCCCAGCGTCGTCTCGTCGAGGACTTTCAGGAACCCGACGGGTCCGCCGCGGTGCTGGATGTAGGGCCACCCTGATTCCGAAACCGTAGCCATATAGAAACTGTCGCGCGCCTGTATGAACGCAGCCTCGGCAGCGGCAAAGCGGTCAAATGCGCGGTGACCGCTGAAGCCCTCCCACATTTCCACGCTGCCGTTGGCGGCCTGGGCGGCTCTCAGCCCGGGCCTCCAGACAGCATCGAGAAATTCGTGAGGCATGGTTAAGACCTCACCCCAAGGGGCGGCTGTCGGCGGTCATCTTCCGCCGACAGCCGATTGCTTCAGGCCGCTTCGTTAGTGCGGACGACCGGGAAGTCGATGTCCGTGCCGGCGACGATATTGACCATGTTGGTGAAGACGTTTTCGGCCACCACGGCGATGATCTCGATAACCTGCGCGTCGGTATAGCCGGCCGCCCGCACCGCCTGGAGTTCGGCTTCGGCCGCACGTCCGTGGTTTTCGGTGATCTTGCGGGCGAACGCGACCGCCGCATTGGCCTTGGGGTCAGACGAAGCGCCACGGCGGTTCAGGGCGATCTCGGCGTTGTCGATCTTCGCCAGGTTCAGGCCGAGGTATGTGTGGGCGGACAGGCAATAGTCGCAGCCGTTCACCTGGGCGACGGCGATCGCGATCCGCTCCCGGGTCTTGACGTCCAGAGCCTTGCCCAGGGCTCCATTGAGCCCCAGAAAACCCTGCAGAGCAGCGGGGCTCAGGGCCAACAGACGGAAAAGGTTGGGAACGACGCCCAATTGCTTCTCCACTGCGTCCAGCAAGGGCTGGGACGCGGCGGGAGCGGCTTCACGGGCGGGAACGGCTATGCGGGACATGGCATCCTCCAAACGATTTTGAACCGGCGTCTCCGGTGTGCCGCTATCACTAGGACCCCGCGCGGGCCGCGATAATCGCAATAGTTGACAAGTCTTTATTGCGATGCGCGCAATAGTTCATGGACCGTCTTGAAACCATGCGCGCGTTTGTCGCCGTCGCCACCATGGGCAGCTTTGCTGAAGCGGCGCGGCAGCTGCGGCTCTCCCCGTCCGTGATCACTCGTTCGGTCGCGGATCTAGAGGACAGGCTGGGCCTTGTCCTCCTCAATCGGACCACGCGATCGGTCCGGCTGACCGAGCGGGGCGAGATCTTCCTCGAAAGTTGCCGTCAGGTCTTGGAGGACATCGAAGGGGCCGAGCGCAGGGTCCGCGGCGAGGATGCGGAGCCGCGCGGGTCGCTCAAGGTCGCGGCACCCATCCTGTTTGGTCGGCTCCACGTGTTGCCGATCATCACGCAGGTTCTGACGAAGCATCCGGGCCTGAGCATTCATTTGACGCTGTCGGATCGCAACGTCCACCTGGCAGAGGAATCTGTCGACGTCGCGATCCGCGTCGGCGACCTGGCCGACAGCAGTATGATGGCGATTCGCCTCGGGGCCGTCAGCCGGGTACTGGTGGCCAGCCCGGGATATCTGGAACGTCGGGGAACGCCGAAAGCGCCGAACGACCTTTCGACCCACGACATCATTGCATTCGAGAGTCTCGACACGACCAACGACTGGCGCTTTGGGCCGACCGGCAAGTTGGTTCGCGTGGAGCCCCGATTGACCGTGAACAGTGGTGATGCGGCGATCGCGGCGGCGGAGGCGGGCCTCGGCATTTCCAGGACTCTGTCCTACCAGGTGATGACCAGTGTGCTCGCTGGCCGCCTGGTCCCGCTCCTGGTCAGTTTCACCGCCGAAAAGCTTCCGGTCAGCGCGATCTATCCCGCGCGTCGCATCGCGTCGACGAACCTCAACGCCTTTATCAAAAACGCCCGGGAGTACTTCAAAGACCACCCGCTCGTTCCGATCGAGGCGTGGGAGATCCCGGTAAGCGGGTAGGGCGGTTCTGGGAGGGCAGCGGCTCTGCAGCCGTTACCCCAGATGTTCCCTCCCAACCGCGAAGCGGCCGTGGGCATCACGCAGAATCGACCAGTCAGATGCCGACACTAAACAACCAGAGTGTTTGAGGCAGTGGTTTGACGCTCCAAGTCGAACTGCAGGCGGCTGCTCTGAGATGGATGCGTCAACTTCTTCTCATTTGTCCGGGATTTTTTGGAAGGTCTTAGGCCCCGCCCCTGCACGCCCGCGCGATGGCCATTACTGCGATCAGCACCGGCGGCGGAAGCTCCATCCCGTCCCATGAACTGCATCTTCTCAAGAATGAGATGATCAAGATTGAAAGCAGTCTTGCTGGCCAGATCGGCACCAGACGTCGCCAGGGCGTCTTTTTCCTCGACAAAAACACGTCCGCCGACGAGCACAACGAGTGCCGGATTGAGTGATGCCCGACGGGCGCCACTAATCGTCTTTTTGATGCGCGGCAACCAATGCTCTCTGCGGAAGGCCGCGCTTAGCGAGAGGTCCAGGACATCGAACCATTGCGCCGAGATGAGGTCCTGCAACGCATTGTCGTCAGTTGGATACTCAAACTGCGGCTTCCATCCCGCCGTCGACAAAACATCCATATCCAGCGCAGCACCCAGACGATGCAGCTCACCGGGCTCTGGTACAATCAGCACGAATGGCTGAGACACATCTATGGGAATAATGTGCTCTTCCTTCGCCGTGATCAGCCTTACGGCGGTCTGCAAGCGAGACAGTCCGAGCGTCACATCCAACTCGGAGCATATGTCTTCGCTCCATAGATCGCCGAGACGACGCGCTGCCGGTTCAAACAGCGTCCCATACAGGGGGGAGAGCCAGCCGTATCCTTGGCGCAATTCCGTGATGAACTCGAAAGCAGCGCGCTGATCCGGCTGGATCAGGAGATCGGCCAGCTCCTCTGCCTCGGTCAGGAGCGGTGACGGAAGCCGCGTCGAATCCTGCCATGCATATTGCCTGACAAGCTCGGGGATCACCGTCGAAATGATGACGCTCTTCAGCAAGGATGCCGTTGTCTGCTTAAGCCGCACTGGGCTGACGGCGTCTTGCCCCGCGCCCTCGCCGGTGGCAGCGTCCAGCGATACAGGGACCATTTTCAACAAGATCTTGGCGGCACTATCGGGATAATCACGGAGGCCTTCCACGACATCGCGCGGTGGGGCGACTATGCCGCTATGGCACCAGCCGACGTCACGAGCGGGTGTGGCGAGTTTCATGCTCCAGTCAGCAAAAGATCGATGATCGATCGTTCTTCTGTCCAGAATGTCTATATCGATGTGGCGCGAATCGTTTTTTATGGAGTGCATAACGCGATCGACACTATCGACCGGTCCCTCAAGCCACTGAAAGAAGTGCTGGTCATCATAGACCATCACGCCTGTGATGGATTCACACCGGTTCCTGGACTGAGCGGCAAGTGCCAGTTGGTCGAGCTGGGTGGCTGACAAAGCCCGAACCGCCGTGCTGCGGTAAACCACAGCACATAATTCCGAGTGGGATTGTATGGTTAGATCATCACGAGACTTGGTGACGGTCCACGGCTCTCCCTGAACCATTGTTCGCTCCATAACGGTCTTGCTTCCGCTCGTTGCGATCCCGCAGAAGTCTTCAACCAAAACAACGCATTACGGCTCAACTTGGCTGCGGCCTTCGTCTTAATCTGACGATATGTTAATCACCACGTTATCCATGGAGTTTTCGACGGCTGACGCTGAGTGTCAAGAAAATTTTACAGTCACCGGCCAGAACGGTTAACGACCTGTACCGCGCGACGGCTCTGTTCCTGCTGTCTGCCCTCGGTCCCTACTCGTCCAGATCCTGGTTGTTGGTATGCCAAATCAGATAGCCAAGCATTTTAGCTGTCCGCGCCACGGATCGCCGGACGGCTTCCAGAACCAGGGGGATGCGCGGTAAATCCATGCTTTCGGTCGTCTCGAGAGCGGCGACCTGCGCGTTTTCCAACACCTTGTTGAGAATTTTTCGGAAGCGTAGATCAGCCTTGGATGTGAGAAGCTGGGGCAGTGGACGGCGCCTCTCAATGACCGCTTCCTGAAAGCTCTGGCGCGCCGCCTCAGCCGCATTGCGATCGGTCTGATCGGTAAAAAACAGGACGAAGCCCAGAACGCGCTGGCGCGGCGCCAGAACGGCATCCGCCCGCACCAGGATGGGCGTCGTCACGTCATGAGACCGGTCAATGGATACCTCGCCGGTCCAGCTTTGTCTTTCTTTGGCAAGCCTGGCGAGCGCACGGTCGACGCTGGCGGAATCGGTGAACACGCGAGCGAGGTCGGCGAAGGATTTGGGCCGCGCGCTCCCGGGGGGCAGAAGGCCAGCGAAAGCGGCATTGATTTGCAGGATTTGCCCATCTGCATCAGCAATCACGACGGCCTGGCCGGCCTCATGCACCTGACGGCGGATCGTTTCCAGCTGGTCTTCGGCGATCAGCATGCGGACCGATCGAAATTGCACGACAAGATCGGCCAGGGTCTCACCAAACAGCCGCGCCGCAGCGATATCGGCGGCGGTCCAGCCATCTGCCGTACCCTCGACCCGCTGGTGCCATTGCGCGAAGGAGCGGCGCGGCGACAGCGTGGACGGATCGTCCCCGATCAGATGGGGCTCAAACGGGTTTCCGCCCCAGGTGACAGTACGCTTGCGCTCAGGCCTGAGCCACAGGAGGTATTCGCCGGGCGAGGAGGATATCGGAACGGCCAAAAGACCGGCGGCGATCGGCGTCAAGCTCGCGAATTCCGGCACATCAAGGCCAAAGGAGGAGGTCGCGACCATGTCGCGGCTCGGCCGGTGGTCAAGCCAGCGGCCAATATCGCGCAGGGCGGAGGTCGCGGGAACTTCGCCGAGCGGATGCACATTGCCTTCAAAGATCAAGGCTGCGCCGGTGGCGGAAACCGGCTCCAGCAGCGCGGAGGAGCCGTCAAACAGCGCACGCTGCCAGTCACCCTCCGCAGAGATCGCAGCGATAAGCCGCTGCTCCAGCCGGCGGACGGCAAGCTCGGCATAGCTGCGCGCGAAACTTTCCAAGGCCGCGATGCGGGTGGCTACGGCCTCTGCCAGGATCTCGCAAAGCGCGCGCTGCTCGAAATGCAGGAAACGCGGCTGATAGTGGTGGCAGGCGAGCAGGCCCCATAGCTTGCCGCCGACCATCAGGGAGACGACCAGGGTCGCGCGCACGCCCATGTTCTTGAGATATTGAACATGGATCGGCGACGAACTGCGGAGCAGGCAAAGCGACATGTCCAGCGGTTCGCCGGTGACAGGCGAGACGGAAGGCACCAGCGGCGACGGCGCGTAATCGAGATCCTGCAAAACGCGAACCCGGTTGCGCTCGTAAAGGCGCCGGGCGATCTGCGGAATGTCGGACGCGGGATATCGGTTGCCGAGATAGGATTCGAGATCAGGCTCCCGCATCTCCGACATCACCTGGCCATGGCCATGTTCGTCGAAGCGATAGACCATCACCCGGTCGTACCCCGTCACGTCTTTGAATATCTGCGCCGTGCGGTCGCATAGCGTGCTGAGCGCGTTGGCTGAGATGATCTGCTGAAGGGCGTTTTCGGGGTATCTGGATGTATCGACGGGCGGTCCGGCCTCCTCCAGCTCAATGATGAGGCCTCCGCCCCTGGGACGGTGCATGAGACCATCGAACCTGCGCAGCGGCCGGCCAATATGGCACCGCACGCCCACCGCCATCTCATCCATCGGTTCGGCCAGATGGGGCGTTATCCGCTCCAGCAGGTCACCGGGCAGATCACCCAGCCGGCGGCCCAGCACGTCACGATCAAGGCCCAGGAAGCCCCTAGCGTTCGCACTGGCGAGTACGACCACATGGTCGGGCCCGTCCACCAGCAGAAGCGCACCATGGGGCTGAATAGAGCCAGCAAGATGGATCTGCTCAAGTTCACAATTTGAAAGGGTCGCTTCACCAAACGCAGGCATAGACATGGTTTTTTGCCTAAGGTCGTTGAAGGATCACCGACGAGGGCTGGCCTTTAAGCGAGGCTGCGCATCAATCGCATACTGCTCCATCTTCTTATAGAGACTTTGCCGGCTCAGGCCCAGAAGTTCGGCGGCAGCCGTACGGTTTCCGTCTGCCACCTCCAATGCGGCATTGATGTAATAGCGCTCGACCAGCCCTAAAGTATCCTTGATGAGGACACCAAAAGATGGTTTTCCGCCCCGCGCCATGAGGCCGGCCAGAACCGCGTGCAGACCGTCGGTATCGTCGCGGCGCGCAAGCCTTCGGCCGATATCCCGCAACACGAGCGCGATGTGATCCGGCGAGCCGGGACCGCCGTCGGCCGCTGATACCTCCACCTCAGTCTCGCTGCCCAATTCACCATGGATGACGGTAGAGAAGAGCCGCACCGAACCATGTCGGCGCAAAAGGGAGAGCAGCATCGGGATATCGGCCCCAGGGGCGGAGAACCATCGGGTGAGCCGCTGCCCGATCACCATGCCCTCCGAACCCAGCTGCACGAGGTCAAGAAAGGCACGATTGGCATGCCGCAGCGTGCCCATACGGTCGATCACGATGAAGGCATCGGGCAGACGCCCGAAAAGGTCGCCCAGCACAACCTCGGTCGCAGCAGCATCAGATGGTCCCGGATAACCGCCGACAGGCGCCAGCTGAATCAGAAATCGTTGCCCCGTGGCGCCGGCCAGAGATGAAGCGCGCAGCAGCCACTCATCCCGCTCGGGCCCCATATGCAGCAGGATGGCCGGCGCGCGCCCATTCCGCTGCGCTTCCCGCAACATCGCCTGGAAGGTCTCGCGCTCATCGGCGCCGATTGCCTGCAGGATATCATGCCCGGGGGACAGACCGCAGGAGCGGATAGCGCTCGGATTCGCTTCCAGAATCTCGAGCGTGTCGCCGCGAATGAGGAGTACCGCTTCGTTCGAGCTGTCGAACAAATGGCGGTAGCGGCTCTCGACATCCCGAAGTTTCCAATATTCCTGCTCGACCGCCTGCTGAGCGGCGACGAGCCGGGCTTGAAGCTCCGCCACCACACGCAAGTTACGGCCAATCGCCAGGAGCCCGCCTTCGCCGCCCAACCGGACGACGGTATATTCCATCGGCAGCGCATTGCCGCTGGGGAACTGCTGATTGATCTGTCGAAAGGCGGAAATGCCGGTGGCAGCGGCATCGCTCACCATGCGCAGGACTTTTTTACTGCTGATCTCGTCGACGGTCTCAAGCCAGGACCGGCCTAGCCATATCGCGCCTTCTTCGCTCGAGACAGCATTCGCCAGGGACACCTCCTGAATGATTCCCTGGAGATCGAGCATCAAGATCACGTCAGGCGCCAATACCTGGCTTCCGGCCGCCCCTGTCACTACCGACCTACCCTTCTTTGACTCGTCCCGTCGCTGACATGGTACGACGAGTATACGTCACTTCCAATGTCTATTCTTTGCCGCGTTTGAGCCGTGAGAGCCGCCTGCTTGAGCGGCCCTCGTCTGTCCATCGGAAATAGGAACCCTCACGCCCGGAGGGCGGCATGATCCCGACTATTGCCCAGCCGGCGGGGTCTTGGCCGCTGCGGCGGCAGCTGCGTCGGCCTGGGCTTTAAGCGCCGCCAGCTGTGGATCGGGCCGGATCGCCAAAGCCTTGGCCCAGGCGACCGAGGCCGCTGCCGGATCGCCCATGCTCGCTTCCAGATTGCCCAGCAGCACAAAACCCTGCCGCGCCGCGCCGCTGTGCGGATCAAGCGTCGCAATCTTCGCCTGCAGCATCGCGAGCATCGCCTGGTCTTGCTGCATCTGCTCCTGTGCCGCCGCTATGCGCGGGGCAAGCGGTGCGGCCGGCATCTCTGGCGTTGCGCCCGGCAGATAGAGCGCGAGACCGGCCAGCGGCAGCAGCAGAATCAGCGCCGGCAGCAGCCAGCCGAGGCGCCCGGGCCGGGGCAAAGCGTCTTCGGCCACGGAGGCCATGGCGAGCAAGCGCCGCTCGATCTCCAAACGCGCCTGGGCCAGTTCCACGGGGCCGATGCGCCCACGCTCCCCTTCCTGGGTCAGTTCGCCAAGTTGCGCGCGATAGAGGATGAGCGCCGCCTCCCGCCGTCCGCGCAGCCTGATTCGCGTTTGCGCGACCACGAAGGGCGTCATCACGATCAGCGACAGGACGACAAAACCGATCCAGATCATGGCCGCAACAGACTTTCCAGTCGCGCCCGCTCGGCTTCAGACAAGGGGGCCGGCCCCGGCGATGGGCGCCGCTTGCGCTGCCAGACGGCGAAGAAGGCAATGGCGAGGCCCAGCAGCAGGGAGATCACCGGCGTTGCCCAAAGCAGCGCAGTCATGGCGTCGAAGGGCGGCTTGAGCAGAATGAAGTTACCGTAGCGCTGGACCATATAGGCAATGATCTGCGGATTGGATTGCCCCGCCACCACTTGCTGCCGGATGATGGTGCGGATGTCGCGCGCAAGGTCCGCGTTGCTGTCCTCGATGCTCTCGTTCTGACAGACGAGGCAGCGCAGCTGATGGCCGATGGCCTCGGCCCGCGCTTCCTGTGCCGGGTTCGACAGCAGCTCGGTCGGATCGCTGACCGCCTGCGCCCCCCCGACCGAGAGACTGAGGCACAGCAGCAATGTGCTCACCCAAACAAAAGGTTCTTTTTTGAAAAAAAGACCCAAAAAACTTTCATTCCTCATGATGCGGATTTCTCCGCGCGTTGCAGCAGCGGCACGATATCCCTCTGCACCACGGCATCGGTCAGCGCGCCGGCGTAGCGCCAGCGCACAATACCCTCCCCATCGATGAAATAGGTTTCGGGCACGCCATAGACGCCCCAGTTGATGGCGACGCGTCCCGGCCGGTCAATCGCGACGCGCGCATAAGCATTGCCGTTCCGCTTCAGGAAAGCGCGGGTCGCATCCGGCGCGTCCTTGTAGGTGATGCCCCAGATGGGCAGACCCTGGCGCGCAATTTCCCCAAGCACGCCCGCCTCCTGCACGCAGGGCACGCACCAGGAGGCGAAGAAATTCACCAGCATCGGCTGGCGCGGGTTCTGCAAATCCGCGCCGTTAAATCCGGGGCCGTCCAGTCCGGGCAAAGCGAAATCGGGAACCCGTTTGCCGATCAGCTGACTCGGCAGGCTATGCGGATCGAACTCGCCCTTCTGCATGCGTGCCAGCATCATCGCCCAGCCTCCGCCCGCCGCCGCCAGCACGACCAGCGGCACGCCTAACATCAGGCGCCGCCCGATGATGGCTTTCTGAGGAATTGGCTGATGCGGAATATCGCTCATTCTGCCGCCATCACTGCGTCCGGGTTTGGCGCGCGGCGGCGCAAGCGCACAGGCGCGCCGATGCGCAAGCGACGATCAGACAGCGATAGCGCGCCGCCGAAAGCCATGATCAACGCCCCGAACCAGATCCAGGGCGCCAGCGGATTGACGTGAATGCGCAGCACCACGCCGCCATCGCGCTCGTCCCCCATCGCAACATACAGGTCGCGCATGCCGTTCGTTTTGATGGACACATCGGTCGTGGTCTGCTGCTGCAGCGGGAAGGCCCGGCGGCCGGGATGCATGATCGCGACCAGCGACCCGGTCTCGGCATTAGTCACCTGCAGCGTCGCGACCCGCGCAACATAATTCGGCCCCGGCTGATCGTGGAGCGAGACCAGCGTCCAGTCATAACCGCCGGTCTTCACCGTCTCGCCCGGATGCACAAGCTGAATCGTATGCACGGCGAGCGTCATGCCGACCATGCCGGCGACCGTCACGCCGAGCCCTGCATGGCCAATGGCAGCGCCATAGCTCGCGCGCGGCAGCAGGCGCAGGCGGGCCCAACTGGCGCCCAGCGGCACCCGGAACAGCCGGCTGCGTTCGATCAGCTCCGCCGCCGCCGACAGCACCATCCAGAGGGCGAAGCCGAAGCCGACCGCCGCCACACCGCCAAGCCCGTGGAAGGTAATGGCGGTGAGGACGAAGGCCGCCAAGGCCGCCCACCACAGTCGGATCAGCGCAGGAGCAAGGGCCGCACGTTTCCAGGACAGCACCGGCCCCAGACCCATCGCCGCCATCACCGGTGCCGCGAGCGGAATCGCCGTGCTGTTGAAGAAGGGCGCGCCGACGCTGATCTGCTGGCCGAAGATGAGTTGCACGAAGGGTGGATACATCGTCCCCACCAGCACCACCGCCATAATGGAGCAGAGCAGGATATTGTTGAGCACCAGCGCGCCCTCGCGCGAGATCGGCGCAAAGATCCCGGCCGGCACCAGAATGGGTGCGCGGATAGCAAACAGCAGCAGCGAACCGCCGATCACCAGTCCCAGCAGGGCAAGAATGAAAATGCCGCGCGTCGGGTCATTGGCAAAGGCATGAACGGAATTGAGAAGGCCCGAGCGCACCAGAAACGTGCCCGACAGGCTCAGCGAGAAGGTGGTGATCGCCAGCAGTACTGACCAGATCTTCAGCGCCTCCCGCTTCTCCACCACAATCGCAGAATGCAGCAGCGCCGTGCCCGTCAGCCAGGGAAGCAGCGACGCATTCTCCACCGGGTCCCAGAACCAATAGCCGCCCCAACCCAGCACGTAATAGCTCCACCAGGAGCCGAGCGCGATGCCGCAGGTGAGGAAGCACCAGGCGGCGAGCGTCCAGGGCCGCACCCACCGGCCCCAGGCGGCATCGACGCGGCCCTCAAGCAGAGACGCGACCGCAAAGGCGAAGGCGATCGAGAAGCCGACATAGCCGGCGTAGAGGATGGGCGGATGAAAGGCGAGACCAGGGTCCTGCAGCAGCGGGTTGACCCCCTGCCCGTCCGCCGGCGGCGGCCAGATGCGGTTGAACGGATTGGACGCCGTCAGCGTGAACAGAAGAAAACCGCAGGCGACGGCACCGAGCACGCCAATCACCCGCGCCCGCAGCGCCGAAGGGAGGCCGCGCCCAAACACGGCGATCGCCGCCCCGCAGAGCGACAGGATGAGGCACCAGAGCAGAATGGAGCCCTCGTGGTTTCCCCAGGTGCCGGTGATCTTGTAGATCAGCGGCGTCAAGGCGCTGGAATATTCTGCGACATTCATGACCGAGAAATCGGAGACGACCCCGCACCAGATCAGCGCCAGAAACGAAAACCCGACAGCGATGAACTGGCCAAGGGCGAGCGCGGGCGCGGCGGCGATCAGCCGGGCGTCGTTGCGATGCGCGCCCCAGATGGAGAGCACCGCCTGGGCGAAGGCGATCACACAGGCGAGGGCAATCGCGAAATGACCAAGTTCCGGTATCATGCGCCTATCTCTCCCCGGCTCTCAACCGCCCGCAAGCTTCGTCCCGGTCTTGCCCATACTGCCATTGAAGGCGGCATCCGGCGGCGGCGCGCCGCTGGCAGGGTTCCACATGCCGGCCTTCTTCAGGGCGGCCTCGACCTCGGGCGGCATATAGGCGGCACTATGCTTGGCCAGCACTTCCGTCGCCCGGAAATCGCCCGTCTGCGTCATCGCGCCCATCGCGACGATACCCTGCCCCTCGCGGAAAAGATCGGGCAGCACCCCGATATACGCGGCCGGCACGATATGGCCATGACCGTCCGTCACGCCGAATCGCGCACCGGGCTGGCCGTCGATATCGGTGTAATGCAGGCTCCCCTGCGCCACCATGCCGCCGAGACGGAAGACGCGGCCGGGGGAGGGATGCTGGCTCAACACGGTCCCAGGCAGCATGAAATAGACGATATCCCCGGTAAAGGCTGAGAGGGTCAGCGCCGTGGCACTGCCGAAGCCCACCAGACAGGCGCCCACCAGCCAAAGCCGGCGATGCTTGCGCTTCATCATCATGACGCGCGTCCCCGTCGGCGCGGGCTTTGCGCGTCCAAGGCCGCCAGCCGCCGTCGCGCCTCGGCGTGGCGCAACCAGGCATTCACGGACAGCGCCAAAGCGGCGACGATCATCACGCCGTAGGAGCCGGCAATGAACGGAAGATTGGTCATGCGTCCACTCCATCGGCGCGCTGCGCGCGGGCCATCAGCAGCGACCGGATGCGCCGCTCCATCACTGCCGCACGCAGCCGCCCTAGCACCAGGGCCGCAAAAAGCAGCGTAAAGCCAAGGGCCGAGACCAGCAGCGGGTCAAGCATCGAGCCCGGCATGGTCGTCTGGCTGAAAATATGGATCGTGTCAGGCTGGTGCAGGGTGTTCCACCAATCCACGCTGAACTTGATGATCGGCAGATTGACCGCGCCGACCAACGCCAGAATGGCGGCGGCCCGAAAGCCGCGCTCCTGATTGTCGAAGGCACGGATCAGCGCGATCTGTCCCAGATAGAGAAAGAACAGCACCAGGACGGAGGTCAGCCGCGCGTCCCACACCCACCAGGCGCCCCACATCGGCTTGCCCCAAAGGCTGCCGGTGATCAGGCAGACAGCGGTGAATACGGCGCCGACCGGCCCGATCTCCATCGCCGCCAGATCGGCCAGGGGATGCCGCCACACGATCGAAATCAACCCGCAGACCGC
The DNA here is from genome assembly GCF_057837225.1 of Acidisoma sibiricum. Taxonomy (NCBI): domain Bacteria; kingdom Pseudomonadati; phylum Pseudomonadota; class Alphaproteobacteria; order Acetobacterales; family Acidocellaceae; genus Acidisoma; species Acidisoma sibiricum. Next base: position 1,446,337 of record NZ_CM174445.1, on the reverse strand, counting down.
CAGCGCTCCATAGCCCATGGAGGCGAGCCACGCGGCCGGCACATGCACGTACATGATGCGCACGGCATCACCCTGCTGCCAGTCGACCGGCGAGAAGAACAACCCCCAGACGAGGCCTGCGACCGTAACGATGCCAGCGCTCACCGCGAGCCAAGGCAGAATACGGCCGGAAAGCCGCAGGAACCGGCCCGGATTGGCAAAGCGATGCAGGCTGCGGTTAGGCTTCGGCCGCGTGTTCGACAGCGCTGGGTTCAGAGCGTCCATTGGCCCGATCCAATTCGTTGAGGCGGGCGAAAAGCTCGACCACCCATCCAATCTTGTCATCCACCTGCTGCCAGGCAGCCGCCTCGCGCGGCGAGTCCTCGGCTGGCCAAACGGCCCCGACGAGGAAGTCGCTGGCCGCGGCAGGGGGCAGGAGTACACCCTTTCTGACAAAGACACAGCCTCCCAGCAGCGTCAGCTTGCGCGTCATCGGCACGACCGCGCGCTGCGAAACCGAATCATGCCCGGCCCGCGCCACCGCCTTGCCGATACCATCATAAAGCAGCCGCGCCGCCCGGATCGCAGGACGGCACCGCGCCGGCAGGCGGGCGATGCCGGGCTCAGCGCGGGCATAGAGCCCCCCGGCCTCCGCCAGGAGCTTTGCCACCACCCGGCCGAGCCCCGGCGTGAAGCGCGGTGCGGCGAGAAATGCCTCTGGATCGATTCCCTCGTCCCTCAGCCAGGCGAGTGGCAGATAAAGCCGGCCAGCGCGCGCATCTTCCCCGACATCGCGCGCGATATTGGTGAGCTGCATCGCGCAGCCGAGATCGCAGGCAGCTGACAGCATCGCCGCATCGCGCGTGCCCATCAGCAGCGCCATCATCACCCCCACCGTGCCGGCAACCCGCATCGCATAGCCGATGAGATCCGGCAGATCCTCATAGCGGCGCGCCTCGACGTCCCAGGCAAAGCCTTCGAGCAAAGCCTCCGGCAGGGCGCGCGGCAGGGCAAAATCCTGCACCACGGACGCAAAGGCGCGATCCACGGTATCCCCTGGCTGGTCCGCATAGATCGCATCGAGCCGGCCCCGCAGCATATCCAGCGCGGCAGCCTGATCTTCACTCAGATCGATCGCGTCATCGGCCGCACGGCAGAAGGCATAGAGGGCCGTTGCCGGCGCGCGCACCCGGCCCGGCAGAAACAGCGAGGCCAGCGCGAAGGAGCGCGACCCGGTCTGCAGCGTCGCCCTGCAGGCGGTGAGGTCAGCCGCGGCGATCACGCGAACCACCGGGCACGCAGATCGGCGAGATGGGCAACCAGCGCCAATGCCAGGCAAAGCCCGACCCAGGCATCGCCCGCGCCCGCCATCCCGAATCGCAAGGCCGCGAGGAGGAAGGCCCCTGCGGCGAGGTTGGACAGCAAGGCGGACGGCGCAATACCCCGGCCCGTGGCCCATCGCAGCAAAATCAGTCCCACGGCCTCAGCCAGGACGAGGATCAGGATCAGGTCGATGACGCGACCATTCATGAACAGGGCGGTCATGCGCAGTGTGCCAGCGTCATCGGCTGCCCCCGCTTCGCTTGATCGGTGGTCGCCGCTTCCTCGATCAGCCGGGCGACCATGGACGGCTCTTCCTCATGCGCAAGATGGCCAAGGCCGGGCAGCGTGACTACCCGCCCCTGCGGCAGCCGCGCCTTCACGCACGACGCATCGGCAGGCGGCACCATGCCATCCTTGTCTCCCACGATCAGCGTCACCGGCACATTGAGTTTAGTCAGGTCAAGGTCATCCAGGTTCCAGCGCGACATCATACGCAGTGCCCCGGCGACATGACCCGGACGGCTCATCAGCCGGCCGTAGAACTTGCGGCCCTGACCATCGATGCGCGAGCCGGTCGCGGCCAAAAGCCTGTCCACCGTTTTTTCCCGCCGGGCCTGCAGCGCGAAGATCCAGGACGTCGCCGGGCTGTTCGTCAAGAGGCGGGCCATGAGCGAATAGAGGGCGCCCTGATGCTGCGGCATCGGCGAAAGGGCACCGTTGAGGCTCACCATCGGCACAGGCGCAATCAGGTTGAGCAGCAGCATCCGCGCGGCGACGGCTGCCCCGGCCGAATGGCCGACAACCATCGCCGGCTGCACATCCATGACCTTCAGCATTGCCGCGACCGCCCGCGCCATGCCGACGGAGGTCATCAGCACCGGCGCTGGATGGCCCGTAAAGCCGTGGCCCGGCAGATCCGGCGCCACCACGGTGAAGCCCCTGGCCAGGATCGGCGCCAGGTCCCGCCAGGAATGGGTCGAGGCACCCATGCCGTGCAGAAGCAGAATCACCGGCCGCCGCGCGGCGATATCAGGACCCATGATCTGGACATGCCAGCGCAAGCCGCCAGCGTGGAGAAAGCGGCTGGTGGAGCGGTTCGGCCAGTCCCTGCCGTCATGCGTCCAATCGGGTGCGCCAATCATGCGGCCCTCCTGACGGCTTGGCTGAGAGCGGCCGCATCCGCCCGTGGCAAAGCCAGACAGCGGCCGCCAATTGCTGCCGCAATCCGCGCGGCCTCCGGCTGCGGCCGTGGGGAGATGTCGATCACCAGCGTCTGCAGCCCGCTCGCGCGGAGGTGATGCGCGACCCGCTCGGCATCGGCCATAGCGCGAGCGCGATCCATCACCCCGTCCAGCGCCACATTGGCGCGCCCGTCCGTCAAAATCACCAGTTTTGGCGTTTCGCCCTGGCGTCGCAGGGCCTCAGCCAACAGGCTTGCCGCCTGCATCCCCGCGGCGAGCGGCGTGCCACCCCCGCCCGGCAGAGCACCGAGGCAGCGTCGGGCCCGCGCAAGCGCGCCTGTGGGCGGCAGCAGCAATTCGGCCTTGGTGCCCCGAAAGGCGAACAGCGCTACCTGATCACGGCGGATGTAACATTCGCCGAGCATCAACTCGACCGCCCCTTTGGCTTCCGCCAGCCGATTAAGTGCGGCGGAGCCGGAGGCATCAACCAGAAAAACTGTTGTTGTCCGGGGCTGGGATTTGTACCGCCGCACGTGCAGGTCGCCGGCCCGGAAGGCGATCCGGCCGGCCGCCGCATGGTGCCGCAATCGCTGCCACGGGGCGGCGGCGCGCAGCGTTTCGACCACATCGAGGCGCAATCCGCTGCCGGGGCGACCGGGCCGGGCGGCAATCGGCCGGCCGCGCCGCAGGCGGGTTGGCTTGGCGGACACGCGCCCCGCCTGACGGCCGCCCGGACGATCGCCCCTGCCGCTCCCAGCAAGCTGGGCCAGAAGATCGGGCGGCAGCGAAGCGACCGCCGCTTCCAGCACCGCTTCGGCCAAAGTCCCGTCCATCTCCGGCGCCTCCGTCTCGCTATCATCCTCGCCCGGAGCCTGTTCCGTCTCAGGTGTCTCAGGGTCGTCCTGCTCCGCATCATCAGCGGGCTCAGATGCGTCCGGCGCATCAGCCTTTTGCGGCATCCGCGTCGCGCGATGGGCAAGCACAAGCTGGGCCGCGAGACTGGCGTCGGCTGCGGTCACCGTCCCGCGCCCATCCAGTGCCGCCGCCGCGCGGGCCACGCGCAGCGCCAAAGTTTCCGCCCGCGCCGAACCGATGCCCAAAGCTTCGGCTGTGGCGCAAAGTGCCTCAAGCACAGCTTCCTCAGCCGTCACCGAACCGCAATAGGCCTCGGCCTCCGGCGCGACCGCCGTCGTCTCGGACAGCCGAATGCCATCAAGATCGACCCGGAAGGCGAGCCTATCGCGCAAGCCAGCCGGGAGGTCCTCCTCGATGCCCTCGTCGAGCAGCACCAACCCAAGCCGCGCCGGATGGCGAATGGTGAAACCATCCCGCTCGGCGACCACGGCCCCCAGATCCAGCGTCGTGGCGAGACGCGCCGCCGTACCCGCCGTCAGGCGCTCCGCCGAGCCAATGATGACGATCCCGCCATCCGCCTCGGCCAGAAGGCCGCGGGCGACCGCGGCCTGGCCGGTCGCGAGGGTCACGGTGAGATCGAGACCACCCAGCAGCCGATCATCCGCAATGCTTGCCGGGCAGCGGCGCCAGGGCGCCTCGACCGGCATCATCGCCCGCAGCATCCCAAGGAAGCGGTCCCGCACCGGACCGGCCGCCGCCTTCACATGGATGCCCGTGCCGAAAGGATCGCGGACAAAAAGCCGCGCTGACAAACAGGCGTTGGACCAGGCTGACGCAGCGGTCGGGTCCGCACTCATGCCGCGCCAAACAGGTCAATAAGGGCCCGTTCGACCCGGGGGCCGGCGCCCGCCTCATCCAACGGATTGCGCCGCAGCCGATGCCGCAGCGCCGGCAGCGCCACGCGCTGCAGATGATCGGGCGCGGTCATCTCTACCCCTTCCAGGGCGGCGAGTGCGCGGGCGGCCCTCAACAAGGTAAGTTCGCCGCGCAGCCCGTCGGTGCCGAGCGCGATACACAGCTTGGCCGCCAGTTCCAGCACCGCATCCGGGGTGCCCAGGCTGCCGAGGCGCACGCGGGCGGCCAGGATACGGCTGCCCAGCTCTCGCTCGGCTTCCGCCCACTGGCCAAGGAAACCGGCAGGGTCGGTGTCAAAAGCATCCCGCCGGCGCAGCACTTCGACGCGCTCGGCGAGCAGGCCGGGCGTCGACACCTCAACCGCCAGCCCGAAACGGTCGAGCAGTTGCGGGCGGAGATCGCCCTCCTCGGGGTTGCCGCTGCCGACCAGTACGAAGCGGGCCGGGTGGCGCAGGCTCAGCCCCTCGCGCTCGACCACATTCTCCCCCGACGCCGCCACATCCAGCAGCAGATCGACAAGATGGTCTTCGAGCAGATTGACCTCATCGATATACAGAAATCCGCGATGCGCGCGGGCGAGCAGGCCGGGCTGGAACTGCTTTACGCCATCCACCAAAGCGCGTTCCAGATCGAGCGCACCGACCAGCCGGTCCTCGGTCGTGCCAAGCGGCAGATCCACCGTCGGCACCGGGGCCAGACGCTCCCGCCGCTGATCCGGGCCAAGCTCGGCGCAGAACGGGCAGGCGCCGGCGTCGGCCGCCGGGTCGCAGTGATAGGGGCAATCGGCCACCACCCGCATCGCCGGCAAAAGCCCCGCCAGCGCCCGAACGGCAGTGGACTTGCCGGTGCCGCGATCGCCCATCACCAGCACGCCGCCAATGCCGGGGTCCACCGCGGCCAGCAGCAGGCAAAGCTTCATCTCCGCCTGGCCGACGATGGCGCTGAAGGGGTAGACGCGCCCAGCCCGCGTGGCGGCCGCCATGGGCGTCCCCAGCCGGTCGCCCGGAGCGGAGAGAACCGCGCTCATGCGGCCCGACGCAGCTGGAAGGCAGACCAGACCTGGCCCAGCGAGGCCGCCAGATGTGCGATATCGGCGTCGGTATGAAGCGGAGACGGAGTGATGCGCAGCCGCTCGGTCCCCTTCGGCACGGTCGGGTAATTGATCGGCTGCACATAGATGCCGAATTCATCGAGCAGCATATCCGTCATCGCCCGGCATTTGACCGGATCGCCGACAATGACGGGCACGATATGGCTCGGATTGGCGTAATGCGGCACGCCTTCCGCGTCCAGCGCCGCCCGCACCCGCGCCACCCGGTCGGCATGGCGGGCGCGCAGATCGTCCCGGCCGGCCAGTTCATGGATCGCGGCGAGTGCGCCCGCTGCAACCAATGGCGGCAGAGCGGTCGTGAAGATGAAGCCCGAGGCAAAGGAGCGCACGAAATCACAGACCGCGGCCGACCCCGCAATATAGCCCCCGATAACGCCAAAGCCTTTGGCCAGCGTCCCTTCGATGATGGTCAGCCGATGCGCCTGCCCCTCCCGCGCCGCGATGCCCGCGCCCTGAGGTCCATACATGCCGACAGCATGAACTTCGTCCAAATACGTCATCGCGCCATGGCGTTCGGCGGCGTCGCAGATGGCAGCGATCGGCGCGATATCGCCATCCATGGAATAGACCGACTCAAAGACGACGAGCTTGGGCACCTCCGGCGGCAGCGCCGCCATGCGGCGGTCGAGATCTTCCGCGTCGTTATGGGCGAATATCTCACACCGCGCGCGGCTGTGGCGAATGCCCTCGATCATCGAGGCATGGTTGGAGGCGTCCGAGAAGACGACACAACCTGGAATTTGCGAGGCGAGCGTGCTGAGGCTCGCCCAGTTCGACATATAGCCGGAGTTGAACAGAAGCGCGGATTCCTTCCCGTGCAGCCCCGCCAGCGCACACTCCAACGCCACATGGGCGGTGCCCGTGCCCGAAATATTGCGGGTGCCGCCGGCACCCGCCCCGTTCTGGTCCAGCGCCGCATGCATCGCGGCAATCACCTGCTCGTTCTGCCCCATGCCGAGATAGTCGTTGGAGCACCAGACCGTCACATCATGACCGCCGGCGAGCGAAACATGCGGGAATTTCCCGGGTGATCTTTCCAGCTCCGCGAAGCGGCGATAATTGCCGTTCCGTTTGAGGCCTTCGATCCGCTGCTGGAAGAACTCCTGGTAATCCATCGCCTCGTCTCCCCTTCTGGGATGTTTTTAGGCAACCGCGGGAAGCGGCAGGGTCACGTCGTCGGTCAGGCTGCGCGCGCCGAACTGGTCGGCAAGCAGGGAGTCTTTCAAATGCCGCCCGATCGCGATGACGCGCGGGGTCTCCTCGCCTTTCGGCGCGAAGGCGGCGATCGACGGCCGCCCGCCTGCGATATCGAAGCGCACCCAGCCATCGCCCATGCGGGCAATGCCTTTCAGCCGCTCGATATCGCCTGACGCACCATCGGCCAGCCGGTTGAGCAGCATGAGGAGCGATTCCGGCTCGACAGGTGCCAGGATCAATCCGCTCCAGGAGTCGAAACTCAGCGCGGCGCCATGGTCATGGTGGTCGTGATCGTGATCGTGATCGTGGTGGTGATGCGCATGCTCATCATGCGCGTGATCATGGGCATGCCCGTGGTCATGGTGGGCGTGGTCAGGCGCCGCATCTGGTGCGGGCTCAGGCATGGCTGCCGGCAGCGCCAGCGGCAGGATCGGCCCCGCAGCGGCGATACCGAAACTCGCCCGCATGATCGGCGCCGTGGGGTTGAGGCCGCGCAGCGTGGTTTCCACCATGATCAGCTCGGCAGGCCCCACAAGATCGACCTTGTTGAGCACCAGCAGGGAGGAAAGCCGCGCCTGCGCATCCAGCTGCGCCGGCAGGCGGCCGTAATCCCGCAGGAAAGCCCCGCCATCGATGACAGTCGTGACCGACAGGCTGCGCACCAGCGGCGCCAGATCGGGGGCGCGCATCACGCCGAGCAGGGAGGCCAGATCGGCGACACCGCTGGGCTCGATCAGCACCCGTTCCGGCGACCATTGCGCCACGACCGATTTGAGCTGCTCGGCCAGGTCCTTGCGCAAGCTGCAGCAGATGCAGCCATTGGGCAGTTCCACCACATCGGCGCCACGCTCCCGCAAGAGTGATCCGTCAACGCCGACGCTCGCGAAGTCGTTCACCAGCACCACAGTGCGCGGACCGGCGGTTTGCAGACGAGCGCGCATGAAGGTGGTTTTGCCGGCGCCGAGAAAGCCCGAAACCACCTCTGCGTCGAAGGGCTTCGTGGCCTTGCGGGATTTCAGGCTCCAGCCCCAAAGCGCGGCCGCCGGCAGCGGCAGCATCAGCAGCCAATGCTCGACGATCGCGAGGCCCATGAGCATGGCGAGGAAGCAGAAGCCCGCGGCATCGAAGCGGCTGCCATGGACCTGATGCGCCGCCTGCACCAGCTTCACCAGGATCACCGTCGAGATGGTGATCGACAGCGGAAAAAGCAGGTTCATCGGCTTTTTGGTCAGGAAGGACTTCAGGAACTGCAGATGCTCGGGCAGAAATTCCTCATTGAGGTTCCGCACGCCGAGAAAGACGTTGAGTTTGGCGCTCTGGTGCATCCACCACAGGACCATGAAGGTCCACATGCCGATCTGGTTTTTTGCACCCCAGGTCAGCGCGACAATGACAACGCCCATGGCGATGATCGCCAGCTCATGCCAGAGGCTGGTCTGGATCGCGTGGCCGAAATGCTTCCAGCCACTGCAGCCTTCCGGGCAGGGCTGTTTCCGCGTCCCTGTGACATAACCCATATAGAAGCTGATTTCCTGCCAGCCCCAGGCCAGCAGGCCGCAGGAGAACGCACAATAGGCCCCGGCGACGCTCGCGTCGTTCCGGCTCGCATAGACACCCCAGAGCGAACACACCATCAGAACCGTGGCGCCCAGAATGCTCCATTTGAAGGTCGCCCTCGGCAGACCATCGAGATACATGATCACGCCGGTGCTGAACCACCAGATGAAGAGCGCGTAGAGAGCCGGAAGTGCGTAGAGGACCATGGGTGTTTTCCTACCGATCCAATTACCAGGCCGGCGCCATACGAACATCAACCGGCATCGCATTACGCTTCGTCGGCAGAAGGAAAAGCCGCAGGAAGGTCGCCGCCACCTGCGCCAGCAGCGCCAGGCGACGGGCGCGGCCAAACAGGAAGCCTTGCCGCTTCGCTGCCTGCATCTTGAGGCCAAGGATGCGCAGCCGCTCCAGACCTGCACGAAACCGCGGGTCGTCGATATTCAACTCAACCGGAAAGACCTGACGCGCAATCGCCTGGGTGACGCGGAAGACCTGATAATCATATTCGGTCGGGTCCAGCCCGAGCGCCTTGTGGAAGACCGGACGGGCATGATCCCGCACATACATCGTGGCGAAAACCGCAAGCAGGAAGAAGCGAATCCACAGCTTGTTGAAGCCTTGCAGCAGCTTCGGATCGGCCCGCATCAGCAGCGCGAAGGCCTCCCCATGGCGGAACTCATCGCCGCACCAATTCTCAAACCACTGGAAGATGGGGTGAATGCGGTTCTCGGGATGCCGCTCCAGCTGGCGATAGATCGTGATGTAGCGGGCATAGCCGATCTTCTCTGACAGGTAGGTCGCGTAGAAGATGAACTTCGGCTTGAAGTAATGGTATTTCTTGGTCTTGGTCAGAAAGCTGAGATCGACGCCGACGCCGAAATCCTTGAGGCTGTCATTGATGAAGCCGGCATGCCGGGCCTCATCCCGCGCCATCACACTGAACAGCTCGCGCACGTCTGGGTTGGTGATGCGCTTCTTGATCTCAGCATAGAGCACGCAGCCAGAAAATTCTGCCGTCACCGAACTTACCAGGAAGTCCAGGAACTCGCGCTTCAGTTCTGGCTCCATCGTCGTGATGTCGCCGTCGAAGCGCTCGTCACGAATGAAGTGGTTGCGGTTCGGGTCGCTTCTCAGCTCCTCGATCAGCCCATCCCATTCGCGCCGGACAAGATCGACGTTCAGCTTGTCCATGTAGTCGAAATCAGTGGTGTAGAAGCGTGGGCTCAGCACCGTGTTCTCAATGGCAGACTTCGTCGTCTCATTGATCCGAGCGGCCCGTTGTTCCAGCGTCGTGCTCATTGTGCGCCCTCCGCGTCAAAACCGACTTCATACAGATCCGTCAGGGAGAAGATCTCCATCGCGCGCGTCCAGGCGCGTCGCAACGGCCCCGCGCGCCGCACCGTAATGCGGCATTCCCGCACGAGCTGCTCGTTAAAGCCGATGCCGCTCGGCGCATCATGCAGTAACACCTCGTCACCCGGCTGTATTTCGATGTCCAGCGGGATGGCATAGGCGTGGAAGCTATAGGGCGTCTGCTCAAGGTCAAGCAGGCACCGGGCCTGGACGGTCTTCATCGCACGGCCTCCTGAAGCGGGTGCGGCAGCAACTTGGCGAAAGCGGCCTCATTGGCGGACCCGAAGGCTTCCAGATCGATCATGGTATCGGTCGGCGGATCGGAGAGGATCAGCCGGCCGTCAGCCGTCGCCATCAGCGTGAGCGGCGTCGCCTGATTCATTTTCGCCTTTTCACGGCGAAGCGCGATGCTGTGCAGCACACCGCGCATGAATCCGTCACCGTCCTTCTGCAGCGCGCCGATCGTGGCGCCGGTGCGGGCATCCCGCATCGCGATCACGCCGTTCATCTGTTGATCAATCCGAAAGGATCGCTCGGAGACGGTGGCGCCGGTGGGCACCGACTTGCCGGGCAGCATGATGACGATGCCGACCACCGCCACCATGGCGGCAGCCAGCACCGGTGGCAGAGCGATGCGGCGGTAGCCCGGCGATCCTTTAGGGGACACGAAGGATTTGCTCCACGGGAGCTTATAGTAGGGAACGGACGGTTCCCGCTGATCGAGCTTCGATGTTGCACTCATGATGCATCAATCTCCCGTCATCGCAGCAGAAGCGGGGATGCGGCCGCCCGCACCTTGTTTCGCGTTCAGGGCGGGTGCCGTGTCAAAGCTGGGCACCGGCTGCCCGGCGCTCGCCGCCAGGGCGCGCGCCAGAATATGCGCGACACGCACCGCATCCGGTACCGAGCGCAGCATCGGCTGCACGCGCCGTGTGCGCCAGGGGCGTGCATGCGGCCAGAGGGTAATGTAGCCGACCCGCGTCTCACCGGCGAGGAGCAGCGGAATATCGCCGCTGCCATCAGAGAATAGCCGCAGGTCAGCCGATTCCATCATGGCGAAGGGCAGGTTCAGGCTCATGCTGAGGGCGACCCCCACCCGCAGGACCACACGCTTTTCGGTGATGGTATAGACGGTGGTTTTCGCCACGAAATAGGCGAAGGTGGTGAGCATGGCGATCGCGACTGAACCCAGGAATAGCAGCGCGAAGAGCGACCACCACATCTGCTGCGTCTCGACCATAATCGCGCGGATGAGGCAGATCACGGCGAGGATGGCGAAATAGATCATCAGCTTGCGCACATGCAGCACGCGGAAGGCGACGTTCTTCCAGGAGGGCGCACCCTGCCAGAGCATGGACTCGCCTTCCGGCAAGGGGGCCGGCAAACCATAGGGCACGCGGCCGAGGGCGCTGGTATTGCCGGCGCGGATGACGCGAAGGGGCGCGCTCATAGCACCGGCCTCGACCGCTCGCGGGTTGCAAGCAACTGACCGCCGCCGAAATAGCCGACCAGCCTGTCTTCCTCGAGACGCGTGACATAAGCGTCGCTGAAGGTTCTGGGCACATCGGCAAATTGATGGGCGAGGATGGCGTTCACAAAAACCTCCCTCGATTGCTTGCGAAACCGGAAGAAGCTGTGCGGGATAAGGACGCGCTGGCCTTCGAAACCCGGCAGCGTCAAGCTCACCTCAAGATACCGCACCGCCTCCTCGATCTCGTCCAGCCAGAGATCTGAAATGATGCCAGGGCTCAGGCGATCAGCCGCCACCACCGTCCAGCCACGCGGATCGGGAGAGGACGGGTGCAGATAGTATTCGACGCCGTCACGCAGCGGCACGATCTTGTATTTGCCATCGATGGTCAGATCGGGTTCGTCCAGGCGGTTGGCCCAGGCGGCTGGTCCAAGACCATCGACCAGCGGATTGCCGGTCGCTTCCAGCGGCGCGCCGGGAAACAGGGCTGCTGACCGCGCACCGTTCGGCACGGTGGGCGTCTCCGGGCGCGGCGCATAGGAGACGCCACCGTGATAAAGCCGAAAGATCTTCGGCTCTGGCACATCGGGAAAACCCTCCGTGACCTCGACATCGCTTTGTCCGATCAATTCGGACACCAGCGGATAGCCCTCGCGCTTGTCCTCGCGCCGCAGGTACAGGATCAGACCTGCGAAGAACGCCCAAAAGCCATAGAGGGTGACCTGGGCTACATCGATGTAATGGCCGAGACCGCCGGTCATGCGAGGTGCTCCTTCCTTGAAGGACGTTCAAAATGGGTAAGTGGCGCCGAAGGGTATGAGAAACGAACCAAGGGCCCAAGGACGATGAGCGTGGCGAAGAGAATGATCATCTCCAGACCATAGACGGCTTCGTAGCCTGTCGCGGCGCTGACGACGGTGGTTCCCAGCGTACCGCTGAGGGCGAGATGCGCCACCCAATCATGCAGCAGGCCGCCCGCGGCGATAGCGGTGCCGGCAGCGAAGGCCTGTACCGCGCCCCAGGAGCCGAGCTTGAGCCCGACCCGTGTTTTGCCGGAGGCGTCGACCGCGCTTGCCAGCGTGCCGACGAGGAACAAGGCCGCACCGCAGCCGATCAGCGCCGTGCCCATCGCGAAAAGCCCGGGCGCGCCCACGGGTGCGGCGAAGATCACGCAGCTGAAGGCCAACAGTCCGACGAGCACGCCAATAGCAGCGACGCGGTGCTGATCGCTGCGGCGATACAAAAGCCAGCCGCCGCCCGCGAAACCGCAAAGACCGCCGACCGCGAGGAGCGCCGTCAGTGCGGTCGTCGCGGCCACCGGCAGGCCCAGCACCTGACCGCCATAGGGCTCCAGCAAAACGTCCTGCAGGCTGAAGGCAATGGTGCCGAGGGCGACGGCTGCCAAACGGCGGCGCGCCTGCGGCTCGGCCATCAGCGCGGCCATCGACTCCCGGAAGGAGGACGTCGTCTCGGCAATGCCGATAAGGGCCCGGCGGGGTTCCTGCTTCCACAGCGCGACACCGTTGAGGATCATCGTCATCAGGGCCGCACCCTGGATCACCTGGATCAGCTTCTGAACGGTGAAATGCGACAGTAGGATACCAAACAGCACCGCGCTGATCAGCACGCCCAGCAGCAGCATGGCGCACAGCACAGCCACCACCTGCGGACGGGAGCGTTCGGGCGCGATGTCGGTGGCGAGCGCGAGCCCGACCGTCTGCGTGGTGTGCAGCCCGGCACCGATGAGAAGGAAAGCGACCGATACGGCAAAGGACCCGGCCCACGGCGCGCTATGCCCACCACCCGCGCCCGACAGCACCAGCAGGGCGAAGGGCATCATCGCCAGTCCGCCGAATTGCAGCATGGTGCCGAACCAGAGATAGGGCGTCCGCCGCCAGCCGAGCAGCGAGCGGTGATTGTCCGACCGGAAGCCGATCAGCGCGCGCGCCGGGGCGAAGACCAGCGGCAACGCTACCATGATCGCGACCAGCCGGGCGGAAACGCCCAGTTCCACAATCATCACCCGGTTGAGCGTGCCGACCACAAGCGCGACCGCCATGCCGACCGAGACCTGAAACAAGGCCAGCCTGAGCAGACGCTTCAGCGGCAATTCTTCGGATACGACATCCGCGATCGGCAGCCAGCCCAGGCCGAGCTTGTTCCAGAAGCGGAACGCGCGCGATCCGGCATCGGCCGCAGGGGTGTGATCGCGGGAAGTCGCGCTCATCGCCGCACCATTTCCAGCGCTTGGGATTTGTAGAAGCCGCTTTCGATCCGCTGCGTCCGCAACCGCATCCAGCCCTGGTTTCCCAGCGCAGCCTCAAGGCGGCGATGCAGCGCCCCCTCGGCAACCGGCTCAATGGCCGGCGCGCGGTCGCCGCGCGGAAACAGCTTGCCCACCGCGTGCATCACCGACAGCGCCGGCGTACGGGGCGCAAAGGTGACGACCATGCTGGTGGACGTCCGCGCGGCAAGCGCCGAAATGGCCGCGACCATCTCTCGCGCCGGATAATGGATCAGGGAGTCCATGGCCACGACATGGTCGAAACGGCCAAAAGATGGGTCGAGCATATCGCCCGGGATGAAGGAGACGCGACGGGCCAGATCCGCCGGAATGCGGGTCCGCGCGAGGTCCAGCAGCGTGCCGGCCAGGTCGACCGCGACGACCTCGGCGCCACGGCGCGCCGCTTCCACCGCGACAGCCCCCGTGCCGCATCCGGCGTCAAGCAGCCGGCAGCCGGTGAGATCGCCTGGCAGCCAGTCGAGCAGAGTCGCGCGCATGCGGTCCCGGCCGTCGCGCACCGTCGCACGGATGCGGCTGACCGGCGCGTCGGAGGTCAGACGCGCCCAGGCCTGCGACGCCGTGCGGTCGAAATAGGTCTCCAGCTCGCCGCGACGGCGCTCATAGGTGAGGTTGATCATTACTCAAACCCCAGCAGATCGAAGATGTCGCGATCACGCAGCGGCTTGGCGTCCTGATTCGGCGCACCAGCCCAAAGGCTCGCAGCCAGGCGGGTATATTCGGCCTGCACGGCCAGCACCTCCGGCGTCTCCTCCATCTCGAACAGCGTCGCCTTTTTCAGCCGGCTGCGGCGGATGGCGTCGAGATCGGGGAAATGCGCAAGCGTGGTGAGCCCAGCGGCGGCGTTGTATTTATCGACCTGATCGGTACCGGCGCTGCGATTGACGATGACCCCGCCCAGCCGCACGTCGTAATTGCGGGCTTTGGCGGCGATGGCCGCTACGATGCGGTTCATGGCGAAGATGCTGTCGAAATCATTGGCGGCGACGATCAGCGCCTGATCCGCATGCTGCAGGGGGGCGGCGAAACCGCCGCAGACGACATCACCCAGAACGTCGAAGATGACGACATCGGTATCTTCCAGCAGATGATGATCGCGCAGCAGCTTCACCGTCTGCCCCACCACATAGCCGCCGCAGCCGGTGCCGGCCGGCGGGCCGCCGGCCTCGACGCACATCACGCCGCCTGTACCCTGAACGAGAAAATCCTCTGGCCGCAGTTCCTCGGGGTGAAAATCCACCCCCTCCAGTACGTCGATCACGGTCGGGATCAACCGCTTGGTGAGCGTGAAGGTGCTGTCATGCTTGGGGTCGCACCCGATCTGCAAAACCCGATGGCCGAGCCGCGCGAAAGCAAGCGAGAGATTGGACGAGGTCGTGCTTTTGCCGATGCCGCCCTTGCCATAGACGGCAAAGACCTTTGCGGTGCCGATCTTGCGCGGCGCGTCCATGCGCACCTGCACGCTGCCCTCCCCATCTTCTTGGCAGGTTCCACATCCCGCCGCCTTGCGAAGAAGATCAGGCTTGGTGACAACGGTCATGCGGCGACTCCCACAGTCATGCCTTCCAAACGGTCCTCGATCGCCTCACCAGCCTGGCGCAGCTTCTCAAGAACCGACGGATCGGGGTTCCAGTATTTGCGATCATTCGCCTCCAGCAGGCGACTGGCGATCTTGGCCGAGGCTACGGGGTTGAGCGCGCAAAGCCGCTCGCGCATGCCCGGTTCGAGAACAAAAGTCTCGCTCAGCTTCTCATAGACCCAGGGCGCCACCTCGCCGGTGGTCGCCGACCAGCCGAGCGTATTGGTGACCTGCGCCTCGATCTGGCGGACGCCCTCATAGCCATGCGCCAGCAGCGCCTCATACCATTTCGGGTTGAGCGCCCGCGTGCGGGTTTCCAGCGACACCTGTTCCGACAGGGTTCGCACCAAACCGTCGCCGCGGGTCTGGTCGCCGATATAGACGGCCGCCGTCTTACCCCCGCGCTCCCGCCGCACCGCGCGGGCAATCCCGCCCAGCGTATCGAAATAGGTGTCGACGGTGGTCACGCCGAGTTCGACCGATTCCAGGTTCTGATAAGCGACATCGACGCCCTTCAGAATGTGACCGAGGACCTTGTCCTGCCGCGCGGCGTGGCCCGCCATGCCATAGGCAAAGCCTTTGCGGCGGACAAAAGCCTCGGCCAGCTCATCCTCGTCATTCCAGGCGCCGCTATCGACGAGCTTGTTGACGTTGGAGCCATAGGCATCCTCGGCATTGCCGAAGACGCGCAGCGCCGCCGTCTCCAGATCGCCGCCATGCTCGGCCATGAAGGCCAGCGCATGGGCCCGGATATGGTTGAGTTCCACCGGCTCATCGGCGCTTGCGGCCAGCAGCGCGGCTTCGGCCAGCAGCTTGACCTGCAGGGGCAGAAGATCGCGGAAAATACCCGACAGCGTCAGCACCACATCGACACGCGGGCGGCCCAGCCGCTCCAGCGGAACGAGTTGGGCGCCCGTCAGCCGTCCGTAGCTGTCATGCCGCGGTTCGGCGCCGAACAGCCACAGGGCCTGGGCAATCGGGCCGCCCTCGGTCTTCAGATTGTCGGTGCCCCACAGTACCATCGCGACCGTCTCTGGCAGGCCATTCCCATCTGCCGCATGGCGGGCGAGAAGACGATCGGCCTGACGGGCACCATCCTGCACCGCCGCCGCGCTTGGGATGCGGAAAGGGTCCAGCCCATGCAGATTGCGCCCCGTGGGCAGTACCTCCGGCGTGCGCAGCAGATCGCCGCCGGGCGCGGGGCGGATATAGCCGCCATCCAGCGCATGCAGGATCGCGGGAAGCTCCGTCTCATTGGCCAGCGCGACATCCATCGCAGCAGCCTGCACCGGGTCCGTAATGCCGGCCGATTCGATGATATCGGCCCGCGCCTCGGCAGAGGGTGGTCGGCCCACGACATGCAGGCCGTGCGGGATAAGGGTGAGTTCAAGCTCCATCAGCGCGGTGCGAAGCTCGGCGATGGCAACAACCGCATCGGTCCAGGCCGGCTCGGCAGGTGCCAGATCGACCATCGCGGCCTGTGCCTGGATCAGCTGTTCCAGGTCCCCGCGCTGTGTCGTGTCAACATCGGGTTCCAGCCCGCGCCAGCGGTCGATGGAGGTCTTGAGATCGAGCAGGCCGCGATAGAGCCCGGCGCGGCCCACGGGCGGCGTCAGATAGCTGATCAGCGCGGCGCCGGAGCGACGCTTGGCGAGCGCCCCCTCGGACGGATTGTTGCAGGCATAGAGATAGAAATTCGGCAGATTGCTGATCAGCCGGTCCGGCCAGCAGGCTTCGGAAAGGCCTGCATGCTTGCCGGGCATGAATTCCAGCGCGCCATGGGTGCCGAAATGGAGCACCGCATGCGCCGCGAAATCCTCGCGCAGCCAACGGTAGAAAGCCGAGAAGGCATGGGTTGGCGCGAAGCCGTGCTCGAAGAGCAGGCGCATCGGGTCGCCCTCATAGCCAAAGGCAGGCTGGATGCCGACAAAGACATTCCCGAACCGCTCGCCCAGCACCTGAATGCTGCTGCCGTCGCTGTTCTGGCGGCCGGGGGCAGGACCCCAGGTCTTCTCGATCTCGGGGAGCCAGGTCTCGCGCCGCACATGGTCGGCCACCGGAATGCGCGCGGCCACATTGGCATCGGTGCCGAAACGGGCCGCATTGCCCTTAAGGATGCGATCCCGCAGCGCATCCACGGTCGGCGGCACCTCGACCTGATAGCCGCCGGCCGCCAGGGCCTGCAGCGTATTATGCAGCGATTCGAAGACCGCGAGATAGGCAGCGGTGCCGGTCGCGCCGGCATTGGGCGGGAAATTGAACAGAACCACAGCGACCCGGCGCTCGGCCCGCTCAGACCGGCGAAGGCGCACCAGCCGGGCGACGCGGGAGGCGAGCATCGCCGCCCGTTCCTCATGCACCACCATCTGACGGCGATGGCTGTCACCGGCCGAGGACCGGCCGCCGAAGGTCATCGGCCAGATGCCGCCATCGAGTTCCGGGATCGCCACCATCATCGCAGCCTCAACCGGCATCAGGCCGCGGGCATCGCTCTGCCATTGCTCCAGCGTCTGGAACTCAACCGGATGGGCGGTGATATAGGGCACATCGAAGCGGGCCAGGATCTCATCGGCCGCCGTTGCATCATTATAGGCGGGGCCTCCGACGAGCGAGAAACCGGTCAGCGAAACGATGGTATCAACGATGGGAGAGCCGTCGGCCATGAAATACTGTTCCATCGCCGGGCGGCCATCGAGGCCCGCGGCGAAGGCTGGGATCACGCGCAGCCCTTGGGCTTCCAGCGCCGCAATGACGCCCGCGTAATGGGCCGCATTGCCGGCGAGGACGTAGGACCGCAGCAGCAGCACGCCGACCGTGCCACGCAGCCCACCGCGGCGCGGCAGCTTGGCCAGATCGGTAGTGACGCCACCCGCGATGGATGGGTGGTAGAGCCCGACATCGGGATATTGGATGGGTGCCGCCGCGCGTACCGTGCCCGCGATCGTCTTCCGGGCGCCCGCCGCGTAGCGGTCCACCAGCAGCCGCACCATATTCACCAGATTGGTCTCGGAACTGCCAAGCCAATACTGCATCGACAGGAAATAGCAGCGCGCGTCCTGGGCCGTGCCAGGAATGAATTTGAGCAGCGTCGGCAGGCGGCGGAGCATTTTCATCTGCGCCTGGCCACTCGCGGGCCGGCCCTCCTTGCTGCTGCTGCCGCGCAACCGCTTCAGCAGGGCAAGGCCGCCGCCGGCCTTGGCGTCCATGGTGAACTTGCCGAGCCGCGTGAGGCGGACCACCTCACCCGCCGACATCAGCCCCACCATCGCATCGCAATGATCGCGCCGCGCGGTCAGCGCCGGCATCACCGCACGGATATGGTCTTCCAGAAACAGCATGGCGGCGATGACAATATCGCCCCGTTCGATATCGGCGAGGCAGGCATCAAGCCGCGCAGCATCCTGACCCCATTCATCCGCCGTATGCACCCGCAACACCAGGCCGGGGATATCACGCCGCAAGACCGCTTCCGCTGCCTCCGCCGCATGGGCGAGATAGCTGTCCATGGTAACGATGACGATACGGAATGGTGGGGTGTCAGCGCGCATAATGCGCCCTCGCATCATAAAGTGTTTGCAGGGACACAGAGGCGATACCGCGCTCCCTGGCAAAGGCCTCGGTGTTGCGGCGCGCCTTGCCGCGAACGAAGATCGGAATCTTTTTCAGCGCCTGTTCTGCTTCGGCCAGCCAGACCACCTCGGCCATGACCGCGACATCGGCCATCTCGGCGGCTGCCACGGGTGACGCTTCGGCCGCGGCCGAAGCGGTGACACCAAGATGCGAGGGCGCGGCACCCTCGCCGAATTCGCTATCCTCACGGAACATCGCCAGGAGATGTTCCTCCAGCCCCATCATCAGCGGATGGACCCAGCTGTCGAAGAGGACATTGGCCCCCTCAAACCCCATCTGCGGCGAATAGCGCGCCGGAAAATCCTGCACATGCACGGGCGCTGAGATGACCGCGCAAGGAATTCCCAGCCGTTTGCAGATATGCCGTTCCATCTGCGTGCCCAGCACCAGCTCCGGCTCGGTCGCTGCAATCCGCGCTTCGACCTCCAGATAGTCGTCGGTGATCAGCGCCTCGATGCCGTAGGACGCGGCCGCCTCGCGCACATCGCGGGCCTGTTCGCGGGAATAGGTGCCAAGACCGACCAGCGCGAAGCCGAGTTCCTTCACCGCAACACGGGCCGCGGCGATCGCATGGGTCGCATCGCCGAAGATGAAAACCCTCTTGCCCGTCAGATAATTGGCATCCACGGAACGCGAATACCAGGGCAGGTTGCTGTTGCGCTCGCAATCGGCTGCCGGCAGCCCGGCCAGAGCCGCGACCTCGGCGACAAAATCGCGCGTGGCGCCGACGCCGATCGGCACCGTCTTCACCCGCTTCTGGCCGAACTGCCGCTCCAGCCAGGACGCGGCCGTATCGGCGATTTCGGGATAAAGCACGATATTGAAATCGGCCTCACCCAGCCGCGCAAGATCGGCGGGGCTGGCGCTTAAGGGTGCCACCACATTGACGGCCACGCCAAGGCGGCCGAGCAGCGACTCAATTTCGCGCACATCGTCCCGATGGCGGAAGCCCAGCGCAGTCGGGCCCAGCAGATTGCAGCAGGCCTGGCGGCCTTCGCGCGGCAAAGGCTTGCCGGCGGCAAAGCGCCGCACGAGTTGATAGAAGGTCTCGGATGCGCCCCAGTTTTCCTTGCGCTGATAGGACGGCAGATCGAGCGCGATCACCGGCACATCCAGGCCCCGGGTGAGGCCCTCAGGATTGTCCTGGATCAGCTCGCCGGTGCAGGAGGCGCCGACCAGCAGCACTTCCGGGCGGAACCGCTCGACCGCCTCGCGCGCGGCAGTCTTGAACAGCTCCGCGGTGTCGCCGCCAAGGTCGCGGGCCTGGAAGGTGGTATAGGTCACGGGCGGACGGCGATCCCGCCGCTCGATCATCGTGAACAGCAGATCGGCATAGGTATCGCCCTGCGGGGCATGGAGCACGTAATGCACGCCGGTCATCGCCGAAGCGATGCGCATGGCCCCCACATGCGGCGGCCCTTCATAGGTCCAGAGGGTCAGCTGCATGGCGCTCAGACCTCCAAAGCCGCGCGGCGGCGGAGCGGGCGGGTAAACAGGCCCGCCAGATCGCCCGCCTGCTCAAAGCCGTGGATCGGACTGAACAGCAGCTCGATCGACCATTTCGTGGGCGTGCCCTCCGCCTCCAGCGGATTGGCGAGCCCCAGGCCACAGACAACGAGATCGGGTGCGGCAGCCCGGCAGCGGTCGAGCTGCCGATCCACATCCTGGCCTTCGCTGAGCTGCGTCGATTCGGGTAGCAGCGCCAATTCGCCGGCGAGGTGCCGACGGTTGAGATAGGGCGTGCCGACCTCGACCAGTTCCATGCCGAGTTCCCTCGACAGGAACCGCGCCAGCGGCACTTCCAGCTGAGAATCGGGAAAGAAGAAAATCCGTCGGCCTTCCAACATGACGCGATGGCGGGCGATGCCGAGCGCGGCGCGCGCCATGCCCGGCGCCATGGCAGCGCTGAGCCGGGCGAGATCAGCCCCCATCGCCTGAGCCGCCGCTTGCAGCCAAAGCCGCGTCCCCTCGGCGCCGATCGGGAAAGGGGCGACCACAAGGCGCGCGCCGCGCGCCTCCAGCAGCCGGGCGGTCTCGCTCAGGAAGGGTTGCGCCAGCATCAGGACGGTGCCCGGCCCGACGGAGGGAAGCGCGGTTGCGCGCCGCGGCG
This sequence comes from Acidisoma sibiricum, assembly GCF_057837225.1. NCBI lineage: Bacteria > Pseudomonadati > Pseudomonadota > Alphaproteobacteria > Acetobacterales > Acidocellaceae > Acidisoma > Acidisoma sibiricum. The sequence continues at coordinate 1,425,774 of NZ_CM174445.1, read as the reverse complement.
GCAGGAACTGCACCGGGCCGATCCCCGCCTGCGCAAAGATATCGGCGAATTCGGCCTCCACCGCATCGGGCAGTGCGCCCGCAACCATCAGCTGTGGCGCGTCGCTGGGCGGCAATTCAGGCACCAGAGCGGCAAGGCAGGCATCCTCGCCCTGGGTGAAGGTCGTCTCGATGCCGCTGCCGGAATAGCTCAGCACGCGCGTATGCGGCAGAAATTGCCGCGTCAGCCGTGCCGCGGCGCGTGACAGGTCAAGTTTGATGACCTCGGAGGGGCAGGAGCCGACCAGGAACAGCATGCGGATGTCGGGCCGGCGCTCCAGCAGGCGCGCGACCACGCGGTCCAGCTCGTCATCCATATCGGCGCGGCCGGCGAGGTCACGTTCCTCGATAATGGCGGTGGCGAAGCGGGGCTCGGCAAAGATCATCACGCCCGCCGCCGATTGCAGCAGATGCGCGCAGGTGCGGGAGCCGACGACAAGAAAGAAAGCGTCCTGGATACGGCGATGCAGCCAGACGATGCCGGTCAGGCCACAGAAGACCTCGCGCTGGCCGCGTTCGCGCAGCACCGGCGGCGTGGCACAGCTGGAAGAAGTCTCGGCGTGCATCGCGGCGATCACTTGGCTACCGCGATGACAGCCGCGGGCGCTTCACGCCGGACCGCGCGCAGCTTGAAGACGAACTGAGCGGCGTTGACCACGTAGGCGGCGAAAGCGGTCAGTGCCAGCAGCATCATCTGCTGCGCGGTCAGCACCGCGGTCGCCAGAGCCACGATATAAGCGGTGTGCAACCCGATCACCAGGAAGCTGAACATATCCTCCCAGAAGAAGGCCGGGGCCAGCAGATAGCGGCCAAACACCGCCTTTTCCCACAGCGAGCCGGTAATCATGATCGTGTAGAGAAAGACCGTCTTGACCACGACCGAGATGGTCGCCGCCTCATAGCCATGGCCGGAGACGAGATAACGCAGCACGAGGCCGGTACTGACGATGAAGGCCAGGAACTGGAGCGGCGCCAAAATACCTTGCACCATCGTCCAGGGGCTGCTGTTGCGGCGGCGACGCTGCTCGGGAGTGTAAACCAGGCTTGTCACGCGCGGCTGCACGCTGCGGCAGCACCGTCCAGTCGTGGACGGCCAGGGAGAGCTATCGAAAGTATCAAGCAGATCGCTGAAACTCGTGATCATAGCTACTCCTTACTTCTTCGCGCACAGCGCGAGAACTCGAAGACATCAGCACTCGGAAGGGGTTATCTATCGCGACCCGCAGCGAACGCGTCGTCTTCGAGGGGAACGCTAGGACTCCGCCCACCCGACTGTCAAGCATTCTAGACGTAAATTCCGATTGACAGTTGTTGTGCCCGGCGGCACTGATAATAGCGTCTAGAGGGGGCTAGGGATGTCCGGTCTGAGTCACCAGGAAACATCAAGCGCGACCCAAGGCGACCAGGCGGCCTATCCCTTGGAGGAGGCCCCAGTCTGCCGTACCGTGGTCAGCATTCTGCACGACGAGCGGTCACCGCAGCGTCGGCAGGCGGCGATCGAGCGGGTGGTCGAGGCCGATATCATTCCGCGGCTGCTGGCGACCTACCGCGCGCGCGCGGCCGCAGCCGGGATGCCGATTCCCCAGGCACCCACGCCGCCCCCCACCACACCCCGTCACCGCGCGACCGACGCGGCATCCCTGGCATTGGGGGTGATCGGCGCGAAGCCGGATGAAGCGGTTGCCTCTGTCATCGCCCGGCTCGTCACCGAGGGCGAGGCTGCAGAGGCACGATGCCTTGAACTGATCGCTGATGCCGCCCGCTACCTCGGCATCCTGTGGGCCGAGGACCGCGCCGGGTTTGAAGAGGTGACCTTGGGCATGTTCCATCTGCAGCGGATGGCGCATGACATCGCACCGATGACGCGGCGCGTGATATTACCCCAGGGTGCGGTCAAGAAAACCCTGCTCTTGTTGACTTTAGAGGGGGAGCAACATAGCCTCGGCCAGTCGTTACTTGCCAATTGTTTTGATAGCGCGGGATGGCAGGTATCAAACCTCCAGGTTTCCAATACGGACGACGTCGCCAGTCTGGTATCGACCGTCGATTACGATGTGGTCGGTTTTTCGATGGCTACGAATGTGCGGCTCAGCCGTGCGGATCATTGCATCAAGGCCGTCCGGGCCGCATCTCACAACAAAAACGTCATCATCATGGTCGGCGGGGCATTGATCCTGGCGACACCTTCGCTTGTCGAAACCCTGGGGGCGGACGGCACTGGCGCGAGCGCGGCAGAGGCGACCGCGCGGGCAGAGGAGCTGCTGGATCAGCTCCGGCGGGCAAAGGGGTCTCAGTCCAGTGCCCTATGATAACCTTTCAGATCAAACCGCGCCCAGACCGGGCCAAAGCAAGAATACCGCGATGAGGGCTAGCAAATGGTTTTCTCGGGATAACGGTTCGATCGGCGCCCTGACGGCCGAGGACGCCTCGCGCGTGATCGCCGCCGCCGCGGACGTAGCCCTGATCGTCAGCCCCGATGGAATCGTGCAAGATTGTGCCTTCCGCACCAGCGAGCTGGAAAATGCGGTTGAGGATGCCGGCTCCTGGGCCGGGCGGCGCTGGGCCGATACGGTCACGATAGACAGCCGGCAGAAGGCAGAAGCCCTGCTTGAAAGCGCGCTGAAGGATTCCGAACCGCATCCGCGCCACCTCAACCACCCCGCCGCCCTCGAGGGGGCGGATATCGCGATCGAATATTCTACCGTTCGGGCCAAAAGCGATGGCTCGGTCATTGCCTTCGGACGCGATTTGCGCCGCCTCGCCACGCTCCAGCAGCGTCTGGTCGATGCGCAGCAGGCAGTGGAGCGCGACTATGCCAGTCTGCGCCAGGCGCAGGCCCGGTATCGGGGCCTGTTTCAAACAGCACCGGAGCCGCTGATGGTGGTTGATGCGCAAAGCCTGCGCATCACCGAGGCCAACCCGGCCGCGCTCGCGCTGCTCGAGCAGGGGCGCCGCAGCCTGGGCGTGCCTGTGGTCGATCTGCTGCACCCGGATGATCGCGCTGGTGCCCAGCGTTTGCTGGTCGGCATGCGTCAGGCCGGCGGCCCACAATCCATGGCCGTGCGCCTGCACCCCATCACCGTTGACAAGGCGGGTGGTGACAAGTCAGCTCTGCCGGGAGTCCCCGCTTCTGGGCCGGTCACGCTCGATGTCACCATGCTTATGGAGGACAAGACCGCGGTCCTGGTCGTGCGCCTCTCCGCGGCCCCCGCGACCGATACCACGACCGCCAGTACCAAGACCGTCTCCGATGTGAATCAGCGTCTGCTGGCAGCCTTCGAGCAGGCCCCGGACGGATTCGTCCTGACGACGCCAGAGGGCGAGCTTATCAACGCCAACGCAACCTTCGTCGGCATGGCCCAGCTCGGCTCCTTGGCCCGGGCACAGGGGCGGTCGATCGAAAACTGGATTGGCCAATCGGGTGTCGATACCGACGTGCTGCTCGCCAATCTCAAGCAGCGTGGCGTCGTGCGCCTCTTTGCGACCAGCATCCGCGGCGAGATGGGGAATAGCCAGGATGTCGAGATCTCGGCCAATGCCGTGACGCTCGACGGGCAACAATGCTTCAGCTTCGTGATCCGCGACATCGGACGCCGACTGACAACGGCGCGGTCGCAGCCGCCCCGCGCCATGCCCCGCTCGATCGAACAGCTGACCGAGCTGATCGGTCGCGTGTCGATGAAAGAGCTGGTGCGCGATGCGATCGACGTCATCGAGCGTCTCTGCATCGAATCGGCGTTGGAATTGACCGGCAACAACCGGGCTTCCGCCGCCGAGATGCTCGGCCTGAGCCGGCAAAGCCTCTATGTGAAGCTGCGCCGATACGGTTTGAGCGACCCGGGCGACGGCGAGCCGGACGGAGACTCCGGCGCATGAGCGACCAGGGCGGCACGCTCGGCCTGATTCCGCCTCATGCGGGGCGCCCGGCGCCGGGGCGCGACTGGCCGAGTCCGCCGGCTCTTCTGGAACTATTGAAACCGATTACCTGGTTCGCACCGATATGGGCCTTCGGCTGCGGTGTGGTCTGCGCCGGTGGCCCCGGCACGCGGGGTTGGGCCGTTGTCGCCATCGGCGCGGTGCTGGCAGGCCCCCTCGCCTGCGGCACCAGCCAAGCGGTCAATGACTGGTACGACCGCCATGTCGACGCCATCAACGAGCCGAACCGCCCGATTCCGTCCGGCCGCGTGCCGGGTCACTGGGGCCTCGGCATTGCCATCGGCTGGACCATCCTCACCGCCGCTGTCGCCTTCCTGCTCGGCACCCCTGTCGTCATCGCGACCGGGATCGGCCTTCTCCTCGCCTGGATCTACAGCGCCCCGCCGGTTCGTCTGAAGCGCAACGGCTGGTGGAGCAACCTCGCCGTCGGCTTCTCCTATGAAGGCCTGCCCTGGTTCGCGGGGGCCGCGGTGTGCCTGCGGGCGATGCCCTCGGCCTCCGTCATCCTGGTCGCAGCGATCTACAGCCTTGGCGCCCATGGCATTATGACGCTCAATGATTTCAAGTCGATCGAGGGTGACCGGCAGATGGGGCTTGGCTCCTTGCCGGCCAAGCTCGGCCCCGATCGCGCCTGCCGCCTGGCCTGCTTCACGATGGCCGCCGCCCAGGCCGCCATCGTGCTGCTCCTGCTGTATTGGCGGATGCCCATTCACGCCTGCATCGTCGTTGCCCTGCTGATGGCGCAACTCGTGCTCATGCTGCGGCTGCTCGATGATCCGCGCGGCCGTGCCCCTTGGTACAATGCCACCGGCACCACGCTCTATGTGCTCGGCATGCTCGCCACCGCCTTCGCCTTGGCGCCGTGATGATCGCGGCGCTCTTCCAGATGGGAGGTGCGTCATGAGTAGCGAACCGATTTACGATACCGTGGTCGTCGGCGGCGGTCCTGCCGGGGCTACCGCCGCATCCAGCCTCGCCAAAGCCGGGCGCTCGGTGCTGCTGCTCGAACGCGGCGGCCGCGTCAAACCCTGCGGCGGCGCGATCCCGCCAAGGCTGATCCAGGATTTCGCCATACCTGACGCCTTGCTGGCGGCCCGCGTGACCTCGGCTCGGATGTTCGCGCCCTCCGACCGTATCGCCGATATGCCCATCGAGAATGGTTTCGTCGGCATGGTCGACCGCCAGGAATTCGACATCTGGCTGCGCGAGCGCGCCGGTGCCGATGGCGCCGCGTTGCGCACCGGTCTGTTCGAGGGGCTGAGCCGCGATGCCGATGGCATCGTCATCCTGCAATGCCGTGAGAGTGGCATCGACGGCGCCCCCTTCACCCTCCGCGCCCGGTCGGTCATCGGCGCCGACGGCGCCCGGTCCGGCGTCGCCCGCGCCGCCGGCGTCCCCGGCGCCGACCGCATGCGCTATGTCTTCGCCTATCACGAGATTGTCCGCTCCCCCACGCAGGCGTCCTTCGATCCGGCGCGCTGCGAGGTGCATTACAACGGACGCGTGTCACCAGATTTCTACGGCTGGGTCTTCCCGCATGGCGCGACCACGAGCGTCGGTCTCGGCAGTGCCCATAAGGGTTTTGCGCTCCGCCAGGCCACGACCGAATTGCGGGAAGCAACCGGCCTCGCCGGCGCAGAAACCCTCCGCCGCGAAGGCGCGCCCATCCCGCTCAAGCCGCTGCGGCGCTGGGACGACGGGCAAAGCGTGCTGCTGGCAGGCGACGCTGCCGGCGTTGTGGCACCTGCCTCCGGCGAGGGCATCTATTACGCCATGCTCGGCGGTCAGCTGGCTGGTGAGGCGGTGGAAACTTTCCTCGCGACTGGCCAGGCCCGCGCGCTGCACGCAGCCAGGCGCCGTTTCATGCGCAGCCATGGCCAGGTCTTCGCCGTACTCGGCATCATGCAGCGCTACTGGTACATCAGCGACCGGCGGCGAGAGCGGTTCGTGACGATCTGCCGTGACAAGGATGTGCAGCGGCTGACCTGGGCCGCCTACATGACCAAGGAATTGGTCCGGGCCAAGCCGCTCACCCATCTGCGGATCTTCTGCAAAAGCATGGGGCATCTCACGGGGATACTCTCGGCGTGACCGTCACGATCGTCATTGCGGTGGTAGCAACGATCTGCGTGCTGGGTGCCGGTGGCGCTTTGACCGAGATCGGGCCTTGGTACTACAGCCTGCGCAATCCGCCCTGGCGGCCGCCGAACTGGGCCTTCGGGCCGATCTGGAGTGTGATCGGCATCGTCACCTGCGCCGCTGCCGTGGTCCTGTGGCGCATGCCGCAGACAGATTGGGACAGGGCTATCACCCTCGTGCTGTTTGCCGTGAACGCCGCCCTCAACATTGCCTGGAGCCTCTTCTTCTTCAAGCTGCGGCGCCCGGACTGGGCTTTGATCGAGGTTGTCTTTCTCTGGCTGTCGGTCCTGGCCCTGATCCTGGTCGCCTACCCGCGCTCGCCCTTAGCCGCGGCGCTTCTGCTGCCTTATCTCATCTGGGTTAGCATTGCCTCTGTTCTGAACCGCGCCATCGTCCGCCTCAACGGACCGTTTGATGGGGTGGATCGCGGCGGCATCGTCAAAGGACAAAGCTGATGGATGCCGCAACGCTTCAGACGGATCTCCGCGCTGCCCTGGTGCCGCCGCGGGTGGCCGGCATGGCTACGCCGCAAGCTGTCCCGCGCCATCATCCCCGGCTGCCGCTGCGCGTCGGCACGCGCGCCTCGCCCCTGGCGCTGCAGCAGACGCGCAGCTTCCTCACCATCCTTGCCAGGGTCTGTCCGGTTTTGCACCAGATGGATGTGTTTCAGGAGCATGTCATCCGCACCACGGGCGATGCGGTGCAGGACCGGCGGCTCGCCGAAATCGGCGGCAAGGGCCTCTTCGCCAAAGAGATTCATGAGGCGCTGATGGACGGTCGGATCGATCTGGCGGTCCATAGCCTGAAGGATCTGGAAACAACTTTGCCGCCCGGTATCGTGCTCGCCTGCACACTCCAGCGCGAGGATGTGCGTGATGCGCTGATCCTCAGCGACAGTTGCGACGCGCTCGACGATGAGAACCCCTACGCCTGTTTGCCGAAGGGTGCCGTCATCGGCACCTGTTCGGTCCGCCGCCAGGCTCAGCTGCTCCATGCCCGGCCGGATCTCCAGATCACCATGATGCGCGGCAATGTCCATTCCCGGCTTGACAAGATCCGTCATGGAGACTGCGCCGCCAGCCTGCTCGCCATGGCCGGGCTGCGGCGGTTGGGGCTCGAGGCCGAGGCCTCCGTCGCGCTCGCCCCCACGACCATGCTGCCGGCCGCCTGTCAGGGCATCGTCGGCATCACGACCCGCGAAGATGCGACCGAACTGCGTGATCTGCTCAAGATCGTTGAGGATCGCGCGTCGCGCGTCGCAGCGACGGCCGAGCGTGCGATGCTCGGGACCCTGGACGGTTCCTGCTCCACACCCATTGGGGCTTTCGGGCAGCTTCTACCCGGCAATCAGCTGCGGCTGAGCGGCCTGCTTGCCTCGATCGACGGCAGTTTCCTGCGCCGCGGCGAGATTGAAGGCAGTGCGGCCGATGCAGCACGGATGGGTGTGGAACTTGGGTCCAGCCTGAAGGCCGGAGCCCCAGCCTCGGTCTTCGCGTAATGCCGGGCGCCCGGCGCCCAAACGCTCAGTTCAATGTGCCGCGCAAACAGGCCAAGGCCTCGCTCAGCCGTGAAATGACCGAAGCACGCAATTTGGCGTCGCTTTGCGGGCCGTCATGATTTTGCTGCAACTCGCAGACAAGATTCACAACTCGCCCGGTCGTGGGGAGTGCCGTCTCCCGATCCGTCGTCGCCACGATCAGCAGCAAAAGCAAGGCCGTCAGCGTTGTGCTTTCCATGGCTTGCGGTCGCTGAAGGCTGCTTGTGAGCATTGGCCACCAGCGATCGCCGTCACTCGCGTGATCGCGCGATGACGCTTCGGACAGATCGTCCTCTAGACTGTTCGTCATCCCATTTGCCCACCATGTTCGCTATCTCACCTTTTCTTCCAGAACAACGACATCTGGAGGCCGGCAAGAGAGACGCCATCAGGTCTTTAAGTTTTTTGACTATCCAATTAGTCGTTACCAGGAACGTTAAACAATAAATGCCTAGATCTCAAGAAGCCCCTCCCATCAGGCGGCGCGTTATCGTTATCGGCGGTGGGTTCGGCGGCATGGCAGCCAGCCTGCGCGCGCGCGCCCTGGGCTATGACGTAACCCTCCTCGAACGTCTCGATCAACTCGGTGGTCGCGGCCGTGTTGTCCGTCAGGATGGATTTCACTTTGATGCCGGACCAACCGTGATCACGGCACCATTTCTTCTGGACGAACTTTTTGCGCTCTTTGGCGAAGATCGTTCGGACCATCTGCCTTTTCTGCCCGTCGCTCCCTTCTATCGGATTCGTTTTGTCAACGGAAGATCTTTCGACCTGACCGGTGATGCCAAGGCCATGCGCAACGAAGTCATGCGGTTTTCGCCTAGCGATCTTCCCGGCTATGAAAAGATGCAGGGTCACGCAGCCGAACTTTATCGAGTCGGGTATGAACGTTATAGCGCCAGGCCATTTCACAAAATCGTGACCATGATGGCTGCCTTTCCGCACATCGTGAAGCTTGGCGGGCACCGCAGCGTATACGGCATCGTCCGGCGGTATCTGCAGGATGAGAGCTTGCGTCGCGTCTTTTCCCTGCAACCTTTGCTCGTTGGAGGACATCCTTTCCATACCAGTGGAATTTACGCCCTCATCCAGCATCTTGAACGGCAGCACGGGGTCTGGTTCCCGAAAGGGGGAACGGGCGCCCTCGTCGCCGCCCTCGGCGCGCTGATGCAGCGTCATGGCATCACCATCCGCCTGCAGACGGATGTCGCCCGGCTCCTGCACGAAAATAATCAGATTAAAGGCGTTGCGCTGACCACGGGCGAGACCCTGACCGCCGAGACCGTGATCGCCAATGCCGATGCGCCCGCGATCTATGCCGACCTCCTGCCTGGCGTGAAGCGCCGCCGCTGGACCGACCGCAAGCTGGACCGGCTGGATTATTCAATGGGGCTCTTCGTCTTCTACTTCGGCACTAATCGCCGCTATGAGGCGACGGCGCATCACACCATTCTACTAGGCCAAAAGTACCGGGAACTCCTCGACGAGATCTTCGGCCGTGGCACGCAGGTGCCAGAGGATCTGAGCCTTTACCTCCACCGGCCGACGGCGACAGACCCGGACATGGCGCCCGCCGGCCACGACGCCTTCTATGTTCTGGCGCCGGTGCCCAACCTCCGCGCAGGGATCGACTGGACCAAGGCAGCCCCGCAGTTGCGTGACCGTCTGGTCGCGATGATGGAGGCGCGGGAATTGCCTGGCCTCTCGGCTGCGATCGTGACGGAGAGCTGGATGACGCCCGAAACATTTCGGCAGGATTATCGCAGCCGGCATGGGGCCGGTTTCTCAATCTCGCCGCGCCTCACGCAATCCGCCTGGTTCAGATTTCACAACAAATCCGAAGAGATGCGCGGGCTCTATCTGGTCGGTGCCGGCACCCATCCCGGTGCCGGACTGCCGGGCGTGCTCACGTCTGCCAAAGTTGTCGAGACACTGCTCAAAGACGACATGCGCTAACGGGAAGTAAAATGGATCTTTCTTAAGCGAACCAACAAATTGTCGGCAATGATCCGATCCAGTGCAGCCGCCGATCGGATCATATGCATTCACTCAACCGGGCTGCAGCAGAACGAGGTAGACAATCTGCCAATAGGGCAGGACGAAGAGAACGACCAGGCCGGCAATGCCGGTCCAGACCAAGACCGAGCCGAAGGTCAGCCAGCCGCCGAGCTTACGCTCCCGCCAGCCATAGAGAGAGCCGCCGGTCAGCCAGGCCCAGATCACGAAAATTAGGACGAACCACCAGAAATACATTCTCAGTCACTCCCATTATTGGAGAGCTGCGTGTAAAGCCGGTCGGCGAAATGGGTCAGCTGCCAGACCCGCTGGTCGGGCGGAATGCTGCCATCGCCGTAGACGATCGGGCAATAGGCGGTGGTCAGGCCATTGACCGCGTCAGATTGCGACAGGCCAGGCGCGAGACTGTGCAGCTTCTGCACGATTGCGTTCACGTTGGTCAGCAGATTCGGCATGGTCGTCGATTTCAGCAGATCTTCAAGCCCGTTGCTGTTGTCAGCCAGAACCGATTTGAGCTGACCCTGCTGCAGCGCCGGGCAACCGTCCGGCTGCAGACCATTGGTAAAGGTATGCGTATCGTCGCGGATGACCTGCACCAGCTTCGGCGTCGCGTTCATCGGCGCGACATTGCTCCAGGCCTGGCGAACATAGTTGGTGACAGCGACGATCTGGTCATTGGTCATGGTCGCCCCCACGCCCGGCATCAGCGCATAGGGTCCCCGCGCTTCAAGCCCGCCGATGACGACGCGGATCACGCTCTGCGGCCCCGTCGCCGTCACCATGCCGTTGCCGTCCAGCGCCGGAATCTTGCCGGGGATGCCGGCACCATCCGGCTGATGGCAGGAGGCGCAGTGGCTGAGATAGACCTGCTGGCCATCGACCAGTGCCGCATTGGTCGGATTACGTTTCCAGCCGTAATAGCTCGGCGTCGCGGGCAAGGTATGCAGGTAGGCCACGATCGCCTGCAGATCCGAATCGGTCAGATAGCGTGTGCTGTCGCGGACCACCTCCGCCATGGGGCCGGCGACGGTGCCCATGGAAGGGGAATGACCGTCTCGCAGAAACTGCACGATGTCCTTGTCGCTATACCGCCCCAGCCCGGTCATCGGGTCGAAGCGCAGGCTTGGCGCATACCATTGCGTAATCGGCCCACCGAGAACCGATAGCGCGACCGCGGAATTGCCGAGGAAGTTGCGGTGATTGTGGCACTCGCCGCAATGCTCGAGCCCATTGACGATATAGGCGCCCCGATTCTGCTCCGCAGTCAAATGCGGATCGGGCTGGAAGCGGTCACCCAGGAACAGAAGATTATAGCCAATGATCGCGGGCCGGAGATTGAAGGGGAACCAGACCGTATAATCCAGGCGCGGCGCATGGACCGGCGGCAGCGAGAAGAGATAGGCCTTGATGGCCAGTATATCGTCATCCGGCAGGGTCGCGTACCAGGGATAGGGCATCGCCGGATAGATATGCTGGCCGCTTGGCGTCACGCCGCCGCGCATCAGGCGAATGAAGTCGGCATCGGTGTATTTGCCGATGCCGGTATCGACATCCGCCGTTATGTTCGGGGTCGAGAGCTGGCCGAAGGGCATGGCCATATATTGCCCGCCGGCGAAAGGCTTGCCGCCTTCGGCCGTGTGGCAACCGGTGCAATCGCCCAGCGTGGTCAGGTATTTGCCGCGGGCGAGAAGGGCGGCGTCAGTCGATGGCGCCTGGGATGGTCCCTGCCCCGGGGTTTGCACCGGCACCTGCGTGGCACCCCAGCTGTGGGCGGCGAGGAGACCGGCCGTTAGCACGACGCTGAGGGCCCCTCCGACGAGTGTTTTGTTCATGGCGTCGCACCTCCCGACTGAGCGACAGAACCTGACGAGACTGGTGCATTGAAACTCGCCTCCTTCGCGCCGGTCAGGGGCTGGATCGATGAGGACTTGCTCTGAGACGGCAGCGCGAAGGGCGGAGGCGGAACTGCTTGAGCGGTGCCGCCCCCGCCATTGGTGGCATGGGTCAGCGCCGGATAGGTGTCGACGACATGCGCGCCATAATAGGGGGCATAGGCACCCTGGTGGCAGGTTTCGCAATTGATCTTGGCGACGTCGCCCATCGGACCCCGCCGGCCGGCGGGGAAGAGATTGGTGATCGGAACCATGAAATTGTTGTTCAGGTCACGCACCATCTGAATGCCATACCATGCCGTCACGCGGTTCGGCGTGCCCTGATCCCAGACCGAGAAAGCCCGGCTGTTGTGGCAATAGTTGCAGCCGACGCCGAGTGAATGCGCGAAATGCATCATCAGGGCATAGGTCCAGTTGGTTTGCTCGATGGATGTACGGTTGCCACTGGGCAGCGCCGTCACGCCCTGCACCGGGATCGGATTGGCATTCAGCAGGAAGGGCGTATAGGGGTCGGAGGGCAAAGACGACATATCCGCGGCAGGGGAGGGTAAATTCTCTCCGGTCGTCGTCGCCGCATAGCCGTGCAGGCCGCCCGGCGGCAGCTGAAAGTTCCAAGTATATTGCGGCGCGCCCTGACCACGATGACAGGTGCCGCAGGTAACCCCGGCGGCGCCGACATGGCTCTTCCAGTTCTCGTTGATATACTGCGTCATCAGCAGCATATGGCGGGCGATCGCCTTGGTGTAGACGGCGTCCGACGCCATGTTGGCGACAGAATGGCAATAGGCGCAGCCAACCTGCGGCGCCACCCATTGCGCCATCCCTGCCATAACCCGCAGGAAGTCATTCGCATCGACCGTCTTCAGGACCTGAACGTTCTTATAGACGGCGCTCGCCGGCTTGCCCGCCGGCGAAACCGGCGGATATTCGCCCGTCGGCGTGTTCAGCGGCAGGGACGCGCGGCTCGCCGCGATATTGTATTGCTCGGTCATGCCGGTGCCGCGATAGCCGAGCTGCACGCTCGCCATGGGCAGGGTCTGCAGCGTGCTCGCGAGGCCCCAGACGATCAGCGCCGCGATGACGCCGGTACACCAGCCCAAAGCCTGGTAGGGATGCCGGCGGGACCCGTTCACCACCCCGGTGATCAGGGCGGCGGTGACGCGGAATGGCACTAAAAGGATGTTCGTCATTTGAGAACACCCTGCAAATGCATGAGGGGTGCCGCGATATACGGATAGACGGCGGGGTAGACCGGCGCCAGGCCGTGCTTGACGCCCCACAGATACCAGTTATCGACGACCGTGCCAGTGAGCAGGATACCGATGCCACCGGTCAGCGGGCAAAGCACCGCGAACCACCAGGCCCAGCGATGGATGGATTCGAAAGTGGCGTTGAACCCCATGATCCAGCGCCAGAACAGGGCGCCACGTTCGGCCGCCGTGCCACGATCCGTCACCTGCTCCAACTCGCGCTCGCCCCAGTAGCGGCTGGTGGCCAGGATGGTGCCGCCATGCATCGCAAACAGCAGGGTTGAGCCGTACAGGAAGACGATCGAGAGCATGTGGAACGGGTTGTAATAAAGGTTACCCGATCGGATGGAGATCGATGCCGTCCAGTCCAGATGCGGGAAGATGCCGAACGGCACGCCCTCGCCCCAGGAGCCCATGAACAGCGGCCGGAGAAAGCCGCAGACGAAATAGAGCCACAGGGCGGCGGCGAAGGCCCAGGCGACATGCGTGCCAAGGCCAAGCGCCTTGGCGCGGAGATAGACGCGGAACCACCAGAACACCAGCGAGGCGGTCAGGAAGGCACCAGCCATCAGCCACCAGCCACCCTGGTTCAGCGGCGGTATGCGCAGGCCCCAGGACGGCGCCGGCGGCTCCAGCCCGAGCCAGGGCAGAAGCCGGATGAACTGCACCGGGTCCCAGTTCACCGAAGCCAGCATATTGAGCCCGATGATCTCGAAGGCGATGAAGCCGCAGACGATGGACAAGAGGCCGCATGTGCCAAGGTAGAATGGCCCCACCTGAGCGGCCCCGATGAGGCCAAGCAGATAGGAATGAAACGGCTTGCCCCGCCGGTTGTGCTCGAGATTGTCCTTCAGCGGCGCGCCCGGATCAAACGGACCACGCACCTGAATGCGATTGAAAATGTTTTGATATTGCAAGCCGAATGCTGTGCGATAGTCGAACATCGCCTTAGCCCCAAATCGGGAGGTTAAGCCACCAGTTCCACCACTGCGGCCAACCATGCGTCCACAAGGGTCCGCTGATGACGATGCAGATGGCACTCCAGACGCCCGCGTTCATGGCACAGAACCAGCCAAGACGATGGATGCCGAGCGGGCCGATGGAATAGACGATCAAGTCGCGGAAGAAACTATCCTCATACCCCGAAGGCTTGACCGTATCGTCGCCGCCTGGGTTGAGAGCAGAGAGAATCACGCCACCATGCATCGAGAGGATGAAGGTTGTCGTGAAGAAGAATGTCACGGCGATCATGTGCGCCGGATTGTAGTGAAACTCGAGATGCTGGTAGCCGACATTGCTGACCCAATCAAGATGCGACATGATTCCATAGGGAAATCCGTTTCCCCAGGCGCCGAGCATCACCGGGCGGATCACCTCCAGCGTGAAATAGGCCAGGATGGCGCAGGCGAAGGCGATCGGCACATGCAGCCCCATACCGAGCTTGCGGGCGATCTCGATCATGCGCAGGTCCCAGGATATGAAGGCCCCGAGCGCACAGAAGGTGATCCATTGCCACAAGCCGCCGCTGGCGAGCGGTGCGAAGCCCAGCCCGTATCTCAAATCCGGTGGCGGAATATTGATCTGCCAAACATTCCAGGTGGGTCCGATGGCGGCACCATAGACGATCAGGGCGGTGCCGATGATCGTGAAGAAAATCGTGGTGACGCCAAAAAAACCGACATAGAAGGGTCCGACCCAGAAATCGAACAGATCCCCGCCTATCAGAGTACCGCCGCGTATGCGGTACTTGTATTCGAAATTCATCATGGCCATAGCGGCATCTCTCCGCTCGGTTGGAGACCGGCTCTCACCGGTCCCCAACAGAACCCATGTTCAGGGCGTTTTGGTGGATGGCAGAGGCGTCATTTGCTGCACCTGCGATGGTCCGCCGTAATGATCCGCATTCGGACCATCAAGCCAATTGAAGCGGCTCGTGCTCAGCAGAATGAAGTGGATCACCAGAGCCAGGATCAGCAGGAAGACGAACAGCGTCGTCAATGCGCGACGCGGGTCGAATAGTATCCAAACGCGATACATAGCACCCCCCTCAGGTCAGCAGCACAGTGGCGGCATGGGTCCCGATGACCGCCAAACCGTGCAGTGCCGGATGATCCAGCAACATGGAGGTCTGGTAGCCATGCACGCCGGGCAGCCAGGGCCGCCAGGACCAGGCCAGGATATGGGCAACGATGGCTATGCCCACGAATATGAGAAAGCTAATGACGAAGATTCTGTTGAACTCCTTCGCCTCGCCTTCGGTCAGACCCGAGAGGGTCGACCGCCTTTCAGGATCGATCGCCATGGATGTGTCTCCTCATGAAGTCGGTTGAAATCGCTGGTCACGACATGGCTGACGCCGCCAACGAGGTCGCAACGCGGGCAGCGGTAACGCACGGCTCTGCCTCCCGCCGCGCATCTCTCTCGATCCGCTCACGCAACTTTTTGGCGGCAGAAATGCGGATAAGGAACGGCTCGGTCTCAACATGATCGTCGAACAAGGCCCGCGCCTCCGGTTCCCAGACCGGGGGAGCAGCCTCGCCGCGTGCCAGCGTCGGCTCGACCTGATCCAGGTCGCGGCCGAGCGGCAGCATGTTGAAGAGCATGTCGAACAGGGCGTTGCAGAACTCCTGAACGATATAGGTGGCTCCGGCATAGCCCATGAAGGGCGTGCCCGTGGCGCGACGGATGATCGCACCGGGAAAAGATGCCGGAATGTAGATGGACCGCAGGCCAAGTTCGGCCGCGTAGATGCGCTCGTTATTGGACCCGAAAAGTACGACCGGCGGGCTCTTTTTCAGCGCCGCGCGCACCCCCTGGTTATCCGGTTTGATGCCGGGCCGGCGGGCATGCGCGAAAGTACAGGGAATGCCCAGCTCCTCGGTCAGGAACTGGCGCAACCCATGCTCATAGGTCGCGGTCGCGACCACGGCGAAGCTCGCGGTCGCGAAGAAATCCTGCGTCACGCTGCGCCACAGATCCCAGATCGGCTTGATCGTCGCCTGCTTCTCAGCCTCGATGAAGGGCTCGGGGTCCAGGCCCGTGATCTCGCCCAGGGCCCGCAGAAAATTCGTTGTGGCAAACAGGCCGATCGGCGCCTGCAGATAGGGTTTCCCCAATTCCTCGCACAGCATTCGCCCGAATTCGCGGTAAAGGCAGACATTGGCGACCGCGTCGGCAAGCTTCGGCGTGTCGTCCAGATGGGCGGCCATCGGATAGACGAGGTTGACCTCGCAGCCGATCCCCTCGACCAGGCGGCGGATCTCGGCGAGATCCGACGGCATGTTGAAGGTGCCGTGGATGGCGCCGATGATGTTCACCAGCGGCTTCTTTGCAGCCTCTGGCCCGGCCGCCGCAGGGTCCTTGGAATTCTTAGTGACGCGCACACCCTTTGCCGCCTTCTTGCCGCCGAACTGGCTGTAGAGCCAGAACAGCGCGCGATCGGCGCATTGCCATTGATCCTCGTCGATGGTGCGCGGGATGAAGCGCAGAAGGCCCGAGCCTTCGGGCGTGACGCCGCCACCGATCATCTCGGCGATGCTGCCGGTGACAACCACGCCCGGCATCCGCTGATCACCGACGCGGTTTGCCTGTTTCATCGATTCCTCGGTGCCGTCGCGGGACAGCTGATCCTCGGAAAGCCCCGTCACCGATATCGGCAATTCATGCGGCGGCAGCGCATCGGTATAATGCAGCACGGCAGTCACGGGCAGGTTCTCGCAGCCCACCGGCCCGTCGATGATGACGCGCAAACCGCGGAGGGCGCTGAAGACATAGACGGCGCCCCAGTAGCCACCGGCGCGATCATGATCGATGACCAGCATGCGCTCAGCTCCCCATCGACGCGGCGAGACTATTGATCTTGACCGGCGCAGCAGGGGCGGCGGCGGGGGTAACCTCAGGCGTGGTGCCGAAGAAACTCACCATGCGGGCGAAACGCTCCCGCCCGCGGGACTGGGCGGCGATCGAACTCGCCAAAGCAGCCGCACCCGGAACGCCGAACAAGGGCCGGGACGACATGATATTGGTGAAATAGACGGCTGGAATGCCGTTCTCCTTGGCCTTCTGCACCACGGGCGTGGTGCCGATGGCGAGGTCGGGCTTCACCTCCTTCATCGCCGCCAGATCCTGCTCCAGCGACGCGCGGAACTGCACATGCGCCCCGTGCGCGATCAGCCAGGCGCGGTCCTCCTCGTTCCAGGCCGTGCGCGGGCAGGCGGTGCCGACATAGGGCACCTCTGCCCCGGCCTCGACCAGCAGGCGCGCGACCAGAAGTTCGGACCCCTCATAGCCTGAGACGGTGATGCGCGCGTCGATGCGATTGGCGGCCAGCACGCCACGCAAAGCCGGGAGAGCCGCCTGGCGCGCCGCTTCGATGCGGCTGCCGGGCAGGCCCGCAGCTCGGCCGATGGCGGTGAGCCAGGCATCGGTGCCTTCGACCCCGACGGGACCCGAGCCCACAACAGGGCGGCCGGCGGCCTCAAACTCGCGGATGGAGGCAGTGTAGAAGGGATGGACGGCTGCCGCCACGTCACAGTCCAGCGCACCATAGAGGTCGCGCCATTCGCGGGCGGGGATGCTCGGCGCAACGCCCAAGCCCATCGGCGCCAGCAGGCCGCCGATGCTCATCGGATCGGCCGGGAACAACTCGCCGATCAGGGCGACAGTCGGCAATTCGGCCGCCGGGCCGCGCGGGCGCTGCACAGGGCCGGCCTCGATTTCGGATCGGGCGGCGCGCAGCATCGCACCCGCCAGCACATCCTTGGCTTCTGCATGGGTGGGCACGCCGAAACCCGGCACGTCGATGCCGATGATGCGCACGCCGTCGATCTGCTTCGGCAGCAGATCCAGGGGCACGCCGGAGGCCGTCGGCACGCAGAGGTTGATGATGACGACAGCGTCGTAGTCAGCCGGCTTGGCGGTCTCGAAAACCGCGTCACGAATATCCTCATACAGCTGGCCGCGCACCAGCGTCTCGGAATTGAACGGCACATAGCCCACGCTGCGGCGCGCGCCATAGAAGCGCGAAGTGAAAGTCAGGCCATAGACGCAGCAGGCGGAGCCCGAGAGGATGGTCGCCACACGCCGCATGCGCAGACCCACGCGCAAGCTTCCGAAGGCCGGGCACATCGATTGCGGCTGGTCATGCGGCCCGCGCGGATAATCCGCGATCAGCTTCGCCAGCACTTCGCCTTTGCCGGCGGCGGTAGCTGCGGCGAGCATCGTCTCCCGCCCGCCATGGCAGCCGCTTCCCGTATCGGGCGGGATCGGCGGAGGGGCCTGCATGCCGTCCATGGTCACACGCCCTCGTAGACGACTTCGAGGGATGGGCGCGCCGCCGCGGCCGCCACGCCGCCCATATCCTCCATCGTCGCTGGCAGCAGCGTCACGCCGCGGCCGACCGCCTCACCCTTGAACAAGGCGAGCAGCCCATCCTGCGTCAGCGGATTGGGCCTGCGGGGGGGCGCCAGGGCCACCTCCTGCGCGAGGGCCGAGAACATCGGCTCCCACTGGGAGCCCTTGCTGCCAACGATTTCGTAATTGGCACTCTTGCGTCGGATATCGTCATGCGCGGGGATCGCGGCCAGCACGGGAATGCCGACCGCATCCGCGAAAGCCTGCGCCTCCCCGGTGCCGTCATCCTTGTTGATGACAAGACCCGCGACGCCGACATTGCCGCCGAGCTTGGCGAAGTAGTCGACCGCCGAGCAGACATTGTTGGCGACGTAGAGGGACTGCAGATCGTTGGAGCCGACGACGATCACTTTCTGGCACATGTCGCGGGCAATCGGCAGGCCGAAGCCGCCGCAGACCACGTCGCCCAGGAAGTCGAGCAGCACGTAGTCGAAACCCCATTCATGGAAGCCGAGTTTCTCCAGCAGTTCAAAACCGTGGATGATGCCGCGTCCGCCGCAGCCGCGCCCGACTTCGGGGCCGCCCAGTTCCATGGCGAAGACGCCATCCCGCTTAAAGCAGACATCGCCGATCGAGACTTTCTCGCCGGCCGCCTTCTTGCGCGACGACGTCTCAATGATCGTGGGGCAGGATCGGCCGCCAAACAGCAGCGAGGTTGTATCGCTTTTCGGATCACAGCCGATAAGCAGCACCTTCTTGCCCTGCTCGGACATCGTGTAGGAGAGATTGGCGAGCGTGAAGCTCTTGCCGATGCCGCCCTTGCCGTAGATGGCGATAATCTGCGTCTCGGTCATGAGAGGCTCCTCCAATCCATGATCATTTTCAGGCAGTTCGGGTCGCCGAACGCTGTCGTATAGGCATCTTCGGCCTCACTGGCCGGACGGCGATGCGTGATCAATCCGTCAAGCGAGAGTGCGCCGGAGACGATCATCGCCTGCGCGGCTGCGAGATCGGCCGGCTTGAACTCGGCCGCGATGCGAAACCGCGCCTCGCGCATGAAGGCCGGCGGAAAGGTGAAGCTCAGCGGCGCATGATAAAAGCCCGCGAGCACAATCTCCCCGCCCCGCGCCAGCCGCGTCACCAAGGTGTCCATAATTGTGGCGTCGCCACTCGCGTCATAGATTGTGCCGTAGTCGCGCCGGCTGTCCGCCTCCTGCGTGGTCACAGTGGCGCCGGCCCGGCGGCATTCCTGGCTTTCCCAGATCGTGGGCGCCGGATGGCCGAGTGCGACAGTGATGCGTGACAGCAACCGGCCGAGCACGCCGTTGCCGATAATGAGTTCGGGCGGCTTTGCGTCCGCCAGCGCGTGATAGGCGGTGGCCGCGAGAGACAGCAGGGCGCCACGCTCGCCGAGATCGGCATCGATGGCCGAGACGCGTGCGCCGGGCACGACCAGCCGGGCGGCAGCCCCCCCGAACAGGCCCCGCACCTCTGTGAAGCAGCGGGCGCCGGGCACGAAGACGAATTCGCCACCCTGAAGCCCGGAATTGGCACCGGCATTGATGACGCGACCAACCGATTCGTAGCCCGGCACCAGCGGATAGCCCATGCCGGGGAAAGGTGGCATCCGGCCGGACCAGAGCAGCCGCTCGGTCCCCGCGCTGATGCTGCTCCATTGGATATCGACCACGACATCCTCGGGTCCCGGTTCTGTGAGAGCGACGCTGCGAAGCGCTGCCTGTCCCGGACCATCCATTACTACCGCAACCGTCTGCATGGTCGCTGTCACCCCCAAGTGCGGCCCGCGACTCTGTCGCTTCAGCCCACCGTTAGGTGTCACGTTAGCATTACACTTTAGAGAGTCAACTGAAATAGACACTCTCTGGTCAATACGGGGTGTCATCGCGCCACCATAACGCGCGCGACCATCGGCATCCGGCTGAGCCGCAAGCGCGTGCGGGTGAAACCAGCCTCCGACAGCAGCTGTCTGATCTGGTCCGGTGTTCGCGCGCGGCCACCGCCCATGGCGAGGAAGTAGAAGCCGAAATAGGCGTCACCCACCGGCTCCGCGCCGCGTGTCCCCGCCATCGGCTCGGCAATCAGCAGGGTGCCGCCGGGCGGCAGCGCCTGGCGGATGGCGCGCAACAGCCGGAGTGCCGTGTCATCCTCATGATCGTGCAGCACCCGCACCAGGCTCACGACATCCGCGCCGGCCGGCAGCGGATCGATGGTGAAATCGCCGCCGACCGCCTCGCACCGCGCCGCAACCGGGGAGGCCGCCAGCCGCTCCCGCGCAATCGCGGCAACCTTCGGCAGATCGAACAGTGTCAGCCGCAGGTTCGGCGCGGCGGCGCCGGCGGCGATCAGAAAGGCGCCGCTGCCCCCACCCACATCCAGAAGGTGCCGATGACGGCGCAACGAATAGGCCGCCAGCACCTCGGCGGCGACAAAACGCTGACTGACCGCCATCAGCGCGGAATAGCCGTCAGGCGTCGCCGCCCCCGCGCCCGCCCCCTTGGCATAGGGCCAGTAATTGGCGAGCGCCGTCTGCGCGGCCTCGCCGCGGAGCAGGGCGACCGGATCGCGCAGATCCGCGTAGAGCATACTATGATGCGCGATCATCGCGGTAACGCCGGGATTGTCGATCAGCGCCGCGCCCAGCGCGCCCAATCCGTAGCGAGCGCGGCCCCCGGCATCCGCGCCCCGCCGCGCCAGCAGCCGGAGCGAGACCGCGGCCACAAGCAGCCGCTCCATTGCTTGCTCCGTCATCTCCAACTCGAGCGCGAGGGAAGCAGCCGAGCGCGGCCCTGCCATCAGCCGCTCTGGCAGCCGCAATTGGACGGTCGCTGCCAAAACCTGCGAATAAACGAAGCCCGCGCAGAGATCGAACAGTGCCCGCGCCTGCCGCCTGGCGACGGGACGCGTGAGCGGAAAGGCCGCAGCGGCGCGGCGAAACCCCTCCGTCGCCTGCCACCGCGCGATACGGTCCCGCACCCAGGCGGTGACGCTGGTCGCCATCGGTGCCGCGCGCGCCCTCATGCGGCGGCGAGCAGCACCAGCTCTTTTGGCAATAGCCGGCTGAGTTCGGCCAGAATGAGCGTTTTGAGAAGCGACGGCTCGCGGCAGGGCGGCACGGCGGCAATGGCGCCACGCACCAGACCTTCAACCTTATCGATCGCACCGACCATGCCGTGCTGGGCGGCGGCACTCGGGCGGCCAAGGGCGGCATCCTGCCCTGCCGGCTTGCCGAGTTCTTCAGCGCTCATGGTGATGTCACGCAGGTCGTCGGCAATCTGATAGGCCTCCCCAAGCCTTTCACCCAAAAGGCGCCAGGGCTCGGCCGGCATATCGGCGGCGAGCGCACCTGACATGGTCGCAAGGGTAAACAGTGAGGCGGTCTTCGCCCTCTGATAGGCGACGAGCGGGACTTTCGGCTCAGACTCCCAGGCCTGACCGGCAATCAGCCCGCCAGGCATCCCTGCAGCTTCGGTCAGCAGAAGAATGAGTTGGCCTAGATGCGGCGAATGGGCGGCGGCACGCACGACCGTCTCAACGGCCAGAACGATCAGCCCGTCGCCCGCGAGGACGGCCAGCGGCTGGCCGAACTGCTGATGCACCGAAGGCAGGCCACGGCGAATCGGGGCATTGTCGAAACAGGGAAGATCGTCATGCACCAGCGATCCGCAATGCAGCAGCTCGATGGCTGCGGCAGCACCTTCGGCGACGCCGCTGTCACCGCCGCCGCAAGCCTGCGCGACCGCCAGGCAAAGCCGCGGCCGCACCCGCATGCCACCGGGAAACACGGCGTGGCGCAAGGCCGCCGACAGGCCCGGCGGACAGCCTGCATTCACGGTCGCGAGAGCCGCCTGAAGCGCCCCTTCGATCTGAGGTAGGGATTGCATCGCCACGCCCCTCCTAACTGTCAATTCAACTTGTCATATGCGACTGTCAACCATAATGGACATCTACGTCAACTAAGATCTGAGGTCGCTTGCATGGCGGAACGCGTCGTTATCATCGGGGCGGGGATTGGCGGTCTGGTGGCCGCGCTTCTCCTGGCCGCGCGCGGTCTCGATGTGCTGGTGGTGGAAAAGGAAGCCGCACCCGGCGGCAAGCTGCGGGAAGTGGCGGTGGGGGGCGCCCGGATCGATGCCGGCCCCACGGTCTTCACCATGCGCTGGGTCTTCGAGGAGATTTTTGCCGCCGTCGGAGCGAGGCTCGATGCCCATCTCACTCTCACCCGCAGTCAGGTGCTGGCCCGTCATGCCTGGGCGGATGGCAGCCGACTCGACCTTTTTGCCGATCGGGCGGAATCCACCGACGCCATCGCAGCCTTTGCGGGTCCCGCCGAGGCGCGCGGCTTCGAGGCCTTTGCCGCCCGCGCGGCGCGCATCTGGCGCACGCTGGAGAGCAGCTTCATCCGCGAGGACCGGCCGAGCGTGCTCGACCTGGTGGCGAAAGCGGGCCCGCGCGACCTCATGGGCATCAGCCCCTTCACCACGCTCGACCGCGCCCTGGGCGAGCATTTCCGTGACCCGCGGCTGCGCCAGCTCTTTGGCCGCTACGCGACCTATTGCGGCTCTTCGCCCTATGACGCGCCGGCGACACTCATGCTGGTGGCGCATGTGGAAAGCGAAGGCGTCTGGCTGGTCGAGGGCGGGATGCACCGCGTGGCCGTAGCGCTCGCCGCCCTCGCCCAAGGATTGGGCGCGCGCTTTCGCTACGGCGCCGGCGTGCAGGCCATCACACAAGGCGGCGGGCGTAGCAGCGGCGTGATGCTGACCGGTGGCGAGCGAATCATGGCGGATGCTGTCATCTGCAACGGCGACACCAACGCGGTCGCGACCGGACTCCTCGGCGATCTCGGCGCCGGGGTGCGGCCAACGACACCCGCCGAGCGGTCACTCTCGGCGCTGACCTGGGCGATGGAGGCGCAGCCGGAGGGGTTTCCTCTCCTGCGTCACACGATCTTCTTTTCCGAAGACTATCGCGCCGAATTCGATGCTCTCAGGCGTGGCCGGCTGCCGTCCGTGCCGACCGTCTATCTTTGCGCTCAGGATCGGGCCGATTCGGATATCGCAGCCTCAAGCGCCCCTGAGCGGCTGTTCTGCCTGGTGAATGCTCCCGCCACCGGCGACGGGGGAAAGCCCAATCAAGAGGAGATCGCCCAATGCAACGAGCGGATGCTGACTCACCTGCGCCGCTGCGGCCTGACGCTCCGCAGCGATCCCCAGACAACCGTGGTGACGGGACCGGCACAGTTCGGGACCTTGTTTCCGGCGACGGCGGGGGCACTCTACGGGGCGAACGCTCATGGCTGGGCGGCATCCTTCCGCCGTCCGGGGACGCGGACGAAGCTGCCGGGCCTCTATCTGGCGGGGGGCAGCACCCATCCCGGTCCCGGGGTGCCGATGGCCGCGCTTTCCGGGCGCATGGCGGCGTCGGCGCTGATCGCGGACCTCGCTTCGACGGCGCGGTCCCGCTGAACGGCTATGTCTGGTGGTATGTCGATGCTCTGAGCGACGACGGCCAGCACGGCATCACGCTGATCGCCTTTCTGGGTAGCGTCTTCTCACCCTACTACGCCTTCAGTCGGCGCGGCGGCCGGATGGCCGATCCGCTGGCCCATGCGGCGCTCAATGTCGCGCTCTACGGGCCGCAGGGCCGCTGGGCGATGACCGAACGCGGCCGCACCGCGGTTCGGCGTGATGCCGGCGCGCTCACCATTGGGCCGAGCAGCCTGCGCTGGGATGGCACGACGCTGGTCATCGCCATGCGTGAAATCGGCGCGCCGTGGCCATGGCCCATCCGCGGCGAAGTGCGCGTG
This sequence comes from Acidisoma sibiricum, assembly GCF_057837225.1. NCBI lineage: Bacteria > Pseudomonadati > Pseudomonadota > Alphaproteobacteria > Acetobacterales > Acidocellaceae > Acidisoma > Acidisoma sibiricum. Next base: position 1,401,787 of record NZ_CM174445.1, on the reverse strand, counting down.
ACACCCGAGGCACTCACAGGGTTTTCGGCCGATCTCGATCATGCCGGCCGGCATCGCTGGCGGCCGATGGCACCACGCGCGCGGGTCGAGGTCAGGTTGGACCGGCCGTCTTTGCGCTGGTCCGGCCCCGGCTACATGGACAGCAATGATGGCGATGAGCCGCTGGAAGCGGGTTTTCAGCGCTGGGACTGGTCGCGCGCCGTGCTGGCAGGTGGCGCTACCGCAATCCTCTATGACACCTTCCCGCGCGCGGGTGCCGAGCGCGGTATTGCCATCCATGTTGGGCGCGACGGCGCGGTGACGCCTTTGGCACCGCCGCCGCTGGTCGCTCTTCCGCGCACCGGCTGGCGGCTGCCGCGCTTCACCCGGGCAGAGAACGGTGCGGCAAAGGTCACGCGGACGCTGACCGATGCGCCCTTCTACGCCCGCTCGGTGCTGCAGACGCGGCTGCACGGCGGTCCCGCTGAGGCAATCCATGAGAGCGTCGATCTCGGACGCTTCGCCGCGCCCTGGACACAGTTCATGCTGCCTTTTCGGATGCCCAGGGCCTTGCGGTGAGTCTGCGACGATCCCGAACCCGCACGATCGCCCTTTGAGTAGTTTCCGAGCCTAGGCTGCGCATCGAGCAAATGGCCCTATGGGCTTTTGGGTCGTGCAGACCATGCCTGTCTTCCTGCGTGCGGGTGATGTCTCCGACGCGCGTTCGCGTTGCCCTGGCTTCTCAACTGGCGAAGTGCGAAAGCCCCCCGCGCGATGGGGAAAGCATTGAAGGATGCGGAATCCGACACGGCGTCGGCAGGCGCGTTGCGACCTATGCCGCCATGTGAGGGACCATCCGCTGTGAAGCCCGCTGCCTCAACCAGGACATCCGACGCAGCCTCAAGACCTGGCCTCACGGGCGATGAAGCACACGCCCGGCTCGCCAGGGACGGTCCCAACGCGATGCCCGACACCCGCGTGCATCCATGGCGAATGGCACTGGGGAAGTTCTGGGCACCCATACCCTGGATGCTTGAAGCTGCCATCGTGCTGGAACTGGTCCTCGGCAAATATGTCGAAGCCGCGATCATTGCTGTTCTCCTGGTCTTCAATGCGGGGCTTGGCCTGTTCCAGGAGAGCCGTGCCCAGGCGACGCTGGCGGCGCTGAAATCGCGACTTGCCCTGACCGCTTCCGTCCGGCGCGATGGTGCTTGGAAAAGCCTGCCAGCGGCGGACCTGGTGGTGGGCGATATCGTCATGCTGTCGCTGGGCGGCGTGGTCGCGGCGGATGTGACGCTCACGTCGGGCGATGTTCTGCTCGATCAGTCCATGCTGACCGGCGAATCTGTGCCGATCGACGCCGGCGCCGGTGTTCAGACCTTCGCCGGCGCCTTGGTTCGGCGCGGCGAGGCCGAGGCGGAAGTCACCGCGACCGGCACTCGCACCAAATTCGGCCGCACGGCCGAGCTTGTTCGTACCGCCCATGGCGAAAGTTCGCAGCAACAGGCGGTTCTGCGCGTGGTGCGCAATCTCGCCTGCTTCAACGGCGTCATTATCGTCCTGCTGGTCGGCTACGCATGGCATCTCCAGATGCCCGTCGTAGAGATCATACCGCTCGTGCTGACAGCGGTCCTCGCATCCATCCCGGTGGCGCTGCCCGCGACCTTCACCCTCGCCGCCGCGCTGGGCGCACGGGCTCTGGCAAAACGCGGCGTCCTGCCGACACGCCTCTCGGCCGTCGATGACGCCGCATCGATCATTGTACTGTGCGTCGATAAAACCGGCACGCTCACCCAGAACGCGCTGACGGTGACGACCGTTCTGCCCATGCCAGGATTCGATGAGGCGCGAGTTCTGGCGCTCGCTACCCTCGCCAGTTCAGGCGGCGGGCAAGATCCGGTGGATGACGCGATAGCCGCGGCCTCCGCACGCATACCCGTGCCAGACGGTCTGACGCTCATCGCATTCGCGCCCTTCGACCCGGCCAAGAAGATGTCGGAAGCGACAGCGGCGGATGCGGCCGGACAGCAGCAGCGTATTGTCAAGGGCGCCTTCTCCGTCATCAGCGGCATTGCCCAGCCGTCGCCGGCCACGGAGGCTGCCGCACGCGCGCTTGAAGCCAAAGGCTTCAGGGTACTGGCGGTCGCCGCTGGGCCGTTGGCGCAGATGAAACTTGCCGGAGTTGTGGCGCTCAGTGACCCGCCTCGCGAAGAATCGGCCGCCCTGATCCGCGAATTGCAGGGTCTCGGCGTCCGTGTTGTGATGGTGACGGGCGACGCGCCAGCGACGGCCGCAATCGTCGCGAAGGCCGTCGGGCTGGATGGCGCCGTCTGCCCGCCGGGGCCCATACCGGACACTGTCAAACCCGGACAATTCGCCGTCTTTGCCGGCGTCTTGCCGGAAGACAAATACAAGTTGGTGAAAGCATTTCAGAAGGGCGGCCAAACGGTCGGCATGTGCGGCGATGGTGCCAATGATGCACCCGCCTTGCGCCAGGCGCAGATGGGCATCGCGGTTTCAACAGCGACCGAGGTCGCAAAATCGGCAGCCGGCATGGTGCTGACCGAACCAGGTCTCTCAGGCATTGTGGCCGCCGTGAAGGAAGGACGCATTACCTTCCAGCGCATCCTCAGCTACACGCTGAATTCCATCACCAAGAAAATTGTCCAGGTCCTGTTTTTAGCCCTCGGCCTCCTCATGACCGGGCACGCCATCCTGACACCTTTGCTCATGGTGATCATCATGATGAGCGGTGACTTTCTGGGCATGTCGTTGACGACCGATCATGTCCGGCCGTCGCCCACGCCCAACGCCTGGCGGATCAGCACTCTGACCATCGCCGGGGTTATCATGGGCATCGGCGAGCTACTGTTCTGCACTGCCATCCTCGTCTTTGGAGCGTTCAGGCTGGGGCTCGGCGTCACCGGCCTCCAGACACTGGCCTTCGTTTCCATCGCCTTCGGCAACCAGGCCACGACCTATACCAATCGCGAGCGCCGTCATCTCTGGTGTTCTCGCCCAAGCCGGTGGGTCCTGTTTTCGTCACTCGCCGATATCCTGATCGCGTCCACTCTGGCGATCGGCGGGATCGCGATGACGCCTTTGCCGATATGGGTGGTAGCAGGCACGCTCGGGGGCGCCGCCGCATTCGCTTTCCTGATCGATTTCGTCAAAGTGCCGGTCTTGCGACGTCTCGGCATCAGCTAAAGAGCGATGTTCAGTCCTTCACTTCTGGACCATGATCCACCTGACTGCTCGTACAGCAAAAATCTTTTGAACGGCCATTCTTGGCACGCAGGGCATCGCGACATGCATTGCGATTGATTGATGGAACAAAGCGCATGAAGATAGACATCAAGGACTTCCGCCTCAGTGAAGAGCGCAAGCTCGATCTCCGGCAATGGCCGACCAGCATCGATCCGGTTTACGATACAAAGCACCATTATGAGAAAATTCTGAGGGACCACGTCGAGAAGCTGAGCGAGCAGCAACAGCTTCACTATGCGTCAAACCGTCGTGCGATCCTGCTGATTTTTCAGGCCATGGATGCCGGCGGCAAAGATGGCGTAATTCGGCACGTGATGTCCGGTGTCAACCCGCAGGGTTGCCAGGTCTTCAGCTTCAAGCATCCCAGCGGCGTGGAGCTGGAACACGATTTCCTGTGGCGGACGACGCGCGATCTGCCCGAACGGGGGCGGATCGGCATCTTCAACCGCTCCTACTACGAGGAAGTGCTGATTCTGCGTGTGCATCCCGAACTGCTGCAGGGCGAGGCCCTGGTGGACCCACCGAACCATGCGCATGAATTCTGGCATCAGCGCTACAGATCCATCACGGACCTGGAAAGGCATCTCCACGCCAATGGCACCACGGTGGTCAAATTCTTCCTTCATCTATCCAAGGATGAGCAGCGCAGGCGCTTCCTGGCGCGTATCGACGAGCCCGAGAAGAATTGGAAGTTCAGTACTGCAGACATCAAGGAACGGGCGTTCTGGGACGACTACCAGAAGGCGTATGAGTCCTGCCTCGGCGCCACGAGCACAAGCGATTCACCCTGGTATATCGTGCCTGCGGACGACAAGAAGAACGCAAGGCTGATCGTCTCTCAGATCATCATCGACACATTCGAGGGTTTCGGCATGACGTACCCCAAAGTCAGCGCCGAGCGTGCGCGGGAGTTGCTGGACATTCGCAAGCAACTCACAACATAAATGCCTGGGTGCAAAGCCCGTGCATAGCAACAGGTTATCCGGCCGGCCCGAAACGGGCACGGCCAAAATTCTACTGGTTCCTATCTCCGAATGAGGTCGCCATGTCGGAACACATAAACCCGCTTGCCGGCAAGCCGGTCCCAGCATCGCTGCTGGTCAATATCCCCCGGCTGATCACAGCCTATTTCACGCTGGTGCCCGATGCGGGAATTGCCGCTCAGCGGGTAGCCTTCGGCACATCCGGGCACCGCGGCTCTGCCTTGGCCGCCGGGTTCAACGAAGCGCATATCCTGGCGATCACCCAGGCCGTCTGCCTGTATCGCCGCCACGCGGGCATCGATGGACCGCTGTTCCTGGGCATGGATACGCATGCGCTGTCGGAAGCGGCCTTCGCTTCCGCCATCGAAGTGCTGGCGGCGAATGGCGTCGATACGATGGTCGATGCTCAAGCCGGCTATACGCCGACGCCGGTCATCTCACACGCGATCCTCACCTATAATCGGGGCCGCAAGACAGGCATGGCCGATGGGATCGTGATCAGCCCGTCGCATAATCCGCCTGACGACGGCGGCTTCAAATACAACCCCGCCAATGGCGGCCCGGCTGATGTCGACGTGACACGCTGGATACAGACAGCCGCGAACGAATTCCTGGCGAACAAGCTCGAGGGCGTGCGGCGCCTGCCCTATGACCGCGCCCGCAAGGCCGCCTGCATTCATGCCCATGATTTCATTTCGTCCTATGTCGCAGACCTGGGCCAAGTCATTGATATGGACGCCATCCGCGGCTCTGGCATCCGCATCGGCATCGATCCTCTGGGGGGCGCCGCCATGCAATACTGGCAGCCGGTCATCGAGCGCTACAAGATCGCCGCCACCGTGGTGAATGATGCGATCGACCCCACCTTCCGGTTCATGACGGTCGATTGGGACGGACAAATCCGCATGGATTGTTCCTCCCCCTATGCCATGGAATCGTTGATTGCACTACGCGACAAGTTCGACATCGCCTTCGCCAATGATACGGATGCAGACCGGCACGGCATTGTCTGTCCCACGGGCGGGCTGATGAACCCGAATTATTTTCTCGCGGCCGCTATTGCCTATCTCTCCGCGAACCGCCCCCAATGGCAGCCGGACAGTGCCATCGGCAAAACCATCGTCTCCAGCGGCATGATCGACCGCGTTGTGGCCAAAGTCGGACGCAAGCTGGTGGAAGTGCCGGTCGGGTTCAAATGGTTCAGCAGCGGCCTGATCGACGGATCGCTGGCCTTCGGCGGCGAGGAAAGTGCCGGCGCCTCCTTCCTCCGCCGCGACGGGACGGTATGGACGACCGACAAGGACGGACTGATCATGGGCCTGCTGGCGGCGGAGATCACCGCCCGCACCGGCCATGATCCCAACCTGTTTTACAAATCCGTCACCCAGGACCTTGGTCAATCTTTCTACGCAAGACTGGATGCGCCAGCCACGCCGGAGCAGAAGGCGGCCCTGGGCAAGCTTGACCCCGCCGAACTTGACGTGACGGATTTGGCCGGCGAGCCGATTGAAACCAAGCTCACCAAAGCCCCGGGCAATAACGAACCCATCGGTGGAATCAAGCTAATTGCGAAAAATGGCTGGTTCGCCGCCCGGCCGTCCGGCACCGAAAATATCTACAAAATTTACGCGGAAAGCTTCCGCAGCGAAGCGCATCTCCGGCAAATCCAGAATGATGCACAGGCCATTATCGACAATCATTCCAGGAAGAGTTGAGGGTCCGGCTGCGCCCGGTTTCATTGATGCCTGCTAAGGAAAGGGCTCGCCGCCGCTTGGCTACACGGTCCCCGCAAGCTGATAGGCGTGCCGCACGCGTGCTGTCGGGCGCAGGCTGACGCGCTCGGCCAAAAGCGCGCGCAACAGCCGCCGATCCCCAGCCCGCTCGGCCGCCGCAATCAGCGTCTGCGTCAGCAGATCGCGCTGCGCGTGGCTGCCGCCGATACGCCTGGCCTCATAGCGGATCGGCAAAAGCTTCGCGATCGCCACCCCATAATCGCCTTCGGCGAAAGCCAGAACACCGTCTATGACCTGTCGCCCGACCGCGACGGTGATCTCACGGTTATCGCCCTGGGCCGATTGGACATAGGCGTCGAGCGATTGGCGCAGCCGGGCCACGCCCTGGCTGTCACCGGCGCGGGCGAGAGCCAACGCGATATGCAGATCGTTAAAGACCAAAACATGGTCATCGACATGGGTCAGCCATTGCTGTGCCAGCGGCGCCCAGCGGTCTCCCACATCGGCGCCGGCCAGTTCCAGCCGCCACAGCAGTGCGGCGCCATCAACCAGATCGAGCAGCGAATCATCCCCGATCTTGGGCGCCACATAGCGGTCGTAATCGGCCAGCGCCTCTGCCAGCCGCCCCTCCTCGATCAGATACAGCGCCAGATGCCAGCCATTATGCACCGCGAGCGCGTGGCCCTGGCTCCAGTCCCGCCGCGTGGATTTCAGAAAGTCGATGCCTTCGGCCTGGCGGCTCTCCGTCTCCAGCACATGCGCCACCGCATGCACAGCCCAGCCATCCTCAGGATTGAGGGTGAGCGCACGGCGCCCCGCCTCCTCCGCCTGGCGCAGATGGCCGGCCTCTTCCAGACCGAAGGCATATTGACCGAGGACATGCCCGTAGTGCGGGTTGGCACTATCCCAATGAGGCAGAACGCGCGCCACGGAGTCCCGGATGGCGAGCGAATGGCCGAGGTAGAAATAGGTGTCATGGGCAAAGCGCAGGGCCAGGGCATCGGTCGGATGATCCAGCAGGATATCCTCCCAAAGATCCGCCGCCCCGATGATTTCCCCGCGCGCCCAGCGTTTAGCCGCTTCCAGATGACGCTGCTCGCGCGAAGAGGCATAGGGTGCCGCCGCATCCCCCTGCGCCAGCGCCTGGGTGATGCGCGGGTCGTCGCCCCGAAAACCGCTGAGCGAATAGAGCGAGGCGATGGCGGCGGGCCCCAGTGCGAAGCCCGGGTCACTGTCGACGGCCGCCTGAAGTTCGGCGACCGGGTCGCCCTTCCAGGCATAGTAATCAGCCACCGCCCGGTCCAACGCTGCAACGGACGCGGCACTGCCGCTGACACTCAATCCCTGCTGGTCTTTCGCCATATCCTCGCTCCTCACTCTCTCGCCATCGTCAGGCCGCTTGAAGAAAGGCCAGAATGTCTTGTGCCACGGTCTCCGGTATTTCCCAGTTCGGCGCATGGCCGACACCCGGATAATGCCGCGTCGTGAGATTGGGGATAATCCGTGCCAGAGCCGTCTGCGCGTCGAGGTCGAAAATGCCGTCCTCCTTGCCCCAGATGCTCAGGCTCGGTGCCGGCACCACGCGGCTTCCATCCTCAGGTGGCTCCTCCAGCAGGCCGGCGGCCGTGCCCAGCCAGGCGCCACGACCGAGCTTCGCACTCTCCGCCAGGATCTGCTCCAGCCGCTCCGGCGCCAGGGGCTGAATGGCCGTGCTGGTCTGGAAGGCTTCGATCAGCTCGGCGGGTACCGGGTCTCCCGCCGTCTCCAGCTCCGCCAGCAATTCAGCCAGGCCCGCATGCCCGGCCGCGGTCGGCGCGGCGCCAATCAGGACCAGGCGGCGCACCAGCGCAGGGTGCTCCACCGCCAGTCTTTGCGCGACGATCGAGCCAAGCGAATGACCGACAACATCGACAGGACCCAGGTCAAGTTGCTTTATCACCTCTGCTGCATCCGCTGTGAAATCGGCAATGGCATAGCCATCGGCCGGATCGCTATCGCCATGCCCGCGCTGGTCGAGCGCGAAAAGCCGAAAATGCCGGCTCAGCAGGGGAAAGAGGGGTTCAAAGCTGCGCCAGGAATCGGCATAGCCGTGCAGGAACAGAACAGGCTGACCTGCCTCGCCCGCCTGGACGAGGTGGGCGCTCCGCCCACCCTCCAGGACAAGCTGTGACTCGGCGACCACGGGAAGCGTTTCAGACATTGGCATTCCCCGAATGTGTGACGCCACCGCCGAGCAGGTCGGCCTCGATCTGCTCCAGGCGCTGGGGGGCCAAGACCCGCAGCCCGAGGAAATAGACCACACCGATGGCGAGGAGCGCCAGGAAGAGATAGGGCAGAATATTATAGGGCCAGCCGGGAATGGGATAGACGGTGCCGGCCAGGGCCACGAGCAGAAGCACGAGCGCGACCACGGTCGAGATGATATGCCCGGCGTGCAGCTCGCCGCGGCGCTTCAGGAAAACCGGCGCGCCGATCGTCACCAACCCATAGGAGACGAGAAAGCCGTAGGTCGCGAGCGAGCCGAGAATGCCGTAAGCGTCAAGCAGGGCGTAGCCTGCAAAGGACAGCGCGAGCACCAGAACCAGCGCCACAAGGCTGAGGATACTGACCGCCGTATGCGGAGAGGCATGGGTGCTGTGGGTCCGGCGCGCTGCGGCATGAAACAGCCCATGCTGGGACAGGCTGAACAGCACGCGCGCGCCGGCATTGATGCTGCCGAGGATGCAGGCAAAAAAGCTCAGCGACACACCGGCCAGAATAAAGATGCCAATCCAACCGGCACCGAAGGACGCCGCCAGCACGGTCAGCGGCGCATCGGACTTGTCGAGCGTCACCGCCGCGCCATGGAAGGCCGCCGTCAGGCCATAGGCACTGATGATGAAGATCAGCCCGACGCCGAGCACGCTGGCGATGACAGCGCGCGGAATGAAGCGCCGCGGCTCACGCGATTCGGTGCCCAGCACCGTCGCACTTTCAAAGCCCACGAAGCTGAAGAAGGCGAGTACCAGGCCCAGACGCAGCTGGTCCGGCTTGACGCCAACAAGACCGCTCTGCGCGGTATCAACCACTGTGCCTTGATGGATGAAGAAGCCGACCACGACAAGCAGAATGAGCACGAGCGTGGTGAATTCAATCGCGAGAGTGACGCGTGTCGAGAGCTTGATGTCGCGATAGGCCAAAGCCCAGGCGAGAAGCAGCGAGACGACCGACAGCGCAATGATAATCGCACTGGCCGCAGCGGTGAGCCCGATCGCACCGAGGAACGCCGTAAAGACGCTCACCGTGCCGTCAATGACGGCTGCGGCGGTAAACAGATAACCGATCAGCAGCGCCCATCCGGCGATGACGCCGGACAGCGGCCCCAGGCCATGCGCCACATAGACATAGAGCGAGCCGGGGCTCGCGATACGGCTGGAAAACACGTTGATCTGCAGCCCGACCACGACGAGCGCGATGGTCGCAAAAAGATACGCGAGCCAGGTACCGTTGCCGGCGGTCGCGAAGACCACGGGAATAACCAGGCCGGGCGTGCCTGATGGCGCGATGGTGCCAATCGACTGCGCCAAAACCTCAATGAAACTCAAATGATTCCGTCGCAGCCCTGGTGAACTGGGCGGAGCTGCGGTCTGCACGACAGGTGGCGAGGTGATGCTCATTGTGACTGCCCTTATGGCTTTTTTTGAGTGTGACCTTGCCCATTTCATAAACACACATTCTTTATCGCGCAATATTTTGTTTAGCGTTATTCAATAGGTATTATCCCGAGCGCTCAAGCATCCCGGCCCAGGGCCGCAATAGCCTCACGGGGATGAGAAAAAGGGCCTGGCTGACCGGCCGATGAACAAGCGGGCGAATGGCGAAAAACGCGCCGATGTCATGGCCGGCTATCCCGCCGGACTGGCTATATCCCGGTTCTCCCATGCCCGGAACAAGCCCCTTGCGAAGACGTAGATTATCGAGTAACTACCAAAAAATATAGCGTTATATAAAAATATACGCTTTTTTACGTTCTTATGTGGGAATGCTGGGTCTTCGTAATGCCGTTTGGATTCCTGAAGCGCCGACGGCAAGAAGACATCGTGCTTGGCCTGACGGTTCTGACCTTCCTGGTCTTTTCCCTGTCGCTGCATAATTTCATCAGCGCGGCGAACCTGGTCGCTTTGCTGCGCAGCGTCGCCCTCCTCGGCCTGCTCGCCATCGGCATGGCGGTGGTTGTGATCGGCCGCGGCATAGACCTGTCGATGGTCGCGATTCTTGCCATCTCAGTCGCGGTCTTTCTCAACCTTCTCGGACAATCCTACCCTTTCGCCCTTGCACTGCTGATCACACTTGCCGGCGTGATCGCCGTCGGCATCCTCAATGGCGTGCTGATTGCCTATGCGGAAATGCCGGCGATCTTCGCGACTCTTGCCACCGGCACCTTCATCTACGGCCTCGGGCGGTCGCAGTTCCTCACACAGGACGTCATCTACGTCCCCGATAATCAGACGGGCTTCATGGCCTTCGGCAATCTGCGCATCGGCACGCTGCCGATCGAAGTCCTGATTTTTGCAGCCCTTCTGGTCGTGGGCTTTTTCTGCCTGCGCTTCACCAAATATGGTCGCTATATCTATCTGATCGGCGATAATCTCACCGCCGCGCGCAATAGCGGCCTGCCGACGCGGCCCATCATTGTCCTGCAATATGTCGTCTCGGCGCTGACCGCCTTTCTGGCCGGCTTGATCATGGCGGCCGGCATCCGATCGATGAATACCCGCATCGTCAATTCTTCCCTGCTCTACGACGTCATTCTCGTCGTCGTCATCGGCGGAATCGGCCTGTCGGGCGGGCGCGGCGGAGTGCGCAATATCATTCTTGGCACGCTTCTGATCGGGATTCTGCTCAACGGCATGACGATCCTCGATATCAGCGATCTCTACCAGAATCTGATCAAAGCCACGGTACTTCTGGCGGCGCTCATCGTGGATGGTGTGATGAATCCCCGCGATGAGCAGACCGATCAGCAGGGCGATATTTAAAACAAGAAATCACAGGAACCCGGTCATGAGTGCGTTAAAACACCTTCTTGGGCTAACCGCTGCGGTCTGCCTCGCATCGACGGCGCCGGCCTTCGCTCGAAACGATCCAGGCCCGGCCGCCTATGAGGCCGCGCTGAAGGACAAGACCGTCGTCCTCGTGCCGATGTCCATGGGCGAGGATCTGGCGCAGGGCTGGGCCCATTACATCGGTGACGCGGTGAAAGCCGCGGGCGGCAAGTTTGAAGTCCGTGATCCGAACTGGAATGTTGAAGCCGGCGCCCAGGCCATCACCGAGGCCATCGGCGCCAAGGCCTCCGTCATCATCGTGCAGACGCCTGATCTGCAGAGCTATTCCAAGCTCTATCGCCGCGCGCAGGAAGCCGGCACCTATGTGATCCAGGTCGACAACCCGAGCAACTACGCGACCGAAGCCTTCGTCGGCAGCGATTGGACCAAGCTTGGCGCGCTGGAAGCCCAGGCCGTCATCAATGGCTGCGGCCCGAACTCCTCGAAGGAAATCGGCCTGATTCAGGGTGATCAGGTCAATGCGTCCAGCCTCGATCAATATGCCGGCATTCAGGACGTTCTGAAGCAGCATCCCGATTTCAAGATCGTCGCCCAGCCGGATTCCAACTGGGATGCGAGCACGGCGCGCTCGGTCGCCACCACGCTGATCCAGCAGCATCCCAATGTCTGCGGCATCGTCGATTTCTGGGATGCGACGGCACAGGGCACGGCGGCGGCCATTCGCGCCGCCGGTAAAACCGGCAAGATCACGCTGGCGACCACGGGCGGCGGTGAGCAGGCGGATTGCAACCTGCTGCAGAACGGCGTCATCGATGCGCTGGTCGCAACCGACGTGCCCAACCAGTCGCGCGATGTCACGACCGTCATCAAGGTCCTGCTGCAGAGCGGCATCAAGCCGGGCAGCGTGAAGACTTGGCTCTATACGCCGGAGCACATCACCACCCGGGCCGACCTCAAGCCCGGCACCTGCTGGAACCTGAAAGACTTCGCGAAAGGCAAATAGGTCTGCCGGTGCCACCATCACGCTGATGGTGGCACCCGGATCTGACTTTTATCCGCATGAAAGTTTCCGAAAATCTGGCGCGGCTGCGCTACGCCCTCATCCCCGATCACGTCATCGGCGAGGTGCTGTCCAAGCGTTGGGCCGACAATGCCATCCCCTTCCTGTTCCTGGTCGCGACGGTGGCAGGCGTGGGCTCCGTCATCCCGGGGTTCTTCACCCTGACCAGCCTCGCGGACGCCTCCCGCCAGTTGGGCGAATTCGCGATCGTCGTCACCGGTCTCACCATCGTCATGCTGGGCGGCGGTATCGATCTCAGCGTCGGCGCCAGCTTCGCGCTCGCGGCTCTCGGCGCTGTATCCGTCACCTATATTCTAAACGGCCCGATCTGGCTCGCGCTGCTCGCCGCACTCGCCATCGGTGGGCTCTGCGGCGTGCTCAATGGATTGCTCATCGGCTATCTGCGGCTGCGCGCCTTCCTCACCACACTTGTCACCTTCATCATCCTGCGCGCAGCCTACGATATTCTCATCGTCAATTTTGCCGCACAGATTCAGCTGTCGGATGTCGAGACACCGGCCTGGGACTTTATCGGCGATGGCAGCCTCGCGGGCCTGCCCATCAGCCTGCTGGTCGCTATTGCTGTCGCTGTCATCGCGCATGTCTTCATCAGCCGCTCGCGTCCCGGCTGGCATGTTCTGGCGGTCGGCGGCTCGCGCCGCTCCGCCTTCAATGCCGGCATTTCCGTCCGCCATACGGTCTTCATGACCTATGTGCTGTCAGGTCTCTGCTGCGGCCTCGCCGGCTTCCTGATCGGCGCGCGTCTCAGCGGCGTCGGGCCCGGCACTGGCGCAGGTCTTGAGATCCTGGCGCTGACGGCAGGCGTTGTCGGCGGCAACAGCCTGGGCGGCGGCCGCGGCTCCATCGCCAAGGGGGTTATGGGCGCCGTCATCGTACTCATCCTCACCAATGGCCTCATCCGCATGGGTCTGCCGAGCGGGGCGACCCAAATGGTGCTTGGCGTTGTCCTCGCCGGTGCCGTGCTGCTCGATGTGCGCTGGCTCAAGAACCGCTCCAAGGTTCTGGCCAAGGTCTATGTCGCGCCGGTCTATACCGCGCTGCCTGCAACCCCCTCTGCCGAGCCCGGTACGGACTCACCCCTTGCCCTGAATGACAAGCTGGCGGGCACGGACTTCATCGGCCTGGGCGAGATCGAGGGGCCGGAAGACGTCATCCTCGATGAGGACGACAATCTTTATTGCGGCACCCGCAATGGTGAGGTGGTGCGCTTCTTCGGCCCCGATCACACCCGCTCAGAAGTCTATGCCCATACCGGCGGCTTCCCGCTTGGCCTCGCTTTCGACCGTGACGGCGTGCTCACAATCTGCGTTGGCGCCATGGGTCTCTACTCGGTCTCGCGGGACAGAGAAGTGACGCGGCTCTCGGCGGAAACCAACCGCTCCCCCTTCTCTATTATCGATGATTCGCGCCTGCGTGACCCCAATGATTGCGACATTGCCCCCGATGGCCGCATCTTCTTCACCGATTCCACGACGCGCTATGACGCGCATGACTGGGCGCTCGACAGTGTCGAAAGCCGGCCCACAGGTCGACTGCTGGTCTACGATCCGCGCACCGGCCGCACCCGCACTGTGCTGCGTGGCATGAGCTACCTCAACGGCGTCTGCATGGCCCACGATGGGCAATCGCTCTTCCTGGCAGAATCCTGGGTCTGCCGCGTGCATCGCTACTGGTTCGACGGACCCAAGGCCGGCAGGCTGGAATGCGTCATCCCCGCCATGCCGGGTTACCCGGATAATATCAACCGCGCCTCCGATGGCGGCTATTGGATGGCCTGGCTCGGCATGCGCACGCCCTCCTACGATCTCGCCTTACGCAAGCCCGGCATGCGCCGCCGCATGACGCGCCGCCTGCCGCAGGATGATTGGCTGTTTCCCAATATCAATACCGGCGGCGTCGTGAAGTTCGACGAATCCGGCCGCATCACCGATGTCTTGGGCAATCTCGGCGGCCATAGCCACCCGATGGTGACGTCGATGCGCGAGCATAAGGGCTCGCTCTATGTCGGCGGCATTCTCAATAACCGCATCGGCCGCTACCGGCTGGACGGTGCCGATCCGCATTGGACGGGCATGCGCTCCTATTGGGGGGATGCCGGATGAGCTGGATCGATATCATCCGCGGCCGGGCCATCACCATCCCGCCGCTGGATGGCGCCTTCCACCCCAATAGCGATCTGGATGAGGCCGCGGTGCTGTGTGGCCTGCCGGCGCCCGATGACCTCGCCGTCACACAGGGAGAGCTGCTCTGCAGCAGCGGGGAGCGTGTTGTCGCGATCACCCATGGACAGAAAACAGACGTCGCGCAGTTCGAGAGCCGCGTCGCCTGCCTTGCCACGCGACCGCAGGGCGGCTTCGCGGTGGGGCTGGAAGACGGAAAGCTGTTTCTCTGGTCGGAGGGCGAGGCAACCGAAATCGCCCGCCCGGCCGGCCTCGCCTGCCCGACCGCCCTTGCCTTTATCGACGATGACCGTCTCGCGGTCAGCGATGGCGGCCAAGGGCTGCGCCCCTCCGATTGGACGCGGGCCATAATGGCGCATAACCGCCACGGCTCGGTCTGGCTGCTCACTCTTTCCGGCGCGCCAGCACGGCGCCTGGCGCAGGGTCTGGCCTTCCCCTGGGGACTTATGCCCTTGCCGGGTGGCGATGCGCTGCTCGTCTCCGAAACCGGGCGTCACCGGCTGCTGCGCCTGCCGCTGGACGGAGGCGCCCTCAAACCCGTGCTGTCAGGCCTGCCCGGCTACCCGGCCCGCATCGCGCCCGCCGCCGATGGGGGCGCCTGGCTTGCCATTGCCGCCCCCCGCAACCGGCTGGTCGAATTCGTGTTGCGCGAGGATGATTATCGCCAGGCCATGATGGATGAGATCGATCCGCGCTTCTGGATCGCGCCCAGCCTCACCGCCCGCCAAAGCTTCATGGAGCCGCTGCAATGCGGTGGGGTGCGGGTGATGGGCATTCACAAGCCCTGGGCGCCGACGCGCTCCTACGGGCTGGTGGCGCGGCTCGATCCGCGCTGGCAGCCGATCGGCAGCGCCCATAGCCGCGCGAATGGCAATCGCCACGGTGTCACGGGGGTGGCTGAGCATAACGGTCGTCTCATCGCCGCCGTACAGGGCAGCAATCTTGTGGTGACGCTATGACCGCTCTTGTCACCATGCAGGCCGTGACCAAAAGCTATCGCGGTGCGGCAGCCCTCAAGCAGGTAGACTTCACCCTGCAGGCTGGGGAGATCCATGCCCTGGTGGGCGAGAATGGCGCCGGCAAATCGACGCTGATGAAAATCATGGCCGGCGCCGTGCCGGCTGATAGCGGCAGCATCACCTATGACGGCCGCGCGGTCGCGTTCCGCTCCCCCTCCGAGGCGTTGAAGGCCGGCATCGCCATGGTCTTTCAGGAGACCAGCCTGGTGCCGTCCATGACGGTGGCGCAGAATCTCTACCTCGGCGACGAGCCCTTCCTCAGCCGGTTGCGCGGTATTCAGGTGAGCGCCCAGCAATTCCTGCAATCGCTCAATTTTACGGTCGATCCCGGCGCGCTCGTCTCCTCGCTGGGTGCTGCTAAACGCCAGATGGTGGAGATTGCGCGCGCGGTGCGGCTGCGTGCCCGCGTCATCATCTTCGATGAACCGACCGCGACGCTGACGCCCGAGGAGAAGCGCTATTTCTTCGCCCTCCTCCGCCGGCTCAAGGCGCGCGACGTGGCGATTGTCTTCATCAGCCACGCGCTGGAGGAAGCGCTGCAGATTTCCGATCGCATTACCATCCTGCGCGACGGTGAATTGGTGGTGACCGACACAACCGGCACTTTCACGCGCGAGCGTATCATCGCGGCCATGGTCGGCCGCACCCTGTCCGGCACGCTCTACCGGCGCCAGGGCGGGGAGGTCGCGCTGCGGCCCGCCGGGGACAAGGCGCTGAGCATCCAGGACCTGTCGATGGGCAATATCGTCCGCAACAATGCCTTCTCGGTCTTCTATGGCCAGGTGACGGGTATTTTTGGTCTGATAGGGTCGGGCCGCACCGAAACCGCGAAAATCATTGCCGGCATCTCTAAGCGCGATTTCGTGCGCGGCGGCGTGGTCGAATATGACGGGCGTCCCATCCGCTATCGCGTGCCGCGCCAGGCGGTACTCGACGGCATCGTCTATGTCACCGAAGACCGCAAGATCGAAGGCTTCTTTGAAACCAAGTCGGTGGCCGAAAATCTCTATGCCGGCTATCTCGCCCGCGGCCTCAGACACGGTCCTTTCGTCAGCATGAAGGAGATGCGGGTACTGGCCGACACTTGGCGTCAGCAGCTCAATATCCGCGCGCTGAAAAGCAATGAGCGTGTCGTTGAACTATCGGGCGGCAATCAGCAGAAGGTCGTCATCGGCAAGGGGCTGGTGCAGCAACCGCGCGTGATCATTTTCGATGAGCCGACGCGGGGTGTGGATGTCGGGGCCATCGCCGAAATTCATCAGTTGATCCATGACCTCGCCGATCAGGGCCTGGCGGTGATCGTGATTTCCTCCTACCTGCCGGAAATCATGAACCTCTCGGACCGCATTCTGGTCTTCCGCCAAGGCCGCTGCGTCGAGGAATTCTCGCCCGCCGCGGTTGATGAAGAGCGTATCATGTATGCCGCCGTTCACTAACATCACCGGATAGGATCAGATCATGCCGCTCGGCCAATTCATCGAAGAAGCAGATGCTTCGCCCGAAGTCCGCGCCGTCTATGAAGATATCAAACAGACGCGCAGCACAGACTACATCAACAATTTCTGGAAGATCCTTGCCAACGATCCGAAGGCGCTGCAACGCACCTGGACTGATCTGAAGGAGATCATGGCGCCGGGCGCGCTTGATCCGCTGACGAAGGAACTCATCTACCTCGCCGTCTCTATCACCAATGGCTGCGAATATTGTACCGTCTCGCATACCGCCGCCGCCCGCAAAGCGGGGCTGACGAAGGAAATGCGGGAGGAGCTGATTGCCGTCATCGGCATGGCCAATAATACCAACCGCATCGTCAACGCCTATCGTGTCGAGCCTGACGCCCGCTTTGTCGAAGCCGCCTCGACGCTATAGCGCTGCGCGATGCCCCTAGCGCCCCGCACGTTGGGAGAGAGAGATCGCCGCCAGGCGATCCCTCCCTGTTCGGCTCTCAATCCGCGGCACTGGCTTGCTGTGCCGCCGCTTCCCGCGCATGCACCGCCTTCAGGTCACGGTAGGAGGCACCGGGATGTATGTCCGGCAGAAGATCGCCGTCGCCGAACAGCTTTTCGCGCAGCGTCCCTTCCTTATAAGCGGTGGGATAGACGCCGCGGCGCTGCAGCTCCGGCACCAGCAGGTTGACCACGTCCTCGAAACTGTCCGGCGTCACCGCATAGGCGAGATTGAAACCATCGACATCGGTTTCCGCGACCCATTCCTGCAGAATATCGGCAACCCGGGAGGGTGAGCCGACAATTACCGGACCCAGTCCGCCGATGCCGCCCCAGGCGGCCAGTTCATCGATGGTCCAGCGCTTGTCAGGGTCGCCTTCCGCCAGAGCATCGACGGCGGAAATAATGGCATTGGTCTCGACCTTGCGGACCAGATCGGTCGGCGCATATTGGCCGAAATCAATGCCCGTCCAGCCTGACATGAAGACCAGCGAGCCGTCGTAACTGATATAGCTTGTGTAGTCTTTGAACTTGGCCTCCGCGGCCTCGTCCGTCTCACCCAGGATGATGGTCAGCAGATTGTAGATATAGACCTTGCGCGGATCGCGGCCATTCTGGGCGGCGCGCTGGCGCACATCGGCCACGTAATTGCGCAGCACCGTTTTCGTCGGCGCGCCCACGAAAACGCATTCGGCATGGCGGGCAGCGAAATCGCGGCCGCGGCCGGAGGCCCCCGCCTGATACAGAACCGGGGTGCGCTGCGGCGAAGGTTCTGACAGGTGGTAGCCCGGCACCGTGAAATATTTGCCCTGGTGCTTGATCTCATGCACCTTGGCGGGGTCGGTGAAGACGCGGCGCTCGCGATCCCGCACCACTGCCCCCTCCTCCCAGCTGCCTTCCAAAAGCTTGTAGATCACTTCAAGATATTCATCGGCCACGTCATAGCGGTTATTGTGCTGGGGCAGCCCGTCTGTGCCGGTGTTGCGCGCCCCACTTTCCAGATAGGAGGTGACGATATTCCAGCCCAGGCGACCCTTGGAATGATGGTCGGCGGTCGCCAGCCGGCGTGCAAAGGGGTATGGGTGCTCGAAACCGGTGGAGGCCGTGATGCCGAAGCCCAGATGCTTGGTCACCAGAGACATCGCTGAGACAAGCTGAATGGGGTCGTTGACTGGGATCTGCGCCGCCTGATGGATGGCATGCCAGGCGCTGCCCTGATAGACGTCATAATAGCCAATGACATCCGCAACAAAGATCCCATCGAATATACCGCGCTCCAGTATCTGCGCGACATCGGTCCAGTATTCCAGATCCTTATACTGCCAGGACCGGTCACGCGGATGCGCCCATAGGCCGGGGGATTGATGTCCCACGCAGTTCATATCGAAGGCGTTGAATCGAATGGGGCGCGTCATGATTGGGACTCAATCGTTTCAATGAAAAACCGGAGACCCATGCCGAACGGGTTACATCCACAGGGAGCCACGTCAATCGGACGCGCAACACCCCTCAGCCTGATTAGCTGTCGGCAACGGACCAAACGTCGTCATAGCCAAGCCTTCGGACAATAGACGGAGCAGATTGTACGTAATTTTTTCGTTGGTCAACTATTTGCGCGATTGTTTCTGTTAATATACTACTATGCATCGTTTTATACGGTGATAATGGTATCGGGCCGTCAACCGGTCATCATGGATTGGGGCATCGAAGCAGGAGAAGTTACGTCCAGAACCCGTCAGAGAGCTTCGTCCGTGCAGCGGAGGCAGAGGTCACGAAGACGTCAGCCTGACGTCTTTGTCCTGAAGCCTGGAAAAGCGCATTGATCGCCTGAGGCGTCCACAATCGGAGATGCATGACATGAATATCGACCTGACCGGCCGCAAGGCGATCGTTACCGGCTCCACGGCCGGTATCGGCCGGGCCACGGCAGAGGGGCTCGCCCGTGCCGGCGCTTCAGTTGTTATCAACGGCCGCGGCGATATCCGGGTCAGTGAGGCGGTGCAGCAGATGCGGCAGGCCTTTCCGCAGGTCGATATCTCGGGCATCGCCGCCGACCTTTCGACGGCGTCCGGCGCAGACGCCTTGATCGCCCAGGCACCCGACGCCGATATCCTTGTGAACAATGTTGGCACGGCTTACCTCCGCGACTACACCGGCATTGCCGACATCGCGAAGATCCCGGACGAGGACTGGCTTAGCCTGTTCCAGCTGAACGTCATGAGCGGCGTGCGCGCAAGCCGCTATTACCTGCCGCGCATGGTGGCGCAGGGTTGGGGACGCGTCGTGTTCGTCAGCAGCGAGTCCGCGGTCAATACCCCAAAGGAGATGATCGACTACGGTATGACGAAGACCGCGCAACTCGCGGTCTCGCGCGGACTTGCCGAGGCTGTGGCCGGTACAGGCGTCACGGTAAACGCCGTCCTGCCGGGGCCCACCCGGTCGGAGATCCTGGGCGACTTCATGGCGAAGCAGGCTGAAGCACAGGCAATCACGCAGGAAGAAGCCGAACTGGGCTTCCTGAAGGCGCTGCGTCCCACCTCCCTCATCCAACGCTTCGCAACGACCGACGAAGTCGCCAATATGATCGTCTATGTCTGCTCGGAGCAGGCATCGGCCACAACCGGCGCTGCTTTGCGCGTGGACGGCGGCGTGGTCCGTTTCATCGCTTAATCGTTTGGGCATCTGACAAACAGGCGCCGATCGTTTCCGGTGCCGCCTCAGCACTCTTGGCGATGACAGCATAGGTAGTTTCCGATGCTGTCATCCCCAGGGCGCGGCCAGTAATCATAGATCACAGGTGAGATGGGGGACGACTCCAACTTGGCCGGACCTATGGAGAGATGCCCATGATCACCCAAAGCACTTTGTTTTCCCCCATTGATCTGGGCGATCTCATCTTGCGAAATCGTATCGCGATGGCGCCATTGACCCGCAGTCGCGCCGGCAAGCATGGCATTCCCGGGCCGTTGAATGCCGAGTATTACGCACAGCGTGCCAGTGCGGGTCTTATCATCAGCGAAGCCACGAATATCACGCGGCAGGGCAAGGGTTACGCTTTCACCCCTGGCATCTATACGCAGGCGCAAATCTATGGGTGGCGGTCCGTGACAGATGCCGTGCATCACGCAGGCGGTCGCATCTTCTGCCAGCTTTGGCATGTCGGCCGTATCAGTCATCCCTCTCTCCAGCCAGGCGGCGGATTGCCGGTGGCGCCATCTGCCGTCAAGCCGATCGGCCAGGCCTATACCGAAACCGGCTTCGCCGATTTGGTGACACCGCGCGCCCTGGAAACAAGTGAAATACCAGGACTGATTGCGGACTATGTCCACGCCGCCGAAAGCGCCAAGACCGCTGGCTTCGACGGCGTCGAAGTGCATGCCGCCAACGGCTATCTCCTTGAGCAATTCATGCGCAGCAAGACCAATCTGCGCACGGATAGTTACGGTGGCAGCATCGAGAACCGGGCGCGGCTGACGCTGGAGGTGACCAGGGCGGTGACCCAGGTTTGGGGTGCGGACCGCGTCGGTATTCGCCTCTCCCCCGTCAGCCCGGCCAACGATATGGCGGGCGCGGCCGATGATGCCCAGGCGCTGTATGAACATGTCGTCGCCGGCATCGCTCATCTGAAGCTCGGCTATATGCACATCATCGAAGGCGCGACGCAGGGTCCGCGTGACAATATCGCCTTCGATTATGCGGCGCTGAAATCCATGTTCCACGGACTTTACATGGCCAATAACGGCTATGATCTGAAGCTTGCCGTGGCAGCACTCGCCTCCGGCAGGGCCGATCTGATCGCCTTCGGGCGGGCCTTCATCACCAATCCCGATCTGGTGGAACGGCTGCAGTCAGGAAGCCCGCTCACGCCCTTTACCGACCAGTCTCTTTGGTATGGCGGCGGTGCCCATGGCTACACGGATTATCCGGCACGAATCGCGACAGCGGCATGAGTGACATCATTCCCGACACGACCGACGAAGTCGCTGATCTGCGTGATCGCTGGATGCGGGCTGAAGCTGAGATCGCGAATGTGCGCAACCGTGCCCGGCGGGACGTCGAGGATGCCCGCCAATATGCGGTGCAGAAATTCGCAGCCGACGTCGTCGAAGGAGTCGAGAACCTCCGGCGTGGTCTGGATAGTCTGCCGCCCGCGCGTGCGGGCGAACCCTCAATCGACGGTAGTCTGCGCGACGGCTTCGCCGAAAGCGAACGCAACTTCCTCACCTTGCTCAAGCGCCATGGTGTGACGCGTGAGGAAGCCCTCGGGACCGTCTTCGACCCGCATCTCCATCAGGCGATGATTGAGCAGGAAAGCAGTGCCGTATCGCCGGGAACCATCATCAAGGTTCTCTCTTCGGGCTGGATGCTGAACGGGCGGCTTTTACGGCCCGCGATGGTCGTCGTGGCCAAGGCCCCGGCCTCACCCAAGGCATCACCCGGACGGTCTCCCTAGGCTCCGCGCGGACGCCGATTGCGTCCACAGCATTTCAGAAAGTAGCCCTCATGAGCAAAATCATCGGCATCGACCTCGGCACCACCAATTCCTGCGTCGCGATCCTGGAAGGGCAGGACCCCAAGGTCATCGAGAATAGCGAGGGTGCACGCACCACGCCCAGCATGGTGGCCTTCGCGGATAATGGGGAGCGTCTGGTCGGTCAGGCTGCCAAGCGCCAGGGCATCACCAACCCGACCAACACGCTCTATGCCATCAAGCGTCTGATTGGCCGCCGCTATGATGACCCGCTGGTCGGCAAGGACAAAACCCTGGTCCCTTACGCCATCGTCCGCGGCGACAATGGCGATGCCTGGGTCGAGGCGCGCGGCGAGAAATACTCGCCCAGCCAGATCAGCGCCTTCATCCTCACCAAGATGAAAGAAACCGCCGAAGCCTATCTGGGTGAGAAGGTAACGCAGGCGGTGATCACCGTTCCCGCCTATTTCAACGATAGCCAGCGCCAGGCGACCAAGGACGCGGGCCGTATTGCGGGGCTCGAGGTTCTGCGCATCATCAATGAACCGACAGCGGCCGCGCTCGCCTATGGCATGGACAAAAAGCACGCCGGAAAGATTGCGGTCTACGACCTTGGCGGCGGCACTTTCGACATCTCGGTCCTCGAAATCGGCGACGGCGTTTTTGAAGTCAAAAGCACCAATGGAGACACCTTCCTGGGCGGTGAAGACTTCGATGCCCGCGTCATTGATTATCTGGCGGACGAGTTCAAGCGCGCCCAAGGCATCGACCTGCGCACGGACAAGCTTGCTTTGCAGCGTCTCAAGGAAGCGGCCGAGAAGGCCAAGATCGAACTCTCCTCCGCCAAGGAGACCGAGATCAATCTGCCCTTCATCACCGCCGACGCTTCGGGCCCGAAGCATCTCGTGGTCAAGCTGACACGCGCCAAGCTGGAAAGCCTGGTCGACGATCTTGTCGCACGGACCATGGAACCCTGCCGCGCCGCGCTGAAGGATGCCGGCATTACCGCCAGTGAGATCAACGAGGTCATCCTGGTGGGGGGCATGACGCGCATGCCCAAGGTGATCGAAGCCGTGAAACAATTCTTCAGCCGCGAGCCTGCGCGCAATGTCAATCCTGATGAAGTCGTGGCCATTGGTGCGGCCGTTCAGGGCGGCGTGCTCCGCGGCGATGTCAAGGACGTGCTGCTGCTGGACGTGACGCCGCTATCGCTGGGCATTGAGACGCTGGGCGGCGTCTTCACCCGGCTGATCGAGCGCAACACGACGATCCCGACCAAGAAGAGCCAGATCTTTTCCACGGCAGACAACAACCAGGGTGCCGTAACCATCAAGGTCTTCCAGGGCGAGCGCGAAATGGCCGCTGACAACAAGGTGCTTGGCCAATTCGACCTCATGGGCATCCCTCCGGCCCCGCGCGGCGTGCCGCAGATCGAGGTCACCTTCGATATCGATGCCAATGGTATCGTCGCGGTCCAGGCCAAGGATAAGGCCACCGGCAAGGAGCAGCAGATCAAGATCCAATCCACCGGCGGATTGTCGGATGCCGAGATCCAGAAAATGGTCAAGGAAGGCGAGATCAACGCGGTCGCCGACAAAAAGCGCCGGGCCTTTGTCGAGGCAAAGAACCATGGCGAGGCGCTGGCCCATAAGGTCGAACAGACCGTGACCGAGCATGGTGCGACGCTCGGCGCCCAGGACAAATCAGAAGCCGAGGCCGCCATCACCGCCTTGCGGGCCGCCATAGGCGCGGATGATGAAGCGGGTGTAACGCAGTCAACTGAGCATCTGACGCAAGTGGCGATGAAGGTCGATGCGGCCGTACAGGCTGCCGCCCAGTCCGGCGCATCAGCCGGCCCAGTGCCCGACGGACCGGGTGGCCAAAAGCCGAGCGAGAACGTGATGGACGCGGAATTCGAGGAAATCGGCGATCACAAGCGATCCGTCTGACAGCAGATAGACGTCAGGCGGCGAATGACGTGGCTCGCCGCCTGACCATTATGACCCCTGCGGGCCTAGGGCTTGATAGCGCCGGGCGCGATACCCGTCTCACCCTTGCCACGATAGTCATCAAAATACTCATCAAGTATCTGCCGCGAGAACCGTCCGATCGACGCGTATTCACTCTCCGTCAGATTGGCGAGCGAGACGCGCGCAGACGTATCGACCACTTCAAAGCCATTGCCGGGCAGAAGAACGACACCCGTCTCCTGCGCAAGGCGGAACAGAAAGCTGGTCCCTAGATCGCTTTTCATAAACCAAGCCTTGAACTCGGGTCCGTGCAGCACACCGGCGAGATCCTGAAGATCGATCAAAGTGTAGTAATTGACGTCGTTCTCCCCATGCGGCACGACAACGCCCATGTTGCGATACAGCGTCTGGTGCCGCTGGCGGATAAGGCGCTTTGCCGCATCCTTATAGCGGTGATCGCGATCCATCAGCCCATTCAGCGCAAAGAGCGCCATCTGCAGCTGCTGCGGGGTCGATAGGCCGGCTGTATGGTTCAGTGCAACGGCACGGCTATCGGCGACCAGACGGTCGATGAAGCGGATCTCGCGCGGCTTCATGCTCAGCGAGATATAGCGCGCATCCAGACGTTGCTTTTGATCTTCTGGCTGAGCTGCCAGAGCCGCGTCAAAGATATTGTCTTCGTGCAGGGCAATGGCGCCCAGTCGCCATCCGGTCGCCCCAAAGAACTTCGAGAACGAATAGACGCAAAGCGTATTGCGAGGGCATGTTGCGAAGACCGAGATGAAGTCATCTGCAAACGTGCCATAGACATCGTCCGTGACGATAAAGAGGTCGGGCCGCTCGATCTTCACGAACTGGGCCAGCTGCGCGAGCGCCACGTCCGACATCTTGGTGGAAGGCGGATTGCTTGGATTGACCAGGCAGAAGATCTTCACCTTGGGATCACGTAGCTTCTCGATTTCTGACGCTGGAAACTGCCATTGGTCGCTCTGGTCCATACGGATATCGACGACGTCAAGGCCGAACTCGGCAAGGACGGGTATTTCGAGATACGGTGAAAAGATCGGCGTCGCGATACCGATCTTGTCGCCCTGTTTCACAAGGCCGTTGGCCTTGAGCGTTTGGAAGATATAGGCCATGGCCGCCGTCCCGCCCTCTGTGGCAAACACGGAAAAATCGCCGGCCGGCGGCGCGGTGCCGAACATTTCCTGGGCCAGATAGGCCTTCACGATCTCCTCGGCATGCATGAGCATACGTGGCGGAGTCGGATAGGTGCAGCCCAGGAAAGCGCTCGTCATTTCAAACAGAAAGGCGTCCTGATCCAGGCCAAGCTGATCCTTCACATAGGACGTCGCGGACCGAATGAACTTAATGCCGGGCGCGTCCGTATGCCCAGCCGCACAGGATTCGAATCTCTGGACGATGCCGTCATGTTCCGGCAGGCCGCCGAAGCCGCTTTCGAGATAGGCATAAGACCGCTCCGCCTCCAGCATCGCAAACTCGCCCAGGCTGAGAAAGGCCAGGCGGGGGAGCATCGCAAGAAAATTTGGATTGCCTCTGCCGGCATTCAGCATCAGGCGCTGTGCATCCGAAGACGCAATTTCGATGAGCTTATCTTTCAGTTCAAAGGGACTGAGATTGGCGTATTGACCATAGGTCTTCTCGAGCATGGCACGACTCCATTATATCCAGGTCGGATTCCGCTAGGACGTCTCGTCTTAAGGACTGGCGTTTTTGGTAATAATGCCGACGATGACCGGTCCCCATAGCGTGAGGAACACATTTGCCACGGCGTAGGTGACGGTGAAGGACACAACAGGCGTGCCGTTTCCGGCCTTGCTGAGCAATGCGGCGAAGGCCGGATTGGCGCTCCGGCCGCCGGCGACACAGGCCAGTGCTTCGATCGGATTCTTGATCCGCAACACGTAATACGAAAAGAAGAAGGTTATGATCTGTGGCAGGATGGTGACGGCGACACCCAGGAACAGGAGCGTCAAACCATAGTGTTCGATCGCCATCAGTGCCTGCGGACCAGCGCCGATCCCGACGACGCCCACAAATACGGCCAGACCAAAGTCACGCAGGAAGGTCGATGCGCCGATCGGCAGGGCCGCAAAGCGCGGGTGCACGCTGCGCAGCCAGCCGAACAGCAGGCCAGATAGAAGACAGCCGCCACCACTGCCGATAGAAATGGGCACACCCCATATCTTGAAGGCCAGCATGCCGATCAATGTGCCGACAATCATGCCGATGCCGAAGAAGATGAAATCCGTGGCAGCCGCTGCACGGATCTTGTAGCCAATCTTCGCTTGAACCCGGTCCAGATCAGCCGGCCTGCCTGCAAAATGTAGCTCATCGCCCGTCTTAAGCTTGAGCTTGCGCAACAGCGGCAGATCGCGTCCCATGCGCTTGGCGGCGGTCAGGAACACGCCGTGGCGCATATCGACATTGGCATGGTCGTGAATGTCACCAATCTCGCGATCGCTCAAGGCACGGTTGGTGAGAATGACCTCCCGGCTTTCCTCGACAAGCGAGAAGCCCACAGGCGACGCGATTTCATGGCCGAACACCTTGTCAGACAGACTGAACGAATCAAGCCGTCCGGTCATGGCAACCGCATCGCCAAGCTCTATCGTTGTCGTATCACTCATCTCGACCATCTTGCCCGCGCGAAAGACCCCCTCGACCGAGGCGTCTGGAAACTGCCTATCAATGTCGATGGCCGTCCTGCCGATGGCGGTCCGGTTATCGGTCACTTGATAGATACGCGTGATGATGTCGTTGACGGCGTTGAACTGCCCAGGTTCAAGTTCCGCCTTGCCACCGGACAGCTGCGTGGCGAGTTTCACGGCTTCTGCGCGGATATTCCATTTCATGATCATGGGAAAAAACCAGGTGACCATGATAATCGGACCAAGTGATCCAAAAATGTAGCAGACGGCATAACCCACCGCGACATTGGTCTGCATGGTTTTGGTAACCGCCGGAGACAGACCAAGCTTGGCTATGGCATCCCCCGCCGTTCCGAGGATTGCCGACTGCGTCAGGCCGCCAGCCGCGAGACCGGCAGCCATGCCCCGATCCAATCCAAAAAGCCAAGCGCCCACCAGCACGCATAGCAAGCCGGTGAAGCACATGACGAAAGCTGATACGAGCTGATTGAGCGATCTGAGGTTCAGAGCGTGGAAGAATTGTGGACCACCCTGGAAACCCACCGCATAGATGAACAAGGCGAAGAAGATCGTCTTGATGCCAGGATCGATCGCGACACCAAGCTGGCCAATGACAACGCCGACCAGCAAAGTACCGGCGATTCCACCAAGAACAAAGCTGCCAATCTTGATCTTTCCGACAAGATAACCAATGGAGATCGTGGCAAAGAGCGCGATCAGCGGCTGATCGGCGAAGAGGTGCCGCAAAAATTCCATTCTCTCGTCCTCGATGCAAGGCGCCAAAGCCTATCGGACGCCCTGTTTTAAGGGACGCGACGAGGCGACGGGCGGGTTATGAGGCGAGAAGTGTCATGCGCTGGCGGGCGTGTGTAGCATCGGAAACTACCTACCCGCCGCGAGCCGGTGCGACGGAACATACACCGTCCGCACCATCATCGTTTCACTGACAAGAACAGACGAAGGCCCATCGGATCATGCCGCGGCGGGCGTTTCTGTGACATCAGGTTTTGTTGCTGCAAGCTCAACTGACAAACGATGAGTGCCGCCATCGTCCATCAGTGCCAGACGCAGCGGCCGCTCCAGGACGGTCTTCCCATCCATCACAGCCGTCTCGATCCCCTGACCCGATTGATGCGGATTACGAACATTGATCTCATAGCGGCTGGTGCCATGACGGAGCACGATCTCGAATCCAGGCCAGGCTTTAGGAATACGAGGGTCCAGACATAGAACGTCGCCCTCAAGGCGCAGGCCGAGGATGGCCTCGATTGCGGCGCGCTGCATCCATCCGGCCGAGCCCGTGTACCAGGTCCAGCCGCCCCGCCCGACATGAGGTGCGACGGCATAGATATCCGCCGCCACGACATAGGGTTCCACCTTGTAGCGATGCACATCCGCACGCGTCCGGGCATGATTGATGGGATTGAGAAGCGCGAACAGAGACGCCGCCGCATCGCCATTGCCCAGGGCCGCGAACGCCATCACCGACCAGAGCGCGGCATGCGTATATTGGCCGCCATTTTCCCGGACGCCCGGCGGATAGCCTTTGATATAACCTGGATCGAGCGCTGTCTTGTCGAAGGGCGGCGCAAAGAGAAGTGCCAGGCCCTGGTCAGGCCGAATCAGCTGATCGGCTAGGGCATCCATCGCGAGATTAGCCTTTTCCGGTGCAGATGCGCCTGACAGTACAGCCCAGGACTGCGCGATGGAATCAATCCGGCACTCATCATTGCTCGCAGAGCCAAGCGGCGTTCCGTCATCAAAATATGCCCGCCGGTACCAGGCGCCATCCCAGGCCTCTCCGCCAAGTGCAGCCTTCAAATTCGCCATCTGCGTCGACCAAAGCGCAACGCGCCCGGTGTCGCCCCGCGCCTTGGCGAAGGGAAGGAAGCCGTCCAGCGCTGTATAGAGGAACCATCCGAGCCATACGCTCTCGCCCTTCCCCTTTTCGCCGACACGGTTCATGCCGTCGTTCCAATCGCCGGTGCCCATCAGAGGCAGGCCGTGCAGACCTATGGCCAGACTGTGATCCAGCGCGCGCGCGCAATGTTCGTACAGGCTGGCATGCTGGTCCGAAACGGTCGGCAGGAAGAAGCTATCATGCTCATTCGGTGCCAATGACTGGCCTTCCAGAAAGGCGATTGATTCGTCCAGCACTGCGGAATCCGCGGTGGCCAGCACATATCGGCTAACGGCATAGGCAAGCCAGGCGCGATCATCCGAGATGAGGGTTCGCACACCCTGGCCGGAATGCGGCAGCCACCAATGCTGCACGTCCCCTTCGATAAACTGACGCGAGGCGGATTCCACCAGATGCGCCCGCGTCAGAGCAGGACGTGTCATTGTCAGCGCCATGCCATCCTGAAGTTGATCGCGAAACCCATAGGCTCCGCTCGCCTGATAGAAGGCCGACCGCGCCCAGACGCGGCAGGCAAGCGCCTGATAGAGCAGCCAGCCATTGACCATAATGTCCATAGACCGGTCAGGTGTCTTGATCTGAATCTGGCCAAGGGCATCGTCCCAATAATCCGTGACGGTCGCCAAAACCTTGTCGAGATCGGCCGTGCGATAGTCGGTGATCAGTCGCCGCGCTTCATCAGCGGTCGGCGCGTCCCCCAGAAAGAAGACAATCTCTACCGTGCCGTTTGCCGGGACCGCGATCTTTCGTCGCATGCAGCAGCACGGGTCGAGGGCGGCACCGGTCCTGTTGGACAAGGACGGCCCGTCGCGGAGCGCCTGCGGGTCCGCGAGCGTGCCGTGGCGGCCGATGAACTCTCGTCTGTCGCCTGTCCATTCCGTCTGGGCGCCGCGCATATCGGCAAAGGCCACCCGACCGGGAAAGGCCATATTCCAGGAATTGCTGGCAAACATGGCCCCCGTCACAGGATCAATTTCGCTCGCGACAAAGGGCACCGCGGCCGACCGGTGCGTGCCAAGCACCCATTCCACATAGGCGGTGACACTCAGATGCCGAACGTGACCGGAGCGATTGCGCAGCATGAGCCTGGATATCTTGATCGGCCCATCCATCGGCACGTATTGAAGAAGCTCCGTGCCAATACCGTGTGCTGTATGCTCGAAACGCGAATAGCCGCGACCGTGACGGGTTACGTAAGTTGCACCCTCATCCCGTTTGGGAAAGGCCGTCGGGCACCATACGGCGCCGCTGTCCTCGTCGCGCAGGTAGAAGGCCTCTCCCGCCCGATCCGTGACGGGGTCGTTAGACCAGGGTGTCAGCTGATATTCCCGGCTATTGACCGACCAGCTGTAACCGCTGCCTTCAGTCGCCACATGAAAGCCGAAGGCCGGATTTGCAATAACGTTGATCCACGGCGCCGGCGTGGATTGGCCGGGGCCGATCAAGGTGACGTATTCCTCGCCACCGCGCGCGAAACCACCGAGTCCGTTGAAGAATTCAAGATCTGGCGCGGGCCGTGATGGCTCTCGTTCCGTCGGCCCGCCATGCGCTTTCATGGCCCGCGGAGCGGCCGTGCCACGCTCTGAAATGCGCTCTAGCTGATCGAAAAGACTGCCGTGCTGAGCCACGAGCACAACGCGCGCCACGGAGACCAGCAAGGCGCTGGTCTCCGCCGGAATGAGATCGGCCCGCAGCACGAAAACCCGCCCCGAGGACGGGTCTTCACCAGTCCGCCAACGGGACTGGCTGGTGCGATGCTGAGTCTCGATCGCGATCTGAAGGTCCTGCACGTAAGATGACTGACGCTCATTCAGAATGACCAGATCAACCGCAAGCCGCTTCATCCGCCAGTATTCATGCGCCTGAAGCAGCTGCCGGGCGATGTCGAGGCTCCCGATGTCGCTGATACGGAGCAGAATAATGGGCAAATCGCCCGAAATCCCGAGGCCCCAGAGGCCTGATTGTGCGCCTGCCCCGCGCAAGATCGCGACCGAAGCCGGACGCAATTCAGGCGTTGCATAGATCGCGAAGCCCGCCAGACGCTGAAACAGGCCGGCCTCGCCCGCCGTGATGCTGAAATGATGAAGTTGTACCTGCGCCTGAGTCCAGGTCAGCGTCGTCGCGCGGGTGAAGGCCGCCGTGTCACGATGCTTGTCGACGCTATCAAGAAGCTCACGCCGCGTCGATGCGACCACGGTCCAGAAGTCGATATGCACAAGGCCGGATGGCGGAATGATGACACGGCGACGCAGGGCGAAAATTGGGTCAAGCACGGTGCCGACTGAATTGGACAGGGACCGCCCGTCGGTCATCGCGATAGGTGCACGGGCGCCGTGTCCACGTCCCAGAAAGCGCGCCCTGTCAGTCTCGATCTCGATCGTGCCAACCGCGTCACCGTCGATAACTGCCAGATGCGCCGCCCAAACTTCGGGCTCTTCTGGCGTCCGCCGGCGCCGCGTTGCCAGAATTGCGCCGAATTCCTCCAGAAATTCGGTTTCCACAAAGAGCTTCGCAAAAGCTGGATGAGCGACATCCGTCGCCTGTGGCGCCAGGACCAGCTCTGCATAGGACGTCACTTCGATCTCGCGCGCGTGCAGGCTCGTATTGGAAATGGATACGCGGCGCACCTCCGCATCGTCTTCCGCGGAGACAAGCACCTGCACGATCGTCGTCAGCCGTCCATCGCGCCGCGCGAACTCAGCTCGATCCTCGTTGAAGATGACCTGATAATCGTCGGGCTCGTTACCGGTTGGCTGATAGGTCGCAGACCATATCGCTCCACTCCGCACATCCCTGAGATAGATATACGAACCGTAATCGTCGCAGGTGGCGTCTTCGCGCCACCGCGTGATCGCAAAATCGCCCCAACGGCTATAGCCGGAGCCTGCAACCGTAAGCATCGTTGTATATTGGCCATTCGACAGAAGATGCGTGGCGGGTGTTGCCTGATGGGCCGAGATGAAGCGGCGTCCGCCCGGTGCCTCCACCTCTCCCGCTCGCGCTCGCGCTTGCATTTCGGCCTCACGCGGGAGGGCGACCGAGATTTCTCTTGGTGGGCGCTCCTGCAGCAGCAGTTCCGTCGCCTGGATGATCGGCTCGGCATGGAAGCGCGTCCGCATGGCGCCATCCAGCAGCGCATCCGCGATCGCGACGATCGTCATGCCCTGATGGTGCGCCATGAAGGCCCGGACAATTGCCACGGTGTCGCCATCCGGCACGCGGATCGGCGTGTAATCCAAAGCCTCGTAAAAGCCGTAGCGACCCAGCGCGCCCACCCCCGTCAGACGATCGAGGTTTGCGGATGCGGCTTTAGGGTCGACCATCGCTGCTAAGGCACTGGCATAGGGAGCGATGACGCGGTTCTGTCCGAGTCCCCGCTTCAAGCCCAGGCCGGGAACACCGAAATTGGAATACTGGTAGGTGAACTCTCGATCCCGCGCATTATAAGCCGACTCGGATATACCCCAGGGCAGATTAAGATCGGTCGCATAGGCAATCTGCCGCGCGACGATCATTTCATTGGTCTGTTCAATCAGGCTTCCCACAGGCGCGCGCATCACCAAGGACGGCATCAAATATTCAAACATCGAGCCCGACCAGGAGATCAGCGCGGCCCGGCGCCCGATCGGTGTCACCGAGCGGCCAAGCCGGAACCAGTGGCGCGCTGGGATATCGCCTTTGGCAATCGCAAAGAAACTTGCCAGACGCGCCTCCGAGGCGAGAAGGTCGTAGCAATTTGAGTCGAGCGAGGCGTCGGCGGGCACGTAGCCTATCGATAGCAGCTTGCGCTTGGCATCGAACAGAAACGAGAAATCCATGGCAAGTGCGAAGGCTCTCGCCTGGCTTCCGATGACCGCGAGGCGCCCGGCCATAGATCCATCCGCTGGCGCCAAAACGGCCAAATCCCGCCGGTGACTTTCGATCGCCAGCGCGCTTGCCTGGGCCCAGTATAGCAGGTCAGCCCCGGTGCCATGGCCGCGCTCATCCGCGAGTGCGTGAGCAATGTCGATCATGGTGGCGCAGTGGACGCTAAGCGCCGTTAAACGTGCGCCAAGATCGGTCGCCTGCGCGGCGCCGGGCTGCACGGCTTCGACAAGACGACGAAGTGCCTCATCAAGTTGCCCCCAGGTGACCGTCTGGGTCACCGGGCCGTCTCGCAAGCGCTCGACTTCGGCTTGCGCCAGGGAGAGCGCGTCGGCAATGCCCGCCAGGCGGGCCGCTTCGGCCACAGGCACTGCTCGCCACTCGTCACATGAATTTGCAAGTGCGATGAGGTGACCTGCCAAATTACCGCTATCAACTGATGAGATGTATTCTGGATCGAGCGGACGCATGTCACTCGTATCGTACCAATTGTAAAAGTGGCCCCGAAAGCGGGCGAGAGTCGCCATGGTCGCGAGCGTCGCTTCCAGACGGGCGGCGGCATCCATGGTGCCCACCCAACCGAAATCCCGGGCCGTCGCGACCGAGAGAAGATAAAGACCGATATTGGTCGGCGAGGTCCGGTGCGCAATCTCCGGTGTTGGATCGTCCTGGAAGTTGTCAGGCGGCAGGCTGTTCTCCGCTCCCGTCACGAAGGTCTCAAAAAAGCGCCAGGTCCGCCGGGCGGTCAGGCGCAAGCGGCGCCGATCAACCGGGAGATCCGACAACAGATCGCGGCGTCGGGGCGATAGGCTCACCCACAGTGCCACGGCAGGCGCCGCAAACCACAGCAGCAAAAACGGTGCGGCGACCACCCAGGTCCGGTTTCCTGAGCCGTATATCGCTGCGCCCGCCACGACGGCAATGACAACCCCGCCCGCCATCCTGCGGTAGAAGCCGGCAAGGTCAAGCCGCGGTTCCGTGGTGGAAGCGGCAGCGGGCGTCCATTCCAGCAGATGCCGGCGGCTGATGAAAAGGCGCCATAGGGTGCGGGTTATGGCGTCCCCCATCAGCCAGGCCTGATGCCCCAGGAAGATAATGCTCAAACCGGACAGCGCCATAGCCGAGCGCAGATCTGCGCCCAGTCCCCGGACGTGACTGGACAGAGTTATGCCGGCGCGCCGTGGACCGATGGCAGCCACCACAGGAATGGCTGCCGGCACGATCAAGGTGGCGAGGACAAGACTTGTCCAGATCAGCGCCTCATGAAGCGGCAACATCCAGCCCGCCAGCAATGCGAGAACCGCCGCCGGGGCCGACAAACTTCGCCGCAGATTGTCCAGCATTTTGCAGCGGCCGATAGCCGGAACACGCCCAATCCGCGCGGTCGTCGGTCCAGCGGCCCGTCCGCAGCCGAAGATCCACGGCAGCAGCTGCCAATCTCCCCGGGTCCAGCGATGATGCCGACGCGCGGCGACATCGTAGCGGGTGGGAAATGCCTCCACCACCTCGACATCGGAGGCAAGGCCCGCGCGCGCGAAGACGCCTTCAAAAAGATCATGACTGAGAATGGTTGAGTCGGGAATGCGTCCGGCCAGAGACGCCTCAAATGCATCGACATCATAGATGCCCTTGCCTGCATAGGACCCCTCGCCAAACAGATCCTGGTAGACATCGGATACGGCTGCCGAATAGGGATCAATGCCGCTGAGGCTCGAAAAGATGCGTTGAAAGCGTGAGCCGTCATGGCTGACCGGCAATGACGGCGTCACCCTGGGCTGCAGGATGGCATAGCCTTCCACAACCCGCCCCTCAGCCGCATCGAAACGAGGCCGATTGAGCGGATGCGCCATCTTGCCGATCAGTCGACGCACCGTATCGCGCGGTAGCCGGGTATCCGTATCCAGGGTCAGGACATAGCGAATGCCCGGTGGGGTGCTCGGGATCTCACCACCGACTGGGATGAAGCTGGTATCCGTGGCACCACGCAGCAGCCGGTTCAGCTCGTGGAGTTTCCCGCGCTTGCGTTCCCAACCGATCCATCGTGCCTCCCCCTGGTTCCACTGGCGCCGTCGATGCAGCAACAGAAACCTGGGGCCGGCAGGAGCCGGTCCATATTGCCGATTGAGGCGGGCGATCCCCTCCGCTGCTGCGGCAAGAAGCGCATCGTCATCCGCCTCATGCTCGTCGCGGGCGTCCTCCCAATCCGAGAGCATCGCGTAATGGAGATCACCCTGGCCGCTGGCGAGATGGTGGACCTCAAGCCTTTCGACCTGCTGCTCCACGCTGGCGACTGTCGTGAGCAGCGTTGGCACTGCCACCAAGGTCCGTAGCGACGGCGGAATTCCGTCGCCGAGTTCCAGAGCCGCCAGCCTGCCAGCGCCAAAACCAATGCTGACTGCACGATTGAGCAAGGCGACGGCCAGATCGATCGCCGGCACCAGACCCAGCATCGCCAGCACAACCAGCCACCCGGCCACGAGCCCGTCATCTGCCAGGGCTATTAAAGGAATGGCGAGCAGGATTGCCGTGGCAATGGCGACGCCCACCGCATATCCGCCAATCCCTACCTTGCGGTTAAGGCGCGCAGCCCATTTCCGGGCGGGAAGACGGTAGCCGATCTCAGACTCGAAGTCAGGCCGACCACCCGCGATGAGATAGTATCCCGGGTCCAAATGGCGCGTATCGGTCTTTGCGCTGGGTAAAGGCTCGGCTTCGGCCGCCCTATCCACCGCCATCCGCGCGATATCGATTTCGCTGTAATCGGAGCCGCGGGCGAGCTGCTCGACGCAGGTCCGATAAAGGTCCCGGGTTTCAAAATCCATCTCTTTGAAATCGCCGCTCGCCGACAGCACATCGTTGACAAGGCTCATGCCCTCGAAACCCTCGTTCCAGTCCGCATCCGCGATCAGGTGAAGGCTGGTGATCACATTGCGCACAGACACGTTGGTCGCACCCTGCTCGCGGTGGACATCGCGGATCACAGCCTCCGCCGTCTTCCCCCGGGCCGCGAGACGGTCATCCAGCCAGGCGAGCGCTGGCGTCACCTTCGGATCTTGATCGCGTAGCCTATACATCAGCTGGACCGCAAAGGCGTCGGGCAGCGTGTCGAGCATCCTATGGTTCAGGAGAGCAGAGACGGGTTCGATCGGACGACCTGCGGCCCCCACCAGACGATCGACAAGCTCATCCGCCTCCCGGCGTTCCACCCGATTTTGCACGATCAGCACGGAAAGCCGCCGCAGATTCTCGATCAGTACAATGCGCAGCGTCACCGGAAGCGCCCATAATTCACCGATCGTCAGAGGCTGCACGTCCTGATAAGCGCGTACATAATGGCGCAGCACCACCGCATCGAAACAGCTATCGGTATGCGCGACGAAGGCCCATGCCAGGCCCAGCACGCGCGGATACCCGGCGAAGGGACCGTCCGCCAGCTTGGGAAGCTTTCGATAGAAGCTCGGCGGCAGATCCTTGCGAATTTCGCGGAATTGCTGCTCCACCAGATGACAGTTGTCGATCAGCCATTCAGCCGCGGGCGTAATGGCGTGACCCTGATTGAGCGACTGCACCATGCTGCGATAGGCCGCGAAGAGAACCGGCCCGTTCTCGGCCAATCGACGGTCGAGAGGATGCCCCCTCACCGCACGCGTCGTCACCGGCTGCGCAGCCGCCAAGCTTCGGCCATGCTCTTCAAGGCGCTCAAGGCTAAACAGCTCCTCGCGGATCGGAGTGGTCGTATCCCAAAATGAGGGCGCACGGCGCCACCCGAGGCTCCGAAGAAAGAGAGCTGTCAATTGAACCTCGCTATTAGGGCTGCGTCCTTACCGTGGCCATGACGCCACAGCTACTCATGCCGGCAGCGGCAGATATATTTGACGCGTCTCTGCGCGCTGTCTCAATTTGAGTGGCGCCCGCAACGCACCGCAACGCAAGCGCATGTGCCTCGGCCTGCCAACTCAATTTCGGAAAAGCGGCCTGCGCCCTGCCGGATGATGCGGACGGAGACGCTCGCCTGACTCCAGGTTCCTGGCTTGCAGCGGATCTTCCGTCGCTTCTTCAAACGGGACTTGGTCTTTCTTCTCCATGCCTTCCGCACCGCAATCGTAGGGAAGGCTTTCCGCTTTTGGGCGATCTTGACTGTCAGTCATATGATCTCCTGTAAAAGACATGCTTAGAGAGACAGAACGGGCGATGCAAGGCGCAAAGAACGCGCACAGCATGCATCACAGTTCCAACAAGACTTTTCCTAAAGCACGACATCCTTTTATGGTAGATTCGGAAACTACTTAAGATCGTCGATAGTCTTATGCGACAAGTCTTCATGTCGCCGCCAAGCTCATCTTCCGCTCACTGCGCTTGAGATGCGGGCGCCTTGGATTGCGTGATCGCGGAGGATGTTGTGGCCGCGCTTGGCGTATGTCTAAGATTGTATGCAAGGCCGAGGAGCATGACCAAAGCCAGCAAGGCCATCGGCAGCCATCGCGGCATTCCCGCCACCCCGAGCGACGTACCCATGCTGCGGAAGGTGGTCTTGTTAGGCAAGGCCACGGTTTTCAGTCCGGGCAAGCCCTGCGACGCCGGCAGCAGCATCACGAGACGGGCCGCCACCGTCTTTGCTTCAGCTGCACTCAGGGAAAACAGCGGCAGATCGGTGATCGCAGTGACCACACGATCAATCGCGAGCGACTTAGGCAGCTTTGCCCAACGCGCGGCTTCAACCCAAGGGTCCTGGCCGAGCCGGGCCAGCACCGAGAGCATCGTCAATGTCGAGCCATTCAGCTCTGTGCCAACATTGGCGAAAAGAAACGGATTAAGGTCTGAGTTTTGCAGGGCTGCGTGATCAGCATAAGACACAGTCAACTCCTGTTGTTTGAGATAGCACTGCTTCGGTCACGCCCGTGATAGCCACGCGTCTGCTTGTGCCTGTTCAACCGCTATCTCTGAGCACTGAGGGAATGCCATTCCACAAGGCGATCACGCGGGTATCCAGATGGCTTGCACTATAGGCGAGAATGCTGAGGGACGCTGTGCCCAGCATGAAATGCTGGGCAGTGATCACGGGAAGCGCAATCCACCGCATCGCGAGTGCGGTCCCAAACTGGCCGTGGGTGAAAACCGCGACACTGCCCTTGAGGGTGCCAAGATGCTGGATGAGGCGATCGGCGCGGATAGAGACGGCATCGGGACTTTCTCCGCCCGGCGTGCCGTCCCGATAGACCAACCAGTTTGGGCGGCCCTCGTGGATCTGGGCGGATGTCAAGCCCTCATAGTCGCCATAGTTCCATTCTGACAGGTCATCGTTGATCTCAACCGCACGGCTTAGTCCTGCCAACTCTGCGGTGCGCCGCGCCCGGCGCATCGGGCTTGACATGACATGCGTGAATTCGATTCCGCGCAACCATGGTCTCAAGGCTTTGGCCTCGGCCTCGCCGCGTTCCGTGAGC
This sequence comes from Acidisoma sibiricum, assembly GCF_057837225.1. Taxonomy (NCBI): domain Bacteria; kingdom Pseudomonadati; phylum Pseudomonadota; class Alphaproteobacteria; order Acetobacterales; family Acidocellaceae; genus Acidisoma; species Acidisoma sibiricum. The sequence goes on along the minus strand of NZ_CM174445.1, from coordinate 1,364,215 downwards.
GCGAGATCGGTGCGCCCGGTATGTTGACCGGAGAGCGACCAAGCGGTCTCGCCATGGCGCACGAGATAAACACGAAGATCCTGAAGCTGCATGATCAGACGCCCTCCATCACGGCGCCATAGTCGCCCGTCTGGGCAGTACGATTGCAATAAGCACCGCGGAACAACGCCTGCTGCTGCAGCCATTCAGCCGCGAAGCGCTTGTCACAGATGCCGTTAAGCGCATCCATCACTGGCAGCCCCTAGCCGCTTGCCACCACAGCCTAGCCAGTCTCAGCCAGGGGCTGGGCGCCTCATGGCCGAGCGTTGGCTCTGGCATGTGACACGCCGGCGCGGGATGGTCCATGCGGTTGGTCCCTTACTTCATTGGCGCGTCTCGGGGCATTTCGGCCCGGTGGACATAACGAGGGCTGACGCGCGCGCGGAGACGACCACAAGCCCAGAGCATGCGCCGCGGGCTCCATATCCGGCAGGATCGGAATATACCTAGACAGCGCTGACCTGATCGCTCTGTCGCCCCCTTGCTGGGCTCGTAGGGGCTAAAGCACAGCTAATGATGTGCGCTAATGCGGCCAAAATGGCAAATCGATGCCCATCCTGAGCCATTCTGGGCCGCGGCATGCGTAGTTTCCGACCCTACCGGCCCGTCGCGGCACCGTATACTCTCGCGTCTCACTGAACCGTATCCGCCGCAAGGAAGCTACGATTGGGCCCTGAACATGAGATGAGCGGTGACATCACGGCGCTCAGACACACAGGCTGGATTGTCCGGTCGCCTGCTTTGGCGGCTCCGGCCTGCTTCGCGTTGCTCAGTCTCCGAGACGATCCGTAACCGTGAGAATCGTCTGACCAAAAATCGGGCGCTCTAGCATGGGCCCAAAGGCAAAGGATGATCGCCGTCCCGTATCCAACAGGGCTCTTGACGCTTTTCTTTGCTCGTATCGCGCGTCGCGCGCAGGGCTCGCGTCAATGTGACCCGTCTCCACGCTGGCTGCCTGCCCGCTCCCGGTCGCGATGTCGGAATTGAGATTGAGATGAAGCGTCATAATGCCTCCCTGGAGGGTCCAAAATTTAGGTCAAATGGCAGGCATCGCAGGATGCGTGATCTCTCTATCGGGACACACGTCATCCTCTATCGCTTTGGCCATGCAAGACGAGACTGGTAAAGGCTCACGCGGTACGCAGGGAGAGGTCAGTAGAAGCTGTAGCCCGGCCAGTTATAGTGATGATGCAATTTCTTCTCATACACCTGGTCGATCATCGCAAGCGGGTCCCACGCCGGGCTGGTATTGACCTTGTCGCGGCTGACATTGAGGTGGATGTCATGCGCTTCCCAACTGATGGCCGTCACGGCATAGGGTGAGATCAGCACATGCTTGCCGGCCCACCAGTTTCTGGTATCGACAATCACGTAGCGAATGCTCCAACTGGCGTCTTCCATCAGCAGATTCTCGACATGGCCGATTGCGCCGTCGGTCGCATGCACATGATATCCGGTGACCTCCGCCGTGCTGCGCAGATGGGGATCTGCCGCATCGCCGGCCAGGGATACGTCATCCGTCGGGTGCGACCCTGCGCCAAAGAGCGGCGGTGCTGATACAGGCACGCCAATTCCGCCGGCACCAATGCCCTGACCGCCCAGGAAATAGTCATCACCACCCCAAAGCGGGCTCCAACCATAGTAGTCGTAAACGGTCAACTCAGCCTGACGCGATACCGGCTGATCACTGCGGATATCGGGACTGGCTTCCACCTGCGCCGTCGTCAGCGCCACGTTCAGCTCGCGGTGCTCATAATCCACCTTGCTGATTGCTGATGGATGCACCAGCACTTTGCGGCCCATGAGCCAATTTCCGGTATCGACCACCAGCCAGCGAATTTTCCACGTTCTATCATCGAAGAGAAATTCCGAGACAGTCCCCATCCGCCCATCGGTAGCCTCGATGACGTAGCCCTTGAAAGCCGCAATGACGACAAGCATGGCGAAGACCCTTCATGATAAAACGGCAACAAACCTAGGCTGCTTAGACACTGACGGCAGCGGATCGCTGTATCAACCGCCTGAAGCTCGGACAATAAATGTCCTCCTAGTTTACGGACAGGTTCGGAAAATACTCAAACTTTCCAAGAGCACGCGGACTGTTGACGGAGATCACTGCAAGGCCATGCGGCTTTTGGCTTCAGATCGTTGAGACGAGCAGTGCGCACCCTTTGCGAACCTGTGCTAGGATTGCATTCACGCCTCCAATATGGCGGCCCTACCGAGGCCATCGCATCATGCCAGAAAGCTCTTCGCGTCGCCGCACGAGAGACCCTGCCGACCTTACCGTCGTGGGCATCGGCGCCTCTGCGGGCGGTCTGGAAGCCTGCCGGGATTTCGTCAAAGCGCTACCGGCCGAGACGGGCCTCGCTTTCGTCCTGGTGCAGCATCTGGACCCATCCCATGAAAGCATGATGGTGGAATTGCTTGGCAACCACACCGCGCTCACGGTGCGGCAAGCTGCCGAAGGCATGAAGATTGAAGTCGAGCATTTATACGTCATCCCGCCAGGCTTCTATCTCTCCGTCACCGCAGGCACGCTTCACCTCTCCCGGCCGACCGCCCATCATGGCGCCCGCTTGCCCTTCGACTTCCTGCTGAACTCGCTGGCAGCAGCCTATGGCGACCACGCCTGCTGCGTCATCCTGTCCGGGTCGGGCGCCGATGGCAGCCTTGGTCTGGCCGCAGTCAAAAGGCATGGGGGCCTGGTCATCGCGCAAGATCCCGATGAGGCCGGCTATGATGGCATGCCACGAAGCGCCATCATGACCGGGCTGGTCGACCAGGTCCTTCGCGTGCGCGAGATTCCCGCTGCCCTTGCGCATCGGCATCAGCAAAAAATACTGGCGCCGTCAGGCCGCGCATCGCGTAAGACAGGCGCGGGCCTGATGGAGATCATCCATCTTCTGCGCCTCAAGACAGCGCATGATTTCACGCACTACAAGCAGGGCACCCTGCAGCGTCGGATACATCGGCGCATGACCCTCGCCGGAATCGAACTGGATGATATGCCGCGTTATCATGCGATGCTGGCGACCGACGCCCCGGAAGCCGATCTGCTGGCACAGGATCTCCTGATCAACGTGACCGGCTTCTTCCGGGACCCGAAGGTATTTGAGCTTCTTGCCAAGACACTCATCCCGGACATGGTGCGCCAGCATCCCTTGGACCGTGCGCTCCGCATCTGGGTCGCCGGCTGCAGCACAGGCGAGGAACCATACTCTCTCGCCATCCTCTTCCGGGAGGAAATCATTGCGGCGAAAAGTGCCCTCAAGCTCCAGGTCTTCGCCTCCGACGTGGATTCTGAGGCAATCGCCAGCGCGCGCGACGGCCTCTATCCGGCGACGATCGAAGCCGACGTCTCCGCTGAGCGTCTGGGCCGGTTCTTTACCAAGGAAGATAATGGCTACCGGATACTGCCCGAACTCCGTGCCATGGTCGTCTTTACCGTGCAGGACCTCATGGCCGATCCGCCCTTTTCACGGCTCGATCTGGTATCCTGCCGCAATCTGCTGATCTATCTGGATCTGGAAGCGCAGATGCGCGTCCTGTCTCTCTTCCATTTTGCTCTGCGGCCAGGTGGCATTCTTCTCCTTGGGTCATCCGAAACTGCCGGAAGTCTTGGCGATCGATTCGAGGTCATCTCCAAGCCGGCGCGCCTGTACCGCCGCATCGGTCACACGCGGGCGGGTGAAATCGGCTTCGCGGTCAGCAATGCCGATGGCGTTCGGCTTGCTGTCCGGCCGCGCCAAAATCCAGGTCTGTCGCGGCAGGCAGCCTTGGCCGAGCTATGCCGCAAACATGTGATGGATAGCTACGCGCCGGCAGCGCTGCTGATCAACGCCAAGAACGAATGCATCTATTCGCTCGGGCCCACCGACCGCTATCTCAGCGTGCCCACCGGCCACCCGACGCATGATCTGCTGGCGATGGCACGTCCCAGTATGCGGACCAAGCTCCGCTCCGCCATCCACAGTGCCAAAGACCGTCGCGCTCGCATTCTGGTATCGGGCGGACGGCTTGACCGCGGGGCAGACGGGCCTTCGTTCAACATCGCCATCGAGCCGGTCGAGAGTGACGGGGAGCCGCTACTGCTCATTTGCTTCCTCGACGACCAGACATACGATAAGAAACTCGGACGTCCTCTGACGCCGCAGGACGCGCCGCGGGTGGCGGAACTCGAGCAGGAGCTTGAAGCGACGCGCGCCGAGCTGCGTGGCGCCATCCATAGTCTTGAGATATCCAATGAAGAACAGAACGCCATCAATGAAGAGGCGCTCTCGGTCAACGAAGAATATCAATCGACCAACGAGGAACTGCTGACCTCCAAGGAGGAATTGCAGTCTCTCAACGAAGAACTGACGGCGCTCAATGGCCAGTTGCAGGAGACGTTAGAGAGTCAACGCACAACATCCAACGATCTCAAAAATATCCTCTACAGCACGGATGTCGCGACCCTCTTTCTTGATCCCCATCTCAATATCCGGTTCTTCACCCCGGCAACCCGATCGCTGTTCAGCATCATTGCGAGTGACGTCGGCCGCCCCCTCGCGGATCTCAACGCTCTCTCCTCCGATACGGACCTTCTCACCGATGCGCGATCGACACTCGAGGCACTGACACCCATCCAACGCGAAATTGAGGCGAAATCCGGCGCCTGGTACCTCCGCCGGGTGTCGCCGTATCGCACACATGATAACGATGTGGGCGGTGTCGTCATCACCTTCACCGATATCACCGACCGCAAGGCGGCTGCCAAAGCCCTCGAGGATGCAAGGCTCCGTGCCGAAACCGCCAACATGGCCAAATCGCGCTTCCTCGCGGCCGCAAGCCACGATCTCCGCCAGCCATTGCAGACGCTCTCTCTCATCCAGGGGCTGCTGGCCAGAAAAGTGCTGAGCGACAGGGCGCACAAGCTGGTCGGCATGCTCGGCCCGACCCTCACCGCCATGTCGGGCATGCTGAATACGCTTTTGGACATCAATCAGATCGACGCTGGCACCATCAAAGCCAAACCGAGCACATTTCCCATCGCGATGATCTTGGACCGTATGCGCGATGAATTCGCCTATCACGCAGAAGCGCAGGGACTAGTACTGGTCGTCGCGCCATGCAGCCTTTTACTCCACTCCGACGCGCACCTGCTTGAGCAGATGATCAGAAATCTTCTGGCAAATGCGTTGAAATATACGCGTTCAGGAAAAATTCTCCTTGGCTGCCGTCGCCATCCGGCAACGGTCAGCATTGAGGTTTGGGACACCGGGATCGGAATACCTGACGGCGAACTGAAATCAATCTTCAATGAATACCATCAGATCGATAATCCCTCGCATGACAGAAGCCTGGGCCTTGGACTCGGCCTGCCGATCGTCCAAAGACTGGGCGAATTATTGGATCACCGTATCACGGTTAAGTCCAACCTCGGCCGTGGTTCGGTATTTGCCATTGAGGTTGCACGCGAGATGGAGGCGACAAGTCCAACGGCTGATCCAATCCTGGATCAAACGGCCGCGGAAAATACCGTCGCAGAAGGGCGCCGCACCGGGACTATTCTCATCATTGAGGATGACGCCGAACTCAAAGAACTTCTTGATCTGCTGCTGTCCGCTGAAGGCCATCATGTTGTGACTGCACCAGACGGTGTCACGGCACTCGATCTTGTCGCGCGCGGCGCCGTGCGCCCCGCCCTGATTCTCTCTGACTACAATCTGCCGAGTGGCATCGATGGCCTTCAGGCATGCGCCCGCATTCGCGCAAGGTTGCAGCGGCATGTACCGGTCATCATACTGACCGGTGATATTTCAACCAAGACACTGCAGGATGTGGCCGCGCAAGACTGCGTCCAGATCAGCAAGCCCGCCAAGCCCGAGGAACTGACCGAGACCATTCAGCGCCTTCTTCCGGCGCGGCAGGCGGAGTTGCACTGGAACAAGTCGAAGCCTCACGGCACGGCCGATGCCACAGCGCCAGCTACGATTTATGTGATCGATGATGACCGCAATATACGGGACATGATGCTGCGCATCCTGGAAATGGAAGGCTTCGTCGTCGAGATCTATGAGAGCTGCGAAAGCTTCGTGGAAGCCTATCGCCACAGTGACCGCGCCGCCTGTCTTCTGGTAGACGCTTATTTGCCGGGGATGCAGGGGCTTGAGCTGCTGCAGAAGTTGAATGCCGAAGATAGTCGCCTGCCTGCCATCATGATCACGGGCACCAGCGACGTGCATATGGTCGTCGAAGCCATGAAGGCCGGGGCGTCCGACTTCATTGAGAAGCCCGTCAGTGACCACGAACTTCTCGCGAGCATCCACCGGGCACTGGAGCAAGCGCGCGACTCAAGCAAGCAGATGGCGTGGCGGCAGATCGCCGCCGATCGGGTGGCTGGGCTCACCGGACGGCAGAGGCAGATTATGGATCTCATTCTGGCCGGCCATCCCAGCAAGAATATCGCAGCCGACCTCGGCATCAGCCGGCGGACCGTCGAGAACCATCGGGCATCCATCATGAAGCGCACCAATTCGAGGTCTCTGCCAGAACTGGCCCGCACTGCGCTCACCGCCGCCTCGAGTAGCGCCGACCTGCTCGTGCAACCCGGCGCCAGGTCAATTCCAGTCGTGGCAGGGTAGACGTCACAATGCACGCCATGGTTCTGAATGCTCTGCACGCACCGCTCGAATGGACCGAACTGCCGGACAGAACGCCGGGACCTGGGGAGATCCGGGTGAAGGTCGCCGCCTGCGGCGTATGCCGGACGGATCTGCATGTCGTCGACGGCGAGTTGCCTCACCCGCAGGTCCCGATCATCCCGGGCCATGAGATCGTTGGGCGGATTGACGCGATCGGCAGTGATGTAGAAGGGCTGCATCTCGGCCAAAGGGTTGGTATCCCCTGGCTTGGCCATACCTGCGGGGTCTGCCCCTACTGCAGCACCCAGCATGAAAATTTGTGCGATCACCCGCTTTTCACGGGCTATACGCGCGATGGTGGATTTGCAACTGCAACCGTCGCAGACGCGCGTTTTGCCTTTCCACTGGGAGAAACCGGAACAGATGTGGAGGTCGCCCCTCTGCTCTGCGCCGGGCTGATCGGCTGGCGGTCGCTGGTCATCGCGGGGGACGGCCGCAAAGTCGGCCTCTACGGGTTCGGTGCCGCCGCACATATTCTGGCGCAGGTCGCGGCCTGGCAAAATCGCGCCGTCTACGCTTTCACCCGACCCGGAGACGTCTCAAACCAGGCCTTTGCGCGCAGCCTCGGTGCCTGCTGGGCCGGTGGTTCAGATGAAATGCCGCCCGAACCCCTGGATGCGGCGATCATCTTTGCCACGGCAGGCGAGCTGGTACCGATGGCGCTTAAAGCGGTCCGCAAGGGCGGCCGCGTCGTTTGCGCCGGCATCCATATGAGCGATATCCCGTCCTTCCCCTACAGCCTGCTGTGGGAAGAGCGCCAACTCGTCTCCGTCGCCAATCTCACGCGCCAGGATGGGCTCGATTTTCTCAGCCTGGTGCCGAAAATCGGCATCGTCATGAAGACGACGCCATACCCGCTTATCAAGGCGAACGAAGCCCTGGCCGATCTTCGTGCCGGCCGCTTTGAAGGGGCGGCCGTTCTCGTGCCGTAACGCGTGAGTCACGCATGAAATTCATGGAGAGCCATAAAAGCTCTGTAGAGAACGCGCGGCTCAAACTTACCCTGATATACTGCCGGCGGTTTGCGATTCAAATCCAGCAGCGCATAGACCGCTGTCTGGGCCGATCGGATCGAATACTCTACCGTGAACACAACATCGTCCGGCATTTCGCAAAACTGTCCAATGAAGGCGAGATTGGTCAAGCCGGCCGGTACCACGTCAGGACGATCACCCTTCTGGCGGCGGAGAAACTGGCTGGTGATGAACGGCATCATGCAGGGAATGCTGATGCTGCTGTCCAAAATGTCCGTGGCCCCAGCCACGATACCGAGATGACCCAGGATCTCGGTCATGATCTCGCGACCGCTACAGGCAGACATCGGCTTCTTGACGAAGTCGCCGGGCGTGTCGACGGCCAGCCCATAACCCCAAACGACGCTCACATCGGCGGCCTGGCCGATGAAATGCGGCTGAAACGGGATGACGATTGAAGCGAGCCAGCTCGATTGTGAGAAGGTGATCAGTCCGCCCTCCCCTGCGACATTTCCGGTCATGGCTGCAACCGCCTGTATAAAGGCCGGGTCATGCAAGGTGGTGGTGAAAGATACCCAGCGAGACTCCTCCACATGATCCGCGAAAACCGCCGGCTGTCCGAATTCCGTCCGGCCTGCGGCCAGTGTCTTCCATAATTGCCATGCTGCCCCATGGTCGCGCGCATCGAGAAGCGGGGCAGAGTCGTTGGTGCCAAGGCTGGATGCTGCCGTCATCGAACCAAGCGTGACCAGGACATAGTCCTCTGGCCTGACGACAATTTCTCCCGGCTCACCATCTTGCTCGAAGATAACACCGGCAACGCTTCTGCTGCCGTCATGCTCCGTGAACGCAAGATCCGTGACCCGCGTATTTAGCTCAAAAATCACGCCCCGTTCCTGAAGCCAGGCCTGCAGCGGCCGCACCATCGAGTCGTACTGGTTGTAGACGGTTCGCATGATGCCCTGCAGGCGATTGAAGCCATCGATCATGTGGGAGAAGCGCTGCAGATAGCGCTTGAACTCCAGGGCGCTATGCCAGGGCTGAAAGGCGAAGGTGGTGCACCACATCAGCCAGAAATTGGTCTTGAAAAAGGCTGCGTCGAATTGCTCGGCAATGCTGGTGCGGCCCAGCATCCACTCTGGTTCCAGCGCCAGCCGTTCGATCGTCAGGATATGGCGCTCACTGAGACCGAATTCCGGCGCCGTGTGACGGTGCCCATCGTAAAACAGACGCGATTTGGACGAGGTCTTGAGCGTTTCGTTCCAGGCAAAAATCTCCTGCGTGACGGTCTTGCTGCCATCGAGCGTCGGAATTGAGTCAAAAAGCCCGTAGGTACAGACGTATTTGCTCTCGAGCATCCGGCCGCCGCGCAGCACATAACCGCCCTGGGGTGATCCCGCGCCATCCAGGCTGCCGCCGAGCTTGTCCATCTCCTCAAGAAGAATGATGTTGCGGCCGAGGATGTCGCCGTCACGAATCATGAATGCCGCCGCCGCCAAGGAGGCGATTCCGCCACCAATCAGATAAACCTTCGCGTCGTCGCGATTGGCAGTCCTCATGGCCGCCTTTACACGGTCTGGCACGGGAAGAAGGGACAAATGAGCGACTCCTGATGAGGCCAGGCGGACGGAGAGGTTTTGCGGACTCGTCCAAGACCCCACCACCAGTCTCGCGGAATTGCCAGCCTCGGAAACTACCTAACACATCGCGAGGCTGGAGCGATGCGCACCATGGCAGTGTTATGCCTCCAAACCTAGGTAATTTCCGAGGCTACACGTCGCATAGCCTCGCTCCTTATATGTTCGGCGATGGACGACATCGTCCAATCAACCAAAGCTGGGAGCACAATTTCATGTCGCAAGATAGTCTGCTGCAACTCGCTGTTCTGGCAGAACTGGGCTGGGACCCGAGTGTCACAGCAAGCCATATCGGCGTGACCGCGAACGCGGGTGTTGTCACCCTTACTGGTCATGTTGAGACCTATGCCGAGAAGCTCGCGGCCGAAACAGCTGCGCGTCGTGTCAAGGGCGTCAAGGCCGTCGCGGAAGAACTGGAAGTTGAACTGCCCTTCGAGCGCGCACGCGGCGATGATGACATCGCGGCGGCTGTGCTTGATCGGCTGGCCTGGGACGTCTCGATTCCGCCCGATGCCATCTCCGTCACGGTCGAGCAGGGTTGGATCGTCCTGACCGGCGACGTGAACTGGTATTATCAGAAGGAAGCGGCCGAACAGGATGTGCGTCGCCTTGCCGGCGTCGTCGGCGTGTCCAACCACATCCAGGTCAAGCCGGCCGTCGATGCCGCCAATATCAGCACCCATATCGCCGACGCCCTGCATCGCTCATGGCTGCTTGACACCAATGAAATCCGCGTGACCGCCGAGGGTGGGGCGGTACGTCTCTCGGGCACCGCGTCCTCCCCCCAAGATCGCGAAGTCGCCTTTGCAACTGCTTGGGCAGCACCCGGCGTCATAAGCGTCGAGAACGATATTCTTGTCCGTTAGTCTCACCCAGCCTGGCCAGGCCACCAAACGAAGACGGAGCCATAGACGGTGAGTTCGCTACGCATTCTGTTGGTGGAAGACGACAATCTGATCGGCATGCTTCTATCCGCGATGCTTGAGGGCATGGACTACGAGGTTGTGTCAATCGTGGCGACCGAAGCGGACGCCGTGGCGCATGCCGCCCGTTACGAACCGGACCTGATGATTGTCGATATGAACCTGCGCGAAGGCAATGGTGCCTCCGCCGTGGCACGCATCCTCCAGTCCAGGCCGGTTCCTCATCTTTTCATGAGTGGCACGGTGCTGGAGTTTGAAGCCGCAGGCACCGTTTTCCTGCAAAAGCCGTTCCTCGAAAAAGACCTCGTGCAAGCCATACAACGAACGCTTGGGCGCTCGGTTGAGTCATAAAATTTTCTTCTAACCCTCCCTAGATCGAAAGACATGTCATGGCGAAAATGCATGCGGCCGTCGTGGAGCAATTTGGCAAGCCCCTGATCCTGCAGGAATGGGATATTCCCACCCCCGGCCCCGGTCAGATTCTGGTCAAGACCGAGGCCTGCGGCGTCTGCCACACGGACCTTCACGCGGCGCGCGGAGATTGGCCTTTGAAGCCCAGCCTGCCCTTCATCCCGGGCCATGAGGGGATCGGACTGGTCACCGCCGTGGGCGCCGGCGTCATCATTGTCAAGGAAGGCGACCGGGTCGGCGTGCCCTGGCTCTATTCGGCATGTGGTCACTGCGAACACTGCCTGTCGGCCTGGGAAACGGTCTGCGCCGAGGCCGAGTTCGGCGGCTATACCAAGAACGGCGGTTTTGCGGAATATATCCTGGCAGACCCCAACTACGTCGCCCATATCCCCGCCGGTCTTGCCGCCCGCGATGCTGCGCCGCTCATCTGCGCGGGCATTACCAGCTACAAGGGCATCAAGCAGACGCAAGCGAAGCCCGGTGAGTGGATCGTCATTTCCGGTGCCGGCGGCCTCGGCCATTTGGCCATCCAATATGCCAAAGCCATGGGGCTGCAGGTCTGTGCGGTCGATATCGACGAAGGCAAGCTCGCCCATGCCACCCGCCTTGGCGCCGATCTTGTGGTCAACGCCCTGCATGATGACCCGGCCGCAATCGTGAAGCAGGGGACAGGCGGGGGCGCCCATGGCGTGCTGATCACCGCCCCCTCGCTGGGTGCCTTCAAGCAAGGCGTCGGCATGACGCGCAAGCGCGGCACCTGCGTACTCGTCGGTCTGCCCCCAGGTGATTTCCCGGTGGCACTCTTCGATGTGGTTGCCAATTGCATCACCATCCGCGGCTCCTTCGTCGGCACCCGAGAGGATATGGCTGAAGCGCTGGCCTTCGCGGCCCAGGGCAAGGTGAAGGCGGATATCGAATTGCAGCCCTTGTCTGCCATCAATGACGTCTTCACGCGGCTGCAGCATGGCGATGTGCCGTCCCGCGTGGTGCTGGACTTCGCCTCCACCTGAAGGCAGGCGAAGACCCGGCCGCGTCAGGCGCGGCCGGGTCAGGCGCGGCCTAGGCCGCGTTGGCGCCCAGGCCGCGCACTGCCTCGATCATGCTCACCAGCACGGCCTGCGCGTCACCATAGACCATATTGCAGTTTTCTCCGTAGAACAGCGCATTGACGATGCCTGCATAGCCTTTGCCGTCACCGCGTTTGACGACATAGACTTTCTTCGCCTTGTCGGCATTCAGGATGGGCATTCCGAAGATCGGTGACGACTTATCCGTGCGGGCTGCCGGATTGACGACGTCATTGGCGCCGATCACCAGCGCCACATCGGCATTGGCAAATTCGTCGTTGATATCGTCAAGCTGGAAGATGAGATCATAGGGCACGCCGGCCTCTGCCAGCAGCACGTCCATTTGTCCTGGCATGCGGCCGGCCACGGGATGGATGGCGAATTTAACGACAACACCCGCACCCTGCAGCAGCTTGACGAATTCGTACAGCTTTTGCTGACCCTGCGCGACCGCCAGGCCATAGCCGGGAACGATGATCACCTCCTTGGCGTAGCGCATGAAAATGCCCGCGTCACCGGCACTGACCGGCTTGAGGCTGCCTTTGATGATGCCCTGTCTGGTCTTGGGGGCATCGCCGAAATTCGTGAACAGCACATTCGCCACCGAGCGGTTCATCGCCTTGGCCATCAGCAGCGTGAGCAGCATGCCGGCCGCCCCCACCACCATGCCAGCAATCATCAGCGCCGGGTTCTGCAGGGCAAAGCCTTCAAGGCCAACAGCAAGACCTGTGAAGGCGTTATAGACCGAGATCACGACGGGCATATCCGCGCCGCCAATCGGCAGCGTCATCAGAATGCCAAAGATCAGGGCGAGTGCGAAGAACAGACAAATCAGCTGCGGCATGGCGATCAGCGGATCGACACCATGCCGCATCGCCACGGCGATATAGGTGCCGACAACAACCGTGGCCAGAAGAACGACTCCGTTCAACCCCTGCTGTCCCCTCATGCGGAACGGCTTGTTGATGACGCCATCAAGCTTCGCCCAGGCAATGAGGGAACCGGACAATGACACCGCACCAATCAGGGCACCGACCAGAGTCACAACCAGAAGAACAGCGCTGTGGGCCTTGCCGCCGAAGAGCTCCACCGCCGCGATCGCGCCTGCCGCGCCACCGCCCATGCCATTGTAAATCGCCACCATCTGCGGCATCGCCGTCATGGCGACCTTCTTGCCGCTCCACCAGGCGGTGCCACCGCCCAGGATCAGGGCAATCAGCACAAGGCCAAGATTGACGGCAAGATGCGGCCGCGCGGCGGCATCGACGCTGAAGGCATAGAGGAAGCTCGCGATGACGGCAGCGAGCATGCCAATTCCGGCGACAAAAATCCCGGACGGCGCCGTGGTCGGCGATGACATCCGCTGTAGTCCGTACAGGAATAGAAACGCCGCTGCCAGGTCGGTCAGACCGATGACAAGCTGTGGAATCATGATCAGCATGGCGTATCTTCAACCCTTCTTCGCATGGTGGGGTTTGGCGTGCCGCGCATGGGCGGGCGTGCCACTGGTCTGGAACATGGCCAGCATGCGGCGCGTCACCGCAAAACCGCCGGCAGCATTGCCGGCGCCCAGCAGGACCGCGAAAAACCCGATCGCCTGCTCCAACACCGTGTTCGCATTCAGCAGCGCGAAGATCCCGCCCACCACGACGATGCCGTGCACGAAATTGCTGCCCGACATCAGCGGCGTATGCAGGATCGCCGGCACATGGCCGATGATGACCCAGCCGGCGAAGGCGGCGAGGAGGAAGATATACAGAGCAACGAAGCCCGATATCGATATAGCGGCGGTCATAGCGCTCTCCTTTGCCCGCTCATGCCGCGGTCTTGGACGGTGACACCGTCGCCAGCCCGCCATCATGGGTGAGGGCGGTTTTGGCAAGAATCTCGTCGGTCCAGTCGATGGTGACGATATTGTCCTTCATCATTAGCGCGAGCAGGTTGTATTGATTGGCGGCGTAGAGTGTGCTCGCATCCTGGGCCAGGAGGGACGGCACATTCAGCGGCGCCACAATCGTCACCTGCCCAATCTCCGCCGTCTCGCCGGGCACGGTGTCTTCGCAATTGCCGCCGCCCTCGGCGGATAGGTCGATGATGACCGCCCCCGCCTTCATGCCGGTCAATTGCGCCCGGCTGATCAGCTTGGGCGACGCCCGTCCCGGAATGGCGGCCGTGGTGATGATGAGATCAGCAGCCTGGATATGCTTGGTGAGGACAGTAGCGACCTTGGCCGTCTCATCGGCCGTAAGCGCGCGGGCATAGCCGCCCTTGCCGCGGGCGTCGACGCCGGTCTCTACAAAACTCGCCCCGAGCGACAGGGCCTGTTCCTCAGTTTCCGGCCTTACGTCATAGCCTTCGACCACCGCCCCCAGGCGATGGGCGGTGGCAATCGCTTCCAGACCCGCGACACCAAGACCCATGACCAGAACCTTGGCAGGTCCTATCGTGCCGCCCGCCGTTGTGATCTTCGGCAGAACCCGGCCGAGATGCGTCGCCCCAAGTTGAACGGCATAGTAGCCGGCAAGTGCTGACTGGCTGGAGAGCGCATCCATGGACTGCGCACGCGTGATGCGCGGCAGTCTCTCCATGGCAAAGCAGGTGATCTTCTTCTGGATCAGACGTTCGACCAAAGCCGGCTTCTGCCCCGCATAGATGAAGCAGATCAGGATGGAACCTGGCTTCATGCTGTCGATGACATCGAGTGCCGGGGGCTGCACCGCCAGCACCACGTCCGCCTCCGCCACCAGCGCGTGCCGATCCTCAGTGAAGGCCACATCCGCGAAGGCCGCATCGGGCATTCCCGCGGCAGCGCCCGCCCCCGCCTGCATCTGCAGCCTGGCGCCAAGCTTGGTAAGCTTGGCGACGCCCGCCGGCACCAGCGCCACCCGTCTTTCGTGGGGCAGCGTTTCCTTCAGCACGGCTACATGGACATACATGGCAGCTCCGGTTGTCAGCAGCGTTCAGTGGGGCCGGCGCGCAGTTGCCCCTACAACGGCGCTTCCGCGACCACGTAGCGCACGAGCTTTTTATTCACGAATTCCTGGATGCCCATATCGCCGAGTTCGCGGCCATAGCCGGAATCCTTGATCCCGCCGAAGGGCAGTTCGGCGTCCGACCAGGAGATATTGTTGATGAACATCATCCCGGTCTCAACGCGGCTGGCGACCCGCTTGCCGCGCGCGACATCCTTGGTGAAAACGGAGCCACCAAGGCCGAAATCCGAATCATTGGCGAGGGCAATCGCGGCGTCCTCGTCCTTGACCCGAAAGAACATCGCGACCGGACCGAAGAACTCATCACGAAAGGCCGGATTTTCCGGGCTCACGTCGGTCAGGATCGTGGGCTGCATGAACGCGCCCGGACGATCAATCCGCTTGCCGCCCAGCACGACCGTCGCGCCATGGGACACGGCAATATCAACCTGCTTCAACAGATCAAGCAGGGCCTGCTCCGTCGACAAAGGTCCCAGCGTCGTGTGCTCATCGGCAGGATCGCCGGCCTCAAGCGCACTCAGGGCTGCCGTGAATCGTTTTAGAAAGATGTCAGCCATGGACTCCACCACGATGAACCGCTTCGCGGCGCAGCAGGTCTGTCCCGTATTGTACATCCGGCCCCATACCGCCCACTTGATGGTGTGGTCGAGATCCGCATCATCCAGAACGATGAAGGCGTCGCTGCCGCCCAGTTCCATCGACGACGGCTTGAGATTCCGACCCGCCCGTGCGGCGATGCTGCGGCCCGCTGCCACGCTGCCGGTCAGGGCCACACCCTTGATGCGGGGATCGTCGATCAGGCGCTCGGATTGATCATGAGAGATCAGCAGATTGGTATAGAGACCGGGGGGCGCTCCGGCATCGAGCCATAGCTGCTCGAAGGCAATGGCACATTGCGGCACGCAGCCGGCGTGCTTTACCATCAGGACATTGCCCGCCATTAGATGCGGACCGGCCACGCGCGCCAGCTGATAATAAGGGAAGTTCCAGGGTTCGACGGCGAAGATCACGCCGATCGGGCTGCTCTCCATATGCCCTTCGCCCAGGCTTGGATGCAGCTCCACATTCGCCAGGAACCGCTCGGCGTTTTTGGCGTAATAGGCAAGAATGCTCGAACTGAACTCTGTCTCGCCGCGTGCCTCGCCGATCCTTTTGCCCATTTCCGAGGTCATGATCTGTGCCAGCGCATCGGCCCGCTCATGCAGAAGAACGGCTGCCTTGCTGACGATGACAGCGCGCTCGGCATAGGTTTTGTGCCGCCATGTCTCGTAGCACGCCGCGGCTGTTACAAGCTTCGCGTCGAATTCGGCATCCGTAATCTCCTCGAACGTCCTGGCAAGAGTTCCGCTAAACGGATTGACGCTTTGGTAGGTCATGGTTCGGGCCCTTCATTGGCCAACGCAGGCGCACAGCACCGCGTGGTTGTGAGCCGAAGGATAGGCTTTGGCGTGCCTGCCGGTAGCTTCGGAAACTACTCATGACCCGCATGCTCAGGCCTGTCGCCTTAGGTAGTTTCCGATCCTCCCCGCCCTGGTCAGCGGTTCGTATCTTGATCGCGATCGCCTATCTCTGCGCCGCTTTCGGTTTCTGAGCGTCATGGTCGCTGTGACAGCAATCGGAAGGGGAACGCCCTTGAAAATCGGAACACAGCCAATGCCCCAGCCCGAAGCCGGTCACCCGCGTGACGCTTTGCCCGTCGATTTCGCCTCCACCGACAAGCAGGGACAAAAGACGATCGAACATGTGTTCCGTCACCCGGTGACACATAATCTGGCATGGCTTGATGTCATTGCTTTGTTCGGCAAGCTCGGCCATGTCGACGAAAAGAGTAATGGTGAGGTCGTCTTTCACGCAGGTGCCGAGCAGCATCTGATGCGTCGCCCCTACGGCAAAGAACTGACCACACCCGAAGTCATCAAGCTGCGACAGTTCCTGACGCAGGCGGGCTGGTCTCCCGACGGGGGCGTCCCTGTGTCGGCACAGTTCTCTGGCCGCACTTTTGTATCGGATTGCGTGGTCGCCATCGATCATCACGAAGCGCGGATCTACAGCATCGAAATCGGGGCCGAAGATACCGCACCTGTGGTCATCCGTCCTGACGATCCCCTGCATATTCTGCATCACCTGAGCCATAAGGATCACGATGCCGAGCAAGGGCAGCGGGCACCCGAAGACCCGGCCTTCTATGGGCATATCGCCACGGCCCTTGCGGGTGCGGCGCGAATCGTCATCGTCGGGCATGGCAAAGGCCACAGCGATGCGGCGCAGCATCTCATCGCCTATCTCGATAAGCATAATCACGAGGACTGGAAACGCGTCGGCGCTGAGATTGCGGCCGATCTCTCGGCGATCACGCCGGCCCAGCTTGTAGCTTTGGGCCGCAGCACTTTGGCCGCACGCGGGGAAGGGTGATCCATGGCGGACACGCCCCCCACCAAAGTCCTGATCATCGGGGCCACGGGCCAGGTTGGTGCCAAGGTGATCGCCTTCCTGCGCCTGCAGGATGGCGTCGAGATTGTCGCGGCCGTCCGCTCCCCCGAGAAGGCGGCCGCATTTGCGGCCCAAGACATCGCGTCAGTCACACTCGACCTCGACAATGACGCTACCCACCGCAAGGCGCTTGACGGGATCAGTCGCCTTTTTCTGATGACCGGCTATACGGTCGATATGCTCCGTCAAAGCAAAGTGCTGCTCGACAACGCCCGCAAAGCCGGCGTGCGTCATGTCGTGCATCTCGGGGCCTGCGGACCGGATGATACGACCGTCGCGCATTGGGCATGGCATCAGTTGGTCGAGCGCTACATTCAATGGGCCGGCTTCTCCTACACCCATTTGCGGCCCGAAACCTTCATGCAGAACATGCTCAGCTATGGCGGCCAGAAATCCATCCAGCACGGCGTGATCAACGCCTTCGTGGCCAAGGCTCGCCTCAGCTGGGTGGATGTCGACGATGTGGCGCGGGTTGCCGCGCTCGCCTTGGCCCGCCCCGATCTGCATGCTGGCAAGACCTACCGCATGGGCTACGACGCGATCACCTTCGCCGAGATGGCAGCGCTGATGACCACGATCCTCAGCCAGCCTTTCCGGTATGAGCCGCTTCCGCCTGAAGTTTTCCTGCAATCGATGATCAAGGCCGGCGCCGATATGGCCTATATGGGCTGCGTCTATGATCATTATAAGCGTTACGCGGCGGGAACCATTCCCGGTGCCGATGATACCTTTGACAATTTTCCTGGCATCACAGGACAGCAGCCGACGAAATGGGCGGATTTCATCAAACGGCACAAGACCGAACTCGCCTATTGATGGTGGCTCCGCGGGGCGCCCTCTACACCTGCCCCATGCATCCGCAAATCCGCGAGGTCCAGCCGGGCAGCTGTCCCATCTGCGGCATGGCGCTTGAGACAGTGGACGTCACCGCTTCGGGGGCGCAGAATCATGAGCTGCGCGACAAGTCGTGGCGCTTCTGGATCGGCCTCGTCCTGGCAATACCGGTATTTCTGCTCGAAATGGGCGGTCATCTTCCCTGGCTTGACCTGAATGGTTTGGTGCCGGAGCCGTGGTCGATCTGGGTCCAATTTGTGCTTGCAACGCCCGTGGTCCTCTGGGCGGGTCGGCCGTTCTTTCAGCGGGCGGCGGCATCGGTCAGGTCCGGGCATCTGAACATGTTCACCCTGATCGCGCTGGGGACGGGCACCGCCTATTTCTACAGCCTCGTCGCGACTGTCGCGCCGGACTTGTTTCCGGCTGGGTTTCGCATGACAGGCGGGACGGTCGCGGTCTATTATGAGGCGGCCTCGGTCATCACCGTGCTGGTTCTGCTGGGCCAGGTGCTGGAGCTGCGCGCCCGTGAGCGGACAGGCGGCGCCATCCGCGCCCTTCTCAACCTCGCGCCCCGC
Source organism: Acidisoma sibiricum (assembly GCF_057837225.1). Classification (NCBI taxonomy): domain Bacteria; kingdom Pseudomonadati; phylum Pseudomonadota; class Alphaproteobacteria; order Acetobacterales; family Acidocellaceae; genus Acidisoma; species Acidisoma sibiricum. The sequence continues at coordinate 1,345,586 of NZ_CM174445.1, read as the reverse complement.
ACGGCGCGGCGCCTGCGCGATGCGGCGGAGGATGAGGAGATCGCGCTCGACCAGGTGCAGATCGGTGATCGGTTGCGTATCCGGCCGGGTGACGCCGTGCCGGTCGACGGCACGGTGCTGGATGGCAAAAGTGCCGTGGACGAATCCATGGTCACCGGAGAGGCGATGCCCGCGCCCAAAGGGCCGGGCGACACCATCATCGGTGGCACCGTCAACGGCACCGGGTCGCTCGTCATGCATGCTGATCAGCTGGGTAGCGGCGGCATGCTGTCGCATATCGTCGCCATGGTGTCCGAGGCCCAGCGGAGCCGCGCGCCGATCCAGACGCTGGCCGACAAGGTCGCCGGATATTTCGTGCCGGCGGTGCTCAGCATCGCCGTGGCCGCCTTCATCGCATGGGCGCTTTGGGGTCCAGCGCCCGCGTTGGCCATGGGGCTAATCGCCGCCGTCTCCGTCGTCATTATCGCCTGCCCCTGCGCACTCGGCCTCGCCACCCCGATGTCGATCATGGTCGCGATGGGCAAGGGCGCCGGGGCCGGGGTGCTGATCAAGTCTGCGCAAAGCCTGGAGCGGATGGAGAAGGTGGATACGCTCGTGGTGGATAAGACCGGCACATTGACTGAGGGCAAGCCGCGGGTCACGGCGGTCGTCCCGGCCGCCGGATGGGCCGAGGACGCGCTGCTGAAGCTCGCCGCCAGCCTCGAACGGTCAAGCGAGCATCCGCTGGCCGCCGCCATCTTGGCCGCTGCCCTGGCGAAGAGTCTGCCCAGCGAGGAGCCGACCGGCTTCGCATCGGTCACCGGAAAAGGTGTGACCGGAATGGTGGGCGGCCGTTCCGTGGCCCTCGGCAACGCCCGTCTGATGGCAGATCAGCGTGTTTATCTCGGCGCTCTCGCCGCACAGGCCGACCTTCTGCGCGGCTCTGGCGCTACCGCTCTGTTCATAGCCGTCGATGGCAAGGCGGCCGGGATTCTCGCCATCGCCGACCCGATCAAACCCACCACCCGCGCGGCGCTCGACCGCCTGCGGGCGGAGGGCCTCCACATCGTCATGCTGACAGGTGACAGCACGATAACCGCACAGGCCGTCGCCAGGCAGCTTGGCATCGACGACGTCACGGCAGAGGTGCTGCCCGAGGATAAGAGCCGCATCATCAAAAAGCTGCGTGCGGAGGGAAAGATTGTCGCCATGGCAGGGGACGGCGTGAATGATGCCCCTGCTTTGGCCGCAGCCGATGTGGGAATCGCCATGGGCACCGGCACCGAGGTCGCAATTCAAAGCGCCGGCGTGACCCTGGTCAGGGGAGACCTCGCCGGCATCGCCCGCGCCCGTGCCCTCAGCCGCATGACCATGCGCAATATCCGGCAGAATTTGGTCTTCGCGTTTGCGTACAACGCGATCGGCATCCCTATCGCTGCAGGCGTGCTGTACCCGGCCTTCGGCATCCTGCTTAGCCCTTTGGTCGCGGCACTGGCTATGTCGCTGAGTTCCGTCTCTGTCATTGGCAATGCCCTACGACTGCGCGCGACCAAACTGTAAATTGCAGTGCGGGCGCGCTTCAGCGTAAGCCCGCTTCTATCAGGCAAGCTCCGAATTATCGGTGCGGTCACCGCTCACATTTGTATGCGTTACAGTGACCTCGTTATCCTTCGGGACTGACGGTGATTTGTCGCGCTGCCCGGGGCGCGTACTATGGGTGCCTCCTGGATCTATCCCGGAGACCTCTTCATTTCCGGTAATCCGGGTCGAGCGCGTAGTGCTTTTTTCTGCCACGAGACTTATCCGAGATTAAATACGACCTTGACGCAGCCATCGACCTTGTCACGAAACTTTTCATACAGCGCGGGGCCATCGGCGAGATCCGAGCTGCGATGGGTAATCAGGAAGGTCGGGTCGATTTCACCGCTGAGAATTTTTGATGATAGATCATCCATATAGCGCTTGACGTGAGTCTGACCGCTGCGGATCGTCAGCCCCTTTTGCACGACGGCACCCATGTTCACCGGCACCGGACCGCCATAGACGCCGGGCACCGAGACGATACCCCCTGAACGCACGGCCTGTACGGCTTCTGCCAGAGCATAGGGCCGCTGCGTCGATGTCAGTTTGGCCTGGATCTTGGCCATTGTGCCAAGCGTCCCGGGAGGTGCGACAGCTTCCATGCCGACGCAATCGATCACGGCATCGGGTCCCTCACCATTGGTCATCTCTTGAATATGCGCAACGACATCGCCGTCTTCCAGGTCGATGATATCGGTGGCGCCGGCCTGCCGTGCCAAGGCAATGCGCTCAGGGACCGATTCAATGACGATGATGCGGGCAGCCCCCATAATCTGAGCCGATTTGATCGCGAAAAGCCCGACTGGACCTGCACCCCAAATAGCGACGGTCTCGCCGCCCTTGAGATCGCAATAAGCGGCCGCCTGCCATCCCGTCGGGAGAATATCAGATAAGAACAAGGCATGTTCATCATCCATCCCCTCCGGCACTTTCATGGGGCCGACATCCGCCATCGGCACGCGCACATATTCCGCCTGGCCACCCCAATATCCGCCCGTGAGATGGGAATAGCCAAACAGCCCTGCGGTCGGATATCCGAACATTTTGGCCGCCATGTCGCCATTGCGGTTGGAATTCAAGCAACCGGCCCAATTGCCGCGCAGGCATTGGGAGCAGCTTCCGCAATTGATGTTGAAGGGCACAACCAGGCGGTCACCCTTCTTATACTTGTGATCTGGACTTCCAACTTCGATAACTTCACCCATGAATTCATGGCCCAGCACATCGCCCGATTCCATGGTCGGCATCTGACCATCCATGAGATGGAGGTCGGACCCGCAGATGGCGCAAGCTGTCACACGCAGAATGACGTCGCGCCGATCCTCGATCACCGGGTCAGGCACGGTCTCACACCGAATATCGTTTTTGCCCTGCCAAACAAGTGCCTTCATAGCGACATACCTTTTGAAATAATTGATGAAAGCGTCCGCTATGGGGTCGCTCGGCAGACCGGCTTCCGGTCACAGACCATCGCGGCGCTGACGCAAGGCCAGGCCGCCGCAAGCGATCCGTCTTGGTCAGCCGCCCGCGCCACCGCCGGAGCCACCACCAGCACCGCCGCCGCCCGCGCCGCCGCCAGCACCGCCACCACCAGCACCGCCGCCGGCACCTGTCCCAGAACCTCCGCCCGTGCCAGCACCGCCTCCGCCTGCGCCCTGGGAATCACCGGTGCCATTGCCGGGCATCTTCTGTATCGTCGTGCTGCCCAAGGCACCGTTATTCGAAGGCGCCGCGGCCGCGCCCGTGCCGGTCGTCGTCTGCGCCAAGGCAGGAGCGATACCGATCGCCGACAGCATGAAGGCTGAGGCAACTGCGGTCTTAAAGTTGATACGCATGAAGATCTCCGTGTCTTTTACGCGGCGTGTTCCCGCCGCACGGAGCTGGCAACTGAGGGTGCTTATCCCAAGGGGCCACACTGTCACGTGTTCTGGCTCGCATGGCGCGCTCAGCCAAATCAGGCGCGCGGCCGCGCAAGGGCGCCCTTATGCGCGGCCGCAATCTGCGGCATGGTGCTGTTTCCTTGCTTGATGGTGACAGTTCATGGACCAGCTCTCGGCCGCCCGCATGTTCGGCGGCATGCAATATGTCTTTCGTCACGCATCCGACGCGACGGGCACGGCGATGACGTTCGCAGCCTTCGTGCCGCCGCACGCGCCCGGGGCAAAACTGCCGGTGGTCTATTTTCTGGCCGGGCTGACCTGCACGGAAGAGAATTTCACGGTCAAGGCCGGCGCCCAGCGTGTGGCGGCCGAACTGGGCCTGATCCTGGTCGCCCCCGATACCTCGCCCCGCGGCGAGGGCGTGCCGGATGACCCGGATGGTGCCTATGATTTCGGCCTTGGCGCCGGCTTCTATCTCGATGCAACCGCCCTGCCCTGGGCGCGCCACTACAAGATGGAACGCTATGTGCTGGAGGATCTGCCACGGGCCGTCGCCAGCGCTTTGCCGGCTGATATGGAGCGGCAATCCATCATGGGCCATTCCATGGGCGGTCATGGCGCACTCACGCTATCCTTGCGCCATCCCGGCCGCTTCCGCGCAACCTCCGCCTTCGCGCCGATTTGCGCGCCAGGCCAATGCGCCTGGGGCGAAAAGGCGCTGGGCGGCTATCTGGGACCTGATCGCAGCACTTGGCGCGGCCATGATGCCGTGGCGCTGATCGAGGATGGCGCCAGACTCGCCGACATCCTGGTCGATCAGGGCCTGGCCGACAAATTCCTAACCGACCAGCTCAAGCCGGACCTGCTGGAGGCCGCCTGCGCGGCAGCCGGTATCCCGCTGACGCTACGCCGGCAGGAAGGCTACGATCATTCCTATTACTTCATCGCGTCCTTTGTCGAAGACCATCTCCGCTGGCACGCGGCCCGGCTGACTGAGGCGTGATCCATAGGGGGTGCTGATCGCGCCGAAACTGCCCTAAGCTGCGCCGAAAGACGCGCGGGGGAAGCAGAATGAGCACGATCACCTATCTGACCCGAATTGAATTTGGCGAGGGCGAGGTCCGGCGCCTCGCCGAATTTCTGGAATCCCTCGGGATTCGCCGCCCTCTGATCGCGACCGATGCCGGCATGGTCGCCTCCGGCCTGGTCGGGCGTGTTCTGGAACCGCTCGGTGGCACGACCGTCTTTGACGCGACGCCCTCCAATCCCACGGAAGACGCCGTGCTCGTCGCCTATGCCCTGTACCGGTCCGCGGATTGCGACGGGGTTGTCGCCATCGGCGGCGGCTCCTCCATCGATCTCGCCAAGGCGGTGCGGCTTTTGAGCAGCCATCCCGGCCCGCTCGAACAATATGCCGCCGTCAATGGCGGCGTGAAACGCATCCAGAACAGCATGTGCCCGATGATCGCGATCCCCACGACTGCCGGCACAGGGTCCGAGGTCGGCCGTGGCGCCATCATCAACATGGCGTCCGGCCGCAAGCTCGGCATCCTCTCGCCCTTCATTCTGCCCAGCCTCGCCCTGTGCGACCCTGAATTGACCTACGGCCTGCCGCCGCGCCTGACGGCGGCCACCGGCATGGACGCCATTTCCCACTGCCTCGAAACCTTCATGGCGCCCGCTTTCAATCCGCCTGCGGAGGCCATCGCGCTGCATGGTCTGGCCGCCGGGCTCGGCGCGATCGAGACCGCAACCGCGAATGGTGCTGATCGGCAGGCCCGGCGCAACATGATGGTAGCCGCCCTCGAAGGGGCCATGGCCTTCCAGAAGGGGCTCGGCGCCGTCCACGCCCTGACCCATGCGCTGGGCGCTATCCATGCGCTCAATCTCCATCACGGCATGTTGAACGCGCTGCTGATGCCGGCCGTGCTGCGCTTCAACCGGCCGTCGATCGGGGACAAATGGTCGGTGCTGACGCGCATCATGGGCGGCGAACCCGATGCCGTTATTGCATCGCTGAACCAGCGGCTGGCACTGCCGGACGGCCTCGCCACCCTGGGTGTCACGGAGGCGATGATGGCCCAGGTCGCGGATGCCGCGCTGCTGGACCATTGCCACGCCACAAATCCCCGCACGGCCAGCCAGGACGACTATCTCAACCTGCTGCGGGATTCACTTTGACCCCACTTGCCGAGATACCGCTGTAGCGCCACTCTCTCACTTTAAGGACGCCCGCCACCGAACATGGCGTCCACGCAACGGGCCGGAACGACGAGAATGACGATGAATGCGACGACACGACGTCCCCTGGGCACGACCGGCTTAAGCGTGTCCGCGCTCGGACTCGGCACCGCACCGCTGGGCGGTCTCTACAACCCTGTGTCCGCCGCCGATGCGATGGAAGTTCTGGACACCGCATGGGGCTCGGGCATTCGGTATTTTGACACCGCACCGATGTATGGACTGACACGGTCTGAACATCTGCTCGGCCGGCTTTTGCAGGAAAAGACCGAGGATTTTGTGGTCTCCACCAAGGTCGGCCGCCTGATGACGAACGCGCGCGCCGGACGCAGCCTGCCGCCGGAACCGCCGAAAAATCCCTTCGATGCCGGCTTTGAAAATGCCCTGCCGTTCCGTGAAGTCTTTGACTACAGCTATGACGGTGTCATGCGCAGCTTTGACGACAGCCAGCAGCGCCTGGGCCTGCGCAAGCTGGACCTGCTCTTTGTCCATGACATCGGGCCTGTGACGCATGGTGACGCCCAGGCCCATCACTGGTCGGCCTTGACGGCCGGCGGCGGCTTCCGCGCCTTGCAGGAATTGAAGGCGCATGGCGATATCGCGGGCTTCGGCCTTGGCGTCAACGAGTGGGAAGTGATCAGAGACGCGCTTGACGAAACCGATCTCGATGCCTGCCTTCTCGCCGGCCGCTATACGCTGCTGGACCGGTCGGCCGCACAGACCTTTCTCCCGCTTGCCGAAAAGCGCCAGGTCGCTATCGCCCTTGGTGGCGCCTTCAATTCCGGCATATTGGCGGCTCCCCCCAATGCGCCCCAGAAGTTCAACTATGTCGATGCGCCGAGCGATATCGTCGCGCGTGTCGCGGCACTCCGCAGCCTTTGCGCCGACCACGGCATTCCCTTGGCAGCCGCAGCCATCCAGTTCCCCCTGCGGCATCCAGCGATCACCACAGTCGTCATCGGGGCACAGTCCAAAGGGCAATTGCTGCAGAACATCGAGTGGTTCGACATGCCTCTACCGGAAAGCCTTTGGTCTGATCTCGATGTTATTCAAGCCGAAGGCTGACAGGGGAACGCGTCATGCTTGATGCACATCAGCATTTTTGGGACCCTGTTCGTGGGGACTACGGGTGGCTGACGCCGGACCTTGCCATACTCTACCGCCCCTTCGGGCCAGAGGATTTGCGTCCGCAGCTTTCAGCCTGCGGCATCCAGCAGACGATCATCGTGCAGGCCGCCGAGAGCGAAGCGGAGACGGATTATCTGCTCGAGATCGCACGGACCACTGATTTCGTCGCCGGTGTCGTCGGCTGGCTTGATATGCTGGCGGATGGGTTCGCAACACGCCTGGACCATTATGCAAAGCATCCCCAATGGCTGGGCCTGCGACCCATGCTGCAGGATCATCCGCCCGAATTGATCGCAGACCCGCGCTTCCGTGCCAGCCTCGCCCAGGTAGCCCAGCAGGATATTCCCTTCGACATCCTGACATTTCCCCGCCACCTCCCGGCCTTGCGCCAGGCGCTGGCCGCAACGCCCGATCTGCGCGGGATTGTCGATCACCTTTCCAAACCCGATATGACGCAGACCGACCTGGGCGACTGGCGCGCCCATATCTCGGCCCTCGCGGAACACCCCCGCCTGATGTGCAAGATCTCCGGCATGGTCACCGAAGCGGGGGCTGATTGGACGGCTGATCGCATCCGCCCCTGCCTTCAGCACGTGGCCCACGCCTTCGGCCCGCAGCGCCTGGTCTTCGGATCGGATTGGCCGGTCTGCACAATCGCTGCCGACTACGGCAGTGTCTTGCATCTGGCTCAGCATCTGCTTGGCGAGATCTTCTCGGGCGACGATCTGGCGCAGATATTCGGTGGCAATGCCAAGAGATTCTACAAAATTTCTGCGTAAATGGCTGGCGGCCGAAGGTGAAGACGTCTCGTATTTTGTAACAAAAAATCGAAACGTTTGATATATCTCAACGCAGGGCAACGTGCCCTCGGGCAAGGCAATCCCGACACCGGTATAGACTTGACGGCCACACATCGCCTAAGCCATTGGTAAATCGGTTTACCAAACCGATCACATGATCGCTGACATGCGATTTTCCGATCTAATGCACGGTGTCAGGCACCGTGGGTCTCAGCGTAAGGAATGCGCATCTCGTGCCAAAGACAAACGTGCTTCTGGTTGGCGAAAGCTGGGTCACATCCGCGACCCATTTTAAAGGTTTCGACCAGTTTGGCAGCGTCACGTTTCATTTAGGCGCTGAACCGCTGGTGGCCGCTCTACGGGGCAGCAATTTTGAGCTGACCTACATGCCCGCGCATGAGGCGGCCGAGCGCTTTCCCTTCGATCTTGAAGGTCTGCAGCAGTATCAGGTGATTTTGCTGTCGGATATCGGCGCCAATACGCTGCTGCTGCCGCCCTCAGTCTGGCTGAACGGCAAGCCGGTGCCGAACCGTCTGAAGCTTATCCGTGACTGGGCTCAGGCCGGTGGCGGTCTTGCCATGATCGGCGGGTATTTCAGCTTTCAGGGGATCGATGGGCGGGCGCGCTGGCACCGCACAGCCGTCGAAGACGCGCTCCCCGTCACCTGCCTCGCGTTCGATGACCGGCTGGAAGTGCCGGAAGGCTTCCACCCCGAAATCCTGAAGCCACATCATCCCATTCTGGCGGACATCGCTGGCCCCTGGCCTCTGCTGCTCGGCGCGAACGAGGTTGTCGCCAAGGAAGGTGCCGAGATTCTTGCGCGACTGCCAGCAGACCATGGCGGACATCCCCTGCTGGTCACTGGCAGCTACGGCCGCGGCCGCACGGCTGCCTGGACATCCGATATCGGTCCGCATTGGGTGCCGAATGAATTCGTCGCCTGGGACGGGTATGGCAAGCTATGGCGCAATCTTCTCGCCTGGCTGTCCTATACGGCCTGAGAAGCTGAAAACCCGGAACGTGGCGACGGCGCGTTCCGGGTTTCGATTAGCACAGGACCGACTGCGGGCTCAGACCTTGACGGTCGAGGCCGCGTAGATTTCGTCAATCGCCGCGCCGATCGCCGCGTTGAACGCCGCGTCATCCATCTGCTTGGTCAGGCCCTCGGTCAAAGCGCGGGAGAAGCTCGCGATCATGCCGTGATTGGACGCCAGATGCTGACAGGCCTCGCTCCGCGAATAGCCGCCTGACAGCGCCACGACCCGCAGCACGTTCTCATGCGCGACCAGCGGCTCGTAGAAATCCGGCACGGTCGGGATGGTGACCTTTAGCATCACCTTTTGACCCGCAGGCAGCGCGTCCAGGGCCTTGAGAATTTCTTCCCGCAGCAATGCCTCGGCGCCCTTCTTGTCCGGGCTTTTGATCAGCACTTCCGGCTCGATGATCGGCATCAGCCCATGGGCTGCAATCTGCGCCGCAATCTCGAACTGCTGGCGGACGATCGCCGCGACACCGGTGGGCGAGGCCAGATTGATGGTCGAGCGCATCTTGGTGCCAAAAACGCCAAGTTTTACGGCGCGTTCCAGCAGCGGATCGAGGCCGGGAATGGGCTTCATCAGGCTGACGCCGTCGGCCTCGGCTTCGAGACCCTTGTCCATTTTCAGAAAGGGCACGACGCCACGGTCCTGCCACAGGAAGGACGGCACCGGCTTGCCCTCGGCCTCGCCGTCCATCGTCTTTTCAAACAGAATGGCGCCGATCACCTTATCGCCTGTGAAGGCGGGTGCGGTCATGATGCGCACGCGCATCTCATGCATGAGCTGGAACATTTCGGCATCACCGCTATAGGCGCTGTCCGGGATTCCATAGGCGCGAAGCGCGCCCGGGGTGGAGCCGCCGCTCTGGTCCAGCGCGGCAATGAAGCCGCCTTTCTGACCCATCTGCGTCAGCATTTTTTCGTCGGCCATGATCACGATCCTTGACAGCGGTCAGCAGGAACAAACACGTCATCGTGCCATCGAACGCCCGGTCCAAGCACAGCAGGGTTTTGGCATAGGCGTCCTGCCCCCGCAATCTTGGTATGGTGACGCATGCGGCGCAGGGCGTCAGGCCTGAAAATGGCTCACCCCCGACGTTGTGACGACGGTCCCAGCCTATCCCGCCAACATCACCCGGAAAATTGATAATGATTATCATTCTCGTTAATTGACGCAGCAAACGGCTTCGCGTTAGTCTGCAATTGCGAATCGTTCGCAATTATATCGTAAGCAACCTCATCTGCGTGGGGTCGGCGCCGCCGTCTGCGAAAGAAAATCAGGATGACTGATATCGATGACAAGGGCGGCCAGGCCCAGCAACTGGCCCTCTGGACCATCCGCTCTGCCCGCCGACCTGTCGGTCTGCCGTTCAGCTTCTGGATGACCGGCCAGACCGATCATTGGCGGGATCTGCAGGCGATCAGCACCATGGTTCGCGCAGTCAGTCAGGACGTCGCCGCCCAGCGCGGCAGAGGTCTGGATATCGCGCCCCTCGGCCAGGTCTGGATCACGACGGAAGAACGCCATCTGCTGCGCGCCGCCGCTGCCGCCCAGGCTGAGGATGAGAGGGTTCTGACCGACAGCGCGGACGCTCTCACATCCAATGCCGCGCTGACACAGCCCATCATGACAGCGGCCGCGATGCTGGGCGCTGCCTTGGCGGCACACGGCTACTGGCTGCCCAAACCCAGGACAGACACCAGAACCCTGGCCTGCGCGGCCCTCTCGGTCGCGCGCCAGCGAACGACCAACTGGGACCAGGCCGACGTCCTATGGCCTTAAAATCGCCCCGTCCGGGCACCTCTGACAAGGATCATGCCTGATGCTCGTGAACAAATACGTGGGACTTTGCAACACCCTCCCGCCACTCGAACAAAGCCTGTTATGGACGATGCGGACCTGGGTATTGGGCCATTGTCGCGGGGTCGATTTCAGCGACCGCATTCAAACGGTGTTCGACACGCTGCGCGCATCCGAAGCCAGCTACCACCTTGATCATTTCATGCAGGTGCTCAGCCGCGCAGCCAATCGCAGCCTGCAAGTCAATTGCGTCTGCAATAGGATGCTCAGCGAGGATGAAGCGACCCTGCTCGATATCCTAGCCCTCCAGCAGCGGGAGCAGCACGAAGACGCGTTCGAGAGGCTTGCGCGCATCACCAATGAATGGGCGGCCATCGCCGGATGCGATCACGCCAATCGCATCGCCCTGGCGCTTTCCGATCGCGGTCATTTCTTCGCGCTGACGACGCCTGCCGCCGCCACGCCACGCAACTGGCCGGTGACCGCCAGCCTCTCGTCCCTCACCCTGCACTAGCCAGCCGGGGCGGCGCAGCCTGAACGGGCCGAACCCCGGCAATGCCGGCGCCGCGGACTTTCCTCGGGCCGCCTTATTGTGCAGAGCAAAATCTCATATACCGCTCAGGCGTTCACTCTTGCGGGCCACCATAAAGCTGATTTGAGCCTGCCCAACCCCTCAAAAATCGGTTCGGGAAGGCAGATACCCCCTAAAACGGTCTTCGCCGCGGTGCGATAGGCCCATTCCCTATTAGTTGAGCCTGCGCATGTGCTCCACCCTGTTGACAATTGTCCGCGCCCGAACGACAATGCGCTCAATAAATGGTGACAATGGGAGGCGGTTCCTCACATGCAGCAACAGCAGCAGGTGATTTCAGCGGAGCATCAGCCGTGAGCGGCAGTGACTCCGTCAATCTGAAGGATGCCGCCCCGATTATGCTCGACCTCGTGAACATCATTGTTCGCGAGCAGGGTAAGCTGAGCGAAATCGACGGTCAGACCGGCGACGGCGATCATGGCGTCAATATGGGCAAGGGCTTCCGTATTGCCGGGGAGCGTCTGCGTGCCCTGCCGTCCTTTACCCTTCCCGAAGGCCTGAACCTCCTCGGCGATACGCTGCTTAGTGACATCGGCGGTTCCATGGGTCCGCTCTACGGCACCTTCTTCACGGATATGAGCGACGTGCTGGACGGCAAGGACAGTCTGACGGCCGAGGACTTCTCCGCCATGCTGGCGGCGGGCCTCGCAGCCGTACAAGGTCTGGGTGAAGCAAAGCCCGGCGACAAGACGCTGGTCGATGTGCTGGTGCCCTCACGCATTGCCTTTGACACGGCAATTGCCGAAGGCAAAAGCTTCGCCGAAGCGCTGCAGGCTTTGAAGACCGCCGCGGCCGCTGGCCTCGAAGCCACGCGTGACATGGTCGCCAAAGTCGGCCGCGCCAGCCGCCTGGGTGAACGCTCGCGCGGCACGCTCGATGCCGGTGCCGCCTCCTGCGACATGATTTTGGAAACCCTCGCGGAAGGGCTGATCAAGCAGCTTCCGGCCTGATGCCTATCATGGGGCGGGTGACCTCGCCCCATGACACTGTCTTCGACAAGAAGGGACGCCAGTCCCCGGTCCATTGCGTGGTTGCGGGCGCCTGCCGCCTTCAGAAAACTGACGTTTCGGGATGCGCAAAGCCATGACGCAGCTCTTCATGCCGGCCAACACCCTTGCCTTCGGTGATGGTGCGGTGACGCTACCCTGCCCCATTTGCCATATGGTTTGATGTCATGAGCGCACCTGCCGCTACTCCTTCTGCATCCCGCACCTCCCCGACGCTGCGACGCCTGATCGGTGGTGGCGTCGTGGTCGTTCTGCTCGTCGCCATGGCGCTGAATGTCAAAGTCGTCAAAATCGGCAGCGGCGCTTCCGCGACACCCGGCGCCTTCGATCCCGCGACCTATGGCCAAAGCCAATTCCCGAAGATCCAGTCGGCCATCGAAGCACGCGCGGTCGATGCCGCAACCCTCGCCGCGGCTATTGCGAAAGACCCCGCAGCCGCCGCCAAGCAGTATGGCATCCCGGCCGATATCGGCACGGAATATTCCGTCAAGTTCACCGCCGTCGTCGGCAAGGGCACCTTTGGCGTCTATTACATGAAGATCGCCGGCGTGCCGGATAACCTGATCGTGCGCGTGCAGATGGGCCCCGCGATCAATGGCACCGCGGTGCGGGACGCCACCGGCCAGATCAATTTCGGCCAGTTCACTAATCAGATCGACTATCAGAACGCGGGCTCATCCCTGAACAACGAAATCAAGAAGCAGGTTCTGGCCAAGATCGACACCAAGGACCTTACCGGCAAGACGGTCAGCATCACCGGCGCCTTCCAGGCTGTCGTGCCCAATAGCTGGCTCATCACGCCGGTAAAGGTCGCGGTGCCGTGATGGATCAGCTGCCCGCCTCCTACCTCGCACCCGAGATCGTTCTCTCCGCCCGCAATGTCGTCAAATCCTACGGCAATACCCATGCGCTGAAGGGCGTGAATTTCGACATTCATCGCGGCAAGGTCACGACGCTGTTTGGTGAAAACGGCGCCGGCAAATCAACGCTGATGAAGATCCTGTCGGGCGTTATCTCACCGACCAGCGGCGCCATCACGCTGGACGGCAAGCCGATCCATTTCGCCAGCTCAACCGAGGCACGCGACCACGGCATTTCCATCATCCATCAGGAACTCAGCCTCGCACCCAATCTCAGCGTGCGCGACAACATCTTCATGGGCCGCGAAATCATGACGCCGACCGGCGTCAATTTTGCGGAAGAAGCGCGCCAGGCGCAGCTGCTGATGGAAGAGCTGGAGGAAGCGATTGATCCGCTGACCCTCGTCGAGGAGCTTCGCCTCGGCCAGCAGCAGATCGTCGAAATCGCTCGCGCGCTCTCCGTAGATTCCCGCATCCTGATCATGGACGAACCGACCTCGGCGCTCAGCGCCAGCGAGGTCGAGGTCCTGTTCAAGGTCATCCGGGATCTGACCGGCCGCGGCGTCTCGATCGTCTATATTTCGCATCACCTGGAAGAGGCCCTGCAGATCACCGACTATGCGGTGGTTCTGCGCGACGGCAACATCACCGCGACCGCTGAGGCGAAAGACATCGATCTGGAATGGATCGTCCGCAACATGGTGGGTGAGAATTTCGATCTCGGCTCGCCGCCGACAGGCTATGCCTTCGGCGAGGTTGCCCTTTCCATCCGCGATATCAGTGTGAGCAGCGGCCTGGGCGACGCGCTTGTCGTCGACCACCTCTCGCTTGACGTCCGCGCCGGCGAAATCGTCTGCATCTATGGGCTGATGGGCGCCGGCCGTACCGAATTGCTGGAATGTGTCGCCGGCCGCGTGCCCAAGGTCAGTGGCGAGATCATGCTGGAGGGCCGCGACGTCTCCCGCCTCAGCATTGCCCAGCGCATCGCCGAAGGCCTTGCCTTGGTGCCGGAAGACCGGCAGCGCGACGGGCTGGTGCAGACCATGACGGTGGGTGAAAACCTCTCTCTCGCCAGCATCACGAATTTCGTCCGCGGCCTGTTTCTGTCCTCCGGTCTGGAACGCAACCTGATCCAGCGGTCCATCAAGGACGTCACGGTCAAGACATCGGGTGGGGACGCCGCCATCGGCTCACTCTCGGGTGGCAATCAGCAGAAGGTCGTCATCGGCAAAATGCTGGCGACCAACCCGCGCGTCATCCTGCTCGACGAGCCGAGCCGCGGCATCGACGTCGGCGCCAAGGCGGAAGTCTTCAAGCTTCTGGCTGAGCGCGCAAAGACCGGCCTCGCTGTCGTCTACTCCACATCCGAAGTCGGCGAATGCCTCAGCATCGCGCATCGCATCATCGTCATGAGCCGCGGCAAGATCGCCGCCGAGTTCAGCGCCGACGCCACCAAGGAAGAGATCATGGCCGCCTCCGGCGAAGCCGTGGTCGCCTGATCGCAAAGAATAGCGGAACATATCATGAGCAACCCCAGCCAGACGCTCCAGCGCAGCCGACCGGGTCTTTTCAGCGACGGCTTCGACCTCGGTCAGACGCTGCTGAAGGGCCGCGCCTTCTTTGCCCTGATCGCGATCATCATCGTCTTCTCCTTCCTCTCGCCCTATTACTTCTCCGTCGGCAACTTCCTGACCATGGCGTCGCATGTCGCGATCTACGCGATCCTCGCCATGGGCATGCTGCTGGTGATTCTGAACGGCGGCATTGACCTGTCGGTCGGATCGACCCTTGGCCTCTCGGGTATCATCGCGGGCTTCCTGATGCAGGGCGTCACGCTGAAGTTCCTCGGCGTCACGCTTTACCCCTCCGTCTGGGTGGTCGTCGTGCTGTCCTGCGCCCTCGGCGGTGTGGTGGGGCTTGTCAACGGTGTGCTGATCGCCCGCTTCCGGGTGCCAGCCTTCGTCGCGACGCTGGGCGTGATGTATGTGGTACGCGGCATCGCCCTGCTCATCACCAACGGCTTGACCTATAATGACCTCAGTGGGCAGGCAGCCCTCGGCAATACCGGCTTCAACTGGCTCGGCTTCAACCGTCTGTTCAACGTTCCCATCGGCGTGCTGGTGATGATCGTCATCGCCATCATCGGCAGCCTGGTGCTGAACCGCACCGCCTTCGGCCGCTGGCTCTATGCCTCGGGCGGCAATGAACGCGCGGCCGAACTCTCGGGCGTGCCCACGAAGCGCGTGCAGATCATGGTCTATATGCTCTCGGGCATTTGCGCCGCCATCGCCGGCCTCATCCTGTCCTCGCAGCTGACCTCGGCCGGTCCCACGGCCGGTACCTCCTACGAACTGACGGCGATTGCGGCCGTCGTCATCGGCGGCGCCGCCCTCACGGGCGGACGCGGCAATATCCGCGGCACGCTGCTCGGTGCCTTCGTCATCGGCTTCCTCTCCGATGGTCTCGTCATCATCGGCATCTCCTCCTACTGGCAGACGGTCTTCACCGGCGGCGTCATCGTGCTCGCCGTGCTGCTGAACGCTGTCCAGTATCAGCGCCGCGCCAAGCCCGCGAAGACGGCGGCGGCAACCCCTTCTCCTCAAACCGGCAAGCCCGCCTGACCCGGGCCCTGCCGAAACGGTGAGAGACTAGCCGGCATGCCGGCACGACTGTAACCAACAAAGGGAACGACCATGTCCAAGAAGACCAAAGCCTGGATGCTGACGGCCATGACGCTGGCCACCCCGCTCGTCGCGGGTGCCCTGGTGGCCCCGACCGCAGCCCATGCGGCTGGCGGCCTCATCTCCATCATCGTCAACGACCCTGCCAACCCCTATTGGCTGACCGAAGGCAAGGTTGCCGCCGACGAAGCCAAGGCCCTCGGCTATACGGCCGCCGTCTCCGCCAACAAGGGTGACACCAATACCGAAAGCAACCTGATCGACACCGCGATCACCAATAAGTCGGTGGCCATCATTCTTGATCCCGCCAATGCCTCGGGCTCGATCGGCGCCGTGAAGAAGGCTGTGGCCGCGGGTATCCCCGTCTTCCTGGTCAATGCGGAAATCAACCAGCAGGGCCTGGCCAAGGCGCAGCTCGTCTCCAACAATGCCCAGGGTGCCGCTCTCGGTGCGCAGGAATGGGTGAAGGATGTCGGCCAGCAGGGCAATTACGCCGAGCTGCTCGGCGCCCCGTCGGACAATAACGCCGCCACCCGCTCCAACGGTTACGAGACCGTGCTCAGCCAGTATCCTGGCCTGGTCAAGGTTGCCTCCCAGGTTGCCAATTGGGACCGCACCCAGGGCCATGACAAGATGCAGAGCATGCTGCAGGCCCATCCCGATATCATTGGCGTCATCAGCGGCAATGATGAAATGGCACTGGGCGCCATCGCCGCGCTGAAGGAAGCCGGCAAGATCGACAAGATCAAGGTCGGTGGTTTTGACGGCTCACCGGATGCGGTTGCCGCCATCAAGGCCAATGAACTGCAATACACCGTCCTGCAGCCGGTCGCCGTCTTCTCGAAGAAGGCCGTCGATGAAGCCGACAGCTTCATCAAGACCGGCAAGACCGGTGCGGCGAGCGAGAAGCAGCTGTTCGACTGCATCCTCATCACCAAGGACAATGTTGGTGACTTCGTCGCTCCCTTCACTCTGAAGCAGTAAGCTGCGGTTGCGGGGGCATCCTTTGCGGTGCTCCCGCATACCTTTCCGCTTTGCCTGGGCAGATTGCACACATGACCCATCTTTTCGATGATCCTGAAGTTTTCGCGGCAACCGCCCTTCAGGGTTTCTGTGACATTCACGCCCGTCTGGTGCGCCTCACCCCCGGCGGCGTGCGGCGCGCGACGGCCACCGATCGCGGCAAGGTCGCCCTCGTCATCGGCGGTGGCAGCGGACATTACCCGGCCTTTGCCGGCTATGTCGGGCCGGGCCTCGCCGACGCGGCGGTCGCGGGCGATGTCTTCGCCTCCCCCTCGACGCGCCTTGTCTACAATGTCGCCGCCAAGGCGCATAAGGGCGGCGGCGTCATCCTGGGCTACGGCAATTATGCCGGTGACGTCCTGAATTTCGGTGCCGCGGCCGAACGGCTACGCAGCGCAGGCATCGACGCCCGCACGCTCGCGATCACCGACGATATTGCCAGCGCATCGGCGGCTGAAGTGTCCAAGCGCCGTGGTGTGGCGGGGGACGTCGCGGTCTTCAAGATCGCCGGCGCAGCGGCCGAGGCCGGTCTATCGCTGGATGAGGTCGAGCGTATCGCCCGCCGCGCCAATGACCGCACGCGCTCGTTCGGCGTCGCCTTTGGCGGCTGCACCCTGCCCGGCGCGGATGGCCCGCTGTTCAGCGTGCCGAAAGGCCAGATGGCGATCGGCCTTGGCATCCACGGTGAGCCCGGCATATCCGAAAGCCCCATTCTGCCTGCGTCCGAGCTTGCCACCCTGCTGGTGGACCGCCTTGTGCAGGAAACACCCGCTGACAGTAACGGTCGCGTTGCGGTCATCCTGAACGGCCTCGGCAGCACCAAGCAGGAAGAGCTTTTCGTCCTCTGGACCAGTATCGCCGCCAAGCTGCGTGCGCATGGGCTGACGCCGGTCGCACCTTTGGTTGGCGAATATGTCACCAGCCTCGATATGGAAGGCTGCTCGCTGACGCTGACCTGGCTGGATGAGACGCTGGAAGGCTTCTGGCGCGCGCCCTGCGATACCGCGGTTCTGACGATCGGGCGCATCGATGCGCGCCCGGCAGACCTGGAAGAGCAGACCGCGGAAGAGGTGCAGGCGCCGATCAGCCCCGGCACCCCGCCGTCACAGGCAGACGGTCAACGCATCGCGACCGGGCTGGAACGCCTCGCGGGCGCCTTGAAGGAGGCCGAAGCCGAGCTTGGCCGGATCGACGCCCAGGCCGGCGACGGCGATCACGGCCAGGGCATGGCCCGTGGGTCCGCGGCCGCGGCCGCGGCCGCCCGGGAAGCGGCCTCAGCCGGTGCCGGCGCCGCAACCGTGCTGGCCGCCGCCGCCAATGCCTGGGCTGACCGCGCCGGCGGCACGTCAGGCGCCATCTGGGGCCTTGGCCTGCTGGCCGCCAGCCGTGCGCTGAGCGACGAGACGGCAACAGACGACGGCGCCATCGGCCAGGCCGCCGAGCAAGCTCTGGACAGCGTGCTCACGCTCGGCCGCGCCCGCCCCGGCGACAAAACGCTGGTCGACGCTTTCGTGCCTTTCGTGGAAGCACTGCGTGCTGAACTGGCCGCAGGCCGGTCCGCGCGTGAGGCCTGGACGGCCGGCGCTGCCGCGGCCGCTCAGGGTGCGGAACAGACAGCACAACTGATCCCGCGCATGGGACGTGCCAGACCGCTGGCTGAACGCAGCATTGGTCACCGCGATGCCGGGGCGGTGTCTTTCGCCCTTTGCAGCCGGGTGGCTATCGAATTTTTGGGAGAGACCGATGTCTGAACAGCAATTCACCATCGTCATTGGATGTGATGACGCCGGCACCCGCTTCCGCGAAGCGCTCGCGGCTGACCTGCGAAAGGATAGTCGCGTCGCTGAGGTCATCGATATCGGGGTCACCGCCAATGAGACAACGGCCTATCCGCATATCGCAGTCACCGCCGGGCGCATGGTGGCCGAAGGCCGCGCCGATCGCGCGCTGCTGATCTGCGGCACGGGTCTGGGCGTCGCCATCAGCGCGAATAAAGTGCCCGGCATCCGGGCTGTCACCGCGCATGACGTCTATTCCGTCCAGCGCGCCATCCTGAGCAACAATGCCCAGGTGCTCTGCCTGGGCGAGCGCGTCATCGGCCTCGAGCTGGCCCGCGTCCTGGTCAAGGAATGGCTGGCGCATCGCTTCGATGAAAGCTCTGCCTCGGCTGCGAAAGTGGCAGCCATCAGCGCCTACGAATCGGGCGCTGCCAGCGCTTCGTGATCTGAAAGCGATCTATCGCAAGGGGGGACCTGTCCAGAAGGATGGGTCCCTTTTTTGTGACAGGTTCCTGACAAGGTGCTTATGCCGCTGACGGACGCCGCCAGATGTCCATGTCGTCGGCGACTTTCGGTCGATACGCGATAAGCGCAGGCCAAGCCAGCAGTCTCTGAATCCCGGCGGGGCTTGCACGGTGCTGGAAACTACATTAGGGGCGGCGTCCGTCAAACTCGGGATTTTGAGACATGAGCAAAGCCTTCCTCGCCTCCGTTCTTCAGGAGTCGCTTGATTGCACTGGTGTTGCGGCCAACCGCGCCGCTTCGGCCCTTATTGATTCCATCGTGCATCAGCTGAAGACGACCGGCGGCTTCACCCTGCCGTCCTTCGGCACCTTCACGGTGAAGAAGACCAAGGCCCGCAAGGCTCTGAACCCGCGCACGGGCGAACCTGTCAAGGTGAAGGCCGGCAAGACTGTCCGTTTCAAGGCGAGCCCCTCGCTGAAGAAGGACGTCTAATCCTCGCCGGCAAAGCCGGTCATGGCAATACGGCGACCCCACGGCGTAGCAGCCGGGGTCGCCGCTCCTGGCGAAACAGGGCACAGATCGCCATCATTTTTGTTTCAAAATGATATAAAGCGACCCCAAATCCTGCGATTGGCTCGATTCTGCGGGCGTGCATCGAAGCCGCGCCATCACGCAGATAAGTGACCCGCGCAGGCTCAGAAAAAAGCTGATGACGCCCGGGCGCGGACCTACACTCCTCTTCAGGATCTGCGGGGGGTGGGCAATGGCACGGCTTGATGTGTCGCGGTGCTGGATGGCTCCAGGCTGGACAGTTCCTGGGCATAAGGCCCGGAGACAGGTCATCCATGGACGCACCTCCTGATGCAACCTGCGCCGGAACCCTACTATCTCGAACATTTCATGCGGGTGCTGCTGTCTGTAGAGAGCCGCTACGGCTTTCTGCTGTCTGACCGGGAGCATGAGCACATCCGGCGACTGCACGGGTTGAGCCTGCCCGCCAGGATGCTCTATGCCCGCATCGCCAACCGCAAAGGCCCCTGCTTTCGGGTCGACCGGCTGCACTACGCCGAGTTGCCGGCGCTGCAGACGGCGCTCGCCGCATTGCAGGACGCCCATCTGCTGCAGGTCGTCACGGGGCCGCCCGCCAGCGATGACGTGGCGCCCCTGCTCCGCTGCTTCACGCTGCCCGAACTGGCCGCGGGGCTGCGGCGCCACGGCATTACGCCGCCGCGCCGCCGGGGTGATCTGCTGGCCTGGCTCGCGCAATGGCCGGGACAAGCGGACTGGCTCGCGCAGATGCTGGACCGCCATCCGGTGATCCGGCTGGCGGCGCCAGAGATCTGGGCTTTCCTGCGCTTTCTGTTCTTTGGCGCTTTGCGGGACAATCTGTCCGATTTCGTCGTCCATGAGCTGGGCTTCCTGACACCCGAAGACATCGCCCCTCATCACCTGGCCATCCGCTTCGCCAGCCGCGCCGAAGCCGTGGATGCCTTTCGCATGGCCCGCCTCTATGCCGAATTCCGTGTCATCCGAGAGGCTGGCAGCGCGGGCGAAACCCTTATCTGGTGGCAGCGCCAGGGCATAGACCGCGGCAGCCTGGCGGCCGGCCAGGACATCCTCGACCGGCTGATCGACCGGCTGGGGCGGCGATTGGAACGCGCGCGGGAGCCGGCCCTTGCTCTGTCCCTCTATGCCTCCAACCCGCAGGGCATGACGCGCGACCGGCATGCACGGCTGCTGATCAAGGAGGGCCGCCGCGCTGAGGCCGCAGACCTCGCGACCGCCATGACCGTCGCCCCGCGCAGCACCGAGGAAGCCTATGCTGGGCGGCACCTGCTGCAGAAGCTGACGCCAGGCCGACGGATCAGCGATGCGCGCCGCCTGCAGAAAATGGGACGCCTGGTCAGCGTAGGCAGAGCAGACAGCTCAGTTGAACAGGCAACGCTCGCACATTACCGTGATCTTGGCTGGAACGGCGTGCATGGCGAAAACTGGCTCTGGAACGCAGCCTTCGGCCTGTTGCTTTGGGATATCATCTACGATCCCACGTTAGGCACCTTCCACTCCCCGCTGCAGACAGCCCCCTCGGACCTCTATGACAGGGATTTCTACCGTCGCCGTCAGACCGCGATCGAGGAAAGGCTGGCCCAGGTGCAAGACCGCGGCGCGGCACAGAGTGTGGCCCAGACCACCTTTCACGCCAAACGTGGCCTGACCAATCCGTTCGTGCCCTGGCAGGACGACGTCCTCCCCTCTGTGCAGATGATGATCAGTCGCCTGCCGGGCGACGGCCTGGCCGGTGTCCTGCGGCGTTTGGCGCAGGACATCCGCAATCATGCCCGTGGATTCCCGGACCTGTTCTTGTGGCGATCGGACGACTACTGTTTCGTGGAAGTCAAATCAGAGACTGATCAACTATCTCCGGCACAATACGAATGGCTCTCTTTTTTCAAGGAATGCGGTATTTCCATCTATATCGACAATATTCGCCAAGCCTGAGAGCAGCACTGGATTTTACTTTTCAGATGAATGCCGGCGGTAAAGCAGAAGTTGCTCGCTTCTCGTAAGCCTTTTGTATCATGAACGTCATACTTTATTTGATCTGGACAGGAAGCGTGCCCGCAGACAATTGACGCCCGGCAGAACCCGTTGCTAGAGCTAGACGGCGATGCGCTAGCTATTCCCTGTAACGAGGTGCCCTGCCCATGCTGCGAAAGCGCTTTTTGGTGACCGGAGGCGCCGGCTTCGTCGGCAGTCATCTCGTGGCTGCTCTTTTGGAGCAGAACGCTGATGTTGTCGTACTCGACAACCTATACCTCGGCCATCGGGCGGCAGTACTGCCCGGTGCCAAGCTCATCGTGGCGGACCTCTCGGACGGAAATCGGGTTGACGACATTCTGGCGGATGGACCCTGGGATGCCGTATTCCATTTCGCATCGCTCTCTCTGGTGGGAGAGAGCATGAAGCTGCCGTTCAAGTATCTGCTCGAAAATGGCGTCAATGGGATCAGGCTTATCGAAGCCTGCGTCCGCCACAAGGTATCGCGCTTCGTGCTCTCCTCGACCGCGAATCTGTTCGGCACGCCCGAGCGCATCCCCATCGACGAAGCGGTGACCATCGATCCGTCTTCGCCCTATGGTGAAAGCAAGTTCATGATCGAACGCGCGCTCCATTGGGCGGGGGAGATCCATGGCTTGCGCAGCGCCTGCCTGCGCTATTTTAACGCGGCCGGGGCGGATTCCCAGGGGCGCATCGGCGAAGACCACGATCCCGAAACCCATCTGATTCCCCTGGCGATCGACGCGGTCCTGGACAGGCGTCCGTCACTCGCCGTTTTCGGCAGCGATTACCCGACCCCCGACGGCACCTGCATTCGCGATTATATTCATGTCGAAGACCTGGCCGACGCCCATATCCGCGTGCTCGACCAGCTTCTGCACCGCAGCGTGCGCTATAATGTCGGCACCGGGCGCGGCTATTCCGTCTCCGAAATTATCGCGTCAGTCAATCGAATTGCTGGCAAAACCGTGCCGTCCTACCCCGCGCCCCGCCGACTGGGTGACCCCGCCGTGCTGATAGCCGGCGCCGAAGCGCTACGGGCTGATACCGGATGGTCTCCGCGCTATACGGATTTGGACGCGGTGGTCCGAACTGCTTTCCGCTGGCGCGAGGCGCATCCGCAAGGCTATGCGGACCGCACCCCGGCTCCGCTTTCCGCTTGAAGGGCAGGGTTCGGCCGCGCTGCAGACGCATGATGGCATGACACTGACACGCCCGGCCCTTGCGCGGCTGTGGCCAGGCATGTCTATTTAGCGAACTGAATTTCCAGCGACACTCCTGCCTACGAGGTCTGCCATTGAGGCGCGCGCTTAACCTCAACTGGGTCCGAAGCTTCGAGGCCTCGGCCAGGCTGCTCAGTTTCACTAAGGCCGCGCAGGAATTGGGGATGACCCAGGCCGGCGTCAGCCAGCATATGCGGATGCTAGAACAGCAGCTGGGTGAGCGTCTTTTCGTCCGCCTGCCGCGTGCCGTGCGGTTGACGGATGCCGGAGAGGCCTATTTGCGCGTCGTGCGCGAAAGCCTGGAGCGGCTGCGGCTGGGCACGTCGGATATTTTTGGCTCCGGCAGCGAAGGGGCGGTCCGGTTACGGGCGGAACCTGGCTTCGTCTCCTATTGGCTGGCCCCGCGTCTCAAGGCCTTTCTGTTGAGCTATCCTGAGATATCGTTGCAGATCTCACCCATTTTGCATGGTATCGATACGGATTGGGACGAATTCGATCTGGAGGTCAGCTTCGATAGCGAGCGGATGGCCGGCCTGGACGCAATTGCTCTGATGGGCGATCCTGTTTTTCCGGTCTGCAGCCCGGAACTCGCTCGCGCCATGCGCAAGCCGCAAGACCTTCTCGCCCAGAGATTGCTTCATGTCGTCGGACATCGGCGCGGCTGGTCCGAATGGCTGGCGCTGGCCGGCGTCACGCCCCATGCGGCAACGGCGGTCCTGCAAATAGACTCAATGGAGGCCGCTCTGGCTTTCGCCGAACAGGGTATTGGCGTCGCTCTCAGCCATGGGTCTTTTGTTGACCCACTGCTGCAGGCGGGGCGTCTGTGCCGTCCATTTCCAGAAACGCTCGAAACGGTTGGAATTTTCTATCTCATCACGCCCAGCACCGTGCCCTTGCGCCGGCAGGGGCGGCTGTTCCGTGACTGGCTTCTGACGGAAGGTGCGAGGGATGTCGAGGTATAGGCGGCCGGACTGATCCGACCACTGTCAAAAGCCTTCAATCGCCGCTCTGGCACGGAGATAGACTTGCGCTGCAGCCAATTGCAGGGATTGGCCGGGATTGTCCTCGCAATGCCGTGCCAGAAGATCAAGGATCGCCGGTGAGCTGAGCATTTGGGCGGCGATCGCCGCGTGACCCGTCGCCATCGTCTGCCGGTCCATGTCCTGCCACTGCGCCAGTACATCCGTCACCACACTCGGCGCTTCGACCCCGGGGTGCTGTGCCACCAGCGTCAAGGCGGCGGCGCATTTGAGGGTGCCAACCGCCTGGGCCCAGCCCGGCTGCGCCAGGCCGAAAGCAACCAGACCGGCAACCGCAACTCCGGTCATCACCCATCGCGAAAATCTCTGCGGCCGAGTCTTACCTGCCATCGGCCATGCTCCGTCCTGGCTGTCACTGGATCGCGTCCTATTGAGACATCGCATATCGATCTTGAGAGCAGATTAAGATGCCAGGGCCATCCCGACATTATGCTGTCCCGTTGGCCAGACCGCCTATCCGTCAGCTCAAACTGGTGCGCCGCCGGTTGGCTTTCGGCACGGGGAAGCCGTCCGCCGCCAGAGATCTCAGGATGATGTGCCGAATCGATGCCCCGGTATCGGCAGACCTTTGACGGAGCGCGTCACGGGTTTCCGCCGGGATCAGAATTTGCACCGGAAATTGCGGAATACCCTCTTTCGTGCGGCGCACCCGGCTGACATCGCCGGCATTCTGATGATTTGGTATGACCTCGACTGTTTCGACATTGCCAGACATATGGAACTCCCTCGGCTATCAGCGATCATGAACTCTATGGCCACCTGTGACGGCGTCCTGACTGCCCCGCGGGCCGGTGGCATCTCATATATTTTCGAAATCGGCCGCAATTTCTTGCCCGCTGAAATCATATATTGTCATGCATAGACTACCCGTCGCTGGCCTCTGGCTGGCCCGTTGGTTGCGACATCAGATCATCTCAGTTAAAATTTTGTGACGTCCTGGCGCACCCTCAGGGGTGCCGGAGAGGCATTTCGATTTCGGCAATCTTCGGCGGTGGCGGCTTCTGCGCTTGCGTGCTGGCCGCACGCCAGGCTTGCAGCCGCCAGACATAGGCCAGGACCTCGGCGCAGGCCCGATAAAGCGCCACCGGAATGAAATCATCCGGCTCGACATAGCGATAGACAGCACGGGCCAGCGGCGGCGCCTCAACGATCGGAATGCCGTAGCTCCGCGCCTTGGTGACAATCTCCGTCGCCATCAGATCGGCGCCTTTGGCCACAAGCACGGGCGCCGCGTCACGCCCCCGGCGAAAGCGCAGGGCGACGGCGATATGCGTGGGATTTGTCACCACCACGGAGGCTTCCGGCAGACGACGCATCTGTCGCGCCCGGGCAATGCGCCGCTGCGCCGTGCGTTGCCGCTGCTTCACCTGCGGATTGCCGACCGCATCTTTCATCTCTTCGCGCAGTTCGGCGTCCGACATGCGATGCCGTCGGCGATGCAGCCAAAGCTGCAGACCCATATCGACAACGGCGACCGCGGCGATGACAAGACAGATACTGGACAGAACCTGCAGGATCAGATCCAGCACGGGTGCCGGGCTGAAATGCCGGTTGCCGCTCAGGGTGAGGATGGACCAGCGCGCGCTGAACACCGCTGCCGCGCCGACCCCACCGATCACGACGAATTTCAGGAATGATTTCATCGTCTCGGTCAGATGAGAGACGGAAAACGCCTCGCCCAGGCCGGCGAAGGAGATCAGCTTGCCCAAAGCAGGTGACAGGCTGGCCAGGGAAAACGCCCAGCCGCCGAACAGGATCGAGGTCAGCATCGACAGCAAGGCGACCAGGACGATCACCGGCAATACCGCGTGCATGGTGCTGCTGAGCCAGTCTGCCGCGACGCCAATCGGCGCTGTCCCTGCGGTGCTGAGCGCCGCCCAGGCGATGCGCTTGATCGTGCTACCGATCAGGGTCGATGCATTCAATGCAATCAACACCGTCGCGATAATGGCCGTCGCTCTCGGCAAATCGACCGAGCGGACCATATCGCCACGCTCGGCGGCCTGCCGCAGCCTCCGTTCAGTCGGCGCATGTTTCTTGTCGGCATCGGACGCGCCCTCAGCCATGGACGATCATACTCCCGACCAGGCGAGCGGCCTCGTCCAGCAGGGTTTGGATGGGACCGCCCATGAACAGGACCGCACCAGACAGCGTTGCCAGCCCACCGAGGATAAGCAGCGGAAATCCGATCGTCAGAAGATTGAGCTGGGGCGCGAAGACCGTCATCAACCCCACCGTCAGATTGATGCAAAGCGACACGGCCATCACCGGCAAAGCCAGCATCACGGACGCGTTCAGCACGACCCCGCCGAAGGTCGCGATATCGGCCCAGCTCGCGGCGCGCAAAGGGTCGAGACCCGCCTGGAAGGAATGGGCGATCGCGGCGAAGAGCCAGATCGGGCCGCCGAGGACGATATACCCCATCATCCCCAGCCACAGCATGAGATCATACAGCGTCTCGGTATTGCCTTCGGCATCCCGAAACTGCAGCGCGGCAAAGCTCAATCCGATCGAGAGACCCGATATTTCTCCGACGCTCGCAACCGCCGATACGACCAGCTGCGCCGTCAGGCCGATCACCGCACCGATGCTGGTCTGAATGATGGTCTGGACAATCGCCTGCCCCGGCTCCTGCGGAAAGGGCGGCAACGGCGGCAGCCACAGGGACAGGCTCCAGGCATAGGCGAGCACGATGATGGCTTTGACGCGGGCCGGAATAAGGGTCGAGCTATAAAGCGGCGCCGTCAGAAACAGGCCCGTCAGGCGCAGAAAGGGCCAGAGTATGCTGCCGGCCCATGTGAAAATGTCCTGCTCGGTCAGGCCCATGGTTGGCGGACCAGCCGATCGCCATGTTCGATCCAAAGCGTCATCAATCGCTCGATGCTGTTCAGAAGATGCAGGCCGAAAACCATGATGAGAAAAATCATGGCGATCGTCTTGGGCAAAAGACTGAGTGCCGTGTCTTCCAGCTGTAGCCCCGCCTGGACCAGAGCCGTTATGAGCGTGACGATCAAGATCCACGTAATGAGCGGAAACAGGCAGGCCACCACGACCGACAAAGCCTGCGCGAAGAGCGTGACATAAAGCGGCACCGCTAACCGCCTGCGCCCGCAAAACTATGCGCCAGAGAGCCGAGAATCAGTGTCCAGCCATGGATGGATACGAACATCAGCAATTTCAGCGGCAGGGCGATCAAGGTCGGGGACACCATGATCATGCCGAGAGACATGAGAATGGACGCGACCGCCAGATCGATCAGGACGAAGGGAATGTAGATCAAAAAGCCGATCTGAAAGGCCGTCTCCAGCTCGGAGGTCGCAAAGGCCGGTACCAACACGGCGAAGGGCACATCCTCAGGCGTCGCGTAATGGCCGCCGCTCAGATCGACGAAGAGATGCAGAGGTTGCTTGCGCGTCTGCGCGAGCATGAATGTTTGCAAGGGCGGCTGCGCCGCCGCGATCGCCTCATGAAAATTGATCGTTCCGGCAAGATAGGGCTCGATCGCATTGGTCTGCTCCTGCGCAATGACGCCGCGCATGACGAAGACAGTCAGGGCCAGGGCCAGGGCCGCCAGAACCATATTGGGCGGCGTCGTTTGCAGGCCTAAAGCCTGGCGGAAGATCGACAGAACGATGATGATGCGGGTGAACGCCGTCGTCAGCAGCAGCAGGCCCGGCAGGAAGGCCAGACCGGTGATGACCAGCAGGGTCTGCACATCCAGGGAATAGGTTTCGCCGGTCTGGCCCTGGGTCGCCGTGAGCAGCGGCACGCCCCCGCTGGTTTGCGCATGCAGCGCCTGTGGCAGTGCGGTCACGCCCAGTAAAACCAGCGCCAGGATGATGATCGCGCGTGCTCTCATGGCGTCGTCCCTGTGCCGGTGGCCTCCTCCACATCGGGAAACCGCAAGCCTCCCGTTGCGTGAAGCGGCGTCAGTGGCACGATGCTCGCACGCGTCGCCGCCAGAAGGAACCGCTGTCCGTCAACTTCAATCAGAATCAGCGATGACTGCAGGCCGAGGCGTTTCGTGGCGAGAAGGCGGATCTGCGACTGGTCAAAGGCCGTAGGGCCGCGCCGCTGCCGATACCGCCCCACCAGGGTCAGAACCACCAGCAGAGACACCACGGTCGCGATTGGCCATAGCAGGGCGCCGAAATCTGGAGCCATCCCAGACATGCCTATGATCAGTCCTGGGTCACGAGATTCGCGATATAAGCCGCGGTGAACGGATTGGGCGGATTGTAGTTAAGATTCTTGGCAAGAATTCCGTTCACGATGCCAAGCGCGCTGGCCATCAGTTCCGTACGTGTCTGCTGGCTCTGCAGGCTTTGCGTCGTCTCATTCAGCAGCCGCGTTATGATCGCCGACTTGATGATCGGCTGCAATTCGTCGAAAGCGACCAGCGCGCCTTGATCGGTTGTAGAAAATTTAATGGAGAAAAGCACATAGGAGGTCGCCGGCGTGCCTGGCTGCGGTGGAATACTGACCGTTATATCGGCCAGGGATGCAAAATAAGTCGGCTTGACCACCACGGGAACCGGCTTGGGCTTGGCCGCCACCGCCGGCGCGGTTGCCGATGCACCATGGTGCAGAAATGTCATTACGCCAAAGGTCGCACCGCTGCCGATCAACAGTGAAACCACAGCCACCACAACCATGCCCAGAATCTTACGCATTTCTTGCCTGCCCGACTACCGCTTCATCTTGGCTGGCAACAGGTAAACAAAACGCAACCGTCGCTTATTGTACTGCCTGAAGAATGCTTTGAAACATCGTTGAGGTCGCTGCAATGACCTTGGCTGCGGCCTGATAGGCCTGCTCATACTGGCTGAGCAACACCGCCTGCTGATTAAGATCAACGCCACTGACCGATTGCAGGCTGGTCGTGGCGGTCGTGACCTCGGTTGCCGCTGTGCTGGACAGCGTCGTGGCCTTTTGCGCGTTGCTGCCAAGTGTCGTGCCCAGGCCGACAAAGGCCTGCTCCATCGTGCCGGCGCTGGTCGTACTGGCGTCCGTCCACAAGGCCTGCATGCGGGTCGCGTTACTGCCATCCCCGCTGGACCCGGCCGTCAGCGTCAATGTGTCCCCCACCGTCGGCGTCCCTGAAATGGGCAATTGCCAGTAGGTTCCGCTCGCCGCCCCCCCACCCGGATAAGCCAGTGCCAGCGTCGCCGTCGGGTTGCTGCCGCTCAGACTGCCGCTGGCGATGACGGTGGAAGGATTGGCCGTCGTCGTCACATTGAACGCGGTCGCACTGGTAAAGATGACCTGCAGAGACTGGCCGAAATTCGCAGATGGCACGACAACAGCGCCAGAGGTTGGCGTTCCCGTCACACTGCTGCTGCCGGACGTAATGGTGCCGCCATTGCTGTTGACGATAGAGCCGTCGGACTGCAGCGTGCCGGCCGTCGCGACATAGGGGTCAGCGGCGGCGATGGCATTCGGGCTGGTCGCCGCCAGCGCAAAGCCCTCTGCGGCCGCCGGCGCGGGGTTGAGCGTGAAGCTGTCGCCATTGGCAGGCGTGCCTGATACCGTCGCCGTCAGCCCGGCAAAGCTCAGGCTCGTACCCTGTCCCAGCGTATAGCTCTGCTGACTGGCCTGGTCGACCGCCGTCCATCCATTCGCCGTGCTATAGGTCAGCGTGAAGGGGCCGCCATCCGTAGGCAGGCTGCTGGCATCCGTCAGGGCGGCCGAGAGTGTGGCATTGCCGGTATTACCCGTGGCCGCCGTGGCCGTCGGCGACGGTACCGAAAATAGGGCCGCGCCCGCGGTGCCGCTCGGCGTGACGCCCTGCGCCTGACTGGTATTGACCAGTGACGCGAAGACCACGGCCAGCGCATTCAAGGATTGCAGAGCGCTGCTGCCCGCCTGCCAGCTTGCGATATTGCCGCCAATCGCACCATCGCTCTGCGTGGTGGAGAGTGGAATGGCTGCAGAGCCGACTGTGATGCTTGGAGACACGGTGGGCGTGCCCGGCTGCAAGGTCAGGTTCTGCGCGCCTGCCTGATTGAGCAGCACCGTACCGCCCGCCGCGACCAGAACCTGACCGCTGCTCCCTTGCGGAATGACATTGACGGAGAGCAGCGCGGACAGGGAGTTGAGCGCTGATTCCTGCTGGTCCAGCAGGCTCGCATTATGCGGGCTCGTATTCAGCCCTTGGTTGATCGTGGCCAGCTGGGTCAGCAGACTGTTCGCCGTGGTCACATTGTTCTGCAGGTCGGTGGAGGACCCTGTCTGACTGGTGGTGATGGCAGATGCCGCACTTTGAAAGGAACCCGTGATCGACTGCGCATCGGATAGGACCGTCTGCCTCTGCGCGCTGCTGACCGGATTGCCCGCCAGCGTGCTCACATCCTGAAAGAACTGGTTGACCTGATACTGGACATTGCCGTTATCGGAGAGAGCATTTGAGATCGCTGTCAAGGATGAGCTTGAAACCGATGCTGCCTGGCTGGCACTATTGGCAGAGCGCAGCACCGAGGCGGCAAAGCCATCGGCGGCGCGCGTCACTTGCGAGGCGACACCCACCCCGACCGTTTGCTTTCCGGGATTGTCGACCGTCGAGAGAGTCAGGGATTCGACCGCATAGCCGGGCGTCGTCTGGTTTGAAATGTTTTGCGAGACAATACCGATGCCCTGCTCGAAGGCATCGATACCCGTCAAAGCGACATTCATCGCACCCGTAAGTCCGCTCATGGACCAAACTCTCCCGCTTCAGGCCGGATCTATTCGTCGCTCAGGGACAAATCTTGTCAGATCGGGAGATTGTTTCAGTTTCCCGTGTCCCCGACGTCGTGCAGCATCTGCTGCATCAGGGGCGAGCGCGCGATGGCGATGATCTTGGCGGCATAGGCACCGTCCGTCGCGTATCCGCCTGCTTGTAGAGCCTGCGCAAAACCTTCGATCGAGGATTGCCCCAGGACATTGGGAAAATTCGCCTGAATAAGCTGGACATAATCCGACAGGCTGGCATCCGGCGATGCGTAGTCACGAAAACTGTCGACCACGGGGACAAGCGCGCCGTTGACCATCTCATGCGTGGCACGCAGGCTCGCCTGCGGGTCGCCGCCCGCCTTGATGCCAAAGAAATTATAGCCCGGAATGGAACTCCCCCAGCCGGTTTCAAGCGCCGCCTGGGCCAGAAGCCCGACCGGCGGCACGCCGAGCACGCTGGCCGCAGCCTTCACCGCCGGCCATATCACCTTGGTCAGGGATTGCGCATGGCCCGCCTGTTCGCTGCTGCTGTCGAAATTCTCGGCCGCCGCCTCAGTCACTTGCGGCAGTAGCGACGCGCTGGTGGCCGCAAAGGACTCCGCCGGACGGGCCTGCGGCCTGGTCCCCTCGCCGCCGATTTGCCGCATCGTCGCCTGCACGATCTGGGTATCGTATTTGGCGAAATCCTTTTGCGACATCTCCCACAGAAACATGTTCTGATAGGTGTCGCCGCCGGGGCCGAGAGCAGACTGATCAAGCCCGCTGCGGTTCATCTCGGTCATCATATTGTACCACAAGGTGCCCGCCAGCTTTTCGACCGTCTGCCCCAGCCTGGTATTGGGCTGGGCCACGGATACGGTGTCGCGGGCAATTCCCATGATCGGCATCAGAAGACTTTCACATTGCCGGTGATCGCACCGGCAAGCTTCAGCGCCTGAATGATGGCGATGAGGTCAGCAGGCGTCGCACCCACTGCATTCAAAGCCTGCGCCACTTCGGCCAGGGTCGCGCGTTTCGGCAGATAGACGACCTCGGCCTTGCCCTGCTTGGCCTGCACCACCGTATTCTGCACGCCGACCGTCGTGCCGCCGCTGAAGGCGCCCGGCTGGCTGACGCTGTTCTGCTGCTGGATGCTGACGGTCAGATTGCCATGCGACACCACAGCAGGCCCCAGTTCGACACCCGCATTCATGACGATCGTGCCACTCTGCGCATCCACCGCGATCGTCGGCGCCTGATCCGCTGGCGAAATCGGCAAAGCCAAGATCTGCGCGACGAAGCGCACCGACCCCGTGTCGCCGTTGCGCACATCAACCTCACCGGGAGAGATAGCGGTCGCGGTGCCGTAGCCCAGATAGTGGTTGATCGTGTCCTCGATTTGCTGCGCCAATTGGTAGCTCGGCGCATTGACCAGAAGCCGTACCGCGCCATCCGTCGCGAAGGTGGCCGGTATGCCCGTCGACATGATGACCCCGCCCGGGAGCGATCCGACCGTCGGCACATTCGTCGCCGAGCTATTGCCATTGGAACTCACGGCAAAACCACTCACCAGCAAGGGCCCCTGCGCCTGGGCGAAGACTGCGCCATTGCCGCCGCGCAGCGGCGTCGGCAAGAGCACGCCACCGGCCAGAGAGGCCGCATTGCCGACGGCCGAGACGATGGCATCGACATGCTGGCCGGATGACGTGAAGGGCGGCACCTCCGCCGTGACCATGACCGAGGCGACGTCATTGGGCTGCATGACATTCACATTGGTCAGCGTAATGCCCATATTGCGCAGCATGTTGAGAATGGTCTGCTGCGTATAGGGAACCTGGGTCGTCTGGTCCCCGGTGCCCGACAGACCCACGACCAGCCCATAGCCATAAAGCTGGTTGGACGGCGCACCCGCCACTGTCACCAGCTGGCCGACCGTCGTCCGCTCAGCCGCAAAGGCTGCGGCCGGCATGACCGAAGCCAGCAGCAGCATGATCAGAACGGCCAGATTTTGTCTAATACCTGTTGTAATAGCGGCACCTGATGGGAATCGTTGACGGGTCCATTGCCGACATATTGCACATTCATGCCGGCGACATTATTGGAGCTGACGGTGGCATTGGCGGTGATGTCTTGCGGGCTGGCATAGCCCGTTACCACGAGGGCCGTGACGTTTCCGTTTACATTGACATTGGTGCGTCCCTCCAAGGCCAGCGTGCCATTCGGATCGACCCGCGTGACGACCGCTTCGATCGTGCCGCTGATCGTGTTCGACGCCGCTTCCGTACCGCTGCCGGCATATTTGTTCGAAGATGCGGTCGAGATATTGGGGGAAAACGGGGTCCCCGCCAGACTGCCGAAATTCAACGGCACGCCAAAGAAGCTGGTGACGGAATTGCTGACCGTGCCATCGCGGGAGAGGGTTGTCGCATCATTATTGGTCGCCGATGTCGTGGTCACGATATCGATCGCCACCAGATCGCCCGGCCGCCAGTCCCGCTTTGGTTCATAGAGCGAGCCTGAACTGGTCGCCGGAAACACCGATCCATTTTCCGCCACCGGCCCCCGCGGCACCGCGATGGGAAAGGCCGTGGCTGGCACCAGAGACCGTGCGCTGGGCGCTTCCGTCGCGCATGCGGCCAGACACAGCAGCATGCAAAGGCAGCCCGCATGTCGGCGAACGCGAACGGGGCAGCGCGCTGCCGTCATGCGCCCTGGGCGGCCTGGGCCAGATAGTTCATCTGATTGTCGACGGCGGCAATCACCTGCGTGCCAAGCTGATAGGCGCGCTCGGCGGATATCATATTGACCATGGATTGCACGACATCGACATTGGATGCTTCGAGATAGTTCTGGTTGATCGAGCCCAGACCATTGCTCTCCGGCGCGCCGGCCGTGGCCGTCCCGCTGGACGAAGTACTGGCATAGAGATTGTCGCCCAAAGGCTGCAGGCCCTGCGGATTGACGAAGCTCGCGATCTGCATCTGACCGACCTGGCTCGCCTTCTGGGAGCCGGGCAGCGTGACCGATACGGTGCCATCGGTCCCGATCGTCACGCTCGTCGCATTGGAGGCGATGGTGATATTGGGCAGAACCTGATAGCCGCTGGATGTGACCAGCTGGCCATTCTGATTGAGCTGAAAACTGCCGTCCCGCGTATAGGCGGTCTGGCCGTTCGGCAGCACGACCTGAAAATAGCCCGAACCGTCGATCGCGACATTGAGCGGATTTCCGGTGCTCGTCAGCGAGCCCTGGGTGAGAATGGTCGTCACCGCTGCCGTTTTCACGCCGGTGCCCAGTTCCAGGCCCGAGGGATAGATCGTCGTGCCGGTCGATTGCGCGCCGGGCTGAATCCCGTTCTGATACAGAAGCGTTTGAAATTGCGCTGATTCTGCCTTGAACCCCGTCGTATTGACGTTGGACAGATTGTCGGCGATCGTATCCATCATGACCTGGCTGGCCTGCAGCCCGGTCGCCATCGTGTCTAATGCATGATCCATCAGGCCTATCCTTGCGCCAGAACGGTGTTCAATCCGTTGCTATTGTCACTGCTCGTCTTCATCAGATTGGTCTGCAATTGATAGGACCGGCTGATATCGATGAGTTCAACCATGCTTTTGACAGTGTCGACGTTACTGCCATTCAAATAGCCTTGCGCCACCGACGCGGTCTGGCTCTGCTGCAATTGCGCGGGATTGGCTGGCGCGAACAGAGAGCCGCTCAGGGACTGCAAAGGGCCCGGCGGTGTCGAGACAATATTGAGCTGCCCGAAATTGCGGCTCTGGCCGGGCTGGCCGACCGGGATGCCAGAAATCGTCCCATCCGATCCGATCGTCAGGCTCGTCACCTTGGGCAGGCTGATGGGCGCGCCGTCCACACCCAGCACGGGATTGCCGGCATCGTCGACAAGAAGACCATCGGTTGAGATCTGCAAAGCACCGTTGCGGGTCAGCGCCGGACCGGAGGCGGTCTGCACTTCCAGCCAGCCATCGCCACCCAGACCGACATTCAGCGGATTGCCGGTATGGGTCAAAGCTCCGGCCCGCGTATCCGGCCCCGGTGCCAGCGCCACCACGTCCGCCCCCATCGGCGCATTGCCGCCCGCATAGGGCGCAGCCTGTGTCATCGCCTGGATCGCCTGATACCCCGTTGTCTGCGCATTGGCGAGATTGGCCGACAGAGCGTCCATCTTGGCGGAAATCGCCTGCAGCCCCGCCATGCTGGTATAGTAGGTATCGGCGCTCATGGTCAGATCTGGCTCAGTTTGGTGAAGTTCTGCTGCTCCGCCTGCAGCTCCGTCGCATTGGCCTGATAGGCCTGCTGGTATTGAATGAGATCGACCAGAGCCGAGGAGGTCGAGACATTGGACTGTTCCAGATTGCCACTCAGAAGCGTCCCCGCCTGGCCGGAACCCGGCGTATTGACGACGGCATCGCCGGATGTATTGGTCACCGCATAGAGATTGCCGGTGACATTCTGCAGCCCTTGCGGATTGATGAAATTGGCGAGACCCAGCGTGCCCACGGATTTGACCTGATTGTTGCTGTAGGTCGCTTGAATGGCCCCGCTTGAGGAAATCGCAGTGCTGAGGTAGTTGCCGGGTGGATAGCCGTCATTGGTTGTGCCGGCAATGGCGAAGCTCTGCGCGCCGAGCGTCGTCCCCGTGAAGTTCATCGCGACTGACGACGCCGCCGAGCCATTGCCCCAGTTCACGGCCAGCGTGGCCGGACTGCCGGCCGTAAGCGCCCCGCTTGCATTGAAACTCAAACTCGTCAGCAGTGACGGCGTGCTCACGACCGTGCCGGCGGAGGTCACCGGTTCGGCATAGACATTCCAGGTCGGCGTACCTCCCGCGGTCGCCGGCGCCTCCTGCTGAAAATACAGATTGACGGTATTGGCATTGCCCAGACTGTCATAGGCGACGACGGATGTCGTCTCATTATAGGTCGACGGCGTGCCGGGCACCGGCGTCACCGGCGCTGCAAACTGGGCATCTGCCGAATTCAGATTGACGGTCAGGCCAATATTGGCCGAGGCATTGGCGGCCAAAGCACCCGTATTGACGGTAATCCCCTGCAGACTGCCGCTTTGCGTGCCGGATGAGGAATCGACCGGATAACCCTGCACGGAGGCGCCGCTGGACGTCACCAGCTCGCCGGAGGAATTCAGCTGGAAGGCACCGTCACGGGTATATTGGATGGACCCGTTATTATTGATAACGAAAAATCCGTTGCCCTGTATCGCACTGTCCAGGCTATTGCCGGTCTGCACCTGCGTGCCTTGCGTGAAATTGGTGTCCAGGCCCGCGGATTGCACGCCAATGCCCGGCACGCCCTTCTGGTTGACCGGAAAGACATCCGAAAACAGACCGAGCTGGCTTTTGAACGCCGTGGTATTGGCATTGGCCAGATTGTTGGACACGACGTCCAAGCCGGCCTGGGCTGCCGTCAGGCCCGAATAGGCTGTGTCCAAGCTCATGATGCGCTAGCTCCCAAAACGGATTGGATGGAGGAGACGGGAATGGCGACCGCCTGGCCCTGAACATTGAAGCTCTGGGTGCCGCCG
Organism: Acidisoma sibiricum; assembly: GCF_057837225.1. NCBI lineage: Bacteria > Pseudomonadati > Pseudomonadota > Alphaproteobacteria > Acetobacterales > Acidocellaceae > Acidisoma > Acidisoma sibiricum. The sequence goes on along the minus strand of NZ_CM174445.1, from coordinate 1,309,660 downwards.
GAGACAGTCACGCCGTTGACCGTGTAGACGGTATAGGGCGTGACGGAGACGGCCGTGCCATCCGCGGCCGTGGCCGTGACCTGATAGGTATAGTCCTGCCCCGCCTCACCGCCGGACCAGGTGAAACTCTGCTGCCCGGCAGGCAGAGCGCCCAGGTTTTCCGTGCCCGCGACCGTCCCCTTCGGTCCGATCACCGTCACCACGGCCTTCTGGGCGGCGCCGGCGAGAGAAAACGCGCCTGTCGCGCTGCCGGCGGCATTCGGCACCAGGGCGTCACCGGACACCGTCACCTGCTTGCCCACAAGCGCAGAGGCCTGGGCAAGCTGCGATGCCGCCTGTCCCGACTGAATGCTGCTGACCGTCGCGTTGAGCTGGTTGATGCCGGTCACGGTCGAGATCTGGGCGAATTCCGAGGCCAGCTGCGTCGGGTCCGCGGGCGAGGTCGGCGACTGGTATTTCAGCTGCGCCATCAAAAGCTGCAAAAAATTGGCCTGGCTCATCGTGCTGGTCGAGGCGGACGAGGCCGTGCCACTTGTCGCGGCGCCGGACGAGGCCGTGGTTGACGCAGCCGTCGCTGTCGCCGTCACCGAATTGGACAAAGCAAGATTGGTCATCATCCCACCTGAAAGCTCGTGATCATCTGTTGATCGATGCGCGTTGCCTGCTGCAAGACCGCGAGAGAGGCCGAATAGCTGTTGGAGGCGTTGATAAGGTCGACCATCTGCCCGACCTGGGACACGTTGGAGCCCGTCACATAGCCATTGCTGTCGGCATAGGGGCTCGACGGATTATAGGTCTGAACGGGCGGCGCGTTGCTGAGAACCGAGCCCACGACGGTCACGCCCAGCGAAGACTGATCCGCTGTCGGATCGCTGGCATCCGTCGCCACGGCATCGCTGCTGGCGACAGACGCGTCTGACTGGCCCACCGGCCCGGCCTGGAACACCACCTCATGGGCGCGATAGGGCGCATTGCCCGGGGCCGCGATGGAATTGGCATTCGCGAGGTTCGAGGCGATGACGCTTAGCCGGGCATTTTGCGCATTGAGCGCACTGCCGACGATGGAAAAAATATCTGCCATTCTAGATCCCGCTCGGATTTGGACGCAACGCCGTGATCAGATCGGTGGTGGATTGACGGAGAAAGGTTGAGACCGACTGAATCCGTTCCGCCGTCTGCGCCGATTCCAGACGCTCGCTGTCCAGCGACACGTCATTGCCATCGAGCGTCACGGTGGATGCCGCGCGATAGAGCGGGGCAGCGGCATCGTTCTGACGATCGAAGCTCGGCGATCCCGGGGCCTTGTCCAGCTGCGTATTGATCGTATCCGCAAAGGATATGTCGCGGGCTTTGAATCCCGGCGTATCGACATTCGCGATGTTATTGGCAATCAAATCGCTGCGGGCCTGGGCCGCATCCAGAACGGCACCATAATACTGCGTGAAGGCTACCGGCATCTCCGCGACTTTCACTTCTGGGACAACGCAACGATCGTATAAATAAATGCATCAAAAAAACTGAGACGCTGCAAATATTCAGGTTCTATTAACCTTTCCATCACCACAACTGTTTTACGCAATGCCATCGCATGACGCAACGACAATAAGACGCCAGATTATTATGAATTTTCATTGGAAACCATTTATTTATGTTTTGGGTCCTATGAGAGCATCCAATGCATATCTTGAAGCTTTCCAATTTGGTCCCCTGAAACGATCATTACTTGTCATGATAAATTCGCGCAGTTGAGGCGAATCTATCTTTGCTAAATGGATCACGCACATGCTGGTAAATGGGGTACCTCCAGTCTCGGCCGTCACGGGCGCCGGGCAAGCCGATCTCTCCACCACGCAGACGGCGACAAATGGCAGCCACTTTCTGGATCTGATCGATACGGCGCTGCAAAACGTCAGCACGACACAAAATCAGGCGACCCAGGCGGAATCCGGCTTCGCGGTGGGCGCGCCGGGCGCGACGCTGGGCCGCGCCCTGGTCGCGAGCGATCGTGCGCAAATCGCCTGGAACGCGACGGTTGCGGTGCGCAATGAGGTCGTCGCCGCCTATCAATCCGTCATGAGCATGCAGTTCTGATGCGGAACTGGCGGGCCATTCTGGAGGCGCTGCGCGGCTTCGCCGCAAGGCTGCCAATGATCGCCTGGCTGGGCGCGGTCGCCGTCGCATTGGCGCTGGCGGGCGCCATTTATCTTGAGTCGAGCGGGCCGCCTTTCGTGGCCCTGTATGATGGGCTGTCTCCCGTGGATGGCGGCAAGGTCATCGCGCAGCTGCAAAAGCTTGGCATTCCCTATCAGCTTCAGGCCGCCGGCAATCTCATCCTGGTGCCGGAGAACCAGCTCGCCGCGGCACGCTTGCAATTGGGCGCGCTGCAGCTGCCGGGCAATGGCGCCGCCAATGCCTGGGACCGTCTTGAATCCGCCCCCATGACGACCACCGATGCGGCGCAGAATGCCATGGCAACCCAGGCGCTGGAAGCATCCTTGCAGCAGTCCATTGAAAGCCTCAGCGGCGTGCGGGCGGCGCAGGTCTATATCGCCCAGCCGAAGGATACGCCGTTCCTGGCCGATCAGCCGAAGCCCAGCGCGGCGGTCATCATCGATGCCGAGGAGGCGGATGCGGAGCAGGTGGCCCCCGCGATTGCGCATCTGCTCACGGGCGCGGTGCCCGGTCTTGCGGTCAGCCAGGTGACGGTGTCGACCACGGCGGGCCTGCGGGTGTATCCCGCCAGCGCCAATCAGGCCAATAAGGCGACGCAGTTTTCGACCATCGACCAGGTGGAGGCCCTGGCCTCGGCGCAGGTCTCCCGCCTTTTGGCGCCGATCGTCGGCAATGGCCATTTCCGCGTCGCAGTGTCTGCCGATATCGATTTCACCCAGATGACGACGCATCAAATTCTCTATGGTCCCAACCAGATGGTCAGCCGGGCCGATACCAGCCAGACAGTTCAGACCGGGTTGAACGGTACCGGTTTTGGTATTCCGGGCGCGCTGTCGAATGAGCCGCCGGCCGCGACCACAGCCTCCACGCCGCCAGCGCCCGTGCCCGGTGCGGCGGCCGCCGGCACGCCGGCTGCGCCGGCGACTGGCGCGGGGGCTGCCGGCGCCACCGCTACCACGCCTACGTCCACCACGCCCGCGGCACCGCCGCAACCGCAGAAGACCAGCAGCACGTCAAAACAGATCTATTTGACCGATCAGCGGGAGAGCGACATCGTCCCGCCGGACTGGGTGGTTAAAGGCCTGTCGGTTTCGGTGGTGCTCGACAAGGCAACCGTCAAGACGCTTGATCTGACGCAGATCCGGCATGCCGTCACGGGGGCTTTCTCCTATCCCAATGTCACCGTCGCCGTCATGACGGCGCCCTTTGCCGGTGTCCCGGCGCTGGGTCCGCCGCTGGTGCTGCAGGCCGCGATCGGTCCGCTCTCGCATGCCCTGCTGGAGGTTCTGGGTGCGGTCGCCCTGCTCTTTGGCCTGGCTTTGCCGATGGGACGGCGCATCGGCACGCTGGCGCCCATGCGCCGTCCCCTGACCTTGACCGCCATTCCTGCGGAAATGGCCGCCGCCGCCGCCGCCTCGGCCGCTGGGGCCACCTCGCCCATGCCCTCGCTCGCTGCGCGGGTCGAATACACCGCCCTGCGGGAAGAAGCCGCCAAGAACGTGCCGGCCGTCGCACGGTTGCTGCAAACCTGGGTCGAAGAGAATGAGTGAGGCCGCCGCCATCGTCGGCAGTCTCAGCGGGGCGGAGCGCGCGGCGCTCGTTCTCCGCGAACTAGGTGAGCCGCTGGCCGTCGATATCCTGCGTCACATGGATGAGCCGACGATCACCAAAATCTCTTTAGCCATGACGTCGCTGCCCAAAGTCACCTTCGATGTTCGGGAGCGGATCATCGCGACCTTCGTGCAGGATTTCGGCATTGCCGATATCGGCGAAGACGGCATGAAGTTCCTGACCGCCGTGCTGACATCGGCCTTGGGGGAAACGCAGGCCCGCACCATTCTCGAGCAGCTGTCGCGCGCGGATTCCGAATCTCCCTTTCAGAAAATCGATGCGCAGACGCTGGCGATGCAGATGGGCAACGAGCGGCCTCAGACCCTGGCGCTGTTGCTGGCTCATATCCCGCATGACACCGGGGCTGCCATGCTGTCCTATCTCCCCGAGCAGCTCGCTGCGGATGCGCTCTATCGCTACACCCTGCTCGACACGGTCTCGCCCGGTGCGGTCAACGAATTGCGCGACATGCTGGGGGAGATCATTGCCAATAATGCCGGCGGCGGGCTTGGGCGGCAGCTGGCCAATCTGGGTGGACCGCGGCAGGCGGCCGATATCCTCAATCTACTGCAAAGCGGCCTGTCCGAGCGGGTGATGACGGCGATCGCCGAGCGCGATACGGAGACGGCGGACAAGATCCGCGCCAACCTCTTCACCTTCCTCGATCTCATCAAGCTCAGCGACCGCGCCATTCAGATCCTGCTGCGCGAAGTGGCGAGCGAAAGACTGGTCATCGCGCTCCGCCCTGTCGATGAAACACTGCGCGAGAAGTTCTTCACCAATATGTCGAGCCGCATGGTGGATCTGCTGAAGGAGGAACTGGCCAATGGCCCGCCTCTGCGTCGGTCCGATGCGCTCGCGGCGCAGTCGGAAATTGTGGCCGTCGCGCTCAAGCTGTCCAACGAGGGCCGGATCGTCATCAACGCGTCCGAGGATCTGATCTGATGGTGATCCCCAGCGCTGGCCTGCCGTCCCTGCCGACCACCGCACAGGCTTCACAGGCGAGTGCCGCAGCGCCGTCCGCCTGGCATGATGCGCTGACACAGGCCACGAACGCTGCAGATCCTGTGGCCGCCGGCAACCCGGGCCAAGGGCCGGGATCGGCGGCGGCGGCGGCGGCCGGCACATCCGCGCCATCCGCGCCAAACGCGCCACAGCAAAGCCGGGAGGCGACGACAGCCACGGCCGCTCCCGCGCCACCCCTGCCCGCGCCACCCCTGCCCGCGCCGCCGCAAGCCCTTACAGCCGCCGCCGATGCCGCGACCGCTGCCACTGCGGCAAGCCTTGCCGGCACCAGTCTCCCGGCCACGACAGCCGCAACAGGACATGCCGAGACCGCCTCACGCCTCGGCCGCGCGCGCGCGGTGGGCCGGGCAGAGACCGGTCAGCCGGACACGGTTAAACCGCACAAGTCGGCAGCAGCAGTTCTCCAGGTCGCAAGCGCCGCTGCGGCCGTCATGGATCAACCCATCCTGCCAAGCCCACCGCCGCCCTCCGGCGTGGCGGTCCCCGGCGCTGACCCGGCCGTCAAAGCGACCGAGGCACAGCCCGCGACCGCACCAGTGATCGCGATCGCGCCATCCGATATGCAGCCTGCCCCTGCCGGCTCAGCCGGGCCAGCGGCGGCCTTACCGCAGGGGCGCGATCCGGTGTCGGCCGCCCCGATCGACGCCATTGCCCCGGCCGTGTCGGCCGTAGCGGGGACGCCCCCGGCCACCGTCCCTGACCAGACCAACCGCGATCCGGTGACCCGCACAATCCTGGCGCGCAGTGGCGGCACGACCGATCGGCCACCGCAGGCGCCCCCCATGTCCGCGCCCGTGGTGGCCGTCGCCTCGCGGCCTGTCGCAGTCTCTGCTCCGGCACCGATCCCTGGCCCTGTCCATGCCCCGGCAGCTTCCCCGACGACCGCATCGGCGGCCCCTGGCAGCACCCTCGCCCCAGCCTCGGTCCCTGTCTCTCCGGCGGGCGCGCCGACGCCGAACGCACAGGTCTCCCCGCCGCATGGCGCCCCCAGCGCGATCGCCGCCGCCGCAACTGCGGCGGGTCCGCAAGCCGGCGGACTGTCCGATGTCACGGGGGCGACAGCAGTGGCGCCACGCACGCCCACAGGCTCCCATGATCAGGGTGCGGGACCTGCCGGTGCCGCCCTTGGTCCAGCCGCAGTGGCGATCCAGCCCCGCGACGACCGCCGGACAAATGCATCCGGCACGGCAAGCCTATCCGGCGCTGCCAGCACAGGCATGACATCCAGCGCCGGCAGTCTTGGCCTGGGCAGCGCCGCCCCGCTCGGCCATGTCGCAGGGCCGAGCGGTGCAGGCACCAATACCGTCTCTGCCGGCCTGCCAGCGGCCACGGCAGCATCGCGATCGGCCCTGAGCGATAGCGCGGTGCCCGCAACGCCCACGGCACTCGCGGCCACTGTCGTCGCGATGACGGGCAGCGGGCATTCCAGCACGGTATTGCGCCTCGCGCCGCCCGATCTCGGAACGCTCTCCATCCATGTCGCCTATGCCGCTGATGCCTCCGTTAACCTGGTTTTCGTGCCGAGCACGTCACAAACGGCGCAATTGCTGGGCAGCGGCATGGACGGTCTCAGACACGCGATGGCAACGGCGGGTTTGACGCTCGGCCAGACGCAGATCGGCGGCGGCAGCGGACAGGCGGCGGGCGGTGGCAATGGCGGCTTTTCCGGGCAAAGGCAGACTGCGGGCGCCCAGCGCGCCGAGCCTGAGGCAGGGCCCACAGCTGCGATGATGATCGACGGCCAGGGAGCACGCGCCATTGCTTAACCAGCCGCCCGCCAAAGGATGGACGTGATGGCGCCAATGCCTGAACCGCCGGCCGGTGAACGCGTGGAACTTGAGCATCTCGGGCCCGTGGTCAGCGACACCCTGGCGATCCCCAGCCAGCCGCTCGTCGAAAGATTGCCCATCGTCCTGACGGTCGAACTCGGACGCACCACGGTGTCTGTGAAGGAGCTGAAAAATCTCCGCAAGGGACAGATCATCAGTCTCGACAAGATCATCGGCGAGGCTTTGGGCATTTTTGCCAATGGCCAGAAGCTCGCCTCCGGCGAGGTCGTCTCCGTGGCGCAGGAGCGCTACGGCGTGCGCGTCGTCGCGCTGGTCGAAGAGAATGACGATGTGGCCGATCCGCAGCCATGAAAGCCGCCAGTGTCCATATTGGCGGCTGGATCGCCCTGGCGCAGCTGGCCGGGCCCGCCATCCTGCTCATGCTGGTGCTCGGCATTGTCACGGGTCTCTTCCAGACCGCCACCCAGCTGCGGGACTCCGCCCTGCCCTTCATCGTCAAGATCATCGGCCTGGCCGTGCTGACGACGCTGGCTGGCAATTTCATGATGGCGGGCGTGGACGACTATGCCGGCCATCTGCTGAACGCGATTCCCGGTATCATCCATGAGTGACACGGCCGCCCCACGGACCCTGCGCCGCATCTCTCTGGCCGAACTCTCGGGCCCGATCGTCATCCTGCTCGTGCTTGCGATGCTTGTCGTGCCCTTGCCGCCGGCCGCGATCTCCTTCCTTTTCGCGCTCAATATTTCGGCCGGTCTCGTCATTCTGGCGGCCAGTCTCTATATCGCCTCGCCCGCCGATTTTTCGGCCTTCCCCTCGGTTCTGCTGGCGACGACGCTGATGCGGCTCGCCCTGAATGTCGCGACCGCACGCGCCATTCTGCTCAATGGCGCGACCGGTCCCGGTGCGGCCGGGCGCGTGATCGAGGCCTTCGGACAATTCGTCGTCGGGGGCAATTACGTTGTCGGCGGCATCGTCTTCTTCATTCTGATCATCATCAACTTCGTCGTCGTCACGCGCGGCGCCAGCCGCGTGGCCGAGGTCAGTGCCCGCTTCATGCTGGACAGCCTGCCGGGCCGCCAGCTCGCGATCGATGCCGAGATCAATGCCGGCATGCTGACGCCCCAGGCGGCCGAGAAGCGGCGCGAACATTTGCGCCGTGAGGCCGATTTCTTCGGGGCCATGGACGGCGCTTCCAAATTCGTCCGCGGCGATGTCGTCGCCGCCATGATCATCCTCGCCATCAACATGGTGGGTGGACTCATCATCGGTACTTTGCAGGCCGGTCTGCCGCTGGCGGATGCCGCCCGCACCTATACATTGCTGACGGTGGGCGATGGTCTTGCAGCGCAGATTCCGTCGCTGACAATTTCAATCGCCGCCGGCCTTGTCGTGACCCGCGTCGCCTCGAGCGAGGATCTCGGCCAGCAGATCCGCACACAGATTGGCCGCTATCCGCAGGCCCTGGCCATCGCCAGCGCCATCATGGCGGCGATCGGCCTCATGCCCGGCATGGCGCACCTCCCCTTCCTGCTGATTGCGGCCGCACTCGCCACCATCTCATGGCGGCTCATGCAGGCCGAGCGCGTGGCGGCGGCCGGTCCGGCAGCGCAGCTCACCGGTCCCGGTGCGGGGGCCGAACCCAAGATCGATACAGTCGGCGATGTCACCGGCGTTGATCCCGTGGGCATGAGCATCGGCTATGCGCTGACGCCTCTGGTGGCGCAAGGGGAAGGCAAGCTGCTGCACCGGCTCACGGCCGTACGACAGCGCTATGGACGGAGCATGGGCTTTCTGGTGCCGGCGGTGCATATTCGTGACAGCAGCGAATTGACCCCGCATGGCTACCGCTTCACACTGCGCGGTGCCACGGTCGGCCATGGTGAAGCCTGGCCGGGGCAATGGCTGGCGATCGAAGGCCCGATGGTCACGGACAAGATCACCACCGGACGGGCCATTCGTGACGCGGCCTTCGGCCAGGCTGCCATCTGGATCGGCCAGGACAGCATCCCGGATGCTGAGGAAAAGGGCTATACGGTGGTGGACGCGCCCAGCGCCATCGCCACGCATTTCGCCGAGGTCCTGAAACGCTACGGCGCCGAGCTGCTCGGTCGCGGCCAGGTCGAAACATTGATTGCCAAACTGGGGGAGACGGCGCCCCGTCTGGCAGAAGATCTGCGCACCAATTTGGCCATCGGACTGATCCGCCAGGTGCTGCAGGCGCTCCTGGCCGAAGACGTCTCCATTCGCGATTTTGAACGTATTGCCGAAGCGATGGTCGATGCATCGACCGGCAATAGCAAGGACGCGGAAACGCTGCTGGTGGCGGTCCGCTGCCGGCTCGGGCGCTATCTGGTCACGCCGTTTCTGGGCAATGACCTGACCTTGCGGGTGGCGGTCTTGCAGCCGTCCCTGGAAGAACTCGTCAGCAAAAGCCTGCGTGCCTCGCGCGAGGCTGGTATCGGGCTCGACATCGAGACCGATACCGCCTTGCATCTGCGGGAGGCCGCCCGCAACGCCGTCACGGCGCTGAGCGGACGGGGACGAAAGCCGGTGATTGTCATCCAGGCGGCGCTGCGCCGTGCGGTCGCCAAAACCGTCAGCGCCATCATTCCTGTCCTCGCTCTGGATGAAATCCCGGACTCCATGCCGCTGCAAGTGATCTATACCGCAACGCCGGGGAAAAGCGATGTCTGAACATCACGCCCCGGCCCCGAACGCCGAGGAGCTGCAAAAGCTCTACGGCAACTGGATCAAGCGCACGGCCTTGCTGCTCAAGGCGCGCATGCCCTGGGCCGATCTGGATGAGCTGCTTCAGCTCGGTGCCATCGGCATGCTGGAAGCTTTGCAGCGGTTCGATACGACGCGCGGCATCGACTTCCAGGCCTTTTGCAGCCGTCGTATCCGCGGCGCCATGATCGACGGGCTGCGGCGGGAAGGCGCGTTGCAGCGTGGCGAGGCGCATATCGATACCGATGCGATCGATGCCAGCACCTATCGCAATGGGCAGACGCCCGACGACCCCTTCCTGCTGCTCGCGCGCGCCGACAGCAAGAAATTTTTAGCCGAAGCGCTGCAGGCGCTGCCGCCGCTCGATTACCGCGTCCTGGCGCTTCACTATTTCGAGGAGATGAACAATCGCGAAGTGGCCGCCATTCTTAACATCAGCGAAGGCTACGCTTCACGCATTCGCAAGCGTGCTCTGGCATTCTTGGCCATGCGCCTGACCGTCCTTATCAATGGGGCAACCGCCTGATGTCCATTCTTCTCGGACTGCTCATTTCGGTCGGCCTCATCCTGGGCAGCGTCATGATGGATGGCGACAGACCAAGCGAACTTCTCGGTCTGTCTGCGGCCATGATCGTGCTGGGTGGCACCTTCGGGGCCGTGGTCACGCAGTTCGGACTAGGCCGTGCCGCCGTCTCCTTCAAAGCCGTGCTGACCCTGCTCAAGCCGCCCAAGACCGACATCGCCGCCTTCATTGCCGAAATTGCCGATTGGTCGAACCTGGCGCGCTCCCAGGGATCTCTCGCGCTGGAAACCGTCCTGGGCAATGCCAAAGACCCGTTTCAGAGGAAGGGGCTGCAGATGATCATCGACAATACGTCGCAGGAAGATCTCTACGCCATCCTCAAGATCCTGTCAGACAATGAGTTCCGCAAGGACATGATGTCGTCTGAATTTTTTGAGGCCGCCGGGGGCTATTCGCCCACCATCGGCGTGCTTGGCGCGGTGCTCGGCCTGATCCATGTCATGACGCGCCTGGACCATCCGAGCGAGCTGGGTAGCGGCATTGCCACGGCGTTCATCGCGACCGTCTACGGTGTCGGCTGTGCGAATATGATGTTCCTGCCGCTCGGGGCCCGGCTGGGCGCCTTCGCCGATGCACGCAAGCGCGAGCGCCAAATCGTCATTCAGGGCTTCATGCTGCTGGCCGAGGGCAAGTCCGGCACGCTCATCCGGCAGAACCTGCAAAGTTTCGTGCCTGAGCCATCGGGCAAAAAAAGCAGCAAGGACGCGCCGGCCGATGACAAGGTCGGTGCGGCGGCGGGGCAGGCAGCATGAGCAGCGGCGGACACACGGAGGACGAAGCCCCCAAGAAGCACGTCAATCATGAGCGTTGGGTCATCAGCTATGCTGATTTCATGACCTTGCTGTTTGCGCTATTTGTCGTGCTCTTTGCCTCGTCAGTACGAAACCGGGCCAAAATGGAGGAAGAGGTCAAGGGTATGATGGCCGCCTTCCACGGCGTCAGCCCGACGACGGCGAAATTGCTCGGCGCCACCCAGGGCGTGTTGAACCATCAGCCATCGCCCATTCCCCGCCCGACGGAGCATCCCGCCCCCCGCGTGCCGCGGGAACCGATCCGGGCGCATCAGACAGCCCCGGTCAAAACAACCCTGCCACCGCATCCGCATGAAACGCTCGTCTCGCCGCAACCAGCCCAGCCTGCCCCGCCAACCCGGGCGATCCCGACGCCCATCCCGCATCCCAGCCTGAGCCAAGCCGTCTCCCAGCAGCTCGCCGAAGAATCGCTCGCCCTCGAACATGTCAAAGATCAGTTGGAAACGCTGCTCAGTCCTTTGACGGCCGGTCACCAGGTCTCGATCAACGCCTCGCCGCTGACGCTGACCATCAGCCTGGATGCCGCGGTTCTCTTTGACTCTGGGAAAGCCGATCTTCTGCCGACGGCAAAGGCGCTTCTGGCGGACGTCGCCGGCAGTCTTAAAAGCCTGCCGGCGCCTTTCACCATCCAATTGCAGGGCTATACAGACAACCAGCCAATCAAGACGGCGCAATTTCCCTCCAACTGGTCGCTCTCTGCCGAAAGGGCCGTCAGTGTCGTCGAACTTTTCGCCGATAATGGGCTCGACGGCAGCCGCCTGACGGCACAGGGCTTCGCCGAATTCGTCCCCATTGCTGACAATACGACCCAGGAGGGCCGCGCAAAGAACCGGCGCGTCGTCATCGTCATTCGCGCACCGGATGTAAAGTCACCTTCAGGACCTTGATGCCATGGCAAAGCCCCCTGTCAAAACCAGCAAAACGAGCAAAACGAGCAAAACCAAGGCCGGCGTCCTGTTCCGACGCAATTGGGTCGTGATCGCGATTGCCGTGCTCTGGGCGGCCGCACATCAGCCGGAGCAATTGGACAGCTCGTCCTTGCTTGTTTGGTGCTTGAAAATGCTGACCGTCGTGTTTGTGATCCGGGCGGCCTTCGCCATCCTCGAACCCCTGGTCAAGCTTGCAGTCAATCTGGCGCTGCAGGGCATCTCCCCCCATCCGCCACCCGAGGATGGGTTATGAGCTTCGTCATCATAGCCGCGGCCCCTGTGCCCGATACGATGGCCGCTCTGCCCCACACAGATCGCGCGGAGGAAGACAGTCGGATCGCCGCGGCTATCGCGGACGGCATCGCGCGGCTTCGTCTCACGGCGGAGGCCGAGGGCCGCAGCCTGGGCGAGATGCAGGCGCGCAAGGCGACTGAGCATATTCTGGCGCAGCAGCAGCAGGCGACTGACGCCGCACTCGCCGCCTTGCAGGCCGCAACCGCGCAGCTCATGGGGCCGCTTGCGCGCAAGGAAGCGGAACTGGCGCGCTTGATCACCGATCTCGCCATGTCGCTGGCCGAGCATATTCTCGGTGCGGAGGTGAGCCTGCGGGCGGACAGTATCGAGTCTCTCGTCCGCAAGCTGCTGATCGAAGCGGTCGAGGGGCGCAAGACAGGGCAGAGCATCATCGTCCGCCTGCATCCTGACGATCATCTTCTGCTGGCGCCCAAGATCGCCATCGCCGATGTGCATCTCCTCGCGGATTCTGGCATTGCCCGCGGCGGCACGATGATCGAAGTGCTGGCGGAAGGCGGCGATCCCTTCGACAGGATCGCCTGGGACGCGATGCTGGAGACCCGCATCGCCACCATCAGGGCGGCGATGGCCCATGCCGCCCCGCTCATGGCCATCGAGGATGCGGCATGATCGCGGTCGAGCGCATCCGCAAGGAGGCGGAGGAGCGGCTGCGCCACGCGCTCGCGCGCGATCCGGTTTGCCGCATCGGCCGCATCGTGCGGTCGAGCGGGGAGATCCTGCATGCCAGCGGCATCCGCGCCCCCATCGGTTCGCGCTGCCTGATTGAAACGGAAGAACATGAGCATCGTTCGGCCGAGGTCGTGGGTTTCGATGCCGGCTCGCTCCTCATCATGCCCGAACAGGGCATGCGCGGCATCGTGCGGGGGGCACGGGTCTATGTGGAAAGCCAGTCGCCCTCGCCTCTGGTCGGTGACGGGCTGCTGGGGCGGGTGATCGACGCGCGCGGCAAGGCGCTGGACGGGCGGCCCCAGCCCGATGTCAGCTACCCCTGGCCGCTCCTCGGCATCCCCGTCAATCCGATGACCCGTCAGCGCATCGGCACGCCCTTCGATGTCGGCGTCTGCGCCATCAATGCGCTCGCGACGCTTGGGCGCGGCATGCGCATGGGACTGTTCGCGGGCAGCGGCGTCGGCAAGACGACGCTGCTCGGCATGATGGCCCAGCATGCCGCGGCGGAGGTCGTGGTGGTCGGCATGATCGGCGAACGCGGGCGGGAGATCCGCGAATTCGTCGAAGACCATCTCGGCGCCGCCCGCCACCGCAGCGTCGTCGTCGCCGCCGCCGCCGACGACACCGCTCTCGGCCGGCTGCACGGCGCCTATCGGGCGGCGGCGGCGGCGGAATATTTTCGCGCCCGGGGACGCCATGTCCTGCTGGTCATCGACTCCCTGACGCGGCTCGCCATGGCGCTCAGGGAAATCGGTCTTTCGGTCGGCGAACCGCCGGCCACCAAGGGCTATCCCCCCTCGGTGTTCGGCGCCCTCGCAGCCTTCGTCGAGCGCGCCGGCAATGGCCATGAGGGGGAGGGGTCGATCACCGCGATCTATACGGTTCTGGTCGAGGGTGACGACCATCTCGGCGATCCGGTGGCCGATACCGCCCGCTCCGTCCTGGACGGCCATATCCTGCTGTCGCGCAGCCTCTCGGAAGCCGGGATCTATCCGCCGATCGACGTCGCGGCCTCGCTGTCGCGGCCCATGCCGGCTTTGGTCTCACCCGCCCATCTTCAACTGGCGACGCGCTTCCGCATGCTCTGGGCACGGCGGCAGGATAAGCAGGACATCATCGACCTCGGCGCCTACGCGCCTGGACGCGATCCCCTGCTCGATGAAGCGCTGCGCCGTGGGCCGGCCATGGAAGCCCTCATCCGGCAAACGGCGCATGAGGCCGTGAGCTTTGCGCAGAGCGGACACAGTCTGGACTTGGTTTTTGAGGAGGCAGCACGATGAAGACCCCGATCATTACGAAACTGAGCCTTCTCGCAGAAATCCAGCGGCTCAAAGTCATCGACGACATAAGCCGGCAAAACCAGGTTCTTAACCAAACATCAAGGCAGCGTCAGCTATTGGCGGAGTATCGGGACAAGCTGCAGCAAAGCTGGCGTGGCGGCGAGGTGATTGAGGCTGCGGCAGCCCGGCGTGCGGTCGATTTCGTGTCCGCCTCCATGGCGGCGGACACCCAGATCGATCAGATGGAGCATCAGGCCGTGCAGGCGATGGAGATGGCCAGGATCACCGTCGTGCGGCTCAAGGACCGCCAACACCGCCTGGACGAGGTGCAGCGGGGCAACAGCCTGGCCGAGGAGCGCCTGGCAGACTTGCGGCGGGAAAGGGCGCAGGCCTTGGCCATGAAAGTGCGCAAGCCGTAATGGCCGTCATCTGCCGGGAAAAGCTTTGCCTCCGCGCACGAAGAAAGGGCGAAAGCCTGTCCCGGCCGAACTCAATGAGAGACCTGCATCATGAGCGCATCGCTATACACGAATTTCCTCGCCAACTACACGCAGCAGGAAACCTCGGTCAATACGCTGGAACAGCAGATCGCGAGCGGCTATTCCGTGCAGAGCGCCAATCAAAATCCCGGCGCCTTTGAAGTTGCAACGATCGCCAATAATCAGATCAGCGCGCTGACGACTGACAACGCGACGCAGGCGAGCATCCAGACCAAGCTCAACTCGGTCAGCAACAGCTATTCCGCCGTGTCGACCCTCTATGACAATGTGCAGTCGATCGTCGAACAAGCCTTGAACGGCAGCACCAGCGCGCAGGATCTGCAGGCGCTGTCGCAGCAAGTCACGTCAGCCGGGCAGCAGCTTCTGGGACTTGCCAATTCGACCGCACCGGACGGAACCTATCTCTTCGGCGGATCGCGCAGCACGCTGACACCGTTTCAGACCAGTTCCAGCGGTTCGGTGGTCTATCTCGGCGATGGTGGGCAGGGCCAGGCCGCCATCACGCCCGATACCACCGCCAATACACTCGCCAATGGGGAGGTTTTCGTCAATGCGCTGGCCGGCAACGGCTACAGCACCCTTTCCGCCAATAGCGCCAATACCGGCACGGGCACGCTCCTATCGGAAGGCATCGTGCAATCCGCGGCTGCAGCCAGCTTCCAGGCCGGCACGTCCCCGATTACGCTCAGCTTTTCCGGCACCCCGCCCAATCTGACCTATACGGCGACGCAGGGCGGCAATACGATCGCGACAGGCAGCACATCCTCGGGCAGCACCATTCAGCTCGCGGGGCAGAATTTCCAGCTCAACGGAGCGCCGGCAGCGGGTGACAGTTTTACCATCGCGCCCAGCCGTCCGCAGACCTCCTTTGATCTTCTTCAGAATATTGCGTCAACCCTTTCCACGGCCACGGCCACCCCGGCCGCTAAGGCGCAATCCACACAGGCGCTTAACGATGCGCTTTCCACCCTTGCGCAATATCAGCAATCCTTGCTGACGGCACAGGCCCAGAACGGGGTCACGCTGCAAGCGGTCAACAGCGCCGGCAGCAATAACAGCAATCAGTCGACGCAATTGCAGCTGACGGTGCAGAATACCGTCGGCGTGAACATGCCCACAGCCATGACCCAGCTGAACGAGGCCATCACCGCCGTCACCGCCGCCGGAAAATCCTTTGCGGCGGTGCAGAATTTGAGTCTTTTCCAGTATCTTTGAGGATGATCGGTGTCAGACGCGCTTTTCATTGCAGGCTATT
Source organism: Acidisoma sibiricum (assembly GCF_057837225.1). NCBI lineage: Bacteria > Pseudomonadati > Pseudomonadota > Alphaproteobacteria > Acetobacterales > Acidocellaceae > Acidisoma > Acidisoma sibiricum. The sequence continues at coordinate 1,293,988 of NZ_CM174445.1, read as the reverse complement.
ATCGCAGCGGCACCTCGGCGCTGTCCGGCACGCTGCAAAAACTGGGCGTCACCATTCACAATGACGCTGATGCCAATGAGCATAATCCGCGCGGTTTTTTTGAAATACCTGAACTTATCGAATTCGACGTCGACCTGCTGAACCGGCTCGGCATGCAATGGACTGATCTGCGCAGCCTTGAGACAGGCTGGAACGAGCGAGCCGATATGGCAGGCTTCCTCTCGCGGCTGTCGGAAATCATTCGCCGCCGTTTCGGCCAGGAAGAAATCTGGGCGATCAAGCATCCCCATCTGTGCCGTCTTCTGCCCCTCTATGAACGGGTCGCGCGCGAAATCGGCCATCAGGTTAAAGCGATCCATATCAGCCGCGACCCTTGGACGGTCGCGGCAAGCCAGCAGAAGAAAAATGGCCTATCCCGCGCCCATGCCTTGCTGCTCTGGGCCTCCTATCTGACCTCTGCCGAAGCCAATACTCGCAAACTGCCGCGCGCCTGGCTCAACTATCAGCATCTGCTCAAGAACCCGCTCAGCCTTGTCGCCAAACTCGAAAGCGATCTCGACCTCGCCTTAATCGGGCGGCGGCCGAACGGCCGGCAGGAGGTGCTCGATTTTCTCACCACGCAGCTCGATCGCAGCAAGCCGGTAGAGCAGGAGAATCTGCTGACACCCCTGCATGGTCTGGTCGACCGCATGTGGACCGCCCTGCAGGACGAGGATTCCTCGGCCACGACCTGGGATTCCTTCTCCAAATCCTGCGCCGAAATGGTGGATTTCGTGGTCGAACTGGCGGAGAGCAAAGGCGCTCCCCTGCCTGGGGTCACGCATCAGCAGCAAAACGGCCCCGTGCAGGCGCCGAGCGGCTCGGCCGCAGGTCTGCGCCCGGCCGAGCGGCTTGATCCGGGCGGCCGGCGCCGTCTGGAAGCGCTCGCGACCGAATCGGGCGATCTGCCGCGCCTTTGCGTCATCATCGCGGTGCCCTCCGCCCGCGCCCACGCCATTACCGAATCCCTACAATCCTTGCGGCAGCAGTGGCATGCGCCGGCGCAGATCCGCGTCCTCACCAGCGAGCATGTCGACCTGCCGGATATAGAAGTGATGCGCGTTGCGGAGGAAACAGGCGCGCTCACCGCTGCTTTGTGCGCTCTGGTCAACGATACGGACCCGAGCTTCGACTATGTCGCAGTCATGAATGCCGGCGATGTTCTGTCGCCGGATGCCTGCCTGCGCTTCGCCATCGAGGCAAAGCATAGCGCCGCTGACATGATTTATTGCGACGAGATCGTGCTGCGCGATATCGGCCCCTGGATTCGCCACAAGCCCGCCTGGGAGCCGACGCGGCTACGCCAAACGCCCTTCGTCGGTGACTGGGTCTGGTACAACACCCAGGCCCTTGCGCGCATTGGGGGCTTCGATGCGGATTTTGCCGGCGCGGAGGAATATGACGTCCATCTCCGGCTGAGCGAGGCGGGAGCGCGGGTGGTGCGCCTGCCGGAAGCGCTTTTCACGCGCAGCCCCCTGAGCCGGCGGGACAATATTCCCTCCACCCTCTTCATGGCGCGGGCCGAGGCGGCCATCAGCGCCAGTCTGATGCGCAGCGGGTTGGACGGGGTGGTGCAGGCGCGGCAGTTCCAGGGCCTCTATCGCCACCAGCGGACTCTGGCCGATCCGGGCACGACCACAATTCTGCTCTGCGATCACACCGAGGTCGCGGCGATCGACCTTTGGCTGCGCGACTACCTGATGACAACCATTCTGACCGGGCCGATCATTCTGGTCGGCGGCGAGATGCCGCCCCAGACTGTCGCCTTCTTCCAGCAAATCGCGGACAAGGCGGCGGCGCTCGAGCATAAGGTTCTGGCGATCGTGCCCGAGCCCGGCCAGACCACCGGTGACGGGCTGCGCCGGGCCATGGAAGCGGTGCAGACCCCTCACCTCGCCATCCTGGATGCCCGCAGCCAGGCCATGACCCCCGGCTGGCGCGATGAGCTGCGCAGCCGCCTCGCCGATCCGCGGGTGGCCCTGGTCGGGGCCCGCTGCCTCGCACCGCTGCTGGGGGATCGCAACCGCTTCACCGTCCAGGGGCCGATCGTCATCGGCGCTGATACCCGCATGGGCGCCGGCCATCTGGCCGATGACCCGGGGCCGGGCGGCTGGCTGGTGGTTGATCAGGAAGCCAGCGCCCTTGCCCCGCCGGCCCTGCTCCTGCGCAGCGCCGTACTCGCCGCCTGCATCATGCCAAGCCTATCCGGGGATGCGCTCTGGATCGACCTCGGCGCGCAGCTGCGGGCCGCCGGGCATGCTTTGGTCTGGACGCCTGACGTCTCCTTCGCCATCGCCGGCTCGACCATTCGCGCGGATTTCGAGGGCAAGTTTCGCGCTGGCAGCCCTGTGGCCCGTGCCATGCCTTGGGAAGACCCCTTCCACCATCCGGCCCTATCCTTGCACGGCGACCTGCTGGCCCCCGAGCAGCGCCCCGGCCTCGTCCGCTCCATGCCACGCGATCCCCATAGCCTTCTGCTCAGCGGGCCGAGTGAAACCGGGGCCGCCGTCTTCAATATGGCACGGGCGCTCCGCGGCGTTGGCGCCATCGAAGCATCCTGGACGGCCGATATTGTCATGCCCGGCGAAATCGGCCGCCGCGCGCCGGCCCGCTGGCTGCGCATCAATCCGGGCAGCAATGAGATCGGGCAGACGCCGCCTTACACCGCTATCTTCACCCGCCTGCCAAAGAGCGCGGCCAAGCCGGTTCTGGAGGCCGCCGCAGCGCTTTACGCCACCTCGCCAGCCATTGTCGCGCAGATGCGCAAGCTGCTCCCGCCCGGGCACAGCGTGACGCTGGCGCGGCCGGCCCTGTCCCGCCCCATCTGGCAAGACCATGCGGTCGGCAGCGGCATTAACAGCCGGCCGCGCATTCTGTGGTTGGATGAGGGCATAGCGCCTGACTGGATCGCCGATTTGATGACGGAGACCGCCCAGGAGGCGGTTTGGATCGTGATCGAAAGGCCTGGCGCCTCTTATCCGGCCCATGCGACCCGCCTGCGCGCCCCCGCCACCGAAGCCGATTGGGCCCGGGAAATGACCACCGTCGCGCCGCATATTCTGGTGCGGCCGGTGGACCGGGACAATGACGCGGCAGCCGATTGTTATGTGAGCCTGCTCGCCGGTGCCACCGGATGTCATCTGCTGCTGGACGAGCGGCTCGACCACCCCGCCGAACTGCCGGTCCTGGCCCTGCCGAACCGCCTCTCTGCCTGGCAGCGCGCGATCCGCCTCGCCTTGCAGGATTTTCACGCCACCCTCGCCCAGGGCGCGGAGACCCGGAAGGCTGCTCTCGCCCTCCCCGCTGTGGAAGAGGCCGCGCCGCCCTGGTCGATCGTGGCACGTCCCAGCAGTCACACGCGGCAGGCGGCGGAATGAGAGCTGCCCGCAGAAAGCAGGGCCGGGACGGCATCCGCGTGGCAGCGGCAGCGGCCATCTTGCTTCTGATTGCGGGCGCATCTCCCCAGGCTGCTCCGGCCGCCGGGCGGGAGGCCCCCGCGACCATCACCACGGCCGTGCAGCAGGCGGTCGCCGCCACCGCGCCGGCCAATGCCGCCATCACCCTCGGCTCGGTCGCGGGCGCGCAGTACATGCCCGCCTGCCGTGGCCCGCTCAGTGTCACCGTCAGCGGGCTGGAACCCTATCTGCAGGCGGCTGTGCAATGCCCGCAGCCCCGTTGGACCCTTTATGTCAGCGTCACGGTCGATAGCCGCATGGCGATCGTGGTCGCAGCGCGCACCATTCCCGGCGGCCGCGTCATCACCTCGGATGACCTAATGCTGCAGGAGGAGCCGCTCTCCCTCTATGCGGGGCGGCAGATCTACTACCACCCGGAAGATGTCGCAGGGGCGACGGCTATTCTATCGCTGCCGCGCGGCGCCATCCTCACCAATACCGTGGTTCAGCAGCCGATCGTGGTGCAGGCAGGCCAGACGATTTCCGTCGATGTCCATGCGGGCGCCGTCGATGTCACGCTGGACGCGACCGCTGAGCAGGCGGGACGCATCGGCGACAGCATCACGGTCTTCAATCCGACCACCGGGAAGCGCTTCCAGGCCACCATCACGCCCAATGGCGCAGTTGTCCAACTGAGTTCGTAGGGAAGACCTGCGGAAAAGTTTGGGCTGGCTCCCCGAATAGAGGGGCACGGCAACCCGAACCAAAGGAGCTGAAGATGTCCGCCGTAGGCTCGATCCTGACCAACCAGGGCGCACTGAATGCGCTCAACTCGATTACCGCTACCAATAACCTCAACAATTCGCTGGAACAGCAACTGTCCAGTGGTCTGTCGATCAACTCGCCTGCGGATAATCCGGCTGGCTACATCACGGCGCAAGGCTTCACGTCGCAGCTGAACGGCCTCACCCAGGCCGTCTCGAATGCCAATCAGGGTGTCAGCCTGCTGCAGACGGCGCAGGGCGCACTGCAGCAGCAGATCGGCGTTGTCCAGCAGCTCAACTCCATCGCTGTGCAGGCCGCCAACGGCACGCAAAGCTCGGCCGGCTCGCAATCGCTGCAAAGCGTGGTGACGCAGCTCACCGCGCAGGTCACCACCATCGCTTCGCAGACGCAGTTCAACAACATCAACCTGCTCGACGGCAGCTTCAGCGGTGTGCAGTTCCAGGTCGGCGCCAATGAAGGCCAGACCCAGAGCCTGTCGATTGGCAATACCAGTGCCAATGCCATTGGCCTCAACCAGTCCTCCGCTTCAGCCACCATCTATGGCGCGGGCAATTCGACAGGCGTATTGACCACCGGCACAACCGGCGCATTCACCGCCGGGACCGTGAAATATACCGGTAACAACGGCAATACCGGATCTGTGGCGGTGACGGCCAATGAGTCGGCGCAGAGCATCGCGACCGCCGTCAACAATCTGGCGTCCAAAACGGGCGTAACGGCGCAAGCCACCAACACCCTCACCCTGACCGCCACGGCCGGGACCAATGGCGGCTTCGCGTTCAAAATCCAGGGGAGCGGCAGCGCGCAGACGGTTAACGCCGCGAGCGTCTCGGCCCTCGCCTCGCAGATTAACGGCCAGACCGGCACCACGGGCATTTCCGCCACCGTCAACAAGGCCGGCACCGCCGTGACCCTGACCCAGGCGAATGGCAAGAATATCAGCTTCACCAATTTCTCCTCCGGCAGCCTGACCGCGGCTGGCCAGGGTACCTCGGTGACAGTCGGTGGTGCCAATGCCAGCGGCACCATCCAGGGCCAGGTCGCCTTCCAGTCTAGCGCAGCCTTCAGCTTGACGAACGGCTCGGATATCGGTCTGAAGACCTCGTCCAATCTCACCTCACTCTCCGATATCAACGTGACGACGACGTCAGGGGCGAATACCGCCATCAACGTTGTGAAGTTCGCTTTGCAGGGTTTGAACAATCAGGGCGGCGTGCTCGGCGCGGCGCAGCAGCGACTGACCGCGAGTATCAACAACCTCAATACCAGCAGCCAGAACGTCACCAGCGCTCTCGGTGTCGTCCAGGATGCGAATATCCCGCAGGTCAGCAACCAGCTGACCCAGGCGCAGATTCAGGCGCAGGCGGGTGTCGCGGCGCTGAAAAGCTCCACCACGCTCCAGCAGTCCTATCTGTCGCTGCTGCCGTAACCACCTGCGCGGCCGGGGGCCCTCCTCTCGGCCGCGCAGCCTTTCCATCTTGAGGTAAGGTCATGACGATCAGTTCTTTGAGTTCCGCCACCGTGCAAAGCCAAATCTCGCAATACGAGACGCGGCTACAGGCGCCGATTACGCAGCTCAAGAGCCAGATCACCACCGAGACGACCCAAATCTCTGCCTGGGGCACTATTCAGGGAACGATTTCATCACTGTCGAAGTCTCTCTCTGGAATCAGCGATCTCAGCACGCTGTCTTCGCGCAGCGCGGCTTCCACCAGTTCCAGCGTCGCCACCGTCAAGGCCAACAATTCCGCGACCATCGGCACCTATACGCTGTCCAATGTCCATAAGGCGGCGGCCGAGACGATCTATACCGGCCTGAAAAGCAGCGCATCGGCATCGATCGGTACCAGTGCAGGTTCGCTCACCTTCGTTCAGAACGGCAAAACCGAATCCATTTCCGTTGGCTCCGGCAGCCTGACCTTGAACGGCGTCGCCGCTGCCATCAACAAAGCGGGCGATGGCGTCAGCGCCTCCATCGTCACTTCAAGCACTGGAGCGCGCCTCGTTCTGCAAAGCAGCACAACCGGAAGTTCGCAAGCCTTCACGGTCAGCGGCACCGGGGCGCTGGCCGCTTTCGACTATAATCCGACCGGCAGCGCCACGACCAGCGGATCATGGACGGTGGCGCAAAAGGCCGCTGACGCGACGCTGAAGGTGAACGGCGTTCCCGTCACCAATGCCACGAATAGTCTGGCCGATACTATCAAGGGATTGACCATCACCTTGGCCGGTTCCGGCAGTACGACGCTGTCCGTCAGCAGTTCCACAAGCGGATTGACCTCGGCCCTGTCATCGGTTGCAACCTCACTCAATTCCGCCATTTCCGGCATCGCCAGCGAAATCAAATATACGGCGGCCACCGGCAGTGGCTCGGGTGCTAAAGCGGCATCAGCCGGACCGCTTCTCGGCAATTTCACGGCGACCAACCTGTCCAATCAATTGGTGTCGGCCATTTCCGGCGCAGCAGCATCAGGTGTCTCCGCCAATGCCATTGGCCTGACCGTCAGCAGTACCGGCGCCGTCTCATTCGATAGCGGCACCTTCAGCCAGGCCTATGCCAGCAATCCGACGGGCGTGCAAAAACTGGTGTCCCAGATTTACACGTCTCTCACCAGCATCACCAAGGACGCGATCGGCGGCACCAAAAGCGGCAGCGGCAGCGGTTCGATCGGCGCGCAGACCACCTCACTGAATGCGCAGGTCACCTCGATCAATAGTGAAATCCAGCAGATCACCAAGCAAAATTCCGCGAATCTGCAAAATCTCATTAACGAATATTCGCTTGCCGAAACAAAATCGTCGTCCGCTTCGATAACACAAGCTTATCTTAATATCTTCCTGAGCACCTCCGGTTCTTCAACAGGGTGATCGCGCGATGACCGAAACTTCCACCCTTTATCGCGCGACCATGTTCGACGGCGAACCGACGGTCGATTGGCTGCGCCCTGGCTGGCGTGCGCTCCGCCTCTATGGCCGCAAGGCCAAGCGCGCCATTGAGGAAGGCGATATGACGGCGAAAGCGGAAATGCTGTCGCGTGCTGACCAATTACTGACCATCATGACCGGCATTCTCGATACCGGTCATGACAATGCGCTCGGCCAGTCGCTGATGCGCATCTATAGCGCCTTGCGTTTGGCCCTGCTTGACGCCAATATAGAGAATGATCCAAAGCCGCTTGATGATTTCGACGGGGCGCTTCGCGTCCTGGACAGCGAATTCATCAAATTGGCTGAATCAGCATCGGAACGGCGATGACCAGCGGAATCCGCCCCTACTCTGGCAATGAATTGGCGCATGAGGTTTCCACGTCGGGAAGCTCTCCGCCACCTGCACAAGTATCGGGCCAAGCGAACCATAGCCAGGCGACTGCGGCGAACGAGGCCGTTACGCTCACGCAAAATGCGACGATCTCGGCGCAGCTTTTGTCGAATGCGCGGCAGGCGCCCGGCATCGATTCCCAGGCTGTGAAAACCCTCAAATCGGCCATCCAAAACAATTTATTTACTGTTTCCCCGGATACTCTCGCCAGCGCCATCACTTCAGCGCATGCCCAGTTGAAGCCTTCATAGAAAGACCTGCCATGACCGGCGCACCTGACGAGTTGCTCGGCCTTGGCGATTCCATCCAGATTGCCCGCGTGGCGCTGGATGCGGTTCATGAAACGATCGCTTCGTTGGAAACGCTTCTGCTCACGGGCCGGCCTCCCGCCATTGCCGACATGGCCTTGCGCTTGGATATGGCCCTCGCCGCTGCCAGGCCGATCCTGGACAAGATGCGCGACCATCTCACATCCATGAAGGTGCGCAATCTGGCAGAGCTGTCGCTTGCCGTATTGCAGCGCGGCGAGCGTGACCTTGCACGCGCCATTCGTGATATCGAACTTAGGTTGAGAGGCATCATGACCCATAGCCTGTCTGGGTACAGGCGCGCCGACGGATTGGCCCGTTCCCTGACCGCTTCCCTGGCTCAGCTCCGTGCCGCGGGCGCCATCGATCCGCCTGGTCTGCTGGCAGAGGCCTAAAGGTTTTTCACATCCTGCCGCCGGCCCGGATTATCAACCGGTCTCGGCGTCACATCTCGCCGGTCGGCGCCAGTTCGACAATCTTCAGCCCATAGCGGCCGCCCCCCGCCGATACGATTTCTCCCTGGCCAAAATGCCGGCCACCGATGGAGATGGGCAGGGGTTCCTCCATTGGCTGCTCCAGCCGAATGAGTTCGCCGGCCTTCAATTCCGTCAGCCCTCCGACCGTCATGCTGGTATCGCCCAGGCGAACCGTCAAATCAACCAAGACCCGATCGACAATCGATGCCGGACCAAGATCCGATTTCGCCTGGCTGTGATGGAGCTTATGCAGGGACAGGGGTTCTTTGGGCTTTTCCAAGGGACGTTGCGACCGCGCCAGGAACAGATCGCTATTGCCCGCAATCGGACGACAGCAGACGACGCCGTCAACCTGGCCGTAATCGGCATTGAACAGATCCAGCCCGCTGGAATAGGCGACCGCCTGCGGCAGGAGCGTGATAGGCAATACCTGGTTCAGCTTCAGCCGCCGCACCACACCCAGCGGCACCTGCGTGCGGACGATGTCAAATGCAATGTCAACCAGGGTACTGGCCGTCAGATGTGCCATCGTTGCGGTCCATCGATGATCGATCAATGCTGGCCCGATCAGCCAGGTCTGCGACGTCACCCTGGCCTCGAAGGGCTCGAGGGCGGAATAGGGTATGATCGCGCGGATGGAGCCTATTCCCAGCGAGGTCTCAAATATGCCGGTGGTCGAAATCATCCAGTCCTGCTTATCGGCGATCGCCAGCATATTGACGGCCGTCTCGTATTGCACGATCTGCCAATTGAGTGCTGAAAAGCTGCTGAGCACGTCGGCGATGCCGTCAAGCGTGAGTTCGATCATCTGCTTGCCTATTCTGATTTCCATCGCGGACAGATCGTTGCGCATGACGAAATCGGAACTGGTCGCGCCGAACATCGCATCGACGACCGTGCCGATGAGATCGCCTTCGACCGCGATGATGATGCGGCCATGCAAGGGGGCAAGGTCCGCAATGCCGGCCAGCATGACATCGGGAAGCGCCGAGAGCGCCGTATCGTGGCTGATCACACCATTGACGCAGCTCAGCAGTTGTACCGGGCAGCGCATCCGCTGCGACAAGGAAAAGGCAATCTTGCGCATGATCGGATCGGACAGGCCTTCCATCAGCGCCGACCGCAGCTGCGGGGTGAGCGCCGATGCGAGAAGATCCAGCGATTCGTGTTCAATCTCTTCTTGCAGCAGACCCATGGTACCCTAACCCAAAACGTGCAAGGCGCGATGCTGCCCGCCACAAGATTTTCTCAACCAGATCGCGATATCACCAGCCCATGGCCGGCTGCCCGACCATATCCGATTCGGACGACCAGCCATGAATGCGAAGCTGTGATAAGGCAATATAGACTATTGTATCCGAGAATGACCTTGCGAGATGCCTTTATGTTTTTTATAATATCGACCGAGATTTACTGCGACGTTAATGTATTTATTAGGAAATTATTAAGTTCATACTTCATATATGAACAACATCGTAAATGGATCGGGTGGCATGAGAGCACGATAAGAATTTTCTGTCTTTGATGCACCGTTTTGTAACTACTCCGCCGTCAGCAATTACCGCGCTGAAGGTCCCAAACAGCGGGGAAGAGGCCACACGCAGATGGCGATGATATTGATCCTGGACGATTCAGCCGCCATGGTGATGAACCTGGCGCAGATTCTATCCAAGGCTGGCTATGAAGTGACGACGGCAGGCAATGGCAAGGAAGGGATCGCGGAGCTGACGAACGGCTTGAAGCCGTCCGTAATTCTGACCGATCTTAATATGCCGGAAATGGATGGCATTGAATTTATCAAGGAAGCTCGGAAATCGTCGAGTTCCAAATTCACACCCATCATCGTCTTGAGCGGTGAAGCGGATGGCCGCAAACGGGATGAGGCGCGGGCGGCCGGTGCGTCGGGCTGGCTCACCAAGCCGCCGCAGCCGAATCAGCTGCTCTATGTCGTCAAGCAATTTCTCCCCGCGAAATAAGACAGAGCGACAGGCTGCTCTGCTTTTCCCATGGCCTGTGCAACCATGGTTCCCCGAAAATATAGTGACTTCTCTGGATGATTTAACATTTGGATCTTTTCGCGTGGGCATCAGGGAAAATTAGGAAAGTTTCCTTATAACTGCCTCGGCACAGAGGATTTCGCTCCGCTCAGCAGTGGATGCCTCTCAGTAAGACGACTTTTGGCGAAGCCCTCTGTCATTCCAGACGCAACCGCGGAGACCTCCCATAGAAACCTTGCACCTCCCCGCCGTTCTCGATCTCCAGTCGGCGGCGGCTTTGCAACAGCAGTTCCTGGCCGTGCGCGGCCAGGCACTGCGCGTCGATGCCGGGAATGTGGAACGCGTCGGCGGCCTCGGATTGCAGGTGCTCCTCGCCGCCCAGGCGGCTTGGCAGGCCGACAATCAAAAGTTTTCGGTCGAGAAAATCTCGCGTGAGGTGGCCGCCGGATTGAAACTCCTCGGCGTTCCTGCAGGCAGTCTCTCTGATGGAGAAGGATAGAGTCGATGGCCTTGACCGTCCTCACCGTCGATGATTCGCGGACCATGCGGGATATGCTGAAGCATTCGCTGATTGCGGCCGGCTTCCGCGTTCTGCAGGCCGAAGATGGCATCGATGGGTTGGAAGTTCTCAAGAGCGAGACACCCGACGTCATCGTGACCGATATCAACATGCCGCGGCTCGATGGATTTGGCTTTATCGAAGCTTTGCGGCGCGACATGGATCGGCGCGCGACGCCCATTCTGGTTCTGACCACCGAAGCCGATCCCGATAAGAAAAGTCGCGCCAAAGCCGCCGGCGCCACCGGCTGGATCGTCAAGCCGTTCGATCCCGCCAAGCTCGTTGATGCAATCCGCCGTGTAGCGGCCTGAGGTCACACTATGGCACCAGATCCGATGGCTGAAATCCGCGATGTGTTCTTCCAGGAATGTGAAGAACAGCTCTCGGAACTTGAATCCGGCCTCCTCCGCATGGAAGGTGGCCAGGCCGATGCGGAAACCGTCAATGCCGTTTTCCGTGCCGTCCATTCCATCAAGGGCGGGGCCGGCATTTTCGCGCTCGACGCGCTGGTCCGCTTCGCCCATGTCTTCGAGACGACGCTGGACGCGGTGCGCAGCGGACGCCTCGCTGCGGATGCGACGGTCATGTCCCTGCTGCTCCGCGCCGCGGATGCGCTGATGGATCTGGTCCGCGCCGCCCGCAAGGGAGAGACGCTGAGCGATGCCCGCACCCAGGATCTGGTGGCGGAATTCGGCGCCCTGGCGGCAGGCGGCGGTGGCGAGGCGAAGGCGGCTGCCCCCGCGGCACCGGTTGCCGCGCCGGTCGTTGCGGCCGCCCCGGTGGCGCGCTCCGCCAATCTGCGGACATGGGTCATTCGCCTGACACCGAAGGCGAGCCTTTATGCCAATGCGAATGAAACCGCATTGCTGCTGCGGGAACTCTCCGCTCTGGGCGAGGCTGAGGTCGATATTGACAGCAGCGCCTTGCCGGATCTGGCCGAACTCGATCCTGAAGCGGCCTATCTGAGCTGGACGGTGACCCTGGCGACGGAAGGCGATGAAAAGGCCATCCGCGCCGTCTTCGACTTTGTCGAGGATGAGTGCGATCTCGACCTCTTTGAACGCCCCGACTTCAGCTTCTTCGATGCGGGTGGGCAGGATATGCCTGCGGATGAGCCACCTGCGGCAGCAGCCCTGCCGGCCCTTGCGGAGGGCGGCCAGCCGGGCCGCCAGGACACCGCAGGCATGCCCGCCGCAAGCGGTGGCCCGATTGAAGCCATGGCGGCCCAGGCGGAGAGCGCGGCGACGGTCGGCGCCACCATCCGTGTCGATCTCGATCGCGTTGACCGGATGATCGATCTCGTGGGTGAACTCGTCATCACCGAAGCGATGGTGAGCCAACGTGTTCTGGAAGCCGGTCTCGCGCGCACCTCGGCGGTGGCCATGGCGCTGGAGGAGCTGGAAGCTCTGACGCGCGAGATTCAGGACAGCGTCATGGCCATTCGGGCCCAGCCGGTACGGGCAGTGTTTCAGCGCATGCCGCGTCTGGTGCGGGAGCTGGCTGCCCATACCGGCAAGCAGGTGCGGCTGGTCACGGAAGGCGAAGGCACGGAAGTCGACAAGACCGTCATCGAGCGCATTGCCGATCCTTTGACCCATATGATCCGTAATGCGATCGACCATGGGCTGGAATCGACGGAAGGCCGCATCGCGGCGGGCAAGCCGGCCGAAGGTTTGGTGCGCCTGTCGGCACTGCATCGTTCCGGCCGAATCGTCATTGAAGTTTCTGATGATGGTGCCGGCATCAACCGGACCCGCGTGCGGCAGAAAGCCATCGAGAATGGGCTGATCAGCCCTGATGCGCAGCTGACCGATGACGAAGTCGATAACCTCATCTTCCTGCCGGGCTTTTCCACCGCCAGCGCGATATCCGATATTTCGGGCCGCGGCGTCGGCATGGATGTGGTGCGGCGGTCGGTTCAGGCAATGGGCGGCCGTATCTCCATCGCCTCTCGGCCTGGCCTGGGTTCGACATTCACCCTCAGCCTGCCGCTGACCCTGGCGGTGCTCGACGGTATGGTGGTCAAAACCTCCGACCAGACGCTCATTGTGCCCCTGGCGGCCGTATTGGAAACCCTGCGGCCGGCGCCCGCGGATATGTATCCGCTGGACAATCGCACCTCCGTTCTGGCGCTGCGCGGCGGCTATGTGCCGATCGTTGACGTCGCCGAGGTTCTAGAATTCGGCAACCGTATCACCGTGCCCGACCAGGCCGTCGCTCTGCTGGTGGAAAGCGAAGGCGGCAATCGCGCCATCCTTCTGGTCGATGAGATTCAAGGTCAGCGCCAGGTCGTGATCAAAAGCATCGAAGCCAATTATCGTGCGGTCTACGGCATCGCCGCCGCAACCGTCATGGGTGACGGCCATGTCGCACTCATTCTTGACGTTGACACCATCGTCTCCGCCACGCGCGATTCCGGCAGGCCGGAATTTACCCGCACCGTATCGCAGGTCTTCTAGACATGAGAGCCGCCACGGATATCTCCCAAATCGATAGCAAAATCCGCGAGCTGATCGCCTTTCGCGTTGGCAAGCAGGAATTCAGTATCAACGTGACCTCGGTCCGCGAAATCCGCGGCTGGACCTCGGCGACGATGCTGCCCAAGGCGCCCCGCTATATCAGAGGTGTGATCAATCTGCGCGGCGCCGTGCTGCCCATCGTCGATTTTGCCGTGCGCCTTGGCTTGCCCTCGGCAGAACCGACCGCGCGGAACGTCATCATCGTGGTTCAGATCGAGCAGAAGCAGATCGGCATTCTGGTCGATGCTGTGTCCGATATCATCACCCTCAATCACGGCAATATCCAGCCCGCACCGGATATTTCTTCCGAATCAGTCAGCTCTTTTGTTCGCGGCCTCATACCGGTGGATGGACGCATGATCAGCCTGATCTCTCTTGATCATGTTCTGCCGCCCGAAAGCGCGGTTGCCGCCTGATGAATAATAGTGATCTCGTCAGCGAGGGTGAATTCAACTTCAGCGCGGCTGACTTTCGCACGATTGCGCAAATCCTCCTGTCCGAGACGGGCATCTCCCTTGGCGAGAACAAGGTCAATCTGGTCTATTCGCGCCTGGCGAAGCGTCTGCGCGCTTTAGGTCTAAAGACCTTCCGGGAATATTGCGATCTCATCCAAAGTGCCAATGGCGAGACCGAACGTGGCGAGATGATTGCCGCGCTGACGACCAATGTCACCCGCTTTTTCCGTGAGCAGCATCACTTCGACCATCTGAAAAGCGAAATCCTGCCTCCCTTGGTGGCCTTCGCCAAGAAAGGCGGCCGCGTCCGCATCTGGTCGGCGGCGTGCTCCAGCGGACAGGAGCCCTATTCCATCGCCATGACCATCCTGGGCGTCATGCCGGATGCGGGACGGTACGATATCAAAGTTCTGGCGACCGATATCGACCCGAATATGATCGCCTTCGGACAGGAGGCGATCTATTCGGATTCCGCCGCGGAGTCCATTCCCACTGCGCTGCGATCGCGCTGGTTTCTCAGCAATGGCAGCGGCGCCTTCAAGGCGGGTGATGAGCTGCGCAGCCTGGTCTCCTTCCGCCGTCTCAATCTGATCGGCTCCTGGCCGATGAGCGGCCGCTTCCAGGCCATCTTTTGCCGCAACGTGGTCATCTATTTCGATCATGACACCCAGGCCAAAATCTGGGAGCGGATGGCGCCTCTGCTGGAACCGGGAGGCGCGCTTTATATCGGTCATTCCGAACGCGTGACGGGGTCGGCAGAACGACTTCTTAAGAGTGAGGGCATTACCACCTATCGTTTCTCTCCAAAACAAGCATCGAAATCATGACCACGCGCGTCCTTATCGTCGATGATTCTCCAACTATGCGCGGTGTCATAGCGGCCCGGCTGCGGTCAGATCCGACCATTGAGGTGATCGGCCAGGTCGCCGACCCGCATGAGGCGCGGCAGGCGATCAAGCTGCTCAACCCCGATGTCATCACGCTCGACATCGAAATGCCGAATATGGACGGTATCGAGTTTCTCGACAAAATCATGCGCCTGCGGCCGACGCCGGTGATCATGATCTCGTCGCTGACCCAGCGTGGCGCCGATATAACGCTGCGGGCGCTCGAAATCGGGGCCTTTGACTGTATCGCGAAGCCGAGCGCAGGGGATTCGGACGATTTTGAGCAATTGCCGGAGAAGGTGAAGGCCGCTGCGACCTCGCGGCGGCGCATGCGGAAGCTCACCAATGTCATTCGGGAGGATCGGTCAAGTTTTCAGCCCGATGACCGTATCGTCGCCATCGGCGCCTCTACGGGCGGGGTCGAAGCGCTTATCACCGTCGTATCGTCCTTCCCCAAGAACTGCCCCCCGACGATTATAACGCAGCATATGCCGCCGACCTTCACGCGCAGCTTTGCCAACCGTCTCAACAATATCTGCGCCGCCTCGGTGACCGAGGCGAGCGATGGCGCGCATCTCAAGCCTGGCAGCATCTATCTGGCGCCAGGGGATCATCATCTAGAGCTGAGCACCTCGGGCCCGCTGCGCTGCCGGCTGCACCAGGGTCCCAAGGTCAATGGTCATCGGCCCTCGGCGGATGTGATGTTTGCCTCGGTTCTGCGTTCCGTCGGCAACCGGGCCATCGGCGTTATCCTCACCGGCATGGGGCGCGATGGGGCCGATGGGCTGCTCGCCCTGCGCAATGCGGGCTGCGACACGATCGGCCAGGACGAACAAACCAGTGTCGTCTATGGCATGCCGCGCGTGGCCTTTGAAATCGGCGCGGTGGTGCGGCAGTTGCCTTTGGAGCAGATCGGCGACCGCATCATTCGCATGGCGAGCAGCCAGCAAGTCTCGGCGCAGAAAGTATGAGCGGGCGACATAGTGCAACCGGCAGTCCGGTCCGTATTCATGTCGTCCAGGGCGAGCAGCATGTTGACAACAACCCTGATGCCGTTCTGACAACCATTCTTGGCTCCTGCATCGCGGCCTGCCTGTGGGACCCTGTCAGCGGCTATGGCGGGATGAATCATTTTCTTCTCCCCGGTGACGAAAGTCAGGTCGTGGATGCGCGAAACCCTGGGCCTTCCGCGCGTTACGGCGTTCATGCGATGGAGTTGCTCGTCAATGCCCTGCTCCGCCGCGGCGCACGCCGGGACAGTCTGCGGGCCAAGCTTTTCGGTGGGGCGCGGATGATTCGTGGCTTGACCGATGTCGGTAATCTGAACGCCGGTTTTGCCGAGAAATTCCTGCAGGCCGAAGGCATTCCCATTCAGGGCGGCAGCCTGCGCGGCGATTATGGGCGGCGCATTCAGTTCTGGCCCGTCAGCGGGCGCGCGCGGCAGGTATTTCTGCAAGGCGAGTCTCAGTCTCAGCCCCTATTTCAGGATGAATATAAGACATCCGTCACAAAGACAGCTGGTCAGACAGGTGACATTGAATTGTTTTAGCGAAAGCCCCGCCATGGACCAGACGACGCAGCTCGTTCCCATTCTTAACGCGATCGCGACCGAACTTGGAGAGCTTGGCGTGACGATTGAACAGCTCCAAACGTTGCTGAGCCCGGCATTGTACGAAATCGCGACGAATGACGACTATGTGCGGAACGTGCAGACGCTTGATCTCATGTCTCAGCGCCTCAACGCCATATCCACATTCATGACGTCCCTCAATGATTCCGTCCCGGCAAACTGCTTTGTTAACTCTTCCTCCGCATTGCAGGAGGTAAAACTCGCTGAGCTTGCGCATAAGCTTATGGGTGAGGAAGCGGACCCCAACCAACAAGCCTCCGGCGAGCTGGATCTTTTTTAAGAGACCATCCTGTAGGGATAGGCCACGATACAGAAACGGAGATTCGGACGATGCCATCCGCCACGGCACAAGCACGTTAGGACCGCGCGACGTTTTAGTCTCACTATCTCCTTAGGCGAAGACAGAAAGTAGGTTTGGTTGATGTCAAAGCAGCCGCAAATCGGCGCAGCCGTGCAGCATGATAAAGCAAATCAGCTTCTCTCCGTGCGCGTAGGTGATCAGGAGTATGCCATGAGCATCATGGCTATTCGGGAAATCCGCGGCTGGATCACCTCCACACCGCTGCCGCATGCGCCGCTCTATATCAAGGGCATGATCAATCTCCGTGGCACCGTATTGGCCATCGTTGATCTGGCAGTACGTCTTGGCCTGCCCAACCGCGAACCGACCCAGGCCTCTGTCGTGGTCGTCGTGGAATTGGGAGACAAGGCCGTCGGGCTGCTGGTCGATGCCGTGTCGGATATCATCGCCGTCACCGAGGATATGCGGCAAGGCACCCCGGACACCGGTGAAACCGTGTCACGCTCCTATATTGAAAGCGTGATCATGATCGACCAGCGAATCATCGGTATTCTGTCGCTGCCCGCGGTTATCCCCCAGGAGCAGATCATGAAGCTCGATCTGCAAATGGCCTGAAGCGACCTGCACCGGCCGCGGTCGGTTCAGGCGGCCCTACGGTCGAGCCAGTCTTCAGCCCGACGATGCGCCCCAGAGGGCAGGGGCTGGCCCGGATTCATCAGCCAATGCACGACATCAAGCGTCACACTGCTGCCGGCCAGGTCCCGATGCAGCAGGTGATAGCCGTCCGGGTAATAGGCAAAAACGCGATGCTCACGGCGCTGCTGCCGCTCCAGGCGCCAGCAGGCGGCCATGGCCCGCTTCGGCACCAGCTGGTCTTTGCCACCGTAGAGATACAGCGTCGGCGGCCGGTTATGCCCGGCCGTGCTCAGCGCCGCATCCATCAAATCCGCCAGCCCCTTCAAGGCATAGATGCTGGCCGAGGGCTGCCTCAGGCTCGGATGCCGCATGCGCTTGATTTCTTCGTGATTGTCACTGGGCTTGATGCCGAGACGATCCGCACTCAGGCGCAGCCAGGGAATGGTTTTATGTGCCCACCAGAGTGAGAGGCGGTGCAGCGCCGCCATTTCCGTCCGTCCCCAAACCGCTGGCGCGCTCAGCACATAGCCCGATACAGCCAGATCGGGATTGCGCGCCGCCAGCACCATCAGCACGGCCGCCCCCATGCTTTCGCCGGCCAGAAACAGCCGCGCATGCGGAAAGCGCGCACGCACGGTCCGCACCATCTGTTCCGCGTCAGAGACCAGTGGCTCGGTGCCATGCCAGCGGCCGCCGCCCGATGCGGCACCGAAGCCGCGCTGATCGGGCGCGATGATGCCGATACCGGCCGCGGTGAAATGCGCGGCGGGTGCCTCCCAGGCATCGGCACTGTCATTGATCCCATGCAGCGCCAGCACAACGGTGTGGGGCGCCGCGCGCGGCAGCCATTCCCGGAAGGGCAGCAGCGCGCCGTCTGCCATGGCAAACACGCCGTCGATTGGCCTGGGGCGCATGGCGCCCGCCGTCTTACCGCGAGAGAGACGTGGCAGCGCCGGGCGGACCTGCGTTCCAAAACGCTCTGCAACCGGGAAGGGCGTGATTTTGGCGAGAGGATCGCGATTCATGATCCGCCATGGCTAGCATCGCTGCGAGCGCGGGCATAGGAAAATTGACATGATACTGTCACATGGCGGATCAACGACACGTCCGCCTTGCACGGCGGAACGACGGCCCCACCGCAAAAGCCCATCAGGCGTGACAGCCTGATGGGACAATCGTTTTGTCTATCAGCGTCCCGTGCCAGCCGCCGGCCGGCGCGCGATGTCAGCCTTGATCGGACGGTGCCTTATCGTCACCCGTTTCCGGCCGGGCGCGGCGCTCGGTCATGAACTGGTCGAACTCCGCCTTATCCTTGGCAAAGCGCAAACGGTCCAGAAAGCTGGTGAATTCGGCCTGTTCTTCTTCCAGCCGACGCAATGTGGCTGCGCGATAATCGTCAAAAGCCTGATTGCCGCTTGATGCACGGGCAGATGGTCCCGATCCTGGCCGCCGGCCCCAGGGACCAACCGGGCCACTGGCCCAGCCGCCGCAGCGAAAACGCCGGCCACCGCCCGGTTCCATGCCGAATAGCAGACGCCCCAGGCGCCGGTTCCAGATCGCCAGGAACAAAAGCGCGATGCCGAGCGGCCACCACAGCATAAAGCCGACAATGGCACCTGCAACGAAAAGCGGCCGCGAGATGGCCCAGAGCGCATAGGCCCGGTCATCTTGCAGCCAGGTCGGGGTCTGCCCGAAAACGCCTTGGTTAGCCGCGCCAGACATGATGTGGCTCCATGTGAATGTAAGGCACATTTACATTAGGGACCGCTGCGCTGATCGTCAAGACGGTTGCAGATCCGCACAGGCTCTATCGGCGGCTGCCGGCCAGGCCTAGGCTTTGCAAATAGACAAGAATGCCGGCCTCCAGCAGATCGTCAGGCGACATCGGCAGCGTGCGGCGGCTGCCGTCGCGGCGGCCGAACAGCGCGGCCACGCCATGGGCCATGGCCCAAAGATGCAGGGCCACCATCAGCGGCGGCGGACGATCCCCCTTGGGCAAGGCCGTCGCCACCGCCTCCGCCGCCTCCCGCATCACGGCAAAAGCGCGCTCACTGGCGGATAGAAGCCCGGCATGGTCCTCCGTGTTCAATCTTGCCTCGAACATCGCGGCATAGAAGGCGGGTTCATGCCGGGCGAAATCCAGATAGGCGCGGCCGATCGCCTCCAGCCCGCTCAGGGGCGTCGGCCGGCCGCCCGCCCAGGCCCTGACCAGCATCTCGGCCAGCCGCTCATAGCCACGCAATGCGACTTCCGCGAGGAGCGCCTCCGCATCCCGGAAATGGCGATACGGCGCGGCGGGGCTGACCCCAGCGCGCCGTGCGGCCTCGGCAATGGTGAAAGCCGCGGGCCCGCCTTCGGCGATCAGCACCTGCGCCGCTTCGATCAGCGCTTCGCGCAGATTGCCGTGGTGATAGCCCCGCCTTTGACCTGACCAGCTCATCCCCGCCCTTTACGCCAAGATGGACGGCTTGGCATCCCTCACAGGCTCTGATCCTCCGGCAGGTACAGCGTGCTGCCACGCTCACGATATTCGGCACGCTTCTGGTCAAGCCCGGCCAGCCGCGCGGCCTCCTCGCGCAGATCCTGCGATATGCGCATGGAACAGAATTTCGGCCCGCACATGGAGCAGAAATGCGCCGCCTTATGCGCCTCGCGAGGCAGGGTCTCGTCATGGAAGGCCCGTGCGGTATCCGGGTCCAAGGACAGGTTGAACTGATCCTGCCAGCGGAACTGAAAGCGCGCCCGGCTGACGGCATCATCCCTGATCCGCGCCGCCGGATGCCCCTTCGCGAGATCGGCGGCATGGGCCGCAATCCGGTAGGTGATGACACCGGTTTTGACGTCATCCCGGTTGGGCAGGCCGAGATGCTCCTTCGGCGTCACGTAACACAGCATCGCGGTGCCGAACCAACCGATCATGGCCGCCCCGATCGCTGAGGTGATGTGGTCATAGCCGGCGCCGATATCGGTCGTCAGCGGCCCCAGCGTATAGAAGGGCGCCTCGCCGCATGCCCGCAGCTGCTTCTCGACATTGATCCTGATCTTGTGCATCGGCACATGGCCCGGTCCCTCGATCATCACCTGGCAGCCCTTGTCCCAGGCGATTTTCGTGAGTTCCCCCAACGTCTCCAATTCGGCGAATTGGGCGGCATCATTCGCATCCGCGATGGAGCCCGGACGCAATCCGTCGCCCAACGAGAAAGACACATCGTAGCGCCGCATGATGTCGCAAATGTCTGCGAAATGCTCATAGAGGAAGCTCTCGCGATGATGCGACAGGCACCAGCGCGCCATGATCGACCCGCCGCGCGAGACGATCCCCGTCACGCGCTTCGCTGTCAGCGGCACATGCTGCAGGCGCACGCCGGCATGGATGGTGACATAATCCACCCCCTGCTCCGCCTGCTCGATCAGCGTGTCGCGAAACACCTCCCAGCTCAGACGTTGCGGCTCACCGCCGACTTTCTCCAGCGCCTGATACAGCGGCACGGTGCCGATCGGCACCGCCGCATTGCGCAAGATCCAGCCGCGGATATTGTGGATATTGCGGCCCGTTGACAGGTCCATCACAGTATCTGCGCCCCAGCGCGTGGCCCAGACCAGCTTCTCGACCTCGTCGGCGACCGAGGATGTCACCGCCGAATTGCCGATATTGGCATTCACTTTCACCAGGAAATTGCGGCCGATGATGACCGGCTCCAGCTCCGGGTGATTGATATTGGCAGGAATGATGGCGCGCCCCGCCGCGATTTCATCCCGCACGAAGTCCGGCGTGACGAAATCGGGGATGGAAGCGCCGCAATCCTCGCCATCGGCACAGCGTTCCGCGGCACCGGCCACAGGCTGCGCGCGACCGAGGTTTTCACGGTGCGCCACATAGCGCATTTCCGCGGTGATGATGCCGGCGCGGGCGAAGTCCAGTTGCGTGACCAAGGCCCCATCTGCACCGGTCCTGACGCGATGCGCGGCCGGGCAAGGGGCGACAAGATAGGCGCCCTCAGCAAATCCATTATCCTCGGGCTTGACCGCCCGCGGCAGGACGGTCGCGACACCGCGACCCTCCAGCCAGGCGTCGCGCCGCTTCGGCAGGCCTTGGGCCAGGTCGATGATCGCCGTATCATCCGTATAGGGACCGGATGTGTCATAGACCCGCACGGGCTCTTCTCCCGCCGCGGGATCGAGCGCGATCTCCCGGAACGGCACGTGCAATTCAGGAAAATTGTCGGGCGTGGAATAGCGCTTGCGCGACCCCGTTATCGGTCCTGTTGTGACAGACAGGGCAAGGGGGGCCAGATGATCATCGGGCATAAATACCTCCTCGCCGAGCGAGAAGATGGAGCGGCCGAAAACAAGGGCATAGAGAGAGAACGCGCGCCTGTCTTCATCCGTACCAGTCCCTCCGCCGGCATAATCCGGATCAGGTTCCCCGGCAGGCCCTGCGGCGCGCCGGCAGGGTCACCGCACTGCCTTCCATCTGGAAGCGCCAGCGGTATCTCAGCCCCTTGTCGGGGCACCCCTTGGTGACGGGAAGGATGAGGCCAGGTGTGGTCCGCTGTCAATCAGCCTTCCTTCGCGGCTTCGCAGATATCGACCCATTCCGCGCCGACCAGGGCGGCCAGACGATCCGGGGCAATCCGCAAAGCCGCATTGACCGCGCCCGCCGCCGGCACGACTTCGGCGAATTGCCGTAAAGAGAGGTCGCACAAAATCCGCAAAGGGTTCGGCAGCCCAAAGGGACAGACGCCGCCGACCGGGTGACCGGTCATCGCCACTACGTCCTCGGCATTCAGCATGCGCGCCTTGCCCCCCAAAACCGCTTTGGCCTTGCGGTTGTCGAGGCGCGTCGTGCCGCTCGTCACGATCAGCAGCGCCTGGTCACCCACGCGCAGCGACAATGTCTTGGCAATCTGTGCCGGTTCCACGCCATGCGCCGCCGCCGCCTGGGCGACCGTCGCCGTCACCTGGTCCAGCTCGATGATGCTGATATCCGGGGCGTTCTCCGCCAGGAAGTGCCGCACAGCCGCAACCGTCATGCTTGGGACCCTTTTCCGCGCAACGGCCGCGCGCGGCGGCCCCGCCGCACTATCCTGCGCCGCCCCACGGTCCGCAACCGCCGCCGGCACCCGGATATTCATCTAGATGTCAAAAAGCTCAAAGGCAGTTCGGGCTAGATAGCGACCGACTATGCGCCGCCCCACACAATGGCGCAAAGCGAAGGAACCTGTCCCTATGCGCAAACTGCTTCGTGGCGCCGCCTGCACCGCGCTTTTTGGCTTGGCATCTCTCATCACGACCGGTGCGGCAGCTCAGGCCGCCAGCCCCTGCCCGCATGGCGTCATCCGCTATGGCGTCATCCCCTTCGACGCCTCGGCCGCCTTCGTGCCGCTCTATCATAAGATCTCCCATCTCATCAGCGAGAAGATGGGCTGCCCGGTCGATCTCGAAATCGGAACCAGCTACAACGCGACCATCGAAGCCATGCGCTCCGGCAAGGTCGATATGGCCGAATTCGGGCCCCTGAGCTATATTCTGGCTCAGAAACTGGCCGGCGCAGAAGTCGTCGCGACCTATGCGAAGCCGGATGGCACGCCCGACACCTATACCGCCAGCGTCGTCACCTGGCCCGGTTCCGGCATCACCACGCTCAAGGACGTTTCCGGTCATACCTTCGCCTATTCCGATCCGGCGTCGACCTCGGGCCATCTCTTCCCGGCCTATGCCCTGAAAAGCGTCGGCATCGACCCTGATAACGGCATCAAGGCCGTCTATGCCGGCAGCCATACCGCGAGCTACGAAGCGCTGCTGCATCACAAGGTCCAAGCGGGCGAAATCAACAGCCAGGAAATTCTCTCCGCGCAGCACGCCGGCATCTACAACCCGTCCGATTTTGTGACGCTTTGGACCAGCCAGCCGATCCCGGAAGATCCGGTCGTCGTCCGCGGCAACCTGCCGCCTGCCTTCAAGGCGAAGCTGACGGAGGTCCTTCAGCATCTCGACCTCAGCAGCATTCCTGCCGCCGACCTCAAGGTCATCGGCCTCAAGGGCAAAGGCTATGTGGCGATCAGCGACAAGGACTATGACGGCATCCGCAGCCTCGTTTCCGTGCTGCATCTTGACCTCAACAAGCTGGGTTCATGAGCAAACCGCTCATTGAGGTTTCCGGCCTGGCCATGCGCTACCCCACGGGGCGCATGGCGTTGACGGATACAAGCTTCACCCTGAATGCCGGCGAATTGGTCGTCATTCTTGGCGCCAATGGCTGCGGCAAGTCCACGCTGCTGCGCTGTGTCGCCGGCATGCTGCAGCCGACGTCGGGCCGTGTGGAGGTCGCGGGCACGCCGATGACGGCGCTCTCCGGCCGTCCGCTCGCCGAGGCGCGCATGGCGCTCGGCATGGTCTTCCAAAGCGCCCATCTCGTGAAACGCCGCTCGGTGATCGCCAATGTGATGACCGGCACGCTGGGCCGCCATCGCAATTGGATGAGCGCGCTCGGGCGCCTGCCACAGGGCGAACGTCCCTTCGCCCAGCGCTGCCTGGAAGAAGTCGGCCTCGGCACCTTCGCCGAACAGCGGGCCAGCACCCTCTCGGGCGGTCAGGCGCAGCGCGTCTCCATCGCCCGCGCGCTGGCACAGCGGCCGCTGGCTTTGCTCGCCGATGAGCCGGTCGCAAGCCTCGACCCTGAAGCCTCCGAGGAATTGATGGGCCTGCTGCGCCGGCTGGCCCATGAAGACGGGCTCGGCGTGCTCTGCGTGCTGCACCAGCCCGATCTCGCCCGCCGCTATGCCGATCGTATCCTCGGCATGAAGGGCGGCCGCGTCCAGTTCGACCAGAAGCCCGCCGAAGTGCAGGAGGTTGATGTTGCATCCCTCTACACCAAGGCCGCATCCGAGGCCGTGCCCGCATGAACGGATTTGCATTGAAGACGACGGCCGCACCGGGGCCCAAGGGCCGCGCGGGGGCGCCACACCGCCTGCATCCCATGACCTTCGTCCTGCTCTTCCTGGGCGCGGCTCTATTCATTCAATCCGCCTTCGTGGTCCATGCGCGTCCGCAGGATCTCATCACGGGCGCCGCCGGCATCGCCGACATCCTGCACCGCTCCTTCCCGCCTGATTTCGCGGGCCTGCCCGATGCACTTTGGCCGGCGCTTGAGACAATCGACATGGGGATCTTCGGCACAGCAGTCGCGCTGGTCTTCGCGCTGCCCGTGGCCCTCCTCGCCGCCCGCAATACCACGCCGGCGAAGCCCCTCTATTTCCTGGCGCGCGGCCTCATCGCCCTCGCCCGCGTCGTGCCCGATCTGGTCTGGGCGCTCATCTTCGTCACCGCCGTCGGCCTCGGCCCCTTTCCTGGCGCACTCGCCATCGTCATCCACAGCCTCGGCATGATGGGCCGGCTTTTTGCTGAAACCATCGAGGATATCGACATGGGACCGGTGGAAGCGCTGACCATGACGGGTGCCGGCCGTCTTGCCGTCTTCAGCCATGCCGTCATCCCGACAGTCATGCCTTCCCTGCTCGGCATCACGCTCTATCGCCTTGACGAGAATATCCGCTCCTCGCTCATCCTCGGCTTCGTCGGTGCCGGCGGCATCGGCTTCCAGCTGCTGACGGCCATGAACCTGTTCCAATACCGCACCGTCTCGATGCTGCTCGTCCTGACCTTCATCATCGTCATCGGCGCCGAGCGCATCTCCGCTGCCTTGCGGCAGCGGATTGCCTAGGCAAAGGATCTCAATGCAGGCGGGCAGCCCCTTCGGCCGAGAGATAGGCCAGGCGCCCGCCCGCGATGGTCGCCACCACATGCGGCGCCGGATCGCGCGCGACGATCACCAGATCAGCGCGCAGACCAGGCGCGATCTGGCCACGATCGGAGAGGCCTGCCGCGGCGGCGGGATTGGCCGAAATCAGTGGCCAGCGCAGCGCCAACCCCTCTGCACCATGACGTTCGCCAAGCAGGAAGGCCGCCCGCAGCATCGCCGGGTAGAAGTAATCGCTCGTCAGAATCTGGCAGAACCCGGCCTCCACCGTCTCGGCCGCCCCCGACCAGCCCATATGCGATCCGCCGCGCACGACATTGGGACTGCCCATGATGACGCGGTCGCCCGCCTCGGTCGCGGCCTGCGCCACCTCCGTGCTCATCGGGAAGTCGGAAATGCGGGCCCCCATCGCCCGGAAGGCGTCGCGGTCAGCAACCGTTGCGTCATCATGGCTTGCCATTGGAATGCCGGCGCGCTTTGCAGCCTCCGCCATGCGGGCCATGGCGGCCGGCACCTCATCCGCCCGCGCACCGATGGCATTGGCATGGGCACGGAAGGCGTCCAGCTTCATGCCTGCCCGCTCGCTGTATTTCGCGCCTGCCGCTGCATCGGCCATCTTGCGCAGAATGCTGGGCGTATGATCGTTGAAGGCCAGCAGATGCACCTCGCCGCGCGCGATCGCGGCCAGCGCCAGATCCAGCGCAGGCAGGTTGAACGCCTCCCAGCGCAGGTGAATGCGCATGTCGCAGCTCTGTCGAGGACGGTGTGCGGCCAGCGCCGCCAGCAGGCTCGTCCACGTCTCGGCACTGCGCAGCCCCGGCTCCCAGGACAGAGTGACACCATGGAAGGTAGTGGTGATGCCGTTCGCGAGCAGCTGCGCCTCGGTCTCGGCCACCGCCAGATCCATCGGAAAGCTCACCCCTGGACGCGGCTGCACCTGCCGCTCGAACGCATCGCCATGCAGGTCGATGATGCCGGGCAGAACCAGCAGATCCGTCGCATCGAAGCGGCGCCTGGCGTCGCCGGGTTCAGCAATGAGACCGCCTTGCACGCCGATATCAGCCGCAACCAGGCCTTGATCGGGCAACAATGCCCGCCCGCCGGTGATCGCAAGTTCCATGACTTAGCCTTTCCTTTTCGCCGCCCGATCGATGTCAACCGATTGTCATTGACTTTAACCGGGCGAGCCGTAATGTCTAGACGTCTAGATGAATTCTGGGTGACGATGTTGACACAGGACTCCTTGAGCCGCCGCCGCCATTGGATGGCAACCCTCGCCCGGGCGGAGCGCGCGGCGATCGAAGCGCAACTCGCCTCTGTGCCTGCCTTGCCGCAGCACACCCGCCTGCGCGGACCGGAAGCCGGTCTCGTCATGGTGCGGGGTCGTATGGGCGGCAGCGGCGCGCCGTTCAATCTCGGAGAGATGACGGTCACACGCTGCACCATTCGCAACGCGCGCGGCCAAATCGGCCATGCTTATGTCGCCGGGCGAGACGGGCAGAAGGCGGAACTCGCAGCCGCCCTCGACGCTGCCCTGCAGGACCCCGAGGACAGCGCAGCGCTGGAGGCGCGGGTGATCACGCCATTGGCCGAGGCGCTTGCGCTCGCGGAGGCTGCCACCCGCGCGGAGGCGGAAGCCACCCGCGTCGATTTCTTCACATTGGCGACGATGCGGTCATGACGCTCGAAAAACCCGGCTTTATTGATCCCGTCGCCGAAGCCCAGGCCTGCTTCCGCCTCGTGCTGCGCAGCATGTCCAGCCCCGGTCAGATCGTGACGCTCACCAGCGACGTCGCTGCCCCGCCCCTCGCGACCGCGACTGCCGCGGTGCTGCTCACACTGGTCGATGCCGAAGTCTCGCTCTGGCTGGATGCGGCTTTGTCCAGCAGCTGGGACTGGCTTGGCTTTCATGCGGGCGTTGTCCGCGCACATGATCCCGCCGCCGCCGCGTTCCTCTGCGCGACCAAGCTGCCCCCGCTGGCCGAGGTCTATGCCGGCACCGATGCCGCGCCCGAAACCGGCGCTACCATCATCCTCCAGGTCCCCTCGCTCACAGGTGGGCCGCCGCTCACGCTCTACGGGCCAGGGCTGGAAACGCCGATCATGATTGCGCCGCAGGGTCTGCCTGCGGATTTCGTCGCCCAGTGGGAGCAGAACCACCGCCTCTTTCCGCGCGGTGTCGATCTCCTGCTCTGTGCGGGTTCTTCATTCTGTGCCCTGCCGCGAAGCGTCAGGATCGGGGAAGGCTAAGACAATGGCTTATGTTGCCGTCAAAGGGGGTGAGCGTGCGATTGACGCCGCCCATGACTGGCTTGCGCGCACAAGGCGTGGCGAGACCTCTGTATCCGAAATCAAGACCGATCAGATCGCCGAGCAGCTCGGCCGTGCGGTCGATCGCGTCATGGCCGAAGGCTCCTGCTATGACCGCGGCCTCGGCGCGCTCGCCGTCAAGCAGGCGCAAGGTGATCTGATCGAGGCCGCCTTTCTGCTCCGCGCCTATCGCACCACGCTGCCGCGCTTCGCCTCCTCCACGCCGGTCGAAACCAGTGCAATGCTCATCCATCGCCGCATATCGGCCATCTACAAGGATCTGCCGGGTGGCCAGGTGCTGGGGCCGACCTATGACTATACCCATCGCCTGCTCGATTTCTCCCTCGCCGCCGAGGCTGACAGCGGCATGGCGCCGGCCGCAGCAAAAACGGTGGCCGAGCCCGATGCCGAGGCACCGCCCGCCGTCACGCCGCGCGTGCTGGACCTGCTGCGCGCCGAAGGGCTGATGGGCGCGGAACCCGCCAGTGACGCGATACCGGGTGACATCACGCGCGAACCTCTGTCTTTCCCGGCAGGACGCGATATCCGCCTGCAGGCGCTTGCCCGCGGTGACGAAGGCTTCCTCCTCGCACTCGGGTATTCCACCCAGCGCGGCTACGGCAACAGCCATCCCTTCGTCGGCGAGATCCGCATGGGTGAGGTCGCGATTGAGATCGAGCCGCCGGAACTCGGCTTCCCGATCGACATCGGCCGCATCACGCTGACGGAATGTGAGATGGTCAATCAATTCGGCGGATCGAAGACCGAGCCGCCGCAATTCACTCGCGGCTACGGACTTTGCTTCGGCCATAGCGAGCGCAAGGCCATGGGCATGGCGCTGGTTGATCGCGCCATGCGCGCCGAGGAATTGGGCGAAGACGCCACTGCTCCGGCACAGAATATCGAGTTCGTGCTCTATCACAGCGACAATATCGAGGCGACCGGCTTCGTCGAGCATCTCAAGCTGCCTCATTACGTCGATTTCCAAAGCGAACTCGAAACGATCCGCAAGATACGGCACAGCACGCAGCCGGCGGCCGATGCTGAGGGAGAGCCGCTATGAACGGCTATAATTTCGCGTATCTGGACGAGCCGACCAAGCGCATGATCCGCCGCGCCATTCTCAAGGCCGTCGCCATCCCCGGCCATCAGGTGCCCTTCGGGGCGCGGGAAATGCCGCTGCCCTATGGCTGGGGCACCGGCGGCATTCAGGTCACGGCCGCGATCCTCGGCGCCGATGACGTGCTCAAGGTCATCGATCAGGGTGCGGATGACACAACCAATGCGGTCTCCATCCGCCGCTTCTTCTCCCGCGTCGCGGGCGTCGAAACGACAACGCGGACACGCGATGCCACCGTCATCCAGACCCGCCACCGCATCCCTGAAACACCGCTCCGGGAGGATCAGATCCTCGTCTATCAGGTGCCGCTGCCTGAGCCGCTGGCCAAGCTCGAACCCAGCCGGGCGGAGACGAAACAGATGCATGCGCTCGCCGATTACGGCCTCATGCATGTGAAACTATACGAGGATATCGCGCGTTTCGGCCATGTCAGCATCTCCTACGACTATCCGGTGATGGTGAATGACCGTTACCTGATGTCGCCCTCGCCCATTCCGGCCTTCGACACGCTGAAGATGAACCGCATGCCCGCGCTGCAGCTGTTCGGCGCCGGGCGCGAGAAGCGCATCTATGCCGTGCCGCCCTATACCACCGTCCGCCCGCTGGATTTCGACGATCACCCGTTCAGGCTGCTGCGCGCGCCGCATGCCTGTGCGCTTTGCGGGGCGACCGACAGCTACCTGGATGAGGTCGTGACGGATGATCGCGGCAGTCGCATGTTCGTCTGCTCGGATACCGATTACTGCGCCGATAGACTGGGCGATGCGGCGGGAGATGCGGCATGACCCTTCCCTTGCTTGAAGCGCATGACCTGCAACTCCGGTTCGGGTCGATCCGCGCACTCGACCATGTCTCCATGGCGCTCTGGCCGGGTGAGGTTCTGGCCATCGTCGGCGAAAGCGGATCGGGCAAAACCACCCTTCTGAAAGTCCTCTCCGGGGCGGAAAGCCCCGATCAGGGCCAGGTTCTGTATCGCGATCCTGACCTCGCCTTGCACGACGTGCATGCCATGCCGGCGCCGCAACTCCGCGCGCTGCACCGGTCGGACTGGGGCTTCGTGCAGCAGAATCCGCGCGATGCGCTGCGCATGGGGGTTTCGGCCGGCGGCAATGTCGGCGAACGCCTTATGGCCCAGGGCGCCCGCCATTACGGCAGCATTCGCGAAGCCGCGCTCGACTGGCTGCGGGAGGTCGAGATCGACCCCGTCCGGATCGACGATCTGCCGCGCACCTTCTCGGGCGGCATGCTGCAGCGCCTGCAAATCGCCCGCACGCTCGCGACCCACCCGCGCCTCGTCTTCATGGATGAGCCGACCGGCGGTCTGGATGTCTCGGTCCAGGCGCGGCTGCTGGACCTCATCCGCTCCCTTGTCTCCCGCCTCGGCCTCGCCGTCATTCTGGTGACGCATGATATCGCGGTCGCGCGGCTGCTCGCCGGCCGCATCCTCGTCATGCGCCGCGGCCAGGTGGTGGAAAGCGGCCTCACCGATCAGGTGCTGGATGATCCGCAGCACCCTTATACGCAGCTTCTCGTCAGTTCGGTTCTGCAGGCATGAGCATGACCCCGTCTCGCCATCCGATGCTGAAAACCGAGGGTCTCAGCAAGTCCTTCACCCTGCATCTGCAGGGAGGCACGACCATGCCGGTGCTGGACAATGTCGATCTGACCGTCACCGCCGGGGAATGCGTGGTTCTGTCGGGCCCCTCGGGCGCCGGCAAATCCACCCTCATGCGCAGCCTTTATGGCAATTACCGCGTCGGCTCCGGCAGCATCCTCATTCGCCACGAGGACGATTGGGTTGATCTGGCGACCGCCGACCCGCGCCGCATCCTGGCCGTGCGCCGCGACACGCTTGGCTATGTCAGCCAGTTCCTCCGCGTCGTACCGCGCGTGCCAACGATCGAGATCGTGGCCGAAGCGCTGACCAGCCGCGGCGCCGATCACGCGGAGGCCATCGGGCGTGCCCGTACCTTGCTGCTGCGCCTCAACCTGCCCGAGCGGCTGCACAATCTGCCGCCCGCTACCTTCTCGGGCGGTGAGCAGCAGCGCGTCAATCTGGCGCGCGGCTTCATCGGCGGCCATCCCATCCTCCTGCTGGATGAGCCGACCGCCTCGCTCGATGCCGTGAACCGTGATGCGGTCGTGGGATTGGTCGCGGAAGCCAAGGCGCACGGCACCGCGATCCTCGGCATCGTCCATGACACGCCGACGCGCGATGCCATCGCCGACCGCCTCTTCCTGCTCTCTTCAGCCCAGATGGCCGCTGCATGACCGACCTTGTTCTGACTAACGCCACCATCGTGCTGGAGGACTCCGTCCAGCACGGCACCGTCTTTGTCCGCGATGGCATCATCCAGGATATCTCGTCACAGCAGTCGCATGTCGCGGCGGCGATTGATTGTGACGGCGATATTCTGATGCCCGGCATCATCGACCTGCATACGGATAATCTGGAGCGTCAGGTCCTGCCGCGCCCGGGCGCGCGCTGGCCGTCGCGCTCCGCCTTCCTGGCGCATGATGCTCAATGCGCCGTCGCCGGCGTCACCACCGTCTTCGATGCGCTCTGCGTCGGCAATCTTAATTTCGATAATGAAGACCGCATCCGCACCTTCCAGGATGGTGTGGCAGATCTCACCGTTCTGGCCGGCACTGGCCTCTTCAAGGCCGACCATCTGTTGCATCTGCGCTGCGAATTGCCGGCCCCCGACATGCTGCGCCTGGTGACACCGGTGCTGGATCATCCGCTCACCCGCATGGTCAGCCTGATGGACCACACGCCGGGCGTCGGCCAATACGCCGATCTGGAGCGCTTCCGCAAACGCCGCGGCACAGACGGCACCGTCGTCGCTCAGATCGACGCCGAGATCGCGGAATTGCAGGCGCAACGCGTCCGCCTTCGTGCTCCCAACCGCCAGGCTTTGCTTGATCTCGTGCGCGGCCGCGCCGTCGTCATCGCCAGCCATGATGATGAGACGATTGCGGAGGTCGAGGCGAATGCGGCGGACGGCATCGGCATCAGCGAGTTTCCAGTGCAGATGGCGGCAGCGAAACACGCCAAGGCGCTCGGCATGACGGTCATTGCGGGCGCCCCCAATATCGTGCGCGGCGGCTCGCATTCCGGCAATGTCGCGGCGGCCGATCTCATCGCGGCCGGCGCCGTCGATGCGCTCGCCTCGGACTACGTGCCGCCGGCCCTGCTGGAAGCGGCCTTCGCCATCGCCGATAGCGGTGTGCCGATGCACCGCGCCCTGGGCTTCGTCACCGCCGGTCCCGCGCGCATGGCCAGGCTTGATGATCGCGGGCGCATCGCCCCCGGCCTGCGGGCGGATCTGCTGCGGGTCCGTCGCGTCGGCGGGCTCACCGCCGCGATCGCCGTCTGGCGGCAAGGGCAGCGCGTCGCATGAGCGGATTGCTGATACTCGTGGTTGGCCCTTCCGGGTCCGGCAAGGATACGCTGCTCGCGGGGGCCGCAGCAGCGCTGCAGCACGATCCGCGCTTCGTCTTCGCCCGCCGCGTCGTCACCCGCGCAGCTGCGTATGAGGACCATGACACGGCAACGGTCGCGGAGTTTTTGGCGCGCCAGGCCTCCGGCGATTTTGCCATCACCTGGACCGCGCATGATCTGTACTATGGACTTCCGGCGGCACCCCTTGCCAATTTGGATCAAGGGCGGGTGGTCGTCGCCAATGTGTCACGGGCGGTCGTCGCCCAGGCCGAGGCACGCTATCCTGCCAAAACGGTCGAGATCACCGCGCCTGACGCGATGCGCGCGGCGCGGCTGGAACGGCGGGGGCGTGAAACCACCCACGCCATATCAGCCCGACTCACCCGGCAGGTTTCGCTCAGCAGCAGAAACGTCCACCGCATCGTGAACGACAGCACGATCGACGCGGGCGTCACCGCCCTCGTCGATCTTCTGCGCAGTTTCAGGCCGCTTTTGCCTGAAGATTGATTTCCGAATTGGCGAGCTTGTTGAGAAGCGTATCGGTCTTCTTCTCCTCGGCCAGGGTCTGTTCCAGCAGGGTGGCGACATCCGTCTTGCCCTGCAGCTTCGCCCAGGCAAGCAAAGAGCCGTAGCGGGCAATTTCGTAATGCTCCACGGCCTGGGCGCAGGCGACAAGGCCCGCATCCCGCACCGCGCTCGGCTCCTTGGCTTCGTCCAGCAGCTCCTCGCATTCTTCGATCAGGCCGTTAATGGCCTCGCAGGTCACGCCCTGGGCGCGCTTGCCAATCAGCTCAAACACCTGCTGCAGGCGTTCGATCTGATGCTGCGTCTCTTCACGATGGGCGATGAAGGCCTGGCGCAGATGCTCGCTCTGCGCCGCCTTGGCCATTTTCGGCAGGGCCTTGGTGATTTGGCGTTCGGCGTAATAAACGTCTTTAAGGAAGTGGAGAAATAGCTCGTCGATCGTTTTCATGGCGTATGTCCCTTTGGGTTGGGATTGAGCGTGGCGATAGCTCAACCGCTGAACGCCAGATTGGGACGCGATGGACGCGATGAAGGGCTGTGCGCTTCACGCTGCAGTGTATGGTCAGGGAGAGGGTCATGACGGTCGATCGCAATACCGGTGTTTTCAAGCTTGGGGATCTCGTCCTGGAGTCAGGCGCGGTTCTGCCTGACGCACAGATCACCTGGGCCAGCTACGGCACGCTGTCGCCTGCCCGCGACAATGTTATCGTCTATCCCACCAGCTACGGCGCCCAGCATACCGGGACCGAATGGGCGGTCGGTGCGGATAGCCTGTTCGATCCCGCGCGCTGGTTCGTGATCATCCCGAATATGTTCGGCAACGGCCTCTCCTCCAGCCCATCGAATACCGAAAACTACCCCGATCTGGTGACGACCGCCGATAATGTCGCGGCCCAGCGCCGGTTGCTGGCTGAAGTCTTCGGCATCACCCGCGTGGCGGCGGTCTATGGCTTCTCCATGGGCGCGCAGCAGGCCTATCACTGGGCCGCCCTGGCGCCTGAGGCGGTGGAGCGCGCCATCGTCGTCTGCGGCAGCGCCCGCACCTCACCCCATAATCAGGTCTTTCTGGCCTCCCTGATGGCGACGCTGGAGGCAGCACCCGAACATCTCGGCCAAGGCCGCTTCACGGCTGAGCCCCGCGCCGCCCGCCGCGCCTTCGCCCGCATCTATGCCGGCTGGGCGATGAGCCAGGCCTGGTATCGCGCCGGGCTGCACCTCTCCTCGACCGGCGCCACCACCCTGGACGGATTCCTGGACGATCACTGGGAGCCTGGTTTTTCTCTTGCCGCCAGCGACCTCTATGCCCAGCTCCGCACCTGGTATGCCGGCGATATCAGCGCCAATCCGCGCGATGGCCATGACCTCACGGCCGCATTATCAGCCATCCAGGCGCGGGTTCTGCTGATGCCCTGCGAGACCGACCTCTATTTCCCGCCCGAGGATAATGCGATCGAGCTTGAGTCGCTGGCCAAAGGAGTCCTCTCCCCAATTCCCAGCATCTGGGGCCATGTCGCCGGTGCGCCGTCCGGTTTGCCGGAGGAGAAGGCTTTTCTGCGCGCCCAGGTGCGGGATTGGCTGGAGCGTTGAACCCGCAGGCCGCATAGTGGCGGCGGCTGGTTGAGGCTATGGCACCGGCCTCCACCGCTATGGGACCTTAACGCCAATGGCCGATTTCCAGACCGCAATCCGCCGTTTCCTCGGCAATACCCTGTATGAGACCTTCGAGCACCTGGTCATGCTGGTGCTGACCCTGGTCATCGTCGTGCTCATCGGTTTCGCGACCTGGCATCTGGTCCTGGCGACCGTCGGGCTTATTCAGGCCGGCGAACTCGATCCGGCCAACCCGAGCATCTACCCGGCCATTTTCGGCATGATCTTCACGGTTCTGATCGGGCTGGAGTTTAAACGCTCCTTCCTGATCGTCACCTCAAGCCAGGCCAGCATCGTCCGCATCCGGTCCATCATCCTGATCGGCCTTCTGGCGACGCTCAGAAAATTCATCGTGCTTGACCTCAAGGAGGTCAATGTCGCGGAGACGATCGCCGTGGCGGCAGCCATCCTGGCGCTTGGCCTTGTCTATTGGCTGGTGCGGGATCAGGACCAGCGCGCGGCCCAGATCGTCAGACCCGACAGCCTCACCGACTGAAGAAGCCACGGCGGGCTACGCGCCCCGGCTACGGGTCGCGGGCTTCGCTGACCTGCCCGTCCCCTGTAGAAACACAGGGTCCCATCGTCCGAGCCAAGGAGCCAAACGGCCGTGCTGCGTTTTATTGACCCCGTCCTATCCCCCGATCTTCTCTCCATCCTGCGCCAGATGGGCCATGGCGATGAGATCGCCATCGTCGACGCCAATTTCCCGGCCGCCACCATGGGCAAGCGGGTCGTCCGCGCCGATGGCGTCACTGCCACCCATCTGTCGGAGGCCATCCTGAAGCTTATGCCGCTCGACGATTTCGTCCCGGAAAGCGCCTTCGTCATGCGCCAGGTTCATGCGCCGGATGAGCTGGCGCCGGTCTGTGTCGAGTTTGAAGGACTGGTCAAATTGTATAGCCAGGAGAAATTCGGCGTCGTCGGCCTGGAACGGTTCGCCTTCTATGACCGCGTGCGGAGCGCCTTCGCCGTCGTGCAGACGGCCGAGCGCCGGCTTTACGGAAACCTCATTCTCAAGAAGGGCGTTTTGCGCCCCGGCGAAGGCTGACCGCTCGAGTCTGTCGATATGAATGCAAGGGCGGCGAAGGTTAGCCACCCCTGCATTCGCCGCGGCGCAGCAAATCCTATGCTCACAAGGCTTTGAAATCGGGCCGGTTTCAGAAAAAAACGTAAATAAGTCCGCCCGATACAAAAGGTTGTTGATGAAAATTGCAAAGCCATTGCGCTAGGCTCAATCGCTGCCGCCACACTCCCTGAAAATCGGCTGTAGCCAGAGGAGCGTGACGACAGCACCTGCCCCCTAAAACGGCTGGAGAGAGCGCATCATGGATAAACCGCACGACGTCTTCTCGTTGCATGCGACCCTTCGGGACCGCACACGCGAGGTCGAGATGAGCCTTGCGGAGTATCTCAAAGCCTGCCGCGACGATCCGCTATGCTATGCAAGCCCGGCGGAACGCATGTTGCGGGCGATCGGTGAGCCTGAAATCGTCGATACCTCTCGGGAATCGCGGCTCGGCCGCATTTTTCTCAATCGCACCATCCGCGTCTATCCGGCCTTTGCCGAGTTCCACGGCATGGAGGAGACGATCGAGCGGATCGTTGGCTTCTTCCGCCACGCGGCTCAGGGCCTGGAGGAGCGCAAGCAGGTTCTCTACCTGCTCGGCCCCGTCGGCGGTGGCAAATCCTCGCTCGGTGAACGGCTCAAGTCGCTCATGGAAAAGGAGCCGATCTATGTCCTGAAAGCGGGCGACGAGCTGAGCCCTGTGTATGAAAGCCCCTTCGGTCTCTTTGACCCCGACACAATGGGGCAGACACTTCTGGAGACTTATAATATTCCGCGCCGCGTGCTGAGCGGCGTCGCCAGCCCCTGGGCGCTGAAGCGGCTGGAGGAATGGGACGGCGATCTGGAGCGGTTCCGCGTCGTCAAGCTCTACCCGTCCCGCCGCAAGCAGCTCGCCATCGCCAAGACCGAGCCGGGCGACGACAATAATCAGGATATCTCAGCCCTCGTCGGCAAGGTCGATATCCGCAAGCTGGAAACCTATAGCCAGAATGACCCGGATGCCTATGGCTTCTCGGGCGGCCTCAACCGCGCCAATCAGGGCATGCTCGAATTCGTCGAGATGTTCAAAGCGCCCATCAAGATGCTGCATCCCCTGCTGACGGCGACGCAGGAAGGCAATTACGTCGGCACCGAGAATATCGGCGCCATTCCCTTCCAGGGCATCATCCTCGCCCATTCCAACGAAGCGGAATGGCAGAGCTTCCGCAACAACCGCACGAACGAGGCCTTTCTCGATCGCGTCAGCGTCGTCAAGGTGCCTTACTGCCTGCGCGTCACCGAAGAAAGCCGGATCTACGAAAAGCTCATCGCCGGCTCCGCGCTGGTCGAGGCGCCTTGCGCCCCGCATACGCTGGAAATGCTGGCGCGTTTCGCCGTGCTCTCCCGCCTCAAGCCGCATGCGAATTCGCGGCCCTTCGCCAAGATGCGCGTCTATGACGGGGAAAACATCCGCGAGACGGACCCCAAGGTGAAGACGATGCAGGAATATAAGGACGCGGCCGGCGTCGATGAAGGCATGGACGGCATTTCCACCCGCTTCGCCTATAAGGTCCTGTCCGAGACCTTCAACTATTCCTCAGCCGAAGTCGCGGCCGACCCTGTGCATCTCATGTATGTGCTCGAACAGGCGATCCGGCGTGAACAGTTCCCGCCTGAGACCGAAGCCTCCTACATCGCCACCATCAAGGATGAACTCGCGTCGCGTTACGCGGAATTCATCGGCAATGAGATACAGAAGGCCTATCTCGAAAGCTATGGTGACTACGGCCAGAACCTGTTCGACCGCTATCTCGACTATGCCGATGCCTGGATCGAGGATCAGGACTTCAAAGACCCTGACACGGGCCAGATGCTGAACCGTGAATTGCTGAATGCGGAGCTAACCAAAATCGAAAAGCCGGCAGGCATCGCGAACCCTAAGGACTTCCGCAACGAAGTCGTGAAATTCGCGTTGCGCACACGGGCCAATAATGGTGGCCGCAATCCGTCCTGGACCTCTTACGAAAAAATCCGGGAAGTCATCGAAAAGCGCATGTTCAGCCAGGTCGAAGACCTGCTGCCTGTCATCAGCTTCGGCTCCAAGAAGGACCAGGATACCGAACGCAAGCACAATGATTTCGTCGACCGCATGGTGTCGCGCGGTTACACGGAACGCCAGGTTCGGCGGCTTGTGGAGTGGTATATGCGCGTGAAACAGTCAGCGTGAGCCAAAGCCATTGGAGATCATCGACCGCCGACGCAACCCGCATGGCAAGAATCTGGAGAACCGCCAGCGCGTGCTGGCGCGGGCGCGGGCAGCCGTCGCCCGTGCCGCGCGGGCAGCGATCGACCAGGGAACCCTGCGGGAAGTGGGGAATGACCAGGCCGTCACCATCCCGGCAGACAGCCTGAACGAGCCGAGCTTCCATACCGTCTTTACCAAAGGCAAGCGCCATATCGTTTTTTCCGGCAACAAGGAATTCTCGACCGGTGACCGTCTGGCCCGTCCGCCGGGCGGTCAGGGCAACGGCGCCGGCGAAGGCAGCCAGGGTGAAGGCAGTGGGGAAGACGGTTTCCGCTTCGTCCTGACGCGGGACGAGTTTCTTGATCTTTTCTTCGAGGATCTGGAACTGCCCGATCTCGTCAAAAACCAGATCGTCGCGACTGAGACCATGACGCCGCAACGCACCGGCCTCAGCGTCGACGGCTCACCCTCACAGATCGACATGGCGCGCAGCATGCGCCAGTCCATGGCGCGGCGCATCGGTCTCAAACGCCCCAAAACGCCAGAGATCGAGGAGATGGAAGCGGAAATCGCGGCGCTGGAAAAAAGCCGCGACAATCCCGAACGTCTTCGCACGCTGAAGGACTCGCTCGCCACCGCCCTCATGCGCCAGCGCCGCATTCCCTGGATCGACCCGGTCGATTTGCGCTACCGCCGCTTCACGCAAGTGCCCAAGCCTTCCGCCCGCGCCGTCATGTTCTGCCTGATGGACGTCTCGGGCTCGATGTCGGAACCGATGAAGGATCTGGCCAAGCGCTTCTTCCTGCTGCTGCACGTCTTCCTGCAGCGGCGCTACAAGCATGTCGATCTGGTCTTCATCCGCCATACCGAGACGGCGGAAGAAGTGGACGAAAATACCTTCTTCACCGATCCGCGTACCGGCGGCACGGTGGTCTCCTCCGCACTCACCGAATTCCTCAAAATTCAAAGGCTGCGCTACCCGCAGGACAGCTGGAACATCTATGTGGCGCAAGCCTCGGATGGGGACAATTCCAGTAGCGACACGCAGAAATCGACAGCAATGCTCGAGAAGGACATCCTGCCGCTGGTGCAGTATTTCGCCTATATCGAGGTCGGCACCATGGCCGTCATTCGCGGCGATACAGAACTCTGGCGCGGCTATAGTCCCGTCGCACAGAGGGACAGCCGGCTGGCCATGAGCCGGGTCTCGGACCGGCGCGACATCTTTTCTGTCTTCCGCCAACTCTTCGCTCGCAAGGTGGCCGCGTGACTGACAACCGCCTGCTCTATGACGGCACGGACTGGGACTTCCCGACCATCCAGCGCAGCTATGATGCGATCGAGAAAATCGCCTGCGAGGAATTGGGGCTGGAGGTCTATCCCAACCGCATCGAAATCATCACCGCCGAGCAGATGCTCGATGTCTACACCGCGCATGGCATGCCTTTGACCTATCGCCACTGGTCCTACGGCAAGCGCTTCCTGCAGCATGAGCAAAGCTACAAGCGCGGCTATTCCAGCCTCGCCTATGAGGTCGTGATCAATTCCAATCCCTGCATCAGCTATCTGATGGAGGAGAACACGGCGACGATGCAGGCGCTCGTGATCGCCCATGCCGCCTTTGGCCATAACCATTTCTTCCGCAACAACCATCTGTTCCGGCAGTGGACGGAAGCCTCGGCCATTATCGACTATCTCGAATTCGCCCGGTCCTATATCGCCTCCTGCGAGGATCAGCACGGCGCGGCGGCGGTCGAACGCGTCATCGACGCGGCGCACGCGCTGTCACGCCACGGTGTGCATCGCCATGGCGGCGCGCGCCCGCTCAATCTCAAGGTCGATCAGAAGCGGGAGCGCGAGCGGCGCGAGCATGACGAACGCATGTTCGACGATCTGTGGCGCACGGTGCCCGGCGGCAAGCCCAAGCACACCTCGGACAGCGCATCAGAACGCCGCCGCCGCCTCGGCCTGCCGGAAGAGAACCTGCTCTATTTCATCGAGAAGGTGGCGCCGCGCCTGCAGCCCTGGCAACGCGAAATCATTCGCATCGTCCGCCTGATCGCGCAATATTTCTATCCGCAGCCGCAGGCCAAGCTGATGAATGAGGGCTGCGCCACCTGGGTGCATCAGCGCATCATGACGCGCCTGCATGAAACCGGGCAGATCAACGACGCCGCCTTCCTGGAAGTTCTGCACTCCACCAGCAATGTGATCATGCAACCGGATTTTGATCACCCCGGCGGCGGGCCCGGCTTCAACCCCTATGCGCTCGGCTATGCCATGATGAGTGATATCGAGCGCGTCTGCTCGCAGCCCACTGAGGAAGACCGCCGCTGGTTCCCCGACATCGCCGGCAATGGCGATCCCGTCGGCACGCTTCGCTATGCCTGGGCCAATTTCCGCGACGAAAGCTTCGTCCTGCAATATCTGTCGCCCGCCGTCATCCGCCAGTTCCGCATGTTCCGCCTGCTGGATGACACGGCGGATTCCGCCCTGGTCGTCGATGCCATCCATGACGATGCCGGCTACCGCGCCGTCCGCCGCAGCCTGGCCGCCAGCTACGATCCAGCGCTGCATGCGGCAGACATCCAGGTCGTCGATGTCGATCTCGCCGGGGACCGCAAGCTTCTGCTCCAGCATCGTACTAAGCCGGGCGAATTGCTGTCCATGCGCGATGCCGAAGCAACGCTTCGTCATATCGCCTTTCTCTGGGGCTATGAGGTGCGGCTGCAGGAAGTGGATATGGAAACTGAGGCTATCCTCTCAACCCATGCAGCCAGTCCGCCGCCGCTCTGATCGGGGGTTTTCGGTGGCCAGCCGCGCAATTGCGAACCTGACGCCTTGCGGGAAGCAAAACTGTCCCTAACTGGGTTACAGATTTGTCACCTGCGGGGAAGCTATCATGCGCCTTCTTCTTATCATTCTCATCCTGCTGCTGCTTTTCGGCGGCGGCTACGGCTTTGTCGGCGGCGGCTTCGGCGGTCCGTACGGCTACGGCCTGGGCGGCGGACTTGGCCTCGTCGTCATCATCATCATCATCCTGCTCGTCCTAGGATGAGTGTCGCGGCGGCGGGACCATCTCCCCCGCCGCCGTAACAGTGTCGCCCGCGGCTTCATGCCGCGGGCCGACCCGGCCCGGCGCCTGGCGTCGCATGGGCGCCCCAGCGCGTGGGTCCACGGGATAAACCTGTGAACGACATATGAAGGCGCCCCGGATGACCGCCGCAGTAGCATTTAAGCAGCCTTAGCCCGGCACGCCTTTGCTGGTCGAATACTCAAAATGCAGCGCCGTCCCGGGATGCACGATCGGATGAATGGCATGGGCCGCCATCGCCGCTTCTGAGAATCCCTGCAGAATAAGTTTCAGCTTGCCGGCATAGCTCGCGACATCGCCGATCGCGAAGACGCCCGGAATCGTCGTCTCGCAGGTCGCCGGCGTCACCGGCAGATGGTGGCGCTCCAGCGCCAGGCCCCAGTCCGCAATCGGTCCCAGATCCATCGACAGACCAAAGAAGGGCAGCAGCACATCGGCCGGCAGCACCTTCTGCTCGCCCTGCAAAGTGGCCACAACCACGCCGGTCATCTGACCATCCTGACCTTCCAGCCCGTGCAGCTGATAGGGAATGACGAGGTCGATGGCGCCCGCCGCGGCCGCTTCATCCAGCCGCGCAGCCATCTCGGGCGCCGCGCGGAACTTTGGCCGGCGATGCACGACCGCGATCGAAGCCGCGATATCCTTCAGCGCCAAAGCCCAGTCGACCGCCGAATCGCCGCCGCCCGCAATCACCACCCGCTTGCCGCGAAAATCCTCCCGCCGCCGCACGTAATATTGCACGCTGGCGGTCGCCTCATATTCTTCCAGCCCGTCCATCGGCGGCCGGTTGGGACCAAAAGCACCGGCGCCTGCGGCGATGATCACGGCCTTGGCCGTCACCTGATCGCCCTTGTCGGTCGTCAGCGTAAAGGCGCCGACCGCGCCGGCCAGACCCGTGACCCGCCGGCCGAGCAGGCGCGGCGCCGCGAAGGGCGCGATCTGCGCCTCCAGATTGGCGATCAGATCGGCAGCCTCGATCGCCGGATGGGCGGGAATGTCATAG
Source organism: Acidisoma sibiricum (assembly GCF_057837225.1). NCBI lineage: Bacteria > Pseudomonadati > Pseudomonadota > Alphaproteobacteria > Acetobacterales > Acidocellaceae > Acidisoma > Acidisoma sibiricum. The sequence continues at coordinate 1,252,485 of NZ_CM174445.1, read as the reverse complement.
ATCGGCTTTTCGGGATAAAGCGCCGTACATTGGCCGCCGACCGCATCCAGCGCATCGATCAGCACCGCGCGCATCTTCAGCATGCCGCATTCAAAGACGGCGAAAAGCCCGGCCGGCCCTGCGCCGACGATCGCCACATCCGTATCCAAGACCTGAGCCATCCTGCGCCCGTCCCCTCATCACCAAGTCCCGGTAGATAGGCTGCGGCCTTCCGGTCCGTCCAGCCTTGGGGCATGGTCCCGGCCATGACCGGCAGCCCTCCCCCCTCGCTCGCTCTTCGGCTTTCGTCGCTCGATGAGACCGAGGCGCTGGCGCGGCGCATCGCCGCACAGCTGCGCCCCGGCGATGCCGTATTGCTCTCCGGCCCGCTCGGCGCCGGCAAAAGTGCCCTCGCCCGCGCGGTCATCCGGGCCGCCGCCGGCAACCCGGCGCTGGATGTGCCAAGTCCCAGTTTCACACTGGTGCAAAGCTATGAGACGCCGAAGGGCATGGTGCATCATTACGACCTGTGGCGCGTCGAGCCGGGACCCGATTTGCGGGAGCTTGGCCTCGATGACGCCTTTGACGACATCACATTGATCGAGTGGCCGGACCGCCTGGACGCCTATACACCGGCCGGTGCGCTTGAAATCATCCTCAATCCGCAGGCGGACGGCGTGCGGCTCGCGCGTCTTTCCGGCTGGCCGGATCGCCTTCACCGTCTTATGGACCAGCCATGACCCAAGACGTCTTCAAGCCTCGCCACGTGCCGCGTTCCGCCATGCTGCTGGCCGCGGGCCTCGGCACCCGCATGCGCCCCCTCACGGATAGAACCGCCAAACCCTTGCTGCCCCTCGGCGGCCGTGCCTTGCTCGACCATGCGCTGGACCGGCTGCTCGATGCGGGGGTGGAGACGGTCGTCGTCAATACGCATTGGCAGGCGGAGGCGGTCGAAGCCCATCTGAAAAAGCGTGAGGGCGGCCCCGCCGTCATTCTGCAGCGCGAGGACAGCCTGCGCGATACCGGCGGCGCCGTCGCCACGGCGCTGGCCGCCGGGCATCTTGGCACCGACCCCTTCTACGTCATCAACGGCGACGCCTTCTGGCTCGACGGCCCGATTCCGGTGCTCCTACGGCTGGCCAGCGCCCTGGAGATCGAGACCGCTGACGGCGTGCTGCTCCTGCATCGCAGCGTTCAGGTCGCGGGCTATACCGGCTCCGGGGATTTCGCCCTCGATGTCTGGGGCAATCCGCGCCGCCCGACGGAGAATGAGCAGGTTCCCTATACCTATGCCGGCATCCAGCTCCTCTCCCCCAGCCTGTTCCAGGATGTGCCGGCCGGCGCCTTCAGCATGAACCTGATCTGGGACCGCGCGATCGAAGCCGGGCGCTTGCGCGCCATCGTGCATGACGGCGTCTGGTTCCATCTCTCCACCCCGCCCGATCTCAGCCGTGCCGAGGTCGAGCTGCGGGAGCATGCGGCAGGCAACCGCCGTTGAAACCGCTCGGCCTCTGGTCCATCCCCAGCGGCCTGCCCTTTCTGGATGCTCTGGCCGGGCGCTGGCTTGACCGGCACGGCGGCTCGCCGCTGGCCCAGGGCCTCATCCTGCTGCCGACACGCCGCGCTGCCCGCGCTCTGATGGAAGCCTTTTTGCGCGCGACAGACGGCAAGCCGCTCCTGCTGCCGCGCATCGCGGCCATCGGCGCGGCCGATGAAGTGCCGCTCGCCTTGGGCCCCGCCGCCCTCGCTTTGCCGCCCGCCATGCCGGAAGCCCAGCGGCTGGCGACGCTTTCACGCCTCATCATCGCGCTGGAAGCTGCGACCGGCGCTGTCACCCCCAGCCTCGACGCAACTTGGCGCCTGGCGCACGAACTCGCGAGCCTGATGGATGAGGCCGAGCGCGCGGAAGTGCCTCTGGCCGAGGCGCTGCGCGCCAGCGTGCCCGAAGAACTCGCCGGGCATTGGCAAAAGACCCTGACCTTCCTCGCCATCGCGACCGAGCAATGGCCGCGCATCCTCGATGAACTGCAGTTGATGGACCCGGTCGCCCGCCAGGTGCGGCTGCTGCATGCCCAGGCCGAGACCTGGGAACAGGTCGCCCCGGACTATCCGGTCTGGATCGCGGGCCTTACCGCGGCCCGTCCGTCCATCGCGCATATCGCGCGCGTCGTCGCTGGCCTGCCGCAGGGCGCCGTCATCCTGCAGGGGCTCGATCACAGCATGGCCGATGAGGTCTGGACATCCCTGCAGCCGAGCCACCCGCAGGCCGGATTGCAACGCCTGATCACCGCCATGGGCGCGCGGCGTGACGATGTCCAACAATGGGAACCCGCATCGACAGAAACGCCGGATCGTGCGGGTCTCCTCGCCCGCGCCCTGCTGCCGGCGGAAGCGCTCGGCGCCTGGCGGGAACCCGCAACACTCGCTCTCGACGGGCTCTATCGCCTCTCGCCCGCGGACCAGCAGCAGGAGGCGATCGCCATCGCCGCCATTCTGCGCGACACGCTGGAAACGCCCGCTGCCCGCGCCCAGCTGGTCACGCCCGACCGGGCGCTGGCGGCCCGCGTCGCGGTGGAACTCCGCCGCTTCGGCATCGTCGCCGATGACAGCGCCGGCGAGGCCTTGGGGGAGACGCCGGCCGGCACCTTCCTGCGCTTGATCGCCCGCGCGGTGGCGGACCGCCTGGCACCGGTGCCGCTGCTCGCGATGCTGAAACATCCCTTCACCGCTGCCGGAATGTCGCTCTCCGCCTGCCGTGCCGGCGCCAGGCTGCTGGAGATAGACTGCCTGCGCGGTCCGCGCCCTGCGGCCGGGCTTGCGGGTCTGCGTCAGGCGCTGGACCAGGCGCGCGGCGGCCCTTCGCCCCGCGCCGTCGATCTGCTCGCCCGGCTGGAACCCGCCTTGCTGCCGCTGCGGCGGCTGGCCGAGGGCTATACACTGCAACCGCCGGCCGATCTCCTCCGCGCTTTGACCGAGACGGCCGAGGCGCTGGCGACGACCGAGAGTGATCCCGGTCAGTCCCGCCTCTGGTCGGGTGAGGAAGGCGAGGCCCTGGCCACCACCATCGCCGAAGCCCTGCCGGCGCTCGAAACCCTGCCCGATATCGCGCCTTCCGTGCTGCCCGGCCTGCTCGAAGCGCTGCTGGAGGGCAAGGTCGTGCGCAGCCGCCGCGCCATTCGCGGCCTGGCGGGGGCCACCATTCATCCGCGCATCTCCATCTGGGGCCTGCTGGAAGCGCGGCTGCAAAGTGCCGAGGTCGTGGTTCTCGGCGGCCTGGTCGAAGGCACCTGGCCGCCGGCCCCGGACCCCGGTCCCTGGCTCAGCCGCCGCATGCGCGCCGAAGCCGGCCTGCCCTCGCCGGAAGAGATGATCGGCCAGGCCGCGCATGATTTTCTGGCCAATGCCTGTTCGGCGCCGACCGTCATTCTCAGCGCCCCTTTGCGCGTCGGCGGTGCGCCGGCGGTGCCGGCCCGCTGGCTGAAGCGGCTGGAAGCGATGCTCGCCGGCCAATCCATTCGGCTGCCCGCGCATCCGGCGCTCGCCTGGGCGCAGGCGCTGGATCAGCCCGGCGCCGCCCCCGCGCCCGCACGCCCGCCCGTGCCAAAGCCGGCAGTGGCCCTTCGCCCGCGCAGCCTCTCGATCACCGAGATCGAGACCTGGCTCGCCGACCCTTACGCCATCTATGCGCGCCATGTGCTGCAGCTGAAGGAGCTTGATCCCCTGGATCAGGCGACGGACGCCGCCGATTACGGAAGACTGGTCCATGCCGGCGTCCAGCATTTCCTCAATGAGGTCGGGGCCGAGTGGCGTCCTGATTCGCCCTATCGCCTGCGCATCGCCATGGAACGCGCGCTCGGTGAAGCGCGCCTCCGCCCCGCACTCGCCAATTGGTGGCGCCCGCGCCTCCGCCGCATCGCCGATTGGATCGCGGAGGTTGAGACCGCACGCCGGGCCGGACTCTCGCTGGTCAAAATCGGCACCGAAGTCAGCGGCCGCTGGTCGCTCTCGGGCCCTGCCGGCCGCTTCGTCCTGAAAGGCCGTGCCGACCGCATTGAAAAGCGCGCCGACGGTGCGCTTGCGCTCATCGACTACAAGACGGGCACGGTGCCGACCGAAAAGCGCGTCCGCGAAGGCCATGCGCCGCAGCTGCCGCTGGAAGCCGCCATGGCCGCCGCCGGCGCTTTCGGGGAGGACTTCACGGGTCCGACCGTCGAGATGAGCTATTGGCGCCTGCGCGGCGGGGCCGAACCCGGCGCCGTCATCACGCCCATCGACAGTGCCGCCGAACTCGAAGCGCTCGCGGCCCAGTCCGAAGCCTCGCTCCGCGCTCTCATCGCGGCCTTCGACGACCCCACCAAACCCTATCTCGCGCGGCCCCATCCCGGCCGCACGGCGCGCGATTCGGCCTATGGCCGCCTCGCCCGCCTGGCCGAATGGGCCGGCGGCGGGGATGAGGCATGAGGCAGGCATCGGCATGACCCTTTCTCAGCTCGGCCTGCCTCTGCCGCCGACGCCCACCGCCGATGATGCACGCGTCCGCGCCAGCCAGCATCAGATGGCGGCGTCGGACCCCCGCGTCTCCACCTTCGTCGCGGCCTCCGCGGGCTCCGGCAAGACCAAGCTGCTGACCGACCGGCTGCTACGCCTCATGCTCGGCGGCGTCGATCCCGGCCGCATCCTCTGCCTCACCTTCACCCGCAATGCCGCGGCCGAAATGGCACTCCGCCTGCAGGACCGCCTCGGCCGTTGGGTCAGCCTGCCCGATGACGTCCTCAATCAAGCGCTGACCGAGCTGGATGTTCTACCCAGCGAAGTGCATCGCAAACGCGCCCGCTCGCTCTTCGCCATCGTGCTCGATCTGCCGGGCGGCATGCGCATCGACACCATTCATGCCTTCTGCCAGTCGCTGCTGCGCCGCTTCCCGCTCGAAGCGGGCATCTCCCCCCATTTCCGTCTGGTCGAGGAGCGCGACGCACTCATCTCGCTGCGGGAGGAGCAGGAAATCATGCTCTCCCGCATCCATGATGACGCGCCGGGCATGCGTGACGCCGTCGATGCGCTCGCGGCCGAACTCAGCGCCGATGATCTTGACCGCCTGGTCCGCCAGCTCGACGGTGCGCGGGAACGGACGGAGGCGCTGCTCACCCAGGACATCGAAGCGCTGATCGCGCAGCAGCGCCGTATCCTCGGCGCCGTGCGCACGGCGGAGGATATCTGGCTGGACGCGCTGTCGGGCGGCGCTCAGGGGGAGCTGCACCGCGTCTTCGCCACGATCGCCGACCAAGGCCCGCCCACCGTGCGCATCCGGGCGCTCGCGCTACTCGACTGGCTGGCCGATGACCATGACAGCCGGCGGCGGGACTGGTCCGTCTGGAGCCGCAGCTTCTTCAAGGTGGACGGCGATCCCCTCGCCCGTTCGACACTGGTCGGCAAGAAGCTGGATGCCGAGCGGCCCGATCTCTGGCCGGTCATCGAAGCGGAACAGGCGCGCCTCTCTGCGCTGGAAGACGCGTTCGCCGCCGAGCGGCTGGCCGATCTCTCCGCCGCCTTCCTGCGCCTGGCGCTGCCGGTGCTGCGCAGCCAGGCGCGGCGGCGGCAGGTGGAAGGGCTGATGGACTACGGCGACCTCATCCTCCGCTCCAATGAATTGCTGCGTGACCCAGGCGCCGCCTGGGTTCTCTTCAAGCTCGACCACGGGCTCGATCATCTTCTGCTGGATGAGGTGCAGGATACGGCGCCCGCGCAATGGACCATCGCCGGCAGCCTGACGGCCGAATTCTTCGCCGGCACCGGCGCGCGGGAGGTGCAGGCGCAGTCCCAAAAGGATGCGCTCGGCCGCACGGTCTTCGCGGTCGGTGACCGCAAACAGTCGATCTACGGCTTCCAGGGGGCCGATCTCCGCTCCTTCGACGACTGGCGGCAGCGGCTGCGGCACCGCGTGCGCACGGCGCAGCGCACCTGGCATGACGGTGCGCTCGATGTCTCCTTCCGATCGGTCGTGCCGGTGCTGGCGCTTGTCGATGCGGTCTTCGCGGACCCCGAAGCCGCGCGCGGCGTGACGGAAGCCGGGGCACCCCCGCTGCTGCATGTCTCGGCCCGGCCGGAGGATGGCGGATCGGTCGAAATCTGGCCGCTGACCCCGCGGGAAGCGGTGCCAGTGCCGGATGCCTGGACCATCCCGGACAGCAATCTCGGCCAGACCTCCGCCCCCGGACGGCTGGCACGCGATCTCGCATTATGGATCGCCCGGCTGACCGATGGCAGCCAAATGCTGGAAAGCCAGGGTAGGCCGGTCGCCCCCGGCGACATTCTCGTTCTGCTGCAAAAACGCGCGCCCTTCGCCCCTATCCTGGTGCGCGAGCTGAAGGCCGCCGGCGTGCCAGTCGCGGGGCTCGACCGGTTGGAGCTGACCGCCCAGGCCGCCGTGCAGGATCTCATGGCGCTCGCCGACAGCATGCTGCTGCCCGAGGACGACCTCTCCTTCGCCTGCTGGCTGACCAGTCCTTTGGGCAATCTCTCCGATGACAGCCTGATGGATCTCGCGGCCGGACGAGGTCCGCGCTACCTGTCGGAAACGCTTCGCCTGCGCGCCGCCGAGCGGCCGGATTGGCAAGCCGCCTGGCATTTCTATGAAACCCTGCAGGCTCAGGTCGATTACGCAACGCCGCATGCCGTGCTCTCCCAGGCGCTCGGTGCGCTGGGCGGCCGGGCGCGGCTGTTCCGCCGGCTCGGCGCGGAAGCGGCGGAACCGGTCGATGAACTGCTCAACGCCGCGCTGACCTATACCGCGAGCCATGCGCCCTCTCTGCAAAGCTTTCTGCATTGGTTGCGGCAGTCCACGACTGAGGCGAAGCGGGAACCGGGGGCGGCGGGGGACGCCGTGCGCATCATGACCGTCCATGCCTCCAAAGGTCTGCAGGCGCCGGTCGTCATCATGGCGGACGCCGCCAACCGGCCGCCGGGCGACCGCTCGCAGCTGCTGTGGATGCAGGACGATCAGGGGGGGCTCGATCTGCCCATCCTGTGTCCCCGCAAGGACAGCCATTGCGAGGCAAGCCGCAGCTTTCAGGGGCTGATGCAGGCCCGCGCGGTGGAGGAGCATCACCGCCTGCTCTATGTCGCCATGACCCGCGCGGAAGACCGGCTGGTCGTCTGCGGCTGGGAAAGCGGCGGCCCGCGCAGCAGCGCGCCCAGCTGGCATGAGCTGATTTCGCGCGCCTTCGCCCGGCTGGAGGCTGCAACGATCGAAGAACCGGATCGTGTTCCATCGACCCGGCAGGTTCTGACCGCGCCGCAGCGGCGGCCACCCCCGCCGGCACGGCCGCAATCCACAGGGCTCACGGCCGCGATGCCCCGCTGGATCGGCCAGGCGCCGGATTGGCGGCCGATCCCGGCACCGACCGAGCCGCCACGCGCCAAGCCGCTCGCGCCAAGCCGGCCGGACGACGTCGCCTTCGGCCCGGTGCCGGCCAGCGACTCGCCGGTCACCACCACCACGCCACGGCGCGCGCGCTTCAGCCGCGGCACGCTGATCCATCAATTGCTGCAACATATGCCGGACCTGCCGGCCGCCACCCGGCAGGTGGCGGCGATCGACTTTCTGCGCCGCGCCGGTTCGGGCATCGACCCGGCAGAGGCGGAGGCGGTGCTCGCGCAATGCGAAGCGGTCATCGCCGATCCTGCTTTGGCATCGGCCTTCTCGCCCGGCAGCCGCGCAGAAGTGCCGCTGGCCGGAGAGGTCGCGGGGGAGGTCATCACCGGCATCGTCGATCGTCTCGCGGTTACGCCGGACAGGGTCGTGGCGCTCGATTTCAAGACCAATCGCCAACCGCCGGCCTCGGCCGACAAAACGCCGCTGCTCTATCTGCGCCAGATGGCGGCCTATCAGGCTTTGCTGCAGGCGATATTTCCCGGTCGGCCAGTCGACTGCCTGCTGGTCTGGACGGAAACCGGCACGGTCATGCCGCTACCCGATGCCTTGCTTGCGGAACACAGCCCTCAGGCACGGGCGGCGGCAAAGGCCACGAACTGATCGAGCACGGGGGCCACCCAGCCGAGGCCCGGACCATCGGGGAACCAGGCGGCGCGCACGGCTTTCAGATCCTCCTCGCCGCGCACGAATTCCGCACTTTCCGGCACGCCGGGGATGGGCAGCCGGTAGGGCAGGCAGAACGGATAGTCCCGCACCCGCCATTCCGGCCGATGGGTCGTCATGAAGGCCAGGCAGGGCACCGAATAGGCATCGGCGATATGCAGGATGGCGGTATCGGTGGAAACCACGGCCCGCGCCCCCGCGACCAGAGACGCGAGCTGCTCGATCGTCGCGCAGAAGGGTGCCGGGATGGCGCCGTCCAGCGGCTCGCCCTGGGTCACGACTGCCCCCAGGCCTTGGGCCTGCAAGCCGCGCATCAGGGCATCATGCGCCTCACGCGGCATATCCCTGAGCGCGATGGAGGCGTGGGGGCATAGCAGCACGTAGTCCCGCGGCAGCCCGAGATCGGGCAAAACCCCCAGCCGCGGTGCAAGCCAGGTATTGCGCTTGTCTGCCGATGGCACGGCGGCCGGAGCGACGCCAAGCTTGCCGAGGAAGAAATCGATCATGGAAATGCGGGCGAAGGCGGGGTCCAGCGCGAAATCCCGGATATCGATCACCCTGCCATCCAGCGGCGCCGCATCCATCGGCACGACGCCCGCCAGATCCGCCGCGCGCCGGTACAGCTGAGGGACCAGCGGCTTGGCCGCGGGCTCGCGCCGGCCCAGCACCACGCGCCCCTGAATGGCGCCGCTCGACCGGGCGACAGCCAGCGCCTGCAGGCCGATAATGCCGTCGCCGAGGCTGATGCCGAAGCCGTTCAGAATTGTCGTCAGGCCCAATCCTGCATTCTCCTTTTACCTGCCCCAACGGCACAACTGATGCTCGCCGGAGCAAGCTTGCCTGACGGATGGGAATGCCCCACCTTCAGCCTAACGCAACATTACGCGCCTGCGTGCGGCGCGGTTTCACAGATGAGGCTTTCCCATGGCTGGCAATACCAAGGCTGTCACCGACGCTAGCTTCGATGCGGATGTTCTGAAGGCATCCGGCCCCGTCGTTGTCGATTTCTGGGCCGAGTGGTGCGGCCCTTGCCGTGCGATCTCCCCGGCGCTTGAGGAAATCTCGGCCGAATATGCCGGCAAGCTGACCATTGCCAAGGTCAATATCGACGAAAACCCGATGACGCCGAGCAACTATGCGGTGCGCGGCATCCCGACCCTGATCCTGTTCAAGGACGGCAAGCCGGCCGCGACGCAGGTCGGCGCCGCACCCAAAAGCGTGCTCAAGGCCTGGATCGAGCGCAGCCTCTAAAAGGGATTTCGCCGGTGGCGATACGTGAGCCTTTGATCCGCGTCATCGCCATGCCGGCGGATACCAATCCGTCGGGCGATATTTTCGGCGGCTGGCTGCTGGCGCAGATGGACTTGGCGGCGGGCAATCTGGCCCATCGCATCGCCAAGGGCCGCTGCGTCACGGTGGCGCTGGACGGCATGGCTTTTCTGGCCCCGGTCCATGTCGGCGATGAGGTCAGCTTCTATGCTGACCTTCTCTCCATGGGCCGGACCTCGATGAAAATCTCGGTCGAGGCCGAACGGCGCACCCGCTACCAGACGGAGACAGTGCCGGTCACCAAGGCGGTCTTCACCTTCGTCGCCATCGACGAGGACCGCAAGCCGCGTCCCGTGCTGGACGGCGACGGCTCTTAGTCCAAGTAAAAATCAGAATCCGCCGGGCGGGATCATCATCCGCCGCGGCGCGGCGGGCTTGCGGGCCGCGCTGATGGCCGCATCCAGGGCCGCCAGAAAGCGGGAGCGGTCTTCCCGCGTCAGCCCGTCCGGGCCCCGCGTATTGGCCCCGAAAGAGCGCAAATGCTCGGCCACCGCCCGGCCGGCGAGTGCGGTGCCGATATTGTCTTCCGTCCAGTGATGCCCGCGTGAGGATAAGGCCCGCGCGCCTTTCGCCAGGCAGCGCGCGGCCAGCGGAATATCGGTCGTGATGCAGACATCGCCCGCCGCGATCTGATCGGCGATCCAGTCATCGGCCACATCGGGTCCGTCCGCCACCGTGATCATTTCGACATTCGGGCGGCCGGTGGGGCGCAGCGGCCGCGATCCGTTGGCGACCACGACAACCTTGAGGGAGAGACGGTCGGCGACGCGATAGACTTCGTCCCGCACCGGGCAGGCATCGCCATCGATATAAAGAATGGTCATGCGGCTGGTTAAACCATCCGCGGGACCATTCTCAAGCCCCGCGCACGTCCTGGCCTGCTTGATCAAGCACATCGCTTGCGCAACAGCTAGAGTTTGTCCGTTTCGATAAGAATCGCCCATTCAACACCGTCATACCCGCGCCAGCGGGTATCTTCTGGCGGCGTGGCGCCATTATCGGCGAGGTGCCGCCCGCAGCGGTCAAGAAGATGCCCACTTGCGTGGGCATGACAGGGTAAACTGTTTGAAAGAAAGGCTGACGTACTCTAGGCCGCGACGACTTGCATTTCGCCCAGATAGGCGTCCCGCACATGCTCGTTTTCGCGGAGTTCGGAGGCTGGCCCCGACAGCACCACCCGTCCGGTCTGCAGCACATAGGCGCGATGGGCGATGGACAGCGCCATCGCTGCATTCTGCTCCACCATGAAGATGGTCACGCCCTGGCGATTGATCGTCTGGATGATCTCAAAGGTCTGCTCCACGAATAGCGGCGACAGGCCCATCGACGGCTCGTCCATGCAGATCAGCTTCGGCCGCGCCATCAGCGCGCGCCCGATGGCCACCATCTGCTGCTCGCCGCCCGACAGCGTGCCCGCCTGCTGCTCCCGCCGCTCCTTCACGCGCGGGAACAGGGAATAGACGCGCTCCAGATCCTCATCGAATTCCGGGCCGCGCTTACGGGTGTAAGCACCCATCTCAAGGTTTTCGTAGACCGTCATGCGCGGAAACAGCCGGCGCGCTTCCAGCACCGGTGCGATGCCGCGCTTCACGCGCTCAGCGGTGGGCAGGCGATCGATCCGCTCGCCCTCGAAGATCACCTCGCCCGAAGTCGGCCGCACGATGCCCATGATCGTCTTCATGGTCGTGGACTTGCCGCAGGCATTGCCGCCCAGCAGGCAGATGATCTCGCCCGCACCCAGGTTATAATTGACGTTCTTCAGAACGTGCAGGTCGCCGTAGTACGTATTGACGTTGCGGAACTCAAGCATGAGCGGCGGCTCCCCGGCCGAGATAGGCCTCTAGCACCTGTTCGTTGCGGCGGACTTCCTCGGGCAGGCCTTCGGTCAGCTTGTCGCCATGGTCCAGCACGATGACCTTGTCAGCGATGCGGGTCACCACATCCAGCTTGTGCTCGATGATCAGGATGGTGAGGCCCAGCGCATGCAGGCCCTTGATCTGCTCGGCGAGTTCCAGGCTTTCCGAGGTGTTCATGCCGGCCGTCGGCTCATCCAGCAACAGCAGCATGGGCTTGGAGGCGAGCGCGCGGGAAATCTCCACCCGGCGCCGATTGGCGTAGGACAGGCCCACCACCGTCTGCGTCAGACGTGGCATCAGGCGGTTGCCGAAGATGCGGGCGATCTCGATCACCCAGTCGCGGCCTGCCGCCTCTTCGGTCAGCTTCTTAGGCGAGCGGAAAACCGCCGAGAAAGGACCCGCCTTCAGGCGCGCATGCAGCCCGACCATGATGTTCTCTGCGACCGTCAGCGTCGTGAACAGGCGGATGTTCTGGAAGGTGCGCGCGATGCCTGTCTGCAGAATCTGATGCGGCGGCAGACCCAGAATCTCATTGCCGCGGAACAGAATGCTGCCTTCGCCCGCCCGCGTCAGACCGGTGATGGTATTGAACAGCGTCGACTTGCCTGACCCGTTCGGCCCGATGACCGCGACCACGCTGCCCGCCGGCACGGTCAGATTGACCTTGTTGAGCGCGACCAGACCGCCGAAGCGCACGGTCAGATCCGTGATCTCCAGCATCGGCACATCGCCCGGCGCATGGGTATAGGCCGCACCCCCGATCTGCGAGAGGGTGATATCCTCCGCGCGGACATGCGTCTGCACGGTCGCATGCTGCTGCTCGAAAGACAGCGCCCGCTGCCGCCGGTTGGCCGGGATCAGGCCTTCCCGGCGATAGAGCATCATGATGACGAGGATGATGCCGAAAATCAGCTCGCTCGCCTGGGTCAGGTCCACCGAACTCAGATAGTTGTTGTGGATGCTGTCGCCGAAGGCGTTCACCCATTGCGTCAGGTCGCCGAGGAACCAGGACTGCAGCAGCTGCAGCAGCACGGCGCCGACCACGACGCCCCAGACGCTGCCCAAGCCCCCCAGCACGACCATGACCAGGATCATGATGGAGACCGGAAAGCCGAACATGTCCGGCGTCGCCGTTTGCAGCTTGGCGACATAGAAGGTGCCGGCCATGCCGGCGAAGGCCGCGCCCAGGCCGAAGGCGAGCAGCTTGAAGCGGGTCAGGTTGATGCCCATCGCACTCGCCGCGATTTCATCGTCGCGGATCGCCATCCAGGCGCGGCCGATCCGGCTTTCGCGCAGGCGGGTGCTGGCGAAGATCAGAAAGGCGACGACGCCGATGCCGACATAATAATAGGGCGTCGCGTCGATGCCGAATTTGTAGCTGAACAGTGTCGGGCTCGCGATGCCGTTCAGGCCGGCGGCACCATTGGTCAGCCCCGTCCAGTTGCGCGCCACGATCGGCACGATCTCACCGAAGCCAAGCGTCACGATGGCGAGATAGTCGCCCCGCAGGCGCAGCGTCGGCGCGCCGAACAGCACGCCGAAAAAGGCGGAAATCACGCCTGAGATCGGCAGCATCAGCCAGAAGGAAACGGTGAAATGCACCAGCGTCTGGCCGTTCTGCACCACTTTCTGCACCAGGCCGAGGGCCGCGAAGGGCGCCCAGAAGCCGCTCCATTCGGGGGTGATCTGCCAGGAGGTCAGGATGCCGTAGGCATAGGCGCCGATCGCAAAGAAAGCGGCATAGCCAAGGTCGAGCAGGCCGCAGAAGCCGACCACGATATTGAGGCCAAGGGCGAGGGCGGCATAGGCTGCGGCATTGCCGGCGGCGTCGATATTGGCCTGATCGCCGGTGATTACCGGAAACAGCACGGCCAACAGGGCGACCAGCGCAATCGTGCCGGCGCGGAAGCCCGGCCGGTCGAAGGGCTTGGTCAGCCAGTGCCACTTCGCCGGCGGGGCTTCCACCATATGCAGGGCATTGGTGTTCTCATGTCCCGGCTTGGCATCGGGGGGCGCGGTTGTCGTATCCATTATCCGTGCTCCTTCAGGACTTGGTGGGCGCCAGGCGCCCGAGCAGGCCGGCAGGGCGGCAGACGAGCACGAGGACGAGCAGGGAGAAGATGATGACGTCGGCCCATTTCGCGCCGACATACTGGCCGGCCATGGCTTCGATCAGACCGATGATCAATCCGCCGATCATGGCGCCCGGAATATTGCCGATGCCGCCCAGAACCGCGGCGGTGAAGGCGCGCAGGCCAGCGGTGAAGCCGATGCCGAAATTGGTGAAGTTGTAATACAGGCCGAAGATGAACCCGGCCGCGCCGGCCAGCGCGGACCCCAGGAAGAAGGCGGTCATGATCACTCGGTTGACGTCCACACCCATCATCAGCGCGGCATCCGGGTCCTGCGCCGTCGCGCGCATCGCCTTACCCAGCTTGCTCCGCTGCACGAAGATATAGAGCCCGCCCATCAGAACGGCCGACAAGGCCCAGATGATGAACTGGAAAATCGTGATCTGCGCGGTGCCGATATGCAGCGCCACAGAGGGAATCGGATTCGGGAAGTTCTTGGTATTGGCGCCTACCGACAGCATGACGACATTCGACAGCACATAGGATACGCCGATCGTGGTGATCATCGCCATCGGGCCCTGCACGCCGCGCAGCGGTCTCAGCGCCAGTCTTTCAATTCCAACGCCGAGCAGGCCGCAGGCGACCATCGTGACGGCCAGCGTCACCACCAGCACGCCGACCAGCGGCAGGCCGTGCAGCAGAATCGTCTGCCCGCTCAGGCCGAACAGGCTCAGAACGCCCATCGCGACAAAAGAGCCGATCATGAAAACATTGAAATGGGAGAAATTGATCAGCTCCATAATTCCATAGACGATCGTGAAGCCAAGGGCGAGCAAAGCATACATCGCCCCCAGGCTAAGACCGTTTATGAATTGCTGGAGAAGGAGATCGAAGGAGGACATTCTTTAAAAGATCCCGGCTCTCAACAGAAATTTTAAGGTGAACCGCAGGCAATGCCGTCTCATTCCCAGGCTTGGCGTAAAAGCTGAGGCGCCCGCCAATGGAATGGATGCGCGACACGGAATAATGACACAGCGTCGTATTGCCGGACCGTGAAGCACCTAAAGGAGAAGGGGCGCCCGGTGCGGGCACCCCTTCGCAGTCTTGGTCAATCAGCTCTGCGGCGCAACGCCGATGTATTTGAACTGATGAATGGCGTCATCGAGCGGGAAGCTCGGGTTATGCGTAATCTGGAACACACTGACGACGCGCTGCTTCACGTCGCCATTGGCGTCGAAGGACACCTGGCCCTGCAGCGTATCGACCGTCGAGCTGGCAATCGCCTCACGCACGTTTTCCCGCGTCGGGGTCTTGCCGGCCGCAATCACCTTCTTCAGCGCGGCCAGGATCACCAGCACGCCGTCATAGGCGGTGATGGCATAGTCATCCGGGGATTCGTTGAAGGCCGAATTATATTCGTTCAGCCAGTTGGCGATCTTCGGATCTTCGGTCATGTGCGGCGAGGCATTGGTCACATACCAGCCGGCGGCGGCCGGGAAGCCAGCGCCCGTGGTGATGTCCGGCGTATAGATGCCGTCGCCGCCACCCTTCTTGATGCCAGGCACGATTTCATAGGCCTGCTTCACCAGCTTCACGCCGGCGTTGCCAACGCCACCATAATAGAGCGAGCTTGCGTTGAGGGATTTGATCTTGGTCAGCACGGCCGAATAGTCGGACGCGGTCGGGTCAAGACGGTCGCGGCCCAGGATCTTCAGCCCCTTGGCTGCGGCCTGCTTCTGGAAGGCATCCGCCAGGCCCACGCCATAGGCGCCGCTATCGTCGAGGATATAGACATCCTTCACGCCGAGCGTCTCGGCATAGAAGTTCGCCATATTCGGACCCTGGAAGGCGTCCGTCGTCACGGTGCGGAAGAAGGTCGGCTTACCGCTCGGCATATACTGCGCCGCAAATTGCGGGTTTGTCAGATCCGGGTTGGTCGCCGACGGCGTGATGATCGCGACATTGCCTTCGCTGAGAATCGGCGCCATCGCCTTGGCGGAGCCGCTCATTTCGGGACCGATCGCGGCCAGAACCTTCGGATTGGAAACGAATTTACGGGCATTCGTCGCCGCCTGAGCAGGGTCATACTGCCCGGCGGTTGCCGTGGCATCGTTCAGCACCAGCGGCTTCAGCGTATAGCCGGGGATTTCGTTGGCGTCATTAGCTTGCTGGATGCCCAGCAGCGCGCCGTTCATCATGCGCTTGGCGCCAGCGGCATCCGCGCCCGTAATGGGCAGGTTGATGCCGATGATGATGGTCTTGTCGGCAGCTTGGGCGCCGCGCGGCAGTCCGAGCGCCGCCCCCAATGCGGTACCGGCAAGAAGGGTCGCCGCAGAACGTCTCGTAATCATCAATAGATCTCCTAGATCAGAACTTACGCGCTGGGTGAGGGCAAGGGCGCGACACGGCTGATGTAAGCAAGCATCGCGCCATCACAGAAGTCTAGCTGGAAAATAACGCTTGGGTTAATCCGTCGTCCGGGTCAAGTCTTAGCTTTTAAAGGCTTTGTCCCAAACTACCCGGCTATAGGCGCCGTCAGGTTTTTTAGTGATCACAGGTGTCGATTTCGTCGACAGAAGTTCATCGATAGTACGATCATAATCCGCAGCCTGCAGATAGCCCCAAGGTGAAGTGCCAAGCAGCTTCACGATGCCGGCGACCATGCGGGCCTGATGTTGCTTCGTCAAGACGCCGGCCGTGTCCGCCGCCAGCAGGATTTGAACCGCTTCGGCCTGATGCTTCTGCGCATATTCCCAACCTTCCTGAGAGGCTTTCAGGAACCGCGCCAGCCTATCCACTTTTGCAGGGTCATTGAGCGAGGATTGCAGCACATAGAGGCCGTCTTCCAACGTCGCCACATGCTCGGCCTGATACTTGAAGACCAGAAGCTGGGCCGGCTTCATGCCCGCCTCAATCAACTGCCAGTATTCGTTATAACTCATGGTGGAAATACAGGCCGCCTGCTTCTGCAACAGCGGGTCGACATTGAAGCCCTGCTTCAGAACCGTGACATCCGCCTGGGGACCATCGGTGCTGTACCCAAGCTTGGCCATCCATGACAGGAACGGATATTCGTTGCCCGAGAACCAGACGCCCAGCGTCTTGCCTTTGAAATCGGCCGGGGTCTTGATGCCGCTATCCTTACGGCAGGTCAGTTCCATGCCGGAATTCTGGAAGACCTGAGCGATATTGACGATCGGCACGCCCTTTTCGCGCGTGGCGAGCGCCGAGGGCATCCAGTCGATCACCACATCCGCGCCGCCGCCGGCCAGAACCTGATCGGGGTTGATGTCCGGGCCGCCGGGCTTGATCGTCAGGTCCAGGTTATCGGCTTTATAAAAACCCTTCGCCAGCGCCACGTAATAGCCGACGAACTGGCCCTGCGTGACCCATTTCAGCTGCAGCGTGAGCGGGTCGGCGGCTTGCGCGGACGCGGCGCCGGTCACCAGGCCCGCCATCCCGAACACGAAAGCAGCACCGATCCCAAGCAGGAAGCGGCGCAAAGGTTGTCGCATCATAGTCCCCCCAGATGTCGCACAAGGCGCAGTGAAGCAGTATTGGCGCCTTCATGCAGCAAGATTGATGCCGCGGCGCTAAATCTTGCCGGGGTAGCGGGACAGAAACGGTTCGACTTTTATTTGGCCGGGGGCAACACCCCCTTAGGCGCGGCGGGAGTCGCGCAGCGAGGGATGCCAGAAGGTCACAATCCGCTCCACGGCCGCGATCAGGGCGAAACTGACCGAGCCCGCGACGGCGGCCACCACGATCGTCGCCCAGACGATATCAAGGTTCATACGCGCCGCCTCGGTCGAAATGCGGAAACCCATGCCGCGCGTCGGCGTGCCGAAAAATTCCGCGACCACCGCGCCGATCAAAGCGAGCGTCGAATTCAGCTTCAGCGCGTTGAAGATCATCGGCATCGCCGCGGGCAGGCGCAGATGGACCAGCGTCTGCCAGTAGCCGGCGGCGTAGGTTCGCATCAGATCCCGCTCCATGGCGTCGCTTGAGGCAAGTCCTGCCCGCGTATTAACCAGCATGGGAAAAACGGTCATCAGCACCACGACCGCCGCCTTGGACTCCCAGCCGAAGCCGAACCACATGACCATGATCGGCGCGATGCCGATGATGGGCATGGCGCTGATGAGATTGCCGAGCGGCGTCAGCCCGCGCTGCAGGAAGGGTGACCGGTCGATGGCGAGCGCCAGCAGAAAGCCAAGGCCGCAGCCCATCGCGTAACCCGCGACCACGGCATGCAGGAAGGTCTGGACGAAATCGCTCCACAGCAGCCCGAGGTTGCGGGCGAAGGCGAGCGCTATGGCCGAAGGCGGCGGCAGAATGACGAAGGGCACCTGCAGCCCCACCACCAGCATCTCCCATAGCCACAGCAGCAGCAGGCCAAACAGGATGGGGGAGGCCAAACGGTCGGCCCGGCCGTTCCCGCGCGCAAATAGAGCGAGACCCGCAAGTGCCAGAACAAGGCCGATCCCGGCCATGATCCAGGGCATGCTGTCGAAATTCCGCAGGGCCAGCCGCGACAGCGTGCAGAAAGCCAGCCCGGCCGCCGCCATGATCCAGGCCGCACTGCCCGGATCGGCGCTGCGCAAATCCCGCGCCGCTCCACCGCTCACAGCCGGCCTCCGCGCAGCAGGATGACGCCCCGCTCCAGCAGCGTCACCGCCAGCAGCCCGGCCAAAGCCAGCAGGCTCGCCATCACCAGGGCGCTCCACATCATCATTGTTTGGCCGTAATAACTGCCCGCCAGCAGACGGGCGCCGAGGCCCACCTGCGCGCCGGTCGGCATCTCGGCCACGATCGCGCCCGTCACCCCCAGGGCGACCGCGACTTTCAGGCTCGGGAACAGAAAGGCCATGGCGGCAGGCCAGCGCAGCTTGGTGAAGACCGCCCCCTCGCCCGCGCTATAAGTATGCATCAGGTCCAGCTGCAGTGGATCGGGCGTGCGAAATCCCTTCACCATGCCGACCGTCACGGGAAAGAAGGTGAGATAGGCGACGATCACCGCCTTGGGCACCAGCCCGTTAATGCCCATCGACCCCAAAGCCACCACCAGCATCGGCGCGATGGCCAGGATCGGAATGGTCTGGCTCGCAATCACCCAGGGCATCACCGAACGGTCCAGCGTGCGGATATGCACAATGCCGATCGCCAGCAGCACCCCGAAGATGAGGCCGAAGAACAGCCCGACCGCGGTCGTCTCCGCCGTGTAGCCTGCCTGCAGCAGCAGGTTGCGCGGAGAGGAGAGCGGATAGCCGAAGACGCTGTCCACCAGTGCGGTCGCGATCTGATCGGGCGCCGGTAAAACGGGCCGGTCCATCGTCCAGCAGGCCTGGGCCAAGGCCCAGAAGCCGCCGGGCTGGTCCGGGTCCATCAGCGCTTCCGCCTGCGGCGCGTTCAGCCAGATGGCCGCCCCATACCACAGGATCAGCACAACGATCAGAACGGTCGGGATGGGTAGAATGCGTCCCGCAATCCGCAGCGGGCGCCGACTAGACATGGCCGTAGCCGATATGCAGCGCCTCCCGCACCCGCTTGGATAAAGCGAGGAATTCCGGCGTCTCCCGATCCTCCAGCCGCCGCTGCCGCGGCAGATCGCTTGCGATGATCTCCACCACCCGGCCCGGCCGGGCCGACATCACCACGATATGGGTCGAGAGAAAGACGGCCTCGGGAATGGAATGGGTGACGAACACCCCGGTCAGCTCGGTCCGACGCCATAGCTCATGCAGATGCAGGTTCAGCCCATCGCGCGTTATTTCATCCAGCGCGCCGAAGGGCTCGTCCATCAGCAGCAGGCTCGGCTTGAAGCTGAGCGCGCGGGCGATGGAGACGCGCTGCTGCATGCCACCCGACAGCTGCCAGGGAAATTTCCGCGCAAAGTCGCCCAGGCCCACCAGGTCCAGATTGCGCCTGGCCTCACTCTGCCGCTCGGCGCGCCCCATGCCGATGATTTCCAGCGGCAGCATGACATTGCGGGCGACCGATCGCCACGGCAGCAAGGCCGGCGCCTGGAAGACATAGCCGTAAGCCCGCGCCAACCGCGCTTCCTCCGGCGTCATGCCGTTCACCCGCAGCAGGCCCGAGGTCGGCTGCACCAGATCTGCAATCGCCCGCAGCAGGGTCGTTTTGCCGCAGCCAGAGGGGCCGATGAGGGAGACGAAATCGCCCTGGCCGATCGTCAGATCGACGTCGGACAGCGCGACTGTCGCAGCCTCGCCCTCACCGAAGCGGATGGAAAGCCCCGCCGCCACCACCGCCGCACCCGCCGCCGCGGGGCTCGGGTGGTCGCTTGTTGCAGCCATGCTGACAGTCTCGCTCACAGTCACGCCTTCTCGGCGAGCTTCGCATCCATGGCAAGCACCGCCTGCAACAGCACCTGCGCGCCGGCCGCGACATCACCCGGCTCGGCACTCTCCGACTCATTATGGCTGACGCCACCAGCGCAGGGCACGAAGATCATCGTCGTCGGCGCGACGGAGGCGATATAGGCCGAATCATGCCCGGCGCCTGAGATGATGTCCCGGTGGCCGAAGCCCGCCTGCTCCGCCGCGCCCCGCACGGCCGCAATGCAATCAGGGTCGAAATGCACGGCCGGCGAATCCCAGATGCAGGTAAGCGCGAGCGTCACCCCGCTCGCCTCCGCAATCGCCGCTAGCCGGGTCCGCAGCTTCTCTTCCATCGCTGCGATCACGGCGTCATTGGGGTCGCGGAAATCGACGGTAAAGAAGGTCTCGCCCGGAATGACGTTGCGGCTATTGGGCCGCGCCTCGATCAGGCCGACCGTGCCGACCGCATCCGGCCCATGTTCCAGTGCGATCTCATGCACGGCCTCGATCATGCGGGCCGAAGCCAGCAGCGCGTCCCGGCGCAGCCGCATCGGCGTCGATCCGGCATGGCTGTCATTGCCGGTCACGGTCACCTCATACCAGCGCATGCCCTGCACGCCGGTGACCACGCCGATCGTCTTCCCCTCATCCTCCAGGATTGGCCCCTGCTCGATATGCAGCTCGAAATGCGCGGCAAGCTTGTGGTCGCCGCAGCTTTTCTCGCCGACAAAGCCGATATCGCGCAGCGCATCGCCGAAGCGGATGCCGTCGCGGTCTTCGCGGTCATAGGCCCACTCACGGCTAAACTTGCCGGCAAAAACCCCGGAGGAGAGCATCGCCGGCGCGAAGCGGGAGCCTTCCTCATTGGTCCAGTCGATCACCTCGATCGGATGCGTCGTCTCATAACCCGCATCCTTCAGCGTGCGCAGCAGTTCCAGGCCTGACAGCACGCCGATGATGCCGTCGAACTTGCCGCCCGTAGGCTGCGTATCCAGATGGCTGCCGATGGCGATGGGCGGCAGACTATTGTCACGCCCCGGCCGCCGGGCGAAAATATTGCCCATGTCGTCGATGGTGACCGTGCAACCGGCCTCTTTACAGGCAGCAATAAACCAGCGGCGCACCTCGGCGTCCAGCTCCGTCAGCGTCAGCCGCTTGATGCCGCCCTTGGCCGTGCCGCCGATCCGGGCTGTGTCGAGAATGGTATCCCACAGCCGCGCGGGGTCGATGGCAAGATTGGTGTCGAGGCTCATAGCGAGGCTTTCGTCAGTTCGGCAGAAGGCGCCACCCGCAGCGGATTGTTCGGGTGTTCTTTCCAGGTGGAGAAGGGCAGTCCGGTCTCGGCCGGGTTCATGGTGATGCAGTTGTCGACCGGGCAGACATGGAAACACAGATTGCAGCCCACGCATTCGTCTTCGATCACCTCGTAATGCCGTTGTCCGTCAACCCGCGTGGCGCTGATTGCCTGATGCGCGGTATCCTCGCAGGCGATGTGGCACAGGCCGCATTTCACGCACAGATCCTGGTCGATATGGGCCAGCGTCTTGAAGTTGATGTTGAGGTCTTCCCAATGCACGAAATTGGGAACCGCCTTGCCCTGAAAATCCTTGATCCGCGCATAGCCTTTCTGGTCCATCCAGTTTGACAGGCCATCGGTCAGATCGTCGATGATGCGGAAACCATGATGCATCGCGGCGGTGCAGATCTGCACGGTCCCCGATCCCAGCGCCATGAACTCGGCCGCGTCGCTCCAGGTTGATATACCACCGATGCCCGAAATCGGCAGGCCGGCCATATCGCCTGCCCGCGCAATCTCACCCACCATGCGCAGCGCGATCGGCTTCACGCCCGGCCCGCAATAGCCGCCATGCGTGCCTAATCCCCCCACCACCGGCGTCGGCGCCATGATGTCGAGATCGACCGAGACGATGGACATGATGGTATTGATGAGCGAGACCGCATCGGCGCCCCCGCGATAGGCGGCACGCGCGGGCGCCAGAATATCCGTCACATTCGGCGTCAGCTTCACGATCACCGGCATGCGCGTATTCTGCTTGCACCAGCGCGTCACCATCTCGACATATTCCGGCACCTGGCCCACGGCCGCACCCATGCCGCGCTCGCTCATGCCGTGCGGACAGCCGAAATTAAGTTCGATCCCGTCCGCGCCGGTCTCTTCCACCAGGGGCAGTATCGCCTTCCAGGCTGCTTCCTCGCAGGGCACCATCAGACTGACGATGATCGCGCGATCCGGGAAATCCCGTTTCACGGATTTGATTTCGCGCAGGTTCACATCCAGCGGCCGATCCGTAATCAGCTCGATATTGTTGAAGCCCATGATGCGGTTGCCGCCATAGCCCACGGCGCCGTAGCGGCTGGAGACATTGACCACCGGCGGGTCCTCGCCCAGCGTCTTCCACACCACGCCGCCCCAGCCCGCTTTCAGCGCGCGCACGACATTATATTCCTTATCGGTCGGCGGGGCAGAGGCCAGCCAGAACGGATTGGGTGATTTGATGCCGGCGAAATTGACGGAGAGATCGGCCATGTCGCTAGTCTCCGTGGATCAGGCTGAAAGAAAACGATGGATGGCAATCGCAGCATCGCGGCCATGGGCCACCGCCTGCACGGTCAGATCCTCGCCCGCGCTGACACAATCGCCGCCGGCGAACACGCCGGGCAGCGACGTCTGGTAATTGCCGTCCACGCCAATCCGCTTGGCGCCCAGAACCGGCGCACTGCCTTCCAGCAAGGGCTCGGGCAGAAAGCTTTGCCCCACCGCCTTCAGGACAAGATCGGCCGCAAGCGGCACGCGCTCCTCGGTCACCACCAGCCGGCCTGCGTCAAGCTGCGTGCGGGCGAAGGTGACCGCGCCATATTCGATCGCGACCGGGGTCAGCCAGTGGCGGATGGCCACGCCATGGGTCTGCGCCCAGTCCTGCTCCACCTTGGTCGCCCCCATCTCCTCCGGGCCGCGGCGATAGACCAGCGTCACGGTATCAGCGCCCAGCAGCCGCACCTGCGTCGCGGCATCAATCGCCGTATTGCCACCGCCGATGACGATGACATGGCCATGAACAAGAGCCGCCGCCTCTTCCGGCTTCTGCCGCAGCAGTCCAATGAAGCCCAGCGCGTCCATCACACCCGGCAGGTCTTCGCCCGGCACGCCAAGCCGGTTGGGGTCAGCCAGGCCCAGCCCCAGAAACACCGCATCAAACCGCGCCCGCAGATGATCCAGCGTCAGATCGGGGCCGAGCGGTGTCTCATATTCGATGGTGATGCCGCCGATCGACAGAATGAACGCCACCTCCCGCTGCGCGAAGTCATCCACCACCTTATAGGCGGCGATGCCGTATTCGTTCAGCCCGCCTGGCTTGGGCTTTGCCTCGAAAACGACGACGTCATGGCCGAGCAAAGCGAGGCGATGGGCGCAGGCAAGGCCCGCGGGCCCGGCACCGACCACGGCGACGCGCCTGCCCGTCAGCGGTGCGCGGGTGAAGGGATGTTCGCCCGTTTCCATCAGATAGTCGGTCGCATAGCGCTGCAGGCTGCCGATGGTGACCGGCTTGCCCTCCTGCGCTTCGCGCACGCAGGCCTGCTCACACAGGATTTCCGTCGGGCAGACGCGGGCGCAGCTGCCGCCCAGGATATTGCTGTCGAGAATGGTCACGGCCGAGCCGCGGATATTGCCGGTGCGGATTTTGCCGATGAAGCCCGGAATATCGATCCCCGTCGGGCAGGCCTCCACGCAGGGCGCGTCGTAGCAGAAGTAGCAGCGGTCAGCCTCCACCCGGGCGGCGTCGCGCGACAGTGGCGCGGACATCTCCCCAAGCTTGATCGCGACCTCTGCCGCGGCCTCGCGGGCGCCTAAAACTTGATCGCCGAGCCCTTCCGACATTCAATCCCCCGCTATGTCCGCGTGTGGATGCTGCTTAAAGCGGCACGAGGTGTCAACGGACAGACGGCAAAGCCTTCCCAAGCAGGCGCGGCCGGTACACGATAGCCCATCGTTTCGCTCTGGAGGAAGCCATGTCCCTTCTCATTCGCGGTGGCGAGGTCGTGACCGCCGACCGGCGGTTCCGCGCCGACGTGCTCTGCGATGGCGGCGTCATCCAGGCGATCGGGCCGGATCTGGAAGTGCCCGCGGGGGCCGAGATCGTCGATGCCGGCGGCCTGCTCGTCATGCCCGGTGGCATCGACCCTCATACCCATATGGAACTGCCCTTCATGGGCACAGTCGCGAGCGAGGACTTCTTCACCGGCACCTCTGCCGGTCTCGCGGGCGGCAATACGACGATCATCGACTTCGTCATCCCCAGCCCCGGCGCCTCGCTGCTCGACGCCTATCACACCTGGCGCGGCTGGGCCGAGAAGGCGGCGGCCGATTACAGCTTCCATGTCGCCGTCACTCATTGGTCCGATCAGGTGGCGGAGGAGATGGGCATCCTCACCCGTGACCATGGCGTGAACAGCTTCAAGCATTTCATGGCCTATAAGGGCGCCATCATGGTGGATGACGATATCCTCCTGAAAAGCTTTTCACGCGCATTGGAATTGGGCGCGGTGCCCACCGTGCATGCCGAGAATGGCGAGGCCGTCGCCTTCATGCAGAAGGCGCTGCTCGCCCAGGGCATCACCGGCCCGGAAGGCCATGCGCTCTCCCGGCCGCCGGCGGTGGAGGGGGAGGCCGCCACGCGCGCCATTGCCATCGCCGGGCTGATCGGCGCGCCGGTCTATATCGTGCATGTCTCAACCGAGGAGGCTGCCGCCGCCATTGCCCGCGCCCGCGCGCAAGGCCAGCGCGTCTATGGCGAGGTACTGGCGCAACAGCTCGTCATTGACGAAAGCGTCTACCAGAATACGGATTTCGCGACGGCGGCGGCCTATGTGATGAGCCCGCCTTTCCGGCCCAAGCACCACCAGAAGGCGCTTTGGGCGGGGCTCACCTCCGGCCAGCTGCAAACCACGGCGACCGACCATTGCGCCTTCTGTGCGCCGCAAAAAGCGGGCGGACGTGACAATTTCACCCTCATCCCCAACGGCACCGCCGGTATCGAAGACCGCATGAGCGTGCTCTGGCATCACGGCGTGCGCACCGGGCGGCTGACACCGTCCGAATTCGTCGCCGTCACCTCCACCAATACGGCAAAGATTTTCAACATCCATCCGCGCAAGGGCGCGGTCGAAGTGGGCGCCGACGCCGATCTCGTGCTGTGGGATGCGGAGGCAAGCCGCACCATCTCCGCCAAAACGCATCACCAGAATGTCGATTTCAATGTCTATGAAGGGATGGAGGTCACGGGCCTCGCCGCCACCACCATATCTCAAGGCAAGATCGTCTGGCATGAGGGCGAGCTGCGCACGGTGCGCGGCGCCGGGCGCTATATCGACCGCCCCTGCTTTCCAGCCACTTTCGATGCGCTCGGACTTTTGAACACCGCGGCCAAACCGGTCGGGGTTGTGCGATAAAGCTTTAGCCGAGGAGTTGCGCGCTGTGTCGCTGCTGGGTCAGCAGGGACACAGCGCGCCTGTCGAAGGACAAGAAGGTCTCACCACCCAGAAAGCGGCCTTCATAGGCGATCACCCCATCGGCGAAATCTCCGCCGGCCGTAAGGGTCGCGATCCCAGCCTCCACCGCAGGTCGGTTGATGGCGACATTCTCCGCCGCAACGAGAGCAACCAGTGCCTCTGCAATGGCATCTCCCCCTAACTTGTAAGCGCGTCCTAGAACCCAAACAAGTTCGCACAGGGTTGATAAGGTAACGACAACAAGCTCTGCTTCGCGCAGAAGCTTGGCAGCCATGGCCGCCTGTCGTTCGTCATCTAACGTGGCGGCCCGAACCAGAACGTTCGTGTCCACAGTAACCTTCATGGTTCGCCAGCCCAGCCCGCCGCGATCGCCTCATTTATCTCCTCGATGGTCAGAACTTTATCGGTTTTCCCAGCTAGCACACCAATAAAGCTATCAATCGTCGCGGCCGGGCGTGCGGCGCGCAGCTCCAGCCGCCCATCGGGCAGCTTGTCCAGCTCAATCTTGTCACCAGGCTGGATGCCAAGGTGATTGAGCACATCCTTGCGGAAGGTCACCTGCCCTCGCGCCGTCACGGTCAAGGTCGCCATGGCTTCACCTATCTTGTCACGCTCAAAATAATGCAATTTTACCTTATTTTCAATGATCACGTGGTCGCGCGCCGGGCTTGACGCGCGGGCGCCCGCGGCTTGAAGCTGCCTCTCATAAAACGGCGCCGCTCAAGACGCCGGTACCGGAGGAGATTGGGATGAACCCATCACGCACGGCGCTTGAGGCTTGGCTTGCGTCGCTGAGCCAGGCGTTCGAGGCCCAGGACAGCGCGGCGGTCGCCGCACTCTTCACCGAAACCGGCTATTGGCGTGACCTGCTTACCTTCACCTGGAACATCACCACCAGCGAAGGCCGCCCGGCCATCCGCGCCATGCTCGACGCCCGGCTGGCTGAGACCGCACCGAGCCAGCTCGCGGTGGTTGATGAGGCGACCGAGGAGCACGGCACCGTCAGCGGCTGGTTCACCTTCGAGACGGCGCAGGCGCGCGGCATCGCCCATGTCCGCCTGCGCGACGGGCTTGCCTGGACGCTGCTGACCTCGATGGAGGAGCTGAAGGGATACGAGGAGAAAAAGGGCCGCCGCCGCGCCTTCGGTGCCGAACATGGCGTGCATCAGGGCCGCAGCACTTGGCTTGAACGCCGGCTGGAGGAGGAGGAGACGCTCGGCTTCACCCAGCAGCCCTATACGGTCATCATCGGCGGCGGCCAGGGTGGTCTGGCGCTGGCTGCGCGGCTGCGGCGCCTCGGCGTGCCGACCATCATCGTCGAAAAGAACCCGCGCGCGGGGGACAGCTGGCGTCACCGCTACAAATCGCTCTGCCTGCATGATCCGGTCTGGTACGACCACATGCCCTATCTGCCCTTCCCTGATGACTGGCCGGTCTATTCGCCGAAAGACAAGATCGGTGACTGGCTCGAAATGTATGCCAAGGTCATGGAGCTGAACGTCTGGACCTCCAGCGAAGTGACCGGCGCCCGCTATGATGAGACAACGGGCACGTGGGATGTCGTGGTAGACCGTCAGGGCCAGAGCATCACGCTGCACCCGACGCAGCTTGTGCTCGCCACCGGCATGTCGGGCATCCCGAACGTGATCGACGTGGAGGGTGCCGCGCATTTCCGCGGCACAGTGCATCATTCAAGCCAGCATCGCGGCGGCGAAGGCTATCGCGGCAAGAATTGCGTCGTCATTGGCTCCAATAACTCCGCCCATGATATCTGCGCCGACCTGTGGGAGCACGGCGCCGCATCCGTCACCATGGTGCAGCGCTCCTCCACCCATGTCTCGGCTTCGGACTCGCTGTTCAAGTTCGGCACCAGCAAGCTCTACTCCGAGGATGCGCTCGATCGTGGCATCACCACCTGGAAGGCGGACCTGATCAATGCTTCGGTGCCCTATGCGATCATGCATGAATTCCATAAGCCGGTGATGGATGCGATCCGTGCGCATGACGCCGATCTCTACGCGCGACTGGAGAAGGCAGGCTTCCTGCTTGATTTCGGCGACGATGAGTCCGGCCTTTTCATGAAATACGTCCGCCGCGGCTCGGGCTATTACATCGATGTCGGTGCCTCTGAACTGGTCGCCGACGGCCGCATCAAGCTGAAAAGCGGCGTCGCCGTTGACCATCTGACGGAGAACATGGTCGTCTTCAGCGATGGCAGCGAACTGCCCGCGGATCTGGTTGTGCTCGCCACCGGCTATGGCTCGATGAACGGCTGGGCAGCAAAGCTGATCAGCCAGGAGGTCGCGGACAAGGTCGGCAAATGCTGGGGTCTCGGCTCCAATACGACGAAGGACCCAGGACCCTGGGAGGGTGAGCTGCGCAATATGTGGAAGCCGACGCAGCAGCCGGGCCTCTGGTTCCAGGGCGGCAATCTGCACCAGTCGCGGCACTACTCGCAGTATTTGGCCTTGCAGCTGAAGGCCCGGATGGAGGGTCTGCCGACGCCGGTCTATGCCTTGGCGCCGTCCTACCATCGCGCATAGAAGGGGAACGGTCAGAAGGATCAGCCCATGTCACACCGCATCGCCTCGGTCACCTTCCTCGTCGATGCCTATGACACGGCGGTCGCCTATTTCACCAAAGTGCTCGGCTTCGCGCTCACGGTGGATGACGATCGCGGCGGTGGGGATCGCTGGGTGGAGGTCACACCCTCAGGCGGTGGTGTTGCCATCCGCCTGGCCAAGGCGCGCAACCAGGCCGAACAGCAGGCTATCGGCGCGCAGGCCGGGCGCCGCGTGCTCTGTGTCCTGCATACCGATGATCTGGCGCGCGACGTCGCGACCTATAAAGCGCGCGGCGTCACCTTTCAGGAAGAACCGCGACATGAGCCCTATGGCTCCGTCGCGGTCTTTCAGGACTATTTGGGCAACCGCTGGGATCTGATCCAGCCGGCGGCCACTGCGTCTCAGACGTAAAAACTCTCGCCGCAGCCGCAGCGGCCTTTTTCGTTCGGATTGGTGAAGGTGAAGCCGGCGGTTAGCTTATCCACCTTGTAATCCATCTCGGTGCCGATCAGGAACAGGCTCGCCTTGCGGTCCACCAGCACGGTCTGCCCGTTATCGGTCACGACCTCATCGGTCGGGCCGGCCGCGTCCACCCAGTCCATGTCATAGGACAGGCCCGAGCAGCCCTTGGTACCGACGGAAATCTTGAGCAGCTTGCCCTGCTGGCCGCTGGCATAAAGCTTGGACAGACGCTCGGCCGCGGCATCGGACAGCCGCATCAGCGGCGGCAGCGCGCGGCGCGCCGGCTTGGGAGAAGCAGAACCCGTCTCTGTCGTCTGGCTCATCTCAGTCTCCTTCCCTCAAAACATATTCATGGCAAGACGAGCCTCGTCGCTCATCCGGCTCATATCCCATGGCGGGTCCCACACGGTCTCGACATCGCAAGCCGTGACACCCGGCACCACCATGATCGCTTCCCGCACCATCACCGGCAATTCCTGGGCCGATGGGCAGCCAGGGGCGGTCAGCGTCATCTCCACCTTGATCTTGCCGTCATCAGCGATATCCACCGCATAGATAAGGCCAAGTTCGTAAATATTCACCGGAATTTCGGGGTCGTAGACGGTCGCAATCGCCTCGATCACGGAATCCTCGCTGACCGCGGTCGCGGCCGGCGGGGCAACCTCGCCATCCGGCGTCCAGGCGTGATGCACAGCCTGATCCTCAGTCGTATCCAGCTTATGGATTTGGTCGTCCATATGATCCTCCTGCCCGGCCATCAGGCGAAAAATGCTCTGACGCGGCCAAGCGTTTCGGCCAGGAAATCGATCTCCGCCAGCGTCGTATAAACGCCGAAGGTGGCGCGGGCGGTACTATCGACACCCAGACGGTGCATCAGCGGCTCAGCGCAGTGATGTCCGGCACGGACAGCAATGCCAGACCGGTCGAGCAGCGTCGCCACATCATGCGCGTGCGCTCCCGCCAGGGCAAAGGAAATGACACCACCCCGATCCTGCGCCCGGCCGTAGATGTGCAAGCCCTCAATGGCGGACAGGGTCGCCAGCGCATGTTCGGTCAAGGCCGCCTCATGCGCCGCAATCGCCTCGTAGCCGATCGCCTCAACATAGCCGATGGCGGCATTCAGGCCGATGCCCTCCAGAATGGCGGGCGTGCCGGCCTCGAACTTATGCGGCACCCGCGCCCAGGTGGAGCGCTCAAAGGTCACGGAGGAGATCATGTCGCCGCCGCCCATAAAGGGCGGCATCGCCTCCAGCAGTTCGCGCTTGCCATACAGCACGCCGATGCCGGTGGGGCCGTACAGCTTGTGGCCGGTCCAGGCATAGAAATCGACGTCCAGCGCCTGCACATCGATGCGGCGATGCACGATCGCCTGGGAACCGTCCAGCAGCACACGCGCACCATGGGCATGGGCGAGTGTCACGATGCGCTCGGCCGGGGTGTAGGTGCCCAGCACATTGGACATATGGGTGATCGCGACCAGCCCGACCTTCCCATCAGCCAGCAATGTCTCAAGATGGTCAACATCCAGCTCGCCTGCATCCGTCACCCGCGCCACGCGCAGTTCAATGCCATGGGCATCGCGCAGCATCTGCCAGGGCACGATATTGGCGTGATGCTCCATTTCCGAAATCACCACGGCCTGGCCGGGCTTCATCACCCCGCGGCCGTAGCTATGGGCGACCAGATTCATCGCCTCGGTGCTGTTGCGCGTGAAAACGATCTCGTCGCGGGACGACGCATTCATCAGGCGCGCAACGGAATCCCGCGTCGCCTCGAAAGCCTCCGTCGTCCGCTCGCTCATCCAATGGGCACCGCGATGGACATTCGCATATTGCGTCTCCATCGCGTCCCGCATCGCATCGATCACCACCCGGGGCTTCTGCGCCGAGGCGCCGCTGTCCAGAAACACCAGTTTCTGGCCGCGCACGGTCTGGGACAGGATCGGAAAATCTGCCCTGATCCGTTCCACGTCAAAAGTGGTCGCACGCCCCGGTATGGCATTCATGCTGCAGGTGCCTCCGCATCTTTGCCTGTGGTCGCCCACCACTCTTCGACGGCCCGCTCAAACACGTCGCGCAGACCGTCATGCGCCACCGCCTCAAAAGCGTCGGTCAGGAAGGCGCGCACCAGAATCATCCGCGCCATATCGGCCGGAATGCCGCGGCTGCGCAGATAGAACAGCTGCTCGGGGTCCAGCGCACCCACGGTCGCACCGTGGCTGCACTTCACGTCATCGGCATAAATTTCGAGTTCCGGCTTGCTGTTGATCTCCGCATCGGGGGACAGCAGCAGGGCCTGGTTCATCTGGTAGCCGTCGGTCTTCTGGGCGATCCGCGCCACTTCAATACGGCCCTGGAAGACGGCGCGCGATTTACCGGTCAACACAGACTTCACAGTCTGGCGCGAAGGGCAATTCGGCGCATCATGGCTGATCGCAGTCGTGAAGTCGCTGACCTGACTGCCGCCCATGATCTGGGCCGCATTCAGATGCACCGCGGCCTGCTCGCCGCCCAGCCGCGCATGGATTTCCGTCCGCCCCAGGCGGGCGCCCAGTGCGAGCGAGAAGCAGTCATAAACGCCCCGCGCCGCGGTATCGGCATAGATCGTGCCAAGGTGAAAGGCGTCCTGGGAATCCTGCTGCAGACGGCCATGGGTCAGATGGGCGTCTTCGCCGACAGCGACCTCGATGACCGGGTTGTTCAGATATTCGCCGACCCCGGCCGAGACTTCCAGCAGCACCAGCCGCGCGCCATTGCCAAGCGCAATGCGATGCCGCGGATGGCTCGCGACCCGCCGATGGCGGCCGCTGGTCAGTTGCGCCAGCATCAGAAAGCCGCCGTCGAAACCGGCCGGCACATCGATGATGATGCCGTCTTCGGTCAGCATGGTGTTCAAGGCCACCACGCGGTCACGGTCCGGCCTGGTCAGATCGCCGAAAACGCCCGTCCCGGCGAAGGACCGCACCTCCAGCCCGTCGGGCAGCACGGACAGATCAGGACGGTAGCGGCCATCGATGAAGATCAGCCGCGGGCCTTCCACGTCAGGCAGCAGGCACAGCAGCTCGGCGCCCGCGTCCATATCGTCGATCGGCTCCTGAAAGCCGAGACCGGCGAAAGGCCGTAGATTCGTATAGTGCCAGGCCTCGTCCTTCGGCGTCGGAAAGCCACGCTCCCGCAAAACGCCCGCGGCCGCGTCACGCCGCTCGGCGCTGCCCGGCAGGCGCGCCCGCAATCCGTCGTAGCGCGTGAGAAAGCCCGTCAGGGCCTCGCCCGTCGGCTGTTGTGTTACGGCCTGCATTATGCCGCCTCCGCCGCCTCGCCGATGATGCCGGCATAGCCCTGGGCTTCCAGCTCGCGCGCAAGGTCCGGTCCGCCCGAGCGGATGATGCGGCCATCGGCCAGCACATGCACATGGTCGGGCACGATGTAATCCAGCAGGCGCTGGTAATGGGTAATGACGAGGGCCGAGAAATCCGGTCCGCGCTGGGCGTTCACGCCTTCGGCCACGACGCGCAGCGCATCGATGTCGAGGCCGCTATCGGTCTCGTCAAGCAAAGCCAGTTTCGGGGCCAGCAGCGCCATTTGCAGAATTTCGTTGCGCTTCTTCTCGCCGCCCGAAAACCCGACATTGACGTTGCGCTTCAGCATGTCTTCCGACATGGCGAGCTTCTTCACCGCCGCGCGGGCCTGTTTCAGAAACTGCACGGCATCCAGCTCGGGCTCGCCGCGCGCGCGGCGCAGCGAATTGAGTGACGTGCGCAGGAAATTCGCATTGCCCACGCCCGGCAGTTCGACCGGATACTGGAAGGCCAGAAAAATGCCGGCCGCCGCGCGCTCTTCCGGCTCCATGGCCAGGATGTCCTGACCAAAGAAGGTGGCACTGCCGCCGGTCACCTCATAACCCTCACGGCCCGACAGCACGTAGGACAGTGTGGATTTGCCGGCGCCGTTCGGCCCCATCACCGCGTGAACCTCGCCCGGCGGGATCGTCAGATCGATCCCCTTGAGGATTTCCTTGCCGTCGATGGACGCGGTCAGACCTTTAATTTCGAGCATGATTCGCCAAGCCTTCCTTAACCCACCGAGCCTTCGAGGCTGACGGCCAACAATTTCTGAGCTTCGACGGCAAATTCCATCGGCAGCTCCTTCAAGACGTCCTTGCAGAACCCATTGACGATCAGCCCGACCGCATCCTCTTCGGACAGACCGCGGCTGCGGCAATAGAACAGCTGATCCTCGGCGATCTTCGACGTCGTCGCCTCATGCTCGATCTTGGCCGTGGCATTGCGGCTTTCGATATAGGGCACGGTATGGGCGCCGCACTGATCGCCGATCAGCAGGCTGTCGCATTGCGTAAAATTCCGCGCGTTCTGCGCCTTCGGCATCATCCGCACCAGGCCACGATAGGTGCTGTCGGAATGCCCGGCGCTGATCGTCTTGGCGATGATCGTGCTATTCGTATTGCGGCCGATATGGATCATCTTGGTGCCGGTATCGGCCTGCTGATGATTATTGGTGACAGCGACGGAATAGAACTCACCCACGCTGCCATCGCCGATCAGGATGCAGGACGGATATTTCCAGGTGATCGCCGACCCCGTCTCCACCTGCGTCCAGCTGATGCGGCTGCGCGCACCACGGCAGGCGCCGCGCTTGGTGACGAAGTTGTAGATGCCGCCACGGCCTTCCGAATCGCCCGGATACCAGTTCTGCACCGTGGAATATTTGATCTTGGCGTCATCCATCGCGACCAGCTCGACGACGGCCGCATGCAGCTGGTTCTCATCGCGCATCGGCGCCGTGCAGCCTTCCAGATAGCTGACCGAGGCACCGTCTTCGGCAATGATCAGCGTGCGCTCGAACTGCCCTGTATTCTTCGCGTTGATGCGGAAATAGGTGGACAGTTCCATCGGGCATTTCACGCCTTTGGGGATGAACACGAAGCTGCCGTCGGTAAAGACGGCCGAGTTCAGCGCGGCGAAGAAATTGTCCGCCGCCGGCACCACGCTGCCCAGATACTGGCGCACCAAATCCGGGTATTCGCGCACCGCATCCGAGATCGAGCAGAAGATCACGCCGACCTTGGCCAGCGTCTCGCGGAAGGTGGTGGCGACCGAGACGCTGTCGAAGACCGCATCCACCGCCATCGGCAGCCGATCCTCGTCACCGGGTTCGACGCCGGCCAGAATCGCCTGTTCCTTCAGCGGAATGCCGAGCTTCTCATAGGTGCGCAGCAGTTCCGGGTCGACCTCGTCCAGGCTCTTCGGGCCGCTGCCCTTTTTCTTGGGCGCCGCGTAATAATGGATGTCCTGATAGTCGATCTTCGGGTAGCCCGGCTTCGCCCAATGCGGCTCTTTCATGGTCAGCCAAGCGGCATAGGCCTTAAGGCGCCAGGCCAGCAGCCATTCCGGCTCGCCCTTACGCTCCGAAATGAAGCGAATCGTGCCCTCATTCAGGCCTTTGGGCGCCATATCCATCTCAAGCTCGGTCTCGAACCCCCACTTGTACGTGGAGCCGGTGACAGAGCGGACGGTCTCGAGGGTCTCGGCAACTGCTGGCATGGGCCTACTCGACAAAGGCTGTGGTTGAAACGGAGGCGGTGCCATGTGGCAGGCGGGCCTGCCCGGCGGCGGGTCGCTGCATATCGGCAAGGCTGATCGCGGACAATGCATCCAGAATGGCGGTATTGACCGCATCCCAGCGCCCTTTGACCGGGCAGAGCAAGGATGCGTCGCAGATCGAGATGGAATGCTCGACGCAGGCGGTCAGTGCAATCGGCCCGTCAATCGCGGCAATCACATCGGCGACCGGAATGTCATCCAGCGGCCGCGCCAGCCGATAGCCGCCCCGCGCGCCGCGTTGGGAACAGACAAGACCGGCCGTGCCCAGGATCTTCAGGACCTTGGCGACGGTCGGTTCCGGCACGCCGGTCGCTTGCGCGATGCCGCCGGAGGTCTGCAGACCGCGATCCTCTCCCAGCCGCACCAGCACGACGACCGCGTAGTCCGTCAATTTGGACAATTTGAGCATGGGTCTCTTCTACAGGGTCATTCAGGACCAAGCCAGTCCTGTTTTGAAAGGCAGCCCTGTCACGATGGCCGCTAGCGGTTGAACCGGCGCTGAGAAGTGGCTACCCAAACGTCGATGCGATCGGTGAAGGCAGGTAACATGGCGGATGATGGTTTCGAGTCCAACCTCTCTCGGCTGCGGGACAAATATGCGGGCTTGAGCGGCGGCCAGGTCTTCGACCCCCATTTCAAGGAAATCGCCGCCAAGACCATCAGCCCGGACGGACGCCGCCGCCTGCCCTATTCCGATCCGGCGACCTTCCTGGATGCAGCCTATCGCCAGAATGCCTTCGGCACGCCGGATGGCTTTGCCGATCTCGATGTCGCCCTCATCGGCGTGCCGATGGATCTGGGCGTTACCAACCGCTCGGGCTGCCGCCTGGGCCCGCGCGCCGTGCGCGCGGTCGAACGCATCGGGCCCTATGAGCATGTGCTGCGCGTCGCCCCGCTCGGCACCTTGCGGGTCGCCGATGTCGGTGATGTGCCGCTCCGTTCCCGCTACAGCCTGGAAAGCTGCCATGAGGATATCGAGGCCGCCTATAAGACCATCGTTGCGGCCGGTGTCATCCCGCTCTCCGTCGGCGGCGACCATTCCATCAGCCAGGCGATCCTGAAAGCCGTGGGCGAGCATCGCCCCGTCGGCCTCATCCATATCGACGCCCATTCCGATACCGCCGGCGCCTATGAGGGGAGCCGCTTCCATCACGGTGGCCCCTTCCGCCAGGCGGCCCTCGACGGCGTCATAGATCCCCGCCGCACGCTGCAGATCGGCATTCGCGGTACGGCCGAATATCTCTACGAATTCTCGACCGATAGCGGCATGACGGTGGTCCACGCCGAGGAGGTCGAGGAGCACGGCATTCGCCGCTATATCGAGACCGCCCGTACTCTGGTCGGCGCCGGGCCCTTCTATGTCAGCTTCGATATCGACTCGGTCGATCCCGGCTTCGCTCCCGGCACCGGCACGCCGGAAGTCGGCGGCCTGCTGCCGCGCGAAGTGCTGGCATTGCTGCGGGGGCTGAAGGGTCTGGATATCGTCGGCGGCGATGTCGTGGAAGTCGCCCCGCAATATGACGCGACCAGCAATACGGCCCATATCGCGGCCCAGGTGCTGTTTGAAATGCTCGCCCTCGTCGCCCTGCGGGAGAAACCGTCGATCTGAGGGCGCGCGCCTGTCGCATTACGAACTCGTCACCATCGCAACGGTTGAATCGTAAGCGTCAGACGCTCACTCTCCATCCCATGATGGAAAATCGCCCTCATGATATCGACATGCGCCCCGATGGCTCCTTCGTGGAAACGGCGCGCGACCCACGCTTTGCCAGGGGCGGCTTCACCGGCTGGGCGCCATCCGGTCCGCCGCGCGGCAGCTTTGCCCGCAATCTGGCGATCGTGGGCGTTTTGGCCGGCGCCGTGGTGGTTGTCGGCCTCGTCCTGTCGCTCGCACTGATCCTGGTGCCGATCGCAATCGGCGCCGCCCTCATCGGCTATGCCGCGCTGCGCTTCCAGCTCTGGCGCATGCGCCAGAACGGTACCACGATGAGCGGACCGCTCGGCCCGATCATGGCGCAGATGGACGCCATGCGCCGCGCCCGCCGCCAGGGGCGCTAGAGGCCGTCGTGTCAGCCCGACAATTGCTGCTCCTCGCGGGACTCGATTGAGCGACCGTTCGGCGCAATTAGCTTGACTGGGCGTCCCCATCGGTGAGTGATTGTCTCACAAACTGGTCGATGCGTGTTGGCAAGGGCAGTGGTGAGACAGTTTATGAGCAGTCCATATGAATCGGCGATGGTTGCTTTTCAGAAGCACCTTCACAGAAGCGCCGATGGCCGTTTTCTGCTGGACGCCGAAGACGGCATCGCGATCGGCATATCTGATCCCGTCATATTCGCTGACCTTAAGCGATCACTCGATGAGACGAACCGAAAGATCGTGCAGGGTCTGATCGATCCGAGGGTCATAGAGCCCTACATCCCCTGACTGCGAACATCTTAATTCGCATTCGGAAGGGATAGTATGGCACGGCTCACCTATACGCCGTTCGGTGTTGTGCTTGACCTCAGCCATGCTGAACTGAACCAGATTTCCAACCATCTCAACAGTGCTGCGGCGGGCACCGGGACCTTGAGCGCCATTCTGGGTGGATTTGGAGTCACGGGCGCACCTGCAGTCGTCGCTGCCGTTGCCAGTGGCGTGTTCTGGTTCGGCTCCTCTGCGCTCACGGGCTTTTGCAATCAGAACCAAAAGGGTTCCCGCCTCACCATTCTCTGGGTCGGGCTGCCCTTTTGCCGAAGCCTGTGATCGCAGGCTCCGGCCTTTCAGAGGCGCCTATGGAATGTCACAGCGCCTTAAGAATCTGCTCCACCATCTTCTTGGCGTCGCCGAACAGCATCATCGTATTATCCTTGAAGAACAGCGGATTTTCGACGCCGGCATAGCCTGATCCCATGCCGCGCTTGAGAAACAGCACGGTTTTCGCCTTGTCGACTTCCAGGATCGGCATGCCATAGATCGGCGAACTTTTATCCGTCTTGGCCGCCGGGTTGGTCACGTCATTGGCGCCGATGACGAAGGCGACATCCGCCTGGCCGAATTCGGCATTGATGTCTTCCAGCTCGAAGACATCGTCATAGGGGACATTGGCCTCGGCCAGCAGCACGTTCATATGCCCCGGCATGCGGCCCGCCACCGGATGGATGGCGTAGCGGACCTGCACCCCCTCCTCCTTCAGCCGGTCCGCCATCTCGCGCAGCGCGTGCTGCGCCTGCGCCACCGCCATGCCGTAGCCCGGCACGATGATCACCTGCCCGGCATTCTTCATGATGAAGGCGGCATCGTCTGCCGCGCCCTGCTTCACCGGCCGCGTCTCGACAACGCCTGAGGCGACCGCCGTCTCACCCCCGAAGCCGCCGAGGATGACCGAGATAAAGCTGCGGTTCATCGCCGAACACATGATGTAGCTCAGAATGGCGCCGGACGAGCCGACCAGCGCGCCGGTGATAATCAGTGCGAGATTGCCGAGCGTGAAGCCGATGCCGGCGGCAGCCCAGCCGGAATAGGAGTTCAGCATCGAAACGACGACCGGCATATCCGCGCCGCCGATCGGGATAATAAGAAGGCCGCCCAGCGCCAGCGCCGAAATCACGATCAGCCAGAAGATCAAATGCGACTGGGTGGTGATGAAGCAGACGATCAGCAGCACGAGGATGACAGCCAGCGCTACGTTGATGACGTGCCGCTGCGGCAGCATGATCGGCCGGCCGGACATATTGCCATTGAGCTTGGCGAAGGCGATCACCGAACCGGTGAAGGTCACCGCGCCAATCGCCAGGCCGATCGACATCTCGACCAGCGAACCGGTGTCGATCGCCCCCGGCAAACCGATGCCGAAGGCCTGCGGCGCATAGCTCGCGGCCGCCGCCACGCAGACCGCGGCAAGACCGACGCCCGAATGGAAGGCCGCAACCAGCTGCGGCATCGCGGTCATCGCCACCCGCCGGGCAACGACCGCGCCAATGCCGCCGCCGATGGCGATGCCCAGCACCACCAGCAGCCAGCCGCTGAAGCCGCTGGGGGCGGCGGCGGCAAGCGTGGTGAGCGCGGCGATGGCCATGCCGGCCATGCCCATCTGATTGCCCCTGCGGGAGGAGCGGGGTGACGAAAGACCGCGTAGCGCCAGGATAAACAGAATGGCGGCGACGAGGTAGAGAAGCTGCGCGAGATCCAGGGACATGATGGCGCTCAGTGCTTCTTCGGCGTCAGCGCGGCACGCGGCTTGTACATCGCCAGCATGCGTTGCGTGACCAGAAAGCCGCCGAAGATATTGATCGACGCCAGCACGAGGGCGATGAAGCCGAAGAAGCGGGCGACACCGGAATGTCCGCCCAGCACGCTATGCATCGAGACGCCAACGGCCAACAACGCGCCGACAACGATCACGGAGGAAATGGCGTTGGTCACGGCCATCAGCGGCGTGTGCAAAGCCGGGGTCACCGACCAGACGACGTAATAGCCGACGAAGATCGCCAGCACGAAGATCGCGAAGCGAAAGACGAAGGGATCGACCAGCCCTCCGCTCAATGTATGGGCGGCGGCGCCCGCGCCGGTCGCAATCACATCTGTCTGATTCATGGCATCCCCCTGGACCGCCGTCTTGCGCGGCGTGGCGTGGTGAAGGCGTGGTTTTTAGGCTGCGGCTTTGAAATTCGGATGCACGACGGCGCCGTCCCGCGTCAGCAGCGTGGCGCGGACCAGCTCGTCATCCCAGTTCGGGCTGATCGCCTTGGTCGTTTTGTCGATCAGCGTCTCGACGAAATTGAGCAGGTTGCGGGCATACAGCGCGGAAGCCGAAGCCGCGATCCGCCCCGCGGTATTGCTGTGGCCGAGGATGCGGACGCCGTTTGCCGTCACCGTTTCCTGGCCGGCGACCGCGCCCTCCACATTCCCGCCCCGCTCGACCGCAAGGTCGACGATCACGGAGCCGGAGCGCATGGAGGCGACCATGGCGGCATTGATCAGGCGCGGCGCGGGCCGGCCGGGGATCAGCGCCGTGGTGATGACGATATCCTGTTTCTTGATGTGCTCGGCCACGAGCGCCGCCTGCTTGGCCTGATACTCCGGCGACATCGGCTTGGCGTAGCCCGCCGCACTCTCCGCCTGTTTGAACTCGTCATCCTCGACCGCGACGAATTTGGCGCCGAGGGAGGCAACCTGTTCCTTCGCCGCTGGCCGCACATCGGTCGCGGTCACCACAGCGCCCAGGCGCCGCGCCGTCGCGATTGCCTGCAGCCCGGCGACACCCGCACCCATCACGAAAACCTTCGCGGCGGGCACGGTGCCGGCAGCCGTCATCATCATCGGCAGCGCCCTTCCGTAGCTCGCGGAAGCGTCGATGACCGCGCGATAGCCGGCGAGATTGGCCTGGGAGGACAGCACATCCATGCTTTGCGCGCGGGTGATGCGGGGCATCAGCTCCATGGAAAAGGCACTGATACCGGCCGCCGCGATCTGTTCCAGCGCCGCCGCCTGGCCGTAAGGGTCAAGCACGCCGATCAGGATGGCGCCCGCGGGATAGGTCGCCAGCTCGCCTGGCGTCGGCCGCCGCACCTTCAGAATAATGTCTGCCCCACGGGCAACCTCGGCCTGGTCGGCGAGGTCCGCCCCCGCGTCGGCATACTCCGCATCCGGCACGCCTGATTTCAGTCCCGCACCGCGCGCGACGACCACCGTGGCCCCGAGCTTGATCAGCTTCCCCACCGTTTCGGGCGTAACCGCCACGCGGGTTTCATCGGAGTCGATTTCGATGGGTATCGCTATGCGCATAGGTCGTTATCCCCGACTTTTTTTGTGGGGGATGCGTCGCGTCCCCGTTCTTTACGGAAGATACTAGGCGAGAAGTTTTTGCTTGGCGACTGCCTCTCTGCTGCGGCCTGCGCAACGCTCGTTAATTGATCGCTAGGTTTCCAGCACCGGCGCCTGCCGGAACCCCTATCGTCTGGCGCCAGCGCGGCGCTGACCGGTCGCATGCACCAAAACGTGGACAGCACGGCCTAATTTAGCTAGCCTAGTTAGCTAACATCACGGCCACCGAGCATGGACAGCGTCACCATCCACGCGGCTAAAACCCATCTCTCGCAATTGCTGGCGCGCGTTGAAGGCGGCGAGGAGATCATCATCGCACGCGGCAAAGACCCGATCGCCAAGCTCGTGCCCTTCCGCCCCCAGGCCCCGCAGCGCCGGTTTGGCGCGCGGCAGGGAGAGATCAGCCTTAGGCCCGCATTTTTTGACCCGCTCCCGGAAGCGGAGCTGGCCGGCTGGGAATAGTGGATGCGGCTCCTGCTGGATACGCATGCGCTGCTCTGGTGGCTGGCCGGTGACGCGGCGCTCTCCCCAGCCGCCCGCGCGGCGATTGCGGAGGAAACCAATGCGGTCTTCGTGAGCGCCGCATCGCTGTGGGAGATCACGACCAAACATCGCCTTGGCAAGCTTGTCCTCAGCGCCGCCCTCCTGTCCGACCTCACCGGCGTGGTCACCGATCAGGGCTTCCTCGGCCTGCCGATCAGCCTCCGGCATGCGCAACGCGCCGGAGACCTGCCCGGACCGCACCGCGACCCTTTCGACCGCATGCTCGTTGCCCAGGCAATCCTGGATGATCTGGTGCTTGTCTCGAATGAGCACCCTTTCGACGCCTATGGCGTGGTCAGGCTCTGGTAGGAATCACCCCGCCCAACTCGTCCTCGATATGGACCTGGATGATCTCCTCGAACTTGGTCTCGGCGACGAAGCCGAGTGAGGATGCGCGGGTGGTATCGAAACCGCGCGCCCAGGTATCGACGATGCGGATGATCCGCTCATCCGGCTCGCGCCTGATCAGCGCAACGGCCTTCGGGCCGGCCACCTTTTCCAAAGCCGCGATCTGCTCGGCGACCGTCACCGACAGGCCCGGCATCGAGAGAGTCGTGCGTCCGCGCAACAGACCAGTGTCCAGGCCCGCGGCATGAACCAGAAAGCCGATGGTCGCGCGCGGGCTCGCCATCCAATGCTGCACCGTGTCGCTCACCGGCAGCACGGCGGGCAGGCCAATCAGCGGCTCCCGGATGATATTCGAGAAGAAGCCCGACGCGGCCAGGTTGGGCTTGCCCGGCCGCACGCAGACCGTCGGCAGGCGCAGGCCGATGCCGTCGATGAAGCCGCGGCGGGAATAATCCGCCAGCAGCAGCTCGCACATCGCCTTCTGCGTGCCATAGCTCGTGCCCGGCGTCTGGAAATACTCGTCGCCGATGACATCCGGCATGTCGCCGCCGAAGACCGCGATGGAGGAGGAAAAGACCACGCGGGGTTTCCATTCCCCACCCTTGGCCTGCTCCCCGCGGATCGCGTCGAGCAGAAACCGCATCCCGTCCAGATTGACCCGATAGCCTTTTTCCAGGTCGGTCTCCGCCTCGCCCGAGACGATGGCGGCCAGATGGAAGATGATGTCGGGGCGCGTGGTCAGGACCTCGGCCGCCGTGCCCGGCACGGAGAGATCGGCCGCGGTGCAATCGGTGGTGCCGATGAAGCCATGCGGCGTCATCGGCGCGATGATATCGATCAGCGTCAGATGCTCAACCGGCTTGCCGCCCAGGCCGCCCTCCGCCACGATCCGCTCGGAAAGCTTGCGGCCGACCATGCCGGCGCCACCCAAAATCATCACATGCATCTGTCTCATCTCCTCTCGCAGGCTACGCCGCTTCGCGGTCTTGTCTGATCATCAGCCGTCTCCGGCACGGCTGTCAAAACCGGCGGCTCACAGCGCGCCGGCACTTGTCCCGAAAATGGCGCGTAACAGCAGAAACAGCACACCGCCCGCCAGGAAGCCGACCAAAGTACCGTTGATGCGGATATATTGCAGGTCGCGGCCAATCCGCAGTTCCAGCCGTTCCGTCACCGTCTTGGCATCCCATTTGGCAACGACATCGGCGACGAAATCCGCGGCCCGCTCCTGCGCCAGCGGCAGCAGGGCCGCGACGATGGCCGCGACTCCCCGGTCCAGACCCGCGCGGATCGCCGGGTCCTCCTCGATTGCCGCGCCGAACTTCTGCAAAGTCGCTTCCAGGATCGCCATCGTATGCCCGTTCGGTTTCGCGGCATCGCGCTCGATGGCAAGCCGCAGGCGCTCCCAGACATCCTGCAGCCACTCCTGCACGGAAGGATGCGAGACCACGCGCTTCACCGCGGCGCCGATTTCCGCCGCGCGCTCCGGGTCGGTCTCGATCAGCTGAATCTGCTCGCGCACCCAGTCGTCGAAGGCCAGGCGCATGGTCGATCCTTCGGGGCCGATGGCATCGATCTCGGCATTGACCGCTGCGATCACCCGTTTCGCGACACTGCCGCCGATCGCCCAGCCGAGAAGAGAACCGCCCTGTTCGCGCACGCGGTCACGAATGCCGCCGCGCAGGTCATCCTCCTTGCTCGTCAGCATGCTGCGCAGCTGACCCAGCACGAAGGTAAACACCTCCTGATGCCGCCCCCCTTCGACCAGCCCATACAGCGCACGGGCGACCACGCGGCCGGCATCCGGGCCACCGACCAGACGCGGCAGCAGACGCCGCATCAACCGGCGCGCCCGGCCGTCTTCGATTGAGGTCAGGATGCGTGGCAGCGCCGCGGCCATGGCGGCCGCCGCCGGACGGGTGGTCGCCGGGTTGGACAGAAAGCGGTGGATCAGGCCGGGTAGATCGGCCCCCGCCAGAACGCGGGACACTTCCGCGCTGGTTATGACATGGGCGCCAATGAAGCGGCCCAGCGCCCGGCCCAGCCGTTCCTTTTGCGCCGGAATGATCGCGGTATGCGGAATGGGCAGGCCCAAAGGATGACGGAACAGCGCCGTCACCGCGAACCAGTCCGCCAGGCCACCCACCACGCCTGCCTTGGAGGCAGAAGCGAGAAGTTCCTGCGGCAGGCCATGCGGCAGCGCGAAGCTCGCCCCGCACAGGCCGCCCATCACGATCAGCAATCCGGTCGCGACCGCCCGGTGCCGCCGCAGGGACCGCCGGGCCGCCGCATCGGCATCAGGAGCCAGGGCAAGGGGACCGGCATCCATCGCGCCGCTATTTCCCCAGCATGAGCTGGCCGGTGACATGCCCGGTGGCGGGGTCCACGAACAGCACACGGTCCGGGCCGCCGCCACTGATCAGCACGCTCAGCCGCCCGCCGACGCCCGCAATATTGACGATATGCGAGCCCGCCGGCTGGCTCAGCATGTTCGTCGTCAGCGCGATCGTATCGGCCGTCATGCCGCCGCTCTCGGCCACCGGCGCGGCCGGGTGGCCGCTGATCAAGTCCTTGACGACCTTGACGATCACCACCGTCGTGCCGAGCACGACGAGAATACCCAAACCGATGACCACCATCAGCAGGGGCCGTGTCTTTTCCATCAACTCGTCCTCAAACCCTATACCGGCTTTCCCGATTGCTTGTATCTCTCGCGCATGACCAAGACCCCGACCGCTTACTTCGACCCGGACGCCGACCTCGATGACGAGGACGTCATCCTTCAGCCCGATGAGATCACCGCCACGCCCGAAGATGCCGGCGAGCGGCTGGACCGGTTTCTCGCCCAGCGTTTCGACGGCGTCTCCCGTTCGCGGATCAAGAACCTGATCCTGGACGGGATGGCAAGTCGCGCCGGGGTGACGGTGCGCGACCCGTCGGAACCTGTACAGGCCGGGGTCAGCTACGCGCTTCAGGTGCCGGAAGCCGCCCCCGCGACGCCGCAGCCCGAGAATATCCCGCTGACGGTGCTGTACGAGGACTCGGATCTCATCGTCATCGACAAGCCGGTCGGCCTCGTCGTCCATCCGGCGCCGGGCAACTACCAGGGTACGCTGGTCAATGCGCTGCTCCATCACTGCGGCGACAGCCTCACCGGCATCGGCGGCGAGCGCCGCCCCGGCATCGTCCATCGCCTGGACAAGGATACGTCCGGCGTCATGGTCGCCGCCAAAACCGAACTGGCGCATGCCCGCCTCTCGGAGGTTTTCGCCAATCGCGATCTCGACCGCCACTATCTCGCCTTGGCCTGGGGGCTGATGAGCCCATCGGCCGGCGATATCGAAGGACCGATCGGTCGCGATCCGCGCGACCGCAAGCGCATGGCGGTGCGCGCCAGCGGCGGCCGTGCCGCGCTCACACATTATTCAACGCTGCAAATCTGGCGCCTCGCGGTCTCCCTGCTGGACGTGAAGCTGTCTACCGGCCGCACCCACCAGATCCGCGTCCATCTCTCCCA
Source organism: Acidisoma sibiricum (assembly GCF_057837225.1). Taxonomy (NCBI): domain Bacteria; kingdom Pseudomonadati; phylum Pseudomonadota; class Alphaproteobacteria; order Acetobacterales; family Acidocellaceae; genus Acidisoma; species Acidisoma sibiricum. Next base: position 1,208,422 of record NZ_CM174445.1, on the reverse strand, counting down.
TAACGGCCATCCCATCATCGGCGATGGCGTCTATCTGCGGCGTGTCCCGGCGGTCTCCAAAAATCTGGCGCCCGATCTGCGCACCGAGCTGATGGATTTCCCGCGTCAGGCGCTGCATGCCGCCAGCCTCGCCTTCGCCCATCCGCGCACGGGTGCGCCGCTGTCCTTCCGCACCGAGCCACCGGCCGACTTGCAGGCGCTGATCGACCGTCTGAACGCAGAGGCGGGCGTCGTCTCCACGCGTTGACAGACCCTGCGGGGCCGCCCTAGCTCAGCCCATGCCCCCAGAGACCGCGCACCGCCCATCCGCTGGACTGTCCAGGGGGATGACCCTGCTGCTGGCCGGCGCCGCTGGCACCAGCGTCGCCAATCTCTATCTCGCGCAGCCGCTGATCGGTCTCATCGGCCCCTCCGTCGGCCTGGCGCCGGGCGGCTACGGCCTGGTGGTGACACTGACTCAGCTCGGCTACGCCGCCGGGCTTCTTCTCCTGGTGCCGCTGGGCGATTTTCTGGAAAACCGGCGGCTGATGGTCACGACCGTGGCGCTCGCCGCGCTGACCCTGATCGCAACCTCGCTCGCCCATTCCGCGACCGTCTTTCTCATCGCCTGCTTCGTCATCGGCCTCACGGCCGTCAATGCGCAGATCGTGGTACCGATGGCGGCCCATCTCGCTTTGGCTGAGAATCGCGGGCGGCAGGTCGGCACCGTCGTCAGCGGGCTCCTCACCGGCATTCTGTTCAGCCGGCCGATCGCCAGCCTCATTGAAAGCGTCGCCGGCTGGCGCACCGTCTTTGTGGTCGCGACCGTCGTGACGCTTGGCATGGGCGTGGCCCTCTGGACCCGCCTGCCAGACCGGCAGCCGGCATCGCGGGGTCACTATCTGCATGTCATCGGCTCGCTCTGGCCTATTCTGCGACGCACTGGCGTGCTGCGGCAGCGCATGGCCTATCAGATGGGCCTGTTCTTCGCCTTTTCGGTCTTCTGGACGACCATTCCGCTGGAACTCACCCGTCATTTCGGCTTCGGCCAGCGCGAAATCGCGGTTTTTTCCCTCGTCGGCGCCGCCGGCGCCTTATCGGCCCCCATCGCCGGCCGCATGGCGGATGCCGGACGCAGCGTCGTCGGCACCCTCGTCGCCATCGTGATGGTCGCCGCAGGCCTCGCGCTGACCTGGGAAGGGGCCGCGGCCCGCGGCTGGCTCGGCATCGGCGTCTTCGTGCTCAGCACCATGCTGCTGGATGGCGGCGTCCAGGCAAACCTCGCCTTTTCGCAAAAAGCCCTGTTCGATCTGGCGCCGGAGCATCGCAGCCGCATGAACGCCATGTTCATCGCCGGGGCCTTTCTCTCCGCCTCCGTGGGCTCCGCGCTCGCTCCGCTTGCCTATGCCTTTGCCGGCTGGAAGCTCGTCGCCCTGCTCGGCGTGCTGCCGCCCTGCGCCGTGCTGGTGATCTATCTGGCCGACCATCGCGGGCATTGGCGCGACCGCGCCGGTCCTACCACAGCCCGCCGCGCCTGACGCGATGGCGATGCGCGACGCTCAACTGACGCGGCTCACCGCCCTCCTGGTCGCCGGCTGCGGCTTCATGGAATTTCTGGACGGTACCGTCATCAATACGGCCCTGCCGCGCATGGCGGAAAGCTTCCGGGTTCATCCCGTCGACCTCAATCTCGGCATCACAGCCTATATGATCATGCTGGCGGCCGGCATTCCGCTCAGCGGCTGGGCGGCCGAGCGCTTCGGGGCCCGCGCCGTCTTCGCCAGCGCCATTTTGATCTTCACGGCCGCTTCCGCGGCCTGCGGCCTGTCGAACGGATTATGGACCTTCTTTGCCGCGCGCGTCCTGCAGGGGCTGGGGGGCGCCATGATGGTGCCGGTCGGCCGGCTCGTCGTGCTGCGCGTGACGCCGAAATCCGAGCTGATGCGGGCCACGGCGCTGATCACCTGGCCCGCCCTCGTCGCCCCCATCCTCGGGCCCGTGGTCGGCGGCTTTCTCACCACCTACGCCTCCTGGCGCTGGATCTTCTTCCTCAATGTGCCGATCGGCCTGGTCGGCCTGATCGCCACGATGCTGATCATCCGCGACGGCACCCGCGCCGGGCCGCGCAAGCTCGATATTCCGGGCGCCATCCTCAGCGGCCTCACCGCCATCACCTTCGTCTATGGCGCCAGCCTCGCCGGCACCGCCTCCGGCAATCTGGGCTTGAGCCTCGGTCTCATGGTGCTTGGCGCGCTCGGGGCCTGGGCGACGGCCCGCCACGCCAAATACGCCCGCACGCCGCTGATCGAATTTTCAGCCCTCGCCATCCCCAGCTTCCGCGCGACGCTGCGCGGCGGCTCGCTCATCCGCATCGGCATCAATGCCGCGCCCTTCCTGCTGCCGCTCATGTTCCAGCTCGGCTTTCACCGCAGTCCGGTCGCAGCCGGCTCGCTGCTGCTGGTGCTCTTCGTCGGCAATCTGGCCATCAAGCCGCTCACTTCGCCCCTGATGCGCCGCTTCGGCTTCCGCCGCGTGCTGATTATCAACGGGCTCATCCTCGCCTTTACCTTCCTCGGCTTCGCGCTGGTGAACGACACGACCCCGGCCTGGCTGCTCCTGCCCCTGCTGCTGGTCAGCGGCATGGCGCGGTCGACGGAGTTCACGGCCATGAACACGCTCGCCTATGCCGATATCCCGGCCGAGCGCATGACCTCGGCCAATACGCTGTTCAATCTCGGCCAGCAGGTCGCCTTCGGGCTCGGCGTCGCGGTCGGCGCCATTCTGCTACGCCTGGGCCATGGCCTGCTCGGCGGCCACCAGCTCACCGTCAGCGATTTCCACTTCGCCTTCGCCGCAACCTTCCTTTTCTCGCTGCTGGGCATCGCGGATTTCCTGCCGCTTCCGGCCCAGGCCGGGGCCAATGTCAGCGGACATCAGGCGAAGGGCGTAGCGCGCAATGATTGAATTGCGCGCGCCATGGTCATAAACGTCCTTTGCAGGAACTGCCAAAAGGGACTCCGGTACAATGCAATTGGACCTCAAGACTGAGTTGTCGCGCCGGAGCGCGTCGGCACAGACTGTCGTGCCCGTCATCCTCTCGGGCGGCTCCGGCACCCGGCTTTGGCCGGTGTCGCGGGAAAGCTTCCCGAAGCAGTTCTGGCCGCTGGCCTCCGAAAAGCCGCTCATCGCCGAAACTGCGCTGCGCACCTTCGGTGGCGAATTCGCGCCGCCCATGATTGTGTGCAACGAGGCGCACCGCTTCATGGTGGCCGAGCAGATGCGTGAAAACGGCGTCACCGGGGCTCGCATCGTGCTCGAGCCGGTAGGCCGCAACAGCGCGCCGGCCATCGCCGCCGCCGCGCTTCTCCTCGCCCAGGATGATCCTCAGGCCGTCATCTGCATGATGGCGGCGGATGCCGCGATCCCCGATGGCCCGGCGCTCCGCCAGGCGCTGCTGACCGCGGCCGAGGTCGCGCGCACCGGCATGGTCGTCACCCTCGGCATTCACCCGACCAAGCCCGAGACCGGCTTCGGCTATATCGAAATGGGCGCGGCGATCGAAAAGACGCCGCAGGCGCATAAGCTGACCCGCTTCATCGAAAAGCCGGACGCCGCACTCGCGCAAAAGCTCATCGCCACGGGCAGCGTGCTGTGGAATTCCGGCATCTTCGTCTTCACCGTCAGCACCCTGCTGGAAGAGCTGCAGGCCCATGCCCCGCATGTGCTGGCGACCGTCCGCCGCGCGGTCGAGGCGCGCACCACCGATCTTGATTTCATCCGTCTCGGCCGTGAAGCCTTCGCCGCCTGCCCCAATATCAGCCTCGATTATGCGGTCGCGGAGCATACCACCCGCGCCGCCGTGGTTCCGGTCAATTTCCACTGGTCCGACGTGGGCAGCTGGAGCGCGCTTTGGGATCTGGGCGAGAAGGACGCCACCGGCAATGTCGCCGTCGGCGACGTCATCCTGCAGGACGCCCAGAATTGCTACGTGCGCAGCGACGGCATGCTGACCGCCGTGCTCGGCCTGGATGACGCGATCGTCGTGGTGACCGAGGATGCCGTCCTTGCCGCGCACAAGGACCACGCCCAGGACGTGAAGAAGATCGTCGAGCGGCTGAAAGCCGAGAAGCGCGCGGAAGCCACGACCCATAATCTCAGCTACCGCCCCTGGGGCCATTATGAGGTGCTGATCCTGGGCGACCGCTTCCAGGTCAAGCGCATCGTCGTCAAATCGGGTGAGAAGCTGTCCCTGCAAAGCCATTTCCACCGCGCCGAACATTGGGTCGTGGTCGAAGGCACGGCCATCGTGACGCGGGACGAGGATGAGATTCTGGTCCGCGAAAACGAGAGCATCTATCTGCCGCTGGGCTGCAAGCATCGCCTCTACAATCCCGGCCGGATTCCGCTCACGCTGATCGAAGTGCAGTCCGGCGCCTATCTGGGTGAGGACGATATCGTCCGCTACGAAGACACCTACGGCCGCAATTAAGCGGCCGTTTCCGGCGGCGCCGTGATCGTGCTTGTGGTCTCGGTGTCGCGCAGGAACCGTTTGGCGAGCGTCGCGTAAAGCGGGCGGCGGCAAACCAGTCGGGAGGTCGCATAGCCCAGCATGGCGGTCGCCATGATCGGTATCGTCATCTGCTGGTTCGCCGTCATTTCCAGCACGATGACGAAAGCCGTGATCGGCGCCTGCACGACGCCCGCGAAATAGCCCGCCATCCCCAGTAGCACGATGGCCCGCGCCGGGCTTCCGGGCATGAAATGCGCAAGCCAGCTGCCGAGTGACGCGCCCACCGACAGCGAGGGCGCGAAGATGCCGCCCGGAATGCCGCTGAGATAGGAAATGGCGCTCGCCAGAAATTTCAGAATGAAGAAGGTCACCGGCAGCCTGGCGTCGCCCTCGACCAGCATGCGCGCCTGGGTATAACCGGTGCCGTAGGTGGCCCCGCCCGATGCCAGGCCGATGATCGCAATCAAAAGGCCGCAGAAGGCGGCAAAGCCGACCGGATAGGCCTTGATCCAGCGGCCGATCCGGCCCGGCACGCCGCGGGTGATCACGATCAGGCTCTGGCTGAAGGCGCCGCCAAGCAATCCGCCGATGACCCCGCACAGCAGTACCGCGAACCATCCGGCGCCCAAGGGCAGGCTGACGGAGGTCACGCCGAAATAGGTATAATTGCCCGACAGCGCGAGCGTCGCGATGCCGCCCAGGATCACCGCCGTCAGCACCATGCCGCTGGTGCGGGATTCGAAGCTGTGGCTCAGCTCCTCGATCGCGAAGACGATCCCGGCGAGCGGCGTATTGAAGGCGGCTGCCACGCCGGCCGCGCCTCCCGCAAGCACCAGGCCGCGCTGCGTCTCCAGCCGCGGCAGGCGCAGCGCCCGCCCCAGCGCCTGCATGATCGAGGCACCCACCTGCACCGTCGGCCCCTCGCGGCCGATGGAGGCGCCCGACAGCAGTCCCAGCAAGGTGAGCAGCACCTTGCCCAGCCCCACCCGCAGCGACAGCACCCGGGCAATCCGCCCCTCGTCCTGCATATGCATGGCGGCGATCACCTGCGGAATGCCGCTGCCCTGCGCGCCCGGAAAAACCCGCTGGGTCAGCAGGACGGAGAGTGCAAATCCCGCCGGGGCGATGAACAGCGCCAGCCAATGATGGCGGCCCGTCATCCAGGAAAACCCCTGCTGCGCCCAATCTGCCAGATTGGCGAAGCCGATGGCGACGAAGGCGACCATGATCGCGCCCACCCAAAAGGCCAGGCGGCGGGCCCAGAGTCGCGGAGAGGTCAATGGCAGCTGGCGCCACGCGCGCAGGACGCGCCGATTCAGTTTCATAGCCATCTCTGGAGATATGAGAACGCGGACAAGGAATAGCGTGGCCGGAACAAAGGGCCAGCCCCGTGACGCCTCATGATGTCCGGTTAATGGAGGCGGGAAGCCGGCGTCAAGGACGGCTCCGTCTTGGTCGGCCCATGCATGACGATGCGATCGCGGCCGGCCTTCTTCGCATCATACAGCCGCTGGTCAGCCAGGGCCATGACAGCCGCCGGGTTCGCCGCCTCCGGCGCATGGGCAATGCCGATGCTGAGCGTGACATAAAGACAGGGATGGATGCGCGACCAATCCCAGTTCCGCATCACCTGGCAGATGCGCCGGCAGGTTCGCGCCGCGGTCACGGTGTCGCCGCCTTCGACCAGCAGCACGAATTCCTCTCCCCCGTAGCGGAACAGCCGGTCGCGCTCGCGCGTCCCGACCTTCAGCAGGGTTGCAACCTGGCGCAGGACCTCATCCCCCGTGGCATGGGAGAGGCTGTCATTGACCTGCTTGAAATGATCGATATCGATCATGGCGATGGCATAGCCGATGGCCGGATCGCGATCGAGCAGAAGCAAGGCTCGCTCCAGGCCGCGCCGATTGGGCAGGCCGGTCAGCTGATCCTCCATGCTGGCGTTCATCAGAAGCGTGGCTTCCTGGGTCAGCGCGCGGTTCACCTCCTCCAGCGCATCCGCGCGCGACCGTTCCGCCTCCATGCTGACCTGCAACTGCCGCGTCTCGTACTGGATCGCCGCGACACGCGAGCGGATCAAGGCACTCGCGGCCGTCTTGCGGACATAGCGGTCATGGAAGATGCGATGCCAGCGTAGCCCCTCGGCGAAGTCTCCCGCCCGGCTCCAGGCGTCGGACAGGACCTGGCAACAGGGCACGCCCGTCTCGACGTCGCGCAGTTCATCGGCAAGGGTAAGGGCTGCGGTCAGGGTATAGATGGCGGCCTTTGCCTCGCCGGCGGCAAGCTGCACCTTGCCGAGGATGAAGAGATGGGCCAGGCGGGACCGTGATCCGCCGCCGCCATCCACCATCTCGACCTGGGCCAGCAGTTGCGCTGCCTCGTCATGGTCCCCACTCCGCAGATAGTAGTCGGTCAGATTGACGATCGCGAGCTGCAAGATCCAGGCATCGCCGGTCTGCTGGGACAGGCGGAGCGCTTCCGTGCCATAGTCCTTGGCGCGATCAAGCCCCGTCGGCGCGTCCTTCGCCTCGCCCTTCTTGTCGCGTGTCTTCTGCTGCCAAAGCTCAGCCTCGATCTCGCCCAGGTTGATCAGCCAGCGTGCCAGATCGATGGGTTCATCGATCTGCCGCGCGAGACTGACGGCACGGCCCACAAAGTCCAGGGCGCGATCGAACTGGCCCAGCATCCAGAAGACGACGCCGGCCACATTGGACGCAAAGCTGATGGCGCGATCGTCGCCCAGGCTCTCGGCCAGCTCCAGCGCGCGCATGGCTTCGTCCAGCGCCTCATGGGCGGAGCCGATTTCGATGAGCAGCCAGGCATAGGTGGCGCGGGCAAAGGTCTCGCCCTGGTGGTCGGCCAGCGTGCAGAAAACCTCGCAGGCCGACAGGACATGGAGCATCCCCTCCTCGTAATGCCCCTGCATGAAGCAGTACCAGCCGAGATGGGAGGCAGCCCGCGCGCAGCCCGCGGCATCGCCCTCAGCCGCCGCGTTTTCATAGGCCTGCTGGGCCAGCGCCAGGGCCGCATCGACCCGGCCCGTGCAGGACAGATCCCAGGCGCGCTGAAGTTCGGGACTGACCTGCTTGGAGGGCAGCTTTGCAGCCGAGGGAACATTCGGTCGGATCATCCCGCCATCAGTGCCCCCGGCCGCATCATGGACTTAGAAGGGGATTTCGTCGTCCAGGTCGGCGCCGCGGCCAGGGCCGCTATCCCAGCCGGAGGATGCCGGGGCCCGCGCGCCAGCCGCCGGACGATCGGCGGTGCTGCGGCTATAGCTGCGCTCGCCGCCACCGGCAGCGCCGGCACCGCCGGCAGAGGCCCCACCGCCCTCACCGGCACGATCGAGCAGCACCAGTTCGGCGCCGATGCGGCCGAGCAGAACCTCGGTCGTATAGCGGTCCGCACCAGACTGATCCGTCCATTTGCGGGTCTGCAGCTTGCCCTCCAGATAGACTTTGCTGCCCTTGCGCAGGAAGCGCTCGGCGACATCCGCCAGACGGTCGTTCATGATGACAACGCTGTGCCATTCCGTGCGCTCCTGGCGCTCGCCGCTCGCCTTGTCGTTCCAGCTCTCGGACGTTGCAATGCGCAGATTGACGATCTTCATGCCCGCCTGGGTATTGCGGACCTCTGGATCTTTGCCGAGGTTCCCGATCAGGGTCACTTTGTTGACGCTACCCGCCATGCTCTCAGTCTCCGTCGGCAATTTAGTCTTAAAAGTTTAAGTTTAGCCGAAAGCCGGCCCGGCAGCCAGTGATTGCACGGTCCGGCCCACATATTTCATTTCATCATCGCAACGCACTACCCCGGACGCAAGCCCTCCGGCGGCCGCTGCCCTTTACTTTCTGGCAGCCGGCGCCAATCTCTGGCTTCCGGCGCCTCCGCCGCCAGCTCCCCCGCGCGTCCGGCCCCACGAAAAGGTCCATTGCAGCAGAGGCGCTCGACGGCGCGTGCCAAAGCCTGTACGTGAACAAGTCACGAACATCAATCGAGAATATGGTCCCCAGAGTGGCACAGATTAAAGCCGGCTCCTCCATTACCGTGCGTGGCGCGCGCGAGCACAACCTCAAAAATATCGACGTCGCGATCCCCCGGGACAGTCTTGTCGTGATCACCGGGCTGTCCGGGTCTGGAAAATCCTCCCTCGCCTTCGACACCATCTATGCCGAAGGCCAGCGCCGCTACGTCGAAAGCCTCTCCTCTTATGCCCGGCAGTTCCTGGAACTGATGGGCAAGCCGGATGTGGATAGTATCGAGGGCCTGTCCCCCGCCATTTCCATCGAGCAGAAAACCACCAGCCGCAATCCGCGCTCGACCGTCGGCACGGTGACGGAAATCCACGATTACATGCGCCTGCTCTGGGCGCGCGTCGGCATCCCCTATTCGCCTGCCACCGGCCTGCCGATCGAAGCGCAGACCGTCAGCCAGATGGTCGATCGCGTCATGGCCATGCCGGAAGGCACGCGCCTGCTGCTGCTGGCCCCCGTCGTGCGCGACCGCAAGGGCGAATACCGCAAGGAACTGGCCGAGCTGCAGCGCAAGGGCTTCACCCGCGCCAAGGTTGACGGCACGCTCTATGAAATCGCCGAAGTCCCCTCCCTCAACCGCAAGCTCAAGCACGATATCGAGGCGGTGGTGGATCGCATCGTCGTCCGCCCGGGGATCGAGACGCGGCTTGCCGATAGTTTCGAGACGGCCATCACCCTCGCCGATGGCATCGCCTATACCGAACCGCCGGATGCGCCCAAGGACGGCAGCGCCCGCACCACCTTCTCCTCCCGCTTCGCCTGTCCGGTCAGCGGCTTCACGATCGAGGAGATCGAGCCGCGTCTCTTCAGCTTCAATTCGCCCCATGGGGCCTGCCCGGCCTGTGACGGGCTGGGTCTGGAAACCTTTTTTGATGCGGCGCTGGTGGTGCCCGATGAGCGCCGGCCGCTGAATGCCGGTGCCGTCGCGCCCTGGGCCAGCAGCCAGACGCCCTATTATGACCAGACGCTGCAGGGCCTCGCCAAGCATTTCAAAGTGAAGATGACCACGCCCTGGGCTGACCTGCCTGAGCGCGCGCAGCAGGGCATCCTCAACGGCACCGGCAATGAGCCTGTCGAACTTGTCTACAAGGATGGCGTCCGCGCCTATTCGGTCACCAAACCTTTCGAGGGCGTCCTCAAGAACCTTGCCCGCCGCTGGAAGGAGACCGACAGTGCCTGGGCGCGGGAGGAACTCTCCCGCTATCAGGCCGAAAAACCCTGCGCCGTCTGCCATGGCGCGCGCCTCAAGCCCGAGGCGCTGGCCGTGCGCATCGCCGGCTCGACCATCGCGGAAGCCTCCGAACTCGCCATCCGCCGCGCCCTGCCCTGGTTCGAGGGCGTGCTCGACCAGCTCACCCCGCAGCGGCAGGACATCGCGCGTCGCATCCTGCGCGAAATCGTCGATCGCCTGCGCTTCCTGATGGATGTCGGGCTCGACTACCTCACCCTCGCGCGCGGCTCGACAACGCTCTCGGGCGGCGAAAGCCAGCGCATCCGTCTCGCGAGCCAGATCGGTTCAGGCCTCACCGGCGTGCTCTATGTGCTCGACGAACCTTCCATCGGCCTGCATCAGCGCGATAATGAGCGGCTGCTGGGCACGCTCCGGCGCCTCAAATCCCTCGGCAATACCGTTCTGGTGGTCGAGCATGACGAGGATGCGATCCGTGCCGCCGACCATGTCATCGACATGGGACCGGCCGCCGGCGTGAACGGCGGCTATGTCATCGCGGAAGGCACGCCGGCCGAAATCGCCGCCAACCCGAATTCCATCACCGGCGCCTATCTCTCGGGCCGCACCAGCATCCCGATGCGGGAGCAGCGCCGCCCGGTGGACCCCAAGCGGATGCTGACCCTGGTCGGCGCCCGCGGCAATAACCTGAAGGACGTCACCGCCGGCTTCCCGCTCGGCACCTTCACCTGCGTCACCGGCGTCTCGGGCGGCGGCAAATCCACCCTCGTCATCGACACGCTCTACAAGGCCGTCTCCCGCCGCCTGATGGGCTCGGGCGAGGTGCCGGCCCCCTATGACCGCATCGACGGGCTGGATCAGCTCGACAAAATCATCGACATCGACCAGTCGCCCATCGGCCGCACCCCGCGCTCCAACCCTGCGACCTATACGGATGTCTTCGCGCCCATCCGCGACTGGTTCGCGGAACTGCCGGATAGCCGCGCCCGCGGTTACAAGCCCGGCCGCTTCAGCTTCAACGTCAAAGGCGGCCGCTGCGAGGCCTGTTCCGGCGACGGCCTCATTAAGATCGAAATGCACTTTCTGCCGGATGTCTTCGTCACCTGCGACGTCTGCAAGGGCCGCCGCTACAACCGCGAAACGCTGGAAGTGAAGTTCCGCGAAAAATCCATCGCCGATGTGCTGGATATGAGCGTGGATGAGGCACTGCCCTTCTTCTCGGCCGTGCCCCGCATCTTCGACCGCTTGCAGCTTCTGGCCCAGGTCGGCCTTGGCTATGTCAAGCTCGGCCAGCAGGCGACGACGCTGTCGGGCGGCGAGGCGCAGCGCATCAAGCTCGCCAAGGAACTCGCCCGCCGCGCCACCGGGCGGACGATCTATATCCTGGACGAGCCCACCACCGGCCTGCATTTCGAGGACGTGCGCAAACTGCTCGAAGTGCTCCATCGCCTGGTCGATCAGGGCAATACCATCGTCGTCATCGAACACAATCTCGAGGTCATCAAGACCGCGGACTGGATTCTCGATCTCGGCCCCGAAGGCGGCGACGGCGGCGGCCAGGTCGTGGCCGAAGGCACGCCGGAGATGATTGCGGCCAATCCCGCCAGCCATACCGGCCGCTTCCTGGGCCCCCTGGTGCAGGGCCGGGCCGTCGAGGAAAAACCCGTCCGCCGGCGCAAGCGCGCCTGAACCAGGCGCAGCGGCCCAGCCCAGCGGCAGGGTCAAAGGTGGGGTGAGCCAGGCAGGGGCTCACCTCCCTTCGCAGTTGCACCATGTGTCCAGGGCACCCATCGGATGCACTCGCGCCGCTCTGTTGCGGCAAGGGTTCTTTCCAAAACGGGAGAATGCCCATGACCATTCAGGATATCTTGCAGCACAAGGACGCGCGTCCGGTGCTGGTGCGCCCGACCGACACCCTGCTCGCCACGGTCAGGCTCATGAATGAAAAAAGCGTCAGCGCCGTGATCGTGGAAGACGATCACCTCCGCCCCAATGCCATTTTCACCGAGCGCGATTTCGCCCGCGCCGTCGCCAAATACGGGGCACCGGCCCTGGCCCTGCCGATCGGACCGCTGAGCAGCGCGCCTTTGATCACGTGTGAACCGGGGGAGCGGGTCGACGCGGCTCTGACGCAGATGACGCGCTCGAAAATCCGCCACCTCGCGGTCACCCAGAATGGCGAGCTTCTCGGCCTCATCAGCATCGGTGACCTCGCCCGCCACAGGCTGCGGGAGAAGGAGCTGGAGGCGAATGTCCTGCTCGATCTGTCCCGCCGCCACGCCTGAGGCATGGTCGATGACAGTTATCGCCCGGGCGCCGCTGGCGGCCTAGGAACAGAAATGGTGTGATGCCGCAACCCATGGAGGCTGCGATGTCACCCTTTCCTTACGAACGCGCGCTCATCATCGGGGCCGGTCCCGGCATCAGCGCGTCTGTTTCTCGCCAGTTATCGGCGGCCGGCGTCGCTGTGGCGCTGGCCGCCCGCAACACGGAGAAGCTCGCGGCTCTCGCGGCCGAGACGGGCGCCCACACCTTTGCTGCGGATGCGACCGATCCGGCGGGGGTTGCTGCGCTTTTCGCGCAGGTGGACGCGGCGATGGGTCCGCCTGACGTGCTGATCTATAACGCGAGCGGCCGTCTACGCGGCCCCCTCGCCGAGCTGGACCCGGCCGGCGTCCAGCAGGCGCTGCAGGTCTCCGCCTTCGGCGCGTTCCTGGCCGTGCAGCAGGCCGCCCAGCGCATGCTGCATCACCGGCACGGCGCCATCCTGCTCACCGGCGCCTCGGCCAGCGTCAAAGGCTTTGCCCTCTCTGCGCCTTTTGCCATGGGCAAGTTCGCGCTGCGCGGCCTGGCCCAAAGTGCGGCACGGGAACTGGGTCCCCAGGGCATCCATGTCGCCCATATCAATATTGACGGCAGCGTCCGCAGCGCCGCACGGCCGGACCCGGCTGACCGCCCGGACAGCACGCTCGACCCTGACGCCGTCGCCCAGACCTATCTCGACATTCTCCGCCAGCCGCGCAGCGCCTGGTCGCTGGAAGTCGAATTGCGGCCCTGGGTCGAGACGTTCTGACCTCGGGTCAGCGGTCGATGGTCGGCATCGTCAGCCGCTCTCGGCAGCTGTCAACGCATAGCGTTTGACGATCCGGTCAATGGGGGTCCCGTCTTTCAACGGCACGCCCACGATCCGGTCGCGATCGGCAAAGCCCAGGCTGCTGTAGAACGCGAGGCCCCCGGCATTATCAGCCCTGATCGTGGCGTTGATGGCTGACAGGCCGAGCGCCCGGGCGCGGTCACGCGTCGCGGCAAAGAGCGCGCGGCCGACGCCGCGCTGCGTGCCGTTCAGGCGCGAGAATGTCCCGATATCGCCGACGCCTGCGGGCAGCGCCGGGTTCCGGCCAAGGGTCTGGAAACCCTCAATACGCCCGGTTCCAGGATCGACTGCGACAAAGCAGCACTGGACGTCCGGCCCGACCAGATAGGCTTCGGCCAGCGCATCGGCCGTATAAGGCTTCTCCAGCGCCGTCGTGCCGCCCTGTGCGATAATCGCATTGAGCAGATCCGCAAGCGCTGCGGCATCGGCGCGCGTCACATCGCGAATCGCAAAGGTTTGGATCGGTGGGCTCATGGGGCTGGTCCTCTACGGCGAATCGGCAGCGCCTAGAACGGCGCCTCGGCCACATGCCAGAGCACGCCTGACGGATCGAAGACGAAGCCCACTTTCAGCCCCCAGGGCTGCATCGCCGGCGGGCGTGGCGGTTTGATCACGAAGTTCTCAGTCAACTGCGCGAAATCGATCCCCGCCCAGAACGTATCGACGTTCCGCACCAGCAGCTGAAGCATGAGGTTTTCTGCCAGATCGGGCTTGTAGAAATCCTGAAGAATGAAACTGCAACTGCCGAGTTTGAGAACGGCGATCGGTGGCTCGTTCAACGTCAGCCGGAAGCCGAGCGTCTCATAAAACCGCTTGGAGAGCGCGAAATCCTTGGCCGGCACGAAGGGCCGGATCGCCAGAACCTGGTCCATGCGCAGACTGCCTCTTCGTCCGTGTCACCGTCTTCTATCGCAGCGCAGGTCGCGTCGCTACAGAAGCGCATAGGCGGTGCCGTCCCTTGGGGCTTGCCATCCGCAGACGTGTGGGTTTGAACCGCCGCCCTTTGACTGTGACGGACCGGGACTAGACGCGGATGACCCAGCTGATCGGCATTGACTTCGGCACCACCAACAGCGTCCTCGCACGGCTGGAGGAAGACGGCAGCGTCACCACCACCCGCTATGCGGTCGGCGCGCGCGAGGTCGATGTCTTCCGCACTGTGCTCTGCTTTTGGAACGAGGAGCACAAGGGCCGCAACAAGCTCTGCCACGCCGCCGGGCCGTATGCGGTCGAGGCCTATCTCAACGACCCCACCGACAGCCGTCTCATCATGTCGATGAAGACCTATCTCGCGCAGCACAGTTTTTCGCGCACCAATATCTTCGGCAAGATCTTCACGCTGGAAGACATGATCGCCTCTTTCCTGGATGGACTTTTCCAGGGTGCGCGCCCCGACGCCCATATCGTCGCCGGGCGCCCGGTGCGCTTCGCGGGCGAATTGGCCGATGACGCCTTCGGCGAAAGCCGGCTCCGCGCCGCCTTCGCCCAGGCCGGCTATCCCCGCATCGACGTGGCGCTTGAGCCGGAAGCCGCGGGCTACCGCTTCGCCCGAACGCTGACCGAACCCGCGACCGTTCTGGTCGGCGATTTCGGCGGTGGCACCAGCGATTTCTCGGTCATCCGTTTCGACCCGACAAGCAGCCGCGGCGTCAAGCCGCTCGGCTATTCCGGCGTCGGCATCGCCGGCGACACCTTCGACTATCGCATCATCGATCATGTCGTCTCGCCGCTCCTCGGCAAGGGCGACACCTATTCCGTCATGGGCACAGACCTGCCGGTGCCGCCTGAATATTTCAGCGGCTTCGCGCGCTGGCACCGCCTGTCGCTGATGAAGGCGCCGCGCACGCTGCGGGCGATCGAGGAGGTCGCGGCCGCCAGCCGCAATCCCGACAAGCTGCGCATGCTGCTGCGGCTGATCGAGGATGAGCTGGGCTATCAGCTCTATCAGACGGTCAGCGCCGTAAAGGCGGAATTGTCGCGGTCGGAAAGTGCAGTCCTGCGCTTCGCCCATGGCGATCTCGCCATCGAGCGGACCATCGCGCGCGCCGAGTTCGAGCACTGGATCGCGCCGGACCTGCGCCGCCTCTCCACCGCCGTCGATCAGGCGCTGGCCCATGCCGGCCTGGCGGCGGCTGACATCGACCGCGTCTTCCTCACCGGGGGCACCTCCTTCGTGCCGGCCGTGCGCGGCTTGTTTGACACGCGCTTCGGTGCCGAGCGGGTCTCGGGCGGCGGCGAGTTCGTCTCCGTCGCCGAAGGTCTGGCCATGATCGGCCGTGACCGGGCCATGAACGGGCTGCTCACCCTGGCCTAAAGGACAGCGCGACAGCGCCGGATAAACCTTCCTTAATTCGGCGTTGCGTTGTTTACCGGCGCGCCAGGACGTAGCGTGCGGCCGCAGCTTGGCAAAGGAATCTCGAATGTCCCGTTCTGCTTACATGAAGCGCCTTGGCGTGCCCGCCGTGCTGGCGGTGGCCGCGCTCGTCGGTCTCAGCGGCGCCGCGTCTGCGCAAAGCAATGCCTGCGGCGTGCCGCCCTCCGGTCTGGTGCGGCTCTGGGCCGGCATCGGCTGCCAGGGCCAGTCGGCTGACTTCGCCGTCAGCAGTCAGGTCAGCAATTTCCCGGCCTATTCGGTCTCCAACGGCACTGGCCAGTGGATCGCGCTGTCGGACGCGGCAGATCCCGCCCAGGCGCATCACACGCTGCTCGTCCAGAACGGCTGCTACTATCCCGACCTCAGCCAGTTCCATTGGCTGAACGGCCTCTCCTGGGTTGGCAATATTCGCGCCGTCGCCATCCTGCCGCCGGGCGGCAGCCCCAATACCTATCCCTATGGCGGCGACAAGGTGATCGGAAAGTGCAACTGAACAGCCGCGTCAGCCAGTCAGTCTAGAGAAGAACCCTGTTCATCTTCGTCCTCTCCAAGCTGGTCTGGCTGATCCTGGCGCCCAGCATGCTGCTCCTGCTGCTGGCTCTGCTGGGTCTGCTGCTGGTCATCCGTGAGCGAAGGCGGACCGGCATCGCCTGCCTGTCGGCCGCTCTCGGCGCCTATGCGGCGATCGCCCTTCTGCCGGTCGGCGCCTGGCTGATGGCGCCGATCGAGAATCGCTTTCCGCCGCCGCAATCCCTGCCCGCCTCAGTCACCGGCATCATCGTCCTCGGCGGCGCCGTCGAGACCGATATCGCGGCCGTCCGCGGCCAGCCTGCGCTCAATGCCGCGGCCGAGCGCATGACCAGCTTCGTCACCCTCGCGCGGCGCTACCCGCAGGCGCGGCTCGCCTTCACCGGCGGCAATGGCGAATTGATCCATGGCGGCCTGACGGAAGCTGATGTCGCCCGTCAGCTCTTTGACGGGCTCGGGCTTGGCGACCGCAGCGTCACCTATGAAAACCGCTCCCGCACCACCTTTGAGAATGTGCAGCGGCTCAAGGCGCTGCTGGGTCCGCAGCCGGGGCAGACCTGGCTGCTCATCACCTCGGCCTGGCATATGCCGCGCTCCATGGGCCTGTTCCAGCATGTCGGCTGGAGCGTGATTCCCTACCCCGTCGGCTATAAGACCGGTCCCGGCTGGGTCATGGCCTTCCGCGGCAGCTTCCCCGACCGGCTTGGCTTGGTCGATCTCGCAGCCCACGAATGGGTGGGGCTCACCGCCTATTGGCTGCTTGGCCGCACCGCTTCGCTGTTCCCGGCACCACAGGCTTTGACGCCGAGATAGGGTGCCGGGTCGACGCGCTTCCCGTCGATATGGATCTCGAAATAGAGATGCGTGCCGAGTGTCAGCCCGGTGCGGCCGATGCGGCCGATCCATTGCCCGGCTTTGAGCGTCCTGGCGCCATTCGCGATGGCGGGGGCGACCATGCCGAGATGGGCATAAAGCGCCTGAAATCCCGGATGCTGCACCAGCACCTCCAGCCCGCCCATGCCCTCGCGGTCGATTCGGATGATATGGCCCGGCGCCACCGCCAGCACCCTCGCCCCGGCGGCGGCGCGCAGATCCACGCCCCAGTGATAGCGCCCCGCGACGGGCGCTTGGCGCAATATCCTCGGTCCGAAGGGTGAGGTGACGCAGCCGGGACTGACCGGAAGACCTAGTTCCTTGAGCGGGGCAGATGATGCGGCTGCCGGCCCAGCGCCTGCCAGCCACAGCGCCGCCGCTATACCGGCCGCCAAGATCGTCTTATGCATGCATGTTTCTGCCTAGGCGGAGAAACCACCGCGTTCTAGAGTTCAATCCCTGAACCGTTTCTTGATCCCAGAACACACATCATGACCTTTCTTGCTTGCGCTCGCGGACTGGCCATGGCCAGCCTCGCGCTCAGTGTCTCCGTGACGGCGGCCTCCGCCCAGACCGTCGATCTGGGCGAGGATCTGGTCGCGGGCAGCTTTCTTGTGCGCGGGCGCGTCCTGGGCGTCCTTCCCCAGCATAACGGGTCCGCCATCACCCGCATCGGCGGCCATCTCGACAATTCCGACAGCGTATCGCCAGAGCTGGACCTGTCTTACTTCTTTACCGATCACATCGCGGTCGAGGGCGAAACCGGCATCCTCCATACCACGCTGACGGCAAAGGATACGCGCCTCGGCACCGTCGATATCGGCAAGGTCTCCAGCGTGCCGGTGTTTATCGTCCCGCAATACCATCTCCTGCCGCATGCGCGCTTCAACCCCTATCTGGGCGTGGGCCTGGCCATCGTTCCTTATTTTGATGACCAGCCGGCCGGCGGCCTCGTCCGCCAGCTCTCGGTCTCGTCCGAGGTCGGCGCGGTCTTCCAAATCGGCGTCGATTACCGCGTCTCCGGCCCCTGGTACGCGAATTTCGACGTCAAAAAGCTCATTCTCAGCGCCCATGCCACCGCCAATAACGGGCTCATCAGCGCCAGCGGACAGGTCAATCCCTGGATCATCGGCGCCGGCATCGGCTACCGCTTCTAACCCGCCCAAGCCCCAAGGCTGGACATCCGCGACGGAAAGCGGCACCTCGCCCCCATTCGCTGAACGGATCGGATGATGGCGCTGACCCCTGGCCCGCTTTCCCTGCTCATCATGGGCTATGGCGCCTTCGGCCAGGCCCTGGCTGGCGCCTTGCACCGGCGTGGCGATATCGCGATCTCCGTCTTCAGCCGCAATCCCCCGGCCGAGGATGCGCCGCGGGATTCCGTCTCCCGCTTCATCCACAGCCTGCAGGCGATCGATCTCGGGGCCTATGACATCGTCATCCTGGCCTTGCCGAGCGGCGCGCTTGCCTCGGTGCTCGACCAGTTGCCCCCGCACCAGCCGCGCGCCGTCATTCTCTCCTGCGTCAAAGGGATGGATGCCGAAACGCATGACTTCCCAACCGACCTGATCGCCAAGCATCTGCCCGGCCACCGCGTCGGCATGCTCTCCGGCCCCACCTTCGCCCGTGAAATGCTGGCGGGCCACGGCGTCTGGATGTCCCTCGGCTGCAAAGACGTAGAGACGGCGCAAGCCGTCTCTACGCGGCTCGCCAGCCCGCTGCTGTCGCTCACCGCCACCGCCGATCTGCGCGGCTTGGAGATCATCGGCGTCGCCAAAAATATCATCGCCATCGGCGCCGGGCTGACAGCGGGACTCGGATTGGGCGAGAATACGCGGGCAAGCTACGTCGCCCGCGGCATTGCCGAACTGGCGCGTCTTTTGCCGGCGCTGGGCGGCCGGGCAGAGACGGTGCTCTCCCCAGGCGGCCTCGGCGATCTCATTCTCACCTGCACCTCGGCGCAGTCGCGCAATTATCGCTTCGGCCAGGATGTCGGTTTGCGCCTGCTGTCGCAGCAGGAAACGGTCTCTTCCGGCATCGTGCCGCTGGCCGAAGGCAGCCGCTCCATCACGGCCTTCCTCGCCTTCATCCGCCGCTCGGGCGCGCAGTCCGCCTATTTCGACGGGCTGGCGGCGGCCATGGCCAATCCTGACGGCATGGCGGAACGGCTGACCGCGACGCTCGGCTGAGGGGTGCCGTTCGGACGATCAGATCGGCACGCCGGCGATGTTCTTGCTGGTGCGGATCGTCTGCAGGGTCTGCACGCGGCTGACTTCGGCCAGGCCCGTCAGGCGCTGCGTCAGAACATTCTCATGAGCGGCGTCACGCGCGACCAGGCGGAGCAGAAAGTCGCCGCCGCCGCGGATCATGTGGCATTCGCGGACCTCGTCCCAGGTCGCGACCTGTTTCTCGAAGCCTGAGAGGACGGCCTCCTTCTGGCTTTCCAGCCCGACGATGACAAAAAACGTAATGCTCCAGCCAAGCTTTGAGCCATCCGTCTCGGCATGATAGCCGCGAATGAGCCCCGCCTCCTCCAGCCGCCGCACGCGGCGCAGGCAGGGTGGGGCGGAAATGCCGGCGCGGCGGGCCAGCTCGACATTGGTGATGCGGCCATCGACCTGCAATTCGGTGAGAATTCTGCGGTCGATTGCGTCGAAATCGACAATCTCATTGGGTTCAGTCTTCATCGAGAGATCCAAATACTCCAAAGCGCCGCAAAGCACAGGCCGCGCGCAATATTATTTCATTGGCCTGCGATGCGGGCAATGGTATCCAGACCGGCCCGGTAGTCTTTTCCTTGCCTTAGCTTCCGGGGGGCCGATATCTTACATTTGCTCGAATCGGTGGACCGTCTTTTCTCATGACCTCAATGCAACCCATTCCGGTGCTCATCATAGGCGCCGGCCCCGCAGGCTATACCGCAGCGATCTACGCCGCGCGTGCTGGCCTGTCGCCTGTTCTTATCGCCGGGCTGCAGCCGGGCGGCCAGCTGACCATCACCACCGATGTCGAAAACTACCCCGGTTTTGCCGATCCCATCCAGGGTCCCTGGCTGATGGAGCAGATGGCAGCCCAGGCCGAACGCATGGGCACGCGCGTCATTCATGACATTGTCACCGAAGTTGACGCGTCCCGCCGGCCCTTCGTCTGCGTCACCGATTCGAACGAGCGGTTCGAGGCGAATGCGATCATCATCGCGACCGGCGCCTCCGCCCGCTGGCTGGACCTGCCGTCCGAACGCGCGTTGCGCGGCGCCGGCGTTTCCGCTTGTGCCACCTGCGACGGTTTTTTCTATCGCGGTAAGGATGTGGCGGTCATCGGCGGCGGCAATACGGCGGTCGAGGAAGCGCTGTACCTCACCCATCACGCCCGCCATGTCACGCTGATCCATCGGCGCTCGTCGCTCCGCGCCGAGCGCATCATGCAGGACCGGCTGCTGTCCAACCCCCAGGTCTCGGTGATCTGGGATCATGTCGTTGATGAAGTCCTCGGCGCGGGTTCGCCTGCCGTTGTCACCGGCCTGCGCTTGAAACACGTGCAAAGCGGTGCCCCGCGGGAGATCGATGTCGACGGTGTTTTTGTCGCTATTGGCCACACGCCCAATACCAACGTGTTCAAAAATGTGCTCGACCTGGATGCCGACGGCTATATCACGACCGAAACAGGCACCACGCGCACCTCAGTGCCGGGCATCTTCGCCGCCGGTGACGTGCAGGACCGGATCTATCGCCAGGCAGTGACGGCCGCCGCGTCCGGCTGCATGGCGGCGCTCGACGCAGAAAAATGGCTAACACACAGTGTTTCTAAAGTTTCCGTAGCGGCTTACTAAGCCGCAGATGGGTGATGTGGAGGGCCATGTCACCGGCTCGAATGAACCTTATGGCTAGATGATTGGGATCGGCACGATGGATTGGGATAAATTAAGGGTTTTCCACTCGGTGGCGGAGGCGGGCAGCTTCACCCACGCGGGTGATACCTTGAACCTCAGCCAATCCGCAGTGTCCCGTCAGATTTCGGCGCTTGAGGAAGCGCTGCAGGTGCCTCTGTTTCACCGCCACGCGCGCGGCCTCATTCTCACGGAACAGGGCGAGGCGCTGAACCGCACCGTGCGCGAAGTCTTCGCCAAGCTCGCGATGACCGAAGCGCTGCTGACGGAAAGCAAGGAAAAGCCGGCCGGCCGCCTGAAGGTGACAACGACGGTGGGCTTCGGCTCCATCTGGCTCGCCTCCCGCGTGCAGGCCTTCCTGGAGCAGTATCCAGAAGTCTCGATGTCCATGCTGCTCGACGATGGCGATCTTGACCTCGCCATGCGCGAGGCCGATGTCGCCATCCGCATGCATCCGCCGAAGCAGCCCGATCTGGTGCAGCGCCATCTGATGGACATCCATTGGACGGTCTACGCCTCGCCGGAATACCTGAAAAAGCACGGCACGCCGCAGACCGCGGAAGATCTCGATAACCATAAGATCATCCTCTTCGGCGGCTACCAGCCGCCGGTCGAGGACATCAACTGGCTGGCCGAAGCCGGACGCCGCCCGGGCAATCCGCGCCGCGCCGCGCTGGAGATCAACAACCTGCACGGCATGGCGCTCGCCATCCGCTCGGGCCTCGGCATCGGTGTGCTGCCGGACTATCTCGGCCGCGATACCGAAGGCCTCGTGCATATCCTGCAGGATGTGAAGGCACCGAAGGTCGATGTCTTCTTCGTCTACCCGGAAGAGCTGCGGAACTCGAAGCGCGTCGCCGTCTTCCGTGACTTCCTCCTCGCCCATATCGCTGAAAAGGCCTGATTTCCGGCCCAACGGACGCACCGTCCGGCGGCCCGTCCTCACTTAGGGGGCGGGCCGTTTTCATGTCAGGCAGAGCGCGCCGCAATGACCGAACCCGCCACCGCCGCCCGTGCCAAGCCGACAGCGGCTATCGCCCGCATGCCCGCGAAAAACTTACGGCCCTTTCTGGAGGCGCTCTCCGCCCATTGGCCGGATGCCAAGACCGAACTCGTCTATGCGGATGTCTACACGCTGCTTGTCTCGGTGGTGCTCTCGGCCCAGGCGACCGATGTCTCGGTTAACAAGGCGACCGGCCCGCTGTTCCAGGTGGCAAACACGCCGGCCGCCATGGTCGCGCTCGGCGTCGCGGGTGTCGGCCGCTATATCAAGTCGATCGGCCTCTGGCAGGGCAAGGCGCGCAATGTCGTGGCCCTCTCGCAGGCTCTCATCGACCAGCATGGCGGCGCGGTACCGCATGATCGTGACGCGCTGGAGGCACTGCCCGGCGTCGGCCGCAAGACCGCGAATGTCGTGCTCAACGTCGCCTTCGGCGAGCCCACCATCGCGGTCGATACGCATCTCTTCCGCCTCGGCAACCGCACCGGCCTCGCCCCCGGCAAGACCGTGCGCGCGGTCGAGGATCAGCTCCTCCGCCGCATTCCCGCCGACATGCTGATGCATGCGCATCACTGGCTGATCCTGCACGGCCGCTATATCTGCAAGGCGCGGACACCCGAATGCTGGCGCTGCAACGCCGCGCCCTGGTGCGCCTTCAAATCCAAGAGCCCGCCGCCGGCCGCGACGCGGCCATCTCCGAAACCCCGTGGCCGCATCACGACGATCGCGATAAAAGACAGCTGAGTTTTGTCTCATCGGACTAAGTCTGCACCGGCCCTCACCCCCACCCGGCCACCCACGACAGTATGCTGAATGGGTGGCCGGGTGGGGGTGAGGGCTGGTGCAGACTTCTAGAGCGCAGCTCTAGGTCAAGGAAGTTTTCATGCGCATTGTCGTCGCCATGTCGGGCGGGGTGGATAGTTCCGTCGTCGCGGGTCTTCTGGCCGAACAGGGCCATGAGGTCATCGGCGTCACGCTCCAGCTCTATGACCACGGCGCCGCCGCCAAGCGCAAAGGCGCCTGCTGCGCGGGTGAGGATATCCATGACGCGAAGCGCGTGGCCGACCGGATCGGCTTCCCGCATTACGTCATCGATGCCGAGGCCCGCTTCCGGCAGGCCGTGATGGACGACTTCGCGGCGAGCTATGCCGCCGGCGAAACCCCCGTCCCCTGCGTCCGCTGCAATCAGAGCGTCAAGTTCGGTGATCTCATTGCCATGGCGCGCGACCTCGGCGCGGAAGCGATGGCGACCGGCCACTACGTGCGCCGCATCGAGGGCCCCGGCGGGCCCGAGTTGCATCGCGCGGTCGATCCCGCGCGCGACCAGAGCTGGTTCCTGTTCGCGACCACCCGCGATCAGCTCGCCTTCAGCCGTTTTCCCTTGGGCGACATGCCCGACAAGGCTGCCGTCCGCGCGCAAGCCGCACGCCTGGGTCTGGAGGTCGCGGTCAAGCCGGACAGCCAGGACATCTGCTTCGTGCCTCAGGGCCGCTACACCGATGTCATCGCCCGCCTCCGCCCCGAGGCGATGGCGCCCGGCGATATCGTCGATGCCGAGGGCCGCGTGCTCGGCCAGCATGAAGGCATTGCCCGCTATACGGTGGGCCAAGCCAAGCGCCTGCGTTTGACCCGGCGGGAGGGTGAGGAAAGCCCGGTGGTAACCCAGCTTGACCCCGTCCGCCGCCGCGTCGTCGTCGGTCCCCGTCAGGGCGGCGTGCATCGGGTTCAGCTGCGCGAGGTCAACTGGCTGGCCGATGCGCCGGAAGACGGCCTCCGCGTCACCGTCAAGCTGCGCGCCCGCGCCGAGCCGGCGGCGGCCCGCGTGCGCCCGCTGCCGGGTGGGGCTGCCGAAGTGCTGCTGGATGAAGCGGCCCTCCCCGCCCCCGGCCAGGGCTGCGTCTTCTACCAGGGCGATCGGGTCATGGGCGGCGGTTTCATCGAGCGGCCTGTAGAACTCAGCGCCGTCGGCACGTAACCTGGGCGCCCGATCCCAGGAGAGCCTCGCCCGATGCTGATTGCCCAATTGTCAGACCTGCATGTGCGTCCGCGCGGCGTGCCCGCCGCCCGCGTGGTCGAGACCAATATGATGGTCGAACGCGCCCTCGCCTCGGTGGCCGCCCTCAATCCCCGGCCCGACGTCGTGGTCATCTCGGGCGACGTCACGGAATGCGGCCGCCCCGAGGAATACGAAATGGCGGCGCAGATGTTCCGCCGCCACCTGTCGATGCCGGTCTTCGTGGTCCCCGGCAATCATGACCGGCGGGACAATTTCCGCACCCATCTGGCTCACATGCACGGCGTCACTGAAGATCCCGACTTCGTCCAGTATGTGGTCGATGATTACCCGGTGCGCCTCGTCATGCTCGATTCGGTGGTGCCGCAGGCTGGCCACGGCCTGCTCTGTGCCCAGCGGCTGGAGTTTCTCGACCGCATGCTCAGCGCCGCGCCGACCAAGCCCACCATGCTGGTCCTGCATCACCCGCCCATGCTGACCGGGGCGGGTGGCATGGACGGCATCTGGCTGCGCAATACGGCGGACCTTGGCGCTCTGCTGCAGCGCCACCCGCAGGTCGAGCGTATCCTGACCGGCCATCATCACCGCTCCATCGTCGGGCGGCTGGGCCATGCCATCGTCATCGTCGCACCCGCCGTCGTGCATCAGACCGAGCTGAACCTGCGGCCCGGTATCGAGGATCAGCTTGTGCTCGAACCTTCGGCCTATCAGCTGCATCTCCTTCTGCCCGATGGCGGCATCGCGACCCACACCGTCTTTGCCGAACGCTTCCCCGGCCCCTTCCCCTTCGTGGTGGACGACGACTATCCGGGCTACCCGGAGAAAGCAGCCAAAGCATAAGCGCGGGTTGACGGCGGCGGGCGCGGGCGGTATCCGCTCCCACCGCGCGGCGATTGCCGCCTGGGACTGGTCTGGCGGCGTAGCTCAGCGGTAGAGCAGGGGAATCATAATCCCTTGGTCGGCGGTTCAAATCCGTCCGCCGCTACCAGACTCTCTCATATCCAGACCGGACAGAGCGAACCAACCTTCCTCGCACTGTCAGCTTCGGTTGGAATCGCCAATCCAATACCGGTACGCCCGTGCCATCCAATATCGTCATGCCCGTGCTGGACACGGGCATTGCTTGCGCGAGGACTGCTCTCACACCCTCGAAGACAGCCGCAGCGCTGCAGGCGTCGATCGAAATCATTGCACTTACAAAAAACAAAGTTCGGAACTATCGGCCCAGCGTTGGCTGGCCAACAGATACACGCGAATGCGATATCACAATTCTCTCGCTGCGCGTCATAACAGCACAGTCGGTCTGCCTTCGACAGCGGCCGCAAGGAGGACGCGTGGGAAGCAAAATTACGGTCTACAGCTATTGGACCTGGATTCCGGGCGAAGGTCTTGGCCATATCGCCCCGGCCAAGCGCACATTGTCAGCGATTGAGGCGATGGGTGGCCTTGCCATCCTGGTTAGCGGTGAAGAGGTCGATGTGGATGACCTCACGCGTGACGGCGCCTATTCTCAATCCGGCCAGGCCCTGGCACAGGCCTGACCGCCCCTCCGCAGGCGCGCGGATCGTGGCGCCGCTATTCCCAGCCTTCCAGCACAAACTTGCCCTGAGCGACATGGCTTTCGATAAGCCCATGCACCCGCTTCAGGTTCGCGGCTGAGATCGGGCTCACCCTTTCCGTCATCGTCGTGCGGATACGCCCTTCATCCACAAGAGCGGAGACCGCATTCAGAATGGCGCCCTGCTGCGCCATATCGGCGGTCTGAAATAGCGAGCGGGTGAACATCAGCTCCCAATGGATGGAAACCGCCTTGCGCTTGAAGGGGGTCACGTCCAGCTGCGCGGGATCGTCGATCAGCGCAAAGCGCCCCTGCGGCGCGATGGCCGTGACGATCTCGGCGAGATGCGCATCCGTATGCGTGGTCGAGAAGACGAAGGCCGGGGCGCCGAGGCCGAGCGCTTTCACCTGGGCCGCGATCGGCTGGGTGTGGTCGATCACGTGATGCGCGCCGAGCGACCGCACCCAGTCCTGCGTCTCAGGCCGGGAGGCCGTGGCGATGATGGTGATATCGGTCAGTGCCCGCAGCAGCTGGATGGCGATCGAGCCGACGCCACCGGCGCCGCCGATCAGCAGAATCGCGTTCGCTGCGCCTGGCACCCGCTTTTTCACGTCCAGCCGGTCGAACAGCGCTTCCCAGGCGGTCAGCGCGGTCAGCGGCAGGGCCGCCGCTTCCGCCCAATCGACCGTCTCCGGTTTACGGCCGGTGATGCGCGCATCGACCAGATGCAGTGCGGCATTGGTACCGGGCCGCGTCAGGTCGCCGGCATAGAAGACCGCATCACCCGGCTTGAACTCCGTCACTTCAGGCCCGACCGCACGCACGATGCCGGCAGCGTCCCAGCCCAGCACTTTCCACTCACCCTCGGGCGGCGTCGCCGATTTGCGGACCTTGGTATCGACCGGATTGACCGAAACGGCCTTCACCGCGACCAGCAGGTCATGTCCGAGGGCGACGGGATCGGGTAGCGTGATATCGACCAGGGCATCGGCGCGGTCGATCGGTCCCGGTATCTGATAGCCGATGGCGCGCATGACCTGTCTCCTCGCGTGTGTCTGAGCGTGATTTTCGCTGTTATCTACGGCTTCGCCTAGTACGCATATCGATCTTTCCCATCACGACGACGGATGATAATCATGCTGCTCATCATCGGAACCATCCGCCTGCCGTCGGAAAACCTGGCCGAGGCCCGGCCGGCCATGCGGCATATGGTGGCGCAAAGCCTCGCCGAAGACGGCTGCGAGATTTACGCCTATGCCGAGGACGTGCTGGAACCTGGCCTGATCCGCGTGACGGAAATCTGGCGTGATCAGGCATCGCTCGATCGCCATTTCGCCACCGCGCATATCGCACAATGGCGCCTCTCGTGGCCGGCCCTCGGCATCCGCGATCGCAAGCTCGATGTCTATGAGGTCAGCGCGCCGCGCCCGACCTGATTGATCGGGCAACCATCCGGTCAGTAGCGCTTATAGGGCAGAAACTTGCCGCTCATGGTGATCTTGACGCGGTCGCCCTTCTGGTCGGGCTGGCGTTCCAGCGCCATGTCGAAATCGATGGCACTCATGATGCCATCGCCGAATTCTTCGTGGATGAGTTCCTTCCAGGTGGTGCCGTAAACCTGGATCAGCTCATAAAAGCGATAGATCAGCGGA
The DNA here is from genome assembly GCF_057837225.1 of Acidisoma sibiricum. Lineage (NCBI taxonomy): Bacteria > Pseudomonadati > Pseudomonadota > Alphaproteobacteria > Acetobacterales > Acidocellaceae > Acidisoma > Acidisoma sibiricum. The sequence continues at coordinate 1,181,677 of NZ_CM174445.1, read as the reverse complement.
TCGGTCGGCACCGCGCCCGGCAGCGATCCACGATAGGGAATGGCTTCCAGCAGCGCCTGCTCTTCGGCGTCGAGGTCGAACAGCGAAGCGGCCTTTTCGGCCGTCTCCGCCGTCATCGACATCTGTCCCAGGCAGGCGGCGCAGCTCCAGACCGGAGCGTGGCCCAGCGCCCGGCCGACATCCTCCCAGCTCAATCCCAGCCGCCGCTTGATTTTCAGAATTTTCTGGCCAAGCGCCGTCTTCTCATCGTTCACGCGTCTCTCCTGTCACAACGCTGAAGCAGAGACTCCTCAGGCCTGCACCTGCCAGCCGATCCAGCGAATACCCCAGCCCACCAGGCACAGGATCGGGGCCAGCACCGCGGAGATGATCGCGAGTTCGGCGAAGACCAGCAGCGACGGGGACGCGAAGAGGATCTGGATCGCAAGCCACGCGGCGGCAATCCCCATCAGTCCCAGCGCCAGATAGATGATAGACTTGGCGGCAATCTCAATCACGGCGCTGTTTCCTTCCCGGCCTATTCCGCGGCGACGAATTCGCCCTGCTCGTTCAGCCGGGACAGCACGCCGGAGCGGATATCGAACAGCGTGCCATGCAGTTTCAGGCGCCCGTCCGCCACCCGCGATTCGATCCAGCGGAAGGTCATCAGATTGCGCATCGACAGCTTGATGGCTTCAAATTCGCACATCTGCTGCTGCTTTTCTTCCACCGCCTCGCAGGCCAGCACGCGGTCACGCGCTTCGGCCGCGATATCGACCCAGGACGACATGAAGTCCAGCTTCTCGGCCGAGGCCGGATGCAGCAGCGCATGAATGCCGCCGCACATGGCATGGCCCATGACGATGATATTGCGCACTTCCAGCACGCGCACGGCGAATTCGATCGCCGCACTGGTGCCGTGAAAAGCCGTGTCATCCTCGAAGGGCGGCACCAGGTTGGCGACGTTGCGGACGATGAAAATCTCGCCCGGCCCGGCATCGAAGACCATGGCCGGATCGACCCGGCTGTCCGAGCAGGCAATGACCAATGTCTCCGGCTTTTGCCCGCGCTGGGCCAAAGCCTCGAAACGCTCGCGGCGCGAGGGCCAGACCGTGTGACGAAAACGCCGGTAACCGCTGAGAAGATTTTCCACGACCCAACAAATACCGGGGAGGCAGGTGTTTAGGCAATATCCTTCCCCGGTCGCGCCCTGGGGGGCCGTGGCGGTCAGGCAGCCGGATTTGGATCACAAATCCGCGAAAGCCGCCGGCCGTCAGGGCTCGAACGGCGTCTCGACGCGCAGGTTTTCGATCGTGAAATCATGCCGCTGCTGCAGCATCTCGCCGACCCGGCGGCGATGGCAGATGCAGGCCTCGGCCTCGTAGCACAGCAGGCAGCTGAGACTGGCGCGGGCGATCTCGCCCGCATCCACCAGCGCCGCCTGCGCTTCCGGCCGCGCCAGACTCTGCTCGACGATCTCCCAGAACAGCGGCCATTGCCGGCGCCGGTTGGCCTCGCGCCCTGCCGCCGGCGTGCCCAGCGCGCGGAGATGAACATAGGCGATCCCGGCCTCGTCCAGCCCCGCCGCCAGCTGGCGCTTGGAGAAGCCGGCGCGGCGCGACAGCGGCAGATCGCGCACATCGATCAGCGTGCGCACGCCCGCCGCCCGCAGGGTCGCGATGAAGGCCCCAAACCCCGCCTTTTCGTAGCCGATCGTCAGCAGCCGCGACACAGGCGCCGGGGAATTTCCAAGGTCCGTCGATATAGCCATGGGCGCCGCCCTATCATCGTGCTTTGATGCCAGCATGTGCTGCACAAGACCGCGCCGCAATGGTCGCCCAGATGGGTCGCGACCTCCTCTTCCGACCGGACTGAAAGCCTCTTCATGAAGTCTGCCACCGCCCGCCGCCTGCTGCTCGGAACCGTTCTGAGCCTGCCGTTCATGGCACCCCCGGCGCCCGCCGCCGCCATGGATCTCGCTGCCCACCGCGCCTTCTACAAGCTGACCCTGGGCTCGACCGAGAATAGCGGCGTCACCAATGCGGCCGGGGCCATGGAATATGAGGTCATCGACGGCTGCCAGGGCTGGGCGACGCAGCAGCGGCTCGACATGACGGTGCTCGACCGCGAAGGCGGCGACACCCATACGGTCTCCGACTATTCGACCTGGGAATCCAAGGACGGCCGCGAATTTCGCTTCCGCATAACGCAGAATACCAATGACCAGCGCGACGTGCGGGCGGGCTATGCCGAATTGCCGCCGGGCCGTCCCGGCTTCGCGGTCTATTCGCTGCCGAACCCGCGGCGAGTCACATTGCCGGCGGGCACGCTCTTCCCCATGGCCCAGACCGCGGCGGTGCTCGCCGCCGCCCGCGCCGGCAAGCCGTTCCTGTCGGTGCCGATTTTTGACGGCACGGCGACCGACGCGATCGAGAATACCTTCTCCATCATCACCCAGCGCGGGCAGGTCGTGCCCACCAGCTTCGCGCCCCTCGCCCATCTGCCGACCGTCATGGTCCATATGGGATATTTCACGACGGACACGACGCAGATGCTGCCCGATACGCTGCTCGCCATGCGCTATTGGGACAATGGCGTCGCCGATCAGCTGACGATGGATTTCGGCAACTTCACCATGAACGGCGCCCTCGCGCAGTTCCAGCTCCTGCCCAGCCATTGCAAATAGTCAGCTGCCGACGCGCAGACCGGATTCGGACACCTGCGCAATCGGCGCATTCTGCAAACCCGCCGGCCGCGGCTGAATGAAGCCGTAGGTCGGATACACAGTGACCCCCCAGGCGTGCGACGGCGGCCACCACACCCGCACGGCTGACCAGTCATTGCCGGGGGAGACATCCATCACCGGCTGATTGTCGGTGATGCGATAGGGCACCCAATTCGCCTGGGTGACGATGACCTTCCGGCCCGAGACGACGTTGGAGACAACGGCCAGATGCCCGCTCGGCAGGCGGCCCGTGCGGCGGAAGACCAGCACGCTGCCTGGCGCCGGCATGCTGGCTTCGGCGTATCGCCCCTGCGCCGCGCGCCACCACTGCCAGGCATCGCCCTGCAGCGGCAGGCCAGAGACCGCCCGCGCATAGGGCACACAGGTCATCGACGTCGCCTGGCCGTACGACCCGTAACCGCCCCCGCATCCGGCTAGGCTGAGACAGGAGACTGATAGAATGATTCCGCCGGCACCCGCCACACCGCGCCTAGACCGCATCGAAAGATCCCATCGATGAGAAGGTATTAGACGGTATTCTTAATCCATCAGGCGATGTGACCGCCACAAGGATTTGTCGAATTCCCGATGGCTGCCCGCCGCGATAGCGCGCTTGTCTCGGCCAGGCGCCGGTGCTCTGGATAGGGCATGCAGCCTTCACCCCGCACAGAGACGGATCTCGATTTTTCCGAAGACGAGATCCAGCGCTATTCCCGGCATATCCTGCTGCCCGAAATGGGGGGCACCGGCCAAGCGGCGCTGCGCCGGGCGCGGGTGCTCATCATCGGCGCCGGCGGCCTGGGCTCGCCCTTGCTGCTTTATCTGGCGGCCGCCGGGGTCGGCACCATCGGCTTGGTCGATGATGATCAGGTCGATCTCTCCAACCTGCAGCGCCAGATCGCGCATACGACCGACCGGCTGGGGCAGGACAAGACCGCCTCGGCCGCCGCGGCGGCCCAGGCCATCAATCCGCGGGTCACGGTCGAACAGCATCGCCTGCGCCTGGACGCGGATACGGCACGCGATCTCATCCCCCGCTACGACATCGTCTGCGACGGCTCGGATAATTTCAAAACCCGCTATCTGGTGGCGGATGCCTGCGTCGCCGCCCGGCGCACACTGGTCTCAGCCGCGGTACTGCGCTTCGAGGGTCAGCTCAGCACCTTCAAGCCGCATGCCCATGCGACCGGCCCCTGCTACCGCTGCCTCTACCCGGAAGCGCCACCGCCGGGCTTCGCGCCTTCCTGCGCCGAGGCTGGCGTGCTCGGCGCCGTCACCGGCGTCATGGGCACGCTGCAGGCCAGCGAGACGATCAAGGAGATCACCGGCATCGGCGACAGCCTCTCGGGCCGGCTGCTGCTCTGGGATGCGCTGGCCACCCGCTTCAGCACCATCCGCCTGGCCCGTGACCCGGCCTGCCCGGTCTGTTCCAAACTATGAGCCCGCAGCCCGGCCTCAGCATTCTCCTCCTCTCCGGCACGCATGAGCGGGCGCATTACGCCCTGGCCCTCGCCGCCGGGGCCGCCGCCCTCGGCCGCCGGACGCTGATCTTTGCCACCAATCGCGGATGCCTGGCGCTCGCCACTGACTGGTCGGGCCTGGACGATGCCGCGCGCGACGCGACCATCCGCGCGCGCGGCGTCGCCGGCCTCGAGGACCTGCGGGAGGCCTGCCTGGAATTGGATGTCGCGCTGCGCGCCTGCGCGGCCGGATTGCAGGCGGAAGGGATTGCGGTCGCGTCCCTGCTCCCCGCCGTTCAGGTCAGCGGCATCGCCGCCTTTCTGGCGGACAGCGCCGGAAGCCAAATCGTCACCCTCTAGGGGTTTGGGCGGACACGGAAGCTTGAACACCGGAGGCGAGGCCTTTCCTTGCCTTGACCCGGAGGCGCGGGCTTGGCAGGCAGGATGCATGATTGTCCGATCCACCCGCATCGCAGCCCTTGCCGCCGCCAGTCTCTTTCTCTCTCCCGCTGTCGCGCGCGTCTCTGCCTGGGCTGACAGCACGGCCCCGGCCACCGCCGCCGCAACCTCTGCGCCTGCCGCCGCTGCTCCGGCCGCCACGCCCGCGAAACCCGCCAAACCGCCCTATAATCCCAATATCGGCTCGGCCAGCGGCCTGCCGCTGCCGCGCTTCGTGGCTTTGCGCGCGGATGCGGTAAACCTGCGCGTGGGTCCCGGCGACCAGTATCCGATCCTCTGGGTCTATCACCGCGTCGGCCTGCCGGTGGAGATCCTGCGCGAATATGACGTCTGGCGGCTGGTGATCGATTCCGACGGTACCAAGGGCTGGATGCATGAAGCGACCCTGGTCGGCACGCGGCATTTCGTCATCACCGGCACGCAGCCGGTCACGCTCTACCGTCATCCCACGGATGGCGCCAATCCCGCCGCCCAGCTGATGCCGGGCGTGGTCGGTCTCATTGAAAAATGCGATCCCTCCACCGACTGGTGCCGCGTCCGCGTCAGCCATACCGGCGGCTGGCTGAAACGCACGGATTTCTGGGGCGTTCTGCCCGGTGAGAAACTCCCTGCCAAATAATGCCGCCGCGCTGATTGTTGCGACCTCCAGCCCGGGCGAGGTCCGCGCGCTCGCGCTTGATGGCGAAATCGCGCTCGATACCGCCATCGAACGTCCCGGCGGCCCGCTCGGGCCAGAGGACCGCGTGGTCGGGCGCATCCGCGCCCAGGTCGCGGCCATGGCCGGCGCCTTCGTGGCACTTCCCGGTGCCGAGCCGGACGGTTTCCTGCCGGATACGGCGGGGGCAGCCGGTGTCGCCGAGGGCACCTATCTGGCACTCCGCGTCACCCGCGGCCCGCAGGGCGGCAAAGGTTGCCGGCTGGCGGCGCTGGCCGAGCCCGCGGAGGGCCCGCCGCGCCTGCTGGCGCGCGGGCCGGGTGCGGTGGAGCGGCTGGCAAAACTGCATCCCGAGGCCGCCATCCGGGTTGATCGGCCGGGATTGGCCGCCGCCTTGCCCATAGCACTTCGCCCGCGCGTCTCGGTCGGATTGGGGGACGAGGCTTCGTACGCAGAGGCGGTTTGGGCGGCGCTGGCGGAGCCGGAGGTCGCGCTCGCGAACGGCGCGCGCTTTTCCATCACGCCAACGCCCGCGCTCACCGCCATCGACGTCGATACCGGCAGCGCCACGGCCGAAAAGCGGGCCAAGAAGGACGCGCAACTGGCCCTCAACCGCGCCGTCATCCCGGTCATCGCCCGCCATATTCGCCTGCGCCATCTGGCCGGCGCCATTGTGGTCGATCTCGCGGGCCTGCCCCAGCGGCAGCGTCCGCTTATGGCCGACGCCTTCCAGACGGCCTTGGCCACTGACCCGCTGTCGCCCAGATTTCTTGGCTTCTCGGCCCTGGGCCTGGCCGAAATCCAGCGCAGCCGCGGGGCACCCCCACTTCACGAACTGCTGAGCAGCGATCATGCCGCCGGCCTCGCCGCCCTCGCCGCCTTGGCCCGCGCCCTGGAAATGCGCCCCTCTGGCCGGGACCGGCTGGCCGTCTCCCCGGCGGTGCTCGGGGCGATCGATGCAGATTCCGTCGCCGTCGGGCAGTTCCGGGATCGCACCGGACGACTGCCATCCCTATATGCGGAAAGCATTTTCGGCGATCACCACCGGTCCTGGCGGCTGGTCACAGATTTGTAACGCTGTTACTCATCGGAAAGTCTCCCGGCGCGTCAGTGACCGGGGCGTAAAACGTCACAGGGCAGGTCCGTTCCGCATGCAGGTTTCTGAGACACGGGAGCATCAGCCGCATTCGGCCATGGATAAGGCGGCGGTTCAGGCAGCCTATAAGCGCTGGGCGAGCGTCTATGATGGCGTGTTCGGCGCCATCTCCAGCCGCGCCCGCCGCCGCACGGTCAATCTGGTCAATGCGCTGCCTGGGCGCGAGGTGTTGGAAGTCGGCGTCGGCACCGGCCTCGCCTTGCCACTCTATAATACGCAAAAGCGCGTCACCGGCATCGATCTGTCCTCGGAAATGCTGGCGATCGCTCGGCAGCGCACCGCCAAGCTGCAGCTCAGCCATGTCGCCGGCCTGCATGAGATGGACGCCGAAGCCACCGGCTTTCCCGATGCCTCTTTCGATATCGCGGCCGCGATGTTCGTCGCCTCCGTGGTGCCCAACCCCAAGCGTTTGATCGCCGAGATGCGGCGTCTGGTCCGTCCCGGCGGGCATCTGCTCTTCGTCAATCACTTCATCGCCGATGCCGGGCCGCGCCGCTGGGTGGAAGAGGCCATGGCCCCCGCCTCTCACGCCCTCGGCTGGCACCCGGACTTCGCCATGGACGCGCTCTTCACCCCGGACGAGAAAAAGCGCGCCATCATCCGCGGCTGCACGCCCTTTGGTATTTTCACGCTCGTGCATCTGCCGCAAGGCGCGGCCTGACCACAGCCTGACTGGCGGGGCTTCCGGCTCCGCCCGCGCGTTTCCGCAGAGCAGCGCCCCGCACGGGGCGCGCTTCACGGCCTGCAAAGAGTTCCTCTGGCAATAGCACTTGTGGTAGCGAACCCTCGCCTTGCCCCGGACCGGAGGCATGGCGCGTGTTCGCCCATCAGGCTGCATGGCAGCCATCATCTCTGGCGGCACGCGATCTATACTCGGTGATGCGTCTTTCCCGTAAAGGAAGCGTTTCCCGAAGATACAGGAAAGACGAAACCTGATCATGGAGAAGCCTGCTGTCGCTTTCGCTGCCGAGCGGAGCTTGCCCCTCAGCCCAGCGCTTGCGGACTGGATCGCTCTTCTGAAGCCGCGCGTGATGAGCCTGGTGGTTTTCGCCGGCGCCATCGGCATGTTGCTCGCCCCCGGACATATCAACCCCCTGGTCGCCGTCGGCGCCGTGGTCTGCATCGCCATCGGTGCGGGTGCGGCGGGTGCCATCAACATGTGGTACGATCGCGATATCGACGCCGTCATGCGCCGCACGGCCAGCCGTCCCATTCCGGCGGGCCGCATGGCCCCTCTCCCGGCCCTGATCTATGGCCTGGCGCTATCGGTGATTTCCGTCGTCGCCATGGACCTCCTCACCAATTGGGTGGCCGCCGGCATGCTGGCGGTCTCCATCGCCTTCTATGTCTTCATCTACACGATGTGGCTGAAGCGCCGCACGCCGCAGAATATCGTCATCGGCGGTGCCGCCGGCGCCTTCCCGCCGATCATCGGCTGGGCCGCCGTCACCGGCAGCATCGACCTTGTGCCGGTACTGATGTTCGCCATCACCTTCTTCTGGACACCGCCGCATTTCTGGTCGCTGTCGCTCTATGCGAGCGGGGATTACGAGCGTGCCGGCGTGCCCATGCTGCCCGTCGTGCGCGGCCAGCGCGTTACCCGCATCAATGTCCTGGTCTATACGCTGCTGCTGCTCCCCGTCGCCGCCAGCCCCTGGATGATCGGCTTCGTGGGCCTGCCCTATCTCGTCATCAGCCTGATTCTGAGCGGGCTGTTCATCTATCACGCGGTCCGCGTGCTGCAGGATGGCCGCGGTCCCGGCGGCGCTTCGATCTCGGACAATGCGCCCGCGCGCAAAGCCTTCCGCTACTCCCTGCTCTATCTGTTCCTGCTCTTCCTGGCGCTCGCCCTCTGTCACGCTATCGCGTGAAGGACTAGCCGCCACCGTCTTTTCCGGTTTGAGTGGACCCGCTCGACCGGAAGGACCTCCCATGACCGCCCCCCAGACCGTCACAATGACCGCTTATGACCGCCTCTCTCAGCGCTTCGCCCGCATCGCGACGGTGAACGAGGCGATCGCCATGCTGAACTGGGACGCCTCGGTCATGATGCCGCCGGGCGGTGCCGCCGCCCGCGGCGAGCAGCTCGCCGTGCTCTCGGGCCTCTCCCATGAACTGGCAACCGCCCCGGCGCTGGCCGATGACCTGGCCGAGGCTGAGACCGCCCCGCCGGCCGAACCCTGGCAAGCGGCCAATCTGGCGCTGATGCGCCACCGGCAGACACAGGCCGCCGCCCTCCCGCCCGATCTGGTAGAGGCGCAAAGCCGCGCCAATTCCGCCTGTGAAAGCGTCTGGCGCGAGGCCCGGTCAAAATCCGATTTCGCGACCGTCCGCCCCTATCTGGAAGAGGTCGTCCGCCTCACCCGCGAAGCCTCGGTGGCCCTCGGTCAAGCCTTCGGCCTCACGCCCTACGACGCGCTCATGGACCTCTATCAGCGTGGCATAGGCGCGGCGGATGTCGAGCCCATCTTCTCCGCCTATGAGGAATTCCTGGCCGATGCCCTGCCCCGCGCCGAGGCCATCCAGGCCGCCCGCGGCCCGGCCACGCCGCTCTCCGGTCCCTTCGCCATCCCGGCGCAGCAGGCGCTGTGCCGGCGCCTGTCGGAAGCGGCCGGGCTCGACTACCGCCATGCCCGGCTCGATACCTCAGCCCATCCCTTCAGCGGCGGCACGCCGACCGATACGCGCATCACCAGCCGCTATTCGGAGGACGAGTGTTTCCAAAGCCTGATGGGCGTGATGCATGAAACTGGTCACGCCCTCTATGAAGCCGGCCTGCCCCAAGCCTATGCGCGCCTGCCGGTGGGGGAAGCCGCGGGCATGGCCGCGCATGAAAGCCAGTCGCTCCTGATCGAGCTTCAGGTCTGCCGCTCGGATGCCTATCTTTCCTGGCTCGGCCCCCAGCTGGAGACGGCCTTCGGCGGCGATTCCGCGCCTTATGCGACCGAGAATCTGGGCCGTCTGCTGCGGCATGTGGAGCGCGGCTTCATTCGCGTCGAAGCCAATGAGGTGACCTATCCGGCCCATGTCATCCTGCGCTTCCGGCTGGAGCGCGCGCTGATGGCAGGGGACCTCGCGGTCGCAGACCTTCCCGGCGCCTGGAATGAGGGCATGCATGCGCTCCTCGGCATCACCCCGCCCGATGACCGGCGCGGCTGCCTGCAGGACATTCACTGGTATGACGGCGCCTTCGGCTATTTCCCGAGCTATACGCTGGGCGCCATGGCGGCCGCCCAGATCATGGCGGCAATCCGCCGCAGCGTGCCGGATCTGGATGACGCGATGGCGCGTGGCGATCTCTCGCCGCTGGTCGGCTGGGTGCGCCGGGAAATCCATGGCCGCGGCAATAGCCTCGGCTTCAATGACCTCATGCGGGCCGCAACCGGCAAGCCTTTGGAGGCCGCGGATTTCACCGCCCATTTGACGGCGCGCTATCTCACGGCCTGAACCGGGGGCAGCCCTTCAGGCACGGCGCGCGCCAGATATGACAGCGGGATTGCATCCGCCCCCCTTGATCCCGGCCTCTGGCTGCGCTACCCAGCCGCCCACGCCATAAGCGTCGGCGCCCAGGTAGCTCAGTTGGTAGAGCATGCGACTGAAAATCGCAGTGTCGGTGGTTCGATTCCACTCCTGGGCACCATTTTCCCCGATTTTTCAAAAGCTTACCGCGTCGAGGCCAGTCCCTGTACGGACTGGGCGGACAGATAGGTCTGCACCCTGGGATCGTCGGCCCAGATCGACAGCGGGAATTCCAGCGCGATGCGGGGCATCTCGCAAAAGGCCTGAATGGCCTGGCGCGCAATGAACAGGCGCCAGGTCTGCCGGCTGTCCGGGGCTTTGGACGCGAAGGCCGCGGGCGTCAAAATGGCGAGATTGGTGCCATGTTGCGGGTCCCGCACTGACGCATAGCGAATGACCTCGACGCCCGCGCCGCGGGCGGCATCCGCCAGATCCTGGCAGGCCCGATAGTCGGTCAGGTGGCGCCACAGCGCCCCGTCACGATCCAAAGGCGGAGAGGTCAGATCCAGGGACTGCGTGGCACTGATCTGGACGGAAAAGGCCGTAAATTCGAGCGCATTGTCGGGCCGCTTCATCTCCGGGGATTCCGAAAAGAACAGCCAGCGATAGAAGGCGGTTTCGGCGACCGCCGTGTCCGGCGTGGTGGCACCATAGAAACACCCCTCCGTCTGGCCGGCGCGGCGGAACCGGCTGGCGGTCGGGTACGGCCAGTAGCGGAACGGTGTGAACAGAAGAAAATCCAGCCCCGCGCAGCTCGGCGGGAATTTCGGCTTTGAGCGGTCGATGATGCGCTCCAGCATGTCCTGCTCGGCCAGACTGTCCACCAGCTTCATGGTCGAGACCCGCGCCTGCGCCTCCACCAGCCGCCAGGCTTGGCCCTGCCAGGGCCGCGCCTCAGAGGCGAGCGCGCCGGGCGTCCACATACTGCACAGCCAGCATCAGACCGCTGACGGTCTGGATCAGAGTGAAGGGCACGTCATGCAAAGCCGTGTTGTGTGACCGCAGCCAGGATTTCGCAGAGGCCGCGTCGCCGCCGACAATCGCGTCCAGCCCACGAAACAGGCGCAAAAAAAGCACCGACAGCTCATAGGGCTTGGTGTCGGCCGCCAGGGTCCACTCGCCCGCCCGCATGCGGGAGACGGTCGCATCGGAAATCCCCAGCACGCGGCCAAGCGCGGTGTTTGAGATATCCAGAATGGACGCAGCCTTTGCCACGGCCTTGGTGACGACCTGAACTTCCGCCCTGCGCTCAGGCTGGCTGACAGCGTAACGCCCGGACATTGTCTTTCCTTTGAAATTTTCACAATTGAAATTTTCAAGAGAAAGATATTACACCATATGCAATTGGGCAAGGGCCCGTCATGCGGCCATGCCCCTAGTCTTGGGTGCTGGCCGAGAAATGCATCTCCGCCGGTCCCGCAACACGGGCCACCACGGTCACGTCATCTGTCTCCGGCCTTTGCACCGTATAGATCACCCGCAGCCATTGCGCCGTGTCGATGGTCTGCAGGGCGATGATGGGGGCCACATCCAACTGACATTGCCGCGCGCGGGCAAAAACCCCGCCTGCAGTCTGCTTGATATTCGCGATATGGAAGCCGTTGCCACCCAGCTTGCCGCTGATCTGGCTGGTCACCTGCGCGGTGACGCTGTCGTCATCGCAGAAGGGCGCCGCCTCATGACGCTGAAACGCGAAAACCGCCAGCGCGCAGAGACCGGCGAAGACAACGGCGGAGAGGATACGATCAACCATAGGCGATCCTCTAACCACCTTCTGTTTCTGCACTATGTCTGGGGCATGACCGACGGGAGACCCGCGTGATGCCGATCGACGATATGCCGCAGACAGGCCGCCCCGCTCTGGGCCGGCGTGGTTTCGTGATGACAAGCCTGATCACCGGTTTTACCCTCGCCACCGCCCGCGCCGACGCCGCGCCTATCCATACGGATAGCGTCGGCCTCGATGTCGGCGAGGTGCAGATGCCGGTGGCAGACGGCGCACTGCCAACCTATTTCGCGCGGCCGGCGGGCGTCGCGCATCCGCCCATCGTCATCGTGGTGGAGGAGATTTTCGGCGTCCATGACTATATCAAGGACGTCTGCCGGCGCCTCGCGAAGCAGGGCTATTTCGCCGTCGCCCCGGAACTCTATGCGCGGCTTGCCGATCTTTCCAAAATGACCGATCCGCAGCAGATCATCACCCAGGTGATCGCGAAGGCGCCGGACGCCACCATGCTGTCCGATCTCAGCCATGCGGTCGACTGGGCGATTGCGCAGCAGGGCGATGCCGCGCGCGTGGCAACGCTCGGCTTCTGCCGCGGCGGGCGCGATGTCTGGCTTTTTGCCGAGCATGACCGGCGGCTGAAGGCGGCCGTCGCCTTCTACGGGCCAGTCGCAGGTGCGACCAGCGCCATCCAGCCGCAAAACCCGATCGACATGGCGGCCGATCTGCACTGCCCGCTGCTCGGCCTCTATGGCGGGCGCGACCCCAGCATTCACCAGGCCGATGTCCATGCCGCCCAGGCCAAGGCGCTGGCCGCCGGCAAGACGGTCGAGATCGTCTATTATCCCGATGCCGGCCACGGTTTTCATGCCGATTACCGGCCGAGCTACAATGCGGCCGATGCCGCCGCTGCCTGGGCCCGCGCGCTCGCCTGGCTGCGGACCTATGACGTCGGGTGATCGGTCGCGCGCCGTATCATTATTGACCCATCAAATAACTGCGCCATCTCGCACAAAAGATGCAGACAGACACTATTCTCCGGTTTAGCCTCAAGGCATGAGCGACCTTCCTGATCTGCCGGCGACCGACCTTGTCTCTGCCTATCGGGAGCGGCGTCTGTCGCCCGTCGATGTCACCCGCGCCGCCCTCGCCCGGATCGAGGCCTGGGACGGGGAGATCTGCGCCACCTGGGCGATGGACCCCGAAGCAGCCCTCGCCGCCGCCGGACAATCCGAAGCGCGCTGGTATGCGGGCGCACCCGCCGGTCCGCTCGACGGCGTGCCCGTGACCGTCAAGGAAAATATCGCAACCAAGGGCGTCATCATGCCGGCGGGCACCGCCGCCGTTGATGCCGCAATCGCAACCGCCGACGCCCCCATCGCCGCCCGCTTGCGTGAAAGTGGCGCCGTCATCCTGGGCAAGACCACCATGCCCGATTTCGGCATGCTCTCCTCGGGGCTTTCCAGCTTTCACCGCCTTGCCCGCAATCCCTGGAACCTCGCGATGAATCCCGGCGGCTCCAGCGCGGGGGCTTCGGCCGCCGCAGCCGCGGGCTACGCGCCGATCAATATCGGCACCGATATCGGCGGCTCGGTGCGGCTGCCCGCCGCACTCTGCGGGGCCGTCGCGCTGAAACCGAGCTTCGGCCGCATTCCGGTCTATCCGCCCTTCCTGGGCCGCGCCGCCGGCCCCATCACCCGCACGGTCGCTGACGCCGCGCTCGCCATGCAGGTGCTCAGCCTGCCGGACGCGCGGGACTATACCAGCCTGCCGCCGGCGGCGCTGGACTGGTCGGCCGCGCCGCTGTCGTTGCGTGGTCTCCGGCTGGGGCTGTGTCTCTATACCGGCATCGGCAGCGAGCCGGAGGCGGAGGTCGTCACCGCCATCACCGACGCGGCCCGCCTGTTCCAGGCGGCCGGCGCCATCGTCGAACCGCTCGGCCCCTTCCTCACGCCTGAGATGATCGAGGGGCTGGACCGGTTCTGGCGGGCCCGCTTCGGCTCCGACACTGCCGGCCTGTCGGATGCACAGCGGGCGAAGATTCTGCCCTATATCCGCGACTGGATCGAAGGCGGCGATGACCTCTCGGGCCGCGAGGTTTATCGCGGCTTTGCCCAGATCCCGGCCATGAGCCAGGCGACCCAGGTGGCGACGCAACCCTTCGACTATGTGCTGCTGCCGGTCTGGCCCAACGTCTCCTTCCCGGCCGAGTATGCGAGCCCGCTGAACGACCCCGCCCGACCCTTCGAGCATATCGGCTATTGCGTCGGCTTCAACATGAGCGAGCAGCCGGCGCTCTCGGTCAATTGCGGCTATTCTGGCTCCGGCATGCCCATCGGGCTGCAGATCGCCGGACGGCGCTTCGATGATGTCGGCGTGCTGCGCATGGGCTCTGCCTTTGAAGCCATCCGCGCCCCCCAGCGTCCCTGGCCGCGCCTGGACCACTGAGTTTCAGCCTTACATCCCGTTACAAATAGCCCTGCCTTTGCCGCGGTTCGGCGGACTTCTTGCCGCAGGCCTTGGCGACTATTCGCGCGCCCCCATCTGATGGGGGCAAGAGGGCCGCAACCCTCCTCAACCGGATGGAGTAGTTCGATGAAACGATGGATCGCGTTTGCGATCGCCGCAGCGGTGACAGCCGGCAGCGCACTGCCGGCTGCGGCTCAGGTGCCGCCACCCGGTTATCAGCAGGCCCAGCCGCCAGGCTACCGGCCGCCACCGCCACCACCCCCGCCGCCGCCACATCATCACCGGCACCGTCACCATGTGCCGCCGCCGCCCCCGCCGGGTTATCGCCCGCCGCCGCCCCCGCCGGGCTATTGAGATCGTGGGCGGGGCGGTCAGATGGCCGCCCCGCCCTTCTCCGCCTCACTGGCAATATAGAGCGTGATCATCCGCTGCACTTCCCGGTCATGCGCCGCATGCTGCGCCGCCGTCTCCGCCTCGAAGGACCAGGCGAGTTTCAGCAGGCCACGCAGCAGCAGCACAGGCGCGTCATCGGCCGTGTAAGGTCTGTGGCTATAGCCGGACAGGATACGGGCCAGCCCATCCTTGAAGGTCGCGCGCATTTGCTGGCGGCGCAGCACCCCGTCATCGGGCACGTCGAGCAGCGTCAGCGTCACGGTCCGTTGCGCGCGCAAATTGTCGCCCATGGCCACCAGCGCCGCCGCGGTTTCCGCGACCGACAGGCTTGGCGCGCGGGCCACAATATCCGCCAAAGCCTCCGCCAGCGTCGTGCCGTAGCGCTCCAGCAAGGCTGAGACCAGCACGTCCTTGGTCGGAAAGAAGCGATACAGTGAGCCGATGGCCGTCGATGACCGGGCGGCGATCTCCGTCATCGTCACCGCATCATAGCCTTTTTCGGTAAAAAGCTCGGTCGCAGCCGCCAGAATGGCGGCGACCCGATCGCGGCCGCGCTGCCGCTTGGGTGCCAGCGCTTCCGCCACGTCTATGCTTGCGCTGCGCAAGGACATCCTCAACAATCCTTCTGCCGGTCCAGCGCTGTCGCGCTCATGGCGTTGAGGCCATGTTGGCGCATGTAACATTTTCCCAGCTTCCTGACGATGCGGGACGGCGCAGCGCCTGATTGCGGCGTCCAGCGAGACCGGCTTCTATAGACCCCGCTCAATAGACGCTGTCGCTCAGCACCAGGGTCACCATGTCCGAATCACCGCCCGTCCTGCTCCTCACCGGTGCCAGCCGCGGCATCGGCCACGCCACCGTCAAACTCTTTCAGGAGCGCGGCTGGCGCGTTCTGACCGTCTCCCGGCAGGCCTTTTCCCCGCTCTGCCGCTGGCCCAATGCGCGTGAAAGCCACATCCAGGCGGATCTCGGCGATCTCTCCGGCCTGCCCGCCATGGTCGCCGATGTCCGCAGCCGGCTGGACGGCGGCCGGCTGCATGCGCTCGTCAACAATGCCGGGATCTCCCCCAAGGGGCCGGAAGGCCAGCGCCTGGGCGTCATCGACAGCGATGCCGCGCTCTGGACCCAGGTCCTGAACGTCAACCTCGTCTCCACTGCCCTGCTGGCCCGCGCCCTGCTGCCCGAGTTGGAGCGGGCCGGCGGCTCGATCGTCAATGTCACCTCGATCGCGGGCTCCCGCGTGCATCCCTTCGCCGGTGTCGCCTATGCCGCTTCCAAGGCGGCGCTGGCCGCGCTGACGCGGGAAATGGCGCATGAATTCGGCGGTCGCGGCGTGCGGGCCAATGCCATCGCGCCCGGGGAAATCGACACCGCAATTCTCTCTGCCGGCACCGATGCGCTGGTCTCGGCAGAAGTGCCGATGCGCAGGCTGGGCACGCCGGCCGAGGTCGCCAGCACCATTTATTTTCTCTGTACGGAAGCCTCGTCCTACGTGAACGGGGCCGAAATCCACATCAATGGCGGCCAGCACGCCTGACCCTCGCGCACATTTGAGATCAACCACGAAAAAATACCTGGCATGCAAGCGCCGCACCCCGGATGATCGCATTTCCTGCGGCAGATCAATGTTTCATATGTCTGAAACACTATAAGATAGAGTCCGACGGTGAGTTGAGGGGAGATGCGATGCGTTTTGCTCTGATGGCGTGCGGATTGGGTCTGGCGGCGCTGGTGACACCGGCTACGGCAGCGGCACCGCGTTTCCTGCACAGCGATATCGCGCTGACCGCCACCAATGGCTTGAGCGACGCGACCATCCTGATCGTCCGTCACGGCGAGAAGACCGGACAGGGTGCAGGGCTAAGCCCCGCCGGTGTGATGCGGGCCCAGGTCTATGCCGATTATTTCCAGCATTTTTCCATGGACGGTACGCCGGTCCGCATCGACCAGCTGGTCGCCGCCGAGGATACCGATCAAAGCAGCCGTCCGCGCCTGACGCTGGAACCGCTGAGCCTTGAGATGGGCATGCGGATCGACCAGCCCTGCCCCGATCATGCGGTCACGACTTTGGTCGAATGGCTGAAGCAGCGTCCGGCCCATGAGACCACGTTGGTCTCCTGGCATCACACCAAAATCGCCAAGCTGCTGGCCGCCCTCGGCGCCGACCCTGCGGCACTGCTGCCGGATGGCCGCTGGCCGAATGACCGCTTCGATTGGGTGGTCGCCCTCCGTTTCGATCATGAGGGCAAGCTCATTCCCGGCTCGGCCCACATCATCGCGGAGCCCGCCGCGGTCGATAACGTGGTCTGGGCGACCATGAGCCACCCCACCATTTCACCGATGCCGCAGGAAACCCTGGCCTCCCGCTAAGCGGGAGGCGTGAAAAACCGTCATTCGCGGATTTGTTCCGCGAACCTACCCACTGTGGCGCCCAGACCTCGCCAGGGCACCACAACGTCGGTCGAACCAGCCAGACCCTAGCCCGCCTGGGCCAAATCGCAGCTGTCAGCATAACCGGCGGCCGCAATCCGCGCCCGCACGCGCGCCACTTCCGCACCTGTCACTCGTAGCGGCGCATAGGCCAGCGCATCCCAGCGCAGCGTGACATCCCCGCGCTCACCGCCGAACAGCGCATGCAGCGCCGTGGCCCCGCCGGCATTGGCGAAAGACTCGCGGTCGCCGCTATCCAGATAGCTCTCCGTCGGCAGACCGGCCGCAAAGATCGCGGCGTGGTGTGGCAGCTCAATATGAAAATAAGTGACGGAGGCGACATCCACCTGGGCGATGCGGCTGCCGTCGATCAGATATTTCACCGGAATAAAGACGCCCTCGGCGAAAATCGCGTGATCGGGCGAGAGATAGATATCCTCCCGCGGCTGGCCCGGCCCGAAGGCATGGGCCTGGATGCGCACCGGGCGGATCGACTCCGGCTTATTATGGCGGCGGCAATCGACGCGGCGCTGGCCGATCCAGCGGATGGGCTGCGCACCACCGTCCAGCGTCAGCACCAGGTCGCCTTCCGCCAGATCTTCCACCGCAATTTCGCCCCGGCTGGTCGCCAGGTGCGTGCCCTGTGCAAAGCAGGCAAAGACCTCATTATTGGCGATCGTATTGCCGCTGCTGAGCCCCTGTTCGACCGGCAGGCCCGCATTCGGCAAAAGCTTAATGCCATCCGACCCATAGCCAATGATATTATTGGAGATGGTCGTGCCCGTGGTCAGATCGCCGAGCGTGACGCCCGGGCCATCATTGCCACTGATGACATCCGCTGCACTGTCGCCCGGAGGCACGCTGCCGCCGAGCGTATTGTCATGGGCCATGCCGGAGATGGAAACGCCGCCCGCGCCATTGCCGAAGGCGGTATTACCCAGCACATCGACACCGATATAGCTGTTGAAGACCTGGTTGCTGTAGGCGGCGCCGGTGATCTCAACCCCGTAATTGCCATTGCCGGAAAAGTCGTTTTCGGGAATGACCGACTGCTGATCGCCGCCGATGATATTGTCATGGGCGGTGCCGTCGATCTTCAGCCCGTCATTGCCGTTGCCGCCGCCTGACAGCAGCGATGTGCCGTCGGTCGCCAGACCCGCGATATTCGGGTCGACGGTGACGCCCGATGCGTCCCCACCGATTTCGATACCGTTATTGGTATTGCCGGAAAAGACGTTGGTCTGCAGCGTATTATGGCCGCCGGTCGAGGTGATGAGGATGCCGTCATTGCCGTTGGGCGCGGCGCCACCGAAGGCATAAAGGCCGCCGAAGGTATTGAAGCTGATGAAGTGGCTGGCCGTGCCGGCCACTTCGATGCCATTCTCGCCATTGCCGGCCGAGACATTGCCCAGCGGAATGACGCCGCCGACCTGCGTGTTGGACGATGATCCGTCAACCAGAATGCCGTTTAGCGCATTGCCGACGGTCGTCGCGTTATCTGCGCCGATACCGAAGAAATTCGCCTGCACGGTCGTATCGTTCGAATCAGTGATATGCAGACCGTTGCCGCCATTGCCGCTGACGACGTTGTAAAAGACGAAGGGATTGTCCAGCGCGGTGCAGCCGATCAGGGAATTGTTATTGGCATCGACGATCGCGATACCGTCGCCGCCATTGCCGAGGGCGGCGTCGCCGCTTGCGGTCGTGCCGACGAAATTGCCGCTCAGAACATTGTTGTTGGCGCCATCGCTGATCACGATCCCATCGCCGGTATTGCCGGAGACGAGATTGCCCAGCGGCGGCGTGACGATAACCGCGGGCGTAATCGTGCCCTCGCTTCCGGTCGGGTTGTTCACCGCCCCGGTGGTCGTATCGGTATAGGCGGTGCCGCCGATCAGATTATTGGCCGCGCCATTGGTGACCAGAATGCCGCTGGCGCCATTGGCGATCGCCGTCGTGCCGGTGGGGTCAGTGCCGACATAGTTATTGACCAGCGTATTGTCCGAACTGCCGTTCAGCACGATGCCGTTGCCGGCATTGCCAGAAATGACGTTCGAGACGACGCCGGACGCGGCGGTTGGATTATAGCCAATGATATTGTCCGAGGAGGTCGAAGCCACATAGATGCCCGAGCCGGCATTGCCCAGCGCGGTCCCGGCCGTGGTGAGACCGACATAGTCACCGGCGATCGTCACACCGCTGGAATCGATCGTAATGCCATTGCCCGATGCGCCGCCGACGGCCAGGCCAAGCAGCGACGAGCCATCCGAGCCGCTGGCGAAGGTCAGGCCGCCATTGCCATTGAAATCAAGGCCGACAACCGGTGCGCCGCCGGCGGTCGCACCGGGGGCGGTCGTTGCATCGATGGTCACGCTCTGGCTGATCGCAGGAAGGGCGCTCGCGAGGCTGATGGTGCCGCTGACGGCAAAGGTGATGGTGGAGGCACCCCCGGCAGTATTGGCGGCGGCGATCGCATCGCGCAAAGATCCGGCGCCCGAATCGTTAAGATTGGTGACCGTGAATGTCGTCATGGAAAGTCTCCAGATTGTCGCATCGCGCGCAACACGTGCCGAAATCAGAGGACAATTTCGGTCAATATTGTCAGCGACACTCGCACGCTAGTGCAATGATTTCAATCGGAGACGTCCATAGAAACCAAAAGGTATCAACACATTGCGATGATCTGCTTTCATCACAATAATAAAAAATCATTACTAAAGTCATAAGGGCGACTATTTTTGGTCGTAATGACCTTGTCTTGGTCAATCGCCCAGCGGCTTGACCATCTTCACCATGTCCTCCTGAAAGCCGAAACGGCGATAGGCGGCACGGGGATTGTCGTCCGAGGCAAAGACATACAGCAGCAGGCCCGTCGCACCGCGCGCCCGCGACCAGTCCTCGATGGCCGTCACCAGCAGGCGCGCCACGCCGCGCCGTTCATGCGCCTGGTCCGTCACCAGAAACAGCAGATGGCCTTGCGTCTCCTGGCTGAAAAAGTCGCGGTCCATCATGGCCTGGGCAAAGCCGATCGGCCGGTCGGCCTCATCGACGCAGACAAGCAACACCCGCTCGTCGCTCTCAGGGCCGAAGAAAGCGGCCTCCGCCTGATCGAGACTGGCCGACAGCGGCGCCGGATCGCGCCAGGCGGGCAGCGGCCCCTCGCGCAGGCGCTGTGCCAGCACCCCTATCCGGGGCGCATCATCCAAGCGCGCCGCGCGAATCTTCATGTCTCCAGCCTCCCGGTCCAGTCAGTGCAGCGCGCGGTCTCGGGCGAGACCTATGGACTTCCGCACCAGGGCGCAAGGTCAGTGGCCGGCGGGTCTGGGATCACGCGGCGCCGATTTGGGCATTTTCCCTGGCAAAATTGCCGGCGGCGGGCGGGCGAGGCCGGATGGCAAGCGGAATCGCCTGCCGCACCCAGTTCTGGAAGTTGTAGACGATCACTTCCTTCTCGGAGAGTATGCCGGTGCTGTAGCCGCGGCTTTTAAGCCCAGCTTGCACGGAGCGCACCAGCGAATCATCCTCCGCCTGCACCTGATTGTTGATGCGGGCATTCAGCCAGCGCGTGGCGCGCCCTCGGCGGCTCTCCACCTGCTCCGGCACGACATAATTCTGATAGCGCAGCAAGGCAGCACCCGGTGCGGTCGGAATGACCTGAAAATGCCCGATGACATCGGGATAGATATCGAAGGAGAGCAGCGGAAACAGGAAGATATAGGTCCAGGCTTCGCGCATCGCCTCGGGCAGATACGACGGACGCTCCATCAGGCGGCGGTACATACGGCCGGACCAGCTATTGGCATCCATCTGTTTCAGTTGATGGCTCAGCCGGGCGACCCGCAAAGCAGGTTGCGCGTCCAGATCATAGTGCGCGCTCATCAGCGAGGCGAGACCCGGATGGCCTTTGTTGAAGTGATAGCCTTCCAGGTAATTGTCCCAAACATTCTTCCAGTCGGCGCCGGTTTCGCTGAAGGTCAGTTCCCCTACCGGCACCAGTTCCTCAAAGCGGTACGCCTTCATCTCGGCGGCATAGGGCGCATAGCGTTCAGCGAGCGACGGCCCGTCACCGCCGAAGCGGAGAAAGACGAAGCCCATGAATATTTCGGTGTCCAGCGGCGTGAGGCCGAAATCCAGATGGTCGAATTCGGCGAAACTATGCGGCGCGGTGACACCCTTCAAACGGCCGTTCAGCTCATAGCCCCAGCCATGATAGGGGCAGACGATCGCGCCCACACAGGTGCCGCGCGCGCCCGTCACCATCTGATGCGCGCGATGGCGGCAGACATTGTGAAAGCCACGGATGACGCCGTCCTTGCCGCGAATGACGAAGGCCCGCTCGTTCAAAATTTCAAAAGTGGCGTAGGACCCTTTATCGGGCAGTTCATTGATATGGCATACGATATGCCACTCCTTCATGAAAATCTCAGTGGTTTCGAGGGCGAAGAACTCCTCCGAATTATAGGTCCAGCTCGGCAGGGTTTCGGGGGGCGTGTTGCGGAAGGGCGCGTTCATGACCGCGCCTCCAGCGCTGTGCGCACCCAGTCATGGAATTGCTGCACGAGATACTCCTCCGGCATAAGCGTGCCATGGTGATGGCGCAGGGAACGCAGCCCCCGCTGGTTCAGCTCGCACAGCGCTGCATCTTGCGTCATCACCAGGGTTGCGAAATCGGTCGTGTTTTTGAGGTCGAAGCGCGGGTCTTCCAACGTTTCACGCGGAAACAGCCATTCGGCGATCAGTTCCGTGCTGTCCGGCCCCAGCGGCATCACCCGTACGGCGCGCACGTAATCGACATGTGCGACCAGATAGACCGAGGGCAGGCGCGTCGCATAGCTCTGCCCGGCCGCGCGCTCGGCCGCGGTCAGATTGGGAAAGACATGCGGGGCGGCCTGCCCATCCATCGCCCAGCTCGCAGCCCCCGCCTTCAGCCCGGCGCGCAGCTTGGGGTCTGCCGATGTCTGCCAATCGGGATGATCCTTCGGCTCCAGCAGGCCACGGCTGTAGATCGGCACAATGTCGGAAAGCTCTGGATGCGCATTCGGGCAGTGCAGGCATTCGTTGTAGTTTTCCCAGAATATCTTCCAGTTGCAGGCAACAACCTTTCGCACCGTATGGCCGCTGACGAGGTCCCCGAGCGGCCAATTATCGAGCGAGGCGGAATCGTCCAGATCGAGCGTCGGATCGAATGCCGCCGCCTGCTCATCCAGATTGATGAAGACGAAGCCTTTCCATTCGGCGATTGCGATGCGGTACAGGCTATGCGCGCCCCGGTCGAAATCGGCAGCGCACAGCTTGGACGGCATGCGCAGCAGCGCGCCATCCAGACCATAGGTCCAGGCATGATAGGGACAGGTCAGCCCGCGGGCGCGCAGCCGCCCGGCAGGTTCGGTTTGCAACAATGAGCCGCGATGCCGGCAGGTATTTTGAAAGGCCTGCAAGGCGCCGGCCTCATCGCGCAGCAGAATGATAGTCTGATCGCCGATGGTAAAGGTGCGGAAGGCCAGCGGCCCGTCCAGCGCGCTGGCACGGCAGAGATAGACCCAGCTGCGATACCAGATGCCCTGCAATTCGCGCGCGTAATGCGCCGGATCGAAATACCAGGCGCTTGGCAGCGTCGGCTCCGCCTGGGTCAAGCCGTTGGACGTCGGCGCCCTTTCGCTGATCATCGCCATGACACGCACCTCTGACTGAACGTTTATTCAGTCGATTATGACCGAAACAGTCTTTGCAGTTCAAGCGAAACACGAAGGCGCCTTAGGATTTCGCGTAAGGAACGCGGGCTGCCGCCGCTTCGGCGGTAAAAGCCAGATGCTGATCCATCAGCCGCCGCCGCTCCCGCCGGTTCATGACAATGCCGGCCATGATGGTGCCGATCGTGACCAGCGCAATCACCATCGTCGCCAGGGCATTCACATCCGGCTTCACGTCCAGCTTGACCTCGGAATAGATCAGCAGCGGCAAGGTGGTGGACCCCGGCCCTGCGACGAAGCTGGAGATGACGAGATCATCCAGCGACAGCGTGAACGCCAGCAGCCAGGCCGACAGAATGGCCGGCGCTATGATCGGCAGCGTGATATCGAACAGGATGCGCAAGGGCCGGCCGCCCAGATCCATCGCGGCCTCTTCCAGGCTGCGGTCCAAAGCCACCACGCGCGATTGCAAAACCACCGTGACATAGGATGTGCAGAAGGTAATATGCGCGATCGCGATCGTCAGCATGCCCCGATTGGCGGGCCAGCCGATCATCTGCTGCATCGCGATGAACATCAGCAGCAGCGAAATGCCGGTAATGACATCGGGCATCACCAGCGGCGCGGTGATCATGCCGCTGAACACAGTGCGACCGCGGAAGGGACCGAAGCGGGCCAGGGCGTAGCCCGCCATGGTGCCCAGCACGACGGCCCCGCTTGCCGCGATGAGGCCGATGATCAGCGTGCGCCGGGCAGCCGCCAGCATGAAACTGTTATGCAGGACCGCGCCATACCATTTCGTCGAAAACCCGCCCCACAGCATGACGATCTTGGAACTGTTGAAGCTATAGACGATGAGCGTGAGGATCGGGATGTAGAGAAACACCACGCCCAGGATGAAGACGGCCGAGCTGAAGCGGACGCGCGGACGATGCCGTGTCATGGCGCCGCGCCCTGCCGCGCCTGCAGATACTGGAACAGGATCATCGGCAGCACGAGCGCCAGCAGCAGCGCGATGGCCACTGCCGCGGCGGTTGGCCAGTCGCGGTTTGAGAAGAACTCGTCATACAGAACCCGGCCGATCATGACGTTGCCGGGATTGCCGAGGATATCGGGGATGACATATTCGCCGACCGCTGGAATGAAGACGAGCAGAGACCCCGCAATGATGCCGGGCAGCGACAGCGGCAAGGTGACGTCGCGGAAGACCGCAAAGGGCCGCGCACCAAGATCGGCCGCGGCCTCGTCCAAGCCGTGGTCCAGCCGTTCCAGGCTCGCATACAGCGGCAGGATCATGAAGGGGAGATAGGAATAGATGATGCCGATATAGACGGCGAAGGGCGTGTACAGCATGGTCAGGGGCGCCTGGATCACGTGCAGCGCCTCCAGCCCGCGGTTGATCAGCCCATTGCTGTCCAGGATGCCGAGCCAGGCATAGGTGCGCAGCAAGAAGGGCGTCCAGAACGGCAGCACCACGATCAGCAGCATGATATTGCGCCGCCGCCGCGTCGCGGTTGCAATGGCAAGTGCCATCGGATAGCCGATCAGCAGGCAGAAAATCGTCGAAATCGCCGCGATCTTGAGCGAATTCACATAGGCGCGGATATAAAGATCATCCTGCCACAGGCTCGCGAAATTATCCCAGGTGATGGTCAGGGCCAGATGATCGCCGTCGGGGAAGGACAGCAGCGGCGTGAAGGGCGGCCGCGCCACCAGCTGGTCCGCGAAGCCGATCTTCAGCACGATGGCGAAGGGAACCAGAAAGAAGATCAGCATCCAGCCGAAGGGCACCGCGATCATCACGCGTTGCCAGCCGGCGGCTAACCGCCCGAGCGCCGCACCCGGCCAGCGCCCCAGCCTGAAGCGGCGCGGCGGGCCCGGCGGCAGGCCCACCGCTTCCTGCGGCACGATATTGGCCTGGGCACGCTCGGCCGCCCCCTGCCCCTCCTCCTCAGCCCGGGCGCTCATTCGGTCAGCAGCACAGCGGCGGATGGGTCCCAGCTCAGCGTCACCCGCTCATCCCAGTCTGCCTTCAGGGCCAAAGCGCGTGCCATATTGGTGACCGTGATATGGACCAGCTTGCCGCTGTCCAGGGCGACGCGATAGGCCGTCACGCCGCCGAAATAGCCAAGATCCTTGACCTTGCCGCGCACGGCATTGCCCGTGCTGGGCGCGCCCTCAGGCAGCAGGCGGATCTTTTCCGGCCGCACCGCGACCCAGACCTCCGTGCCCGGCAGCAGCGCGATGCCGGAATAGGCGACGCTCAATTCGCCGCCGGCCTCGGCGCTGGTGACGCGCATGAGGCCGTTGTCGATCCCCGCCACGCGTCCCTCGAACATGGTCATGGTGCCGATGAAATCGGCCGTCAGCCGGCAATTGGGATATTCGTAAATCTCGATCGGCCGCCCGGTCTGATAGACCTCGCCCCGATCCATCACGGCGATGCGCGTGGACAACGTCATCGCCTCCTCCTGATCATGCGTCACCACAATGAAGGTGATGCCAACCTTGTCCTGAATAGTCATCAGCTCGTATTGCGTCTGCTCGCGCAGCTTCTTGTCGAGCGCGCCCAGCGGCTCATCCAGCAGCAGCGCCTTAGGTCGCTTCACCAAAGCGCGGGCCAGTGCCACGCGCTGGCGCTGGCCGCCCGACAGCTGATGCGGCTTGCGCTCGGCAAAGGCGCGCAGCTGCACCAGGCTCAGCACCGCCTCCACCCGCTCGCGGATCTCGGCCTTGCCCACCCCATCCTTGCGCAGGCCATAGGCGATATTCTTGAACACGCTCATATGCGGAAACAATGCATAGGACTGGAACATCATATTGACCGGCCGGTCATAGGGGGCGACGCCCGCCATGTCCTGTCCGTCGATGATGATGCTGCCGCTGCTTGGCGTCTCGAAGCCGGCGATCATCCGCAGCAGCGTCGTCTTGCCGCAGCCGGAACCGCCGAGCAGGGAGAACAGCTCCCCCTTATAGATTTTGAGGCTGACATCCTTCAGCGCGACGAAATTGCCGAATTGCTTGCTGACCTGCCGGATTTCGATGAAGGGCCGGGCGGCGGGGTCGCGCCATGGCTCCCACAGCGCCGCGGAAGAACCGGTATCGGATTGGGGCACCGTATCCGCCACGCGCCCGCCCCCGTCAGGTACCGGTCTTGAAGTCGGAAAAGGCGCGGGTTTCGGCCTTGGTCGCCTGCGGCGGCAGCGGCTCTTCGGCAAAGGTCCGCTTCATCATCTCAGGGGACGGATAATTGGCCGGATCACCAGTGATGCTCTTGGGGATCAGCGGCGTCGATTTGTAATTGGCGTTGGCATAATTGGTGACTTCGGTGATGCTTGCCATCACATCGGGCCGCTGCAGGTAATTGATGAACTTCAAAGCGCCATCAACATTCTTGGCGTCTGAAGGAATGAACAGCGCGTCGAACCAAAGGCCTGATCCCTCTTTCGGGATCGTATAGGCAAGATTGATTTTCTGATTGGCGCTCTGCGCATTGGCGACCGCCGTCGCATAATCGCCCGACCAGGTCATGGATATACAGATGGACTTCCCCGGCAGCGCGGTCAGGTAGTTGCTGTTGTCGAAAGTGCGCACATAGGGCCGCACCTTCATCAGCATGGCCTTGGCCTTCTTGTAATCGGCCGGATTGTGCGAATTGGGGTCGAGATGCAGATAGCTCAGCGCCATCGGCATCACATCCGTCGGACCATCAAAAAAGGAAACCCCGCAATCCTTGAATTTGGAGACGACAGCAGGATCGAACAGCATGGCGAGCGAATCTGTCGGTGCATTGGGCAGCCGCGCCTTGATCATGTCGACATTATAGGTGAAGCCCGTCGTGCCCCACATATAGGGCACGCCATATTGCATGCCCGGATCGTAGCCCTCGTATTGCTTCAGAAGACTGGGATCAAGATTGGCCAGATTGGGAAGCTTCGATTTGTCGAGCTTCAGGTAAATGCCGGCCTTGATATCCTGCGGGCCATAATTCGACGCTGAATGGATGACG
This sequence comes from Acidisoma sibiricum, assembly GCF_057837225.1. Lineage (NCBI taxonomy): Bacteria > Pseudomonadati > Pseudomonadota > Alphaproteobacteria > Acetobacterales > Acidocellaceae > Acidisoma > Acidisoma sibiricum. The sequence continues at coordinate 1,155,010 of NZ_CM174445.1, read as the reverse complement.
ACGTCATAGCCGGTATTGCCGGCCATCAGCTTGGCCTGGACGGTTTCCGACGAATCATAGGTGTCATAGACCACCTTGATGCCGGTCTCCTTCGTGAAATCGGCCAGGGTATTGGTGCCGATATAATCCGCCCAGTTATAGACATAGATCGTCGGCTGGGCCGCTTGTGTCGGCATCATGCCTGCGAGAAAAGCTGATACCGCCAGGAACCCCGCGCCGAGCCAATGCTGCGGACGTATCATCGCCTGATCTCCCTAATGTCTGACGTCGAGAAGGTCTATGTGTCCTAGGCAGTATCGCTTTCGTGGCCGGTCGCCATCATGATCACCGCGACGCAGACTTGGCAACCACTGATAGACATAGGTTTAGGCAGCAGCGGTTTGCTCCAGCGTGTATTCCGCGGGAAAGATCGTGACCAGAAAAGCAAGAACGGTTCGCCGCGCATCGGCACGGTCGATCTGTCCGGCGCCGAACAGCAGATCCAGCCAGATCCCATCCGTCATGGCGCTGAGGCCCGTCGCCAAACGGGCAGCACCCATGGCATGACAGGCATCGCCTGTGCTTTGCCGGCTGATCACCGCCTGGCAGGCGGCAGTCAACTGCCGGTGGTGCTCCTCCTCACGCTGCGTGCAGCGTTCCAGAATAGCCTTATGCGCGCGGGATTCTCCGTAGAAGGCATGCCAGACGGCGATGCGCTTGCGCGTGCAAACCACGGGGTCAAGATCAGCCATCATCAAGGCCAGAAGCTGTGCCGCCGGGTCGGGGCCCGCCGCCGCCAATGCCTGCTTCCAGCATTGGCGGTATTCTTCGGTCAGAAATTCTAGCGTCTGATCCAGCAGCTGCGCCTTGCTGTTGAAGTGAAAATTGACCATGCCCGTGGCCAGGCCTGCGCGCTTGGCAACCTCGGAGAGTTTGAATCCCGCCAAACCATTCTCGGCGATTTCGGCGATCGTGCTTTCGATCAGCTGCTGCCGGCGCACCTCCCGGCTCGCGGTACGATCTGTCAGCCGACGCGGCGCAGCGGGCACGGCCCCTTCGGCAGCCTTGCTCGGCATTCTCAGACACCCTCCGAATCTCAAGCGCATCCTGCATAGAAGGCACAACCAAAGCAATCTAATTTAGAGGTTTTTTGACTGAATGCGCATTCAGTCGCTGGACAGGGCCGCCGCTCGGGGTTTAGCCTTGGCCGGGCAATAGCATGCGATGTGTTTCATGCGTCTTCAGTCAAATCATCGGCCCCTCACCCGTAGCCGCGCGCAGTTTGCGCGGGCGCGGACCAAGCTGCCGCTCGGCGTCGCCTCCAACTTCCGCTACTGGGGGGAGGATACGATCTATGTGAAGCACGGTCGCGGCGCGCGGCTGACCGACATCGATGACAATGAGTATATCGATTACCGCCTGGGCTATGGCCCGGCGATTCTGGGCTATGCCGACCCCCGCGTCGATGCGGCGGCGATCGAGGGCATGAAGGTCGGCGGCGTCTTCGCCCTCGCCACCGAAAAGGAATACGAGGTCGCCCAGCGCATCAGCCGCATGGTGCCGGCGGCCGAACTGGTGCGCTTTTCCAATTCCGGCACCGAAGCCGTCATGGCGGCGCTGCGCCTCGCGCGCGGTTTCACGGGCCGGGACGAATATGTCATCGTCGAAGGCAGCTATCACGGCCTTTTCGATGCCGCCATGTGGCAGACCGACATGGAAGGCTGGGACGGCACGGGTGAGCCTGAGCTGAAGGCCTATGGCGCCGGCATTCCGGCCCGGCTGCGCGGCATGATCCATCTCACGCCGCTCAATGATCTGGAGCGGCTGGAGCAGACCTTCCGCCTGCATGGCTCCAGGATTGCGGCCTTCCTGGTCGAGCCGATCATGGGCAATTGCTGCGCTCTGACGGCCGAGGCCGCCTTCCTGCAAACCGCGCGCCGCCTCTGTGACCAATACGGCGTCGTCATGCTGATCGACGAGGTCAAAACCGGCTTCCGCGTCGCGCGCGGCGGCGTGCAGGAGCTGTTCGGCATCCGCGCCGATCTCTGCACCTTCGCCAAGGCCATGGCCAATGGCTATCAGATCGCGGCCTTCGGTGGCCGCGAAGACATCATGCGCCGCATCGAAACCGGCGTCGCCCATGGCGGCACCTACACGGCGCATTCCATCGCCATCGCCGCCGCCGCCAAAACCCTGGAGATTGTGGAAGAGACCGACACCTTGGAGCAGATCGCGCTCTATGGACGGCGCCTGCAGCACGGCATGTCCGCCGTCCTCACCAAGGCCGGATTGCCGCATTGCTTTACCGGCCATCCCAGCATGGGCGGGCTGTTTTTCCGCGCCGAACCGCCGCGCAATTACCGCGACTGGAAGACCAGCAATTATACGTTCTACGATACCATGGCGCCGCATCTGCATGATCGCGGCGTGCTCTGCGAGCCGGATTCCCGCGAGCCCTGGTTTGTCTCCGCCGCCCATGACGAGGCCTGCCTGACAGAGACCCTTGCGGCTTTCGCGGACGCCATCGCCGTCACGCAAGCGCAACTGCTGCCAACCGCCGAGCCGGAGGGAGCAGGCGCATGAATCACATCGCCTCGCCCGATACGCTCAGCCGGCCCGCCGCCATGGGCGCGCGCGCCAGCGACAAGGTCTGGGATGCCATCGTCATCGGTGCCGGTCACAACGGACTGATCAACGCCGCCTATCTGCAGCGCGCCGGCCTCAATGTCCTGGTGGTGGAGAAGAACGCCCATATCGGCGGGGCTGCCGTCAGCAGCGTGATGCATGACGGCTGGACCTATTCCAACTGTTCCTATGTCTGCAGCCTGCTGCGGCCGGAGATCATGCGTGATCTCGACCTCTACCGGCACGGTCTGCAGGTCATCCCCTATGAGGGCGGGATGACGATGATGGCCAACGGCAGCCGCTTCTGTACTTATTACGATCATGACGTCTTCCGGGCGGAAATGGCGCGCTTCTCCCGCAAGGACGCCAATGCCTATGACCATTATTCCACCGCGGTTATGAAGATGTGCCGCTGGATCAAGCCGCTGCTGCTGCGCACACCGCCGGACCCGACCCGTTTCCGCCCGCGCGACATCGGCGAACTGCTCTACCTCGCACGCCATTTTTCGGGCCTGGGTGAGCGCGACATGGGCGAGCTGATCCGCTTCTTCACCCTCTCCATCGCCGAATTCCTCGATGAGTATTTCCAGACCGATGTCATCAAGGCGCATTTCGCTGGATCGGGCATTATCGGCACCGCGCTCGGCCCCTATTCGCCCGGCACCGCCTATGTGTTGCTGCATCACTATATGGGCGATATTGACGGCAGCGTCGGCGCCTGGGGTTTCGCGCGCGGCGGCATGGGCTCGGTCAGTAAGGCAGTGGCTGGCGCCTTCCAGGCGGCCGGCGGCACCATCATGACCGATGCCCCGGTCGCCCGCGTACTGGTGCGCGATGGCCGCACGCAGGGCGTGCTGCTCACAGACGGCACCGTGCTGCGGGCCAAGCGCGTCGTCTCCAATCTCGATGTCAAGCGCACCTTTACCAAAATCGTCGATAGCCGCGACCTTCCGGCGGACTTTCTCGATCTCGTCCGCAAATTCAAAATCCGCGGCTCTTCGGGCAAGCTCAATATCGCGCTCGACGGCATGCCGCAGTTTGACAATATCGCCCCCGGCCATCCCAGCCTGCGCGGCGATCTGCATTTCACCGACAGTATGGAGCGGATGGAGCGCGCCTATGATGACTGGAAGGCCGGCCGCTGGTCGCGTGACCCCTATGTGGACATGCTGATCCCGACGCAGATCGACCCCACCATGGCGCCCCCGGGCAAGCATTACATGAGCGTCTTCATCCAATATGCGCCGCCCACTCTGGCGGATGGCCGCAGCTGGGACGGTCCGGCGCGGGATGAATTCCGCGAAACCGTGCTCTCCCAGATCGCCGCGCAAAGCCCGAATTTCCGCAGCCTCATCAACCATGTGGAGACCCGCACGCCCTGGGATATCGAGAATGAGGTCGGGCTCACCGAAGGCAATATCTTCCAGGGGGAGCTGACCATGGATCAGCTCATCTTCAACCGCCCCATCCCCGGCTATGCGCAATACCGCGCGCCCATCGGCGGGCTTTACATGTGCGGCTCCTCCACCCATCCGGGCGGCGGCGTCATGGGCGCGCCTGGGGCGAATGCGGCGCGCGAAATTCTGCGGGATATCGGCATCAAGGGCTTCGACCCGCGGCAGGAGCGTGACCTGTGACCCAGCCCTATGACTGCATCGTCATCGGCGGCGGCCATAACGGTCTCGTCTGCGCGGCCTATCTCGCCCGCGCCGGTCAGCGCGTGCTTGTGCTGGAAGCGGCGGAGACCGTCGGCGGCGCCGCGCGCACCGAGACCATCGCACCCGGCTTCCGCGTCTCGGCCTGCGCGCATCTGCTGTATGGGCTGCATCCGCGCGTCATCCGCGAGCTGGATCTCGCCAAGCACGGCCTGGATTATGCCGCGGCGGATGTCGCGACCTGCGTGCTCGGCGCGGATGGGGCCGTGCTGCGCCTGAAGGGGGAGACAGTCAGCGGCGATGTCTCGTCCGAGGATCAGGCAGCGCTGCCGGCGCTGCGCCGGCGCCTGCTCAAAATGGCGCGGGCCTTGCGGCCGATGCTGCTCATGCAGCCGCCGCGCCTGGCCAATCGCGATATCTGGCAGACGCTGGATCTGGCAAAGCTCGGCCTCGCCATTCGCGGCATGGGCCAGGCCGATATGCGGGATTTCCTGCGCATCGCGACGATGAATGTCTTCGATCTCTTGGCTGACAATTTCAATTCTCCCTTGCTGCAGGCAGCCTTCGCGGCGGATGCCGTGCTCGGCACCAATATGGGGCCGCGTTCCCCCGGCACGGTGCTGACGCTGCTCTACCGGCTGGTCGGTGAGGTCGGCCCCATTCAGGCGGCGAGCGCCATCGCCAAAGGCGGCATGGGCGCGGTTACCCAGGCGCTGGCCAGCGCCGCCGCACATCACGGCGCCACCATCCGCACCGGGGCGCAGGTGCGCCGCATCCTGGTCGATGATGACCGCGCAACTGGCGTGGAACTGGAGAATGGGGAGGCGGTCACGGCCGCCAGCATCATCTCCAATGCCGATCCGCAGACCACAATGCTGAAGCTGATCGGCGCCCGCTATCTCGATGCCGGCTTCCAGCGCGACATCAGCAAAATCCGCAGCAAAGGCAATGCCGCGAAGCTCAATCTGGCCTTAAGCGCTCTGCCGCAATTTCGCGGCCTGACGGAGACCGATCTCGGCGGCCGCCTGTTGCTGGCCGATAGCGCGGTCGGGATCGAGGCGCAGTTCGACCCCAGCAAATACGGCGAATGGTCACCGCATCCGCTGATGGAAATCACCCTGCCTTCCATCACCGATCCAAGCCTCACGCAGACCGGCGGCCATGTTCTCTCGGCCGTGGTGCAATACGCGCCCTATGCGCTGACCGGCGGCTGGGACGCGCAGAAGCCGCGCTATCTGGAGGTGCTGCTCGACCGGCTGGAAGCCTTCGCCCCCGGCATCCGCGGCCTGGTGGTCGGCCACCAGTTGCTGACACCCCTTGATCTCGAACGTGACTATGGTCTGCCGAAAGGCCATTGGCATCACGGCGAACTCGCCATTGACCAGTTGATGATGCTGCGCCCCGTGAATGGCGCTGCCCGCTATGCCATGCCGGTCGCAGGCGTCTATCTCTGTGGCGCCGGCTGCCATCCGGGTGGCGGCGTCATGGGGGCCGCCGGGCATAACGCGGCCCAGGCGGTATTGGCGGCGACCAAGGCGAAAAGGCAGGCAGCATGAGCCCGGATATGGTCATTCAACAGCCGCATACGGCGATCCATATCGGCCTGAAGGACACGCCCTTCACGCCACGGCTGCGCGCGGTGAATAAATTTGAATCGCTCGAGTATTGGCAGGGCTATTGGTCCGCCGCCGATTTCGGCAATATGGAGCGCGAATACTTCGCCATCCGCAATACGGCGAGCGTCTTCGATGTCTCGCCGATGAACAAATACCGCATCACCGGCCCGGATGCGGATGCCTTTCTCGACCGTCTGGTGCCGCGCAATCTCAGCAAGCTACGCACCAGCCGCGTCGCCTATACGGTCTGGTGCGACGATGCCGGCCAGGTCATCGATGACGGCACATTGTTCCATCTGGGCCCCCAGGATTGGCGGCTGTGCTGCCAGGAACATCAGGCATGGTGGCTGGATGTCTCGGCCCAAGGCTTTGACGTTACCATCACTGATGAAACGGATACCGTCGCTGGCCTCTCCCTGCAGGGGCCGACAAGCTTTGCGGTCCTCTCCCGGCTCGGCCTGTCAGGGCTGGAAAGACTGCGCCCCTTCGGCATCGGTCACTGGCGCTTCCAGACCTGGGATCTGATGATCTCGCGCACCGGCTTCACCGGCGATCTCGGCTATGAGCTATGGATCGATCCTGACGGCGCCCTGGCGCTGTGGGATGCCATCCAGGCGGCCGGGCAGGATCTGGGCGGGGTCGAGCCTATCGGCAGCCACGCGCTGAACATGGCGCGTATCGAGGCCGGCTTCATCGGCGCCAAGCTCGACTTCATCCCCGCCGAACAGGCCATCCGGCGCGGCCGCACCCGCTCCCCCTATGAACTCGGGCTCGGCTGGCTGGTCGACCTGGACAAGGGACATTTCACGGGCCGCGCGGCGCTGCGGGCCGAAAATACGCAAGGCTCCCGCTATTGCCTGGTCCCGGTCGATATCGATGGCATGGAGCCCGCGCAGGACGCCATCATCTATCATAGGAAAAAAACCGAAGCGGGCTTCATCAGCTCCGGCATCTGGTCACCTACGCTCAAGCGCAATATCGGCCTCGCCAATCTCAAACTGCCGTATGGCGGCAGCATCCGCGACGATCTCTGGGTCGAGATCTATGCCATGCGGGAACTGCACTGGGAGAAGATCATGCGGCGGGTGCGCGTCATCCAGGGCCCCTTCTTCCAGCAGGACCGGCGCACGGCCCAGCCCGGCTGAGCCCTTCGGCCCTCGGTCGCGATCCATGTCTGAGGGGGGCCTGTGTGCCCGGTCTGGACACAGCGGCAGCCGTGGCGGAGAGAGTGGGATTCGAACCCACGGTACGCTTTCACGCACACACGCTTTCCAAGCGTGCGCCTTAAACCGCTCGGCCATCTCTCCAGCGGAGGCCGCTTCCTAGCCACAACCGGCGGGCAGTGCAACTCCCTAAGGGGCCAATGCGACCGCGTTTTCGCGCGGGATCAGACCCGCGCCAGACGGAGGGCGCCAAGCCCAGCCACGTCAGGCGTCAGGCGTCGATCTTGAGCGCCGCCAGGAAGGCGCTTTGCGGAATTTCGACCTTGCCGAACTGCCGCATGCGCTTCTTGCCTTCCTTCTGCTTCTCCAGCAGCTTCCGCTTGCGGCTGATATCGCCGCCATAGCACTTGGCTGTCACGTCCTTGGACAGCGCGCCGATCGTCTCACGCGCAATGATGCGCCCGCCGATTGCCGCCTGGATCGCAATCTTGAACAGCTGCTTGGGGATCAGGTCCTTCAGCTTGGCGCAGATCGCGCGCCCGCGGGCTTCGGCCGCCGAACGGTGGGCGATGAAGCTCAGCGCGTCCACCGGGTCCTGATTGACGAGAATGGAAATGCGCACGAGGTCGCTTTCGGCGTAGCTGTCCATCTGATAGTCGAAGCTCGCATAGCCCTTGGTGCTGGACTTCAGCCGGTCATAGAAATCGAACACCACCTCGTTTAGCGGCAGCTTGTAGACGGCCATGGCGCGGGTGCCGACATAGGTGAGGTCCTGCTGCTGGCCGCGCCGCTCGTTGCAGAGGGTCAGGACCGAGCCGAGATGGTCGTCGGGCACCATGATCGTCGCCTTGATCCAAGGCTCCTCGATATGGTCGATCGTCATCACATCCGGCATATCGGCCGGGTTGTGCAGCTCGGTCATCACGCCCTTGCTGTCATAGATATGATAGACGACCGAGGGCGCGGTCGCGATCAGGTCCAGGTCGAACTCCCGGCTCAGCCGCTCCTGGATGATCTCCAGATGCAGCAGGCCCAGAAAGCCGCAACGGAATCCGAAGCCCAGCGCCGCCGAGCTTTCCGCCTCATAATGGAAGCTCGCGTCGTTCAGGCGCAGCTTGCCTAAGGAGTCGCGCAGCTTCTCGAAATCATCGGCATCGACCGGAAACAGGCCGCACCAGACGACGGGAATGGAGGGTTTGAAGCCCGGCAGAATGTCGCTCGCCGGGCGGCGGTCATCGGTGATGGTGTCGCCCACGTCGCAATCGGCGACTGTCTTGATGGCGGCGTTGATATAGCCCATCTCGCCCGGCCCCAGCTCGTCAACCGCTTCCATCTTGGGACGGAAGACGCCGACTTGGTCCACCGTATGGACCGCGCCCTTGGCCATCATGCGGATCTTCATGCCGCGCTTGAGATGCCCGTCCTTGATGCGGACCAGGATGATGACGCCGAGATAGGGGTCGTACCAGCTATCCACCAGCAGCGCCTTCAGCGGCGCGTTCGGGTCGCCCTCCGGCGGCGGCAGGCGGGTGACGAGGGCTTCCAGCACGCCTTCGATATTGATGCCGGTCTTGGCGCTGATCATGACGGCGTCCGACGCGTCGATGCCGATCACGTCCTCGATCTGCTCCTTCACGCGGTCGGGTTCGGCCGCCGGCAGGTCGATCTTGTTGAGGATGGGCACGATCTCATGCCCGGCATCGATCGCCTGATAGACATTGGCCAGCGTCTGCGCTTCCACGCCCTGGCTCGCGTCCACCACCAGCAGGGACCCTTCGCAGGCAGCGAGGGAGCGGCTCACCTCATAGGCGAAGTCCACATGGCCGGGCGTGTCCATCAGGTTCAGGACATAGGTCTGGCCGTCATTCGCCTTGTAATTCAGGCGCACGGTCTGCGCCTTGATGGTGATGCCGCGCTCCTTCTCCAGCTCCATCGTATCGAGGACCTGCTCGGTCATCTCGCGCGCGGTGAGGCCGCCGGTCGCCTGGATCAGGCGGTCTGCGAGCGTGGATTTCCCATGGTCGATATGGGCGATGATGGAGAAGTTGCGGATCAGGGAGAGCGGCGTGTCGGTCATGCGCGTCACATAAGGGAATGCCGCGCGAATGTCAGCCAGATTGCGGCACGCTGGCCGCGAGTCGGACCTGCCACAGGCAGAGGAGCGGTGTCACGCCCAGTTCCATCACCAGGCCAAACAGCATCGGCGCCGGCGGCAGGCCCATCACCAGAATGCCGAACAGCCGCCCGAGGCCGCCGACCACGACCAGCGCCGTCAGCAGCCGGAAGCGGCCGCCTTGCACGTCCAGGCGCGGGATCGTGCTCCAGAAGCCCAGCCCAATGGCCAGCAGCAGGCCCGATAGATAGCGGAGATGGCTGTCGAGTGTCAGATTGGCGGCGGATACGCCGCCCAGCATGGCAGAACCCCGGATCATCCCGTCGAGCCCGGCCGCGACCGGCACGATGCCGGCCAGCCCCACCATCATCCGCAGGGCCAGGGCTTCGCGGCGCCTGCTCATACGGCCACTTCGACCCGGTTCCGGCCATTGCGCTTGGCGCTGTAGAGCGCCTGGTCGGCGCGCGCCAGAAGCGCGTCAATGCTGGTGTCCCCCTGCGCCAGGACGGTCAGCCCGATGCTGACGGTGACGGGGATCGTCGCCCCTTCGCGTTCCACCTGCATCGACGAGACCGCCAGCCGCACCCGCTCGGCTGTCTGCTGGGCGGCGGCCAGCCCCGTGCGCGGCAGTAAAACCGCGAATTCCTCACCGCCCAGCCGGCCGACCAAATCGCCGCCACGGACCTCGCGCTTGAGGGTCTGGGTCAGCGCCTGCAACACCGCGTCGCCGCCGGCATGCTGGAAGGTATCGTTGATACGCTTGAAATGGTCGGCGTCGATCATGAGCGCCCCCAGCGCACCCTGCTCGCGCCGGCAATCGCGGATAGCCTCCAGGCCACGCTCCATGAAGCTGCGGCGATTGAGCGCGCCGGTCAGGGGGTCGGTGGTCGCGAGGTTCACCAGCTGCCGGGCATAGAGCGAGACGCGCTGTACCAAAGGCCGAAAGATGCCCAGCGCCTCCAGCAGCAGGGTCAGCAGCACGACGATCAGGGTCGCATCCTGGATGCGCTCCAGCCGCATCAGCACCGTTTCACTCGCCCGCTCATGCACGGTCACAACCTGTTCCAGTCCCTGCAGCAGGGGCGTCGCCTGGGCAAACAGGCGCGTGAGGACAGGTTTCATACGGGGGTCGCCCGGCGGGGCATCCGCGATCTGCTGAGCTTCCGCCACGTAATCCTGCGTCTTTGCATCAAGCCGCACGGGAGGCGAGAAATAGAGGCTGCGCAGCGCAGGCAGAGTGGCGGGCGCGATGCCTATGGCCAGGTCGCCATGCACCAGGCTGTCGTTCTGACGGGCGAAGCGGTCGGTCGCCGCCACCAGCTGCGGCCGCACCTGGACATCGCCCAGAGTATATTGCGCGGCCAGGCTGGCAATGCGCTGAGACAGCATGCGCTGACGGCCGCTCATGTTGATGACGGCGGCCGACCCGTCCTGCGTCTTCAGCACGCCCACCAGCACGAAATGGGAGACGATTGTGAACAGGGCGACAATGGTCAAAGCGCAGATATAGCCGATCGTCAGGCGCCGCTCGATGCTGCGGCTCAGCGGCGTCGTCATCGGTCGCATGCCATCATCGCCAGGACAGACCCTTTGCTTTGCCTCATGTTTAAAACTCAGGGGATCGGGGACCGGATGCAAGGCTTTCGTAGGATTAAGGTTGCCATACGGGCTGGGCGGACAGGCGCCTGGCTCTCTTGCCGGGGGGGCCATCTCCTGCCATAGCCCCGCCCCTTATCCGGTTTCCCTTATCTGTACTGTTCTAGAATCATGATGAAACGCCGCCAGCGCGGCCGTCCTCTGGACGGGTGGCTTATTCTCGACAAGCCGCAAGGCCCGACGAGCACCGATATGGTGAACAAGCTCAAGCGGCTGTTCGACGCGCAGAAGGCAGGGCACGGCGGCACGCTCGACCCGCTGGCCACGGGCCTGCTGCCCATCGCCTTCGGCTCGGCCACCAAGACCGTCTCCTATGTCATGGACGGTACCAAGCGCTACCAGTTCACGCTCCGCTTCGGCGAATCCCGCGATACCGACGATGCCGAGGGTGCGGTCACCGGCACCTCCGACGTGCGGCCCGACAACGCGGCCATTGAAGCCGCACTTCCGGCCTTCCGCGGCAGCATCATGCAGGTGCCGCCGATCTATTCCGCCATCAAAGTGGCCGGCGAGCGGGCCTATGACATGGCGCGCGAAGGCCGCGCCCCGGTACTGGAACCGCGCCCCGCGCAGATCGACCGCTTCGAGCTGATCGACCGGCCGGATGCCGATACGGCGGTCTTCGCGGTCGAGTCCGGCAAGGGCGTCTATATGCGCAGCCTGGCCCGCGACATCGCCATCGCCTGCGGATCTTTGGGCCATATCACCGTCCTGCGCCGCTTGCGGGTCGGCCCCTTTACCGAGGATATGGCGATTTCCCTGGACAAATTGGAACAGGGGGAGGATACGGCCCCCATCTCTCCGGCGCTTCTGCTGCCGGTCGCGACCGCGCTGGCCGACATCCCGGCGCTGGCCTTGACCGAAAGTGAAGCCGTCAGCCTCGGACATGGCCAGGCCCTCAGCCTGGTCGATCTCATGGGGCGGATACCCGATGGCGCCGATCCCGCAGGTGGGACCGTGCGCGCAATGGTGGGGAGCCGCGTGATCGGTTTATGCCGGCTCGAAGAGGGCTGGATGAAGCCCGAGCGCCTGCTGTAACCCCTTTCATAGGAACACATCGATGTCGAATGCAGCCGAGAAGCGCTCGTCGCTGATCACCGACTATGCCCGTGGCGCGAATGATACGGGCAGCCCCGAAGTCCAGGTCGCTCTTCTCTCCGAGCGCATCTCCAGCCTCACCGAGCATCTGAAGATCCACGCGAAGGACTTCCATAGCCGTCGCGGCCTGCTGATGCTGGTCGGCCGCCGCCGCCGCCTGCTCGACTACCTGAAGCGCAACGATCATGAGCGTTACACGACGCTGATCGGCCGCCTCGGCCTGCGCCGCTAAGCGCAGATCGCGATCACCTTCCGCCTTCGGGCGGAAGGTATCTGCCCCGCCCTGGGGCCAAGACGAACGGCCGCGCAAGCGCCGAGACCGACGCCGCGACAGGCGTAAACACTGACATGGCCGCTGACGCGGCGGTACGTAGGAAAGACCGGCAGGGGCATCCATCGGAAGCAATCAGGACCAGCCCGGCGTTTCCGGCCACATGGCCGGCGGATGCATCTCTAAGCATTCCGCTCCCCATGCCGCCCGAGACGCCGACCTCCTGTCTTCCCCCCAATTCCGGTCCGCGCTCCGTCCTGCCGTCACCTCCGGCTCGCACGGAAAGGATGATTGAATGTTCAACTACTTCCGCAAGGAAATCGAATGGGGCGGTCGCCCCCTGATTCTGGAGACGGGCAAGATCGCCCGTCAGGCCGATGGCGCCGTCGTCATCACCTATGGCGACACCATCGTGCTCTGCACGGCGGTCGGCGCCAAAAGCGTGAAGCCCGGCCAGGACTTCTTCCCGCTCACCGTCAACTACCAGGAAAAGGCCTTCGCAGCCGGCAAGATTCCGGGTGGCTTCTTCAAGCGTGAAGGCCGTCCGAACGAGAACGAGACGCTGGTCAGCCGCCTGATCGACCGTCCGCTGCGCCCGCTCTTCCCGGAAGGCTTCCGCAATGAGGTTCAGGTCGTCGCGACCGTCCTCTCCCATGATCTCGAGAATGATCCCGATATCGTCTCCCTGATCGGCTGCTCGGCCGCGCTGACCCTGTCCGGCATTCCCTTCTTCGGCCCCGTCGGCGCCGCCCGCGTCGCCCGCATCGACGGTCAGTTCATCCTCAACCCGACCACCCAGCAGACCGAAGAGAGCGAGCTTGACCTCGTCGTCGCCGGCACCGCCGAAGGCGTGCTGATGGTCGAGAGCGAGGCCCGCGAACTCTCCGAAGAGCTGATGCTGGAAGCCGTGACCTTCGGTCACACCGCCTTCCAGGCCGTGATTAACGCCATCATCGAACTGGCCGAACACGCTGCCAAGGAGCCCTGGGCTCTCCCCGAGCCGTCCGAGGAACAGAAGACGCTGCGCAGCCGCGTCGACGCCCTCGCCCGCACCGAAATCGCCGCCGCCTATGGCGAGAAGGCCAAGGCTGCGCGCTATGAAAAGGTCGGCGCCGCCAAGAAGGCCGCTGCCGCCACGCTCACCGCCGAAGGGCTGAACGCCGATGCCGCCAAGGGCCTGTTCAAGGACCTGGAAGCCGACATCGTCCGCAACGCCATCCTCGACAACGGCATCCGCATCGACGGCCGCGACACCAAGACCGTGCGCCCGATCGTCGCCGAAGTCGGCCTGCTGCCGCGTGCCCATGGTTCCGCGCTCTTCACCCGTGGCGAGACGCAGGCCCTCTGCGTCGCCACGCTGGGCACCGCCCAGGACGAGCAGGTGATCGACGCGCTGGACGGCGAGTATCGCGAGCACTTCATGCTGCATTACAACTTCCCTCCCTACTCGGTAGGTGAAGCTGGCCGCATGGGCTCCCCGGGCCGCCGCGAAATCGGCCATGGCAAGCTCGCCTGGCGCGCCATCCACCCGCTGCTGCCGGGCAAGGACAAGTTCCCGTACACCCTGCGCGTGGTCTCCGAGATCACCGAGAGCAACGGCTCCTCCTCGATGGCAACCGTCTGCGGCACCTCGCTGGCGCTGATGGATGCCGGCGTGCCGCTGGCCCGCCCCGTGGCCGGTATCGCCATGGGCCTGATCAAGGAAGACCGCGGCTTCGCCGTGCTGTCCGACATCCTGGGCGACGAAGACCATCTCGGTGACATGGACTTCAAGGTGGCCGGCACGGAAGTCGGTGTCACCAGCCTGCAGATGGACATCAAGATCACCTCCATCACGCCGGAGATCATGAAGATCGCCCTGGAGCAGGCCCGCGAAGGCCGCATCCATATCCTGGGCGAGATGGCCAAGGCGCTGACCGGTGCCCGTGGCGGCGTGGCGGCAACCGCCCCGCGCATCACGATCATCAATGTGCCGAAGGACAAGATCCGCGAAGTCATCGGCCAGGGCGGCAAGGTCATCCGTGACATTGTCGAGCAGACAGGCTGCAAGATCGACATCGAGGACGACGGCACCATCAAGATCGCGTCCACCAGCGAAGAGAAGACCCAGGCCGCGATCGACCGCATCACCGGCATCGTCGCCGAAGCCGAGATCGGCAAGATCTATAACGGCAAGGTCGTGAAGGTCGCCGATTTCGGCGCCTTCGTGAACTTCCTCGGCGCCAAGGACGGTCTCGTTCATATCAGCGAACTGGCATCGACCCGCGTCTCCAAGACCGCCGATGTCGTGACGCAGGGCGACGCCGTGAAGGTCAAGGTCATCGGCTTCGATGACCGCGGCAAGGTGAAACTGTCCATGCGCGTCGTCGATCAGGCGACGGGCGAGGATATCTCGGACAAGGTCGGCGCCAAGGCCGGCGGCGGCCGCCGCGAAGACTAAGGTTCCGCCATAGGCCGGCTTGCCGGCCTATGGGTTCCTGGAACGCCGCTCCGTCTGCCTCTCCGGGCAGACGCGGGCGGCGTTTTGCATTTGCACGGAGTTGACGGCTGGCAACTGCGTGCAAATGCACGCATATTGGAGGCGGTGGACGGATTGGCGCAGGTGCAAAATCACAGCGACTTGGACATCCTCAGCGGCGCTCTGATCGATCTGCTGGGCTGTCTGGGCAGCCCGGAAAAGGATGACGCCCTGCTGCGTGAGGCCGGGGTCAGTCTGGACCGCGCGCTGTTTCCGCTGCTCGTCACCCTCGGCGCGCGCGGCGCGCTCTGCGTCGCCGACCTCGCCGATCTGGTCGGACGCGACCACACCACCATCAGCCGGCAACTCGCGAAGCTGGAGACAATGGGGCTTATCCTGCGCCCCAGGACGCGCGGCGATTCCCGCCGCCGGGACGCCGATCTGACGGATGCCGGCCGGGAGATCGTTACCGCCATCACGGCCGCGCGGCTCAGGCTGTTGGCCCAGGCGCTGGCCGGCTGGCCCGAGGCCGACATCGCCGCACTCGCCCGCCTCAACCGCCGTTTTGCCGATGGTCTGATGCCCCGCCTGCCCGAACGCTGGTAACGGCCCCGACCTTGCTCCAATCCCGTTTTTAGGGCATAAAATTCTGATGTCTTCCCGTCTGCAACGGCGATAGATCCCCGCGCGGGTCGCGCTTTGACCCGCCTTCCCCGCTCGCCTGTTGAGCAGCTCCGAGAGTCCCGTTGAGCGACACCACACCGCCTGACCAGCCTGCTTCCCTGCCGCCAGCTTCGCAGCCGATCATGCTCGAAGATGAGATGCGGCAGTCCTATCTTGCCTATGCGATGTCGGTCATCGTCAGCCGTGCCCTGCCGGATGCGCGCGACGGGTTGAAGCCTGTCCATCGCCGCATCCTCTTCTCGATGCAGGAATCGGGCTTCACGCCCGACAAGCCCTATCGCAAATCGGCGCGCATCACCGGTGACGTGATGGGTAAATACCATCCGCACGGCGATAGCTCGATTTACGACGCCTTGGTGCGCATGGCGCAGCCCTTCTCGATGCGCGTGCGCCTGATCGACGGTCAGGGCAATTTCGGCTCGGTCGATGGCGATCCGCCGGCGGCCATGCGCTATACGGAATCCCGCCTCGCCAATGCCGCGATGTTCCTGCTGCAAGACATCGACCGCGATACGGTCGATTTCCAGTCGAACTACGACGAAAGCGCGGAAGAGCCCAAGGTTCTGCCGGCGGCCTTCCCGAATTTGCTGGTCAACGGCGCCAATGGCATTGCCGTCGGCATGGCGACCAATATTCCGCCGCATAACCCCAGCGAGGTCATCGACGCGACCTTCGCGATGATCGAGAACCCGGATATCGGGCTCGATGAGCTGATGGCCATCATTCCCGGCCCCGACTTCCCGACGGGCGGCATCATCCTGGGCCGCGCCGGCATCCGCCAGGCCTTCGAGACCGGCCGCGGCAGCGTCATCCTGCGCGCCCGCACCGAATTCGAGGAAATCCGCAAGGACCGTACGGCGATCATCGTCACGGAAATTCCCTATCAGGTGAACAAATCAACCCTGATGGAGCGCATCGCCGATCTGGTGCGCAACAAGCAGGTTGAAGGCATTTCCGACCTGCGCGACGAGAGCGATCGCGACGGCATGCGCATCGTCGTCGAGCTGAAGCGCGACGCGACGCCCGAAGTGGTGCTGAACCAGCTGTTCCGCTTCACCCAGCTGCAGACCTCCTTCGGCGTCAATATGCTGGCGCTGGACAATGGCCGCCCGCGGCAGATGGGCATCCGCGAAGCGCTGATGTGCTTCATCACCTTCCGCGAGGATGTCATTCTGCGGCGCGCCCGGCATGACCTGTCGCGCGCTCGCGACCGCGGCCATCTGCTGGTGGGCCTGGCCGTGGCCGTCGCCAATATCGACGAGGTCATCCGCATCATCCGGGCTGCAGCCGATGCCGCGACCGCGCGCGCCGCGCTGATGGAGCGCGAATGGCCGGCGGAGGACATTCTGCCGCTGCTGGAGCTGATCGAGGATCGCGGCAGCATCGTCGCCGGCACCGACCGCATCAAGATGACGGAAGCGCAAGCGCGCGGCATCCTGGATCTGCGCCTGCAGCGCCTGACCGGTCTGGAACGCAACAAGATCGTCTCGGAACTCGGCGAAGTGGCTGAGAAGATCAAGGATCTGCTGGACATCCTGGCGTCGCGTCCGCGCCGCCTGGAAGTGATGCGCGATGAGTTGGCAGCCGTGCGCCTGGAAATCGGCTCCCCGCGCATGACCGTGATCACCGATGCGGCGGCCGATCAGGACGATGAAAGCCTGATCGAGCCGGGCCAGATGGTCGTCACCATCACCCGCGACAATTTCATCAAGCGCACGCCGCTGGAAACCTTCCGCCAGCAGAATCGCGGCGGCCGTGGCCGGACGGCGGCGACGACGCGCGGCGATGACGTGGTCACGCGCAGCTTCAATGCCCATACCCATCAATGGGTGCTGTTCTTCTCCTCAGGCGGCAAAGCCTACCGCGAGAAGGTCTGGCGTCTGCCGGAGGCCGGACCGCAGGCCAAGGGCCGCGCCCTGATCAACCTGCTGCCGGAACTGGGCACGGATACCATCACCACCGTGCTGCCGCTGCCGCAGGATGAAAGCCTGTGGGAGAATCTGCACCTGGTCTTCGCGACCGCCGCCGGCAATGTCCGCCGCAACAAGCTGTCCGACTTCCGCAATATGCGGACCTCGGGCCTGATTGCGATGAAGCTGGACGAGGGCGATCACCTCATCGGTGTGGCGACCTGCCGCGACGGCGACGACATGATGCTGGCGACCGAACGCGGCCGCTGCATCCGCTTCCAGATCCATGAGGACAATCTGCGCGTCTTCGCCGGCCGTGATTCGGCCGGTGTGCGCGGCATTCGTCTGGGCAAGGACGACCGTGTCATCAGCCTTTCGGTGCTGCGCCATGTGCCGGCCAGCGTTGAGGAGCGCACCGCCTATCTGAAGCGCAGCCGCGCGGGGGATGAGGACGTGGTCGAGATCGAAGCCGATGCCGAGGAAGCCGCGGGCAGCGCGGTCAGCCTGTCTGACGAGCGGTTCCAGGAACTGCGCGACGCCGAGCAGAATCTGCTGACGGTAACCGATGGCGGCTTCGGCAAGCGGTCCTCCGCTTACGAATACCGCGTCACCGGCCGCGGCGGGCAGGGCATCACCAATATTACGCTGGCGCCGCGTAACGGCACGGCGGTGGTCGCGACCTTCCCGGTGCAGCCGGGCGACGACCTCATGCTGGTGACCAATGCCGCCCGCCTGATCCGCGTGCCGGGCGATCAGGTGCGCGTCACCGGCCGCCAGGCCATGGGCGTAACCCTGGTTCGCCTCGGGGATGGCGAGACGGTGACGAGCGTCTTCCCGGTCATGGAGGAGCCGACCGAGCCGGAAGCGGGCGATACGCCTGCGGATGACTTGCCGGATATCCTGGATGACGGGACACCCTTCGACGGCACGCCGCCCGACGAAACCCCGCCCGACGGGACGCCGGTCTGATATGGCCCCGCGTGAAAAGATCGGCGTCTATCCCGGGACCTTCGATCCAATCACCAATGGCCATTTGGATATCATTACCCGCGGCGCCCGCCTCGTCGACCGGCTGGTGGTCGGCGTCGCGGTCAATTCCGGCAAGAATCCCCTGATGGCGCTGGACGAGCGCGTGGCTTTGACCCGCGCCGTTCTGGCGGAGAGCATGAAAGAGACCGGGACGGTCCTTGAAGTGCGGCCCTTCTCCACCCTTCTTGTGCAATTCGCCCGCGAGGTCGGGGCCAGCGTCATTTTGCGTGGGCTGCGCGCCGTCTCGGATTTTGATTTTGAATTCCAGCTTGCCGGCATGAATTACCGGCTCGACTCTGCGATCGAGACGGTCTTCCTGATGGCGAGTGAAAAGCATCAGTTCATCTCCTCCCGTTTCGTCAAGGAAATCGCCCTGCTGGGGGGAGATGTCTCGAGCTTCGTGCCTCCCTTGACGGAGAAGCAGCTCGAAGCCTGGGCCAGGAAACAGAGAGAGCCATGACCTTCAACCGAAGAGAGGCGATGCAGGTCGTCCTCGGCGCAACCATGATTGGATTTGGTATGAGTGAAGCACAGGCGGCATCCGACACGCTCGACATGCAGCTGAAATACGGCACCGTGGTCATCAAGCTGCGGCCGGATATCGCGCCCCAGTCCTCGGCCCGGCTGCTGAAGCTGGCGAGCGAAGGGTTTTACGACAACACCCCGTTCCATCGCGTCATCGCGGGCTTCATGGCCCAGGGCGGCGACCCGACCGGCACCGGGACCGGCGGCAGCAGCCTGCCCAACGTGCCGGCTGAATTCACCAATGACGCCAAATTTCTCACCGGCACCGTGGGCATGGCCCGCACCGCCGACCCGAACAGCGCCAATAGCCAGTTCTTCATCTGCCTGGCCCCGGCCCCCTGGCTGGACGGCCAGTACACGATCGTGGGCCAGGTCGTGAGCGGCATGGACTATGTGCAGGACATCAAGAAGGGTGCGGGCCAGAGCGGCAGCGTGACCGACCCGGACCGCATCATCAAGATGACGGTGGCCCAGTAAGCCTCACGGCTTTCTAGCGGCTTCGGGACAACGCCCCGCGTCCAGCGCGGGGCGTTTTTTCGTATCCGGCGCTTGACGTGGGCGCCCATCTGCCGTTCAACCCACCCATCCTAAGTCGAGCCCGTAGCTCAGCCGGTAGAGCACGTGACTTTTAATCATGGGGTCGTGGGTTCGAGTCCCACCGGGCTCACCAAGGATCGCCTGTCAAGACCGCGCCGAATGGATGTCGAGACCCAAGTCTGGGTCCGGGCACGGGGGGTGATGCGGGTGGATGGCGATGTCTGCGCCACTGGGCGACTGGCTTTAAGCCGTGCATGATCCCGTCGTCGCGCGCACGATCGGGAGTAGCCCGACCCCAATACCATCCCGAAGGCGTGATTCGACGCGGGCCGGGGCGAAACCCATATCCCATCCGTAACGGCGGCCCTGGATCGCCGGTGGAGGGGAAGATGCAAGACGTATTGCGGATGGGCGATGTCGTGAGGCTGGTGATCGGTGGTCCCCTCATGCGGGTGACGAATGCCGACGGGGCGATGCACGAAGTATGGTGTTCCTGGTCTGACAAGACCGGCACACACCGAGATGCCTTTATTGCCGCGTCCTTGATGCGGATCGAGTCACGGGATCAGATGGCCGGGGTTGCGGCACAGAGCGACCATTCCGCCCCGCTCGGCGCGTAGTCAATCATATAACGGGCGGGTGGCCGCCGGCGTCCGCTGCAAGGTGGACGCGCGCCCGCGTGATATGCGGCGCGGTCAAGGAACTATCCTGTGGCCTGAGTTTTCGTGATAGCGATTTCGGAAGCCACGTGATTGTTTGTTGTAATGTCAACCTTCTGGCTACCGCACCTGTCTTGCGCCAATAACCGCCCATGACCTCCATCTGCCCGTGGTGCGCCGCGATGGTGGTCGGTCATCCGCCGCTTTGCCCGGAATGCGGGCTGCTGCTGAGCGCTGGCCCAGACCAGCCTGACGCCGCTGTGGCCCCTCATACAGAGGCGCCACACGGCGCGATGACGGCGGATGTGCCTGACCTTCCCCCCTTCTTCCCGCCCGCGCCCTTGCCTCCCGAGACAGAACCGGCGGCAGCCCCGCACAACCTGCCGCAGGTGCGACCCCATAGGCGGCGACTTCTGCTGCCCCTGGCCTGCTTCATCGCGGGCGGGGCACTGGCCTTGATGGGTGAGGCAGAAATCCACCCGATCTTATGGCCCGCCACAGATCCTCAACCTTCCGCCCAGGTCCGCGCGCAGGCTAAGGCCGACATCGCCCAGCGCGGCCGGGCCGCCGTTCTCGGCCAGTTGACCTTTCCCCGAGCGATGCAGTTTGCGACCAGTTTCGTGACCACGACGGCCGGCGGACTTGTGACATTCTGCGGCACGCTGCACCCGCGCGACAGGAGCGACGCGACCGCCGAGATCCGCTTCCTCTCGGTCAACGGTGATCGTGCACGAACCTTTCTGGATGTCTCGGAACCATCCTTCGTCGTGCTTTGGGCCAGGCTCTGCGTCGTGAATAGCAAGGTCTGGTAGCGTTTTTTGGCGTGACACGCGCGGCCGCACGAGAGAGTGTTGCGCTATCGGGATGAAGCCGGACAGGAGATGCACGACTATGCTGAAGAGCCCCGCCCGCTATCTGTCCGCCCCGCTCTGCGCGCTCCTCGCTCTCGCCGGCTGCGCCACCAGCAAGGGCCCGCCCTATCGCGTGCAGACGCAAAGTGCGAC
Organism: Acidisoma sibiricum; assembly: GCF_057837225.1. NCBI lineage: Bacteria > Pseudomonadati > Pseudomonadota > Alphaproteobacteria > Acetobacterales > Acidocellaceae > Acidisoma > Acidisoma sibiricum. The sequence continues at coordinate 1,134,028 of NZ_CM174445.1, read as the reverse complement.
CGGCATCACCTTTTTGACCGATCCCAGCCTGCGCACCCTGCCGCTGATCCAGGCGGCGGCCCAGTCGCATTGTGCCGATTTGGGCAAACAGGCGGTGCAGACCAGGATCTACAGCAGACTGCGCGCGGGTCAGGCCGCGATCTATTTCGCCTGCCGCTGACCGATCGACGGCACTGGTATCCTCACCTCTGACACGGACGCGATAGCTGTTGCGCGGCCCTGCGAACTATGCAAGCCTTCTATAAAATCCGGTGATACTGGAATAAGAACAGTGAACGAAGCTGTCTTGCAAACCTCGGGGCTGACGAAGCGGTTCAGCGGATTTACCGCGGTCGATGGCGTTTCCTTGACTGTCAAAACAGGTTCCATCCATGCGCTGATCGGTCCTAACGGGGCCGGCAAAACCACCTGCTTCAACCTGCTGACCAAATTCATGCAGCCCAGCGCAGGCACAATCCATTATCGTGGCGATGACATCACTGCGCTGAAGCCGGCCGAAGTGGCCCGGCGCGGCCTTGTCCGCAGCTTCCAGATTTCTGCGGTTTTTGGCCACATGACGGCGCTGGAGAACGTCCGCATCGCCCTGCAGCGGCAGCGTGGTGCCAGCTTCGACTTTTGGCGATCGGACCGCGTGCTGCAACGGTTCAACGATCAGGCCCGCGCGCTGCTGGAGGATGTCGGCCTTGGCACGTTTGCCGATACGCCGGCGGCGGCCCTCTCCTATGGCCGCAAGCGGGCTTTGGAAATCGCCACGACCTTGGCACTCGATCCGCCTTTGATGCTGCTCGACGAACCGACAGCCGGGATGACAGAGCAAGATGTCGCGCGCATCGTAGAGCTGATCCGCCGGCTGCGGAAGGGCCGCACGATCCTGATGGTGGAGCATAATCTGTCCGTCGTCTCCGGCCTGTCGGACTGGATCACCGTGCTCACGCGCGGGCGCGTTCTGGCCGAAGGTGACTACGAAACCGTTTCACGCAATCCGGCCGTGATCACCGCCTATCTCGGACAAGATCATGCTTGAGGTTGCTGGCCTCAACGCCTGGTATGATGAGAGCCATGTCCTGCACGGCATGGATTTCACCGTGCAGGAGGGCGAGGTGGTGACGCTGCTGGGCCGCAACGGCGCGGGCAAATCAACCACGCTCAAATCCATCATGGGGCTGATCGGAAAGCGCCAGGGCAGCATCCGCTTCCGCGGGCGGGAGCTGATCGCGGCGCGGCCGGATGTCATCGGCCGCCAGGGGATCGGCTTCTGCCCCGAGGAACGCGGCATTTTCGCCTCTCTCAGCGTGCATGAAAATCTGCTGCTGCCCCCGGTGGTGGCCCAGGGTGGCCTGACGATTACCGAAATCCACACGCTTTTTCCGAATTTGCTGGAACGCGCGCGCAGCCCGGGCACGAAACTTTCGGGCGGGGAGCAGCAGATGCTGGCGATCGCGCGCATTCTGCGCACGGGCGCGAAACTGCTGCTGCTGGACGAGCCGACCGAGGGACTGGCGCCCGTCATCGTGCAGCAGATCGGCCAGATGATCGCCGAAATCAAGCGCCGCGGCTTCACGGTGCTGCTGGTGGAACAGAATTTCCGTTTTGTGTCCAGGCTGGCGGACCGCCATTACCTCGTCGAGCAGGGGCGCATCGTCGATATGATTCCTGCTGCCGCATTGCCCGCGCGCATGGACGAACTGCACAGACGACTTGGGGTTTAAGCGAGACCCCACAACGATAAGCATTCATCAGGGAGGCGACCAGAATGACCCTTACCCGGCGCAGCATCCTCGGCACCGCCATGACAGCGGCGGCGATGACCACAGTCCCGCGCCTGCGCGCGAAGGCTGCAGGCAGCAAGAGCCTGACCATTGGCGTCTGCAGCGACTTTTCCGGCGTCTACAGCGACATCGGCGGCAAAACCTCGGTCGCCTGCGTGCATCAGGCGCTGGAGGATTGGGGCGCGGCCGCCAAGGGCTATGACATCAAGGTCATCCAGGGCGATCATCAGAACAAGCCGGATGTCGGCGCGGGCCTGGCCCGGCAATGGTTCGACAATGGCGTCGATATGCTGATCGACGTGCCGAATTCCGCCGTGGGCCTGGCGATTGCCGGGGTCGCGGCCGAGAAGAACAAGACCTATATCAATTCCAATTCGGCATCCTCTCTGCTCACCGGCAAGAAGTGCAATGCCAATACAATTCACTGGACCTATGACACCTACATGCTGTCGCATTCGACGGGGGGTGCCATGGTAGCGCAGGGCGGCAAAAGCTGGTTCTTCATCACCGCCAATTACGCCTTCGGCCAGTTGCTGCGCGACCAGACCTCGGCCGTGGTGAAGGCGGCCGGCGGCACCGTGGTGGGCGACGTCGCCTATCCCTTTCCGCAGACGACGGATTTCTCGTCCTTTCTGTTGCAGGCGCAATCCTCCGGCGCGCAGGTTCTGGGTCTGGCCAATGCCGGCAAGGATACCGTCAATTCCATCAAGCAGGCGCATCAGTTCGGCATTACCCAAAGCGGCATGAAGATCGCCGGCCTGCTCATCTACCTCAACGATATCCACGGCATGGGGCTGGAGATTGCGCAAGGTCTGGTGCTGACGGAAAGCTTCTACTGGAACATGAACGACCACACGCGCGCCTTCACCAAGCGCGTGCTGCCGAAGACGCCGAACAACTACCCGTCCATGGCGCAGGCCGGCTGCTACAGCGGCACCACGCATTTCCTCAAAGCCGTCGATATCATGGGCGTCGATGCCGCCGGCAATGGCGCCAATGTTGTGGCGCAGATGAAAAAGATGCCGACCAGCGACGATGCCTTCGGGCAATGCACCATCCGCGAGGACGGGCGCTTCATGTGCCCGTCCTATCTGTTCCGCGTGAAGAAGCCAGGCGAAAGCGCCATCCCGTGGGATTATTACGACCTGCTGCACACAACCTCGGCGGAGCAGACCTTCGCACCGCTCGCCACCGAAGGCTGCCCCCTGGTCAAGGCCTGACCGGCGATGGTGATGGTCTTCGGCAAGCCGCTGCCGCTGCTCTTCGGGCAGCTGCTGCTTGGCCTCATCAACGGCTCCTTCTACGCCATGCTGTCGATGGGCTTGGCCATCATCTTCGGCCTGCTGCGGATCATCAACTTCGCCCATGGCGCGATGTTCATGGTCGGCGCCTTCGTCACCTGGGCGCTGCTGACCTATCTCGGCATCGGCTTCTGGGGCGCGCTGGTCTGCGCGCCCCTGCTGGTCGGGCTATTCGGCATCGCGCTGGAGCGGACGATCATCCGCCATATCTACAAGCTCGATATCCTCTATGGGCTGCTGCTCACCTTCGGCCTCGCGCAGGTTCTGCAGGGACTGGCGACGAATTATTTCGGCGTCTCGGGCGTGAGCTATGACCCGCCGGCAGCCTTCGCCCGCGTCGTCAATCTCGGCTTCATGTATATGCCGCTCTATCGCGGCTTCGTGGTCTTTGCCGCCATCATCATCTGCGGCACCACCTGGTTCGTGGTGGAGCGGACGCGGCTGGGCGCCCTACTGCGCGCGGCGACCGAAAACCCGGCGCTGGTGCAGGCCTTCGGCGTCAACGTGCCGCGCCTGCTGGCGCTGACCTTCGGCGGCGGCGTGGGCCTGGCGGGCCTCGCCGGTGTGCTCGCCGCGCCGCTTTATTCCGTCAATCCGGGCATGGGGTCGGATCTGATCGATACCGTTTTCGCGGTCGTCGTCATCGGCGGCATGGGGTCCATCGGCGGCGCCATCCTGACCGGCTTCGGCCTCGGCATCATCGAGGGATTCACGGATGTCTTCTATCCGCCGGGATCGGCCGTCGTGGTCTTCGTCGTCATGGCGATCGTGCTGCTGGCGCGGCCCGCGGGCCTGTTCGGCAAGGCGGCCTGAATGATCGGTTTCTCGCGCGCCCAGCTCGCCGGCCTGCTGATCCTGATCGTGGCGGTGATCGCCGCCCCCTTCCTCCTCTATCCGATCGTGGTCATGCAGGTGATGTGCTACGCGCTGTTCGCCATGGGCACCAATCTGCTGATGGGCTCGGTCGGCCTGCTGTCGCTGGGCCAGGCCGCCTATTTCGGCCTCGGCGGCTATACCGCCGGCTATCTGGTGCAAAGCCTGGGCCTGACGCCGGAGCTTGGCATCATCGCCGGCGGCGTGGCGGGCGGCCTGCTGGGTGCGGTCTTCGGCTGGCTCGCCATCCGTCGGCAGGACATCTATTTCGCGATGATTACCCTGGCCCTGGCCCAGATTGTCTATTTCGGTGCCGTGCAACTGACCGGCTTCACGGGGGGCGAGAACGGCATCCAGGGCATTCCGCGCGGGGCCCTGTTCGGCCTGCTGCCGCTCGGCCAGGACCGGGCCATGTATGCGCTGGTCGCCGTGATCTTCATCGCCGGCGTCCTCGTCGTGCATCGGGTCATCCACTCGCCCTTCGGGCAGGTGGTGCGCGCCGTGCGCGACAATGAGCCGCGCATGGTCTCACTCGGCTATCAGCCCGCCAGCTACAAGCGGATCATGTTCATCCTCGCCGCCGTGCTTGCGGGCGTCGCCGGCGGGCTGAAGGCGATGGTGATGGGGATCGAGACCCTGTCCGATGTCGGTGCCACGACCTCGGGCCTGGTTGTGCTGATGGTGCTGCTGGGCGGCATCGGCACCATTTTCGGGCCCATCGTCGGCGCGCTGATCGTGGTCGCCATGCAATACTATCTGGCGCCCTTCGGCGCCTGGGTGATTGTCATCCAAGGCAGCATTTTCGTCATCTGTGTACTGGTATTCCGTCGCGGCATTGTGGGAGAGGTCGCTTATCGGCTCAAATCGCCTCTCTAACTGCGCTGGTCCTGTTGAACGGGCTCAGCGCGGACAAGAAACCCCTCGGGAGGATAAGGCCATGGCTGCCATCGCACTGCCCAGGCTGATCCGCATCGGCGCCGGGGCCATCAAGGAAACAGCAAGCCTGCTGACACACCTTGGCCTCAGCCGGCCGCTGATCGTGACCGACGCCTTTATGGCGCAAAGCGGCGGGCTGGAGCGGCTGAGCGACATCCTGGAGGCCGCGGGCATTCAGCCCCGCGCCTTTACCGAGGTTGTGCCCGACCCGACCATCGCCTCGGTCAATAGCGCGGTCGATATGATCCGCACGCGCAATTTCGACTGCGTCATCGGCTTCGGCGGTGGCAGCCCGATCGACACCGCCAAGGCCGCGGCCGTGCTCAGCCAGCGCGGCGGGTCAATGCAGGCGCTGAAGGCGCCGCATCAGGAGGACAGGCCCGGCCTGCCGATCATCGCCATACCGACCACCGCCGGGACAGGATCGGAAGGCACGCGCTTCACCATCATCACGGATGAAGCGCAGGGCGAGAAAATGCTCTGCGCCGGCCTTGCCTATCTGCCCATCGCGGCGGTGGTCGATTTCGAGCTGACGATGAGCAAGCCGCAGCGGCTGACGGCCGATACCGGCATCGATGCGCTGACCCATGCGATCGAAGCCTATGTCTCCCGCCGCGCCAATCCCTTTTCGGACGGTCTGGCGCTGCTGGCCATGCGCGCGATCTGGCCCGCGATCCGCACCGCCTATGCCGAGCCGGGCCATCGCGGCGCGCGGGAGGCGATGATGCTGGGCTCGCATCAGGCCGGGATTGCCTTTTCCAACGCGTCGGTCGCGCTGGTGCATGGCATGAGCCGCCCGATCGGCGCGCATTTTCATGTCGCACACGGCCTGTCCAACGCCATGCTGCTGCCGGAAATCACCCGCTGGTCGGCGCCCGCGGCGATGCCGCGCTACGCCACCTGCGCCCGCACCATGGGCGTGGCGACCGAGGCCGATGATAACGACACGGCGGTTGGCCGCCTGACCGAGGCACTCAGCGCGCTGAACCGGGACCTGGCCGTGCCGACGCCGCAAAGCTACGGCATCGACCGAGATCGCTGGACCAGCCTGATCCCGCTCATGGCCCAGCAGGCGCTGGCCTCCGGCTCGCCCGGCAACAACCCGCGCATCCCGGACGCCGCGACGATCGAGGACCTGTATCGCGCCGTGTGGACCTAAGCGGTGACGACGCGGATCGGCCTGCCGTCGAGGAAGGCGAGCGCGTTCTCCACGCTCTGCGGATAGAAATCAGCCCAAGTTTCGGCCACGCCATAGCCGATATGGGGGGTGAGAACCGTGTTCGGCGCCTGCCGCCAGGGATCATCGGCGGCCAGCGGCTCCTGGGCGAAAACATCCAGCGCCGCGCGAATGCGGCCCGCCTGAACGGCGGCCAGCAAAGCTGGCTGATCGACCAGACCGGCGCGAGACGTATTGATGAAGATGGCGCGGGGCTTCATGCGCGCAATATCAGCCGCACCGATGATGCCGCGCGTGCGGCCTGACAGGACCAGATGCAGGCTGACGGCATCCGCCTCCGCCAGGAGATGGTCTTTCGCCGCATAGGTCACGCCGGCTTGGCCGGCGGTTTCGGGCGTGAGATTCTGGCTCCAGGCCAGGACCGTCATGCCCAGCGCCTGGCCGTAGCCCGCCATCATCCGGCCCAACCGACCGAGACCAATGATGCCGAGCACGCGGCCGGCGAGCGTTTCCCCGACCGGCACGCCGCCCTGAAAGCCCCCCTGGCGGATCGCGGCGTCACCCACGGCAATCCCGCGGGCGGAGGCGATGAGCAGGCCGAGGGCGAGTTCGGCGGTGGCCGAAGCCCCGCCCGGACCGCGGCTTTCGGTATTGCTGACGACGATGCCGCGCGCGGTGCAGGCCGCGACATCGAGCGACGCATTGGCCTTGCCGGTGATGCCGATCATGCCGAGATGCGGCAGGCGCGCGATGAGCGAGGCCGGAAAGGGTGTCCGTTCCCGCATGGTCAGGATGATGTCGAACCCGGCCAGCGCGTCTGCGGCCGCATCTTCATCGGCGAAGGCATCCGCAAAGAAGAGCACGTCGGCTTTGGCTTCGAGCGGCGACCAATCGGCGCTGGTCCGTGCGACCCCCTGCCAGTCATCGAGAACGGCGACCTTCGCCATGATGCGCTCCTACCCTGTTATGTGTCAGTCACGTGGTGTCACTCACGTCGTGATTCAGGTGGTTTCGGGCACCAGGCGCAACACGGTTTCCAAAAGACCTGGAAAGCGCGCGGAGAGTTCCGGCCGCAGCGAGACGATGCAACGCGTGCCATCCCGCCGATTGGCGATGATCCCGGCATTGCGCAGCACTTTCATGTGATGGCTGAGCGTGGAGGGCGCGACATTGACCATGAAGGCATTCCAGGCCGCCTCCTCCCCCGGGGCGAGGGATTGGACGATGGACAGGCGCAGCGGATCGCTCAAGGCATGCAGCACATCTGCAAGCGTGACCGCATCAAGATCGGGGTGCTGGTAGGGCTCTTGCGCCATGATGCGACCTTCTATATTCGATGTTCGTCGAACACGAAACATCGGCGCGACCGTTTTCGCCGCTTTTCTGGGTCTGCGGCGCGCCCTCACGGGGCTTTTGAGCCCGTAGAAGGATATGACGCCCATGCCCACTCTTTTCGACCCGCTCCGCCTTGGCAGCCTGGACCTGCCCAACCGTATCATCATGGCACCGCTGACGCGCGCCCGCGCGACGGAAGACCGTATTCCGAACGCCCTGATGCGCGAGTATTACGTGCAGCGCGCGACCGCAGGCCTGATCCTGACCGAAGCGACCGTCGTCAGCGCTAAAGCCGTGGGTTACGAGCGCACGCCGGGCCTATGGTCTGACGCTCAGGTTGCTGGATGGAAGAGCATCACCGAAGGCGTGCATGAGGCCGGTGGCCGTATCTTCGCGCAGCTTTGGCATTGCGGCCGCATCTCCGACCCGTCGCTGCTGGACGGCGAGCTGCCGGTGGCGCCCAGCGCCATTGCGGCGGAAGGCCATGTCAGCCTGCTGCGCCCCGAGCGGCCCTATCCGGTGCCGCATGCGCTGACCCTGGAGGAAATTCCCGGCATCGTCGAAGACTTCCGCCGCGCCGCGCAAAATGCGCAGGACGCCGGCTTTGACGGTGTCGAGATCCATGGTGCCAACGGCTATCTGCTCGACCAGTTCCTGCAGGACAGCACCAATACGCGCGACGACGCCTATGGCGGTTCGGTTGAAAACCGCGCGCGGCTGATGTTCGAGGCGGTGGATGCCGCCATCTCCGTCTGGGGTGCCGATCGCGTCGGCCTGCATCTGGCGCCGCGCGGCGATGCCCATAGCATGGGCGACAGCGATTTGCTCGGCACCTTCAGCCATGTCGCGCGCGAAGCGAAGACGCGCGGCCTCGCCTTCCTGTTCGCGCGCGAGCATGAGGCGGATGATTCCATCGGCCGCGCGCTGAAGACCGAATTCGGTGGCGTCTATATCGCCAATGAGCGGTTCACGATCGAGCAGTCGGAGCAGGCGCTGGCCGAAGGCTGGGCGGATGCGATTTCCTTTGGCGTGAAGTTCATCGCCAACCCGGATCTGGTCGCGCGCCTGAAATCCGGTGCGCCGCTGAACGAGCTTAACCGCGACACGATGTATGGCGGCGGCGCTGAAGGCTACACGGATTACCCGGCGCTGCATGAGATGGCCGACGCCTGATCCTCATAGGATCTAACATGCCTTTGAGAGGGCGGGACCTGCGGGTCCCGCCCTCTCGCGTTCAGGCCTTGTGCAGAAGTGCCTTTGTGTGATGCGCGATCATCGCTTCCTCATTGGTCGGGATCACCCTGACCGCTATCGCGCTGTCACTCTGGCTGATGATTCCGGCATGGGCCTTGTTGGCCCAAGGGTCCAAACGAAGCCCGAGCCAGCCGAGGCGCGTGCAGACATCGGCCCTGATCTCGGCTGAATGCTCGCCGATGCCGGCGGTGAAGACCAGCCCGTCCAGCCCGCCCAGCGCGCTGGTCAGCGCGCCGATTTCCCAGACCAGACGATAGGCGAAGAGATCCAGCGCCTCGCGCGCCGCGGGCTTGTCGCTCGCCAGCAATTCGCGGACATCGCCGCTGATGCCAGAGACGCCGAGCAGGCCGGATTTGCGATACAGCATCTCCTCGATCTGATCGAAACTCTGGCCCTGGCGGCCGAGATAGAGCAGGGCGCCGGGGTCGATGATGCCACACCGCGTCGCCATCATCAGCCCGTCCAGCGTGCTGAAGCCCATGGTGGTGGCGACACTGCGCCCGTGCAGCAGCGCGCAAAGACTGGCGCCGGCACCGAGATGGGCGACGATGACGCGTCCACCCGCGAGATCGGGCGCCAGGTCTTTCAGCTGGCCCGCGATATATTCGTAGGACAGGCCATGAAAGCCGTAGGCGCGCACGCCCTGTTCGGTCAGCGCGCGGGGGATTGCGTAGGTATGGGCGACCTTCGGCATGGTGTGGTGAAAGGCCGTGTCGAAACAGGCGATCTGCGGCAGTTTTGGCCGCGCGTCGGCAACCGCCCTGATGGGGGCGATGTTCAGCGGCAGATGCAGCGGGTCGAGCGGCGTCAGCGTCTCGATCGCGTCGATCACCTTGGGCGTCAGCTTCACCGGCCCGCTATAATCCGCGCCGCCATGGACGATGCGATGGCCGACGGCGGCCAAGCCGCCGTCACCCAGATGGCTTTCCGCGAAGGCCAGAAGTTCTTCGATGACGTGCGGATAGGAGGCGTTGTCCGCTTTCTTCCAGCGCCGCTCGATCAGCTCGCGGCCCTGATCGTCGACAGCATGGAAATGCGGCACGCTGCTGAGGTTTTCGATTTCCCCGCGCACCGACTGATGCAGGTCCCGCGCCGCGTCAAACAGCGCGAATTTGACGCTGGACGAGCCTGCATTCAGCGTGAGGATGGACCCTGTCCGGCTCATGCTGTCGTCCTCTCAAAGATGATGCAAAGGCACGATGGCGGTCTAACGCCGCGACAGCTGGTCCAGCAGGGTGGAGCGGACATCGTCCGGCACCGAGGTCTCGATCACCGTGCAGATACGGCGCATCTGGCGCCGCGTCTCATACAGCTGATCCATGAGCGACAGCACAACCGGCAGGGCCGTTTCATCGACGCCCAAATCGTCGCGCAGCTGCACGATCAGCCGCACGCGGGCGACGTCGATATCCTGAAAATGATAGCGCCCTGGCTCGCCGTCCGGCCGTATCCAGGCATTGTCGATCCAGCGCTGGACCTCGGCCTGATCCAGCCCCACGACCAAATGGGACAGCGTCTCGATGGTGATCATGATGCCTCCGTCATGTTCCGGCGCGGATCGAAACCCTGTCCGCCTGGCCAATCACGCAGGAAGTTTTCCAGAGCCTCGTCCGCCTTGCCCAGAACGAGCTTGAGCGTGACCAGTTCATCCCCCGCCGGCTGCCCGCCATGGGCCGCGATGCCGCGGCCGCGCAGGCGCAGCACGGTGCCGGTATCGGCATGTTTCGGCACGGTCATGGCGACGACGCCCGAGGGCGTCGGCACGGTGATTTTCGCGCCCAGCACGGCTTCCGACAGCGTCACCGGCAGTTCGACATGAATGTCGCGCCCCTCGCGGCGGAAAAAGCGATGCGGCACGATCTGGACATCGATCAGCGCATCACCGGCCGGCGCCCCGTTGCGCCCGGGGCCGCCCTGGCCCTTCAGCCGCATCGTCTGGCCTTCCTCGATCCCCGGCGGAATGCGCACATCCAGCCCCTTGCCGTCCGGCAGAGCGAGCCGCTTGGTGGCGCCGGTGACGGTGTCGAGGAAGTCGATCGTCAGCGTGTAATGCTGGTCCTGACCGCGCCGGGGGCCATTGCCGGCACGCCGCCCGCCCTGCCCACCCTGGCCGAAGAGATTCTCGAAAATGTCGCCGAGGTCATCCTCGGACATCGCGTCCCCCGCTGGCTGGCGGTAGCGCTGGCCCTGGGCGCCATCGGCATAACGGCGATAGGCCGGATGTTCGGGTGCTGCTTCGGCCCCCGTGGCGTCAATCTCACCGCGGTCATAGCGGGCGCGCTTGTCGGGGTCGCTCAGGATGTCATTGGCCGCCGCGATCGCCTTGAAGCGATCTTCGGAGTCCTTGTTGCCGGGATTGAGGTCAGGATGATGCTTCTTCGCGAGTGCCCGATAGGCCTTGCGGATATCGTCGGCGCTCGCATCGCGGGCGACACCAAGCGTCGCATAGAGGTCAGTCTTGGCCATGAAGGAAAACCCGGAAATCAAATGGCTGGGAGACTATCTAGAGGCTGATCGCCCAGGCGGGAAGGACCCAGAACCTCGGCTCCTCTTTCGTGAAGAGTGACGAGGGAGGTGCAGAGCGCCAGCGGTGCCGGGCGATGCGAGACGATGATGGCGCCCTGCCCGCTGGCTGCCAGCCGGGCCTGCAGCCGTTCCACCACCAGATGCTCGGTCGCGGCATCGAGCCCGGCCGTCGGCTCGTCCAGCAGCAGCCAGGGTGCCGGCCGCAGATAGGCGCGGGCGAGGCTGAGGCGCCGCCGCTCCCCACCCGACAGCAGGGCGCCGTTTTCGCCGATCCAGCTGTCCAGCCCCTGCGGCAAAGCGCGCACGGTATCGGCCAAAGCCGCATCCTCCAGCACCTGCCACAGGTCTGCGTCAGTCGCCTCGGCCGGGGCCGCGAGCGCCAGATTGTCACGCACCGAACCCGCCAGCAGGGCGGCATCCTGCGGCGCATAGGCGAACGCGCTGCGGAGGGCGGCAGGGTCGATCGCCGGCAGCGGCACGCCGTCAAGCAAGATCATCCCCGCATCATCCGTGCGTAGCCCGACCAAGCGGTCGAGCAGGGAAGTCTTGCCGATGCCCGAACGGCCGGTCAGGCCGACGATACTGCCGGGCAGCAGACGCGCCCTCTGGCGCAGCAGGAGGATTTCGGGCCGCGCGGTCAGCCGGGCGCTATCCGGGCCGCGCGGCGGCGGACGGTCAAGCAAGCTATCAAGCCGGCGAGCGGCTTCCGCCCAGCTGCCCTGGGCCTCCAGGCCGCGCAGAAAGGGCGCGGCGCAATCGACGGTCATGGCCGCCCCAAGCGCCGCCATGGCGGCGAAGGGCAGCGGCTGATGGATGCTCAGTGCCAGCACCAGCATGGCGGCGGTGCCGGCAGCCGCACCTTGCAGCAGGGCGAACCAGCCGCCCCAGGCGGTGAGGGCCTTCTGAGCGCGCAGCAGCACTTCGCCCTCCCGCGCGATCTCCCGCGCCGCCCAATCCTCCAGCCCATAGGCGCGGAGTTCGGACGCGGCCGAGACCAGCGCGGCATAGCGGTCCTTCAGCCGGGCGGTGGCCTGCTGCACGTCGCGCCCGACTTCGGCCGAGAGCCGCGCCAGAACCCGGCCGATGCCGAGCGTGACACCGAGCACCGCAAGCACCGCCAGCGCCGGGGCCAGCCCGGCCGGCAGCAGCATACCGAGACCGGCGACGACGCCCGCGGCCAGGCCCCAGGGCACGGGAATGCGCACGAAACGCGCTTCCAGCACATCGACATCCTGGACCATGCGGCTGGAGGCATCGCCCACCGACAGGCGCAGCGCGCGTGCGACCGGCGCGGCGAGGATGCCGGCGAACAGCGCCGGGCGCAGACGCGACAAGGCGCCCAGCGCCGCGTCATGGCCGATGACACGCTCGGCATAGCGGCCGCCGGTGCGCAGGATGGCGCAGAGCCGGATGATGGCGGCCGGCAGCACGTAGTTGAAGGCGCCCGCAATCAAAGGCCCGGCCAGGCCCGCGATGGCAGCCGCGCTGAGGAACCAGGCCGAGACGCCGAGCAGCAGGACCGAGCCGGCAGCAACCGCCATGGCAGAGAGCGAGGCGAGCAGCAGCCAGAATCGCTGCCGCTTCTTCTCTGCCGCGATGAGTTGGGCGAGCACCGTCATCACTCTGCCTCCAGCCGGACGATGCGATCGGCGATGGCCGCCAGCCGCGGCGAATGCGTCGCGATCAGCACCGTGCGGCCACGTGCTGCGCGCGCAATGGCCGCGACCAGGGCATCCTCGCTCGCCGCATCGACATGCGCGGTCGGCTCATCCAGCAGCAGCAAGGGCGCGGGATTAAGAAAGAAGCGGGCCAGGGCGATGCGCTGACGCTCGCCGCCTGACAGGCCGCTGCCGCGTTCATCGATGACGGTCTGCAACCCGTCCGCGCGGGTCGCGAGCATGGCGCAGAGCCCGGCTTCGCGGGCGGCCGCCAGCATCTCCGCCGATGTCGCGTCGGGCCGGACAAGGCCGATATTGCGGGCGAGCGTGCCGGCGGTGATGAGCGGGGACTGCCCGACCCACCCGACCGCGCCGGCGACGCTGACGGAGGGGCCCAGCGCCTGACCGTCAATGCTGATGGTGCCGCCCGAGGGCGCGACCAGGCCGAGGATGAGGTTGAGGACGGAGGTCTTGCCGGCGCCGCTGGGACCCAGCAGCGCCACCGTCTGGCCGGGCGCGATATCGAGGGTGAACGTGTCCAGCACCGCCCGGTCATGGCCGGGATAGCGGAGAGAGACCGCATCGAAGCGGATGGCGGGTGGTGCGGCCAGGACCAGCGGTGCCGCGGGCGGAGGCGCCGCCTGATCCGCGATCGCCATCAGCCCGTCGGCCGCGGTCTCAGCCGCCTGACGGTCATGATAGGCGGCGGCCAGCCTGCGCATCGGCAGGTAGAATTCCGGCGCGAGCGCCAGGATGAAGAAGGCGCGGGCGAGATCGAGATGCCCGAAATGGAAGGGCGTGATGAAAGCCGGCAGCAGGCCGAGCAGGTTGAAGCCGGCATAGACGGCGACGAGCGCGACGGCGAGGGCCGCAAAAAACTCCAGCCCCGCCGAACTGATGAAGGCGATGCGCAGCACCGCCATGGTGCGGGACTTCAGCTCCCCCGCCGCTTCCGCGAGGCGCGCGGTTTCCGCCACTTCGGCCTGGAAGACGAGGATCAGCGGCAGGGCGCGGATGCGGTCTGCGAAGATCGCGCCGAGGCGCATCATGGATTGGAACTGCGCTTCCGCCTGATCGGCCGCCGCCGTGCCGGCCAGGATCATCAGGAAGATGAAGGGCAGCAGTGTCGCGGTGAGGATGGCCGCACCGATCGGGCTTGCGACCGCCGTCGCGACCAGCACGACCATGATGCCGGCCACTGCCGCGCGGGCCGGCTGAAAGCGGGCGATATAGCCGTCCAGCGTTTCCACCCGGTCGATGGCAGCCGTCATCAGCGCACCCGTCGCCGGCCGCTGGCCAAGCGGGAGGGCGAAACTATGCCGGGTCATGCGGTCGCGCAGGATGGATTTGGCGCGGCGCGCGGCTTCCGCGCCCAGCGTGACCGAGGCCAGGCCGCAGAGGCCGCGGGCTGCGGCACTGACGATGCCGAGGGCGAGCCACGGCCAGGCGGCGGCAAATCCACCGGGCAGTGCCGTCAGCCCATAGGCAAGGGCGGCCGCAAAACCCACCGCCGCCACGCTGTCCAGGGTCAGCATCAGGCCGGCCAGACGGCTGATACCGCCGCCGGAGCGGCCGATATCGGTGAGCCAGGCGCGTCGCCGCGCCTTCATGAGCTGAAGATTGAGGTCAGATCGCGCCATATCCGCATCATGGCATGGGGCCCATGAAACGCATTGACGCAGATCAAGGCGCGCGCGCGGGCCCCTGCCTAAGCTTGCGTTACGATCTGCTGCCCAACCGCGGCAGCCGCAGCAATGCGCTTAGTAACTGGAGCATGAGATGGACCTCAGCGTCGTTGACCTGTCGCGATTACAATTCGCGCTGACTGCCCTTTATCACTTCCAGTTCGTGCCGCTGACGCTCGGCATGACATTTCTGCTCGCCGCGATGGAGACCGTCTACGTCATCACCGGCAAGCAGATCTACAAGGACATGACGCAGTTCTGGGGCAAGCTTTTCGGCATCAACTTCGCCATCGGCGTCGCCACCGGCCTGACCATGGAATTTGAATTCGGGACCAATTGGTCGATGTATTCGCATTTCGTGGGCGACGTCTTCGGCGCGCCGCTGGCCATTGAAGGGCTGATGGCCTTCTTCATGGAATCGACCTTCGTCGGCCTCATGTTCTTCGGCTGGAACCGGTTGAGCAAAGGCGGCCATCTGGCCGTGACCTATCTGGTGGCGCTCGGCTCCAACCTCTCGGCGCTGTGGATTCTCATCGCCAACGGCTTCATGCAGGACCCGGTCGGCGCCAGCTTCAACCCTGACACGATGCGCATGGAGTTCAACAACATTGCGTCGCTGATCTTCAGCGAAGATGCGCAGGCAAAATTTGTCCATACGACGATCGCCGGTTTCGTCACCGGTGCGATCTTCGTCATGGGCATCAGCGCCTATTACCTGCTCCGCGGCCGCCACCGGGAATTTGCCGCGCGCTCCTTCCGCATGGCGGCACTGTTCGGCGTCATCTCCTCGCTGGCCGTGGTGACGCTGGGCGATGCGCTGGGCCGTCTGGATTATCTGGTGCAGCCGACCAAGCTCGCCGCCATGGAGGGCATCTGGCACACGACCACGCCGCCGGCCGCCCCCTGGACCGCCTTCGCGATCCCCGATGACGTGGCGCAGAAGAATTACGCCGAAATCAACATCCCCTATGTTCTGGGCCCGCTGGTGGCACATTCCTTCAACTCCGCCATCCCCGGCATCCTCGATCTGGAACAGAAAGCGAAGCAGAACACCGTCGATGGCATCAAGGCCGTAATGGCGCTGCACGACTATTCCTCGACCAAAAGCGCTGCCTCCCTCGCGACCTTCAAGCAGTATGAACAGAATATGGGCTATGGCTTCCTCGCCCAGCGCTATGCCCCGGATCAGGATCTGTCCAAGCTGACAGCGGCGAATATGCCGGCGGTGCTGGACCACGCAGCGCGCGACACCATCCCGAACGTCTTCGTTGAATTCTGGTCTTTCCGCCTGATGGTGGCCTTCGGCTTCGCCTTCGTCGTGGTCTTCGCCTTTGCCGCCTATTTCAGCCTGCGCAACGAGCTGGAGCGCCACCGCTGGGTGCTGCGGGCCTCGATGTGGGCGATCCCGCTGCCCATCATTGCCTGCGAATATGGCTGGATCGTTGCGGAAAACGGCCGCCAGCCCTGGACCGTCTATGGCTGGCTGCCGACCTACCTGTCCGCATCCACCCATACGGTCGGCTATATGATCTTCTCGCTGATCGGCTTCGTCCTGCTCTACAGCCTGTTCATCGCGGCTGAACTCTACCTGCTGTTCAAGTTCGCCCGCCTGGGTCCCACCGAGCATGCGACGCCCAAGATCCCGCGGGATAGCGGCGTGCCGAGCTTTGCCCGGGCCGGCTACGCAGACAAGTCCTGGCAGTAAGCGGCACAGCAGGCGTTAGGAAAACAAGTCATGGAACTCTACGCGATCCTGAAACTGATCTGGGCAGGGCTGCTCGGTATCCTGCTCATCGGCCTCGCCGTCATGGTGGGCATGGATATGGGCGTGGGCACCCTGCTGCGCTTCGTGGGCAAGAATGACGCTGAGCGCCGCACCGCGCTCAATATCATCGGGCCGCATTGGGACGGCAACCAGGTGTGGTTCATCCTGGGCGGCGGCGCGATCTTCGCGGCCTTCCCGACGCTGTATGCCACCTCCTTCTCGATCTTCTACGTCGTCATGATCCTGCTGCTCTTCAGCATGATCATGCGTCCTGTCGCCTTTGAATACCGCTCCAAGGCCGGGGGCGCCTGGCGCACCAGCTGGGACTGGGCCTTTCTCATCTCGGGCGCGCTGCCGATGATCATCTATGGTGCGGCCTTCGGCAATGTGCTGCAGGGGGTGGGCTTCCACTTCGACTGGACGGGTCAGTACCACCAGGACGAAAGCTTCATCTGGTATCTGCTCAATCCCTTCGCGATCCTCTGCGGCGTGCTCTCGCTGGCGCTCTCGGTCCAGCAGGGCGGGGCGATGCTGATGATTCGCGGCGAGGAACCGATCTATGGCCGCGCCCGCAGCTTCGCCTGGATCGCGGGTCTGGTCGCGGCCGTGCTGTTTGTCATCGGCGGGGTCTGGATCAGGTTTATCCGCGGCTTCGTCTATACCGGGATCGTCAATCCGAATATGGAATCGACGCCCTTGGGCGGCCCGGCCGTCATCACCCAGGCCGGCGCCTGGCTGCATAATTTCCAGACCATCCCCGCGCTATGGGCGCTGCCGGCGCTGGGCGTGGCCGCCATGGTGCTCGCATCCCTGTCGATCCGCGCCAATAAGCCGATCCTCGGCTGGTGGCTGGGCGCGCTCGCCTGGGCCGGCACTATCGGCACCACGGGTGTGGCCATGTTCCCCTTCCTGATGCCGTCCTCCAGCAACCCGGCGCAGAGCCTGACCATCTGGAACGCCTCCAGCAGCGCCTATACGCTGGGTTGGATGGTCATCTTCGCGGCCATCTTCGTCCCCGCCATCCTTTGCTACACCTCCTGGTGCTATCGCGTGATGCGCGGCAAGGTCCGGGTTGATGACGTGGCCCATGACGAACATTCCTACTGACGCGTGCTGCCACATTGTGAGGGACGAATGATATGACACGCTTTCTGCAAATGATCGGCCTCGCTGCAGCGCTGACCCTGTCTCTGCTGTTTGCGGTGGTCGCCGGTGACTACGCACCCTGGTATTTCGCCTGGCTGGTGGGCACGGTGATGATCGTGCTGATTGCCGCCGCCGGCGCGGTGATGTTTGAAACCCAGGAAGACGGCCGGGCCAGGGCGCGCGGCGACACAACCTTCTGAAGACGGAGACCGATCCATGATGGCCGACAAGCTGGCGGGATTCATCCTCGTCATTCCCGTGATCTACCTGTGTTTCTATCTCATCGCCTGGCAACTCGTGCGCCGCAAATTTCCCTGATGATCGAGAATGTCAGATGGGATCGGACACGCACCCCCCATACCGTCATGCCCGGCTTATGCCGGGCATGACGGTTGTTGAAGTGCCGCCGCCAGACGCACAAACACCCGCGCCCCCAGGGACGCGGGTGTTTGTATCTGGACGGTGGAAGGACTAGCGGAGCCGGACGCCGGTACAGCTTTTGGTCAGCATCAGACCATCACGATTATGGCCGGCGCCCCCCAGATCCTCGGCGATCTTCGGATCTCTGTCATGCAGGATGGAGCGGATGGCGGCGCAGCCGAACCGCTTGGCCAGTTCATCCAGGGCCATGGCGAGCGCCGCCAGAACCGCATGCGGGTAGAGCAGGTCGACCGCGATGAAATGCTCGGCCGTGAGCACGGAGCCGAGGCGCAGGTCACGATCCAGCCGATAGCAGACGGCGCCACAGGGCATGGCATGGCCACGCCGGCGCGCGACGACGATGCCTTCTTTCGCGCGCGGACCGCTACGCGCAACACGCCGGGCATAGCGGTCCCATTGCGGCCACAGCAGCCCCGGTTCCACGGCGCGGACCAGCGGGAAGAGCGGCCGAATATCGGCCGCTGCAATCGATTCCACCGCAATCTCGTTTTGGACCCGTGACATCATCAGGACAAACTAGCGATTGCACCTGCGATGGATTTGACCTGGATCAAGCAACCGTGACATTTTCAAAATGCTTTTTTGCGATCAGGAGACTGAGCTTGTTTGCGTCTGCCGCCGTATTGGCTGTAAGTTGCGCTTTGGCAGCCGGTTGGCCTCCAAGGTCACTCTGCCTATAAGGTAGACCTTATGCATCGCCCCCGATCCATTCTGCTCGCCCCTCATCATGAGCCTGACACCTGCGCCTCCTGCTCGGCGCGGGGTTATAGCGTCTGCAGCGTGATGGAGGACGAGGATCTGTCGCGCCTGGCCGCCGCCGCGGTGGCACGGGATTTTGCCAAAGGCGAAACCTTCATCGAAGAGGGCGACTCCGCAAGCGACTTCTTCAATGTCACGCGCGGCACCGTGAAGCTCTACAAGCTGATGCCGGACGGCCGCCAGCAGGTGACGGGCTTCGCCGGGCCGGGGCATTTTCTGGGGCTTGCCGTCTCCAGCACCTATGCGTTCAGCGCGGAAGCCATTGAACAGACGCGGGTCTGCCGCTTTTCCCGCCCCAAGCTGCGGGAACTGCTGCACGACTTTCCGGCGCTGGAGGAACGTCTGCTCCAGACCGCCTGCAATGAACTGGTCGCCGCCCAGGAACAGATGCTGCTGCTGGGCCGCAAAACCGCCCGCGAACGCGTGGCGAGCTTCCTGATTGCGCGACTGGAATCGACCATTCCCTGCCGACCGCCGACCGATACCATCGACCTGCCCATGACGCGCAGCGAAATCGCGGATTATCTCGGCCTCACGATCGAGACGGTGAGCCGCACCTTGAGCAAATTCAAAGCCGAAAAGCGGATCACCACCCCTTCCAATGCCGAGGTGGTGGTACTTGACCGCCCCTGGCTCAGCAGCATCGCCGCGGGGCTTCACTAAACCGTCCCGATCACATCTATACCTCGCGGCGGGAGCATGCTTTTTCCTTATTGAAATATGACAACTGATGTTTTAAACATCAGCTACATTGTTTTCAGGGAAGAGGCCGGCCCGCTATGATCACCGCCGCCCAGATGCGCGCCGCCCGCGCTTTGCTTGATCTCGATCAGCGCGCCCTGGCCGAGCGGACGGGGCTGTCATTGCCCACCATTCAACGCATGGAAGGCAGTGACGGCGTCATCCGCGGCAATGTGGATTCGCTTATGAAGCTGATCGCGGGACTTGAAGAGGCCGGCATCATCCTGATCGGCGACGGCGCCAGCAGCGCGGCCGGCGGCCGCGGCGTGCGGCTTAGGGAAAAATCATGATCAGGCTGGCATAAAGAGGCAGACGGGATGGAGCGCCAGCCATGATCCTGTTCGCGCTTCTGTGCGTTCTGGCCCTGATCGCCCTGGCCGGACTGGCGACGGTGCTGCCCGCTGGCCGCGCCACGCCCATCACCTATGGCGGGACGGCGCTGATCTGCGCTCTGCTCCTGGTGCTGTCGCTGGGCGCGATGCTGCGCGTGCCGGAAAGCCTGACACTGCCTCTGGGCCCGCCGGGCATGGCGACGCAATTCCTGCTCGACCCGCTGTCGGCTGGCTTCCTGAGCCTGATCAACCTCGGCGGATTCGGCGCCAGCCTGTACGCCATCGGCTATGGCCGGCATGAAGCCGAACCGCGCCGGGTTTTGCCCTTCTTTCCGCTTTTCCTGGCCGCCATGAGCCTCGTCACCCTGGCCGCCGACGCCTACGGGTTTCTGTTTGCCTGGGAAATGATGTCCCTCGCCTCCTGGGCCTTGGTCATGTCCGACAACCGGGCGAGCCAGACGGCGGCGGCCGGGTATCTGTATCTGCTGATGGCGAGCGGCGGCACGCTGGCGCTGGTGCTGGCCTTCGGCCTGCTCGGCAGCTTTGCCGGCAGCACCGGTTTCGCCGCGATTGCCGCCCATCCGCCGCCGGCCGGCGTGGCCGCTGCCGTGCTGGTGCTGGTCATGATTGGCACCGGGTCGAAGGCCGGGCTGGTGCCGCTGCATGCCTGGCTGCCCTTGGCCCATCCCGCCGCCCCCAGCCATGTCTCCGCCCTGATGAGCGGCGTCATGACCAAGGTCGCGATCTATGCCTTCATCCGCATCACCTTCGACCTACTGGGTCCGCCCGCCTGGTGGTGGGGCACGCCTGCTTTAGTGCTGGGCGGCATCACCGCCGTGTTGGGCATGCTCTACGCGCTGATGGAAACCGATCTGAAACGGATTCTGGCCTATAGTACCATCGAGAATGTCGGGCTGATCTTCACCGCTCTTGGCCTCTCGCTGTCCTTCAAGGCCAGCGGCCTGCCGGCTGCCGCCGCCACGGCACTGGTCGCCGCCCTGTTCCACGCCGCCAACCACATGCTGTTCAAGAGCGTGCTGTTCTTCGGTGCCGGCGCGGTTGTGAGTGCCACAGGCGAGCGCAATATCGAGAAGCTGGGCGGGCTCATTCACGGCATGCCGCGATCCGCGGCCGCCTTCCTGGTGGCCAGCCTGGCGATTGCCGCGCTGCCGCCCTTGAACGGCTTTGCCTCGGAATGGCTGGTCTTTCAAAGCATCCTGCTCAGCCCGCATCTGGGCCGCATGGCGCTGCGCCTGCTGGTGCCGGCAGTGGGCGTGCTGCTGGCGCTGGCCGCGGCGCTGGCCGCCGCCTGCTTCGTGCGGGCCTTCGGCGTGACCTATCTCGGCCGCCCACGGTCGGAGGCCGCCGCCACGGCCCGCGAGACCGATCGCTGGTCGGTGGGGGCGATGATCGGGGGCGCCGGTCTCTGCGTCCTCGCCGGGCTGTTTCCGGGCTTCGTCATCGACTGGCTGCGGCCGGTGACGGACAGCCTGCTGCACAGCCATATGCCGTCCCAATCCACCATATCCTGGCTATCCATCGCGCCGATCTCGGCCAGCCGCAGCTCCTATAACGGGCTGATCATCGCGGCCTTCCTGCTGGCAGCGGCGAGCCTGACCTCGGCGCTGATCCACCGCTTCGCCTCCCGCGTCATCCGCCGCGCGCCGGCCTGGAATTGCGGCTTCCCGGACGCCAATCCGATGACGCAATATTCCGCGACCAGCCTGGCCCAGCCCATCCGCCGCGTCTTCGGCACGCTGGTCTTCAATGCCCAAAGCCGTGTCACCATGCCGCCGCCTGGCGATACCGCGCCTGCCCGCATCCGCCAGAGCAGCCGCGATCCGATCTGGGTCTTTGCCTATGCCCCCCTGGGCCGCGCCGTGCAGATTGCCGCGACCAGGCTCAACCATCTCCAGTTTCTGACCATCCGCAGCTATCTCAGCTTCGTTTTCGCGACCCTCATTCTGCTGCTCGTTCTGCTGACGGTGTGGGGATGAGCGCGGCGGCCTATGTGATCCGCGAAGCCTGGGAGCTGCTGGCACAGCTGTGCCAGGTGGCGCTGGTGGTCGCCATCGCCCCCGGAGTCACCGGCCTGATCCGCAAGATGAAGGCCCGCCTGCAGCGCCGCCGCGGCCCCCCGATCTGGCAGCCCTATCGTGACCTGCGACGGCTGCTGGGCAAGGATGCGGTCGTCGCAGAAGGCACGTCCTGGCTGTTCCGGGCCGCCCCTTACGCCGTCTTCGCGACGACCTGGGTGGCCGCCGCCCTGGTGCCGACCTTCAAAACCCAGCTCATGTTCAGCTGGTCGGGCGATCTGATCGCAATCGTCGCGCTGTTGGGCCTCGCCCGCTTCCTGCAGGCGACGGCCGCGATTGACAGCGGCACCGCCTTCGGCGGCATCGGCGCCAGCCGGGAAATCATGATCGCGTCCCTCGCCGAACCCGCCATGATCATGGTCGTGTTTACCCTGTCCCTGGTTGCCGGGTCGACGCAGCTGTCCACGGTCGCGCATTTCATGAATACCGCGGGCGAGCTGCGCCTGCCGCTGGCCATGGCGCTGCTCGGCCTCATCATCGTGGCGCTGGCGGAAAACACGCGCATCCCGATCGACAATCCGGCGACCCATCTTGAGCTGACCATGGTGCATGAGGCGATGCTGCTGGAATATTCCGGCCGTCATTTGGCGATGATGGACCTCGCCGCCTCCCTGCGCATGGTGCTGTATATTTCGCTTATCATCTGCATCTTCGTGCCGATCGGCATCGTGACGCAGGACCTGTCCCCGGGCGCGGATATCGTCGCCGTCATCCTCTATCTCGGCAAAGTGGCCATCGCCTGCCTGCTGCTCGCGATTTTTGAAATGGCGACCGCCAAGATGCGTCTGTTCCGGGTGCCTAACCTGCTTGGCATCGCGCTGATGCTGGGCCTGCTGGGCACGCTGCTGCTGTTCGTCTCGGGGGAGATGTAATGGAACCCCTGTCGCTCGACCTTGCGCATCTGTTTGCCGGCGCGCTGGTTCTGGTCAGCTTCATGATGCTGTATCAGGACCGGCTGCTGCCGCTGATCCGCACGCTGTCGCTGCATTCCCTGCTGCTGGGCCTGTCCGTCGGCTGGCAGGCGCATATCCAGCAGGCACCGGAGCTGTATGTCACGGCCGTTCTCGCCATCGGCCTGAAATGCATCCTCATTCCCATCGCGCTGCAGCGCATGGTGCGCAAGCTCGACATCCATCGCGAGATTGAGGGCGTCATCGGCACCGGCATCCCGATGCTGATCGGCATCGGCCTTGTGGCCCTCTCGATGGATCTGATGTTCCAGGTGGCCGCCAATGCCAGCGTGCTGGTGCGGGAGGATGTGGCGCTCGCCCTCTCGGTCGTATTGCTCGGCCTGCTGATGATGGTGACGCGGCGCAATGCCGTCAGTCAGGTGATCGGCTTCATGTCATTGGAGAACGGCCTGATTCTGGCAGGCACCGGCGCGCGCGGCATGCCGCTGATCGTGGAGATCAGCGTCGCCTTTTCCGTGCTCATCGCCTTCATCGTCATCGGCGTCTATCTGTTCCGCATCCGTGAGCGGTTCGATACCGTCGACTTGCAGGCGCTGGACCATTTCCGGGGCGACCATCCATGAGCGCCGCCGCCTCCCCGCTCGCCGGCATTCTGCTGACGCCGCTGATCGCGGCCCTGCTGCTGGCCTGCCTGCCCTATCACCGCCTGTCGGCCAGGCTGAACATCCTTGCCAGCGGCGTGAGCTTTCTCTTCGGCCTCCTGCTGATCGGGCATCATCCCAGCACCACAGTGCTGCTGATCGCCGACCCGATGAGCATCGCCTTCATCCTGCTCAATACCTTCATCGGCTTCACCAGCAGCATTTTCAGTGCCCGCTATGTGAGCCATGAACTGGCGACCGGGCGGCTGACGCCGACCTCGCTGCGCCTGTATCACGCCATGTTCCAGCTCATGATGCTGGCGATCAACCTGGCGCTCTGCGCCAATAATATCGGCCTGATCTGGGTCGCGGTGGAGCTGGCAACGCTCAGCACCGTCATGATGGTGGGCATCTACCGCACCCATGCGGCGCTGGAAGCAGCCTGGAAATATTTCATCCTCGGCAGCGTCGGCATCGGCCTTGCTCTGTTCGGGACGATCCTCGTCTATCTCGCCGCCGTCAATGTCATCGGCGAGGGCATGGCGTCGATGGAATGGAGCAATCTGGTGCAGCATGCGGGCGCGCTGGATGCGCCGCTGCTCAACGTCGCCTTCGTCTTTCTGCTGCTGGGCTATGGCACCAAGATGGGTCTGGTGCCAATGCATGCCTGGCTGCCGGATGCCCATGCCGAAGGACCCACGCCGGTCTCGGCCGTGCTGTCGGGTCTGCTGCTCAACGCCGCCCTTTATGCGCTGCTACGCTTCAAGATGATCATGACCGCGAATGCCGCCACCATTCCGGTGGGCGCCCTGATGATGGGTTTCGGCCTGCTCTCGGTCTTTTTCGCGGCGTTGATGCTGTATCGCCGCGGCGATATCAAACGCCTGTTCGCCTATTCCTCGATCGAGCAGATGGGGCTGATCACCTTCGCCTTCGGCCTCGGCGGCCCCTGGGGCAATTTCGCCGGCCTGCTGCAGGTGGCGCTGCACAGCCTGACGAAATCGGCGATCTTCTTTGCCGTGGGCCAGATCGTGCAGATCAAGGGCTCGCAGAAACTCTCCGACATAAAGGGCCTGACCAGCAGTCACCCGGCGCTTGGCTGGCTGCTGGTGGCGGGCGTCATCGCCATTGCCGGCCTGCCGCCCTTTGGCCTGTTCATGAGCGAGTTTCTGCTGCTGAGCACAAGCTTTGCCCATATTCCGGTGCTGACACTGCTGGCGGCGATCGGCCTGCTGCTGGCCTTCGGCGCCTTGCTGCTGCGCCTGAACGGCGTCGCTTTCGGCGTGCCGACGGCGGATGCGGCCGTACTCCGCCCCAGCTACGGACCCATCGTGGCGCATCTGGCCTGCGCGCTGCTGCTGGGCCTCTATATTCCGGCGGGTCTGGCCGTTTGGCTGCAGACCGTCGCGGCGATGCTGAAATGACGCAGCCCCTGCAAGAGGTCACGCCCGATCTGTGGGTGGCCGCGACCGAAGCCTTGGCCGATGGCGCTTTAACGCTGATCGCCCTGTGGGCCGAGCCGGGTGCCATCTGCATGGCCATCGCCGACGAAGGACCCGTGCAGGTGGTGCGCGTGCTGCGTCTGACCGCGCCCGATGGGCTGTATCCCTCGGTCGGGCAATACCATCCGCCTGCCATCCGGCTGGAGCGGGCCGCAGCCGATCTCTATGGCGTCATCCCGCAGGGACTGCCGGATCGGCGGCCCTGGCTGCGCCATGACGGCGCCTATGCCTTTCTGCCCGTGGAGGGCGATAACCTGCATCAGGTGCCGGTCGGCCCCGTGCATGCCGGCATCATCGAACCCGGTCATTTCCGCTTCACCGCCGATGGCGAGACGGTGGTGCGGCTGGAAGCGCGGCTGGGCTATGCGCATAAGGGCGTGGAGGGGTTGATGGCGGGTGCGCCGCTGGACCGCGCCGCGCGCCTGGCCGGCCGCGTCTCCGGCGATTCCACCGTCGCCTACGCGCTGGCCTTTGCGCAAGCCGCGGAAGCGGCAACCGGCCACGCCCCCCCGCCACGCGCCATCTGGCTGCGCGCGCTGATGGCCGAGATGGAGCGCCTCGCCAATCATCTTGGCGATGTCGGCGCCATCTGCAATGACGCGGCCTTTCCCATTATGCTCGCCAATTGCGCGGTGCTGCGCGAACTGGTGCTGCGCGAGGCGGACGCGAGCTTCGGCCACCGGCTGATGATGGACCGCATCATTCCGGGCGGCGTCGCCCGCGACCTCGACCGGCGCGGACGGGAGCGGATCAAGGCCCTGGTGCCGGACCTGCGCCGCCGCTTCCGCCCGCTGGTGGCGCTGTATGAGAAGACCGCCTCCGTGCTCGACCGCACCGTCGGCACCGGCATTCTGACGCCGGAACTCGCCACCCAGTTCGGCGCCGGTGGCTTTATCGGCCGCGCCGCAGGACGGGCGCAGGATGCGCGCCGCAGCCCCGGCTATGCGCCCTATGACCGGCTCGCATTCGAGGTGCCGGTTCTGACCCAGGGTGACGTGCATGCGCGGCTGTGGCTGCGCGTGCTGGAGATTGAGCAGTCCCTGCTTCTGATCGAGCAGATTCTGGCCCGCCTGCCGGACGGACCGGTGATCCAGCCGCTGCCCGCCGGCCCGGCCGGGGCCACGGGCTTTGCCCTGGTCGAAGGGTTTCGCGGCGATGTCTTCGTCTGGCTGCGCCTGGGCGAGGACGGCACCATCGACCGCTGCCATCTGCGCGATCCGTCCTGGTTTCAATGGCCGCTGCTGGAAGCGGTGATCGAAAACAACATCATCGCCGACTTCCCGCTGTGCAATAAGTCCTTCAACTGCAGCTATTCCGGCGTCGATCTGTGAAAGGCCGTGATGCGCAAGACCCTGTTTGAAAGCCTGACCCACCGGCCCTTCACCGAAAAACTGCCCGCGCAGGACCCGGAACTGGCGGCGCTGGCGCGCCATCTGGATTCGGCGGTGCAGCGCCGGCTGGGCCGGAGCCTCGCCATTCGCGTGGTCGATGCCGGGTCCTGCAACGGCTGCGAGCTGGAGCTGAACGCGCTGAGCAACCCGTTCTATGATCTGGAGCGTTTCGGCCTCAAAATCGTCGCGTCTCCGCGCCATGCCGATGTGCTGCTGGTGACGGGACCGGTGACGCGGAATATGGAAGCGGCGCTGCGCATCACCTTCGATGCGATGCCAGGGCCGAAATGGGTTCTGGCCTGCGGCGATTGCGCGGCCTGCGGCGGCCTCTTTGCCGGCGGCCCCGCCGTGCTGGGCGGGGCGCATGCCGTGGTACCGGTCGATCGTGTCATCCCCGGCTGCCCGCCCGCGCCTGTCGATCTGCTGCGCGGGCTGGTATCGCTGATGGCCGGGTGATCTCCGTCTAAACCTGATCGGCGAAAATATCCCCCGGAATGGACCCATGCGCCCGGCAGGGCGAGACGAAAAGCGTGCGCTGGCAGGCGCCGATGGTGGTCTTGACCGCAATCAGGGTCCAGAGGGCGGCCAGCAGCAGCACCAGGCCGCAGCCGATGACGGAAAACAGCGCCAGTCCGGTCTGATGGGCGAGCGCCAGGGTCGCGACGCTGTAGACGCCGAGCGGAAAGGTGAAGCCCCACCAGCCGAGATTGAAGGGCATGCCCTCGCGCCGTAGGTAGCGGAGCGTCGTCAGCACGGCCAGCAGGAACCACCAGACGCCGTAACCCCAGAGTGCGAGGCCGCCGATGAGGCCGATGCCGCGCGCGACCTGCCCGATATCGCCGAGGCCGAGCCCGGCGAAGTTGCGCGGCGCGTCGGCGCCCAGCAGCAGCAAAGCCAGCGCCCCGGTGCCGATCGGCCCCAGCGCCAGGCAGCCTGACGCCGCCATGTCCCGGTTGGGCAGCTTATGCAGCACCAGGCGCAGGAACAGGATGACCAGCAGGCTCATCGCCAGGGGCACCGAAAACGCCCAGAGCGCATACCCCAAAGCGAGGATCGTCAGCGCCTGGCTGCCCGCTGCCAGATGCGGCAGCAACTGCCCGGCGCTGGCGGCCGCCACCTCACTGGCGACAATCGGCAGCAGCCAGACCGCCGTCATCTTCTCCAGACTGTGCTCATGGCGGGTGAACATGAGGAAGGGCACGGCAATGCCACAGAGCACCGCCATGGCGGCGTCGATCCACCACAGTGCCGTCGCGATGCCGATGGCGGCCGGCGCGCCGAACATGGGAATGCCGAAGGCAATAAAACCATTGATGATGGTGGCAAGGCCCATAGGAATGGCGCCGAAGAACATGGACATCACGGCATGGCCGAAGATGCGCCGCGCCTCCTGCGGGAACAGCATCCAGCGCGCCGCGTAGAGGGTGCTGAAGGTCACGAAAAGCAGGATATTGAGCAGCCACAGGCCGGTGCCCAAGGCATGGAGCCCCGCTTGCGCGAAGGGCAGATGGTTCAGCGCGAGTGCGGTGATGCCGGTGCCCATGGTCACGGTGAACCAGTTGGGCGTGAACTCCCGGATGATGGCGACAAGTCCCGCCTGAGAAGCTGTCCGCACGATCGGTCTCCTGACATTGCCCGTGTGGCGGCCAAACTGGACCTCAGAAACCAATCTTTCCAATAGATTTTATAATGACATTCAATCTTATTTAAAGAATGATTTGAGCGGCCCTTGCGCCATCTTGCACAAGGCTGCGTCTCTCCCACATAAAACGTTCAGGATTTGTGTGAGTAAGATGCCCGCTGCCGACCTGTCGCTGGAGAGTAAGCCGAAGCCGCAGACCGTGCTCGTCGTCGAAGACGAGGTTCTGGTGCGTATGGTCATCGCAGACTACCTGCGCGAATGCGGCTATCACGTGGTCGAAGCCGGCAGCGCGGCCGAGGCGATTATCGTCCTGGAATCGCCCGAACCGGTGGATATCGTCTTCAGCGACGTGCAGATGCCGGGCGAGATGGACGGGTTCGGCCTGGCCCGCTGGGTCCGCCAGAACAGGCCCAATCTGAAGATGCTGCTGACCTCGGGCAATGCGCGCGCCGCCGATACGGCCGGGGATCTGTGCGAGGAAGGGCCGCTGGAGGCCAAGCCCTATCACCCGCAAACCGTGCTTGGCCGCATTCAGCGTCTGCTGGCCGGCATAGGCTAGGCGCCCCCGGCTAGGCGCCCCCGGCTAGAGACCCGTCGCGGCAGGGCATGCCGCGCACCGTCACAAACCTTCGACAAACTGGCCTGGGATTTGCATAGTGCAATTCATCTGCGCGGGTTCGCCCGCGCCGTCTGAATGCGCTGTCTGCCATTTCCCTCACCCCGTTGCCGGAGAATTGCATGATCAAGCCGCTTCTTTACGCTGCGCTGCCCGCGATGCTGACATTGGGCGCCGTGGCGGCCTCCGCCGATACCATCAAGATCGGCGTGCCGGTGCCCTTGTCCGGCCCCTATGCCAGTGCCGGCGTCGATGTCCTCAACGCGGCCAAGCTCGCCGCGGCCAAGATCAATGCTGCGGGCGGCGTGCTGGGCAAGCAGATCGAAATTTTGGGCGAGGATGATGCCTGCGACGCGCAGCAGGGCGTGCAGGCGGCCCAGAAGCTGGTCGATGCCGGGGTTGCGGCCGTCGCCGGCGGCTATTGCTCCGGCGCTGCCTTGCCGGAACTCACCGCCCTGCATCGTGCCGGCATCCCCTATATCCTTGATGCCTCCACCAATCCGAAGCTGACCTCGATGGGCTTCGACAATGTGTTCCGCACCATCGGGCGCGACGACCAGCAGGGTCCCTTCGCGGCCGACTTCATTGCCAATTACCTGCATGCCAAAAAGGCCGCCGTCATCGACGACAACACCGTCTATTCCAAGGGCTTGGCGGATAATACCGTCGCCGGCCTGAAGAAGGACGGCGTTGATGTCGTCTATTACGACGCGGTCACGCCCGGCCAGATGGACTATTCGGCGGTGCTGAGCCATGTCGCCTCACTCGGCCCGGATGTCATCGACTATACCGGCTATTTCGCCGAAGCCGGCCTGATGGCCAAGGAAGCAGCGGCCCTGCACCTCAAGCCGCAGATGATGGGCGGCGACGCGACCGACGACCCGACGCTGATCAAGACCGCCGGCAGCGCCGCCAATGGCTGGATTTCGACCTGCGCGCCACTGCCGCAATTCCTGTCGGGTGCGAAGGATTTCGTGACCGATTTCACCAAGACCTACAATGTCGCGCCCGGCCCCTACTCCGTCTATGAATATGATGCGGTCGATATCGCCGTGAAGGCGATCAAGGATGCAGGCTCGGCCGAACCCGCTTCCGTGCTCGCTGCCCTGCACAAGGTGAAGGATTATCCGGGCCTGACCGGCGTCATCACCTTCAACAGCGCCGGTGACCGTACCATCGCCTCCTACATCACCGTCATCGTCAAGAACGAGACCTGGACGGCCTATATGAAGCAAGACCCGAGCGGCAAATGGGTGGCGATGGCACAGTAACGCAGAGATAACGGTGCCGGTCGGGGAGAGACGCTCATGAGCGAATTCATCCAACTCGTGATCGCCGGACTGACGACCGGCTCCTTCTACGCTCTCGTGGCGCTTGGCTACACCATGGTCTACGGCATCGTCCGACTGATCAACTTCGCCCATGGCGATATCTTCATGGTCGGCGCCTTCCTGGGCTGGACGGTGCTGACGGCTTTGGCGGCGACGCATCTGCCCTGGGGGCTCGGCCTTCTCCTCGCCCTGATCATCGCGATGCTACTGACGGGCGGCCTCGGCGTGGTAGTGGAGCGCTTCGCCTATCAGCCCTTGCTGTCGGCGCCGCCGCTCTCCATCCTCATCACCGCGCTCGGCGTCTCGCTGGCGCTGGAAAACGGCGTGCTGCTGATTTTCGGTGCCGGCTTCAATACCTATCCGCAGCTGATCGGCTCGGAAGGGTTCATGATTGCCGGCGCGCGCATCACCGATATTCAGGTCGGCATCATCATCCTGAGCTTCGTGCTGATGGCCGGCCTCTATTTCTTCGTCCATCACACCTTCATCGGCACCGCCATGCGGGCGCTGGCCGTCGATCGCGACGCCGCCCGGCTGATGGGCATCAATGTCGAGCGGGTGATCCAGATCACCTTCTTCCTCGGCTCATCCCTCGCCGCCGTCGCCGGGGTGATGGAGGGCTTGTACTACACCGAAATCAACTTCTTCATGGGCTTCGTCGTGGGGCTCCGCGCCTTCACCGCCGCGGTTCTGGGCGGCATCGGCAATATTCCCGGTGCCATGGCCGGTGGACTGCTCATCGGTCTGCTGGAAGCCTTCAGCGCCGGCTATATCTCCTCCCGCTGGACGGATGTCATCGTCTTCCTGGTGCTGATCGGCACGCTTGTCATCAAGCCCACAGGCTTGTTCGGCGAGCGTGTCGTCGAGCGTATGTAGAACAGGGGGAGCGCATCCGATGAAAACGACCCCTGCTGGCGCCGCCGGCGTGGCCGCCCTGATCGTCGCCGCCTTCCTGCCCTTCCTCTGCGACAATTACGTGGTCGATGTGGCGCTGACCATCGTCACCTACGGCATCCTCGCCCTCGGGCTCAATATCGTGGTGGGCTATGCCGGTCTGCTCGACCTCGGCTATGCCGCCTTCTTCGCGATCGGCGCCTATACCACCGCCCTGCTGGAGACGCTGGCGGGTTTCAACTTCTGGGAGACGATCCCTTTCTCGCTGGTCTTCGCCGGCATTTCCGGCATCATCATCGGCTACCCAACGCTGCGGCTGCGCAGCGACTATCTGGCCATCGTAACGCTGGGCTTTGGCGAAATCGTCCGCATCATCGCGACCAATCTTGATATCACCGGCGGCCCCAACGGCATCTATGGCATCAATCCCGCCAATGTCCTGGGCCATGACCTGACCGCACCCAAAGCCATCTACATGCTGGCACTGGTCTTCATGATTTGCGTGCTCATCCTGGTCATCCGCCTCGGGCAGTCGCGCCTGGGCCGGGCCTGGACCAGCCTGCGCGAAGACGAGAACGCGGCGGAGGCCGTCGGCGTGCCGACACTGCGCGTGAAAATGCTTGCCTATGTCATCGGCGCGCTGATCGGCGGATTGGGCGGCAGCCTGTTTGCCGCGCGCTTCGGCACGATCGACCCGACCTCCTTCACCTATGCCCAATCCGTCAGCATTCTGATCATCGTGGTGCTGGGCGGCCGCGGCAGCATTCCGGGCGTGCTGCTGGGGGCCATCATCGTCGCGGGCCTGCCGGAGGCGCTGCGCTTCCTCAATCTGTGGCGCGAATTCGCCTTCGCCATTGCCCTCATTCTGCTCATGCTGCTGCGCCCGCAGGGCCTGTGGCCGGCGCGGCTGCGCCATATTGCACCCCCATCGGGCGAGGAGGCGCAGGCCATCCCGCAGGCGGACCCGGCGGCGCAGATCGCCGAGACCACGGCGGGCGAGCCCGAGGTGCTGCTGGAGGCGCGCGGCGTCAGCCGGGTCTTCGGCGGGCTGAAGGCGGTGACGGATGTCAGCTTCACCGTCCATCGCGGCGAGATCCTGAGCCTGATCGGCCCGAACGGCGCCGGCAAGACCACGGTCTTCAATTGTCTGACCGGCGTCATTCCGCCGAGCGGGGGTGCGATCATCTGGAACGGCCGTCCGCTGGCGAAGTTGGCACCCCATAAGGTGGTGGCCCGCGGCCTGGCCCGCACCTTTCAGGGCATTCGCCTGTTCGACAATCTGACGGTCTTCGAGAATGTGCTGGTGGGCATGGACCACCGCTTTCATGTCTCGCTCGCCTCCGAATTGATCGCGCTGCCCTATGCCAGGCGGGAGACGCATCTGCACCACGCGGCCGCCCGCCGCTGGCTGGACTTCGTGGGCCTCGCGTCCCAGGCGGGCCTGCGCGCCGGCGACCTGCCTTACGGCGACCAGCGCCGGCTGGAAATTGCCCGGGCGCTCGCCGGGCAGCCGCAACTGCTGCTGCTGGATGAGCCCGCCGCCGGCATGAACCCGACCGAAAAACAGGCATTGATGGGCCTGATCCGCCGCATTCGTGACCTGGGCACCACCGTTCTGCTGATCGAGCATGACATGCTGCTGGTGATGGGCGTGTCGGACCGCGTCATTGTCATGGACCGGGGACAGGTCATCGCCAGCGGCAGCCCGGCCGAGGTGCAGTCCAATCCCCGCGTCATCGAAGCCTATCTGGGCGTCGAGGAGGATGACGAGGCGGACACGGTGGAAATGTCCTCCCTCAGCGCGGGAGCGCTCGCATGACCCTGCTCACCGTCGAAGGGCTGCGCGTGGGCTACGGCAAGGTGGAAGTGCTGCACGGCATCGACCTGACCGTGGCCCCCGGCGAGATCGTCGCCCTGCTGGGCAGCAATGGGGCGGGCAAGACCACCACCCTGCGCGCGCTGTCGGGGCTGGAGCCGGTGCGGGGCGGCACCATTACGCTGAATGGCGCGGGCATCACCAACCTGCCCGCCCATAAGATTGCCGCCCTCGGCCTCGCCCATGTGCCGGAACGGCGGCGGCTGTTTGCACCGCTGTCGGTGGAAGAGAATTTGAAACTCGGCGGCTATCTCATCCGCGGGCAGCATGCCGAGCTGAAGCGCCGGATTGAGACCATGTATGCGCTGTTCCCCCGCCTGCTGGAGCGGCGGCTGCAGCTGGCCGGCACGCTCTCGGGCGGGGAGCAGCAGATGGTGGCGATTGCCCGCGCCCTGATCCTGCAGCCGCGCCTGCTGGTGCTGGACGAGCCGTCGATGGGCCTGGCGCCGCTGGTGGTGCGCGCCATTTTCGGCATCATCAAGCGGCTGCGCGACGAAGGGATGGGCATTCTCCTCGTCGAGCAGAATGCCCGCCAGACGCTGAAGATCGCCGACCGCGCCTATGTGCTCGAAAACGGCGAGATCATGCTGGAAGGCGACGCGGCCACGCTGGCGCAGGATAGGCGGGTGCAGGCGGCCTATCTGGGCGGCGCAGCGGCCGCTTAAGGGCGCTCGTCCCTCTCACACCGTCATGCCCGGGCTTGACCCGCGCATCGTCTTGCCTTGACCTCCACCCCCGCCAGTGCCGAACTGGCGGGAAACGGAGGCTTCCATGGACACCCTGCTGCCTTTGGCCGAGACCGCCGGCCGCAAGCTGCGCGCCCGCGGTGAGACCATTGCCGTGGCCGAATCCTCCTCGGGCGGCCTGATTGCGGCCGCGCTGCTGGCGCAAGCGGGCGCCAGCGCCTATTTCCGCGGCGGCGGCGTCATCTACACCGCCCAGGCGCGATCCGGCCTGCTCGGCCTGCCGACACCCCTGCCCGCGCCTGTGGAACGCGCGTCCACCGAGGCTTATGCCATCCTGCTGGCCGATACCGCGCGGGAGCGGCTGGATGCGACCTGGGGCATGGGTGAGACGGGCGCCACCGGCCCCACGGGCAATCGCTACGGCGACCCCGCCGGCCATTGCTGCATTGCCGTCACCGGCCCTTTCACCAGGGTCATCACGATCAAGACGGGGTCGGACGACCGGGTGGCCAATATGCGGGTCTTTGCGAGACGGGCGCTGGAGTTGTTGGTGGACCTCTTATAAGCATGCAGCAAAAAGAAAAAATTATCTGCCTAAGCGTATCCGCTATTTTTGATGCGAACACGCAACTTTAGTGCATATTGGAACAGCCTAAAATGAAATTGGCATGTAGCGCGAATATAAATCTGCTCAAGAAAACAGGGCTGAAATGACTAGATCTGGCACGAACGAAAAATGGCTCATCTTTGTAGATACAAATATATTGCTAGACTTTTACAGAATGCCAGGTCCCAGCACACGGCGCCAACTTGAATCTTTGGAAAGGCACAAACATATACTTATAACTTCTGACCAAATACGAATGGAGTTTTTAAAGAATCGCCAAAAGGTTATTATAGAAACGATCAAAGGAATCACCAAGCCCGCCAAGATTTCAATTCCAACTATTCTCGGTGACTTTCAACAAGCCAAGATGCTCAGTAAGCATATCGAGGACGCAGTGAAAAGTCATACAGGTGTTAGGAAAAAAATTGACTTAATTTTGAAAAACCCCTCACGCCACGACCCTGTTTTCCAATCGCTTACTAGGATATTTGACTTTGAGAGCAAGTTCAATTTGAGACGCCCGGACACGACACGGTTCGCCATACGAAGCCTTGCACGAAAAAGATTTTTTTTAGGCTATCCGCCTCGGAAATCAGGAGAGACATCTATAGGTGATTCAATAAACTGGGAATGGATCATCCGATGCGCAGAGACTAGCACAGACAACCACCACGTACTAATCGTTTCACGTGACAGTGACTATGGCGTGAACCATGACGGGAAGGCTATTCTTAATGATTGGTTGCGTCGTGAGTTTAAAGATCGAGTAAGCAAAAAGAGAAAAATCGAACTAACCAACAGACTCACTGAAGCACTAAGACTCTTGGAGGAACGAGTCAGTCCGGAAGATGAAAGCGAAGAGACAAAGCTACTCGCAGACAACGATCTACCATCAGATTGATGAGAGCCGAAACTTCACATGAAAGTTTGAAAGATTTAGCATCCAACCAGCGTAGGGCGGATAAGCGGAGCGTCATCCAGCAGTCTCCGGCGAAGAGGCAAGGCGGAAGGCATTACGCTTTTCCGTGCTACGACTTCAGAGGCAGACGGTCGCGTAGATGCCCGGCATGAAGTGCGGCCGGCTAGGCCGGGCATGACGAGGTTTAGGGCACGGTCAGTTGCAGCGCGGCAAAGGCACAAAAACGCTTTGCCTAAAACCGGATCTCAGTCGTGATGCTGTCCGCCGTCATCGTCACGCCGTCCGCTGAGCGGTCAATGAGTCCCGCTTCTTCCAAGGCAGTGACATCATCATGGACACGACGATACTGCCGCGCCAAGGAGCGTGCGAGAGACGAAATAGACGCCTCCGGATGGCTATGCAGATGCCGGAGCAAGCGGTAGCGCTCAGGCGCTCTTTGAGATGTCTTCCATGGCGTGGCCGACACAAATCTTTGTCGTTTGTTCTCGTCTGCACTACTTCGTAGTCATCCGCGCATTTATTGCGCGGATCTACCCGGTTTCGCCAGCTTAATCGGGTAGATGCCCGGCATGAAGCCGGGCATGACGTGGATACGGGCGTAACGCTGAGACAGGTGTGGGTCAGACACCGCACCCGTAACCCCGCGCCGCCTCCCTCACCCAGCGGCGAGGACGACGTCCTTAGCCTTCCACCGCGTGGTCAAAGCTACCCCAGCCCCGCGGCCCATCACGCGACCGCGGCGAATTCCGGCGCGGTCGTGGCGCGGAGGTCTTTGATGTCACGGGCGGGGGGTGCGCCAAACATGCGCGCATATTCGCGGGTGAATTGCGACAGGCTTTCATAGCCCACCGCAAAGGCGACTGAGGCCACATCACCCGGTTTGGCAAAAAGCCGTCTGCGCGCGTCATAAAGCCTGAGATGCTTTTGATACTGGAGCGGGGACAGGCCGGTGCTCGCCTTAAAGGCGCGATGGAAGGCCGACGCACTCATATGGGCACCATGCGCCAGATCTTCGACCCGGAAGGGGATGGCATAATGCGCCCTTATCCAGATCAACGCCTGTCTGATCCTGGCAAAACCACCATCGATGCTTGCGGCCTGGCGCAGAACAGCACCTTGCGGTCCGCGCAGCAGCCGGAACAGAATCTCCCGCTCCAGCAGCGGCGCCATTACCGGAATCGCGTCGGGCTCCTCCTGCAGGCGCAGCAACCGGAGCCAGGCATCCATCAGAGCGTCACTCGCGGGGCTGACGCAAAAGCTGCGGGTGTCGGACATCGGCGCCGGTGCGCACGCGTCACCACGCACCAGATCCGCGACCATGGCCAGATCGAAGGTCAGACGAAGGGCGAGGTATGGAACGGCGGCGCTCGCGGTGATGACGTCAGCACTGGCGGGAAGGTCGACGGAGGCAATAAAGGTGTCTCCCGCGGCGTAGTCCAGAACCTGATGTCCGATCAGCAGCCGCTTCGCGCCTTGCAGGATCAGGCTAACCAAAGGCTGATAGATTTCGGGAAACAGCTTCGTCGGTTCCGAGACCCTGAGGATGTCCAGCCGCGGTATTTGCGTCCGTGTCAAAACAGCTTTGGCCTGCGGCGCGACATAGTTTTTCAGGGTCTGGACCATGTCACTCATCGCGTGACGGTAGTGCCTAGAGCAGGAATAGGCAAATAATAGACCGGAACGGGCACGCGCCCCGATCGGCTGCGGCGTAGATATCCGGTTATCGGCAGCGGCCGAAGCGGCCGCGCATGAAGGACGAAATCGGATGGAGATTAAAGACGCCGTTGTGCTCGTAACCGGCGCGTCCTC
This sequence comes from Acidisoma sibiricum, assembly GCF_057837225.1. NCBI lineage: Bacteria > Pseudomonadati > Pseudomonadota > Alphaproteobacteria > Acetobacterales > Acidocellaceae > Acidisoma > Acidisoma sibiricum. The sequence continues at coordinate 1,097,409 of NZ_CM174445.1, read as the reverse complement.
GGGCATTGGCGAAGCCACGGCACGCGCCGCTGCCCGATCCGGCGCGCGGGTGGTGTTGCTCGCCCGCCGCGAGGACCGGATCGCGGCACTGGCGGCAGAGTTGGGGGATGCGCTGGCGGTCGCCTGTGATGTGACACGCCCGGAACAGGTGCGCCACGCGGTGCAAGCCGCGATGGAACGCTTCGGGCGGATCGACGCTCTGGTGAATAATGCCGGCCAAGGATTGCATGCCACGATCAAAGACATCGGGATTGACGATTTTCGCGATCTGCTCGCGCTCAATCTCATCGCCCCGCTTGTCATGATGCAGGCCGTTATTCCCCACATGCGACACCAGGGCTGCGGGAGCATTGTCAACGTCAGTTCGGGTGCGACCCTCAGGACCTATCCAGGCTCCGCCGCCTATACCAGTTCCAAAGCGGCGCTCAACATGCTCTCAAGCGTCGCGCGGCTGGAGCTTGCCGAGATCGGGATTGCCGTCTCCATCATGCACCCGTCGATTACGGCGACAGAGTTCTACGGTTCTGTGAAATCAGGGCTGGACTCGGCCAGAGCACAGGAGGCCGAGACCACGTCCTTCGCGCATCCGCCCGCGCTGGTGGCAGACAGTATTCTTGATCTGATCAAAACCGGCGATGCACAGGCCGATCTTGTGCCAGAGGACTACGGCGGCAGTTTCAAAGGCTGAATGGCGCCCCGCCGCGCCCTCCCCCATCGTCATGGCCGGAGCGGGCGATGAGACCCGCTTCTTCCAGAGCGGTGACATCGTTATTGCACGGCGATATCCGCCCATCCGTCGGAGAGAGGGGCAAAGAAATTCACATGGAGTGTGAGAGACTTCACAAGCCACCTGCCGTCGACTTTGACATAGACGTCCTCATAGGCCGCGAGCAGGATCTTTGAGACGAGCTTGCCATCTTCATTGACGGTCGCAGGCTCCCACAGGCGCCATTTGCCGTGCGCCGTATCATCGTCCTGAAACGCGATGATCGGGTTCGTCACCAGATGCGCCGCAAAAACCAGAGAGTGCGACACGCTTTTGAAGAAGTCGTGGATGGCTTGCCGCCCTTCATGGCGGCCAAACGGACCGCCATCCCAAACGGCGTCTTCCGTGAACAGGGCCGATAGGCCGTCCGGGTCATAGCCGCGGTCGCAGAGGTCGCAATAGACCGCTTTCAGGGCCCGGATCTGTTCCATCGACTCCAGACGGGCAATACGCTGCTCAAGAGAAAGCGCTTCCATGGCAATCACCTTTCTCAGTTAATGCGTCAGTGGCATCGCCACGGGACGCATCGGCGCCCCGGTCGCACCGCGAAGCTTGATGCAGGCGCCGAAGAAGGCGAATTCCCACACCCGCTCCGCGGCAAGCTCCTCAAGATAGGCCATTTCCAGGATCGGCACGCCGGCTTCCGCAAGCAGATAGGTGTGAACGGGGAAGAAATTCAGCGGATGCGCGCCCGGTGTCTGCTCAAGGGTCAGATTATCCGCGCCGATCATGATCGCGCCGTGCTTGGCCAGAAACTCCGCCCCTTCCCGATTGAGACCGGGCGTATTGGCGACGAAGGCCATGTCCGGCCACAGCTTCATCTGGCCGGTATGGATGAGCACCACATCGCCCGGCTGCAGCTTGAGATCCTGCCGCGACAGACAGGCTTTCAGATCCGCCTCTCCGATGGCGTTGCTCGGCGGCAAGGTGGCGACGCCATGCAGGGCCGCGACGTCCAGCAGCACGCCGCGGGCAAAGATCGGCGGGTGCTTCTCGGCGCCGCATTTATCCCAGGCCCGGCTGCCGAGATTCTTGTCAGCGCTGAAGCCGTTGAAGATCTCGCCATGATAGCCGAAGTGATTGAAGGTATCGATATGCGTCCCGCAATGCGTGTACATCGAGATGCTGTCGCCCGAATATCCAACCAGCTGATTGGCCTCCAGGCTGACGGCCATGCTGTTATCGACGATCTCACCACCGGGCGTATGCGTCATCCAGATCTGGTAGGGTTGGTCGCCCGCGCCAAACCAGCCCGGCATGCCGACGAAATGATCGACCGACAGGTCAAATACCTTCGACGCATCGGCACGGGCCAGGATCGCGGCCCGCGATTGCGCATCGATCAGGTTGAGCATGCCAATCTCATCGCCGGCGCCGTAGGGACTTTTCGTCACCTGATGGAATTCGGCATTATAGGCAATGATCTTCTGCTTCATTGCCTCATCGACGTAGCACGCAACGCACATGTCCTGGGCCTTTCCTGTATAGACCTACCGCCGTGGACGCACGGGGTGCAGCTCACTGGCCTGGCGCTTCGCGTCCCAGGCCACGCACCAGTCGGTGCAGAACAGGGCCTTGCGCGCGGTCGATGGCAGACCGTCTCCGTCGATGAGCAGGCCGCCGCGGACGGTGCCGCCGCGAGCGACGCCCAGGCTGATCATGCCGATACCGCCACGGAATAATCGATGTTGGTGGCGTGCCAGCCTGCGGCCCGTCGATCCCAGAAGTGCTGCCGCAACTGCGCCGAGATCGGACCGGGCCGGTCATTGCCCAGGATACGACCGTCAAGGCGGGCGGCTGGCATGATACCGCCCGCCGTGGTGGCGAGGAAAATCTCGTCTGCCGCGCGCAGTTCTTCCAGCGGCAGCGGCCGCACCGCGCAGGGCAGGCCGAGATCGGCGCAAAGCTCGATGACCGAGCGACGGGTAATGCCTTCCAAGCCGCCGCGATCGGGCGTGATCACGACGCCGTTCCGCACGGCGAAGACATTGAAGCCAGGCCCCTCGGTCACCAGCCCCGCCGCGTCGAGCAGGACGGCCGTGTCGGCGCCCGCGTCATGCGCCTCGAACAAGGCGCGCGTCAGGTCGCCCCAGTGGAAGTTCTTGACCCGCGGATCGATCGAGTCCTCGGGGATGCGTGGTGTTTTGGCGACGATCAGATGGGCGCCGCGCGCCTGCACCTCCGGCGACACCAGCCAGACCCAGGGGATGGCATAGGCGGTGAGGCGGTTGCGGCAATTGGCGGGGTGGGGTTTTAAGCCCGGCTTGGGCCGCCCGCGCAGGCAGTCCATCGCGACATAGGCTTCGCGCAGGCCGGACAGGCGCACGACCTGCATGAGGATCTGCCTGATGTCGGCATCTGTCTCGTCGGGATGCAGGCGGAGCGCGGTCATGGAGGCGCGGAAGCGCGCGATGTGATCATCGAGGCGAAAGAAGGCGCCGTCCCAGACGCCGACCACGTCATAGGTCACGTCAGATCGGCGGTAGCCCCAATCGAGGATCGGAACGGTCGCTTCCGCCACCGGCATGTAGCGCCCGTCGACATAGGCGGCACCCGCACTGTAATCGGCCATTGTCATTCGCCCGCCGCCGTCACGCCATCGGGCACCACAACGAGGGGCGGCGGGCGCCACGGCCATTGCAGCTCCCGTCCGCGGGTAAGGCCGGTCGGCCGAAAGATCATGATCAGGGCCAAGACCAGGCCGAGGCCAATTTCCTGGCTGCCGGGCGGCAGCGACAGCGTCATCTTGCCCAGGCTCAAGCCGCCCTCCAGCGTTCGCAGACCCTCCACCACGCCGGTTACGACGATCACCCCGAGGACGGCGCCGCTGAGGCTGCCGAGCCCGCCCACGACCAGCATGGAGAGCGTGATGAAGGAGAGACTGAGATAGAAGCTGTCGGCGGTGAGGACGCCGAGGAAATGGGCCCAGAGCGCACCGCCGACGCCGACGATGGCGGCGCTCAGCACGAAGGCCCCGAGGCGCACGCGGAAGATGCCGATGGCCGAGGCCTTGGCGGCCACCTCATCCTCTCGCGTTGCGCGCAGCATCAGGCCGTAGCGCGAGACCTTGAAGGCATAGGCGAGCAGGATGGCGCCGGCGGCGAAGGCAAAGGCCACCCAGGGGCCGACGACCGTCGGAATGCCGATGATGGAGCTGGTGCCGCCGGTGACCGAATCCCAGTTGGAATAGACGCTGTTGACGATCATCAGGAAGGCGAAGGTCGCGATGGAGGCGGCGATGCCCGATAGCCGCATGATGGCGGCGCCGAGCACGACGGCCACGAGTGCCGCCAGGACCATGCCGCCGATGACGGCATAGGGAAAGGGGAACTGGCCGTTCTGCAGCCAGTCCGGCAGTCCGGTGAGCATGATGCTCTTCCAGCTCGGATCGACCGTGGCCCAGGCGGCGGCATAGCCACCGATGCACATAAAGCCGACATGGCCGAAGGAGATGATGCCCGAATTGCCGACGAAGACCCACATGCCGACGACCACGACCATGCGAATGAGCATTTCGGTGAGCGACGTCTGCAGCTGATCCCCGCCGAGCACCCCCAGGAAGGTGACGATCGCCACGCCCAGGATCAGCAGCAGCGGGGTGACGAGGCCGCGCAGCATCGTTTGGAGGAACATGACCGGCCTCTACACACGCTCAGCGATGGTGCGCGACGGAATAAGACCCGCAGGACGCACCAGCAGCACAATGATGACGAAGGTGAAGGTGAAGGCATCGCGGAAGACGCGCAGGTCAGGCGGCAGATAGGCCTGCAGCAATGTGGTGACGATGCCGACGAGGAAGCCGCCGATCACCGCACCGGGCAGGCTGCCCATGCCGCCCACCACCACCGCCACGAAGGCAAAGAGGGCGAGGGGCACGCCCATGACATTGCTGAGCGCGCCGGTCTGCGCCAGAAACAGCAGCGACACGGCGGCGGCCAGGATGCCGCTGACGGCGAAGGCCAGACCGATGACAAAGTTGCCGCGCACGCCGAGATACTGGGCCATGCGGAAATCCTCCGCCGCCGCGCGCATTTGCACGCCCCACCGCGCGTGCTTGAGGAACAGCGACAGTCCCACCATGAGCACGATCGTCGTCGCGATGGTGACAAGTTGCAGAACCGGCTCGCGCAGCCCGCCGAGATTGACCTGCGTCGTCAAGGGCGACCACAGGTTCACGGCCTTGGGCCGCGCGCCATAGATCATCAGCACGCCGTTCTGAATCATATAGCTGACGGCGAAGGACGCGATCATCAGCGTGGGTGCCGAACTCCGCCGCAGCGGGCGGAACACCAGCACATCCGTCGCCATCGCAACGATGACGACGATCACACAGACCATGGGAATAAGCAGTTCCCAGTGCCAGGACCCGATCACCATGGTCGCGACCACACTGGTCGAGGGCAGGATCAGCGAATAGGCGCCGATGGTGATGAAGTCGCCATGGGCGAAATTGACCAGTCGTAGAATACCGAACAACAGGCCGATGCCCAGGGCGACCAGGGCATAGAGGCTGCCGAGGCTGAGCGCATCGATCATGTTCTGCAGGAAGTTGATCATGCTGAGACGCCCTCCGTCATGCCGGGCTTGGCCGCGGGTTCCCCAAAGCCGAAATAAGCCGCCTTGATCGCCTCCCCGTCGCGCAGCTCGTCCGCCGTGCCTTGCAGCTGAATGCCGCCGTTGCGGATGACATAGATGCGATCGGCAAACCGCAGGATGCGGTGCGAACTCTGCTCGTTGATCAGCAGGGTCAGCCCTTCCCGCGCCCGCAGCTCCAGCAGGATTTCGTAGACGGAATCGACGATGAGCGGCGCCAGGCCCAGAGAGGGTTCATCCACCATGACCAGGCGCGGGCCGGTCATCAAGGCGCGGCCGATGGACAGCATCTGCTGCTCCCCGCCCGACAGTCGCCCCGCCGGCGAGCGCCACCGCTCCTTCAATCGCGGAAAATAATTGGCCACGCGGTCCAGCGCCTCGGCACTTTCGCGCGACGTTTTGCGAAGATAACCACCGACGCGAAGATTCTCCTCCACCGTCAGGGTGCCGAAGACGTGCCGCCCTTCCGGCACCAGGGACAGGCCGAGGCGGGCGATCTGCTCGGGCTTGCGCGCCGGCAGTTCCTGACCATCGAAGCGGATCGAGCCCGCATAGCGGGGCACGCCGCCCGCGATCGCCGCCATGGTGGTGGATTTGCCGGCACCGTTGGGACCGATGAGGCAGACGACCTCACCCTGGCGCACTTCCATCGACAGACCACGCAGGGCCACCAACCGTCCGTAGCGCACTTCGACATTGGAGATTTCGAGCATGGCGCTCATGGTTCCATACCGAGATAGGCGGCCATCACCGCTGGATTGCCCTGGATTTCGGCGGGCGTACCTTCGGCGAGACTGCGCCCACCATCCAGCACATGGATGCGGTCGCAGACGCCCATGATGACGCGCATATTATGTTCGATCAGCAGCACCCCGCAGTCGAAGCGACTTGGAATGGTCGCGATCCACTCCACGAGATCTTCGCATTCGGCATCGGACATACCGGCGGCGGGTTCGTCGAGCAGCAGGAAGGCAGGGCTGAGAATGAGGGCGCGCGCAATGCCGACACGCCGCTCGTCCGTATAGGCGAGGGTCCCGGCGATGCGGTGCGCCTGGCCCGCGAGACCCACCCAATCGAGCAGGGCCATCGCTCGCAGCTGGGCGGCCCGGCGGGTGGCACCAAGACCGACCGCCGTCACTTCCACATTTTCGAGCACCGTCATATCCCGAAACAGGCGTCCGGCCTGGAAGGTGCGCGCCACGCCCTGTTTACGGAACTTGTCCGGTGACCAGCCTGCGGTCGCATCGCCCGCCAGCAGCACCCGCCCGGAGGTCGGCGCCTGGAACCCGGTGAGGCAATTGACCAGCGTGGTCTTGCCCGCACCGTTCGGACCGATCAGTCCGAAGACCTCGCCGCGTCGCACGGTAAGGCTGACATCGGAGATGGCGGCAAGGCCGCCGAAGCTGACCACTACCTTTTCCGCCGTCAACTCCGCCGCCTGGGGCTGCGCGAGCAGCCCCGGACGGTCGGTGAGGAGGCTTTCGCCCGTTTGCATGCGGCGATCCCCGGTCAGCTGGCTTTCTTCAAACGATAGAGCACGGCAACCGGGATCGGTTCCTTGATCCGCCACTGCGTCACGGCCGTCTGCTTGCCATTCGCGATATCGACGATGGTGAGCGGGATGTCGGTCTGGATATGCATCTTCGGGGTGAAGCTGCGCGGGCCCAGAGCGGTCGGCTCATTGGTGTATTTCTGCATGATGGCAACGACGGGTGCCGCATCCGTGGTGCCAGCCGCGGTGACCGCCTTGCCCCAGAGCTGCAGCCAGGCATAGATCGGATAGGCATATTGCGTGGTCGGCGGCTTGCCGTATTTGGCGGCGTATTCCTCCGTCAATTTCTGCACGGTGGCCAGCGGATCGCCGGATACCACTGCCTGGACCGGGACATAGAAGTCTTTAAGGTTCGGGACGGAGTTGATCCAGTAGGTTCCATCCATGGACGAGCCGTTCAGGATCGGCAGATTGATGCCGCCGTCGCGGAGCTGACGAACGGCGCTCGAGCCGCCGGGCTGGTAGGTGCAGAGCATCAGCACATCGACCTTGTGGTCACGCACCGCGTTGCTGATTCGTGTCACCTGCGAGCTGATCGACGGATCGTCGTTCTTGAAGCTGTCGCTGCCGACAATGGTACCGCCTTCCTTCGGGAAGGCCCAGTTGAAGCCAGCGCAGGTCGATTTGTCATACTCGATGTTGGTATCGTCAAGAACATAGGCATTGCGATAGCCCATCTTCTCATAGCCCCATTCGGCCATCGTTGCGCCTTCAAGCTGCGCAGCCTTTTCGGCGCTGAACGAGAACTTGCCTACGCCGATCACGCCGGCCTTGGGATCGGAGGCGCCGAGGAAGACCGAAATCTTGCCGGCCTTCTGCGCCTGCAGGGCGGCTGGTGCGCCGTAATCGTAATCCGCCGTGGCAAAAACCAGCACAGCACCTTGCTGGATAACCTTCAGGCCGGCGCGGGCACCTTCGACACGGTCGCTTTTGGTATCGGCATAGACTGATTTGATCTGCTTGCCGAGCAAGCCGCCCTTGGCATTGGTCTGGTCGATCCAAAGCTGCGCCATCTTGGTCGCTTCGCCGTCATAGGCGTTCATGCCACCGGACAGGGCAACCGCGAAACCGACGATGATATCATTGTCCGCTGCGCGCGCCTGGCCAGGCATGGTCGCCAGCACGATCGCCGCGGATACGACGCTCGCAAGCGCCCCCAAGATTTTGGTTCTAGTCCTCACGCCAACCCTCCTGCCTGTTTTCACACGGAGAGCCGGCGTGGGGCCGGCTCACTTCACAGGGGTTAGCGGTGCAATCGTTGTGCCACTTGGCCGCCTGCCGGTGCGGGCACGTTCGGCGCGGAGATAGTTCTCCATGATGGCGCCGCCGCCGATGACGAGATCGTCGCGCAGCGCCGCCCGCGCGGCCGCCGGATCGCCTGCGCGAATGGCTTCCACCGCGGCATAATGGAAGTCGATCATGAGCGGCGAGGCCATGGCGTAGTTTTCGCTGATCCAGGGCCCCATACTGAGCCAGAGCCGCCGCAGGATATCTGCCCGCACGGGCATCTGCGCGATGCGGACGATTTCAAAGTGGAACCTTTGATTGAGTTCCGTGGTCAGCGCCTTGTTACCGGCCCGCAAGGCCCTGGCATTGTCGCGAACCAGCCGGTCCAGCCGGCGGATATCGGCCTCGGTTGCGCGCTCGGCGGCGGCGGCGGCGGCGGCCCCTTCCAGTTCGACGCGCAGCTCCCGCACTTCCAGATACTCGTCCATCCCGACGGTGCGCACCCGGATGTCCCGCGGGCTGCGCAAATAGAGTGCGCGCTCCTGAACCAGGCGCAGCACGGCGTCGCGCACGGGGGTCACGCTGGTTCCCATCTGCAAGGCAATAGCCCGGATCTTGAGGCGTTCTTCTGGACGCAGGACGCCCTGGACAAGGCTATCGGACAGGCGCCGATAGATGTCGTCTCCCAAGCGCGCGCTCATTGCATCACTATCCATGGCGCGCGCTTCCTACGACGGGGCGCAGCGCCGCACAAGCGGCGATGGATGCCCGAATGAGGCAAAAGATGATGCATCTAATGTACGAAATCTAAGCATTTTTTGTAACATTGCCCGTGAATGAAGCAGATGGATTCAAAGGCGTTTAGACACCACCCACTCTTGACCACGTACTAGGCAATTGCGCATGATGCATCTTATGATAAAAATGGATCAGCCCTGATGCGGAACCTGCGCGTCGCGATCGATATCGGCGGAACCTTCACGGATGTCTGCGTTCTAGACGAGGCAACCGGCATCCTGCGGGTGGCGAAAACACCGTCTACACCCGATCCCATCGACGGCTTCATGACGGGCCTGACCGCCGCCGACGTTGCCCTCAGCGACGTGACCTTGCTGTCCCATGGCACGACCGTCGCCACCAACGCGCTCATCACGCGCCGGCTGCCGCGCATCGCCATGGTCTGCACGCGCGGCTTCCGCGATGTCATCGAAATTCGCCGGGCGAACAAGGAGGATCTTTGGGACGCGTATAAGGACGTCGCGCGGCCCTATGTGCCGCGGCGCGACCGCCTGCCGGTGACGGAGCGGATCGACGCCGCCGGCGTTATCGTGACCCCGCTGGATGAGACAGAAGCGGTGGATCTGGCGCGTATCCTCCGCCGCCGGGGAGTTGCGGCTGTCGCGGTCTGCTTCATGAACGCCTTCGTCAACGGCGCCAATGAGCGCGCGATGCGGGACATCCTGATGCGCGAACTGCCGGGCGTCCCGGTTTCGATCTCCTCTGACGTGCTGCCAGAGATTTTTGAGCATGAGCGCTTCTCCACCACGGTGGTGAATGCCGTTCTGAGCCCGGTTGTCGGGCGCTACGTGCAAAGCCTCAGCGAGCGCCTGCGCGACGGCGGCTACACCTCCGATCTGCTGCTGCTGCACAGTGGTGGCGGCGTCATGACGCCTGCCACCGTGCGCGACTATGCCGGCCGCCTTGCAGGCTCCGGGATTGCCGCCGGTGCCATTGCCAGCCGCCACATCGCCGGACTTTGCGGCTTTCCCAATGCCATCGGCCTCGATATGGGTGGCACGAGTTGCGATGTCTCGCTTGCCTATGAAGGACAGTCGCGGGTCACCAAGGATTGGGGCATCGAATTCGGCTACCCGATCCGCTTTCCCAGCATCGAAGTACTGACCATCGGTGCTGGCGGCGGCTCCCTCGCCCGCATCGAGGACGGTGCTCTGAAGAACGGGCCGCAATCGGCGGGGGCCCGACCGGGACCGGCCTGCTACGGTGGCGGCAATCGGGTGCCGACGAATACCGACGCGAATATGGTGCTCGGCCGCCTCGGCTCCGGCCTGGCAGGCGGCAGCGTCAGGCTTGACCCTGGCCTGGCCGAAGAGGCGGTGCGCACGGGGGTCGCCGACAAGCTTGGCGTCTCGGTACCCGAAGCGGCTGATGCCATCATCCATGTCGCCAATGCGAACATGGCCGATGCCGTCAGGCTCATCTCAATCAGCCGTGGCTACGACCCGCGTGAATTCGCGCTCGTCGCCTTCGGCGGCGCCGGCGCCCTGCATGGCGCCGCCCTGGCCCGCGAGCTGTCTATTCCCGTCGTGATCGTGCCACCCAACCCCGGCATCACCTCGGCGCTCGGTTGTCTGCTCGTCGATCTGCAGCACGATCTTGCGGAAAGCTACATGATGCCGGCGAGCGAGGTGATGCCGGCCGCTTTGCAGGCGCGCTTCATGGCCCTGGAAGCCACTGCCTCCGAGCGCCTGCTGCATGAGGGCGTGGCTGTAGCGGACATGCTGATGCAACGCAGCATCGACATGATGTATCAGGGACAGTGGCGGTCTCTCGCGGTTTCAGTCGGGGCGGAGATTACCGACGTCGCCGATCTGGTGCAGGCCTTCCATGAACAGCATGAGCGCGAATACAATTTTCGCCGCGACGATGCGCCCGTCACCCTGTTCCGCCTCAATCTCAAGGCAATCGGCCTTGTGCCGAAGGTGGAGCTGAGGAGCAGCGAGCCGACCGGCGTGACTCCCACGCCGATAAGCCGGCGTCCGGTCTATTTCGGGGGCAGTACACCCTACGACACCCCGGTCTATTGGCGGCCGGATCTGCCGACCGGCACCACGATGCAAGGCCCGGCGATCATTGACCAGCTTGATTCCACCACTGTGCTGCCACCGGGGGCAACCATGACGGTTGATCGATGGAGAAATATCATCATGCGTGTGGGAGGCGAGGTCTGATGACCGAAACACCGAACGGCCCGACGCTGGACCCCGTAACCTTCGAGGTTCTGAAGAACTCCTTCATCACCGCCGTCGACCAGATGGCCGAGCAGATGATCCGCACCTGCTATTCCTTCGTCATCTATAATCGTGACTTCTCCAATGCCCTCAATGACGCGAACGGCGATTCCATTGCCCAGGGCAATGGCGATATCGCGGTCCATGTCGGCACCCTGCACTGGACCTGCAAGGACGTGATCCGTTTCTTCGGTGATGACATGCATCCGGGGGACGTCTTCGCCATCAACGACCCCTATGCCGGCGGCACGCATTTCCCCGATGTCCGCCTGATCCGGCCCATCTTCGCGGACGGCAAGCCCATCGCCTTCGCCCAGTCCAACGGACATTGGTCCGATGTCGGCGGCAGCGTGCCCGGCTCCTTCGACGTGCGCGCGACGGACATGTTTCGCGAAGGCTTGCGCATCACACCCGTCCGCCTCTGGGACAAGGGCGTCTTCCGCCGCGACGTTGCGCATCTGATCGCGAGCAATACCCGCGACCCGGCCTCGATCATCGGCGACATGCAGTCCCAGGCCGAAGCGACGCGCGCCTGCGAACGCGAAATCCTCCGCCTCGTCGGCAAATATGGCCGCGAGACCGTGCAGGCGGGCTTTGCCGATGTGCAATCCTTTGTCGAGCGCGTGCTCCGGCAGCGGCTTTCCGCGCTGCCCGACGGTACCTGGGAAACGCAGGATTTCATCGATCAAGATCCCTCGACCGGCGAGGGCATGATCCCGATCAAGGTCAAGCTCACCATCGCCGGGGATCGGGTGATCTATGACCTCACCGGCAGCCATCCCTGCATCGGCACCCTGTACAACTCCGCCTTCGGCGCCACCTTCTCCGCGGTCGTCGCCGGCATGAAAACCTTCTTTCCCGATCTGCCTCTCAATTCCGGCTTCTATCGACCGATCGAGGTGATCGCGCCGGAAGATACCGTGGTGAATGCACGCTGGCCGGTCGCGGTCACCGGCTTTCTCGTGCCCTTCGAGAAGATCATGGGCGCGATCTATGAACTCTGGTCCAAGATCATGCCGGAGCGGGCCATCGCCTGCGTTTTCAACAACGAATATCTTCTCACCGGCGGCCGCGATACGCGCACGGCGGAGAAGCCGATCTTCATGTTCTATGACTGGCTGCCGGGCGGATGGGGCGGCCGCAATGGCCGCGACGGCTGCAATGTCACCACCTCGTCCTTCGGCTGCGGCATGATGTCGCAACCCGTTGAAGGTCAGGAGCGGACAAGCCCGATGCTGACGACGGAATTCCAGATCCTGACGGACAGCGCCGGTCCCGGCCAATGGCGCGGCGGCGTGGGTGCGCGCAAGGGCGCCTTGCTGCGCGAAGCCGAAGGCACCGTCATCTCCTATATCTGCGACCGCGAGCGCGCCGTGGTATGGGGCATTTCCGGCGGCCTACCCTCCATCCCACATGGCCTTACCCTGACCCGCGCGGGGGAAGACCCCGAATGGCTCGGCGCCGTCTTCTCGGATGTGAAGCTCAATTCCGGTGACCATTTCAGCCGGCCGACCGCCGGGGGCGGCGGCTATGGCGACCCGCTGCTGCGCGATCCCATCCTGGTGCGCGAGGATGTGGCGGACGGTTACGTCTCCGTCGCGCGCGCAGCCAAGGATTACGGTGTGGTGATCCGCGTGGTCGATGAGGAATTGGCCGAATATGAAGTGGACGCCGCCGCAACCGAGGTCGAACGAGCCCGCATCCGTGCGGCACGGCACGGCTGGCTCGCCGCCGACCCCGAGGAAATCGCCGCGCGCTTTCGCGCAGGCGAGATCGACGTGATGGACGCCGTGCGCCAATACGCCGTCCTGCTTGACTGGGAAACCGGGGAACTGCTGCCCAAATCGACCGCCCAGCACCGGGAGATGATGCTGAAACGCTCGGCGGCCTTCTGGTAAGGAAGGGTTTCATGGTGCCGCTTGGTGTCCACGCTGTGCCGACGGGGCTGAGCGTCCGCCGCGCCCGCAAGATCGTCGTCCAGGAGGACATTGCCTGATGGCCCGCACACTCGACCAGCATATTGCCATTGTCACTGGCGCCGGCTCCGGCATCGGCCGTGCGGTGGCCCGCAAACTCGCGGCCAGCGGTGCGCGGGTGATGATCGCCGACCGCGACGGAACGGGGGCCGCGCGCCTCGCCGCCGAACTGGGAGAGAGCGCCCTGGCCCATACGGTCGATGTCAGTGACGCTGAGGCGGTTGAAGCCATGGCCGAGGCCTGCAACGCAGCTTTCGGTGATTGCACGCTCCTGGTCAATAATGCCGGCTTCGTGCAGGAGAGTCCGTTCGAGACCCTTTCCGTCGCCGACTGGGACCGCATGATCGCGGTCCATCTGCGCGGCACCTTTCTTTGCACGCGGGCGGTGATCGGCCCGATGCTGGCAGCGGGTGATGGCGTCATCATCAATATGGCGAGCCAGCTCGGCCAGATTGGCGGTATCGATCTCTGCCACTATGCCGCCGCCAAGGCAGGCATCATCGGCCTCACCAAATCCCTCGCCCGCGAGGTCAGCGCGCGCGGCGTGCGGGTGAATGCGGTGGCACCGGGACCGATCGCGACCGATCTCTCCATGGCCCTGTCGGAGGAGTGGCGCCGCAAGAAGACTTTGGAACTGCCGCTCGGACGCTTCGGCCAGCCGGAGGACGTAGCTGAGACCGTGGCCTTCCTCGCCTCGCCCGCCGCGCAAATCTATGTCGGCCAAACGCTCGGCCCCAATTCGGGAGATGTGATGCTGTGACGAAGACGGTTCTGATCACGGGCGGTGGCATCGGCATCGGCCGGGCCACGGCGCAGGCTTTCGGCCGCACCGGCGCGCATGTGCTGGTGACAGATGTGCTTGCGACCGAAGGTGAGGCAGTCGCCGCCAGCATTCGCGCGGCCGGTGGCAGCGCCAGCTTTCATTATCTCGACGTGAAGGATACCGCGGCGGTCGATGCGCTGTTCGCCCTGGCGGAAGACAAGCACGGCGGCGTCGATAGTGTCATCGCCAATGCCGGCATCGCCCATCGCGTGCCGCTGGACAAGATGACGGATGCCTTGTGGGATCATACGCTGGATATCGATCTCAAAGGCGTCATGCGCGTTTTTCGCCGGGCCGTCCCCGTCATGCGCGCGAAGGGCTCGGGCAGCATGGTGGCACTCTCCTCCATCATGGGCATTGCCTATGGCTGGGACGAGCATGTGCATTACTCCGCCGCCAAGGCAGGCGTGGTCGGTCTGGTGCGCGCCATGGCGGTGGAACTCGCCTCCCAAGGTATTCGCGTCAACGGCGTGGCACCCGGCTATATCCGCACGGCACAGCTTCTGTCCGAGGAACATTCGCTTGGTGCCGCAGGCGCCGAGCAGGCCCCCGCCTTCATCCCCATGGGCCGCCTTGGCGAGCCCGAGGATATCGCGGATGTCATTCTCTTCCTGGCGTCCGAGGCTGCCCGTTATGTGACCGGTCAAGTGATTGTGGCAGATGGCGGCCTGCTCGTCGGCCGCTACTGAATACCGCCAGAAACCGTCGATGAGCGAACAGAACGCGGCACGACCCAGACAAGAGAAAGAATGAGATCATGGCGAAGGACATTCTCTGCGGCTTCGGTATCGACGTCGATGCGGTGGCGGGCTGGCTCGGCTCCTATGGCGGCGAGGACAGCCCGGACGACATCAGCCGCGGTCTTTTCGCGGGTGAGGTCGGCAGCCCGCGTCTGCTCAAGATGTTCGACCGCATGGGCGTCAAGACCACCTGGTTCATCCCCGGACATTCGATCGAAACCTTCCCCGAGCAGATGAAGGCCGTGGCCGATGCCGGGCACGAGATCGGCATTCATGGCTATAGCCATGAAAATCCGATCGCGATGACGCGGGAGCAGGAACGCGCGGTGCTCGACAAAAGCATCGACCTCGTCGGCAAGCTCGCGGGCCGCGCGCCCACGGGCTATGTCGCCCCCTGGTGGGAGTTCAGCCCCGTCACCAATGAGTTGCTCATCGAGCGCGGCATCAAATACGACCACAGCCTGATGCATAACGACTTCCACCCCTATTACGTGCGGGTGGGCGATGAGTGGACCCGCATCGACTATTCCGCCCAGCCGGAAAGCTGGATGAAGCCGCTGAAGCGTGGCCAGGAGACCGGCCTCATCGAAATTCCGGCCAATTGGTATCTTGATGATCTGCCACCGATGATGTTCATCAAGAAGGCACCGAACAGCCATGGTTTCGTTAATCCGCGCGATATTGAGCAGATGTGGCGGGACCAGTTCGACTGGGTCTATCGCGAGATGGACTATGCGGTTTTCCCGATCACCATTCATCCTGACGTCTCCGGCCGGCCGCAGGTGCTGCTGATGCTGGAGCGGCTGTTCGCCTACATCAAGGGGCATGAGGGCGTGCGCTTCTGCACGATGGACGAAATGGCGGATGACTTCGCCCGCCGCTTCCCGCGCAAGGCCTGAACCATGTGCGGGCTCTGCGGCATCGTCGGCAATGCACCGCATTGGACGGACGGCGCACCCGCGCCGGCAGCCGCAGACACGCCCGCACGCCGCCGGGCGCGCACAGCCCGCGTCGCAGCCCTTCACCGCGTGCTGACACCACTGGGCCTGACTGTCAGCGACTGGCAGGCCCATGCCTATGTGGTGGCCACGCGGACCGGACGGCAGGAGATCGTGGACAGTATCCCCCATCTCTGGCAGGCGGCCGCGCGGCTGCGCGGCCAGGCCTGCGATCCGCTCGATCTGAGCTTGATCGCGCATCTCGAGGATGATCGGGATGGCTGAGCGTCTGCCCCTGCATCTGATCAGCGGCTTCCTCGGCAGCGGCAAGACAACGCTGCTGCGGCGCATGCTGGATATGCCGGCATTCGGCGACAGTGCTGTCCTTGTCAACGAAGTGGGCGAGATCGGCCTCGATCATCACCTTCTCCGCCATATCGACGGGGAGACGATTTTGCTGCGCAGCGGCTGCATCTGCTGCAGCATGCGCATCGATCTGGGCCAGGCGCTGCGCGACCTTTTGGACCGGCGGGACAGCGGTGCTATTCCACCCTTCAGCCGCGTCATCGTGGAAGCCACCGGCCTTGCCGATCCGGTGCCGATCCTCTCGACTGTGGTGACCGACCCGACGCTTCGCCATCACGTGCGTATCGGTCGCGTGGTGACCGTGGTCGATGCCGTGAACGCGTGCCTGCAATGGCGCGCGCAGCCGGAATTCGCGAAGCAGGTGGCGGTCGCGGACCGTATCCTGCTCAGCAAGACCGATCTCGCTGATCCCGATGCGGTGGCGGCCCTGCTGCCGCGGCTTGCCGCCATCAACCCGGGCGCCGACATCGCCACGCTCTCCGATCCTGATCTGGATATCGCGTCCCTCCTCACAGAACCGGTGGGAGAAGCCGCCCGGCAGCGAGAAGCGCTGGCCTGGACACGGCCGCCCGCCGCGCGCTTCACCGCCGATCGGCCGCATGCGGCTGCGGTGCAAAGCCTCTGCCTGGTCTTCGACCACGCGATTGACTGGGCACGCCTTGGCATCTGGCTCACCATGCTGCTCCATGCCCATGGCGAGCGCGTGTTGCGGGTCAAAGGCCTGCTCGCGGTGACAGGCACAGATCATCCGATTTTCATCAATGGTGTGCAGCACATCATGCATCCGCCGCTGCATCTGGATGCCTGGCCGGACGCTGATCGGCGCTCGCGCCTGGTCTTCATCATCCGCGACCTACAACCCGATCTGGTGGAACGGTCGGCGCGAGCCTTTCTCGCCCCCGCGGTCACCCCCGTTCCCGCCTTCGCCTGAGGGAGAATAGTGATGCCGAGCCTGCTCAATTGCGACATGGGAGAGTCCTACGGACTCTACAAGCTTGGCGATGATGCGGCGATGATGCCGCTGATCGATGTCGCCAATGTCGCCTGCGGCTTCCATGCCTCCGACTTCAACCATATGCGCGCCACCGTCAGGCTCGCGAAGCAGCATGGGGTGAAAGTCGGCGCCCATCCGTCCCTGCCGGACCGGCAGGGTTTCGGCCGTCGCGAGATGGCGATGAAGCGCGAGGAAATGGCCAATTGCCTCATCTACCAAATCGGCGCGCTGAAGGGTTTTCTGCAAGCGGAGGGCATGGAGCTGAACCATATCAAGCCGCATGGCTCGCTCTTCGGCATGGCCGGACGGCTGGAGCATATTGCCGACGCCGTCTGCGATGCCGCCGACGTCTTCAAGGTGCCGCTTTTCGGGATGCTCGGTACGCTGCACGAAACCGTCTATCCAGCCCGCGGCATTCCGTTCCTCGCCGAGTATTACGCCGATCTGGACTATGATGATGACGGACGACTGATCATTACCCAGGTGCATGACGCGGTGGACCCTGGGCAGGCCGCCGCCGGCTGTATCCGCGCCATCCGCGAAGGCCTCACCCGGTCGGTGGGCGGCCGCGATATCCGCGTCGGCGCTGAGACCATCTGCGTCCATTCCGATACGCCCAATGCGGTCGAGATCGCGCGCGCCGTGCGCGCCGCGATTAGGGTGGCGTGATGCGCAAACTGCTGATCGCCAACCGCGGCGAAATCGCAGCCCGCATCATCCGCGCGGCGGACAGCCTCGGCATCGCGACCGTCGCTGTCCATTCCGAGGCCGATGCCACTGCACTGCATGTCTCCCTGGCCGGTGAGACAGTCGCGATAGGCCCGTCCCGCCCGGCGCAGAGCTATCTGTCGGTCGAGGCGATCCTGGCCGCCGCGAAGCAGACGGGCGCGGATGCGGTGCATCCCGGCTATGGGTTCCTGGCGGAGAACGCGGCATTCGCGGCGGCAGCGGAAGCGGCGGGTCTGACCTTTGTCGGTCCCGCACCGGACCAGATTGCGCTGATGGGAGACAAGGCCCGGGCGCGGGAGGCGGCTGAGGCCGCCGGCGTGCCGGTTCTGCCCGCCAGCCGCCGCATCGCGCCTGGTGCGCTGGACGGGCTTGACGCGATGGCGGCAGCCGTCGGTTTCCCGCTTCTGGTCAAGGCCGTGGCCGGTGGCGGCGGCATTGGCATGCGCCTGGTGCCGAAGCCTGGCGATCTGACGGCCGCAGTCGAAGCGCTGCAATCCATGGCGGCGCGCGCCTTCGGCGACGGCACCGCCTATCTGGAGCGCTACGTCGCTGCCGCCCGCCATGTCGAGGTGCAGGTCTTCGGCTTCGGTGATGGCACGGCGATCCATCTGTTCGAGCGCGAATGCTCCATCCAGCGGCGCTTTCAGAAAATCGTTGAGGAAAGCCCCTCGCCGGGCATCTCAGCCGAGACGCGCGCCGCCATGTGCGCCGCGGCCCAGGCTTTGGCCGCGCGCGTGGGCTATCGCTCGGCCGGCACAATCGAATTTGTGGTGGATGACGAAACCGGCGCCTTCTACTTCCTGGAGATGAACACGCGCATTCAGGTCGAGCATCCGGTGACGGAGATGATCACCGGCGTCGATCTCGTCGCCGCCCAGCTCCGCCTTGCCCGCGGTGACGCGATGGACGATCTGCGCCCCGGCGTCGCCGCGCGCGGACACGCCATCGAATGCCGCCTCTGCGCCGAGAACCCCGACAAGATGTTCCTGCCCTCGCCGGGCCGCATCACGCGCCTCGCCTTTCCCGCCGCCCCCTTCTTGCGCATTGATGCCGGCGTACGCGAGGGCGATACCGTGACCGCGTTTTATGATAGCCTTCTCGCCAAGATCATCGTCCATGCCGAAACGCGAGCCGAGGCGATCGCCGCCATGACCGCGGCGCTCGACGGATTGATCATCGACGGCATTGTCACCAATCGCGATTTTCTCCGCCGCCTGATGGCGCATGCCGCCTTCCAGTCCGGTGAGACGCTGACCGGCTTCATCGACACCCACCGGGCGACGCTCTTCCCGCCCCAAACCGGAGAGACCGCGGCATGATCTACCCAGAGCCACGCTACCTGCCCGGCGGAGACCGCTACATCCTCGTCGAATTCGGCAATGAGATGAATCTCGAGCTGAATTTCATGGCCCAGGGCCTGGCCGCCGCCATTGCCGAGGCACGCATCACGGGCGTGATTGAGACCGCACCCTGCTTCGCCTCCATGCTGGTGCATTACGAGCCCGAGCTGATCGGCTTCGACGATCTGGTAGTGGAACTGGGCCGGCTGGTCGCCGGCCTCGGCCCTTCGGATGCGCTCGAACTCGACAGCCGCCTTTGGTATCTGCCAGCCGTCTATCTCGATCCTTGGACGCGTGCCTGCGTCGAGGATTACATCGCCAAGATCGCGCCCAAAACGCCGGACCCGGAACTGATGGTGGAGCTGAACGGGCTGCGCGACGTGGACGACTTCGTGCGCGTCCATTCCGGCACGGAATACTGGGTGGCTTCCTTGGGCTTCTGGCCGGGCCTGCCCTTCATGATGGCGCTCGACCCGCGCGCCAAGATGACGGCCCCCAAATACAACCCGCCGCGCACCTGGACGCCCGGTGGCGCCATCGGCCTCGGCGGCGCATCGACCGCGATCTACCCCGAGGCGCTGCCCGGCGGGTATCAGATTTTCGCGCGCACGCCGGTGCCGATCTGGGATCGTACCCAGCGCTTCAGCGCCTTTGAGGGATCGATCTGCCTGTTCCGTCCCGGGGACCGGGTGCGCTTCGTGCCCTGCACGGTCGCGGAGTTCGAGGCGATCGAGCGCGAAGTGGCGGACGGCACCTATCAATACAACATGGTGGGCTACGGGAAATTCTCCGTCGCCCTCTACAAGAGTTGGACCGCATCGCTCGGCGCCGGGAGGGGGTCATGAGTTTCACCGTCATCAAGCCGGGTCTCGAAACCTCGGTGCAGGACTGGCCGGGCCGCTACGGCTTCTGGAACCAGGGTTTTCCGCCCTCGGGGCCGATGGATAGCTGGTCCTTCCGCCTCGCCAATCTTCTTGTGGGCAATGCGCCCGGCGCGGCCGCGCTTGAATGCCAGTATATGGGCCCAACGCTGAGCTTCGCGCAGGAGACGGTCTTCGCCGTGACCGGCGCAGATATGCAGGCGAGCCTGGACGGCGTGCCGGTGCCGCTGTGGCAAAGCCAGCGCGCGGCACCGGGTCAGGTGCTCAGCATGGCCTTCGCCAAGCTCGGTACGCGCGCCTATATCGCCTTCGCGGGCGGCATTGCGGTGGAGCCCTGGCTCGGCTCCATGGCGACCTTCCATAAGGCAGGCATCGGCGGTGTCGGTGGCCACGCGCTCAAGGCCGGGCAGACCGTGCCACTCGGCACCCCCACGGCGAACGCCCGGCCCGGCCGCGCGGTTCTGACCGGCGCCCGGCCGGTGATTGCGACCGCAAGGCGATGGGAGATCGAGGTCGTGCCCGGCCCGAATGATGACTGGATCGATGGCGCCGGGCATGAGCGGTTCCTGTCGACCGACTGGAAGCTCTCCGGCAAGTCCGACCGGACCGGCTTCCGGCTCGATGGGCCGGACTGGAGCTTTACGGAGAAGGCCATCACCAAGGCGCCGGAACACGGCTCCCTCCCCTCCAATATCATCGACCAGGGCTATCCGCTGGGCGCGATTAACCTCGCCGGGCAGACGCCCATCATCCTGGTCAATGACGGGCCGTCCATGGGTGGCTTCATCAACCCCTATACCGTGCCGCAGGCCGCCTTCTGGAAACTTGCCCAGTCCAAGCCGGGCGAGATCTACCGTTTCAAATCAATCAGCGTGGCTGAGGCGCAGGCCATGGCCCGCCAGCTCGGCAGCATTTGCAGCGACGCCTCCATCACCGGCTGAGGAAAGAGACATGGCAACCGAAGTGCGCACCCAGACGGCGGGCAATATATGGAAGGTGCTGGTCGCACCGGGGGATGTGGTGGCGGAAGGCGACACCCTCTTCATCATGGAAGTGATGAAAATGGAGGTGCCGCATACGGCGCCGGAAGCCGGCACCATCACCGCCGTCCATATCGTCAACGACCAGGAAGGCCTGGACGCCGACGCGCCCGCCATCGATATCGGCTGAGGGACCGGGCCTAGCCCGCCGCATCGTCGCTCTCAGCCTGCTGCTGGAAGACTATGCCCACGCATAAGATCTTCCAGCGTCCCATCAGGCGTTATAAGGTGCCGGACGGTGCCGGAACGCCGGTCAAGACCTCACCTCCCTTCGGGAAAACGATCGCTGACCGTGTCACCAGGGCTGACGCGGTCTAGCAGGTCGCTGCAGACGTTTTGAACCGGCTGATGTCGTTGTTTCCAGCGGCGGTACGGCGTTCAAGCTGCGCCCGCACCCGGTCTATCTCCGGGCCCGCGATGACGAGCGGTGCATAGCCAAGTGCTGCCCAGAGCAGCTGGGCATCAGATTCCGCCGGCGCAAAGCGCGGATGGACCTGGATAACCGTGCCGCCATTGGCGAAGGCCGCACGCTGTCCGGTTTCAAGATAGGTTTCGGCGGGCAGGTTTTCAGCAAAGATCACGTCATGCTCGCCAAGCTCCACATGATAATAGGTAACATGCGGACGAGCCACCTGAACGATGCTGTCTCCGTTGATGAGGTATTTCACCGGGATGAGCACGCCTTCCAGGAATAGCGCATGATCGGGCGACAGATAGAGATCGCGCGCCGGCTGGCCTGGGCCGAAGGCATGGGCTGCAACCCGAATGGGCATAATGCTGGCGGGGGCTGGATGGCTGCTGCAATCGACAGCACGATAGCCGACCCATTGCACGGGCTTTGTGGTGCCATCAACTGTTATCACAAGATCGCCGGCAACGAGCGTTTCTACGGCGCGCTCGCCCGCGGGCGAGCGGATGCGGGTGCCTTCCGCGAAACAGGCGATAACCTTGAAACCGATCACGCCATCGGCGAGATCGAACATGACACTGACACCCCAGAAGGCGTTGAGGCCGGTATTGACGTAGCCGACCGTATTGCCAATCGCATTGCCGTCGGAGATCGAAGCCGTGCCAGCGCTCTCCTCCAAGGCCCAGCCGGAGGTGATCGTTCCATTCACAGTAATGCTGGCGGCGGAGAGAGTCAGACGAGATGCGTTATTGACCGAGGATATAACGGATGAATTGACGACGGTACCGCTATGGATTTCAGTTGTCGCTGCACCCGTATCAAAAACGTAGTCGGTTGGAACCTCTAAAGTGCCGCTGAGATAGGAGTTGACGATCAGCATGCCTTCGGCCAGCAATTCCTGGTAGCTCGTTTCGCCGGAGCCGGCGAAGGTATCGAGCCCGTTCGCGCCTTGCATGGCGATGATCGTGGTATAGCTTGCAATGTCATCGGCTGTCAGCCCAACCTGCAGTGAGCCAATACCGCCTGCACCATCGGTTGATTCATTACCGACGGTGACAGCGAATCCGTTGCTGGCGCTTGAGGGAAACTGAGACAGAATATTGTCGATGCCGCTTTCGGCGGAGCTGAGCCCGACACCAAAATCGCCGTAGAAATAGTCTTGCAGCGGCGCGCTGGTGACGATGCCGGTCGTGTCGCTGTTCCAGCTCGTGGGCGTAAAACCTTTCCCGCTCGGATCATCGGCGGAGCTGATCAGCCCGACATTGGAGCTGACACCCACGTCACTGCCAGAACTGGTCTGGAAGGTGATCGTGGTCGATACGGTCTGCGCCGTATAGGTATTGCCGCTTGTATAGTAGAATACCGACGGGTCGTTGCTGACCGTGGTATAGGACGACCACCAGGTCGGATTATAGACGGCGTAAAGGCCGGTGCCGCCGGTGTCGAATTCATACATCTTATAGGTAGCACCGCCATCCAGGCTCAGCTCGATACCAATCTTGTATTGGTCACCAAAATTCAGAACATAGAGCGGGATGTCATAGGTGGTCGTGCTGCCGGCGGAGGATGTTATGCCGCTGTCTGATGAAGATGAGTAGGAGACCTCAAGCCCGCCTGTTTTCGTACTCGAGAGGACGAAGCTACTTGTATAGCTTGAGTCTCCATCCAGAACGACTGTCGCCGTTTGCTCGATGCTGCCACCCGAGAGAATGCCCGAGACAACCAGCGTATGGCCGTTGATCAAGGCGTAGCTGGCGCTGCCGCCGGAGATCATGTCAAAGAACAGATGGTCCGACTGCGCAAAACCACTCACGGTCACCGCGCTTGTCGGCGAGGCGGCGAAATCGAGCGCCCCCTCGATACCGGAGAAGGTCACATCGCCTGTCAATGTGGCCGCTGCATCGACGATCAGCGTGCCGCCCGCTTCGATGACGCTGTCCCGCGCGGTGCCGCCCGATTCAACCTCCAGGCTGCCGTAATTCTCGATAACCGCACCGCTGATGACGCCTCCGGCCAGCACATAGGCGGATGCCCCGCTGCTGACCACGAGCCCATCGGCCTGTGTACCGCTATAGGCGCTGATGGTGTTGGAACCGGCCAGAATAACGACATTGCTGGATATAACGGTGCCGCCGCTGAGGATGGGTGCTGCCGCTTCCGCCGCCCCGGACAGAAGAATGAGCGTGCCGCCCGAACTGACGATATCGCCGCTGCCCAGAATGGCGCCGCTTTCAAGCAGGACGATACCGCCCTGACCAATGGTGTCGCCGGTGATCTCTCCGGCGATCGTCATCGTGCCGCCCTCAACCAGAACGGTGCCCTGGATCAGGCTTCCTGACAGAAGTCCGCCTGCGCTGGTATAGGCATTGACAGAGGGCGTACTGCTTTCGACAACGGCGTAGCTGCCGCTTTCAAGATCGGCATCTGTCAGTGTGCCGAAAACATAGGCATTGCCCTCGGGCGTGACCGTCACGCCCGCGGCCACACCGCCGAAATCGATATCGAGATTGCCACCAGCCAGCACCGTCACGCTGCTGACATGGCCAGGCACAGTCGCGATGCCGCTTGTGATATCGCCGTCCACCACAAGGTTGCCGCCGCTCTGCACCGTGATCCGGCTGGCCGAGCCCGCGGCATCGACAGTGACGAAACCTTGGTCGCCGATGCTGAGCGCGGACGCCATGCCGCCGGAAAAGACGTAGAGGGCGCCGCCATCGGTGACGGTCCCGGAAAGAGCGGAACCACCCGAGGAAACCGTCTCCACGGCATTGTCAATTGTGACACTGCTCGTCGTGCCACCGGAATAGACGCGCAGTTGCGCGCCGGAGGCGGCGATACCGCTGAAGACGCCCCCTTGCAGCACGAAGCCTTGCTCCTGCGCCCCCAAACTGCTCGAGTCGGCAATGACCGCGACCCCGGCACTGGCAGGCAATGCGGAGATGACGACAAGACCACTGGACAGGATTGTCCCCGAACCGGAGAGACCCGTCGTGGCGCCATCGACGGCGATGACAGTGCCGCCATGATCGACTTTGCCGCTGATACTGGCGCCCCCCAGGGCGACCACGACGCCACCGGAGCTGACCGTCAGCGCCTCGATCGTCGCACCGGAACTGGCCACCGCCCAGGCGCCGTCGCTCAGGGTGAGGCCCGAGACCAGGCCCTGATCCAATACCGCCACCAGGCCGCCATCGGCGGTGACATCCTCGGCCTCGCCGGAGGCAGAGACGAACAGCGTTCCACCCGCGGACAGGGTCGTCCTGATGGCAAGCGCGGCGGAACTGATCAGTTCCATGCCGCCGGATGAGATCATCGTGTCCAGCGTGGTGCCCGCAGATCTGACGATCTGCTGGGCATTGTCCGAGATCGTGTCGCTGGTGGCGGTGCCCGCCGAGGACACGAATTCATAGGAATGATCCGTGAGCGTGCCATGGCTTTCCTTGCCCTGAACGACAAGAATCGCGCCGGAAACAAGGCTATCGACAGCCGTTCCGCCGCTCATCACCACCAGAGAGCCGCCCGAGATGACAGTGGTGTGGCTTGCATAGCCGCGCTCGGCGACGATTTCCGTGCCCGCAAATCCAATTGTGGTGGAAAGGCTGGTGCCGCCGGCAGAAACAGTCAGCACAGCATCGGTGGAGAGCGTGAGACTTTCTGTCTTGCCGCTGTCAAAGACGGTCACGCTGACGCCCGATGTCAGCAGGTCGCTGGTCAGATCCCCACCGCGCAGCACAAAGACCTGCTCGTCGCTGGAGGACAGGGTCAGGGCAGACAGGCTGGAGCCGGATGTCGTTTCGACCCAGCCATTGGACCCCACGGCTGACAAGACCGCGACTCCGCGGCTGATCACACTGCCGGAAATATTGCTGCTGCCCGACTCGACGGCAAGGACAAACCCACCCTCTGCTACCGTTCCGCCGGCATTCCGCGGATCGCTCAAGATGAGAAGGCCACCACCTTCGACGGTGAAATGCTGAAGGCTCGTATCGTCCGCGGCCTGCAGCAAGCCGCCAGCTGAAATGGTTGCACCCGTGATCGCGCCGCCGGAATAGATGAATTCAGAACCACCGGAGGTGATCATCACGCCGCTCGCCACACCACCGCTGCTGATAGAAGCTGTGCCCGCTGAAGCGACGACGGTATTGTTTGCCGTTCCGCCCGCGAAGACGATCTGCTCCCCCCCGAAGGAGATCGTGCTGCTCTCATCCAGGCCAAGCACATACTCGCTACCAAGGATGGTCGCGGAGATAAGGGCGCCACCGTCCTCCACCGTGATCGTGTCGGCTGAGCCAATCACATTGCCAGATGAAACAACGCCGCTTTCAACAAAAAGCTTTGTCACGATTCGGCCCTCTACCTACGAGATGTCTCTGTATCCCATGACGTTTCGCTGCGCGAGTCCTATCATGTTTGTAACAACATCGACGCAGTTGTATCGAACACATCACCAGCGCCTGGATTTGCGTGATCTGTTTTGTTATCGATTTGATCTGTCGCGCCGCCGACGGCGATGGGCGCCGTCTGCCCCCCCCACCTTCGGCCCAGCCCGGCGTGAATGAGATGCCGTCGCCCGGCAGACAGAGTCCACGCTCGCCTGGCGGCCGGTGATCCTGTTTGAAGTGACAGAACATCTGCCGGTTGTGACGATGGTGTCCGGCCATCGCACCCTTGAAGGCGCTGCCGGTCCAGGCGTGCCTGATAGACGTTGGGGTCATGGATATTGGCCGGATCGTAAAGGTATCGGTGATCGAGACAGAAAACCCCGTCGGCTTGCCATCCCGTATCTTATAGCCAGCCTCCGGGTCGGCGCGGCTGACCTTGGTCTCCTTCTCCAGAGGCGGCCGGGCTTTCGGCGTCATCGGCGCCTTGCCATCGGCCGCCAGGTCAGCCTCAATTGCTTCGTTCTGCGCCACGCTTGTGTCGTTGAGACGCCGCCGCCGGTTATGGCTCAAGGTCGAGGCATCGCACACCGGGTCGCTCAGTCTGAGCCGGCGGGGCAGCTTCACTGGTTTTATTGCGCCCCAAGGTCGATTGCCGGATCAGGCGCCAGACGTTATGGATGCGAACGAGCATATTATTCCGATCATTTAACGATAAGTGGCTCTGGAACTCTATCGGCAAGGGGAAGACGCGGTGTCTGACGGATCGCAGGGCCTGATTGTTCCGATCTATTACAATTCACCGGCCAATCAGCTGGAGATTTATGTCTCGCTGAATGGCGGTCCGGCTGAACCCTATAGTTTCGATACCGGCGCCCCCAATCTCTTCGCGACCTATGGCAGCTGGTGGCCTGGCACTTCGGAGACGGATACGGAAGGCAGCTCTGTCTTCACCTTCGCGCAGGAACCAACATTTTATTACAATACAGTGACGACGTCGGTCACTTTGTCCGATGTCACCGGCGCCACCCTTGCCACTGCAACCAAGGTCAATGTCGCCCAAATCACCAATGTCGCCGTCTATGGCAATGGCGTGACTGCAGCACAGGACTATCAGAATTGGGCGCTGTCGATTCTCGGCACGCCAACCCTCTCCAACGGCACTTTCGGTGATTTCGGCGCCGGCCTGTACGGCACCTCGACCCTCGGCACGGTCCTCGCCCAGATTCCGGTCTCCTCCGGCCTGGAAGCCGGCTTCATTGTCGAGGCGCCGCAAAGCGATGCCACCCCGGGGGCGGTGATCGTCGGCCTGTCGGGCGCCACCATCGCCGCGTGGAAGGCCGATCCCGACACCATTACGCTGACCATGACCTCCTCCGGCACCTTGCCCAATCCAGATGGGACCACGGCCTGGTCAAGCTATGGCAAGGCGCAGGCAAGCGATACGGTGGTGACGCTGACCAGCGGGTCAGAGACGATCAGCTTCGATATCGGTCTGGTTGTCGATACCGATGGTGGCCTCAGCAATAATATCTATACAACCGGCGATATCAGCCTGCCCGGCTGGGCCACCGGCGTGCTGGACGGGATTGGGTATACGCTGTCCTCCGTCTCCTCTGGCGGCAGTTCCAGCACGGTCCTCTCCTATACGACCTCCAGCGGCGCCCTGTATTTGAGTGGTAAGACGGAGGTTCTGGGCACCAAGACATCGGACACCGACCGCGATAACCCCGGCTACAATCTCTTCCTGAGCTATACCGTGATGTTTGATGTCGCGGATGGGACGCTGCTGCTCCGCCCCATTACGCATGAGGTGGTCAGTGGCGGCGGCGCCATCGTCAGCGGTGGCTCAGCCCTCAGCCAGAGCGACACGCTGCTGGTGGATCAAGGTGGGACCGCGGTCTCCTTCACCCTCAGCAGCGTTGCGGTCGCGACCGTCTCCGGCGTGCTGGAAGAGAGTGTGCTGGATGGCGGCTATGCCGTCATTCTATCGGGTGGCCTCGCGCAGGGCGGTCGCGTCGAAAGCGGCGGCAGCGAACTCGTGTCCAGCGGCGGCAGCGCCGAGGGCGCCCTGCTCTCGGCGGGCGGTTGGCAGATCATTGAAACCGGCGGCCGCACGACCGCAACAACGGTGGCCAACGGCGGCACAGAGCTGGTCTCTTCGGGGGGCACCAGCCTCGGCGCCACGGTCAGCAGCGGCGGCGCGCTGCTGGTGGATGCCGGCGGCACCGCCTCGGGGAGCGTGTTGAGCGCCGGCGGTTATGAGATCATCTCCAGCGGCGGCACGGCGCTTGCCACCACGGTTTCCTCTGGGGGCACGCTCCTCCTGGCCGATGGGGTAGCCAGTGGCACCGTGCTCTCCGGGGGGTCTGTCATCTCTACCGGCGTTGTTGAGGTCTCCGGCAGCAGCGTGACAGCCGAGGGCAATACGCTCTCGGGTGCAAGTCTCGTCGCGGGCGATACCGGCTTCATTTTGAGCGGCGGCACGCTCAGCGATTCAACGCTCAGCGGCGGTTCCGTGATCATTTTCGGGGATGCCCAGGGCAATATCCTTTCGGGCAATGCGCAGGAACAGGTTTTCGGGCGGAGCGAGCAGGAAACCCTCGTCACCGCTCGCCAATCCGTCCATGCCGGCGGCACCGCTGTCAGCGCCAGCCTGGTCTCAGGCGCGGTGCAGGCGGTGCTCTCGGGCGGCCATGCCAGCGCCAGCCAGGTTTCAAGCGGCGGCTATCTCCTTCTCTCTCGCGGCGGGGAGAGTGAGGCCGCGGTGCTGAGCACCGGCGGCGGCGCCATTGTCGCCAGCGGCGGCACGGCGGACCAAACGATCGTGCTCTCCGGCGGTTTGGAAACCATCATGGCTCAGGGCTTGGCTTCAGCAAGCCAGATCAGCGCGGGCGGCGCCGAGGTCATTCTCGGCGGCACGGAAGCGGGCGGGCTGATCCGCGCCGGTGGTGCTGTGCTGGTCAGCACCGGCCTCTTCACGGGCGGCACCGTCGCAAGCGGTGGCTTGCTCGAGGTCGAAGGCGGTGGCGTGACGGAGAGCGGCACCATCGCCGCTGGCGGCTATGCCATCATCTCCGCGGGCGCGCTGGCCTCTGCCATCACGGTGGAGGAAGGCGGCGCGCTTATTCTGTTCGGTGGCAGCGAGTCAGGCATCACCGGTGCCGGATCGGTCATCTCCTCCGGCATAGTGCTTGAGACGTCGGGCGCCGCGGGTTTCGCGGTCAGTGTCTCGGGCGGCGGCCTTAGCGGTCTGGCGGTTGAGAGCGGCACGCAGGGCTTTGTGCTCGCCTCCACCACCATCAGCGATACCCATATCGAGGGCGGCATTCTCACCGTGGAAGGCGAGACCCTTTCAGGCCGCATCCTGGAGGGGGGCAGTGAAGTTATTCTCTCCGGCGGTGTCGCGAGCGGCATCTATGTCTCGGCCGGCGTGCAATCCATTCTGGCAGGCGGCCTGGCCTGGGGTACCATCCTTGGCAGCGCGGCCGGGTCTGGCAGTTCGGGCGGCTCCGGCAGTTCGGGAGGTTCCGGTGGCTCCGCCGGCACGGCGCTGGTGGGTTCCGGCGGCACCGCAATCTTTGCCAATATCGAGTCCGGGCTGCTTGTCGTCAGCTATGGCGGCCTTGCCTCCGGCACGGTCGTGCATGCCGGGTCGGATATCCTCATCTCCGGTGCCACCGCGGTTCTCACCCATATTGCGGGCGGCACCGAGGTGGTGAGCTATGGTGGCCAGTCCGAGGAAGCGGTCATCAATGGTGGTGAGCAGCTGGTGAGCTATGGCGGATTTACCTCAGACACCATTATCGACATCGGCTACCAGCTTATCAGCAATAACGGCATCGCCCGCGATACAATGATTTCCGGCGGCAGCCAGGTTGTGACCCAGGCTGGCATTGCGGGCCACACCACCATTCTGAGCGGCGGCACGCAGGTTGTGCAGGACTATGGCTCGGCGCTGGATACCACCATCTCCTCCGGCGGCACGCTGATCATCAGTGCCGGCGGCAGCGCGGTCAACAGTCTCGACTTTGCCGGCGATAGCGCGACGCTTGTGCTCGGCGGCAACACCGCCTCTGTCGCTGTCATCTCAGGCTTCACGGCAGGCGACAGCATTCTTCTCTCGGGCCTCACCTATACAAGCGCAGGTTCTGCCAGCTTCGCCGACGGCTCGCTGACCGTGGTTGAAAACGGCGATTCGGCGAGCCTGTCCTTTGCCGGTGACTATGCAAGCGCTGACTTCCTGCTGTCGGAGGCAGCCGGGGGGGCCGGCACGCTCATTTCCTTGGCCTGCTTCGCACAGGGCACGCGCATCATGACGGCGGCGGGGGACGTGGCGGTGGAAGATCTGCGCGCAGGAGATAGCGTGCGCACCGTGGCCGGCGACGATTGCCCCATCATCTGGCGCGGTGCGCGCCATGTGGATTGCACAGGCCATCCCGACCCGGCCAAGGTCTGGCCCGTCCGGGTAGCGGCAGGGGCCTTCGGCCCTGGCCTGCCCGTGCGCCCACTCTGGCTCTCCCCCGATCACGCGGTCTATGCCGAAGGGGTGCTCATTCCGATCAAGCATCTTATCAACGGCGCCAGCATCCGCCAGGACAAGGTTGCGCAGGTGACCTACCTCCATATCGAACTCGCCCAGCACGATGTCGTGCTGGCTGAGGGCCTGCCCGCCGAGACCTATCTCGACAGCGGGGACCGCCAGAGTTTCGCCGGCAGCGTGACCAGCCTTCACCCTGCCTGGGGCAGCGAGCACAGCGATGTCTCCCTCGTCTTCGACAGCCTGGGCTATGCGCCGCTCCGCGTCACCGGGCCAGAAGTGGAGCGCGTCCGCGCGGGGCTGGCGGCTCGGGCGAGCGAATCACCGCGTCATTTCACGGCGCCTGCAGTCATGCCGGCGATGAGGCGGCGCTGGAACAGAAAATAGACCAGGACAATGGGCACCAGGGTGATGACGGCGCCGGGCGGGAGCGGTATGCGGCGGCCGTACCCCCTCCCTCATTCCGCGGCGAGGGCGACGGCCTTGGCCTGCCAATGAGTCGTCACGGCGACGCCGCTGCGGCGGAAGAGCTGCGTCACTGGGCAGCGGCGTTCAACCTCGCTGCCGAAACGGGTGAACAGCTCCGGCGCGGCATCGGTCTCGACCGTCACATCCAAAGTCAGGCGCGTGAAATTGCTGACGCCCTCGGCGCCGGTCGCGAGCACCGTCGGGTCAAGCTTGGCATCCAGCGCTACGGTGAAATGGCCGAGCGACAGGCCCAGGTCCTTGGCCACGATCTGCGAGGTGACCTGCGTGCAGGAAGTCAGCGCGGACAGGGCATAGGCAAGCGGGCTAGGGGCGGAATCGGCGCCGCCGAAGGCCGGATGGGCATCGGCGCGGATGACATGCGGGCTGCCCTCCTCATGGATGGTCTGCGCGACGCCGGTGCCTTCGCCGGTCAGGCGGAAGGTAACGAGGGGAAGCGTGCTCATGGGGCGTTCCTGACGGTTGTGGTTCTGGGCTGGCCAGCCTAAAACGCAACCGCGACTCAACAAAGCGGAATCTTTGTTTTTACTATTTTAACAGGTGTTATCACCTTCCTCATCCACAATCCGCCACGCCCGGGTGAGCGGCGCGCCGGACGGGTCGATATCGGCCGTCGTGAGGCGGTCTCCGTCCCGCGCCGGCAGAAGGGACGCCCCTTCGCGATAGGGCAAGCTGGACCGAGCAATGACAAACCGGCCTTGCTCCATGGCGCCCAAAGCGATCTCGCAGTCGAGAAGATCCTGCGCGGCGGTCCTGTCCTGAGCCTCAGCCAGAAGATCGGCGAGCCTCGCGCCCTGCGGCAGAGAGACGCTGCGGGCGCGGGCAACCATGAAAGTGTCACCCACCACGACCAGCGCCCCCGCCACACCGGTTGTCTCCTCTACCAGGCTCAGCGCGGCTGACGCTTTGCCGGCCAGGTCATGATGCCAATGCTCGCGATAAGGACTGTCGCGCCCCTCCTCGATCATCATGCCGTCTTCCCGCCAGAGCCGCCCGGCGTCGGGCAGGGATGACGGCGGCTGAAAGTCAATGTCTCTTTCCCATTCAAAGAACTGTCCAGCCTGGATGAGACGTCCGGCGAAACCTTCCTGCGTCGCCATCCAGGCGAGATGGTCAGGCCCACAGTCCCGCAGACAGGCGATGCCCGCGAATGACGGACGGCCCCGGGGCTGGCGCAGATCCACGTATCGCGCCGCCCCCTGCAGCCAATGCACTTCGGTTGTGCGATCCTCCGACCCATCGGGCAGGCGGATAAGCGAGCGCCGCCATAGGCCGCCCAGCTGATCCAGGCGCATTACGCGACCGTGAAGCCATGCATGAAGGGGTCACGCGGATCGACGAAGATGGTGTTGATGCCGGTCATCCGCGCCCAGCCGGAAATGCTCGGGCGGATGGCCGCGAATTCGCCAACGCTGGCCAGGCTTTCGACACGCCCCTCGAACAGGCTGCCGATGATGCTTTCATGCACGAAGTCATCTCCCTCGCGCAGCTTGCCTTTGCCCGCGAGCTGCGCCATGCGCGCCGAGGTGCCGGTGCCGCAGGGTGACCGGTCAATCGCCTTCTCGCCATAGAAGACAGCGTTGCGGCCATGGGCGCGCGGATCGCGCGCAGCCCCCGTCCATTGCACATGGCGGATGCCGCTGATGGTGGCGTCCTCGGGATGGACCACATCGATCGCCTCATTGATCAGCACCCGCACGATGGGACTGAGGCGCAGAATCTCGCTCGCCGAGAGCGATTCAAGCCCGGCGAAATTCTTCTGCGGGTCGATGATGGCGTAGAAATTGCCGCCATAGGCGATATCGACGGCAATCTCCCCCAATCCCGGCACGTCGATCAAAATGCCTTCGGCCGCGAGATAGGAGGCGACGTTGTGGATGCGCACGCTATCGACGAAACGACCATTGCGCTTGTATTCGGCCACCACCCGGCCCGCCGGCGCATCCAGCGCCAGCTGGCCCTCCACCCGCGGGGTGGCCAGACCGTTTTCGATCGCCATGGTCACCGTGCCGATGGTGCCATGACCGCACATCGGCAGACATCCTGATGTCTCAATGAACAGAATGCCGATATCGCAATCGGCCCGCGTCGGCGGATAGAGAATGGAACCGCTCATCACATCATGGCCGCGCGGCTCAAACATCAGCGCC
Organism: Acidisoma sibiricum; assembly: GCF_057837225.1. Lineage (NCBI taxonomy): Bacteria > Pseudomonadati > Pseudomonadota > Alphaproteobacteria > Acetobacterales > Acidocellaceae > Acidisoma > Acidisoma sibiricum. The sequence goes on along the minus strand of NZ_CM174445.1, from coordinate 1,064,451 downwards.
TTGCGCACCCAATCGAAGCGCGACAAAAAGTCCTGGCGCCGCTCGCTCATGCTGGCCCCCTGCAGCAGCGGACCGCCGCCCGAGACGAGGCGCACGGGATTGCCGCAGGTATGCCCGTCGAGACAGCTGAATGTATAGGTTTGGTCGGCGCTCATGGCTCAGTCCTCACTCAGATGGTCGCGCAGCGTGCGGCCCTTGTATTCGGTGCGGAAGCGCCCGCGGCGCTGCAGTTCCGGCACCAGAAGATCGACGATGCGGGTCAGGTCCGCCGGCACCGAGACGGTGTGGCCCAGCATGAAGCCGCCGCGGCTGCCGGTCGCCTCAAAGGCTTCTTCCAGGATATCCGCGACCTGTGCGGGTGACCCCGCAATCGTCTTGTCCCAGGCGGTCGCACTCTTGATGCCATGCTCGAAGAAGGTCTCGCGGGATATTTCGGTAGTCTCGCCGAGTTCGAGCCCCAGTTCATAGACGAAGCCGATAGGGGACGCATTGGCGGCGATGATCTTTTCCTGGATCTCGGCGAGCGTGAAGCGCTCCGGCAGCGTCGAAAAATCGTAGCCGTTATTATAGGACAGAAAAACGCCGACGGCTTCGGGCGGGATGGCCGTCAGCAGCCGGTCGCGCTGCGCCTGAGCTTCCGCTTCCGTCTCCGCCACCACGATCGGCGTCTGCCACAGAATGCCAACCTTTGCCGGGTCACGCCCGATATCGGTCAAAGCCTTATCCAGCGCCGCGCGATGCTTGACCTGCCGCGCCAGCGCCATATCGGGGCCGAAGACGTAATCGGCGACATAGGCGGAGGCCTGCACGCCGCGCGGCGATCCGCCGGCCTGAATCACGACGGGCCTTCCCTGGGGCGAGGGCGGTGTGTTCAGCGCGCCTTCAACCTTGAAGAATTTGCCGTCATGCTTGACGTGATGGACCTTCGCCGGATCGGTCACGCGGCCGGTCGCGAAATCCCACAGCATGCAGTCGGGCTCGGCGCTGTCCCACAGCTTGCGGCAGACATCGACGAATTCCTCCATCCGCTCATAGCGGCTGCTATGCTCCATCAATTCGTCGAAGCCGAAATTGGCGGCATCCGATTTGCGGGTCGAGGTGACGAGGTTCATGGCAATGCGCCCGCCGGTCACATGATCCAGCGAATTCATCAGCCGCGCCATGTAATAGGGATGCATGAAGGTGGAGGAATAGGTCAGGCCGAAGCCCAGGTGCCTGGTCACGCGGGACATCGCGACCATGATCGGGTTCAGGTCCTGCCGCGGCCAGCTGATGCCCCATTCGATGGCGCCATCGGGCTTGCCGTCCCAGGTATCGGGAATGCCTGTGCCGTCACCGGAAAAGACCATGTCCAGGCAACCGCGTTCCGCAATGCGGGCGATCTCCTCGAACATCTCGACATCGGGAAAGGTGCGATCAGGCCAGGCGCCCGGCATCCGCCAGCGGCCGCCCATATGCGAATAGGAGAAGTCGAAGCCAAGATGCATGCGGGCTTTGGCCAAACTGTCGTCTCCTGCGTCGCGGGCTTTGCAGCCTAGACAGGATCGGACGCCACGTCATCTCGTCAGGAAAATATCTTGCACGTCGCGCAGACAACAGGGGTGTCTGCCCGAGGGGGCTCGGCTGGCGCCATGGGCCATCACCGCATCCCGCCGCTGGCCGTAAGGCCAGCGCCTCTGAGCCCGTTCTCCGCGGGGCGATCAGGCGAGGCGGCGTCTGCAGCCCGCCCGATCGCCACAAGCCGGACAAGGCCCGCGACCCCGGAGGGTCGCCTTACGCTTCAGGCGGTCGTCTTAGCGGCGATAGGTGCCATTGATGATCGCCGGCAGGTCGCCACGGCTGAAGCCAAGCTCACCCAGTTCGGCGTCGGAATAGCTGTCCAGTTCGCGGGCCATCACCATGCGCTCAGCGCGTTCGGCGCGGCGTTCGGCGATGATCTGGCGGAGGGCGAAAACCTCACGCACGAAGGTCGTGACGCCGAGGAAGTCGAACGCGTCCTTGATGCCGCCGGGAGCGGTCTTCTGCTGCTGGAAATTGGAAACTGTCGTCATGGGAGCCTCCTGAGCTTTGTCCGTTGCTGCAGTGCACCATATCCAAGACAACGACGGATGTCTACCGAATAACGCCTGATATTCGCTCTAACGAACTTTATGGCTGCACTGCACCATATGCATGCATTTGTCTTATAGCGCGACAAATGTGTCTAAAGATCGGCCTTGCGTCCCCTTACGGAGGCCTTAGCCTGAGCGCGGCGCCCTTTCGGCGCTCTCAAACACGGAGCGGCAGCATGGCAACCTCAGACTCCAAGTTCGATCCCGATGATTTCGATGAAGAGGATGTCGAGAGCTATCTCGCCCTCGCCCGCGTCCACGGGGAAACCGCAGGCAGCGACGAATGGATTGTGGCGCTGGAAGATATCGTCCGCGTCGCCTGGCGGCTGATGTCGGAGGAGCAGAAGGAGACCTTCCGCGCGGAGCCCGAAATCCTGGCGCTGACCGATAATTTCGGCGATTTCGCCGACGACCAGAACGCCGATTTCTAAGGAGCCTCGCCTTGCCCCATGCTGAAACCGCCGGCCGCGCGATCGACGCCCTGCTGGACCGCGTCCTGGCCGAGCAGCGGTTGGTCGGTGCCGTTGTGCTCATCCATCAGGACGGCCGCCCCTTCTATAGCAAGGCGGTGGGCTTCGCCGACCGTGAGGCCGGGACGCCCATGCAGGCAGATACCGTTTTCCGGCTGGCCAGCATGACGAAGCCGATTGTCTCGGCCGCGGCCCTCGCCGCTGCCGAGGCCGGGCTCTTGTCGCTTGAAGATGACATCACCCGCTTCCTGCCCGATTTCCGGCCAAGAACGCCGGAAGGCGACGATGCGCGCATCACCGTCCGCCATCTGCTGACCCATACGTCCGGCCTCTCCTACGGGTTTCTGCAGCCGGGGGAGAGCGTCTATCACAAGGCGCAGATATCGGACGGGATCGACCGCCCTGGCATCGACTTGGCCGAAAACCTGCGCCGCCTGGCCAAGCTGCCGCTGAACTTCACCCCCGGCGCGGCCTGGCTCTATTCTCTAGGCACCGATGTGCTGGGCGCGGTGCTGGAAAAGGCGAGCGGTCAGTCTCTGCCCCAAGTGGTGCAGGATCGGATCACCCGTCCGCTCGGCATGGCGGATTCGGCCTTCCTGGCGCCCGCCCCTGAGCGTCTCGCGACACCCTATGCCGATCCGGCAGAGGCGGGCCGCGCACCGCGGCGCATGACCGAGCCTTTCGCACTGCCCCAGGCGGAGGCCGGCACGGTCTATTTCTCACCCGGCCGCGCAACGGACCCGAATGCCTATCCCTCAGGCGGCGCCGGCATGGTGGGCACGGCGGCGGATTACATCCGCTTCCTGGAGGCGATCCGCCTGGGCGGCGCGCCCATCCTGAGTGCTGATTCCGCGGCCGCCTTCATCGGCGATGCCATTCCGGGTCTCGATATCGATCTCGGCGATCCCGGCTGGGGCTTTGGTCTGGGTGTCTCGCATTTGCGCGATCCGGCGGCGGCGGCCACGCCGCAAAGTGCCGGCAGCTGGGCCTGGGGCGGCGTCTATGGCACGAGTTTCTGGGTCGATCCCGAGACGGGCATCAGCGCGGTGGCGCTCACCAATACATCCCTGGAAGGCTGCAACGGACTGTTCACCAAGGAAATCGTCGCCGCTGCCTATGCGGAGTGACGGTCCCATAAACGAAATGTGATGGGTCCCGGTTTCTGTCACATTTCGTGAGGCTCCCCATATCCGGTTTATCAGAGTTCTAAGGGAGTCAGGATATGACCAAAGCCATTCGTTTCGATTCTAGCCTGCTGCGCGCCGCCACGATCGGCCTCCTGCTCGCGGGCGCCACGCTCGGCCTCTCGGCCTGCAACACCGTCAATGGTGCCGGCAAGGACGTCTCCAGCGCGGGCGCCGCGACTTCGACCGCCGCGTCCTCGGTCCAGCAGAAGATGTAATCTGGCGTCACGCCAGACAAACCCGGCAAGCCGCAAGCTTGCCGGGTTTTTTTATGCCCTGAGCAGGCGCGTCAGCGCGATGGCGACCGTCGCCGTCGCCGCTCTGAGGTCAGCAAGCGCCAGATTCTCATCCGCGCGATGGCCGTTCGCCTCCAGCATGGTGCGGGGCCCGGCGCCATAGAGTACGGTCGGGATGCCGCGCTCGGTATAAAGCCGCGCATCGCAATAGATCGGCGTGCCCTCGGCGCCGATGGTCTCCCCCAGCACAATCTGAGCGGCTTCGGTCAGCGCCGCGACCAGACGCTCCTGGCCCGGCAGGCTTTCCATCGGGCGCACCACGAGGATCTGGGTCACATCGACGGTAATACCCGGCAAGCCAGCAGCAGCGGCGGCGATGAGGTCACGCAGTTCCTGTTCGACCGCGTCCGCGCGTTCCTCGGGGATCATGCGGCGGTCGATGCGGAAGCTCACCTTGTCCGGCACGACATTGGTATTGATGCCGCCGGAGATCAGCCCAACGTTGAGATTGGCGTGACCGATGCCCGGCACCGCCGAGACACGCTCGGCAAGGCCGCCACGGAAGGCATAAAGCGCGGTCAGAATCGTCGTCGTCGCCTGCAGCGCGTCATGCCCGGTTTCGGGCCGGGCGGCATGGGCCGACTTGCCGCGCACGGTCACGTCCAGATGCAGACAGCCGTTATGGGCGACCGTCACGTTATAGGCGAAGCCGGCGCTCAGCGCGTAGTCGGGCTTTGACAGGCCCTGCTCCATAATCCAGGCCGGCCCGATCAGCCCGCCGGTCTCCTCGTCATAGGTCAGATGCAGTTCCACGGTGCCGGCGAGTGGGGCGGCGACATCCTTCAGCGCCAGCAGCGCGAAGGCATAGGTCGCGAAATCGGATTTGGAGACGGCGGCCCCGCGACCATACATGCGGCCATCGTGAATCTCCGCGCCGTAAGGATCGGAACTCCAGCCCTCACCCGGCGCCACGACATCCCCATGGGCATTGAGTGCCACGACCGGGCCGGGACCGAAGCGATGGCGGATCAGGAGGTTGGTGGCGGAGATCATGCCCGTGGCGCGGACGATATCCTCGGGCACGGGATGGCGCTCTACCTCAAAACCCAGCGCCTCCAGCAAGGTCGCCGTCATGGCGGCATGGGGCGCGCAATCACCCGGCGGATTGTCGGATGGCGCGCGGACGAGGGCGGACAGGAACCCGACCTCCGCGTCGAAACGGCGGTCGACCGCCGCGCGGATCGCGGCGTCGGTGGTGGTTGCCACGGTCATGGCATCAGCCCCTGGGTTCTGACCAAACGTGCATAGATCCCGTCCTGCGCCAGCAGTTCGGCATGGGTGCCCCATTCCTGGGCGCGGCCCTCGGCCATGACGACGACCAGATCGGCGCTGCGCACGGTGGAGAGACGATGGGCGACGATGATGGTGGTGCGGCCGGCGCGCAGATGCGCGAGCGCCGACTGCACCGCCGCTTCGCTATCGGCATCCAGCGCGCTTGTCGCCTCATCCAGCAGCAGAATGCGGGGATTGCGGAGGAAGGCGCGGGCAAGGGCTACGCGCTGGCGCTGGCCGCCCGACAGCCGGTTACCGCTATGGCCGACGATGGTCTGGTCGCCTTCGGGCAGCGCCTGAATGAAATCGGCCGCGGCAGCCGCTTCGGCCGCGGCCAAAATCTCGGCCTCGGTCGCATCGGGCCGGCCCATGGCGATATTGGCCGCCACGGTATCGTCGAACAGCAGGGAATCCTGGCCGACATAGGCGATGGCATCGCGCAGCGTGCTCATTTTGGCCGCACGGATATCCATGCCATCGACCGTGATGACGCCCGATTCCACCTCATACAGCCGCGGGATCAAGGCGAGTGCCGTCGATTTGCCGGCGCCGGAGGCACCCACCAGGGCGACGGTCTGGCCCGGCGTGGCCTCGAAGCTCAGGCCCGTGAGACCGGCGCGGCCATCGGGGTAGGTGTAGCAGACATCGGTAAAGCGCAGCGCGCCCGGTCCGGCCGGCAGCGGTTGCGCGTCCGGGCGATCGGTAATGGCTGGCCGTTCGTCAGTGACGGAGAAGCAGCGGGCGAGACCGGCCAGCCCCTCCTGCACCGCCGCATTGAGCGAGCCGAGCGAGCGCAACGGGCGCGAGGCCAGCATCAGCGCCGCGACGAAGCCGGAGAAATTGCCGAGCGTCGCGGCCCCTGCGGCGGCGCGCCAGCCGACAAAGCCGATGACAAGGGCGACCGTGACCCCGCCCAGCACTTCCAGCACCGGATCGACACCGGAGCGGGTGCGCACCATGCGCAGCAGCGCGCGATACAGATGATCGAACATCTGATCGGCGCGGCGCCGCTCGGCCTCTTCCAGGCGATAGGCGCGCACGGTGCGGCTTTGGGCGAAGCTCTCATTGAGCATCATCGCCGTCTCACCCGTGCGTTCCTGCATATTGCCTGAGGCCCGGCGCACGCGCTTGCCGATGCGCTGCACCGGCACCGCCGCCAGAGGATAGAGTGCCAGGGCGAGCACGCTGAGCAGCCAGTCCATATAGAACATGGATGCGACGAGGCCCACGACCGTCATGGCGTCGGACACGCCGCTGACGGCGCGCGTCATCGCCTCGCGGATGGTCGCCGCATCGGTCGTGAAGCGGGCGGCGAGCTGGGCCGGCGCCTCGCGCTCCATCCGCTGCAGGTCGGAACTCACCAGATGGCTAAACATGCGGTTCTGCAGATCGCGGATGACGACAAGGACCAGATTCTGGGTCGCAACCGCCTGGCCGTATTGCACCGCCGCCTTGAAGCCGGTGACGATGAGCACGATGACCGGGATCTGATAGAGGATGCGCGGGTCCTTGCGCACGAACATGGTGAAGGCCTGGTCGATCACCGCCGGGTAAAGGGCGGTGGCACCAGCCACCAGCGCCGTCAGGATCGCGACGATAACCAGCCGCCCCTTGTAGATGTGCAGATGCTCGCGCCAGAGGCGCGCGACCAGGGCGCGGGTGGATTCGTCAGTCGGTAGGGTTTTCATGTCAGCGCGGCGTGTATCAAGAAGAGAGGCGCCCGACCACCCTTGCCAGTTCGGTCCGGCAGGCCTCTGCATCATCCGCGCAGCCACGGGCGATCCACCAGTCGCGCACAGCGCGCAAGGCCACGCCCAGCGCCGGGCCGGGTTGGAGCCCCAGCGCCAGGCCGTCCCGTCCTTGCAGCGGGAAGACCGGCGCTGCCATGGCCCGCAGGCGCGCCCTGAAAGCGCGCCCGGCCTCGCCCGGCTCGTGGCGCAGGAAGGACCGGCCGATGAGGATATCTTTCGATGTTTCCGCCAGAGCCTGGCGCAGCAGGGTGTCATCGGCATCGGCTGCCGGAAGCGTGCCGGAGAGAAATGCCGCCAATCTGTCACGCTCGGCATTGGAAAGTTTGAGCCGCCGTGCCGTCTGATCGGCCCTGGCCGCATCTGCAATCAGCGCCGCCAGCCGCAGCACCGGCTCGGCCGGCGCATCTGCCTGCGCCAGCCGGTCCAGCCGCGCGGCCCAGTCGGGGGCCGCTTCGGGCAGCAGCACCGGCAGCACACGGAGTTCGGCCATGAGCGCGAGACCCGGCCTGGGGTCCGCGACCGAGAGGATCTTCGCGGTTTCAGACCAGAGCCGTTCGGCCGAAAGCGTCGTGAGTTTCGGCGCGCCCGCAGCCAAAGCGCTGGCTGTCGCCTGATCCGGCGCTTCGCGTCCGTAGCGCAGAAAGAAGCGGAAAAACCGCAGGATGCGCAGGTAATCCTCGGCGATGCGCACCGCCGCGTCCCCCACGAAGCGCAGGCGTCCGGCCGCCAGATCCTCGGCGCCGCCGAAATAGTCGTACAGCGTGCCGTCCGGTGCCAGCGACATGGCGTTGATGGTGAAATCCCGCCGCGCCGCATCGACCGCGAAATCTTCCGTGAAGGCCACGACCGCATGGCGACCGTCCGTCTCGACATCCTGGCGGAGCGTCGTCACCTCAACCTGGCCGCCATCGGCGAGCGCGGTGACGGTGCCATGGGCAAGCCCCGTGGGGATGGCGCGCAGCCCGGCGGCGCGCAGCCGCGCAATCACCGTCTGCGGCAGAAAATCCGTTGCCACGTCCACGTCGCTGACCGCGCGGCCGGTCAGCAGATCGCGCACGGCGCCCCCCACGATGCGCGCCCCCGGCAGGGCCGCCAGCACCGCACGCACGCCGGGCAGGTCCAGCAAGGGAGACGGGTTCACATGAGCCATGCCCTGTTCAACATCCTCGGGCCAAAGGTGGGAAGCCGCTTTCGCCCGTTATCCGAAATCCCGCCATTTGGCCATTTTCGCGGGTCAGGCTAGAGCGAAGCCCGAGACCATCCCAAAGGGCGCCGGAAAGCGCTAGTCTGGGCCTGCTGGGACCAGGGTTTTGCCACGGAGTCCGTCTATGCCGACCGCGTCCATGCCGACCGCCGCCACGCCTATCGCCGATATTCTGACCGCCATGGCGGGCCGGCATGTCCTGGTCATCGGCGACGTGATGCTGGACCGCTTCGTCTATGGCCGCACGGAACGGGTCTCGCCGGAAGCGCCGTCGCTGATCCTGGCCGCCGACCGGCAGGAGCAGATGCTGGGCGGGGCGGCCAATGTGGCGGTGAATATCCTCAGCCTGGGCGGCATCTGCCACCTGGTGGGGCTATGCGGCACGGACCCGATCGCCGCTGAACTCGCAAGCGAACTGGAGCGCTTTCCGAATCTCACCGCCGATCTGGTGAAAGATTCCAGCCGCAGCACGACGCTGAAAGTCCGGCTCGTGAACCCGCAATACAATACCCACCTGCTGCGGCTGGACTGGGAAGTGACGACGCCGGCGGCGGGCGACATCCTGGCGGCACTGACCGCGCGCGCGGTCGCCGCCGTCGCGACGGCCGAGGTCGTGATCTTCTCCGACTATCTGAAGGGCGTGCTGCAGCCGTCCTTGATGCAGGCGGTCGCGGCCGCAGCCGCGACGCGGGGTATTCCCGTCATCGTCGATCCGAAGGGGCAGGATTTCACCCGCTACCGGGGTGCGACCATCATCGCCCCCAACCTGCACGAACTGTCACTCGGGGTCGGCCGCACGGTGCCACAGGACGATGCCGCGGTCGCCGCGGCGGCGGATGAGGTCAGCCGCATCTCCGGCGCGCCCGCGATCGTCGTCAAGCGCAGCCAGGGCGGCGTGCAGCTGGTGGAGCAGGGCCGCACCACCGGCCGCTACCAGACACTGGCGCGGCGGGTCACGGATGTCTCGGGCGCGGGCGATACGCTGGTCGCGGCCCTCGCCATGGCGCTGGCCGCCGGCGGCAGCCCCGAGATTGCAACCCGCATCGCCAATGCCGCCGCCGGTGTCGCCGTCGCCAAGAAGGGGACGGCGGCGGCCACGACCGAGGAACTGGCCGAACTGCTGCTGCACCGGCATGAACACCGCATCTCGCCCAAGATCTTCGGCTCAATCTCCGCCTTGCAGCAGCAGGCCGCTGCCTGGCAGGAGGAGGGGCTGTCCATCGGCTTCACCAATGGCTGTTTCGACCTGCTCCATCCCGGCCATATCTGGTCGCTGACGGAAGCCCGCAGCCGGGTCGACCGGCTGGTGCTGGCGCTGAATTCGGATGCCTCGGTCAAGCGGCTGAAAGGCCCCAGCCGGCCGGTGCAGAACGAGACCGCGCGCCTGACGGTTGCCGCCGCGCTGGAAGCGGTCGATGCCGTCATCCTGTTCGATACCGATACGCCGCTGGATCTGATCCTGGCGCTGAAGCCCAATGTTCTGCTCAAGGGCGGCGACTATGTCCTGGATACGGTGGTCGGCCGGCATGAGGTGGAAGCCTATGGCGGGCGCGTGGAAATCATCCCCTATATGCCCAATACCAGCACGACGGAGATGATCCAGCGCATGAGCCTGGCCGAGGCCGAGAAGACCGGCATCGGCACCGGCAGCGTCCTGCCTAGCCTCGCCGAAGGCTGACAGTGCCGGTTTCAGCTCCCTCTCTGGCCTTGGGCGCCGCGGCCGAGGCAGGCCTTGCCTGGCTGCGCGACAGTGCCTGGCCCTTTTGGCTGGCGCATGGCATCGACCGCCGGAACGACGGCACGGCGATCGGCTTTCATGAATTCCTTTCGCTCGACGATCTTCGCTGTGTGGCCGAATACCGGCGCCTGCGCGTGGTGACGCGCCAGACGTTCGTTTTTGCGGAGGCGCTGGCCGCCGGCATGGTCGAGGCGGAAGAGGCCGTCACGCTCGGCCTGCAGTATCTGCGTACCCATGCCTTCGATGCGGCGGGCGGCTATCACTGGCGCTTCGACCTGCGCGGCGGCGTGCTGGATGCGAAGCGGGATCTGTACGATCATGCCTTCGTGCTGCTCGCCCTATCGACCGCCATGAAGGTGCGGCCGGACCCCGTGCTGCGGGCGGAAGCGCTGGCGCTGGACGATTATCTGCACCGCGCCTTTCCGCACCCTGCCGGCGGCTATGGCGAAAGCCTGCCCGCCAGCCTGCCGCGACGGCAGAATCCGCATATGCATCTGCTGGAAGCCTGCCTCGCCGCGTCCGAAGCCTTTCCTGATGGTCCCTTCCTGGACCGCGCCGAGGGCATCGTCGCTCTGTTCCTGGTCCGCATGTTCCAGACCGCGGAAGGGGCGCTGCCGGAATATTTCGATGACGGTCTGGTGCCGCATCGCGAGCATGGCCGCTTTGCGGTCGAGCCCGGCCATCACAGCGAATGGGTCTGGCTGCTGGACTGGTACGCGCGCCGGCGGGCGGCCGTGGGCCGGGCCGCCTTGCCGGCAGTCGCCACCGCCATCGGCAGTTTGAACCGCTTTGTCGACCGTTTCGGCATCCATCCCGAAACCGGTGCCCTGGTCGATGTGCTGTGGAGCGACGGCAGCCTGTCCTCTGCCCGGCAGCGGCTATGGCCGCAGACCGAACGGCTGAAGGCCGAAATTCTCCGCCCCGATGCGTCGCCCGCCCGTATCCTCAAGGCCTTTGCCGTGCTGCAGGATTACATCGCCCCCGCCCCGAAAGGCCTGTGGCGGGAGCAGCGCGAGGCGGACGGCACCTTCAGCCTGATGCCGGCCCCGGCCAGCAGTCTTTATCACCTGACCTCGGCCTATACCGTCGCGGCCAGAATGCTCAGGAGTATGCCCGCATGATTGTAGTGACCGGTGGGGCGGGCTTTATCGGCTCGAATATCGTCGCGGCACTGAACGATGCCGGCCGGCGGGACGTGGTGGTCTGCGACCTGCTGCGGGCGGAGGGCAAGTGGCTGAACCTGCGCAAGCGCATCGTGCAGGATATCGTGCCGCCGGATGAGCTGTTCGACTGGCTGGACGGGCGCACCGATATCGAGGCCGTCATCCATATGGGGGCCAATTCCTCCACCCTGGTGACGAACGGCGATGATGTCGCAAAGCGCAACTTCCGTTTCTCGCTGAAGCTTCTCGACTGGTGTACCGCGCAGGAGGTGAAGTTCATCTATGCCTCCTCGGCCGCGACCTATGGCGACGGGATGGAAGGGTTTGAGGACAGTATCGACCTGCCCTATCTGCAGACGCTGCGGCCGCTGAACCTCTATGGCTGGAGCAAGCATCTGTTCGATCAGGTCGTGGCCACACGGCTGGAGGAGGGCAAGACACTGCCCCCCGTCTGCGCCGGGCTGAAATTCTTCAACGTCTTCGGACCCAATGAATATCACAAGGGTCCGATGATGAGCCTGGTCTCCAAATACTTTCCGGCGATCAAGCGGGGCGAGACCATCGACCTCTTCCGCAGCTATAAGCCCGAATACAAGGACGGCGAGCAGCTGCGCGACTTCGTTTATGTCCATGACATCACGGACACGATTCTGTGGCTGCTGGACGGCTACAGCGGCACGCAGCTGTTCAACCTCGGCAGCGGGCGCGCACGCAGCTTCATTGACCTTGTCGGCTCAATCTTCGATGCGCTGGCACTGGACCGCAAGATCCGCTTTGTCGAGATGCCGGAGGCGATGCGCCCGCGCTATCAGTATTTCACGGAAGCCAATGCGGCGCGTCTGCACGAGGCTGGCTACAATAGACCAGGCACCGAGCTGGAAGCCGCCGTGGGTCATTTCGTGAAGACCTATCTCGATACGGCGGACATGTATCGGTGATTGGTCAAACCTGACAGCTGGTGTGGGGCCCTCATGGTCAGGTCCCCAGGACGTGCCCATGGCTGTCCGGTTTGAACGCCCCTATCGTCATCGCCTGGCTTGACCCGGCGATCCAGGTTTGGGCGCCCACAGGACTGGATGCCCGGCACGGGGGCCGGGCATGACGAGTTTGGTTGCGGGAGGAGCGGGCGGCTCAGCCGACGCCGAGCAGTTCGACATCGAAGAGCAGCGTGGCATTCGGCGGGATGACGCCCCCGGCGCCGCGCGCGCCATAGCCGTGCTGGGGGGCCAGGCGCAGCGTGCGACGGCCGCCGACGCGCATGGTGGCGACACCCAGATCCCAGCCGGAAATCACCTGCTGCACGCCGAGCGTGAACTGGAAGGGCGCGCCGCGATCCCGCGAGCTGTCGAACTTCTTGCCCTGCTCGCCGTCATTGTCCAGCCAGCCGGTGTAATGGACCGTGACCTTCTGACCCTGGACCGGCTGCGCGCCTTCACCCACGACCTCGTCGCGATAGCTCAGGCCCGGATGCATGGTCATGAATTCGTCTGCCATGGTCGACTCTCCTTGGAACTCGGTCACGGCCTGTGCCGCGCCTTGGGTGTGAGGTATGTCCGCCAGCCCTGCCAGACAATGGGCTTCGGCGAAAGGGTGTCAGCCGCCACGCAGCATGGCCGCAGCCTGCGCGACGGCGGCGCGCAGGCTGGCCGCATTCGCCTGGCCGGTGCCGGCGATTTCAAAGGCTGTGCCGTGATCGACGCTGGTGCGGATGAAGGGCAGGCCGACCGTAATATTCACGCCCTCGTCGAGGCCGAGATATTTCACTGGGATCAGCCCCTGATCATGATACTGCGCGACGACGACGTCGAATTCGCCCATGCGCGCGCGCATGAAGACGGTGTCGCCCGAGAGCGGACCTGAAACCGCAATGCCTTCCTGCTGCGCGATGACGACGGCGGGCGCGATGATGGCGTCATCCTCGGCGCCGAACATGCCGCCCTCGCCTGCATGCGGATTGAGCCCGGCCACCGCGATGCGCGGACGCACGATGCCGAATTGCAATCCGGCGCGGTGGGCGAGGCGGATGGCACGCAGCTCATTCTCAACGGTGACCATGCGCACCGCCTCGACAAGCGGCACATGGATGCTGACGAGAAGTACGCGCAGCTCCTGATTCGCCAACATCATCGCGTAATCGGTCGTCCCGGCGCGGCTCGCGAGGATTTCGGTATGGCCCGGATAGTCGATGCCCGCTTCATGCATCGCCATCTTGTTAATCGGCGCGGTGACGATGGCCGCAATCTCGCCCGCCTGCACGGCGGTGATGGCGCGGTCGATATAGGCATAGGCGGCCGCACCGGCCCGCGCGTCGATGCGGCCAAAGGGCAGGTCACCGGGCAGGGCCGTCACCGGCACGACCTCGATCCGGCCGGCGCCGCCCTGAACGAGACCGGCATGGGCGATTTCAACGATCTCGACCGGGGCACGCAAAAGAGACGCCGCGCGACGCAGAATGGACGTATCGCCGAAGACGACGGCCGGGTGAGGCAGACCTTCGGCAAGGAGCTTCACCACGATCTCGGGCCCGATCCCGGCCGGATCGCCCATCGTGATGCCCATCGGCGGCTGCGTCATGCACATGATTCCCCTGCGGCCTGCGCTTCCCCTAGACCCTCGCCGCTCGTGTACAAAGCCTCGGACGACAGATTTCGACGCATGAGAGGATCGCGCGCGGTATGGAGACGGAGCAGACGGCCGTGACCGCCCTGGCGCAGGCCATGGAATCGACAGGCTTCGCCCAGGCTCAGGCCGATGCGATGCAGATGATCCTGCAAACCCAGGGGCTGACCGATTGGGCCAGTTTCGCGGAAAGCTGGGACGATCTCGGCCTTGATGGTTTCATGGCCGATGGCGGGCGTTATCGCCGCCGCCGCTTCGCGGCTTTCGCGGTCAACCCGGCCGGCGGGCCGAACGCCATTCGCCGCAAACCGCATCAGCCGCATTACCAGAGCCGCGACTATAACGCGCTGAATGGCGGCATCGCGCGCTGGTTCGATCCGGTCACCGACACCATCGCGCACCATCCGGCAACGACCGCCGTGCTGCGCTTCTGCAACGGGCTCTTCACCCGCCTGACGCCGCCGGATCTGCGTCCCACGACCTGGCATGTGGAGATGCATCAGTTCCGCATCGAGGCGCAGCCGGGCTCCGCAGGCCAGCCGACGCCCGAAGGGCTGCATCGCGATGGCGTGGACTGGGTTCTGGTGCTGCTGGTGCGGCGGGAGAATGTCGCCGAGGGCGAGACCAGCATCACCAATCTGGAAAAGCAGCTGATGTCCCGCTTTACGCTCGCGCAGCCGATGGATGCGGCGCTCGTCGACGACAGCCGCGTCTATCACGGCGTCACCGCCGTGCATCCGCTGGATACGGCCAGGCCCGCCTTCCGCGACGTGCTGGTCATCACCTTCCGCCGCGAATAGTTTTCCGCCCACCCCTCCCCGAGACAAAGACGCCATGGCCAAGCTGAGTGTGAACCTGAACAAGATTGCCTTGCTCAGAAACTCCCGCCATACCGGGGTGCCGGATGTCGTGCATTTCGCGCAAGCGGCACACGATGCCGGCGCCCATGGCCTGACCGTCCATCCCCGCCCGGATGAGCGCCATATCCGCCGCACGGATGTGTTCGCGCTCGACCGGCTGATGCGTCCCTGGCGCCCGGCATTCGAGTTCAATATCGAAGGCTATCCCGAGCCGCGGCTGATGGATCTGGTGGCCGAGATCAGGCCCGAGCAATGCACCCTGGTGCCGGATGCGCCAGGCGCCTTCACCTCCGACGAGGGCTGGAAGCTGGACCCCGATCAGATGGCCGTCGCCCGCCCGGCCATTCAGCAGCTGCGTGCCATCGGCAGCCGCGCCATCCTGTTCGTCGATCCCAACCCTGACGTCGTCGGCCGCGCGATCGACGCTGGGGCGGACGGGATCGAGATCTATACCGGCGGCTATGCCCATGCTTTCCGCGCGGGGCAGCACGACGCGATCCTCGCCGCCTGTGCCGAGACCTGTACCGCCGCGCG
This sequence comes from Acidisoma sibiricum, assembly GCF_057837225.1. NCBI lineage: Bacteria > Pseudomonadati > Pseudomonadota > Alphaproteobacteria > Acetobacterales > Acidocellaceae > Acidisoma > Acidisoma sibiricum. The sequence goes on along the minus strand of NZ_CM174445.1, from coordinate 1,049,249 downwards.
GGCCGCGGGCCTCGCCGTCAATGTCGGCCACGACCTCAATCTCGACAATCTGCCGCCGTTGGTGGCCGCGCTGCCGGGCCTCGCCGAAGCCTCTATCGGGCATGAGCTGACCTCCGACGCGCTAATTTTCGGCTGGGCGGAAGCGATCCGCCGCTATGTGGCGGCGCTGGCGGGGTGAACGCGCGCAGCCGCTTTCTGGAGCCGCGTTCCGAGAGAGTGTAACACCTCCCTGGACAGGTAGTTTTGATACGTTATAACATATCAAACCTACCAACCAGAGGATGATCATGGCACCGGCGACACGGCATCTGCCACGGCACATGCGAACAGGATCTGTGCGGCTCGGGCTGGCGCTGACCGCCCTCATGACGGCGAGCCTCGGCCTCGCCCCGCCTGCGCACGCGGTCGCCCCCATCCAGGCCGTCGGCATCGAGAACGAATATGCCGATGTTATCGGCCAGATCGGCGGCGACTACGTCCATGTCACCGCGATCATGACGGACCCCAATACCGATCCGCATGCCTTTGAGGTCAGCCCGCGTATCGCGGCCGCCATCGCGGGCGCTGATCTGATCGTGGAAAATGGCCTCGGCTACGATTCCTGGGCCGATAAGATGATCACGGCTGCGCCCAAATCCGGGCGCGCCGTCATCAATGTGCAGCAGCTGCGCGGCCTGCCCGATGACACGGCGAACCCGCATCTGTGGTACGATCCGGCCACCATGCCGACGGTGGCAAAAGCCATCGCCGCGAAACTCTCAGCGCTGGACCCGGCGCATGCGGATTACTTCGCCCAGCGCGAAACGGCTTTCGAGAGCAGCCTGCAACCCTGGTTCGCGGCCCTGGCCGATTTCAAGGCGAGATATCCGGGCGTGGCCGTGGCGGTGACCGAGCCTGTCGGCGACTACATGCTGCAGGCGGCCGGCGCCAGGATCGGAACGCCCTGGGCGCTGGAAGCGGCCATTATGAATGATACCGACCCCGCGCCCCAGGATGTCAGCCAGCAGAACGCCCTTCTCAGGACCAATGCGGTTAAGGTGTTCCTCTATAATCAGCAGGTGACCGATCCGCTGACACAGTCCTTTCTGGAACTGGCGCATGCCAAAGGCATCCCCGTCGTCGGCGTCTATGAAACCATGCCGGTGCCGGGCTACAGCTACCAAAGCTGGATGCTGGCCGAGGTGATGGCGCTGACCAAAGCCGTTGCGGACAAGACATCCACCGAAAGCCTTCTTCCCACTTCATCGAACTAGACCGGACGGCGATGCATACAATGACGGAAACGCTGAGCCTGTCGCAGCTGAGCGTCTCCTTTCCTGGCCGCCAGGTGCTGCAGGAGGTGAGCTTCTCGCTCGCCCCCGGTGAGATCTGCGGACTGATCGGATCGAATGGTTCCGGCAAGACAACCTTGCTGCGGACCATTCTGGGCCTGCAGGCGGCGACCAGCGGCCGCGTCCATATCCACGGCGCCGTGGGCTATGTGCCGCAAAAAATCGCCTTCGACATGGATATGCCGCTGCGCGCGCGGGACGTAGTGGGGCTGGGGCTGGACGGCAACCGCTTCGGCCTGCCGCTGCCGTCGCGCGCCCGCCGCCGTCAGGTGGAGGCCATGCTGGAGGCGGTCGGCGCGCAGGCCTTCGCTGATCAGCGCATCGGCGATCTGTCGGGCGGCCAGCAGCAGCGCGTGCTGATTGCCCATGCCATGATCCGCCGCCCGCGCCTGCTGCTGCTGGATGAGCCGCTGGCCAATCTCGACGTGCGGGCGGTCGCCGATATCGTCGGCCTGCTCGACCGTTTCGCCCGCGATGAGGGCGTGACCGTGCTGGTCTCGGCCCATGACATGAATCCGCTGCTGTCGGTCATGGACCGCATCGTCTATCTGGCCCAGGGCCGGGCCGCGACGGGCAAGACGGAGGAGGTCGTGCGCACGGAGGTGCTGAGCCGCCTTTACGGCCATCATATCGATGTCATCCGGGTCCATGGCCGCGTGGTGGTGATCGCGGCGGGTGCGGCGGATGAGATTCCCATCGCGCTCGAAAAGCATCCCGTCCATGTCTGCGAAATTCCCTGAGACCGCGATGGATCTTCTTACCCTCGTTTTCGCGCCTGGTTTTTTTGCGAGCGCCCCGGTGCAGACGGCGCTCATCATCGGCAGTGCGGCGGCTGTCGTCTCGGCCCTCATCGGCGTCTTCACCGTGCTGCGCGGTCAGTCTTTCGCGGGCCATGCCCTGGCCGATATCAGCAGCGCCGGCGGGTCGGTCGCCTTTCTGCTGGGCATCAGCGCGCTGTGGGGGTTTCTCGGCGTCGCGGTTCTGGCCGCGGGCGCCCTGGAACTGGCGGGCCTGCGCCGCGCGAAGGAGCGTGACCTTGTCACCGGCATCGTGCTGGGCGCCGGGCTTGGCCTGACGGCCCTGCTGCTGCATCTCGATAACGGCATGCGGAGTTCGGGTGGGGCGGCGATCTCGGTCATGTTCGGATCGATCTTCGCGGTGCCGCAATCGCTCATCCCGCCCATGCTGGGCATCAGCGTGCTGGCCATTGCGGTCATGGGCCTGGTCTACCGGCCGCTGCTGCTCACCTCGCTCGACCCCGCCCTTGCCGCAGCCCAAGGCGTACGCGTGCATGCCATCGGCTTGCTGCATCTGCTGGTCCTGTCGCTGGCCGTGACCCTCTCGGCCATGACGATCGGCGCGATCCTCTCCACCGCCCTGCTCATCGGGCCGGCGGCCGCCGCGGTGCAGCTCGCCCGCCGGCCGGGGCCCGCGCTGATCCTGGCAAGCCTGTTCGGACTGCTGGCGACCTGGGGCGGCGTGCTGCTCGCCTATGACAGCTATAGCTGGACGCCGGGCCACGCCTGGCCAGTAAGTTTCTTCATCACCAGCCTGGTCTGCCTGATCTATGCCCTGGCCCGGCTGTGGGCGCGGCAGTCGCGCCTGCCCGTGACCAGCCCCGTTCAGGCCTGACGCCGATGTTCGCGAGCTACATGATCAACGGCTGGATCATGGCGACGATCGTCGCAGTCGTGGCCGGCGCGGTCGGGCTTTTCGTCGTGCTGCGGGGCATGAGCTTCGCGGCCCATGCCTTGCCGCTGGGCGCCTTTCCCGGTGCGGCGGCGGCCAATCTCATCGGCATCAACGAGCTGTGGGGGCTGATCGGCTTTTCCGGCCTCGGCGTCATCGGCATCACGCAGCTCGCCCAGCGGCAGCGGCGGGATGTGGCGACGGCGCTGGTGCTGATGGCGCTGCTCGGCCTCGGCACGCTGTTCCTCAGCCTGTCGGGCCATTACGCCCAGGGCGTCTATGCCCTGCTGTTCGGCCAGCTGATCAGCGTGAGCGCGGCTGAGATCTGGCCGGTTCTGGCACTCGGCCTTATCATTCTCATCGTCATCGCGGCCGGCTTGCGGCCCTTGCTGCTCAGCACGCTATCGGCGGATCTGGCGACCACGCACGGCATCTCAGCGCGGCGGGCCGATTTCGCCTTTCTGCTTGTGGTGGGTGCGGCGACCGCCATCGCGCTGCCGGTGGTGGGCGCGCTGCTGGTCTTCAGTCTGATGGTGGGACCGGGGGCCGCTGCCCGCAGCCTGACGGACCGGCCTGCAACCGCCCTGCTGCTCTCAATCGCGCTCGCCCTTGTCACCGTCTGGGCCGCTATTGCGGCGGCCTTTGTCACCGACTGGCCGATCGGCTTCTTCGTCGGCCTGCTGGCGGCCGTGCTGTTTGCCCTCTCACAACTGGCCCGCCGGTGGCGCTCTGCCCACAGGCGCCGCTGAGCCGCCAAAGGTTTTGGCTCACATTTCACCAAGAATCGGTTGCTCGACAGGCCAATTCGTGAGCCTTCCCATTCTGCGTGATGTGGAGTGGAAGATTCTCATGGCTCGGCTGTCGATCGGTGACCGCGTATCGGATCTCAGTGGCGCGCGTGAGGGCAGGATCGTCGAGATTGACGGCGGCACCGCCTATGTCATGCAGCCCAACGGCGTCGAGATCGAGTTTCCGCTCGACCGGCTGAAGCCATACGAGGCAGACGACGCAAAATCGGCCCAGAGCGGCCCCGGACAGCACAATGTCCAGACGCTCAATTTCGTCCAGCGCCGGCTGCTGGCCTCTGTCCCCGACACTATCCGCCAGGCCGTGGCGCAGAGCTATGACAAGGCGACCGAGGTCGGCAGCCGTCAGGCCTTCGCCGATCTGCCCGACGACAAGAAGCTTGAAACCATCCGCATTTATCTGCCCTCCCTGCCGCGGCATATACTCAGCCCGCATTTGAAGCTGGTGGTCGCCTTTCGCGATCTCGCAAAGGACACCGCGCCGCCGCGGCGCAAGTCCTAGAAACGACCCGGCCGGAACGGCGTCGGGTCGATTGCTGGCGGGCGCCCGCAGAGCAGGTCAGCCACCAGCCGCCCGGTGCCAGCCGATTGCGTGAGTCCGAGATGGCCATGGCCGAAGGCATACAGGATGCGCGGCGAGGCCCGCGACGGCCCGATCACCGGCAGGCTGTCCGGCAGGGACGGGCGGAAACCCATCCAGGGCTGGCCGCCCTCGGCCGATAGGCCGGGCAGGAAGCGCATCGCCTTGCGCAGCATCGCCTCCGACCGCGCGAAATTCGGCGCCAAGTCAAGCCCGCCCAGTTCCACCGCACCGCCGACGCGCAGGCCCGTGGTCAGCGGCGTGATGACGAAGCCATGGCCGCCGAAGATGAGCTGGCGCCGCAGATCGAAGGAGCCCAGCGGCAGGGTTGTGTTGTAGCCGCGCTCCGTCTCCAGCGGCAGGCGGTCGCCCAAGGGATCGGTCAAACGGCGCGACCAGGCACCCGTCGCGACCAGGATCTGCCTGGCCTCAAGGCTGCGTCCATCGGCCAGAACGGCTCGTACCCCCGCCTCCGCCGGCGCGAGCCGGGAGACGTCGCCTTGCAGAAACAACGCGCCCCGGCTTTGCACATGCTCGGCCAGGCGCCGGGCAAAGATGAACGGGTCGCTCACCGTTCGCCAGCCGGGCACGAAAGTGCCCGCGACGAATTGCGGCGCCAGACCCGGCTGCAAGGTTTCCAGCGTCGCACCGCGGACATGGTCGAAGGCGATGCCCGCCTGCGCCCTATGCGCCCAACCGGGCAGCGATTCCGCAAACTCCCGCTCGCTTTCATAAAGCTCCAGGGAGCCATCGCGGTGGATAAGATCGCCCAGACCGCTTGCCGCGATCATGGCTTCCATCTCGACCTCCGCGAGTCCCATCATGGAAACCTGCGCCGCAATGCTGGCGGCAATGCGGTCTGCCCAGCCGGCGCGCCAGAAGCGCAGCAGCCACGGCGCGATCGTCCAGGCATAGGCCGGGGGAATGGACAGCGGCCCGAGCGGGTCCATCAGCCATTGCGGCACGCGGCGGATCTTGCCCGAGGTCGCGAGCGGCAGGATGTCGGAGAAGGCGAGCGCCCCGGCATTGCCGGAACTGGTTGCGCGGGCAACGCCCCCGCGCTCGATCAGCGTCACCTGACGCCCGGCCTGCTGCAGCTTCTGGGCGGCGGCAAGCGCGATGATGCCCGCACCGACGATCAGAACATCAGCCGGCTGCTGCGGCATGGCCGCCGCGAACATCGTGTCATCCGCTTGATCGCGCATCTCCAGCTCTCTCACCGCCTGGTCTCTCTCAATCTCTGCGCGAGGTCGAGCAGAATGGCGGCCGTCGCGCCCCAGATATAGTGATCATCATGCGGCCAGACCCAGATATCCCGCCAGTCGCCGGTTTTCAGCTTCATGCGCTGGTGCCTGGGCTGGGCCGGATCAAGCAGGACCGACAGCGGCAGGGTCAGCAGTTCGGCCACTTCATCCGCGGCCGGCCGCAGATCAACCCCCGGTGCGACAAGGCCGACGATGGGGGTGACCAGAAATCCCGTTCCGGTTTCATGGACCGACAGGCGGCCAATGACATCGACTGCGGCAGGCGGCAGGGCGATCTCCTCCCAGGCCTCGCGCAAAGCCGCGGCTTCAGGCCCGGCATCGTCAGGATCAATCCGCCCGCCGGGAAAGCTGACCTGCCCACCATGATGGCGCAGGTGATCCGCGCGCCGGGTGAGCAGGATGCGGGGGGCCGGCTGCAGGATGATCGGCACCAGCACCGCCGCCGCCAGGCCATGTTCGGCGCGGGCGGCCGTCTCCCGGCGTTCCGCCATGGTCACCGGACGGGCGAGCGCCTCCCGCAGCTCGGCTTCCGTCATGCCGTCATGCCTCGTCGTTGGGCATTTCCCCGAGCGGAAAGAACACCCCCGAACTCCACACGCCCAGCATCATGCGGCCGCGCACGGGCTGCGGTTCGGCGAGCGCCGCCAGTTCATAGAAGACCGGCCGGCTGATGCGCGCCTCGATCGGATGCGCGCCATTGCCCGAGCGCAGGCGGACATAGGGTTTGGGGTCGCCGCCGCCCTCGTCGTTGAAGCGCAGCGGATGATCCAGATCGACCGTCACCATCTCATCCGTATTGGTGCGGAAGGTCACGATCTGGGCGCTGTCGCAGCCGGTCCAATCCATCTCGACGACCACGAAAGGCGCATCCTCGACCACGATGCGGCCGCGCTCAGCCGGCGTCTCCAGCCAGAAGCTGCCATCCGCCTCCCGCTTCAGCACGCTCGCGAACAGGCAGACAAGTTCCTTGCGGCCGATCGCCGTGCCTTTGTACAGCCAGGTGCCGTCGCGCTTGATGATGAAGGGCAGCTCGCCGCATTCGGCCGGCGGGCGCCGCTTCTTCGGCACCGGGGCGTTCAGGATTTCGGCCATGGTGGCACGGTCCGGCAGGGCCAGCTCGATCCCGGCCACGCGGGCAGCCGCCCCCATGTCCTGGCCGCCTATCTCCTGGCCAGCGCCCGCATGGCCTTGCTCTTTCATTCCTTTCGCCTCGCCAGACACAGCCATACTCCGCGATTCCCGCTCTGCCTCGTCACGGAAGCGTTTGCGGGCATTCCCCACCATCTTCCTCAGCCGGCTTCGCCTCAAGATCAAATATAGATAGGGTCTTTCGATCTGTGAGGTCACCATCCTCGTGGACAGCGACGACAGCCAAGGAACACCATGCTTTTTGAAATGGGACGCCCCAACGGCCTAGGCAATGAGGCGGATGAGATTCTGGCACAGGCCGATGCGCTGGGCGCCCGCCTGGCGGCGCTGCGGGCCGAAATCGGCCTCATCATTTTCGGCCAGACCGAGGTCGTCGATCTCGCTTTGACCGGCATCCTGTCCGGCGGCCATGTTCTGCTGGTCGGCGTTCCGGGCCTCGGCAAGACGCGGCTGGTCGATACGCTGGGCCGCACGCTGGGGCTGGAGACGAAGCGCGTGCAGTTCACGCCCGATCTCATGCCCGCCGATATCCTGGGCAGCGAAGTGCTGGACGAGGCGGCCGAGAGCGGGCGCCGCGCCTTCCGCTTTCTGCCAGGCCCCGTCTTCTGCCAGCTGCTGATGGCCGATGAGATCAACCGCGCCAGCCCGCGCACGCAATCCGCCCTGCTGCAGGCGATGCAGGAAGGCCATGTCGCCGTGGCCGGGCATGACCGGCCGCTGCCCCGACCCTTCCATGTTCTGGCGACGCAAAATCCGATCGAGCAGGAAGGCACCTATCCGTTGCCGGAAGCGCAGCTGGACCGGTTTCTGCTGCAGATCGACCTGCGTTACCCCTCGCGGGAGGATGAGCGCGCCATGCTGCTGGCGACCACCGGCACCACTGCCCGCGAAGCCGTGGCCGTGCTGACGGCCGCGGAATTGATGGCCGCGCAAAATCTGGTCCGCGCCATGCCGATCGGCAATGCGGTGGTGGATGCCATCGTCAATCTGGTGCGCGACGGGCGGCCGGACGGATCGGGTCTTGGCCTGGTGCGGGACCATATCGCCTGGGGTCCGGGCCCGCGCGCGGCCCAGGCGCTGATGCTTGCGACCCGCGCCCGCGCCCTGCTGGACGGACGCCTGTCCCCCAGCCTGACCGATATCGCGGCCCTTGCCCCCTCCGTGCTGCGCCACCGCATGGCGCTCTCCTTCGGCGCCCGCGCCGAGGGCGTGACGCTGGACGCCGTCATCGACGCGATGGTCGCCCGCATTGGCGCCTAGTTCTCCCCAGAACCGCGGATCGTTGAAAGCCGAAGCGCTCGGCCAGACACTGCCGCCGCTGCTGCTGGCCGCCGAGCGGGTGGCGACGACCGTTGCCCAGGGCGTGCACGGCCGCCGGCGGACGGGCCGGGGCGACAGTTTCTGGCAATACCGCGCCTTCGCCGAGGGTGATTCGGCCGATCGCATCGACTGGCGGCAGAGCGGACGCTCCGACCGGCTATTCGTGCGGGAGACGGAATGGGAAGCGGCGCAGACGGCCTATCTGTGGGTCGCCGATGGCGCCGCCATGCGCTGGCATTCGCCGGGGGCAACGCCGAAGCGGGAGCGCGCGGTGCTGCTCGCCCTCGCCCTCGCCGCCCTGCTGCTGCGCGGGGGCGAATACGTCCGCCTGCTGGGGGCCGCCGCCCACCCGGCCTCCGGCCGCGCCGCCCTGCCCACCATTGCCGCGCTTCTCGATCAGCCCGAGATCCGGGAACAGCCGCTGCCGCCAAGGCTGCCGATCCCGCGCCATGCCCATGTCATTCTGATCGGCGATTTTCTGGAGCCGCTCGACCGCGTGCAGGCGGCCGTCACCGGTTTTGCGTCCCTGCCCGTCACCGGTCATATCCTGCAAATCCTCGACCCTGCCGAGGCCGAGCTGCCCTTTCGCGGCCGGGTGCGGTTTCAGGGTCTGGGGGCCGCCGCTCAGGCCGGCGGGCCCCAGACCGCCAGCATCCTGGTGCCGAAAGTCGAAAACATTCGCGCCGCCTATCAGCAGCGGCTGCAGGCGCAGATCGCGGGTCTGGGCGCCATCGCGGCGGCGGCCGGCTGGAAGGCCGGGCTGCACCGCACCGACCATGCGCCGAATGCCGCCCTGCTCGCGCTCTATGAGGCTTTGGCCAACCGATGATCTTTGCCGAGCCCTGGCTGCTGCTCGCCTTTCTGGTTCTGCCTTTGCTGTGGTGGCTGCTGCGGGCCAGCCCCCCGGCGCCGCGCATGCAAAGCTTTCCCGCGCTGCGCCTGCTCGCCGACCTCTCGGAAACAAGCGAATCCCCCGAGCGGACGCCGCCCTGGCTGATGGCGCTGCGTATCCTGGCGCTGGCCTGTCTCATCCTGGGCCTTGCCAATCCTGTCCTCAATCCGCGGCGCCCGATGGCTGGCGGCGGACCGCTGCTGATCGTGCTCGACAATGGCTGGGCGGCGGCAGGCGACTGGGCTGACCGCACGGCCACCGCGCGCGCCGCGATCCAGGCGGCCGAGCGGGAGGATCGCCCCGTGGCACTGCTGACGACCGCAGCCGAGGTTGATGGCCGCCTGCCCGCCATTGCTGGGCCGATGACGGCCCGTGACGCGATGTCCCGGCTGGCTGCGGCCGCGCCGCAGCCCTGGACGCCGGATCGGGCGGCCGATACCCGCGCTATGGACAATTGGCACCACGCGGGCAGTTCTGTTCTTTTTATTGATGACGGCGTCACCGCGCCCAGCGGCGAAGCCGCGTTCCGGTCGGCCCTCGCCCGCGCCGGCAGCGTTACCGACGCGCGGGCTTTAGCCGCCGCCCCACTCCTGCAGCAGCCTGGCGAGACCGACGGCGCCCTGGTCGTGCGCCTGGCCGCGGTGCCGCAGCCGGTCGCGCGTCCTTTCGCGGTGCTCGCCGAAGGCAGCGACGGCCGCATTCTCAACCGCATCGCCCTGACCCTCGCGGCCGGGCAGACACAAACGGCAGCCCCGCTCGGCCTGCCGACGATGCTGGCCAATAGCGTGACCAAGCTGCGCCTGGCCGGCCCGCCCAGCGCCGGCGGCACGCTGCTGCTGGACCGGCAGTGGCGGCATCGGATCGTGGGTCTGGCCTCAACGGCGGGCGCCGGTTCCGATGCCCCATTGGTGGGGCCGCTCTTCTACCTCAACCGCGCGCTGGGCCCCGATGTCGCTATCCGCCGCGGCAGCTTGACGGAACTGCTTAGCCAGCCGCTCTCGGTCCTCATCCTCAGCGACCGGCCGCTGACCTCCCCGGACGAGGTCGCGGCGGTGACGCGCTTCGTTCGCCAGGGCGGGCTTCTCATCCGCTTCGGCGGCCCCTTGACCGGCGAGACCGCCGACACGCTGCTGCCCGTGCGTTTGCTGCGGCAGGATCGCAGCCTGGGCGGAGCGCTCTCCTGGAACAAGCCGGAACCGCTCGCGGCCTTTGCGGCCACCAGTCCCTTTTCCGGCCTGCCCGTGCCGAAGGATGTCTCTGTCAGCCGCCAGCTTCTGGCCGATCCCGCCTCGCTGAGCACGGTCAATGTGTGGGCGACGCTGGCCGACGGCACGCCGCTGGTATCCTCCGCGCCCTTGGGCCAGGGGCGCATCGTGCTGTTTCACGTGACTGCCGATGCCGACTGGTCCAGCCTGCCGCTGTCGGGCCTGTTTCCGGGGATGCTGGACCGCCTGGTCCATCTGGCGAGTGGCACCGGTGACGGCGACCCGAAGGCGCGCCTTGCCCCTTATGCGGTGATGAACGGTTTTGGCGAGATGACTCCGCCGAGTGCCGCCGCCAGCACGGTGGCGGCGGATCAGATCGGGACGATCACGCCATCGCCCAAGGCCCCGCCGGGCCTCTACGGCACAGCGGGTGACCGCCGTGCGCTCAATCTTGGTCCCAGCCTGCCCATGCCGGCTGCAGCCGCACCCGTTTCCGGCGCGACCGCGGCTGGCCTGTCCGGCCGGCTGGACGAACGCGATCTGGGGCCGGCGCTGACCGCGCTGGCGGTGGCGCTGCTGATCATCGACCTTTTGGCCAGTCTGTGGGTGCGCGGAGCGCTACGCTGGCGCAGGCGCGGGAAAGTCATGGCGGGGCTGGTTGTGCTGGCCTGCCTCAGCCTCGGGCCGATCGTGCCGGCACAGGCTGCAGCCCCCGTACCACCCGCGGCACTGCAGACCTCCCTCGCCTATGTCATCACCGGCAATGACAGCACCGACCGGCTATCGCGCGACGGCCTGTCCAGCCTGTCGGATTTCGTCAGCAGCCGCTCGGCCGCCATCCTGGGTCCGCCCGTGGGCGTCGTGCCGGGCCGGGACGATCTCAGCCTCTATCCGCTGCTCTATTGGCCGATCCTGCCCGGCGGTACCGCGCCCAGGGGTGCGGCCACCGCGGCGCTGAACCAGTTCATGGAAAACGGCGGCATCATTCTCATCGACACCGAAGGCAGCGATCTGGGCAGCACAGGGTCAGGCGCGGGCTTGCAGCCGGGCGCCACACAAGCGCTGCGGCAGGCGGTGGCGGGGCTCGATATCCCCGCGCTAACACCGCTGACGCCGCGCCACGTTCTGGCCCATAGCTTCTATCTGCTGCGCGACTTCCCCGGCCGCTATGACGGCGCGCCGATCTGGGTGACGGAAGCCCCGGAAGCCAGCAATGACGGCGTCAGCCCGGTCATCATCGGCGCCAATGACTGGGCCGCCGCCTGGGACATGAACCAGGACGGCAGCTTTCCCTACAGCACGATTCCCGGCAGCGATCAGCAGCGCCTTTATGCCTATCGCTTCGGCATGAATCTGGTGATGTATGCCCTCAGCGGCACCTACAAGGGTGACCAGGTCCATGTCCCCGCCATTCTGGAGCGGCTGGGCCAATGAACGGCATCTCCACCGTCGTCGGCGCGATGCTCACGCCGGCGCTGCCGCCATGGCTGCTGATCACGCTCGGCATCGCCGGGCTGCTGGCGCTGGTGCCCGCCTTCCTCAACCGCACGCCCGGCCGCTGGTGGCGCCTGCTGCTGCTGGCTTTGCTGCTGGGCTGGCTGAGCGGGCCGAAGCTGGTGCGCCAGCAATGGCGGGCGCGGCCCGATATCGCCCTCCTTGTTGTCGATCACAGCGGGTCCGAGACGATCCGCGACCGCATGGCGCAGATCGACGCCGCCCGCGCTGCCGTTTCACGTGAAGCGCAGGCCATCCCCGGTCTCGAATTGCGCACCGTCACGGTGCCGGAAATGGGCAGCCAGGGCACGCAGCTGTTCTCGGCCATCAATACCGCGCTCGGCGATATTCCGCCCGACCAGCTGGCCGGGGTGGTGGCCCTCAGCGACGGCGAGACTGCCGATATCCCGGCCAAACCGGGCTTTACCGCGCCCTTCCACCTGCTGCTGCCCGCGCAGGGGGAAGAAACCGACCGCCGGCTGCGGCTGATCGACGCACCGCGCTACGGCGTCATCGGCAGCACGGTGACGCTGCGCTATGAGGTGGAAGATCTGGGTCCAGCGCCGGCCGGGGGCCAGGCTACCGTCAGCGTCATGCGCGACGGGGCCGCGGTCTCGGCCAGTACCGTGCCCGTCGGGCAGGTGCAAAGCCTGACCCTGGCCGTCAAGCGCGAAGGCCCGTCCGTCATCGTGCTGCGCGCCTCGGGTCTCGACGGCGAAGCCTCGCTCATCAACAACCAGCAGATCGTGACCGTCAACGGCGTGCGCGACCGCCTGCGCGTGCTGCTCATTTCCGGCCAGCCCGACCCCGGAGAACGCGCCTGGCGGCGGCTTCTGAAATCCGATCCAGCGGTCGATCTGGTGCATTTCACCATCCTGCGGCCACCGGACAAGGACGATCTGACGCCGCTCGACCAGCTTGCTTTGATCGCCTTCCCCGAGCGGGAGCTGTTCGAGCAGAAGATTGCCAATTTCGACCTCATCATTCTGGATCGCTTCCAGAACCAGGGCATCCTGCCGCCCGCCTATCTCGGCAATATCGCCCGCTATGTGCGGCAGGGGGGCGCCTTGCTGCTGGAGGCGGGACCGGAATTCGCGGGTGTCGGCTCGATCGCCCATAGCGATCTCGGCAGCATCCTGCCGGCCCAGCCGGTCGCGAGCGGCCCGGCCGACCAGACGCTGATCGGCCTGCCCGCGACCTTCGGCCAGCCGGTGGCGAGCGGCGCCGGCATTGCCATCGCGCCCTTCCGGCCCGCGCTGACCGATATGGGACTGCGCCACCCGGTGACGGCCGACCTGCCGGGGGTTGCGGGCTCCACCACGCCGGACTGGGGCAAGTGGTACCGGCTGATCGACACGACCGATATCCACGGCCAGGTGCTGATGACCGGGGCGGCCGGCAAGCCGCTGCTGGTTCTGGACCATGTCGGAGAGGGCCGGGTCGGCCTGCTGCTGTCGGACCAGATCTGGCTCTGGGCGCGCGATCATGACGGCGGCGGCCCGCAGGCCGAGCTGCTGCGCCGGGTGGCCCATTGGCTGATGAAGGAACCCGCGCTGGACGAGAACCGGCTGAGTGCGGCCATGGCCGACGGCCGGCTGCTGGTCGATGAACGGCAGTTGCAGGCCGGCCCGCCGCCCAGCGTGACCATCACCGGGCCGGACGGGCAGAGCCAGACGGAAAGCCTGACCGCACGCGGCCCCGGCCATGCCGTGCTCGACAGGCCGGCCGCCGCCCCGGGCCTGTGGACGGTCTCGGACGGCACGCGCACGGCCTATGCCGCATCCGACCTGGCGGACCCGCCCGAATGGACCGATCTGCGCGCGACGGCCACCAAAGCCGCGGATGTCATCGCCGATACGCAAGGCAGCGCGCATTTCCTGGGCGCCGGCGGCACGCCGGGCCTGCGTCTGGTGGATGGGGCCGACACGCCGGGGGGCACGGACTGGATCGGCCTGCGGCGCAACCACGCCCATGTCACCACCGGGATCGCGCTGACGCCCTTGCTGCCGGGCTGGGCCGCCTTGCCGCTGCTGCTGTTGGTTCTTCTCCTGGCCTGGCGCCGGGAAGGGCGCTGAATACCCGCGCTCGATTGGTCATGACTTTTGGCGAGATCTGTGATATACGCATGAACCATGTTGAAAAACGAGGCCGTTATCACGCGGGCCGCACCGCCAGCGTGGAGGCGTGCCGTTATATCCGTCGTCCTTGAACCCGTGTCAGGCTGCGGCTTTTGCAGCCGTTTTGTTGTGACGCGCCCGGTTGAGTCCGACTTTATTTCGCGGAAGGCTTGAGCCCATGAATGCCTCTTCTCCCGAAGCATCCGATACCGTGATGCCGGAGGACGCTACCGCTACGACCTCGACGACGACCGCGGCGACTTCGCCCGTTCCGGCCCATGGTGCGCCCGTCGCGCCCAAGCCGGTGCCCAGCGGCAAGCCGGAAACCTTCGCCGAAGGCGACTACGTGGTCTATCCGACGCATGGCGTCGGCAAGGTCGAGCGGATCGCGACGGAAGAGATCGCCGGCCATAAGCTGGAACTGATCCACATCACCTTCGAGGAAAACCGAATGACGCTGCGGGTGCCGGTGGCCAAGGCCCGCACCGCCGGCCTGCGCAAGCTGGCCACCCGCAAGCTGTTCGACGACGCGCTGGCCGTGCTGAAGGGCCGCGCCCGCGTCAAGCGCACCATGTGGTCGCGCCGGGCGCAGGAATACGAAGCGAAGATCAATTCCGGCGACCCGCTGGCGATCGCCGAAGTGGTGCGCGACCTGCATCGCAATTCCGGCCAGCCGGACCAGAGCTTCAGCGAGCGCCAGATCTATGAGGCGGCGATGGACCGCCTGGCGGCCGAGCTGGCGGCGCTGGACCGCACCGACAAGCTGACGGCAGCCCAGAAGCTGAACGATTTCCTCAAAACCCTCTGAGGATCGTCAAATCCAAAAAAGGCGGGAGACCCCAAGGTCTCCCGCCTTTTTTGTACCCGTTACCCGGCCTTTCGGCCGGGCTGGGCGCGCGGTTAGTTGTTGTTCCGGTTGCCCATGATCTGCAGCATCATCATGAACAGGTTGATGAAGTTCAGGTAGAGCGCGAGCGCGTCATAGACGCTGCGCTTGCCGGCCGTCTCAGCGTCATAGCCATAGCCGTACTGGATGTAGTCGGCCTTGATGCGCTGCGTGTCATAGGCCGTCAGACCCGTGAACACGAGCACGCCGATGATGCTGATGCCGAGCTGCATGGCGCTCGAATGCACGAACATATTCACCACGCTGGCGATGATGATGCCGAACAGGCCCATGATCATGAAGCTGCCCATGCCGGTGAGGTCACGCTTGGTGACATAGCCCCAGGCACTGGTGGCCGCGAAAGTGGCCGCGCAGACGAAGAACACCGAGACGATGGAGGTCTGGGTGAAGATCAGGAAGATATTCGTCAGGCTTGCGCCCATCACCGCCGCGAAGACCCAGAAGATGGCCTGTGCCGCCTGGCGGGAGAGTTTGTTGACGCCGAAGCTAAGCACCATGACGAAGACCAGAGGCGCGAACATCAGCAGATAGGCGAGCGGGGACGGACGATGCACCAGGAAGCCCTGGGCGCTTTGCACCTGCGGATACAGAAGATTGATCGCATCCGTATTGGCGATGCCGTACGCGACGATGCCCGTCAGCAGCAGACCGGACGCCATCCAATTGAAGACGCGCAGCATATAGGCGCGCAGGCCGGCATCGATAACCGCTGCCGACGTGGCAGCCGAAGCGCCACGATAGGTTCGGAAGTCGGGACCAAAAGCCATTGTCGGAAAATCCTTTTAACACCGTGCGATACGGCTGGCCCTATTGTGGCGGCTTCGCGCAGGCGATCAAGCTAATTCCATTATACATTTTCGCAACAATTGCCGCGCGGAGGGACGCAAACACCCGCCCCTACGCAAAAGCCAGCCTGACGCTCGGTCAGACTGGCTTTTCAGGCGCGGCGCTGCACATCAGGTCTCAGAAAAGTGCCGGATCAACCAGCCGCATTCGACTGAAAGCGGGCCAGCTGCTGGTGCATGGCGTCCAGCAGAGGCTGGATCTGTCCACCATGCTGGGAAATGACGCCCGCGTAATCATTGCGCTCCGTCAGACGCAGGCTGGTGCCCTCAGCGATGATATCGATGATCTTGGGCTGGCCGCCGATCGTCGCCACCACCCACTGCACCTGCGCTGCCGGCTTGCCCGGCACCAGCACGTTGGTATCGACGACGATACCCGAATCACGCTGCACCGCCTGGCCCACGCTGAACTTTGCCCCCTGGAAGGTACTGGCCTGGCCGGTGACGGCGTAGACCAGCAGCTGCCGGAAGGTCTGCATATAATCCTGCTGCTGAGCCGGCGTCGCCACGCGCCAGTAGCGGCCGAGCACGAAGCGGGCGACGCCATCGACATCGACCGCGCCGCGTACCAGCTGCTGCATCGCCGTCTGCTTCTGCGCCTCACTCTGGGAGGAGTTGATGACATCGAGGAGCTGCGACGCCGTGCTCTGGATCAGGCCACGGGCCTGCGACACATCATCGGCCCGCGCCTGAGCGGTCATGCCCACGCAGCTTGCAAGCAGCAGGGCGGTCGCGAAGAAAGTCATCACTCTACGGCGGCGGATGCGCATATTCGTCTCCGAGTCCTTGAAGCTCATTCCGGTCTTAGTTCTGGGAAGATGTGGTTGCCGCCGGCTGCGGATACCAGGCCGGGATCGTATGGCGGTTATCATCGCGCGCGGCCTGAATGGCAGCCTCACGATGCTGGCGGTAAAGGCTTCTGAAGGTAGCATAGGGGTCCAGCGCCATGCGCTTGACCTCGTCGATCGGCTTCAGGAGATCGGCCCGCGTATTGACGATGGTCACGGCCGTCCGGGCATAGCCAAGGTCGGTCACGATCGCCCCCTGGCCGACCCAGAAGAACGGGTCTGAGACGATACCGACGCCAAAGCCCGCGGCGTCACGCGGATCGGATGGGCCCAGGACCGGCAGATAGAGGAAGGGGCCGGTGCCCACCCCCCAAAGCGCGAGGGTAATGCCGAAATCGGCCTCATGCGCCGGATAGCCCATGCCATTCGCGATATCGAAGATACCGGCGACGCCGACCGTGGAGTTCACCACGAAGCGCACCAGACTGTCGCCGGCGCGGCGGGATTTGGCTTCCAGAATGTCATTGAAGAAGACCACCGGCGTATGGAGGTTATCCAGGACATTGCCGATGTGATTGCGCACCGTGCGCGGCACGACATAGGCATAGCCCTGGGCCACCGGCTTCAGGCCATAGGTGTCGAGCGCGTTGTTCACCGCATAGAGCTTGCGATTCATGGGCTCCAGCGGATCGTCGTTCTGCCTGTAAGCCGCCAATGCTTCCGGGTCGGAAGCCGGCGGCTTGGTCGCGCAGCCCGCGAGGCCCGTTAGCAGAACAGCCGCCATCAACCCAGCGGCCCAGATCCTCGATGTCACGCAACAGCCCCCTCAAAAACAGCAGTCAAACCACGTATCACGTCATCTCGTTCGGAAGAGACCTAAAGCATAATGGCCGCGACGCAAACTCTGCCTGACCGTTCGGTCAGGCCCCGACCCCGGCCGCCGTCGCCCAAGTGCGCCTAAGGTCAGCGCGGTCTTGCACGAACCGCACGAGACTGCCACGGAGAGATACCGTATAAGATTGATGTCCCGCACGGCGAGTCTGCACGCATGAATATCCCGCTCAACCCCCGACATTCCCTGCTGGACAGCGCGGGCACGGCGCGCCCGGCCCTGGAACGCTGGCTGAGCGGCCCCCGCTTCGGCGCCCTGCCGCTTCCCGAGGGCGGCAGCCCGGCCCCGGCTTTGTCCTTTGAATTCTTCCCGCCCAAGACCGAGGCGCTGGAAAGCCAGCTGTGGACCTGCATCCGCCGGCTGGAGACGCTGGCACCCCGGTTTGTCTCCGTGACCTACGGCGCCGGCGGCAGCACGCGGGAGCGCACACACGCAACTGTGATCCGGCTGGTGCGCGAAACCGGCCTGATCCCGGCCGCCCATCTCACCTGCATGGGCGCGACCCGGGGCGAAATCGACGAGATCGCGGCGCGCTACTGGGACAGCGGCGTGCGCCATATCGTGGCGCTGCGCGGCGACCTGCCGCCGGGACAGGCGGATGTCGGCACAGACGGCTATCAAAGCGCGCTGGAACTGGTGGAAGGGCTGAAACGGGTCGCCGATTTTGAGATCAGCGTCGCGGCCTACCCGGAAGTTCATCCCCGTGCCGCCTCGCCCGCGGCCGATCTCGACAATCTCAAGCGCAAGCTGGATGCCGGCGCGACCCGCGCCATCACCCAGGCCTTCTTCGACAGCGCGACCTATCTGCGCTTCCTCGACAAGTGCCTGGCCGCCGGCATTACCGCACCGATCGTGCCCGGCATCCTGCCGGTGACGAATTTTGCCCAGGCGAAGAAGTTCAGCGAACTCTGCGGCACCGTCATTCCCGATTGGATGGCCCATATGTTCGCGGGACTGGACGAAGACCCCGAGACCCGCCGCATGGTCTCCCTGGTGCTGGCGGCCGAGCAGGTGCGCCTGCTGCAGGCCAATGGCGTCGACGAATTCCACTTCTACACGCTCAACCGCCCGGACCTGACCTATGCCATCGCCCATATTCTGGGCGTGCGCCCGGCCGTGCCCGGGACCGCGCCGGAGGAGCATTCGGCCGCGTGAGTGACTATCTCAACCGGCTGAATTCCGAACAACGCGCGGCGGTCGAGGCTCTGGACGGGCCGCTGCTGGTGCTGGCCGGCGCCGGCACCGGCAAGACCCGGGTGCTGACCACCCGCTTCGCCCATATTCTGATGTCGGGACGCGCGGGGCCGGGCCAGGTT
Organism: Acidisoma sibiricum; assembly: GCF_057837225.1. NCBI lineage: Bacteria > Pseudomonadati > Pseudomonadota > Alphaproteobacteria > Acetobacterales > Acidocellaceae > Acidisoma > Acidisoma sibiricum. The sequence continues at coordinate 1,030,653 of NZ_CM174445.1, read as the reverse complement.
CTGTCCGTCACCTTCACCAACAAGGCCGCGCGCGAGATGCAGGAGCGCATCGGCAGCATCCTCGGCCAGCCGGTGGCCGGGCTATGGCTCGGCACGTTCCACTCTCTCTGCGCCCGCATGCTGCGCCGGCACGCGGCCCTCGTCGGGCTGGAATCAAATTTCTCCATCCTCGATACCGACGATCAGCTGCGGCTGCTGAAACAGCTGATGGTGGCCGAGGGCATCGACATCAAGCGCTGGCAGCCGCAGGGGCTGATGGCCATCATCCAGCGCTGGAAGGATCGTGGCCTCACGCCCGACCGCATTACCGCAGCCGAGGACAGTGATTTCGCGGCCGGGCGCGCGCAGGAGATCTATGCCGCCTATCAGGCGCGGCTGCGCAGCCTGAACGCCGCCGATTTCGGTGACCTGCTGCTGCACGTGGCCGAGATTTTGCGCACGCACCCGGATGTGCTGGCGCAATACCATCGCATGTTCCGCTACATTCTGGTCGACGAATATCAGGATACCAACCTGGTCCAGTATCTGTGGCTGCGGCTTCTCGCGCAGTCGCACCAGAACATCTGCTGCGTCGGCGACGATGATCAGTCAATTTATTCCTGGCGCGGCGCGGAAGTTGAAAACATCCTGCGCTTCGAGAAGGATTTTCCTGGTGCGCGCATTGTGCGGCTGGAAGCGAACTACCGGTCAACCAAGCAGATCCTGGGCGCGGCCTCGGCGCTGATCGCGCATAATGAAGGCCGGCTCGGCAAGACCCTGCGCGCCGGCCGCAATGAGGCGGACGGCGAGAAGGTGCAGGTTCTGGGCCTGTGGGATTCGGAAGAAGAAGCCCGCATGGTCGGCAGCCGCATCGAGGAGCTGCGCCGCGACGGGCACAAGATGGCGGAAATCGCCGTGCTGGTAAGGGCAGGCTTCCAGACCCGCGCCTTCGAGGAGCGGCTGATCACCATCGGCGTGCCCTATCGCATCGTCGGCGGCCAGCGCTTCTATGAGCGGGCGGAAATCCGCGACGCCATCGCCTATCTGCGGCTCATCGCGCAGCCATCGGACGATCTCGCCTTCGAGCGTATCGTCAATCTGCCGCGGCGCGGCGTGGGCGATGCCGCCTTGCGCAACCTTCATTTGCATGCCCGCACCCATGGCGTGCCCCTGATGCTGGCCGCCGGCCAGATGATCGCCAGTGGCGCGATCAAGGGCAAAGTCTGCGACAGCCTGACAGAATTGCTGAACGGCTTTGCCCATTGGCGGGAGGTTTTGGCCAGCGAAGGCCATGTCGTGACAGCCGACACCATGCTGGACGAAAGCGGCTACGCTGCCATGTGGAAGGCCGACAAATCCCCCGAAGCACCAGGGCGTGTCGACAACCTCAAGGAACTGGTGCGCGCGCTAGCGGATTTCGAGAGCCTGGCCGGCTTCCTCGATCATGTCGCCCTGGTCATGGAGAATGAGGACAGCACGGAAACCGATCGCGTCAGCCTGATGACGCTGCATGGTGCCAAGGGCCTGGAATTCGACACGGTCTTTCTGCCCGGCTGGGAGGAGGGATTGTTCCCCAGCCAGCGCTCGATGGATGAGAGCGGGCTGAAGGGACTGGAGGAGGAGCGGCGCCTCGCCTATGTCGGCATCACCCGCGCGCGGCTCCGCGCCATCATCAGCCATGCCGCCAATCGCCGCATCTATGCCAATTGGCAGTCGAGCGTGCCGAGCCGCTTCATCGAGGAATTGCCGTCCGAGCATGTCACGCAGAGCGGCGCCGCACGGGCCGAGCGCCTGCAGCGGCTGACCGCCCCGCCGGTCTTCTCCGGCGCCTTCGCGCTGAACGCGACGCGCCCCCGGCCGTCTCCCGGCACCTGGGAACAGCCCGCGCGGCCGCCCCGGCAGGAGAGCATTCCGGTCGGTGCGCGCGTCTTCCACCAGAAGTTCGGCTACGGCACCGTGCTCGCCGTGGATGACAACCGTCTCGATATTTCCTTCGAGAAAAGCGGCGAAAAGCGCGTGCTGGATACGTTCGTCGAACGCGCCTGATATCTGACCGAGAAAGACCCTGCGATGGCCCGCCGCGCGACCCCGCTCGAAACCGTCTCCCTGCTTGTGCCGGAAGAGGCTCTCCCCTTCTACGAGCAGGCGCTGCTCAGCATCTGCCCGACCGTCGGCTTCTTCCGCGATGAGGATGAGGGCCCCTGGCGGCTGGAGGCGGTCAAGCCGGTGGGCGACCGTGACGATGAACTGGCAACCAACCTGATGCTGGCGGCGGCCCTGTCCGGCTACGATATCCCGCTGGAGCGCCAGGCGACCGAAGCCGACGGCTGGCTTGCCCGCAATCTGGAGCAGTTCCCCGAGCTGTTGATCGGTCAGCGCTTCGCCATACGCGGCACGCATGAGACGGCGCCACCGGTCCGTGGGCGGCTGACGTTGACCGTCGATGCCGGCCTCGCCTTCGGCAGCGGCGAGCATGGCTCCACCCGCGGCTGTCTGCGGGCGCTGGAACATATCGCCCACCGCAAGCCGCGCGCCATTCTCGATCTCGGCACGGGCTCGGGCATTCTCGCCATGGCCGCCGCCAAATTGCTGCACCGGCCGGTGATCGCGACCGATATCGACCCCTGGTCCGTCCGCGTCACGCAGCAGAATGCGGCCCTCAACGGGGTCGCAAAACTCATCCGCCCGGCGCTGGCCGATGGCTGGAAGACGCGGGCGACCAGCGTGGGCGCCCCCTATGATCTGGTCTTCGCCAATATTCTGGCCCGCCCGCTCTGCGCCATGTCCTATGCGCTGGCGCAGCATCTGAAACCCGGCGGCTATGCGATCCTCGCCGGCTTGCTGGCGACGCAGGAACGCATGGTTCTGGCCGCCCATCGCCGCCAGGGTCTGGTGCTCGACACCCGCTTCCCGGAAGGACAGTGGACCGCCCTGCTGCTGCGCAAGCCCTGATGGCGCTGCCCAGCCACGGCCGTTACGATTACGCGCCCATCACGCAGCGGCCGGTCTATGACTGGCCGAACGGCACCAGGCTCGCAGTCTATCTCGGCCTCAATCTGGAACATTTCGCCTTCGGCGAAGGCCTGGGCGCGGAACTTGCCCCCGGCGGGCCGCAGCCCGATGTCCTGAACTATGCCTGGCGCGACTATGGCAATCGCGTTGGCGTCTGGCGGCTGCTGGATCTGTTCGAGGCGCTGGCGCTGCCCGCGACCGTGCTGCTCAACAGCAGCATCTATGACTACTGCCCCGAGATCGTGGCGCCCTTCCGCGCGCGGGGCGATGAGATCGCCGGGCACGGGCGCAGCAATGCCGAGCGCCAGAGCATTCTGAGCGAAACGGATGAGGCAAGGCTGATTGCTGAGACAACGGCGGCGATCCGCCAGCATGAAGGCTGCGCGCCCCAAGGCTGGCTCAGCCCCTGGATCGCGGAAAGCACGGTCACGCCCGATCTGCTAGCGGAAGCCGGCTACGGCTATACGCTGAACTGGTGCCATGACGATCAGCCCGGCTGGATGCGCACGCGCGGCGGCGGCCGCCTGCTCTCGGTGCCCTATCCGCAGGAGCTAAACGACATTCCGGCGATCGTCGCGCGCAAGATCGAGGCCGCGACCTTCGCGGACATGATCATCGACCAGTTCGATGAAATGCGGGACCAGGCGCGGTCGCAGCCTTTGGTGATGGGCATCGCGCTTCACCCCTATATCGTCGGCCAGCCGTTCCGGCTGCGGCAGTTGCGCCGGGCGCTGGCCCATATCGCGGCGGCGCGGGACGATATCTATCTGTGCCGCGCGGGCGATATCGCGGCCCATGCGGTCACTCAGCTGCCACCGGCGTGAGCCGCCGCGGCTTTCACCCAGCAGATATGAAAAAGGGCAGATCCCTGCGGACCTGCCCTTTTAAACCCGCAGCGGCGCCGGCATTAGCGGGCGTCGCGGTTGGCCATCGAAAAGACCGAGCGGATTTCGCTGCGATTGAGGCCGATATCGGCGAGTTCGCGGTCGCTCAGGCGATCCAGTTCGTTGATCACGGCGTTGCGGCGGCTGACATCGCGCAGCCAGCGGCCGACGCGGCCAACCGAACCCAGAAGGCTGGAGCTGGAGGCAGCGCCATGCGTCGCGCGGCCGGTGGAAGAGGTGTTGATGAAGGCGTTCATCGGAGTATGTCCTTGGCTGAAGAAGGCCTTCCTGGTTTGTGGGGGCCATTCGTTGAACGGCGATATAGCAAGTTTGCGCTGCAGCATGATGCGGCAAGAAGCTCGATCTGACATGCAACGGAAGCATGATCACGCTAAGGTTATGACTACAGCACATATCTTTTCACGGAACCTTCGTCATGCTGTCATTTTTTGATCGTCTTTCGCGCTTACGCGACAATTTCGCCTCTGACGGCATCGACGGCGTGCTGGTCCCCCGCTCTGACGAGCATTTGGGCGAATATGTGCCGGCCTGCGCCGAACGCCTGGCCTGGCTGACGGGGTTTACCGGCAGTGCGGGCCTTGCCATCGCGCTGCGCGACGCCGCCGCCATTTTCATCGACGGGCGCTATGTCCTGCAGGTGCGCGATGAGGTTGACGGCGCGCTGTGGGACTATCGCCATATCACCGACGAGCCGCCGGCAGACTGGCTGCGCGACAAGGCCCCGGCAGGCGCCCGTATCGGCTACGATCCGCTGCTGATCGCCGAAGACGCGCTGGACCGCATCGCCCGCGCCGCACCCGCCGTCACCTTCGTGCCGCTGGCGGCAAACCCGGTCGATCGCATCTGGACGGACCGGCCGGCCGCGCCGCTCGGCGCCGTCACGGCCTACCCGGAAGAGCTGGCCGGCAAAACCGCCGCTGAGAAGCGCGCCGAAATCGCCACGCTTCTGAAGGAGGCCGGTGAGGATGCAGCGGTTATCACCGATCCGCCCTCGATCAACTGGCTGCTCAATATCCGCGGCGCCGATGTGCCCTTCGCGCCGATCGCACTCGGCTTTCTCATCCTCCGCGCGGATGCCACCGCGACCCTGTTCATGGCGCCGGAAAAGCTCGACGCAGACATCCGCGCCCGTCTTGGCAATCACGTGACGGTCGAGACACGGGATGCGCTGGCAGCAGGGCTGGATACGCTGGCGGGCAAGCGGGTGCGCGTCGATTCCAGCGCGTCACCCGTCTGGTTCGCGCAGCGCCTGCAGGCCGCCGGCGCCGAGGTGACGGCAGGCGCCGACCCCTGCGCCTTGCCCAAAGCCTGCAAGAACCCGGTGGAACAGGCGGGCGCCCGCGTGGCCCAGGCGCGCGACGCCATTGCCCTCTGCCGCTTCCTGCACTGGCTGTCGATTCAGGCCCCGACGGGCACGCAGACCGAGCTTTCGGCCGCCCAGGCCCTGCTTGATTTCCGCGCCGCCCTGCCGGAATTCAAGGAGGAGAGCTTCCCGGCCATTTCCGGCGCCGGCGAACATGCCGCCATCATGCATTACCGCGTCTCGGCGGAAAGCGACCGCGCCATTCAGCCGAACGAGGTCTATCTGATCGATTCCGGCGCCCAGTTTCTGGACGGCACCACGGATGTGACTCGCACCATCTGGACCGGGCCGGAGGCCGCGCCCGATCTGCTGCGAGAGCGCTTCACCCGCGTGCTACAGGGCCATATCGGCATCGCGACGCTGCGCTTCCCCGAGGGGCTGACGGGCGCGCATGTCGATGGTTTCGCGCGCCAGGCGCTATGGCAGGCAGGGCTCGATTTCGATCACGGCACCGGCCATGGCGTCGGCGCCTTTCTGTCCGTGCATGAAGGGCCGGTATCGCTGTCGCGCAATACCCGCCCCATTCCGCTCAAAGCGGGAATGCTGCTCTCCAACGAACCCGGATACTATCTGCCCGGCGCATACGGTATTCGCCTGGAAAACCTGCTGATCGTGCAAGCGTCCGCGGCGCGGCCCGACGGCGTGAAGCCTTTCCTGGAGTTTGAGACCATCACCTGGGCTCCCTTCGATCGCGCGCTGATCGCGCCGGACCTGCTGACCACGGCCGAGCGCCAGTGGCTGGACGATTATCATGCGCGGGTTGTGGCCGTGGTCGGGCCGCATCTGACCGGTGCCGCCGCTGCCTGGCTGCAAACAGCCTGCGCGCCGCTGTAGCCCCAGTTTTGCCAACCATCCTTCAAGTCCTGCCCTCTCTCGACAGCGGTGGCGTCGAAAGAGGCACGGTGGAAATCGTCGAGGCTCTGGTCGCCCAGGGCCATAAGGCGCTGGTTGCGAGCCAGGGCGGCCGACTGGTGGCCGCCATTGAGCGCGCGGGCGGTGAGCATGTGACGCTGCCGCTGAAAACCAAGAACCCCTGGGCGATGTACCGCCACGGCGCGGCGCTGGCGCAGCTCATCCGCGACCGGAAGGTCGATCTGATCCATGCCCGCTCCCGCGCGCCGGCCTGGTCGGTGCTGCGGGCCAGCCGGCTGACCGGCGTGCCCTTCATCACCACCTATCACGGCGCCTATTCCGATACCTCGCGCGCCAAGCGCCTTTACAACAGCGTGATGGTGCGCGGCGCGCTGGTGATTGCCGCCAGCGGCTTCATCGCGAACCTGATCCAGCAGCAGCATGGCGTGCCGGCCGAGCGCATCCGCCTCATCCCGCGCGGAGTCGATCCGCTGGTCTTCGACCCCGCCGCCCAGCTCGGCCTGCGCGTGGCGAAGCTCGCGACCGCCTGGGGCCTGTCGGAACAGGCGAAGGTTGTGCTGCTGCCCGCGCGCATTTCCCGCTGGAAGGGGCAGAGCGTGCTGATCGCGGCCCTCGCCGAACTCGGCCGCGCCGACGTCGTCGCCGTCTTCGTGGGGTCAGACCAGGGCCGGCACACCTATGTGCGCGCATTGCTGGACCAGGCGGCCGCCCTTGGGGTCACCGCGCAGATCAAGTTTTCCGGTCATTGCGCGGATATGCCGGCTGCGCTGATGCTGGCCGATGTTGTTGTCAGCGCATCGACTGAGCCCGAGGCCTTCGGCCGCGCGGTGATCGAGGCCCAGGCGATGGAGCGCGTCGTCATCGCGGCCGACCATGGCGGTGCCGCGGAAACGGTGGAGCATGGCGAGACCGGGATTCTGGTGCCGCCCGGCGATGTTGCCGCGCTGACGGAGGCGCTGCGGGCGACCTTCGATGCGTCACCGGCGGACCGGCAGGCAATGGGCGAACGCGCCCGCGCCTCCGTGCTCGCGCATTACACCATCGGCGTTCTGCAAGACGCCACCTTGGGCGTTTACGAGGAAGTTCTGGCCCAACGCATGCGGTAGGGATGCCGCTTTGACCGCACATCAGGACTCCAGCCGAAACCCTTCGCCGTCGGCGACCACGCGCAGGAAGCCGTCGATATGGCCGCCGCCGACGCGCAAGCCTGCGGCCGCGGCATAGGCCAGAACCTTCCGGCGGCTTTGCCAGGCCAGATCCCGGTCGGTGTCGTAGAACAGCCCGACGCGCGGATCGCGCGGCTGGACATCCGCGATATGGAGGGCATCGCCCCAGAGCAGAATGTCGCCCTCCGCTGTGGCGAAACGGTAGCCGGTATGGCCCGGCGTATGACCGGGCAACGGCAGCGCGGTGATACCGGGATGCGCCTCCTCGCCGTCGAAGACATCAATGCGGCCGGCATAGACAGCCAGGAGCCTGGCCGCGATGTCGAAGGCAGCCCGCCGACCCTCGGGCATCGCGGCGCGCGCCGCGTCATCCGTAAAAAAGGCGAGGTCAGCCGCGGGGACGGAAATGCGGGCGCGCGGGAAATAGGCTGCCTCGTCCGCGAACAGGCCAAGCGCATGATCGCCATGGATATGCGTGAGGATCACACGATCGACGCTCTCGGGCGCCATGCCCCCGGCGGCGAGAGCCGCGCGGGCATGGCCGAGAGCAGGGCCCCAGGCTGGGCCAGTGCCGGCGTCAACGAGAATGACCTCCGCGTCCCGGCGCAGCAGGAAGCAATTGACCGGGACGACCGTCCCTGCCCCCGCCTTCTCCGCCCGGATATGGGCCCCCTTGGCCTCATCCCCGACATAGAGAAACATCGCCGCCGGGATCTCAAAAATACCGTCGAGCAGCCGCGTGATGGTGAACATCAGACCTCTTCAGGCTCATCCCGGAAATAGGGCTCAACCAGGCCGTTCATTTTCATCGTCAGCGGATTGCCATGACGATCGACCGACTTGCCGACCGAAAGCCGCACCCAGCCCTCGCTGACGCAATATTCTTCGACATTGGTCTTCTCGACGCCCTTGAAGCGAATGCCGACGCCACGCTGCAGCGCGGCCTCGTCAAAAAAGGGGCTTTTCGGATTGACGGAAAGACGATCGGGCGGCGTGTCAGTCATGGGTCGGGCCTTTGGAAGAAAGCGAAGACAAGCGGTGGATGGGCAGACGACTCACAGGCCCTTCTCAGCGAGATAGGCTTTGAAAGCATCGGCATAGTCGGGATGCCAGCGCGACAGCGGCGGCCGGTTCTCGGTGATATCCCCGGCGGCCCATAGCATGCGGGCATTATCGAGATCGCGGCTGACGTCATTGTCCGGGCAGAGGATATAGAAATCTCCTGCCGCGATACGGTCCGCCATGAAGGACACGACCTGTTCGGAGGTCCAGGCGCCGGCCGGCTTTTCGGTGGCACCACCAGCGCGGGTCAGACCGGTATAGGTGAAGCCCGGAATCAGAAGATGGGCCTGAACCTGGCACCCGGGCTGGCTGCGCAGATCATGGGCCAGCGCCTCGGTCACCACTTTCACGCCCGCCTTGGAGACGTTGTAGGCGGTATTGCCCGGCGGACAGGTGATGCCCTGCTTGGACCCCGTATTGACGATGATCGCGGGCTTGCCTTGGGCGATCATCGCGGGCGCGAATGCCTGGACACCATGGATGACGCCCCAGAGATTGACACCGATAATGCCGTCCCAGACGGCCGGATCACCGAACAGCTGGCCGGGACCTTCACGCCCGGCATTGTTCATCAGGAAATCGACCGCGCCGAAACGCTCATAGGCGCTGGTCTGCAGCCGCTCCACCGCCTCGCGCCGGCTGACATCGGTGGGCACGGCCAGGACCTCGACCTTGTATTGCCCGGCCAGACGGTCGGACGCCTGCAGCAGCGCCGCCTCATTCACATCAGCCAGGACCAGCTTCATGCCATGGGCCGCGCAGAAATCGGCGGTGGCAATGCCAATGCCGCTCGCGGCCCCGGTGATGACGGCGACCTGGCCGGGCTGAAAGACGGTTGAGAAAACTGAATTCGATTGGGTCATGCTGGTGTCCCTGTTCCGGTTGCAGGCCGAAATCTTCTACCGCAGATCGACCGGTCCGCCGATGCCGGCGGCCATCACATAGAAGAAGGGCGCCGAACCAGGTTCGACGCCCTTCTGACATCCAAGTCCACGATCGCCGATTACGCGGCGGGCGCGGCTTCCGGCGTTTCGCCGATGATCTCGACGCGGCCACCGGCCGCCTCGATCGCGGCCACCGCAGAAGCGGAGGCGCCGGAGACGGAGACGGTCAGCGCGCGGGTCACCGCGCCACGGCCCAGCAGGCGAACGCCCGAGACCTTGGCATGGCTGACGACGCCGGTCGCGAAGAGGGTCTCTTCGGTGATCGTCTGGCTGCCGTCGAGCACGCCCGCCTTCACCGCATGCTCGAGCAGGTCGAGATTCAGCGGCGCATAGACTTTGCGCGAGATATTGCGGAAACCGCGCTTCGGCAGACGACGATAGATCGGGAGCTGACCGCCCTCGAACCCGTTCAGCGCCACGCCTTCACGCGCCTTCTGACCTTTGACGCCTTTGCCAGAGGTCTTGCCCTTGCCGGAGCCGATACCGCGGCCAAGCCGCTTCGACTTCGGACGCGCGCCGGCATTATCGCGCAGTTCATTGAGCTTCATGGTTTCAATCCTCAAGGTCTGACCGAAGTCAGACCTTTTCCTCAACCTTCACCAGATGGGCGACCTTACGGATCATGCCGCGCACGGAAGGAGTATCCTCCAACTCGCGCACACGGCCGATCTTGTTAAGGCCGAGACCGATCAACGTCGCCTGCTGGCCGGGCTTCTGCCCGTTGCCAGAGGTGATCTGCTTCACAATAACGGTGCGATCAGACGGCATCGGCGACCTCCGCGGTCTCGCGCTTGCCCAGAATATCCGACACCTTCTTGCCACGACGGGCGGCGACGGAGCGGGGGCTTGCGCAGTTCTGCAAGGCGTCGAACGTCGCCTTGATCATGTTATGCGGGTTGCGGCTGCCCATAGACTTCGCGACGACGTCGCCAATCCCAAGGGTTTCCAGCACCGCACGCATCGGGCCACCGGCGATGATACCCGTGCCGGCCGGGGCCGAGCGCAGGATAACCGCACCAGCGCCGTAGTGACCCAGCGCATCGTGATGCAGGGTCCGGCCTTCCTTCATCGGCACGCGAATCAGGTTACGCTTCGCCCGTTCCGTCGCCTTGCGGATCGCTTCCGGCACTTCACGCGCCTTGCCGGCGCCGAAGCCGACGCGGCCTTTCTGGTCACCCACCACCACCAGAGCGGCGAAGGCGAACCGACGGCCACCCTTCACCACTTTGGCGACGCGGTTGATGGTCACCAGCTTGTCGATGAACTCGTCACTGTGTTCGCGGTCACGCTCACGTCCGCCGCGGCCACCACCTTCTCTCGGTTCCCGTGCCATTGCTTCGTTCCCCTTAGAAGGCCAGACCGCCCTCACGGGCGGCATCGGCCAGAGCTTTGACGCGACCGTGGTAGAGATAGGACCCACGATCGAACACAACTTCCTTCACGCCAGCGGCAAGAGCGCGTTCGGCGACGAGCTTGCCCACAGCGGTCGCAGCGTCGGTATCGGCACCGGTCTTGAGATCCTTGCGGAGTTCGAGATCGATGGAGGACGCGGCGGCGAGCGTACGGCCCGCCACATCGTCGATGACCTGCGCATAGATGTGCTTGCTGGAACGAAACACCGACAGCCGGACCCGGCCACCGGACTTCTGGCGCAGCTGGAAGCGCAGACGCTCCCGCCGACGCACCCGGAGATCCTGGTTCGCGCTCATTACTTCTTCTTACCTTCTTTACGGCGGATGGTCTCGTCGATGTATTTCACGCCCTTGCCCTTATAGGGCTCCGGCGGACGCTTCGACCGAATTTCGGCAGCAACCTGGCCGACCAGCCGTTTGTCCACACCCTCGACCTTGATCATCGTCGGCTTCTCGCAGGTGATCTTGATCCCTTCCGGGATCGGATAGACCACATCATGCGAATAGCCGAGGTTGATCACCAGGTTCGGACCCTGAACGGCGGCACGATAACCGGTGCCGGTCACTTCCATGGTCTTCGAGAATCCCGTGGACACGCCTTTGACCATATTGGCGACGAGGGCACGGGTGGTGCCCCACATCATGCGGGCGGGCGCAGCCTTGGTCTTCGGCGCAACCGAGACATGGCCATCGGCCACACTTGTTTCGACGAGTTCGGCGCTCAGCGGCAGCGTGAGCGTGCCCAGCTTGCCCTTCGCCGTCAGGATGTTATTGGCGATAGCCACATCAACCCCAGAGGGGATGGTGACCGGATATTTACCTACGCGCGACATTCCCCAGCCCCCCTTAGAAGACCCGGCAGAGGACTTCGCCGCCAACATTGGCAGCGCGAGCCTCCTGATCGCTCATCACGCCACGCGGCGTGGAGAGGATGGAGACGCCGAGACCGCTATAGACCCGCGGCAGCTCCTTGATCTTCGAATAAACGCGACGGCCCGGACGGGAGACGCGAGTGATCTCCTTGATGACCGGCTGGCCCTCGTTATACTTCAGCTCGATGCGAAGCTGAGCGACACCCGGACGAAGCTCTTCGGTTGAAAAGCCGCGGATATAGCCTTCACGCTTCAGCACATCGAGAACATTGGCGCGCAACCGAGAGCTGGGCGCGACGCAAACAGTGTGATTGGCTCGCTGCGCATTACGAATGCGCGTGAGCATATCCCCTAAGGGATCTGACATCGACATAGGTGATCCCTTTCCTTACCAGCTCGCTTTAACCATGCCGGGGATCTGCCCGGCGCTGGCAAGGTCCCGCAACGCGATACGGCAGAGGCGGAACTTGCGATAGTTGGCGCGGGAGCGACCCGTCAGCTCGCAACGCAGACGCACGCGCGTGGCCGAGCCATTGCGCGGCAGCTGCGCCAGTTTCACAGACGCCTCGAACCGGTCTTCCACGGGGATGCTGCGATCGGAAACAACCGATTTCAGCGCCTCACGCTTGGCCTTATCACGAGCGGTCATCCGCATACGCTTGGCATTGCGGTTGACCTGGGAAGTTTTGGCCATCCTATTTTACCCTCCGGAACCTATCGGCCGACCGCCTTGCGGAGGCCGTGGTTTTCCAAATCTCGACTTGTTAAGCTCAGTTCGCGAAGGGAAGCTCGAAGCCCTTAAGCAGGGCCTTGGCTTCCGCATCGGTCGTCGCAGTCGTCACGAAGACGATGTCCATGCCCCGGATCGCGTCTACCTTGTCGTAGACGATTTCCGGGAAAATGATCTGCTCCTTCACGCCCATAGCAAAGTTGCCACGGCCGTCGAAACCCTTGCCGGTAATGCCGCGAAAGTCGCGGACACGCGGCAGCGCGATCGTCACCAGACGATCGAGGAATTCGTACATCCGGGCAGAGCGCAGCGTGACCTTGCAACCAATCGGCAGACCCTTGCGGATCTTGAAGCCCGCGATCGCCTTTTTGGCAACCGTCTTGACCGGCTTCTGGCCGCTGATCAGCGTCATTTCGCCATAGGCGGCTTCCAGCTTCTTCTGGTCGGCCGCTGCTTCGCCCACGCCCATGTTCAGGACGATCTTTTCCAGACGCGGCAGCTGCATGGTGTTCTTGTAGTTGAACTCCTCCTGCAGCTTGGCCCGGACAACGTTATTATAATGTGCCTGCAGACGCGGCAGTGCGTTAGCTTCGCTCACCCTCTAGCCTCCTCAGCTTTCGATGAGAGCGCCGGTCTTCTTGGCAACACGGACCTTGCGGCCGTCTTCCAGAATCCGGAACCCCACCCGGGTCGGCTGATCGCTTTTGGGGTCGATCAGCTTCAAATTAGACAGATCGATCGCACGCTCACGCCGCACGAGACCACCCTGCTCACCCATACGGGTGGGCTTCTGGTGCTTCACGACGACAGCGACACCTTCGACGACGGCACGGTTCAGCTTCGGCAGAACCTGCGTCACTTCACCGCGCTTGCCCTTGTCAGAGCCGGAGATGACGAGAACGCGGTCGCCCTTACGAATACGCGCGGCCATGATCAGATCACCTCCGGCGCGAGGCTGATGATCTTCATGAACTTGCGGGCGCGCAGCTCGCGCACGACGGGCCCGAAGATACGCGTGCCGATCGGCTCGTTCTGCTTGTTGATCAGAACGGCGGCATTGCGGTCGAAGCGGATGGCGCTGCCATCGGCCCGGCGCACCGGATAGGACGTGCGAACGATCACCGCCTGATGAACGTCGCCCTTTTTGACCTTACCCCGAGGAATCGCGTCCTTGACGGCAACCACGATCACGTCGCCGACGGAAGCGGTCTTACGCTTCGAGCCACCGATGACCTTGATGCACTGAACGCGACGCGCGCCGGAATTATCGGCGACATCGAGATTGGTTTCGGGATGAATCACTTACTCTATCCCCTCTTAGGCCTGAGCCGAAGCGGCAGGCGCTTCAGTGATTTCGATCGGAGCGGACAGGTTCACACCATTCCGCTCGATCACCAGCCAGGCCTTGCGCTTGCTGATCGGAGGACATTCCTCGATCCGCACCATGTCGCCCGGCTTGCACGTATTGAGTTCGTCGTGCGCAGCATAACGCTTCGAACGGCGAATGAACTTCTTGTAGAGCGGATGCATGACGCGACGTTCGACCAGGACCGTTACGGTCTTGTCCATTTTATCGCTCACCACCCGCCCTGACAGGACGCGCTTAGACATCGCCCTTATCTCCTCAGGCTTTGGCGGAAGCGCGTGAGCGCTCCGCAATAATGGTTTTCACACGAGCGATCTCACGTCGCACAACACGCACGCGCCCGACACTCTCGGACTGGCCCGTAGCACGCTGGAACCGAAGGTTGAACTGCTCACGACGCAGGTCTACCAATTGGGCTTCCAGCTCATCCGCGGTCTTCGCGCGAATGTCGGTCGCAGACTTATTGGCCATAATCACGCCTCCCCGATACGGGTGACGAATTTGGTCTTGATCGGCAGCTTGGCGGCCCCGAGCGTCAGCGCTTCCTGCGCGATCTCGTTGGAGACGCCATCGATCTCGAACATGATGCGGCCAGGCTTGACCCGAGCCACCCAGAACTCGGGATTGCCTTTACCGGAGCCCATGCGGACTTCGGCGGGCTTCTGAGACACCGGAACATCCGGGAAAATCCTGATCCACACGCGGCCGGCGCGCTTCATGTGACGCGTGATCGCCCGGCGAGCGGATTCGATCTGACGCGCGGTGATGCGCTCGGGCTCCAGGGCCTTGAGGCCGAAAGCACCGAAGGTCAGCTGCGTGTTACCCTTGGCGAGGCCGTGGATACGGCCCTTATGCGCCTTGCGGTATTTTGTGCGCTTGGGAGAAAGCATTGTCCGTGTCCAATCCTTACCGCTGCGGCGCCTGTTCGGCGGCCTTGCGGTCCTGTGCCATCGGATCTTGGGTCAGGATCTCACCTTTGAAGATCCAGACCTTCACACCGCAGGTCCCATAAGTCGTCTTCGCCGTAGCAACACCATAATCAATGTCAGCGCGCAGCGTATGCAGCGGCACGCGGCCTTCACGGTACCATTCCATCCGCGCGATTTCGGCGCCGCCGAGACGGCCGCCGCAATTGATGCGGATGCCCTGGGCGCCAAGGCGCATGGCAGACTGAACGGCACGCTTCATGGCGCGGCGGAAAGCCACGCGGCGCTCCAGCTGCTGCGCGATATTCTCGGCAACCAGCGTCGCGTCGATCTCAGGCTTGCGGATCTCCATGATATTCAAGGAGACTTCGGCCTTCGCCATGTTGGTCAGGTCCTTACGCAGAACCTCGATATCCTGGCCCTTCTTGCCGATCACCACGCCGGGGCGGGCGGCATAGATGGTCACGCGCGGCTTCTTCGCCGGACGCTCGATCACCACGCGGGACACGCCCGCGCCGGAGAGCTTCTTGCGAAGATGCGCGCGCAGCTTCAGATCCTCATGAAGCAGCTTCGCGTAGTCCTTACCGGCGTACCAGCGGCTCTCCCAGGTACGGTTGATGCCGAGGCGAAGGCCGATCGGATTGACTTTATGACCCATGTTACACGGCCTCCTGCTCAGGCGTCGCGACAGCTTCCTGCGCACGCTCGGCAACGACGATCTTCAAGTGGCTGAACCACTTCTCGACGCGGGCGGCGCGGCCACGGCCACGCGCATGGAAGCGGCGCATGACGATGGAACGGCCAACCTCAGCCTTGGTCACCACCAGACGATCGACGTCGAGCTGATGGTTGTTCTCGGCATTGGCAATGGCGCTCTGCAAAGCCTTGCGGACGTCGTTCGCGATGCGGCGCTTGCTGAAGGTCAGCTGCGCCACGGCGACGGCCGCGGGCTTGTTGCGGATCAGAGCGGCGACAAGGTTTAGCTTACGCGGGCTGACGCGAAGATTGCTTATCAGCGCCTGCGCTTCGGTCTCTCCAAGAGACCGGGGATGTTTCGGCTTGCTCATCGATCAGCCCCGCTTCGCCTTCTTGTCGGCCGAATGGCCGGTGAAGGTCCGTGTCGGCGAAAATTCGCCGAACTTGTGCCCCACCATATTCTCGTTGACCTGGACGGGCAGGAATTTGTGCCCGTTGTAGACGCCGAAGGTGAGCCCAATGAACTGGGGCAGAATCGTGGACCGGCGGGACCAGATCTTGATGATTTCGTTGCGGCCGGAGGCGCGTGCCGCCTCGGCCTTGTTCAGGAGGTACCCGTCTACAAACGGGCCTTTCCAAACGGAGCGTGACATGGACTCAGCCCTTGCTCTTGTTGCGCCGGCGGATGATCAACTTGTCCGTCCGCTTGTTAACGCGCGTCTTGTAACCCTTGGTCGGCTTGCCCCACGGCGTCACCGGATGACGTCCGCCCGAGGTCCGGCCTTCACCACCGCCATGGGGGTGATCGACCGGGTTCATGACGACGCCGCGGTTATGCGGGCGACGTCCAAGCCAGCGGGAACGACCAGCCTTGCCGATGTGGATGTTCGAGTTGTCCGGGTTGGACACGGCACCAATCGTGGCCATGCACTCAGCGCGGACGACGCGCAGCTCACCCGACATCAACTTGATCTGGGCATAGCCGGCATCCTTGCCGACGAGCTGAGCGAAGGTCCCGGCGGAGCGCGCGACTTTGGCACCCGCACCCGGCTTCATCTCGATATTATGAATGATCGTGCCGACCGGGATCGCCGCGAGCGTCATCGCATTGCCCGGCTTGATGTCGGCGCGCAGGCCGGAAACGACCTGGTCACCCACAGCCAAACGCTGCGGCGCAATGATATACGCAAGTTCACCGTCCTGATACTTGATCAGGGCGATGAAGGCCGTACGGTTCGGGTCATACTCGAGCCGCTCGACCGTACCCGGCACGTCATACTTGCGACGCTTGAAGTCGACGATGCGGTAGCTCTGCTTATGTCCACCGCCCCGGAAACGCACCGTGGTGTGGCCATGATTGTTGCGGCCGCCGGACGAGGTCTTGCCGACCGTCAGTCCCTTAACCGGCTTGCCCTTCCACAGACCTTCGCGGGACACCATGACGGTGCCGCGGAGGCTCGGGGTGACGGGATTAAATTGCTTCAGCGCCATGATCTATCCCCAAGAGCCTTAGGTAAGGCTCGTCGTGAAGTCGATCGACTGGCCGTCGGCCAACTGAACGATCGCCTTCTTGACATCCGCACGCTGGCCAGGACGGCCACGGAACCGCTTCGTCTTGCCCTTCGTGACCAGGGTGTTCACACCCAGAACCTTCACGCCGAACAGGGTCTCTACCGCCGTCTTGATCGCCGGCTTCGTGGCGTCGAGCGACACCCGAAACGAGACCTGATTGCGCTCACCAAGGGCTGTCGCCTTTTCGGTGATCACCGGGCTGCGGATGACCTCGTAGATCGCCTCGCGGGACATTTTCTCAGCGCGCTTGCGCGCATTGAAACCGGGGGTGCTCATGCTGCGATCTCCGCCGCGACGGCGGCCTTGTCAGCCAGGCGCGCCGTCAGACCTTCCAAACCGGCCGAGGTCACGACCAGCAGCTCATGGCGCAGAATGTCGAGGACATTGGCGCCGACCGTCGGCAGCACGTCCACGCCGATCAGGTTGCGGCTGGCGCGCAGGAAACCCGCGTCCACATCCGCATCGATGAACAGAGCGGAGGTCCAGCCCAGCGCCCGCAGCTTGGTCGCGAGATCCTTGGTCTTCTCAACGCCGGCCGCGGCATCGATCACCACCAGCTTGCCTTCGGCCTGCTTCTGAGACAGGGCGGAGATCAGGCCGAGGCGACGCACCTTTTTCGGCAGGTCATAGCCATGGTCGCGCACGACCGGACCGTGCACGATGCCACCGGTGCGATACTGCGGCGAACGCAGGCTGCCCTGACGGGCGTTACCCGTGCCCTTCTGGCGGAACGGCTTCTTGGTCGTGCCCGAAACCTCGGACATGCCCTTCACCTTGTGGTTGCCGGAGCGGCGACGCGCCTGCTGCCAATGCACCACACGCGCCATGATATCGGCGCGCGGGGCGGTGCCGAAAATCTCGTCAGCCAGCTCCACGGAGCCGGCCGAGCCATTATCAAGAGTTTTAATATCGATCTGCATGTCGCAATCCTCAGCCCACCAGCGCGGCGGGATAGGCAGCGTCCGCAGGCCGCGCACGCTTAATCGCGTCACGCAGCAGCACATAGCCACCAACGGCACCCGGAATAGCGCCCTTCACCATAACCAGCCCGCGCTCGACATCGATGCCCGCGACCTCAAGGTTGAGGGTCGTGATGCGCTCGCCACCGAGGTGACCCGCCATCTTCTTATTCTTAAAGGTCTTGCCGGGGTCCTGACGGTTACCCGTCGAACCAAGGCTACGATGGCTGACGGACACGCCATGGCTTGCTTCCAAGCCGGCGAAGTTCCAGCGCTTCATGCCACCGGCGAAGCCCTTACCCTTAGAGATGCCAGCGGCATCCACTTTCTGCCCGACCGAGAAATGGGCCGCGGAGATCACGGAACCCGGTTCGAGGAGAGCATCCTCGGCCACGCGGAATTCAACAATCTTCTTCGCAGGCTCAACCTTGGTCTTGGCGAAATGGCCACGATTCGGCTGGCTGACGTTCTTCACCTTGGCAAGCCCGAAGCCCAGCTGGACAGCGGTATAGCCATTCGACTCTTGCGTACGGGTGGACACCACCCGCACCTGGTCGAGGTGCAGAACAGTGACGGGAACATGGCTCCCATCATCTTTGAAAAGCCGAGACATGCCCAGCTTCTTGGCGATCACTCCGGTGCGCATAGAGGCGGTCTTTCCAGGCTCAGATCTTGATCTCGACATCGACGCCCGACGCAAGGTCGAGCTTCATGAGCGCATCCACCGTCTGCGGTGTCGGCTCAACGATATCGAGAAGGCGACGATGGGTCCGAATCTCGAACTGCTCGCGGCTCTTCTTATCAACATGGGGGGAACGGTTCACAGTGAACCGTTCAATGTGCGTGGGCAACGGGATCGGGCCGCGAACCCGGGCACCTGTACGCTTCGCCGTGTTCACGATCTCCTTGGTGCTCGCATCGAGCACGCGGTGATCATACGCCTTCAGGCGAATGCGGATGTTTTGATTGTCCATCGTCAGGCTTCCAGTTTCGCGGCTTCAATCTCTTCCTAGCGCGGTCTTACGCGGTCACACTCGCAACCACGCCGGCGCCGACGGTGCGGCCACCTTCGCGGATCGCGAAACGCAGACCGTCATCCATGGCGATCGGCGCAATCAGCTCAACATCCATCGACACGTTGTCGCCGGGCATCACCATTTCCGTGCCCTCGGGCAGGGAGACGACGCCGGTCACGTCCGTGGTGCGGAAGTAGAACTGCGGGCGGTAGTTGGTGAAGAACGGCGTGTGACGGCCACCCTCTTCCTTCGTCAGAATATAGGCTTCGGCCTTGAACTTGGTGTGCGGCGTGATGGAGCCGGGAGCTGCCAGAACCTGGCCGCGCTCGACGTCTTCACGCTTCGTGCCACGCAGCAGCGCGCCGATGTTGTCGCCGGCCTCGCCCTGATCGAGCAGCTTGCGGAACATCTCAACGCCCGTGCAGATGGTCTTCACGGTGTTCTTGATGCCGACGATTTCGACATCGTCGCCAACCTTCAGGATGCCGCGCTCGATACGGCCGGTGACGACGGTGCCACGGCCAGAGATCGAGAACACGTCTTCAATCGGCATCAGGAACGGCAGGTTACGCGGGCGTTCCGGCTGCGGGATGTAGCTGTCGACCGTCTCCATCAGCTTCAGGATGGCCTGCTCGCCGATTTCGGGGGTCTTGTCCTCGAGAGCGGCCAGAGCGGAACCCTGGGTGATGGGGATGTCGTCGCCCGGGAACTGGTAGGACGAGAGAAGTTCACGAACTTCCATCTCCACAAGCTCCAGCAGCTCGGGATCGTCGACCATGTCGACCTTGTTCATGAACACCACCAGCGCCGGCACGCCAACCTGGCGGGCGAGCAGAATGTGCTCACGCGTCTGCGGCATCGGGCCGTCGGCAGCGGACACGACCAGGATCGCGCCGTCCATCTGGGCAGCACCCGTGATCATGTTCTTCACGTAGTCAGCATGGCCAGGGCAATCGACATGCGCGTAGTGACGCGCCTTGGTCTCGTACTCGACATGCGCGGTCGAGATCGTGATGCCACGGGCGCGCTCTTCCGGCGCCTTGTCGATCTGGTCGTAGGCGGTGAAGGTCGCGCCACCGGACTTTGCCAGCACTTTCGTGATGGCCGCCGTTAGCGAGGTCTTCCCATGGTCAACGTGACCAATGGTGCCGATGTTGCAGTGAGGCTTGTTACGCTCAAATTTGGCCTTAGCCATCGTCTTCTCTCCGTGAGCCGACTTGCTACCGACGTGTCAGGCTGAACTAATGTTACCAGCGATAGTGGCTGAAAGCCTTATTGGCTTCGGCCATACGATGGGTATCTTCACGCTTCTTCACGGCGGCGCCGCGATTGTTGACCGCATCCAACAGCTCGTTGGACAGACGGTCTTCAAGAGTGTGCTCGCCGCGCTTGCGGGCGGAGTCGATGATCCAGCGGATCGCCAGAGCCTGGCGACGCTCGCTGCGGACTTCGACGGGCACCTGATAGGTGGCACCGCCAACGCGACGCGACCGCACCTCGACGGTGGGCTTCACATTGTCCAGCGCCTCGTGGAACATGCGCACGGGATCGGCGCCATTGCCGCCACGACGCTTCAACGTATCCAGAGCACCATAGACGATGCTTTCCGCGGTGGACTTCTTGCCGTCATACATCAGCACGTTCATGAAACGCGTGATGACGACGTCGCCGAACTTCGCGTCCGGGAGAATTTCGCGCTTAACCGCGCGGTGACGACGACTCATGAACTAGACCCTCTTACTTCGGACGCTTCGCGCCATACAGCGACCGGCGCTGACGACGCTTGGCGATACCCTGAGTGTCGAGCACGCCACGCAGGATGTGATAGCGAACACCGGGAAGATCCTTCACGCGGCCGCCGCGGATCAGGACGACGCTGTGCTCCTGAAGGTTATGACCTTCACCCGGAATATAGCTCACAACTTCGTAGCCGTTCGTGAGGCGCACCTTCGCCACCTTACGAAGCGCCGAGTTCGGCTTCTTCGGCGTGGTGGTATAGACACGCGTGCAGACACCGCGCTTCTGAGGGCATCCCTGCAGAGCCGGCACCTTATTGCGCGCCTTGTTGGGTTCGCGCCCCTTAGCAATCAACTGGTTGATCGTCGGCATAGACCTCGTTTCCGATCTTCACATCCCACAGGGCCAACCCCCATTCGCACAAAAGCCCGCAAGGCAAGGCATCCTCCTTGCACGCGGTCAGTGTCCTTGCCACGGTCTGAGCCCGAACCTAGGGTCCTGGCGGCTCCGCAGCAGCGGTAATTCGAATGGTGGCTTGAACCCAAACACTCAGTCTGGGGTCCGGCCGAGGGCGCGATACCTACGGGCCGGGGTCCTTTGAGTCAAGCACGCAACGGGCATTCAAGTGCGCAATTGCCCCCGCCTTCCGGGGAGGTGATATGCATCGGTACCGCACCACCCCGGGAGGGCCACGGCCATCTCCCATCGAGCGCCGCCGCTCTGCCCCTATCGCCAAGACCTTAGGTTATTGGCAATACACGGAACTGCGCCGCCTTGCCCGTCACCGTAAGATTAAGGAGTGGAGCATATGGCCCCCTCAGATGCTGCCGCGGACACCCCCGCCGCCGATGCCGGTGCCAGCACCCCGCCGCGTCTTCCCAATATGTTGGCCCATATCAGCATGCTGGGCGATGTAACCGGCGTCGATGGCGCCTGGCTGGGCGAGCCCGGCAGCCCCCATGCCATCGAAGCGCTGCTGCTCGCGCCGGCCGCCGCGGGCCCGCCGCACCTCAACCCCGCGCCAGAATACCAGATGCTCTATAGCTCCGGCCTGATGACGCCCTGGACTCCGGCCGGTCAGCCTTGCGGCAGCCGCAGCTACGGCCTGGCGGCAATGGGCATCCGCTTCCGTCTGAGCGCCGAGACCGCGTCCTTCTTCGACTGCCGCTATGATGTCGCCTTCACCGACGGCAGCCGGATGGATGACATCGCCGAAACCGAATTCGCGCGCGCGCCGCAGGGCGCTTACGTGGCTGCGCTCCGCCTGCGCATCACCCAGCGGCCCCCAACCCCGCTGATCGTCCTGAACGACCTCGACACGGCCCAGCCGCTGCCCTGGGTGCCGCTGGGCGGGCCTGACACCCCCTACCTGCGCCTTTGCCTGCTGTCGCCGGCCTTCGCCACGACGCCGCCCGCGATTCGCAACGGCGCGCTGATCCCGGCCGAGCCCTGGGACGCCATGAATGTCTCCTTCCGGCGCAGGGTCTTCCCCGGCCGGACTGTGACGCTGCGGGAAATCGAGGATGCGACGATCGTGTCGCCCGGCCTGGTCTTCGACCGCGACCTCCACCATGTGCCGACGGCCGATCAGAGGCCGACCACGGCGGAGATCGCCACGGCCCGCGTCGCGGCCGAGGCGGCCCGCCGCGCCGGGGACAGCGGTCCAGGTGCGGCGCGGCACATATCCGGCCTCAGCGTCTTCTGCCGGACGCTGGCGCCTGCCAATTATGGTCACCTGCTGGTCGAGGCGCTGAGCCGCGCCTGGCTGGCGGGCAAGGTGCTGGCCTGGCGGCAGCCGACCTATATCCTGCAGGCGACGCCGCTCGCTTCCCTGTTTCAGGAAGCGCTGCGCGCCGTCGGCGTGGAGGCCGCGCCAGCGGTGCTGAACGGGCCGCCGATTCGCTGCGAAGCGCTGGTGATGGTCGACGGATTGACGGAGCACGGCATCTATCAGTCCCCCCTCTGCCTTGAGGCGCTGCGGAGCATGGCCGCAGCCGTTCCCGCAGCCCCGCCGGAAAGGCTGTTCGTCCGCCGCCGGGCCACCAAGCGCCCGCTGCTGAACGAAGAGTCGATCGAGGCGACCCTGCGGGAGCACGGCTTCGTGGTGGTCGATCCCGGCACGATGCCGCTCACGGCGCAGATCGCCCTTTTTAAGGGGGCGTCACTGGTGGTGGGTGCTCTTGGCGCAGCGCTGAGCAATATCGCCTTCTGCAGCCCCGGAACGCGCGTCGTGGCCCTGACCTCGCAAAGCTTTCCCGACACCTTCTTCTGGTTCCTCGCCCAGCATGGCGGGCTCTCCTATGAAGAGGTGCGGGGCCAGGACGCGATCGCGGCCCCGATCGCCGAGATGCCCTGGGACGCGGGCTTCACGCTGCCGGAGGCGGATCTCGCCTATCTCGCGGCGCTGTAGCGGCCAAGCCTGACGGAACGCGGGACGGGGGGGGGGCGGCGGTACGCGCCGCGCTGCGTGCTGCCGACAGCATGCGTGCCCCCCCTCACTGTATCCGCATGCGCGCCCGCCACGGCCGATCCCCGCGCCGGCTCGGGCGCGCATGCGCCGCTGGCCATGCTGCGGAATGCCGATCAAAGAGAACGGACGGATCACGCCACCGCGACAGGCCGACCGGGATTTCCCTATCGTTGCTTAAAAGAACCGATACAAGCTTATATTCTGATCACACAACCAATAATAATGCCTTTTGGTGAAAGCAAACCACATCTGCGCGATCTAACGTGCATCGCCATCATATCATTCATAACAAGACTTCAAAATGTGTGACAACTTCGCAACATGCCTGGATATATCTATGCTCTTTGTGTTGCAGTTAAGTCGCTCCGGGGCTAATCGAGCTATTAGCTTCGTTGAGCGTTTCGTGAGCTGCTGACTTTCAGCGGGCGGAAACGAAAGTAAGCTGATTAGGAGATAAAAATGCGGAAATTGCTGTTAGGCTGTGCGGCAACGCTCACCGGTATGATTGGCTATGCGGGCCTCGATGGGGCTCATGCCCAGACGGCGGCGACCAATCTTTCCCCCGGCCAGGTCACGGTTCGTCTGAATGGACGAGTCAACTGGTATGCCGGCATTGAGTCATCATCGCTCGATAGCACCAGCTCGACCGGTCAGAAGACCTCAACCGACAGCTTCCTCGGCTATATGCGTCTCTATCCGGGCTTCGACGGCGTCGCCGCGAACGGCCTGCATTATGGTGCCGCCGCCGAAATCCGCATGAACAGCGGCAGCTCGGCCAGCAGCGAAACCCTCTATGTCTTCCAGGCTTACGGCTATCTCGGCCTGCCGCAGCTCGGCCAGGTCAGCTTCGGCCAGCAGAACGGCCCCGCGGTGCTCTTTGAAACCGGCTTCTTTGAAGGCTTCAACGACGGCGGCTGGAATGGCGATATCGAAGGCATGGTCCCTTCGGCCGCGAACCCCGTCTATCCGTTCCCGGACAGCGGCTCGTCCTATAATCAGGCGACCGACAAGATCGTCTATCTGTCCCCGACGATCTCCGGCTTCCAGTTCGCCGTGGGCTTCACGCCCAATCAGACGGCTGAGAACTACAGCCCGGCCTTGACCTCCTCGGCCACGCCGATCGCCGGCGGCGAGGCGCGTAACCTGATCGATGTCGGTGGCCAGTACACCCAGACCTTCGGCCCGTTCGGCCTGCAGGTCGGCGCCGACTACACCACGGCCGGCCAGGTCGCGAATACCGGCGATGCCGAAGGCGTCACCGGCTACAAGAACATGAGCATCTTCACCGGCGGCGCGACGGCCACCATTGGCGGCCTGACCTTCGGCGGCAATGCGGTGACCGGCGCCTTCAACATGGCCGACGGCTTCACCTTCCAGCTGGAGCCCGATGGCGGCAGCAAGGCGATCGGCTTCCTCGGCGGCGCGCAATATGCCCTGGGTCCGGTCGTGTTCGGTGCCAGCTACTACCACTTCACCCAGACCGGTGACCTGCCCGGCGGCATCGACTCCGGCTCGGGCGCCACCATCACCTCCGCGGGCCTGACCACCGGCCAGCAGCAGAATACCGGTGTCGCCGTTGGTGCCACCTATACCCTGGTGCCCGGCGTCAATCTCTTCGCCGATTACCTCTATGGCACGCGCCAGCAGGGCGGCTACGACTTCCAGACCGGCAATGCCGGTACCGAGCATAACAACACCCAGGCTCAGCTCTTCGGCGTCGGCACCCAGATCCAGTGGTAATGACCTGAAAGCGGTCGAAGGGACGGCATCGCCGCCCCTTCGACACTGGCAGACAAAAAAGCCGGATCACGCAGCAGCGTGGTCCGGCTTTTTTCGTCTAGAGCCGCGGCCGGCCTATTCGGCCGGCGCGACGAGGGCTGCGGAATCCTGGGCGACCCGGCCCTTCGCGATCACGATATGGCGGTCATGCAGCTTCGCCACCGACTCGCGATGCGCGATCGAGATCAGCGTCGTGCTGGGCAGACGCTGCCGCAGCAGGGCGTAGAGAGCCGTCTCGGCTTCAGGGTCGAGATTGGCCGTCGCCTCGTCCAAAAAGAGCCAGTCGGGTTTGACCAGCAGCGCCCGCACGACAGCCAGCCGCTGCTGCTCGCCCCCGGACAGCACCTGCGCCCAGCCGCGCTTCTCTTCAAGTTCGGGCAGGAGATGCGCGAGGCCGCAGGCCGTCATGACCTCGGCCAGCACGTCATCGGCCACCGATGCCGGATCGAGCGGATAGGTCGCGATCCGCCGCAAGGTGCCGAGCGGCATATAGGGCCGCTGCGGCAGGAACAGGCTGCGCGCCGCCGGCAGGGTGATGCGGCCCTTGGCATAGGGCCAAATCCCCGCGAGTTCCCGGAACAAGGTCGATTTGCCCGAGCCGGAAGCCCCGGTGATGATGATGGACTGACCGGGAACTGCCCGGAAGGTCGCATGTTCCAGCAGAGGCTGGCCGTTCGGCAGGCACAGGCTGACATCCTCCAGCACCAGATCCGGGCCATCCTGCTGCCGCACCGCGCCATCCGGCAGTTTCACATGGGCCTCCTCGATCGACCGGCGGAAGGTGCCCAGACGTTCGACGGTCGCACTCCAGGACGCGATATTGGAGTAGTTCGACACCAGCCAGGAGAGTGCGGATTGCACCTGGCCGAAGGCGTCGCTGATCCGGGTGAGGACGCCGAGGGCGATCAGGCCCGAGAAATAGCGCGGTGCGGCCACCACGATGGGAAAGATATTGGCAATCTGGCCATAGGCCGTCGTCAGCATATTCAGGCTTTTGGTCCGGCGCATGATCGCCCACCAATTGCCGACGACGAAACGGAAGCGGTGCGCCAGCTCGCCGCGCTCTTCGACCTCGCCATTATACAGCGCGACCCCTTCGGTATTCTCGCGCAGACGCATCAGCGCGAAGCGGAAATCGGCTTCGACCTTCTGCTGATTGAAGGTGAGCCGCACCAGGGGACGTCCGACCAGATGGGTGAACAGGCTGCCGACGACGGCATAGATCAGTGCGACCCAGACCATATAGCCGTGGATGGTGACGCCGAGGATGGTGATGGACCCCGAAAGCACCCACAGAATGCCGAGGAAGCTGAACAGCGTGACCACATTCGACATCAGGTCCAGGCCGAGACTGAGCGTGCTGGTGACGAAATTGCCGATATCTTCGCTGATCCGCTGATCGGGGTTATCGGTGCCGTCGACGTCCAGCTTGGAGGTCAGGCTCATCCGGTAATAGGTGCGGTCGCCGATCCAGTCGTCGAGATAGCGCGAGGTCAGCCAGCGGCGCCAGCGGATCTGCAGCCATTGGCTGAGATAGGTCGCATAGACCGCGACCAGGATATAGACCACCGCGATGCTGCAAAAACCTGGCAGAAAACCGTGCGGCGTCTTTTTGTAAAGGAAGATCAGCTGGGTGAAGGACTGCCAGTCGCGCGACTGGATGGCGTCGAAAAACGCCCCGTTCCAGAAGTTCAGGACCACCGTCATGCCGACCAGCGACAGATTCAGGGCGATGGTCGAGAGCAGCAGAAGAATGGCGCTCCACTTTTCCTCGGAGCGGAAATAGGGGGCGGACAGATACCAGGCATCCCGCAGCACGGGACCCACGCGGCGCATCGTCTGGCGCATTTTTTGATCCTATCGGCTGTCGGGACGCGGGCGGATCACGGGCTCTGTTTGAGCCGGAGCCGGATAACACCCTTCATCGTAGCCGGGTCGATGGGCTTGCCATGGCGCAGGATCTCGATGCGGCCCTGGTCTGCCAGGCGGCGGGCGGCCGCGCGGATATGCTTCAGGACCGGGCGCCATTCTTCGGACAGCGACATCGCGACATCCGTCGGCGTGATGGATTTGCCGTCTTCGGCCTTTCCTACCATCAGCATGATGGCGGCCTCGTAGCTGTTGACCGCCTTTTCTGCGCCGGCCTGTGCGGCAGCGTCCGCCGTCTCGGCCTGACCGTTCAACTCATTCATGACTGCGAAAAGGTCCCCGTCTGCGTGCAAAGGCGGACCTAACCACGCGCGCCTTAGACAGTCACGGGCTGGCAGATGTCTTTTACGTTAGAGAAGGCCGCCCGTGGCCGCTCTGCGGCGACTGGCCTGTGCGGCCGGCTGTGGGACCGGCCGCGTTGCGGCAGCCGCACCTCCCGCCGGTGGACCATCGCCCGGCAACCGGCATTCCAGCGCCGATACTCGATACCGCTTTGAAACGACGGCCAATTCCCCCAGAAAACTGGCGCCGTTCACGGCGCGGTAAGACATTGCGCCTAACCTCCGTCGGCTTTGATCGCTCGTAACCAGGAAGACGGGGCTGCATCCTCAATCTCCAGCAAGCCAAGCGGCGTCTGCGGGGACTCCAGATCGGCGCGCGCAAGCCGAACTGAGGAAAGCCGTGACACGCGACGCCCCCGTTCTTGATTTCCAACCGCGCCACGGCATTCGCACGGGCGAGCTTTTCGCGGTCGAAGCCATTTTGCGCTGGCCGATCCGGCGCGTCGGCGCCGCCATCAGCGGCGGGCTGGCTCTGCCCTCGGGCGCCGATCGCAGCCTGCTGCGCAGTCTGAGTGGTCTGGTACTGCAAACCGCCTGCGCCGAAGCGGTCACCTGGCAACGTCCCGACATCCGTCTGTCCGTCAAGCTTCTCGGGCCGCATCTCAGCAGCGAAGACCTATGCCTTCAGGTCTGCGCGGCCCTGGAGGAAAGCGGACTGCCGCCGGAACGCCTGGAACTCGCGATCCCCGAGCAGCTGGCGTTTGCGCTCGACGACGACGCGGCCTCGGCCTTCGCCGGCTTGCGCGACATCGGCGTCAATCTGCTGCTGGATGAGTTCGGCCATGCCTTTGCCAGCCTGGTCGCGTTGCGGGACCTGCCGCTGACGGCCCTCAAATTCGACCGGCTGATGCTGCGTGGCCTGCCGACAGATCCCGACGCCCTGGCCGTGACCCGCGCCGTGGTGGAGACCTCCCATGCGATCGGGCTCTCGGTCTGCGCGGATGGCGTCGATCTCGACAGCCAGCGCATGACGCTGGAGCACCTCGGCATGGATGAGGGTCAGGGCACGGTCTTCAGCCCGCCTTTGCCGCCGCAGGACATGCGTTTCTACCTGCAGCGGTAACGTCTGGCGTCAGCTGCGTCGGCGGGTGAGGCAGATAACCACGATCACGACGCAGAGCAGCGCGTAGAGACAATCCATCGCGGTGAAGGACAGAGGCAGGCCGGGGATCAGAAAGTTGGGCGCGTCGCAGGGCTTGGCCGGCGTCGCCGGCAGATTGGCCATCAGCGTACTGAGATTGCCCTTGAAGATATTGGCCGCACTGCATGCGGGCAGGGGACTGGGCCAGAACTTCTGCTCGACGCCGACATGCAGGCCCGCCACGCCGACATCGGCGAGAAAGGCGAGCGCACCCAGCCACAGCACCGCCCGTCGCGCCGGCGGCGGCAGGATAAGGCCCAGCAGCCCGATCACGATGGCGAGGCGATAAGGCCAGCGTTCCCAGTAACAGAGATCGCAGGGCGCCATGCCCAAACCGTATTGCGCGCCATAGGCGACCGCCAGCGGCAAAGCGCCCAGCAGCAGGATGGTGCAGGCGATCGCGCGGTCCTGAGAAAGGGTCATGCCGTCTTATGAAACGGCAATCATCAGCTGCCAACTCCGCGGCCGGGAGAGCGCCCTTTCATAATCCGCTTGGTTTTGGGATGCTTTCGGGCGATACGCTGCCGGCATTCATGATGAACCATTCCTCAGCTCTGCATTCATGACAGCCATCCTCGTTTTCGTGACGGCAGCGCTGCGGCATCCCATCCTGCAGGCGCTGTCGGTCATTGGCGCGACCTTCATCCTTGAAGATGCGGCAACGGTGGTGACCGCCATCCAGGTTCAGGCCGGCTCCATCCCGCTCGAACTCGGTCTCGGCTCGCTCTATATCGGCATCGTTCTTGGCGATATGGGGCTGTATGGCCTGGGGCGGCTCGCCGCCATCATTCCGTGGATGGAGCGATTTATTCCACCGCGCAGACGCGATATAGGAAGAGATTGGCTGAATAGCCGTCTTGCGAAAGTTATCCTTATCAGCCGCTTCTTGCCTGGGCTACGTCTCCCCACTTATACAACATGTGGCTTTCTGGGCGCGTCCTTCCTCATCTTCACGATGACGGCGATCGTCGCGACTCTGGTCTGGACCAGCCTGCTCTTCAGCATCTCTATGAAGCTCGGGCATTACATTCTGGCTTATCTGGGCGCCTGGCACTGGGCCGGCGTTGCAGTGCTGTGCGTAGTGCTCCTGGTCGCCAGCCGTCTGGTCGCCCGGCAGTTGAGAGGAAAAGAGACGACGTGAGCGATATTCAGCTAGCTTCGACGCCTCTGGCCCGGCTGCGCCGGTCCTCAGCTCAAGCCTCGGCCGCGCGTTCCGAACGCATTACGTCTTTCTTTGAATTCTGGCCGGGTTGGATTGCCTATACGCCGGTCGTGCTGCAATGGATCGGCCTTGGCATCCGCTACGGCAATCCGATCCTGGCGACCGCCGCCAATCCCACCATCGAAGCCGGCGGCCTCTGCGGGGAATCGAAACAGTCGATCCTTGATCAGATCAGCGGGCCGTCACGCGACTGGATTGCGCCCTACACGGTCTGCACGACCGGCGCCTATGCCGAGTCCGACGATCTGGGCATCGCCGAGGCCGCGATGCGGGTGGAGAACCTGACCTATCCCGTCGTCGTAAAGCCCGATATCGGCTGTAACGGCACGGGCGTCTGTCTGGTCGACAATCGCGCCGACCTCGCCCGTTATCTCGCCGCCTTCCCGCGTTTGACCCGCTTCATGCTGCAGGCCCTTATTCCGCATGAAGGCGAAGCCGGGGTCTTCTATATCCGCCGCCCGGATGAGGCGACCGGCACCATCACCTCCCTCACCCTCAAATCCTCTCCCGTCGTCACCGGCGATGGCCAGTCCAATCTGCGGGATCTGATCATGGCGGACCCGCGCTGCGCCCAGGTGCCGCATCTCTATCTGCCGCGCCTCGCCTCCCGCCTGCACGAAGTTCCGGCGCCGGGCGAGCGGGTAAAGCTGGTCTTCGTCGGCAACCATTGCAAAGGCTCCACCTTCAAGAATGGCGCCAAGCTGATCTCCCGCGAACTGACCGAGCGGATCGACGCCATCGCCCGCTCGATCCCGAACTTTCATTTCGGCCGCTTCGATATCCGCTATGAGGACGCCGCCGGCCTGCGCGCAGGCGACGGCTTCCGCATCATCGAAATCAACGGGGTCGGCTCTGAAGCGACCCATATCTGGGACCCGCAGACGACGCTGCGCGAGGCCTATTCCGCCCAGTTCTTCCACTACCGCTCGGCCTTCGAGATCGCGGCGGCCAACCGCGCCGCCGGTCACAAGCCGACCGGTTTCTTCACCCTGCTGCGCATGTGGCGGACCCAGAAGCGGCTGCTGGCTTCCTACCCCGCCAACGACTGATCACCCGATATGACCGCGCCTGCCAAAATCCGGCGCCTGCGGGCGGACCGGCTGCTTGTCGATCGCGGCCTGGTGGACAGCCTGACCCGCGCCCAGGCGGTGATCATGGCGGGACAGGCCTATCTCGACACTCGCCGCATCGAGAAGGCCGGCGATCTGATCCCTGAAAGCGGCACACTCAGCCTGAAGGGCCAGGATCATCCTTGGGTCTCCCGCGGCGGGCTGAAGCTCGCCCACGGCCTTGCCCATTTCGGCTACGCGGCGGCAGGACGACAGGCGATCGACATCGGCGCCTCTACCGGTGGTTTTACCGATGTGCTGCTGAGCCAGGGTGCCGTGCGCGTCCATGCCGTCGACGTCGGGCACGGGCAGCTTGCCTGGAAGCTGCGCAGCGACAGCCGCGTCGTCGTGATGGAAAAGACCAATGCCCGCCTGCTGACCGCCGATCAGGTGCCCGGCCCGGTCGGTGCGCTGGTCTGCGACGCAAGCTTCATCGGCTTGCGGTCCGTGCTGCCGGCACCGCTGGCTCTTTGCGCACCGGGCGCCTGGGCGATCGCACTGATCAAGCCACAGTTTGAGGCGCAGCGTGCCGAGATCGGCCCGAAGGGCGTGATCACCGATCCCGCCGTGCGGGCGCGTTACTGCGCCGAAATCGAGACCTGGTGGAAAGCCCTGCCGGGATGGACAGTGGATGGAATCGTCGAAAGCCCGATCACCGGCCCCGAGGGCAACCACGAATACCTCATCGGCGCGCGCTTTCAGCCCGCAGGCTGATCGGCCTCGGCCCCGTCGTCCGCGAAGCTGCAGGACGAAATGTCATCGAGCAGGGACCAGACGCGATGCGGTTCCAGGGTCGCGGTCGGATCGTTCAAGATCCGGTCCAGCTCTGCGAGTTTCCAGCCGGTCGACCGCTGCATCATCCCCATCTATCCGCCTCCAAGCCTGAAGGCCAGATGACCTTCACCGCAAGGTGACAGATGGGAAAATATGCCGCCAAGTCCAGAATTGGACGGTCAACGATTGCGTGTAGTCCGGCGGTTCAGATCGAGGACAGGATGGCCGGCGCCAGCGCGCCGATCTTCGCGGCCGGATGGGCGGGGTTGCGGAAGCGCAGCTCCCCTTCCGCGGCGGCATCCGGGCCGGCCAGGCCGAACATTTCCATCCGGCTGTAGCAGGTCACCGCCACCACATGCGCAGCCTCGTCGGCCGTCAGGAAGTGGCGGGCGGCCCCTTCCAGTTCCAGACTGTCCATCAGGCCACGCCATTCCGGCCGGTCGATATCCTCGACGAAAATGGACAGGATGGCCGGGCGCGCGCCCGACACCCGCTCAGGCGCGATGCGGCCCAGAACGCTGCGCAGCAAACCGGCCACCTGATTGCGCCGGCCGGCGCGGGCCGCCATGGCCCAGATACCCTCGGCACAGGCCGAAACGGAGAGATGCGCCTCAGGTCCGAATTCCTGCCGCAAGCGGCCCATCAGGTTTTCGACCGACGCGCTATTGCCGGAGAGCACCAGCGGCTCGACCCGCAATACGGCCGTCTGGTCCTGATCCAGCCGGGCACCCGACTGCAGCATGGCGAAAATCCGCTCATGCAGCTGCGCCTGCATGGCGCTGTCCTTGTCCTGCAGGCCGCCAGCCAGCGTCATTTTGAGCAGATAGCGGCCCGGACGCGCGGCGAGCCAAGGCTTCATCTGGCCTTCGACGCGGTCGCAGAGTTCGGCCCATGCAAAACGATGCACGTCACGCCCGGCCTCAGCCGACATCGTTTCGCAAATGCATTCAACCTCGGCGCCGTCGCGGCGGAGCAGCAGATCATACTGCGCCTCCTCTTCCAGCCCGTCATAGGTCACGGTGAAACCGCGCGCCTGCTGCAGCGACGCGGTGCGAAAGAGATGAAGGATATCGGCCAGCCTTCCGTCATCCTGCAGCGCTGCCTGCAGACGGGATTGCAGGCGCGCCCGCCCGCCCACAGTGAACCCACGCGCCGACTCCACGAGGCTCGCGAGGATCGCGTGCAGGCGCTGCTCAGCGACCGACGGTGCAGGACCCGCCGCCATACCGGCCAAGGCACTGTCCCGGCCGCGCATGCGCTCGATCGCCAGTTCAAACGCATGGCGCTGCTTGAGCATGCCGCCCACCCGGTTCGCGGCCGCGGCGCGCGCCGCAATATCGGCAATCCGCGCGGCCCAGAGGTCTGGCCCTGCAAACAGAATGAACTGGTCGATCACCGGCAGGGCCGCGACCGGAAAGTCCTGGGTCGCTAGCTTGAGGCTCTCGGGCGAAAGGGTTTGGGTCATGCGGCAGCGATACGCGATGCCGTCGCAAGCCTCAATGAACCCAGGAAACACAGAGTTGTGAGATCGAAACTTTAGGTCCGATGGTGGCCGTTTTGCGCACGGTCGCGCAGCAGGTGATCGGCCAATACGCAGGCCATCATCGCCTCTCCCACCGGCACGGCGCGAATGCCGACGCAAGGGTCATGGCGCCCGCGGGTGGAGACCTCGGTCTCTGCGCCCGCTTCATCGACCGAGCGGCGCGGTGCCAGAATCGAGCTTGTCGGCTTCACCGCAAAGCGCACGACCACCGGCTGGCCGGAGGAAATGCCGCCCAGAATGCCACCCGCATGATTGGACAGGAAAGCGATGCTGCCATCGGCATTCATGCGCATCTCATCGGCATTGTCTTCGCCGCGCAAAGCAGCGGCGGCAAAACCGTCACCGATTTCGACGCCCTTGACGGCATTGATGCTCATCATCGCCGATGCGAGATCGGCATCGAGCTTGCCGTAGATCGGCGCGCCGAAGCCGGCCGGCACCCCTTCGGCGACGATCTCGCAGACCGCGCCAATAGACGATCCTTCCTTGCGAATCTGCAATAATGTCTCTTCCCAGGCGATGGCGGTCTGCGCGTCCGGGCAGAAGAAGGCGTTCTGCTCGACCACATCCCAGTTCCAGCGTGCAGGCTCGATTCGATGGGCGCCCATCTGCACCATCGCACCACGAATGACGACGCCCGCACCGAGCACCTTCCGCGCAACCGCGCCGGCCGCGACCCGCATCGCGGTTTCCCGCGCCGAGGAGCGGCCACCCCCGCGATAGTCGCGAAGTCCGTATTTCAGATGATAGGTGACGTCGGCATGCCCTGGCCGAAAGCTGCGGGCGATATTGCTGTAATCCTTCGAGCGCTGATCGACATTGTCTATCATCAGCCCGATCGGCGTGCCCGTCGTCACACCCTCGAACACGCCCGACAGGATGCGGACCTGGTCAGGCTCCTGCCGCTGCGTCGTGAAGCTGGACTGGCCGGGGCGGCGCCGGTCCAGATAGGGCTGGATATCGGCCTCGGTCAGGGCCAGGCCGGGCGGGCAGCCGTCGATCACGCATCCGATCGCGGGACCATGGCTTTCGCCCCAGGTCGTCACACGGAAGAGATGACCGAAACTGTTGTGAGACACGCGCGAATTCCGCCCGGAGACTGGTTCAGGTGAGGATGGTGGCGATATCGGGGGCCGCCGGATTCTTCATGCCGACGACATGATAGCCGCAATCGACGTGATGCACCTCACCCGTCACGCCGGCGCTGAGACTGGACAGAAGATAAAGGCCCGAGCCGCCGACATCTTCGGTCGTGACATTGCGGGCGAGCGGCGCATTCAGCTCGTTCCATTTCAGGATATAGCGGAAATCGCCGATGCCGCTGGCGGCCAAAGTCTTGATCGGGCCCGCGCTGATGGCGTTGACGCGGATATTCCGCTCGCCGAGATCAGCCGCCAGATAGCGAACTGAGGCTTCCAAAGCCGCCTTGGCCACACCCATCACGTTATAGTGAGGCATGACGCGCT
The DNA here is from genome assembly GCF_057837225.1 of Acidisoma sibiricum. NCBI lineage: Bacteria > Pseudomonadati > Pseudomonadota > Alphaproteobacteria > Acetobacterales > Acidocellaceae > Acidisoma > Acidisoma sibiricum. The sequence goes on along the minus strand of NZ_CM174445.1, from coordinate 996,289 downwards.
CGGCGCCCAGATAGGTGAGCGTCAGCAGCGACCCACCGTCCGACATGATGGCCGCCGCTCGCTGCGACACGGCAACGAAGCTGTAACAGGAAATATCCATCGCCTGCAGGAAGGCGGTGCGCGGCGTATCCAGATAGCGCCCGCGCAGATAGGCCTTGTCCGCCCAGCCGATCGCATGGACCAGGAAGTCGATCTTGCCCCAGCGCTTTTCGACTTCGGCGAAGGCGGCATCGATGCTGGCCTCGTCGGCGACGTCGCAGGGCAGCACGATATCGGCGCCGATGCTCTCGGCCAGCGGACGGACGCGCTTCTCGAGCGCTTCGCCCTGATAGGTGAAGGCGATTTCCGCCCCCTGTGCCGCGCAGGCGGCGGCGATGCCCCAGGCGATGGAGCGGTCATTGGCCACACCCATCACCACGCCGCGCTTACCGGCCATGAGCGTGCCTTTGGGCGGCTGGGTGACCGAGGCTTGTTGAGACATGCGGAACCTCATTCAGGACTAGGACAGCGACGAACGGCCAGGATAAGGCCCCGGACAAAGCCTGAGTGCAATGACCGGGGCGCGACCCCGCCTCCTGACACAGCCGGGGGGGAACCGACAAGGGGACGCTGCTCTGCACGCTGTGGTGCCATCACCCTGGCTCGCTTGGCCAAGCCGGCCGGCAAGGCCAGAATGGGGGAGCAAAAATTAAGGACAGCGCCGTATCATGACAGTCGCGCCATTGCCGGAGAATGATCCCTTCCGCCTGCTGACCGATTGGCTGACGGAAGCCAGGCGGACCGAAATCGCCGATGCCAATGCCATGACGCTGGCAACGGCCGGGCAGGACGGCCAGCCCGACGCCCGCATCGTGCTGCTCAAAAGCCATGATGAGCGCGGGCTCGTCTTCTATACCAATTACGAAAGCCGCAAGGCGCAGGAACTGGACGAAAATCCGCGTGCCTGCCTCAATTTTCACTGGAAGAGCCTGCAGCGTCAGGTGCGGGTGCATGGCCGCGTCGAGAAGGTCGAGCCGGTCGAGGCGGACGCCTATTTCGCCTCCCGCCCGCGCCTGTCCAAAATCGGCGCCTGGGCGTCAGACCAGTCCCGCCCGCTGGCCGACCGCTCCGTTCTGGAAGAGCGGCTGAAAGCGGCCGAGGCCCGCTTCCCTGACAATGACGTGCCGCGACCGCCCCATTGGTCCGGCTTCCGGCTGGTACCCGAGCGATTCGAATTCTGGCGCGAAATGCCGTATCGTCTGCATGATCGGCTTGTCCTCACCCGCACGGGTGAGACCGGTTCCTGGGAGCCGAGCCGCCTTTTTCCCTGAGCGCGACTTTCCTTCGGCGCCACGATACGACAATAGAGACACCGAGACGGAAACGGACTGATCCTCATGCCGCTGCGCAAGATTATCCTGCTTCTCAATGAAACTGCGGCGGGGAAAGCCGCCCTGGATGCGGCGCTCGACGCCGCGCAGATCTGGCAGGCTCATCTGACGGTCCTGCATGTCCGTGTCGATGCGCGTGATGTGGCGCCGCTCGCCGGCGAAGGCCTGTCCGGCGCCATGATCGAAGACATGATGGTCGCGACCGAGAAAGAGAGCGCGGTGCGCGCCCATGACGTGCGCGTGCTGTTCGAGCAGGCCGTCCGCGCCCATGGCGTCATGATCGGCGAGCCGCGGCCCCATGCCGGCATGGCCACCGCCAATTTCGTCTCCGTCGCCGGGCGCGAGGAAGAGATCATCGCCCAGCAGGCGCGTCTCGCGGACCTCACCGTCATTCCGCACCCAGAAGCCGGGCAGGACGTTTCCTCCTCCGACGCGCTGCATGCGGTGCTGTTCGACTCCGGCCGGCCGGTGCTGCTGGCGCCGGCAGTGGCGCCACGGACGCTGGGACAGCGCATTTGCGTCGGCTGGAACGGCACCGCCGAATCCTCGGGCGCCGTGCAGGCTGGCCTGCCCTGGATGCAGAAAGCGCAGAGCGTGCGCATCCTGACCTCGGAGGATTATCAGCGCCGGGGACCGGGTGCGGCCGATCTTGCCGCCTATCTGGCCCTGCATGACGTCTCGGCCGAGGTCGCGACCTTCCGGGCCATCGACAAATCGGTGGGTGCCGGCCTGCTGGCCGCGGCCCGCGAATTCGGCGCCGATCTGCTGACCATGGGTGCCTATTCCCATTCCCGCCTGCGCCAGCTCATCCTGGGCGGCGTGACCCGGCATGTTCTGGAACATGCCGATCTGCCCGTGCTGATGAGCCGCTGATCCGTCCGGCCGCGGCCCGCGGCGCGGTCAGGCTTCCAGCCTGAAGATCGTCACCGGCCGCTCCCGCGTATCCTCAAGTTCCAGGGTGGTCGGCACCATCATCCGCTCGATCACCTCCATGCCCTCGCGCGGCAGATAGGCCCGGCCGGGATCGGCGATCCAGACCTCAGCGCCCGCTGCCACCATGGCGCGCAGCCAGGGCAGGATATGACCGGTCATCGGCGCCTCGTAACAGACGTCACCACACAGGATGAGGTCCCAACGGCAGGCGTCGCCTACCACGTCACGCGTTTCCGCCATTACGCTGACACCGTTTGCGGCAGCATTGATGCGGGTCGCGGCAATCGCCAGCGGATCGATCTCAGCCGCCTCGACGGAGGCCGCGCCCGCACGGGCGCAGGCGATGGCGGCCAGGCCGCAGCCGGAAGCGAAATCCAGCACGCGCCGGCCGGCGACAAGGGCGGGCCGATCCAGGATGACGCGGGCCAGCGCCTGACTGCCCGGCCAGGCAAAGGCCCAGAAGGGCGGCTCGATTCCGGTCTCATGCAGCCAGGCCTCGGTCGCCTGCCAGATGGGCGTGATTTCGGTCGCGAGATAGAGCGGGATTTCCGGCACGATGGTGGCCGCCGACAGCGCGGTATGCTGGCGCAGGAAGGCTTCCGCATCCGCGACCGGCATCAGATCCGCCCCAGGATAAAGGCCAGAGCCACGGTCAGACCAACCCATTTGTTGCTCTTGAACAGAGCGAGGCACAGCCGGGGATTATTGACGTCGAGCCCCGTCACCTGCCGCGCCAGCAGCCAGGCCGGCAGGATGAGCACGAGCAGAAACCACAGCGACAGATGCGCCATGAGACCCGCTGCGACCAGCAGCACCACCGTCAGCCCGTAGCAGACAGCTAGGAACGGCACCGAGGTTGCCGCGAAAAGCCGGGCGGTGGAGCGGACGCCGACCAGCGCGTCATCCTCCCGGTCCTGATGGGCATAGATCGTGTCATAGCCCAGAATCCAAAAGAAGACGCCGGCATAGAGGGCGAGGGCCGCGCCATCGAAATGGCCGGTGGCGGCGACATAGCCCAGCGGCGCGCCGAAGCCGAAGGTGATGCCGAGCATGGCCTGCGGCCACCAGGTGACACGCTTGGCGGCGGGGTAAAGCGCCACCAGAATCAGCGAGGAAGCCCCCAGGAGCTGCGCCGCATGGTTGAGGCTGAGCAGAATGGCAAGGCCGATGGCCAGCAGCAGCAGCAGGAAGGCCGCCGCCTGCCGCATCGAGAGCGCGCCCGAGGCGAGCGGCCGCCCGGCCGTGCGTTCCACCATGCGATCGATCTTGCGGTCCCACATGTCGTTCACCACGCAGCCGGCGCTGCGCATGACGACAGAGCCGAGGCCGAAGAGAATGATCAGGCGGATGGTCTGGCCCCAGGGGGCGCGCGGCAGCAGAATGCTCCACAGACCCGGCAGGAACAGCAGCCAGGCGCCGATCGGCCGGTCCAGCCTTGCCAGGATGACATAGGGGACGAGGCCGTCAGGCAGCTTGCCGACCCAGCCGTCACGCTCGATATCTGTATGCGCCGTCATGACAGATCCATCCGTCCCATCCGATGCCCCGGCCGATGCCGGGTCCATTCGTCTTTACGTCCCGGCCGATCTGGCGGCGGGCGTCTCTGTCCTATTGGACGAAGGCCAATCGCGCTACCTCAGCGCTGTCATGCGCCGGACAGCCGGGGATTCGGTGCGGCTGTTCAACGGCCGCGACGGCGATTGGCGGGCCGTCATCCGCGAGACGGCCAAGCGCGGCGCGCGGCTGGAAGTGCTGACGCTGCTGCGGCCCCAGGCGCCGGAACCCGATCTGTGGCTGCTGCTGTCCATCATCAAGCGCGAGGCGATGGAATGGGCGGTAGAGAAAGCGACCGAACTTGGCGCCAGCGCCATCCTGCCTGTCATCACCCAGCGCAGCCAGCCCAGCCGGCCCAATCCTGAGCGGCTGCGGGCGATCGCGACCGAAGCCGCCGAGCAATGCGAGCGGCTGACGGTGCCCGTGATCCATGCCCCCCAGGCGCTTGACGCCGTGCTGCGGCAATGGCCCAATGCGCGGCCGTTATTCGCCGCTATCGAGCGGGCAGAAACGGCACCGCCGCCGCCGCAGACAGGCTCTGCGTCCGCCCTTCTGATCGGGCCGGAAGGCGGCTTTCATCCCCGGGAGCTTGACGCCATGCGTCGGCTTCCCTTTCTTGTGGCTGCGTCGCTCGGCCCCCGCATTCTGCGGGCAGAGACCGCGGCCATCGTGGGTCTCGCCTTGCTGCAGCGCCCATAGCTTTCTGGAACAACGACGCTTGAGCGGAACAGCCGATGTCTAACCCCGGCGAGGGCGACCTCACCCCTATCGATGGCCTCAGCCAGCTTGCCAGCTATTTCGATGCAGGCTGCAAGCCGGCGGAGAAGTTTCGCATCGGCACGGAGCATGAGAAATTCGGCTTCCGCCGCGACGATTTCTCTCCGCCGCCTTATGAGCCCGGCGGTATCCGCGCCATGCTGGAAGGCATCGGCGCCGACGGCTGGTCCCCGATTCTGGACCAGGGCCAGCCCATCGGGCTGACGCGGGACGGCGCCTCGGTCTCTCTGGAGCCCGCCGGCCAGTTCGAGCTGTCGGGCGGCCTGTGCCGCACGCTGCATGAGACGCAGGCCGAGCTTGACGCCCATCTGGCGGAAGTCCGCGCCGTCGCCGGGCCGCTCGGCCTGGGTTTCGCGCCGCTCGGCTTCCATCCGCTGGCGACCCGCGACGCCATGCCCTGGATGCCGAAGGGCCGCTACGCCATCATGCGCCGCTATATGCCGCTGGTCGGCACGCGCGGGCTGGATATGATGACCCGCACCTGCACGGTGCAGGTCAATCTCGATTTCGGCAGCGAAGCCGATATGGTGCGCAAGCTGCGCGTCAGCCTGGCCCTGCAATCCTTCGGGACCGCGCTTTTCGCCAATTCGCCCTTCTATGAGGGCCGCCCGAACGGCGCGCTGTCCAACCGCGCGCTGGTCTGGACCGATACCGACAATGCCCGCTCCGGCATTCCGGCGGTGGTGTTCGAGGATGGGTTCGGCTTTGAGCGCTTCGCCGATTTCGCCCTCGATGTGCCGATGTATTTCGTCTATCGCGACGGCCATTACATCGATACGGCCGGCGCCTCCTTCCGGGATTTCATGGCCGGCCGCCTGCCGGGTCTGGAAGGCCAGCGCCCGACCATGGGCGACTTCGCCGACCATCTGACCACGCTGTTCACCGATGTCCGTCTCAAGCGGTTTCTGGAAATGCGCGGCGCGGATGCGGGTTCTCCCGCCATGATGACCGCCTTCTCGGCCTTCTGGGTTGGGCTGCTGTATGATGATGCGGCGCTGACAGCGTCGGAAGATCTGGTGCGCGGCCTGTCTGCCGCCGACCTCATGGTGACGCGGGCCGCCGTGCCGACACAGGGGCTGGACGCGCCCTGGCGCCAGGGCCGCCTGCGCGATCTTGTCAAACCCCTGGTCGCCATCGCCGAAGGCGGTCTCGCGTCCCGTGGCCTGACCAATGCGGCAGGCGAGGACGAGCGGATCTATCTGGAACCGCTGCGCGACATCGCGGCCGGCGGCCCCACCCAAGCCGAGCATTGGCTCGCGCGGTTTAACGGCGCCTGGGGTGGCGACGTGCGGCCCATTTTCAACGAGGCCGCGATCTGAGCGACAGTTCCAACATCTTCGATCGCGCGGCGGTCCGTCGCCATCGCGCCCGCGCCGCGCGCACGGTGGCGGACGTGGCGCCTGTTCTGGAAGATGTCGCCGACCGGCTGCTGGACCGGGTGACGGAAACCACACGGCATTTTACCGCGGCGCTCGATATCGGTGGCCGCGGCGTCATCGCGCCGCGCCTCCGCGCCCTGGGCATTCCCACCATCGCCATGGACCTGTCAGCCGAGATGGCTGCGGTGAGCGGCGCGCCTTATCTGGCAGGCGACGAGGAACTGCTGCCCTTCGGACCGGGCAGTTTCGATCTGGTCGTCGCCAATCTCTCGCTGCATTGGGTGAATGATCTGCCGGGCGCGCTGATTCAGATCCGCCGGGCGATGCGGCCTGACGGGCTGCTGCTGGCCAGCCTGCCGCTGCTGGGCACGCTGGATGAGCTGCGCCGTGCTTTGACCGAGGCTGAGGCGGAGCTGAGTGGCGGTGTCAGCCCCCGCATCTCACCCTTCCCCGAATTGCGGGATTGCGCCGGGCTGCTGCAGCGCGCGGGCTTTTCATCGCCCGTCGCCGATCAGGATGAGATCGAGCTGCTCTATGCCAATCCGCTCGCCTTGCTGCGGGATCTGCAGGCGGCCGGGGAGCGCAATGCCATCCGCGAGCGCAGCCACAGGCCCGCACCGGCCGCCTTGTTCCCTTCCGCGCTGATGCGCATGCCGGTGACGCCGGAAGGCCGTCTGCGCGTGACGCTGAAGCTGGGCATGATGACGGCCTGGTCGACCCCGGGCGCAGTGCCGCCGGGTTAGGCTTCGGCCTGCGCCACCGGCGGCAGCCCTGCGAGAGCGCGCCAGCCGGCCTCGTCCAGCACGGTCAGGCCAAGGGCCGCGGCCTTCTTTGCCTTCGAGCCGGCATCCGCCCCGGCCACCACGAAATCGGTGTTTTTGGAGACACTGTCCGTCACGCGCGCGCCCAGCGCCTCGGCCCGCGCCTTGGCCTCCGGCCGGGTCATGCTCTCCATGCCGCCGGTGAAGACGATGGTCTTGCCGGCGAGCGGACTATCGGGCCCGGCCTGCGCCGCGTCCTCAATCGTCAGGACATCAGCCAGCGCATCCAGCACCGCGATATTGCGTTCCTCGGCGAAGAACTCGACCAGTTCCTCGGCGACCGCCGGGCCGATGCCGATGATGCTACCCAGCGCCAGCCTCTCATCCGAGCCGACCATGCGGGCGGCCAGCATCTGTTCGCGCCAATGGGCAAAACTGCCATAGTGGCGCGCGAGCAGCTTGGCGTTCGTCTCGCCGATGCGGCGGATGCCCAAAGCGTAGATGAAGCGCGCCAGCGGGATCGTCCGCCGCGCCTCAATCGCGCGGATGAGGTTGCGGGCCGACAGTTCCCCCCAGCCTTCGCGCTGGGCGATGGCCGGCTCGTGCTCGGCCAGGGTGAAGATATCGACCGGAGTCTTGAGAAGACCATCGGCAAAAAACTCGGCAACCGTCTTGTCGCCGAGGCCTTCGATGTCGAAAGCCCCGCGGGAGACGAAATGGATCAGCCGCTCCACCTGCTGGGCCGGGCAGACCAGGCCTCCTGTGCAGCGGCGCACGACCTCACCGGGCGGCCGCAGCGCGAGCGACCCGCAGACCGGACAGGTCTCCGGCGGCATCCAGGCTTCTGCGCCCTCCGGCCGCTTTTCCGCCAGGCTGCCCAGAATTTGCGGAATCACATCGCCCGCGCGTTGCAGCATCACCGTGTCACCGACGCGGATATCCTTGCGCGCGATCTCATCCTCATTATGCAGCGTGGCCCGGCTGACGAGCACGCCGCCGACATTGACGGGATCGAGTTCGGCGACGGGCGTCAGCGCGCCGGTGCGGCCGACCTGGATATTGATCTGGCGCAGGATGGTGACGGCCTGCTCGGCCGGAAATTTCCAGGCGATCGCCCAGCGCGGCGCACGGCCGACAAAACCCAGGCGCCGCTGCAGGGTGACATCGTCCAGCTTGTAGACGACACCATCGATATCATAGGGCAGTTCGGCCCGGCCAAGACCGATCTCGCTTTGGAACGCTTCTGCCTCTGTGCCGCCATGCACGACGCGGCGCAGCGGGTTGACCTGGAAACCCCATTCCTCCAGCCGTTCCAGAAAATGCCAGTGACTATCGGCAATTTCCTCGCTCGCCTCACCGGCCGCATAGGCGAAGAAGCTGAGCGGACGGGACGCGGTGATGCGCGCATCGAGCTGGCGCAGACTGCCGGCCGCGGCATTGCGCGGATTGGCGAAGATCTTGTCGCCTGCCCCTTCCTGCGCCGCGTTCAGCGCCAGGAAATCGGCTTTCGTCATCAAGACCTCGCCGCGGATTTCCATCTTCGCGGGCGCCGGTCCGTGCAGATTTTGCGGCACGGTTTTGAGCGTGCGGATATTCTCCGTCACCAGCTCCCCCTCGAATCCATCACCACGCGTAGCGGCGGCAACCAAGGCACCGTTCTCGTAGGTGATGGACAGCGAAAGCCCGTCGAGCTTGGGTTCCGCGACAAAGCGCAGACCCGCCTCGTCCTTGAGACCCAGAAAGCGGCGGATACGGGCCTCAAACTCGACGAAATCCTCCGCTCCGAACGCATTGTCGAGCGAGAGCATCGGAATGCCGTGCGGCCATTTGCGGAAACCCGCGGCCGGCGCCGCGCCCACCTTGTCAACGGGCGAAGCAACCTCGCCGAGCGCGGGATGGGCCGCCAAAATCTCATTATGGCGGCGGCGCCAGCCGTCATAGTCGGCGTCCGTCACCTCGGGTGCGTCGTTCTGATGATAGGCGATATCGGCCGCCGCAATTCGGGCAACGAGATCAGCGAGTTCCGCCTTCAGCGCTGCATCCACGGTCCCGGCCGTTTTCGGTTTCCGGCTCATGCCGCGTTCCCCAATAGGCTATCGGCCGCCGCCCGCGCGGCCTCCGTCACTTCTTCGCCCGCCAGCATGCGGGCCACTTCCTCGCGCCGCGCCTCACCGGTCAGCGGTTCGACGCGGGTGGCGCTGCGACCACCATCGACCGCCTTGGCGACACGCAGATGCGCATTGCCGCGCGCGGCCACCTGCGGGCTGTGGGTGACCGTCAGCAGCTGAATATCCTGGGCGAGGCGGGCCAGCCGTTCCCCCACGGCCGCCGCCGTCGCGCCACCGATGCCCGAATCGACCTCGTCGAAAATCAGCGTCCCGACCGGCGAGCCACGGCTCAGCACCAGTTTCAGCGCCAGCATGAGGCGCGACAGCTCGCCGCCCGAAGCGATGCGGTCGATCGCCCCCGGAATCTGGCCGGGATTGGTCGCAATGAGGAACTGAACCTGCTCCACCCCGCGGGCGGACCATGCGGATTCCGCGAGTTCGGTGATGTCCACGACAAAGCGCGTCTTATCCAGCCGCAGCGGCGGCAGCTCGGCCATGATGGCCGCCTGCAATGCCTTTGCGGCCTTCAGGCGCGCGACCGTGAGATGCTTGGCCGCCGCGATGAAGGCCAGGCGATCGGCGGCCGCCGCCGCTTCCAGCTCGGTTAGCTGGGCCGAGCCGGTATCGAGGGCCGCCAGGCGGTCGGCCAGCCGGTCCCGTAGCGCAGGCAGGTCTGCGACGGTGACGCTATGCTTGCGCGCGGCGGCGCGCAGCGCAAACAGACGCTCCTCCGCCCGTTCCAGCTCACGCGGATCGTCCTCCACCTCCTGCGACAGGCGGGAGAGCAGGGTTTCGGCCTCGGCGAGCGCTTCCTCGGCGCGGTCGATAGCCGCGAGCGCCGGGGTCAGCGGATTGTCCTGTTCGGCCTCGGCCGAGAGGCTGCTGGGCAGCAGGCGCTGCAGGCTGCGCGCGGCGGCACGCAAAGCGGCACCCGGACCGGGATTGCGGCGTTCGCGCGGCGCGATTTCGGAGAGTGCGGCCGTGATCGCCTCGGCCCGGCGGGCCGCCTGCTGCATGGCATGGCGGGCCTGGGCCAGCGCCTCCTCCTCGCCCGGCTCGGCCCGGAGGTCGGTCAGTTCGCCCACGGCATGGCGCAGCCATTCCTCATCCCGCTGGGCGGCGGCCATCGCCTGACGGGCCTTGTCGAGCGCGGCCAGACGGTCGCGCCAGCGCCGCCAGGTAGAGACGACAGCATCCGAGACCGCATGATCGACGCCGAAGGTATCCAGCAGCGGACCATGGGCGGTGGGATCGGCCAGGCCGATCTGATCATGCTGGCCCTGCACCTCAACCAGGAGGGCGGCCAGGCGGCGCAGCAGCCCGGCGCTGACGGGCTGATCATTGACGAAAGCGCGGGAGCGGCCGTCGCGATTGACGACGCGGCGAATGACGATTTCCTCCTCCGCCTCCAGCCCCTGCTCCATCAGCAGGCCGAAAGCGGGGTGGGTCAGCTCGGGCGTGAAGAAGGCGGTGACGCTCGCCTGATCCTGGCCGGAGCGGACGAGACCGCTATCGGCGCGAGCACCCAGCGCCAGGCCCAGACTGTCGAGCAGGATGGATTTGCCGGCGCCGGTCTCGCCGGTCAGGACCGTCAGGCCCTGGCCGAAACTGAGATCGAGACGGTCGATCAGCACCACATCGCGGATGGAAAGCGCACTCAGCATGGCGCCTATCCAGCCACAGGACGGGGGTTTAGAACAGCCAGCCGAAGAACCCGCCGGAGGATTTGGGCGGCGGCGTGGTGGTCGGCGCTGTGCTCACGCTGCCGGTCGCATTGGTCGTTTCCGCGTCCGACGCGGCCGCATTCTCAGCGCCGGTCTTGCGCGCAATGACACCCTGCGAGGCAAGGGCCGAATAGGCATTCTTGTACCAGGTGCTGCCAGGGTAGTTATAGGCGAGCACTGCGGCCGTACGCCGCGCTTCATCCGTCATGCCGAGCTTGAGATAGACTTCGGTCAGGCGTTCCAGCGCTTCCGCGGTGTGATTGGTCGTCTGGTAGTTGTTGATGACGACCTGATAGCGGCCGATGGCGGCGGCATAGAGATGCTGCTTCTCATACCATTTGCCGACCACCATCTCATGCCCGGCGAGCTGATCTTCGCCAAGATCAATCTTGAGCTGCGCATCGCGGGCATAGGCGCTGTTGGGGAAGCGGTTGACGACTTCCTGCAGGGCCGTGATCGCGTCCGTGGTCGTTGCCTGGTCACGCTGCACATCCGCGATCTGCTCGTAATAGCAGAGCGAGCGCAGGTAATAGGCATAGGCGATGTCGCGGTCGGCCGGATGAAGGTCGATATAGCGGTTCAGCGCGCTGATGGCGTCGCTGTAGTGGCTGCGCAGATATTCGGCATAGCCATGCATGAGCTGCGCATTCGTCGCCCAGGGCGAATAGGGCGTGTTCTGCTCGATATCGTTGAAGTCGTTTACGGCCGATTGATAGTCCTGTTTCTGAATGGCGTTGATGCCATTGTTATAGACCACCTCGGGCGGCAGCTGCGCGTTGCGGGCTGAAATCTGGCTCGCAGTCGGGCCAGAATTGAACAACCCGCAGCCGGACAGAGCCGGGGCGAGGATCAGGACGATCGGAAGAATCCGGCGGTGCTGTGACATTGTCGGCGACTTATACCATTCCATGGCTTGCGCGAAGACCCTTAACGCCTTGGGACGGACGCCGCTACCGGCTGCCGCCGGGAACCCAGGTGACTTCCCGGCCCGAACCGGCATTCAAGGCGCGACTGAGCACAAAAAGATGGTCCGAGAGACGGTTGAGATAGCGGAGTGCAAGGGGATTGACCGGCTCCTGTGCCGCAAGGGCGACGGCCAGCCGTTCGGCGCGGCGCACGATGGTGCGCGCCAGATGGGCGTATGCCGCGGCCGGCATGCCGCCCGGCAGCACGAAGCTGGTCAGCGGAGGCAGGCTCGCATTCATGGCCTCGACCTCGGCCTCCAGGCGCAGAATGGAGCCCTCCTCCATGCGCAGGCGGCGGCGCTCGGACGGGTCACTGTCTTCAGGCGCGCAAAGATCGGCGCCAAGGTCGAACAGATCGTTCTGGATTCGGGCAAGCATAGCGTCTTCCGCTGGCTGGCCCGTCGTATGCAGACGGATCAGGCCGATCGTGGCATTGGCTTCATCCACCGTGCCGAAGGCCTCCACGCGCAGCGTATCCTTGCGCACCCGCGTGCCGGTGCCGAGCGAGGTCATGCCGTCATCGCCACCGCGGGTCACTATCCGGTCGATTCTGATCGTCATGCGCTCTCGGCCTCGATGCTCGTTCCACCCAAACAGGTGCAGGCCCCGATAGCCCGGCCCGGCGCCGGTGTCACGGGCGGTCGCCATCAATTACGCTGCAGACGGCGCATCGGCCTTCCAAAAACCTGCATTGTCTCGGTGCAAAAGCAGAGCTATGTGCAGTGCAGCATGGATGTGTCCGTTCCCGAACAGTCGGTTTTGAGCGGTGCCCCAACCGGGGCCGGACCGCTGGCCTGCTATCGCTACGCGGTCGCCCAACAGCAGATCGTGGCGGACCCTGCCCAGGCGGCGGCGGTTGAGCGGCTGCAGGCGCTATGGATCAAGCTCCGTCACTACGACCCGCCGGCGCGGCTTGCCCGCAAATCCCTGATCGGCCGCTTCCTGCGCCGCAAGCCGGTGGATGAAGCGCCGGGCAGCCAGATCAACGGCCTCTATCTCGTCGGCGAAGTCGGACGCGGCAAGTCCATGCTGATGGACATGTTTTTCGAGACCTCGGACGTGCCGCGCCGCCGGCGCATCCACTTTCACGCCTTCATGCAGGAAGCCCACGCCCGGGTCTTCGCCTGGAAGCAGGAAAACCCCGACGGCCAGGACCCGATCCCGCCGCTGGCCGACCGCATCGCCGATGAAGCGATTCTGCTCTGCTTCGACGAGTTTCAGATCAACGATATCGCCGACGCCATCCTGCTCGGCCGCCTGTTCGAGGCGCTGTTCGAGCGCGGCGTCATTGTCGTCGCGACCTCCAATACCGTGCCGGACGACCTGTTTCGCGGTCAGCCGGGGCGCGATGCCTTTCTGCCCTTCATCGCCGTGCTGAAGCAGCATCTGGACGTGCTGGTGCTGGAAGCACAGCGGGACTACCGGCGCCTGCGGCCGAATACCGACGATACCTGGCATGTCCCGCCCGGTCCCGCGTCGCGCGCCCTGCTGGACGCCGCCTTCGCGGAGCTGAGCCACGAGGCGCCGGTGAAGCCGGAGCAGCTGCATGTGATGGGCCGCGTACTGCCGGTGCCGCAGGCAGCCAGCGGCGTGGCACGGTTCAGCTTCGCCGAACTTTGCGCCCGCAATCTGGGCGCCGGCGACTATCTGGCGATCGCGACCCATTTTCAGGCCGTGGTGCTGGACGATATTCCGCTGCTGACGCCCGACAACCATAATGAGGCGCGGCGCTTCATCAATCTGATCGACAATCTGTACGATCATCGCGTGAAGCTGATCGCGTCTGCCGCCGCCATGCCGGATTCGCTCTATCCCAGCGGCGAGGGTGCCAAAGCCTTCGAGCGGACGGCGTCACGGCTGATGGAAATGCGCACCGAGGCCTATTTCGCCCTCGCCCACCTTACCTGACGCCTGATCGCCGGCCGAATTTAGGCGCGAAGGCCCTGGGGCACACGGGCGCCCTTGAATCCTCTGGATTTTGCGGCCGATTTGCGCGGCGCCAGCGGCACCAGATTGTTCAGGAACATGGTGGTCGCCGCCGACCAGGAGAAACGCTCGGCGAAGCGGCGGCAGGCCGAACGGTCGGCCGTCAGCGCCCCGAGTGCGGCAATGCGCAGATCCTCGTCCAGCCGGCCCACGGCGGGCTCGACACCGCCGAGGATGTCGCGCGGCCCCGGCACCGGATAGGCGGCGACCGGCGTGCCGCAGGCCAGCGCTTCCAGCATCACCAGGCCGAAGGTGTCCGTTTTGCTCGGGAAGACGAAAACATCGGCTGACGCATAGGCCCGCGTCAGGGCCACGCCCGACAGCATGCCAGTGAAGCGCGCCTCCGGGTGGCGGCGCTCCAGCCCGGCGCGATCCGGCCCGTCACCCACGACCAGCTTGGAGCCGGGCAGGTCGAGCGCCAGGAAGGCCTCGATATTTTTCTCGACCGCCAGCCGCCCGGCATAGAGGAACACTGGCCGGACCAGCCCTTCCGTCTCCTGCCGCAGCTCCGGCGTGAAGCCTGCGGTGTCCACGCCCCGCGTCCAATGGCAGACATTGGCGAAGCCGCGCCCCGACAATTCCTTGATCAGGCTCGGCGTCGCCGCCATCACCGCAGAGCCTGCGCCATGGAAGGAGCGTATCCAGCGATAGACCATACGTTCCGTCCAGGCCCGCGGAAAGGGCAGCCGGGCCGCGACATATTCCGGGAAGCGGGTATGGAAGGACGTGGTGAAGGCATAGCGCTCGGCCCGCGCCCAGCGACGGGCGGAGAGGCCGAGCGGCCCCTCGGTCGCGATATGCAGCGCGTCCGGCTTGAACTGGCGCAGCATCTTATGCAGCCGCTGGCCCGGCAGCAGCGCCAGACGGATTTCCGGGTAGAAGGGGCAAGGCAGGGTGCGGAAACGGTCAGGCCCGAAAACCTCGACCTCTATTCCCCGGCCGCGCAGCTCCTGCACCAGCTGACCCAGACTGCGGACCACGCCATTGACCTGCGGATGCCAGGCATCCGAGATGATGGCGACGCGTTGCGGCCAGCCGGTCATGCCGGGATCGGCGCGGCCGGCAGCGGCGCGTCAGGCAGCGCCGGCTGGGACACCGCCGCGGCGCGGGCGGGTGCCGCCGCGCGCTGGCTCTGGCGCAGCACACTCGGCCAGTCGATCAGCTCGAACCGGCCGTCATGATGTTCGACTAGCGCCGTGCAGCTTTCCACCCAGTCACCGGTATTGAAGTAGCGGGTCTCGCCGATCATGCGCATTTCGGCATGATGGATATGGCCGCACACCACACCGTCCATCTCGCGGTTGCGGGCTTCCTGGGAGAGGGCGACCTCGAAACTGTCGATGAACTTTACCGCTTCCTTCACCTGGCGCTTCAGCCAGGCGGAGAGCGACCAGTAGGGGTAGCCGAAATGGCGACGGCCCCAGTTGAACCAGCGGTTGGCGACCAGCGCCACGGTATAGGCATGGTCGCCGAGATGGGCGAGGAACTTGGCGTAGCGGACGACACTGTCGAAGGCATCGCCATGGATGACGAGCAGCTTTTCGCCGGTGGCGGTCGTATGAATGGCTTCTTCCATCAGCTTGATGCCGGCGATTTCCAGGCCCAGCGGCAGCCAGGCGCGCACCATCTCGTCATGGTTGCCGGGGATATAGATGACTTCCGTGCCATGTTTCGCGTGGCGCAGGATGGTGCGCAGCAGGGCGTCATGGTGGCGGTCCCAGAACCAGGATTTGCGCAGCCGCCAGCCGTCGATGATATCGCCGACCAGATACAGCTGTTCGCAGCTGGCATTGGCCAGAAAGTCATTCAGCATCGCGGGCTGACTGCCCTTGGTGCCAAGATGCACGTCGGACACGAAGACCGCGCGGTATAGCGGCGCCTTCGGCGATTGGGCCTGATCCCGCAGCGGGCGGGTGCCGATATCGTAAGGCATGTCGTTCATGGCGCGACTCGCGATCGATTGTCTGAACGCGCATCGACTAATCCGTCAGGCCGTCACGCCCTAGTGACACTTGGATGAACCCCTCAAAACGTCATAATTCCTGCCCAAATACTAAAATATCGGCTGAGGGCCGCCTGTTACGCTTTGGCTTGGTCGCGCGTATAGTGAACGAAGCCGCAAAGGATCACCGCCGGCATGACCAGCCGCCGCTTTCTGTTTATCGAGCCGGGCGCCTGGGTCCGTCATCCTGGCTGCCCGCAATGGGGGCTGGGCCAGGTGCAATCGGTGGTGAATGACCGCATTACGGTGAATTTTGAGGATGCCGGCAAGGTGCTGATCAATGCCAGCGTCGTCAGCCTCGAACTGGTGGATGACTGATGGCAAGCCTCGCCCAGCCTTTGATCGATCCTTTCGGCCGCGCGATTTCCTATCTCCGCATCTCGGTGACCGACCGCTGCGACCTGCGCTGCGTCTATTGCATGCAGGAAAACATGACCTTCCTGCCGCGCGAGGAGCTGCTAACCTTTGAGGAGCTGGAACGGCTGGGTCGGATCTTCATCCGTCTTGGCACCACCAAGCTGCGCATCACCGGCGGCGAGCCGCTGGTCCGCCGCGACGTCATGCGGCTGATCGCCTCGCTCGGCCAGGATATCGGGCCTCAGGGGCTGCAGGAACTGACGCTGACCACCAATGCCAGCCAGCTCGGCCGCCATGCTGAAGCGCTGGTCGCTGCCGGCATGCGGCGCATCAATGTCAGCCTCGATACGCTCAACCCGGATCGCTTCCGCGCTATCACGCGCGGCGGCCGGCTGGAGCAGACGCTGGCCGGACTCATGGCGGCCAAGGCCGCCGGGCTCCGCATCAAGATCAATACCGTGGCACTGCGTGGCGTGAACGAGGACGATATCGACGACCTCATCGCCTGGTGCGGCGCGCAGGGCTTCGACCTCTGCCTGATCGAGACCATGCCGCTGGGAGAAACCGGGGAGAACAGGGTCGAGCAGTATCTGCCGCTCACCCTTCTGCGGCCGAAGCTGGACCAGCGCTGGACGCTGACGCGCGAGCTGGAGCCCGAGACGGCAATGGCGGGAATCGCACCGGGGCCGGCGCGGTATTGGCGGATTGCGGAAACGGGGGGGCGGATCGGCTTCATCACGCCGCTGACGGAGCATTTTTGCGACAGCTGCAACCGCGTACGGCTAACCTGCACGGGCACGCTGTTTCTATGCCTGGGGCAGGAGGAGTCCGCCGATTTGCGGACGCCACTCCGGGCGGGCGCCAGCGACCACGACATGGAAACGCTGATTCGCGCAGCGATCGCGCGCAAGCCACACCGCCACGATTTCATGATCGGGGCTGACGCGCCCCAAAAACAGCTAGCCCGCCACATGAGTGTGACGGGCGGCTGATAGCGCTCAGTTCGTCTCAGACCATACCTCTGCCACCGGCAGAGGTATCAGACCGGTCGGAAATCAGACGGCTGCGGCAGCGGCAGTCTTGCGGGCGGCAGCGCGCTCCAGGCGACGCTTGATCACCTTCGCCTCAGCCGGTAGGCGGCTGGTCGGGGTGGTGAGCAGGAAATTGTCGATCCCGCCATTGTGCTCGATCGTGCGCAGACCGCGAGCGGTCACGCGCAGGGTGATCGGGGCACCCAGGATGTCAGACATCACGGACGCATCCTGAATATTGGGCAGGAAGCGGCGGCGGGTCTTGTTATTGGCGTGGCTGACATTGTTGCCAGACATCACGCCCTTACCGGTGATTTCGCAGCGACGGGACATTGGAACCTCGACACATCAAACGGGTCTCACCACGCAAAAGGCAGGAGCGCGGCATCCCGACGGAGGCGGGCTTATGGCGAAAGCAGCGCCGAGCGTCAAGCAGCCCGGCCCGATTCTTCTCGCCCGCAGAATAGGGGTCAGGCATGCCCCTGTGCGGGCGGATGCGAAAGCTCGGCCATTTCGCCCGATTCCACGCTGGCCCGCGCCTGATCGAGCACAGCCAGTACGGCGGCCGGCGGCAGGCTGCTGGACAGCATGCCGAGCGCGCCGCCGAGCAGGGCGGAGGCGATCGAAATGGGATCAATCTTCTCTTTGGTCATATATTCGATCGCCTGATCGACGACCGCACCAGCATGGCGCAGATTGGGATTGGCTGCTGCCATGCTTTCAAAATTCGGGTCGCTCATTCGGTTACTTCCTTTGTCGCCTGGGGAGAGGCCTGGCCCGGCCTGGCCAGCGGGCCCTGACCGATATCGGAGGGGAGGTCGTCAGCGGCCGCACGCTCGGCGGCGGCAGCCTCTTCCTGCTCGGCCTGTGCCGCCCACATCTTGGCATAGATGCCGCCACGGGCGAGCAAATTCCAGTGGCTGCCGCGTTCAGCGATCTGCCCCTGTTCGAGCACCAGGATCTCATCAGCGTCGACCACCGTGGACAGACGATGCGCGATGGTGAGCGTCGTGCGGTTGCGGGCAATGGCCCGCAGCGCCGCCTGGATTTCCTGCTCGGTGCGGGTGTCGAGTGCGCTGGTCGCCTCATCCAGGATCAGGATGGCCGGGTTCTTCAGCAATGTGCGGGCAATGGCGACGCGCTGCTTTTCCCCGCCCGACAGTTTCAACCCACGCTCGCCGACCTTGGTCTCGTAGCCCAGCGGCAGAGATTTGATGAACTCGTCCAACTGGGCGAGGTGGGCTGCTTCCTCAACCTCGGCCGCCGTCGCGTCGGGCCGGCCATAGGCGATGTTGTAGCGGATGGTGTCGTTGAACAGGACGGTGTCCTGCGGCACCACGCCGATGGCGGCCCGGATGCTGGCCTGGGTCAGATCGCGCAGGTCCTGGCCGTCGATGCGGATGCTGCCGGAATTGGAGTCGTAGAAGCGGAACAGCAGCCGCGTCAGGGTGGATTTGCCAGCGCCTGTAGGCCCGACCACGGCCAGATTGCCGCCGGGCGGAATGGCGAAGCTGACGCCCTTCAGGATCTCGCGGTTCGGGTTGTAGCCGAAATGCACATCCTCGAAGGTCAGCGCGGCGGTGCGGCCCTGCGTCACCAGCGCATGCGCGCCAGGCTTGTCGGCAATCTCGGCGCCCACGCGCATCAGCCGGAACAGATGCTCGGTATCGACCAGACCCTGCTTCACTTCACGGTAGACGAAGCCCAGGAAATTCAGCGGCGTATAGAGCTGCATGAGATAGGTATTGGCCAGCACGAAGCGGCCGACCGTCATATGCCCCGATGCCACGCCCCGCGCCGACAGCAGCATGATGGCCGCCAGGGCCAGGGCGATGATGACCGACTGCCCGACGTTCAGAAAATTGAGCGTGACCTGCGAGCGCACGGCCGCGCGCTCGTATTTCTCGAGCGCCTTATCGAAACGCCGGATCTCCAGCGCCTCATTGCCGAAATATTTTACCGTCTCGTAGTTCAGCAGGCTGTCCACCGCTTTGGTCTGCGCGTCGGCATCGGAATCATTCATCAGCCGGCGGTAGCGGACCCGGTAATTGGTGAAGATGAGCGTAAAACCGACATAGAGCGCGACGGCGATCAGGGTCGTCGCCGCATAGCGCCAGTCGAAGATGCGCCACATGATGGCGGTGACTAGCAGCAGCTCGAACAGCGTCGGCACGATGTTGAAGACGGCGAAGCGCAGCACCTGCTCGATACCATTGGTGCCGCGGTCAATAGCGCGGGACAGGCCACCGGTATGGCGATCCAGATGGAAGCGCAGCGACAGACGGTGGAGATGCTCGAATGTCTGCAGCGCGATACGGCGCACGGCGCGCTGCTGCACGGCGGCGAAGACCGCATCGCGCAATTCGGCAAATGCGCCCGAGGCGATGCGCAGCAGGCAATAGCCGAGAATCAGGGCGATGGGGACGGTGATGGCGGCGCTGGCCGCACCATTGCCCAGCGCGTGTGCGCCCTTCGGCGCCAGGTGATCCACCGCCCGGCTGTAGAAGATCGGGATATAGACGGTCGCGATCTTGGCTAGGATGAGGAGGACGACAGCCGCCACCACCCGCATGCGGGCCATGGTATCGCCCGGCGGCCAGAGGTAGGGAAGAAGCATCCGAAGCGTGTGGGCGGTCGTAGCCGTTACAGCGGCTGCCGCCGCACCCTCACCAACGGGATTTGAAGTCGGGGCAGAAGCCATTCGCTCGATGTGGCATGCCCCCTTCTCATTGCAAAGGCTTCTTGCGCATGGCTGACACTGGACCCGATTCATTCCTGCGTCATATCCAATCCGCCCACAACGCGGTCCTGCCAGGGGACCGGCTGGCCTTTCGCATCGGCGACCTCGCGCTGGGCTGGCTGAAGCCGGATTTTGCCAGCGCCTTCGCCCAGCAGGCCGGTCTCACGCCCGATGCCGCAGGCGCCGTGACGCTGCCCAGCGCCCGTGCGGCTGAGCTTCCCGGGATCGCCCGGGCCATGGGTGAGGCCGGCTGGTTTCGCCTGCGCGGCGAAATGTTCGACGTTCGCGCCGACGAGGAAGGCCCGGCCATCACCATGCTGGATCGCGGGGCCGTGCCGTCCTTCGGCGTCGTCTCCCACGGCGTCCATTGCAACGGGCTGGTGGAGCGGGCCGACGGGCTGCATGTCTGGGTCGCCCGCCGCTCCGCGACCAAGCTGCTTGACCCCGACAAGCTCGACCATATCGTCGCCGGCGGCGTTGCCGCCGGGATGGATGCCGATGAGACCATGATCAAGGAAGCGGGCGAGGAAGCGGGCGTGCCGCCGACGCTCGCCGCCCGCGCGCAGCGCGTCGGTCAACTGCGCTACGACATGGAGCGGCCCGAAGGGCTGCGGCGCGACCTGATCTATTGCTATGACCTTGTCCTGCCTGAAGATTTCATTCCCGTGCCGAGCGACGGCGAGGTGGAAAGCTTCGCGCTGTGGCCGATCGGGCAGGTTGTGGAAACCGTGCGCGGCACCGATCAGTTCAAGTTCAATGTGAGCCTTGTGCTGATCGACCTTTTCCTGCGGCGCGGCCTAATCACGCCGCCGGACGCCGCTCACGCTTTGCGACAGGCTTTGCATCAGCCATCGCGAAGCACTGCACAAAAACTTTTAAATTCAGAAACTTAGAGCGTAACACTGGGCAACAATCCTTGACTGGAAGTTGCCCTTAATGAATGCTTTCTTGCACCCAGATTACTGAGGGGCGGCTTTGCGCCTCTTTGGATGAACTGGGGATTGAAGGCATGGATGGATTGCCGGGATATTATACTGAGACGGCAGTCCCTGCTGCATCCCGCACGATCCGTAACCCGATCGACTGCTGCGGCGTTGGCCTGCATAGCGGTCGCGAGACTAAGCTGGCTTTGCTGCCGGCACCCGCCGGCACTGGCATCGTCTTTCGCCGCACCGATGTCGGCATCGACATTCCGGCCACGTTCGACCGCGTGCTCGACACCCGGCTTTGCACCAAGCTGACGTCTGCGGAACGGCCGGATGTCTCGGTCGGCACCATCGAACATATCATGGCGGCGCTGGCCGCGCTCGCGATCGACAATATCATCGTCACGGTGGACGGGCCGGAAGTGCCGATCCTGGACGGCTCCGCCGCGCCCTTCCTGTTCCTGCTCGACTGCGCCGGTATCGTGGACCTCGACACTCCGCGCGAGATGATCGAAATCCTGCGCACCGTCACGGTCACCGACAAGGGTGCGACCGCCACATTCGAGCCGCTGCCGCCGGGTGTCAGCCGGGTTGGCCTTGATCTATCGGTCTCGATCGATTTCGCAGCGGGCGCCATCGGCAGCCAGTCGCTCGAACTGCGCCTGACCGAGGCGAGTTTCCGCCAGGAAATCGCCCGCGCGCGCACCTTCGCCCAGGCGCAGGAGATTGATCAGCTGCGCGCGGCCGGGCTTGCCCTCGGCGGCAGCCTGGACAATGCCGTGCTGATCGACGGCGACGATGTCGTGAACCCCGCCGGACTGCGCATGTCGCACGAATTCGTCCGCCACAAGGTGCTGGACGCGGTCGGCGATCTGTCTCTGGCCGGCGCCGCGCTGATCGGCCGTTTCACGGGTGAGCGCTCGGGCCATCGCACCAACAACCTGCTGCTGCGCGCGCTGTTCGCCGACCCGACCGCCTTCCGCCGCGTGACCGCCGGCGGCATGCTCAGCCGGGGCTATGGCGGCGCCATGCAGATGCCGCTCGGCATCGCCGCCGCGGCGGCCTGACACCGCCGGAATTGTCCCGCGGGGCAAGCCAACAATTCCTTAATCCAGCTGACACCGGAAACGACTTCTCAATCCGGCCTGGCAGTGCCACATCCAGGCTCATGAACCGTCGTATTCTTCTCGCCAGCCTGCCCGCCCTCGCGCTCATGCTCGCGTCGCTGCCGTGGAGCGCCGCACAGGCGCAGCTGGCGGCCAGCCCGCCCTCCACGCCGCAGGATCAGGCCGATATCGCGGCCGTGGAGACCTATCTCAACAGCGTCAAGTCGCTGGAGGCGCGCTTCCTGCAGGTCGATGCCAGTGGCAATTCCATCGGCGGCAATGTCTGGATGATGCGGCCCGGCCGCATGCGGTTTGAATACGATCCGCCGGACAAGATGCTGCTCGTCGCCGGCCACGGCCTGCTGGTCTATTACGATCCGGCGGTGAAGCAGACCACGAATATCTTCCTGTCCTCGACGCCGCTCGGCCTGCTGCTGCAGGACAATCTGAAACTCTCGGGCGATGTCACCGTCACCGGCATCGCGCGCGCCAAGGGGCAGATTCAGCTGACCCTGATCCGCACCGGCAAGGACGGCGCGGGCGCGATCACCCTGATCTTCGCGACCGATCCGATGACGCTGCGCAGCTGGATCATCACCGATGCCCAGGGGCGGCATACCCAGATCAGCCTCTATAACGTGAAATATGGCGGCAACTATCCGAACAGCATGTTCACTTTCGTGGGTCCGCAGTTCGAGCACTGACCTGAAGTCGGCCAACTGCGGTTAGCCAGACGCGCGCAAAATCCCATGTTGCGGTGCGGCAAAAGCCTGTAGGACAGGCAGCTTCGGCAGAGTTCTGCCTTTCCCTTTGTCCGGCGCACCCTGTCCTATGATCCAGATTGACGGTCTTGTCTTCAACGCCTGGGGACGCCGCTTCTTCGACCGCGCCACCGTCACCCTGCCGGTCAATGCCAAGGTCGGCCTCGTCGGGCGCAACGGCGTCGGCAAATCGACCCTGTTCAAGCTCATCCTCGGCTCGCTGCAACCCGATAGCGGCGAAATCGGCATCCCCAAGACCGCGCGCGTCGCGGCGGTGGACCAGGAACATGCGGCAACCCCGATATCGCTGCTCGACACGATCCTCGCCGCCGATGTCGAACGGGACGCGCTTTATGCCGAACTGGAAACCGCCGCGCCCGAGCGGATGGGCGATATCTACGGCCGGCTGAGCGAGATCGACGCGGATCGCGCCCCCGCCCGCGCGGGTGAAATTCTGGGTGGTCTCGGCTTTTCGACCGAGGATCTGGAACGGCCGATGGCCGAATTTTCGGGCGGCTGGCGCATGCGCGTGGCGCTCGCCTCCGCCCTGTTTGCCCAGCCCGATCTGCTGCTGCTGGACGAACCCACCAACTACCTCGATCTTGAAGGCGCGTTGTGGCTGGAAGCACGGCTGCAGAAATACCCGTATTCCGCGCTCATCATCAGCCATGACCGGGAGCTGCTGAACAATTCCGTGCAGCACATTCTGCATGTGAACGAGGGCAAGCTCGACCTCTATACCGGCGGCTATGACGACTTCGAGCGTCAGCGCGCCGAGAAGCTGCGCCTGCAGGCCTCCTCCCGCGCCAAGCAGGAGGCGGAGCGCGCCCATCTGCAAAGCTTCGTCGACCGCTTCCGCGCCAAGGCCAGCAAGGCCGCGCAGGCGCAGTCACGCATGAAGCGCCTCGCCAAGCTCGAGCCAATCGGCGAGACGATCGAGGAGCGGGTGGCGCCCTTCATGCTGCCCTCCCCCGCCCGTCCGCTGGCGCCGCCGCTGATGCGGCTGGAAGGTGTGGATGTTGGCTATGGCGAAGACCCGCCGATCCTCAAAGGCCTCAATCTGCGGCTCGATATCGACGACCGCATCGGCCTGCTGGGCGTGAACGGCGCCGGCAAGTCGACCTTTGCCAAGATGGCGGCGGGGGCCCTCGCCATCCGCTCCGGCCATATGCAGCGCGAGGGCCGCATCAAGGTCGGCTGGTTCCACCAGCATCAGATCGAGGCGCTGGACCCGGACGATACGCCCCTCGAGATCATCAGCCGCACTTTGCCCGAAATCAGCGAATCCGCCCGCCGCTCCCGCCTCGCGCAATGGGGCCTGGCGCGCTCGAAGCAGGAAACGACGGTGTTCGACCTTTCGGGCGGCGAACGCGCGCGCCTGCTGCTCAACCTTGTGGCTCAAGCGGCGCCGCATCTGCTGATTCTCGATGAGCCGACCAACCATCTGGATATCGACAGCCGCCGCGCGCTGCTGGACGCGCTGAACGAGTATGAGGGCGCGGTCATCCTCATCACCCATGACCGCTCGCTGATGGAGCTGGTCGCTGACCGGCTGTGGCTGGCGGCGGATGGGACGGTGGCACCCTTCGACGGCGATATGGACGATTACGCGCGCTTCGTGCTGGAGCGGGCGAAGGCCGGTTCCGCGCCGACCCAAATCGCGCGCGAGGGTAAGAAGAAGAAAAGGAAAGCCTGAACCCGAAGTTTGTCAGTTTCTGTCAGAACCGCCCATTCAACACCGTCATACCCGCGCAGGCGGGTATCTTCTGAGTGCGCGGAGCCTGTCCCTGAGCGGTGCCGCCTGCTACCGCCAAGACGATGCCCACTTTCGTGGGCATGACGGGTTAAGCTGTTTCAACGAAAGTCTGACAAACCCTAGGGCACGATCAGCGTCTTGAGCCGATCGCTGTCGCCGCGGATCAGCCGCTCATAGGCGGCAGGCACCGCGTCCAGGCCGATCGGCGCTTCCGCAAGCTGGGCGAGCTTTCCGGCCAGACGCGGCAAAAGCGCCAAGGCCTCCGCCTGCTCCCCGGCATAGACGCTGCAGCCGCGCAGATCGAGTTCGCGCTCGACGATCAGATTGGGGTCCAGCACGCCCTCGCCATGAAAGATGCCGACCATGGCGAGGCGCCCGCCCGAGGCTGTGGCCCGCAGCAGAAACCGCAGCACGTCCAGCGAACCGGTGGCATCCAGGCAGAAACGCGGATCTGATCCGCCGGTCGCCTGCTTCAGACTGTCCTGATCGAGCGCCACCGGGCGCGTGCCGACAACCGCCGCCAGTAGCGCTGCGCGAGCGGGGTTGCGCTCAGCCAGCAGAATGGGGCCGAAGCCGTGCTCCGCCAGAAGCAGCGCCGTCAGGCCGCCGATGGTGCCGCCGCCCGTGATCAGGATCGGCGCGCCAGGACTCGGGTCCAGCCGCCGCATGGCATGCAGGGCGACCGCCAAAGGCTCGGCCATGGCGGCGATCAGTGGCGAGAGACCGGCCGGCGCTTTCAATAGGCCCGTGGCCGGGAGCACAACCTGTTCGGCGAAACCGCCGTCGCAAACCTCTCCCACGAAGCCAAGCCTGCCGCAGAGATTACCTCGCCTGGCCAGGCAGTTCGGACAGGTCCCGCAGGCGACGCGGGAATCGGCGACCGCCAGATCGCCTGGCGCAAACCCGGTCACGCCGGGTCCCACGGCCAGCACTTCACCCGACAATTCATGGCCCGGCGTCACCGGCAGCTGCGCGATCCACATGCCTGTTCGGTAATTGTGCAGGTCGGAACCGCAGATGCCCGCCGCCGTCACGCGCAGCAGAACCTGTCCCGGTCCGGGCGCCGGCGGCCATGGCACATCCTCCACCCGCAGATCGCCGGGTTTATGGAAGCGGACAGCGCGCATCATGGGTTAGTGGCTATGGCCATAGAGCGCGTCCGGGGAGATTTCCGGCGCCGCGATTTCAACCAGCCCTTCGGGCCGCGTGGCGCGATAGAAGCAGGAGCGGCGACCGGTATGGCAGGCAACCCCGGTCTGATCGACCAGCAGCAGCAGCGCGTCACCGTCGCAGTCCAGGCGCAGGTCCACCAAACGCTGCGTCTGGCCGGAGCTTTCACCCTTACGCCACAGCTTGCCGCGGCTGCGGCTGTAATAGCAGACGCGCCCGGTGCGCAGCGTCTCAGCCACCGCGTCGCGGTTCATCCAGGCCATCATCAGCACGTCGCCGGTATCGTGCTGCTGCGCGATGGCCGCGACCAGCCCATCCGCATTGAAGGCGAGCGCCGAAAGGACGGTGTCGATCGTGTCAGCCACCGGATACCTCGTTCAGCTTGGCAAAACCGCGCATGAGGTCAGCCTTGATGTCGGCGACGTCCTCAAGCCCGATGTGAATCCGCATCATCTCGCCGCCGAACTGCCCGGTGCCGGCCGAACGGCTGATTGTGCCGGAGGTGGGCAGAATCAGACTCTCGAACCCGCCCCAGGAGGCGCCGATCCCGAACAGGGTCATGACGTCGATCATGGCGCCGACGGCCGCGACATCGTAGCGGGGTTTCAGCACCACCCCGAACAGGCTGGAGGCGCCGGTGAAATCCCGTTTCCAGATCTCGTGCCCCGGCGAACCTGGCAGAGCCGGGTGCAGCACGCGCAGCACTTCGGGCCGCTGCTCCAGCCAGCGCGCAATCTCAAGCCCGCTTTCCATCTGATGGCGCAGCCGCACGCCCAGGCTGCGGATGCCGCGCAGCGCCAGCCAACAGTCATCCGGGCTCGCATATTGGCCGAGCGCCGTGGCAGCGTCGCGCAACCGGCGCCAGTCGGCGTCGTTCGCGACCGTAACAGCGCCCAGGATGATGTCGGAATGGCCACCGATATATTTGGTCGCCGCCTGGATCGAGATGTCGCAGCCATGCTGGAACGGCTGGAAGAAGTGGACGCCCCAGGTATTGTCGATCATCACCTTTGCACCGTGTGCGTGAGCGACGGCGGCCAGCGCCGGCACGTCCTGCACCTCAAACGTATGGCTGCCCGGGCTTTCCAGGAAGAGAACGCGGGTCTCGGGCCGCATCAGCCCTTCCAGAGCCTCGGCCGTGATCATCGGATCGTAATAGGTGGTTGCGATACCGAGTCCGGCCAGCATGCCGTCGCAGAAGCGGCGGGTCGGGCCATAGACGTTATCCGGCACCAGCACATGCTCGCCGCTTTTCAGAAAGGCGAGCAGCGGCGTGGTGATGGCGGAGAGACCCGAAGAGACGATCTGGCAGCGCGTGCCGCCCTCGATCTCGGCAATCGCCGTTTCCAGCGCAAAATGCGTCGGCGTGCCATGGGTGCCGTAGACCTGCGCCTGCTCGTAGCGAAGGCTGTCCATGCTTTTGCGATGCGCGAGATCGGGATGCAGCACCGTCGACCCGCGGACGAGCGGCGCATTGACGAAACCATGGGCACGCGCGCCGGGCCGTCCGACCTGCGTCAGCCGCGTGGCAAACCGCGCCCCTGCAGCCTCGGTTTCGTCATCCCGTCGATCATCCGGCATCGCTTGCAACTTCCACTTTGGTATCGGGGCGGCCGCCCCATTCCGTCCAAGAGCCATCATAAAGCGCGCCGATCGGCAAGCCCGCGACGGCCAGACCCAGCGTCAGCACGGCCGCCGTGACACCGGTGCCGCAGCTGGTGACGACCGGCTGGCTGCCATCCGCGCCTTCGGCCGCGAAACGCGCGCGCAGCTGGTCAGGCGGCAGCATGGTGCCGTCGGCGGCCAGCAACTGGCCGAAGGGGATGCTATGGGCGCCCGGCATGTGGCCGCCGCGGATGCCGGCCCGCGGTTCTGGCGCGGTGCCGGCGAAGCGGCCCGCGGGCCGCGCGTCGAGGATAAGGGCGCTGCCGTCACTCACGATCGCCGTCATGGCCGCAATATCGCGGACCAGTTCGGGCCGCAGGGCGGGTGTAAAGGTGGTGGGGGTCGGCAGGACCGCCGCGGCCGTCTCCAGCGGGCGGTTCTCGGCTTTCCATTTCGGCAGGCCGCCATCCAGCACCGCCACCCGGTCATGGCCGAAGACGCGCATCATCCACCAGCAGCGGGCAGCCGAAAACAGACCGAGCTGATCATAGAAGATGACGGTCGCGGTGTTGGAGATGCCCAGCGCGCCGGCCATGTCGGCAAAGACCGCGGGCGGGGGCAGCATATGCGGCAGGTCGGATGCCGCATCCTTGATGACGTCGATATCGAAGAAGCGGGCGCCGGGAATGCGCGCCTCGGCAAACAGCGCCGCCGCATTGCGCGGATCGTTGGGCAGATAGAAGGAGCCGTCGCAGATGACGACATTCGGGTCGTCCAGATGATCCGCCAGCCAATCCGTCGTCACGAGCGGCGTCATGTCGGTCTCTCCTTTTCTGCGTACAGGTCCATAGTCTCCCCGGCCGGCCAGCGAGACAAGGTTAGCATCCTGTGACACTGGTGCAGGTGCGAAGCAGCCGTCTCACGTTCTCCCGCAATCTGTTGTAACAAGACCCTTCCCGCCCGCTTGGCCAAAGGATTGCGCGCCCCGTGACCGAACGACTGCTCATCTGGGTGCTGCTTGGCACGTTGATCGCGGGCTGTTTCGCCGTGGTCGAGCCCTTCATCGCAGCTATCGCCTGGGCCGCGATCCTGACCTTCACCACTTGGCCGATTTTCCTATGGCTGCGCGGCCGCCTGCGCCTGTCGCGCAGCCTGGCCGCCTTGATCATGATCCTGGCGACGGCGCTGGTGATCCTGCTGCCGCTGGTCCTGATCGCCCAGAGCGCTTTGCAGAATGCGGCCGATATCCGCCGCATGATCAATGAGGTGCTGATCTTCGGCCTGCCGCCGGCGCCGCCCTGGGTCGCCAGCCTGCCGCTCTTCGGTTCCACCATCAGCGATGTCTGGAACCATTGGTCGGCCGATCTGGAAAGCCTGCTGGCGGCGGCACACCCCTATTTGGGCCTGGCCGCGAAAGAGGCGCTGCACCTTGTTATTCTGGCGACCGATGGCATCGTGCGCATGGGCCTGGCTCTGTTCATCGCCTTCTTTTTCTTCATCTATGGCGACGGCTTGGCACGCCATATCGGCAATATTCTGTTCCGCATCATCGGCGCGCAGGCAGACCGCTTGCTCGCCATCGTGGGCGCCACCGTACGCGGCGCGGTCTATGGCATTCTCAGCACCGCTTTGGTGCAGGGGCTGATGCTGAGCCTTGGCCTTTGGGTCAGCGGCGTGCCGAATGCGGCGGCTCTGGCGCTTGCCGGCACCTTCTTCTCGCTCGTGCCCGGCGGTGGCGCGCTCATCTGGGTGCCGGCCGCGATCTGGCTGCTGAGTTCGGGGGATAATTTTGCGGGGATCGGCCTCGCCATCTGGTGCGGGGTCGGCATTTCGATCGCCGACAGTTTCGTGCGTCCCTGGTTCATCGCCCGCGGGGCTCATCTACCCTTCATCCTGACGCTGCTCGGCGTGCTGGGCGGGGCGCTGGCCTTCGGTATCCTCGGCGTTTTTCTGGGACCAGTGCTGCTCGGCGTGGGCTTCATCCTCGCCGAGGAATTTTCGCGCGGGGTGCCCGTAGCGACGCCGACCGATATCGAGGCTGCCAATCGGCAGGAAGCGCGGGCGGCCGCTGCCACCATCGCGGCGCTGCGCCGCAGCCGCGAGGTCTAGGTTAAACGCGGTTTTCTGTTGGACTTATTGACATCACTTGGTCGTTGGAGTAAATTCCAACATGAACGCGCGACTGCTCCTTGATGAGCGCCAGCAGTTGCGGGCAGAGGCTTTCGTCGCCTTGCGTGTCTGGGCGGTGCCACATGCCGTCCGCGGGTCAGCCCATCGCTACAAATATTCGCTCGCTCTGATCGTCGGCGGCGTTTGCGTTCTGCGCTACGACAATGAAGCGGGCAAAGGGGACCACAAGCATGTCGGGGACTTGGAAGTCATTTATGACTTCACGACACCCGAGCAGCTCATGCGTGATTTTTGGCAGGATGTTGACCAATGGACCCCGGCCTGAAAACCGTCACCCTCTCCGTCTCATCGCGCGACAGCGTGAACCAGCGGCTGCAATCCGCCTTCGAGGGACGAGACCAGGGTGCCCATATCTCCTTCCCTACGGTCGAGCTGCTATGGCAGACCCTGACCACGAAGCGCTGGGAAATCCTGCAGGTGATGACAGGTGCCGGCGTTCTTTCGATCCGGGAAGTCGCGCGCCGTGTCGGCCGTGACGTCAAAGCCGTGCATGGTGATGTCACGGCTCTGGCGCTGGCCGGCGTGATCGACCGCACAGCAGCAGGCGTCGTCTTTCCCTATGACGCCGTGCATGTGGAATTTACGCTCGGCACCGCGCTCAAGCCGCAGAAAGCGGCCTGAGCGGACGAGCCGGAGCTGGTTAGTAGGTCACCACGGTGCGGATCGATTCGCCGCGCTTCATCAGGTCGAAGCCTTCGTTGATCTGCTCGAAGGGCAGAACATGGGTGATGAGATCGTCGATATTGATCTTGCCGTCCATGTACCAGTCGACGATGCGCGGCACGTCCGTGCGGCCGCGGGCGCCCCCGAAGGCCGTGCCCAGCCACTGCCGCCCGGTGACGAGCTGGAAGGGCCGCGTGCTGATTTCGGCGCCAGCCGGCGCCACGCCGATGATGATGGACTTGCCCCAGCCGCGATGGGCGCATTCCAGCGCCTGGCGCATCACCTTCACATTGCCGATGCATTCAAAGCTGTAATCGGCGCCCCCCTTGGTCAGGCTCACCAGATAGGGCACCAGATCGCCCTCGACCTCGCTCGGATTGACGTAATGGGTCATGCCGAATTTCTCGGCCATCGGCACGCGGCCGGGGTTGAGATCCACACCCACGATCATCTCGGCGCCGGCCAGACGCGCGCCCTGCACGACGTTCAGCCCGATGCCGCCCAGGCCGAAGACGACGACCTTGGCCCCCGGCTCGACCTTTGCCGTATTGATGACGGCGCCGATGCCCGTGGTGACACCGCAACCGATGTAGCAAACCTTATCGAAGGGCGCGTCCTCGCGGATTTTTGCGAGCGCAATCTCAGGCAGGACCGTGAAGTTGGAGAAGGTCGAGGTGCCCATATAATGGTAGATCGGCTCGCCGCCGCTGGAGAAGCGGGAGGTGCCGTCCGGCATCAGCCCCTGCCCCTGGGTCGAGCGGATGGCGACGCAAAGATTGGTCTTGCGGCTGAGACAGTATTCGCATTGGCGGCATTCCGGCGTGTAGAGCGGAATGACGTGATCGCCCTTCTTCAGGCTGGTGACGCCGGCCCCGACATCGACCACCACGCCGGCGCCCTCATGCCCGAGGATGGAGGGAAAAATGCCTTCGGGGTCGGCCCCCGAGAGGGTGAATTCATCCGTATGGCAAATGCCGGTGGCCTTGATCTCGACCAGCACTTCGCCGGCGCGCGGGCCTTCCAGGTCGACGGTCTCGATGCTCAAAGGCTGCGCCTTGGCGCGGGCGACGGCGGCACGGGTCTTCATGGATTCGCTCCCTAAACGAGACGGTCGGCAGGATGATCAGCCGCGGGGTGCGCCCGCGTCAGCGTCTTTTGGCCCAAGGCCAGGCATTTGGCCATCAGGCTCGGCAAGGCCTGGCTTGGAAGGTCGGCCGCCGGGCATAGAAAGCCGCTGCCGATCGCCGCCGCTGGAACAGATACGACATGCGCCGCGTAGACATCGAGCAGAAGCTCGAAATGGGTAAAGACATGGCGCACGGTGCCGAGCTTGACCCAATGGGCCTGTGTTACCGGCGCCTGGGCCAGCGCGTCCTGGCGGGTCCAGGCTTCGGCCCGCCACTCGGTCCCTGGAATTTCCGCCATGCCGCCGAGCAGTCCTTTTGCCGGGCGGCGGCGGAGCAGGACATGCCCTTCGGCGTCGGACAGATAGAAATGCGCGCCGTGCCGGCGCGGGCGCACGGCTTTGGGCGCTTTTCGCGGCAGGGTGGCGGCGATGCCCAACTTTCTGGCTTCGCAGGATGGCTCCCATGGGCAAAGGCTGCAGGCCGGAGACGTGGTCGAACACAAAGTGGCGCCCAGATCGAACAGCGCCTGGGCGGTGTCGGAGGGGGCTGTTCGGGCCGCCTTCTGCTCCATCAGCGCCATGGCCTTCTGCTTGATCAGCGGTTTTGCCTGCGGCAGCGGCGTCTCGATCGCCCAGACGCGGCTCATCACCCGCTCGACATTGCCGTCCACCGGGACCACGGGCAGGCCGAAGGCGATGGCGCCGACGGCGGCGGCGGTATAGTCGCCTATGCCGGGCAGCGCCCGCAGCCCGTCCAGATCGGCAGGAAAGTCGCCGCCCAGTTCGACCACGCGGCGCGCGCAGGCCAGCAGATTGCGGGCACGGGCGTAATAGCCAAGCCCCGCCCAGGCCGCCATCACCCGGTCATCCGGCGCATCCGCCAAGTTCCTTACGGTCGGAAACAGGCTTAGAAAACGTTCATAATAGGGGATGACGGCAGTGACCGTGGTCTGCTGTAGCATGATCTCGGACAGCCAGACCCGATAGGGCTCGGCGGTCTCGCCAGGCTCCGCCCGCCAGGGCAGGCTGCGGCGATGCCGCCCGTACCAATCGAGCAGGCGCGCAACAGAGGGTGAAGGCTGCATGGCTGTGGACGAGCGGGATGGCGGCACGGGGAAGAAGATGACCTCAGCGGAGGCCGGTCGCAAGACGCCTGCGCCGGAAGCCCCCTCCCGCACCTATACGCTGCTGCCGTTGGGTGGCCTTATCGCCCGCGTCACCCGGCCCGGCTTTCGCCGCCGTGCGCCCGCCACCGCCCAGATTCTGATGGACTGGGTGCAGATCATGGGGCCGGAACTCGGCGCCCGCACGCAGCCGCAGAAATTTTCCGCAGGCACCCTGACCATCGCCTGCCAGGGACCGACGGCGATGGAGCTGCAGCACCTGACACCCCAGCTGATCGCGCGGCTGAACAATCATATCGGCTCCTTCGGCGATAATGCGCTGATCAAGCGGCTGCGCTTCGTGCAGCAAACGATCTCGCCCACCCGCGCCGCGCCGCGCCCGGCAGGCCGCCGCGCCCCGCGCCCCGTGGGTCCGCCGCCTGAGATTTCCGGCATCGAACCCGGCCCTTTGCACGATGCGCTGCAGCGGCTGGGCCAGGCCGTGCGCGCCCATCGGGGCGACGGCTGACCCCGCGTTCCTGTCCGCAGCCAGGACAGAATTATCGACAGTTAGTGGCTGATCTGCTATCCACCACAAGATATTGAAGGTTGCTACCATGATTTCTCGTCGCTTCCTGGTGACAACAGGCGCCGCCGCCATGGGCGCCCTGGCGCTGCCGCGCCTTGGCCACGCCGATATCGTGCCACCGACCGAAGGGCCGCGTTTCATCGGCTCACCCACCGCGCCGGTCACGGTCGAGGAATTCTTCTCCCTCACCTGCACCCATTGCGCGCATTTCTCGATGACGACGATGCCGGACGTGATGGACAAGCTGGTGACGCCGGGAAAGCTCCGCATCGTCTATCATGACTTTCCGCTCGACGCAGTGGCGCTGGAAGCAGCCATGGTGGCCCGCTACCTGCCCGCGTCGGAATATTATCCCTTCGTCACCGCCCTGTTCGCGAGCCAGGACACCTGGGCCTTCGCGCCCGGCGTGAACTATACCGATCAGCTTTGGAAGATGGCGGCGCTGGCGGGCATGAGCCGTGATACGTTCGACAAGGCGATTGCCGACAGCGCACTCAAGAACTGGATACAAACCCAGCAGGTCGCGGACGAAAAAATGTACAATATCGAAGCCACGCCGTCCTTCTTCATCAAGGGCAAGATCCAGGCCGGCGACATGGAATATGGCGATTTCGCCTCCGCCATCGGCCTGGCAGGGTAATCCCGCTTGGCCGCCCGGCTCGCCCGTCTACGCATCGCGGGGTTTAAAAGCTTCGCCGATTCGACCAGCCTTGAGATCCTGCCCGGCCTGACCGGCATCATCGGTCCGAACGGCTGCGGCAAATCCAATATCGTCGATGCTTTGCGATGGGCGATGGGCGAGGGCAATGCCCGCTCTCTGCGTGGCGGCGAGATGGATGACATCATCTTCGCCGGCACCACGACGCGCCCCTCCCGCAATATGGCGGAAGTGACCGTCACGCTGGAGGATGCCCTCGGCATCATTCCGCCGCCGCTGCATGAGCAGGCGGAGCTGGAGATTACCCGCAAGATCGAGCGCGGCTCGGGCAGCGGCTATCGCATCAACGGGCGTGAAATGCGCGCCCGCGACGTGCAGACGCTGTTCGCCGATATGGCGAGCGGCGCCCGCAGCTGCGCGATGGTGGGCCAGGGCCGCGTCGCCGCCATCGTCAATGCCAAGCCGGAAGACCGGCGGCAGATCCTGGAAGAAGCCGCCGGCATCGCTGGCCTCTCCGCCCGCCGGCATGAGGCAGAGCTGAAACTCCGCGCGACGGAAGCCAATCTGCAGCGTGCCGAGGATATGCGCGGGCAGGTTGAAATCCAGCTGCAGGCCCTGCAGCGCCAGGCCCGCCAGGCGGCGCGCTACCGCAATATTTCCGGCCTGATCCGCGCGAGCGAAGCCGAATTCCTGGCCATCCAGCATCTGCGGGTGGAACGCGCCCGCGAAACCGCCCGCCTGGCTTTGGAAGAGGCCCAAATCAAGGCTGAAGAAGCCGCCGCCGCCAATCGCGCCGCCGCCCAGGCGCATGGCACCGGCCATGACATTCTGCCCGCTCTGCGCGAAGCCGAAGCCGAAGCCCGCACGGCGCTGGAACGCCACCGCGTCGCCCATGAACAGCTGGCCGCCGAGGAAGCGCGGGCGAATGCGGCCATCGCCGGCGCTTCCCAGCGTCTGGAACAGGCGATGCGCGATCTGGGCCGTGCCGAAGGCATGATGCGCGATGCGGCCGAGGCGGAAGCGCGCCTTGGCGCGGAAGATGCGACCCTTGCGGGCGCCGAGGCGGAGGCCGAAGCCAGGCTCGCCGAAGCGGTGACGGCCATGACGAAAGCCGCCGAAGCCGCCCGCGCGGCCGAGGCTGCCGCCCAGGCCGCGACCGAGCGCAATGCGGCGCTGACCGCGACCGCCCAGGCGCTCACCGGCCGCCTGTCCCAGGCCGAGCAGCGCGCCCGTCGTGTAGGGGAGCAGGTCGCCAGACTGACCATCGAGCGGGACCGCCTGGCGCAGGACCTGATCGCGCCGGACAAGCTCGCCGAGGCGAAAGAAGCGGCCGACGTCGCCGAGGCTGCACGCCGCGAAGCTGCGACCCGGCTGGAAGCAGCCGAGAAGGCCCGCGTCACGGCGCAAAGCGCGCTGACCCGCGCCCGCGAACAGGCCAATACGGCAGAGGCGGCTTCCACCAAGCTGCGCGCCGAAATCCGCGCCTTGAACGAAGTGTTGAGCGTGGGCGGCACCCAGGGCGGCCCGCAGCTGGTCGATGAACTGACCGTGCCGGCGGGCTTGGAAGCGGCCCTTGGTGCGGCTTTTGGCGAAGAACTCAGCGCCTCGGCCGCCCGCGAAGCCGCACGCTACTGGCGCGAATTGCCGCCGGTGGCACAGAGTGCCGCCGTCCCCGACGGCTGCACGCCGCTGGGCGAGATGGTTCAGGGACCGCCGGCCCTGGCCCGCGCGCTGGCCCATATCCTGCTCGCCCCGGCGGACGCCGCGCCCGGACTTCAGGCGCAATTGCAACCCGGCCAGGTCATCGTCTCGGAACAGGGCGGCGTCTGGCGCTGGGACGGCTACACCGTGAAGGCCGGCACGCCGACGGCCGCGACCGTGCGCCTGACCCAGCGCAACCGCCTGCGCCGGTTGCGCGAAGACGGTGCCGCTGCCGACCAGACCGCAGCCGAAGCTCGTGCCGCGCAGGAAGCCGCCCAGACGGCGGACCGCGCGACCGTCGCGGAAGAACAGGCCGCCCGCCAGGCCCGCCGCGACGCCGACCAGGCGGCCGAGCGGCTGCGCACTACCGCAGCAGCACTCGCAACCCGTGCCGCCGCCGCCGAAGCCCGGCTTGCGGGCGTCGTGTCCCAACTCGATGCCGCGCAACCCGAAAAAACCGAGGCCGAGGCGGCACTGGCGGCCATTCGCGAAGAAGCCGCCAACCTGCCCGATCTATCGGCCATGCGCGCCGAGGTCGAAGCCGCGCGCAGCGCCTTACAGCTGGCCCGCCGCGAAGAGAGCGACAGCCGCGCCCGGCATGACGGGCTGATGCGGGATCGCACCACCCGCGCCCAGCGCCGCCAGGCGCTCGCGCAGGAGCGGCAGGGCTGGGCGGAACGGGCAGAAGCCGCCAAAACCCATATCGCCGATCTCGAGCAGCGGCGGCAGGAGGCCGCGACCGCGCATGCAGCGCTGGCCGCCGAGCCCGAGCGCCTGGCGACGGCGCGTGCCGCGCAGACCGGCGAACTGGCCGAGGCCGAGGCCGTGCATAAGACAGCGGCCCTCCGCCTGAAGACTGCCGAAGACGAAGCCCGTGCCGCCGAGAAGGCGTCGCGCGCCGCCGAAACCGCCCAGGCGCTGACGCGCGAAAACCTCGTCCGCGCCGAAAGTGCCGTGGAACAGGCGAATCACGCCTGGGGCACGGTCGCCGAACGCATCCTGGAACGCCTGGGCGCCAGCCCCGACTTCCCGGAAATCACGGTCGAGCCAAGCCAGGAGAATGAGGACAAGGCCCGCCGCCGGTTTGAGAAGCTGACCAAGGAACGGGACGAAATGGGCCCCGTGAACCTGCGCGCTGACATCGAATCGGATGAGATCAAGCGTCAGATCGACCTCATCGACAGCGAAAAGGGCGATCTGGTCGCGGCCATCGCCAAGCTGCGCGGCTCGGTCGGCCATCTCAACCGCGAAGGCCGCGAACGGCTGTCGGCCGCCTTTGCGGAAATCGACAAGAATTTCCAGGCTTTCTACGCGCGCATGTTCGGCGGCGGCCGTGCCCATCTGGCGCTGGTGGGCTCTGACGATCCGCTGGAAGCCGGGCTTGAGATTTACGCCCAGCCTTTGGGCAAGAAGCTCTCGACCCTGTCGCTGCTGTCAGGTGGGGAGCAGGCGCTGACGGCGCTTTCCCTGATCTTTGCGGTCTTCCGCAGCAACCCCGCGCCGCTCGCGGTGCTGGATGAGGTCGATGCGCCGCTGGATGATGCGAATGTCGAGCGGCTCTGCACTTTGCTCAACGAGGTCGTGCGCGAGACCGGCACGCGCTTCCTGGTGGTGACCCATCATCACCACACCATGGCGCGCATGGACCGGCTTTATGGTGTGACCATGATGGAGCGCGGCGTCTCCCGCCTGCTGTCGGTCGACCTCAACCGCGCCGTCGCCATGACGGAGCCGCCCCCGCCGCGCATGGCGGCCGAATAGTCAAATTGCGCATGGCGGCGGAGTGACGTCCCTACCACAGACGTTGATCGGATCGGGGCGCGTGCTATCAGTTCCGGCCGCTTAAGGTTTGGGGATCGGGCGAATGACGGACGTGACTGAGACAAACGAAAAGCTGACCGCCGAACACGCGCCGCAGGTCCCGGCTCAGGCGCCCTCGGTTGAGGCGCCCCCAGCTGACGCGCATCCGGCAGAGGCCCTTCATGCGGATGCCGTGCATCCGGCTGAGGTGCCGCAGGCTGAGACGGACGCGGTCACGGCGTCTGACCTCGGGATGACCGACACGCTGGTTCTGACCGAGACGGAGATCGTCGCGGCCGAGATCGCAGAACCGCCGCCGCCCAAAACCTTCCCCTATGACCTGGAAAGCCCGGAACTGGCGCGCGCCTTTCTGGACGCCCGCACCCCCCATGCCTGGACCGAGCGTGAGATCGACGAAGAGACCTACCGTCACCTTTATGATCTCGTGAAGCTCGGGCCCACCTCGGCCAATAGCTCCCCCATGCGCCTGGTCTTCGTCCGCAGCCCCGAAGCGAAGGAGCGGCTGCGCACGGCACTGACCCCCGCCAATGTCGATGCGGTCATGAAGGCTCCGGTGACAGTGATCGTCGCCTTCGACCCGTCCTTCTATGATTTCCTGGCCCGCCTCTACCCGCAGGCCGATGCGCGCCCCTGGTTTGCCTGGAACGACGATTTTTCCCAGGAAACCGCCATGCGCAACAGCAGCCTGCAAGGCGGCTATCTGATCATCGCAGCGCGCCTGCTCGGCCTTGATTGCTGGCCGATGTCCGGCTTCGACAATGCGCGGGTCGATGCGCTGTTCCTGGATGGGCGGGGCTGGCGGTCGAATTTCCTGCTCAGCCTCGGCTATGCCGCGCCGGTGGAGACGCCGCGCAACACCCGTCTGATGTTTGAAGAAAGCTGCGAGGTCATCTGATGTCATGGCAGCGCGCCATGCCATCGGCCTCGTGCGGCGGTCTTAGGCATTGGCCCCGCCCCTGGCCTATGCTAGCCCCCGTTCCATGAGCCTGCCTCTGATCGCCGTTCTGAACGGTCCCAATCTCAATATGCTCGGCCTGCGTCAGCCCGACGTCTATGGTTCGGCGACGCTGGACGATGTCGAGCAGCTGTGCGCCGAGACCGCCGAAGGGCTGGGCCTCGCGATCGATTTCCGGCAGACCAATAGCGAAGGCGAGCTGATCTCCTGGGTGCAGGAATGCCGTGGCCGCGCCAGCGGCATTGTCATCAACCCGGCGGGGCTGAGCCATACCTCCATCTCTCTGATGGATGCGCTGTTGTCAGCCGAGCTGCCGGTCGTCGAAGTTCATATTTCTAATATTCACCGCCGCGAGCAATTTCGGCATCACTCTTACATCTCAAAGATTGCAACGGGTGTGCTGTGCGGTTTCGGAACACATGGCTACGCCCTGGGTCTGACCGCAATGGCACGGATTCTGGAGGGCGGGCTATGAACCGGATGTCATTTGACCCAGAGGATATTCGCGAGCTTGCGGCCATTCTCGACGAAACGGGTCTGAGCGAGATCGAGATTTCGGAAAAGGACCGCCGCATCCGCATCGTGCGCGCCGCCCCTTCCGTCAGCTACGCGCTTGGCGCACCAACGGCCGCCGCACCGGCAGCCGCCCCCGTCGCCGCCGTGGCGGCCCCCGCCCCGGTTGCCGCACCCGCGCATGATTCCAGCCATCCCGGTGCCGTCACCAGCCCGATGGTCGGCGTCGCCTATCTGTCGCCCGATCCCGAGAGCCCGAATTTCGTCGCCGTCGGCCAGCGCGTCGAAATCGGCCAGACCCTGCTGCTGATCGAAGCGATGAAGACCTTCAATCAGATCAAGGCAACCCGCGCCGGCACGGTGTCCCGCGTCATCGTCGGCAGCGGAACACCGGTGGAGTTCGGCGAAGTCTTGCTGATTCTGGACTGACACAGATGATCAAGAAAATCCTCATCGCGAACCGCGGCGAAATCGCGCTGCGCGTGCAGCGCGCCTGCCGCGAAATGGGCATCGCGTCCGTCGCCGTGCATTCCACGGCCGATGCCGACGCCATGCATGTGCGGCTCGCGGATGAAAGCGTCTGCATCGGACCGCCGGCCGCGCGCGACAGCTACCTGAATATCCCGGCCATTCTCTCGGCCGCCGCCATTACCGGCGCCGACGCGATCCATCCCGGCTACGGCTTTCTCAGCGAGAATGCGAATTTCGCGGAAATCGTGGAGGCTCACGGCATCGCCTTCATCGGGCCTTCGCCCGCCCATATCACCATGATGGGCGACAAAATCGCTGCCAAGGACGCCATGAAGCGCCTGGGCGTGCCGTTGGTGCCGGGGTCCGACGGGGCGCTCGCCACACTCGCGGAAGCGGCCGAAGTCGCCGAGCGGATCGGCTATCCCGTGCTCATCAAGGCCGCCGCCGGCGGCGGCGGGCGCGGCATGAAGGTCGCGCTGAGCGCAGACGAACTCGCGGAAGCCTGGCAGGTCGCGCGTACCGAGTCCAAGGCTGCCTTCGGCAATGACGCCGTCTACATGGAGAAGTATCTCGACCGGCCACGCCATATCGAGATGCAGATCCTGGCCGATTCCTTCGGCAATGTCGTGCATTTCGGCGAACGCGACTGCTCGCTGCAGCGCCGCCACCAGAAGCTTCTGGAAGAGGCGGGCTCGCCCGCGCTGACGGCGGCCGATCGCGACGCGCTGGGCGAGACGGTGACGACGGCGCTGAAGGGCCTTGGCTACCGCAATGCCGGCACGCTGGAATTCCTCTATCAGGACGGTCAGTTCGCCTTCATCGAAATGAACACCCGCCTGCAGGTCGAGCATCCGGTGACGGAGATGGTCTGCAATGTCGATCTGGTGCGCGAACAGATCCGCATCGCGGCCGGTGAGCCGCTGGGCTACGACCAGTCTGCGGTGAAATTCTCCGGCCATGCGATCGAAGTTCGCGTCACGGCGGAAGACCCCGAGACCTTCATCCCCAATCCGGGGCTGATCACCACCTATCACGCGCCCGGCGGCCTGGGCGTGCGCGTCGACAGCGCGCTCTATGGCGGCTACCGGGTTCCGCCCTACTACGATTCGATGATTGCCAAGCTCATCGTGCATGCGCCGGACCGCGCCCAGGCCATCGCCCGGATGCGCCGGGCGATCGACGAATTCGTGGTCATCGGCGTGAAGACGACGCTGCCGCTGCACCGGAAGATTCTGGACGATCCCACCTTCCAGTCAGGCGACTACACGATCCATTGGCTCGAAAAATTCGTCTCCAGCCAAACGTGAGACAACGGCCATGGCGCGCTGTGCTGATCGTCCTCGGCCTTTCGCTCCAGCCCGTCATGGCCGCCGCTGACCCGTCTCTGATCTGGCCTGACACGCGGCAGAACCGCGCCGAGGCGCAAAACCGCCTGGACCGTCTCCAGCAGGCGCTGCGCGACGAGCCCAGCGCCACGCTGGTGCTGGAGCGCTGGTGCGCCGCGTACCACATTGCGACCGTTGCCAAGATCGTCGCCCACCGCGTCCTGGGCGCGCCGAAAGACGCGCCAGAGAGCGTGCGCCACAATCTCATGCTGCAGGCCGGCGAGGCGCTCGGCTATCGCCGGGTCCAGCTTTTCTGCGGCGATGTCATCCTGTCGGATGCCGATAACTGGTATGTGCCGGACCGGCTGACGCCTATGATGAACGGCCTGCTGGAGCATACCGAGACACCCTTCGGCCTGGCGGTGCGCAGCCTGCATTTTCAGCGTCAGACGATCAGCAGCGACCGGCTGTGGAACCCGGACACAAGCCCGGCGACAGGACCGCTCGCCATCCCCGATCATGTGCTGCGCAATGTCGGCCTGCTGACATTGCCGGACGGCCGTCCCATATCCCAGGTCATCGAAAACTATACTGGCGCCGTGCTCGGCACCCCGCCG
Organism: Acidisoma sibiricum; assembly: GCF_057837225.1. Lineage (NCBI taxonomy): Bacteria > Pseudomonadati > Pseudomonadota > Alphaproteobacteria > Acetobacterales > Acidocellaceae > Acidisoma > Acidisoma sibiricum. The sequence continues at coordinate 955,546 of NZ_CM174445.1, read as the reverse complement.
GATTCCGCGCCCTGATCGTCCGACCATTCGCAATTCGCCAAGCTCGAACAGCGAATTGTGGGTAGCGCGGCCCTGGGCGAAGGCGCAAGAATAAGCCCGAATATGCGGCCTCTGAGCGGGCTCCGCCCGTAAAAATAAGATGAGCAGCCTCTCACAAGGGGCTGGGGGATTGGGAATTATGCTGAATACGCTGTCGTCCACCATGCATCTCAACGCGCTCGACAATGTCGTCATCGCGCGTATCGAAATTCCCCAGGGCACGACCCTGCCCGACCGGGGCCTGACCGCGGGCAGCCGTATTCCGCGCGGCCACAAGATGGCGCTGCGCGCGATCCCGAAGGGCGAGCCCATCCTCCGCTACGGCCAGGTCATCGGCTTCGCCAAGATGGATATCGCGCCGGGCGATCATGTCCATGTGCAGAATTGCGAGATCCATGACTTCGCCCGCGACCACGCTTTCGGCGTCGATGCGCGGCCCACCGACTATATCCAGCCGCAGGCGACCTTTGAGGGGATCATCCGGGCGGACGGCCGCGTCGCCACCCGCAACTACATCGGCATCCTGACCTCGGTGAACTGTTCCGCAGGCACCGCCCGCTATGTCGCGGAAGCCTTCCGCCGCAATCCCTTCACCGGTGATAACGGGCTGCTCGCCGATTATCCGAATATCGACGGCGTCGTGGCGCTGACACACAAGACCGGCTGCGGCATGGCGATCGCCGGCGAGGGCATGGAGACGCTTCGCCGTACCATCGCGGGCTACGCGCAGCATGTGAATTTCGCCGCCGTCCTCGTCATTGGCCTCGGCTGCGAGACCAACCAGATCGGCCCGATCATGCAAAGCCGGGGCATCCAGGCCAGCAGCAAGCTGGCCACCATGGTCATTCAGGAAAGTGGCGGCGCCCGCAAAACGGTCGAAGCCGGGATCGAGAAGATCAAATCCATGCTGCCGGAAGCCAATGCGGTGCAGCGGGTGACGGTGCCGGCCTCGCATCTGAATGTGGCGCTGCAATGCGGCGGATCGGACAGTTTCTCGGGTCTTACCGCCAATCCGGCGCTGGGCTTCGCCTCAGACCTCATCGTGCGGCACGGCGGCACGGTGGTGCTGACGGAGACGACCGAGATCTATGGCGCCGAGCACCTTCTCACCCGGCGCGCGGTCAGCCCCGCGATCGGCCAAAAGCTGCTCGACCGGCTGGAATGGTGGGTCGAGTATACCCGCCGCAACGGCGGCGAGATCGACAACAACCCCTCGCCCGGCAACAAGGCCGGCGGCCTCACCAATATCGTCGAAAAGTCGCTCGGTGCGGTCGCCAAGGCGGGTTCCACCAATCTCGTCGATGTCGTGGGCTATGCCGAGCCGGTGACGGAGAAGGGTCTGGTCATCATGGACGGGCCCGGCTTCGATCCGGTCTCGGCCACAGGCCAGATCGCGGGCGGCTGCAATGTTCTGTGCTTCACCACCGGCCGCGGCTCGGTCTTCGGCTGCAAGCCCACGCCGTCCCTCAAGCTCGCCACCAATACCCCGCTCTATGAGCGCCAGCCCGATGACATGGATATCAATTGCGGCACCATCGCCGACGGTATCGAGACGGTGGAGGAATGCGGCCAGCGCATTTTTGAAACGATCCTGGCGATCGCTTCGGGTCAGCGCACCAAGAGCGAGGAAATCGGCTTTGGGGATGACGAATTCGCCCCCTGGCAGCTGGGCGCCACCGTTTGACGGCAGCAGCCCCGCTCCAGACGACCGCCGAGGATATCTATCAGGCGACGATCCTGGATCGGGCGCGCCGCCCGCGGCATCAGCGTCGGCTTGAGGCCGCGGCGGTGGAAGCCGAGGCGCGCAATCCGCTCTGCGGTGACCGCATTCTGGTCCAGCTGGATTTCACCGATGACGGCCGCGTCTCCGCCGTCGGCTACCGGGCCCGCGCCTGCGCCATCTGCATCGCAGCGAGCGACCTGATGGCCGAGATCATCCCGGGGCTGAACCGCAGTGCCATCGCAGAGGCGGCCGGCGCGTTTGAAAACGCGCTCCGCAGGGGCGAGATCATTCCGCCTGACAGCGTAATCGGCCCGCTGGCCATCTTCGCGCCGCTGGAGACCACGCCATCCCGCATCTCATGCGCCCTGCTCGGCTGGCAGGCAGCCGCGGCCGCCGCCGCCCAGCCGCACTAGTGCTGCGACGCCTGCCGTCAGATCGCGAAGACGATCGGCGCATGCGCCGGGCGCTTCAGTCCCTGGCCCTGGCCGCGCTGAATGAGCGCTTCCAGCGTGACGCTTTTCAGATGCGTCTGCACATGCTGTTCCAGCTCGGTCCACAGTGGCTCAACCACCGCGGACTGCAACTCGCCGCCGGCTTCCGTCTCGGCCGGATCACTGCCGTCACCGGTGACGGCATCGACGATCTCGGCCAGCGTGATCTGCCGGGCGCTTTTGCCCAGGCGATAGCCGCCCTTCGGACCACGGGTGCTGTCCAGCAGGCCTGCGCGCGCCAGGCCCTGCAAAACCGGCTCGATGCCGCGCCGCGCCATGGACAGGCGATCGGCGATATCGCCGGCACTTTCCAAACGCTGCCTTCCGGCATACCAGCCTATATCCAGCATCACCGCCACAGCGGTATAGGCACGTTCACGACGCATGAGCATGGGCTTTTCCCCATCCGACTCGCAGGTCAGATAAATTCACTTCTACCGAGGGTTATATAGGCTGATGAGGGCGACAAAAGTAGAGGCTTCAGCGAAACGAACGAAAAATTCGTCTGAGAAAAACACAACGGTGCCCCCCGTCCCGCAGCACCACCCGATGGCGGAGGCCCGCGGACGCATTTTTGGCAGCATTCTGGATGCGATCGGCGGTACGCCCCTGGTGCGTCTGGGCCGCTTCATCGAGCATGAGCGTCTGAATGCCGAACTGTTGCTGAAGCTCGAATATCTCAACCCGCTCGGCTCGGTCAAAGACCGTATCGGCCTCGCCATGGTCGAACAGGCCGAGCGCGAAGGCCTGCTCATTCCCGGCATCGGCCATATCGTGGAACCGACCTCGGGCAATACGGGCATCGCGCTCGCCTTCGTGGCCGCGGCCAAAGGCTATCGCCTGACTGTTATCATGCCGGATTCGGCCTCCATCGAACGGCAGAAGATGCTGCGCCTGATGGGGGCGACTGTCGAACTGACCCCCGCGCGGGAGGGCATGGCGGGCGCCATCAGCCGGGCGGACGCCATCGTCTCGGGCTCGCAGGATGCCTGGATGGCCCGGCAGTTCGACAACCCGGCCAATCCCGAGATTCACGCGCTGACCACGGCCGAGGAATTGTGGACTGATACCGGCGGCGAGATCGATATGCTGGTCGCCGGCACCGGCACCGGCGGCACCATCACCGGCATCGCGCGGGCGCTGAAGCCGCGCCGCCCCACCTTCCAGACGGTCGCGGTGGAACCGGCGGAAAGCGCCGTGCTTTCGGGCGACGATCCCGGACCGCATGAAATCCAGGGCATCGGTCCCGGCTTCTGCCCCTCCATCCTCGATATGAGCCTGGTTGATCGGGTGATGCCGATTTCGGAACGCGACGCCATGAAAACTGCCCGGCTCTGTGCCCGGCTGGAGGGGATTCCGATCGGCATTTCCTCGGGTGCGACGCTCGCGGCCGCGATTTTGCTCGCCCGCGAACCCGCCAATAAGGGCAAGCTGATCGTGGCGATCGCCGCTTCCTCCGCCGAGCGTTATCTTTCGACAAATCTTTTCAACGGGTTATAGCCATTTTCCGCAAATCTTAGGGAGTTCATCATCGTTATAACGAACATGTGACGGAACTGCATGCCTGTTTGCTGCATTGCGCAATAGATCGCCGGGAGAATTGCGCTTATGTTGCGCCTCAGAACAAATGCTGAGGAGCATCACGATGACTACTCTTACTCACTCCCATAACCGGTCTGTTTCCCGCGCCGTGGCCGAAGGCATCCAGGGTCTGCGCGCCCGCTTCGAGGCCCGTATGGCCGTCGTGAACGAGCGCCGCCGCATTGCCCGTGAACTCTCGACCTATTCCGACGACGAACTCGCCGAGCTGGGCTTCAGCCGCTTCGACATCCCGGCCATCGCGACCGGCGCCTACCGCCGCTAACTGTCACGCTCCTCGCGGCTTGGCTGATCCGCACAGGGTCAGCCAGGCGAGAGCGTGACAGGCTTCGCTATCCGACCGGCTTGCGCCCTGCGCTTGCGCTCCGCTAAGGCCAGCATCATGCTGGACCGCGTCGAGCCATTCGTTTCTGATCTTTGCCGCACATCATTGCGGCCATGAGCCTCTCCGCCCTCCGTCGTGGTGATTTGGCAGGCGCGCGCAGCCTCAGTCTGAACGCCGGACTGACGGAATTTCCCCACGAGATTTTCGGCCTCGCCGATACGCTGGAGATGCTCGACCTGTCGGGCAATCACCTGACCACTCTTCCGTCTGATCTCTCGCGCCTTCACCGGCTGCGGATCTTTTTCGGCTCGGGCAACCGGTTTGCGACGCTGCCGCCAGCCCTCGGCGATTGCGAGACGCTCAGTCAAATCGGCTGCCGCAATGCCGGCATCAGCGCGATCCCCGCCGAAGCACTGCCGCCCGCGCTGCGCTGGCTGACCGTCACCGACAATGCGATTGCCGAACTCCCCGACGCGATTGGAGACCGTCCCCGCCTGCAGAAACTGCTGCTCTCCGGCAACCGGCTGAGCCATCTGCCGCACAGCCTGGGCAAGGCCCAGAATCTTGAACTGCTGCGCATCTCCGCCAACCGCGTCGCGGTCTGGCCGGGCTGGATCACGGATCTGCCGCGCCTCGCCTGGCTGGCGGTTGCGGGCAATCCCTATGATGCGCCGCGGCCGGCCGGCCGCCATCGCCAGATTCCCTGGGCCGCACTTGCGCCGGAGGCCGTGCTCGGCGAAGGCGCCTCGGGCGTCGTCCATCGCATGCTGTGGCAGGCGGACGATGGCACGGTCCAGCCTGTCGCCGTAAAGCTCTTCAAAGGGCAGATGACGAGCGACGGCGCGGCCCTGGATGAGATGGCGGCGATGCTGGCGATCGGCCGCCACGCCAATCTCACCGCGCCGCTGGGCGCGATCACCGGCCATCTGGACGGGACGGAAGGCCTGGTGATGCCGCTGCTGCCTGCATCCTGGCAGCCTTTGGCGGCCCCGCCGAGTTTCGCCACCTGTTCCCGCGATGTCTACGATCCGGCCTTGACCCTGACGCAGGACACCGCGCTGCGGCTGGCCCGGGGCATCGCCGAGGCGACCCGCCATCTGCATGCGCAGGGACTGATCCATGGTGATCTTTATGCCCATAACATCCTGTGGGACGGGACCCTGGGCCATGCCGTACTAAGCGATTTCGGCGCCGCAGGCTTTTATCCGCAGGCGGCCGACAGCCGCGCATTGCAGCGCATCGATATCCGCGCCTGGGGCATTCTGGCCGCCGAAATCGCGGGCCGCTGCGCCGGCGGCTTTCGTGCGCTCCAGGCGCTTGCTGACGACTGTCAGCAGCCGAACCCGACCGCGCGCCCGCTGATGGACGCGGTCTGCGCCCAACTCGCCCGTTTATAAACCGGGCTAAGAGCGGGAATTCGCCCGCCGGCGCAGACGCGGCTTGGGCAAGGGTGCGGTCGCATCCAGCAGCGCATGCATGGCCGCGACCGTCTCGGGCGACAGCGTATGGATCGTCTGGGCCAGCCTGTTCGCCAGCGCCGTCTGCTCGGGCAATAGGCCGGCCGTATTTACGGTGACGCGGGGATGGGAGAGTTTGGCCAGCCGCGCCAGGTCCTCGGCATCGTCCCAGATAAGACCGAAAAACTCGCAGACCTGATGCACCAGCCCGACGCTGGGCCGGCCACGACGGCCATGTTCCAGCGCCGAGAGATAGGCGGGCGAGACCTGAAGCTGGGCGGCGAGCTGCGCCAGGGTGACCTGCCGCGCGGTCCTGAGCGAGCGGAGCCGGGCGCCGAAGGGCGTCACGGCGGCCCCACATCGCGCACGCGCCGCAGCAGCAGCACGACCGCACCGACATTGGCGCGATGCGGATGAACGGCGGCCAGGATGGCATGGCGCACCTGCGGCAGATTGAGCCAATGCGGCAATTCCCGCCGCAGGACGCCGCCTTCGCCCGCGCCCCGGCCGGTGACGATTTCGACGCAGCGCAAGCCGTCGGCGCGCGCCGTCAGGATAAAATGCTCGAAAGCCGCAAAAGCGGTCTGCACCGTGCGGCCATGCAGGTCCAGCACCCGCTCGGGGCGCATGCGACCGCGGCGCAGCCGGTTCCAGGACGCGCCGTCCAGACCCCCGGCGAGCTTGCCGACCTCAACCTCTGGGATTTTTTTCTTTGGCCGGGCTGCCGGGCGCGCCGCCGGAATCGCGCCCGCAGGCGCGGTTTTGGCGGCGAGATCAGCCTTGGCCGCTGCCGCCTGCGCCTGGACCTCGGCCATGGCCCGCATCTCGGCCGGGCGCATCGGCTTGGTGCCCATGGAATGGGTAAAGCTCAGCCACTCGGTGCGCTCCTTGTCAGAGAGACGGCGGGGGGGCATCGGCCGGTCCTGCAGGGCGATGGCCGAAGATGGCGGAGCCGACGCGTATTTCCGTGGCGCCGCAGGCGATGGCCTGGGCGAAGTCACCCGACATGCCCATGGAGAGTTCGGCCAGGCCGTGACGCGCGGCACAGGCTTGCAGCCAGAGGAAATAGGGAGCGGGAGCGGCATCGGCGGGGGGAATGCACATCAGCCCGAGCAGCCTGTCGCCGAAGCGTTTGCGGATCGACTCGATGAAGACATCGGCCTCGGCAGTCGCGACTCCGCCTTTCTGCGCCTCGTCGCCGACATTGACCTGCACGAAAAGCGCCGGCAGACGGCCCTCCCGTTCGGCGGCATCGGCGATGGCCTCCGCGAGCCTGGGCCGGTCCAGGGTTTCGATGACATCGGCGATCCGCACCGCATCGCGCGCCTTGTTGGTCTGCAGCGCACCGATGATATGCAGCCGGAAATCCACGCCCTCGGCCCGCAGGGCTGCGAATTTGGCCCGGGCCTCCTGCACGCGGTTTTCCCCGAAGACGCGCTGCCCCGCCTGCAGGGCCGCGCGCACGGCCGCCTGCGGATGAAACTTCGAGACAGCCACGAGGTTAATGGCGGCGGCATCGCGCCCTGCCGCTGTCGCGGCCGCGTCAAGCTCGCCACGGACGCGCGCCAGCGCGGCCAGGATCGCGCGGCTCTGCGGCTCGAAATCAGGATCGGAGAGGTCTGGGGCCATGGCAGAAGAATCCTCTCAACCGGGGACGGGGGTCAAGCGTCGCGGCGCAGCGCAAATGTTCCGTTGTCTTGGAACCTTAACACGCAGCCGACAATCGCCTGTGGTACTGAGCCCACACACCGCTGTGACATTTATGTCTGAAAGTGGTTTTCGCTTTAGTCCTGTTAGTATTCGTGCATTAAATACGTATTCCTATTTTAGGTCGCACTGTTACACAATCCGACTGAACAGCCGGGTTGTGCAGTGCAAAAAGTGCTTTTGGCCGACAAGCGTGGCGGCCGTTCCCGCAGCCCTCGCGTGGTTGCGGTCTTTCAACCGGAGGATACCTCTTCGATGCGACAGTTTCTTCTGGCCGGCGCCGCGACGCTGACGGCCGCACTCGGCCTCGCAGGCGCGGCTCAGGCTCAGGTTTCAAGCCCTGACTTCACCAAGTCGATCTCGCCCGGCTCGGTCGTCGTGCGCCTGGATGGCCGCGTTTCCGAATGGTATGGCGTCAGTGGCTTCGACGGCCAGAGCGTTAAAGGCACCAAGTATTCCGGCTCCGGGATGGCCGGCTATATCCGCCTCTATCCGGGTTTTGACGGCGTTGCCGCCAACGGTCTGCAATACGGTGCTCAGGCTGAAATCCGCGAAAACACCGCGACCAGCCCTGGCACCAGCGCCAGCACCGAGACCCTCTATGTCCTCCGCGACTTCGGCTATCTCGGCCTGCCCCAGCTCGGCCTCGTGCGCTTCGGCCAGCAGGAAGGCGCGCTGTATCTGAACGATGCCGGCCGCTTTGAAAGCGGCAAGGAAGCCTTCGACGACGGCGGCTGGAACGGCGATACCCAGAACTTCTTCGTCAATAGCAACGAACGTCCGATCTATGCCTGGACCTGGAGCAACAGCACCCGCACCACGGACAAGATCGACTATATCACGCCGTCCTTCAGCGGCCTGAGCTTTGCTGTCAGCTTCGAGCCCAACCAGACCGCTGAGAACTACTCCCCGGCCGTGACCTCCTCCGACACGGCCACCGACCTGCGTCGCAACACCTTTGAAGTCGGCACCACCTATAAGCTGAAATATAACGGCGTCGGCCTGGTGGTTGACGGCGGCTACATGAATGCGGGTGCGGTGAGCTACACCGGCACCGCCAAAACGGGCCTGCCCTACCAGGGCCTGAGTGTCGGCAGCGCTGGTGCCACGGTGAGCTTTGCGGGCTTCACCGTCGGCGGCAACACCAAATTCGGCAATATGAACGGCCAGTTCGAGCCGAATTACCAGGGCGGCGCCAATGCCCTCGGCTGGCTCGCCGGTGGCCTGTACACCACGGGCCAGCTGACGGTCGGTGCCAGCTACTTCAACTACAAGAGCCAGGGTGACTACTCGAGCCCGAAGACTGAAGGCGAGCGCGACGAAACCGGTCTCGCCGCCGGCGCCACCTATATCGTGGTTCCGGGCGTGAAGCTCTTCGCCTCCTACCTCTACGGCACCCGCTGGCAGGGTGGTTACAACTTCGTCTCTGGTGCCGCCGGCGCCGCCAACAACAAGGTGCAGGCGCAGGTCTTCGCGCTCGGCACCTGGCTCTACTGGTAATCCCAGACCGACAGGCTCTGATGCCTGAAAGGCGGCCGGCAGCAATGCCGGCCGCCTTTTTCTTTGCCTAAACCTTAAGGCGCGGCCTTCAGGTTTCGCATCCCGCAGCATGCCGGGCCGCCGGTACCCCGATCCCATTATGCTCCTGCCAACCAAGGCGGCCGGCTTATTGCCCGGCCGCCTTTCTGTTTGCGAAACTTATCGGCCACATCAAATGTGCAGTTTTGTGTCTTTTCAGCCACAGTGTTTCGTAAATGTCGCCATTTGGCCCGAGCACCGTTGCGGTTTGAATGCACCGATGACCATTATCTGCCGCGCTACTTCCGAGCCGAGGCCGCCTTTCTGGCGCATCTCAAGTGTCTGGGTAGGGGCGAAAGTTTTGATGGCCGGTCAATCCGGCATTAACAGGAGGAACTAATGCGTAAGCTCCTACTCGCGACTGTCGCCACGATGGGCGCCTCTTTGGGTCTCGTGGCTGTCGCCCAGGCTCAGACTGCCGCTCCCGGCTCGGTCACCGTGCGTTTGAACGGCCGCGTTAACTGGTACGCTGGCGTTGAAGGCTCGTCCCTCGACAGCAACCCCAGCACCGGAACGAAGACCTCGACCACGAGCTTCCTCGGCTACCTGCGCCTGTTCCCGGGCTTCGACGGCGTCGCCGCCAACGGCCTGCACTATGGTGCGGCCGCCGAAATCCGCATCAACGGTGGCCAGTCGGCCGGCGCCGAGACGCTGTTCGTTCACCAGGCTTACGGCTACCTCGGTCTGCCCCAGCTCGGTCAGGTCAGCTTCGGCCAGGAAAACGGCCCGGTCGTGCTGTTTGAAACCGGCACCTTTGAAGGCTTCAACGATGGCGGCTGGTGGGGCGATCTTCCGGCAATCGTGCCGGGCAATGCCCAGGTCGTTTATCCCTTCGTCGATAACGGTGGCCTGAGCCAGGAAACCAACAAGATCGTCTACCTGTCCCCGACGATCGCGGGCTTCCAGTTCGCAGTCGGCTTCGAGCCTAACCACACCGCCGAGAACTACAGCCCGGCCGTGACCTCCAGCCCGACCCCGATCACCGGTGGCCAGCCCAAGAACCTGATCGACGTTGGCGGCCAGTACACCCAGACCTTCGGTCCGGTCGGCATCCAGATCGGCGCTGACTACCTGAGCGCTGGCCAGGTTGCCTATACGGGCACTGAAGCCCAGGATTTCGGCCGTTCCTACAAGGATCTGAGCATCGTCTCCGGCGGTGCGACCGCGACGATCGCGGGCTTCACCTTCGGCGGCAACGTCGTTTATGGTGCCTACAATCAGGTCTCCGGCTACTCCTTCCAGCTTGAGCCCGATGGTGGCAGCGCCGCGATCGGCACCCTGGTTGGCCTGCAATACACGGCTGGCCCGCTGACGGTCGGCGGCAGCGTCTTCCGCTTCCAGACCACGGGTGATCTTCCGGGCGGCATCGATACCGGTTCCACCGCTACGATCAGCAGCCAGGGTCTGACCGCCGGTCAGCAGGTCAATAACGGCCTTGCTCTCGGTGGCACCTATACGCTGGTTCCGGGCGTCAACCTGTTCGTCGACTATGACTACGGCTGGCGTTCGCAGGGTGGCTATGACTTCGCCACCGGCAATGCCGGCAACACCGACAGCCGCGTCCAGGCGCAGCTCTTCGGCGTCGGCACCCAGATCCAGTGGTAATCTGACCACTCTGACGGGTTTGAATGAGGCGGCGGGACCTGGTCCCGCCGCCTTTTCTTTATGCGTAAGGGCTGCTTGATGCTTGGCAGGCGTGGCCATGGGCAGTAGAGACAAAGCCCCGCGCATCGGTACGGGCATTTTCTCCGGGCAGGCTCAATGGAATTGACGAGTAGGACTTCCTCTTTCCTCAGCAGGGGCATCGCTGCCGCCGCCTTCGCAGGTGCGCTTGCTTTGGCTGGCTGCGGAAATGCGCCTGTCACGCCAGTGGACCCCACTGTGCTGAACGGCGACCAGACAGTCGGCCCCGGCTTCAAGAATACGGGTGGCGGATTGCTGGGCGCTGACGGCCTGGCCTTCGGCATCAACAAGAACCCGCATGCCAATGGCGGCGGTTCCTCCGCCGGGATTGGCGTCAATGCCTATCTGTGGCGCGGGGCCCTCGACACCCTGTCCTTCATGCCGCTGGCCTCGGCCGATCCTTTCGGCGGCGTCATCATCACCGACTGGTATCAGCCGCCGGGCGACGCAGGCGAACGCTACAAGGCGACGGCCTATATCCTGGGTCAGGATCTGCGCGCCGATGGCGTCCGCGTGACGGTGTTCAAGCAGGTCATACAGAACGGCCAATGGACCGATGCCGAGGTCGCCCCCGGCACCAGCCAGGATATCGAAGACAAGGTACTCGCCCGCGCGCGCCAGCTGCGCGTGCAATCCGCCACCAATTAGCCACCGGACAGGCCGGCCATGCGTGACACGGACCACCATGGCCGGGCCGTTTGTCTGATTTCTTCCGCCTGAGGATCGCCTGTGTGTCGCGACGGACCGCAGGACGTGCCGGATAGACACCCCCATGACTGACGCCATTGCGATCGACCCGCAGACCCCGCGCTATGATTTCCGCAGCCAGGAGCCGCTTTGGCAACAGGCCTGGTCGGACGACGGCTGTTTCGCCGTCGAGGATGTGCCGACCGACGGGCGTCCCAAATATTATGTGCTGGAGATGTTCCCCTATCCGTCGGGGAAGATCCATATGGGCCATGTCCGCAACTACACGCTGGGCGATGTTGTGGCCCGCTACCGCCGCGCGCGGGGCTTCAACGTGCTGCACCCGATGGGCTGGGACGCCTTTGGCCTGCCCGCGGAAAACGCCGCCCGCGAGCGCAAGACGCATCCTTCGACCTGGACCTGGGCCAATATCCGCACCATGCGCGGTGAATTGCAGCGCATGGGCTTGTCGATCGACTGGTCGCGCGAATTCGCCACCTGCCAGCCGGAATATTACGGCAAGCAGCAGGAGCTGTTCCTGCGCTTTTTCGAGACCGGTCTGGTCGAGCGCAAGGAAAGCTGGGTCAACTGGGACCCGGTGGACGGCACTGTCCTCGCCAATGAGCAGGTCATCGACGGCCGCGGCTGGCGCTCGGGCGCGCTGATCGAAAAGAAGAAGCTGTCGCAGTGGTTCTTCGCCATTACGAAATTCGCGCCTGAACTGCTCGCGGCCCTCGACAATCTCGACCGCTGGCCCGAGCGCGTGCGCCTGATGCAGGCGAATTGGATCGGCCGCAGCGAAGGCGCCCGCATCCGCTTCCCGCTGACCGCCGCCGAGGGCGATATCAGCGACGTCGAAGTCTATACCACGCGGCCCGACACGCTGTTCGGCATGTCCTTCCTCGCCCTCGCACCGGAACACCCGCTCGCACTCGCGATCGGCGCGAAAAATGCCGCAGCCGATGAATTCATCGCCGAATGCCGCCGCCTGGGCACCACCGCCGCCGCGATCGAGACGACGGAGAAGCGCGGCTTCCCGACCGGCCTGACCGTGCGCCATCCCTTCCTGCCGGACCGCGAAATCCCGGTCTGGATCGCGAATTTCGTGCTCATGGATTACGGCACCGGCGCCATCTTCGGCTGTCCGGCGCATGACCAGCGCGACTACGATTTCGCCACCCTCTACGGATTGCCGATCCCGCCCGTGGTGAAACCCGCCCAGGGCGAACTGCCGGCGGGCGAAGCCTATACCGGTCCCGGCACCTTGATGAATTCGGACTTCCTGGACGGGCTGGGCGTCGACGAGGCCAAAAGCACCGCCATCGGCCGCCTGCGCGAGATGGGCTGGGGCGAGGGTGAGACCAATTGGCGCCTGCGTGACTGGGGCGTCAGCCGCCAGCGCTATTGGGGCTGCCCGATCCCGGTGATCCATTGCGACAACTGCGGCACGGTGCCGGTGCCGGTCGACCAACTGCCGGTCGTGCTGCCCGAGGACGTCACCTTCGACCGTCCGGGCAATCCGCTGGACCATCATCCGACCTGGAAACACGTCAACTGTCCGCGTTGCAATGGCAAGGCCGTGCGCGAGACGGATACCTTCGATACCTTCGTCGATAGTTCCTGGTATTTTTCGCGCTTCTGCAGCCCGCATGCGCAGGCGCCTGTTTCACGTGAAGCGACTGATTACTGGATGCCGGTCGACCAGTATATCGGTGGCATCGAACACGCCATTCTGCATCTGCTCTATGCGCGCTTCTTTACCCGCGCCATGCAGGCGAGCGGCGAGATCGATGTCGCGGAACCTTTCGAGGGTCTCTTTACCCAGGGCATGGTGACGCATGAGAGCTATCGCGGCGCCGATGGCCGCTGGCTCTATCCGACCGAGGTCGAGCACCGCGCCGATGGCCGCGCCGTCGTTGCCGGCACCGATGAGCCGGTCACGGTCGGCCGCATCGAGGCGATGTCGAAATCCAAGCGCAATACGATCGACCCCGGCGCCATCATCGACCGCTACGGGGCCGATACCGCGCGCTGGTTCATCCTGTCCGACAATCCGCCCGAGCGCGATATGGAATGGACGGAATCGGGCGTCGCCGGTGCCTATCGCTTCACCCAGCGCCTCTACCGCCTTGCGGAGTCGATCGCGTCCCTTGGCCAGGTCCAGACGCCGGCCGCGTGGTCTCCGGCCGCGCGGAAACTGCGCCGCGTCACGCATCGCACCATCGCCGCCGTCACCGAAGCGCTGGAAAGCTTCAGCTTCAATGTCGCGGTGGCGCGCCTCTATGAAATGGCGGGCGCGCTGACCGAGGCTGAGAAGGACGCGGCTGCGGCCGCGGATGATCTGTCCCTGTCGGCGGCCCGCATCGAGGCGCTGGACATGGTCACGCGGCTGGCCGCACCGATGATGCCGCATCTGGCGGAATCCATGAATGCGCTGCTGCATCCCGGAAGCGGTCTCGTGGCCCATGAAACCTGGCCGGATTTCGACCCGAGCCTGACGGTCGCCGAAACGGTGACCATCGCGGTTCAGGTCATGGGCAAGCTGCGCGGCACGGTGGAGTTTCCACCCGGCAGTGCCGCCGAGGCGGTCATCGCCGCCGCCGAAGCCGAGCCCAATGTCGCGCGCCTGCTGGAAGGCAAGCGCATCGTCAAGAAGGTCCATGTGCCGGACCGTATCGTCAACTTCGTCATTGCAGGCTGACCGGTCATGAGCGTGCTCCACCGCCGCCGCCTTCTGCATCTTGGGGGAGCCGCTCTCGGCCTGGGCATCATGGGCGGGCTCGCCGGCTGCTCCCTGCATCCGCTCTATGCACCGGACGCTTTCGGCAATGGGCCGCAGGGCCCCTCCATTCAGTCACAGCTGCGGCTGGTCGCGGTTCCGGTGCTGCCGAACCGCACCGGGCAGCTGCTGCAAGAGGCGCTACAGTCGCGGCTGGAAGGCGGCGAGCAGCCCGGCCTGACCCGCTACAACCTGTCGGTCTCCTTCAATATCGCTCAGGTAGCCTTGGGTGTTCAAGGCGACAGCACAACGACCTATGTACGCTTCATCGCCACCGCCCCGTGGTCGCTCAGCTCCCAGGATGATCCCAACCATAAGATCCTGATCAGCAGCACGGCCCAGGCCGCGGACAGTCTGAACGCCTTCGACAACCAGCCCTTCGGACAGGAATTGGAGACCAATACGGTCTACCAGCGCCTGGCCGAGGCGCTGGCCGACCAGATCGTCATCCGGCTCGCGCATTATTTCACGGTGACGGAGCGCAAGCGCGAGCAGGCCCAGCCGCCAGGCTGATACGCTTCAGAGCGCGTCCTATCGGACGGAGTCTGCCCCAGTCATGAAACTCGACGCCCGCGATTTCACAGCTATCTGCAAGGATGCCGGCCGGGTGCGGGCGCTCCTGATCTACGGTCCCGATGCCGGCCTGGTGCGGGAGCGCGGCGAGACCCTGGCGCGCGCGGCGGCCGGCGCTCTGGATGATCCTTTTCGCTTCACCGAACTCACCAAGCCCGATCCCGGCACGCTGACGCTGGAGGCAAGCGCCCTGTCCTTCACAGGCGGCCGGCGCGTGGTGCGCGTGCGGGAAGCGACAGACGGTCTGACCGCCGCCCTCACCGCCGCCTGCAAGGACGCGGCGGGCTCGCTCATCATCCTCGAAGCCGGGGAGTTGACCCCGCGTTCCAAACTGCGCGCCTGGGCCGAGAAGGATGCCCATGCCGGCGCCATCGCCTGCTACGCGGAGGAAGGGCCCGCGCTTAAAAACACGCTGCGCGCATTGTTCGACGCCGAGAAGGTTGCGGTGGCCACCGACGCGCTGGACTGGCTAGTACAGCATGCGGGCTCGGACCGCGGCATGATCCGCGCCGAGGTCGAGAAACTGTCCTTGCTGGTAGGCGAAGGTGGCACGGTCGATCTCGACTCCGTGCAATCGGTCGCCGGCGATCAGGCCGATCTCTCCATCGAAGATGCGCTCTATGCGGCGACCCGCGGTTCTGTGGCGGACGCCGACCGGGCCGCCGCGGCGGCATTGGCCGAAGGCGCCTCTGCCGTCGGGCTGATCCGCGCGGCCCACGGCCATATGGACAAGCTTGCCCGCATCGCGGCGGCGCGCGAGACGGGGCTCAGCGCGCAGGAAGCCGTCAAGGCGCTGCGCCCGCCGGTCTTCTTCCGCCGCGAACGCGCCATGCTGGAAGCAGCCGATCTGTGGCGGGGAGCGACGGTCGCCAGCGTGCAGCTGGCCCTCCGCGAAGCCGAAATGCAATGCAAACGCACCGGCCTGCCGGCTGAGGCGATTGCCCATGCCGCCGTCCTTGCCATCGCCCGCCGCGCCGCACGGCTGAAGGGTCGCTAGATCCGTCGGGAGCGGCCGGAACCGATCCCGCGGAATAGGATCTGGCGCGCGATCAGTCCTCGAAAGGCTCGACCGCGACTCGGTCGCCGACGAGATAGGCGTCCGCCAGAATGCGCAGCGGCCGGAAATCGACATGGGACTTCCGCTCGGTCAGCAGCTCGGCAAACAGGTCGTAGATCCGCTCATATTCCTCCGATTTCGCGGCCACGGTCGGCGTCCTGTCCACCGCCAGCTTGGCACCGCCTTCGGTCAGTTCCAGACGCTGGCCCTCGGTCGTTTCCACCGTGATATTCCAGCTCTGGGGCCCTTGCTGGCGCCAGTCGAAGATGGCGCTGAGGTCGGCGCCGGGAACCGGATCAGGGGTAGAGAAAGTCATCTCAGCGCCGATCGGCGTCTGCCGGTTGGACGGCACTTCCAGCCGGGCATGGGTCACGAAAATCGGCGCCGGCATGATGTCGGTCACGATCGACAGCGCATTGCTGCCGGGGTCGAACACGCCGAAGCCGCCGGCCTGCCAGATCCAGGCCTGGCCGGGATGCCAATGGCGGACATCCTCACGCCAATCGACCCGCAGGCGTTTCACGCGCTTGCCCGCCAGCAGGCGCTTGGCTTCCGCCACCGCCGGGTTGAAGCGGGAATGCCAGGTCGTGAAGAACACCGCCTTCTGCTGTTCCGCGATGACGGCAAGCTCTTCGATCTCGCCCAGAGTCGCGGAGGGCGGCTTTTCGATCAGCACGTCGCGACCCGCCAGAAGAGCGGTGCGCGTCGCCTCGAAGCGACCGGCAGGCGGCGTGCAGAAGGCGACCGCCGTCACATCCGGCATGGCGGCGTACAGCTCTTCCTGGGTGCGGAATGTCGGCAGGCCGAGGACCGTGGCGCCACGGCCGCTGACGATGGCGGCCAGCTCAAAATTCTCGTTGCCCGTGATGGAGGGCACATGCTGATCGATGGCGATCTTGCCCAGGCCGATGATGGCAATGCGGTGTTTCACCGTGACGTCTCCCTTGAACTGCGGCCGGGCAGCCTCGCCCGGCCGGGTCTTATCCTAGAATAGTCCGATGATTCGCCCCTCTGCGTCCAGTCCGATCCGCTCGGCGGCTGGCACGCGGGGAAGTCCGGGCATGGTCATGATGGTGCCGGCCAGAACCACGACGAATCCGGCACCCGCCGCCAGACGCACCTCGCGCACGGGCAGGCGATGGCCGCTCGGCGCGCCGAGCAGTTTCGGATCGGCGCTGAAACTGTATTGGGTTTTGGCGATACAGACCGGCAGATGGCCGAAGCCCGCGGCCGTGATTGCCGCCAGACGCTTCTCGGCCGCCGGTGCCAGATCAATCCCCGCCGCGCCGTAAATCTCCCGCGCCACGGTTTCGATCTTGCCCACCAGGCTCAGCGCATCGGGATAGATCGGCGCGAAATCAGCCTTGCCTTCCGCGATGCGCGCGCGGACGGCGCGGGCCAGATCCAGCGCCCCCGCGCCGCCATCGGCCCAATGCGTGCAGGGCACCAGCGTCACGCCCAGCGGCGCCAGCAGATCGGTCAGCGCCTGCACTTCCTCCGGCGTATCGCTGGTGAAGTGGTTCAGCGCCACGACCACCGGCAGACCGAATTTCTGCATATTCCCAACATGGCGCAGCAGGTTGGCAGCCCCCGCCAGGACCGCGCCGATATCGGGGGCGCCCAGCGCATCCTTGGCGACTCCGCCATGCATCTTCAAAGCGCGGATGGTCGCGACCACGACGCTGCAGGCAGGCTTCAGCCCGGCCTGCCGGCATTTGATATCCAGGAATTTCTCGCCGCCAAGGTCGGCGCCGAAACCGGCCTCGGTGACCACCACATCGGCCAGGCGCAGGCCGAGGCGCGTTGCGATCACCGAATTGCAGCCATGGGCGATATTGGCGAAAGGCCCGCCATGGACCAAAGCGGGCGAGCCTTCCAGGGTCTGCACCAGGTTCGGTGCCAGCGCATCACGCAGCAGCGCCGCCATCGCACCATCGGCCTTGAGGTCGCGTGCCGTCACCGCGGTGCCGTCGCGCTGCTCCGCGACCACGATACGGCCGAGCCGCTGCTGCAAATCGTCCAAGTCACGGGCGAGACAGAAAATCGCCATGACTTCGGACGCGACGGTGATGTCGAACCCGTCCTCACGCGGGGCGCCGTTGGAGACGCCGCCCAGCCCGTCGACGATGGACCGCAGCGCGCGGTCGTTCATATCCAGCGCGCGGCGCCAGCGGATGCGGCGCGGATCGATGCCCAGCGGATTGTCCCAGAACAGCGAATTGTCGAGCATCGCGGCGAGCAGGTTATGGGCGGCCGTGATGGCGTGGAAATCGCCGGTGAAATGCAGGTTGATCTGGTCCATGGGCCCGACCTGGGCGCGGCCGCCGCCAGTGGCGCCGCCCTTGACGCCGAAACAGGGCCCGAGACTGGGCTCGCGCAGGCAGATCATGGTCCTGGTGCCGAGCTGGTTCAGCGCGTCGCCCAGGCCGATCGTCGTCGTCGTCTTGCCTTCGCCCGCCGGCGTCGGGCTGATGCCGCTGACCAGCACCAGGGCGCCCTCCGGCCGGGACGCCATCTCAGCCACGAAGTCGAGCGAGACCTTGGCCTTCAGGCGGCCATAGAGTTCCAGCGACGCCTCGGGAATTCCGGCACGCGCGGCGATGTCCGTAATCGGACGGAGGACCGTGGCGCGCGCGATGGCTTCGTCGTGACCGATGCTCATGCTGTCGTCTCCTCTTCCTCTTTGGCGTCTGCAGCTGCGGCTTGCCGTCAGGGACGCAAGCCAAGCTCGTCCAATGTCGCACCGATGGCCGTCACCGCCTGTTCTATATCGGCACGGTTAATCGCCCCGATAGCGCCAATGCGCATGCTCGGCGCTTCGGTATTGCGGAAGTTGCTGATCAGCACGCCGCGGCGCTTCAGCCGATCGACGAAATGCCGGAGATCCCAGGCGTCGTTCTCAGGCGCCAGGACATTCATGATGATCGGCCCCTGCAAAGCGCGCGGCAGGCAGGGCCGCAGGCCAAGCCCCTCCATCCCGGCATAGAGTGCGGCCATATTGTCCTGATAGCGGCGAAGCCGCGCAGGCGGACCGCCCTCGGCGTCCAGCCGGTCGAGCGCCGTATGCAGCGCCGCCATGGCCTGGATCGGCGGCGTGAAGCGCGCCGCGCCATGGCCGTTCTCCAGACCGTTCTGATAGAGATCGGCGAGATCGAAGGACCAGCTATCGGCATGCCCCCGCTGCTCCAGCAGCCGGTGGATGGGCGCGACGCATAGGCTGAAGCCCGGCAGGCTCTCCAGGCATTTATTGGCGGTGAAGACCAGCGCATCGATTTCGGGATGCGCGGCGATATCGATCGGCAGCGCGCCGAAGGCCGAGACGGCGTCCAGGATCATGCGCCTGCCATGCCGGCGCACGACCGCGCCGATCGCCTGCGGATCATGGATGATGCCGGTGCTGGTTTCGCTATAGATCAGCCCGATATGGGTGATCGTCGGATCGGCCGCGAGGGCGGCATCGACCGCAGCAGGATCGACCGGCTGGTCGAGGGCAGCGGGCAGCGCCGTCACCCGGCGCCCGGCGGCCTGCGCCAGCCGCATCATGCGCTGGGCATATTGGCCCGAGGCCGGGATCAGAATGCCGCCGCCGGCGCCCTGGCCCTGATCCTTTTCGGGTGGCACGAAAGTACGGACGGCCGCTTCGATGATGAAATGGCCCGATCCGGGCAGGGGCAAAGTCGTGTGGATGCCCTCAATGCCGCCTGCCAGAAGCCGCAGCCGGGTGAGCAGGCCGCCGATCTCCTCCCGCACCGAATGATCCCAGGGGGCAATGTCGCGATCGGCGGCCGCACGGACATCCGCATGGGTCATCACCGGTCCAGGAATCAGCAGCAGCATCCGTCACTATCTTTCAGGCTTTTCGCTTTACGGCTTGGCATGATGTGCTTGCCAAATCCACCCCACAGACGCCATCGCAGGCGCGCGGATTTGCTGTTAAGGAGATCGCTATGACGATGCCATTCACGCTTCCTCCCTGGCTGCCTTGGTGGGTGCCGATCCTGGTTCTGGTGCCAGCCATCCTCTATGCCCTGGTCTTCCTGCTGATGCCGTTCAGCGTGCTCGGGCTGAAGGGACGTCTGGACGTGATCGAGGCGCGGCTGGATGAGGTGCAGCATGAAATCCGCACCTTGTCGCTGCGCCTGGGCGAGCCCGCACGGTCCTACCGCCCGGACGAAGACGCCTATGACACCAACCCGCTGCCCCGGCCGCAGGCCGCAGCCCCCCCGCGCAGCCGGCCGCCGGTGCCGCCGGCACCGGACCCCTACCGCTATGACGACGAGCCTGATGCGCGATCCGACGCAAAGTCGCGCCCGGTCCGGGCCGAGCGGTATGAGCCAAGGCCCACCCGGTCCGAACCGCGTTTCGATCGCTGACGCCCAACCGCCACCAAGCCAGGAGGCCCGCTTATGCGCATCAGTGCGATCCAGATGAACCCGAGCGCGGACAAGGCGCAGAACATCACGCAGGCGCGGGACCTGATTCAGGGGGCGCTCTCCGATGGGCGCCCGCGGATCATCGCGCTGCCTGAAATGTGGACCTGTCTGGGCGGTGACCGCGCGACCAAATTCGCCGCCGCCGAAACCTTACCCGCCGAAGGCGCGGGTGAGACCGGAGGCGAGGCTTACGAGTTCTTGCGCGAGGTGGCGCAGGCCAACAACATCCATGTCCATGGCGGGTCGATCGCCGAACTCTCGGGCAACCTGCTGTACAACACCACCGTGGTCTTCGACCCCGACGGAGTGGAGGTCGCCCGCTACCGCAAGATCCATCTTTTCGACATCGTGACGCCCGACGGCCAGGGCTACCGGGAAAGTGCGACCTTCCGGGGCGGTGACCGCGTTGTCACCTTCCAGGCCCATGGCGTCACCTGCGGCCTGGCCATCTGCTACGATCTGCGCTTCCCCGAGCTTTTCCTGAAGCTGCGCCAGGCCGGCGCCGAGATCATCTTCCTGCCCGCGGCCTTCACGCTGCAAACGGGGCGCGATCACTGGGAGATTTTGCTGCGCGCGCGGGCGATCGAAACGCAAAGCTGGGTGGTCGCCCCGGCCTGCTGGGGGCAGCATTACGACGGCAACGGCGACCCCCGCGTGACCTATGGTCACTCGCTGATCGCCGACCCCTGGGGCTTGGTCGTCGCCCGCGCCCCAGACGGCACCGGCTGGGCGACCTGCCGCGCCGACCACACCATCACCGAACGCGTCCGCCGCGACATGCCCGTGCTCGCGCATCGGATATTGGCATGAGCGTGAGCCATACGCTCAACCGGTCGGGCGCGCCGCTGACGCCCGAGCCGATCCTGCGCACCGCGAGCCTGACGCGCATCGCCTTCGTCGCCTCCTCGGCGCCGCAGGCGCAGGAGCGGATCGAAAAGCTGACATCGCTGTACGGCAATGTGCCGGTGCTCGAATCCCAGGTCGTGGTGGCCTTGGGCGGCGACGGCTTCATGCTGGAGACGCTGCACAGCG
This sequence comes from Acidisoma sibiricum, assembly GCF_057837225.1. Taxonomy (NCBI): domain Bacteria; kingdom Pseudomonadati; phylum Pseudomonadota; class Alphaproteobacteria; order Acetobacterales; family Acidocellaceae; genus Acidisoma; species Acidisoma sibiricum. The sequence continues at coordinate 934,383 of NZ_CM174445.1, read as the reverse complement.
TGCTCGGCCGCAATATTCCGGTCTATGGCATGAATTGCGGCTCGGTCGGCTTCCTCATGAACGGCTATGTGGATGAGGCTCTGCCCGAGCGGCTGGGCATGGCCCAGGGCGCCATCCTGCATCCCTTGCGCATGCATACGGTGACGCAGACCGGCGCGGTCGAGGAGGCGCTCGCCCTCAATGAAGTCAGCCTGCTGCGCCAGCTGCGCCAGACGGCGAAGCTGCGCATTTCGGTCGATGGCCGCGTGCGCATGCCCGAACTTATCTGCGACGGCATTCTGATTTCGACCCCCGCCGGCTCGACCGCCTATAACTTGTCGGCCCACGGCCCGATCATCCCGCTTTCGGCCAATCTTCTCCCGCTGACGCCGATCAGCGCCTTCCGGCCGCGCCGCTGGCATGGCGCGCTGCTGCCGAGTTCGGCCGATGTCCTGTTCGAGATCCTGGAAGTCGACAAGCGGCCGGTCGCGGCCGTGGCCGATTCCTTTGAAGTCCGGCATGTCATTTCGGTCGCGGTCACTGAGGAGCGCTCGATGTCGGTCACCGTGCTCTTCGACCCTGACCAGGGCCTGTCCGAACGCATTCTGACGGAACAATTCACGGCATGAACGACGCGCCTGACAATCCGAATGCCGCCGCCGAACTGGCCTTGCATGCGCTGATCGAGACCATGGCGCGCCTGCGTGACCCCGTTGGCGGCTGCGCCTGGGATCTCAAGCAGAGTTTCGCGAGCCTCGCCCCCTATGCGGTGGAAGAGGCTTACGAGGTCGCGGAAGCGGCCGAGGCCGGGGATATGACCGCGCTGCGGGAAGAACTGGGCGACCTGCTGCTGCAGGTCGTCTTCCACAGCCAGCTGGCCCGCGAACAGGGGCTGTTCTCCTTCGCCGAGGTGGCAGGCGGCATCAACGACAAGCTGATCCGCCGGCATCCGCATATTTTCGGTGACGCTGCCGAGCGCGACGCCCGCGCCCAGACCGTCGCCTGGGAGGCCCAGAAGGCCGAGGAACGCGCGGCGAAGGCCAAGCAGACATCCGCAGTCAGCGCCCTGGAAGGTGTCGCCACCACCCTGCCCGCCCTGACGCGGGCGCAAAAGCTCTCGGCCCGCGCCGCCCGCGTCGGCTTCGACTGGCCGAAGATCGACGATCTGTTCGACAAGCTGGCGGAAGAAGTCGCGGAGCTGAAGGCCGAAATCCCCGGTGGCGAGACGGATCGCATCGCCGATGAGATGGGCGACCTGATGTTCGTCATGGCCAATCTCTGCCGCAAGCTGCACCTCGACAGTGAAGCCGTGCTGCGCGCGGCTAACGCAAAATTTACACGCCGCTTTCAAGGCGTTGAAGCGCGTCTCGCCGCCCAAGGCCGCACGCCGAGCGAGGCAGGGCTTGAGGAAATGGAAAACCTTTGGGTCGCCGTGAAGACGGCCGAGAAGAACCTCTAGGGGCGCGGGCCGCCGCCACTCATGGTAAAGGGCGGCATGGTCGATACGCCCGAAGACAAGCCTTACACCACCTCCCGCCCCATGCCGCGCCGCCGTCCATGGCGGCGCATCCTGCTCGGCGGGATCGCCGTCATCATCGTCGTCCCCATCGTCGCGGTGGCCGCCGCGGTGCTGACCTTCAACCCGAATGCCTACAAGGATCAGATCGCCGCGGCCGCCACCCAGGCGACCGGGCGGCAGGTAACGATCGCGGGGCCGATCGCGGTCAAGCTGTCTCTGATCCCGACGCTGACGGCCGAAGACGTCCGCATTGCGAATATCGCGGGCGGCGCCGCACCTCTGATGGCGCGCGTCCGCAGCATCGAAACCCGCATCGCTCTGCTGCCGCTGCTGCACCATCAGATCGACATCCAGGCGCTGGTCCTGCGCCACCCGACCATCCTGCTGGAAAAGACAGCGGATGGCCGCGTCAACTGGCTGTTCCAGCCGGCCAGCAACGCGGCCGCTCCGGCGGCGGTTCCAGCGCCCCCCGTGACGGTCAATACCGGCCATGGTCCCTGGCAGGTGGCTCTCCACGCCCTCGACATCACCGACGGCACGGTCGATTGGCGGGACGAACAGGCGGGACGCACCGCGACAGTGCAGCTGCCCAAGGCGAGTCTGGTCGCTCAGGGCCCTGCGGACGCCCTGCCGGAAGATCAACCGCTGGCGATTAACGCCAATCTGCTGTGGCAGCAGCAGCCCGTGACCCTGACCGGCACGACCGGTCCCATCGCCCATCTGACCAATCCGGCCGATCAGTCGAGCTGGCCGGTGCAGCTGACGCTGACCGCGGCGGGCGCCACCCTTTCGGCCCAGGGCGGCGTCAGCGATCCACGTCAGGCGCGCGGCTATGACCTGACGCTGCAGGCGCAGGTGCCGGCGCTGGAGGCCATCACCCCGCTGCTGCCGCCCGGCCTGCTGCCGCCGGGCCAGAGCCTGCCGCCGCTGCACGGCGTCGCCTTCGGCGCGCATCTGACGGATGGCGGCCAGGGCAGACCGCATCTCAGCAATCTGAGCCTTCAGGCCCAGACCTCTGACCTTGCCGCCATCGCCCCCGGCCTGAAGCTCGACAGCCTGTCGCTGGTGACGCCCGGACCGGACCAGCCGGTCTCGGTCAATATTCTGGGCGATCGCCAGGGCATGGCTTTCACGCTGTCGGGCGCGATCGGCCCGCTGCCCGCGCAGGCCGGGCCGATGCCGGTCGATCTCACCCTCACGGCCGCGCAAAGCAATCTGCATGCGCAGGGCAGCATTCAGGACCCCTGGACGCTCCGCGGCCTGAACCTCGCCCTCTCGGCGCAGATCGCGAATCTCGCCACTCTCTCGCCGCTGGCTGGCGTCCCGCTGCCGGGATTCACGACGCTGACCGGTTCCGGCCGGCTTTCGGATGCCGCCGGCGCGGGCCTGGCTCAGGGTCTCGCTCTCTCGGCTCTCAATCTGACGGCGCCGCAGGGCGATCTGGAGGGCAATCTCAGCCTGGCCTTCGCGCCGCGCCTGGCGATCGGCGCCAATCTGCGCTCGGCCCGGCTCGACCTCGATCAGGTGCTGACGGCCGCAAACCCACCGCCGCCCGCGCCCGCGTCGGTGGCACCGCCCAGCGCCCCGGCCGCACCACCCGCGCCGCCGAAACCGGAGACCGCCAAAGTCATCCCGGATATCGCGCTGCCGATCGCAGGGCTGAAAAACTTCGACGGTTCGGCCAATCTCGCCTTCGCCAGCCTGAAATTCGGTGGCGCCGAATATCGCGCGCTCGTCGTCCACGCCTCGCTCGCGGGCGGGGTTTTCTCCCTCTCGCCCTCCTCCGTCGTGGTGCCCGGCGGCCAGCTGCTGGCGGCCGGCACGATCGATGCGCGCGGCGCCGTGCCGCAGGAGAGCTTCGCCATGCAGGCACAGAATCTCGCCATCGCACCGCTTCTGAACGCCCTGCAGGTGCCGGTTGCGGCCAGTGGCCTGGTGCAGGTTTTCGCGAACCTCACGGCCAGCGGCAGCACCACCCGGCAGATGGCAGCGAGCGTCAGCGGCGCGCTCGGCGCAGCCGCCGTCGACGGAGTGATCGACGCGCATGCCCTGGGTGCCATCGTCGCCCCTGCCATCCGGGCGGGCGGCGTCATGCCGGCCGAGCTGCTGAATGCGGCAGGCCAGGTGCCGCTGCGCTGCTTCGCGCTCCGCCTTGACGCGACGAATGGTAATGCCGCCGTCCGCGCCCTGGTGCTGGATACGCCACGGCTGCTCATTCAAGGCTCGGGGGCGCTGAATTTCGGGCAGGAAACGCTCGATCTCGCGCTGCAGCCGGAACTCTATCTGGGCGAGATGGCGGTGACGGTGCCGCTAACCCTGACCGGGACCTTCGCCGATCCGCATACCGGCAAGGTCGGCAAGGTCGTGATCGCCCAGCAGCCGGGCGATAGCGGCGGCGGCCAGGGCCTGAACGGACTTGTGCAGTCTCTCATCGGCGGCGGTAAACATCGTGCGCCGCCGGTCTCGGCGGCCTGTGCGCCGGCGCTGATCCTCGCCCGCAACGGCCAGCCGGGTCCGGCGCCCAGCGGCAGTGCGGATGCCGGCATTCTGCAAAAGCCGATGAATCTCTTCCAACAGCTCCTGCGCGGCCAGTAGAAGGCGCTGACCCCGAACCTGGACACCGGCCGGACATCATGAAGCGCTTCTGGACTGACACCTCGATCGCAGCCGAGCCTGGCGGCTTCACCCTGCTGCTGGATGACAAGCCCATGCGCCTGCCGGGCGGGGAAAGGCTGGTGATCGACCGCCTGGCACTGGCCGAGGCGATCGCCGCCGAATGGCGGCGGCCAGCGCCGGGGCACGAGGTTCACCCGCAGGACATGCCGCTGACGCAGCTGGCGGCGACTGCCACCCTGCGCATCGCCCCCAGCCCGGCAGAGACCTCCACCGCCATTGCAGCCTACGGCCAGAGCGATCTCCTCTGCTACCGCGCGGCCGAGCCTGAGACTCTGGCGCAGCGCCAGCACACCCAATGGCAGCCCTGGCTGGATTGGGCGGCCCAGCGCCATGATGCGCTGCTTCTCACCACCACCAGGATCGGCTTCGTGGCGCAAAATCCGCAAAGCCTGGCGGCCCTGGCCCGCGCCGTCTCCCGCCATGACGCCCATGGCCTGGCGGCCCTCGGCGTCATCGTCCCCGTCCTCGGCAGCCTTGTTCTCGGCCTGGCCGTCACCGATGGCGCGCTCAGCCCGGAAGAGGCCTATACCCTGTCCTGTCTGGACGAGCTGTTCCAGGAAGAGCGCTGGGGGCAGGATCGGGACGCCACCGAACGCCGCGCGCAGGCCGCGCGGGATGTGGTGGCCGCTGGCCGCTACGTCGAACTCTCGCGGGGGAATGGATGAGAGCCAAGCGACTGACCATTGCGGGCCGCGTGCATGGCGTCGGCTATCGCGCCTGGATGGCGGAACAGGCGGGCAAGCTCGGCGTCGATGGCTGGGTCCGCAACGGCGCGGACGGGGCGGTGGAAGCGCTGATCAGCGGCACGGCAGACGCGGTGGAGGAATTGGCCCGCGCCTGCCGGCGTGGACCACGCTTCGCCCAGGTCGATGCCATCACCGAGGAAATCGCCGAACCCCCGGAAGAACCAGGGTTTCATATTCTGCGGACTTGATGCGCTGGCATACGCCTGTCGATGCGCGAAACACATCCGCGCATCAGGTGGTCGGGACGAAAGCGCCTCTGATCAGGCTTCCGGCGCGGCGGCGGCGATCGGAATTTCGCGCGCTTCGGTCGCCGGACGACCATCATCGGACTCATCACGGCCCTGGCCGCCGTCATAATCCTCGCCGATGCCATCGTCATTGCCCTGGCGACGCGGCGGGTTGTTCTGCTGCGGCGCCTGCTGCTGGTGCTGAGCGGCCGCCTGGTTCATGGCGCTGACGATGCGGAAATAATGCTCGGCATGCTGGAAATAGCCCTCGCCCATCACGCGGTCACCGGCACTGGTCGCGTCCCGGCCGAGCTGCAGATATTTCTCGAAAAGCTGCTGTGCCGTGCCGCGAATGCGCAGATCTGGGCCGTTGCTGTCGAAAACATGGTTGCGGTTCAGCGGAATGCCATTGGAGCCGCCAGAACTCTGGTGGCGTATCGCACCGCCATTGCCGCCGCCCCCACCGGTATTGGCGCCGTTTCCACGATGGCCACGACCACGCATACGTTTGATGTTCATTACTAGGACAAGTCGCTTTCCTGTTAGCAATCTGGCCCAGCCCGTGAACGTCACGAGGGTCTAAGCGACAGCCAGTTGCACGCTTCGGACTTTGGGGTTCCGCGGCTTGGCTTCGGGATTAGCCCCCCGAGCAACAGTACCGAAGAACAGTGCAGGTCAGCCGTCCAAGACAGCCTCACCTCGCAGGCGGCACGCTAGCCTGCGTGCCCCGCGAAGCCAACCGTTTTTTTATAGATGGGATACGCCCAAGACTCGGGGCAGCCCGGCCATATCGGGCCGCACCTCCAGAACCCGCAGTGAGGCGGCCGCCGCCAGCGCCACCAGCGCATCCGCCTGGCCGATGCCGAATTCAAACAGAGCGAGACCGCCCGGCTGCAGTCTGCGGGGCAGATCGCGGAACAGGATGCGGTAGGGATCAAGCCCATCCGCCCCGCCGTCAAGCGCCAGATGCGGCTCGAAGCCTGCGACCTCGGGCATCAGCCCGGGCACGTCGCCGGCAGGAATATAGGGCGGATTGCACAGGATAAGGTCGAAGCGCCCGTCCAGCGCATCCGTCCAGCGCCCGACCATGATGGCGGCGCGGGCCGCAAGGTTCAGCCGGACGGCATTCGCCTGCGCCACGGCCGCCGCACGCGGCGACAGATCAACGCCCAGACCCCAGGCCGCACCGAATTCGGTCAGGGCCGAAAGCAGAAGACAGCCCGTTCCGGTGCCAAGGTCGAGAATGCGGCCGGGCGGCCGGGCGCGCCGATAGTCCAGCGCCATCTCAATCACGGTTTCGGAATCCGGGCGGGGGATCAGCGTATCGGCCGTGACAAGGAAATCGAGACTCCAGAATTCCCGGTGGCCGATGATGACGGCGGCAGGCTCATGGGTCTGCCGCCGCGCCACAATGGACTGAAACAGCGCGGCTTCGCCTGCTGTCAGCGTGCCGCCCCGCCGGCGCAGCAACCCCGCCTGGTCAGCGCCAATCGCATGCATCAACAAAATGCGGGCTTCGCGGTTTGGTGCCTCTATCCCGGCTGCGGCCAGTTGAGCGGTCGCCGCCCGCAAGGCGGCGTCAAGATCCCCGGACATGGGGTCCTGCGTCACGCGGCGGACGCGAAGCTCGCCAGACGCGCCGCCTGATCTTCCGCCGACAAAGCCTCGATGATCTCGTCCATTTCGCCCATCATTACCCGGTCGATCTTGTAGAGCGTCAGATTGATGCGGTGATCCGTCACCCGCCCTTGCGGGAAATTATAGGTGCGGATGCGCTCGCTGCGGTCACCGGTGCCGACCTGGGATTTGCGATCCGCCGCCCGCGTCGCATGCAGACTGGCGCGTTCCCGCTCATACATGCGGGCGCGGAGGATCTTCATCGCCTTCGCCTTGTTCTTATGCTGGCTCTTCTCTTCCTGCATGGCGACGACGATGCCGGTCGGGATATGGGTGATGCGAACCGCACTTTCGGTCTTGTTGACATGCTGCCCGCCGGCCCCCGAGGCCCGATAGACGTCGATGCGCAGATCCGTCTCATTCACCTCGACATCCACCTCTTCCGCTTCCGGCAGCACAGCGACCGTCACGGTGGAGGTATGGATGCGGCCCTGGCTTTCCGTCTCCGGCACGCGCTGCACGCGATGCACGCCCGATTCGAATTTGAGCCTGGCGAAGACATTGCGCCCGGTGATGCTGGCAATGCCTTCCTTCAGGCCACCCAGCTCAGTCTCGCCATATTCCATCACCTCGAAGCGCCACCCTTGGGCCTCGGCATAGCGCTGATACATGGCGAATAGCTGGGAGGCGAACAGCCCGGCCTCATCCCCGCCTGCTGCCGGCCGCACTTCCAGGATCGCCGAGCGCTCGTCCGCCTCATCCTTCGGCAGCAAGGCGAGCTGAATATCCCGCTCCAGCGCCGGGATGCGCGTCTTCAGCGCCTGGGCCTCGGCTTCCGCCAGTTCCTTCATTTCCGGGTCGGCCAGAAGCGCCGTTGCCTCGCTCAGATTCTGCTCGGTCTCGCGCAATGCGGTGATGAGGCCGACGACCTGATCAAGCTCGGCCAATTCGCGGGAGGCGCGGACAAATTCCGTGCCCGTGACGCCGGAGGACAGCAGATCGCGCAGCTCCTCCGACCGGGCCAGAATATCGTCAAATTTTGTGGCCAGACTCACGCGGGTGATCCTGCGGGCAGGGCACGCACGGCCTCCAGAAGCGCATCGAGGGAAACTTCGCTCTGGGTGCCCGTCACGAGATCCTTGAGCTGTGCCACGCCCCGCGCCGCTTCCTCGGAGCCGAGGATGATGGCAGCCCGCGCGCCCATCTTGTTCGCGCGCTCCATGCGGCGGCGCAGATTGCCGCGATAGCCGATATCGGCGCGGACGCCGCCCTGGCGCAGGCGCTGCACGATGCCGAAGGCCGCTGCCTCCGCATCATCCCCGGCCGGGATCACGGCAATGGTCGCGGCATCGGCCAGGGGTTCGGCGATGAGCATCGCCAGCCGCTCGATCCCCGCGGCCCAGCCGACGGCGGGAGTTTCCGGGCCGCCCATCTGCTTCACCAGACCGTCATAGCGGCCGCCACCCATGACCGTGCCCTGGGCGCCCAGTTGCGTCGTCACGAATTCAAAGGCGGTGTGATTGTAGTAATCAAGGCCCCGCACGATGCGCGGATTCTCGACGAAGGGAATGCCGAGCGCCGTCAGAGCATTGCGCACGGAATCGTAGAAACCGGCCGCCAGCGGCGTCAGATGGCCAGCGATCGTCGGCGCATCGGCCACGATGCGACGGTCGCCCTCATCCTTGCTGTCCAGAATGCGCAAGGGATTGCGCTCCAGCCGCTGCTTGCTGTCCTCGGACAGCGCGGTCGCATAGCGGGTGAAATACTCCACCAAAGCGGCGCGGTAGGCGGCGCGGCTCTCGGCATCGCCCAGCGTGTTGATTTCCAGCGTGACGCTGTCGGCGATGCCAAGCGTCGTCAGAATCTGCCAGCCGCAGGCGATGACCTCGGCATCCGCCAGAGGCTCCGCCGGGCCGATCAGCTCAACGCCGATTTGATGGAACTGGCGGTAGCGGCCCTTCTGCGGCCGCTCGTAGCGAAACATTGGCCCCGCATAATAGACCTTTTGCGGCAGCGACTGGGTCAGTCCGTTGGATACCAGCGCGCGGCAGACGGCGGCGGTGCCTTCGGGGCGCAGCGTCACGCTGTCACCGCCGCGATCGGTGAAGGTGTACATCTCCTTGGTCACGACATCGGAGGTCTCGCCCAAAGTGCGGGAGAAGACGCCCGTATCCTCGAAGATCGGCGTCTGCCATTCCTCGAAACCATAAAGGCCCGACACATGGCGGGCCGTGTCGGTCACATGACGATGGCGGCGCTGGTCGTCACCGATGAGATCACGGGTACCGCGCACGGGCTGCAGGCTGGACAAGGGCGGACGCCTCTTTGAATCTGAATACGAAGGGTCTTAACAAAAAAAGGTCTCGCCCCCCTATGCGGGGAGCAAGACCCTTCCCTGCCGTGTCAGAAAGCTACTCTGCGGCTTCGGCGGGCGCGAGCTTCGCTTTCGCCTCGGCGTCGCGGATCGCTTCGGCCTTCTGCTCGACGAGGGCGACCACATGGTCGATCATCGAATCCTTCTCGATCGTATGGTCCTGGCGGCCCGCAGCATAGACCATGTGGCGGCCGGCGCCCCCGCCGGTGACGCCCAGATCCGTCATCAGTGCCTCACCCGGCCCATTCACCACGCAGCCGATGATCGACAGGGTCAGCGGCGTCTCGATATGCTCCAGCCGCTCTTCCAGCGCCTGGACCGTGCGGATGACGTCAAAACCCTGCCGCGCGCAAGACGGGCAGGAGATGATGCGCACGCCGCGATGGCGGATGCCAAGGGACTTCAGAATCTCCCAGCCGACGCGGACCTCTTCCTCGGGCTCGGCCGAGAGCGAGACGCGCATGGTGTCACCAATACCGGCCCAGAGCAGCGAGCCGAGGCCGATCGAGGATTTCACGGTGCCCGTGCGCAGCCCGCCCGCTTCGGTGATGCCGATATGCAGCGGATGGTCGCAGACCTCGGCGAGCTGCTGATAGGCGGCAACGGCCAGGAAGACGTCCGACGCCTTCACGCTGATCTTGAACTCATGGAAATCGTGATCCTGCAGGATCTTGGCGTGTTCCAGCGCGCTTTCCACCAGCGCATCGGGGTTGGGCTCGCCGTATTTCTCCAGCAGATGCTTCTCCAGGCTGCCGGCATTGACGCCGATGCGGATGGAGCAGCCGTGGTCGCGCGCGGCTTTTACCACTTCGCGCACGCGCTCGGCGCTGCCGATATTGCCCGGATTGATGCGGAGACACGCGGCCCCCGCCTCGGCCGCTTCGATCGCGCGGCGGTAATGGAAATGGATGTCGGCCACGATCGGCACATTGGACTGGGCGACGATCGCCTTCAGCGCCGCCGTGCTTTCCTGGTCCGGGCAGGAGACGCGGACAATATCGACGCCCGCCTTCTCGGCCAGACGGATCTGCGCGATCGTGCCGTCCACATCGGTCGTCAGCGTATTGGTCATGGTCTGGATGCTGATCGGGGCGTCGCCGCCGACCTTGACCGAACCGACGCTGATCTGGCGGGATTTCCGGCGGATGATTTGCTGATACGCGCGATAGTTCATTACTTGCTCCTGTTCCCGCCGCTCGCCGGGCGGGACTCGAACGCCGTCATTGTGCCGCGGGTGCGGGGGTCACCGGGGACGGGACCGGCGCAGGTGCGCCGCTGGTCTGGCCGCTGGCCGCTTTCAGTCCATCGGCATCCAGCGGAATATTATGCAGCACATGACCCTTCAACGGGCCAATGACATTACCGCCCAGCAGCACCTGCGTGCCCTCGGCATTGCCCGTGGTCAGCGTCAGCTGCGGCTGGTCGGGAACCTTGTAGTGGTCACCCGGGTGCAGAATGGTCTGGTAGACGACCTTGCCCTGCGCGTCCTTGATTTCAATCCAGGCGTCGGCCGTGGCTTGAATGACCATGCCCGCATCGGTCGCGCCCGGCTGCGTGGCGGCGCCTGAGGCCGCACCATCCGTCGCCTGCACGGTCGGCGGCGGCGCAATGCCGGCGACCATCGTATCCGTGCTCGGTGCGGGGGCTGTCGGCACCGGCGGCGGCACCGCGGCGGCTGCGGAAGACGGTGAGACGTCCGGCTCTTTCGGGAGGGCGGCGACGACCGCGGGGGCAGCCGGCACCGGGGCGGCGGGGGGCGGCGGCGTCACGCTCGCCACTTTCGGGGCCGGCGGGGGCGCCAAAGGCTCCAGATGCGTGGGCAGCGCATCGACCGTTTCGGTCGAGCCCGCGCTGCGGCCGGAATAATGATACCAGGCGACATAGCCGCCGATGGCGATGACCGCACCGACCAGAACCAGGGCGCCGGCCGGCATCCCGCGCGACGGCACAGGGGCCGGGAAATCCAGCTCGGTCTTGCGGTTGACGTCCTCGCGTTCGGCGCGGAAGCGGCGGATCGCCTCATTGGGATCAAGCCCCAGCGCCGTCGCATAGGTCCGCACGAAACCCACCGCATAAGCAGTGCCGGGAAGATTGCGAATGTCGCCTTGTTCGATGGCGCGGATAAAGGCGGGCTTCAGGCGTAAAGCCTCAGCCACCGCATCAATCTCCCATCCCAGGCGTTCACGGGCCGCGCGAAGATCGCTCCCAATGCGGGAACCTGTCTCCGATATGTCGGCCCCCGTGTGGCTCCGATCCATGACCTCGGTATCTGTGCGCTGGTGAAGGGATGCCACTCTATAACGATCCGTGCGGCTCGGTAGGACAGAGGCGTTCCCACACGCATTGCGTGCCAAGCCACCGTCCTGCCGGGTTTCAGGAATGCGGACAATGCCTCGTTTCGCGCTGCCCGTCGACTCGCTCCGGGTTAAATCTAGAATAACCTTCGCGGGATGATGAGACCGGGCGGGCATAAATCCCGCCCGGTCTTCAGTCACTCTGTCGCCGCAGGCTACTCAGCCGCGACGTCGGGGCTCGGCAGCTGCGTCACTTCACGACGCAGTGTGCGGCCCTTGGTCTCGCCCGACGCCACCTGGCGGAGGCGGTTCATGACGCTGCCAGTGCCGGCCGGGATGAGACGTCCCACGATGACGTTCTCCTTCAGGCCCTGCAGCTGGTCCATCTTGCCGGCGGTCGCCGCTTCGGTCAGCACGCGCGTGGTCTCCTGGAAGGAGGCGGCGCTGATGAAGCTATGCGTCTGCAAGCTGGCCTTGGTGATGCCTTGAAGAACCGGCTCGGCGATCGCCACCCGCTCCCCGGCATTCATCCGCTTGTCGTTCTCGAGATCGAACTCGGAGCGATCAACCTGCTCACCGATCAGGAAGGTGCTGTCGCCCGGGTCGGTGATTTCAACCTTCTGCAGCATCTGGCGAACGATCACCTCGATGTGCTTGTCGTTGATCTTCACGCCCTGGAGTCGATAGACGTCCTGGATTTCGTTGACTAGGTAATCCGACAGCGCCTCGACGCCCAGCACGCGCAGGATGTCATGCGGCACGCGCGGACCATCGACCAGCGGATCGCCCAGGCGCACGAAGTCACCTTCCTGCACCGAGACGTGCTTGCCCTTCGGCACCAGATACTCGGTCTCTTCGCCGGTCTCGTCGTTCTTCACGATGATGCGGCGCTTCGCCTTGTAATCCTTGCCGAATTCCACGCGGCCATCGATTTCGGCGATGATCGCGTGATCCTTCGGACGGCGTGCCTCGAAGAGTTCCGCCACACGCGGCAGACCGCCGGTGATGTCACGGGTCTTGCTGCCTTCGCGCGGAATACGCGCGACGACGTCACCGGCCTGCACGGTCGCGCCATTCTCGATCGAGAGGATCGAGTCCGGCGACAGGAAGTAGCGGGCTTCCGCACCATTGGGCAGCTTCACCACGTCGCCCTTGGTATCCTTCAGCAGAAGGCGGGGACGCAGATCGACGGCCTTGGTCGCCTGCTTGTAGTCGACGATGACCTTGGAGGTGAGGCCCGTCACTTCGTCCATCCGTTCGACGAGGGTGACACCCTCCATCACATCGGCGAACTCGATGACGCCCGCACGCTCGGTGATGATCGGCAGGGTGTAGGGGTCCCACTCGGCCAGTTTCTGCGTGCGCGACACCGTCTGGTTGTCATCGGTCAGCAGGCGCGCGCCGTAGGGCACGCGGAAGCGCGCGCGCTCGCGGCCATTCGCGTCCGCCAGCACGATTTCGCAGTTACGGCTCATGACGACGGGAACGCCGGAGGAGTTCACAACCACGTTGCGGTTGCGGATCACGACGGTGCCGTCATGGCTCGCTTCCACGCTCGACTGCTCGGCACCACGCTGCGCTGCGCCACCGATATGGAAGGTGCGCATCGTCAGCTGCGTGCCAGGCTCGCCGATGGACTGGGCGGCAATGACGCCGACCGCCTCACCGGCATTGACGGGCGTGCCGCGGGCCAGGTCACGGCCATAGCAATGGCCGCAGCAGCCGACCGGCGCCTCGCAGGTCAGCACCGAGCGGATCTTCACCGCCTCGACACCGGCCTTTTCGATCATCTCGGCTTCCGCTTCCTCGATCAGGACATTGTTCTTGAACAGAACCTTGCCCGAGGCCGGATCGATGATGTCCTCGGCCGTGGTGCGGCCCAGGATGCGCTCGGAGAGCGAGGAGACAACTTCACCGCCATCCATGACGGCGCGAACCGTGAGGCCCTTCTCGGTGCCGCAGTCTTCCTGAACGATGATGCTGTCCTGCGCCACGTCCACCAGACGGCGGGTGAGGTAACCCGAGTTCGCGGTCTTCAGCGCCGTATCCGCGAGACCCTTACGGGCACCGTGGGTGGAGTTGAAGTATTCGAGAACCGAGAGGCCTTCCTTGAAGTTCGCGATGATCGGCTGCTCGATGATCTCGCCCGAGGGCTTGGCCATCAGGCCGCGCATACCCGCGAGCTGACGCATCTGGGCAGGCGACCCACGCGCACCGGAATGGCTCATCATCCAGACCGAGTTGGTCGGCGTGCCGATTTCCTGCTTGGAAATCTCCTTCATCATCGCGGCGGCAACGGCGTCCGTGCAGCGTGACCAGGCATCGACGACCTTGTTGTAGCGCTCGCCGGCGGTGATCAGACCGTCCTGATACTGCTGCTCGAATTCCTTGACCTCGCCCTGGGTCTTGCCGATCAGCTCGCCCTTCTCAGCCGGGATGATCAGATCATCCTTGCCGAAGGACAGGCCGGCCTTGGCCGCGTTGGAGAAGCCGAGGCCCATCAGGCGATCCGCGAAGATCACGCATTCCTTCTGGCCGCAGTGACGGTAGACGGCATCGATGACGTCCGAGACGTTCTTCTTCGTCAGCTGCTTGTTGAGCAGCGCGAAGGGCACGTTCGGATGCAGCGGCAGGATCTGACCGATAAGCATACGGCCCGGCGTGGTGACGATGATCTTGCGAACGACTTCGCCATTCGCTTCCATCACCTGCATGCGCGCACGGATCTTGTCGTGCATCTTGATGCGCTTGGCGGCCAGGGCATGCTCCAGCTCGCCGATGGTGCCGAACGCAGGCGAGTCACGCTCTTCGGTCGCGCGGAATTCCGGCGTTTCCAGCGAGAGGTAGTAAAGGCCGAGGACGATATCCTGGCTCGGCACGATGATCGGCTTGCCGTTCGCGGGGCTCAGGATGTTGTTGGTCGACATCATCAGCACGCGGGCTTCAAGCTGCGCCTCGATCGAGAGCGGCACATGGACCGCCATCTGGTCGCCGTCGAAATCCGCGTTGAAGGCGGTGCAGACCAGCGGATGCAGCTGGATTGCCTTGCCTTCGATGAGCACGGGCTCGAAAGCCTGGATGCCCAGGCGATGCAGCGTCGGCGCGCGGTTGAGCATCACGGGATGCTCGCGGATGACCTCTTCCAGGATGTCCCAAACCTCGGGACGCTCCTTCTCGACCATGCGCTTCGCCGCCTTGATGGTGGTGGCGTGGCCGTATTTCTCGAGCTTCGCGTAGATGAAGGGCTTGAACAGCTCCAGCGCCATCTTCTTCGGCAGGCCACACTGGTGCAGCTTCAGCTCAGGCCCCACGACGATGACCGAACGACCGGAATAGTCGACGCGCTTGCCGAGCAGGTTCTGACGGAAGCGACCCTGCTTGCCCTTCAGCATGTCGGACAGCGACTTCAGCGGACGCTTGTTGGCACCCGTGATGGCGCGGCCGCGACGGCCGTTGTCGAACAGGGCATCGACCGATTCCTGCAGCATGCGCTTCTCGTTGCGCACGATGATGTCCGGCGCGCGCAGCTCGATCAGCCGCTTGAGGCGGTTGTTGCGATTGATGACACGACGGTAGAGGTCGTTCAGATCGGAGGTCGCGAAACGGCCACCGTCCAGCGGCACCAGCGGGCGCAGCTCGGGCGGAATAACCGGGACGACGTCCAGAATCATCCAGCTCGGCTGGGAGCCGGATTCGGCGAAAGCCTCGACCAGCTTCAGGCGCTTGACCAGCTTCTTGCGCTTGGCTTCGCTCGTCGTCGCCTTCAGCTCCACGCGCATGCGGGTCTTTTCGGCGTCGAGATCGATATTCGACAGGATATGCTTGATCGCCTCGGCGCCGATGCCGGCGCGGAAACCGTCTTCGCCGAACTCATCCTGCTTCGAGAAAAGCTGATCCTCGGTCAGAAGCTGATGCAGCTTCAGATCGGTCAGGCCGGGCTCGAGCACGATGTAGTTCTCGAAATAGAGAACCTTCTCCAGATCCTTCAGGGTCGTATCGACCATCAGGCCGATGCGCGACGGCAGCGACTTCAGGAACCAGATATGGGCGACCGGCGAGGCCAGCTCGATATGGCCCATGCGCTCACGCCGCACCTTCGCGAGGGTGACTTCAACGCCACACTTCTCGCAGATGATGCCGCGGAACTTCATGCGCTTGTACTTGCCGCACAGGCACTCATAGTCCTTGATCGGCCCGAAGATGCGGGCACAGAACAGCCCGTCGCGCTCAGGCTTGAAGGTGCGGTAGTTGATGGTCTCCGGCTTCTTGATCTCACCGTAGGACCAGCTACGCACCTGCTCGGGCGAGGCGATCTTGATCTGGATCTGGTCAAAGGTCATCGGCTGACCGGTTTGACCCAGGATTTTCATAAGCTCGTTCATGCGGGCTTCACCTTCAAACCCTTCCCCGCTTTGGCCGAGGCCGCGACGGGATCAGGGATTATCGAACGCGTTGTCTTCGTCTCACACCGTCAGGCCGGAGGCGGGGCAAGCCCCGCTCCGCGCCGTCCGGTCACGCCGGCTGATTGTCCAGGTCCACGTTCAGACCAAGGGACTTCAGCTCCTTCACCAGCACGTTGAAGCTTTCGGGAATACCGGCCTCGAAATTATCCTGCTCGCGCACGATCGCTTCGTAGACCTTGGTGCGGCCCGACACGTCATCGGACTTCACTGTCAGCATTTCCTGCAACGTATAGGCGGCGCCGTAAGCCTCAAGCGCCCAGACTTCCATTTCACCGAAGCGCTGGCCACCGAACTGCGCCTTGCCGCCCAGCGGCTGCTGGGTAACGAGGCTGTACGGCCCGATCGAACGCGCATGGATCTTGTCGTCGACCAAGTGGTGCAGCTTCAGCATGTAGATATAGCCCACCGTCACCTTGCGCTCGAAGGGCTCACCGGTCCGGCCGTCGGTCAGCGTCACCTGGCCGGAGGTGTTGAGACCGGCCTTGGTCAGCATGCCTTCGATATCCGCCATGCGGGCGCCATCGAAAACCGGCGTCGCGATGGGAATGCCCTTCTTCAGGTTGGTGCCGAGTTCGATCAGCTCACCCGGAGACATGCCGGCGATGGTGTCGCGGTAGACCGTCTCGCCATAGATGTCGCGCAGCTTTTCCTGCAGCACTTCCAGCTGGTGGCCGGTGCGACGATAGTCTTCGACCAGCTCGCCGACCTCACGGCCAAGGGCCGCACAGGCCCAGCCCAGATGGGTTTCGAGAATCTGACCGACATTCATGCGGCTCGGCACGCCGAGCGGGTTGAGCACGATATCGACATGCGTGCCGTCTTCGAGGAACGGCATGTCCTCGATCGGCGTCACGCGGGAGACCACACCCTTGTTGCCGTGACGGCCGGCCATCTTGTCGCCCGGCTGCAGCTTGCGCTTCACGGCCACGAAGACCTTGACCATCTTCATGACGCCGGGAAGCAGCTCGTCGCCGCGCTGCAGCTTGTCGACCTTGTTCTCGAACCGCTGCTGCAGACGAACCACCGACGCATCAAACTCGCGCTTGATCAGCTCGATCTCGGCCATCACCGCATCGTCCTGCACGCCCATATGGCGCATCGTGCCACGCGGATGTTCGGCCAGAACTTCCTCGGTGATTTCGGTGCCGGTCTTGATGCCCTTGAAGCCGCCCGAGGCCTTCTGGCCCAGAAGCTGCTCCTTCAGACGGTTCAGGAAGGACCGCTCCTGAATGGCCTTTTCGTCGTCGCGATCCTTGGCCAGGCGCTCGATCTCGGCACGCTCGATCGCCATCGAACGCTCATCCTTGTCCACGCCACGGCGGCTGAACACGCGGACATCGACGATGGTGCCGGAGACGCCCGGCGGCAGACGCAGCGAGGTATCGCGGACGTCGGACGCCTTTTCGCCGAAGATGGCGCGCAGCAGCTTTTCTTCCGGGGTCATCGGGCTTTCGCCCTTCGGCGTCACCTTGCCGACCAGGATATCGCCCGGATGCACGTCGGCGCCGACATAGACGATGCCGGCTTCGTCGAGATTGCGCAGCGCTTCTTCACCCACATTCGGAATGTCGCGGGTGATTTCTTCCTGGCCGAGCTTGGTGTCGCGGGCCATGACCTCGAATTCCTCGAGATGGATCGAGGTGAAGACGTCATCCCGCGCGATGCGCTCGGAAATGAGGATGGAATCTTCAAAGTTGTAGCCATTCCAGGGCATGAAGGCGACGAGGACGTTGCGGCCCAGCGCCAATTCGCCCAGCTCCGTCGACGGGCCGTCAGCGATGATGTCGCCGGCCTGCACGCGGTCGCCCACGCGGACCAGCGGGCGCTGGTTGATGCAGGTCGACTGGTTGGAGCGCATGAACTTGCGCAAACGGTAGATGTCCACGCCACCGGTGCCGGCCTCGCTGGAGGAAGCACGCACCACGATGCGGGCACCGTCGATCTGGTCGATGACGCCGGCGCGGCGCGCGACGATGGTCGCACCCGAATCCCGCGCGACCGCAGCTTCCATGCCGGTGCCGACCAGCGGCGCATCGGCGCGGATCAGCGGCACCGCCTGACGCTGCATGTTGGAGCCCATCAGCGCGCGGTTCGCGTCATCGTTCTCAAGGAACGGAATGAGCGCGGCCGCGACCGAGACCAGCTGGCGCGGCGAGACGTCAACGGCCGTCACCTGATCCGGCGGCACCAGGCGGAAATCACCCTGATGACGGACCGAGACCAGCTCCTCCGAGAAGCGGTTGCCGTCGAGCGGCACATCCGCCTGCGCCACGACCAGCTTCTCTTCTTCCATGGCGGAGAGATACTTCCAGCCGTCCTTCACTTCGCCATTCTCGACCAGGCGATAGGGCGTCTCGATGAAGCCGTATTTGTTGACCTTGGCATAGGTCGCCAGGCTGTTGATCAGACCGATATTCGGGCCTTCCGGCGTCTCAATCGGACAGATGCGACCGTAATGCGTCGGATGCACGTCGCGGACTTCAAAGCCCGCGCGCTCACGTGTCAGACCGCCCGGCCCAAGCGCGGAGAGACGGCGCTTATGGGTGACTTCCGACAGCGGGTTGGTCTGATCCATGAACTGGCTGAGCTGCGAGGAGCCGAAGAACTCCCGCACCGCGGCCGCGGCCGGCTTCGCATTGATCAGGTCATGCGGCATGACGGTGTCGATATCGACCGAGCCCATGCGCTCGCGGATCGCCCGCTCCATGCGCAGCAGGCCGACGCGATACTGATTCTCCATCAGCTCGCCCACCGAGCGCACGCGGCGATTGCCAAGATTGTCGATGTCGTCGATGGAACCGCGGCCGTCCTTCAGCTCGGTCAGGATCTGCACGGTGCGCAGGATATCTTCCTTGCGCAGCACGCGGACCGTGTCCTCGGCATGAACGCCCAGGCGCATGTTCATCTTGACGCGGCCGACGGCCGAAAGGTCGTAGCGGTCCATGTCAAAGAACAGGCCACGGAACAGCGCTTCCGCCGTTTCGCTGGTCGGCGGCTCGCCGGGGCGCATGACGCGATAGATGTCGATCAGCGCATCGTCACGGTTGCTGTTCTTATCGACGGCCAGGGTATTGCGAATCCACGGACCCTTGGCCTGGTCGATGGCGAGCGTCGGCAGTTCGGTAATGCCGGCCTCTTCCAGCGCCGTCAGGCGGGCATCGGTCAGTTCCTCACCGGCTTCGATGAAGATCTCACCCGTATTCTCATTGACGATATCGACCGCGATGAAGCGCCCGATCATGTCGAGGCGGGTCGACAGCACGGTCTTGGTCTTCTCGGCAATGCGGCGCGTCAGGCGCGCGGTCATCTTCTCGTCGGGCTTGGCGACGATTTCACCGGTCTCGGCGTCGACCAGATTCTCGAACAGCTTCATGCCGCGGAAGGCGTCGGGCTCGAAAGGACGCGCCCAGCCCTTGGCGGTGTGGCTGTAGACCACCTGGCCATAGAAGCTGCGCAGGATCTCTTCCGGGTCCATGCCGCGGATTTCACCGATATCGATGGTCTCGCCTTTGGCCGCGCGGGTTTCGCGCAGCTTCTCGGTCTCAAGACTGTCGAGCGCATAGAGCAGCGTCGTCACCGGCAGCTTACGCTTGCGGTCGATACGGACGTAGACGAGGTCCTTGCTGTCGAATTCAAAATCGAGCCAGGAGCCGCGATAGGGAATGACGCGCGCAGTGAACAGGAACTTGCCGCTGGAATGCGTCTTGCCCTTGTCGTGATCGAAGAACACGCCGGGGCTGCGGTGCATCTGGCTGACGATGACGCGCTCGGTGCCGTTGATCACGAAGGTGCCGTTATCGGTCATGAGCGGCAGATCGCCCATATAGACCGGCTGTTCCTTGATGTCGCGGATCGAGCGGGCGCCGGTATCCTCATCCACGTCCCAGACGATGAGACGGAGAACGACCTTCAGCGGCGCGGCGAAGGTCATACCGCGCTGGATGCATTCCTCGACGTCGTATTTCGGCTCTTCAAGCTCATAATAGACAAACTCGAGCCGGCCGCGGCCGGCGAAATCGTCGATCGG
Organism: Acidisoma sibiricum; assembly: GCF_057837225.1. Classification (NCBI taxonomy): domain Bacteria; kingdom Pseudomonadati; phylum Pseudomonadota; class Alphaproteobacteria; order Acetobacterales; family Acidocellaceae; genus Acidisoma; species Acidisoma sibiricum. The sequence goes on along the minus strand of NZ_CM174445.1, from coordinate 914,461 downwards.
GAAGACGGACTTGAAGACCTCTTGCAGACCCGTCTGCGTCCGGCTGTCGGGCGCCACGTTCATCTGCAGGAAGGCCTCGTAGCTGGCCCGCTGCACATCGATCAGGTTTGGCATCGGCGCCACTTCCGGGATGCGTCCGAAGCTCTTGCGAATGCGCTTCCGCCCGGTGAAGGATTGGTTCGAGCCACCTGAAATAGCGTTCATCGCTTGCCCTTAGCCCTCGATTGTACCACCGCGCCGAAACCATGCCGGCCGGTCCCAGTATGGTCGGCCCCGCGCACGCGGCCAACCAGTCCATCCCGCTCCGCGCCCCTGAAGGTCGCGGAACTCAGCCCCAGAGCCGCCAATCGGCCGGATCTGTTCTACAAACTTTGCCGCCAGTCGGTCGTCACAGAGACGACAACCCTATCCCGCAACCAAGGAAAGGGTGGAGATCAAGCTGATCGCCACCCCGTTCCCGGCTCGTAAATCCCATCCCGGGCCCGGGGGCCCAGGATGGTCAAGATCACTTGATCTCGACAGAAGCGCCATTCTCCTCGAGAAGCTTCTTGATCTTCTCGGCTTCGTCCTTGTTCACGCCTTCCTTGACCGGCTTCGGAGCGCCCTCAACGAGGTCCTTCGCTTCCTTCAGGCCGAGACCGGTGATGGTGCGGACTTCCTTAATAACGTTGATCTTCTTGTCACCGGCCTTGGCCAGGATGACAGTGAATTCGGTCTGCTCTTCGACCGGGGCAGCGGCGGCGGCCGGACCGGCAGCAGCGGCGACGGCAACCGGGGCAGCAGCGGAAACGCCCCACTTCTCTTCGAGAAGCTTGGAAAGCTCAGCAGCTTCCAGAACGGTAAGGCCCGAAAGCTCTTCCACCAGACGGGAAAGGTCAGCCATTGTCAAAATCCTATTATAATAACTTTGATCGGTTCAATGCAAGCCGGGACTGCCCCGGCACACATCCATGAAAGTCAGGCACGCCCTGAAGTCAGGCCGCCTCGTCCTTCCTGGCATAGGCACCAAAGACCCGCGCGAGGTTGCCGGCCGGCGCCTGGACCACGGCTGCGATGCGAGTAGCCGGGGTATTGAGCAGCCCCAGGAACCTTGCACGCAGTGTGTCGAGCGACGGCAATTCGGCGAGGGCCTTCACACCAGACGCATCAAGCGTCTGGGTGCCAAGGGCACCGCCGACAACGACGAACTTCTCGTTAGTCTTGGCGAACTCAACAGCAACCCTTGCCGCCGCCACAGGGTCCTTGGACCACGCAAGCGCGGTCGGGCCCTTAAGCATCGGCTTAATGCCGTCGAATTGGGTACCTTCCAGGGCGAGGTTGGCCAGACGGTTCTTAGCTACCTTGAAGCTCACCCCTTCGGCCCGCATCTTGCGACGCAGATCGGTCACATCGGCAACCGTCAGCCCGTTATTACGGGTGACAACCACCATGGACGTCTCTGCGAACACAGACGCGAGCGAAGCGACAAACTCCCGCTTCTCCGTACGGTCCACGTTCAACTCCGCCACCTTGGCCGCGACACGATCGGTCGCCGCCGGGTTTCCCATGAGCGTCAAAGGCGTTCGCACGCCCTAAACGCTCGGTTCGCCTGTCCTTAAAGCCGGAACCGCCAAAGTTCAGTCGGCATACCTCATGGAGGTGCGCCGCATCATCACTGGCTTCTCCCGTCTTCCAACCGCCGGCCTGCTGGCCGTTTAAGCACCGACCCGTGTCGGCTCGCGTCTGGTCTCGGACAGGTTCGGAGGGGTCCCCCCCTCCTGCGCGTCCCGCGGCCGAAGCCGCGGTACGAATTCAAAAACTTACTGCGCGGCCGAGGCCAGCAGGGTGGCGACATCGACGCGGATGCCGGGGCCCTGCGAGGAACTCAGCGCGGCCTTCTGCAGATAGGTGCCCTTGGCCCCTGTCGGCTTGGCCTTGCTCACCGCGTCTGCCAGCGCGCAAATATTTTCGATGAGCTTGTCCTCATCGAAGCTCGCCTTGCCGATACCGGCATGGATGATACCGGCCTTTTCGGCGCGGAACTCAACCTGACCGGCCTTGGCGGCGGAAACGGCGCCCTTCACGTCCATGGTCACGGTGCCGAGCTTGGGATTCGGCATCAGGCCACGCGGACCAAGGATCTTACCCAGACGACCGACGAGGGCCATCATGTCCGGGGTCGCGATGCAGCGGTCGAAGGCGATCTCGCCGGCCTGGACCTTTTCGGCCAGGTCTTCAGCGCCAACCACGTCGGCGCCGGCTGCCAGCGCTTCCTCGGCCTTCGGGCCGCGGGCAAAGACGCCAACGCGCAGCGTCTTGCCGGTGCCGTTCGGCAGGCTGATCAGGCCACGGACCATCTGGTCAGCATGGCGCGGGTCGATGCCGAGATTCATCGAGAATTCGACCGTCTCGTCAAACTTGGCGCGGGCATTGCCCTTGACCAGCTTGATGGCTTCGGTCAGCGGATAGACCTTGTTACGGTCGAACGTGGCGTAACCAGCCGCCAGGCGCTTGTTCTTGGCCATCGGATCAGCCCTCCACCACCGAGAGGCCCATGGAGCGGGCAGACCCTGCCAGCATGCGCACGGCGCCTTCAACGTCATTGGCGTTCATGTGGATCATCTTCGTCGCAGCGATGTCACGCAGCTGGGACATCGTCACCTTGCCGACGGTGGCGCCCTTGCCCGTGGTCACGGCGCCCTTCTTGATATTCGCAGCCTTCATCAGGAAATAGGTGTTCGGCGGGGTCTTGGTGATGAAGGTGAAGGTGCGGTCAGCATAGGCAGTGATCACGACCGGCACCGGCATGCCGGGTTCCATGCCCTGCGTGACGGCGTTGAACTCTTTGCAGAATGCCATAATGTTCAGGCCGCGCTGGCCGAGGGCGGGGCCCACCGGCGGAGACGGATTGGCCTTGCCGGCCGGAATCTGCAGCTTAACGTAGCCGACGATTTTTTTCGCCATAACCCTCGTTCCTGTTTAAACGCGAACAAGGACCGCGGTTCATCCGAGGGCGGTTTCCCGTCCTCTCCCGCGTTCCGATAGAGGGGGGCGGAATATAGGAACGGCCGGCCAGAGTCCAGCGATGCGACTAAAGCAGTCTCGCCGACCAGCCATGCTGACCAGGACGCAGATCAGACCCGCAGCAGACAGCGCGCCGCGTCCCGCGCCTGTGTCAGGCCATCTTCTCCGCGAAATCCTCGACCAGGGCGCGGATCGCGGCCGGCTCAGTCTGCTCCATGACACGCCGCGCCAGGCGCGCGCAATCGGCAATGGACACGCTGCGCACGACCAGCTTCACCTTGGGCACCGCACTCGCATTCATGCTCAGCGCGCGCAGGCCAAGGCCCAGCAGCAGCGGCGTGAGCTTGGGGTTGGCGGCCATCTCGCCGCAGACCGAGACCGGCTTGCGCAGACGCAGACTCGCCTCGACCGTGAACTGCACGAGTCGCAGAAGGCCGGGGTTCAGCGGATCATACAGCTTCGCGACCTCGACATCGCCGCGATCGGCCGCCATCGCGTACATCGTCAGGTCATTGGTGCCGATGGCGAAAAAATCGGCCTCCAGCGCCAGGGCATCGGCGGAGAGCGCGGCGACCGGCGTTTCGATCATGATGCCGAGCGGCGGCATCCGGGGCGGCAGCTCCTCGCCCCGGCGTTTCAGGCGGCGCACCACCTTGTGCAATATCTCGCGCGTGGCCCGCACCTCATCGATCGCGGTGACCATGGGCAGCAGGATACTTACCGGCCCCTTGGTGCCGGCCCGCAAAATGGCCGCCAGCTGCGTCTCCAGCAGTTCGGGGTTGCGCAGCAGCATGCGAATGCCGCGCAAGCCGAGGGCCGGATTGATGCTGGAAATATCGGCGGTGAACCCGCCATTCTGCAGCGCCTCGATTTCTTTCTCGCCGCCCCAGTCGAGCACCCGGATGGTCACCGGATCGCCTTCCATGGCCTCCACGGCGGCGCTGTAGACCTCGGTCTGCTCATCCTCGTCAGGTAGATCGGCCCGATTCATGAACATGAATTCGCTGCGGAACAGCCCGATCCCCTCGACCCCGGCCTGAGCGATCAAGGGCAGTTCCAGCGGCACTTCCAGATTGGCGAGAAGTTCCACCGCCTGCCCATCGGTGGTCTCGGCCGGCAGGCGGCGCAGCTGTGCCAGCTTCTGCCGCTCCCGCGCGAAATTGGCCGAAGACCGCTTGGCGGCCGCCATCGTGGCGGCGCCAGGATGGACCGTCACCGTGCCGGCCGCGCCGTCCAGCACCAGCAGCATGCCGCTATGGATCGACTCGGTGACGCCGGCGGCGCCCAGTATCGCAGGAATCCCCAGGGCTCGCAGCATGACCGCGGTATGACCGTCCGTGCCGCCCTCCTCCGTCACCACGCCGGCAAGGCGCGCGGGGCTGAGCAGCGCCGCATCCGCCGGCCGCAGATTGTCGATGACGAGGACGGTGCCCTGCGCGAGCTTGGCGAAGCTTTGAAACGGCGTTTCAGTCAAATTGCGGAACAGCCGCCGACCGATTTCCCGGATCTCCTCGGCACGGCGGCGCAGACCGGCCCGGTCGCGATCCGGCAAAGCCAGAACGGTCGCGACCAGGGCTTCGACCTCCTCATGCACCGCGGTTTCGGCGGCGAGCAGGCTTTCGATGCGTTTTCGCACGCCGCGCAGCAGGCGCGACGGCCCGATCATCTGCATATAGGCATCGAGCAGCGGCCCCAGTTCGGCCTGGCCTTCGGCCGGCAGCATGGCAAGCTGGCTGCGCAGCTTGGCGAGCTGGCGGCGGGATTTCTTGACCGCGCCGTCGAAACGCTCAAGCTCGGCCTCGACGGCATCCGCGGGGATGGTCGCGGCCGTCAGCACGGGCGTCTGATCTTCAAAAAGAAAAGCCGGACCCACGGCAATGCCAGGAACAATCGGCAGGCCAGTAAATTGCCGCTCGGCCGGGGGCGCAGGCGTCGCACCTGCCGCCTCTCGGGCGGCGCGCGGCTTAGGCACAGGCTTCTGCTCAGTCTTCCTCATGGAAGCCGGCTTCGATCAGGGCGGTCACCGCATCGAGCGCTTCTTTGGCGTCCCAGCCATCGGCCATGACGGTCACTTTCGACCCGATGCCGGCACCCAGCATCATCAACCCCATGATCGACCGCGCCGAGACCGTCTGGCCGTCCTTGGCGAGATTGATATCGGCGCCGAACTCCTCGGCCATCGTCACCAGCTTGGCGGCGGCGCGCGCATGCAGGCCGCGCTTGTTGACGATCAGGATATGGCGGGACAGAACCGAACCGCCGCCCGACGCGTCAGCGGGGCTGAACCATCGCGCCTGCCGGGTCACCCGCAGCTTCCGCGCACGCCCTGCAGAACCTGAGAGGCGCAGGCAATATATTTGCGGCCGGCCTCCTGGGCACAGGTCACCGCACTTTCCAGCGACTGCTGGCCGCGAACCTTGGCGAGCTTGACCAGCATCGGCAGATTGACGCCGGCGATCACCTCCACCGCACGGGAATCCATCAGCGAAATGGCAAGGTTGCTGGGCGTGCCGCCGAACATATCGGTCAGCAGCACCACGCCATCCCCGCTATCGACACGGTCGATCGAGCGCTGAATGTCGCGCCGCCGATCTTCCATATTGTCATCGGGTCCGATGCACACCGTCTCCACCCCGCATTGCGGGCCGACGACATGCTCCATTGCCGATCGCAACTCTTCGGCGAGATGGCCGTGAGTAACGAGCACTAGACCGATCATAATGAGTTCAGCGGCCTCCCATGGCCAGAAGCGTATTCATGCAGCTGCCGAACCCGTGATCGCCTTATCACGTTCGGATCGATCAAGCTCACGATGCACAACCATTGGTTGCCAACCCGCTTCCTGTAAACGCTTAGCCAATGTTTCGATCAGAAAAACGGAGCGATGGCGTCCGCCAGAACATCCGATAGCGACGGTCACGTATTTTTTACCTTCCTGCACGAAACGCGGCAGCAAAAGCAAGACCATCGATCGGATGATATCCTGGAAGGCAGCGCAATCCGGATCTTGGGCAACATATGCGCAAACTTCGGCATCCAATCCAGTGCGCGGCCTCAGCGTCTGGTCATAGTGAGGATTGCGCAGGAAGCGGGCGTCGAAGACCAGATCGGCTTCCGGCGGCAATCCAGAACGATAAGCGAAAGAAATCAACGTCAGCGACAGACCTTCGGCACCGCTGAGACCGAAACGCTGGCCAATCGTTTGCCGCAATACTGGTAGCGGCAAAGTAGAGGTATCGAGGACAAGGTCCGCGGCAGAGCGCAATTCATCGATCAGAGCATGTTCGGCGGCAATGCCGTCCCGCACCTGACCCTGGGGTGCAAGCGGATGGCGGCGCCGGGTTTCGGTATAGCGGCGCAGCAACACGGCATCCTCGGCGGTCGCGAAGACCAGTTCCGGCGTGACGACGGTTTCGCTCTTCATGCGGTCGATCGCTGCCAGCACGGCGGCGGCCGCGAAGCCACGGGTGCGGGCGTCGATGCCGATGGCCAAGGCGCGGTCCGTGCGCGACAGCAGGTCGTCGAGCAGGGAGAAGGGAGGATTATCCACCGTCTCGTAGCCCAGATCCTCCAGCGTGTGGAGAATGGAGGATTTGCCGGCGCCGGAGAGGCCCGTCACCAGAACGATACGCCTCTGGGCGGCCGGCACCGTCATACGAAAGCGCCCGCATGTTGGATGGCGCGGCCCGTGACGGTCTCGAAGGCGAGTACTGCCACCTGGGCGGCCGTCGCAGGCCTTGGGTCGATCGCAATCGCAGGCAGGTCCAGCACCGGGTCCCGCCGGGGGGACGGCAGACGCGCGATGTCTTTGCCCAGTTGGGCGACGAGGACCGGCCGCGCCGCGGCGATAAAGGGAAAGCGCATGATGCCAAGGCCGCGGATTTCGATCAGTCCCGCCAGGCTTGCCGGCGCACGGGCCATGCCGTCCTCCCCGATCGCCACCTGATCATCGGCCACCAGGGCGAAGCCCCGGTCCAGCAGGCGCAGAAGCAGATCGGATTTGCCACAACCCGGTGACCCGGTCAGCAAAATCCCCAATCCATCTCGCGCGGCACAGCTCGCATGCATCAGCATCCCCGTCACAATGCGGCAAGACTGGGGTGGGGGAAAGCGGCAATCGTAATCAAGACGGACGGTGCAGGCTTATCCCAAGTTAATCCCCAAGACTCCAAGCCTGTGCCTTGCAGAGAGTGGGGACAATAAGAATCAAGATATATTCATGACTTACGGAAAATCCTTCGCGCGTGAAGCGAAGGCTGAGATCGGCTCATACACAGTCTTATCCACAGGGGTGTGGATTCGCGCCTCAAGCGCCGTCCAGGCCTCTTCGAGGGCGGAGACCAGCTCCGCCCGCTTCAGATTGGCGGGCAGCGGCGCACCGATGACGATGTCGATGGTGCCAGGGCGTTTCAGGAAAGCATTGCGCCCCCAATGTGCCCCCGAATTGGTGGCGACCGGGATCACCGGCACGCCCATGGCCCCCGCCAGAGCCGCGACCCCGGGCTGAATGACGCGGGGCTCGCCGGGTCCGGCGCGCGTGCCCTGGGGAAAAATCACCACCTGGCGGCCGTCGGCCGCTGCTTCCTGACCGTCGCGGATCAGATCGCGGATGGCGCGCGCGCCCGCACGGCGGTCCACCGCAATCATGCCGGCGGGCTTCATCAGCCGCCCGAAGACCGGCACTTTCAGCAATTCCTGCTTCAGGACATAGGCGGGCTTGGGCATCAGCATCCAGACCGCCGTATCGAAGGCCGATTGATGGATGGAGGCGATCAGCGCCGGACCGTCGAAGGTCAGATGCTCGATCCCGGAGACCCGCACGCGGATGCCGCAGCACAGGCGCAGCAGACGGATGATGACCATCGCCCAGGCCCGGCCCAGGTGGATGAGCTGCTTCTCCCGTCCGGTCATCAGATAGACATAGCCCCACAGGCTGTAGACCGTGGTTGCAGCCACGAAGCCGATATTGAACAGCAAGGACCTGGCCATCAGCCAAAGGCGCGTCATGCGTCGTGTATCCCTCGGAGGAAGCTCGCGAGCCGGGCGAAGCGCAGCTCGGCCAGAAGCCATTTGGTGTATTCTGAGATCAGCAGCCGCCAAACATGCGGGCGGAAGCCGTCGTAAATCGCGGTCGGCTGCACGCGCATGGGATAGAGCATCACCGCCGGCATGGCGCGGGACAGTTCCAGCAGCGCGCGCGGCATGTGATAGCCGGCCGTGACCACGATCAGCGTGCGGATATGGTGCGCCTCCACCCAGCCGGACGTCTCATCGGCATTGCCGACCGTCGTCTGGGCCTGATGGCCGAGCGTGATCTGAGAGGCCGCCGGCGGCCGGGCCAGATGCGCCGACCGCTCCATGTCACGCAGAGAGACGGTCTGCGGCACGCCTGAGACCAGCAGCTGGTCGGCCCGCCCCTCGTTCAGCATCTGAAAGGCGGTCGCCAGCCTGTCCTCGCCGCCTGTCAGCACGACGATGCCGTCCGCGCGGGCCGGCGGCACCGAGGGCGCATAGGTATTGAGCAGAAACCACAGGAAGCCGCCGCACCAGGCGATCAGCGTCAGCATCACGGCAAGCGCCGCCAGCCGCGCCCCGATCCGCCGCGGCGGCAGGCGGCCGGATTTCTTGCGCGCCGCCTCCGATTTCTGCCGCGCCGTGCCGCGGCGGCGGACCGGCTTTACGGCAGGCGTCTGAGCCATCGGCGAACCGTGCCCTCGGCGGTGACATAGCCAATCGCGGCGGCAGCCAGCGGCAAAGCGGGCAGCACGATCCATAGTGGCAAGGGTAGCGCGATGAGGGGTGTCTGCGTGACATCGGGCGTGCTGCTGCTCTGCGCGAAGGGCGCGGCGAGATAGGCGAGCCAGAGCAGCACGGGCAGCGCCGCGATGGCGCCGCCGGCGCCACCCGCCGCCGCCAGGCGCATCGCCCGGCGGGCAAACCGGCCGGCGATATAGGCGTCGGTCGCGCCCAGCCCATGCACGATTTCAATCGAGTCGCGCCGTGCCGCAAGGCCGGCACGGGTCGCGACCGCCACCACCGCCACGGCCACGCCCACCACCAGCAGCAGCATCACGGCCGCACAGGCCTGCAGGCTGCGTGCCAGAGCCGACAGGCGTGCCGCCCAGACATCGGCGCTTTCCAGCGCAGTGTCGGGCGCGGCGGCCGTCAGCTTGGCCGCAAGATCATCGGGCAGGACGCTGCCGGGTGCCAGTTCCACCGCAATCACCGCCGGCAGCGGCAAAGCCAGCGTCGAGCCCGCGTCACCCAGCCAGGGCTTGAGGAGGGCCGCGAGATCGTCGCTGCTCATCGGCCTGGCGGTCAGGACTCCGGGTTCGGATTGCAGAACGGTCATCACCGCTGCGAGGCGCGAGCCATGACCGCTGACGCCAGGGTCATTGGGCGTTGGCACCTGAACGGTCAGCTCCGCCTCCGCACCCTGCTGCCAGTGCTGGGCGAGCATGGCGGTCGCCAGCGCGCCGGCCAGCGCCAGCGCCGCCAGGAAAGCCATTGCCGCGACCAGAAAAGGCAGCAGCCGATCCGACAGCGCGCGTTTGAGGCCGAGATCGTCGAAACCCACCGGGCGCAGGCGCGTGGCCGACTGGCCGCGGCGCCGCGGCGGGCTGCGGGGCGGCGCCTGGCGTGGCGGCAGCGGGGGTCGGGCGCCGCCCAGCGGCTCACGGGGATAGTCACTCATCTTGCACGAGATGCCCGGCTTCAAGACGCAGCAGGCGCGCCGGATAGCGCGCCATCAGCGATTCGTTATGAGTGGCGACGATCGCCGTGGTGCCCAGGCGGTTGAGTTCCTGGAAAAGCTGCATCAGCCGCTCGGCCTGGGCGTCGTCCAGATTCCCGGTCGGCTCGTCGGCCAGCAGCATGGCCGGCCGGCTGATCACGGCCCGCGCGATGGCGACGCGCTGCTGCTCGCCGCCCGACAGCTCATATGGGTGAGAGTCGATCTTCGCGGCCAGGCCTACCCAGCGCAGCATCTCCATGACATCGGCGCGGATCTGGCCCTCAGGCCGGCCGGCGATGCGCAGCGGCAGCGCGACATTGTCGAAGGCCGTCAAATGCGGCAGCAGCCGGAAATCCTGAAAGACGACGCCGATGCGCCGGCGCAGCCGCGGCAGCTGGCGGCGTTCGGCCCGGCCGATATCGGTGCCCTGGATGAACATCCGCCCGCGCGAGGGCCGCACAGCCAGATAGATCATGCGCATCAGGCTGGTCTTGCCGGCGCCGGAGGGACCCGTCAGCCAGCGGAAACCACCCTCCGGCACATGAAAGCTCAGATCATGCAGCACCTCAGCCTGGGCTGCACGTCCGGCACCGTAGCGCAGGCTGACCTGTTCAAGACGGATCATGGCAGGCCATCAGAGAAAAGCGCATGCGACGAAACCCGGCCGCAGCCAGTCTGTCTTGCGGGCAAAACGGCCATTTTCTTCCAAAGCATGCAAATTTAGTTTCGGGTGCGCTGTGCGAGGTTCAGGCAGAGGATTGCACGCGGCGCCGCTCTTGGCCACAATCCGCGCCTAAACAATGGGTTGGTTCAATCCAACACAAGGGTAAAGCCGCAGATGCGACTGGTGTGTCGTGAGTGTTCCGCCGCCTACGAAGCGCCGGATAGCCTATTCGGACCGCAACCGCGCGAGGTACGGTGCAATCGCTGCGGCTATCAATGGACCGTGGTCGGCCCTGCGAGCCCGGGCGACGTCCGCGCGCCCGTGCCAATGCCCGCGCCCGCGGTGCCGTCGCCCGCGCCCCTGCCCGAGGCAGAGCCCGTCACCGCCACCCTGCTGCCGGCGGATACCGAGCGTCTTGCCGATACGCTGGCGGTCCGGCCTGCGCCCGTTTTGCGGGTGGAACCGGCCGCCGCCTCCACCCGCGCACTGCTCGGCGACATTCCGGCCGAAGCCGCGGATATCGAAATGCCCGACGCGGAAGAGCGGCGGCTGTCCCACGAACTGTCCTTCGGAGAGACTGAGCGTCACCCGGCGCCCATGACCCGCAGCGGCGGGCGCGGGCGCGGCCTTTGGCCGGTCATTCTGATCGTCATCGTCCTCGTCATCGGGGCCATTCTGTTCAAACCGCAGCTGATCGATGCCGTGCCGGCGCTGGGCAGCATCTACGCGTCCGTCGGTCTTTGACGGACACCGCGATCAGCGCGTGGGATGCGGCGTCTCGCCGCGATAGTCGTAGAAGCCACGCTTGGCCTTGCGGCCGAGCCAGCCGGCTTCGACATAGGTCACCAATAGCGGACAGGGGCGGTATTTGCTGTCGCCCATGCCCTCATGCAGCACGCGCATGATCGCGAGACAGGTGTCCAAACCGATGAAATCGGCGAGTTCCAGCGGGCCCATGGGCTGATTGGTACCGAGCTTCATGGCGGTATCGATCGAGATCACAGATCCGACCCCTTCCATCAGCGCATAGGCCGCCTCGTTGATCATCGGGATCAGAATGCGGTTGACGATGAAGGCCGGATAATCCGCGGCAATCGCCGTGGTCTTGCCCATGCGCTCGGCCAGCGCCTGCACGGCGGCGAAGGTCGCGTCATCCGTCGCGATGCCCCGGATGATCTCGACCAACTTCATCACCGGCACCGGATTCATGAAATGCATGCCGATGACGCGATGCGGCCGGTCCGTCACGGCCGCCAGGCGGGTGATACTGATCGAAGAGGTATTGGTCGCGATGATCGCCCCGGCCTTCAGATGCGGCACCAGATCCTTCAGGATGGCGATCTTGACCGCCTCCCGCTCGGTCGCCGCTTCGATGACGATATCGCAGGCGCCCAGCGCGCTCGTCTGGTCTGCGGTGGTGATCCGCGCCAGCGCCGCGTTCCGATCAGCCGCGGTCACCGCGCCCTTCTCCACCTGACGGTCCAGATTGCGACCGATCGTGGCCAGCGCCCGGGTCAGCGCCTCGGCGCTGAGATCGGTCAGAACCACATCGAGCCCGCTCAGCGCCGCGACATGGGCGATGCCATTGCCCATCTGTCCCGCCCCGATGATCCCGAGCGTCTGGATCGCAACCGTGCTGCTGCCCTCGGCTGTCATGCCGTCTCTCCTGTGATCCGCGGCGATGCGGGAACCGGCGGCGGCCGCCGCTTGGCTTCGGACAGAGTATCGGGCGCTTTCGCGGTGCTGCCAACCGGCACGCGGCGCTGCCACTCCCGGTATTGTGATGGCGCAGGACGGTCGCGGCGCCCTGCCCGCGGCGCGGAGCGCAGGTGCAGCCGCGCAACATGCTTCACCGCGCCGGGACTATCCGGTAAGCGATCAGGGCGGCGATCCTGTGCGACTAAAGCAAGGAGCTGCATGCAATCTCGGCATGGCGCGACCGGCACAGCCGCGCGCGGCGGCCCGGATTGCACGGAGGCGCCGCTCTTTTGAATAAGGACAGACAAGGCTCGATGTGGGTTCAGACAAAGCTGGCGGCCATTGCGCGCCTAAGCAGCCGTCACGCCGTATGGGTGGTTTTGGCGGGTATCATTCTGGCGCTGGGGAGCGTGTTCTATACGCCCCGCCATCTCGCCGTCGATACCAATACGGATGACCTGTTTTCGCCCAAACTGCCCTGGCGCCAGGCCCAGACGGCGCTGAACCAGTCTTTCCCGCAGTTCAACGATCTGCTGGTCGGCGTCATCACGGCCAAGACGCCGGAGGAAGCCGACCAGACGGCCAATGCCATTGCCCAGGCAGCGAGCGCCGACCGCGCGCATTTCCGCACCGTTCGCCGGCCCGACAATCTCGACTTCTACAAGACCGAGGGCCTGCTCTTCCTCAATCAGACGGATTTGCAGAAGCTGCTCAACAGCCTGGTGCAGGCCCAGCCCTTCATCGGCCAGCTGGCGGCCGATCCCTCCATGCGCGGCCTGCTGACGGCGATCGGCCTCATCGGCCAGGGCGCCGCTCAGGGACAGGTTGACCTCACCGGCTATACGAGCGCGCTGGACGGTTTTGACCGCGGCCTGAAAGCCGCGGCCGACGGCCATCCCGAACCCGTCTCCTGGCAGAAGCTGCTCGGCGGCTCGCTCAGCGACCGCGCCGGAGCCGAGCGTTTCGTGCTGCTCCAGCCCGTCCAGGATTACGGCGCGATCGAACCGGGTGCCGTGGCGACCGACGCGCTGCAGGCGATCGCGGCCCATGTCCCGACCGTCGCGAATGGCCGCGCCACCTTCCGCATCACCGGTCAGATCGCGCTGGCGGACCAGCAATTCGCCTCTCTGACCCAGGGAATTGTCACCGATACGGTGATCTCGGTCGGCCTCATCATCCTGTGGCTGGTGCTCGCGGTGAGGCGTGTCCGCTATATTATAGCGATCCTGCTGACCCTGGTCCTGGGCCTGCTGATGACGACCCTCTTCGCCGCCGTCGCGATCGGCACGCTGAACCTCATTTCAGTCGCTTTCGCCGTGCTCTTCGTGGGTCTGGCGGTCGATTTCGCGATCCAGATCGCGGTCCGCTACCGCGATGAGCGGCGCCTCTCGCCCAGCGCCGAGGTCGCGCTCGAGCAGACGCTGCGCAAGGCCGGTAATTCCGTGCTGCTTGCGGCCGTCGCCATCGCCGCCGGCTTCTTCGCCTTCGTGCCGACCAGTTTCGCGGGCGTCGCCGAGCTGGGGCTGATCGCCGGCGTCGGCATGCTCATCGCCTTCGCCTGCACCATCACCTTCCTGCCGGCACTGATCACGCTGTTCCGCCTGCCGGCAGAGCATGGCGAGATCGGCTTCACCAGCCTGGCCCCCCTCGACATGATGCTCTGGCAAAGGCGGCGTCCGGTGGTCGCCGTCTTCGCCGTGCTCGGCATCATCGGCCTCATCCTGATCCCGCGGATCGCATTCGACAGTGACCCGCTGGATACGCAGGACCCGCATTCGGAGGCGATGCAGACTCTGCGCAGCCTGCAGAGCAACCCCATCACCAATCCCTACAGCATCGACGTGCTGGCGCCCTCGCCGGCGGCGGCCGCGACGCTGGCCGACAAGCTCGCCACACTGCCGCTGGTCGATCACGCGCTCTCGCTCGCGAGCTTCGTGCCCGACGATCAGCAGCCGAAGCTCGACGCCATCGCCGATACGGCGGACCTGCTGGCGCCGACCCTCTCGCCCGGCCCCTCGGCACCGGTGACGCCCGGCGACATCAGGATCGCCATCGGGGCGACGCAGCGGGCCATCAATGCCGCCAAGCCCAAACTGCCGGACGGCAGCCCGCTGCTCGCGATCGACGCCGATCTCACCAAGCTCAGCACCGAAAGCGATGCCCAGCTGATGGCGGCCAATCAGGCGCTGACCGAATTTTTGCCCATGCAGCTCGCGACGCTGCAGACCTCGCTCTCGGCCCATCCAGTCACGCTCGCCACCCTGCCGCATGAACTGACGGTGGACTGGCTGACGCCGGACGGTCAGGCCCGCATTCAGGTTCTGCCCAAGGTCAGCGCCATGAACAGCACCGGGCTGCGCGCCTTCGTGAACCAGGTGACGGCGGTCGCCCCCAATGCCGGCGGCTCTGCCGTTACCGTCATTGCGAGTGCCCGCACCATCATCGGCGCCTTCCGGGAAGCGGCCGTGCTGGCCTTGATCGCCATCGCCGCCATCCTGTTCCTGTTCCTGCGCCGCCCGCTGCATGTGGCGCTGATCATGGCGCCCCTGGTGCTGTCCTCGCTCATCACGGTCCTGGTGATCGTGCTGCTGCCGTTGCCGCTGAACTTCGCCAATATCATCGCCCTGCCGCTGCTGCAGGGGGTGGGCGTTTCCTTTAACCTCTATTTCGTCATGAACTGGCGCGCGGGTGAGCGCAGCTTCCTGGCCTCGGCCACCGCGCGGGCGATCCTGTTCTCGGCGCTCACCACCGGCACGGCCTTCGGCTCCCTCGCCTTCTCCCACCATCCGGGCACGGCGAGCATGGGCCTGCTGCTGCTGCTGAGCCTGGCCTGCACTTTGATCGCGACCTTCATCTTCGAGCCCGCACTGCTCTATCTGGTACCCGCGCCCCAGGGCGCGGCACCGACGCCCCGGCGCGAGGCGGTGAGCGAAGACGTGACCTGATCAAGCGAAACCGCTTGCGGCTATGGCAGCGCTCCGCGGGATTACCTGCGGGGCGCTTGTCATTTCCCCTGGATTCGATGCGATATCAAAATATATAGTCCACTCATGTGGGCTAGGTTCGACGATCTCCGGCAAGGTTTGCGCCTGGGGCTACGGCAGGCTGGTGGCGTCGTGCTGGACGGGCTGATGCCGCCGCGCTGCCCCTCCTGCGGCGTGCCGGTGCATCGGCAGCAGCGCCTCTGCGCCCCCTGTTTCGCCGGGCTGAGCTTCATCACCGCGCCTTATTGCCAGGGCTGCGGCCTGCCCTTCACATTGGCGCGCGAGGGGGGGCCTGCGCAGCTCTGCCCGAGCTGCATCGCGCGGCCACTGGCCTTCCGGCGCGGGCGCGCGGCCTTCCTGTATGACGACGCGGCGCAGCGCCTGATCCTGCCCTTCAAACATGGCGACCGCACCGAGCTGGCTGATCTGCTCGGCCTGCTGATGGCGCGCGCCGGCGGCCCGATCCTGGCCGAGGCCGAGATTCTCGTGCCGGTGCCGCTGCATCGCAGGCGCCTGGCCGCGCGCCGCTACAACCAGGCCGCCCTGCTGGCGCTCGATCTGGCAAAGCGGGCCGGCAAGCCCTGTGCGGTGGATGCGCTGACGCGGGCACGGGCGACCGCGCCGCTGGGCACGCTGTCGGCTGCCGCCCGGGCACGGGAAGTCAGCGGCGCCTTCACGCTGCGCGGCCGCGCAGAGCGGCGTCTTGAGGGCCGGACACTCCTTCTGGTCGATGATGTGATGACCTCGGGCGCCACGCTCTCGGCCTGCGCCCGCGCGCTGCTGGCCGGGGGCGCCGCGCAGGTTGACGTGCTGGTCGCCGCGCGCGTGCCTGATCCGCGCCAGAACGGCGCGCTGCAAGGCGGCCATGCCCTTGCGGAGGCGGGCGCGGACGGCAAATCATCGCTCCGATGAATGGAGATGACCATGGCCGCGATTGAAATCTATACCCAGCCCTACTGCCCCTATTGCGCCCGCGCCAAGGCGCTGCTCGACAGCAAGGGCGTCACCTACAAGGAAATCGACGCGCCGCAGGGTTCGCCCGCACGCAGCGAATCCCGCAGCCGTACCGGCCGCACGTCGGTGCCGCAGATCTTCATCGACGGGAAGCATATCGGCGGCTGCGACGATCTGGTGGCGCTGGACCGTCAGGGCGGTCTTGATCCGCTGCTCGCCGCCTGATTGCGCGAGGTCAAAAGCGCCCCGCGGCGGAACCGCTCTAGGGGTGCAGAATGGTGCTGCCGGTGGTCTTGCGGGCTTCCAGCGCCCGATGGGCCTCGGCCGCGTCGCGTAGCGCGAAGCTCTGGTCGACTTCGATCTTGACCAGGCCGCGGCGGACGACGTCGAACAGATCCTCGGTCGCTGCCAGCAGGGCGGGACGCTTGGCGGTATAGGTCACCAGACTCGGCCGGGTCAGGAAGAGACTGCCTTTGGCAGCGAGCTGCATGATATCGACCGGCGGCACCGCGCCCGAGGCATTGCCGAAGCTCACCATCATGCCCAAGGGCGCGAGGCAATCGAGACTGGCCGCGAAGGTGTCGCGTCCGACGCTGTCATAGACCACAGGCACCATGGCGCCATGCGTGATGTCGCGGACGCGGGCGGGGATATCCTCATGGCCGAGAATGACGTGATCGGCGCCATGGGCACGGGCGATGGCCGCTTTATCGTCGCTGGAGACGACACCGATGACGGTCGCACCCAGATGCTTGGCCCATTGGCACATAACCAGCCCGACGCCGCCTGCGGCGGCATAGATCAGGATGGTCTCGCCCGGGCTCACCTTATAGGTCCGATGCAGCAGGAATTGCGCGGTGAGGCCCCGCATCATCATGCCGGCGGCGGTATCGAAGCTGAAAGCCTCGGGCAGTTTCACCAGCCGATCGGCCGGCATGACCCGCTTTTCGGCATAGGCACCGAGCGGCATGGAGACATAGGCGACGCGGTCGCCCTCGGCGAAATCGGTGACGCCGGTGCCGACCCGCAGCACGGTGCCGGAGGCTTCCATGCCTGGGGTCATCGGCATGGGGGTCTTGTAGAGGCCGCTGCGAAAATAGAGATCGATGAAATTCACGCCGATCGCGGCATGATGGATCAGCACCTGCCCCGGTCCCGGTTCGGGCGTCGGCACCTGTTCCCAGGCGAGGACCTCGGGGCCGCCCGTGGCATGCACCCGGATAGCATGGCTCATCGCGTGATCCTCTGTTGCGGGCGATCGTCTGCCACCGCATGCGCGTCCGAGGGCGAAAGCGCAATCCGGCCAGTGGTCGTAGCCGCCGCGTCGGCAGCGGCATGGGTTTCCAGCGCGAGCAGGAAGCGCTTGGTCGCGACCCCCTCGCCGCCGCTATAGCCGCCGATCACAAAGCGGCCGCGGGCACCGGAGCCCACCACGCGATGGCAGGGAATGAGGATGGGGATCGGATTATGCGCCATGGCGGTGCCGATGGAGCGCGCCGCACCGCCGGCCTCTGCCGCAACCTGGGCGTAGCTGCGGGTCTCGCCCGGTGCGATCTGCATGATCACCGACCAAACGCGGCGGCGATAGGGCGTGCCATAAGGGTCCACCGGCAAGGTCATCGGCCTGATCCGGTGGTCGAAATAATCCTGCAGCCAGTTGCGGGCAGCGGTCAGGACCGGCGTCGGCGCCTGATCGCGTCCCCAGCCCCAGTCAAGCGCGACGATCACCTCCTGCTCCGCGGAGACAGTGATGGGGCCGATGGGGGTATGCAAAGAAAGCTGCGGCAAGGCGGCGCCTGAACAAGGTGACGCCGCATGGCAAACGCCGGGGCGGTCAAATGTCAAGCGCCGCGTCATCGGTGCGCGGGGATGCGGGATCGCGTCCGGGGCCGCCGATGATGGACGGCGCCCCCCGCCTGCGGCAAAACAGGCGACGGATCATCGCGGACCCGTGTGGTTTTGGGCTCACGGCCCCGCGGCGCCTGGGGGTTTTACGCCGGCCGCGCGCGCCGGCCGCCGTGACCGCTGCCGCGGTACACAAATATTTGTTCGCTCAATTGAAAAGGGATCGATTTTGTGAAGACTGAACAGAACCAGGATCAGACAAACGACCCCGCACCCTATTTCGATGCGCATATTTTCGTCTGCTGCAACCGCAGGCCCGACGGCCACAAGCGCGGGTCCTGCGCGGCGCGCGGATCGGAAGCGCTGCGCGACTATATGAAGGCCCGCGTCAAAGAGGCGGGCGTGCCCCATGCGCGCGTCAATATGGCTGGCTGCCTGGATCGCTGCGAGGATGGCCCTTGCCTCGTCATCTATCCGGCTGGCGTCTGGTACAGGATCGAAACGCGTGCCGATGTTGATCGCATCATCGCGGACCATCTGCTGGAGGGCGGCCGCGCGGAGGATCTGCGTCTGCCCGCCGCACGCTCAGCCGGATGACCGCATCTGCAGGCGCGGAGAACCCGATGGATGAGGATACGATCTTCGCGCCCATGACGGCGCAGGGCCGCGCAGCCATCTCAGCCCTGCGGCTGAGCGGCCAGGGCACCCAGGCCGCCATCCTGGCGCTGGCCGGCCATTGCCCGGCCCCCCGGCGTGCGAGCCTCCGCCGGCTGCGCGACGGATCGGGCGAGGTGCTGGATGAGGCGGTGGTCATCTGGTCGCCGGCGCCCGCCTCCTATACCGGCGAGGACGTCGCCGAATTGCATCTGCATGGCGGCAGGGCGGTGCTGGACGGCGTGGCCGAGGCCCTGCTGGCACTCGGCTTGCGCATGGCCGAACCGGGCGAATTCAGCCGCCGCGCCTTCCTCAACGGGCGAATGGATCTGGTCCAGGCGGAAGCGATCGGCGATCTGGTCGCGGCCGAGACCGCAGGCCAGCGGCGCCAGGCGCTGCGCCAGATGCAGGGCGCGCTCGGGCGGGTCTATGAAAACTGGTCCGATCGCCTGGCCGGGACCCTCGCCCATCAGGAGGCGCTGATTGATTTCCCGGATGAGGCCTTGCCGCCCGCGGTTGAAGACATGCTGACGAGTGAGATTGACCGCCTGGCGGCGGAAATCGGCGCGCATCTGGCCGACGGCAGCCGCGGCGAGAAGATGCGCGAGGGCCTGGTCTTTGTCGTCCAGGGGGCGCCGAACGCCGGCAAGTCGACGCTGGTCAATGCCCTGGCGGCGCGCGATATCGCCATCGTCTCGCCCATTGCCGGCACCACCCGCGACACGCTGGAGGTTCATCTCATCCTGGGTGACGCGCCGGTGACGCTGATCGACACCGCGGGCCTGCGGGAGACCGAAGACCCGGTGGAAGCCGAGGGCGTGCGCCGGGCGCGGGCGCGGGCTGCCCAGGCCGATCTCGTACTCACCCTCGTCAGCGTCGAGCCAGCCGATGCGGCCGCCATGCCTGCCGCCGTGAGCGCGGCCGTGAGCGGGGCAGACCAGCCGCCCCGCCTGGTTATCGCCACGAAAGCCGATCTCGGGCCCCCGCCGGCCGCTGTGGATCTCGCCGTCAGCGTCCTCAGCGGCACCGGCATGGCCGAACTGCACGAGCGGCTCAGCGCTTTCGCTCGCGCCGCCACCGCCCAATCCGGCCCGCCGCCGCTGACACGCCAGCGCCATCGCGCGCATCTGCAGCAGGCCGGGCGCCATCTGCGCCTCGCGGCGGCGGAGACCGAGCCCGAATTGCGGGCGGAGGAGATGCGCCTTGCCCTCGCGGCACTGGGCGGAATCACGGGCACAATCGGCGTCGAAGCGCTGCTCGACCGGATCTTTTCTGATTTCTGCATCGGAAAGTAGCGGGCGGGCGAGCGCAGCTGTATGACCGCGCCATGAATGCATTGTTGTCCCCCTCACCCGCCCTGGCCGAGGTTCTGCACGCGGCTCACGGCACCAAATTTGACGTGGTTGTGATCGGCGCCGGTCATGCCGGCTGCGAAGCCGCCGCCGCCGCCGCCCGCATGGGCGCGCGCACCCTGCTGCTCACCCATCGTATCGAGACCATCGGGGCCCTCTCCTGCAACCCGGCCATCGGCGGCATCGGCAAGGGCCATCTGGTGCGGGAGATCGACGCCCTCGACGGCGTCATGGGACGGGCGGCCGATCGCGCCGGCATTCATTTCAAGGTGCTCAATCGCAGCAAGGGTCCGGCCGTGCGTGGGCCGCGGGCGCAGATGGACCGGCATCTCTATCGCCTCGCCATGCAGGATATCCTGGCGGCCCAGCCCAACCTCACCATCGTCGCCGGTGAAGCGGCCGATATTGAGCAGGATGCGGCCGGCGCCGTCACCGCCGTGCTCGACGCAGCCGGGCACCGCTATGCCTGCGGTGCCGCCGTCATCACGACCGGCACCTTCCTCAATGGCATGATCCATGTCGGCGCCGAGAAATCGCCCGGCGGCCGCATCGGCGAAGCGGCCGCCTTGCCGCTGGCGCAGCGTCTGCGGGCGCTGGACCTGCCCGTATCGCGCCTCAAGACCGGCACCCCGCCGCGCCTGGACCGCGCCAGCATCGACTGGGACAGTCTCGCCGAGGATGAGAGCGAGACGGTCCCCGAACCGTTCAGCACGCTGACGACGCGTATCGATAACCGCCTGATCAGCTGCGGCATCACCGGCACCACGGCCGCGACCCATGCGCTGATCCGCGCCCACATCCATGAATCAGCCGTCTATGGCGGGCATCTGTCAGGCCGTGGGCCACGCTACTGCCCCTCGATCGAAGACAAGGTGCATCGCTTCCCCGAGCGCGACCGTCACCAGATTTTTCTGGAGCCTGAGGGCCTGCCGGACCATCCCGGCGGCGACCTGGTTTATCCCAATGGCATTTCGACCAGCCTGCCGGCGTCCGTGCAGGACGCGCTTCTCAAGACCATCCCCGGACTGGAACAGGCCCGCGTGGTCCGTCACGGCTATGCCATCGAATATGATTTCGTCGATCCCCGCGCGCTGGGCCCGGATCTGGCGCTGAAAGCCGTCCCCGGGCTGTTTTTGGCCGGCCAGATCAATGGCACCACCGGCTATGAGGAGGCAGGGGCCCAGGGCATCATCGCGGGCATCAATGCGGCGCGCCTTGCGGGTGGTGCGGCGCCGGTGCAGGTCGACCGCTCCGAGGGCTATATTGGCGTGCTGATCGACGATCTGATCACCCACGGCGTCACTGAACCCTATCGCATGTTCACCTCGCGCTCGGAATACCGGCTGTCGCTGCGCGCTGATAACGCCGATCTGCGCCTGACCGATAAGGGCATTGCCTGGGGCTGCATCGGGCCGATCCGGGCAGCGCATTTCTCTGCCTTCCGCGATGCCTTGTCCCAGGCCCGGTCGGCCACGTGCGCGGAGATGCATATGCCGGCGCGTTTGGCCGAGCGGGGCCTTGCCGTCCGCGCCGACGGCCGTGCCCGCAGCGTCTTTGACATTCTATCGCTGCGCGACCTCTCCTCCGCTCAGCTCATGGCCGCCTTCCCCAGCCTGGCGGACCTGCCGCCGCGGGTCTATGAGGCATTGGAAACCGAGGCCCGCTATGCCGCCTATCTCGGCCGGCAGGAGGCGGAGATTCGCAGCTTCAAGCGGCAGGAAGACATCACCCTGCCGGACCGGCTGGACCTTGCCCATTTGGGCGGCCTATCGGCGGAACTGCGGGACAAGCTGGCGCAGCACCGCCCGCGCTCCCTTGGGGCCGCTGCGCGCATTCCGGGCATGACGCCGGCCGGTCTTGCGATTATCCTGGCCGGACTGCGCAAGCTCGACGCTGGCGTTTCACGTGAAACAATCGGGGCGTGACGCGGTGACCACTGCCCATGCCTTCGCCCCGGCCACTGAGATCACGCGGCGCCTCGAACTCTATGCTGCGCTCCTGGTCAAATGGAACCCGACCATCCGCCTGATCAGCAGTCAGGACATATCTGCCATCTGGAAGCGCCACATCGATGACGCGCTTCAACTCCTGCCGCTGCTGCCGACCCCGCTCGACGGCGCCATCGATCTCGGCTCCGGCGGCGGCCTGCCGGGCATGGTTCTGGCGATCGCTTCGGGCATCCATTTTGATCTCGTCGAATCCGATGGCCGGAAAGCCGCCTTTCTCCGGGAGGCGGCGCGTGCCACCGGCGCGCCGGTGACCATTCATGCCGAGCGAATCGAGGACCTGACGATCGCGCCGCGCCCCCTGGTCACGGCGCGTGCCCTGGCGCCATTGCCCAAGCTGCTCGCCCTCGCCTATCCGCTCCTCAGTCCCGGCGGGTCCTGCCTTTTCCCCAAGGGCGAGCGCGCCGAGGCCGAGCTGCACGAGGCCGAAGCCACCTGGTCCATGCGGGTCGACAGCCTTCCGAGCCGCACCGCGCCCGGCGCCCGACTCCTCTTCATCCATGACCTTCATCCCAAGAGGCAGACAGAATGAGCGCCTCCTCCCGCTTGCGGGCCATGATCGACGCCGACCGCAAAATGGTCTCGGCCGATCTCGCGGATCGCAAGCCCGCGCCGCCGCCCGCCACGACCCGGGTGCTGGCCATCGCCAATCAGAAGGGTGGCGTCGGCAAGACCACGACCGCGATCAATCTCGCCACCGCGCTGGCCGCGGCCGGTTATGCCGTGCTGCTGATTGATCTCGACCCGCAGGGCAATGCCTCCACCGGCTTCGGCCTGCCCCGCAATGCCCGCGGCACGGGCACCTATTCCGTCCTGGTCGAAGGCGCGCCGGTCGCCAAAGCGGTGCGGGCGACCATGGTCCCCGGCCTGTCTTTGCTGCCGGCGGACCCGGATCTCTCGGCCGCAGAACTGGAACTCGTCGCCGTGCAGAACCGTGAAACCCGGCTGCGCGATGCCCTGGCGGCCTGGCCGGACCTGCCGCGCCACCACTTCGTCATCATCGATTGCCCGCCGAGCCTGGGCCTGCTCACCCTGAACGGCCTGCTGGCCGCCAATGATGTCATCGTGCCCCTGCAATGCGAGTTTTTCGCCCTTGAAGGCATTACCCAGATCACGCAAACAATCGAAGCCGTGCGTCATCGGCTTAATCCGGGCCTGTCGCTGCACGGCATCGTGCTGACGATGTATGACCGGCGCAACAATCTCTCGGATCTGGTGGCGGATGACGTCCGCAGCTTCTACGGCAAGAAAGTATATGAGACTGTGATTCCCAGAAATATCCGCATTTCCGAGGCCCCAAGCCACGGCAAGCCGGTCATGCTCTATGATTTCCGGTCTCCCGGCGCCCAGGCCTATATCCGGCTCGCGGCGGAACTGGTGGATCGCCTCGGCCTGCCGACGGATCGCGCCGCATGAGCACGCGTGACGCGAGCCCCCGGCTCGGCCGCGGCCTCGCCGCGCTGCTGGGCGAGGATACCAGCGCCGCCCCGCGCCAGAACTCCATCCAGCTCATCCCGCTCGATCTGCTGTCCCCCGGCCCCTTCCAGCCGCGCACCCAGCTCGACCCGTCGGAACTGGCCTCACTCGCCGCCTCAATTCGCGAGCAAGGCGTGCTGCAGCCCATCCTGGCGCGGCCCGACCCCAAAAACCGCGGCCATTTCCAGATCATCGCCGGCGAGCGGCGCTGGCGGGCTTCCCAGCAGGCGGGGCTGCATGAAATTCCGGCTCTGGTGCGCGATCTGGAAGATACCGCCGCCATGGCCGCGGCCCTGGTCGAGAATCTGCAGCGCGAGGATCTCAACCCGATCGATGAAGGCGAAGGCTATCGCCGCCTGATGGAGGAGTTTTCGCTGACCCAGGAACGCGTCGCCGACAGCGTCGGCAAGTCGCGCAGCCATATCGCCAATACCGTCCGCCTGCTGAAACTGCCCGCGGCGGTGCAGACCGAACTCCGCCGCGGCACCATCAGCGCCGGCCATGCCCGCGCCCTCCTCACCCATCCCGATCCCGCCAAGGCGGCCATGGCCGTCATCGCCCAGGGGCTGAACGTGCGCCAGACCGAGGCGCTGGCTAGCCGCCAGGGAGAGGACGGCTCGCCCAAGCGTCGCGAACAGCGCGAAAAAGACCCCGATACCAAGCTGATCGAGCGTGAGCTGGAAGAGCGGCTTGGCCTGGCCGTCGCCATCAACAGCCGCGGGCGGGGTGGCACAATGCAGCTTCAGTATAAAAGCTTCGAGCAGCTGGAAGGGCTCATCGCCCTTCTTCTGCAGCGCTAATCGCGGGTTTCAATGATCCATTATCAACTGCAATGCGCTGAGGGCCACGGTTTCGACGGCTGGTTCAAGGATAGCGCGTCTTTCGACGATCAGGCCGAAGCCGGTTTCGTCGCCTGTCCCAGTTGCAACAGCACCACGGTCTCACGCGCTCTGATGGCGCCCTCGCTCGGCCGGGGCACCCGCAAATTCGAGACCTCTGCCAAGACTGCGGCGCCCCAGCCGGACCAGAAGCAGCCCGATGCCGCCCGCCCGGCGGCCGGCGGTGCCGCTAGCCGTGACAGCCTGCCTATCGCCGCCAGCAGCGGCGGGGCGGCCGCCATTGCCGAAAACGGCCTGCCGGACAATGTCCGCGCCCTGCTGCAGCGCCTGCGCGCTGAGGTCGAGCGCAGCTGCGACTATGTCGGCACCAATTTCGCGGAAGAAGCGCGCCGCATCCATTACGGAGAGACGAACCCGCACGGCATCTATGGCGAGGCCACGGCCACCGAGGCCGAGGCTTTATCCGAGGAAGGCATCGATATCGGCGTGCTACCCTGGCTGCCGCGCTCGGACAGCTGAACAGGAGCGTGGCCGCCGGCGTCCTGATCCAGCATTAAAACGACCCGCGGATCACACCGGCAAGCCGTGTTCGCGCGCCCAGCTGCTTAAGGGTTCACGCAGGCTCGCGGCCAGCGGATTATGGCTGCGGATCGCGCTCAGCACACGGCGAAAGGCGGCCAGATCGGCGCGGCGCAGCAGCGTCTTCACCCGAAGCAAGGCGGCCGGCGACATCGACAGCGAGTGAAAGCCCAGCGCCACCAGAATCAGCGCATCCAGGGGCCGTCCCGCGGCCTCGCCGCAAAAGGACAGAAACACCTTCTCGGCTTCGGCGTGACGCACGACGGATTCCAGCAGATCCAGCACGGGCGGGGAGATCAGGTCGTAGCGCCCGGCGAGATTAGGCGTGCCGCGATCAGCCGCGAACAGGAACTGCATCAGATCGTTCGATCCGACCGAGACGAAATCCACCTCTTTCATCAGCTGCGGCAGCTGCCACAGCAAGGCCGGCACTTCCAGCATGGTGCCCAGGCGCAGCCGCACGGGCTTATGCTCCCGCCGTGCCACCTCCGCGTCCAGCAGGCCGCGCGCCGCACGGAACTCGGCGACGGTCGCGACCATCGGGAACATGATCCACAGTTCCCGCCCATCAGCCGCCGCCAGCATGGCGCGGAGCTGCCGCCGTAGCGTCATCGGCCGGTCCAGGCCAATGCGCAGCGACCGCCAGCCCATGGCAGGGTTTTCACTCACCGGCAGATTGGCCGTCGGCAGCAGCTTGTCCCCGCCCAGATCCAGGGTGCGGAACAGCACCGGGCGCCCGGCGGCATGGTCCAGAACGCGCGCATATTCCGCCGTCTGCCAGCCCATCAGCTTGTCGCTCGCCAGAAACCCCTCTTCGGCCGCCGGATCGGCGGTTTCGCCGGCGTGATCGGTGCCGGGCCGATGCTGGGCGAGAAGCGAAATTTCGGTGCGGTAGAGACCGATGCCGGCGGCCCCGGTCGCCTCCAGCTGCGGCAATTCCAACGGCAGGCCAAGATTGATCATGAGCGAGACGGCAACACCGTCCGCCGTCACCGCCGGCTGGTCGCGCAGCGCAAAAGATCCGGCGGCATGGGCCTGTTCCAGGGAAATCGCGCTGGCATAGGCCTGGCGCACCTCATCGCCGGGACGCAGGATGAAAATGCCATCCTCCGTGTCCAGAATACCCTCGTCGCCGTCCTGGCAGGCATCGACGACGCCGCGGGCATCCGACAGGGCCGGCAGGCCCAGCGAGCGCGCCAGAATGGCCGCGTGCCCGGCCGCACTGCCTTCTTCGATGACGAAACCCGCGACCCCGCGGGCGTGCCAATCCAGAAGCTCGGCCGGTCCCAGGCGCCGGGCGACCAGAATGGCGCCGGCCACGTCCGGCACCTCACCCTCCGGCCGGGGCTGGGCAGTGTGATCCAGCCGGTGCAGCTGGGCGACCAGACGGTTGCCGAGATCCTCGATATCGACCAGCCGCTCGCGCAGATAGGGATCGGTGATCCGCCGCATGCGCTCGCGCAGCTCGCCCAGCACGCGCATGACCGCGGCTTCCGCTGAAAACCCGCCTTCGATCATGGCGGACACCCGCTTCAGCCAGCCGGCATCCGCCGCGATCATGCGATAGGCCGCGATGATATCGCTGGACGCATCATCGGTCATGGCATCCGAGGTACCGCGGATCAGCTCTTCCAGCCCGGCCTGCATCTGCTCGCTGGCGGATAGCAGGCGCGCCTGCTCCACCGCCGGGTCCGCCGCGAGGACGCGGGCGCGGGGGAAGCGCTGTTCCGCCCGCACGATCGGCCCCATGACGATGCCCGAGGCCAAAGCCAGCCCATCGAAGCGCCGCGGCAGGGCAGCGCCGAACCCTTCGTCGCGCACCTCGACCGCCCCGGCCGCCGTCAGCATTTCAGCCAGCAGCATGGCGACGGTCTCGACCGCCTCCTGCTCAATCTCGGAGAAGCGGCGCGGCTCGCGGCCCTGCACCGTCAGCACGCCGACAATATGGCCGGAGCGGCGAACAGGGATCGCGAGCAAGGAGGCGAAGGCGGCCTCCCCGGTTTCAGGTCTTTGCGCAAAGGCTGGATGCTCGCGGGCATCGGCCAGATTGATCGGGCTGCCCATGGCCGCTACCAGCCCGACGATGCCTTCGCCCAGACGCAGGCGGGTGCGCCCGACGGCTTCAAGCTCAAGTCCGCAGGTCGCGATCAATTCCAGAACTTCCCCGGTCCGCATCACATAAAGCGAGCAGACTTCCGTCGCCATTTCGCTGGCGACAAGCTCGATGAGCTTGGGAAGCGGCGTATTCCCAAGGGCCAGGCGCTCCCGCAGATGTGCGAAAAGCCGCCTGGGAGTCCAGGGAGTCGTGTCAGACCGGGGCGACGGCTGATCCACGGCTCGCCAACATTGCTTCCGCCTCGTCGAGCAGCTGCGCGATCACCGCGGCCACCGGCCGCTCCTCGCGCACCATGCCGACGGATTGACCGGCCATGACCGAGCCTTCCTCGACATCGCCTTCGACCACCGCCCGGCGCAGCGCACCGGCCCAGAAATGCTCGATCGACAGCTGCGCTTCCTCCCGGCTCAGTTCATTCGCCTGAAAGCGCCGCAATGTTTCGGCCTGGGTCTGCAGAAAGCGCTTGGTGCCGGCATTCACCAGGCCGCGCACCGGGATCACCGGAAACCGCTCATCCAGCTGGATGGAGGGCAGCGCATCCCGCGCATTGGCGCGGAAAAACGCCTGTTTGAAATTGGCATGCGCGATGCTCTCGCGCGTTGCCGCGAAGAGCGTGCCGAGCTGTGCGCCGGCGGCGCCCATGTCCAGCATGCCGAGGATCGCATCGCCCCGGCCCAGGCCGCCGGCGACGAAAACCGGCACCTCGCGGATGACGGGCAGAATCTCCTGCGCCAGCACCATCAGCGATACCGGCCCGATATGGCCGCCTGCTTCTGACCCTTCGATGACCAGCGCATCCGCGCCGGAGCGGACCAGACGCTTGGCCAGAACCAGGGCCGGGGCAAAGCAGACAAGCTTGGCGCCGCCGTCTTTGACGGCTCTGACAGCGCCGCCCGAGGGCACGCCGCCGGCCAGCACGATATGGCCGACACCCGCCCGCAGGCAGACCGCGATCAGCTCATCCAGGGCCGGATGCATGGTGATGAGATTGACGCCGAAGGGCTTGTCGGTCAGCGCCTGGGTCGCCGCGATCTCGGCTTCCAGCAAGGCCGGCGGCATCGAGCCGCAGGCAATGACGCCGAAGCCGCCGGCATTGGAAATGGCCGCAACCAGATGGCGTTCGCTGACCCAGCTCATGGCGCCGCCCATGATGGCGTAGCGGCTGCCAAGGAAGTCGGTTCCCCGGCGCCACATCTCTGCCAGTTGCGGGGACGCCGCGCGCATGGGGCTTTCGGTCGCGGTCACGGCATTACGCTCCAGATCAAGCGGCATCGAGGCCATAGGCCGTATGAAGAGAGCGCACGGCGAGTTCAGTATAATCCGCGGCGATGAGAATGCTCACCTTGATCTCGCTGGTGGAAATCACCTGGATATTGATCCCCTTCTCGGCCAAGGCCTTGAACATGGTGCTGGCGATGCCGGCATGGCTGCGCATGCCGACGCCCACGACACTGATCTTGGCGACATTCGTATCGGCCAGCAATTCGGCATAGCCGATCTCCGGCTGCGCCGCCGCCAGGGCCGCCTGAGCCCGGGCCAGATCGGTCTGCCCGACGGTAAAGGTCATGTCGGTCATGCCGTCCTCGGAAATATTCTGGACGATCATGTCGACATTGACATTCTCGGCCGCCAGCGTCGTGAAGACGGCTGCGGCCACGCCCGGCCGATCTGGCACCCGCCGCACGGTGAGCTTAGCCTCATCGCGCGAATAAGCGATCCCAGACACGATTTCCTTTTCCACGATCTCATCCTCATCCACGACCAGAGTGCCCGGCAGGTCCTTGAAGCTGGACAGGACCTGAACCCGCACTCTTTCCTTCATCGCCAATTCGACGCTCCGCGTCTGCAGAACTTTCGCACCCACCGAGGCCAGTTCCAGCATTTCCTCGAAGGAAATGCGTTCCAGCTTGCGCGCACGGGGCACGATACGCGGGTCTGTGGTGTAGACGCCATCCACATCGGTATAAATGTCGCAGCGATCCGCCTTCAGGGCGGCCGCGAGCGCCACGGCCGAGGTATCGGACCCGCCGCGACCCAGCGTCGTGATTCGGTTATCGGGACCGATGCCCTGGAAGCCGGTGACCACCGCCACCTGGCCCTGGCCCATGCGCCGCACCAGCTCGCTCCCCTCGATCCGCTCGATCCGCGCCTTGCCATGCGCCCCGTCGGTCAGGATCGGCACCTGCCAGCCCGCCCAGGACCGCGCCTCGATACCGAGATTTTGTAGCGCGATCGCGACCAGTCCGGCGGTGATCTGTTCCCCGGTCGAAACCACCATATCGTATTCCCGCGCATCATGCAGGGGCGACAGGCTTTGGCACCAGCCGACCAGCTGGTTGGTCGTGCCCGACATGGCGGAGACAACGACCGCCACCTCATGCCCGGCCTCAACCTCGCGGCGAACACGTTCGGCGACATTGCGAATACGATCCAGATCGGCGACGGAGGTGCCGCCGAACTTCATGACAATCCGGGCCATGATACCTTTCCAAGGCAATCCTTGTGCGGGATTGCATTTCAACCGATCGCCTCTGCACCGTGACGGGATTAGGCACGCGGCGGCCGAGGCTTTATGACTGCGCCGGCGCCGCCCAGGCGGGCATCCGTACGGGCGGAACACATAGCCGCGCTATAGCTTAGGGGCAATGATGCAGGACGGAACTCTTTCAGACGCAGAAGTCGCACGTTTCGATGCCCTGGCCGCAGACTGGTGGGCGCCGAAGGGCCCGATGGCGCCGCTGCATCAGATGAACCCGCTGCGCGCCGACTGGATCGACACGCAGATCCGCCGGCATTTCGCGACCCTGCCACAGTCAGAAATCCTGGACATCGGCTGCGGTGCCGGCCTCCTCGCTGAAGCGCTCGCCAAAAAAGGTTTTTCTGTTCTGGGCCTGGACGCGGCGCCTGCCGCCATTCGCGCGGCCGAAAATCACGCCGCAGGGCAAAATCTACCTCTGCGCTACCGGCTCGGCCGCATCGAGGATTTACGCACGGACAGTGTCACTTTCCCGGTCGTCACCGCGCTCGAAGTCATCGAACATATCCCCGAACCGGAGACTTTCATGGCGCTTCTGGCCGAGGTCGTGGCACCGGGCGGATTGCTATGTGTATCGACGCTCAACCAGACCCTGCGATCTCTGCTCACGGCCAAGATCGGGGCTGAGTATATTGCGCGGCTGCTACCCGTCGGCACGCATAGCTGGCGCCAGTTCATCGCGCCGAAAACCCTCAGCGCCATGGCGGGCCGGGCCGGGCTGCGCACCATCGCCAGTGCGGGCATGAGCTTCAATCCCTTGCGCCAGCGCTGGACGGAAAGCCGCGATCTCTCGATCAATTACATTATGGCCTTCGCCAAAGACGGATAGGATCGGGCTAGCCGGCCTTGCTGCGCTGCAGAATTTCTCATGCACCGCTCAACCGCTCAGACAGCTTCACCGGTTAAACCCATCTTCGGGGCCTGCTCTTGCGCCGTACCCCTGCTAGGCCGACCAAAAACGGCGTTCCTGAGCATATTTATGCGTAACTGCGCGCGCCACCATCGCTTTGATGGCCGAGCGATTGTGTTCAAGCCTTGACAATTGCGCAGGCCCGGACGACAATCTCACCCAATAAATGGCAAGATTCGAGGGAGGCTATCCGCACATGATCCTCATGGCCCGCTGTGCAGGTGACCGCGCGTGAACCGTATCATCAACGACCCTGAACAGGTCGCCGACGAAACGATCGCCGGTGTTCTGAAGGCCTTTCCAGAGCTTCTGTCGCCGACCGCTAATCCGCGCGTGCTGCGCGCGACCCAGCAGCGCGGACCGGGTAAAGTCGGCATCGTCACCGGCGGCGGCTCCGGCCATGAACCGGCCTTTCTCGGCTTCGTCGGTCCCGGCCTTTGCGACACCGTCGCCTGCGGCGAAATCTTCGCCTCCCCCACCGCCAAAAGCTTTCATGAGGCCTTCCGGGTGGCCGATCAGGGCGCCGGCGTCGCCTGCCTCTACGGCAATTACGCCGGCGACAATATGAATGTGAAGATGGCGATCAAGCTCGCCGCCAAGGATGGGGTCGAAGTTCGCACCGTCGTCGCCAATGACGACGTCGCCTCCGCGCCCAAGGAAGAGTCCGCCAAGCGCCGCGGCGTTGCCGGTGAGATCATGATGTGGAAGACGGCCGGGGCGCTGGCCGACGAAGGCGCATCGCTCGAGCAGGTCATCGCCGTCGCGCAGAAGACGATCGACGCCACCGGCAGCGTCGGCATCGGGCTGTCCGCCTGCACCATTCCGGCCGCCGGCAAACCCAACTTCACCATCGAACCGGGCATGATGGAAGTCGGCATCGGCCATCATGGTGAGCCGGGCGTCGCCGTCATGCCGATCA
Source organism: Acidisoma sibiricum (assembly GCF_057837225.1). NCBI lineage: Bacteria > Pseudomonadati > Pseudomonadota > Alphaproteobacteria > Acetobacterales > Acidocellaceae > Acidisoma > Acidisoma sibiricum. The sequence goes on along the minus strand of NZ_CM174445.1, from coordinate 883,193 downwards.
AGCCGGCACAGGAGATGGCCGCGCTAATGCTCGAGCGCATTCTGGAAGACAAGGGTTTCGGCCAGGGTGACGACGTCGCCGTCCTCATCTCCGGTCTCGGCGCGACCCCGGTCATGGAGCTGTACCTGCTCTATAATCATGTCGATGAGATGCTGCGCGCCCGCGGCATCACCCCGCGCCACCGCTTCGTCGGCAATTACTTCACCTCGCTCGAAATGATGGGCGCCTCGGTCACCGTCACCCGACTGGACGCGGAGCTGGACCGCCTGCTCGGCCGCCCGGCGCATTCGCTCGGCCTGACCGTCATCGGCCGCTAATTCGACACACTGCGCGGGCGCCCGATCGCCGGGCCCCGCGACTTTGAGGGATACCAAGCCATGAGCAGCTCAACCCTGCCTAACGATCTTCCCGCCAAGATGGACGCCGTCGTCGCCTATGCGCCCGGCGATTACCGCTTCGAGCAGGTCGATGTGCCGCGCGCCGGGCCGGACGATATCATCATCGAGATCGAGGCCGTCGGCATCTGCGCCGGCGACATCAAATGCTTTCAGGGTGCGCCCTCTTTCTGGGGTGACGACAAGGGCCAGCCGAAATACGTCAAGCAGCCGATGATCCCCGGCCATGAATTCATCGGCCGCGCGGTCGAAGTGGGCGAGACCATCGCCCGTGCGGGTCAGTTCAAGGTCGGCGACCGGCTGATTTCCGAACAGATCGTCCCCTGCGACAAGTGCCGTTACTGCACGCGCGGCGAATACTGGATGTGCGAGGTCCATGACCTTTACGGTTTCCAGAACAACGTCAACGGCGCCATGGCGCGCTATATGCGCTTCCCCAAGACCAGCCGCACCTACCACGTACCGGAAGATCTCTCGCTGGAAGCCGCCGCCCTCATCGAGCCCTTCGCCTGCTCGGTCCATGCCGTGAACCGCGCCAAGATTGAGCTGGACGATATCGTCGTGCTGGCCGGCGCCGGCACGCTCGGCCTCGGCATGGTGGGCGCGGCGCGTCTGAAGAACCCGACCAAGCTCATCGTGCTCGATACCAAGGCCGATCGCCTGGCACTCGCCAAGAAATTCGGCGCGGATATCGTCATGAACCCGCTCGAAGTCGATGTCGTCGCCGAAGTCAAGAAGCTGACGGGCGGCTATGGTTGCGACGTCTATATCGAAGCGACCGGCCACCCGGCCAGCGTCCGCCAGGGCCTCAACATGATCCGCAAGCTCGGCCGCTTCGTTGAGTTCAGCGTCTTCGGTGAGGAAGTGACGGCCGATTGGAGCATCATCGGCGACCGCAAGCATCTGGATATCTACGGCGCGCATCTCGGCCCCTATTGCTATCCCTTCACCATCGCGGCCCTGACCGACGGCCGCCTGCCGTTCGAGGGCGTCGTCACCCACAAGCTGCCCTTGAAGGATTTCCAGACCGGCTTCGATCTGATGAAGAAGGGTGAGAACTCCATCAAGACCATTCTTATCCCGTAAGGCATGCCGCTTATTGCGGCAGACGGCCAGGGCTGCGATGACCGTCAAGGTCGTCGCGGCCCCAAAGGGTGACGGCTCTCCGGCATGGGTCCCGCCGGGGCGATTGCGTGTCACCTGATAATAAAGAAAACTGAAAAATAGATGTCCGATCCACACAGGCGATCCTGGCCCATGCTGCAGCGTCCCGATGAAAAGGATGCCGAACTCGATGTCATGACCGAGATTGCGGCGCTCTATTACGCCGATCAGGTCACGCAGGAAGAGCTGTCCCAGCGCTTCGGCATGTCGCGCGCCAAGATCGGCCGGCTGCTCAAGCGTGCGCGGGAAGAAGGCATCGTTGAAATCCGCGTGCGGCCCCATCCCGGTGTGGCCGGTGAGATCGAGAAGGAATTCATCCGCCGCTTCGCCATCGACCGGCTGATCGTGGCGGTCGATCATCGCGATCAGGAAACCCAGCGCCAGGCGGTCGCCAGCCTGGTCGCCGCTCACCTCACGCGCGTTCTGCGCGACAGCATGATCGTCGCCGTCGGCATGGGCCGCAATGTCGGCGCTGTCGCAGACGGGATCATGGCCCCCTCCAGCCAGCGCTCCGTCACCTTCGTCTCGGCCATCGGCGGCAGCTTGCGCGCCGGCGAGATCATGAATTCAGACCATATCTGCCGCCGCCTCGCCGCCCGTTTCGGGGGCGAAAGCGAAACCCTCTATGCCCCGGCCCTGGTCGAAAGCCCGGCCATCCGCGACGTTCTGCTGCAGAACGATACCGTGCGGCAGACGCTGGACCGCGCCCGCCGCGCCGATATCGCGATCATCGGCGTGGGCGACCTCAGCGAGGACAGCAACATGGTGCGGATGGGATGGTTCACGCCGCAGGAAGTGACCGAAGCCCGCCTCGCCGGCACCATCGGCGACATGATGGGCTATGATTTCTTCGATATCCAGGGCCAGCCCTCAGGCCGTCCGCTGCATGGCCGCATCATGGGCCTGACGACCTCGGAACTGCGGCGCATCCCCAATGTCGTGGCCATTGCCAGCGAAAGCACCAAGGCCGCCGGCATTCTGGGCGCGCTGCGGACGGGCGCGATCAATACCCTCGCCACCAGCCTCAGCAATGCCCATACGGTGCTCAGCCTGGATGATGCAACGCGTCAGCCACGGCCGCTGGCGTCTCTGCCAGCAAACGGTAGCCCACACCCGGCTCATTGATCAGCAGCGCCATCGTCGCCGTGTTCAGCTTCTGGCGCAGGTGCCAGACATAGACGCGGAGATATTGCAGGTCCTCGGCATGGGCCGGTCCCCAGACCGCCGTCAGCAGCTGGCGATGGGTCACGACCCGGCCCAGATTGCGCATGAGGATTTCGAGCAGCGCGAATTCGCGCTTGGACAGCGATAGCAATACGTCGTCCTCGCGCACCTCCCGCTTGTCGAGATCGAGCGTCAGCCCGCCCGCCCGCAGTACCGTATCGACCCCATCCTGCATGCGCCGATGGCGCAGCGCCGCGCGAATACGCGCCAGCAGCTCACCCAGGCCGAAGGGCTTTTCCACGTAGTCGTCGGCGCCATTGTCGAGCGCCTGGATCTTCTGGGCCTCCTGATCACGGGCCGAGAGAATGATCACCGGCACCGCGCTGAAGCCGCGCAGACGCGGCAGCAGGGTCTGCCCATCCTCATCCGGCAGGCCGAGATCGAGCAGGACCAGATCGGGCGCGCGCGATGCCGCCAGGCGCAGCCCTTCGCCGCCGGTCATCGCCTGCTCCACCTCATAGCCGGCGGCTTCCAGCGCGGGCAGCAGAAAGCGGTGAATCTGCTTCTCGTCGTCGATGACCAGAATTCGGGCGCCGTTCATGCCTGCACTCCTGGTGCTGCGGGCAGATGGATGGTGATGGCGGTGCCCGGCAATCCATCCCGCGGCAGGTCGGGGCGTGGGCTCAAAGCCGAGATGGTGCCGCCCATGGCCTGGACGAAGCCACGGGCGATGGCAAGGCCCAGGCCCGTCCCCGGGGCCACGCGGTCGCCGTGCTTGGCACGATAGAAACTGTCGAACACCTGGCCCAGATCCTCCGGCGGAATGCCGATGCCCTCATCGGACAGCGTGATGGCCACGCCCCCCTTCTCCGCCTCCGCCGACAGGCGGATACCCGCCCCGACGGGCGAATATTTCACAGCGTTTTCCAGAATATTCGTCAGCGCCTGCTCCAGCAAAGCCGGATCAGCGCGGCAGGCCAGGCCCTCGGGCACGCTGACCGCGACATGCAGGGCGCCCGACACGCGGCTGCATACGGCGTCGATCAGCGGCGCCAGGTCCACCGCCGTCAGGCGGGGCGCGATGTCGCCGCCCTCCAGCCGCGTCAGGTCCATGATATTGGCGAGAAAACGGGTCATCCGACCGACATCTTCCTCGATACTGGCCAGCAAATCCTGCCGGGTGGCGTCAGACAGTTTCTGCCAACTGGCGCGCAGCGTCTCCGCCGCACCGCGAATACCGGTCAGGGGCGTGCGCAGATCATGGGACAGCGAATTCAGCAGCGCGGTCCTGAGCGCCTGGGTCTCGGACAGGGCCTCGCCGCGTGCGGCCTCGGCCGCCAGGCGCACGCGCTCCAGCGCCACCGCCGCCTGATCGGCGAGTGCGCCCACGGCCTGCAGGCTCGGCGTCGATAGCGCGCCCGCCGGGGGCGGCCGGAAGCCCAGCACACCGACGACGCCGCGGCTGGTGCGGATCGGCAGGAAGCGCCAGGGTGCTGATGGCAGAGTGGCGGTGCCGGTGCCGGCCTCTTCCTGCTTGGCATAGGCCCAGCGGGCCGCCGCCAGACTGCTTTCGTCCAGCGCCGCACTGCCCTCGGGCCGCTGTGCCCGCACCACCAGACCGGCCGGCGTATCGGTCAGCACCGCCGCTTCCGGCGCGAGGGCTGCCGCCTGCTGCGCAATCTCGACCATCAGCTCGTCCTCGGTCGCGGGCTCGCCCAGGCGCCGGCTGAACAAGCCGATGCGGCGCAGACCCTCGATGCGTCCCTGCGCGGCGATCGCCTCGGCCCGCACGCGACCGGCGAGCAGGCCGCTGGAGGCCGCGACGATGCCGAAGACGACCAGGGCCACCAGATCGCGCGGGTCGGAAATGGTCAGCTGATACAGCGGGGGCAGAAAAAAGAAGTTCCAGCCGACGAAGCCGAGCGCGGCTGCGGTGAGGCCGATGGCAAGCCCATACAGCGCTGCGACCGCCATCACGGCGGCCAGAAAGACCATGCCCAGCGCCTCGTGATCCAGCCAGGGCTGGGACAGCTCGCCGATGCTGATGACCAGCGCGATGACGCCGACCGCACTCGCCCAGGGCAGCGGCGCACGAGGCAGGCGCGGCCAGGGCCGCCGCGGCGACCGTTCGGCCGTCGATGGCACAACCAGCAGGTTGAACTCGCTGCCCTGGCGCAGCAGCTGCTCGGCAAGGGAGGGTTTTGCCCATAGCCGGCGCGCCAGATGCCGAAAGCGCCGCGGCCGCGGCGTGCCGATGACGATTTGCGTCACGTTGCGGCGGGAGGCGATATCCAGCGCAATGGACGCAACATCGCGACCGGCCTGGGTCTCGACCTCGGCGCCCAGCCGCGCCGCCAGCGCCTTCGGCCCCTGGGATTTCAGAAGCCCGGCCATGCCGTCCTTCGGCCGCTCGATATGCAGCGCGATCCAAGGGGCGCGCAGTGCATCGGCCAGCTGCTTAGCCCGCCGCACCACGGTCTCGGCCGAGGCGTCAGCGCCGATCAGCGCCAGAATGCGCTCGCTCGCCGGCCAGGGCCCCTTGATGGCATTGAGCTGCATATAGCCACGGACATCGGCATCGACATGCTGCGCCACGCGCCGGAGCGCGATTTCGCGCAGCGCCGTAAGATTGCCCTCCCGGAAGAAGGCGTTCAGCGCCCGGCGGGCGGTCTCCGGCCGGTAGATCTTCCCCTCGCTCAGACGCTTGCGCAGTTCCGAGGGCGTGATGTCGATCAGCTCGATCTCGGCCGCGAGTTCCAGCACCTGGTCGGGCAGGGTTTCCGTCACGCGCACGCCGGTGATGCGGGCGACATCGTCATTGAGGCTTTCGAGATGCTGGACATTCAGCGTCGCCCAGACCGGAATCCCGGCCTCCAGCAATTCCGCCACGTCTTCCCAGCGCTTGGCGTGCTGGCTGCCGGGCGCATTGGTATGGGCAAGTTCATCGATCAGGATCAGGCCGGGCCGGCGCGCAATCGCCCCTTCCAGGTCAAATTCTTCCAGCGTCTGGCCGCGATAGGGAAGCTGCTTGGGAGGCAGGATCGGCAGATCGCCGATCTGGGCCGCCGTATCCGCGCGGCCATGAGTCTCGACCACACCGATGAGGACATCAACGCCTTCGCGTGCCCGCTGGCGCGCGGCCACGAGCATTTCCCAGGTCTTGCCGACACCGGGAGCGGCGCCCAGGAAAATACGCAGCGCCGCCCGCTCGCGGGTGGCAAGGGCGGCAGCCAGGGCATCCGGGTCGGGGCGGTTTTCCTCACGCATCCCTCTTCATACCGCAATTCGGACCGGCATGAAGGCGGCGCCTGCTACCCGCCCAGCAGATCCGCGATCAGCTGCGGATCGACCGCGTCCAGCCGGGCAGGCTGCCACTGGGGCAGACGGTCCTTGTCGACCAGCATGGCGCGCACGCCCTCCGCAAAGTCCGGCTGGCGGATCACCTGCGAGACCAGCCTGAACTCGGCCGCCAGCGCCTGGTCCAGCTCCAGACCGGCGCCGCGGCGCAGGGAGGCCAGGCTCCAGCACAAAGCGGAGGGCGACACGCGCGCCATCGCGGCGATGGCTGAACCAGCCCAATCGGCAAAGCCAGATGCGGCGGCCATCGCTGCCAGCCGCGCCTGGATGGCGGACACGCTCGCGGCGGAAAAAACCTCGGCAATCGCGGGCAGGACGGGGGCGAGAGAATAGTCGGGCAATGGCGCCGCAAAACGCGCCAACGCGGGCTGCCCTTCGCCCGCCAGGGCCACGGCCAAGTCCGCCAAACGGTCAGCCGGCACATAGGCGGTCCCGAGCCCGGCATGGACAGCATCCGCGCCGGCCAGCCGGGCACCGGTGAGGCCCAGATAGGTGCCGAGGAAGCCCGCGAGGCGCGGCAGAAAATAGCTCGCCCCGATATCGGGCGTGAGGCCGATTGCCGTCTCGGGCATGGCCATCACCGTGCTTTCCGTCACGATCCGGTCCGAGCCATGAACCGAAATGCCGAGACCGCCGCCCATGCAGGCGCCCTGGATCAGGCTGACATAGGGTTTAGGGAAATGGGCGATCGCCGCGTTGAACGCATATTCCTCGGCAAAGAACGTCTCAGCCGTCTCATAATCTTCATCCAGAACGGCCTGCCGGACGGCGCGCACATCACCGCCGGCACAAAAAGCCCTGCCCTCGCCTTGCAGAATGACGATCTCGATGGCGGGGTCATCCCGCCACTGCCGCAGCTGCGCCGCCAGCGCACGTACCAGAGGAAGATCCAGCGCATTGAGGGCCTGCGGGCGCCGCAGCAGAAGCCGCCCTGCCCGCCCGTCGCGCCATGCCGCCAAACCCGCCGTGTCACCGGCCGTTCGCTCGCTCGTCATGCCCCATTCCCCCCAGCGGCCGATGGCCGAGGGGAGAAGATTGGACCCGGCCCGGCCGATCCTCAAGCCGCGCGACGGTGACGCGCGACCCAGCCCGCCAGCACCTGCCGGACCTGATCGACCTCGGGCCCGGTGACCCGGATGGGCGCACAGGCCAGGGCGTCGCGCAGAAACTGCACATCCCGCGCCATCCCGCTTGCTTCATCGCAGCGGCCGAGGCCCAGCGCGCCGCGGTCGCCGATATCGAGATAGGTTTCGGCCGCAAGCCCCTCCGCCAGCACCACGGCATGATGCGCCAGCTCGATATGATGATAATGCACCTTATCCTGCGCTGTCTGGGTCACGCTGATGCCGTTCACCAGATATTTGATCGGGATCAGCACCCCGCCCGCAAGCACGGCGTGATCGGGCGAGAGATACAGATCCCGGTGCGGCATGGCGGGGCCGAAAGCATGGGCGCTGATGCGCACCGGCCAGACCAGGCCAGGATTGTCGTGTTGCGCGCATTCGACCGCCGTTTCTCCCGTCCAGATCACCGGCAAGACCTCACCCCGCACGGTCAGCACATCGTCCCCGACCCGTAGCGCCTCGACCGCCACGTCGCCCGCGGGGGTCGCGATGCGCGTGCCCGCGACGAAACAGGGCACCAGCGTGATGACCGTATTCGCGCCCACGGTCTGCACTTGCAGCGTGCCCCCGCCCTGCGCCGTGAAGGACAGGGTCTCGGTGACGCCACCGCTGGTCAGCGACAGGGTGGACCCGCTGAGGCTGGAGGTCACCCCCGTCGCGCCACTGAGGAGAATGCTGTCGCCATTGGCAAAGCCCGTGACCGTATCACCGCCGAAACCGCCGAAGCTTCCAGCCAGCTGCCAGGCATCACCTGAATCGAAGGCGATGGTATCGAAGCCCGTGATCTGGCCACCGATTCCGGTCAGCGTCCCGGTGGTGCCGCTGGTCTCGGCCCCGAGTTCCAGCACGCTGGCGCTGCCGCCACCTGTGACGGTGCCCGTGAAGACCGCACCACTCTCCACGACTAGATCATTGGCAAGTCCGGCGCCGAAACTCACGGCAGCACCACCTGCAATCGTTCCGGCATTGATTACGGTGCCGCCGCTGACGACAATGCCCGTGGTCACTGCCTTGATCGTGCCGCCCGCCAGGTTGGTGATGAGGCCGCCGGCCTTGAGATTGACGCCGATATCGCTGCCATAGACATAGCCCGCATTGCTCAGCGTGGCGCGAACGACATCCGCCGCCAACCCCTGATAGGAGCCGACGATCGAGGCGGAGGCCGTATTGGTGACGGTGCCGCCGGCGCCCAGATAAACGCCGTAGCCGTTGAGGCCGACGGCATTGATCATGGCGCTGTTGGTGATGACACCTGCCGCACCATAGACGGAAATGCCTGAGAAATCGCCATAGATGCCGGTTGTGCCGGCATTGGTGATGGTGCCGCCGTCTTCCAGTGCCACGCCATTGCCCTGCAGGGTGGTCGTGTCGATCAGGCCGGAATTGTTGACGGTGCCCAGGCCGCCTGCGATGTCGATGCCGCCGATACCGCCGAAGATCGTGCCGCCAGCATTGTTGGTGACGATGCCGCCGGCACCCAGATAGAGGCCGTCATAAAGATTGTTGGGCGATCCGGTGACGATCTTCGTCGGGCTCGAATCGATGGTGCCGCTATTGGTTACCGTGGCGCGCCCGCCGGTGACATTGATGCCGTTGTTGTAGCCGGCAATCACGCCGCTATTCGCGATGCTGCCCGCAGCCGCCAGGTTAATGCCATTCGTTGCGGTTCCGGTCGCAGTAATGGTTCCTGCGTTAATAATTGACCAACCAGAAACCGGCACATTGCCGGCAGCGCCGGTGATGGCATTCCCGGAGGTCGTCTCGACAGAGCCGCCGGATGTCACCGTCGTTGGGCTGCTGGTCAGCGTTACGCTCTGCGTAATCGCCGTAGAAATCGTCCCCGACATGATCCCTCCACGCACCTGATGAGGGATCTATAGACGGCAAAGGGCAAATTATTTGTTAACGGAAACCCATAACCCCGGGGCACTTTAGGGTTTCGTTAAGTTATTCACTCAACTTTCTGAAGAGAGACGGATCGCGATCGACTGCGCATGCGCGGTCAACCCTTCCGTCTCGGCCAGGCGCACGGCTGCCGGCCCCACCTGCGCCAGCGCTGCCGCATCCCCTTCGACCCAGGTCGTGCGCTTGATGAAATCGAAGACCGAGAGGCCCGAGGCAAAGCGCGCTGTCCGTCCCGTCGGCAGAACATGGTTCGGCCCGGCCACGTAATCGCCCACCGCTTCCGGCACGAAGCGGCCCAGGAAGACGGCACCGGCATGGCGCACGCGCGCGAAGAAATCCTGCGGCTCCGCCAGCATCACCTGCAGATGCTCGGGCGCCAGACGGTTGACCAATGCCGCGGCCTCCTCCCAGTCGGAGACGAGCAGAATGGCGCCGTGGTCTTCCCAGCTCGCGCCGGCAATCGCGGCGCGCGGCAGGGTTTGCAGCGCGGCCGAGACCGCCGCCGCCACCGCATCCGCAAAAGCCGCGTCATCGGTGATCAGAATGCTCTGCGAGGATGCGTCGTGCTCGGCCTGGGCCAGCAGATCCATCGCGACATGGGCCGGGTCGTTCAGCGCATCCGCGACCACGACGACTTCCGACGGCCCGGCGATCCCGTCGATGCCAACGCGCCCGAAGACCTGCCGCTTCGCCTCCGCCACATAGGCATTACCGGGACCCACAATGCGGTCGACAGCCGCGATCGTCTCGGTGCCATAGGCGAGGGCCGCCACCGCCTGCGCACCGCCGACCCGATAGATTTCCGACACGCCCGCGCGCGCAGCCGCCGCCAGCACCAGCGGGTTGAGCACGCCGTCCGGCGCCGGCACGCAGATCGCAATCCGCGCAACACCCGCGACCTTGGCAGGCACGGCATTCATCAGCACCGAGGACGGATAGGATGCCGTGCCGCCGGGCACATAAAGCCCCACCGCATCCAGCGCCGACCAGCGCATGCCAAGGCGATAGCCCGCCGCATCCGCCATCACCAGATCGCCCGGCAATTGCGCGCGGTGAAAAGCCTCAATCCGGGTCGCGGCCAGATCCAGCGCGGCCAGTAAGTCCGCCGGAATGGAGGCGGTCGCGGCCGCAATCTCGGCCGGCGTCACCGCCAGCCGGTCCGCGGTCATCGTCACGCGATCGAAGCGCGAGGTGTACTCGCAAAGGGCCGCGTCGCCCCGCGCCCGTACCGCATCGATGATGGCCTTGACCTGCGGGCCGACCGTCTCAGTCGTTTCGCGCGCCTGGTCGAGCAGGTCCGCAAAAGCCGCCGCAAAACCGGCGTCGCGGGTCGAAAGACGCTGCATCAGGATGCTCCCTGTTCGACCGCCTCGCGGAAGCGCGCGATCCAGGCGCCGATGACCTCGGGGCGGGTCTTCAGCGCGGTGCGGTTGACGATCAGCCGGCTGGAGACGGACGCGATGACCTCCGTCTCGACCAATCCATTCGCCTTCAAGGTCGATCCGGTCTGCACCAGATCGACGATCAGGCGCGACAGGCCGACGCGCGGCGCCAGTTCCATCGCCCCCGACAGATGCACGACCTCGGCATGGATGCCGCGGGCGGCGTAATGCTTGCGCGCGATATTGGGATATTTGGAGGCGACCCGCACGCGCGACCAGCGCGTCGGATCATCCGTGCCGGCAGTCTCCTCGGGCTCGGCGACCGAGACGCGGCAGCGCCCGATGCCAAGGTCGAGCGGCGCATAGATTTCCGAATAGTCGAATTCCATCAGCACGTCTGCGCCGCAGATGCCGATCTCGGCGGCGCCGAAGGCGACGAAGGTCGCAACATCGAAGGACCGCACGCGCACGATATCAAGCCCCGGATGGCTGGTCGGGAAGCGCAGGCGGCGTCCGCTTTCATCCACCAGGTCCTGCGGCAGGGTAATGCCCATATGATTGAACAGCGGCATGCATTCGCCCAGAATGCGGCCCTTGGGCAGCGCCATCACGATCGGGCTTTCGCCTGAAGCGGCCTTTTCCAGATCAGGGCGGGAGAGTTCGGCGGATTGGGTCATCACGCGGGGGCTCTAGCATCGCCCGGCCCCGCGGCAAAGCGCGCTCAGTGATCAGCGGCCAGGATATAGCTGCACAGGAAATGCAGCAGCGGGTTGCGGCCGACCTCCGCGGTCGCGGCGGGGGGCGGCGGCTGGTCGGTCATATGCCGCTCGCGATAGGCAGCGGCTCTGAACCAGGGCGCGGGGTCATAGTCCCGCATCGCCCCGATCGCCAGGTAATGGGCGAAAATATCGCGCGCCCGGCCCAGTTCGGCGCCATAGGTCGCGATATAGAAATCCAGATCGAACAGCGGCAGCGGGCTGAAACGACGCGTCGCGCGGTTGGCCAGATAATGCGCCAGCGCAATCTGCTCGGCACCCAGACCATAGAAGCGGCGATACCAGCCCGGATCGAAATAGAGGCTGGGCCGGTGGCCCTGCGCCTCGCCCACCAGGACATAATGGCAGAGCGGACTCATGGTCTCCGGCGGATTGTAGCGCTGGCGATACCAGACGCCGTCGAAATAGGGGTTGGGGCGGCGATGTTCCCGCCAGCCTTCGACCGCATAATGATCGACGGCATCGAGCCCCGCCTGATGCACGTCGGGCCCGTTGATATAATAGTAATTGGTGTCGACCAGACCGCTGTCGCGCAAGATGGCGCGCTCATCCCGCGGCAGGCGGCCCTCGCGGCGTCCATTGCTGCGGTAATGCTCGAAAAGGTCGATCCCGGCCGTCGCCACATCTGGATATTGCGCCGCATAGAAGAGCGGATCGAAGATCCGGTTGGGGCTGACCGCGCCGCCATGGCGCGCACTGAGATAATGGATCAGGCAGGATTGTCCCGGCGGGACGCCGTAGGCGGCGCGATACCAGACCGGATCGAACCACGGGATCGGCCGCAAAGCGGCGCCTTCACCCACCGCCAGGTAATGCAGCAAGGGGTCGCCCGCGGGCGGGGCTGGCAACTGCGCGCCGTAGAAGCCAGGGTCGAAGACCGGGCTCGGCCAGCGCTGTTCCTGCCAGCCGAGCGTCAGGTAATGGGCCACCGGATCGACGCCCGCAGCCGCGATATCGGGGTAAAAGCCGCGATACCAGTCACCGTCGACCGCTGCGCGCGGATCGGTCGTCACACCTTCCGGCTCTGTCTGGTCAGGCATCGCAGGCGGGGCGATCGTTTGCAAAGGCGGTTCTTCCCCCGATGGACAGAAGGCAAGTCACTGGAACACAACCGTTATAGCTCGGCCACACCGTATTCAAAGGGCCGGTAAATGGCCGATGGCACAGTCATGGTCCTGCAATTCCTCGCCACTGCCGAAATCGCCCTGCGCCAGATCGCTTTTGCCCGCCAGCAGCACGAAGCCGGGCGCACCGTCCCGCCCCGTGACACCGGCCACCACCAGCGTATAGGCGCCCATATCGCCGGACGCACCGGGAAGCTTTCCTGCCAGCAGGCGGAAGGGATCGGCGCTGCCCAGGCTGCTGCCCACGATTCGCATCGCCTGATAGGGCTGACCGTGCAGACGCTCCGGGAAGGGCGTCCAGGACGCGGACAGGCGACCGGCATGGCGCGCCAGCGCCGCCTGCACGGGAATGCTGATGCAGTCGATATGAATATGCAATTGCTGCTGCGTCCGCCCATTCACCGAGTTGATGGCGAGGCTCAGATCCTGCCGCGGCAGCGGGTGCCCCAGGCTTTGCCCCACCAGTGCGGTCGCACCCCAGGCATCGGCGAAATAATTGGGGCTGCCGGGCTGCAGCAAAGCCGGGCTCTCGATCCCGGTCAGGCGCGTCGTCGGGATCAGAAGATATTGCGTCCGCCCATAAATATCCTTGAGCAGCGCATAGCCGTCGGCAAGGTCCACTTGGGCGCAGGGCGCCGGATGGCCGAAGCGCTTCTGGTCGACGACGCAGCGCCCATCGACGATCTTCCACAGGATATTAGGGTCCGTCGCCGCGCCCAGGAAGACGATCGGCAGACAGACGAGAATGACCGCGCCCATGACAATGAGGGCGCGGGGCACCTGCCCTGGCCTGCGGCGCCATGTCTCGAATAAGCGCATCCGTGATCCCCCGCCCTGTGGCAATCTTGCCCCCGGCTCCTACATCACCGCCAGGAGCGCGGCTCGTTTTACGCCACCCGCCTGCCCCAGCATAGGAAAGCCGCACCGTGACGATCGAGATGTCCCTGCTGCTGTGGTCCGTCGTCTTCGGATTGCTGCAATGCCTGGCCACCGGCTGCGCCGTGACCCTCACCCGCGGAGTCGCCTATGGCGGCAGCGCGCGGGACGATCAGAAGCCGATCGAAGGTGTCGGCGGCCGCGTCATCCGCGCCTTCGCCAATTTCCGCGAGACCTATCCGGCCTTTCTAGCGCTCGTCCTGGCGGGCGCTGTCCTGCATCGCCACTCCACCCTCACCATTCTCGGCGCCAATCTCTATTTCTGGGCCCGCATCGTCTATTGGCCGCTTTATGTCGCGGGCGTGCCCATGGTGCGCTCGCTGGTCTGGCTCGTCAGCCTCCTGGGCCTCGTGCTGCTTCTCATCGGCATCGCATAGCTAGGCGTAAGCCACGCTCTGCCGGCATCCCTTCCCTGCTGCGCCAGATTGTCGTTGATCTTTGTGCTGCACTGCGGTAGCAGCCAGCCATGATTGTTCGTGAGATGCGCGAACGGTGATCCAGCTGTTCCTGCAGCCCGCTTTACGGGGCGCATCCGGGTCATCCTTTTCTGAGCAATCCTCTTCAAACCTGTTCCACTCCGCGTCGCGCGGGGAGCTTGAACACGAACCGCCTGGCATCGAATCCAGGGCGGCGTGGAGACTATTGTGACCGATATTCCTAAGACGACGAACGATACTTTCGCGGCCCTCGGCCTCAACCCACAGCTTCTGGCGGCCCTTGCGAGCCAGAATTTCGCGGCGCCGACCCCCATTCAGGCCCGCGCCATCCCCGAACTTCTGGCCGGCCGCGATCTGCTCGGCCTGGCCCAGACCGGCACCGGCAAGACCGGCGCCTTCGCGCTGCCCGTGATCCAGCATCTGCTGGCTGATCCGCGCCGCGTCCGTCCCTTCTGCACCCGCGCGCTGATCCTGGCGCCGACCCGCGAACTGGCGCTCCAGATCAATGAGAGCATCAAGAAGTTCGCCGCCGGCACCGGCATCCGTACGGTCGTGATTCTGGGCGGCGTCGGCCGCTCACCCCAGGTGGAGCGCATGCGCCGCGGCACCGATATCGTCATCGGCACGCCGGGCCGCCTGCTTGACCTGATGAACACGAATGAGCTTCTGCTCGAACAGGTGAGCCACTTCGTCCTCGACGAGGGCGATCAGATGCTTGACCTCGGCTTCATCAAGGACATCCGCACGATCCTGTCGCGCCTGCCGCAGAAGCGCCAGTCGATGCTGTTCTCCGCCACCATGCCGAAAGAAATCGGCCAGCTCGCCAGCAGCCTGCTGCGCGATCCGGTGACGGTCCAGGTGAAGTCCGAGACGGCGACGCCCGACAAGATCGAGCAGCATGTCTATTTCACCGATGCGCCCGCCAAGAAGCGCCTGCTGGTGACGCTGCTGCGCGACCCCGCATTGTCGCGCGTCATTGTCTTCACCCGTACCAAGCGCGGCGCCGACAAGGTCGCCGAGCATCTGACGGCCTCCGGCATCCCGGCGGACGCCATGCATGGCAACAAGAGCCAGAACGCGCGCCAGCGCATTCTGGACCGCTTCAAGGGCGGCGACTCCCGCGTGCTGGTCGCAACCGACCTTGCCGCCCGCGGCATCCATGTCACCGGCATCTCCCATGTCGTCAATTTCGAGCTGCCTAATGAGCCGGAAAGCTATGTGCATCGCATCGGCCGCACCGCGCGCGCCGGCGCCAGCGGCATTGCCTTCGCCTTCTGCGACCCGAGCGAGCGTGGCTTCCTCAAGGACATCCAGCGCCTGACCGGCGTCATCATGAAGGTCGCGACGCCTGTCGCCGCGAATGACCAGGATGGCGCGCAGCCGGACGTGGTGGAAATCGAGGTGCCGCGCGCCCCGCGTCCGCCGCGGGCTTTCGCGCCCTCCAAGCCGGGTGCCCCCGGCCAGGACCGGCCGAAGCGTCGCGGTAAGCGCTCCGGCTCCGGCCGTCGTCCGCGCCAGCCGAAGGCCGCGTAAGCCTCTCGACACGCACGCCTGACGATACAGGGCGAAGGTGGGCACAACCCACCTTCGCCCTTTCTTTTGGCAGGGAGCCTGTCTTTGCCTCTGGCCTTGGTGGCCACGGGACCCTAGGAAAAGGTGTCTTTCCTGGGTGAAACTGAATGGCCGTCTATACCGAAGTCACTGATGACGCGCTGCGTGCCTTCCTCTCCGCTTATGATATCGGAGAGGTTGTGGCCTTTCGCGGCATCGCCGAGGGTGTCGAGAACAGCAACTACATGCTGCGCACCACAACCGGCGATTTCATCCTCACCCTGTACGAAAAACGCGTGAACCCGAACGATCTGCCCTGGTTCATCGGCCTCATGCAGCATCTTGCGACCAAGGGCGTGAACTGCCCGCAGCCCGTGGCGGCCCGTGACGGCGGGTCCTTGCATATGCTGGCTGACCGCCACGCCGCCATCACCACCTTCCTGCCCGGCGTCTGGCCGCGCCGCGTGCAGCAGACGCATTGCGCACCGCTGGGTGCGGCGCTCGCCGAACTCCATGCCGCCGGCGCCAGCTACGCGCCCGAGCGCCCTAATGCTCTGGGCCCCGCTGGCTGGTCGCCGCTGCTCGCGCGCAGCCTCAGCCGCGCTGATGAGGTGACACCTGGCCTCGGCGCCGAACTGACCGCGACGCTGGACCAAGTCCTCGCCGCGTGGCCGCAGGACCTGCCGCGCGGCCAGATCCATGCTGACCTTTTTCCCGACAACGTCTTTTTTCTGGACGGCCGCATTTCCGGCCTCATCGACTTCTATTTTGCGGCGACCGATATCCTCGCCTATGACCTCGCCATCTGCCTCAACGCCTGGTGCTTTGAGCTGGACGGCGCCTTCAACGTGACCAAGGGCCGGGCGCTGATCGGCGCCTATCAATCCGTGCGTCCCTTGTCGGAGGCGGAGATTGCCGCACTCCCCGTTCTGGCCCAGGGCTCGGCGCTGCGCTTTCTGCTGACGCGCCTCTATGACTGGCTCTATGTGCCGGAAGGCGCCCTGGTGACGCCGAAAGACCCGATCGAATATCTGCGCAAGCTGCGCTTCCACAGCCATGCCACGGGGATCGCTGCCTATGTCGGATGAGACCGCGATGGCGGCCGAGGCCGAGAAGGCCCGCATGGTTGTCGAAATCTGGACCGATGGCGGCTGCAAGCCCAATCCCGGTCCGGGCGGCTGGGCTGCCATCCTGCGCTTCGGCGCCGCCGAGAAGGAATTGTCGGGGGCCGAGCCTGTGACGACCAATAACCGCATGGAGCTGACGGCCGCGGCCGAAGCGCTCGAGGCGCTGACCCGTCCCTGCACCATCGTGCTCAATACTGACAGCGAATATCTGCGCAACGGCATTACCCGCTGGCACACCGGCTGGGTGCGCAAGAACTGGCGCAATGCGGCGGGCGACCCCGTCGCGAATATGGATCTATGGAGGCGCATTCTGGACGCCGCCAAGCGGCATGACATCGACTGGCGCTGGGTGCGGGGACACGCCGGTGACGTCATGAACGAACGCGCCGATGTGCTGGCAACCCGCGCGCGGGAAATCCTTCTCGCGGGTGAGTGACGCTTGCATCCGCCGCCATCCATCCGTTATGAAAGTCCATCGTCAGTTCCAGCCAGAGGGAGGGTCGCGTGATGCTGTATAGTCATTACCAGAAGCGCGGTCCCGTTTTCGCCCTGCAGATGCGTTTGCAGGGCTGATCAGGCGGGCCGCCCCGAGGGAGGATAACCCTCACCAGCGTCATTCTCGTCTGTCAGCTCATTCCCATGAGCCGCTGTCCCCATGCCTGGATCATGCATCCGGCGGGGACCGAGAAAGACGAAACCATGTCCCTGATCATCCTCGACTCTGCCGGCGTCACCATCGGCACGGCGCTTTTCTCCGATCTTAACCTGACCCTGCATAAGGGCGACCGGCTGGGCCTCATTGCCGGCAATGGTCTCGGCAAATCGACGCTGCTGCAGATGCTGGCCGAGAAGCGGCAGCCCTCCAGTGGCGCCTGCCACTATGCCCGCAATCTCTCAATCGCCCTGATGCCGCAGACACCACCTGCGGCCTGGCTTGGGCAGAGCGTGGAGGCGGTTGTCACCGCAAATCTCCCGGCCGACACACGGGACTGGGACTCCTGGCGCGCGGCCGTCGCCCTCGATGCTATCGGCATTCCGCAAGCTTTCTGGTCGCAGCCCTTGGGCGCATTGAGCGGCGGCTGGCAGCGCATGGCGCTGCTCGCCCGCGCGACCGTCAATGATCCTGACATCATCTTATTGGATGAGCCAACCAATCATCTCGACTTCGACCGCATCCGCCACATGCAGGACTGGATCACGGGCCTGGCGAAAGACAAGGCTTTGATCATCGCCAGTCATGACCGTGCTTTTCTGGATCATGTGAGCAACCGCACGCTGTTCCTGCGCGCCGATGCCTGCGCCGATTTTGCCCAAAGCTACACGCAGGCCCGCATCAGCCTGGATGCCATGGACGCGGCGCGGGCGCGGCGGTTTGAAACCGATCTGCGGCAGGCAGGCCAGCTGCGCCGCCAGGCCGCCAAGCTGCGCAATGTCGGCATCAATTCCGGCTCCGACCTGCTGACGGTCAAAACGAAGCAGCTCAAGGACCGGGCGGAGCGTATCGAAGCCGCCGCGCGGCCCGCCGCTCCGGCCGCCCAATCGGGGCTCATCCGGCTCAGCGACAGCGAGGCGCGGACGAAATTCCTGCTGGCACTCGATCACGCCATCATCACCGCACCCGACGGGCGCCGCCTGTTCAGAACGGATACATTATGGATCGCACCCGGTGACCGCGTCGTGCTGCTGGGGCCGAACGGCGCCGGCAAATCCTGTTTCATGGCGCAGGTGGCGGCTGTCCTGCGCGGCCACGCCTATCATGGCATCACCTGTGCGGCCTGGGTCATTCCCGGCATCTGCGACCAGACGCTGAGCCATCTGGGCCAGGCTGAAACGCTGCATGGCGCCATTCGGGACCGCTTTGCGATCGCCGACCAGCCGATCAGGTCCTTGCTCGCGGGCGCGGGCTTTGCTGTGGACCGGCAAGGACAGACCGTCGCCCAGCTTTCAGGCGGTCAGCGCGCCCGGCTTGCCATGCTCATCCTGCGCCTTGAACAGCCGAACCTGTTCCTGCTCGACGAACCCACCAACCATCTCGACATCGCGGGTCAGGAAGCGCTGGAGGCCGAGCTGGCGCGGTCGGACGCCGCCTGCCTGATGGTCTCGCACGACCGGCGCTTCATCGAGACGGTCGCCAATCGCTTCCTGCAGATCACGGGCGGCCAGTTGGAGGAGGTCCGCAAACCAGCGTATTGATGGCGGCACGGGGCACAAAGACCCTGTCACGGCACGCGGCCGGAGCGGAGAGGAAGGAACAGCGCATGAGCGGTCAAAACCTATTCACCAGGCCAGAAACGGTGATGGTGACCGGGGCAGGGGGCAATCTGGGCGGCAAGGCGGTGGAAGCTCTGGCCGCCACGCCCTGGTGCAAGCGCATCATCGCGACCGTTTTCGGGGATGAGGCGCCGCAATTCTCCGCCGCCGCGCGTGCGAAACTCGACGTCGTCCGGGCGGATCTCAGCCGCTTCGATCCAGCCTGGGACGAGCCGATGGCCGGGGTCGATGCCCTGCTGCATTGCGCGGCCGCCAACCCCATCCCGGACGCGACCTGGGAGGAGGCGGCCGTCTCCTTCGATATGGTCCAGGCGCTGGGCCTCTCCGCCCTTCGTCATGGCGTGCGGCGCATGGTCTTCCTCTCCTCCAACCACGTCATGGGCGGCTACAAGGATGCGCCGCTGGCGGACCGGATCGGGCCCGGGCTGCTGACGCCGGCCCTGCCGCCCGCACCCGGCACGCATTGGTACAATGGCCACGCAAACATCGATTCCACCGGCTATGCCGCCTCCAAACTGATGGGCGAGCGCTGCATGGCGCTGCTGGCGGCGTCCTCCGGCGGGCGGCTGACGACGGTGACCATTCGCATCGGCTGGGTGCTGCGCGGCGACAACCACGCCAGCGGGGTCAACCTGTCCGGCACGCCCGGCGGCTCGGCCGATATCGACGAAGCGGCCTTGGACGTGGCGAGTGCCACCGCCTTGCGCTGGTTTCGCGCCATGTGGCTGTCCAACCGGGATTTCACTCAGCTCATCGAAAAGAGCCTGACCGCCGATCCCGTGGCCTGGCCGGTGCCCGGTATCCTGATCAATGGCAATTCCCGCAACCGTGACATGGGCTGGAGCATAGCAGAGGCCTCGCAGTGGCTCGGCTATGACCCGCAGGACGATCTCTATGCTGAACTTGCGAAAGGCTGATGCACAGACTTGATGTTTGGCATCACGCTGGCGGCCGGCCCAGCGCGATGCAGCACAGGCGCGGCCAAGGGGGACGCTGCGGCGGGATGTCAAAAATATTTGAGCGGTAATCGTACGGTGCGCATCCCAACTGAGTTTCCGACCGGCCGCACCGACGCGGCCTTAGCAGATTGGGATATTTCATGCGTTCGATTGCCACTATCGCTCTTTCCTCGGCGCTGCTTTTGTCGCCGCTGGCCATCACCGGCGCGTTTGCGCAAAGCAGCAGCGCGACGGCCGCCTCCAACGCACCGGCGACCGCCGGCGTGCCGGCCGCTTCCGGCACGGTGACGCCCTCTTCCGGGACGGCCAGCGCCAGCACCACGACGTCCACCACCAACCCGCCGGGCGCGCAGCCGGGTGGCTCCGGCATGGGCAAGGCCAGCGGCACTGCCGACGGCAACTGATCGTCCCGCAAGCCACAAAGCGTCTTTGACCGAAGCTGAAACGAGACGGGTGGAAACGCCCGTCTCGTTTCGTGACGCAATCAGTCGATCAGCTGTGCGTCGAGCGTAATCTCGGCCTTGAGAAGTTTCGAGACCGGACAGCCGGCCTTCGCCATCCCCGCCAGTTCTGCGAATTTCTCGGGCGTGGCGCCGGGCACTTTCGCCCGCAGCGTAAGATGCACGGCCGTGATGGAGAAGCCGTCGCCGTCCTTGTCCAGCGTGACCTCGGCGCTCGTCTCCATATGCGCGGCCTTCAGATCCGCATTCCCCAGGATCAGCGATAGCGCCATGGTGAAGCAGCCGGCATGGGCCGCGCCGATCAGCTCTTCTGGATTGGTACCCGGCTTGCCTTCAAAACGGCTTGCAAATCCATAAGGATAAGCGCTGAGCGCACCGCTTTTGGTGGAAATGGCGCCACGGCCGTCCTTGATGCCGCCTTCCCAAACAGCCGAACCTGTCGTTTTCATCTGTCGCGTCCTTTGCGTGGTGAGAAGCCCCCCGGCCGGCACTGCAAGCCGGGCTGGTCTGGAAGTGGACCGGCCTGACCGCTGTGCAAGACGGCATGGCTTGACGATCGGGCCCGGGCCTGCCCTGCTGCGGTCAAAGGCCGAGCGGGGGCGGGGACAATGCTGAAACTCTATTTTTCACCGGATAGCTGCGCGCGCGCCGTGCAGATCGCGCTGGAAGAGGCCGGGGCCGTATATGACCCTGTCCCGATGAGCCTGCCGGACGGCGACCAGCGCACGCCCGCCTATCTCGCGATCAATCCCAAGGGCCGCGTGCCGGCGCTGGTGACGGATCACGGCGTGCTGACCGAGACGCCAGCCATCCTGACCTATATCGCGCGGCTTTACCCTCACTCCGCACTCGCCCTGCCGGCGGACCCTTTCGCCCTCGCCGAACTCGAGTCCTTCAATGCCTATATCGTCTCCACCCTGCATGTCGCCCACGCCCATAAGCAGCGCGGCCACCGCTGGGCCGACGACCCGGCCGCGATTGCTGAGATGCGGCGCAAGGTGCCGGAAACCGTGGGCGCCAGTTTCGCGCTGATCGAGGAGAGGCTGTTCCGCGGCCCCTGGGTGATGGGGGAGCGTTTCTCGATCGCTGACCCCTATCTTTTTGTCTTCAGCGAGTGGCTGGAGGGCGACGGCGTCGACCCTGCACGCTTTCCAAAGATTGCGGCCCATACCGCAGCGATGAAGACGCGGCCAAGCGTGCAGCGCACAGACGCGATGCGGCAGCGCTAGCGGGTGGTGATCACTTCAGTCGGGCGCCACGCCCGCGCGACAATCCTTGGTTGGCAGGTTGATTTCGCCTTATATGATCTGACGCGTTCTTAAATCTCCCGCCTCAGAGGAGTTCGGCAATGAGCGGCACGGAAATCCAGGATGCCCTGACAGCCGCGATGCACCATAGCGCCGCGCCGATGGTGTTGAGTGATCCCAATTTGCCCGACACGCCGATGGTGGCGGCCAATCAGGCCTTCGCGGATCTGACGGGCTATCCGGTCGCGGAGATTGTTGGCCGCAACTGCCGCTTTTTGCAGGGACCGCGCACCGATCCGGCCTCTCCGGCCCGTATCCGTGCCTGCCTGGATGCCGGCCAGGGCTGCATCGAATGGATCGTCAACTACCGCCGGGACGGATCGCATTTCTACAACCTGCTGTTCATTTCGCCGGTGCGCGATGCCGCGGGGACTTTGCTGTTTTTCTTTGGCAATCAGCTCGATATCACAAAGGGATCGCCCGCCTGGCTGGACGAAGTGCAATTTGGCCGCGCCCACCTGGTCCCGGCATTGGAGGCGGAATTTCACGCGCTCTTGAAGGTGGTGGGCCTTGCCGCGCAGACGGCGGAATTGGAGCGCATTGTCGCGGCCGCGCACCGCCTGGCCGAAATCTCGACCAAGCTGCAACCGGGAACGCTGGAGGCCTTCAAGGCTACTGGGCAGTAGCTGGCTGAACCCGGTATCAAGCCGCGCAAGCGCGCAGCATGCTGATCCCGCTGCGATGATCGGTGTGGACAAGCTAAAAGCGGGGGCCAGACGGTCCGGGCGCACCCTGCTCACGGCAGGTCGGGAATGGTAGCGCAGTCTCCATGACGCTTAACCTCAAGCTGGGCAAACCCGGCATGCGCGCGCCCGCCAGCATCGTCCTGCTGGGCGCGGCGCTGGTCTTGATCGCCTTCAATCTGCGCACCCCCCTGACCAGTATCGGGCCCGTGCTGCCAGACGTGTCGCGCGCGGCCCATCTGTCCGGCACCGGGGTGAGTGTGCTGACCATGCTGCCGGCGCTCTGCTTTGGCCTGTTCAGCATGCTGGCCCCCCGGCTCAGCCGGGTTTTGGGAATGGAGCGGGCGGTGGTCGCTGCTCTCGCGGCCCTGATGGTGGGCACGGTCCTGCGGGGTGCTGGCGGGTCTCTCAGCCTGTTCGCCGGTCAAATCCTCGGCTGTGGCGGCATCGGGGTCATCAACGTGCTGCTGCCCAGTCTGGTGAAGCGCGACTTCCCCAATCGCGTCGCCTTCATCACGGGCCTTTACGTCATGACCATGTCCGCGGGTGCGGCGCTCGCCGCCGGCGCCACGGTGCCGCTGGAGAAACTGCTCGGCTCCTGGGCGCCCGCTCTGGCGATCTGGGCGGTGCCAGCCTTGCTCGCCATGCTCCTCTGGCTGCCGCAACTGCGGAGACCGCGTGAGGAGACCAGTCTCGGCCAGCGCCGGCTGCTCGGCCTGTGGTCTGACCGGCTGGCCTGGCAGGTGACGCTGTTCATGGGGCTGCAATCGGCGCTGGCCTATATCGTCTTCGGCTGGCTCGCCCCCATCCTGCGCGACCGCGGTCTGTCCGCCGTCGATGCCGGGCTGGCTTTGTCGATTTCCATCGTAGCCCAAGCAGTCTCGTCCTTCGTTGCCCCCGCGCTGGCGACCCTGGGGCGGGATCAGCGTCCCGCCGTCGCGGCACTGAGCCTGCTCTGCGTCGCCAGTCTGCTCGGCTGCCTCTACGCGCCGCTGGGGTCAGTCTGGATCTGGTCTGTATTGCTGGGATTCAGCCAGGGCGGACTTTTTCCGATTGCCTTGATGCTGATCGTGCTGCGGTCGCCGGATGCGCAGCTGACCCGGCACCTCTCCGGCATGGCGCAGGGGGTGGGCTATATTCTGGCCTCGGCCGGACCGCTGCTGGCGGGCCTGCTGCATACGGCGATGGGCAATTGGATCGGGGTTTCTATCCTCGTCACCGGTCTTGGTGCGGCGATGCTGGCGGCGGGACTGGGCGCGGGCCGCGCCCGGCAGATCCGCGCGCGGTATGAAGGGTAGGGGCTGCGCTCGGGTTGAGCGTTACGCCGATATCAGGCTCAGCGCCGTCGCGACCGGCAGATAGAGCGTGTGCGGGCGATGTACCAAGGGCGTGAAGCCGAAGGACGCATAGAACGCCGCCGCCCGGTCGTCGATCGCATCAGCGAAGACGGCGTGGGCGCCGATCGGCGCGGCCACCACTGTCCTGATGGCATCGACCACCAACGCGCCCCCCAGTCCTTGCCCGGCAAAGTCGCGGTCGCAGCCCAGCCAGCCAATCAGCACCGCGGGGACTGTCGGGTAACGGGGCAGCTTCTTTGCCAACACATCCGGCACCTCGGCCAAGGGCACATTGCTGGAAGAGAGTGTATAGAAGCCCGCCACCCGATCAGTCGCGATATCCCGCGCCACAAAACAGCTGGCATAGTTGCGCTTCACATCCTGCGTGACCGTTTCGCGAAAATATCGATCGACGCGGTCGTGGCCGCAGGTAAAATTACCGCGGTAATGGCCCTTCGCCAATGGCTCAATGGCGAAGCGGGCGTTCACCGCTTCTCGATCAGCTCGGCATGGCGCTGCGCCGCGCGGGCTAGGCGCGCATTCGGGTTGGGCGGATGGATCAGCGCCTCGGCGAAGCGGATTTGATCCTCCCGTGCCAAGCGCATGATGTCGGCGCTCTCAACGACGCGGCGGGCGTCTTCACCTGCGGTCGCAATGAGATAGCCAGTCAGGGTCATGCCGCGCAGGCGCGCGGCACGCTGCATCTGCTCGTAGACCTGGACCGGTATCCGCGCTTCCAACCGGGCGGTCTCGGTTTCAGTCTGCAGCTTTGCCATCTGGGGAACTCCTAGCGCCTATATACGGCATATTGCCGTATTTTTCAAGGCTTCGCGTAGTCCCAACGCCAATCCTCACGATAAGGTGGCACGTTTACTATCAGCTACGTCCAATGGGCCCTTGTTGCCCTCTGCCCTGGTCGCCGGATTGCGGATTGCGGATTGCGGATTGCGGAAGCTTGCGACCCAAGTTGGCCGCCACGCGATTGGGTAGATGATACCGGAAACAGCAGTCATCAGTCTGATTAGGCGACAGCCCTACACTAATCCCGATCGTTCGATATAAACTTGAGGCTCGCCAAGCAAACAACTGCACCACCACGCGACGATCAAAATCGAGGCTCAAAAGATGGCAGAAAAGGTTACCGTTGATGATAGCCAGCTACAAAAGCTACTCGCTTCAATCGACGCACTTAAGGACCATACTCCATACTGGAAACACTTCCTCATTATGGCGTTGCCAATATTCCTAGCCTCGCTCTTGGGTTTGGCAACGGCGCTTTTACTCGATGGTCTTAAAACGCGACGAGAGATACGAAAGGCAGTCCGCGAACGTCTAGAAAAGGAACTCGCTCTGCTGAGCGGTGCAAACACCGCGGTTGCGTTCAATATCACGACCCTTATCCATACGGTCATGCAGCAAATATTACCGCACCACAAACAAAGTCACGATGCGTGCGCAGCAATAGAACACTTGCATGACGACCCAAGAAAACTAGAAGAATTCGACTTCCTATTGCACTCTGAGTTTCTACCCATGATGAAACGCTGTCCTGAGCCTTATCTTGAAGATGTAAATCTTTCCCAAAACCTACCATTTTTATCGCTAAAGACCCAGGCCTTATAATGCTTTCTGGCTGGATTATGACCTACACACAGAATCTGAAAGCCATTTTAAATGATCGAAACAAATTGATTGATATTGCAACCATAAAAAACTCCAATGAAATCTTAGACCTTCCATCTCTTGGGAGACAAATTGCCACTCAGGCTACGATTGCAGATGTTGAAGTTGTGAACGCTTACCAGCTTCTCTTGCAGCTCAAAGAAGCAAGTCGGAAGATAGAATGTATTCTTACATCGGAATATAAAACCGTAGTCGGCCCAAAACTGAAAATTGAACTGCCGGAGGTTTTTGGTAACCTGATGGCTGAACTTGAACGGATTGCTAGGGGTGCTGTTCCTGATTGGCCAGCCTCTACACCTCCGGGGGCCTAAAAAGGTAGACAAATTAGTGCGGAAGCTCGGACGCCGAATCGGCGTCGCAGCAGAGCCTGCTTTCGCTTTTTACCGTTCCAGACCCACCATTCCGTCATCGGCCAAGCCTTGCTCTGAGTCAAATGTGTGGTATCCGCTTCCCCAAACGTAAGCGGACCGAAGCAAAAACCGCTCCGCCCCGGCCTGCTACCCCAACGCCTCAATCTCCGCGACGAGGTCTGCCGTCGTCACCTGCCGGCAATAGCCGCGGTTATTGGCAAGCGAGGTTGCGTGCCGCTCGGCCGATTGGGTGACGCAGGCATCCGTAGGCAGGGTCACGAGATAGCCGAGGTCGCAGGCATCGCGCACGGCGGAATCGACACATTGATCGGTCAAGGCGCCGACAATAATGAGATAGCGCACGCCGAGGTTACGCAGAACGTAATCGATATTGGTGGAGATGAAGACCGAGGATGAGGTTTTCGGAATGACGATCTCATCGGGCAGGGGCTTCAGCGCGTCGAGCACCTGCGCGTCATGCGACCCCTTCGGGCAGAACAGACCGCTGATCTTGTAATCCAGCCCCATGTCGCGCCCGTCCTGGGTCAGGCTTTCGATGACGGTGAACATCACCTCAATCCCCGCATTGCGGCAGGCTGCCTGCAGGCGCTGCATATTGGGAATGCCGCGCGTCTCCATTTCATCGAAGAAATAGCCGTATTTTTCGGCGATCGTGTCCGGGTCCATCCCCGCATATTCGCCGCCGCCCGGCATGGTGTAATTCTGCGTATCGATCAGCAGCAGGGCCGTCTCACCTTTAACCACCGGCACGTTGCGGCTCAGCTTGAAGTCTTTCATGGGCGCAGCACTTTCAATAGATCGCGGCATAGCGGTCACAAATGTCAGACGGTTCCAGATCGGCCAGCGCGGCAATCTCGGAGCGTTTGAATTCGAGATAAGCGGAAAGGAACTCAGGCCCGAACCAGCCCCGCGCTTCTTCCGTCGCTTCGAGACGGTCCAGCGCTTCGCCCAGCGAGCGGGGCAGGGTCCGGATGCCGGCCGCTGCCCGCGCTTCCTCGGACAGATCCCAGAAGTCTGCTCGTTCCACGGGCAGCGTCCGGTTGCGGCGGATACCGTCCAGCCCCGCATGCACGATGGCGCCCAGCGCCAGATACGGGCAGGCGGCAGCGTCCGCCACGCGGAATTCGAGATTGAACTGCCGGTCGGCCTTCTCCGGCGCACCCGGAAAGACGGGGGCCACGCGCAAGGCCGCACCCCGGTCCTGCCGGCCCAGAAAGGCCCAGACCGGCGCCCAGCGATTGGGCTGCAACCGGTAGTAGGAAGCGACGGAGGGCGCGGTGATGGCGGTCAGCGCCGGCAGGTGGTGCAGAATGCCGGCTAGGAAAGGGGCGATGCGGGCGGACACGCCGTACGGTGCGGCGGCATCGCGCGAGACAGGATTGCCGGCGCCGTCCCACAGGCTGAAATGAATATGCGTGCCATTGCCGATGCCGTCCGGCTGCAGGATGGGCGCCAGGCTCGCGCGGAAGCCCATCCGTTCCGAGACCGCGCGGATCATTTCCCGCACGATGACAGCCTCATCCGCCGCGCGCAGGCCGATTGTAGGCTTCACCGTTACTTCAAACTGGCGCGGCCCATACTCGGGCAGGAAACTATCCGGCGTCACCCCGGCGGCGCGCAGCGCGCCGGTCAGGCTCTCTCCGAACGCGCCCTGGCGGCGATAGGAGGCGAGGGAATAGGCGTCACCCAGCCGCTCCGCGATGCCGAGATGGACGAATTCCTGCTCGAAAGCGGATTTGATTGTCAGCCCAGCCTCCGCCTGCAGCGCCGTCAGTGCGCGGCGCAGAAAATCCCGCGGGCAGCAGGACCAGGGGCTGCCGTCCAGTTCCTGGATATCGGCGAGGTAGAAATGCTCGGCCGAGGCACCATCGAAGGGCACCTGCACGGCTGTGGAGGGGTCCGGCATCATCACCACATCGCCGCGTGTGCCGAAAGGCGAGGAGAAAATCGTGCCGAAGGCGGAAATCATGATGTTGGAACCGGTGAGGCCGACACCCTGACGCAGCCGCCGCTCCAGCTCGACCGCCGGGAAGCCCTTGCCCCGCACCAGCCCGGCCAAGTCGCAGACGCCTACGAAAACCAGTTCTTCCTGATGCATCGGCCCATCCCGTTCCGTTCTGCGAGGGATGATGGAACGGGATCGGCCAGCTGGTAAAGCGGATGAGACGCATGCTTGAGCTTGGGCGCAGCGCTCCAACATATCGCTTCAGGAAACAGAAGGAGTGCTCTCATGACCGACCATGTTTATCGGCTGATCGAAGTCGTCGGCTCGTCCCCGACCAGCGTCGAGGACGCCATCCAATCGGCGATCTCCAAGGCCTCCAGCACGCTGCGCCATATCCGCTGGTTTGAGGTCGTGGAAACCCGCGGCCAGGTGCAGGACGGCAAGGTCGCCTATTACCAGGTGACGCTGAAAGTGGGCTTCGCCCTGGAAGACGAGCACGTCAGCCTGCGTCCGTAACCCGCATCGGCGCGGCGGGCATTGCAGCCTCTCAGGCCCTGGGAGGAGATCAGAACTTCCAAGGGCACAGGCCCGAAGGGTCGCAAAATGATGCTGAAGGGCGTAGTTTAGGTCACAAATGCCAATGTGACCCGTTATTCCGAGGATAGCGCTATGCCCGCCTACCGTTCCCGCACTTCCACCCATGGCCGCAACATGGCCGGCGCCCGCGCGCTGTGGCGGGCGACAGGCATGGGCGACAGCGATTTCGGCAAGCCGATCATCGCCATCGCCAATTCCTTCACCCAATTCGTGCCCGGCCATGTCCATCTCAAGGACCTCGGCCAGCTCGTCGCCGGAGAGATCCAGAAGGCCGGTGGTGTCGCCAAGGAATTCAACACCATCGCGGTCGATGACGGCATCGCCATGGGCCATTCCGGCATGCTCTACAGCTTGCCCTCGCGCGAGCTGATCGCGGACGCGGTCGAATATATGGTCCAGGCCCATTGCGCCGATGCGCTGGTCTGCATCTCCAACTGCGACAAGATCACCCCCGGCATGCTGATGGCCGCGATGCGGCTGAATATCCCGGCCGTCTTCGTCTCCGGCGGACCGATGGAAGCCGGCAAGATCAAGGCCGACGGCACCGGCGGCGCGGCGGTGGAGAAGCGCGCCGATCTCATCACCGCCATGGTCGCGGCCGCTGACCCGAACGTGTCCGACGCTGACGCCGAAGTGCAGGAACGCTCGGCCTGCCCGACCTGCGGGTCCTGCTCGGGCATGTTCACCGCCAATTCCATGAACTGCCTGACGGAGGCGCTCGGCCTGTCGCTGCCCGGCAATGGCAGCCTGCTGGCGACGCATGCCGATCGCCGCAAGCTGTTTGTGGAAGCGGGCTGGACCATCGTCGATCTCGCCCGCCGCTGGTACGAGCAGGATGACGCCTCGGCCCTGCCGCGCAATATCGCGAGCTTCCAGGCTTTCGAGAATGCCATGTCGCTCGACATCGCCATGGGCGGATCGACCAATACCGTGCTGCATCTGCTGGCTGCCGCCCAGGAAGCCGGCATTCCCTTCACCATGGCCGATATCGACCGGCTGTCCCGCCGCGTGCCGAACCTCTGCAAGGTCTCGCCTTCGGTGATGAGCGTCCATATGGAGGACGTGCATCGCGCCGGCGGCATCATGGCCCTGCTGTCGGAGCTGAACCGCGGCGGGCTGATCCATACCGATCTGCCGACCGTCCACAGCGCCACGCTCGGCGCGGCCCTCGCGCAATGGGATGTGGTGGGGGCTGAGCCTGACAGCACCGCCGGCACGCTCTATCGCGCGGCCCCCGGCGGCGTCCGCACGGTGGAGGCCTTCAGCCAGGACCGCCGTTTTGCGGAGCTGGATACTGACCGTGCCACGGGCGTGATCCGCGATGTGGAACATGCTTTCAGCAAGGACGGCGGCCTCGCCGTGCTGTTCGGCAATATCGCGCTGGACGGTGCCATCGTGAAAACCGCCGGCGTTGACCCGTCCAACCTCGTCTTCTCGGGCCCGGCTCATATCTTTGAAAGCCAGGACGATGCCGTCGCCGGTATTCTGGGCAATCAGGTCAAGGCGGGCGAGGTGGTGCTGATCCGCTACGAAGGCCCCAAGGGGGGCCCCGGCATGCAGGAGATGCTGTATCCGACCAGCTATTTGAAGTCGAAGGGTCTGGGCAAGCTCTGCGCGCTCGTCACCGACGGCCGCTTTTCGGGCGGCACGGCGGGGCTGTCCATCGGCCACGTCTCCCCCGAGGCGGCCGAGGGCGGGGCCATCGGCCTGGTGCGGGACGGCGATATCATCGAAATCGACATCCCCAACCGCATCATGCGTGCGGCGCTCTCGGATGAGGAACTGGCCGCCCGCCGGGCGGAGATGGAAGCCCGCGGCGGCGCCGCCTGGAAGCCTGCGCACCGTGACCGCGTGGTCTCTCCGGCGCTCCGCGCCTATGCCGCGATGACGACCAGCGCGTCCCGCGGCGCGGTGCGCGACGTCAGCCAGGTCGAACGCCGCTAACCGGCGGCGTTCCTGACAGACTGAGACAAGGCGGGGCCGCAAGGCTCCGCCTTTTGTTTTGATTCTGGTATGGCGTTTCGAATATTGCGTTTATGATGGGATGTGCCTATAGCGAGTTATTAGCAGGAGAGAGACCGTGACAACGCCAGCGTCAGCCCGGCCCATCGGCGCACAGCGGCTAGGCTCTCGGCTGCCATCCGCTCAGGAGCGGGCCAGCGCCAATCAGCTGCGGCGCATCATCGCCAGCCAGACCGACAATGAGCGAGAGACCAAGCTCAAGGTCACGGACGAGAACGGAAAGCCGGCCGATGTCATTCTGACACCCGACCTCTCCGCCCTGTTGATGGATTTGTTGCGCCATATCGGTGGCGGCGATGCCGTAACCCTCGTGCCGGTCACGCAGATGCTGACCACGCAACAAGCGGCCGATATCCTGAATGTCTCCCGCCCCTATCT
The DNA here is from genome assembly GCF_057837225.1 of Acidisoma sibiricum. Lineage (NCBI taxonomy): Bacteria > Pseudomonadati > Pseudomonadota > Alphaproteobacteria > Acetobacterales > Acidocellaceae > Acidisoma > Acidisoma sibiricum. Next base: position 852,737 of record NZ_CM174445.1, on the reverse strand, counting down.
CATCGGCCTTCTGGAACGCGATGAAATCCATTTCACGCTCACCGGCCGGCATCGTCGCATCAAGGCAGAGGATCTCTTCGCCTATAAGATCAAACGCGATCAGGAACGGGCAGCGGCCCTGTCTGAATTGGCGGCTCTCGACTCAGACTTGATCTGAGCCATGTTTGCCAATCGTTTCACCGCTCTCGTCGATGCCTGCGTGCTCGCGGGGGCCTTGAAGCGGAACCTCATTCTTTCCCTTGCGGAAGCCGAATTCTTTCGCGTCCGCTGGTCAACCCGGATCATGGATGAGACCGAGGCAGCCATCATGGACATCAGGCAGCGGCAGGGTCACCACGGCAGCGCAAAAGCCGACGCGCACCGGTCACGCGCGTCTATGGAAAATGCTTTCCGGGAATCCTGTATCGCGGATTTTGAGAATCTCATCGCGATCCCGGACCTCCCTGACCCGAACGACCTGCACGTGATCGCCGCCGCCGTCAAAACCCGCGCCGCCGTCATCGTGACCGACAACATCGCAGACTTTCCTGATTCTATCCTCGCCCGTTACAATCTCTTTGCCCGCAGCGCCGATGATTTCATCGCCGATGCTGTAGACCTCGATCTACCGAGGGCGCTCGCCGCGCTCGAAGCGATGCGGCGACGGTTTCAAAAGCCCGAACTGACCCGCGAAACGCTTCTTCTTCGCATGGAGGCCGTTGGCCTGACCGAGACCGCGGATTTGCTACGTCCGCACCTCCTGACCAATTCTCGATAGATCTACCGGCAAACCGCCCCCGGCATGAAAAGGCGCGTTCACTCAAAACGCCAGCAGATTGTCCCGCAGCGTCTCATGCGCATAGGCCGTGCGGACAAGACCGCGCTTCTGCAGTGCCGGCACCAGCCCATCGGCCACTTCGACGATCTGCCGGCGGCTGACGCGCAGGACGGGCGTCGTGATCAGGAAGCCATCGCCGCCGACCTCTGCCATCACCGCGCCCATCCGCTCCGCCACCTGATCCGGCGTGCCGACCAGTTCGACCGAGGAGACCAGCCCGCCGACACCGCCCACTACCAGTTCCCGCAGGGTCTTGCCGCTGCCCCATTGCTGGAACTTGTCGAGTGATCCCTGCTCGCCATTCGTCTTGAGTTCATAAGGCAGCGGCTTGTCGAGATCGAACTGGGCGAAGTCGATTTCGGTAATGGCGGAAATCGAACTCAGCATGTCGTTGATGAAATGCGGCGCCGAGATCATGCGCTGCTGCTTGGCCTGCGCCTCCTCCTCCGTCTCGCCCAAAACCGGCGTCACGCAGAACATGACCTTGATGCTGTCGGGATCGCGGCCGATCGCCGCCGCACGGGCGCGGATATCAGCGCGGAAGGCTTTCATGCTCTCCACGCCGCTGGCGACCGAGACGATCGAATCGGCATGCCGGGCGGCGAAGTCGCGGCCCTTGGGTGATGCGCCGGCCTGCACATAGACCGGACGGTGCTGCGGCGAGGGGACGGTGTTGAGCGGACCCCGCACGCTGTAGAATTCTCCTTTGTGATGGATCGGATGGACCTTCGTATGGTCGGCATAAACGCCGCGCTCACGGTCCAGCACCACGGAGTCCTTGTCCCAGGATGCGAAAAGCTTGTTGACTACATCCATATATTCTTCCGCCATCGCATAGCGCAGGTCGCGCGGCGGCAGTTTCTCAAGACCGAAATTCTGTGCCGTCAGATCCTCGGCGCTGGTCACGATATTCCAGCCGAAGCGGCCCGAGGTGAGACTGTCGATGGTCGAGGACAGCCGCGCCAGCATGAAGGGCGGATAGGCGAGGGTCGACATGGTGGCGACGACGCCGAGACGGCTCGTCGCCATGCCCATGGCGACGGCCAGCGGCGCCGGGTCGTGCTTGGGCACCATCATCGCATTCTTCAGGCTCAGTTCGGTACTGCCGCCGAAGGTTTGCGGCACCATCAGCTTGTCTTCGATCATAATATAGTCAAAGCAAGCCCGCTCCAGCGTGCGCGCCATTTCGACATAGAATTTGCCGTCCCAGGGCAGGCCGCCCTGGCCGAACGGCTCGCGCCACTCGTCCGGCGTGAAATTCATGAACCAGCCAAGATGGAAGCGCCGATCGGTCATGCTCTGCCAGTCCTTCAGGAACCCGCACGGAAAGCGGGGCTTTGCGATGGGCGCTGCCATTCAAGACCCATGCCGCACATGCCTGCCCGAAGCGGGCGCCTGCCTGTGCAGACCGTTCATAGGCGTAATTTCGCCCGGTATTTCAGACGATTGGCCGCCGCTAAGCCAGCGCGCCCTATTGATAGATAAAATCTATCAACTCTCTCGTATTTATCTATTTTACGGATATGGTGCAGCGCAGTATGGTGTTTTTCGGCGGTACTCGCACTGAGCCAGAAGGAATTCGCATGTCGATCAACGTCAACACCAAAATCAAACCCTTCAAGACCCAGGCCTATAAGCAGGGCAAGTTCATCGAGGTCTCCGAGCAGGACGTCCTCGGCAGCTGGGCCGTGTTCTTCTTCTATCCGGCCGACTTCACCTTCGTCTGCCCGACCGAACTCGGCGACGTGGCTGACCATTACGAAGAGCTGCGCCGCATGGACGTGGAAGTCTATTCCGTCTCCACCGACACGCATTTCGTGCACAAGGCCTGGCATGATGCGTCTGACACCATCGGCAAGATCCAGTACACCATGCTGGGTGACCCGTCCGGCACGGTCACCAACAATTTCGGCGTGATGCGTGAAGGCGAGGGCCTGGCCGACCGCGCCACCTTCATCGTCGATCCCGAAGGTATTGTTCAGGCCGTCGAAATCACTGCCGAAGGCATCGGCCGCAATGCGAAGGACCTCCTCCGCAAGATCAAGGCCGCCCAGTATGTCGCCGCCCATCCGGGCGAAGTCTGCCCCGCCAAGTGGGAAGAGGGTGAGAAGACCCTCGCACCCTCGCTCGACCTCGTCGGCAAGATCTGAGGCTCGCCTCTCCTGACGACCGCCGCCTGTCCCTTCGGGGATAGGCGGCACCTCACCTAGCCTTGCCCCTCCTTTAGCCGTCGGAGTTCATCCCGTGCTGGATGCCAATCTGAAGACTCAGCTCAAGGCCTATCTGGAGCGGGCCGTCCGTCCCATCCAGATCGCGGCCTCGGTCAATGACAGCCCGAAATCCCGTGAGATGATGGAGCTGCTGCACGAGCTGCAGGAAGCCTCCGCCAAAATTTCCGTGTCCGAATCCCATGATGATGGCGAGCGCGCCCCCTCTTTTGCGCTGACGACACCGGGTCAGGACATCAGCCTGCGCTTCGCGGGCCTGCCCATGGGTCATGAATTCACCTCTCTCGTCCTGGCCCTCCTGCAGGTCGGCGGTCATCCGTCCAAGCTGGAGCAGGCGGTGATCGACCAGGTGCGTGACCTCGACGGCGATTTCACCTTCGAGACCTATTTCTCGCTCTCCTGCCAGAACTGCCCGGATGTCGTGCAGGCACTGAACCTGATGGCGGTCCTCAACCCCCGCATCAAGCATACGGCGATCGACGGCGCGCTGTTCCAGCAGGAAGTGGATGCGCGGCAGGTCATGTCGGTGCCGACCATCTTCCTCAACGGCCAGGTTTTCGGCCAGGGCCGCATGGGCGTGGAAGAGATCGTCGCCAAGCTTGATACCGGCGCCGCCGGGCGTGAGGCGAAGAAGCTCTCCGCCGAAGCGCCGTTCGAGGTGCTGATCGTGGGCGGCGGTCCCGCCGGGGCGGCCGCTGCCGTCTATGCCGCGCGCAAGGGCATCCGCACCGGTGTCGCGGCCGAACGCTTCGGCGGCCAGGTGCTGGATACGATGGGCATCGAGAACTTCATCTCCGTCTCGCATACCGAAGGCCCCAAGCTCGCCCAGGCGCTTGAGACGCATGTGCGCGAGAATGACGTCCGCATCATGAACCTGCAGAAGGCGGCCGAGCTGAACCGCGAGGGCGACCATTTCGCGGTCCATATGGAAAGCGGCGCGGTGCTGAAGGCCAAGACCGTCATTCTCTCCACCGGCGCGCGCTGGCGCCAGATGGGCGTGCCCGGCGAAGACGTCTATCGCAACAAGGGCGTCGCCTATTGCCCGCATTGCGACGGTCCGCTGTTCAAGGGCAAGCGCGTCGCCGTCATCGGTGGCGGCAATTCCGGCGTTGAGGCGGCGATCGACCTTGCCGGCATCGTCAGCCACGTCACGCTGATCGAATTCGACACCAAGCTGCGCGCCGACGCCGTGCTGCAGCGCAAGCTGCACAGCCTGCCGAACGTGACCGTGCTCGTCTCCGCCCGCAGCACCGAAGTGAAGGGCGACGGCCAGAAGGTCTCCGGCCTGGTCTATGAGAACCGCGTCACCGGCCAGCATCACACGCTGGATCTGGAGGGCATCTTCGTCCAGATCGGCCTGCTGCCGAATACCGATTGGCTGAAGGGCACGCTTGACCTGTCGCCGCGCGGTGAGATCATCATCGACGGCCACGGCCAGACGTCGCTGCCCGGCGTCTTTGCGGCTGGTGACTGCACAACAATACCGTACAAGCAGATCATCATCGCCGCCGGCGAGGGGGCCAAGGCCTCGCTCTCGGCCTTCGATTATCTGATCCGCTCGTCTGCGCCGCAAACAGAAGAAGCGAAGGCTGCGTAAGGATTGATCAAGCCCGTCCATCATCGTGATCCGCGGACTTGGTCCGCGGATCTACCTATCGCCGCTCTCCGGCGGGTAGATGCGCGGCTTCATGCCGCGCATGACGATCGGTGCTTGAAAACATGAACCTGCGCGAACTGCAATATCTTGTCGCCCTCGCGGATCACCGCAATTTCCGGCGGGCGGCGGAGGCGTGCCTGGTCAGCCAGCCGACGCTCTCCACCCAGATCCGCAAGCTGGAAGACGAACTCGGCGTCACGCTGCTTGAGCGGTCTCCCCGCAATGTCATGCTGACACCGGCAGGGCAGGACATCACGACGCGGGCTAGGCGCATTCTGAACGAGGCCGCCGCCATCAAGGAAGCGGCCAAGCGGATGAGCGCGCCGGAATCGGGCATTCTGCGCCTGGGGATTTTCCCGACGCTCGGACCCTATCTGCTGCCGCATGTCATGCCCGGCATCAAAACCCGTTTTCCGCATCTCGAACTTTTCCTGACCGAGGAAAAAAGTGATCCGCTGCTGGAGCGCCTGCAGGACGGCAAGCTGGACGCCGTCATCCTGGCGCTGCCCGTGCATGACACGCAGTTGCAGACGGAACTTCTGTTCGAGGAACCTTTTCTGCTTGCCGTGCCGAGCAATCATGCGCTGGCCGGACGGCACACCATCCGCATCGCCGAACTTGCTCCCTATAATCTGCTGCTGCTGGAAGACGGCCATTGCCTGCGCGATCAGGCCCTGGCGGTCTGCGATACCTCGGGCTCACGCGAGACGACGGGCTTCCGCGCCACCAGCCTGGAAACCCTTCGTCAGATGGTCATGGCCGGCATCGGCATGACGCTGATCCCGGCGCTGGCCACGCATGGCATGGGGCCCTATTCCCGGCCCGTCCATCTTCTCGCCTTCGAGGATGGCAATCCCAGCCGCCGCATCGCCCTCGTCTGGCGCAAAACCTCGGCGGTCGAGCCCCTGCTGCATGAGCTGGCCGCGGCCTTCCGCAGCCTGCTGCCGCCTGGCCTGCTCGACGCCCGCGCGCTGGCGACCACGCCCGCCCTGACGGACGCCTGAAGCAGGACCGCCTTTCTGGCATCATGCCACGAAGCCGGGTAGATTGGCCCACCCGGAGCCGCCCGCGCCATGCCGACGCTTTGCCGATCCTGCGATGCCATCAGTGAAGACCCGTCAGGCCGGCAGCCCCCGCGCCTCTGCATGACCTGCGGATCGCGCCAGCTCATCAGCCACCCGGAACTTCTCACCCTCAGCATCGCCCATATCGATTGCGACGCCTTTTATGCGAGCGTGGAGAAGCGCGATCACCCGGAACTCGCCAGCCGGCCGCTGATCATCGGCGGTGCCCATCGCGGCGTCGTCAGCACGGCCTGCTATATCGCGCGCCTATCGGGCGTGCGCTCGGCCATGCCCATGTTCAAGGCGCTGAAACTCTGCCCGACTGCGGTGGTGATGAAGCCGGACATGGCAAAATACGTCACCGAATCCCGCCGCATCCGCGCGCTCATGGCGGATTTGACGCCTCTGGTCGAACCCCTTTCGATCGATGAGGCGGCGCTTGATCTTTCCGGCACCGAAGCGCTGCACCGCGCGCCGCCGGCGGTCATGCTGGCGCGCCTCGCCCGCCGGGTCGAGACGGAGATCGGCGTCACCATTTCCGTCGGCCTGTCCCATAATCGCCTCCTCGCCAAATTGGCGGCCGAGCGCGATAAGCCGCGCGGCTTTTCCGTCATCGGGTCGGAAGCGGCGAGCCTCCTGGCGCCGGAGCCGGTCAGCCTGCTCCCCGGCATCGGCCCGGCGGCGACGTCGCGCCTCGCCAGCCTCGGCTTCACCCGCCTCAGCCAGTTGCAGGCGCTGGATGTCGAGACCGCCTATCGCCTGCTGGGGCCGGAGGGCCCGGCACTCAGCCGCCGCGCGCGCGGCGAGGATGACCGCCGAGTGGAACCCGTGCGGGAGACGAAATCGATCAGCGCCGAAACCACCTTCGACACCGATCTCGCGACCCTCGTGGACCTCGAAAAAATCCTCTGGCAGATCGCCGAAAAGCTCGGGCGGCGGCTGCGGAAAGAAGATTTCGCCGCCGGCGGCATCACGCTGAAGCTCAAGACCAGTGACCATAAGCTACGCACCCGCAGCCTGCGGCTTGCCGTCCCCACCGGCCTGCCGGATCTGCTCTATGAGGCGGGGCGCGGCCTGCTGGCGCGCGAGATCGATGGCACCAGCTTCCGCTTGCTGGGCCTGGGCGCACAGCCGCTCCGCCCTGTGCGGGATGCCGACCCGGCAGACCTCGCCGACCCTGATTCTGCCCGCCGGGTCGCTCGCCAGCAGGCGCTGAACCAGCTAAGGGACCGCTTCGGCACCAGCATCATCGGACGCGGACGAGGCTTCACCCCATGACCTGCTATTTGGGCATTGATCTCGGCACCTCCGCCGTCAAAGCCATTATTGTCGATGAGCGCGAAGCGGTTCTCGCCTCTGTCTCCATTCCGGTGCCGGTGCCCACGCATCCGCAGCCGCTGGCCTCCGAGCAGGAGCCTGGCGATTGGTGGCAGGCGGTGGAGGCGGTGCTGGACCAGCTCGCTGCCGGCCACCCGGACCTGATGGCGCGCGTGCGCGGCATCGGCCTCAGCGGCCAGATGCACGGGCTTTGTCTGCTCGACGCCGAAGACAGGCCCGTTCGTCCCGCCATGCTGTGGAATGACGGCCGCGCCGAGGCCGAGGCGGAAGCGCTGCAGGCAGAAGGCACGGAGCTTTCCCGTCTGCTTGGCGTGCCCGCCATGGCCGGTCTCACCGCGCCCAAAATCCTGTGGCTGCAACGGCATGAGCCGGGCGTAATGGATCGCGCCCGGCGCCTGCTGCTGCCCAAGGACGTCATCCGCCTGCATCTGACCGGCAATTACGTGACCGATGTGACGGATGCCGCCGGCACCTGGCTGCTGGATCAGGAACGCCGGTGCTGGAGCGAGGCCGCTATCCGCCGCATCGGACTAGACCCCCGCCTGCTGCCGCCGATCGTCGAAAGCCCGGAAGCCACAGGCACCGTGCGGCCTGACATCGCCCATCGCTTCCGCCTCTCGCCCTCGACAGTCGTTGCCGGCGGGGCCGGGGATACGCTGGCCGGGGGCCTCGGCATCGGCGTGGTGGAAGACGGCAGCAGCTTCGTCTCGCTGGGCACCTCCGGTCAGGTCTTCGTCGCGACCCGCGACTATCGCCCGGCCCCGGAACGCGCGGTCCATAGCTTCTGCCACTGCCTGCCCGGCCGCTGGAGCGCCATGGCTGCCGTGCTCAATGGCGCCAGCGCGCTCGCGACCATGAGCCGGCTGGGGGGTGCCGCGGATATCGCGTCCCTGCTGGAGGAGGTCGAGGCCGGATTCACCGGTCCAAGTCCGCTTCTGTTTCTGCCCTACCTGACGGGCGAGCGCAGCCCGCATAACGACCCCTGGGCACGCGGCGTGCTGTTCGGCCTGACGCCCGACAGCAACCGCGCCCAGATGATCCAGTCCGTGCTGGAAGGTGTCGCCTTCAGCCTGGCGGACGGCGTGGCGGCCTTGAATACGGCCGGGATCGCGGTGGGGGAGGCAGGTTTCATCGGCGGTGGCGCCCGCAGCCGGCTTTGGGCGCGGATCATCGCGTCGGCCACCGGCCTCACGCTCAATCGCTTTGCCGATGGCGCCCATGGCGCGGCGTTCGGCGCCGCCCGCCTCGGCCGCATGGCGGCGGGCGGCGGTCTGGTCGCGGCCCAGCCCGAAATCATCGAGCGGATCGCACCCGATACGGCCTTGGCGGAGGCCTATCTGCCACGGCTGGAGGCCTATCGCAGCCTTTATCGCAGCCTGAAACCGGAATTCCGGCGCGACAAACCGACTGCCGGTTAGCGCTTGTCAGTTTTCATTTTCGGTCGGAATTGGCCGTCCAACACCGTCATACCCGCGAAAGCGGGTATCGTCTCACGGCGCAGCGCCATTCCCGGAGAGATGCCGACTGCGACGGTCAAGACGATGCCCACTTGCGTGGGCATGACGGGGTAAGCTGTTTCAACCAAGGGCCGACACGCTCTAGCGCTTGGACAGATCCACCACGGCCGCAAAGCCCTGCTCGGTGCCGAAGGCGAGATGGCTGCCGCTATCGTTCCAGGCCAGCGCCGACACCGCACCATGGCCCGGCGGGGCCACAGGGATAATCCGCTGGGACTCGATATCGGCCAGCACCACGCGGCCATCCGCGAAGCCTGCCGCGACTACATCCGAGCGCGGATTGAACAGCACGCGTGACACGATCACGCTGGCCCCGCCTGCCAGTTCCAGCGGCGGCTTGCCCATCGGGCCACCGCCGAAGAAGGGCCAGGCCACCACCGTATCCGCGCCGGACGAGGCGAGCCATCGGCCTGAGCGCGAGAAGGAGATCGATTCCGGCTTGGTCGGATAGCCGCTCATCCGCATGTGCTGGCCGTCCGACAGACGCCAGCCGTGCAGCGCATTCTCCTGCATGCTGGTGACAACGGATTCACCGTCGGGATGCAAAGCGACGCCGATATGGCTGCCCTTCCATTCCAGCCGCCGCGGCGCATCGGTCTTGGCGGCGACGAACCAGATGCTGGCGCCGCTGTAATGCGAGGCCGCGATTCGCTTGCCGCGATTGTCGAAGCTCATGCCGGTGACGGTGGAGGGATGCTCCAGCACCTTCAGCTTCTGGCCGCGCGCATCGAACAGATGGACCTGTTTGCCCGCCGCGCAGGCCAAAATCGGCACATCCTTGTCCCGGCCGCGGCCGGGCGCGAAGGTCGCCACATGCTCCACCCATTTGGAGCCGAGATCGCTCAGCGTCACCGCCTCGCCGTCCGGCTTGACGCGGCGAAAGTCGCCGTCGTCGCCGCCGGTAATGACGGCGCCGGGCATGACATCGGCGGCCAGGCCCAGCACGGCGCCTTCATGCACCGTGACCTGGGCCCAGTCCGCCGCCGGATCGGCGAAATCGGCGAAATGCACGGTACCGTCACCCAGGCCGAAGGCGACGAAAGCGCCACCACGGTCGAAGGCGATCTGCACGACATAGGCATCCAAGGCACGGTGAGCGCCGCGCGTCTCGACGAGATTGTCCCGGATGGGGGATTGAGCGAAGGACATGAAGCGGTTCAATCCACCTGGCAGGATTCGAAGCCGCGGCGAAGCTGCGGCCGGTTGAGGTCACGGCCGATGAAGACGATGCGGCTCTGACGCTTTTCGCCCTCTTTCCAGGGGCCGATGAAATCGCCATCGGCGATCATATGCACGGCCTGGAAGGCGAAGCGGCGATCCTCTCCGGTATAGTCCAGAATGCCCTTGGTCCGCAGCAGGTCCGCGCCCTTGGCGTTGAGCAGCGCGCCGATCCAGCCGTTGAACTTCTGCGGGTCGATCGGGCGGGAGACCGTGAAGCTCATGCTGCTGATCTCTTCGTTATGCTCGTGCTCGTCTGACTCGAGGAAGTCCGGGTCGAGAGCGAGAATGCGGTTGAGGTCGAAGGCCTTGCGCTCCAGCACCGCTTCGATCGCGACATTGGACTTTTCCGACCGGATGATGGGCGCGATGGCATTGATGGCGCGAATGCGCGCCTCCACCGCCGTCAGCTCGGAGGTCGTCACCAGGTCGATCTTGTTGAGCAGGATGACATCGGCGAAGGCAATCTGCGCCGCGGCCTCGGCACTATCGGCCAGACGCGCAGGCAGGTTCAGGGCATCGACCACGGTCACGATCGCATCCAGCCGCGCCTTCGCGCGCACACCCTCGTCGACGAAGAAGGTCTGGGCCACCGGTGCCGGATTGGCGAGGCCGGTGGTCTCGATGATGATGCCGTCGAACTTGGTGCGGCGCTTCATCAGCCCCGCCAGAATGCGGATCAGATCGCCACGCACGGTGCAGCAGATGCAGCCGTTATTCATCTCGAAAACTTCTTCGTCGGCATCGACGACAAGGTCGTTATCGACGCCAAGCTCACCGAATTCGTTGACGATAACGGCGTATTTCTTGCCGTGATTCTCGGTCAGGATGCGGTTCAGCAGCGTGGTCTTGCCGGCCCCCAGATAGCCGGTGAGCACGGTCACAGGAACAAGGGTCTGGCCGGTGGTGCCGATTGTTTCGGCGACGGTATCGGGCATGGGACTACTCCGGGTCACGAAGGCAACAGCGAAATTCTCTCAAGGACTATATAGGTCCGCTCATTCGGCGGGGCGAGGGGCAGGCTCTGCTCTGGCCGCAGGCGTGTCCTGGCGCCATCGCGTCTCAGCCAGGCCCCAGCCGAGAATGACAAAGAAATAGCCGCTGACCGGCAGGCTGAGAAAGGCGCTGGTCGAGGCGATCGGCCACAGGTGAATGAAGGCGGCCGCGAAAATCCCCACCCGCACCGCGGTCGGGTTGCGCCACAGGCCGCGCGATAGTTCCCGCAGCCAGGCCAGCACCATCAGCGAGAACAGGATCAGGCCGGGATAGCCGCCATCGGTGCTCGCCTGCAGGTAGAAGTTATGCGGATGCTGCTTGCAGGTGGGCAGGCCGCCGCCATCATCGCCCGGCGCTTTGGTCCAGCCCACCCAGTAGCGCGTCTCCGGGCAGCCGTCGCGGAAACCGTTGAAGCCGCGCCCGAAGATCGGATTTTGCTCGGTGATTTCATCGGCGCGGCGCAGCAGCAGCCCGTAGGGGCTGGAGCGGAAATGGTCCATCTGCGTGGTGAATTTCTCGACCAGCCGGTAATAGGTCTGCGGTGAAATGACCGGTGAGGCCGCGATCACCAGGCCGCCTACCACCACCAGCCCGATCGCGACGGGACGCAACTTCGGCAGGAACAGCGCCGAGACGGCCAGGCCCAGCAGCGTCAGCAGTACCGGCATCCGCTGGCTGATCAGCACCATGCAGGCGATGCCAAGGGCGGCGATCGCCACACCCGCGGCCTTATACAGAAAGGACTTGCGGGAAATCAGCGTCATCACCGGCGGCAGCACCGCGGGAAACAGGATGCGCACCAGTTCCGGTGCGGCGCGCGGCTTGTAGAAAGGGCCGGTCAACTCGCCATCGGCCCAGCGGCCGTAGCCATAGAAATTCTTGCCGAACGCATACTGATACAGCACGCCGGCGCAGATATAGGCCGTCACCGCATGCACCACCCAGCGCAGCCACAGGCGGGGCCGCGGATCGCGCAGCACCCAGTATTCGAGCGCCACGGCGAAAACGCCGTAGCGTACCATGACCAGGGCCTGGACGAAATTCGGCCACGTGCCGTGGAAGGGCGGCGGCAAGGGCAGGGAGCAGATCATCTCCCAGATCCACCAGGCGCCCGCGACAGGCACCCAGCCCTGGCGCAGCCAGGACCAGTGGCCCGTCCGCGCGCATTGGACCAGGAACAGAAGGGCCGTCAGGGAAAAGAAAATATCGGCCAGCGCCCGCGCATTGAGCAAAGCGGGCGTCACCAGCAGCACCGCGACCAGGGCGATACGTTGCAAAAGAAGACTGAGCGGCATCACGAGGTCAGCAGTTCCATTCTCAAGGCGTCAAGCCGGCGGCGGGCTTCCGGCAAATCATAGGCCCGCGCCCGGTCCAGACCCGCCTGAGACAGAGAAGCGCGCCGGGCCTGGTCATGCGCCAATTGGATCAGCACCGCCGCGATACCCGATACATCATCGGGATCGATCACCACAGAGGCGCCAGACGCCAATTCGCCCAGTCCCCCACGCCCCGAGGTCACAAGGGCCGCACCGGCGGCCATCGCTTCCAGCGCCGCGAGACCGAAAGGCTCCTGCCAGCGGCTGGGCACCATGGCGATGGCGGCCGTGCTCAGCGCCGCCATCACGGCTGCGTGATCCCGGTAGCCCAGCCGCGCGATCCCGGCATGCTCCGCCCTGTCTCTCAGGCTTTCCGTAAAGGGTGTTTCCGGGCTGTCGGGGCGAAACCGGTCGGCCCCGATCATCACCGCCTGCCAGCCGGGCAGATGTGGCAGCGCTTCCGCACAGGCCGCGACGAAACTATCGGCGCCTTTGTCGGCCACCACGCGCCCGGCAAAGACAATCGTCCGGTCGCGCGCGGCTGGCGGCAGCGACGCCGGCAGCGCGCTGAGATCGAGCGAATTGGGCAGCACGCGGGGCGCTGTGCCGGCCGCAGCGCGGGTCCCCTCCAGCCAGCAATCGGCCAGAAAGCGGGAGACGCAGATCACCGCGCCGAGTGTGCCAGACAGGGCCGCGCGCGCCGCTGCCGTCCGGGCGCCGCGCATGGCGCGCGGATCATTGTGCAAAAACAGAGCGATGCGCCGCGGCGGGAATCGTCGGGCCAGGCGCCGGGCAAGATCGGGGCGGTTATGGATTTCGATCAGATCGGGCTGCAGCCGGTCCAGCACGCGGGCCACCGCCGCGGCATAGCCCGCGTCAGACCCCCATAGCGACCAGCGCTCCTCGGCCGGCAGATAGGGCAGGGGAAAGACCGTCCCCCGCTGCTTCGCGCCGACGATCGTCACGGCGAAACCAGACGGGACGGCCGGGTCAGGCGTGGCCAGCCGGACTTGCAGCAAAGCGATGGCGCCGGCCGATTGCGGGCCGAAGCCTTCGCGCGGCGGCAGAACCACGGCCACGCGTTTCGGAAAAGGCTCAGCCATGGTCAGGCTTTCGGACCACGCCGGATGATGATCTCAAGAATATCCGGGTCCTCGTCCACAATCCGCTCGATGATCACATGACCCTGGCTCTCTGCCATCCGCGGCACGCTGTCGCGCGGCTCCGCGCCGCGTAGACGAACGCGCAAATAAGCCCCTTCCGGCAGACGCTCGAGCATCAAACGTGTTCTGACAAAGGTCATCGGGCAGGTATCGGTGGTGACATCAAGAAATGCCGCACCAGATGTATTTGCTGTCATGGGATGGCTTTACTTGATGATCTGTTAAGCTTGTTGCCCCGATTAGGCTTAAAGCGGTAGATATGAAGCGAATCGGCGGCGCATCTTATAAAAGCCACGCATCATGACATCTCTGGATTGTCTGAATTCTACCTATACGGCCGTGTATCTTGGAAATATTTAGCACGGCAGCCTAAGTGCCTTATCATCCGGCCAGGAGAATGTTGAATGTCTGACGATGCCGCCAATCTGAGTGTCCTTGGCTGGACCGCCCAAATCGTCTCGGCCCATGTGTCTCACAATACCGTAGCGCCCGAAGCGCTCCCCGCGCTGATCCAGGAAGTCTTCCGCACGCTGTCCAATGTCGGCGCGCAGCCCGAAGTGGTTGAGAAGCCTCAGCCGGCTGTTCCCGTCAAGAAGAGCGTTTTTGGCGATTACATCATTTGCCTGGAAGACGGCAAAAAGCTGAAGATGCTGAAGCGCCATCTGAAGACCGCCTACAATCTCGAGCCGGAACAGTATCGCGAGCGCTGGGGCCTGCCGCCCGACTATCCGATGGTCGCCCCCAATTATGCGCGCCAGCGCTCCTCGCTCGCCAAAAAGATCGGCCTCGGCACCAAGCCGCGGGTACCGGTGAAAGCGGGTTCCGGTCGTGGCGGCAGGGCTGGCTGACGTCAGCCGCGCTATTGTGGAGCTTTGCCTCCTCCGGCGGCTCCCCCTATAACGGTCGCTCATGGCCATTGGCTTGGCAGAGCGCCCTGCTGAACGCCGCGATCGTAACGCCCGAAGCGGCGGGGATAGAACCGGAAACCAACCGATGATGTCGCGCATCGAGCGCCTGTGCATCGATAAAGGCCTGAAAATGACGGGGCAGCGCCGCGTCATCGCCAGCGTTCTTTCCGAGGCCGAGGACCACCCGGACGTTGAAGAGCTGTATCGGCGGGCTGTCGCCCTCGACAATCGCATGTCGATCGCGACCGTCTATCGCACCGTGCGGCTGTTTGAGGAAAACGGCATCCTGGAACGTCATGATTTCGGTGGTGGCCGCGCCCGCTATGAGCCTGCGACCCCGGGCCCCCATCATCATATCGTCGATGTCGAGACCGGCCGCGTCACCGAATTCATCGATGCCGAGCTGGAGGATGCGATCCGCGCCATCGCGACCCGGCTGGGTTTCGATCTCGTCTCGCACCGACTTGAACTCTTTGGCCGGCGCATGCCCGCGCAGACGGTCGCGGCGGATGCCCCCGCGCCGCAGAAGCGGCGCCTGACCCGACCCGGCGCGCCCGCCGAATCCACGCAACGCGTCGCAAACGGCCCCGAGGCCGACCGTGGGCATTAAGTGAGCGTCATCGAGCCCCTGCCCGGCCTCGAACGCGAGGAAGGCATCGGTGAATTGCGGGCCGGCAATCTCGGTCTCCGCATTGCGCGCACGGCCGATGAGCTGGATGCCGCCCAGGCGCTGCGCTATCGCGTCTTCTACGAAGAACTCGGCGCCCATCCCGACGAAGCGGCCGCCCGCAGCGGCCGCGACAGTGACCGCTATGACGCCGTCGCCGACCACCTTCTCGTCGTCGATCATGATCTGGGCGACGGGCCGGATGCCGTCGTCGGCACCTATCGCCTCATCCGGCGGGAAGCGGCGGAGACCATCGGCCGCTTCTATTCAGCCGATGAATACGACATCTCGCTGATCGAGCGCTTTCCCGGCCGCGTGCTTGAACTCGGCCGCTCCTGCGTCGATGCCAGCTATCGCGGGCGCGCCGCCATGCAGCTGCTGTGGCGCGGGATCGCTGCCTATATCTTCGCCCATAACATCGATCTCATGTTCGGCTGCGCCAGCCTGCCGGGCACGGATGTCGATGCACTCGCGGCTGAACTGACCTATCTGCACGCCCATCATCTGGCGCCGCCGGATATCCGCATGAAGGCGCTGCCCGCGCGCTATGTCGACATGCAGCGCATGAACCCAGCTGATATCGATGCACGCCAGGTGCTCGTCAGCCTGCCACCACTGATCAAGGGCTATCTGCGCCTTGGCGGCTTCGTGGGTGACGGTGCTGTGGTGGATACGCAGTTCAACACCACCGACGTCGCGATCCTCGTGCAAAGCGACCTCGTTACGGGCAAATATTACCGGCATTTCGAGCGGGACCGGCGCTGAGCCGATGGGGGCTTTGAGCGTATTGGTCACCTCTCCGCTGCTAGCGCAGGAGGGCGTGGCTCTCCTGGAAAGCGCGGGCCTGGATCTGCACTATACGGAAGCCTTCCCTCCCGCGGCGCTTGTTGCGGCCAGGGCGGCCGACATCGGTGCGGCCGCCATCATCGCCCGCCAGGGTCCCATCACCGCCGCCGTGATGGACGCCTCGCCGCATCTCTGCATTATCGCCCGCCACGGCGCCGGCACCGATGAGGTCGATCTGGAGGCCGCGCGCCGCCGCGGCCTGCTCATCACCCGCACGCCCGGCGCCAATGCCCGCGCCGTCGCCGAGCATACGATCGCCCTCATGCTCGCCCTCATCAAGCAGCTGCATGTGCTGCCGCATCAGGTTGCAGCCGGCGAATGGCGCGCCGGCACTCTATGGGTGGGCGACGCCTATGGCGCACGCCTCGGCCTCATCGGCATGGGGGCTATCGGCCAGTATACCGCCCGCATGGCTTCGGCCTTCGGGATGACGGTCAGCGCCTTCTCCCGCCAAACGGCGCCGGAGGTCTATGCCCATGCGGCGCGGGCGGAGAGCCTGGAGCGGCTGCTGGAGACGAGCGACGTCATCTCCCTCCATACCGCGCTGACGCCCGAGACGCGGGGCATGATCGGCCCGGCGGCGCTCGCGCGGATGCGCAAAGGCACCTTCATCGTCAATACCGCGCGCGGCGGTCTGATCGATCAGGCCGCTTTGCTGGAGGCGCTCGATTCCGGCCATATCGCGGGTGCCGGGCTTGATGTGACGGAGCCTGAGCCGCCGCCGCCCGAGCACCCCTTCCGCACCCATCCGCGCATCCTGCTGACGCCGCACGTCGCCGGCGTCTCGGCGGGGTCGATGACGCAAATGGCGGTCGATGCCGCCGAATGCGTCGTCGCCCGGCTGACCGGCGGCGTGGTGCCCGCCGACCGCATCGTGGTGCCGGAAGCCTAACCCTTGACGCGGCGCGGTGCCTCGGGCGCCGGGTTGACGAAGCCGAGCTGACGGAAGGTCTCTTCCATATGAGCAGGCAGAGGCGCGCTCACGGTCAGCGTGCCGCCGGCCGGATGCGGCAGATGCACCCCGCGGGCATGCAAATGCAGCCGCCCGGTGACCGTTTCCATCTCCGACTCACCGCCATAGGCGACATCGCCCAGGATCGGATTGCCCAGCGCCGAACAATGCACCCGCAGCTGATGCGTGCGGCCGGTATGCGGATACAGGCCCAGCCAGCTGAAGCTGCGCCCGGCCTTGTCCAGCGTCTCGTATTCCGTCACCGCCTTCTGAGCGTCGGGGTCGGATGGATGGGCGATGGCGCTGCGGGCGCCGCCCAGCCCCTGCACGCGGGTCAGCGGATGGTCGATGCGGCCTTCCAGCGGCACCGGCAGGCCCTTCACGATCGCCCAATAGGTCTTCTCGACCTTGCGCGTGCGAAAGGCGGCGGCAAGCTTGGCGGCATTGCCGGGGGAGCGCGCCAGCAGCAGAACGCCCGAGGTGTCGCGGTCCAGCCGGTGGACCAGGCGCGGCCGGTCGGGCGCATCGAAGCGCAGACCGTCCAGCATGCCGTCCAGATGGCGGGTGATGCCGGGGCCGCCCTGGGTCGCAAGACCGGGCGGCTTGTTGATGACGATCAGCCACGCATCGCGATAGAGCACCATCCGCTCCAGCTCTTTGATGGTGCGGGAATCCATGCTGGGCGCGGCCTTCGGCGCTTCATGCGCCATCGCCGCCTGCACGGGCGGCGGGATGCGTATGCTCTGGCCCGCTTGAAGACGGGTGGAAGCCTCGGCGCGCTTGCCCAGAACACGGATCTGGCCGGTGCGGCACAGCTTTTCGATGGCGCCCTGGGTCAGGCCCGGAAAATGACGGCGGAACCAGCGGTCCAGCCGGATATCGGCCTCATCGTCCGAGACGACGCGTTCTTCAACGCCACTCATTCGCCACGCTCCCGCTCACGCTGCAGGCGCAGCTTGGCCCAATAATCAAGACGCTTGCCGATCTCGCGCTCAAAGCCGCGCTCGACAGGCTGGTAGAATTCGTCACGCTCCATCCCATCTGGAAAATAGTTCTCGCCGGAAAAAGCCTCTTCCTGACCGTGGTCATAGGCATAGCCGTCACCATAGCCGAGGTCGCGCATCAGCTTGGTCGGCGCGTTCAGGATATGCGCCGGCGGCATCAGGCTGCCGGTCGCTTTCGCGGCCCGCTTCGCCGCACCAAAGGCCGTATAGACGGCGTTCGACTTGGGCGCCGTGCCCAGATAGACGACGGCCTGAGCGAGGGCCAATTCACCTTCGGGGCTGCCCAGGCGCTCATAGGTCGTCCAGGCGGTTTCCGTCATCACCAGCGCCTGCGGATCGGCCATGCCGATATCTTCGGCCGCAAAGCGCAGCAGCCGGCGCGCGATATAGCGGGGGTCCTCGCCGCCTTCCAGCATGCGCGCAAACCAGTACAGCGCCGCATTGGGGTCCGAGCCGCGCAGCGACTTATGCAGCGCGGAGATGAGATTGTAGTGCTCCTCGCGGTCCTTGTCATACAGCGCCGCCCGCTTGGACAGCAGATCCGCCAGGCCCGCGGGGTCCAGCGCTTCCTGCTCGTCGGGGAGCGAGAAAAGCTGCTCGGCCATATTGAGCAGATAGCGCCCGTCGCCGTCGGACATGGCGGCCAGCGTCGCCCGCCCCTCTTGCGTCAGCGGCAGCAGGCGGCCGACCTCGCTCTCGGCCCGCTCCATCAACTGGCTGAGCGCCGCGTCGTCGAGGCGCTTGAGGACCAGGACCTGACAGCGCGAGAGCAGCGCGCCGTTCAGCGCGAAGGACGGGTTTTCGGTCGTCGCGCCCACCAGCGTGACGATGCCTTCCTCCACCACCGGCAGAAACGCATCCTGCTGGGACCGGTTGAAGCGATGGATTTCATCGACGAACAGCAGCGTGCCTTCGCCCGTGCGGCTGCGGCGCGCGGCCTCCTCAAACACCCGCTTGAGGTCGGCGACACCCGAAAAGACCGCGGATATCTGGGTAAAGACCAGCCCGGCCTGTTCGGCAATCAGGCGTGCAATGGTGGTTTTGCCGACGCCCGGCGGCCCCCATAGAATGAGCGAGGTCAGCGACCCGCGTTCCAGCATGCGGGTCAGCGTTCCCTGGGGTCCGAGCAAATGGTCCTGCCCCGTGACGTCACCCAGCGTCCCAGGCCGCAGCCGGTCGGCGAGCGGCCGCAATTTCCCCCGCGCCGTGCCACCGCGCGCCGGCATGGCCGCACCAGGCTCGGGCGGTTCAGCGCCGAAGAGATCGCCAGAGGCAGAGGGGGAACGGGCCAAGCTGTGTCCTTCAGATCGTATCAACGAAAAAGGGCGGACCTTGCGGGTCCGCCCTTTTCATACCTCAGGCGCGGGGCCTTTGGGGATCACGCCTCGCCGGCGAGACCCTCGTCCTCGGTCACGACGTCCGGCTTCGGGCCGCTGTCCTGGCCCTTGGCCGCGGGGTCGCGGTCGACGAATTCGATGATCGCCATCGGGGCGGCATCGCCATAGCGGATGCCGGCCCTCAGCACGCGGGTATAGCCGCCCGCGCGGGTCTTGTAGCGATCGGCCAGCGCCGCGAACAGCTTCGTGACGATGGTCTCATCGCGCAGCTGGGCATAGGCCTGGCGGCGGGCATGCAGGCCGCCACGCTTGCCGAGGGTCACGAGCTTCTCGGCGACAGGCCGCAGCTCCTTCGCCTTGGGCAGCGTCGTGGTGATCTGCTCATGCTTGATGAGAGCCACCGCCATGTTGCGGAACATGGCAGCGCGGTGGGTAGAGGTAACGCCGAGCTTACGCCCGGAAACGCCGTGACGCATGGTTTCAGTCCTTTGACCTGTGCGTGCTGATTGTCAAAACGCGGTTAGGGGGAAGCCGTGCGTCAGAACGGCTCTTCGAGCCGGCGGGCGAGGTCTTCGATATTCTCAGGCGGCCAGCCCTGGACATTCATGCCCAGCGCGAGACCCATAGCGGTCAGCACTTCTTTGATTTCGTTCAGCGACTTGCGGCCGAAATTCGGCGTGCGCAGCATCTCCTGCTCACTCTTCTGAACGAGATCGCCGATATAGACGATGTTGTCGTTCTTCAGGCAGTTGGCGCTGCGGACGGAAAGCTCGAGTTCGTCGACCTTGCGAAGCAGATTGCGGTTGAACGGCAGGTCGTCCTGCTGCTCTTCCAGGCGAAGCTGTTGCGGCTCGTCGAAGTTGATGAACAGCTGGAGCTGGTCCTGCAGGATGCGCGCGGCGAGCGCCACGGAATCTTCCGGGGTCACGGCGCCGTTGGTCTCCACCGTCAGCAGCAGCTTGTCATAGTCGGTGACCTGACCCACGCGGGTCGGCTCCACCTTGTAGGACACGCGCTTCACCGGCGAATAAATCGAATCGACCGGGATAAGGCCGATCGGCGCATCTTCCGGGCGGTTGGCGGAGGCCGGAACATAGCCCTTGCCGATATTGACCGTGAATTCCATGCCCAGCTTCATGCCCTCGTCCAGCGTGCAGATGACGAGGTCGGGGTTCATGATTTCGATGTCATGGCCGGCCTGGATCTGCTCGGCACGCACTTCGCCGGGGCCGGTGGCCGACAGCATCATGCGCTTGGGACCTTCGCCGTGCATGCGCAGCGCAAGCTGCTTCACGTTCAGCACGATGTCGGTCACGTCCTCGCGGACGCCGGGGATGGTGCTGAATTCGTGCAACACACCGTCGATCTGCACGGCCGTCACAGCCGCACCCTGCAGGGACGACAGGAGGATGCGGCGGATCGCGTTGCCGAGCGTCATGCCAAAGCCGCGCTCCAGCGGCTCCGCCACAACGGTGGCCACGCAGGAGGGATCGTTACCCGGCTCGACGTCAAGCTTCTCGGGTTTGATCAGCGATTCCCAGTTTCTCTGCAATACCACGTTCGCCTCTTAAAAGATCACGCCGGGCGCCAGAGCCCTTCCCACATCAGACGGAAAGGGCCGGCATATCCGGCAACAGGACGGCCAGACGATCCGTCAGACGCGGCGGCGCTTGCGCGGACGGCAGCCATTATGCGGAACAGCCGTGGTGTCCCGAATGGAGCTGACCGAGAAACCGACGGTCTGCAGGGCGCGGAGCGCGCTTTCGCGGCCGGAGCCGGGGCCGCTCACCTCGATCTCGAGGTTCTCCATGCCGTGTTCGCGGGCCTTGCGGCCAGCGTCTTCCGCCGCCATCTGCGCCGCGTAGGGGGTGGACTTGCGGCTACCCTTGAAACCCTGGGCACCGGCCGAAGACCAGGCAATGGTATTGCCCTGGGCGTCGGTGATGGTCACCACGGTGTTATTGAAGGTCGCGGCAACATGCGCCACGCCCGAGCTGATGTTCTTGCGCTCTTTTTTACGAGGGCGAGTCGAGGCGGCGGGCTTCGCCATAGATCAATCCTGTCACTGATGACGTGGCCGCCACGGCATAACCGGGCGGCCAAAGCGTCGCAAAAAGTTCCAACGCAAAGTGGGACGCTGCGGGTAAAACCCTTAGCGAGCCACCTTCTTCTTACCGGCGATCGCCACGGCCTTGCCCTTGCGGGTGCGGGCATTTGTGTGGGTGCGCTGACCACGAACCGGAAGACCACGACGATGACGCAGACCGCGATAGCAGCCGAGATCCATCAGACGCTTGATGTTCATCGACACTTCACGCCGCAGATCGCCTTCGACGCGGAATTCGCGGTCGATCAGCTCACGGATGCGGAGAATTTCATCGTCAGATAGCTGGTTAACCCGGCGGTCATGGCCGATCCCGAGACGGTCGCAGATCTGCACCGCATTGGTCGGGCCGATGCCATAGATATAACGCAGACTAATGACCACCCGCTTGTTGGTCGGGATGTTCACCCCGGCAATACGCGCCACGCTTCACACTCCTCAAGCGCCGAACGCTCCGGTGCGTTCAGCTGGTCGTCCCGGATATGGCCGAGAAAAAGTACCGACCAGGACCCATGCCCTCGATCGGTGGAGGTGCGGAATAGCGCCGCCCCTAACTCAGAGTCAACCGCCGTAGATCAACTTTGCGTGAGCGCATGGGAGACTCTGCGCTGAGGCAGGGTCTCCAAGGCGGCTTCGATCATGCCGGCGACCTCGTCAATATCGGCTAGACCGTCAACCACGCGCAGCCGGTCCTGCGCCGCATAATAGGGCAGCAGGGGTGCGGTCTGGCGGTTGTACGCCTCCAGGCGGGCTGTGACGACCTCACGCTTGTCATCGGGGCGGCGGATGAACTCGTGGGCACCGCAGAGATCGCAGGTGTCGGCCACCTTCAGCAGATGCGTGTGGTCGTTGTAGCTCGCGCCGCATTTGGCGCAGCTGAACCGCCCGGCGATGCGCTCGATCAGCACGGCGTCGTTCACCCGCAGCTCGATCACCGCGTCGATCCCGGAGCCGCTGGCCTCCAGCATGGCGTCCAGCGCCTCGGCCTGCGGCACGGTGCGGGGAAAGCCATCCAGAATGAAGCCAGGGCCGCAGTCCGGCTTCTGGATGCGCGCGGCGATCATGGCGACGAGGATATCGTCGGAGACGAGGCCACCCTTGCCCATGATCTCCTTGGCGCGAAGCCCGATTTCGGAGCCGGCCGCGACTTCGGAGCGCAACATGTCACCCGTCGAAATCTGGGCAATGCCGTGGCGCAGCTGCAGCCCCTTGGCCTGGGTGCCCTTGCCGGCTCCCGGTGGCCCCAGAAGAATGATGTTCATCGGCCCCTCCCGCGCCCACGGCCCCGTTTGATCAGGCCTTCATATTGATGCGCGATCAGATGGGACTGGATTTGCGTCACCGTGTCCATAGTGACGGAGACAATAATCAGCAGGCTTGTCCCGCCAAAATAGAAGGGCAGGCTGAAATGGCCGATGAGCCATTCGGGCACCAGGCAGACCACCACCAGGTAGATCGCGCCGATCGTCGTCAGACGGGTCAGGATGCGGTCGAAATAGGAGGCCGTATTGCTGCCCGGCCGGATGCCGGGGATGAAGCCGCCCTGCTTTTTCAGATTGGTCGCCGTCTCCTCGGGGTTAAAGACCACCGCCGTATAGAAATAGGAGAAGAAGATGATCATCGCGGCATAGAGGATCATATAGACCGGCTGGCCGTGGGCCAGCGACCCCGCCAGCCACTGCAGCCAGCCCGGACCGGTGCCGGCGGCATGCGAGAAGCCAATGACGGTCGCAGGGATCAGCAGGATGGAACTCGCGAAGATCGGCGGAATGACGCCGGCCGTGTTGATCTTCAGCGGCATATGGCTGGATTCGCCGCCATAGACTCGCTGGCCGACCTGGCGTTTCGGATATTGGATGATGATGCGGCGCTGCGCGCGCTCCATGAAGACCACGAAGCCGATGATGACGATGGCGCCGATGATGAAGGCCAGCACAAAGATCGGCGACAGCGCGCCGGTCTTGCCGAGTTCCAGAAGATGCACAAGCGCGCTCGGCAGGTTGGCGACGATGCCGGCGAAGATGATGAGGCTGGAGCCGTTGCCGATGCCGCGCGCGGTGATCTGCTCGCCGATCCACATCAGGAACATGGTGCCGCCCACCAGCGTGACCACGCAGGTAAAGCGGAAGAACAGGCCGGGGTCGACGACGGCCGCCCCCAGACTGCCGCGCATGCTCTCCAGCCCGACGGCAATGCCG
Organism: Acidisoma sibiricum; assembly: GCF_057837225.1. Classification (NCBI taxonomy): domain Bacteria; kingdom Pseudomonadati; phylum Pseudomonadota; class Alphaproteobacteria; order Acetobacterales; family Acidocellaceae; genus Acidisoma; species Acidisoma sibiricum. The sequence goes on along the minus strand of NZ_CM174445.1, from coordinate 829,407 downwards.
TAGCTCTGGAAGATCGCGATCAGGGCGGTGAGATAGCGGGTATATTGGTTCAGCCGGCGGCGACCGCTGTCACCTTCCTTTTTCATCGCCTCCAGCGAGGGGATGGCGGAAGACATCAGCTGAATGATGATGCTCGCACTGATGTAAGGCATGATGTTCAGCGCGAAGACGGTCATGCGGCCCAGCGCACCGCCCGAGAACATGTCGAACATCCCCAGGATGCCGCCGCCCGAGCGCGTCATCAGCTGGCTCATCACCGCCGGATCGACACCGGGGACCGGGATATAGGTGCCAAGCCGGAAGACGAGCAGCGCCCCCAGGGTAAACCAAATCCGCTTCTTGAGTTCGGTCGCCTTCGCGAAGGTGCCGAAGTTCAAATTTGCCGCTAGTTGTTCGGCCGCCGAGGCCATCCCAGGTTCCCATCAATGCGACGGGCACGGGCCGGCCATCGCCGTAACCTCAGCGCCCGTCTTCTTCCGAAGACTCTCAAAACCCGGCCCCGCTGCCACAGCCGGGGCCACCCCGTCAGCCCCTGATCAGCGGACTGCCGAAGACCTCCATCCAACTCGCCGCCAGGGCCGCATCCAGTTCGGCCATGCTGACGATTATCCCGAGCGCATGAAGGCTTGTCACCCCATACTCGCGGATGCCGCAAGGAACAATGCCTGCGAAGTGGTCAAGCTGCGGTTCCAGATTGAGGGAGACGCCATGCCAGGTCACCCAGCGCGTCACGCGCACGCCGATGGCCCCGATCTTGGCCTCGGTCCCCGCTGGCGTATCGGCAATCCAGATGCCGACCCGGCCCGGCCGCCGCTCACCCCGGATATTGAACCGGTCGAGCGTCAAGATCAGCCATTCTTCCAGCCCCTGGACATAGGCGCGCAGGTCCCGCGCGGGCACGCGGCCATGGGCGCGGTCCAGATCAAGCATGACATAGGCCACCCTCTGGCCGGGTCCGTGATAGGTCCACTGGCCGCCGCGCCCGGCCGCGAAGGTCGGAAACCGGTCCGGCGCCTGCAGATCCTCGGGCCGGGCGGAACTGCCCGCCGTGTAGAGCGGGGGGTGTTCCACGAACCAGACGCGCTCGGGTGCGGTCCCCGCGCGGATGGCGCGGACGGAGGCTTCCATGCCGGCCAGAGCCGCCGGATAGGGGGTCAGGCCCTCGGCAATGTCCCACTGAACACGCGTATCTGATGCCACATCTATGCGTGCATCGGATGGCAAATCGTCGATTGCTGCCGTCTCAATCATTGGCTATACCCCGGCACCCACGATGCGGTCGTGGCGGAATGGTAGACGCGCAAGCTTGAGGTGCTTGTGGGGGCAACCCCGTGGAAGTTCGAGTCTTCTCGACCGCACCATCTTTTCTCTCAGTAAAATTAAGTCTTTGATTCCCGGACATTTGTCCGGGAAGTGCCGTTGCATCGGCCCTCTCATCTTGGTCTTATAGCGACCCAAGGCTGGCGCCGCGAACGCGCCTGAAGGAGGACAGCAATGGACGACAATCTCCGTAAGGCAGCGCTCGACTATCACCGCTACCCGCGGCCGGGAAAGCTCGCCATCGAGCCGACCAAGCGCATGGCGACCCAGCGCGATCTCGCACTCGCCTATTCCCCCGGCGTGGCTGCCGCCTGCCAGGCCATCGTCGCCGATCCCGATGACGCGAAGCTTTATACCGCCCGCGGCAATCTCGTCGGCGTCATCTCCAACGGCACCGCGGTCCTCGGCCTCGGCAATATCGGCGCGCTCGCGTCCAAGCCGGTGATGGAAGGCAAGGCCGTCCTTTTCAAGAAATTCGCGGGGATCGACGTCTTCGACATCGAGGTCGATGCCGCCGACCCCGATCGTTTCTGCGATGTCGTGGCAGCGCTCGAGCCGACCTTCGGCGCCATCAATCTGGAAGACATCAAGGCGCCGGAATGTTTCGAGATCGAAGCAACCCTCCGCGCGCGGATGAATATTCCGGTCTTCCATGACGATCAGCACGGCACCGCCATCACCGTCGCCGCCGCCGTCACCAACGGCCTGGTGCTGCAGGGCAAGACGCTCGACCAGATCAAGGTCGTGACCTCGGGCGCCGGCGCCGCCGCACTCGCCTGTATCGACCTGCTCGTCACCATGGGCCTGCGCGTCGAAAACGTCTTTCTGACCGATATCGAGGGCGTCGTTCATCGCGGCCGCAATAACATGGGTCCCAATCTGGCGCGCTACGCCAAGGACACACCAGCCCGCACGCTGGAAGAGGTGCTGGACGGCGCTGACCTTTTCCTCGGCCTCTCCGCCCCGCGCGTTCTCAAGCGCGAATGGCTGGGCAAGCTCGCGGACCGCCCGGTGATCATGGCGCTCGCCAATCCCGAGCCCGAAATCCTGCCCGAATTCGTCCGCCAGGACCGGCCGGATGCGATTATCGCCACCGGCCGCTCGGACTATCCCAATCAGGTCAATAACGTCCTCTGTTTCCCCTTCATCTTCCGCGGAGCGCTCGATTGCGGAGCGACGACGATCAATGAGGAGATGAAGCAGGCGGCGGTGGAAGCGCTCGCCGGCCTCGCCCGCATCGAAGCGAGCGAGACGGTGGTCGCGGCCTATGGCGGGGCGGCGCCCATTTTCGGCGCCGACTACATCATCCCCAAACCCTTCGATCCGCGCCTGATCCTGGAAATCGCGCCGGCCGTTGCCCGCGCCGCCCATGCCAGCGGCGTCGCCCGCTTTCCGATCGCAGATTTCGACCAGTACAAGCGCGAGCTGGAGCGCTTCACCTACCGCTCCGGCCAGCTCATGCGGCCGGTCATCCTGGCCGCCCAGCAGCAGCTGCGCAGCATCGTCTATGGCGCCGGCGAGGATGAGCGCGTGCTGCGCGCCGTGCAGACCGTGGTCGATGACGCGATCGCCCGCCCCATCCTGCTCGGCTCGCGGGAGGCAATCGAGCGCAAGGTGCGCGAAATGGGTCTCCGCCTCGATCTCAACAAAGCCGTCACCATCTACGATCCGGCGGTCGATACCGCGATCTTCGATCCGCTGCTCGAAAAGTACAAGGCTCTGGCCGGCCGCCGCGGCGTCCGCCCGGATGCCGCCGAAATCCTCGTCCGCAGCCATTCCACGGTCTGCGCCTCGCTGATGGTCTCGGAAGGTCTTGCCGACGGCGCCATCTGCGGCGGCTACGGCGATTGGTGGCGGCATCTGCAATATGCCCTGCCTATCATCCCCCGCCGGCCCGGCGCGTCACGCATCTACGCCATGACCGCCGTGATCCTGCAGGAAGGCGCGCTGTTCTTCTGCGACACCCATATGAATGTCGATCCGACCACCGAGCAGGTCGCCGAGATGACCGAACTGGCGGCAGATGCGGTCGCAGCCTTCGGCCTGACGCCGAAAGTGGCACTGCTCTCGCATTCTTCCTTCGGATCGAGCAATTCCGAAAGCGCGCGCAAGATGCGCCGGGCGCTCGCGCTGATCCGCGAGCGGCGGCCCGATCTGGAAGTCGACGGCGAAATGCAGGCGGATGCGGCGCTCGCCGAAGCGACGCGGGCGCGCGCCATTCAGAACAGCAGCCTGACGGGCACGGCCAATCTGCTGGTGATGCCGACGCTGGACGCCGCCAATATCGCCTTCAACCTGATCAAGGCTTCGGGCGACGGCTTGCAGGTAGGGCCGCTGCTGCTGGGCCTGGCCAAGCCGATCCATATTCTGGTTCCAACGGCGACCGCCCGTGCGATCATCAATATCAGTGCCGTCGCCGCCGCGGACGCAAATTCACGCCGATGAACCTAGGCTTCAGCCGATCACACCCTAAATGACGAGTATCGGGTGAAATCGATGAAAGGTAAGCCCATTCCGGCGCAGGATGGTTGCTTTCCATTTCGTTTAGCCTCCTACTTTGGTTCCAAACTTTCTCGCTTAGGGGTTCGTGATGTCCGCCAAACCGTTGAGAAAAGCGGTACTTCCCGTCGCCGGTCTTGGCACGCGGTTTCTGCCAGCCACGAAATCCATGCCCAAGGAGATGCTGACCGTCGTCGATCGGCCGCTCATTCAATATGCGGTGGATGAGGCGCGCGCCGCCGGCATCGAGCAGTTCTGCATGGTCTCCGGCCGCGGCAAAACCGCGCTCATCGACCATTTCGACGTCTCCTATGAGCTTGAGGCGACGCTGAAAGAGCGCGGCAAGCTGGAAGCACTGGAACAGCTGCATGCGGACCGCCTGCAGCCGGGCGCGATCAGCACCGTCCGCCAGCAGGAGCCGCTGGGTCTGGGCCACGCCATCTGGTGTGCCCGCGCCTTCATCGGCGACGACCCTTTCGCAATTCTCCTGCCGGACGATCTCGTTCTCTCCAAAACCCCCTGCATGGCGCAGCTCGCCGAGGCCTATAAGGAAACCGAAGGCAGCGTCGTCGCCGTGGTCGAAGTGCCGCACGACCAGACCAACAAATACGGTATCCTCAAAACCGGCGAGGATGACGGCCGTCTGGTCGAAGTCACCGGCTTGGTCGAAAAGCCGAAGCCGGAAGTCGCACCCTCCAACCTCTCCATCATCGGCCGCTACGTACTGCTGCCGGAAGTGATCGGCTACCTCTCCGCCATGGAGCGCGGCGCCGGCAATGAGGTGCAGCTGACGGACGCCATGGCCAAGATGATCGGCCATTCCCCCTTCCACGGCCTGCGCTTTGAGGGTGAGCGGTTCGATTGCGGCGACAAGGTCGGCTTTCTGGAAGCTCAGATCGCCTTCAGCCTGGCGCGCCCGGATCTCGCCCCGGAAGTCCGCGCTTTCCTCAAGAAATATACTGCCTAACAGGCTTAAGGACGTCCGATGCCCTTCTCGCACGCCTTCAACCCGACCTCGCTCCGCGAATACGATATTCGCGGCGTCGTTGGCAAAACCCTGACCGAGGCGGATGGCTTCGCCATCGGCCGTACCTTCGGCAGCATGGTCGCCCGCAAGGGTGGTTCCATCGTGGCCGTCGGTTATGACGGGCGCACGCATTCACCGCAGCTGGAAAAGGCCCTGGTCGAGGGTCTCAAGGCCTCGGGCATCAATGTCCTGCGTGTCGGCCGCGGACCGACGCCGCTGCTTTATTTCGCGGCCTTTACCCGCGGCACCGATGGCGCGGTCATGGTCACGGGCAGCCATAATCCGCCCGAATATAACGGCTTCAAGATGATGATCGGCAAGAAGCCGTTCTTCGGTCAGGACATCCTGGAACTGGGGAAGCTAGCCGCCGCCGGCGACGTGGTGGACGAAGCCCAGGGCCATGACGAGCTGGTCGATCTGCGCGACGACTACGTCGCCCGACTGGTGAAGGATTGGGATGGCGGCGAGCAGAAGCTCAAGGTCGTCTGGGATAATGGCAATGGCGCCGCCGGCGAAATCCTGCAGGAACTGGTGAAGCACCTTCCGGGTGAACATAAGATTTTGTTCGGCGATATCGACGGGCATTTCCCGAACCATCACCCTGACCCGACCGTGCCCAAAAACCTGGAAGCGCTGATCGCGGCCGTGAAGGGTTCTGCCGCCGATCTGGGCATCGCCTTCGACGGCGACGCTGATCGCATCGGCGCGGTCGACGGCAATGGCAATGTCTTCTTCGGCGATCAGCTCCTCGTCGTGCTCGCGCGAGATGTGCTGCGTGAACGTCCGGGTTCGATCATCATCTCTGACGTCAAGGCGAGCCAGGTTCTGTTCGACGAAATCGCCGAAGCCGGCGGTCAGCCGCTGATGTGGAAGACCGGCCATAGCCTGATCAAGGCGAAGATGGCCGAAACCGGTTCGCCGCTCGCGGCCGAGATGTCGGGCCATGTCTTCTATGCCGATAAGTGGTACGGCTTCGACGACGCGCTCTATGCCGCCGTCCGCCTGCTCGGCATCGCGGCCCGCTCGCCGCTCAGCCTCGCCGAAATCCACGACGCCCTGCCCGAGGTCATCAACACCCCGGAACTTCGCTTTGAATGCGATGACGTACGCAAATTCGTGGTCATCACCGAAGTCGCGGCGCGCCTTAAGGAATCCGGCGCCTCAGTGTCCGAAATCGACGGCGTGCGCGTGAAGACAGAAGACGGCTGGTGGCTGCTGCGGGCGTCCAACACGCAATCCGTCCTCGTCGCCCGCGCTGAGGCCAAGACGGAAGAAGGGCTCGCGCGGCTGAAAGCCGAACTGGTGACGCAGCTGGAGGCTTCCGGTCTCGAGGCACCGGATTTTGACGCGGCCGCTTCCGGCCACTGACGGTTCTCACGCTCTCTGAAACCGGGGTGTCAGCCCTTTGCTGATCTTCCTCTATGGCTCGCTGCGCGATCCGGTCCTGCTGGGCCAGATCGCGGGTGACCCGCGCATCGGGCGCAGCCTGCGCCCGGCGCGTCTGGGCGGCTATTCGCGCGTCCATATCGGCAGCTGGAATGCCCGCTACGCCTCCGTCGTGCGCCAGCCTGGGGCCGCGGTCGAGGGATTCGTGGCCCGGCTGACCGCGCCGTCCCGCCCGCGTCTCATCGCCTATGAAGGCGTGTCCTATGAGATGCGGCGCGTCCGGGCACTGATCGACGGGCAATACCGGATGGTGGGCATCTGGATGGCGCGCGCCGTCACACGCCGGGTCTGGACGGAACCGACCGACCTCCGCCGCGTGCGCATGGAACGCTCCTCCACCCGCCACGCGTGATGGTCCCCCATCTATGCCATTGTCATGACAGCCTTCATTCATGGCCTCCACCCGATGTGGCCCCAATTATCGCCATGAGCAATGGCAACGACGCAGAGACCTTTCGCGCGATGCATCTACCATTTGCTAATTGAAACAACTTGGTTAGAGGATCGTCGCCGGATAAGCAGTTGCGCATCACACGAGGTCTCGCGTCGCTGCCTTGGTTTGGTCCATTACGACACGATCTGATCGGTTATCAGCAACGGCCAATGCCTCTGAACTGCCAATTAGAATTGCGTATGAGATGCGCAATTTGCCTTGCAATTGATAAACAATTGTGGTTTTATGCTTTGACGGGCTTGTGGCGAAACGGCAGACGCGGATGACTTCCAATCATCTTCTCCTCCAGGGAGTGCGGGTTCGAGTCCCGCCGGGCCCACCACAGGCACAACCTTCAGGTCCAGGGGGCTATATATGGAAACCAAAGGCGACAAATTACGTGTTCTCGAGGCAGAAATTGCCCGCCTAAGCGCGCAGCGCGAGGCTCTTTCAAACAGAATCGAAGGGTTAAGCTTTGCTTTAAAACTAATCGCGCCGGATACACTGAAGTCTAATAGCTCGGTGAATCTAGTCGAATACGAAGGTCGGGGTCGTCGTGGTGTAGTAAAAAGCACCGTCTTGGATGTGGTAAAGAATGCCGGCGAGCGTGGCACATCTGTTACCGAAGTTGTTCAGGAGGGTATTCGCCACGGCACCAAACTGGACAAGGCAACTGTATCAAGTCTTTTGAGCCGACTTAAGGCCGCCAACATCCTCACCCACAATGGTGAGCGATACATATTCAACAGTTTTCCAAATAGTAGAGAATTAGAGAGCGCCTAAAGGAAACGCCCCGGGGTTCCACCCCCGGGGCGTTTATGGCTTGTTTTTCACCTAAGTGAGTAACCACATAAAACTGGCTAGCAGCCAACTTTATCCTAAGCTTAATCCGGCAGACGCGGCTCGCAAGCAAGCCCTCCTCCAGGAATTTTGCTGCCTGATCGACTGTTATTTTGGAGGTTAATTCAAAACAATCAAGATAATTCGTGCGCAAATTAGATGTGCAATTTTAAAATGGTTTTTTTGATAAACAATTTAATATCTGTTTGTGCTCCACAACTCGCCGTTCCCAGCCCTATATGGGGCAGATCCGACCCGTTCTGTTATCGCCCCCGAGGCCCTGGGCACTCCCTGCACGCGTAGCCGCCCTCAGCTCTCGCCCTGGGCCTTGGTATAGCCGTCGCTGCCATCGAAGCGTTGCAGCTTCTCGACATGCATCCAGTGATGGCGCTGCCCGATGGCGGCCAGAAGCTGCGCCAGTGCCGGGTCGGCATTGTCGCGCGGGGCATCCAGCATGAAGCGGCAGCGGAAGAGATCGACCAGGAAGGGCTGGCCGCTCAAAGCCGGCCAGACCTGGACCCCACGGTTTTCGATCATCTTGAGGGCAAGGCCGGTGCCTTCGGCCGCCGCTTGCAGTGAAACGGCGAGTGCATTCGGCTCCGTGCCGGTTTCGACGAAGACATCGACGCCCATCACCGAGCGCGTCTTCGGCTCATGATGCCACACGCCTTTCGGCCATTCCGGCAGGGTCAGCGGCTTATAGGCGCGTGAGGCATAGCCGCTGCTGCGGCCCAGATTGGCAATGACCTGATCGGTATAGGCGGTGGTGCCGACGCCGGTGCCTTTCGGCGCGATGTCGCCGGTCAGGTTGCGGCCCTCTTCCAAGGTCACCAGCAGCGCCTGCTCGACCTTTTCGGCCGCCGGGAAGTCCCCGATATGGCGCAGCATCATGATGGCGGAGAGCAGCAGAGCGGTCGGATTGGCGAGGTCGCGGCCCGCGATCTGGGGTGCGGACCCATGTACCGCCTCGAACATCGCTGCGTGATCACCGATATTGGAGGAGGGGGCAACGCCCAGGCCCCCCACCAGCCCGGCGGCAAGGTCGGAGATGATATCGCCGTTCATATTGGTGGCGACGACCACATCGAACTGCTCGGGTGCGATGACCATCTGATGCGCGCAATTGTCGATGATCATATGGGACGGCGCGATATCAGGGTATTCGGGCATGATGCGCTCGAAGACCCGCTTCATCATGCCCTCGGTGAACTTCATGATATTCGCCTTGGTGGCGCAGGTCAGCTTGTGGCGCCCCTCAGCCAGCGTCAGGGCGGCAGCCAGGCGCAGAATGCGCTCGGAACCGGGTTCGGTGATGAGCTTGAGGCACTGCGCGGCGCCCGCCGTCTGCATATGCTCGATGCCGGTATAAAGGTCTTCGACATTCTCGCGGACGATGACCATGTCGATGCCGCGGCCCGAAAAGGGCGTCTTGATACCGGGCAATTCGCGCACTGGGCGAATATTGCCGTAAAGCTCGAAAAACTTCCGCAAAGTGACATTGGCGGATTTTTCGCCATAGCCGACCGGGGTTTCAAGCGGCCCCTTGAGCACGATGCCGTTGCGGGCGATGGAATCCAGCGTCTCCTGCGGGGCGCCGGTCGCGATGCCGCGCTTGAAGACCTCAGCTCCGGCCTCTGCCTCCTCCCATGTGATCTGAGCACCGGCGGCGGCCAGGATACGCTGAACGGCGCGCATCACCTCAGGACCGATACCGTCACCGGCGATCGCAGTCACCGTTGTTTTATTGGAAATCACCGGCGCATGAGTGGAAGAGAGCTGGGCGCTCATAGAGCCTCCTGGCATTGTGGAGAGGGCGGTATTTGCGCGCCGATGCCGGATGCTGCAAATGAGGCTCACGCTGATGCTCCTATGCAGGTTTATCATGCACTGCAACATTGGCCGTGCGTGACGTTCGACGGAGACGGGCGAGGGGGCAAGCCCCGCCCAGGGGAGGATCGACTTGGGCCTATCGCGCGACCTATCGCCTGCTCCCAACTACCCGGATGCCTTCAATCCTGATCTGCTCGATCGCATCCCTCTGGATGCGGACATCGTGCTCGACGTCGGATGCCACATGGGAGCGCTGGGTGCTGCCTACCGCCTGCGCAATCCCCGCGCCCGCGTGCTCGGGGTCGATCATATGCCGGCCGCCGTGCGCGTCGCGGCCCGGCGCCTCACTGAAGTCGCCTGTATCGACATCGAAAGCGATCCGCTGCCCTTCGAGGCGCCGGGCGGCTACGACTGCATCATCTATGGCGACGTGCTGGAGCATCTGCGCGATCCTTGGCGGATCATGCGCGAGCATGCGGCGCTGCTCAGCCCGCGCGGGGTGATGCTCATCTGCGTGCCCAATGCCGCGCATTGGGCGGTGCCGCTGCGCCTGATCAACGGCAGCTTCGACTACGAGGATCAGGGCGTGCTGGACCGCACCCATCTGCGCTGGTTCACTCTCGCCTCGATGGAAAAGGCGCTCCACGCCACCGGCCTGCAGACCTGTGACGTGACACCGCGCATCTTCGACCAGAAGGGCGCGGAAGCCGCTGCAGACCTTCTCAAGGATGTGCTCCCCGTCATGGGGCTGAGCCGCGAAAGCTACCTCGTGCGCAGTGCGCCGACGCAATTCGTCTGGCGCGCACGCAAGACCCCGCAGCAGCCCATCGCCGTCCGCTCGACCATGCTCAAGCCCTTCGGCGGCGTCAGCGATATCCGCGTGCTCTATCCGATGCGCGCACTCAAAAGCGATCCCTCGGTCGCCGTCCAGGTCGGCGATGCCGAGAGCTTTCCGCCGCCCACCGAGCAGCAGCCGGGGATCTGCATCCTGCACCGCCCGCTTCTGGTGGGGGAGGACGGGATCAGGCCGATCCGCCATCTCATCCAGCAGGGCTTTCTGGTGGTGACGGAATTCGACGACCTGCCCGATTTCATGCCCCAATTGCGGGATGAGCGGCTGATGAATTTCCGTGCGGCGCATGCCGTGCAGACCAGCACCGAGGTGCTGGCGGAAACCCTGCGCCTGCAAAACCCCGAAGTCGGGGTCTTCGCCAATGGCATTGGCGAATTGCCGCCAATCGCGAATTTCGCGACGCCCGAGGCGGTGACGATGTTCTTCGGGGCGATCAACCGTCAGGCGGACTGGGCCCCTTACATGCCGGCGCTGAATGCAGCGGCCACCCTTCTGGGGTCCGAGCTGCGCTTTCAGGTGGTGCATGATCAGGCCTTCTTCGACGCGCTGGACACGCCCCACAAGACCTTCACCCCGACCTGCGATCACCGCACCTATATGGACCTGCTCTCGAAGTCCGAGATCAGCTTCATGCCGCTGCAGGACAGGCCCTTCAACCGCGCCAAATCCGACCTCAAATTCATCGAGGCGGCGGCGGCGCGGGTCGTGGCCCTGGCCAGTCCTACCGTCTACGAACACTCCATCGACGACGGCGTCACCGGCCTGATCTTCCGCAGCGAATCCGATCTCTATGAAAAGATCATCCGCCTGGTGACCGCACCCGGTCTTGGCGTCACCATGGGCAATGCCGCCCGCCATGCCATCGCCCAGACGCGAATGGATGCCTATGGCGTGGCTGGGCGAATTGCCTGGTATCGCAGCCTGCTCGCCCGGCGGGATGAACTGACCCGCTCGCTCTACGAACGCGTCCCCGAACTCGCCCCCTGAACGAGCACCCAACCGCCGGTGACCCTTATGACCCCCGACGCTGTCGTTGCAGATATCTGCCTCTATCCCGTGAAGGCGCTGCAAGGCCGGTCGGTGGCCAAGGGGGTGATTGAACCGTGGGGGTTGGCGCAGGACCGGCGCTGGATGGTGGTGCAGCCCAATGGGCACTTCCTCACCCAGCGCGATCTGCCCGCCATGGCCCGTATCCGGGCTGAGGCGACGCCGGCAGGGCTCGCGCTCCACGACGGCGCTACGGTGCTGGCCGTCGCCTTTCCCACCGCCCAGGCGCCGCGCCGGCAGGTGACCGTCTGGAAGGACAGCGTGCCGGCACTCGATGCCGGCCAAAGCGCGGGCCAATGGCTGAGTGCGGTGCTCGGCGTCGAGTGTGGTCTGGTCTATCTGGATGATGCGACAGCACGGCCGGTCGACCCGGATTTTGGCCGGCCGGAGGATCGTACCGCGTTCAACGACGGGTTTCCGGTGCTGCTTGCCAATACCGCGTCACTCGCCGCGCTGAACGCTGAAATGGCTCATGCCATTCCCATGACGCGCTTCCGGCCGAATATCATCATCAGCGGCGCCACCCCCTGGGAAGAGGATCGCTGGCGCCGTATCCGCATCGGCGAGGCGATCTTTCGCATCGTCAAACCCTGCGCCCGTTGCATCGTGACGACGATCGATCAGCAGACGGGGGAACGGCAGGACAAGACCGAGCCGCTGAAGACGCTGGGACGCATTCACCGGGCGCCCGGTGGGGTCATCTTCGGCCAGAATCTGGTACCCGACCAGTGCGGACCGATTGCTATCGGCGACCGCGTCGAGATTCTGGAGATCGGCGAGAGCAATCTCAATCCCCCCTCCGGCGCAGGAGCGAGCCCGCGATGAGCGACCCCTCAGGACAAGCACCCAAAGGTCCATCGTCGCTGACACCGGAGCAGGTCGAGCAACTGTATTACGGTGCGGCGCGGGATGGGCAGCTCGATCTGCTGGCAGAATTTCTGCGCCAGGGTGCGGACCCCAACCGGCCGGACAGCCGCGGCTTTCCGCCCATCATCCTGGCCTCGTACAATGGTCAGGCCGAGGCGGTCGATCTGCTGCTGCAGGCGGGTGCGGCGGCCGATGCGCGCGACGCCAAGGGAGCGACCGCACTGTCCGGCGTCGCCTTCAAGGACGAGCCGGAGATCGCGCGCCGGCTGATCGCCGCCGGCGCCGACGTCAATGCCCCGAACGATATGGGCCGCACGCCGCTGATGTTCGCCGTCATGTTCGGGCGGATTGCCATGGTCGATCTGCTGCTGGAAGCCGGCGCTGACCCGACGCTCGCCGACCACGACGGCAAAAGCGCGCTCGACCTCACCGCGGGCCAGGACGATCCGGCACTGTTTGACAAGCTCCAGCGCGCCGCCGCCGCCCGTCACGAGGGCTAGCGCGCCAGGCTTGACGCGGATGTTCAGCCTTCCGAACCAGCGCCGATGCCGGGACGCTGCAGGATGGCCAGGAATTCCTTGCGCGTGGTCGCATTGTTGCGGAAGGCGCCCAGCATGCGGCTTGTCACCAGGCTGGTGCCGGGACGATGCACGCCGCGGCAGGTCATGCATTGGTGGGTCGCCTCGATGACCACCGCCACACCATGCGGCTGCAGCACCTCGTCCAGCGTATTGGCGATCTGCGCCGTCATCTTTTCCTGGATCTGCAGCCGCTTGGCATAGGCATCCACCACGCGAGCCAGCTTGCTGATGCCGACGACCCGGTTCTTGGGCAGATAGGCGACATGGGCGCGGCCGATGATCGGCGCCATGTGATGCTCGCAGCAGCTTTCAAAGCGGATGTCCCGCAGCAGGACGATCTCGTCATAGCCTTCCGTCTCCGCGAAGGTACGGTTGAGAACGGCATAGGGATCGACGTCGTAGCCCGAGAAATACTCCTCATAGGCGCGGGTCACGCGGGCCGGCGTATCGAGCAGCCCCTCGCGCGTGGGGTCGTCCCCCGCCCAGCGCAACAGAACCCGCACCGCCTCTTCGGCTTCGGCACGGGAAGGCTTCGTCGTTTTGGTCTGCGGCTCTGCCATATGGGTATCCATGTCACGCTCCGTATGGCGCGGACGATCATGCCACGCGCTCTGTACATCAACGGCTGACCGGGCATGCCAGATGCCGGTTATCGCTGGCGGTCGGCCGGAAATCCAAGAAATCTGTCTCCCGAGAGGACCGCGAGCGTCATGAAGGGATATCCGCCAAAACGCAATGTCACCGGCGGTAGAACCTTGATCGTGCTGAAGAAAGGGGCGAGGCGCGCGGCAAGGGCGGCCGCGTTCGGATCGGGCACCAGAATTAGCATCGGCTGCCCCACGAAACGGCCGGCCGGTGCCACGATACCGTATTCCCGGCTGTCGTCTGCCAGGACCGTCACCGGCCAGCCTCCGCCCAGCGCATAATCGACCTTGCCGGCGTCGTTCCAGCGCGTCACCGCGATGACGAGGTTGGGCTCCGTCAGCAGCCCGCGGGCAGCGAGCGCAGGTTCAAGCCCCGTCCAGTCGATCCCGCCTGAGACATCGGTGCCGCGGGCGAGAAGCGCGGGCCCGAATATCGCCGACACCCAGTTGAAGCGCATCTCGGTGCCGACCAGCGCCAGGGCGAAGACCATCAGCGCGACCGTGCCTAGGATGACGCGGCGCAGACGCGGCGCGCCGGCCCGCAGCCGGGCCGCGACCGCCGCACCCAGCAGCGGGAACAGCATCAGCGTGCCCGGCGCCGACCAGTGATACAGGATATGGCGCGACGACCAGATGGACACGAGGGCGAAAAGCAGCACCGGCGTCGCCGCATACAGGGCCAGCAGCCAGGCTTTTGGCTCGGCAGGACCGCGCCTGAGCGCGCGCAGCCAGAGCAGGATCAGCGGCACCCAGATCCAGGGCAGCACGAACAGCGCCTCGCCCGCCCAGACGCCCAAGGGGGCGAGGGGATGAAAGCGCAGTCCCCCGGCCCGGTCCCCCTGAAAGGCGAAGGACGCCCAATGGTGCTGCTGGTTCCAGATCACGACCGGCAGAAAGACCAGCACAGCGAGAAGGCCGGCGATCCAGGGCTGCGGGCGCATCAGCCAGGCGCGGCCATCGCGTGTCGTGAGCAGATAGAGCGGCAGGCCGACCAGGACGAGGGCGCCATTGTATTTGGACAGCATCGCGAGCCCCGCGCAAAGCCCTGCCCCCAGCCAGTTCGCCCAGCGCCCATGAGCCGGCACAAGGCCCGTCGCGCGCAGTGAAAACCACAGAAAGCCGAGCAGCGCGCCATCCAGCGGCCCGTCCGGCAAAACCCATCCGCCGGCCGTCAGCGTATAGACGGGCGACAGATTGAGCAGCAGCGCGGCCCAGAAACCCGCCTGCTTGTCATGAAACAGGGCTGTCGTGATGCGCGCCATCAGCCAGGTGGAAAGCGCAAACAACAGGACGAAAGGCAGCCGCACGATGACCGGCGCCTGGCCGCCGCTGATCCACATCGCGGCATGGGTCAGCCACCAGGCGATCGGCGGATGATCGAAATAGGAGAGTTCCAGATGCCGGCTGGCGGCGACCATATAGGTCTCGTCGATGCCAAGCCCCATCATCGACCCCAGCAGAAGCCGGATCAGGCTGGTGACGATGATCAGCAGAAGAAGCGGAGACATAGTTCTATCAGCCGCTTTCTGTCGGCGCGCCTATCCCCGCGGCCAAAGGAGGATGACCTCTTTAGCCAATATATGGGGCAAAATGACGCTATTAGCTTTGGTTACGAGGATCAGATGCCGGTTTCTGGGGATTACCTGTCGGCTTCTGCGTGGTCGGCCTGATGCCGGCATGCGACTTGATAATTTCCTCGCGAAGCGACGGCTTTCCTGTCGTTGGCTTCGTGCCAACACCCTCATGAAGCGGCCGTCTGACCTGCTCGCCCATCCGTCGTTCCCTCAAGAAGCGCTATCGCCGTGACGGCGGTGGAGTCGGATATATAAGCGCCGGGTCCTGTGACATCAATCGAGGTCGGATTACCCTGGTCATCAACCGACCACCAGGTGGCATCCCTCAAGAACAGTTCGCGCGGCTTCCCGACTGCGGAGAAATACTGCGGCCAGCCAATCAGCTCTTTGCCGTCGGCAAAGGTGATTCTGACCCAGTAGCCCCGAAATCGATAGAAGGTATCTTGCCAGACATCCACCGAGCTCGTTTTGTATGTCAATCTTAGGAAGCGGAAAATCCACAGCGGAATCCCGTAATTCGTGAGCCCTGCCAATATGATCGACAACGCGACCGAAGCGGCACTGACCAGGACGAGGTTCCTGCCAAGCAGCAAAGACAGGACCGTTGCAGCGCTACCGTCTTTACTGACGCCCAAGCCAGGCACCAATGGCATCCCGAACAGCACACTGACCGCAAGGTAGCTCACCAGGGCGATTGAGAGAGCGAAAACGATTTTGTCGAAAATCTCCCGCTTCTCACCTTCCACCAGATAGTCGTAGACGGCCAGGCCCAGGAATCCTGGAAGGAGATAGAGGAAGATATAGACGGCCCCGCTATCGCCTTTCAGGAAGTCTTCCATGAACGGCTCTCTCCGCTGACTTCAGTGGTTGTTGCGCGACTCCCCGCGCGTTTCGAGGATGTTGATGTAGCGCGTCGCCGGCTCCAGGCAGGCGCCGGTGCCCATCTGCCCCACCATGCTGCGATAGATCTCTTCCCAGGGTGTCTTGTTGTCCAGCACGGGCGGTGTATAGGCGGCGCGGCGCGTGGCCATCTCCTCGTCCGAAATCAGCACGTCGACACGGCGTGCATTCAGGTCGATGCTGATGCGGTCGCCATTCTTCAGCAGTGCCAGATTGCCGCCGACGGCCGCTTCCGGCGAGATATTGAGGATCGACGGACTGCCCGAGGTGCCAGACTGGCGCCCGTCGCCCATCGTCGGCAGCGCATTGACCCCGCGCTTCAGCATCACCGCGGGCGGCTGCATGTTCACCACTTCGGCGCTGCCGGGATAACCCACGGGCCCGACATTGCGGATGATCAGGACGGTATCCTCATCGACACCCAGATCCGGGTCCTCGATACGCTCGTGATAATCCTCCGGCCCCTCGAAGATCACGGCCTTGCCCAGGAAAACGTTCGGATGCGCGGGGTTGCTCAGGAAGCGGTCGCGGAATTCCTGGTCGATGACGCTGGTCTTCATCACCGCGGTCTCGAAGATATTCCCCGAGAGCACGACGTAGCCGGCATGGTCCTTCAGCGGCGTGTCATAGGCGCGGATCACGTCGCGGTCGCCGTCCTCCAGGCCCGCCAGATTTTCGGCGATCGACTTGCCGGTGACGGTCAGGACCGAGCCGTCGATCTTCCCCTTGGCCAGCAGCTCCTTCATCACCGCCGGCACGCCGCCGGCGCGATGGAAGGATTCGCCCAAATAACGGCCCGCCGGCTGCATATCGACCAGCAGCGGAATCTCCGGCCCCAGGCGCTGCCAGTCTTCCAGACTATGCTCGACGCCCATATGGCGGGCGATGGCGACCATGCTGATCGGGCAGTTCGAGGACGCGCCCAGCGCCGCCGCGGCCACCACCGCATTGTCGAAAGCGGTCTTGGTCATGATGTCGGAGGGGCGCAGGTTTTCATGCACCATGGAGACGATGCGGCGCCCCGTCTCATAGGCGATCTGCCCGCGCTCCCGGTAGGGTGCCGGAATGGCGGCACAGCCCGGCAGCGACATGCCGAGCGCTTCGGCCAGCGCATTCATCGAACTCGCCGTGCCCATGGTGTTGCAATGACCGATGGAGGGCGCCGAGGCCGCCACCATCTGCATGAATTCCTCGTAGCCGATCTCGCCCTCGGCATAGAGTTTCCGCGCATGCCAGACGACGGTGCCGGACCCGGCCAGCTTGCCTTTGAACCAGCCGTCCAGCATCGGACCGCCGGAGAGCACGATCGACGGGATATTCACCGTCGCCGCACCCATCAGGCAGGCCGGCGTCGTCTTGTCGCAGCCCGTGGTCAGCACGACGCCGTCCAGCGGATAGCCGTGCAGCACTTCGACCAGGCTGAGATAGGCGAGGTTGCGGTCAAGCGCGGCTGTCGGGCGCTTGCCGGTCTCCTGGATCGGATGACAGGGAAATTCCAGCGGCACGCCGCCGGCCTCGCGGATGCCGTCCTTCACCCGAAGCGCAAGGTCGAGATGATGGCGGTTGCAGGGGGAGAGGTCGGACCCCGTCTGCGCTATGCCGATGATCGGCTTGTCCGACTGCAATTCGGCGCGCGTCAGGCCGAAATTCATGTAACGCTCCAGATAGAGCGCGGTCATGGCCGGGTCATGGGGGTTGTCGAACCAACGGCGGCTGCGCAGGCGCTTCGGCCCGTTCTCGTTATCGTTGCTGGCCATTACTCTATCCCTTCGTCTCGTCTCGTCCGGCTTCGCTCTTTATACGGCAGGGCGTAAAGTCCGAACATAGGCCGGCACGCTGCCCCTCGCTCACCGGCGTGTCAACCAAGTGCGGCATGGTAAAAGTGGGGAAAACAGCGCCTTGGCGCAGATGGAATAGGACCGGACGGATGGACCTCGACACCGAACTGACCTGCCTCATCCTGGAGCGGGAGACGGGTTTTGCGATCATCCGCCTGCATCGGCCAGCCGCCCTCAATGCGCTCAATACGGCGATGATGGACGAGCTTTCGGCCGTCATTCCGGCGCTCGACGCCGATCCGGCCGTCCACGCCATCATCCTGACCGGCTCGGACAAGGCTTTCGCGGCCGGCGCCGATATCAAGGAAATGGCCGGTAAGACCTTCGCTCAGGCAGTGTCGGAGGATTTCATCACCCGCAACTGGGAGGCGGTCACGCGCTGCCGCAAGCCCGTCATCGCCGCCGTCGCGGGCTATGCGCTGGGCGGCGGCTGCGAGCTTGCCATGATGTGTGACATCATCCTGGCTGCCGATACCGCTCGCTTCTCCCAGCCCGAGATCACGCTGGGCATTCCGCCCGGCGCAGGCGGCACGCAGCGCCTGCCGCGCGCGGTCGGCAAGGCCAAGGCGATGGAGATGATCCTCACCGGCCGCATGATCGGCGCCGAGGAGGCCGAGCGTGCGGGCCTCGTCAGCCGCGTCGTGCCGGCCGACACGCTGCTCGACGAAGCGCGCGCGGTCGCGGCCAAAATCGCGTCCCTGCCGCCGGTCGCGGTGCAGCTCGCGAAGGAGCTGGTCAATGCCGCCTATGAGACACCGCTCGCCCAGGGCATCCGTCAGGAGCGCCGCACCTTCCACGCCGCTTTCGCGACCGCGGACCAGAAGGAAGGCATGGCCGCTTTCATCGACAAGCGAAAACCGGTCTTCCGCGGCGCATAGTCTCTCCGCATTCGTTCCCGTCTCAAGGATTCTGCTGTTTCATGACCGATGCCTCTGTCCTGCCCTCGGGCTATTCTGCCGTCCCACCCGGGCAGCTCGCCAATGTTGTGACCTGTCTCGAAATGCTGAAGCGCCCGGAAGCACAAGCGGCGCACCCCTTTCCGCCCCACCTGCAGCTGGAACCCCTGGATCGCGCCGATCCTGCGCGGTACCGGGCCTTGTTCCGAACGGTCGGCGCACCCTGGCTCTGGTCTTCACGGCTGGTCATGCCGGACGCGGCGCTGGCCGAGATCCTGGCCGATCCGCGTGTCGAGATCCTGGTGCTGCGGCAGGACGACCGCGATGTCGGCATTCTGGAACTCGATTTTCGCGAGGAGCAGGTCTGCGAACTCGCCTTCTTCGGCCTGGCGCCGGGGCTCACGGGCCAAGGGCTGGGCAAGCCCCTCATGACTATCGCAATCGAGCGCGCCTGGTCACAGCCGATCGCGCGCTTCTGGGTGCATACCTGCACCTTCGACCATCCGGCGGCGGTCGAGTTCTACAAGCGCGCGGGCTTCACGCCTTACGCGTTCCAGGTCGAAATACAGGACGATCCACGTTTGACGGGCCATCTGCCGGACGATTCCGCGCCGCATATCCCGCTCATCCGCCCGCCAGCACCCGCGCGCTAACCCCGCCTGGCCGTGCTGCCGATGATGGCGATCAGCGCTTCGGCCGCGCGGCTCAGGTAGCGTTCTGTCCGGCGCAGCACATAGAAGGGACGGTCGGGCAGTTTCAGGTCCACCGTCTGCAGCAGCCCGGCTTCCAGGCTGGGGGCCGCGACCGAGGCCGAGAGCGCGGTCGCCCCGAACCCCGCTTCCACCGCCGCCCGCACCGCTTCGTTTGACGGCAGTTCCAGCAGCACCTGCAGGGAGCCGGCAGGCAGGCCGAACCCCTCCATGGCGGACTCAAAAACCGAGCGCGTGCCTGACCCCTGCTCCCGCAAAACCCAGGGCCCGACGGCGAGCTGCTCGCGCGTCAGCGCGCGGCCATCGCCCCAGGGGTGATCGGGTGCCACGAGAATAACAAGCTGATCGCGCGCCACTTCGTCCGCCACCAGCGCCGTGTCGCTGATCGCACCTTCAATGAAGCCCAGTTCCGCCGTGCCCTCATGCACGGCCGCCGCGACCTGCGCGGTATTGCCGATCGACAGCTTGATCTCGACCCCCGGATGGGCCTGGCGGAAGCGGACCAGATGGCGCGGCAGCCAGTAGCTCGCGATGGTCTGGCTCGCCTGCACCGTCAGGGCGCCCCGCTTGAGGTCACCCAGTTCCGACAGCACCAGCTCGGCCCGTTCCGCGCGCGCCAGCACCGCCTGGGCTTCCGACAAAAACAGCGCGCCCGCATCCGTCAGCGCGATGCCCCGGCCAACCCTGTGGAACAGTTTCGTGCCATAGCGCTGCTCCAGATTGCCGATGGCGCCACTGACGGCGGATTGCGCCAGATTCAGCGCTTCGGCCGCGCGCGTCATGTGCTGGCGCTCGGCGACAGCCACGAAGATGCGAAGCTGCTCCAGGCTGAGCTGATGGCGCATGCCCGCGCGTCTCAGCTCACGCGGGCATAGGCGATGCGCCGCGCCAGCCAGCAGCCCAGCGTCAGGCCGCTGACCCGGCCGCCGCTGTCGCGGGACACCTG
The DNA here is from genome assembly GCF_057837225.1 of Acidisoma sibiricum. Taxonomy (NCBI): domain Bacteria; kingdom Pseudomonadati; phylum Pseudomonadota; class Alphaproteobacteria; order Acetobacterales; family Acidocellaceae; genus Acidisoma; species Acidisoma sibiricum. Next base: position 809,156 of record NZ_CM174445.1, on the reverse strand, counting down.
CAAGGTCCAGTCACCGGGCGCGCTGTAATCCAGCGCGCGGGCGCAGGGCATCAGCCAGATATCGGTCCCGAAAGGCTGCAGCAGCTCCATCGCGCCCTGGCCCAGGAAGCCCGAAAAGGCGGCATAGAGCGCGCCGCCGGCCGAGACGATGGCAATCTCGGCGCCAAGTTCAGCCGAGCGAAAAACACCCGCGATATCGGGGTCGGGTTCTCCCGCCACCGGAGTCAGCTCTGTGAACAGATTCTCCTGCGGCCGTGTCATGCGCAGCGCGCCACCGGCCCGCGTCAGCCGGACGGAGCTGGAGGCGAAAGTCTCCGCGCCGACCGGCGACAGAGTCTCGGCGCCATGGCCGAAATCAAGACGGATCTGGCCACCCCCGCCATCCGTGACGCGGGTCGCGATGCCGCTCTCGGGCTCCAGATAGCGGCCGATGAAGGGGGCGGTCTCCGCGCCGACCGTAGCGGCAGGTGTCGTATCCCCCAGCAGGGCCGCAAAAATATCGGCGGCCGGGCCACGCGGATTGGCCATATGGTTGAACAGCGTAATGACGGACAGGCGCTCGGCAGGAAGATAGGCGCGAAAACTGCGGAAGCCGCGCAGGCCGCCTTCATGGCAGGTGGCGTCGCGACCATGAAACTGGGTGCGCGCCAGACCGAAACCGTAGGCAGCGGGCGCGCCGTCGCGGAAGGTAACGGGTGCGGCCAGGCGGCTATACAGCGCCTGCGGATCGTCGCGCGTCGCGTCGATATGCTGCTCCCAGGCGATCATATCGTCCAGCGAAGCGCCGATACCGGCATCGCCAGTCCATTGAATGCGGTTCACCGCCGGCCGGAAGCCATCGGCGACCGAGCCCTCGTAGCCGACCGTGCCGCCCGCGACCCAGGACGTGTCCGCGTTCAGCCGGGCATAGGGCATGCCGACGCGGTCGAAGATGCGGCGGCGCAGGAGCGCCCCGAAATCCTCGCCCGTGCGATCCTCGATGATGTCCGACAGCAGGCGGAAATTCTGGTTGCAGTAGGAGTAGCGCGTGCCTGGGCTGAACTGCAGCGAGCGCGTGCGGCTGACGATGCGCTCGGCATCCTGGTCGGTGAACAGGCCCTCCACCGGCGCGCCATACAGCATCGCGACCGCCCAGTAGTCGCGCAGGCCAGATTGGTTATGGGCCAGGTCCAGAATGCCCGGCCGCTCCCCCTCAAGCAGCGGCAGGCGGCGATAGAGATCGGGCTCCAGCACGCTGGGGTCCGGGAACAGGTCCAGCATCAGCGCGCAGGTGAACTGCTTCGAGATGGAACAGATCAGGCTGATGGTCTGCGGCGTGAAGGGAATGCGCCGCTCAGCATCCGCCCAGCCCCAGGCGTGACGGGCGATGACCGCACCGTCCTTCAGCACCGCGACGGCGCCACCCGGCCCGGCATAACGCTGCGGCAGAGCGGCCAGGGTCTTATCGAGAGCAGCGGCGGAGGCGGACATCGGGCAGGCTCCTCGGGAGGCGGGCGGGGCGGATAGAAAGAGACCTCCGGCGCCGGCTGGCAAGAGGTGCGGCCCCAAACGGGGCGCGCCGCGCCCGATGGCACGGCTATTCGCGCGCGAATATCGCGATCACCGTCTCGATATGCGCCGCCATGCGCTGGCGTGCCAGATCTGGGTCGCGGGCGACAATCGCCTGCAGCACCGCGCCGTGCTCCTGCTCGGACCGCAAGGGCATGTCCTGCGGCGTGTACAGCCGTTGCAGATGCTGAAAGAGCGGACTGTAGCGATGGCCGAGCAGCAGGGTGATCAGGATCTCATAGGCCGGATTGCCGCTGGCCTGGGCGACGGCGATATGAAATTGCCGGTCACCGGGATTGGTGCGCGATCCTTCCCGATTGTCGCGCTGATTGCGGGCGAAAGCGAGATGCAGAGCCTCGATCTGGGCCGCCGTCGCGTGCTGGGCGGCAAGGGCCGCCGTTTCCGGCTCAACCAGCCTTCGCGCCTGCAGCAAAGCGAAGGGCGGAATCTCCGATGACAGATTGAGTGTCACCTTCAGTTCTGGATCGGGTTCCGTCAGGTTGAACTGCAGCAGCTGGGCCATGATGTCGCGCGTCGTCGCGGTATCGGGCACGCGCAGCACCTCCATGCCGGCGCCGACCCGCACATTGACGACGCCAAGCACTTCCAGCGCGATCAAAGCCTCGCGCACCGACGACCGGCTGACTTCCAGTGCTGCCGCCAATTCCCGTTCGGACGGCAGGAAACTGCCGGGCGGGTAGTCCCCGGCGCGAATGAGCTGGCACAGCTGATCGGCGATCTGGCTGTAGAGTCGCCCTTTATGGATGGCTTCGAGTGCCATTCTTTTTCCTATTTGGTTCCGCTTGGCAGCGCTTTGTCGAACTACTACAACAGATCCAGTGGTCCGGCCATTGGTCCTTCAGGACCGATAACGAGAGAGAAAACCGATAAGCCCGTACATCCAGGTCGGACCCTGGAGACACATGCGATGAGACTGCAGGGAAAACGCGCCTTCGTGACAGCGGCGGGGCAGGGCATTGGCCGTGCGACGGTGGAATTGTTCGTCCGCGAAGGCGCCGAGGTCATCGCGACCGACATCAATGCCGCTTCTCTTGAGTCGCTCACCGGCTGCCGCACCATGGTGCTGGACGTGCTGTCGCCCGAGGCGGTGACGCAGGCCGCAGCCGAGGCCGGCGCCGTCGACATCCTGTTCAATTGTGCGGGCTACGTACACGCGGGCTCCATTCTGGAATGTGATGAAAAGGCCTGGCAGTTCTCCTTCGATCTTAACGTTACGGCAATGTACAGGATGATACGCGCGTTTCTGCCGGGCATGCTCACGACCGGGAAAGGTTCGATCATCAATATGGCGTCTGTCGCATCGTCGCTGAAGGGTGCTCCCAACCGCGCCGCCTACGGGGCCTCGAAAGCCGCAGTGATCGGCCTTACCAAATCGGTCGCCGCCGACTACGTCACCCGCGGCATTCGCTGCAATGCGGTCTGCCCCGGCACGGTGCAATCTCCCTCGCTCGACAGCCGCATCAAGGCACAGGCCGATGCCGGCCGCATCTCCGAAGATGATGCAAGGGCGGGTTTCGTGCGACGCCAGCCGATGGGGCGGCTGGGCTCGGCGGAGGAGATCGCCTATCTGGCGCTTTATCTTGCTTCCGATGAAAGCAGCTACACCACTGGCACTGAACAGATCATCGATGGTGGCTGGTCAATCTAATGGTCACAATTACCGACCTGCGCACGGTCGATGTTCGGTTTCCGACGTCGAAAACCTTGTACGGGTCGGATGCGATGAATATCGATCCAGAATATTCGGTAGCCTATGTCATTCTGTCGACGGATGATGAGACGCTGACCGGACATGGTCTGGCTTTCACCATCGGCCGTGGCACGGAAATCATCTGCGCCACCATGCGATCCCTGGCGCGTCTCGTCGTCGGTCTCGATCTCGACTGGATACGCGAATATCCTGCGCGCTTCTGGCGTCATATCACCAGTGACAGTCAGATGCGCTGGATCGGCCCTGAGAATGGCGCCTTGCATTTCGCGACCGGTGCCATCGTCAATGCCGTCTGGGACCTTTGGGCCAAGGCAGACCGCAAGCCGCTCTGGCGCCTGGTGGGGGAGATGAGCCCCGAAGACCTCGTCCGCTGCATCGACTTTCGCTACATGACCGACTTTCTGGGACCGGAGGAGGCGCTCGATTTCCTCACTGACGCCGCCCGCGGCAAAGAGCAGCGTCTGGGTCATCTCATGACGTCGGGCTATCCTTGCTATACGACCGTGCCGGGCTGGCTCAGCAGCAGCGATGAGCAGGTCACGCGCAATGCGCGTTTTGCCATTCATTCCGGCTTCAATCACGTCAAGCTCAAGGTCGGCCGCAGCCTGGATGACGATATCCGCCGCATCAGCCTGGTGCGCGATGCGATCGGCCCGCACCGGCGCCTGATGATCGACGCCAATCAGGTCTGGGACGTCGATGAAGCAATCCTCTGGCTGAGGGAACTGGCTTTCGCTAAACCCTGGTTTATCGAGGAACCGACCAATCCCGACGATATCGAAGGTCACCGCAAGATCCGGGACGCGATTGCGCCCATGCTCGTGGCGACCGGCGAGATGTGTCAGAACCGCGTCATGTTCAAGCAGTTCATTGCGCGTGGCGCGCTCGACATCGTTCAGCTTGATACGTCACGCCTGGGCGGCGTCAATGAGATTTTGGCTGTGCTCGTCATGGCCGCGCGCTATGATCTGCCGGTACTGCCCCATGCCGGCGGCGTCGGCTTGTGCGAATATGTCCAGCATCTCTCCATGCTCGACTACGTGGCGATTTCCGCCACCCAGCAAAATCGCCCAGCCGAATATGTCGATTTTCTGCACGAGCATTTCGTCGAGCCCTGTACCATTATCGGCGCGGCCTATCTGCCGCCCAAACTACCCGGGTTCTCGATTGAGATGCGGCCGGAAAGCCTCACCGCCTATGAATATCACGGCTGAGATGGCATCGCGCAAAAGCACCGTCCGAACAAGGTTTTTCAGAAATGGACGTAGATATAAACCGCGTTCCATGCCAGTCTGCGCGTGACTGAAGATTGCGTCATCTGCAATGACAATAACAAGTACAGCAGATGACGCCGCGCTTTGGCTGCCAGCGCGATGACGGCGTTTCGTGCCTGTGATGTGACCATCTGAATGGGACTCGTACTACACGCATAGCGGCCGCAATCGCGACTGGGTGCGGACTGCCTAGAACGGCCAAAAAAGTAAATATTTGGGGAAAAAACGATGAAGAAACTTCAAACTTCTCTCCTGTCCGGCTTCCTGTTCGCGTCCTGCATGGGCATGGGCTCGGCCTATGCCCAGTCAATCTCCATTCCGGTGATCGTCAAGGACACGACTTCGCAATACTGGCAGATCGTGCTGGCAGGCGCCAAAGCCGCCGGCATCGCGCTGCATGTCAAAGTGCCGGAACTCGGCGCGCAGAGCGAGGCCGATATTTCCGGCCAGATCACCGCCCTTGAGAATGCCGCGGCTGAGAATCCGGCCGCCATCGTCATCGCGCCGACCCAGTTCACGGCGCTCGGTGCGCCCATCACCGCCGTCGCCGCCAATATCAAGGTCATCGGCATCGACTCGGCCGCCAACACCACCGCCTGGACCTCGTTTCTGTCCACCAACAACGTGACCGGCGGCAAGGTCGCGGCCGATGCGCTGGCCGCCGGCATCCGGGCCAAGACCGGCAAGGTCGAAGGTGAGGTCGCCATCATCACCTCGCTGCCCGGCGTCGGCTCGCTCGATCAGCGCGCGCAGGGCTTCAAGGAAGAACTCGCCGCCAAATATCCCGGTCTCAAGATCATCGCCAACCGCATCGCCGACGGCCAGCCCACCACCGGCCTCAACATCATGACCGATCTGATGACCGCTCATCCCAATCTGGTGGGCGTCTTCGCCAGCAACCTGATCATGATCGAGGGTGCCAGCCAGGCACTGTCCGAATCCGGCAACAAGAAGCTCACGCTGGTCGGCTTCGACAGCGACAAGAACCTGGTGGCGGCGCTGAAGAGCGGCATCATCTACGCCCTCATCGTCCAGGACCCCTATCGCATGGGCTATGAAGGTGTTGAGATCGCGCTGAAGGCCAGCAAGAATGAGACGGTGCCGAAAGAAATTGATACCGGCGTGACGGCGATCACGGCGGCCAATATCGATACGCCGCGCGCGCAGTCGCTGCTCAATCCCAAGCTGTAAGAAAGCAGGTCGCGTGGACAGCCAAAGCTCCACGACGCCGATCCTCGAACTGCGCCAGGTCGATAAGCGCTTCCCGGGCACCCATGCCCTGAAGAGCGTCGACCTGGCCTTTCGTCCGGGGGAGATCCACGCCATCGTGGGTGAAAACGGCGCCGGAAAATCCACCCTCATCCGTATCCTCACCGGCGCGCATGTCCGCAGCGCCGGCACCATCCTGTGGCAAGGGCAGGAGGTCGCCCTCGCGTCCCCGCATGAGGCGATCGGTCTTGGCATCAATGCCGTGCATCAGGAAGTTGTGCTCTGTCCGCATCTGACGGTCGCCGCCAATATCTTCCTGGGCGATGAGCGGACAACGGCTTCGCTCCTCCGCAACCGCGACATGCTGGCCGAAGCCGGGCGCGTGCTCGACAGTCTCGGCTTCGATCTGCCGCCCGGCGCCATCCTCAGCGATCTGGCCATCGGCCAGCAGCAGCTGGTGGCAACCGCCCGCGCCGCCGCGCGAGGCGTCAAATTCCTCATTTTTGACGAACCCACCGCCTATCTCACGCGGCAGGACACCGACAAGCTGTTCGCCCTCATCCGGCGGATGAATGCCGAAGGCGTCACCATCGTCTATATCAGCCACCGGATGGAGGAGATTTTCCAGCTCGCCGATCGCGTCTCAGTGCTGCGCGACGGGCAGCTCGTCGCAACCCATGTCGTCGCAGAGACGAATGAGCGCGAGCTGATCCGTGACATGGTCGCCCGCACCATCGAGGAAATCCATTACAAGGAAGCGATCCCGCAGGGCGACGTTCTGCTCGATGTCGCGGGCCTTACCGGTCCCGGCTTCCACGATGTCTCGCTGACGGTCCGCCGGGGCGAGGTCGTCGGCCTCTATGGTCTCATTGGCGCCGGGCGTTCCGAATTCGTCCAATGCCTCTTCGGCCGCACCAAGCGCACAGCCGGGCAGGTGCAGCTGCATGGTTCGCCCGTCACCATCCGGCATGAAAGCGACGCCATCGCCCGCGGCATCGCACTGGTCCCGGAAAGCCGGCGCGATCAGGGCCTCTGCCTCAATCTGGGCGTCGGCTTCAATATCAACCTGCCATCCTTCGGCCGCATCAGCCCGATGGGGCTGGTCGACCGCCGGGCCGAGCGGCGCGATGCCGCCCAGCAGATCGCCGATCTGCGCATCGTGGCGGCCTCGCCCACCGTGCCGGCCGCCACGCTCTCGGGCGGCAACCAGCAGAAGATCGTGGTCGGCAAATGGCTCAATCATGGGGCCGAGCTGTTCATCTTCGACGAGCCTACGGTCGGCGTCGATGTCGGCACCAAGGTCGAGATCTATAAAGTCTTCGCAACCCTGCTGAAGCGCGGCGCCGGCATCATCCTCATCTCCTCCTACCTGCCGGAAGTGTACGATCTCAGCGACCGGCTGCATGTCTTCCGGCAAGGCACCATCGTCGCCAGCCATGATGCGAAATCCGCTGACCCTGAAACCATTTTGACGGAGGCCATCGGTGTCTGAGACCGCTGCCGCGACCCTTCCCCCGCCGAAGCGGCCGGCCTTGCGCGGCCATCGCTTCGGCTTCCTGCTCAACCTGACGCTGGTCGCCCTACTGGTCGTCATGTGGCTGCTGCTGTCGATCTCGACAGACAGTTTCGCGACTTTCGGTAATTTCGAGAATCTGCTGCGGCAGGATTCGATGTGGTCAATCATGGCGGTGGGACAGACCTTCGTCATCATCACCGCCGGGATTGATCTGTCGGTCGGCGCTGTCGTCGGTCTCACCAGCACCATCATCGCCATGATGCTGGCCGGCGGCGTGCCGATCTGGCTCGCGATCGTCCTGACCCTGGTACTCGGCGTCGTGCTGGGTGCGATCAACGCCTTCGGCATCGTCAATCTGCGCCTGCCGCCCTTCATCATGACGCTCGCGACCATGACCGCCCTCCGCAGCTTCGGCCTGCTGATCACGGACGGTCAGACGGTCGGCGGCCTGCCGCTCAATTTCATCCTGTTTTCCAGCCACCGCAGCTTCGGCATTCCCAATCTCTTCATCATCGTCATTCTGATCGCGCTGCCCTGCTACGTGCTGCTGCATCGCAGCCGCTGGGGCCGCTATGTCTTTGCCGTCGGCAGCAACCCGGAAGCGGCGCGCCTCTCGGGCGTCAGCGTGAACGCGACGATCTATCTTGCCTATATCGTCTCCGCGACACTGGCCGCGGTCGTCGGCGTGCTGGTGGCCTCGCGCATCGGCATCGGCGTCGCGACGACGGGCCAGGGCTGGGAATTGCAAAGCATCGCCTCTTCCGTCATCGGCGGGGCCAGCCTCTTTGGCGCCGTCGGCAGCGTCATCGGCCCGCTGCTGGGGGCCATGCTGCTGACCACCATCAATAACGGCGCCAACCTCCTGAATGTGAATCCCTTCTGGCAGGGAATCATCACAGGATTGCTGATCATCGTAATCGTCTATTTTGACCAGCTTCGCCGCAGAAAGACCCGCTGAGAGACATGCAAACGCTCATCTGCCAGGAACCGGGCAAGCTTGCCCTGATCGACCGGCCCAACCCCGAACCCCGCCCGGACGAGGTTCTGCTCCGCATTCGCCGCATCGGCCTATGCGGCACGGATTACCACATCCTGGGCGGCCGGCAGCCCTATCTCGCCTATCCCCGCGTCATGGGCCATGAACTCGGGGCCGAGATTGTGGCCGCCCCGGTGGGGTCAGGTCTCACGGGCGGCACCACCGCCGTCGTCATCCCCTATATCAGCTGCGGGGCGTGCCGCGCCTGCAAGCGGGGCCTGACCAATTGCTGCCGCCGCATCAGCGTGCTGGGCGTGCATCAGGACGGCGGCATGGCGGAATATCTCGCGGTGCCGGCGCAGAACGTGATCGCGGCCCCGGACCTTACTTTCGATCAGGCCGCCATGGTCGAATTCCTCGCCATCGGCGCGCATGGCGTGCGCCGCGGCCAGATCACGCCAGAGGACCGCGTCCTCGTCGTCGGCGGCGGACCCATCGGCATTGCCGCCGCTATTTTCGCCCGAGCGCGCGGCGCAGAGGTGACGGTGATGGACCTGCGGCAGGACCGGCTTGATTTTGCCCGCACGCAACTCGGCGTCGCCCATACCGTCGTCGCGGGTCCGCAGGCAGCGGGAGCATTGGAAGCCATCACGGAGGGCGAATTCTTCGATGTGGTGATCGACGCGACAGGCCATCCGCCATCCATGAATGCCGGTCTCGCCTATGTCGGTCATGGCGGGCGCTATGTGCTGCTCAGCATCGTCGCCGCCGACATCACCTTCGCCGATCCCGAATTCCACAAGCGGGAGACGACCCTGCTTGCCAGCCGCAATGCCACGCGGGATGATTTCGCAACCGTCATGGCCGCGATGGCGGCGGGCCAGGTGCCAACCGCGGCGCTGGCCAGCCACCGCGCGCCGTTGACGGAGGGTACTTCCGCCATTCCGGTCTGGGCGAGGCCCGAGACCGGCGTCATCAAGGCCCTGCTGGAGGTCTAGAGTCTGTCAGACTTTGTTTGAAACAGTTTACCCTGTCATGCCCAGGAAAGTGGGCATCTTCCTGATTGCCGCAGGCCGCACCGCGCCGGGGCTGGCGCCGTGCCCTTAGAAGATACCCGCTTGCGCGGGTATGCCGGTATTGATTGGGCTATACTGACCGAAACTGACAGACTTTAGCTTTTCTTCATTAAGTTGCGGCGATGGGCTTCGACCACGTCCATCGCCTTTGTCATCTCATCGAACCAGCCGGCCTGTCCCAGATAGGCGCGGGCCGTCTCATTCAAGCCGCCCGGCGTCTCATAATGCTCGGGCGGCAACCCGTCGCCGCGTCGCTCCGCGGCCAGCGCCAGTTCACCGAGGCCGGAAAACAGCGAGCGGACGAACCGGGTCGCGATATCATCGGCAATCGCGCGGCTTTTCATCCAGGCGATCACCGTATTCTGCAACTGGAAATGAGCCGACATCAGGCCGCTGCCGATGCTGATCGTGTCGAGGTCTGATTCCTGCGCCGGGATCACAAGCTCGCCCACTGCGCCGAACAGCTCTTCGACCGCCGCATCGGCCGGCGTCATCAAAATCGGGCCCTTGCAGAATTCGATGCCCGGAAGCGGGATCATGCGCACGATGCGGGTGGCTGGCGCCACATGTTGGCGCAGCACCTCAACCGGCACGCCGGCCAGAAAACTCACCACGATCTGATCGGCCCGAAAGGGCAGATCGCTAAGATCGGCAATCTGCTTCGGCAGCACGCCGATCAGCACGATATCGCTTTTCTCGACAACCGCTGCGTTGCTCTCTTCCCGCAGCGTATTGTGCGGAAAATCAGCCGCCAGCGCGCGGGACCGGCCCTCGGACCGTGGCGACAGGTGATAGCTATGGGCCGAGGCCGCCGTCGTCTGCAACCCGCGGATCACCGCATCCGCCAAAGTGCCGGTGCCCACAAATCCCAGATGCGCCATGATCGCGATCCCTTCCAGAAACTCTATCCGGGGCTCAGCAAGCCGTGATCTGCGCGTAAGCGCAAGTGAGCGGCGATCAGATCGACCAGGTGGTATCGGATGGCGGGGCGGCGGGCGCCGCGGGTTTCACCAGCGCGGCCAATTGCCCGGCCAGGAATTCGGCCTGCTGGCGGATATCAGGCACCGCCGTCATCTCCCAGAAAGCGCCTTTGGTCACGGGGCCGATGGCGAACAGACGCCGTGAAATGGCGCCATCGCGGCCCAGCAGCGCGCACGTGCGGGTGATATCGAGGCCCAGCGACAGCGCATCGGGCCGCACCATGCCCTGGTCCAGCATCCGGCGCACCAAGGGATCGCGAATGCGGCCGAAATCGCTTTCGGGACCGGAGCAATTGATCACGCGGCCGACGGAGAGGGATTCGACATGATCCTTGAAACGCGGACGGTAGGTCACGTCCACGCGTCCCTCTGGGGTTACGGCATAGCCGCGAATGCGCCCTGCCCTGATCTGCAGCTGGCCGCTGCGTTGGGCGTCGGTAATCCGCGCCGCTACGGGGCCCGAGACGCGGTGGCGATGCGTATCCCACCAGGGCCGTAAATGGCGCAGAAAGCGCAGGCGATCCTCATGCGGCATGGCCTGCCAGATTTCCGTCGTCATCGGCCGCAATTCGTCGATCACCGCCTGCCAGGACCCGCCGGCCTCGCGCGCGCGGCGGGTGCGGTCGCGCAGGTAGCGGGCCAGATTGCTTAAGCGCGTCGGGAATTCCTCGGTCTCCGGCAAAGCCGTTTTGGCTGGACCCAGAATATGGTTCTGGGGCAGCAGGCCCCGCCGCGACAGCGCGATGATCGGCCCGCGATGCTGCTGATCGAGCAGGGAAATGACGGTATCGACCGTCGTGAGGCCGGTGCCGATCAGCAGCAGCGGCGCGTCCGGGTCCAGATTGTCGAGCAGGTCAGGCGCCCAGGGGTCCGGGCGATAGCTGTCCGTATCATAGAAGCTGGGATCGGCCACCGGCGGCGGGGAGGGGGGGAAATTGCCCACCGCCAGCACGGCGCGATCGACCTGCATCTCCTCGCCATTGCCAAGGCTGATGACGAGGCCGCCACAGCGCGGCGCGATATCGGTCACATCCGCCCGCAACAGCGCTAGCTCGCCGCAATGGACTGCCGATTTCACCTCGGATTCGAGCAAATCGCCGATATAGCGGCCAAACAGCGCGCGCGGCACGAAGGTGGTGGGCAAAGGCTGCACGCCGTCCAGTTCCTCGGGCGAGCGGGCCTTCAGCCAGTCGAGAAAGTCTGAGGGCCGCGCCTGAAAGGCACTCATCTTGGCGGCCGGGACATTGAGAAGATGAGAGGAATTACCGGTCGAATAGGCCGCACCGCGGCCGAAATGCTGATTGCGCTCGATCAGAAGGATGCGGGTCTCGGGGGAACATTGCCGCATGAGATGAAGGGCCAGCAGGGTACCGCTGAATCCGGCGCCGACGATGGCGATCGTCTGTTGGGTCATCCTATCTTCCTGACTGAATCGGGGATTGTACTGGCCCTCTTTGCGAATTGGTCCGGTGTGAAATGGCTGGGGAGAGGCTGTCTCCCCGCGCGTATCGTGCTGAAAAGACCCTTCCAGATTCTGCAATCTCTGCGAGACCTATCACGCCACGACGATAGTCGTCCCACCGCAAACGCAGGATGCCGAGACTGGCCCGGCCATAGGCCTAGCATACGCCACCATGGCCAGCATTATGCCATCATCTATTTCCTATCGGTCAAGTAGAAAATCCCTATCCCGCGAGCCCGTCAGAGAGAAAGAAGCACCCTCTCTGCCGGCAGCCGCGCGAGGTCGGCCAGGGTGCAGCCTTCCAGCACCGCAGCCGCCGCATCGCGGACGCGCTTCATAAGCTCGGTCAGCTGGCAGGTTTCGATATTCTTGCAGTCCTTGCAGACGGAAAATCGTGTTCTGCTGGCACAGGGCGTCAGCGCGATCGGACCGTCGATGATGCGCAGGACATCGGCGACGGTAATCTGATCAGCGCCCAGCAGCATCTTATGGCCGCCGATGGGACCGCGGCGACTTTGGATAAACCCTTGATCGCGCAGCTGCACCAGAATCGCTTCCAGGAATTTGCGCGGTGTATCGCTTCGCTCGGCAATGGTCTGGGCACTGATCCAGCGATCTGCCTGAGCCTCCTCAGCCAGGACAAGGATTGCGCGGAGAGCATATTTAGCACGGCTGGAGAGCATGGAAGATCCGTCGAAAGGCCATGGCATGGCGCGCTGAGGCAAATGTCATCTGGGTCCCCGCGCCGTCGCCGTCAACGCAGTACCACCCTCAACCGCCGGGTGCTGGCGTCTGACCGGCTGTATCTGCCGCTTTGCGGGCCGCGGCCGCCTTAAGGCGGCGCTCGGTCCAGGCATCCATCAATTGAATGATCGTCGCCGCCGTTTCCTCGATCGAGCGCCGGCTGACGTCAATCACCGGCCAGCCCCGACTGGTACACAGGCGCTTGGCCCAGAGCAGCTCGGCTGTCACTGCTTCCAAATCGGTATAGTCGCCGCGATCCGGCTGACCCGCGCTATGGGTCCCCAGCATGCGCAGACGATGGCGGCGGATGTCGATGAGCGATTGCGGATCAAGCGTCAGCCCGACCACCGGGCAGTTCGGACTATCGAGCGACGTCGGCAGGGCGATGCCCGGTACCAGGGGAATATTGCCGGCCTTGATGCCGCGATTGGCAAGATAGAAGGAGGTCGGCGTTTTTGAGGAGCGCGAGACGCCCACCAGAATGACATCGGCCTCGGCGATCCCGGCCTGCGCCTGCCCGTCATCATGCGCCAAGACATAATGAATGGCGTCGATGCGCCGGAAATAATCGGCATCCAGAATATACTGCCGGCCGGGCCGGGCCGACGCCTGCTCGCCCAGATGATCCTGCAGCATCGTCATGACCTGATCCAGCACATGCACGATCGGCATGCCGAGCTTGGCGCAAGCCATGTCCAGCTCGCTGCGCAAGGCGCGGTCGACCAGGCTGGAGAGCACCGGTCCGGGCTCCGCCTGCAAACCGTCCAGAACCCGGTGCAGCTGAAACCGCGTACGGATCAGGCTCCAGCGGTGGGGCACGATGGTGAGATGCTCAAACTGCACGGTCGTCGCCCGGGCGATCGCATTGAGCGTCTCCCCGGTCGCGTCTGAGACGAGATGAAGGTTTAGCCGATGCGTGGACATCTCGGGATCATAACGGGATAAGTGGGGATAAGGGAGAGCGCGCGGAACGGGGTCTGCGGGTACCGGGTATAGGTGGCGAGTCACGGTGACATGTGAAGATGTGTACGACGCTCATCGGGCTGTCACTGAGTCTTCACAGAGTCTTGAGAGAAAACAGGGCCCTAATTGCCCCCAAGCCTGTGGAAAAGTCTGGGGAGAAAATCGGGGCGGTCCGGGTACCCCGCTTTTCCACCCCCCATCTACTATCCCAATCTTTCTAAGAATCTTTACAGACGTAGTAGGGTGAAACCGCTGGATTGGGGATAACCGTGAAAAGACTCTTGGACGCACTTCTGGGGAAAACCACTTGGCCACCCCCCATTTGGCTGATGCGACAGGCCGGAAGATACCTCCCGGAATACCGGGAGATACGGTCTCAAACTACTGATTTCGTTAGTTTTTGTCTGGACCCGACACGCGCGTCCGAGGCGACGCTGCAGCCGATCCGCCGGTTCGGCATGGATGGCGCCATTCTCTTCAGCGACATTCTGATCCTGCCCTGGGCCTTGGGCAGAGAGTTGCGTTTTGATGAAGGCCACGGTCCACGCCTGCAGCCACTGCGGGTTGTGGATGAAGTGCGCGGTCTGCAGGTTCAGGGATTCCTGAAAAAGGTGTCACCCGTCCTGGAAACCATCCGGCTGACGCGGGCGCGGCTGACCGCGGACCACCCCGAGACCGCCCTGATCGGCTTTGTCGGTGCCCCCTTTACCGTCGCCTGCTATATGGTCGAGGGCGGCGGCTCGAAGGATTTCCCGGAGACCCGGAAAATGGCGGCGTCCGACCCGGCGCTGTTCGGGGACCTGATCGACCGGATTACCGAGGCGAGCATCGCCTACCTTCTGGCGCAGATCGAGGCCGGGGCCGAAGCCGTCATGCTGTTCGACAGCTGGGCCGGGCTGCTGTCGCCCTCGGGCTTCGACCGCCATGTCATCCAGCCCACGGCGCGGATCGTCGCGGCCATCCGGCAGCAGCATCCCACCATCCCGATCATTGGCTTTCCGCGTCTCGCCGGCACCATGGCCGCCGCCTATGCGGCCAAAACCGGGGTCAATACGATGGGTGTCGATACGGCCGCCGATATGGCCGTCGTCCGCCAGCTGGTGCCGCCGACGGTCGGCCTGCAGGGCAACCTTGATCCCTTTGCGCTTTTAAGCGGCGGCCAGGTGATGGAACAGGAAGCCCGTGCTATCCTGTCGGCCATGAAGGGGCATCCCTTCATTTTCAATCTCGGCCATGGCGTTATGCCGCCCACGCCGCCCGCGCATGTGGCAGCATTGGTCGATCTAATTCGAGGTCAGTGAGTGGATCAGGTTTCAAGCCGTCCGGTCGAGCTGTCGCCGATGCCTGCCCGCAGGCGCGTGGCGATTGTCCTGTTCAATCTCGGCGGCCCCGACAATCAGGAAGCGGTCCGCCCCTTCCTGATGAATCTCTTCACCGATCCGGCCATTCTGCGGGTGCCACCCTTCATCCGGCCTTTCCTGGCCCGCTACATCGCCCATAAGCGGGTCCCGGCTGCGAAGGAGAATTACCGCCTGATGGGCGGCGGCTCCCCGCTTCTCCCGTTGACGGAAAAACAGTCGCAGGCGCTGGAAGCCGAACTCTGCCGCGATTGGGATGCGAAATGCTTCATCGCCATGCGCTACTGGCATCCGTTCAGTGATGCGGCCGTCCAGGCGGTGAAAGCCTGGAAGCCGGATGAAATCCTGCTCGTTCCGCTCTATGCCCATTTCTCCACCACCACGACGGGCAGTTCTCTGGCCGCCTGGCGCGAGGCTGCGGCCCGGGGCGGTCTCGCCGTGCAGACGACGACGCTCTGCTGCTGGTTCGATGACGAGGCGGTGCAGGCCCATGCCGCGGGCCTGGTGCAGAACACCATCGATGCTGCCCGTGCCGTGCTGCCGCCCGGCACGCCGCTGCGGGTGCTGTTCTCGGCCCATGGTCTGCCCGAGATCATCGTCGAGCGCGGCGATCCCTATCAGTTCCAGATCGAATCCTATGTCGCCGGCCTGCGCAGCTTTCTGGCCGATCCGGCGACCGAGGGTCTGGTCTGTTACCAGTCCCGCGCGACGCCGCAGAAATGGCTCGGTCCCAGCACCGATGAAGCGGTGATGGAAGCGGGACGCGACGGCGTGGCCCTGGTCGTGGTGCCGGTCGCCTTCGTCTCCGACCATTCGGAAACGCTGGTCGAGCTGGATATCGAATATCGTGAACTGGCTGAGAAGCATGGCGTGCCCGGCTACTTCCGGGCGCCGGTGCAGAATGACGATCCGGGTTTCATCGGCGCTTTGGCCGATGTCGCCCGCGCCGCGGCAGCGCGGGGGCCGGGGCTCTGCAGCCGCCATGGTGGCCGCGCCTGTCCGACGCCGCATCGCGACTGTCCTTTCGCCCAGGCAGGTCTTGCCTATGCTGAAACCAGCCCGGCATCGGCGATGTCATGACGATAAGGATAGCGAAACCCGCATGCTGACGGCTTCTGAACTACTGGCCCAGCGCGATCAGCCGATCGAGCTGGTCATTTTCGATTGCGATGGGGTTCTGATCGACAGCGAAGGCCTGGCCGCCGTCGTCCTCTCCCGTGAGCTGAACAGGGTCGGCTGGATGATCTCGGCCGAGGAATGCGAGCATGCGTTTCTGGGCACCTCGCTGACCGACATCATCCAGCGCACGGAGGCCGCGATCGGCCATCCTGTGCCCGAGGATTTTGCGCATCGCTTCTCCGCCGCCATGGTGAAGGCGCTGAGTGAGGAAGTAGGCGCCATTCCAGGCGCCGCTGAGGCCCTGGAGCAGCTGACCGCGGCGGGCATGCCCTGGCGGGTCGCGTCCAACTCCAGCCACGCGGAAATGGCGGTCAAATTCAATCGCACCGGCATGGCCGTTCTGGTTGGTGACCGTCAGCATAGTGCCGAGGACATGATGAAGATCGGCCTCAACGGCAAGCCGGACCCGCATCTGTTTCTGGCCGCGGCGGAAGCCGGTGGCGTGCCGCCCGACCGCTGCCTGGTGATTGAGGATTCGGTGCCCGGCGCGCGGGCCGCCCGGCGCGCCGGCATGACCTGCCTCGGCTATGCGCCGGCCGGCGACGGCCAGGGACTGGCCGCGGAAGGCGCGGGTGTTTTCAAAGATATGGCGCAGCTGGCGCGCCTGCTCGGTCTCAAGGGGATTGCCGCGTAATGCTGCTCATCACGCTTTATCCTTGGGTGAAGGCCTTTCACGTTATCAGCCTCATCGCCTGGATGGCTGCGACCTTCTACCTGCCGCGCCTCTACGTCTATCACTGCCAGGTGGCGATCGGCTCGGCGGAAAGCGAACGCTTCAAGATCATGGAGCGACGTCTGCATAAGCAGATCATGACGCCGGCAATGATCGCGACCTGGGTCTTCGGCCTCATCCTGGTCTTCACGCCAGGCGTCGTGCTGTGGAGCCAGGGCTGGTGGTATGTGAAGCTCATTTCGATTCTGGCGCTGACCGGGTTTCACGGTGCGCAATCAAAATGGCGCAAGGACTTCCTTAACGACCGTAACAAGCGGCCAGAGAAATTCTATCGCATTGCCAATGAAGTGCCGACCATTTTGATGATCATCATCGTGATCATGGTGATCGTGAAACCGTTCTGACCACCCCTTCCGTCATGCGCGGCTTTATGCCGCGCATCTACCGATTTATTCGTAGGGTGGGCTTAAGCCCACCCTACGATCCACTGGGCGAATGGCTCAGAAGAAGCCAAGCGCCTTCGGGCTGTAGCTGACCAGAAGATTCTTGGTCTGCTGGTAGTGATCCAGCATCATCTTATGCGTCTCGCGGCCGATGCCGGACTGCTTGTAGCCGCCGAAAGCGGCATGGGCCGGATAGGCATGGTAGCAATTGGTCCAGACGCGCCCGGCCTGAATGCCCCGGCCGAAGCGATAGGCGCGGCTGCCGTCGCGGGTCCAGACACCCGCACCCAGGCCATAGAGCGTGTCATTGGCCATTTCCAGGGCTTCCGCCTCGGTCTTGAAGGTCGTGACGGAGACGACCGGCCCGAAGATCTCCTCCTGGAAGATGCGCATCTTGTTATGGCCGTGGAAGATCGTCGGCTTGACGTAGAACCCGTCCTTCAGATCGCCGTCCAGCACATTGCGCTCGCCGCCGGTGAGGACCTTGGCGCCTTCCTGCTTGCCGATATCGATATAGCTCAGGATCTTCTCAAGCTGTTCCGAGGAGGCCTGGGCACCGATCATGGTGGAGGGGTCGAGCGGATTGCCCTGGCGGATCGCCTCCACCCGCTTGATCGCGCGTTCCATGAAACGGTCATAGACCGATTCCTGGATCAGCGCGCGGCTAGGACAGGTGCAGACTTCGCCCTGGTTGAGGGCGAACATGGTGAAGCCTTCCAGCGCCTTGTCGAAGAAATCGTCATCTTCGGCCGCAACATCGGCGAAGAAGATGTTGGGGGACTTGCCGCCCAGTTCCAGCGTCACCGGAATCAGATTCTGGCTGGCATATTGCATGATCAGCCGGCCGGTCGTGGTCTCGCCGGTGAAGGCGATCTTGGCAATCCGGCTGCTGGATGCCAGCGGCTTGCCGGCTTCAAGTCCGAAACCATTGACGATGTTCAGCACGCCGGGCGGCAGCAGGTCGCCGATCAGCTCGGCCAGAATCAGAATGCTGGCCGGGGTCTGTTCGGCCGGCTTCAGCACCACGCAGTTGCCGGCGGCCAGTGCGGGGGCAAGTTTCCAGACGGCCATCAGGATCGGGAAGTTCCAGGGAATGATCTGACCGACGACGCCCAGCGGCTCATGAAAATGATAGGCGATGGTGTCGTGATCGATTTCGCTGAGCGCGCCTTCCTGCGCGCGCACGCAGCTCGCGAAATAGCGGAAATGGTCGATCGCCAGCGGAATGTCGGCGGCTGTGGTCTCACGGATCGGCTTGCCATTGTCCCAGGCTTCGGCCAAGGCCAGCGTGTCGAGATTGTCTTCCATCACCTGGGCGATGCGCATCAGAATCAGCGCCCGGTCGGCGGCCGGCTTGCGCCCCCAGGCCTCTTTCGCAGCATGGGCGGCATCAAGGGCGAGTTCGATATCATCCTTGTCTGAACGGGCGATCTCGCAAATTACCCGGCCGGTGATGGAGGACGTATTGTCGAAGTAGCGGCCTCCGACGGGCGGCACCCATTTACCACCGATGAAGTTTTCGTAACGCTTTGCGAAAGGCGGAGCCTGTAGCAGGCTGCTCGGAGCCATCTGGTCCATCTTTTGTCTCTCCCTTGAGCGTTTGTTAATTTGCCGCTCGTTTTATTTGCGTGTCTTTGACGCGCTTTAGTGACGGCATATGGCTTAATGTTCTTTAATGTTGCCGCGCGACTTGAAGGGTATCAGGCGCGGCCGGGCGACCGCAATTGGTGTCTGCAGCAAGGCTGCTCTTTTTCCGGCGCGCCTGCGATTTGCCGTCAAACAGGGTCTTGACTTGTGCCGCGCGACAGGCCAGTTGAGTGGGATCTAAGTGGTTGGAGTCCTTCCATCCACCGTGCGGCAGCCTCTTTCACAGGCTTCAGTCGCCACCTGGTCACAGCAGCCCAATCAACCCCCCAAGCCCGTCGCTTGTAGGCCAATTATCCTGGCCGATCGTTCCCCCGAAGGCGTTCCGATGCATCTCGCCGAACTTAAAGCAAAAAGCCCCACCGATCTGCTCAGCCTTGCTGAGTCTCTTCAGATCGAGAACGCCTCATCGCTGCGCAAGCAGGAGATGATGTTCGCCATTCTGAAAAGCCTGGCGGAGAACGATCAGGCCATTCATGGCGAGGGCACGCTCGAAATCCTCCCCGACGGTTTTGGCTTCCTGCGCAGCCCGCAGTCCAATTACCTGCCCGGTCCGGATGACATCTATGTCAGTCCGCATCAGGTGCGGCGCTTCGGCCTGCGCACGGGGGATTCGGTCGAAGGCCAGATCCGCGCGCCCAAGGACGGGGAGCGCTATTTCGCCATGTATAAGATCAATACGATCAATTACGAGGCGCCTGAAGCCGTTCGCCATCGGACCAATTTCGACAATCTCACGCCGCTCTATCCCAATGACCGGCTGAAGATGGAAATGGAGCTGCCGCCGTCCCCGGTCAAAGGGGCAGCGAAGGACTATACCCCGCGCGTCATCGACCTCATCTCGCCGATCGGCAAGGGCCAGCGCGCGCTGATCGTGGCGCCGCCGCGCACCGGCAAGACGGTCATGCTGCAAAGCATCGCGACCGCCATCTCAACCAATCACCCGGAAGTCTTTCTCATCGTGCTGCTCATCGATGAGCGGCCCGAGGAAGTGACCGACATGGCGCGCAGCGTGAAGGGTGAGGTTATCAGCTCAACCTTTGACGAGCCTGCGACCCGCCATGTGCAGGTCACTGAGATGGTCATCGAAAAGGCCAAGCGCCTGGTGGAACACAAGCGTGACGTCGTCATCCTGCTGGACAGCATCACCCGTCTGGCCCGCGCCTATAACGCGGTTGTGCCCAGCTCCGGCAAGGTGCTGACGGGCGGTGTCGACAGCAATGCGCTGCAGCGCCCGAAGCGTTTCTTCGGTGCCGCGCGTAATATCGAAGAAGGCGGCAGCCTGACCATCATCGCGACCGCCCTGATCGACACCGGCAGCCGCATGGACGAAGTCATTTTTGAAGAGTTCAAGGGCACCGGCAATTCGGAAATCATCCTGGACCGCAAGATCTCGGACAAGCGCACTTTCCCGGCGATCGACATCACCAAGTCGGGCACCCGCAAAGAAGAGCTATTGGTGGAGCGCGCGACCTTGTCCAAGATGTGGGTGCTGCGCCGTATCCTCAACCCGATGGGCTCGACGGACGGTATGGAGTTCCTGCTCGACAAGCTGAAATACAGCAAGACGAACCAGGACTTCTTCGACGCAATGAACACCTGATCACGCCCGGGCAGCGCGGCTGGGTCAGGTGCTTGGATCAGGAGAGCATCACATGGCCCAGCCCCACGCTGCCGAAACGCCCTTGGACGATGCCGGCGCGCTGTGCCGCCTGAGCGGCACCGAGCTTCTGGCACTGTACGCCAGCCGAAAGCTTTCGCCGGTCGAGGTTGCGCGTGCCACCCTCGCGCGCGCCGACGAGGTGCAGGCGCGGTTCAATGCCTTCGTCCGCATTGACCATGAGGCGGCGCTTGCTGCCGCAACGGCGTCGGAACAGCGCTGGCAGGCGGGCAGCCCGATCGGTCCGCTGGACGGCGTGCCCACCACCATCAAGGACATCGTCTGGGTCCGCGATAGTCTCGCCCGCTATGGCTCGTGCTCGCCGGGCGTGACACCCACGGCGGATGCGCCCTCGGTCGCCCTGCTGCGCCAGGCCGGTGCGGTGTTCCTCGGCCTCACCACCACCCCGGAATTCGGCTGGAAGGCGCTGACCGACGGTCCGCTCACCGGCATCACGCGCAACCCCTGGAATCCTGACCTCACGCCCGGCGGCTCCTCGGGCGGTGCGGCTGTCGCAGCTGCCACAGGCGCAGGCGCGCTCCATCTCGGCACCGACGGCGGCGGCTCCATCCGCGTGCCCGCGGCCTTCACCGGCATCGTCGGCCATAAGCCCACCTTCGGCCGCGTGCCGGCCTACCCGGCCAGCGCCTTCGGCACCGTCGCCCATATCGGCCCGATGACCCGCACGGTGGCCGATGCCCAGTTGATGCTGCAGGCCATGTCCGGGCGCGATTTCCGCGACTGGTTTCAGAACCCCCTGTCATTCGGCCCGGCCGATGCCGCCGCGCCCACCGATCTCAAGGGGCTTTACTTCGGCGTCTGGCGCACGCCGCCGAGCGGCTTTGTGGAACCCGAGATTGCCGCTGCCTTCGACCGTGCGCTCGCGGCCATCTCTGCGGCCGGCGCGGAACTCATCGAGATCGACCTGCCCAGGGACGAGAACCTGCTCGACCTCTTCCATCGCCACTGGTTCGCGGGTGCGGCCGCCCGTCTCTCGGCGCTGTCCGAGGCGGATCTCGCGAATGTCGATCCCGGCCTGCGCCAGATCGCGGCTCAGGGGGCTAGCTATAGTGCCGTCGATCTCATCCACGCCCATAACCGCCGCGCAGCCTTCGGCGGCGCTTTCGATGCGCTGCTGGACGGGTTCGACGCTATCCTGTCGCCCGCCGTCTCCGTTCTGCCCTTCAAAGCCGGTGAGGAAGTGCCGCCCGGCGCGGGTCTCGCGCGCTGGACCGAATGGGCGGGCTTCAGCTACCCGGTCAATCTCGCCCAGGCGCCGGCCGCCATCATCCGCTCCGAAATCCTCGGCAACGGCCTGCCGGTCGGCTTGCAGATCATCGGCCCGCGGGGTGAGGACGGTGACGTCCTCTCCATCGCGGCCGCACTCGAAAGCCTTCTTGGCTGATCTCTAGAGTTTGTCAGTTTCGGTCGGAATCGCCCATTCAATACCGTCATACCCGCGCAAGCGGGTATCTTCTGAGGGCACGGTGCCAGTCCCGGCGCGGTGCCGCCTGCGGCGGTCAAGAAGATGCCCGCTTACGCGGGCATGACGGGGTCGACTGTTGCAAACAAAGTCTGACAGACTCTAGGCCGCCTGACCCGCCTCAGTGCCGCTCAAAGCCAGACGCTGGACTGCGGCAAAGTCGATCTTGCCGGAGCCCAGCAGAGGTACAGCCGGGATCACGCGAATTTCCGCCGGCACCATCAGCTCCGTGGCCCCTCGTGCCCGCGCGAAGGCCAGGAAGCCAGACCGGTCGGCGTCAGCCTGTTCCGTCAGAAGAACGATCTTCTCGCCCTTGCGTGCGTCCGGCACGCCGGCCGCGACGGACAGCGCTTCGGGCCAGAGTTCGGCCGCCAGCAGATCGATCGCCTGCAGAGAGATCATCTCGCCGCCCAGCTTGGCGAAGCGCTTGGCGCGGCCCTTGATGGCGATGAAACCATCGGCATCGATCGTCACGATATCCCCGGTATCGTGCCAGCCCTCGGGCGGCGGGTCGATCACGCCGGGGGCATCGGCGCGCAGATAGCCCAGCATGATATTGGGGCCGCGCACCACCAGCCTGCCGCCTTCGGCAATGCCGGGCACCGGGTCCAGCCGTGCCTCGATCCCCGGCAGCATCTGCCCCACAGTGCCGATGCGGCTGAGGACCGGGGTGTTCAGCGCCAGCACCGGCCCGGTCTCGGTCACGCCATAGCCTTCCAGCAGTTCGATGCCGAATTTTGCCAGATACAGCGCGCGAGTGGCCGCTTTCACCGGTTCCCCGCCCGCCACGACATAGCGCAGCGTGCGAAGGTCATCGGGTTCGGCCTGCCGCGCATAGCCGGCCAGGAAGGTATCGGTGCCGATCAGCGCCGTGGCGCGGGTCTTGCGGATCAGTTCCGGGATCGTCTTGTAATGCAACGGCGAGGGATACTGGAAAACCGAGACGCCATAGACCAGCGGCAGCACCACCCCGGCCGTGAGGCCAAAGGAATGGAAGATCGGCAGCACGTTGAAGATCTTGTCCTCGGGTCCGTAATCGATCCGCGCCGCGACCTGGGTGATATTGGCCAGCATGTTGCGATGGCTGATGACGACGCCTTTGGGCGTCCCTTCCGAGCCCGAGGTGAAGACGATCGCGGCCGGATCGTCGGCGCGGGCGCGGGCCATCGGCCGGCTGCCTTGCAGGATGCCGCGCAGCTTGTCGGCGAGCGTGATCTGCTTGCGGATGTCTTCCAGATAGACGATGCGCGGGCGCGCCCCCTCAGGGGCCGCTTCCAGCCCTTCGATCAGCTTTTCCAGCTGGCCTTTCAGGATGAAGGCGCGGGAGGTGAGAATGAGGCGCACCTCGGCCGTCCGGCAGGCCGAGAGCAGATTGGCGGGCCCCGCCGTGAAGTTCAGCATGGTCGGGACACGGCCGGAGGAGACCAGGCCCAGAATCAGGGCGAGCGTCGCATTGGCATTGGGCATCAGCACGCCGACCGCCTCACGCGGGGCGGAGAGGGGGCTGAGCTTGCGGCCCAGGATCGCGGCACCCAGCAGCAGGCGCTTATAGGTGATGGTGCCGGAGGTCGTGTCTTCGGCCGCGATCCGCTGTCCGCCGTGAATATGCGCGGCCCGCGCCGTCGCCTCGAAAATCGTCATGTTCACGATCTCCTCCTCGCTCCTGTTGGAGGGCAGGGTCACCAGCATCCAGAGAGCGACCGCGAGGCAGGACAGGCCGAGCAGGCCGAAGCTCAAGGGCACGCTCAGCCCTAGGCCGAGGAGCACCGCCATGAGCAGCGCTCCGGCCGCGATGGCGCCAGCCGAGATGACATTGGCACCGGCAATGACGCGGGCGCGGTGATCGGGCTTGGCCCAGGTCTGCAGGGCGGCGAAGGTCGGCACGGCCAGCAGGCCGCCTGCGACCGCCATCAGCAGCAGATCGCCGAAAACATGCGCCGTGAGGCCAGGGGCCTTTGTCGCGCCCTGGGTCACGCGCCACAGATCGACCAGGAAAATCCCCAGCACCGCAGTGCCGATGACGGACGGAATGAGGTTCACCCGCCCGCCCGTCAGCCGCGCCGCCAGCAATGATCCGATGGCTATGCCGATGCAGAAGACCAGCAGCCCGAGCGTCGCGGTCTCCCGGCTGCCGCCCAGCGACTGCTTGATCAGAGCGGGTAGCAGGCCAAGGGCGATGGCACCGACCAGCCAGAACCAGGCATTGGTGAGCGCCGCCCACCAGATGCGGCGATCGCGCCTCAGATCGACGATCAGAGCCCAGGTGGAGGCGAGGATATTGCGTTCGATGTGGAGCGTCGGCGCGCCCTCGCCGGTGGGCGGAATAAAGCGGGCCATCACCCAGCTCAGTACCGCGAAGACCGCGACTGTCGCGGCCAGAACCAGCGGGCCATGGGGCAGGGTGAAGGCGAAGCCGCCGGCGGCGGTGCCGCCGATGATGGCGAGGAAGGTGGCGCCTTCGACCAGGGCATTGGCCGTCGGTAGGGCCTCGGGTGGCAGATGGTCAGGCAGGATGCCGTATTTCACCGGGCCGAACAGCGCCGACAGCGTGCCGAAGGCAAAGAGGGCAAAAAACAGGATCGGCACGCTCTGCGCCAGGAATCCCACCACCGCGACCGCGGCGACGGCGATTTCCATCAGCTTGATGCGCTGGGCGAGGCGCGCCTTGTCGAAGCGGTCCGCCATCTCTCCGGCCAGGCCAGACAGCAGGAAAAACGGCAGGATAAAGATGGCGCCGGCCAGCGTGATCAGCGCATTGGCGGTATGCGGCGGCTCGCCCCCTGCGGCGGCCGCATGTCCTGCACCCCAGAGAATAAGAAAAAGCAGGGCGTTCTTCAGGAAATTGTCATTGAAAGCCGCGAAGAATTGGCACCAGAAGAGAGGTGCGAAGCGGCGTTCCGTCAGGAGCGAGCGTATCATATCGTGTCGGTCTCCTCGTCGCTCCCGTGATACAGTCTCGGGCAGCTTTGCGTCATTTGGGCGGCGTCAGGCATCGGATGTGATGTCTGCACCTGCCGGATCTGCTTGGAAAAGGTTTCCCTTAGACAGGCGCTCGGCTATGCCGCCTTCAGAGATCGAACGGAACACATATCTATGCCCGACACTGCCATCACCTCCCCCGCCGCAGATTACAAGGTCCGTGATTTCAGCCTGGCCGATTGGGGCCGGAAGGAAATCTCGATGGCCGAGGACGAAATGCCCGGCCTGATGGCGCTGCGTGCCGAATACGGCGCCAGCAAGCCCTTGGCCGGCGCCCGCATCGCCGGCTGCCTCCACATGACCATCCAGACCGCCGTGCTGATCGAGACGCTGGTCGCCCTCGGCGCCACCGTCCGCTGGTCGTCCTGCAATATCTTCTCGACCCAGGACCATGCCGCCGCCGGCGTCGCCGCCGCCGGCATTCCCGTTTTTGCCTGGAAGGGCATGAATGAGGACGAGTTCTGGTGGTGCATCGAGCAGACCGTGCGCGGCCCGGACGGTTGGACGCCGAACATGATTCTGGACGATGGCGGCGATCTCACGGTGCTGATGCACGACAAATATCCTGAAATGCTGGCCGATGTGCGTGGCATTTCCGAGGAAACGACGACGGGCGTGCATCGTCTCTGGGAAATGGCCAAGGCCGGCAAGCTGCTGGTGCCCGCCATCAACGTCAACGACAGCGTGACCAAGTCGAAATTCGACAACCTCTACGGCTGCCGGGAAAGCCTGGTGGATGCGATCCGTCGCGGCACCGACGTCATGCTGGCCGGCAAGGTCGCCGTCGTCGCCGGCTTCGGCGATGTCGGCAAGGGCTCGGCCGCCTCTCTCCGCAATGGCGGCTGCCGCGTGCTGGTGACGGAAGCGGACCCCATCTGCGCCCTGCAGGCGGCGATGGAAGGCTATGAGGTCGTGACCATGGAAGACGCCGCCCCCCGCGGCGATATCTTCGTCACCGCCACCGGCAATGTCGATGTCATCACCATCGAGCATATGCGCGCCATGAAGAACCGCGCCATCGTCTGCAATATCGGCCATTTCGATAGCGAGATTCAGATCGATGCCCTGCGCAACTACAAGTGGGACAATGTGAAGCCGCAGGTCGATGAGGTCATCTTCCCGGACAGCAAGCGTCTCATCGTGCTCAGCGAAGGCCGCCTGGTGAACCTTGGCAATGCCACCGGCCACCCGAGCTTCGTGATGTCCGCCTCCTTCACCAATCAGGTTCTGGCGCAGCTGGAACTCTGGCAGGCGAAGCCCGGCACTTACGAAAAGCGCGTCTACACGCTGCCCAAGGTGCTGGATGAGAAGGTTGCGGCGCTGCATCTCGCCAAGGTCGGCGCGGCGCTGACCAAGCTGACCCCGAAACAGGCCGAATATATCGGCGCCGCCGGCGTCAACGGCCCCTTCAAGCACGACCTCTACCGCTATTGACCTGCGCCTCCGACCCTGTGGGCGCACATCGCCCACAGGGATCGGCTGGTTTCAAAAGCGCGGGTTGCGCTGCATCCGATCTTTATCGGTCCGCGGGCGCGGGTCGCAACGTCAGAGACCCAGCAGATGGGCGGTCTCATGCAGCGGCAGGCCAACCACGCCTGAATAGCTGCCCGCGATCGTGGGGATGAAGCGCGCCGCCTGGCCCTGAA
This sequence comes from Acidisoma sibiricum, assembly GCF_057837225.1. Taxonomy (NCBI): domain Bacteria; kingdom Pseudomonadati; phylum Pseudomonadota; class Alphaproteobacteria; order Acetobacterales; family Acidocellaceae; genus Acidisoma; species Acidisoma sibiricum. Next base: position 782,611 of record NZ_CM174445.1, on the reverse strand, counting down.
TGGCATAGCCGCCGGCCTTGCCGCGCCATTCGCCGCTCGCGATATATCCGTCGATCTCAGCCTTCGACAGGCGGGCAAAGATCACCACGGTCTCGACCAGTTTTTCGCGCAGTTTTCCGTCCACGGCGACGACGACCGCCGTCAGCACGCGGTGGCGCCGTCCCGAGAGCAGCGCCAGGCACGCACGCGCCTGAACTTCCGTCTCGGCTTTCGGCAGGATGCGGCGCCCGACGCAGACCACGGTATCAGCGGCGAGCACCCGGTGATCGGGCAGGATGTGAGCGACGGCGAGCGCTTTGGCCCGGGCAGTGCGCCTGGCATAGACGCGCGGCATCTCTCCCCGCAGCGGCGTCTCATCGACGTCGGGGGCAAGAACCTGATCGGGCGTCAGACCAAGCTGGGCGAGAAGCTCAAGGCGGCGGGGACTGGCAGAGGCCAGAACCAGGCCGCGATCAGCCAAGGTTCTTATTTGAACCGGAAGGTAATGCGACCTTTGGTGAGGTCGTAGGGCGTCATTTCAACATTGACGCGATCGCCGGCAAGCACGCGGATGCGGTTCTTACGCATTTTGCCGCTGGTATGAGCCAGAATGACGTGGTCATTGTCGAGTTTCACGCGGAACATGGCGTTGGGCAGAAGCTCCGCCACCATCCCACTGAACTCGATCATGTCCTCTTTTGACATAGATCGGTAATATTCCTCTGAGAGTATTAGATGCTGCCGTAAATGGCGCGCCGCTCCGTCCCGGTCAAGCTTTCCCTGATGCTTGGCGGGATCTGGAGCCGGCAGGGCTGTCAGTCATGCCGTGCAGGGCCGATTATTTGGCGAGCGTTTGCAAATAGGCGGGCCAGGTGCCGAATTGACTGACATCGGGTGCGCCTTCCGTCAAAACGCCGCCCTCGCAGATGAAGCCGAGCGAGGTTTCGCCGCCGTCCAGCCGCACCGTGCCCAGACCCAGCGGCGGCGCGATGGTCGCCAGGAAGCCAGCGAGAGCCGCACCGGGCAGAGACCAGATTTCCCCCTCGATCGCCGTGCCGCCGTCACCGATATCGATTAGGCCAGGGCGCAGAATCCGCCCCGGAATGGCGACCATCCTGTAGCTCGCCGCCGTGCGGCAGAGGCGCTGAAAGCGTCCCCCGAAGCCGCGCAGCTGCGGGTTGAGCGGCTGGCCGGTGAGATGCGCGCCGAAGACCGCGATGGCGATCTCCGGCTGGCTGATGACAGCGGCCGCCGGTTCCGCTGCCGCAGGCTGCGCGATGCCGGTGGCGCCCATCGGGCCGCCCATGGAACGGTGCATCGTATGGGCGAAGCTCGCCAGCTTCGCGTCATGCCAGGCCGGGCCGATCAGCGTCACGCCAGCCGGAAAGCCGTTCGGCTTGAAGCCGCTGGGCACGGCGATGGCGGACAGATCCAGCAGATTGGTGAAATTGGTATAGTAGCCGAGGTCAGTATTGCGGGCGATTGGTTCGGCTTCTAGATCGGCCAGGCTGAAGGCCGTGCCCGTCGTCGGCACCAGCAGGAAATCGGCCTCGTCCCAGACCGGGCGGATGGTCTGGCGCAGCGCCTGCAGCCGGTATTGCGCCTGGAAGATATCGACCGCTGAGGGCTTCAGCCCCACTTCGACGATCTTGCGGGTGACGGGGTGCAGCACATCGGGCTCCACGGCCAGCATCGGCCCGACGGCGGCCGTGCGCTCGGCGGTCCAGGGTCCGTAGAGCAGGTTCGCGGTCTCTACCCATGGTGCGAAGTCAATTTCGATCTTGCGGCCACCCAAAGCCTCGGCGCGGGCGACGGCTTCCGCGAACAGGTGCCGCGCCGCTTCGTCGCCAAAAAACTCCAGCTCGGCCTGATGCGGCACGGCAAAGGTGAAGGCCTCCGCGGCAGGCCGCAGCCGCGCCTGGAATCCGGCTGGCGGCACTTGCGAATAGCTGTCTTCGGCGTCGAACCCGCCGGCGACCTCCAGCACGGCCAGCGCATCCGGCACGGTGAGCGCGAAGATGGAAATGCAGTCGATCGATCGGCAGGCCGGCACCAGACCGGTATTGCTGATCAGGCCACGCGTGGGCTTCAGCCCGACCAGATTGTTGAAGGCCGCCGGCACCCGGCCGGACCCCGCCGTGTCGGTGCCGAGGGAGAAGCTGACGAGGCCGGACGCCACTGAGACCGCCGAGCCTGAGCTTGATCCGCCCGGCACCATCAGAGCGTCGAAACTATTGCGGGGAATGCCGTAAGGGGAGCGGACGCCCACCAGTCCGGTCGCGAACTGGTCCAGATTGGTTTTGCCGATGACGATGGCCCCGGCCGCGACCAGCTTTTCGACCGCTGTCGCTGACCGCGCGGGATGATAGGCGAAGGCCGGGCAGGCGGCCGTCGTCGGCAATCCGATGACGTCGATATTGTCTTTGACCGCAAAGGGAATGCCATAGAGCGGCAGGCTGTCGATATCACTGACACGGGCGGACAGCGCCTCAGCCTCGGCCAGCAGCACGTCATCGCTGGGACGGCTGATCCAGATAGCGGGATCGTCGAGCGTGGCGATGCGCCGCAGCACCTCTGCCACCATCTGCACAGGCGTCAGGCTGCCGCCCAGATAAGCGGCACGCAGGCTGGAAATATCGAAGGAAAATTCAGACATCGTCGACCCCGATCGTATCATCGGGGCCGATCCATTCAAGATCAGGGCCAGAGGCCAGGATCAAATCCGGTCAGCCGCCGCTAGCGCGGCGTCAGCACCATGACCATCTGACGGTTTTCCATCTTGGGCATCTGCTCGACCTTGCTCTGCTCGTCCATATCCCCACGGATACGTTCCAGCACCTTCACGCCGATATCCTGATGGGCCATTTCACGGCCACGGAAGCGCAGCGTCACCTTCACCTTGTCGCCTTCCTCGATGAAGCTCTTCATGGCGCGAAGCTTCACCTGGTAGTCGTTCTCGTCGATGTTCGGGCGCACCTTGACCTCTTTGATCTCGATGACCTTCTGCCGCTTCTTGGCTTCGTTCTTCTTTTTTTGCTGTTCGTATTTGAACTTGCCGAAATCCAGGATCTTGACGACCGGCGGCTCGGCATTCGGGCTGATTTCCAGAAGGTCGAGACCAACCTGGAAGGCGCGCTGCAGCGCGTCGCGCGCGCTCATCACGCCGATCATCTCGCCGTCCTGATCGATCAGGCGGACCGTCGCCGAGCGGATTTCTTCGTTCACACGCGGACCGTCGTTGCGCGGCGGTGTGGGCGCTTGGGGTGGCCTAGGGATGGAGCTCTCCTGTCAATGTTTAGACGTAATAGATCTGGCCGCAAGAATACCGTTAGAGGAGTGGAACGGATAGCCCTCCGTCCGAACGGATGCAATCACATCCACGCCGCTCCAACTATATCAGTGATCCAGCCGCCTCTTCGCAAGAGGCAGCTGGATCAAGCCAGCTTTGCCGGGATCAGGGTAAGGGTTATGCGGCCGTGCGCTGGTCGGGCGCCAGCGCCTCGGCCGCCAGCAGGCCGACAGCCTCGGTCAGGTCCATGACCTCCTGCTTTTCCTGGCCCAGGCGGCGCAGGCTGACCCGCCGCTCCTCCGCTTCCCGCCGCCCGACGACGGCGATCACCGGCACATGGGCGAGGGAATGCTCGCGCACCTTGGCGTTGATCTTCTCGTTGCGCAGGTCGGTGGAAACCGACAGGCCCTGTGCCCGCAGCTGGGCCGCGACCTCCTCGGCATAGTCGTTGGCGTCCGAGACGATCGGCGCTACCACAACCTGAACGGGGGCCAGCCATAGCGGGAAGCGGCCTGCATATTGCTCGATCAAGATGCCGATGAAGCGCTCGAAACTGCCCAGAATGGCGCGATGCAGCATGACCGGGCGGTGCTTCGCGCCATCTTCGCCGATATATTCGGCATCCAGGCGCTCGGGCAGCACGAAATCCACCTGCAGCGTGCCGCACTGCCAGTCCCGGCCAATCGCGTCACGCAGCACGAATTCCAGCTTGGGACCATAGAAGGCGCCCTCGCCCGGATTGAGTTCGTAGTCCACCCCGGCATCGGCGCAGGCGCGTTTCAGCGCGGCCTCGGCCTGGTCCCAGGTGGCGTCCGTCCCAGCGCGGGTGTCCGGCCGGTCGGAGAATTTCACGCGGAAATCCTCGAAGCCGAGATCCTTGTAGATCGCCGACAGCAGGGCGACGAAGCGCACCGTCTCGCCGGTGATCTGGTCCTCGGTGCAGAAAATATGCGCGTCATCCTGGGTGAAGGCGCGCACGCGCATGATGCCGTGCAGCGCGCCCGAGGGCTCGTAGCGATGGCAGGAGCCGAATTCGGCCATGCGCCAGGGCAATTCGCGATAGGAGCGCAGGCCCTGGTTGAAGATCTGCACATGGCAGGGGCAGTTCATCGGCTTCAGGGCGAGGGTGACATCGGGCTCCTCCGCCACCGTCGCGATGAACATGTTCTGGCGGAACTTCTCCCAATGGCCGGAGGCTTCCCACAGCGCGCGGTCGACCAGCTGCGGCGTCTTCACCTCGTCATAGCCGGCACCTTCCAGGCGGCGGCGCATGTAGCTTTCCAGCGTCCGGTACAGGCGCCAGCCCTTCTGATGCCAGAAGATCGACCCCTGAGCCTCGGACTGCATATGGAACAGGTCCATCGCCTTGCCGATGCGGCGATGGTCACGCCGCTCGGCTTCCTCCAGCATGGTCAGATAGCCGTCCAGCTCCTTCTGGTCGCGCCAGGCGGTGCCATAGATGCGGCTCAGCATGGCGTTGCGATGATCGCCGCGCCAATAGGCGCCGGCCACCTTCTGCAACTTGAAGGCAGTGCCGATATCGCCGGTATCGCGCATATGCGGACCACGGCAGAGGTCGATCCACTCGCCCTGGCGATAGAGCGTGATGGTCTCCGTCACCGGCAGATCCTGGATCAGCTCGGCCTTGTAGCGCTCACCCTTGTTGCGGAAGAAGGCGATGGCTTCGTCCCGGTCCCAGACTTCGCGGGTAAAGGGCGCGCGGGCGGCGATGATTTCCTTCATCTTCGCTTCGATCTTGGGCAGATCGTCTAGCGTGAAGGGCTCATTGCGGGCGAAATCGTAATAGAAGCCGTTGTCGATCGCCGGCCCGATGGTGACCTGAGTGCCCGGATACAGCGCCTGGACGGCCTCAGCCAGAACATGCGCCGTATCGTGGCGGATCAGCTCCAGCGCGTCCGGGTCCTTCCGTGTCACGAAGGTAACGGCGGCGTCGTTTTCGATCTCACGCGACAGATCAAGCAGCGTGCCGTCCACGCGCATGGCAAGGGCCGCGCGCGCGAGACCGGGCCCGATATCGGCCGCCACCTGGGTGCCGGTGACGGTGCCCGCGAAATGTCGCACGGAGCCGTCAGGCAGGGTGATGGCGGGCATGGCAAATCTTCCGGTTAAAAGGCCGCGAGCGATAAGGGCGCCTATCTAGGGTGCAGGCCCAAGAGGCCGCAACCCTCAGCGCTTCAGCCCTGATCCGTGATGCGCTCGGCCAGCGGCCCGAGACCAGCACTGATGCCGAACGGTCCGGGCAGGCTGCCGCGGGGGAACAGCCGGTTCACATGGCCCATCTTGCGGCCGGACCGGGCTTCGGCCTTGCCGTAATGGTGCGGGATCAGACCGGGTGTCGCCAGAATCTCAGGCCACAGGGCGATGTCATCCGGGCCGACGAGGTTTTTCATCACCGCATCCGAATGCCGCGTGGCGGGCGGCAGCGGCAGGCCCGCGACGGCGCGGATATGCAGCTCGAACTGGCTGGCCTGGCAGGCATCCATCGTCCAATGGCCGGAATTATGCGGCCGCGGCGCGATTTCGTTGACCCGCAAGGACCCGTCGCGGTCGACGAACATTTCGACCGCCAAAAGGCCGACGAGGTCGAGCGCTTCCGCGACGCGCCGGCCCAGTGCCTGGGCCGCAGCGGCTGTCTCCTCCGGGATGCGGGCGGGGGCGAAGGTCAGGTCCAGAATGCCGTGCTTGTGGTGGTTCTCGACCGTGTCGAAACTGGTGATCTGCCCGTTCTGGCCGCGCGCGACGACGACGCTGACTTCGCAGGCGAAATCCACGAAACCTTCCAGCACCAGCGGTTTCGGCTCCAGACGGTGGAAGGCCATCAGCGCTTCCTCGGGTGTCGCGACGCGGGCCTGGCCGCGCCCGTCATAGCCGAGGCGACTGGTCTTCAGGATCGCCGGCAGGCCGATGGCGGCAATGGCGGCGGTCAGGCTCCCCTCGTCGGTCACTTCCGCCCAAGGAGCGGTCGCCACGCCCGCCGCATTGAGGAAGGATTTTTCCGCCACCCGGTCCTGGCTGATGCCGAGTATTTTGGGCGAGGGATGCACCGGCTTCAGCGCGGCGAGGAGCGAAAGCCCCTCGGCGCTGACATTCTCGAATTCAAAGGTCACGACATCGACGGACGCGGCAAAGGCCTGCAGCGCTGCGGGATCGTCGTAACTGCCCAGTGTGACGCCGGCGGCGACCTGAGCGGCCGGCCCGTCTTCCTCTTGCGTCAGGATATGGGCGCGGTAGCCAAGGCGGGAAGCGGCCATCGCCGACATGCGGCCAAGCTGTCCGCCGCCCAGAATGCCGATGGTGCTGCCAGGCGCGAGCGGGCCGCTCACGCCGCCGGCTCCTCGCTGGGCTCGTCGGCGACCGATTCCGTCTGCGCCGCGCGCCAGGCCGCCAGCGCATCGGCCAGATGCGGGTCCGACAGGCCAAGGATGGAGGCGGCGGTCAGCGCCGCGTTGATGGCGCCGGCGCGGCCGATGGCGAAGGTGCTGACCGGCACGCCGCCCGGCATCTGCACGATAGAGAGAAGGCTATCCATGCCCTTCAGGGCATGGGTTTCCACGGGCACGCCCAGCACCGGCAAAATGGTCCAGGATGCGCACATGCCCGGCAGATGGGCGGCCCCGCCGGCACCAGCGATGATCACCTTCAAGCCTCGCCCGCGCGCAGACTTGGCGTAATCGGCCAGCCGGTCCGGGGTGCGATGGGCCGAGACGATGCGCGTCTCATACGGAATATGAAGGGCGGCGAGCGTTTCGGTCGTATGCCGCATGGTCGCCCAGTCAGACTGGCTGCCCATGATGACGCCGACATCGGGCGGCTTCTTCTCAGCCTCGTGACTGGGATGGGCGGGGGGCTGGGTCGTCATCGGCATCCATCAAAGCAAGAATAAGCGTTCAGTATCAAAACGCTAAGCGATGTTGTCGGGGATAAGCCGGCTTTCGAGGCGCGCGATCTCATCCTTCAGGGCAAGCTTGCGCTTCTTCAGCCGCTGCACGTTGAGCAGGTCCTGCGCCCCGATATCGCCCATCCGTATGATGACCGTATCGAGATCGCGGTGCTCGCTCCTTAGCTCATGCAGACGGCGCAGCACGGTGTCACGATCAGAAAGCATGGAGCCTGCTTAGCATGGGGGCGTGGCTGGTCATACCCTCCGGCATTGGACGCATGCAATCGCGATATTGTGAGTCTTTCCGCTGGAATATGACAGGACAGTGGCAGTAGCCTTCGGAGGTCCGCCTGGTTCAGTCGTGGACGGGCGGGCCCAACAGACCGTGTGCTTGTTAGAAGGGAGATCCCATGTCTCTACAGGCCAGAATTGAGACCCTCAAAGACCGTCATGCCAGCCTGGAAGCGCGTTTGGCGTCTGAAGACCAGCGCCCGGCGCCCGATAGCCAGACTATCGGCACGCTTAAACGCGAAAAACTTCGACTAAAGGAAGAAATGGCCCGGCTTTCCGCCAGCAAAGGCCACTAACTCCGGGATCGGCACAATCCCCACACAGACTGCAAAGACCAAAAAACCGGACTAAGACGAGACAGGGGTAGGCGACGCGCCTACCCCTTTTTTGTCGTCAGCGTCTTGCGGGGTCAGGCGGCGTCATGTTCCGTCAGCGGCGGCGGGGGCGGCGGCACCTGGCGGCCTTCCTTCAGCAGCCGGTCATTGGCCTGGGACACCGCCTCGTTCAGGTCGCTCTGCTTGCAGAGCCCGAGGATGACCGGGTCGCGCGGCTTGATATTGGCGCTGTTCCAATGGCTGCGCTCGCGCACCTTCTGGATCGTCTCCTTGGTGGTGCCGAGCAGCTTCGAGAGCTGCAATTCCGACAGCTGCGGGAAGTTGCGCAGCAGGAAGGCGATGGCGTCCGGCCGGTCATTGCGCTTGGCAACCGGCGTGTAGCGGCCGCCGCGGGTCTTCTTGGTCGCCGGCACTGCGGAGGCCAGGATGCGCAGGCGCGCATCGGGGTTCGCCTCGCAGCGGGCGATATCCTCGGCCGTTACCTGGCTATTGGCCACGGGGTCGTAGCCCATGATGCCCTGGGCGACTTCACCGTCGGCAATGGCCTGCACTTCCAGCGGATGCATGCCGCAGAATTCCGCGACCTGCTCGAAGGTCAGAGCGGTCTTGTCAATCAGCCAGACAGCAGTGGCTTTGGGCATCAAAGGAAGGGTCATTGTCGAAACACCTAGAATCACCCGCTGGACGGATGTGAGGTAAGCGGTTCATGTCCGGGTCGGGGACCGATATGGACGTCCGCCCCTTCACCGGTCAAGTCGCGAAACTCTGTTATGAGTGAGGGGCAGAGGCCACAAATCCGGGGCGAGCCGTCTGGATTTGCGCATCGGCGGAGACCGCGCCCGTGTCGCTTTTGTCGTTTGGGTGCCAGTTTTCCACAAAATAAAGCCTGGGCTCGCTGACGAAAACGAGCATGCGATAACCATCGCGTGTGAAGGCAAGGTCCGGTGCCTCCTGCATGCCGATGCCGGTCAGCAGCATGCAGGAGGCCGCGTTGGTTTCGCGGGCGACGGCGATGACGCGGGCGATTCCGGCCCGGTCATGCGCGAAATGCAGCGCCGCGATCGCCGCTTCCCGCGCCAGACCATGGCCGCGGGCTTCCGGCTCGAAGGCGAAGCGCAGCGCCATGCCGCGGCCGTCCGCGCGCTGCATGATGCCGGCGATGCCGTAGAATTCCCCGGTTTCGCGGTCGCGCGCCGACCACAGGCCGATGCCATGGGCGCCCCAGGCGCGCACATCGGCGGCCAGTTCATCATTCGCCTGCTCATAGCTGCGCACCCCGCCCAGCATCATCGCGTAGGCGCGCGGGTCGGCCTTCAGCGCCGCGATCTCCGCCGCATCGCCGCCGGAGACGGGTCGCAGGACCATCCGCCCGGTGCGCAGAACCCATGCCGGATTCCATCCGCCCGGCTCAGGCGGCGGGAGGGGCAGGAGATGGGTCACGGTTTCAGGCCTTCCCGCAGCAAGCCAGGCGGCGCGGCAGCGCCGCGCGGCGCCTCTGCCGCCCTAGCGCGCGAGAGGACGATACTTGATGCGATGGGGCTCGGTCGCCTGTGCGCCCAGTCGACGTCGCTTATCCTCTTCATAATCCTGGAAGTTACCCTCGAACCACTCGACATGGCTGTCGCCCTCGAAGGCCAGGATATGGGTCGCCAGACGATCCAGGAACCAACGGTCATGGGAGATGATCACCGCGCAGCCGGGATATTCGGCCAGCGCCTCTTCCAGGGCACGCAGGGTATCGACGTCGAGATCGTTGGTCGGTTCGTCGAGCAGGATGACATTGGCTTCGGTCTGCAGCATCTTGGCCAGATGCACGCGGTTGCGCTCACCGCCTGAGAGGATGCCGACCTTCTTCTGCTGGTCCGAGCCTTTGAAGTTGAAGGCGCCGACATAGGCGCGCGACGCGATGGTGCGCTTGCCGAGATGGATCACATCGGTGCCGCCGGAGATTTCCTCCCAGACGTTCTTGTTCGGGTCCAGGCTGTCACGTGACTGATCGACATAGCCGAGCTTCACCGTGTCACCGATGCGCAAGGTGCCGCCGTCCGGCGTTTCCTGGCCCAGGATCATGCGGAACAGAGTCGATTTGCCGGCGCCGTTCGGGCCGATGACGCCGACGATGCCGCCCGGCGGCAGTTTGAAATTGAGCCCGTCGACCAGCATGCGGTCGCCGAACCCCTTCTTGAGGTCGGTCGCCTCGATCACCAGGCCGCCGAGGCGGGGGCCGGGCGGAATGACGATTTCGGCGACGCCGCCGGCGCGCTCCTGGCTGGCCTGCTGCATCTCCTCATAGCGCTTGATACGCGCCTGGCTTTTGCTTTGGCGGGCGCGCGGGGAGGAGGCGATCCACTCGGCTTCGGCGGCCAGCGCCCGCTGGCGCGAGCTCTCTTCCTTCTCTTCCTGCTGCAGCCGCTTGCGCTTCTGATCCAGCCAGGAGGAGTAGTTGCCCTCGAACGGATAGCCGCGGCCGCGCTCGATTTCCAGAATCCAGTTGGTGACGTTGTCGAGGAAGTAGCGGTCATGGGTGATGATCATCACCGTGCCGGTGAATTCCCGCAGCGTGTGTTCCAGCCAGGCGACGCTTTCGGCGTCCAGATGGTTGGTCGGTTCGTCGAGCAGCAGCAGGTCGGGCTTTTCCAGCAGCAGGCGGCACAGCGCCACGCGGCGGCGCTCACCGCCCGAAAGCTTGGTCACCTCGGACTCGGCCGGCGGGCAGCGCAGCGCGTCGAGCGCGATCTCGATCTTGCGGTCCATCTCCCAGCCGTCGCCGGCGTCGATCTTTTCCTGCAAGGCGGACTGCTCGGCGAGGAGGGCGTTCATCTCGTCCTCCTCCATCGGCTCCATGAACTTTTCGGAGATTTCGTTGAAGCGGGCGAGGGCGGCCTTCACCACCGCGAAGGCTTCGGCGACGTTTTCGCCCACCGTCTTGGTCGGGTCGAGCTGCGGCTCCTGTTCCAGATAGCCGACGCGCACGCCTTCAGCCGCCCAGGCCTCGCCGCCGAATTCCTTTTCCACACCCGCCATGATTTTGAGCAGCGTCGACTTGCCGGCGCCGTTCACGCCCAGCACGCCGATCTTCACGCCCGGCAGGAAGGAGAGAGTGATGCCTTTGAAGACTTCGCGACCGCCCGGATAGGCCTTGGTCACATCCTTCATCACGTAGACATACTGGTAGGCGGCCATGGCGATGCTCCGAATGCGCGCGGGGACTGCGTGCTGCTCTAGGCAATGTCGGGGTTAGGGGCAACCGCCAAGCGACGGCGGCGTCACTGCGCCTGGCAGGAATCGAACCCGCAACCAAGCCGTTATGAGCGGCCCGCTCTAACCGTTGAGCTACAGGCGCAGAAGACTGGATATCTCTCACCGCAGGGGGCTTTGGCAAGCGCCGCGCGGGTATGGCTCTTTCCCCTGGCGCGCGAGGCGCTAAAACCTCTCCCAACTCAGGGAGAGAAACCACATCATGTCTGCCATCTCCAAGGCAGGCCGCGCGCCTGCGGCCGCGCCCCGCACCGGGCGCATCGTATTGGCGAGCCTGATCGGCACGACGGTCGAGTTCTACGACTTCTATATCTATGGCACGGCGGCGGCCCTGGTGCTGGGGCCGGTGTTTTTCCCCGCCCATGTCCCGCAGGCCGAGCAGCTGGCGGCTTTCCTCACCTTCGGCATCGCCTTCCTGGCGCGGCCCTTCGGCGCCTTTCTGTTCGGCCATTTCGGCGACCGGGTCGGGCGCAAGTCGACCCTCGTCGCCTCGATGCTGGTGATGGGCCTGTCCACCACGCTGATCGGCCTGCTGCCGGGCTATGCGACCGCCGGCATTCTGGCGCCGCTGCTGCTGTGTCTGCTGCGCCTCGGCCAGGGACTGGGCCTGGGCGGTGAATGGGGTGGCGCTGCCTTGCTCGCGACCGAGAATGCGCCGGCCGGCCGTCGCGCCTGGTTCGGCATGTTTCCGCAGCTTGGCCCCTCGATCGGCTTTCTGCTCTCGAACGGTCTGTTTCTCCTGCTGTTCAGTGTTCTGACGAATGCGCAGTTCCTGGCCTGGGGCTGGCGCATTCCCTTCCTGGCGAGCGCTGTGCTGGTCGGTATCGGACTTTACGTCCGCGGCCGCCTGCCCGAGACGCTGGCCTTCCAGAAGAGCCTGGCCCGGCAGGAGCGGCTGCGCCTGCCGGTGCGCGACGTGCTGACCCGGCAATGGGTGCCGCTGCTGCAGGGCGCCTGTGCGATGGTGGTGTGCTACGCGCTGTTCTATATCTCGACCGTCTTTGCGCTCGGCTACGGCACCAAGATCGGCCATATCCCGCGCACGACCTTCCTGGGTCTGCTGTGCCTCGCGATCCTGGGCATGGCGGTGGCGACGCCGGTTGCGGCCGCACTTGCCGATCGCTTCGGCCGCCGCCCGGTGCTGATGACGGCCGCCATCGCCGCCGGCCTGTCGGGCTTTCTCATCGCGCCCTTGCTGGGCAGCGGGCAAACAGACCGGGTGCTGCTGTTTCTGGTCATCGAGCTGGTGCTGATGGGCTTCACCTTCGCGCCCATGGGCGCGCTGCTGCCGGAATTGTTCCCGACCAATCTGCGCTATTCCGGCGCCTCGGCCGCCTATAGCCTGGGCGGCATTCTGGGCGGGTCGCTGGCCCCCTACATCGCGCAGAAGCTGGTGATCTATGGCGGGCTGGCCTGGGTGGGCCATTACATCACGGCCGCTGGCGTCATCAGCCTGATCGCCGTGCTGACCATGACCGAGACGTCACGGCGCGATCTGCCGCGCTGAGGCGTTTCGGCTTGGCAAGAGCAGGCGAATGGAGGAGGGTGCGCCCGCTTTCAATTTGCCGTTTCATAGTTTTGAGAACGACCGGAGACCATCATGGATGTGAGCAAGATTCCCACGGGCAAGGCCGCGCCCGGCGATATCAATGTGGTGATCGAAATCCCGCAGGGTTCGGCCGTGAAATACGAGATCGACAAGGAGAGCGGCGCGATTTTCGTCGACCGCTTCCTGTTCACGCCCATGGCCTATCCGGCCGCCTATGGCTTCATCCCGAACACGCTGTCGGAAGACGGTGACCCGGCCGACGCCCTGGTTCTGGTGCCGACCCAGGTGGTGCCCGGCGCCGTGATCCGCGCGCGGCCCATCGGCGTGCTGTTCATGGAAGACGAGTCCGGCAAGGACGAGAAGATCATCTGCGTGCCGCATGACAAGGTGCATCCGCAGTATAAGGACCAGACCGAACTCTCCGGCCTGCCTGAGATTACGCTGAAGGTGATTGAGCATTTCTTCACCCGCTACAAGGATCTGGAGCCCGGCAAATGGGTGAAGGTGGTGGGCTGGGGTGACCGCGTGGCGGCCGAGCAGGCGATCGTCGCGGCGATCGACGCGTTCGACGCCCGCAGCAAATAGGTCCGTCTCGGGACGAGTTGCCACCTGGCAACTCCGTGCAAATGCACGCATCTCACGGAAGGGTGTGACCCTGCGGGGTCGAAACCGGGTAGAAAAGGGCAGCGCAAGCTGCCCTTTTTCATGGCTCATCACGGGACGGGAATGCTGGCATCGACACAGACCTGACGCCGCTGGACCAGGACGCCGTCCGCGCGGCGGTGGAAGATGGCGCCCGGCGCTATTTCGCGGCGCGCCGGGCCATGATCGGCCCCTTTGTGGACCGCAACTTCTCCTTCACCGGGTCGCTGGCGCTGCATCGCGCGGCGGTCGGCTGGGACATTGCCCGCGCGCCGCTGAACCTGACGCTGGCCATGCCGCAGGTGGCGATGCAGCTGGGCACCAGGCTTGCCCGCAAGCTGGGCGCGCGCCGGGCCGCGCGGCTGCTCGACCGCTCGGTCCTGCTCCGCACCGATGTCGCCGAGGAGATCGAGTGGCGAATCATGACCGATCTGCTGGACCTGCCGATTGCCCAGAAGACGCGGGTGAGCGCCCGCAACGGATTGACCGACGCCATTCTGGAAAGCCCGCTGCTGGAAGGGACCATCGAAAGCCTGCTGGAGGCGATCGGCCGTCACCGGCAGGACCCGCTATTCGCCGCCCGCCTGCGCGAGGCGATGACGGAATATGGCGTGACGCGGGGCGCGGCGGCCGAGATTACGACGGGACTGCTCAACCTCGGCGCCGGAGCGCTCGCCGTGCAGAAGCTGACGCCGGGCGCGGTGACGCTGGGCCCGGCGCTGGCCGGGGTGATCTCTCAACACGTCGCCGCCGGCAGTTTTCCGCTGGGCGCCTGGGCGGCCTCGGCCTGCTATGTGGTGTTTCCGCTGGCGCCGCCTGCGGCCGGGCTGGTGATGACCACGACGGGCGGGCTGATGCTGGCCTCGGCCAGCCTGGCCGCTTTCGCCGGCATCATCGCCGACCCCGTGCAGCGGCGGCTGGGCCTGCATCAGAAGCGGCTGACGAAAATGGTCGATGCGCTGGAGCGGCAGTTCTTTGACCCCGCAGCGCCGGGCTTTGCGGTGCATGATCATTACGTCGCGCGCCTGCTGGACCTGTTCGACATCCTGGGGGCTGCGGCCAAGTTCGCCGCGCGGTAGCGGGTCAGGGCGGGATGGTGACACCATCCCAGCCGATACACTGGCCGCTATCGGCAGGCGTGATGGTGTCGATCACCCGCAGCAGCGCGGCGGCCGAGGTTTGCGGCGTAATCACCTGGCCCTCCGGCAGGCCGCGATGGAAGGCCCGGCTGAGACCCGTATCGACCGTGCCGGGATGGAGTGTGACGCAGATGGCGCCCGCGTTGCGCCGCGCCGTCTCGATCGCGAAATTGCGCATCAGCATGTTCAAAGCGGCCTTGGCGGCGCGATAGGCGTGCCAGCCGCCGGCGCGATTGTCGGTGATGCTGCCGACGCGGGCGGAGAGGGCGGCGAAAACGGTCTTGCCGTCCCGCGCCATGAGCGGCAGGAAATGCTTCGCGACCAGCGCAGGACCCGCCGTGTTGAGCTGGAAACTGGCGAGTAGCGCGTCGGCCTCCAGAGCCTTGTAGGTTTTCTCAGGCGCCGGGAAGCGTGGGCCTTGCAGCGCGCCGGTCGCGATGATGACGAGATGCAGGGGGCCGGTGATGCGCGCGGCGGCCGCCGCGATGCTCGCCTCATCCAGCACATCGATGAAACCCGTGTGCAGGCGGCCTGCGGACGCGCCCGGATGGCGAGAGAGGGCATGGACGGCGGCGAAGCCTGGGTCCTGGGCGAGGGCCGCCGCCAGCGCGCCGCCAATGCCGCCCCCCGCGCCGATCACGACCGCCTGGGCCTCAGGCTCAAAGCTGTTCATGCTGGCTCCGCGGGTGGTTTCTTGTTCTTCGCGGGGAGCGGGGGTGTTGGATGCAAGGGGGGTGACTGTTCATGCCTGCCCGTCTGGACCTGTCAAAGCCGACGCCATTATTGCGGCCGAGGGTGCTTCGGCAATCCCACAGGGTTTCACGCGGCAGTTTTTTGCCAAGCAGAGTTGGATTCGGTTCAAGCCGCGATACCCCGCGGTCTGCGCCTGGACGCGCCCTGTCTCCGCATGTCCGTCAGGCCCGGTCGCGCCGTTCGTTCTCGTCTACCCGCCCGCCGCCAAAGCTTTCATCATCCGCGACCGGCCGACGGACGCGGCATAGGACGGGAAGATGTTGTTCTTTACGGCGATAACCACATTCTGAGGCTGACCTGCAAAGCTGTTTATGCTGCGTCCGTAGCGTGATTGCTTCCATTGGCGTGGAGCGGGGTCTTAGATCCAGAATGACTATTTGAAACTCGAAACGGTTCTTATATCACTGGCTCGCAATTCGGAGTGCTATTAGCTTCGGAAAGCACATATCTGAGAAATTTATTCAGGAATACTTGATATCATCAGTCCGTCGCGGCTAGTGTAATCAAAAATAAAGGATGGGGTTGATGGGAAGCACCGGGTCGGGAAATTTCAGCGACTATTCCGGCAAGAAAAAAACAGAATCAGGTAGTGGATCATCTGGTGGCTCCAGTGGCTCAGATAAATGCGGCGAGGCATTCACTGCCAGTTTAGAGGACGTTGCTAGCCACGATTTCTATATAAAATACGGATTCTCGCCTACGGTGGGAACCCAGCTTACCATTCAGGTTAGGGGCCGAGTAGTCGCGATAATAGGGACGGAGTCGGTTGGCTCGCTGCCTACGCGGCTTAACTACCTTGCACGTTGCTTAGAAGATGGATTTACATACGCCGGTATCGTGACTGCATCCTCAAACGGCAGCAATCCTCAAGTCCAAGCCGATTTTGTAGCTGTTTAAATGTCCGAAGCAATCCCACTGTTGATCGGTGAAGTTATGGTTGACTTCACGATGCCTACGCGCGCCACCAGCGCAAAGCTAAGGCTCGGGGGAGTAGTGCATGCAGCTCGTGGCCTGTGGGCTAGCGGGCAAAACTACTCAGTCGGGGCATTCTGCCCGGCATATCTGGTTGAACAGGCGCGGGACTATTTGACACAGCATGGTTGCAAGAACTTTGTGCTTCTTGGGGAGGTAACTGGCGCACCAAATGTAATCGCAATTGCTGACGTTAAAGAGGTAGGACACCAAGGTTATGAAGACCTTCTGCGCGATGAGAGAAGGGTCGTTCCAAATTATGACGATATTGATTTGAGTGAGTTTAATCGCATTGTTGTATTTCCTGGAAGGTACGATTTAGTAGATGTGATCAATCAGCTCAAGCCTGACGCTCGGGTCACTGTCGATTTTGCCTACGACATCGACGATACAAAATATCTTCAATCTCTTACGGGTAGAATTGACTCAGTGGTCATATCTACATCTTCAAGTTTTTTCTTGGATCTTGCGTCGAGGGATGTCGTTCCACTCCTAGATTTGGCCAAGAGCATTGGGGCAAAAAAACTGCTGCTAAAGGAAAACCGTGGTGGCAGCAGACTATTCGACCTAGAAACGGAAGATACCGAATACATTACAGCTACGCTGAGCGTGACAACTAACTCAGTGGGTGTGGGGGACGTATTTACTGCTGTCTTCGGTGTTTTTGAAGGTAGTCCAAAAGATGTTGCTTGGCGGGGAATGCAAGTTGCCACCGTTTATGCTCAAACTACGTGGCCGGATGATCTTAAACGCGACGTCAAGCGCGAACTCCAGATACCTGTCGATATTGTCCGCGGTCTGGGCGGTGTCTCTCTACCGTGGCATGTGCGCCCACGTATGCAGATTTATTTGGCCGCCCCAGACTTCTCGTACACAGATTATCAGGAGATAAGCGCTGCGGTAGCTGCTTTAGAATATCATAACTTTCGTATCAGACGGCCAGTTAAGGAGAATGGCGAAGCAAACCCCGGATCGTCAGTCGAGTCACTATCAGGCTACTATTTTAGTGACGTGCAATTGCTCCGCGAGTGTTCGGCAGTTTTTGCAATCCCGATCGAACGCGATCCAGGGACTCTGGTCGAGATTGGTCTTGCGATAGAGATGGGAAAGCCGGTCGTTACCTTCGATCCACGCAACGAGAACAGAAACACAATGGTGGTCACGGGTAGTGTCAGCTATTCTTCTGATCTCGACATTTGTTTGAATAGTATTTTTGAGTCGTTATCAAAAATCAATGAAAGTTTCCTTGGATGACTAGGCGGGTAGTACTTCTGGCATCTGGTGGTTTAGACTCAACGACCGTCGCCTTTGCACTTCAAGCAAAAGGAGCGGATGTGCATCCATTGTTTTTTGATTATGGGCAACACTGTGTTGAGACCGAATGGAGCCGAGTGAATGAAGTTCTGCCGGCAGATATGAATCGCCCTGAGCGGGTCAACCTCTCGGACCTTTTTCGAGGGTCAGCGTCGCGCCTGATCGTTGAGGCCAATCTCTGGAAGGAGGAGATTCGCGATGATGATTTGTACGTTCCTTATCGAACCCTCCTGTTCTACGCTTCGGCTGCTGCGAGAGCGCAGACTCTTGGGATTCTCGAAGTTTATACCGGCTTCATCAATAGCAACCACGCTAAAGAGATTGACTGTACTTCTGAGTTCATGAACAGCCTCGATGGGCTTACAGATACGATCGGACCGGTGCGGTTTACATCACCTTTTCGGCATTCATCTAAGACACAGGTTGCACAAGAGGCCATTCGCCTGGGCGTGCCCGTAGGCAGGACATTCTCCTGCCAAGCATCTAGCAGGCTACCCTGCGGAGCTTGCCCAAATTGCGTGGAGCGCTTAGGAGCTCTACGAGAAACTGGGCTTTTATAATGACAAGTTTTCTTCCTGACCGACTCGAACTTTTGACGGCGGCACGCATCGTCGCGAATTTTGCGTCAGAGCAGGGCGTGCCTTCGTCATACGCTCTGCGGCGCTCAACGTATGAACACGCCGGAGCTCTGCTTGCGGATGCTGTGCTGCAGGCAGGGCTTAACTATCGTTCTGTGGTTATGCCGCGAATTGGACGCATTCTGAAGGAATTTCCAGATGCGGACCGGGTGAGCGTACTCATGTGTCTTGTTAAGAATGGCAGCACTGCGCAGCTTTTAGACTGGAGGCATCCGACCAAGTTAGAGCGCTTTGAGCATTTGGTCAGCTTTCTTCACAGGGTAAACGTGGACACGACCGAAGACATTCACGCAGCACTCAAGTCTGACGGGTTCTGCGCCGACCTCAGATCATTAAACGGCGTCGGCCCTAAGACGGTCGACTACATGTCTTGTTTAGTAGGAATCGAGTCGGTCGCTGTGGATCGGCATATCAGAACATTTGCCGCGAGAGCAGGGATCTATAATAATGGCTATGAATTTTTAAAGAATGTGTTTTGCTTTGCGGCCGACCTACTTTCTATTCCTCGGCGAGAATTCGATGCTTGGGTATGGTCTCTGGAGACTCGCAAACATTCTTTACAGCTAAATTTCGGCTTCTAATATTGTTAGATTAGGGTGTTGTCGGCACCGATCATTCGGCGCCAATGGAGAGCGCCGATACCCGCGTCGGCATAACCTTCCTGGTGGCGAACGGGTCACCATCTAGCTGGGTAAGAAGGCGGACGGCGTCGGCCCTAGCGTTTTTGTCTCGTCACGACACTGCCACCCACGCGCATACCCGCGCCCGCGCCCGGCGCCCGGCGCCCGCTACCCCGCCTTGGGCGTCGTGGTCTGGGGCCGCGGGTTGTGGCCCTTCAGCGAGGCCCAGAGACTATCCTTGATGCTTTGAATCAGGATCGGCAGCCGCTGCTGGGCTTCCCGCGCGATGTCGCGGGTGGCGGCGGCTCCTCTCCGCGTAACGCCTGCGGCGGCGGATAGATCCCCGGGTCAAGCCCGGGGATGACGATTCAGAGGGGATGACGGTCAAGAGGGGACGGTGGTTAAGACACGTCCGCGGATGATGGGAGGAAGGCAGATGACGGGTCGGCGTGGGCGGCCTTAATGCGTCTACCTCATCACCGTGGCGCCGCAGCGCACCATCACCACCGCGCCGGCACGCCCGGCGCCCGCTACCCCGCTTTCGGCGTCGTCGGCTGGGGCAGGAGGTTGTGGCCCTTCAGCGAGGCCCACAAAATATCCTTGATGCTTTGAATCAGGATCGGCAGCCGCTGCTGGGCTTCCCGCGCAAGGGCGTGGGTCGCCGCGCGATTGGCGGCGCGATAGGCTTTCCCCTCCGGCGACGCGAAGAACGCAATTGCGGCCTTGATCTGTTCATCGCTCAACCTGCTGCCGAAATAGGCGGCGGTCTCGGCGCCGGCGGTGTCAAGATAGGCTTTCTCAACGCTCAGGACCTGGGTTTGCAGCTTCACCACCTCATCGCCCGTCAGATCGGGATGCTGGTCGATGAAGATCTGCAGCGTGAAGCGGACCCTGTTGTCCACCTGCCGTTCGACTGCTTCGGTATTGCGGCCGGTGAGGTCCATCAGCGTCTGCACGTCATCCGATTTCTGATCGGCATAGGCGCTGTGGCTGATGAGGCCAGCGCCGATGACGAGCGCCGAGACCAAAGCAAAGCTCCGCATGACACCCTCTTGTCCGTTCAACTCCCGCCCGGATTATGGCCGGGTTTTGTAACGGGTTGGTGTCATTGCGGAGATGCGCGGCCGGTGCCTAACCCAGCACCGCCTGGGACACGTCAATCTTGCGCGGAATGAGATGCAGGGACGCGAAGGTATCGGCGATCACCTGCTGGTCCGCGACGATGGCGGGCGTCACCGGTCCCACGCCGTATTTCTGCCGGGTAAACCAGAGTTTCAAAATCTGCGGCGGGACGCCGATGGTCTTGGAGAGGTCCGTCGCGATCTGGTCGATATGGCTAGGCTCCCAGGCCTCGATTTCGCGAATGGCGCCGATGGCGGCTTTCAGCGCGTCGGCGTCCTTGGTCGCGAAATCCCGGCTGGAGAGATAGAAGGCGCGATTGGGCATCAGCCCGGTGCCGTCGGTCAGGATGCGCGCGCCCGCGACCTCGGCCGCCGCCTCGAACGGGTCCCACACCGCCCAGGCATCGACCGCGCCCGATTGCAGCGCCACCCGCCCGTCCGACGGCTGCAGATAGACAGGCTTGATATCCGACCAGGTCAGGCCCGCATGGCGCAGCGCGGAGACGACGAGGTAATTGGCGCTGGACCCTTTCGCGACCGCGACCTTTTTGCCCTTCAGGTCCGCGACCGTGCCGATCGTGCTGCCGGGCTCCGTCAGGATGGCGACCGATCGCGGCGAGGGGTTGGTGGCGGCGGCATAGACCACGGGCACGCCCGCGGCCTGGGCGAAGATCGGCGGCGGCTCCCCCGTGAAGGCGAAATCGACGGCGCCGTCATTCAGCGCCTCCAGGATCGGCGGGCCCGAGGTGAAGATGGCCCAGGAGACGCGATAGCCGAGCGGCTTCAGCCGCTGCTCCAGCAGGCCCTGCGCCTTGAGCAGCGAGAGCGCGACCGAGGCCTTCTGATAGCCGACCTTCAGCACGCGATCCTCGGCCCGCGCGGCTGTCCCCAGCGTCAGCGCCGGCAGGGCGGCGCCGGAGGCCTGCAACATTCTACGTCGTGTGATCGCCATAAGACCGGGTTCCCAGTTTTGCTGGCGCAAAATATCCGCGGCCCATCCGTCAGTCAAACTATAGCGCGAACGAAAATCGCTATTACGGCTGAAAATTTGTCACACGGCTGCGGTCGATGGCGCTATGCGCCTGCAGGCAGTCCCGTCACGCCGCCCCGGCACGCCCGCACGCTCAAGGACATTCGGATGGAATATTCGCGCCGCTTCAAGTTCCTCATCTGCGTTCCCGCCTTCAATGAGAGCGACCTGGAAGGGGCGCGGCTGACACAGATCCTGGGCGAGATCGAGCAGGACGGCTACGCCGTGCTGCGCGCCCGGCGGGAGGAGGATGCCGAGCTCGTCATCCGCACCGACGCCGCCATCGGCTGCATCATCGTCGACTGGGGCAAGAAGGGCGTGGCCGGCAAATCCTCGGCGCTGATCGACCTGGTGCGCAAGCGCGGGCTGGATGTGCCGATCATCATTCTGGTGCGCCGGCAGACGCTGGACCAGATTCCGGTCGAGGTGCTGGATAATGTCGACGGCTTCGTCTTCCTGGCCGAGGAGACGCCGGACTTCATCGCCAAGAACCTGGTGGCGCGGCTGAAGCAATATGCCGACAGCCTGAAAACCCCGTTCTTCGGCACGCTGGTGGATTATGCCGAGCAGGGCAATATGCTGTGGACCTGCCCCGGCCATAATGGCGGCGCCTTCTATCGCCGCAGCCCGATCGGCCGCATTTTCGTGGAGCATCTGGGCGAGGCGATCTTCCGCGACGACCTCGACAACTCGGTGCTGCAGCTGGGTGACCTGCTGACCCATGAAGGCCCGGCCCTGCGCGCCGAGCAGGAAGCCGCCAAGATCTTCGGCGCCGAGCGGACCTATTTCGTGCTCAACGGCACCTCGGCGTCCAACAAAATCGTGCTCAACGCGCTGCTGGCCGAGGGCGATCTGGTGCTGTTCGATCGCAACAACCATAAGGCCGCGCATCATGGCGCGCTGCTGCTGGCGGGTGCGACGCCGATTTATGTCGAGACCGCGCGCAATCCGCATGGGCTGATCGGGCCGATGCAGCTGGCGGCGCTGGATGAGACGCGGCTGCGCGAAGCGATCCGCGACAATCCCTCCGTCGCCGACAAGGAGGCCTGGCGCCGGGAACGTCCGTTCCGCGCGGCGGTGGTGGAGCAATGCACCTATGACGGCACCATCGTCTCTGCCGAGGAGATCGTCGCCCGCATCGGCCATCTGTGCGACTACATCCTGTTCGACGAGGCCTGGGCCGGTTTCATGAAGTTCCATCCGCTGTTCCGCGGACGTTTCGGCATGGGGCTGGAAAAGCTGGGGCCTGATCATTCCGGCATCATCGTGACGCAAAGCTCGCACAAGCAGCTGGCGAGCTTTTCCCAGGCGAGCCAGATCCATGTGAAGGATTCCCATCTGGCGGGGCAGCGGCGGCAGGTGAGTGCGCAACGCTTCAACGAGATGTTTCTGCTGCATGCCTCCACCAGCCCCTTCTATCCGCTGTTCGCGTCCCTCGATGTCGGCGCGCAGATGATGAAGGGCCGCTCGGGCGAGGTGCTGTGGGATGATACGGTGCGGCTGGGGATTGAGCTGCGCAAGAAGATCCGCCTGGCGGCGCGGGAATATGGCGAGCATGAGACGGACCCCAACCGGCGCTGGTTCTTCGAGCCTTTCGTGCCGCGCTTCGTGCAGCCGTCGGACGCCGCGCGCGGGTCTGAGGGCATGCGCTGGGAAGATGCCGAGACCGATCTGCTCGCGAGCGACCCCGCGCAATGGGAATTGGTGCCGGATGAATTCTGGCACGGCTTTCCGGGCCTGGAACGCGGCTGGGCGATTACGGACCCCAACAAGCTGACGATCCTGACGCCGGGCTTCAGCGACAGTGCCGAGGACCGCTATGCCGAGCACGGCATTCCGGCGCCGGTTGTCGCCGAATATCTGCGCGAAAACCGCATCGTGCCGGAGAAGAACGACCTCAACTCCCTGCTGTTTCTGCTGACGCCGGGGGTGGAGAGCAGCAAGGCCGGCACGCTGCTGTCGCATCTCGTCACCTTCAAGAAGCTGCATGACGAGAACCGCCCGCTGGAAGATGTCTTTCCCAGTTTCGTCGCGCGCCGGCCGCAGCGCTATAGCGGGATCGGCCTGCGCGACCTCTGCGCTGAGATGCACGCCTTCTACCGCGCGGCGGGCACCAGCGCCCTGCAGGCGGCGCAGTTCCGCGCCGAGCATCTGCCCGAGATGGTGCTGCATCCGCATGAGGCGACGCGGGAACTGGTGCGCAACAATGTCGATTACGTACCGCTGGACGAGGCGGCCGGGCGGATCGCCGCGACCTTGTGGCTGGTCTATCCGCCGGGGATCGCGACCATCGTGCCGGGTGAGCGCGTCGGCGGCCGCGCGCAGCCGATGATCGATTACCTGAAGGTCTTCGAGCGGGCGTCGAACCTGTTTCCGGGCTTTGAATCCGAGGTTCAGGGCCTCTATCGGGAGACGCGGGATGGGGTTATGCGCTTCTACACCTATGTTATCCGGGAGAAGGGTGCGGCGTGACGGCGGCTGAGACCAAGGCTTTGGTGCTGTTTTCGGGCGGGCAGGATTCGGCGACCTGCCTCGCCTGGGCGCTTGACCGCTTCGCGCGCGTCGAGACGATCGGCTTCGACTATGGCCAGCGCCATCGGGTGGAATTGGATGTCCGCGCGCCTGTGCTGGCTGCGCTGCGCGCCCAGTTCCCCGTCTGGGGCGAGAGGCTGGGCGCAGATCATGTCATCGATGCCGGGATCGTCGGAACACTCAGCGAGACGGCGCTGACGGCTGAGACCGAAATCGCCATGCAGGCGGACGGCTTGCCCAATACTTTCGTGCCGGGGCGGAACCTGCTGTTTCTGACCATGGCGGCGGTCACTGCCTATCGGCGTGGCATCAAGCATATCGTGACGGGCGTCTGCGAGACCGATTTTTCCGGCTACCCGGATTGCCGGGACGATACCATCAAGGCGCTGCAGCTGGCGCTGAACCTGGGGATGGACCGGCGCTTCGTGCTGCATACGCCGCTCATGTGGATCGACAAGGCCGCGACCTGGGACCTGGCGCAGGACCTGGGCGGCGAGCCCCTGGTGCGGCTGATCAACCACGAAACCCATACCTGCTATCTCGGCGACCGCACGCATCTGCACGCCTGGGGCTACGGCTGCGGCCATTGCCCCGCCTGCGCATTGCGGGCCGAGGGCTGGGCCCGCTTCACAGCCCGCACCAGCTGAGGCTAGGGCTCTTGGCAGCCGCGCGCGGCACGCCAGCTAAAAGGCTGATCTGCCCGAAAGGACTGCTTCATGGATTCCGCGATCAATTTCGTGCTGACCCTGATCCTGCGCCTGGTCGCCGTCGTCATGACGGTGATCACGGTCATCGAAAACGCATTGCGCCATCTTCTGGAACAGGCGGGCATTCATGGCCAGACCCAGTCCGCCGTGCTGGTGGTGGCGGCCATCCTGATCATCATCGCCGCCCTGCGGCTGCTGGGCGGCGTGTTCGGTCTGCTGATTACGGTGCTGCTGGTGCTGATGATCCTCAACCTGCTGATGCCGGGCTTCCATGTGCCGATGAACGCCCACGCCTGATCGCGGTCAGCGCCATGGACGCCGAGACGCAGGGGCTGGAGGACGCCGCGGCGCTGGGGCGCCACCGGCGGGCGCTCTATGCCCTCATGCTGGCCAGTTTCGGCATCGGTACCGGCGAATTCGTCATCGTCGGCCTGGTACCGGGCCTGGCGACCGACCTCCACGTCTCCGTGCCGACGGCGGGTCTTCTCATCTCCGTCTATGCGCTGTCCGTTGCCTTCGGATCGCCCTTCGTCGCGGCGATGCTCTCCTCTGTGTCGCAGCGGCGGGCCCTGGTGGTGCTGATGGTCATGTTCCTGGTCGGTGACGCGGCTTGCGCACTGGCGCCCGACTTCCGCCTGCTGATGATCGCGCGGGTGGTGACCGCCCTGGCGCATGGCGCCTTCTTCGGCATTGCCTCGATTGTCGCGGCGAAGCTGGCGCCGCCGGGCAAGGCGGTGCGGGCGGTCGCACTCCTGTTCACCGGCATGACGGTCGCGAATGTCGTGGGTGTCCCGCTCGGCACCTGGATCGGGCAGGCGGCTGGCTGGCGGGTCACCTTCGTGCTGGTGGCAGCCCTGGCCGCCACGGCGCTGGCCGCCATGCTGCTGTGGATGCCGCGCCATCTGGGCGGCGGGTCCTTCGGTGTCCGGCGCGAACTGGCCGCGTTGCGGCAGAACCAGATCTGGCTGGCCATGACCGTCAGCATGCTGTCCTCGGCGGCGCTGTTCTGCGTGCTGACCTTTCTGACCCCCATGCTGGAACATGAGGCGGGGCTGACCCCGCATGGCGCAGCGCTCGCCCTGTTCCTGTTCGGCGCCGGCCTGACGGTGGGCGGTCTGGCGGGCGGCCGGCTGGCCGATCGCAACGTCATGCGCGCGCTGCGCGCCCTGCTGGCGGCGGACGCGGTCGCCCTGGTGGTCTTTGGTCTTCTGGTCCAGACCGGGCCGCTGGCGCTTGCCGCTGTCTTCCTGTGGGGTATCGCCGCCTTCGCCCTGGTGCCGCCATTGCAGCACCGGGTGGTGATGGAAGCGCGGGAGGCGCCGAACCTCGCCTCCACGCTCAACCAATCGGCCTTCAACCTGGGCGATGCGTTGGGAGCGGCCTTGGGGGCCGCGGTGCTGGCGCATGGCGCAAGCTACGCGTCCCTGCCGTGGATCGGCGCTGCGGTTCTCTGTCTGGCCCTGGTGCCTGCGTTCCTGAGCAGAGGTGTCGCGCGCTGACTCGCCGCATAACCCGGAAGGGAATTGCTGCCCTACCGGCGTGGCTAGGCAGACCCGCTTCGCCGCCCCCTCATTCCCGCCGTCTTTCAGTCCTAGTCTCCCACGCATAAGAAACGGGCCGGGTGCGATGACAGCTGATCTGGACAATAGGGACGACACCGCACCTTCTGACACGCTACAACTGGCGACGACGCGGCAGGTGGCGCTGTCGGAGGTTGAGACGCGAACGGAGCATGATCTGCTGGGCGAGGTGGCGGTTCCGTCAGCCGCCTATTGGGGTGTGCATTCGCTGCGCGCCGTCGAGAATTTTCCGATCACGGGCGTGCCGATCGGCCATTTCCCGGATCTCGTCCGCGCGCTCGCCATGGTGAAGATGGCGGCGGCGCGGGCCAATCGGACGCTGGGCGCGCTAACCGCGGACAAGGCCGCGATGATCGAACGGGCCTGCCAGGCGCTGCTCGCCGATACCGAGTATCATGGCCAGTTCGTGGTCGATGCGGTGCAGGGTGGCGCCGGGACATCCACCAATATGAACGCCAATGAGGTCATCGCGAACCTCGCGCTGACGCTCGCGGGCCACGCGCGCGGCCGCTACGACCTGCTGCACCCCAATGACGACGTCAACATGGCGCAGTCGACCAATGACGCGTACCCGACCGCGCTGCGGGTGGCGACGCTTGAGGGCGTGAAGCCGCTGCAGCGGGCGCTGCGCGACCTGTCGCTGGCGCTCAAGCAGAAGGGTGCCGAATTCGCCGATGTGCTGAAGATGGGCCGCACCCAGCTGCAGGATGCGGTGCCGATGACGCTGGGCCAGGAATTCGACGCCTTCCATGTGACGGTGAAGGAGGATGTGCAGCGCCTGGGTGAGGTGGCTTCGCTGTTCCATGAGGTCAATCTGGGTGCCACGGCGATTGGCACCGGCATCAATGCCGATCCGCGCTATGCGCCTTTGGTGGTGGAGGAGCTGGCGGCGATCAGCGGTCATTCGCTGTCGCTCGCCCCCAATCTGATCGAGGCGACGTCCGACATGGGCGCCTTCGTGCTGTTCTCAGGCGTGCTGAAGCGGATTGCCGTCAAACTCTCAAAAATCTGCAACGACCTGCGGCTGCTATCCAGCGGACCCCGAACAGGATTTGGCGAGATCAACCTGCCCGCGCGGCAGGCGGGGTCCTCCATCATGCCGGGCAAGGTCAATCCCGTGATCCCGGAAGTGGTCAGCCAGGTCGCCTATCTCGTCATCGGGCATGATCTGACGGTGACGATGTGTGCTGAGGGCGGCCAGCTGCAACTGAATGCCTTCGAGCCGACCATCGCCTTCTGCATCATGACCAGCTTGCGCATGCTGACGGCCGCCATCGACAGTCTGACACAGCGCTGCATCATCGGCATTACCGCCAATCGGGAGCATTGCCTGGATCTGGTCAATCACAGTATCGGCCTGGTAACGGCGCTGGCGCCGACGCTGGGTTATGAGGTGACGTCACGCATCGCCAAACGGGCCTTGGCCGAAGGGCGCGGCGTGCGCGAGATTGTGCTGGAGGAAGGCTTGCTGGAGGAGCGCGTGCTGGATGAGCTGCTGCGGATTGAGGCGATGACGCGGCCTTCGCGCTTTATCACGCCGCGTGCTGTCGCTGCTGCCAAGGGATGAGCGCTGCCCCGTCGCGACTTGATAAGGCACCGGTTGTCCTGCCCTGGCTGATCGGCACCGTGCTGGTGCTGGTGACAGTAGCATCGCGCGCGCCCGCCTATGTGATGAGCGTCGTCGATTGGGACGAAAGCCTGTATTTCATCATGGCCCAGCTTTGGGGGGCCGGGCATCTGCCCTATACTGCCGTCTGGGACAATAAGCCGGTCGGTATTTACGCGATCTTTGCTGTGTTCCAAGGTGTTTTTGGCGACAGCATCTTTTCCATGCGCCTGGCTGGGACCATCGCGATCGCCGCCATGGCGCTGCTGACCTGGCGCATCGCCCGGCATTATTTGCGTGGTCAACCTTACAGGGTTGCAGAGATTTGCGCCGGCATCGCGGGCCTGCTGGTGATCGGCACGACGATTCCCGATGACGGCATTGCCAGCAATACCGAGATTTTTATGGAGGCCTTCACCTGCGCGGGTATGCTGTGGGCGCTGGTGCCGGCGGGACCGATCCGGCCGCTTCGCGCGATCGGCATCGGGCTCTGTCTCGGTGCCGCGTTCATGGTGAAATATGTCGCGGTCTTCGACATGGTCGCGGTGTTCCTGGCAATGCTGGTGCTGCCCGGACGGCTGCGCAGCGGCGTGGCGATGGTCGTAGACGTGCTGCGCCTGGGTCTTTTGTTCAGCATCGGCGCGCTGGCGCCTTTCCTGGCGACGGTCCTGCTCTATGCCGCCCATGGCGCGCTGCCCGTGTTGATCGAGGCGAGCCTGCTCTCCAATCTGCGGCGCGTCGCGGTGCCGGTCTCGGGCAATAGTTTCCTTCATGCCTATGCCTTGCAGGCCATGCTGTTTCCCGCACTTTTTCTCTCGCTCTTCTGGCTTGTCCTGCGGTTGGTGCGGACGCCGCGGGAGAACGGCATTCTGCTGGCCTGGATTGTCACGAGCTGCATTGGCGTCGCCTCCGGCGGGCTTTATTTCAGCCATTACTTTCTGCAGCTTCTGCCGGTGCTGTGTGTGCTGACGGCGCTGATGCTGGCGGGGTTATGGCAGGTGCTGCCGCGGTTCGGGCGGATCGGCCTGGCGGTGCTGTTTGTCGCGAGCCTTGTGCCGATGGTCCTGCGCAGTGCGACCGATATGGGCCGGATGGTCGCGGATATGAGCCTGCCGCCCTTGGGAATTGGCCTGCTGCGCGACACGTCGGCGCGGGTGGCGGTAGACCTGCAGGCAGCACTTGCGCAGTCACCGGGTGCGGAGGTTTACGTCTTCGACGGTGAGCCGGTGCTCTATGCGCTGCTGCGCGAGCCCCTGCCGACGAAATTCATCTTTCCGTCCTTTCTGCTGTCCAAACTGCTGGCGCATACCGTGGGGATCGACCCGCTGGCGGAGCTGCACCGCATCCTGGCCGCAAAGCCGCTCTTCATCGTCCGCCGCACCAACCCGGACGACCAGAATGCGGCGACGCGCAACCTGGATGTCTATGCCGCTATGAATGCTGTTCTGGCGGCCGACTATGAGGTGTGGAAACGCTACGACACGATGGTGGTGTATCGGCGACGGCCATGACAGGATGCTTGGCCTATGTGCTGATATTTAGTACAATGGTCTGGGAGATTTTCTGATGGCCAGAACCACATCTGTCAGTCTAGGCGATCACTTTTCGCTTTTTGTAGAGCGCCAGATCAATGAGGGGCGCTATGGTAGCGCGACGGACGTGATCCGGGCGGGCCTCCGGCTTCTAGAGGAGCACGAAACTAAATTAGCCGCGCTTCGCGCCGCCCTGATTGAGGGCGAGGCAAGCGGGCCGGCGGTGCCTTTCGACCTTGAGGGTTTCGTTGCGCGAAAGCGGGATGGCCGTCCCCCTGCGGCATGAAGGGCCAGTTGAAGCTTTCCCCTCTTGCCCAATACGATCTCAGCGAGATTTGGGATTACACGGCGGCTCAATGGAACTCTGATCAGGCCGAAACATACATACGCCGGCTTGCCCAGACTATGGCCCTTATCGCCGCCGAGCCTCAGCTGGGACAACCATGTCCCCATATTCGCGAAGGGTATCGTCGTTTCCCCTGCGGCGCACATATTATGTTTTATCGCCTCATGGACCCGGATGTGGAGATCGTCCGCATCCTGCATAAATCTATGGATTTTAACCGTCGCCTAGACTGAGCACCGCAAAGCTGTCGGATAGCGTCTGCAGGCGGTGCAGACCCTCGGCCGAGCCGAGGACGGCGGCGGTCTCCTGGCGTGACAGCTGGTCGATCGCCTTTTGCAGCGTATCGGCCTCGGCGAGTTTGGCGAGGCCGACGAGCAGCGGCACGTCGATCGGGTCCTGTCCTGCACGGCGGGGTGGCGGCAGCATGGCGAGATGGGCGGCAAGCAAAGCGGGGTCAGCCAGAAGCTGCTTGATGGCGCCGCCGGAGACAGCGGGCGCCGGCGCGGCCCGCAGAACCGCCGCGCGCTGCAGGATGGCATTGGGCTGCCGCTCCTCCGTGATGCTGAGCAGGCCCATGCGCTGCAGCGCGACGCCGACACGGCTGGAGGCCGTCATCATCACCAATGGCACCGCGAGCACGAGGCCGATCAGCACGGGCGTCATCCAGAGGAAGAGCGACGGGGAGACCGCATAGGCAATGACGGCGAGTGCGACCCCGAAGGCCATGAAGCGCCAGTATTGACGGAAGACCAGGCGCAGCGGCACGGCGTCGCCATCGCGGCGCTGGGCGTTCCAGCCGCTGTCGCGACCGGCCAGGATCTGCATCACGCCTTCTGTCTGGATGAGCATGGCGACCGGCGCGATGAGGCCGCCGATCAGGGTTTCGAGCAGCAGGCTGATGAAGGCCCGAATGGCGCCGCCTGAGCCGCGGCGCATGGGTCCGTTCACCAGCAGCAGCGCATAGGCGAAGAGTTTCGGCACCAGCAGCACGGCCATGGTGCCGATGAAGACCCATTTCGCGAGCACTGGATCGACCTGCGGCCAGCGCGGAAAGAGCGACTTGGTGGCGCCGAAATATTGCGGCTGCACGAAGCGCGACTGCAGCGAGACCAGCACACCGACCAAAAGAAAGCACAGCCAGAGCGGCGAGGTGACGTAGCTGCCGATGCCCATCAGCAGATGCAGCCGGCTGACCCAGTGCAGCCCGCGCGCCGTCAAGACGCCCGCATGCTGCAGATTGCCCTGCGCCCAGCGGCGGTCACGGATGGCGACATCGGTGAGCGAGGGTGGGCTTTCCTCGTAACTGCCGCCCAAGGCGGGGACCATGTGGATGGCCCAGCCGCCGCGCCGCATCAGGGCGGCCTCGACGAAATCATGGCTCAGGATCGCGCCGCCAAAAGGCTTGCGGCCTTTCAGATGCGGCAGGCCCGCCTGTTCGGCGAAGGCCCGGGTGCGGATGACGGCGTTATGGCCCCAGTAATTGCCTTCCGACCCATGCCACCAGGCGATGCCCTGGGCGATCAGCGGCCCGTATACCCGGCCCGCGAATTGCTGCATGCGCGCAAACAGCGACGTGCCGTTGACGATGACCGGCAGCGTCTGGATGAGGCCGACGCCGGGATGGCTTTCCATCGCCGCGGTCATGCGGACAATGCTCTCGCCTTCCATCAGACTATCGGCATCGAGCGTCAGCATCTGCGGATAAGCGCCCCCGAAGCGGCGCACCCATTCCGCGACATTGCCGGCCTTGCGCTCGGTATTCTTGGCGCGCCGGCGGTAGAACAGGCGCGGCGCGGTGCCGGCGATCTCGGCCCGGAAGGCGAGGAAGGCGGCTTCCTCGGCGATCCAGACATCGGGGTCTGTCGTGTCGCTCAGGATGAAGATGTCGAAATGCTCGCCCTGGCCGGTGGCGACCAGGCTTTCATGGATGGCCCGCAGCCCCGCCATCACCCGCGCCGGTTCCTCGTTATAGGTCGGCATCAGCAGAGCGGTGCGGCTGGTCAGCCGGGGCAGCGGACCTGTGCGCGCGATGCCGAGACCGAGGCCGCCGCCGGCGAGGCTCGCAAAAAAGCCGCCGAGCGCACTCATGAACGAGAGCGCGATCCAGGCGAAGAGCACGAGGAAGAGCACGAGGACGAGGATACCGAGGACACTCGGCCCATTGCCGTTGAAGACAAAATACATCTCATAGCCGCCGCCGGCGGTCATGAGGACGGCGCCGCCGATGACGAAAAGGCGGCGCAGGAACAGGCCGCGCGGCGCCGTTTCGGGTCTGCCGTGGCGCTGGGGCGCGATACCGAGCGACTGCACCGGCATGGCGAGCGGCGCTTCGGGCGGCAGGGCCGGTTGCTGCATGGGATGCGGGCTCACGGGGTCCAGCGGTAGAGCCAGGTTTCGGACAGCGGCGTCTGGTCGTTCATCAGCACGCCGCTGAGTTCGACCAGCTTGGCATCACCCGGATCGAGCGTGAACATGATGCGCTGGCCGCCCGTGGCGGGATTGGGCTCCACCACCACGGCGCTGATCTTGCCCGCACTGGCCGAGAGCTGAGCATGGGGCTTGGCGTCGGCGGGCAGGTTTTTCATTGAGTCACCCACGATATCGAGAACGATTTCGATACCCTGGTGGTCATCGGAATTGCCGATGCGGGTATCGACGATGCGGCCAAGCTTGGACGGGGTCGGGTTATCCCAGCCCCAATGCATGCGATAGGTGAAGTTGTACTGGCCGCGGGCCGCGAGCTTGTCCTTCGGCCGCCAGAAGCTGACGATATTGTCGTTGACCTCATTGGGGCTTGGGATTTCAACCAGATCGACGCCGCCCTGGCCCCAATCGCCGATCGGCTCGATCCAAAGGCTGGGCCGCTTTTCGTATTGCAAGGAGACGTCCTGGTAATCGAAGAAGCTGCGCTTGCGCTGCATGAGGCCGAAGCCATGCGGGCTGGAATCCTGGAAGGCGCTGAATTGCAGCGTCGTCGGGTCATTCAGCGGCCGCCAGAGCTGCGTGCCTGAGCCCGTCCACATCGACAGACCTTCGGAATCATGCGCGGCCGGGCGCCAGTCATTCACCTTGTTGCGGTTATTGGCATCGAAATAGAACATGCCGGTGAGGGTCGCGATGCCGGGTTCGGTGATATCGACGCGGGGAAAGATACTGCTTTCGACATCGAAAACGGTCTCCTCGCCCGGGGTGATGGTGAATTTGAAGGCGCCGGTGACGCTTTGGCTGTCGAGCAGCGCATAGACGACGAGGGAGTTCTGGCCGCTGGGCGGACGCACCAGCCAGAAGGCGCTGAAGCGCGCGAATTCCTCGCCCTTGGGGTCGCCCGTGCCGATGGCGAGGCCGCGCGCCGAGAGGCCGTAGACCTGGCCTTTGGCGACGGCGCGGAAGTAGCTCGCGCCGAGGAAGACGCAGAACTCATCGAAGACATCAGGCTTGTTGATGGGGGTGGAGATGCGCAGGCCGGAGTAGCCGAGCTGGTCCGGCACGCGCAGTTTGGGATTGGCGTAGTCGAAGACGTCCGGGCTGTAGGGGACGGGAGCGGACTTGCCGTCCACCACCTCGAACATGTCCACGCGCGCCGGATAGAGGAAGCCGCGGGGAAAGAACTGGACCTGGAAGGGCAGCTTTTCGGCCCGCCACAGCGCCTGATCCGGCCGGTAGGTGACGGCGCGGAAGTCATCGTAATTCATATGCGCGATGGCGCTGGGCAGGGAGGTATTGGGCGCCTGATAGGGCTCCTCCGCCATCTTTTGCGCCAGGTGCTGCACGGTGGACCCGTCGAAGGGGCCGGGTTGCGGCACGGTATGGGGCGCGCTGGCGGCGCGGCCGGGCCGCAGGCCGAGGGCCGACAGCAAGGCGATGCTGGAGAAGCCGAGGCCACCCTGAATCAATTCCCGACGCAGCACTGGCAATCCTTTCGCAGTCAAACCCTCGGCGGGAAGTGGTATCGCACTGCAGCATGGCAAGCGTAAGGCTGGGCGATGCAGGTTTTGTGGCGCATTTAATTGGCGTCGGTGATCGTCCTTTTCAGCAGAGTCCAGAGGGCTGAGGCGGCCGGTCCATGCCGGCGCTCCGCGCGCCGGGCCGCGACAAGCTCGATCTCGCCGCCGCGGAAAAACCGATTGGCCAGCGAGACGAGGCGGCCGTCGCGCAGCTCGGCTTCGACCAGGAAGTCCGGCATATGGCCCCAGCCGAGGCCTTGCAGGATGACCTCCTTCTTCATGAGCTGGTCGCTGACGCTGCAGGTGGGGGCGCCTTCCAGCACGAAATAGCTTTTCGACGCGCTGTGCCGGGCGCTGTCGCGGATCACGCATTGCACCATGGCCCGCATCCGGTCCGGTGAGGCGTCCGCCACCGCAAAGGGCAGAAAATGCGGGGCCGCCACCGGGATCAGCCGAATGCGGCGCAGATCCAGCGTTTCAAAACGGGGGTCGCTGCGGTCGACATGGTGCAGGATGAGGTCCGCCTGATCGTTCAGCAGCAATTCCCAGGGGCCTGACAGCGCCTCGAACTGCAGATGCAGCCGTGTCGCCGGCCGGTCTGCGAAAAAGCTGCGCAGCAGACTGAGCATCTCGGGAAGCGGTGACAGGTCTCCGATCACGACGCGCAGCTCCGGCTCCTCGCCGGCGGCGAGATGGGTCGCGAAACGCTGCAGCTCCTCCATCGCCTCGAGCAGGCGGCGGGCGCGGACCAGGAAGGCCGCACCGGGTGCGGTCAGCACCAGCCGATATCCGGTCCGATCGAAGAGTGAAAACCCGAGCTGGCTTTCGATATTGGTCAGCGTCGTGTGCAAGGTGGGGTGCGTGCGACCGAGGCGGATCGCCGCCGCCTGAAGCGAGCCTTCGGCGATCACAGCATCCAGGACGCGGAGCTGGGCAAGCGTCAGGTTCATGGTGTTTTCTACAATCTCAGCAGAATTTTTGTAAGTTCTTATCGAGCGCCCAGCGGCTAAGCCGCCATGAGAAGGAGAACCCATCATGCGCGCCATTATCATCAGCCGGCCGGGCGGACCCGAGGTGCTTACCATTGCCGAACGTCCGACACCGCAGCCTCAGTCCGAGGAGGTTCTGATCGCCGTCCGCGCCTTCGGCATCAACAGAGCGGAGCTTTACTTTCGCAGCGGGGCCTGGGGCGAGGTCGCGGAGATCAGCGGCATCGCATGCGCCGGCGTGGTGGTAGCTGACCCATCGGGCGCGCTTTCGCCCGGCCAGAGGGTCTTCGCCCTGATGGGCGGCATGGGGCGCAGCCGCCCAGGCTCCTATGCCGAATATGTCACTGTCCCGCGGAGCAATGTCGTGGCGGTCGAAAGCGATCTGTCCTGGCCGGATCTGGCGGCTTTGCCCGAATCCTACGCGACCGCCTGGACCTGCCTTGCCGGCAATCTCGGCCTTGCGCGCTCCCAGACCCTGGTCATCAGGGGCGCGACCTCGGCTTTGGGGCAGGCGGCGCTGAACATAGCGGCAGGCCTGGGTGCCCGCGTGATTGCGACGACGCGCCGGGAAGCGAACAGCGCGATGCTGCGGGACTTAGGCGCGGCTGAGGTGCTGGTGGGCGACAGTGCCACGGCCGAGGCCGTGAGGCGCATCCAGCCCGGCGGGGCTGATGCGGTGCTCGACCTGATCGGCACCGCGACCCTGCTTGAGTCTCTCGCCATGGTCCGCCGCGGTGGCCGTGTCTGCGTTGCGGGCTTCCTGGGCGGCGGTGGTGCGCTGGCCAATTTCGATCCCGTCTTTCAAATGCCGAGCGAGGTTCATCTCAGTGCCTTCGCCAGTGCTTTCGCTTTCGGCACTGCCGATTTTCCCCTGGACGCGATCCCGTTCCAAGCCATCGCCGCCAAGGCGGCTGCCGGGCTGTATCAGGCGAAGCCCGCGCATGTGTTTCGGTTCGAGGATATCGTCGCGGCCCATCGGCTGGCGGAGGCGAGTGCGGCGGGCGGCAAAATCGTCGTCTGCGTCTGATCCGGCCTTTACGCCGCGGCGACCGGCGCCGGGTCGGCCAGTTCTTCGATGATCGGGCAACCCGGCCGGTCGCTGGTTTCGCAGGCATGGGCGAGGGTGCGGAGCGCGGCGCTCATTTCCGCGATTTCGCGGGCCTTGGCTTCCAGCGCTGCGGCGTGAGACAAAGCGAGCCTCTGCACTTCGGGCTTAGACCGGCTGTCATCTCGCCAGAGGGCCAGCAGGTCGCGCATCTGCTGCACGGAAAAGCCGAGATTGCGGGCCCGTTTGAGGAAGCGCAGCGTCTGCACGTCCGGCTCGCCATAGAGCCGGTAGCCGGCGGCGGAGCGGCCGGCGGGCGCGATGAGCGTGACGCTTTCATAGTAGCGGATCATCTTGGCGGAGACGCCCGATGCCGCCGCTGCTTCACCGATATTCATCATGTCGCCAAACTAGGTCCATGCCTGCTACCGGTCAACGCGGCATGAATTTGCGCGATCAACAGATACTGATGACAGGACTGTGAAATGACGAAGGCCCAGGACGCGCTTGCATCCTGAGCCTTCAGCATTGTTGACGGCCGCTGTCAGGGGCCGGACGAGGGTTAGACCGCCGCTGACACTCCGGCGGCGATCATCCAGGTCATAACACCCTGCGGCATCACACAATGAGACACTGGATCACCTCCTTTCAGTTGGTTTCGACTAAAGGCAGTCTGTCATCGGCTTTCGCGCCGATGCAATAGAAATCGTGCGGTCAAAACATCATCGTCAAAGCGGCCAGCAGATTGTTGCCGGTGATGGGACTGTCCATGCTGTAGGACAGCGCCTGCTCGGTCAGGCTCGCCATCAGTTGCACGTGATCCTGCTCCAGCAAGCGGTAGCGCATCGTGACGTCGAGATTGTATTCGCCCGTGCGGCTGGTGGGCGGCGGCTCCAGCGTCGGGTCCTGCACCAGGATGACGGGAAGGCCGGCAGTATTGGTGGGGCAGCCGACCAGCCCATGTTCCAGGGTCATCTGCGGGCCTGAGCCGGACAGGACCGCCGGATTGACGCTGACGCCGGCGCGGATGCAGAGCGCCGGATCGGCCTCCGCCCGGCGCGTCGCGGCGAGGCGGGCCCGCGCGGTCGGCTCCTCGGGCTTGGCGAAGAAGGGAATCCCGGCTTCCGCCGATAGGGAGGCGAGCAAGGCGAGCGCCTGGCCGTTCGCCACGGGTTTCGCGTGATGGACCTTCACGGCGTGGATGATGACCTGAGCCCGCGTGCCATAGCCAATGGTCTGCGCCAGCGCAGCGGCTGTGGGCAGCATGACCAGGGCAGCCAGTATGACTGCGTGGCGGAGAGCGTGTCCCAATCGGGGCAAAAACATGGCAGCTCCAGCACAATTTCGCCGTAATTGCGCTCAAGTGCCTTAGTCTAACTCCGAATTGCAATTCCAAAACTGCGCAATTGATGGTCTAGTTGCGAAGGCTTCTCCAAGCCGTTGAAACTGCTAAGTTAATGTTTATAAACTTTTGTTGCGGTGCGGTATGACGAAGACGAGCAAGGCTTTGGCGGAGCGGCTGCTGGCGGCACGGGAGTCAGGGGTGCCTCTTGCCCTGACCTCGGAGGAGACTCCGCAGACCGAGGCTGACGGCTATGCCGTGCAGGGTGAGGTGACCCCTGTGCTGGGGCCAATCGGCGGCTGGAAGGTGGGCGCCGCCGGACCGGAGGCGCCGCCCTCCTGCGCACCGCTGCCGGCGTCCGGCATCCTGCCCTCGGGCGCGGCCCTGGACGCGCGCTTCTCGGACCGTCTGGTGGAAGCGGAAATCGCCTTTCAGATAGCCACTGATCTGCCGCCCCGCAGCGAAGCCTATACGCGGGAGGAGGTGATCGCGGCCGTCGGCCGCTGCCACCCTGTGATCGAAGTCGTGCAATGGCGCCTGCGCGACTATGCCACCGCGACCAACGCCATAAAGCTCGCCGACAGCGTCGGCCATGGCGCGCTGATCGTGGGGGATGCCATCCCCGACTGGCAGGCGATCGATTTCCCGACCCTTGGCGTGACGCAGGAGATTGACGGTCAGAGCCCGAAACTGGGCCGCGGCAATCCGGGTGGCGACATGATCCGTCTCATCACCTGGCTGGCGAATGAGGGGGCGGTCTGGGCCGGTGGCCTGAAGGCCGGGCAGATTGTGACCTGCGGGTCCTGGACGGGCTGCCTGCCGGCGGGGCCTGGTGCGGCGGTGCGGGTGACATTTGCGGGGCAGAGCCCGGTTTCGGTGAGCTTTAGCGCAGGCTGACCTTAAAGGCTGCTGCCGGCGTCCCCACTTCCTGTCCGCCTATCTCGACAGGAGAAGAACAATGGCAGCAGCCAATGCCCGCGACGCGGGCCAATTTACGATCGGTGGCGATCTGACGGTCACCCGTCTCGGCTTCGGCGCGATGCGCATCACCGGCAAGGGAATCTGGGACCAGCCCGCCGATATCCCCGAGGCGAAGCGCACCCTGGGGCTTTTGCATGACCTGGGCATCGACTTCATCGATACCGCCGACAGCTACGGTCCCTTCGTCAGCGAAGACCTGATCGCTGAAGTGCTGGCGCCCTACAAGGGCTTCACGGTCGCGACCAAGGGCGGCTTGACGCGCCACGGCCCGGATATCTGGGCGCCGGTGGGCCGGCCCGAATATCTGCGCCAATGCGTGATGATGAGCCTGCGCCGCCTGAAGGTGGAGCGGCTGGATCTGTGGCAGCTGCATCGCATCGACCCGAAAGTGCCGGCGGAAGAGCAGTTCGGCGTCATCGAAGCGATGCAGAAGGAAGGCCTGATCCGTCATGTCGGCCTGAGCGAAGTCTCGATCGACGAGATCCGCGCGGCCGAGAAGCATTTCCGCGTGGTCTCGGTCCAGAACCAGTACAATC
Organism: Acidisoma sibiricum; assembly: GCF_057837225.1. Taxonomy (NCBI): domain Bacteria; kingdom Pseudomonadati; phylum Pseudomonadota; class Alphaproteobacteria; order Acetobacterales; family Acidocellaceae; genus Acidisoma; species Acidisoma sibiricum. The sequence goes on along the minus strand of NZ_CM174445.1, from coordinate 744,640 downwards.
TGGTGAACCGCAAGAGCGAGGATGTGCTGGATTACTGCGAGAAGCAGAATATCGGCTTCATTCCCTGGGCGCCGCTGGCCTCGGGCAGCCTCGCCAAAACCGGCTCGGCGCTGACCAAGATCGCCGACAAGCTCGGCACCGGCCCGAGCCAGGTGGCCCTGGCCTGGGTGCTGAAGCGCTCTCCGGTGATGCTGCCCATCCCAGGCACCGGTAGCACCAAGCATCTGCGCGAGAATGTCGCCGGTGCCTCGATCGATCTCAGCGACGAGGATTTCAAGGCGCTGGATGCGCAGGGCCGCGCAGAATACGCCAAGGCCGCCTGACTGACGCGCGGGAAACGGGGTGGACAGCCCCGTTTTCCCGCGCCCAACTGCCCGTCAAACGACAAGAACGACGTGACGGAGGTTGGCATGATTACTCATGATGTTCGGGTCCACCCGGAATCCGAGCGGCTCCCGCGCGCGGGGCAACTCGCCTGGAAGATCGCGCAGGTGGCGGCCGACCCGGTTGAGGTGGAACCGGCGGTCGCCGAGATGATCATCAACCGCGTCATCGACAATGCCGCGGTCGCGATCGCGGCGATCAACCGCCATCCGGTGACGACGGCCCGCGATCAGGCGCTGGCCCATGCCCGGCCGGGTGGGGCGACTGTCTTTGGCCTTGGCCCCGAGACCCGCGTGCATGCCGAATGGGCCGCCTGGGCCAATGGCACTGCGGTGCGCGAGCTGGATTACCACGACACTTTTCTGGCTGCCGATTACAGCCATCCCGGTGACAATATTCCGCCCATCCTGGCGGTCGCCCAGCAATGCGGTGCGGACGGGAAGGCGCTGCTGCGCGGCATTGCCACCGGATATGAAATCCAGGTCAACCTGGTGCGCGCCATTTGCCTGCATAAGCACAAGATCGACCATGTCGCGCATCTGGGGCCTTCGGCCGCGGCCGGCATCGGCACGCTGCTGGGCCTGCCGCCAGAGGTGATCTATCAATCCGTACAGCAGGCGCTGCATGTGACCACGGCGACGCGGCAAAGCCGGAAGGGCGAGATCAGCTCCTGGAAAGCTTTCGCGCCCAGCCATGCCGGCAAGCTGGCGGTGGAGGCGGTGGATCGCGCCATGCGCGGCGAAGGCGCGCCCAGCCCGATCTATGAAGGCGAGGACAGCGTCATTGCCTGGATGCTGGACGGACGCGATGCCCTGTATCATGTGCCCTTGCCCGGCAAGGGCGAGCCGAAACGCGCCATTCTCGATACCTATACCAAGGAGCATTCGGCCGAATATCAAAGCCAGGCGCTGATTGATCTGGCTTTCCGCATGGGACGCCGCGTGGCGCGATGGGAGGATGTCGCCGATATCCTGATCCGCACCAGCCATCATACCCATTACGTCATCGGCACGGGATCGAACGATCCGCAGAAATTCGACCCCACCGCCAGCCGCGAGACGCTTGACCACTCCATCATGTATATCGTCGCGGTCGCCTTGCAGGACGGTGCCTGGCACCATGTGCAATCCTACCTGCCGGAACGCGCGCAGCGGCCGGATACGGTGGCGCTGTGGCGCCGCATTCGCACGATCGAAGACCCGGCCTGGACCAGGCGTTATCATGCCGAGGACCCGGCCGAGAAAGCCTTCGGCGGGCGCATCGAAATCACCATGAAAGATGGCAGCGTCATCAGCGACGAGCTGGCGGTGGCAAACGCCCATTCGCTCGGGGTGACCCCCTGGACCCGGACCCACTATGTGCAGAAGTTCCGCACGCTGACCGAGGGCATTCTGGAGAGTGCCGAGGTGACCCGCTTTTTGCAGGTGGCGGAGAGTCTGCCCCGCCTCACGGCGCGGGAACTGCCCGACCTCACTCTGTCATTGCCGACAGGCGCCCTGGCGGCGGGCGCGACTAAGGGAATTTTCTGACCGCCGCCTGATCCGACCGAGGGAATAAACGATGAGCGACACCACGCCGCGCCCAAAGAAATCCGTCGCCCTCTCAGGCATCATTGCCGGTGAGACAGCGCTGTGCACCGTGGGCCGCACCGGGAACGATCTGCATTACCGGGGCTATGACATCCTCGATATCGCGCCCCGCTGCGACTTTGAGGAGATTGCCCATCTCCTCATCCATGGCAGCCTGCCGACGGAGGCGGAGTTGCGAGGCTATCGCGCCAAGCTGCGCAGTATGCGCGGCCTGCCGGCGGCGCTGAAGACCGTCCTGGAAACCATCCCGCCCGCTGCCCATCCGATGGACGTGATGCGGACCGGCATCTCGTTCCTCGGCACGCTGCTGCCGGAAGCCCCTAGCCATGACGTCCAGGGTGCCAGGGATATTGCGGACCGGCTGATCGCCAGCCTCAGTTCCATCCTGCTCTACTGGTATCACTTCGCGCTGCACGGCAAGCGGATTGAGACGGAGACGGATGACGCCGGTATTGCCGGGCACTTCCTGCATCTGCTGCACGGCAAGCCGCCGTCCGAGATGTGGGTGCGGGCGATGGATACCTCGCTCAATCTGTATGCCGAGCATGAGTTCAATGCCTCGACCTTCGCCGCGCGCATCGTCGCCGGCACGGGATCGGACCTTTATAGCGCGATCACCGCCGGGATCGGCGCGCTGCGTGGGCCCAAGCATGGCGGCGCCAATGAATTCGCCTTCGAGATTCAAAAGCGTTACGCGACCCCGGATGAGGCGGAGGCGGATATCCGTCGCCGGATCGGGGAGCGGGAGGTCATCATCGGCTTCGGCCATCCGGTCTATACGCTATCCGACCCGCGCAATGTCATCATCAAGCAGGTGGCGAGCGATCTGGCCGACGAGGTCCGCTCGCGCAAGATGTTTGCGATTGCCGAGCGCATCGAGAGCGTGATGATGGATGCCAAGCGCATGTTCCCGAATCTCGATTGGTTCTCCTCCGTGAGCTATCATCTGATGGGTGTGCCGACGGCGATGTTCACGCCGCTGTTCGTGGTGGCGCGCACCGCCGGCTGGTCAGCGCATGTGATTGAGCAGCGGCAGGATGGACGCATCATCCGCCCGTCCGCCCAGTATACCGGGCCGGAGGATGTCGCCTTCGTGCCGCTGGCTGAGCGGGGAGCCTGACGCATGACCTATCTGATCGGCGCTGACTGGCCGGAGGAGCCTGCGGGGGCGCGCTTCCGCCGTCTGCTGTCCGCGCCTGGCATTCTGCGCCTGCCCGGCGCCCATAACGGCATGGCGGCGCTGCAGGCGAAGGCCGCCGGATTCGAGGCCCTGTATCTTTCGGGGGCTGCCATGACCGCCTCCATGGGTATTCCCGATCTGGGCATGATCACGGTGGATGAGGTTTCGTTCTTCATCCGCCAGATTGTACGGGCATCTGCTTTGCCGCTGCTGGTGGACGGCGATACCGGCTACGGGGAAGCGCTGAACGTGATGCATATGGTGCGCATGTTCGAGGAGGCCGGTGCGGCGGCGGTGCATCTGGAAGACCAGCTGCTGCCCAAGAAATGCGGCCATCTGAACGACAAGAGGCTGGCGGACGCCCATGACATGGCGGCGAAGGTGGCGGCGGCCGCCCGCGCGCGGCGGCATCTGTTCATCATCGCGCGCACGGATGCGGCGGCGGCGGAAGGCATGGACGGCGCGGTTGCGCGCGCAAAACTTTATGTCGAGGCTGGGGCGGATGCGATTTTCCCGGAAGCGCTGACGACGCGGGCGATGTTTGAGGCATTCGCTTCCCGCCTGCCGGGCGTGCCTTTGCTTGCCAATATGACGGAATTCGGCCGGACGCCCTTCTTCACGGCGGATGAATTCGCGGCGATGGGCTACCGGATGGTGATATGGCCCGTCAGCAGCCTGCGGGTTGCGAATAAGGCACAGGCCGAGCTTTACGCGGCGATTGCGCGCGACGGCGGCACGCATGGCATGATCGACCGCATGCAGACGCGCGCCGAGCTGTATGAAACGATCGGCCTGCATGCCTACGAGGCGCTGGACGCCTCCATCGTGGCCACGGTGATTCCGGCCGCCATGCCGCAAGGGGAATAGGGCGGCGCTTGCGTCCCAGGGGCCGGGGCGGATAAGGCTAGTGCCCTAGAAACGGCCGATAAGAGCCTGTCATGATCAAGCGCCTGCTTGCCCTGTGCGTCGTCTGTCTGATGCTGCCCGTGGTCGCGGCCTGCGCGACCACGCCGCGCATTACGGAAACCGCGGTCACGGCCGATGGCATGGTCGGCATTCTGTTCCGGCCGGCGACAAGTGCCAAGCCGATCCCGGCCGTGCTTGTCCTCGGCGGGTCGGAAGGTGGTCTCAACGGTGCGGTGACGGCGGAAGCCAGGTTGATTGCGCAGCATGGCATGGCCGCACTGCAACTGGCCTATTTCGGCACCGGTCATCTGCCGGAGAGTTTGCAGCTGATCCCGGTCGAATACTTCACAGGAGCGGTCGCGTGGTTGCAGACGCAGAAGGGCATCGACCCCGCGAAGATCGCGATCCTGGGCACGTCTGTGGGCGGTGAGGCGGCGCTGCTGATCGCCACCTATGACCCGGACGTACATGCTGTGGTGGCGGCGGTGCCGTCAGGCATCGTCTGGCAGGGCATCGGCCCCTGGGGCATGACGAAACCAGAATCCAGCTTCTCCTGGCGGGGATATGCGCTGCCCGATTTGCCCTATCGGACGGGCGAGCCCGGCGGCACCTTCGACCGCTATGCGAGCGGGCTGAACAGCCTGCCGCGCCACCGCGACGCCATCATGCCTCTGGCGCGGATCAACGCACCGATCATGATGATCTGCGGCGGGCGCGATGTGGTCTGGCCATCCTGCCCGATGGTAGCCCTGGCCGCGCAGCAGCTGAAGGCGGCGGGTTTCTCCCATCCGGTCGCGGTTTTCGCCTTTCCCCATGCCGGTCACGCGGTCTTCGGGCCGCCGGTGATGACAGTCAGGCCTGGCGATACAGAATTCGCCGATCTGGGCAGTCTGGGCGGCACAGCATTGGCCAATAATGCGGCCCGCGCGGTCGCCTGGCCCGCGTTCTTCGCCTTTCTCGACAGGGCTTTCGGGACGGGGTCAGACGTGGCGGCCCGGCCTTTGGCGCGGATGGCCCGCAGCCTGCCGCCATGAGGCGGCGCAGTTGCGCGGCCCGTGGCGCTTCACCTATACCAAAGTCACGACAAAGCCTTGTTTTGCAAAATAAAATAGAGAACGCGGCGGGTCGTGACCGGCCGGTCGCGCAGGCCGAGGGAGAAACCGGGTGACAGAAATCGCAGTGCCGGGACGGTTTACGGATCAGGGTGCGGTCATCACCGGAGGGGCGTCCGGCATTGGCCTTGCCATCGCCGCGCGCATCCGGCGCGAAGGCGGCCGCGTCAGCCTGTGGGACCGCGATGCCGCAGGGCTGGAGGCGGCGCGCGGCGCGATTGGCGCCGAGCATGGAGTGGCCCTCGATATCGCTGATCCGCATGCGGTGGCGGCCGCCGCGCAATCGACCGCCGACGCGCTCGGCGGGATCAGCATTCTGGTGTGCAGCGCCGGTATTACGGGGCCGAATACCACGCTCGCCGACTACCCGGTGGAGGACTGGAAGCGCGTCATCGACGTCAATCTCAACGGTCTGTTCTATTGCAACAAGGCTGTCATCCCCTTCATGACGGCAGGCGGCTACGGACGTATTGTCAACATCGCCTCCATCGCGGGCAAGGAGGGCAATCCCAATGCCTCCGCCTATAGCGCGTCGAAGGCGGCGGTGATTGGGCTCACGAAATCGCTCGGCAAGGAATTGGCCAAGACCGAGATTCGCGTCAATGCGGTGACGCCGGCCGCCATCCGCACCGCCATTTTCGACCAGATGACGCAGGCGCATATCGACTTCATGCTGTCCAAGATCCCCATCGGGCGGTTCGGCGAGATCGAGGAGGCGGTTGCCCTGATCTGCTGGCTGGCGAGCCGCGAAGCCTCGTTCAGCACCGGGGCCGTTTTCGACGTTTCGGGTGGACGGGCGACCTATTGAGGGCAGGCGTTTCATGACCAAGCCGCCCCAGCGGATGAGCCGCAAGCCGGTGCCACCGGCGACGATCACGCTGAAGCATGTGGCCGAACGCGCCGGCGTCTCCCCCATCACCGTCAGCCGCGTCATCAACACGCCCGAGGCGGTGTCCGAGACGCTGCGGCAGAAGGTGGAGGAGGCGATCCAGGCGCTGGGCTATGTGCCCAATCGCGTGGCGGGCGCGCTGGCCTCAGCCAAAAGCCGCGTTGTGCCGATCATCGTGCCGTCGCTGTCCAATATCGTCTTTCTGGAGGTCATCCAGGGCGCGCAGGATGTGCTGGATGCCGCCGGCTACCAGCTGCTGCTGGGCGATACGCAATATGATCTGGACCGTGAGCAGGCGCTGGCGGCGACGCTGCTGGGCTGGTCTCCGGCCGGGATCATCATCGCGGGTCTGCGCCATACTGAGCGGACGCGGGCGATGCTGAGCACCTGGGGCCGGCCGGTGGTGGAGGTGATGGAGCATGGCACGCGGCCGATCGACATGAATGTCGGCCTGTCGCATTACAAGGCCGGCGACAGCATGGGCGAACATCTGGTCGCGCGCGGCTATCGCAATATCGGCTTCATCGGCGGCCGTCTGAAGGCGGATTATCGCGCGACGCAGCGCTTCAAGGGGCTGGAACGCTGCCTGACGCGGCATGGATTGCAGAAGCGTCCGCCCTTCGGCCATGATGAGAAGTCAAGCCCTCGCCTGGGCGGGGACGCGCTGATGCGCGCGCTGGACGCGGACCCGGCGCTGGACGCCATTTTCTTCGCCAATGATGATCTGGCGGTGGGCGCCATTCTGCGTGCGCAGCGCGAAGGCATTGCGGTGCCGCAACGCATCGCCATTGCCGGTTTCAACGGCTTTGGCATCGGGACCCTGGTGCAGCCGGCGCTGACCACCATCGTCTCGCCCCGCCAGGAGATCGGCCGCATTGCCGCGACCAAGCTGCTGGACCGCGTCCAGGGGCGGCAGGGCGGCCCTGCCAGCGTCGATGTCGGATTTTCGTTACGGGTGGGCGAGAGTACCTGACGGCTGCTGCGGCACAGTGACGCCGATCATGTCGCCTTCGCGGACCAGGCCAGCGAGTGCGTCCTCGGACCAGCCTTCGGTGCCCACGGGGCGCATGGGCAGCACCATCCAGCGGTAATCGGCCGTGCTGTCGACCACGCGGAGTGACACATCATCGCTCAGAACCGTTCCCCATTCAGCCAGCAGCCCGCGCGGGTCGCGTACCGCGCGGGCGCGGTAGCCGTTCGACTTGAACCAGAAGGGCGGATAGCCGAGCACCGCGCGCGGATAGCAGGAGCAGAGCGTGCAGACGACGAGGTGATGCGTCTCGGCCGTATTCTCCAATACACCCAGCGGTGGCAGGCCGCGCATGGGGATGCCGAGGCTTTCCGCCGCGCGTGCGCCATCCGCCAGCATGAGCACCCGAAAGGCCGGATCGACCCAGGCCTTGGCGACCATGGCCGCGCCGCGCGCGGGGGTTGCGGCATCCGTGATGGCGATGCGCCCGGCGATTTCCTGGCGAGACGCGATGCCCTTGTCGGCGAGGATGGCGCGGAGCGCCGTCAGCAGCTTGTCATGATCGATCGTGGCGAGGTCCATCACAGCGGCTCCAGCCAGGTGTCATAGAGTTCGACGAGAATCTCGGCGCGAGGCTTGCCGTCGCCCCAGAGCGATGCGGCATCAAAGGCCACGTGGTAGAGGCTGAGCCGCTTTGCGGGGCGGGCGAAGGCGAGATCTTCGGGATTGGGAAAATCGCCGAGATGGCGGCGCACCGTGCCGGTGGCGCCGCGCAGATAATGCGGCGTGCGGATATGGCAGGTACCGCGCGTTTCCGGCCAGTCATCGCGCACGCGCACGATCTGTCCCGGCTGCATCGTCATGCGACCTCCCGCACGGCCTGGGCGAGTTCGGCCGCCGAAAACACGCCCTTCTGCAGGAGCGTTGCGGTGATCGACAGCAGCCAGCGCTGATAATAGGTGAGGCGCAGATAGTCTTCCTCAGGCAGGGCTTCGATGCCGCGCCGCAGCTCATCGACCGACATGACCGCTTTCCCGCCGAGGATCTGGCGGATGGCATCGACCTCCCGGTCGAAATCCGTCAGCTCATGCGGTTCGGTATCGATCGCCTCGCACATGTAGCGGGGCACGCCGCCCATGTCGTGCATGGCCCGCGGCGGCGACGGGGCTTTCTCCGTCAGATCGCTCATGGCAGTTCGCTCATCGCGTCAGACCCCTGGCTTCGACCGGCCAGATCCCTTCTACCAGACCGTCTCGGGTTACCACCACGTCATTATGCAGGTTGGTCACGACGCAGACATGGTTGGGCAGGATGCGCACGCGCTCCCCCAATTCCGGCTTCCTGGCCGAGCGGCTGAGATCGACCATGCCGTGTTCTTCGCTGACGCGGTCGATGACCGCATCCGGGTAGTCGCGCAGCAGGCCGTAACCCGGAATTTTGCCGCCGGGCATGGTGTCGCTGGAGAGCGTCTTCGAGCCGCAATCGATGATGGCGCGGTCGGCTTCGGGCCGGCTGATGACGGTCGCGATGACGTGGAGGGCACAATCATCCAAGCTGGCCGCGCCGGCCTCGACCATTATGCGATCGTTATAGATATAGGTGCCGACGCGGAGTTCCGTGAGACCGGCAATGTCATGCTTGTGCTGCCAATTGGGCGTGCCGCCGCCGGAGACGATGGGCAGGTCGACGCCCGCATCCTTGACGGCGCGGATGAAGTCGGCGCTCGCCGCGGTTGCCGGGTAGGTCATCAGCCCGTCGAAGCGCAGGCCCGGCTTTTCCTTGACCTGCGCGATGAGGGCGAGAGCGGCTTCCACCGAAGTGACGCCGGTGCGCTTCATGCCGCTGTCGAATTCGACCAGAACGCCGATCGGCGCATGAGCTTCGGCCGCGGCGGCCGCGATCGTCTCCAGCGCCAGGGGATTGTCGATCGCGACGCGCATGCGCGCCTTGGCCGTCAGCGCCGCCAGGCGCCGGGCCTTGGCCGCGCCGATCAGCGGGTAGGAGATGAGGATATCGTCCAGCCCGGCTTCAGCCATCACCTCGGCCTCGCCCAGCTTCTGGCAGGTGATGCCGATGGCACCGAGTTCGACCTGCCGCTTGGCAAAGTAGGGGAGTTTGTGGGTCTTGATATGCGGGCGCAGCGCCAGGCCATGAGCGCGGGCGTAATCCTGCATCCGCACTAGATTGTGCTCGACGATGTCGAGATCGATGACCGGGACCGGCGTCTCAAGCGATGCGATATCAGTCATGGGACAGCACCGCGATGCAGTCGACCTCGACCAGAATGCCGTTGAGCTGGCAGCCGACCGTGGTACGCGCGGGCGGGGCCGCGGGGAAGAACTCGGTATAGATCGTGTTCCATTCGCGGAAGCGCGTGACGTCGCTGAGGTAGCAGTTGATCTTCACGACATCGGCCAGGCTGCTGCCCGCCCCCGTCAGAATGGTTTGCAGATTGGCCAGCGTCTGCCGCACCTGGCCCGCGAAATCATCCGGCATGACGCCGGTCCCGGGATGGACCGGGCCCTGGCCCGAGACGAAGACGAAGCCATTGGCGACCACCGCATGAGAGTAATGGCCACCCGCCGGTGCCGCATCCTCGATCATCAAAGCCTGACGCATCTATCCGTTCCTATCCTCGTCCTAAAACCTTGCCGGGCAGCCGGCCCGTGACCTGACCTGCGGCGACCACAGCCTGGCCCGCGACCCAGACATCGGCAATGCCCGTGGGCGCCTGTACCGGGTCCTCAAAGCTCGCATGATCCGTGACCGAATCTTCAAACAGCACCATGTCGGCGACCATCCCCGGGCGCAGCAGGCCACGGCGGCCGAGGCTGAAGCGCTGGGCCGCGACCGACGTCATGCGGCGCACCGCGTCTTCCAGGGTGAACCAGCCCTGGTCGCGCCGCAACGGGCCGATGACGCGGGGGAAGCTGCCGAAGGCCCTGGGATGCGGGCGGGTGCCGGGGCGGGGCAGACCGTCCGAGCCCAGCATATGCAGCCGGTGGCAGCAGGCGGCGTGCAGATCATCCGCGCTCAGCTGGAACATGACGATGGCGGTCTGGCCGCTATCTTCCTCCACGAAGCGGGTGAGGAGATCGAAGGGGTCGATGCCGAGCGCGGCCGCCGCAGCATCCATCCGCTGGCCTTCCAGCGGCTTGAGGACAGGATTGCCGACACCCGAGATGAGGACATTGCCCCAGCCGATCAGCGCGATTTTGGACTGGATATGGCCGTCGCCGCTGCCATGCTCGACCCAGTGTTGCAGCGCCGCGCGCTGCGCGGGGTCGGCCAGGCGAGCGCGGAGTGCGGCCAGTCCCCCCTCCTGCGCCGAAGGCGGCAGAAGCTGCAGCGCATAGCTGCTGCCGGCGGGATAGGGATACATGTCGAAGCTGATATCGATGCCCTGGGCCCTGGCCTCTTCCAGCTGTGCGAGCGCCCGGGGGATCTGCCCCCAGTTGGGCCGCCCGGCCGATTGCAGATGCGACAGCAGGCCGGGCACGCGGGACTGCGCCAGCACGGCGATGAATTCGTCGATTGAGGTCCGCAGGTTTGCTTCATAGCTGCGGACATGCGCGGCGAGGATGCCGCCTTCGGCGCGCACCGTCTCGGCGAGGGCCACGAGTTCCGCCATTTCGGCAAAAGCGCTGGGCGGATAGACGAGACCGAGGGAGAGGCCGGCCGCACCCTCGCGGATCTGCGGCGCCAGCAGCGCCTGCATGGCGCGGATTTCGGCCGGGCTGGCGGCGCGCTTGTCATAGCCCATGACAGCGAGGCGGAGGGCCGCGTGTCCCACCAGCGAGACAAGGTTGAGTGCGATACCGGGTTCTTCCAGGGCGGTCTTGTAGCCTGCGAAATCGGCGAAGACTTCCTCACGCGCGGTCTCGCCCAGGAGGCCGCCGAAATGGCCGCGCAGCAGGTCGATCGCGTGGCCCGGCGCGGGATAGAGCGAAAAGCTGCAATTGCCGGTGACGATGGAGGTGACGCCCTGGCGGGCCTTTTCCGGCCGCGTGCGTTCCCGCAGGAAGGCGAGGTCGTCATGGCAATGGGCGTCGATGAAGCCCGGGGCGAGGTAGCGGTCGGCGGCATCCAGCACCGCGGCGCCCGCGGTCGGCAGGTTCGGCCCGATGGCGGCGATCTGCCCGCCCGAGACGCGAAGATCGGCGCGAAACCAGGGCGCGCCGGTTCCGTCGATGATGCGCGCGTGGGCAATGACCAGGTCCTGATCCATAGGCAAGTCTCCTTGGAGGAGAACCTATACGGAGCCGCTGGCCTCGGCCATGGTACGCGGCTTCAAGATTGGAGGCGCTTATGACTGCGGCACGCTGGGCGTTCATTACCGGTGCGGGCGGCGATATCGGCGGTGCGACGGCCGATCTGCTGGCCGCCCGTGGCTGGGGCGTGATCTGCGCCGATATCGACGGCGACCGGGCGGAGGCGCGGGCCGCTGCCATCCGGGAAGCGGGCGGGGTGGCTGAGGCGATGGCGGTCGATGTCACTGACGAGGACGCGGTCCGCGCCGCGGCGCAGGCGGCACTGGCTTTGGGCGATGTACGCGCGCTGATCAACAATGCCGGCCGCGCGCATGGGCCCACTCTGCGGATGACCGATTATGCGAGCTGGCGGCAGGACATCGCGCTCAATCTCGACAGCGCCTATTTGTGCATTAGCGCCTTTCAGGATCATCTGCTCAAGCACGGCGGTTCGATCGTCAATATGGGCTCGGTCAATGGGCTCGGCATGTTCGGCCATCCGGCCTATAGCGCCGCCAAGGCGGGTCTGATGCATCTGACGCGGGTGCTGGCGGTGGAGTTCGGCGCCCAGGGCGTGCGGGTCAATGCGGTGGCACCCGGCACGGTGCGCACCCAGGCCTGGGATGCGCGGCTGGCAGCCAACCCCCATGTCTTCGATGAGCTGACAGCCTGGTATCCTTTGGGCAAAGTTGCAGTACCGGCCGATGTCGCGGCGGCGGTGGCCTTTCTGGTCTCGGACGATGCGTCCCATATCACCGGCGTCATTCTGCCGGTTGACGGCGGCATTACCGCGGGCGTCACGAAGCTCTATCAGTCGATCACGCAACAGCCGTGACGCGCGCGGCGGCGCCCGCATAAAAATCGTTGCATGGCAGCTATACAAGAGCGGATCAGCGCGCCTACACTCCGCCCCGCTTTCGGCCTGCTACTTCCAACACAAGGGTTTTTCATGCGCATCGCCTGTCGCTCACTCGCAGTCGCCGGCGCCACGGCGGCGCTCGCCCTTGGCCTTTTCTCGACCGTGGCCTCGGCCACCACCCTGAACCTCGTCGTCGCCGATTACGGCACCGGCCCGAAGGACACCAGCCAGATCTACTGGCAGAAGATTGCCGACGATTTCCACGTGGCGAACCCGTCGATCACGGTGAAGGTGCAGACGGTCAACTGGAACGATTTCGACACCAAGGTGCAGACCATGGTGCAGAATCGCGAGTATCCAGACATTACGGAAGGCGATTACTTCTCGAACTATGCGCAGGAAGGCCTGCTGTACAAGGTCAGCGACGTTTTCAGCGATCCGTCCAACCTGATGCCGGTGTTCAAGGACCTGGGCAGCTATGGCGGCGTGCAATACGGCCTGCCCTTTACCACCAGCGCCCGCGCGCTGTTCTATAACAAGGCGATCTTCGCCGAGGCCGGCATCACCAGCCCGCCCCAGACCTGGGACCAGATCGCGATCGACGCCGCGAAGATCGAAGCCAAGGGCAAGATCGGGTTCGGCCTGCCGCTGGGACCGGAAGAGGCACAGGCCGAGACGCTGCTGTGGTTCCTGGGCAATGGCGGCGGCTATCAGGCCGACGGCAAATGGGTGATCGACAGCCCCCAGAACGTGCAGACGCTGCAGTTCATGACTGCGCTGGTGAAGTCGGGCAATACCGAGCCCAATCCCGGCACCAAGAACCGCACCGACCTGTTCAATGAATTCGCCCAAGGCCAGATCGGCATGATGAACGGCGAAGTGGCCCTGCTGCCGATCATCAATTCCGCCCATGTGCTGAAGCCGGGCGACCTTGGCACTGCCGCGATCGCCGGCCGCAGCGGGCCGATCGACAAGACGCTGGGCGTGTGCGACTTCGTTGCCGCCTTCAAGACCGATGGCAGCAAGCAGGTGGCCATCAAGAAGTTCCTCGACTTCGCCTTCCAGGACAAATACCAGCTCGACTTCGTGCATATGTATCTGGAACTGCCGGGCACGACCTCCGCCGCGGTCGCGCTCGCCAAAACCGACGCGACGCTGGCGCCCTTCGTGAAGGCCTTGCCGAATGCCGTGCAGTATCCGAATGATCCGGTCTGGGCACAGGTGAAGACGCAGATCCAGCAGATTATCGGCACGGCCATCGGACCCGATCCGAAGGCGGTTCTGACGACCATTCAGCAGACCGCGCTGAAGGGCAGCTGAGGCCCGTCTCTGGCGACCCCGTCTTAGGCGACACCGCCTGAGAGGCGTCTCCCGATCAAAACCGACCACGCTATGCAACCGCGCGGCGCCGCGCTTAGAGTTCGGCCCGCCGCGCAGAAAACCAGGAGAAGGCCCCCGATGCGCATCACCTGTCGTTCCCTTTTTGCCGGCGGAGTATCCACCGCCCTCGCGCTGAGCTTCGGCCTTTTCGCCGCGGCCCCGGCCCGCGCGGACACGGTGCTGACCCTGGTCGCGGCCGATTACGGCACCGGCCCGGCCGATACCAGCCAGACCTATTGGCAGAAGATCGCCGACGCCTTCCATGCCGCGAACCCGACGATCACGGTGAAGGTGCAGACCGTCAACTGGAATGATTTCGATACGAAAATCCAGACGATGGTGCAAAACCGGCAATACCCGGATATCACCGAAGGCGATTACTTCTCCAACTATGCGCAGGAAGGCCTGCTGTACAAGGCGAGCGAGGTCTTCAGCGACCCGTCCAACCTGATACCGGCCTTTACCAAGCTCGGCAGCTATGGCGGCGCCCAGTACGGCATGCCCTTCACCACCAGTTCGCGCACCCTGTTCTATAACAAGAAGCTGTTCGCCCAGGCCGGGATCGCGGACGCGCCCAAGACCTGGGACGAGCTGATGACGGATGCCGGCAAAATCACCGCCCTCGGCAAGATCGGCTACGGCATGCCGCTGGGGCCTGAGGAGGCCCAGGCCGAAACGCTGCTGTGGTTCCTGGGCAATGGCGGCGGCTATCAGGATGCGAGCGGCAAATGGACCATCAACAGCCCGCAGAATGTCGAGACGCTGGAATTCATGACTAAGCTGGTCAAGGCCGGCGATACCGAGCCCAATCCCGGCACCAAGAACCGCGCCGCGATCCTGGAGCAGTTCGCCCAGGGCCAGATCGGCATCGTCAATGGCATCACGACGCTGCTACCGATCATCAAGCAGGCCGGCGTGCTGAAGGACAGTGACTGGGGCACCGCCGCGATCACCGGCAAGACCGCGCCGCTGGACAGCACGCTGGGCGTTTGCGATTTCATGGCCGCCTTCAAGACCGATGGGTCGAAGCAGGCAGCGATTAAGAAGTTCGTCGATTTCGCGCTGAGCGATCAGTATCAGATCGCCTTCTCGCAGGAATACAACCTGCTGCCGGGTACGGTTTCGGGCGCTGCCGCCTTCTCCAAGGTTGATCCGGCGCTGGCACCCTTCATGGCGGCCCTGCCCAAAGCGGTTCAGTATCCGAGCGATACCGTCTGGGCGCAGGTGAAGACGCAGATCCAGCAGATCATCGGCACGGCTATCGGGCCCGATCCGAAAGCCGTTCTGGATAGCATCCAGCAAACCGCCCTCAAGGGCAGTTGAGTTCGCGTTCAGGCATGAGCCTTGTCGTGGCAGACGAAGGGACGGTGGCGCAGAGCCGCCGCCGTCCGACCAAAATCCTGGCGAAACTCGCCCCGCTGATCTGGGTCGGCCCGGCGATCACGCTGATCGCCGTGGTGGTGCTGTGGCCAGTCGTGATCATGATCGAGACCGCCTTCCAGCATATCAGCCCGGACGGCTTCATTCTGGGCTGGTCCGGCTGGCGGAATTTTGTGTTCCTGTGGCAGGAGCCGGACCTGCCCGGCATCCTGATCCGCACCACGATCTGGGTCGTGACCATCGTCGCCGGCACGATGCTGATCAGTCTGGCGCTGGCGCAGCTGTTCAACCAGAATTTCCCCGGCCGGCGCGCCGCGCGCTGGGCGCTGATCGCGCCTTGGGCGGCGTCGGTGATGATGACGGCGATCGTTTTCCGCTGGGGGCTGGACGCCAATAACGGCGTCATCAACGTCTTTCTGCATGATATCGGGTTACTGGCGCGCTTCAACAGCGATGCCTCGGACTGGCTGGGCTCCCCCAATTCCGCCTTCGCCTGGATGATCGTGGTGGCGATTTTCGTCTCGGTGCCCTTTTCGACCTATGCGCTGCTGGCCGGGCTTCAGAGCATACCGTCCGATATCTATGAGGCGGCGCGGGTGGATGGCGCCGGGGTCTGGCGCACCTATCTGGGCATTACCCTGCCGCTGCTGCGGCCGGCCTTCATCGTGGCGCTGCTGATCAACGTCATGAACGTCTTCAACTCCTTCCCCATCATCTGGGAAATGACGCGCGGCGGCCCGGGCCATCAGACCAGCACGACGACGACCTTCATGTATCAGCTCAAGCAGAGCTATATCGGCGAATCCGCTGCCATGTCGGTGGTCAATTTCGGCCTCGTGATCCTGATCGTCATCCTTTATCTGCGCGTCACCGTCTGGAACAAGGAGGCGCAATAGCATGGCGACCGCCGTCTCCGCCGCACCCGTCCGGCGCCCGCCTTTGCCAACCAGCCGGCTGATCTATGCCGGCCTAGCCTATATCGTCGCGGCGATTTTTCTGCTGCCGTACATCGAGATGGTGATCGCGGCGCTGCGGCCGTCCGACCAGATGCTGGACCGCGACTATCTGCCGACGCATTTCAACTTCCACGCTTTCCTGGACATCTGGAGCACGGGCTTCGGCAATAGCCTGCGCATCAGCCTGGAAGTGGCGGCGGGCTCCACAGCGCTCGTGCTGCTGGTGGCAATTCCGGCCGCCTATTACACCGCGCGCCAGCGCTTTCGCGGCCGCGGCGTCTTCATGCTGCTGGTGCTGGTGACGCAGATGTTCCAGCCGACCGCGATGCTGGTGGGTCTGTACCGGGAGTTTCTGGATTTCGGCATGCTGGACAGCGTGGTCGCGCTGATCCTGGTCAATGCCGGGTTCAACATGGCCTTCGCGGTGTGGATTCTGAATGCCTATGTCTCGGCCATTCCGAACGAGCTGGAGGAGGCCGCGTTCATCGACGGGTCCAGCCGGCTTGGGGCGCTGTTCCGCATTACCCTGCCGCTGGCGCTGCCCGGCATCGTCACCGCGCTGATCTTCACCTTCATCAGCGCCTGGAACGAATTCATCGTGGCGCTCACGCTGACCACCTCGCCCGCGACCGAGCCGCTGACGGTCACGCTGAATTCCTATATCGGCCAGTATCAGGTCGATTGGAGCCACCTCTTTGCAGGCTCGGTGATTGCCACTATCCCGGTCATCATTCTTTTCGCGCTGATTGAGGGCAAAGTGGTCGGTGGATTGACGGCAGGTTCCATCAAGTGAGTGGCTCGGGCTTTACAGACGGTCTGAGGCCGCCTGTCGTGGAGATCTGCGTCGATGATCTGGCGGGGGCACTGGCGGCCGAGGCCGAGGGTGCGGACCGCATCGAGCTGTGCAGCGCCCTGTCGGAAGGCGGGCTGACGCCGAGTTTCGGGTTGGCGCAGGCCGTGCTGGGCCGGGTGCGGCGCATCGGTGTGCGCATCATGATCCGCCCGCGCAACGGCAATTTCGTCTTCTCCGCCGAGGAGGTCGACGTGATGCTGGCCGATATTGCGGCGATCCGCGACCTGCCCAAGGCGCCGGGCGTTGCGATCGGCTTCGTCTGCGGTGCGCTGACGGCGGGCGGCGTGGTCGATGCGCGGGCCATGGCGCGACTCAAATCCGCCTGCGGCGGCACGCCGATGACCTTCCATAAAGCCTTTGACGTGACGCGCGACCTGCCGGCCGCGCTGGAAACGCTGCTGGGTCTGGGCATTCGCTCGGTTCTCACCTCCGGCGGCAAGCCGACGGCGGAAGCCGGGGCCGAGGTTCTGGCGGCACTGGTGAAGCAGGCGGCCGGGCGGGTGCAGATCATTGCCGGCGGCAGCGTGCGTGGTGGCAATGTCCGCGCGCTGCTGGAGCAAACGGGCGTGCCGGAAGTGCATCTGCGCGCCATGCGGCCGGATGCTTTCGGCCGGCTGGTGACCTCCACCGAGGAAATCGCGGCCTTCATCCGGGCGGCCCGCAACAGCGGATGAACGCGGCGGCGCGCCAGGCTGTCCTCGCCATCGATGTCGGCGGCACCAGTTTCAAAGGTGCCGTCATCGACGATGGCGGCCGCACGCTGTTGTCCGACTTTGCCGTGACGCAGGGCGCCAAGGGCGAGGCCGCCTTTGCCCTTCTGCAGGATTTCGCGACGCGGCTGATGGCGGCGGCGGCGGCGCAGGGGGTGGCGCCTGCGGCCTGCGGCGTCATCGCGCCCGGCATGAATGAGCGGAACGGACATGTCCTCTTCGCAACCAATCTCGGCTGGCGGGATTTTCCCCTCGGCCCCCGACTGGCCGCGCGCCTGGGCATCGATGTGGTCGGCGGCCATGATGTGCGCACGGCGGGCCTGGCGGAAGCGCAGATGGGCGCGGCCAGGGGATTTGCTGATTCCGCTTTGGTCATGATCGGCACCGGTATTGCCGCGGCCCTCGTCTCGGGCGGGCAGGCGATTGCGGGAGCGGCGCGGATGGCCTGCGAGCTGGGCCATATTCCGGTCTACCCGGGCGGCGAGGCCTGCACATGCGGGCAGTTCGGCTGTCTGGAGGTCTATGCCTCGGCCGCCGGGATTGCGCGGCGCTATCGCGCGGCAGGTGGCGCCGAGGATGTGACGGCGGCCGAAATCGCCGGGCGGCTGGCGGCCGATCCGCGCGCCGCGCGGATTTGGGATGAGGCTGTGCAGGCGCTGGCGATCAGCCTGGTCACGGTCACGCTGCTGCTGGACCCGGCGGTGATCGTCATCGGCGGCGGCCTGGCCGAAGCGGATGATGTTTTGCTGGCGCCGCTGCGGGTCGCGCTACAGCAGCGGCTGGCCTGGCGCGCCCCGCCGCCGATTGTGCGGTCGGGGCTGGGCAATCGCGGCGCCTTGCTGGGCGCCGCGACGCTTGCCTTTCGCCGTCTGGGCCTAGCTGAGACGGCGGCCGGGTGGCAGTCCGCCAGCGAGGCCGACTGAGACGGTCCCGGCCGGCTTGTCGCGCAGCCGGATGGTCAACACGAGAATGCCCGCCGCGAGGAGTGCGACCGCAAAGAACACCGCAGTGGCGGTGAAGCTGCCGGTGCGGTCCTGCAGATAGCCGCCCAGGAATGGCCCGAAATAGCCGCCAAGATTGCCGAGCGCGTTGATGAAGCCCATGGCACCGCCGGCGAGTGCAACCGGCAGCACGCGGGATGCGGCCGCCCAGAATGGCCCGTCATAGGCAAGCGCGCCACCGATCGCGAGGCAGATGAAGAAGATCGACAGCACGATGCTGCTGTGCGCGACATAGACTGAGAGCACCAAGGCGATGGCGGCGGTCGTCGTTGCGTAGAAGACATGCAGGCTGTAGCGGCGGTTGCGATCGGCCATCCAGCCATTAAGAAACAGCAGCACGATCGCGAGGAGATAGGGCAGGGCGGCGATCAACCCGACCGTGCCGAAGCCTTGCTTGGTCAATGTCTTGATCAGCGTCGGCAGCCACATGTTGAGACCGTAGAAGCCGACCTGGATGAGGAAGTAGACGCCGACAAACTTCCAGATCGTGGCGTTGGTGAAAATATCGCGGAACGGTCCGGGGGCTGGTTCCTGCGCGCGATCCTGCGCGATGGAGGCTTCGATATAGTCGCGCTCGGCGACCGAGCACCAATGTGCTTCCCGCGGCCGGTCGCGGATGAAGAGCAGCCAGAGCGGCAGGGCGATGACGAAGGGCAGGATGCCTTCGATGATGAAGAGCGTGCGCCAATCTGAGATGGAGATGATCCAGCCTGAGAGCGGCTGCGTGATGATGGAGGAGACGGCGAGATTGGCCATCCAGAATCCATAGGCGCGGGCGCGTTCCTGCACCGGAAACCAATGGCTGATCAACACCAGCACGGCGGGCCAGATGCCGCCTTCGGCGAGGCCGAGGAAGAAGCGTACGATGACGAGCTGGTTGAAGCTGTGCACGAAGCCGCAGAGAATGGCCATGATGCCCCAGAAGACGATCATGATGGCGACGAATTTGCGGGCCGACCAATGTTCGGCGAGCCAGCCGCCGGGGATTTGCAGCAGGACGTAGCCGATGAAGAAGATGCCGCCGGCGAAGCCCTGCTCGGCCTTGCCGACATGGAATTCATGCCCGATGCCGGCAAAGGCATAGGAGATGTTGGTCCGATCCATGAAAGAAATGATGTAGACGATCATGGCGATGGGAATGAGCCGCGCCCATCGCTGATTGTCCGTGAAACGACCGATTGGTGGGCGCGCTTGTGCGGTCTCCGGCATTATTGTCCTCCTGACCCCGCTCTGACGGCGGGGTTCTGTCACTGCCGGGACAGTTGTAAGGCCAAAGCCGGAGTCCCGGAAAGAGACTCCGGCCTCACATTTCGGGTTTAGACGCCGAGGCCGCCGAGGGCGATGTATTTCACTTCGACATAGTCCTCGATGCCGTATTTGCTGCCCTCGCGCCCGAGGCCGGAGGATTTGACGCCGCCGAAGGGTGCGACTTCCGTGCTGATGATGCCTTCGTTGACACCCACCATGCCGTATTCGAGGGCAGAGGCCACGCGGAAGATGCGGCCGACGTCCCGCGCATAGAAATAGGAGGCGAGACCGAATTCGGTGTCGTTGGCGAGCTGGATCGCCTCTTCCTCGGTCTTGAAGCGGAACAGGGGGGCCACAGGGCCGAAGGTTTCCTCGGCAAAGATCTTCGCATCATGCGGCACATCGGCGAGGATCGTCGGCTGGAAGAAATTGCCGCCCAGCGCATGGCGTTTGCCGCCCGTGACGATGCGCGCGCCGCGGCTGACGGCGTCGGCGATATGCTCCTCAACCTTCTCCACCGCGGCCTTATTGATGAGCGGACCCTGCGTGGCCCCGGCTTCCGTGCCGGGGGCGACCTTCAGCGCTTCGACGGCGACTTTCAGCTTTTCGGCGAAGGCGTCGAAGACGCTGTCCTGCACCAGGAAACGGTTGGTGCAGACGCAGGTCTGTCCGGTATTGCGGTATTTGGAGATGACAGCGCCCTGCACTGCGGCATCGAGATCGGCATCGTCAAACACGATGAAGGGCGCATTGCCGCCCAGCTCCATGCTGGTCTTCTTGATGGTCGGCGCGCATTGCGCGAGCAGTTGGGCGCCCACTTCCGTGCTGCCGGTGAAGGTGAGTTTGCGCACCTTCGGATTGGAGGTGAGTTCGGCGCCCATGATGCGGCCGGGGCCGGTCAGCACATTGCAGATGCCGGGCGGCAGGCCCGCGCGTTCGGCGAGCACGCCAAGTGCAAGCGCCGAGAAGGGCGTTTCCGTCGCCGGGCGGATGACGCCGGCGCAGCCCGCGGCCCAGCCGGGGCCGGCCTTGCGGGTGATCATGGCGGCGGGGAAGTTCCAGGGCGTGATGGCCGCGAAGACGCCGATCGGCTCCTTCGTCACCAGGATGCGGCGATTGGCCATCGGTTCGGGGATGACATCGCCATACAGCCGCTTGGCCTCTTCCGCGAACCATTCGATGAAGCTGGCGGCATAGGCGATTTCGCCGCGGCTCTCGGCCAGCGGCTTGCCCTGCTCGGCCGTCATGATGAGGGCGAGGTCTTCCTGATTTTCGAGCATCAGGTTGAAGAGGCGGCGCAGGATGGCGCTGCGGTCCTTGGCGAGCTTGCCGGCCCAGCCCTTCTGGGCGCGGAAGGCAGCGTCGATGGCGCGGCGCGTTTCGGCCTGGCCCATGGCCGGCACATGGCCGATGACCTCGCCCGTCGCGGGATTGGTGACGGCGATGGTCTCGCCGCTATCGGCCTGCACCCATTGTCCGTCGATGAGATTGGCCTGCCGCAGCAGATCGCTGTCCTTCAGCGGCAGTGCGGTGATGGTATCGAGCATCGCTTTCTCTCCCCGAGGTTCGCAATTTTCATCCAGTTTAGCCCTCGACGGGCTGGTCTGATAGCGGAGCCGGGCATGCCCGCCTTGATTATGCGGGCGGTCACGCCTTGGCGGGGGCGGGCGGGCGGTGATGGCCGCTCATCTCAGCCCCGGCCGACGCGGGCAGCCTGGCACAGAGCGGCCCGGCAAAGAGAGAGGCGATGCTGACGACCAGGAAGGCGATGCGGAAATCGGCGATATCGGGCGCATGGCGGCCGAATAGATGGGCGGAGAGGGCGAGCGCGCCGGCGGCGACGCAAATGCCCATGGACAGCATGAGCTGCTGGAAGACGGTATAGAAGCTGGTCGCCGCACTCATCCGGTCTGGCTTGAGATCGGCATAGGCGATGGTGTTGTAGGCGGTGAACTGCAGCGACTGGAAAAAGCCGCCGGCGAGCAGCACGGCAAAGATCGCAAACCTGGGCCAGCCGGTGGTGAAGGTGGCGCAGGCGGCGATGCCGAGCGTCGCCAGCAGCTGGTTCCAGATCAGCACCTTTCGGAAGCCGAAGCGCTTGAGGATGGGGCCGGCGCAGAGTTTCATCAGCATCGCGCCCGCCGCCGCCATGAAGGTGATGGCGCCCGAGGCGGCGGCGGTCATGCCGAAGCCGAGCTGCATCATCATCGGCAGCAGGAACGGCACCGCCCCCCAGGTGATGCGTGACAGCGAGCCGGCGATGGTGGAGATGCGGAAGGTCTGCACCCGCATCAGCCGGAGATCGAGAATGGCATTGGGGCGGCGGCGGGCATAGGCGATATAGGCCGTCCCCGCGAGCAGCCCGATGGCGACGAGCGGCAGCGCCGTTGCCCATTCCGAGCCGCGGCTGGCGACCGTCAGCCCGAAGGTGAGGCAGGCGAGGGCAATGCCGGAGAGCACGAAGCCCGGCAGGTCGAACGAGGTGCGCTGATCGGCGCGGATATCCGGGATCAGCAGCGTCGAGAGGATGCCGCCTAGGATGCCGATCGGGATATTGATGAAGAAGATCCAGCGCCAGGAGAGATAGGTGGTGATGAAGCCGCCCAGGGGCGGTCCCACCACCGGTCCCACCAAGGCGGGCACCAGAAACCAGGCCATGGCCGAGACGAGTTCGGATTTCGGCACGCTGCGGAGCAGGATGATGCGCCCGACCGGCACCATCATGGCGCCGCCCATGCCCTGGATCACCCGCGCCGCGACCAGCAGCGGCAGGCTGGTCGATTGCGAACAGAGGATGGAGCCCAGTGTGAAGAGGATGATGGCGGTATTGAAGACGCGCTTGGTGCCGAACCGGTCGGCCATGGTGCCGCTGGCCGGAATGAAGACCGCGAGGCTCAGCAGATAGGAGGTCAGCGCGATGCTCATATGGAGCGGCCGCACGCCGAAGCTTTGCGCCATGGCGGGCAGGGCCGTCGCCAGCACCGTCGCGTCCAACTGCTCCATGAAGAGTGCAGTCGCGACGATCAGCGCGATGGTATGGACGCGAGAGGCGGGTGAGGACGGAGAATCGGAAAGCGGCATCGTGTCCGGCAAGCCTGACGATAGGAAATCGATGAATCTCTGATGGTCAACTTGCGCCGGGGCCCGGGGCGCGGCCAGAGCCGGCGCGTAATTTTGATGCCCCGCATGTGCAATGCAGCATCAACCTGAGTGACAAGCCTCTGAAACAAAGGCGTTAATTGAAAATATCAGGGACCGGGCAGCAGTTTCGGGCTGTTTTATCCGCCTTGGGTTACGAATTTGCCATGTGACTGCCGTTTTCCAGAGTTATAAGACAAGAGCTGTGAAACAGATCGCTAAGATTTGTGATATCAGGCGCATGGCCAACCTCGCAGGCGATTGCGTCTATCGGCCCTTGGGCAACCGCCCGCGCTCCTTCGGGAAAGATGGCAGTCATCGATCTTGAAAAAAGCCCGTGCGATCTGCCCTGTTGTCATGAGGGATGAATGAGCGCTGTTCCTGACCGTCTGCAGATGCTGCGCCCGTCGCAGCTGGATGATCAGCACGCACAGGCCCGCCGCATCTGGCGCGGCCGCAAAATGCCGTCCGCCGGGGCATTGAACCGGCGGCGCATGCTGGTGGTGTGGATGAAGCGGCTGCTGCCGCTGGGTGCGCTGATGCTGCTCAGCCTGGTCATGCTGTGGCCCGAACTGATCAGCCAGCACAATCCGGCGCGCGTCTCCTATCATCTGGGCAGTGGGCCTGACGGTGCCGATCAGGGCAGCATGACCAAGGCGCATTACGAGGGCATCGACGAGACCGGCCGCCCCTATACGATGACGGCGGCCCGCGCCGTGCAGACGGATGCCGATACCGTCGTGCTGACGCAGCCGGCCGGCGACATGACGATGAAGACCGGCTCCTGGCTGATGATCAATTCACGCGACGGCCTCTATCATGCCAAGGCCCAGCATCTGGACCTGAGCAATCACGTCGTTCTCTACCGGGATGACGGCACCACCGTGCGCAGCGCGCAGGCTGCGATCAATCTGAAAGATTCCACGGCCACCGGCCATCAGCCGGTCAATGCGGATGGTCCCTTCGGCACGCTGTCGGCACAGGGTTTCGCGATTACGGACCGGGGCACGCGCCTCCACTTCACGGGTCCGGCGAAGCTTGTGCTAGACGGGAGTCCATGAGCGACCCCAAGGCGTTAGACCGGAAGACCCCTATGCTGACACAGATGGCGCGGCGCGCCTTCGCGCGACCGCGGGTGGCGCTGAGCGCGGCGCGGATTTTTGCGTTGTCCGTGATGGCCGCCCCGCTGGGTGCGGGCCTGGCGCGCGCGCAGGCGATCAACTTCTCCCATGGCGGCCCGATCACGGTGACGTCTCAGGGCGGCATCGAATGGCGCCAGCAAAGCCAGGAAGTGATTGCCGATCAGGACGCAAAGGCGGTCCGCGGCGATGTCACCGTCACCGGCGACCAGCTGATCGCCCATTACCGCAAGAAAAAGGCCGCACCCGGTGCCCCGGCGCCTGTGGCCAAGGCGGCGGCCGCGCCCGCCAGCACGGGAGCGGCCGGCGACCCGCCGGACGGGCTGGAGGGCAATAACGAGATCTATCTTCTGGAAGCGATGGGCCATGTCCATATCTTCACGCCCACCGATCAGGCCTGGGGCGACCATGGTGCCTATGACATGGACCAGTCGGTCCTGGTGCTGACCGGACACGCCCTGAAGCTGACGACGCCGACCTATCTCGTCACCGCCCGCGATTCGCTGGAATACTGGTCCGCCCAGCATATGGCGGTGGCGCGCGGCGACGCGGTGATGGTGACGAATACCGGCCGCCGCATCGCGGCGGACGTGCTTGTCGCCTATACCGATCCGAGCCCCAGCCAGGGCAGCGCGCCCACCCAGGCGAAGGCGACGCCGGCCCCCGCCAATGATGCGGGCAGCGCCGACCCCGACAATCCTTCCGGCAAGCTCAAGCGCGTGGATGCCATCGGGCATGTCGTCATCATGACGGCGACCGAGATCGTGCAGGGCGATCGCGCCGTCTACGATCCCAATCTCGGCATTTCCCGCATCGCCGGCGACGTGCGCATTACCCGTGGCCAGAATGTGCTGGTCGGCGACGAGGCGCTGGTCAATATGAAGACCGGCATATCGCGCCTGCTGAGCCAGGGCTCGACCCAGGTCAAAGGCCTGATCGTGCCGGACCAGGCCGCGCCTCCGGGCAGTCCCGCACCGGGTTCTGCTGCGCCTTCCGCCAAAAAAACGACGTCACCTCAAGGTTAAACGCATCTCATGCAGTCGGTTGAGGAGCCCGCCCCAATGGCGGATGTCGCGCGCACACAGGCTAAAGCCGCGAGCAGCGGCACTGTCGCCAGTCAGTCCAATGCGGGTCTGGTCGCGCGCGGCCTGGGCAAGACCTTCAAGCAGCGCGCCGTGGTGCGTGGCGTCTCGCTGACCGTCAAGCGCGGTGAGGCTGTCGGTTTGCTGGGTCCGAACGGGGCCGGCAAGACGACGACCTTCTATATGATCATGGGTCTGGTGCGGCCGGATTCCGGTGAGATCACGCTGGACGGCAACCCGATCACGGCGCTGCCGATGTATCGCCGCGCGAGACTGGGCATCGGCTATCTGCCGCAGGAGGCGAGCATTTTCCGCGGCCTCAATGTCGAGCAGAACATCAAGTCGGTGATCGAGATCACTGAGACCGATCCCGACAAGCAGCAGGTGATGCTGGACGGGCTGCTGCAGGAATTCGGCATTTCCCATCTCCGCCGCACGCCGTCGCTGGCGCTGTCAGGTGGTGAACGGCGGCGCCTGGAAATCGCCCGCGCGCTCGCCAGCCGGCCCGGCTATATCCTGCTCGACGAACCGCTGGCCGGTATCGACCCGATTGCAGTGGGGGAAATCCGCGATCTGGTTTCCCATCTCAAGCATCGCGGCATCGGCGTGCTGATTACGGACCATAACGTGCGGGAAACGCTGGAGATTATCGACCGCGCCTATATCATGCACGACGGTCAGGTGCTGATGGAGGGCCGCCCGTCCGAGGTCGTCAGCCATGAAGGCGTCCGCCGGGTCTATTTGGGCGATCGTTTTAGCATGTAGTTCGTCTGTAGCCACTTTTGCTGCAGCGCGATGCTGCTAAGCTAGGCCCGATGTCCATTGGAGCAAAAATCGGGCCAAGGCTGGTATTGCGCCAGTCTCAGTCCCTGGTGATGACCCCGCAGCTGCGGCAGGCCATCAAACTGCTTCATTATTCCAATCAGGAATTGGCGGGTTTCGTCCAGGAGGAATTGGACCGCAACCCGCTGCTGGAACAGGATGAGCGGCCGGAGACGCCGCTGCTGGACCGGCCGGCGACCGACCAGCGGCCGCTGGAAGCGGCAAGCGAAGGCGACAGCCTGACGCATGTCGCTTCCGACCAGCTGCCGACGGCCGAGCAGGCGCCGCTCGACGGCGATTTTTCCAATGCTTATGACGCGGGCGGTGTCGCCGATGGCGCGCAGGGGCAGAGCCTGCTCTATGCCGGCGCGGGACGCGGCGGCAGTCACAGCTTCGATTCCGATCCCAATGGCATCGACGACCTGGCGGAAAACCCGACCAGCTTGCGCGATCATTTGGCGCAGCAGTTGCGGCTGGGATTTGCCGACCCGATCGACCGGCTGATCGGCGCGCATCTGATTGCCCTGCTGGACGGCGCCGGGCGGATCACCGCCGAGCCTGCGGCGATCGCCGCCGGCCTCGGCACGACGCTGGCACGGGTGGAGGCGGTGCGCCAACGTATGATGCGGTTCGATCCGCCGGGCCTATTCGCGCGCGATCTGAAGGAATGCCTGGCAGCCCAGTTGCTGGACAAGAACCGCCTGGACCCGGCGATGGCGGTGCTGCTCGACAATCTGGAACTGCTGGGCCGGCGCGACCTGAAGCGGCTGATGGCGCTGTGCCATGTCGATGCCGAGGATATGGCTGAGATGGTGGCGGAGATCCGCCAGCTCAATCCGAAACCCGGTGCGACTTATGAGAATGGCCCCATTCATCCGCTGGTGCCGGATGTTCTGCTGCGCCGCGCCCCGGATCAGAGCTGGCATCTGGATCTGAACCAGGAAACGCTGCCCCGCCTGCTGGTCAATCACGTCTTTCACGCGCGCGTTTCAGCGACTGCCAAGCGCGAGGATCGCGTTTTCCTGTCTGAGCAGTTGCAAAGTGCCAATTGGCTGGTGAAGTCGCTGCGTCAGCGCGCCCAGACGATTTTGAAGGTGACGGCGGAGATCGTGCGCCAGCAGGATGGATTTCTGCGCCACGGTGTCACGCATCTGCGTCCGCTGACGCTGCGTGACGTCGCGGATGCGGTGGAGATGCATGAAAGCACGGTCAGTCGTGTGACGGCGAATAAATCCATGGCGACACCGCGCGGCGTGTTTGAACTTAAATTCTTCTTCACAACGGCCATCAACGGCACCAGCGGGGAAACCTTCAGCGCCGAGGCAATTCGCCACCGTATCCGCGCTATGATCGGTGCGGAACAGCCGAATGACATTCTGTCAGATGATGCGATCGTGGCCGCTCTGCGAAAGGAAGGCGTGGACATTGCCCGCAGAACCGTGGCCAAGTATCGCGAGACGCTGCAAATCCCAAGCTCGATGCAGCGCAAGAAGGAGAAAGCAGCCGCCTGACCGCCGGCAGATTGACAGGGTGCAAGTCAGGCCCACGTTTTGACAACCGAAGTCTTTAGTGAGGCCCAAAGTTAAATCCGGGGCCTGGTCCTTTGAAGGCAGCCCCTGATCCGCGCATCTGCGGATAACGGTCTCGCAGGGGAAATATCTGGAGGTAAAATGCAAATAACGGTCTCCGGTAAGCAGCTTGAACTCTCTGACGCGTTGCGCTTCCGCGTCTCTGACATGCTTGAGACGATCGCCCGAAAATATTTCGGCGACGCTCTGGAAGCGAATGTAACCTTCAGCCGAGCACGAAGCTTTTTCACTTGCGACATCAATGTTCATGCCGGTCGCGGTCTGACGTTGCGCGGTGAGGGCGAGGCAGCCGACGCGAATGGCGCCTTCGATGACGCGGCCGAACATATTGCCAAGCGGCTGCGCCGCTACCGACGGCGCGTGAACGACCATGCGCGCGATCTGGCGCAGCAGCGCGACACGCCGGAAAGCCTGGAACCGGCCCAGCATTATATCCTTCAGCAACGGGATGAGGACAGCGCACCCAGCACGGAGGCGCCGGCTGCCAACGGTCTGGTGAATGGCCATTTCGCGACCGTGATAGCCGAAAGCCCTTCCGTCATTGCGCGCCTGACCGTGGGTGAGGCGGTGATGC
Source organism: Acidisoma sibiricum (assembly GCF_057837225.1). NCBI lineage: Bacteria > Pseudomonadati > Pseudomonadota > Alphaproteobacteria > Acetobacterales > Acidocellaceae > Acidisoma > Acidisoma sibiricum. Next base: position 716,629 of record NZ_CM174445.1, on the reverse strand, counting down.
GCATGGATCTGGCCGACCAGCCGGTGGTGATGTTCCGCAACGCCGTCAGCGGGCAGCTGAACGTGGTCTACCGCCGCGATGACGGTCACATCGGCTGGATCGATACCGCCGGCGAATAGGCCGGCGCGACAGCCGCAGCCGGACCGTTCTACAGGTCCGGGCGTTTGCACAGGCTCAGGCGCCGCCGCCAGGCGGCACCTGAGCCTGTCCTTTTTGGCGAAATGCATATCTGGTCTGCAGGCATGCATTCTTTTAAAAACCCTGAAACGCGAGGGTTTTTCTAAGCAGCCGAGAGGCTCGAGAAGATCTTACTTATTTAAAATCTGCTTATTGCAATTGAGAGGAAATTCATCCTTTTGAGCGGACTGGCTCATGGAATAGGGCTTCGATAGAGATGGTTTCAGCCTCCGCTTCGCTCCTGTCGCCTGCCGAACAGACCGCCCGCGCGCTGTGTGCCGATCTCGCCTGTCGCATTGCCGACCCGTCGGATGCTGCCGCGATCCTCGATCTCGCGCTGACCGAGATCTTTGACGGCCGTATTGCGCTGGTCTCCTCCTTCGGCACCGAGTCCGCGCTGCTGCTGCAGTTGGCGGCTGAGATCGACCGCACCGTGCCGGTCATCTTCCTCGATACCGGCAAGCTATTCCCGGAAACCTTGGACTATCGCGATCAGCTGGTGGATCGTCTGGGCCTGACCGATATACGCGTCATTACGCCCTCGGCAACGCGGATCGCGCGTGAGGATGCCGAGGGCAAGCTGTGGCGGGAAAATGCCGACCAATGCTGCAGCCTGCGCAAGACGCGGCCGCTGCAGACGGCGCTGGGGGGTTTCGATGCCTGGATCACCGGGCGCAAGCGCTTCCAGTCTCTGACCCGCGCGGCGGTCGGCATTTTCGAGACGGATGCGACGGGGCGGGTGAAGGTCAATCCGCTTGCGCATTGGACCGCCGAGCAGATTGCGGCGGAATTCGAGGCGCGTGACCTGCCGCGTCATCCGCTGGAGGCTTTCGGCTTCCTCTCCGTCGGCTGCACCACCTGCACCGCGCCGGTCGCGGACGGCGAGGATCGCCGGGCGGGGCGCTGGCGCGGCCAGGCCAAGACCGAATGCGGCATCCATCTGCCGGAGCCGGCCTTCGCCTGACTCGCCGCTGAACCGATAACGCGAAAAAGGCCGGCCCCGCGAGGGACCGGCCTTTTTCAATGGTCAGGCCGCGTGCTTGGCGTCTGCCATCCTCAATCTCACGGCGTGACGATCGTTTCGCTGCTGTCCAGATGCAGATCATGCGCCATGGTCGACAGAACGGCGCGCATGCTGTGGTCCGCGGCCACGGCATCGCGCCTGCGAATGGCCTCGACCACATCCCGATGAGCGGAAAAGGCGACGTCGTAGGAATGGCTGGCGCCGGTCGAGAGGCGGAAGGCCGCGAGCAGGACGGAGGACACGGTCTGGCCCCATTGCGCCAGAAACAAATTGGCGCTGGCGCGCAGCACCGCGACATGGAAATTCAGATCGGCCTGAACACGCTCTTCCAGCGTCTCGGCATCCATCTGCGCGAGGGCGGCCTCGATCTCGGCCAGCTGCGCAGGCGTCGCGCGCTGGGCAGCCAGCGCCGCTGCTCCGGGTTCGATCAGCTTGCGGCATTCGAGCAGGCTGCGCACCAGATCCTCATCCAGGATCGGGCCGGACCAGCTGAGCAGTTCAGGGTCCATGAGATTCCAGGAGGAGCGCGGCAGCACGCGGGTGCCGGTGCGGGGCCGCACGTCCAGCATGCCCTTGGCACTGAGGACCTTGATGGCCTCCCGCAAGGCCGAGCGGCTGACGCCCAGCGCCGAGCTGAGATTTTGCGTATTGGGCAGGCTCTCGCCCGGCTTGATGCCGCCCGACAGGATGCGATGCGCGAGGGTCTCGACGACGTCGCGGTGGACGCGCGGGCGGCTTGAGGTTGGAAGATCAGCCAATTCCATGTCCGATAGAAACGTTTTGCATCATGGGTCTATCATAGCGCGCAAGGCTTGGCTTGCGAGGATAGAGTTTGCTGGCCGGATGATTCCTTGCCAGTCTTTGTGCCTGGACGCGGCCTTTCCGGCCGCGGGGTGGCGCCCATCCGCGCTAGCCGTTACTGGTGCGCCCCGATTGATCGAGTTTAAGGGATGACGCCCATGCGACCGTCCGGCCGCGCTGCCGATAGCCTACGCCCTGTTTCCATCTCCACCGGCTTCGCCCGCCATGCCGAAGGCTCTGCCCTGATCAGGATGGGCCATACGGAAGTTCTGTGTGTCGCGAGCGTGGAAGGCCGCGTGCCGCCCTTCATGCGCGGCCAGGGACTGGGCTGGGTGACGGCCGAATACGGCATGCTGCCGCGGGCGACCCATAAGCGCGGCGAGCGTGAGGCGGCGCGGGGCAAGCAGTCCGGCCGCACGCAGGAAATCCAGCGTCTCATCGGCCGGTCCTTGCGCGCGGTGGTGGACCGCCGCGCCATGGGCGAGATGACCATCACGCTGGATTGCGATGTGCTGAACGCCGATGGCGGGACCCGCTGTGCGGCGATCACCGGCGCCTATGTCGCGCTGACGCTCGCGTTCCGTCACCTGGTCGCCAAGCGCGTGCTGGCGGCGGTGCCGCTGGTGGGCCAGGTCGCCGCCGTGTCCTGCGGGCTGGTGGCGGGCGAGGCCGTGCTCGATCTGGACTATGCCGAGGATTCGGCCGCCGAGGCGGACAGCAATTTCGTCCTGACGGCCGATGGCGGCATCGTCGAAATTCAGGCGACGGCGGAGCAGAAACCATTCACCGAGGCTGATTGCCTGACCTTGATGGCTCTGGCCAAGGCGGGCACGCGCGCCTTGTTCGTAGCCCAGAATATCGCCATCGAAGCTGCTGGGAGTGTTGTCTGATGGCCCGTCCGCTCGATCCCGGATGCCGCCTGGTTGTGGCCAGCCACAATCAGGGCAAGCTGGTGGAAATCCGCAAGCTGCTGGAACCGTGGGACATCCATGTCGTGCTGGCGGGCGACCTTGGCCTGCCGGAGCCGGAGGAGACGGAGACAAGTTTCGCGGGCAATGCCCGGCTGAAAGCGCTGGCAGCGACCACGGCCAGCGGCCTGCCCTGCCTCTCGGACGATAGCGGCTTTTGCGTCGGCGCCCTGAATGGTGCGCCCGGCATCTATTCGGCCCGCTGGGCTGGTCCGGCGAAGGATTTCCGCGCCGCCATGCAGCGCGTGAACGACGAGGCGGGCAATGCCGCCGACCGCAGCGCCTATTTCATCTCCGTCCTCTGCCTCGCTTGGCCGGATGGTCATTACGAGCTGTTCGAGGGCCGGGTGGAAGGCGCGCGCGTCTGGCCGCCGCGTGGCAACCGCGGCTTCGGCTATGACCCGATGTTCCAGCCGCATGGCGAGGCCGAGACCTATGGCGAGATGGACCCTGCGCGAAAGACCGCGACCAGCCATCGCGCGCGCGCCTTTTCGGCCCTGGTGCGAGCCTGTCTGGGCGTGCCGCCGAAGCCGGCGGCCGATTGACGGCAGATTCTCAGCTGGTGCCGGCGATCAGCATATAGGGGCGGTCGCTGGCATCGACGCCATAGGCGAAGGCCAGCCGCCCGTTATAGAGATCCGCCACGCTGTAACCCGACAGGGTGAGCGATGCGCTTGTGCCGCCTGAAGTCTCAGTATGAAGGGTCAGGCCCGTATAGCCGGCTGCACCCTGGTTATTGAACCAATCGCCCACCGAGACATTCGCGCTGCTGACGCCCCAGAGGGTCGCGTAATCGCCGTGATGGAAGTTGTTGACCGTGCTCCAGATATCCTGGTTCGGCGCGGTCGCATTGACGAAGAAGGTATCGTCCCCGGCGCCGCCCGTCAGGAAGTTGGAGCCTGAGCCGCCGTCGATGACATTGTTGCCGCTATAGACGGTGATGGCGTCGTTGCCCGAGCCGGTGGCGATGAACCAGTTCGGCGTCGTCGCCACGATATTGAGACTGTCGGGCGTGATGTCGGCATAGGTCGTCTGCAGCCCCGCAACCGGCCCGACATAGGGTGTGCCGGTGGCGCTGACCGCAGTTTGCGTCGTCGTGTCGAAAACGGTGATCGGTGCGCTGGGGGCTTCGTCCGCTGCCACCCAGGCGTCGATCTGGCTGACGGCGCTGCTGGTAAGCTGCACATCATAGCCGATGCTGCCGCTTTGCGCGGAGACGAGACCATCGACCGTTGGCGCGCCACTCGCCCCGATGGTCCAGACCGGTCCGCCGCTGGACCCCGGCCCCAGCGCCTGGCCCTGCAGAATACTGTAGAAGGGAACTTGCGAAATATTCTGTGCCGGACTCAGCAGCGCGCCCTGGGCAATGGCCGGATAGCCGCTGACATAGGCGACGCCACCGGTGAAGTCCGAGCCGAGGGCGAAGTCTGTCGCAGTGGGAAATGAGGTTCCGAGCTTGATCACCGCATAATCGTCTTCGATGGCCTGTGCGGTGACCTGATCATTGAAATCGTCGATCGGATTGAAGTTGTAGGAGACGCCATAGGCGCTGCCATAGGGAGCGATGCCGGACCCGTAGCCGGGCGAGACGCTGATGGAGGTCGCTGTACCGACGCCTGCCTGCCAGACGACATGGGAGGCGGTCAGAACGAGGTCCGGTGCGATGAGAACGCCGGAGGCCTGATATTCGTACGAACCGATTCGTGTCGTTATATAGACGACGCCATTCAAGGGAGCCGTAGTCGTACCAGACATCGCGCGTTCTTTTCAGCGAAAATTGAAATGCCTACACAACCCTCCTAGCCTGCTTTTCGTTACGGGGCAATGTGCCTGTTCAGAAATAATCAGTGTCCCGTAACGTCTCGGCCGCTTTCGTCGCCCAGCACGTCGACGACGTAGAATTCGGAGACCAGGACCAGGCCGGCGGCGGCCAGCGGCGTCGCCAGCACGATGCCCATGGGCCCCAGCAGCGAGCCCAAAAAGGTCATCGACAGGATCAGCAGTGCCGGGGGCAGCCGCACCATGCGGTCCTGCACCATGGGCGACATGATGTAGCCTTCGACGAAATGGCAGACGGCGAAGACCACCGCCGTCAGCAAGGTCATATGCATGCCCTGGCCAAGGGCGATGGCCAGCGCCGGAATCGCCGCCAGGATGGCGCCGAAATAGGGCACGAAGGTGAGGATGCCGGCGATGACGCCAAGCGCCAGGGCCATGGGCATGCCGATCAGGAGCAGGCCGATCGTGGTGAGAAGACCGACCACCGCCATGTCGATGAGCTGGCCAAGGAACCACCAGCGCAGCACCGCCGCGACCTTGCCCATCACTTCATGCACGCGCGCGCGGTGGGCTTGCGGCACCAGAGTGACCAGGCCTTTGACATAGAGCGTGGGATTGGAGGCGAAATAGAGCATGGTGACGATGAGCACGAAGACGCCGGCGATGGCGCCCACCGTCGAACTGGCGGCCGTCAGCATGGAGCCGGCCATCGACTGCGCGGCCTGGGTGCCGGAGCTGCTCAGCTTTTCCAGGATGCTGCGGCCCCATTGGGTATGGCCGTAGCGTTGCGTAAGATCGGTGCCTTCCTGGCTCAGTGCCTTGCCGAGGTCGATGGCCTGCTGAACCAGCTGCGGTCCGACCCACCACCAGAAGCCGATGAAGGCCGCGACCACCAGCAGCATGATGACCGCCATGGCCCAGCGCGGCGACAGCGGCGCATGCTCAGAGATCCATTCCGCTGCTCCGCGCAGGGAGACGGCAAAGAGGACCGCCAGGAAGACGAGCAGCAATTCCTGATGCAGCAGCCAGATCAGAAGACCGGCGACCGCAATGCCGGCGATCCACAGGATCGTGTCGCGGATCGACCAGCCGGCCGCCGATAGTCTGTTGCTCGTTCCGAACATCACGCACCCCTACCCTAAAATCGAAATGATCAAATGGGGTGCCTCCCGCACATGTCGATTGTGTGACGCGCACGCCGGGCCTAGGAAATTTGTCATGACTGAAATCAGCGCCGAACCGCTCGCGCTTTATATCCACTGGCCCTTCTGCCTCGCCAAATGCCCTTACTGCGACTTCAACAGCCATGTCCGCGACGTGCTGCCCCAGGCGCGCTTCCGGGCGGCGCTGCTCGCCGAGCTGGAATGGGAGGCGGCCCGCTTAGGCTGCCGGCCCCTACGGTCGATCTTTTTCGGGGGCGGCACGCCGAGCCTGATGGAGCCCGAGACGGTGGCCGCTTTGATCGCGGCGGCCAAGCGGCTGTTCGTGGCCGAACCGGATCTGGAAATCACCCTGGAAGCCAATCCGACCAGTATTGAGGCCGGACGCTTCGCGGGCTACCGCGCGGCCGGCGTGAACCGCATTTCGGTCGGCATACAGAGCCTGAACGAGGCCGATCTCCAGCGGCTCGGACGCCAGCATTCGGTCGCCCAGGCGATCGCTGCGCTGGAGATAGGGCGCCGCATTTTTCCGCGCATTTCCTTCGATCTGATCTATGCCCGGCCTGGCCAGACGGAAGCTGCCTGGCGCGTGGAACTGGCCCAGGCGCTGGATCTGGCGGCCGACCATTTGTCGCTTTATCAGCTCACCATCGAGCCCGGCACGGCTTACGAAGGGCTGCACCGGCGGGGCGAGATCGTGCTGCCCGATGCCGAGACCGCGGCAGGGCTGTATGAGGCGACGTTGGAAGAAGCCGCGCGCTTCGGCCTGCATCCCTATGAGGTTTCAAACTACGCGCGGCCGGGTTCGGAAAGCCGCCACAACCTGACCTATTGGCGCTACGGCGATTACATCGGCATCGGTCCGGGCGCGCATGGGCGGCTCAGCCTCGCGGGCGGGCTGACGGCGACGCGCCGCCACCGGGCGCCGGAAATCTGGGCGGATCGGGTGGAGGCTTCGGGTCATGGGTCGGGCGACGATACCATCGTGACGCCGTCCGAGCGGGCGGAGGAAATGCTGCTGATGGGCCTGCGGCTGAGCGAGGGCATCTCTACCACGCGGTTCGAGGCCCGCACCGGCATCGCCCTGGCGGACGCCATCGACCAGGACATGCTGCCGGCGCTGATCGCGGAAGGCTATCTCATCCAGGAGGGCGACCGGCTGCGCGCAACGGCCGAAGGGCGGATGCGGCTGGACGCCGTGCTGGGTGCGCTGATCCGCTGACCAGGGTCAGTCACCGATTTCATGCATGATGGCGTCCCGCACCAGATCATTGAGGCTGACCCCACGTGCTGACGCCGCGTGAACAGCATCCGCGTGCAGGGTCTCGGGGATGCGGACGAGGAATTTTCCGCTGAACGAGCGATAGGGCTCGATATTGTTTTCTGCGCAGACGCTGAGGAAGGTCCGCAGCGATGCCTGCCCTTCCTGAATCAGGTCGTCGACGCTGCTGGCGTAAAACTCCGCGCCACCGTTAAGACCAAGGAATTCACCGCGAAATTGCCGAGCTTCTTCATGGAATGAGATGACGGCCTTGAGGCCATCGATTGTGAGCGTGTTCATGATGGTTTCACTCCATGGCCGTGCAGCCAACGGCGGATGGACGCGACGGCTCCCTTGTCGGTATCCGGTGTGGGATGCGGGCGATAGTGCATGATACTATAAAATGGTATCTATTTATGAGGCGACTTCATGGCCTCGTCCGTCACGCTAAGGCACCACGGCAAAGAACAAAAACACCGCAAAGATCATGAGGTGGATGGCGCCCTGGAGGATGGAGGTGCGTCCCGTCGCGATGGTCAATATGCTCAGCAGCATGGTCAGCACGAGCAGCACCGTCTCCTTCGGGTCGAGGCCGAGCGTCAGCGGCTGGTGCAGATAGACCGAGACGGCGGCGACCACCGGGATGGTCAGGCCGATGCTGGCAATGACCGAGCCGAAGGCGAGGTTGAGGCTGGTCTGCAGCCGGTTGAGCCGCGCGGCGCGCACGGCGGCGAGGCTTTCGGGCAGAAGGACGAGGGCGGCGATGATGACGCCGACCACCGATTTCGGCGCGCCGCTTTGCGCGACCATGGCCTCGACCGCCGGCGACAGCGCCTTGGCGAGGCCGACGACGGCGACCAGTGAGACGATCAGCAGCCCGAGGCTTGCGAACGCCATCGCGTTTGACGGCGCGGGCGCATGGGCATCCTCGTCATCCGCGATTTCAGGCAGGAAGTATTCGCGGTGGCGAACCGTCTGCACGAAGACGAAGACGCCATACATGACGAGTGAGACGACGCCCACGAAGGTGAGCTGGGAGACGGTGAAGCTCGGCCCCGGTGCCTGGGTGTAATTCGGCAGAACCATGGTCAGCCCGCAGAGCGCGACGATGACGGCGAGCGCGCCATTGGCCCCTTGCACGCGGAATTCCTGCTCGCGGTGGCGGCTGGCCCCGGCCAGGAGACAGAGGCCGACGACCCCGGAGCAAACGATCATGACCGCTGAAAACACGGTGTCGCGCGCGAGCGCCGCCTTGTCGGCGCCGCCGCCGAGCATGACGGAGACGATCAGCGCGACTTCGATGATGGTGACGGCGACCGCCAGAACGAGCGTGCCGAAGGGCTCGCCGAGCTTGTGGGCGATCACTTCGGCGAAATGGACGCCGGCGAAGACCGCACCGCCGAGTGCTGCCACGAAGATGAGCAGAGCCGGCCCCTCGACCGGCAGAAAGAATTTGGCGGCGAGAAGGACCCAGGCCAGGATCGGGCAGGCCCAGCTCCACCACGGTATGGCTTTCACGCGGCAGTCTCCCGTTGGATCAGGCTGCTACGAAGCCTGCCCTGGGGCCCGGGTCAACCGTGCGGCGATGGCAAGGTGCCTAGCGCGCGAATTCACGCATGAAGATGCTGACGGTCCAATCGACATTGCGAGCCAGCTCCTCCTCTGTCGGCGTGTCGCGCAGCGCCAGCAGCAATTCGGTCTGCAGACCGGCGAAGGCCAGGCCGAACAGGGTTTCGGTCGCGAGCATCAGATCCGGGATCTCGAAGACCCCGCGCTCGACCTGAATGCCCAGCCACTGGCTGATGGCAGTTTTGATGTCGAGGCAGCGGCGCGTGACGATGGCATTTGCCTGCGGGACGCTGGCGATATTGGCGATCAGCAGCCGCGTGAGGCTGATCTGGCGCGGATCGAGCAGGGCCCGGCCGAAGCCCATCAGCATGCTGCGCAGTGTATCCGGGACGGCCGCGTCGCTGGTCGCGGAGAGCGTCGGCAAGGCCAGCAAACGCTCCAGCAGCAGGGCGTCGAACAGATCGGCCTTGGAGGTGAAGACCTGATAGATGGTCTTCTTCGACATGCCCGCCTTGGCCGCGATGTCCGCCATGGTGGTATCGACATAGCCCTTGGCCAGGAAGACCGTCTCGGCGGCGCCGATGAGCAGCAGGCGACGATCACCGTCGCTGACGAAACGCGCTGTCGCGGGTTTGCAGACCATTACATCGAGGGTTGTGTCGTCGGCCAAGCTATCGCCAAGATAGTCCATCATTGCAGCGGCTCCACGCCGGGCCAGAATGGCCCTTGCTGCGATCATGCCGGTCTTGAACGACATTGTGATCGTCGATTTTTGGTCCTTTCGGCGATTTCGGCCGAGTGTGTCTGCTAGGCCTTGGCGGTGCGCTGCCGGCCGCCGCGCAGCTCGCTCAGCACCACCATGCCGCCGCTCAGCAGAATGAGGCCAGCGCCGAGGAAGACGCCGATGGCCGGAATGTCGCCGAAGATGGCGTAGCCGAAGACGAAGCTCCAGAGCAGGCCGCTGAATTCCATCGGCGCGATGACGCTGGCCTGGGCGAGCTTGACGCCTTCGATCAGCAGCAGCTGGGCGAGGGTGGAGAGCAGCCCCAGGCTCAGCATCAAAACCAGGGCCGGCAGGCTGGGTGTCTTCCAGATGAAGGGCAGGACCGCGCCGCAACAGACCAGGAACAGCAGCGCGATGACGAAGACCTGATCCCAGCCGCGCAGCTCGGCCGAAATCTGGCGCATCAGGATCATGGCATAGGCCCAGATGACGGCGGCGAGGGCGACGCAGAGCGCCGGCAGAAGCGGGCTTGAGCCATGCGGACGGGCGGCGAGAAGCACGCCGACAAAGCCGATGCCCAGCGCGATCCAGCGCACCAGGGTGACGCGTTCGCCCAGCAAAGGTCCCGCCATCACCGCGATGATCAGCGGGCTTGCGAAGTAGATGGTGATCATCTGGGCGAGGCCGAGATAGCGGCCGGCCGAATAGTACAGAAGCCAGGCGACGAAGGTGAGGGCCGCGCGCGCCAGCAGCTTGCCCCGCATCGGCGAAAACAGACCGCGCGTCACCACGCTGCGGCCACCGAGGCTGAGGCAGAGGACGACGACGGTCAGGCTGCGCAGGAACAGAATCTGCGGCGCGTCGAAATGCGCGACCAGGATCTTGACCAGCGCATCATGCAAAGCGAAGGCGGAATAAGAGATCAGGACGATGACGAGGCCCGTTCCGGTCGACGACCGGTCAAGCCTGGAGCGCAGGGCGGAAACATGCGTCGCGAAGCCCATTCCCGTGCCGCCACTCCCTGTGGTGTCGCGAAGACCCAATTAGGCTATGATCAGCATGAGCCCATGTGACGGAGCACTCTTCATGTCGCATGGCAGAGCCTCTGACTGATAGGATATCGGCCCCCAGGTCCGGGCCCGGTAAAAAAGGATCGCAATGGACAGACATGGCTTTACCCTTCCGCCCATACAACCCGCGACGCTGCCCCAGGGGCTAGATATCCGGTCGGCGGCGGTATTGCGCGAAATCGTCGAGCAATATGTGGAGACCGGCGGCCCGGTTGGCAGCCGCACCCTGTCGCGACGCCTGCCGCTGGCGCTGTCGCCAGCGACGATCCGCAATGTCATGGCCGATCTGACCGATGCCGGTCTGCTTTATGCGCCCCATACCTCGGCCGGGCGTCTGCCGACCGACCGGGGCTTGCGCCTGTTCGTCGACGGCTTGCTGCAATTCGGCGACCTGGCCGAGGAGGAGCGGGACGCGATCGACACCGCGCTCGTCAGCCATGGCCGCAGCCTGCAGGATACGCTGGCCGAAGCCTCGACCCTGTTGTCCGGCCTGTCGGCGGCGGCCGGGCTGGTTCTGGCGCCCAAGGCCGAGGGCGCGCTGAAGCATATCGAATTCGTGCCGCTCGCCTCCGGCCGTGCGCTGGTGGTGCTGGTCTCCTCGGAAGGTCAGGTCGAGAACCGCGTCATCGATATTCCGCTCGGCGTGCCGCCCTCGGCGCTGCAGCAGGCGAGCAACTATCTCAATGCCCGTCTGGCCGGACAGACGCTGGCGGATTTTCGCACCAATATGGCGGCCGAGATCGCGCGCGACCGCAATACGCTGGACGAGCTGGCGGCGAGCATCATCGAAGCGGGTCTCGCGACCTGGGGCGGCGAGGGGCGCGGCGGCAATCTGATCGTTCGCGGCCAGGGAAGGCTGCTGGCGGATGTCACGCAAATCGAGAACCTTGCCTCCATCCAGACCCTGTTCGAGCGGCTGGAGGCGCAGGAGACGATGCTGCGCCTGCTGGAACTGGCGGAGACCTCGGACGGGGTGCGCATTTTCATCGGCGCGGAAAGCGGCCTGTTCGGCTCGGCCGGCGTGTCCATGATCGTGGCGCCGGCGCGGAATTCGACGAACCGTATCGTCGGCGCGATCGGGGTGATCGGACCCACCCGGATCAATTACGGCCGGGTCATTCCGGTGGTGGACTATACCGCGCGGGTGGTGGGCAGGCTGCTGGGCTGACGCGGCTGGGGGCGCATTGTCAAATGGTCCGTAACGCCTTCGGCTGAAGCGGGTGCGCGCCGCTACCCGCCGCGACGGATTGGTGCTAGGCTTACCGAACCGTTAGAATTCCACTTCCAGTTCGGTGATTTCTTGGGGCTCTTCCTTCGCTGCAGCCACCCATTCCGCCATATCCGGCCAGGCCATGATGTCCTGGCAGTAGCGTGCTGCGCGCGCGTTCAGCGCGACGTCATAGGTTAGGAAGCGGGTGACGACAGGCGCATACATCGCATCGGCGACTGAAAGCTTTTTGCCGAAGAGATATGGGCCGTTCCATGTCTCGAAACAGTCCTGCCAGATCGTCAGGATGCGGTCGATATCGGCGCGCGCGGCCGACCAGATGGCAAAGCCTGGCCGGTGCGCATGCAGGTTCATCGGCAGCGATGAGCGCAAAGCCGCGAAGCCGGAATGCATTTCGCCGCTGATGGCCCTGCAGCGGGCGCGCGCATGCCTGTCATCCGGCAGCATTTCAGCCTCCGGTCGCAACTCGTTCAGGTATTCCGCAATAGCAAGCGTATCCCAGATCGAAATCCCATCATGGATGAGACTGGGTACCAGAATGGACGAGGACCGAAGCAGCAGTTCGGCCCGGGCGGCGGGATCGTCGGGATTGACGATCTTTTCTTTAAACGGCAGGCCGGAGAGGCGCGTGATCAGCCATCCCCTGAGTGACCAGGAGGAATAGTTCTTGCTGCTAATGAGAAGCGTCGCCTCAGCCATGAGCAATGTCCTGTCCGCCAAGGATGGGCCCACACTCTATCAGACCCTGGGGCTCCAGCGGAACGCAGGGCTTGGTATGGATGAAAAAAACCGGCAGTCCCTGTTCTATGAAATGGCCAAGCCCATCGCGGGCCTGCCGTTGTCCGACGTGCTGGCGGCGGCCGGCACGCCGATGCTGTATCAGATGTATCAGGCGCGGCAGGATATGATGGCGCCGGCGCGCCAGTATTTCCGGTTTCTCAGCACCATTCTCAACCAATATGATCTGACCCAGCCGGCTGCCCTGCCGCTGCGCCTGACTGCCGCCATGGCCGAAAGCCTCTGGCGCGTGCCGATGACGCATGAGCGGCCGGCTTACGGCATGCAGCCGGTCGTGGTCGGCAATGCGCCGGTCGCGATCATCGAGGAGGTCGTCTACGAGACGCCCTTCTGCGCATTGTTGCATTTTCGCAAGGAAACCGCCGTACGGCAGCCGCGGCTGCTGGTGGTGGCGCCGATGTCCGGCCATTTCGCGACGTTGCTGCGCAATACGGTGCAGACGCTGCTCGCCGATCATGACGTCTATATCACGGACTGGAAGAACGCCCGCGACGTTCCGCTGACCGCCGGCACCTTCGGGTTTGAGGACTATACCGACCATGTCATCGCGCAGCTGGAGGCGATCGGACCCGGCGCGCATGTGCTGGCCGTCTGCCAGCCGGCGGTACCGGTGCTGGCCGCTGTGTCCGTCATGGCGCGGGAAGGCAATATCGCGACCCCGCGCAGCATGACGCTGATGGCGGGTCCCATCGATACAAGGATGGCGCCGACCAAGGTCAATCTGCTGGCGCAGGAAAAGCCGATCGAGTGGTTCGACAATTCTGTCATCGGCATTGTGCCCTGGCAGTTCCGCGGCGCGAACCGCCGCGTCTATCCTGGCTTTATGCAGCTCAATGCTTTCGTGGCGATGAATTTCGACCGCCATTTGCGGGCGGAAATCCTGCAGGCCCGCAATATCGTGGCGGGCGACGAGATGCGCGCCGATGTACACCGTAAATTCTATGACGAATACCGCGCCGTGATGGATCTGCCCGCGGAATTCTTTCTGGAGACGGTCAAGCGCATCTTTCAGGATCATGACCTGCCGCTGGGCCGCCTGACGCATCGGGGCGAGCGCGTCGATCCGGGCGCCATCCGCCGCACCATGGTGCTGACGGTCGAAGGCGAGCGCGACGATATCTGCGGCATCGGCCAGACGATGGCGGCACTGGACCTGTGTACGGGCCTGCCGTCCGTGATGAAACAGCATCACCTGCAGACCGGCGTCGGCCATTACGGTGTCTTCAGCGGCAGCCATTGGGCGCGGGAAATCTATCCCAAGGTTCGCGCCGTGATCGAGATGAGCAACTGAGATACAGCACGGACGGCCGCTACGCTGTCCCATCGATGCCGATGGCGAGCGCGATCTGACGGCGAATGGTTTGCAGCTCATCCGCGGTGATATGGGATGGGGTCGCTTGCAGACGTGCCTTGGACGTGGTTGCAACCAGATGTGAAGCGGCCCAGCAGATTTTGCTGCAGCCGTTTTGAGGGCTCGGCACGATCCGCACCGCAAGATCGGGAATGACCACGTCCGCATCATCGGTTAATGGCACCAGAATGACATTCGGATAGGCAGGTGCGAACAATTCATTGTCTTCGACCACGATTGCCGGCCGGCGCTTGTTCGGCTCCTTAGGCAGGGCACCGCCCCGCCAGTCGGCCATGACGATCTGGCCGGCCTGAACGGATAGACGAGCGGTATCAGCCGCCATCGGCCCGCGGCGTGCCCCAATCATTGTAGAAGTCAGCGCCGCGCTCAGACTCCGCCACATGCTGACCGACGTGCGCGCTGGCGGCGCGGATGCGCGCCCTTTGGCTATCGCGGGCGGCTCGCGTCGCCATATCGCGGAGGAGGGTGGCAAGGCCGATGCCTTGAGCCCGCGCCTGCGATTCCAATTCGGCGCGGACATGCTCGTCGAGCCTGATCGAGATAGGGACGCCCATGGCGACCTCCGTCGTACTAGCCTAACACACTACACCCCTGTAGCGCCCGAACAGAAGTCGAAAGACTAGCCTTCCCCGGCGAGGGCCAGCGCCCGTGCATAGACCTGGCGGCGGGGCAGGCCGGTTTCGGCGGCGACGATGGCGACCGCCTCCTTCAGCCGCGTGCGGGCAAGCTCGGCGCGCAGCCGCGCATCAAGATCGAATGCCGGCTGATCCGTGGCCTCGGGGTCTGGCGGCGCCATGATCACGCAAATTTCGCCGCGGGGCGGATCGGCCGCGACGCCTGCGATGAGGGTGGAGAGCGGGCCGCGCCGGACCTCCTCAAAATGCTTGGTCAACTCACGCGCCAGGGCGGCTGGCCGATCCCCGAAGACGGTTGCGAGGTCGGCCAGCATCTCGGCCACGCGATGGGGGCTTTCGTACCAGATCATGCTGGCGGAGAGGCCCGCTGCCTCGGCCGCGCGCAAGCTCGCGAAGGCTGTGCGGCGGGCGGCGCCCCGCGGTGGCGGAAAGCCCAGGAACAGAAAGGGATGCGGCGGCAGGCCGGAGAGGGTGAGCGCGGTGACGGCTGCATTGGGGCCGGGGAGGGCGGTGACGGCCATGCCTTCGGCGACCGCGGCGCGCACCAGCCGGAAGCCGGGATCGGACATCAGTGGCGTGCCGGCATCGCTGACGAGAGCGAATTTCTGGCCGCGCTGCATGGCTTCCAGCAGCCGCGGCGTGCGGCTTTCCTCGTTATGATCGTGGAAACTCTCCAGCCTTGCCTTCACACCGAGGGCAAAGAGCAGGCGCGTCGTCACGCGGCTATCTTCACAAAGCACGATATCGGCCAATCTCAGGGCTGCGACGGCGCGACTTGTCACATCCCCCAGGTTGCCGATCGGCGTAGAAACCAGCACAAGTTGCGCGGGACTGCCGTTTACGCTCGGCCAGACGCCAAGGCCGGGCTGAACGGGCTCCTGATCCGACGGAGGATTATAAAGTGCGTCTAGCTCCGGCATCTGCTCTCCTCGCGACCCTTGGTCTGGCGAGCTGCGCCTTACCGTCAGGGTCTCAGCCCAGCATGGGCATGGCCCCCGGCGCCCCGCAAGGGCTGGCCGCCAGCGGTGCAGGGTCTTTGCCCAGCCCGGCAGGCAGCCGCGTCGCCATTCTGGCGCCGATCACCGGCCCCTATGCGGGTGTCGCGACCGAACTCGTCAATGCCGCCAAGCTCGGCCTGGGCGCGACCGGCGCCAGCGGCCTGGATGTGCTTGATACCGGTGGCACGCCGCAAGGGGCGGTCACCGCGGCGCAGAAGGCGATCGCGGATGGCGCCGGCGTCATCATCGGGCCGCTCACCAATGCGGAAGCCGCGGCTGTCGCGGGTGTTACCGGCCCTGCCCATGTCGATGTGCTGGCGCTGACCTCCGACAGTTCCGTGGCCCGGCCCGGCCTTTGGCCGCTGGGCATTACCCCGGCCGAGCAGGTGCAGGCGCTGGTGCAGGCGGCGAGCGCGCAGGGCCATAGCCAGGTCGCTGCCCTGCTGCCGGAGACGCCGCTGGGCGACGCGATGGGCCGGGCGCTGCAAAGTGCCGGCGGTAGCGGCCAAGTGCAGACCTATTCTGCCGGCAGCTTCTCATCAATGAATTCGGCGCTGCGCAGCCTGTCGGACTACGCCGGACGCCGGGGTCCAATCGACGCGCAGATCAAGTCGCTGCGGGCCTCGCATACGGTCGATGGCCGTCGCCAGGCGGCGAAACTGGCGCGCACGCCCATTCCGCCGCCGCCCTTCCAGGCGCTGCTGGTGGCCGAGACCGGCAATGGCTTGGGCGAACTCGCCTCTCTCATGCCCTATTACGACGTCAATCCCGGTCCGGTTCTGGTGCTCGGCCCCGGCCTGTGGGCGGCCGACCCGGCGGCGGTCAACGCGGCCGGCTTTCGCGGCGCGCTGTATGCCGCGCCCGATCCGGCAGTGGCCGCGGGCTTCCAGTCCAGCTACGCGCAAGCCTATGGCGGTGCGCCTTCGGGCATCGCGGCCATCGCCTTCGATGCCGGGGCGATCGCCCGCGTGACGACGCAGGGTGGGCAGATCGATCAGGCGGCGCTGACCAATCCGTCGGGTTTCGCCGGCGCAGACGGGCTGCTGGCGCTGGGCGCCGATGGCTCGGTCAAGCGCGGCCTGGCGGTGTTCCAGGTCTCGGCGGATGGCGCGCAGATTGTGCAGCCGGCGCCCAAATCCTTCGCGCCGGGAAGCTGAGCGCTCTGTCATGACCACGGCCCGCGCCCGTAGAGAGGAGATTCATGGATAACCCGCGGGCGCCCGGCCTTGGCCGGTGGATGCTGCTGATCCTGGTGGTGCCGGTTGTGGGCCAGCTGCTGATGGTGCTGGCCGGGGCCGCGCCTTGGGATGTCATCGCCATCCTGATTCTGGTCGAGATCCTGGCTGCGATGCTGGTCGCTTTCCTGTGGCGGCAGGATCTGGAACGCCTGCGCCGGGTTGTGACCGGGGAGCCCACGGAACCGCCGCGCCTGCCCGAAATCGAACGCGTCGGCACGTTTCTGGGTCAGGCAGTGTTCAAACGGCAGGAGCGCCTGGCGCAGCTCGAAAGCCAGCTCGCGGCCGAACGGGCGATTATCGAGCTGCTGCCGGAGCCGCTGCTGCTGGTGACGGCGGATGGGCTTGTGCAGCGCACCAATGAGGCAGCACAGCGCAGCCTGGGCGATGACACCGCCGCCGTCCTTCGCCACCCCTTGCTGCGCGGCGCAGTGGACCGGGCACTGGCGACCCAGACGCCGCAGGCGGCCGATCTGCTGTTCGCGGCCCCGGTGACGCGGGAGATCCACGCCATGGTGACGCCGCTGGACGCCGGTCTGTTCGAGGAGCGCCACGTCTCCGTCCTGCTGGTCGATCACACGCGGGAACGCGCGATCGAACGTATGCGGGCGGATTTCGTCGCCAATGCCAGCCATGAGCTGCGGACGCCGCTGGCCAGCCTGATCGGCTTCGTGGAGACGCTGCAGGGACCAGCCAAGGATGACGCGCCGGCGCGCGAGCGCTTTCTGGAAATCATGGCCCAGCAGGCGGCCCGCATGAACCGGCTGATCGACGATCTGCTCAGCCTTTCAAGAATCGAACTCTCCGAACATCAGCCGCCGCAGGGCAAGATCCAGTTCAGCGAGCTGATCGAGCGCACCTTGGCGGCCTTCGAGCCGCGCATCGTGGCGCGCGGCGTGCGGCTGGATTTGCGGCTGGAGGATTTGCCGCCAGTGCCGGGGGATATGGATCAGATGGCCCAGGTTCTGAGCAATCTCTTCGACAATGCGCTGAAATACGGCCGTGAGAATGGCTGCATCACCCTGTCCGTGGAGGCTGTGTCCGGCCTGCCCTGGCCCAGCCGTCCGGGTGTGGTGATGGCGGTGGCAGACGACGGCGCGGGTATTCCGAAAACCCATCTGCCGCGTTTGACCGAGCGCTTCTACCGGGTGGACAAGGGCCGCTCCCGCGCCGTCGGCGGCACCGGACTTGGCCTCGCCATCGTCAAACATATCGTGAACCGCCATCGCGGCCAGCTCACGATCACCAGCGAGGAAGCGCAGGGCACCCGCTTCAGTGTATGGTTGCCGCGATGACAGGCGGCTGCCGGGCGCACGTGACGCGAGCCGCTTGACGCATTTCGGCAGATGCGTATCTGGCAGCTCGCAATTTCGTGTATCCGGCGCTTGCACGGTGTCTTTCTCAAACCTAAGTCAGGTTCCATGACCGAACACGACAAAATCAATCCGAACCCCGCCGACGAGGCCGACCAGAATCTGGCGGCCGAAGAGGCTGAGCTTTCCCAGGACGATCGCCTGGCGGCCGTCGAGGCCGAGCGCGATGAGATGCGCAATAACTGGATGCGGTCCGAGGCCGAAATGGCCAATCTCCGCACCCGTACCAAGCGCGAGGTCGAGGATGCGCGGCTGTTCGCCGTGCAGAAATTCGCCCGCGACGTGGTGGAAGTGGCCGAAAACCTCAAGCGCGGCCTGACCAGCCTGCCGCCGCGGGCCGAGGGCGAGGCCGAGATCATCGGCAAGCTGCGCGAGGGCTTTGAAGGCATCGAGCGCAGTTTCGTCGCGACGCTGGAGCGCAACGGCGTGCAGACGGACGATCCGACCGGCAAGCTGTTCGACCCCAATCTGCATCAGGCGATGGCCGAGCAGGAAACGACGGAGCATCCGCCCGGCACCATCGTCCAGGCCTGGACCCAGGCCTGGACGCTGAACGGACGGCTGCTGCGTCCGGCCATGGTGGTTGTTGCCAAGGCGCCCGCGGGCGCGGCCGGCACGATCGACGCCCAGGCCTGAGACTCGTCAGAATCGAAACGCGGCCATTCCAGGGCGATGCCCAAATTTTGGGCAGCATCTCCTTGTCTTGGCAAAGGCGCGAAGCTATCTAGGTTAGAGTTGTTCCAAGGGGGGCGCCGGTGCTTCGGGTCGGTCGCTCCCGCTTATAAAGGAGACTGCGTATGAGCAAGGTCATCGGTATCGACCTCGGCACCACCAATTCCTGCGTCGCGATCATGGAGGGCAAGGATGTCCGCGTGATCGAGAATAGCGAGGGCGCCCGCACCACCCCGTCCATGGTCGCCATCACCGATAGCGGTGAGCGTCTGGTCGGCCAGGCGGCGAAGCGCCAGGCGGTCACCAACCCGTCCAATACCCTTTATGCCGTGAAGCGCCTGATCGGCCGCCGCTTTGAAGACCCGCTGGTCAGCAAGGACAAGGGCCTGGTGCCCTATGCCATCGTCAAAGGCGACAATGGCGACGCCTGGGTCGAGGCCCGCGGCGAGAAATACGCGCCGAGCCAGGTCTCGGCCTTCATTCTCACCAAGATGAAGGAAACCGCCGAAGCCTATCTCGGCGAGACCGTGACCCAGGCCGTGATCACGGTTCCGGCCTACTTCAACGACGCCCAGCGCCAGGCGACCAAGGATGCCGGCCGCATTGCGGGTCTTGAAGTGCTGCGCATCATCAACGAGCCGACCGCCGCTGCTCTTGCCTATGGCATGGACAAGAAGTCGGCCGGCACCATCGCGGTTTATGACCTGGGTGGCGGCACCTTCGACGTCTCCGTCCTCGAAATCGGCGACGGCGTCTTTGAGGTGAAGAGCACCAACGGCGATACCTTCCTCGGTGGTGAGGACTTCGACGTCCGCATCATCGACTATCTGGCCGATGAGTTCCGCAAGGAAAACGGCATCGACCTGCGCAAGGATAAGCTGGCTCTGCAGCGCCTGAAGGAAGCCGCTGAGAAGGCCAAGATCGAGCTGTCTTCCGCCAAGGAGACCGAGATCAATCTGCCCTTCATCACGGCCGATGCCTCCGGTCCGAAACATCTTGTTCTCAAGCTGTCGCGCGCAAAACTCGAGAATCTGGTCGACGACCTGATCCAGCGCACGCTGGAGCCTTGCCGCGCCGCGCTGAAGGATGCCGGCGTGACCGCTGGTGAAGTGGACGAAGTGATCCTGGTCGGCGGCATGACCCGCATGCCCAAGGTCATCGAAGCCGTGAAGCAGTTCTTCGGCAAGGACCCGGCCCGCAACGTGAACCCGGACGAAGTCGTCGCCATCGGCGCCGCGGTCCAGGGCGCGGTTCTGCGCGGCGACGTGAAGGACGTGCTGCTGCTGGACGTGACGCCGCTGTCGCTGGGCATCGAGACGCTGGGTGGCGTCTTCACTCGCCTGATCGACCGCAACACCACGATCCCGACCAAGAAGAGCCAGACCTTCTCGACCGCCGAAGACAATCAGACGGCGGTGACCATCAAGGTCTATCAGGGCGAGCGTGAGATGGCGGCCGATAACAAGGCGCTGGGCCAGTTCGACCTGGTCGGCCTGCCGCCCGCACCGCGCGGCGTGCCGCAGGTGGAAGTGACCTTCGATATCGACGCGAACGGCATCGTTTCGGTCTCGGCCAAGGACAAGGCGACCGGCAAGGAACAGCAGATCCGCATCCAGGCCTCGGGCGGTCTGTCGGATGCCGATATCCAGAACATGGTGCGCGAAGCGGAAGCAAATGCGGCCGCCGATAAGGAACGCCGCGCCTTCGTCGAAACCCGCAACCAGCTGGAAGGCCTGATCCATCAGACCGAGAAGACCCTGTCGGAAGGCGGGGACAAGATCTCGGCCCAGGATAAGGGCGAGGCGGAAGCCGCGATTGCGGCGGCCCGCACGGCCATGGAAGGCACCGACACGGCGGCGCTGACGGCCGCCAACGAGCGTCTGACCCAGGTCGCCATGCGCGTGGGTGAGGCGATGTACAAGGCCCAGGCGGAAGCGGGTGCGGCGCCGGCCGGCGAGGCGCCGGGTGCGGCTGGTGGCAGCACCGGTCCGAACGGCGAACACGTGGTCGATGCGGAGTTCGAGGAAATCGACGACAAGAAGAAGTCGTCCTAATCCACCCGCATTACGGGTTAGCATCTCTGTGACGTGAGAGACGCCTGCGCTTCATCCGAGGCGCAGGCGTCGTCCTTGCATGGGGACGGTGACAGAAACGGCGCATCGAGGCAGGGCACCGCTGTCGCCGGTGAAGGGCTGAGGGCATTCGATGGCGAAGAACGACTATTACGCGACTTTGGGCACAGCGCGCGACGCGAGCGCGGACGATCTCAAAAAAGCCTATCGCAAGCTGGCGATGCAGTATCACCCGGACCGCAATCCGGGCGACAAGGCGGCCGAGGCCAAGTTCAAGGAAGTGAACGAGGCCTATGAGATTCTGAAGGACGAGCAGAAGCGTGCGGCCTATGACCGCTACGGCCATGCCGCCTTCGAGAATGGCGGCGCCGGAGCCGGCGGCTTCGACTTCTCGCAGGCCGGCGGCCTGGGCGATATTTTCGACCAGATGTTCGGCGACTTCATGGGCCGGCGCGGCGGTGCGGGCGGTGGTCGCGCGGCGCGCGTGGGCGGCGATATTCGCGCCAATGTCGAAATCGACCTCTCGGAAGCCTTCTTCGGCACCAAGGTTCAGGTCAAGACCCAGACGCGGGTCAATTGCGAAGCCTGCGAGGGCACCGGCTCAGAGGCCAAGGACCGTAACGCCAGCGATACCTGCTCGACCTGCGGCGGCATGGGCAAAGTGCGCGCTCAGCAGGGATTCTTCCTTGTGGAACGCGCCTGCCCGACCTGCGGCGGCACCGGCCGCGTGATCCGCAACCCGTGCCGCGTCTGCCATGGCCAGGCGACCGTGCCGCGCGAGCGCAGCCTGCAGATCACGGTTCCGGCCGGTGTGGAAGACGGCACGCGCATCCGCCTGAGCGGCGAGGGCGAGGCCGCGGGTGCCGGCGGCCAGCCGGGCGATCTTTATGTCCATATCACGGTGCGCCCGCACGCGATCTTCCAACGCGACGCCGCAACCATTCTGTGCCGGGTGCCACTGCGCATTTCCCAGGCGGCGCTGGGCGGCGAGATCGAGGTGCCGGTGATCGACGGGACGCGCGCCAAGGTGAAAATCCCGGCGGGCACGCAGTCGGGCGAGCAGTTCCGCCTGCGCGGCAAGGGTTTTTCCGTGCTCCGCAGTGCGGCGCGGGGCGACATGTATATTCAGGTCGCGGTGGAAACGCCGCAGCACCTGACCCGCCGCCAGCGCGAATTGCTGGAGGAGTTCGAGCGCGAAGCGACCGAGAACGGCAAGGGCAACCCTGAATCCGAAGGCTTTTTCGCGAAGGTGAAGGAGTTTTTCGACGGGAAGAGCTGAGCGGCGCTTCGCCCCTTACGCCAGCCACAGAAAAGGGCGCCTCGCGGCGCCCTTTTTGTATGCGTGCAGAGCTTAGTCGGCGGCTTCGCCGTAGCCGACGATGCCCTTGATCTCGGTGAAGTCGTCCAGACCCCAATGGGACCATTCGCGGCCGTTGCCGGACTGTTTGAAGCCGCCGAAGGGCGCGGAAATGGTGGTCGGCGGGGCGTTGATATAGACGGTGCCGGCACGCATGCGGTTGGCGACGCGGCGGGCCTTCTCCACATCTTCCGACTGCACATAGGCGGCCAGGCCGTAGACGGTGTTATTGGCCTCGGCGATGGCGCCTTCCTCAGTGTCATAGGGCATGATGGAGAGGACCGGCCCGAAGATCTCCTCCTTCGCGATGCGCATCTCGGGTGTCACATTGGCGAAGACGGTCGGGCGCACGTAATAGCCCTTCGAGAGTCCGTCCGGCAGGCCGGGGCCGCCGGCGACGAGTTCCGCGCCCTCATCGATCCCTGCCTGGATGAGGTTCTGGATCTTGTCGAACTGCACCTTGCTGACGACCGGGCCGAGATTGGAATTCTCGCTGCGGGGATCGCCCACGGTGAAATTGCCGGCGGCGACGCGGGCAATTTCCACGACTTCGGCGTGACGGTCGCGCGGCACCAGCATGCGCGACGGCGCATTGCAGCTCTGGCCGCTATTGCTGAACATATTGGCGATGCCTTCCGGCACACGGCGGGCAAAATCGGCTTCCGGCAGTAGGACGTTCGGCGATTTGCCACCCAGTTCCTGATGCACGCGCTTGACCGTCTCGGCCGCCGCCTTGGCGACCAGGATGCCGGCGCGGGTGGAGCCGGTGAAGGACATCATGTCGACTTCGGGATGGGAGGAGAGGGCGGCGCCGACGACGCCGCCTTCGCCATTGACCATGTTGTAGACGCCCTTCGGGACCCCAGCCGCATGCATCACCTCAGAGAAAATGATGCCGCTGATGGGCGCGATCTCCGACGGTTTCAGCACCATGGTACAGCCGGCGGCAATCGCCGGGCCGACCTTGCAGGTGATCTGGTTGAGCGGCCAGTTCCAGGGCGTGATCATGCCGACGACGCCGATCGGCTCACGCGCGATCTTCATGCCGCCTTCCATATAGGAGAATTTGTAGGACTTCATGACCCGCACCATCTCTTTCAGATGGGCCTGGCCGATCCAAGCCTGGGCCGAGCGGGCGAAAGCGATGGGCGCACCCATTTCCTGGCAGCAGGCCTGGGCGATATCCTCATAGCGGCGGTCGTATTCCGCGAGGATTGTTTCCAGCAGCTCCAGCCGTTCCCCGGGCGTGGTGCGGGAGAAACTGTCGAAGGCGGCGCGGGCGGCGGCGACCGCCAGATCGACATCGGCGACCGAGCCGCCGGAGATCTGGGTGAAGACTTCTTCGGTCGAGGGGTCGATGACGTCGATCGGATGCGGGCTGATCGGGTCCACCCAGGCACCGTCGATATAGAATTTCAGGTGGTTGCTCATGGCGGCCTCCGCGGATCGGCTGTTGTGTATGGGCCGATCATCGCTTTCATTTCGTGGCCCGGCAACTCCCCCTATGCCTGGGTCCTGCGCCGAAGACGCGCCATTGCCTGAGGAGAGCCGATCCGTGCGCCAAGAATTGATCGAAAGCCTGCTGGCCGAGGCGACGTCCTTCATGGGCAGCCGCATCACCACCAATGCCAGCGTGCGCGACCAGCATAGCCATGGCGAGGGGTCTTTCCCGCCGGGTCTGCCGGATGCGGTCGCTTTCCCGGAGACAACGGAGGAGGTGTCCCGTCTGGTGGCCTTGGCCTATGCCCGCCACCTGCCGGTGATTGCTTTCGGCACGGGCACGTCACTGGAAGGCCATGTGAATGCCGTCCAGGGTGGGCTCACCATCGACCTCTCGCATATGGACCGCATCCTGGACGTGAACCCGGATGACATGGATTGCCGCATCGAGGCCGGGGTCGTGCGCAGCAAGCTGAACGACTATCTGCGCGACCAGGGCCTCTTCATGCCGATTGATCCGGGCGCCGACGCCTCTATCGGCGGCATGTGCGCGACCCGTGCCTCAGGCACCAATGCGGTGCGCTACGGTACCATTCGCGACAATGTGCTGGGGCTGACCGTC
This sequence comes from Acidisoma sibiricum, assembly GCF_057837225.1. Classification (NCBI taxonomy): domain Bacteria; kingdom Pseudomonadati; phylum Pseudomonadota; class Alphaproteobacteria; order Acetobacterales; family Acidocellaceae; genus Acidisoma; species Acidisoma sibiricum. Next base: position 692,294 of record NZ_CM174445.1, on the reverse strand, counting down.
GTCATGGCCGATGGCCGCGTGATCAGGACCGGCGGGCGGGTGCGCAAATCCTCCACCGGCTACGACCTGACGCGGCTGTTCATCGGCTCCGAGGGCACACTTGGCATCATCACCGAAATTCAGCTCAAGCTGCATGGCATTCCCGAGGCGATTTCGTCCGCCACCTGCCAGTTCGACAGCATGGCGGCGGCGGTGCAAACGGTGATCGAGACCATGCAGGCGGGCATTCCGATCGCGCGGATCGAGCTGCTGGACGAGGTGCAGATGGAAGCCTGCATCGCCTATTCCAAACTGAACGGCTTCGCGGTTCTGCCCAGCCTGTTCTTCGAGTTTCACGGCACCCCGGCAGGCGTACGCGAACAGGCCGAGGTTGCCGAAGGCATCGCGCGCGACAATGGCGGCCGCGCCTTCGCCTGGGCGACGGACACGGATGAGCGCAACCGCCTCTGGAAGGCGCGGCACGATGCCTATTGGGCCTGCCGCGCCATGCGCCCGACCTATGGCGCGCTCATCACCGATACCATCGTACCCGTTTCCAGACTCGCCGAAGCCGTGCTGGGCGTGAAGCAGGATATTGCCGAATCCGGCCTGCTGGCGCCGATGGTGGGGCATGTGGGGGACGGCAATTTTCACACCGTCATTCTGGTGCCGCCGGAGGAGGGCGGGTTGGAGCGCGCCTGGGCGCTGGACCGCAAGATCGTCGCGCGCGGCCTGGCTTTAGGTGGGTCGTGTTCGGGCGAGCATGGCGTGGGCGGCGGCAAGCGCGGCTTTCTGGTGCAGGAACACGGCGCCGAGACGATCGCGGTCATGCGCCTGATCAAGGCGGCGCTGGACCCCACGGGCATTCTCAATCCGGGCAAGCTGCTGCCGGACTAAGCCCGGCAGCAGTTCCAACGCGCTAAGGGCGGGTTCTCAGCCGGTCAGCTCGGAAAGAAAGACGTCATGCGTCATCGGGCGCGAGAACATCGGATAATTCTTTTCGACGGCAAAACGCTGTTCCTCGGCGCTGACCGTTGCTGTGCAATCGGTCAGCGTGACGACGTCGAAGCCTTTCTCATAGCCGGTGCGCATGGTGGATTCGACGCAGCAATTGGTGAGAAAGCCGCCGAGCGCGATGGTTTTGATGCCCCGCGCGCGCAGGATGAAATCGAGATTGGTGGTGGCGAAGGCATCAAGCCCGCGCTTGCCCTCGATCACGATATCCTCCTCCTCGGGCTTCAGCACATCGACGATCTCAGCGCCCCAGCTGCCCTTGCGGAAGGATTTGCTGTCGACCACGCCTTTAAGGATGCCGTAAGGCGCGGGGCTGACTTCGCGGTAGTCCGGCGCGAAGGAGATGGGCGCATAGACGATGAGCGCGCCGGCGTCGCGTGCCTGGCGCACCAGGGACACGGTATTGCCGAGCATGCCCGTGCTCTGCATCACCGGCTTCACCGCCTCATGCAGCGTGCCGCCTTCGGTGGTGAAATCGTTCTGATATTCGATCAGGACCAGGGCGGTGGTTTCTGGCGACATCGGACGGCTCCTTTTTTATGCGTGTTCCCGGATGCTGTCCGAGATGACGTCTTTTTTGAAGCGCCGGCCAGTATAGCGTCTTGTCAGGCCGGCGTGTAGCCAGGCTTCTTGTAGAGGGTTTCTGGCTTGTTGGTGATGTCAGGCCCGTAGACCTTCTCGGCCCAGTCGCGCTCCTCGAATTCCTCGATGCTGACGGAGACGAGATCATCCGACAGCTTGGCGGAAGAGGCGACAGCTGCCGTCACCGCGGCCGCGATCTCCTGCTTCAGCTGTTCGGACCGTCCGGTGGTCAGTTTGACGATGACATGCGGCATTTTTGTTTTTCCTTGAGCCTCGATGGCAAAGCCAGGCGAGACTAGCGCCAATCGCGTACCGCGAATACTGACCATCGCGCGGCGGGCCCATGGCCCGCCGCTTCGACAGAAAGGCGTGAGACTTACGGCGCCTGCGGAGGGGCGGCAGGAGCACCGTTGGCGTCAGGCGCGGGCGGGGGCGGCGGAGGCGCGCCGGCATCGGGGCCCGCGCCGGGCGGGGGCGGGGGCGCCATGCCGATCGGCTCCAGCGTGCCGCCCGCCGGGCCGATTGCCCGCGCGGCCAGAACGTGGCCGAGGTCCGAACTCATCTCGTTGCCGGACACCGTGATCGCTTTCCCCGGCACGAGCAGGCTGGCCATTTGTGCCGCGGCCGGTGGCGGCATCCGCACGATGGTGCCATTGGTCAGCAGCACACCGTTGACCTCTCCCCGCGGACCATGAAGCGTCATCTTGACGGTATCCTGGATCTGCGTGCTTTGACCGTCATCGGAGCCCGGGGGCGGGGGTCCCATCGGACGCGCGGCACCCGGCCGGCCTGCACCAGGCCGGGGCCCGCCAAATCCGTTGGTATCGGCAATGACGGTGCCGCTTTTATCATTGGTTACAGACATGGCCTGAACCAGCGGGATGGCACGCGCGCGCAGGCCGTGGATGGTGACGCTGTCGCCGGGCTTGACGCCCTGGACAAGCTGTTGGCCGAGATAGGGCGGGATATGGACTTCAGTGCCATCGGTCAGGATGAGGCCATCGACATCGCCGCGGGGCGTCAATTCGTATTGTGAGACGGTGCCCTTGGTCGTCGGCATTTGCGCGGGATCGAACAAACCCGTGGCCGTCTGGGCGAGCGCTGGGACGGAGGCCATCGCAAGGAGGAGCGGCGTCGTCAGCAGCGTATGCGAAAATAGTCTGGTCATCTGTTTCATTCCTTCTGTCCGGGCCATGCCCGTGGCCTCAACAGCGCAACTCCCGTACCAACCCATAATGCGTTAAGATCATTGAATAAAATTCCCCCGCGATGCCATAGGGCGTCGTCTTTCCAGACGCGACCCGTCTGGATTCACGACGCGTCCAGCCCGTAGCGCTGGATCTTGGTGTGCAGCAGCTGCCGATGGATACCGAGCGCCCGCGCGGCCTCGGCTCTATTGCCACCGGAGGCCAGCAAAGCGCGCCGGATCATGGCGGCTTCCAGACGGCCGACCGCCGTCGTCAGGTCTCCACTCAGCCAATCGACCGCATCCGTATCCGGTGGCAGCGCGGACAGAAAGCTGAGATCCGCGGCCGCGATGATGGACCGCCTGACGAGCGCATTCACGCGCTGCATCGCGTTCTGCAATTCGCGCACATTGCCCGGCCAGGGATAGCGCAGCAGGAAGGCGGCTGCGTCCGCCGATAGCTGCTTGGGCGGCTGCGCCACTTCGCCCAGGAAATGCTCAGCCAGTGGCACGATATCGGCCAGACGCTCGCGCAGCGGCGGCAGGTTGAGCGGCACCACGCGGAGCCGGTAGAGAAGATCCTCCCGAAACAAACCCCGCGTGACGGCAGCCGGCAGATCCCTGTGGGATGCGGCGACGATGCGCACGTCGATGGCAACGGATTTGCCACCAACCGGCGTGACGATGCGTTCCTGCAGGACCCGCAACAGCTTGGCCTGCATGGCAAGGTCCATGTCACCGATCTCGTCCAGGAACAGCGTGCCGCCATGGGCTTCCCGGAAAGACCCCAGCCGGTCGGCGACCGCGCCCGTAAAAGCGCCGCGGACATGACCGAACAACTGGCTTTCCAGCAGCTCAGTCGGAATAGCGGCGCAATTGACCGCAACGAAGGGCTTGCTGCGGCGATGGCCATGCCGATGCAGTGCGCGCGCGACCACTTCCTTGCCGGTTCCAGTTTCGCCGGAAATGAGCACCGTCACGTCGCTGTCAGCCAGAAGGCCGATCGCCTTCTGCACGTCGCGCATGGCGGCAGACGGCCCGACCAGCGTTTCACCGGAGTCAGTGCCGGGCTCCGGCCGGCCCAAACTGGTCGGCACCACAAGCATCCGATCGACGAGGGCCAAAAGATCGCTGCGCCCGATCGGCTTTGTCAGATGATCCGCCGCGCCGAGCCGCATGGCCTCGATCGTATTGGTTGCATTGGCAACGGCTGTGAGAATGGCGGTGGGCGGCGCATGGGGGGCTTTGACGATGCGTGCGAGCACTTCCAGCCCGTCCATGCCCGGCATTCTGAGGTCGAGCAGAACGGCGTCGACCGTCTGCCGCCGCAAAATCTCAAGAGCCTTCTCGCCGTCGGCTGCGGTGAGCACGGCATGCCCGGCATCGGACAAGGTTTCAGCGATGCTGCCGCGCATGGCGGCGTCATCGTCAACGATGAGAATGGTCGGCATCGTCACCCTGCGGCAGTTCGATGATAAAAGTGGCGCCCGGCTGGCCTTCGTCTTCTCTGTCCAGCAGAAGCCTGCCGCCATGCGCCTCGACCAGCTCGCGGGCGATGGCCAGGCCCAGACCCGTGCCGTCCGCGCGGCCTGTGGCAAAAGGCTCAAAGAGCTGCGTGCGCAAGTCCGGCGCGATGCCCGGTCCTGTATCGCTCAGGATGATGCGGAGCGCGGCCTTGTCCCGCTCCACCCGGATCGTGACCTCACCGCCCGGCGGCGTATGCCGGATGGCGTTCAACAGAATATTGTCGATGGCGCGGCCGATCAGGCGCGGATCAAACCGCGCGGGGTGATCGGCATCGGCGACGGTCACTGCAACATCCTCCGCCTGCGCCGCCTCGGCATGCTCCCGGACGCGGTCAGCCAGGAAGTCCGTCAGCGTCACAGCCTGCCATTCCGGCATCTGGCGCTGGGTCATGGCCAGCAGTTCAGTTACCAGGGCATCGACCCGGCCGATCTGGGCGAGGCTGGTCTCGAGCGCGGCGCGCTGGCGCGCGGCGTCACCCGCCAGGGCGTTTTCGATACGCAGCCGCATGGCCGCCATCGGGTTGCGAATTTCATGGGCGACACCGGCTGCGACCCGCCCGAGGGCGGCGAGCCGCTCGGCGGCGGTGACCTTGGACGCCATGGCCTCTGCCTGGCGCCGCGCCTGCGCCAGCCGCTGGCTGGCCTCGTTCAAGGCACCCACGATGCGATCCAGCTCGCGTTCGCCGGTGACCGGCATTTGCGGCAGCGTCTCCAGATCATGGCGGCCCAGGGTGGTCTCGATTTCCGCGACATGCCGGCCCCAGACCGAGGTCAACCAGGTGACCCATCCAGCGATGCCGAGGACGAGGGCGAAGAGGAGTGCCAGGCCGATCGTCAGCCGGTCATAGAATGGCGCCGCCTGCACGCGCGTCATCGCCCAGGCGGTCATCCCTGCATAGGGTCCCGCCAGGGGACAGGCGGCGAGGAGGAGGGTTTGCGACCCTCTGGCGGACCGGCGAAACACCGGCTGATCGGTCGCCGCCGCCGCTTCGTTCGCGGACCGGATGTCAGCGGTTTCGGCGGAGGGGAGATCGGCCTTCAGTCTGCCGCCGGGATAGGTCGGAAAGGCATAGGCCAAAGGGCCTGAAGCGGCCGACCAGATCCCGCCTTCCACGCCGCTCTGCTGTGCCAGAGCCGCGTTGACGACCGGGATGAGGTCACGGCGAAAGCCGCGATCGGTGGGTGAGGCGCCGGCGCCGTTCCAACCGGTCACGTAGAAGGCGTATTGCGCTCGGATCAGGTCGCATGACCGCTGCACCACGGCTTCCGCCTGCCCCGCCTGCGCGACCATCGAGGCGCGATAGAGCTGGAACAGGAGGAAACCGACGGAGAGCGACGCCGCGAAGGTCAATCCCCATAAAATCCAAAGACGTGAACGAAGTGAGCGCATCCTGCCCATATGGAGGTCACTTGCATTTCCACGAGGTCTCGGACGGCGAGACGGCGCCCCAGGCGCCTGCGGTTCCCGTTTTCGCCCTTCTGCTGTAAAGGCCCCGGCGACAGCACGAAGCCGCCCGAGGACCCTGAGCGCCCATGATCCGCCTGGACAATATCACGAAGCAGAACGGCCAGCGTCTGGTCTTCATCGAGGCTTCGGCCGCCCTGCAGAAGGGCGAGAAGATCGGCCTGGTCGGCCCCAATGGCGCCGGCAAGACGACGCTGTTCCGCATCATCACCCGCCAGGAAGAGCCGGACGAAGGCCAGGTTCTGGTCGAGCGCGGCGTCACCATCGGCTTCTTCAGCCAGGATGTGGGTGAGATGGCGGGGCGGAGTGCCGTCGCGGAAGTCATGGATGGCGCGGGGGATGTGAGCACGGTCGCGGCCGAACTTTCCGCACTTGAGACCGCCATGGCGGACCCCGAGCAGTTCGATAAGCTGGACGCCATTCTGGAGCGGTTCGGCGAGGTGCAGGCCAGGTTCGAGGAACTGGGCGGCTATGCGCTGGATGCCCGCGCGCGCGAGGTGCTGCACGGGCTTGGCTTCAGCCAGGAGATGATGGACGGCGATGTCAGCCGGCTTTCGGGCGGCTGGAAGATGCGGGTCGCCTTAGGCCGCATTCTGCTCATGCGCCCCGATGTCATGCTGCTCGACGAACCGTCGAACCATCTGGATCTGGAAAGCCTGATCTGGCTGGAGCAGTTCCTGGCCAATTACGACGGCGCGCTGCTGATGACCTCGCATGACCGCGCCTTTATGAACCGCGTCATCAATCGCGTCATCGAAATCGACGGCGGCAATCTGACAGTCTTTTCCGGCGATTACGAATTCTATGAGCAGCAGCGCGCGCTGAACGAAAAGCACCAGCAGGCGCAGTTCGAGCGGCAGCAGGCGATGCTGGCCAAGGAAATCAACTTCATCGAGCGTTTCAAGGCCCGTGCCTCCCACGCGGCCCAAGTGCAGAGCCGGGTGAAGAAGCTGGACAAGATCGAGCGCGTGGAGCCGCCGAAACGCCGCCAGACCGTGGTGTTTGAGTTTGCAACGCCGCCGCGCTCGGGCGAGGACGTGGCCAATCTGAAAGGCGTCCACAAGCGCTACGGCAATCGTGTGATCTATGAGGGGCTGGATCTGATGGTGCGCCGGCGGGAGCGCTGCTGCGTGCTGGGCGTGAATGGCGCCGGCAAATCGACGCTGCTGAAGCTCGTCACCGGGTCGACCACGCCGGATGCGGGCACGGTGACGCTGGGGGCGAGCGTGAAGATGGGCTATTTCGCCCAGCATGCGATGGATCTGCTGGATGGCGAGCGCACGGTCTTCGAGACGCTGGTCGATACCTTTCCGGCGGCCGGCCAGGGCGCGCTGCGCTCGCTGGCTGGCGGCTTCGGCTTCTCAGGCGATGAGGTCGAGAAGCGCTGCCGGGTTCTGTCCGGCGGGGAGAAGGCGCGGCTGGTGATGGCGCTGATGCTGTTCGACCCGCCGAATTTCCTGGTCCTCGACGAGCCGACCAACCATCTCGATATCGGCACGAAGGAAATGCTGATTTCCGTGCTCTCGCAATTTGAGGGCACGATGCTGTTCGTGAGCCATGACCGGCATTTTCTGGCCGCCCTCTCCAACCGGGTGCTGGAGCTGACGCCCGAGGGCATCCACCAATATGGCGGCGGCTATACCGAATATGTCGCGCGCACTGGGCAGGAAGCGCCCGGCCTGCACGCCTGAGCGCGGTGCAAACCCTACTATGTTGGCCGTCTAGCGGGTTTGCACGGCACATACCCGATCGCGGTCCAGGTTACCGGCTTTGCGCCGGCAGGTTGCGGATATCGGCGCCGATGCGGGTCGCGAGAAGGCTGAGACTCTGGTTGGTGAGGCTGACCACATCAGCGTCCGTCGCGACGGGACCGGTGGCCGCCAGGCTCGCGCGGCCCTGGATCAGCGCCAGACGCTCATTGCTGGGGATGATCGTCCAATTCGCCTCCAGCGCGGCCGCGCCGCTGTCGCTGATATCGAGCCGGCTGATCGCAATTGCGAGCCGGTAGGCGGGTGGTGCCACAGGCGGCTGATCCGTGATCAGCAGGTCTGGCCGCTGCGCTGCCAGTTCGGCGGTGATGAGGTCGGTGGCTGCGATGGACAGCCGGCTGGCCCAGCGGCCCTGGCTGCTGCGGTCGATGAGATTGCCGCGGCGCAGCACGATATCCTGGCTGTCCAGATAGTCGGGCAAGGTGACGCGGCTGACGACCATGACGGTCGTTGAGGTGGTGGGCGTCGCACTTGCGGCGATGGCGGGTGCGCCGAGCGTATAGAGTTTGAGCGGTGGCGCCGCACAGCCGGCAAGCAGGAGGGCGAGCGCCGGCGCCATCAGCCCAAGCGCACGGCGCGTCAGCACGGAGCCAGGATCGTGTCTCATTGCTTGCGCCCCATCAGCAGCAGTTGCGGATTGCGTTCGACGTCGCTCGCGAAGCCGCGCAGTGCTGCGGTCGCGGCGGCCAGATCCCGCAAGGTCGATTCGAGATTGGCGCGGTCCGGGGAGCGCGCATTCGTCATCTCCCGCAAATCCGCGAGGGTTTGGTTGAGCTGCCGGACGGTCTGGCCGGCACCCGCCATCAGCACATGAAGGTCGGCGCTGCGCGCGACGATCTGCTGGTTGGTTGAAGCCGTGAGCGTATCGACGCCGGTGAGGGTGGTATCCAGACGCTGCTGGAGATCGCTCATCGTGCTGGTGGCATTGTCGACCAGCTGCCGCGAATGGTCCGAGGTCTGAGTGACGCTCTGGATCAGCGGCGGCAGGTCGCGATCGAGTTTCTCGGCCAGGGTGCGGATGCTTTCCAGCGAGGCATTGGCATTGTCGGCCAATTGCTTCAGCGGCAGCTGCGACAGGGTCTGCTGCGCCTTCTGGATGACGGATTGGCGGGTCGGGATTTCGGGTAGATTGGTCAGGCCGGGATGGAGGACCGCGGGTGCGCTGGGATCGAAATCAAGATCGATCTGCGCCTGTCCGGTGACCAGGCTTTGGATATTCAGCTCGGCGCGGAGGCCATGCTGGATCAGCGCCGAGAATTGCAGGGGGCTGTTATCCTCGGTCAGGCGCACCTGATCCGGCTGCAATTCGACCGTGACCGGGATGAAGGCAGCATAGGCCTTCTGGTCGAATTCGATGGAAATATCGCTGACCGCGCCGACGCGCACGCCCCGGAAGGTGACGGGGGCGCCGACCGACAGGCCGCTCGCCGAGCCCTGGAAGATGACGACGGCGCGGGTGGTGGTGGAGAAGGGGTTGAAATTGCCGAAGAGGATGAAGGCCGCCACGGCAAGGATTACCCCGCCCACCACAAAAAGCCCGACCATCGTTTGCCTGTTTGCCATGGTGTCAGCTTGTCCTGCTCGGCTCGTCTTCGGGATTGCGACGCTGCATGAAGGCGCTGACCTGCGGGTCCTGGCAATGATCGCGCAGCCATGCCGGCGCGCCATGGGCAATGGGCATCTTGGTTTGGGCGTCCAAAAAGATGCCATCATCGGCAATGGCGAAGAGGCTGGGCAATTCATGGCTGACCATGACGATGGTTGCCCCCAGACCGTCGCGCAGGTTGAGGATCAGCTCGTCCAGCCGCACGGAGGTGATGGGGTCGAGACCGGCCGAAGGCTCGTCGAAGAAGAGCACATCGGCATCGAGCGCCATGGCCCGCGCGAGACCGGCTCGTTTGCGCATGCCGCCGCTGAGTTCGGACGGATATTGGTCGATGGCATCCAGCATGCCGACCAGGCCGAGCTTCAGCTCCACCTGCGCCCGAATGGACGGCGCATCGAGCCTGGTGTTCATCTGCATGGGAAGCGCCACATTCTCCCCCACCGTCATCGAACTCCAGAGCGCGCCGCTTTGGAACAGCACACCGAAGCGTTGCGCAATCACCGCGCGGCGCGCGTCACTCGCCGCCCAGTAATCCTCGCCCTCGACCTCGTAGTGTCCGGCCTGCGGGCGCAGGAGGCCGATCATGCTGCGCAGGACGGTGCTTTTGCCGCAGCCCGAGCCACCCATGACGGCGAAGATGCTGCCCTTTCGCACGGTCATGGCGATGTCGTGCTGAATGGGTTTTGTTCCATATCCGAGACTGAGGCCGCTCAATGTCAGTAGCGGCGGGCGCGGATCATCCGGTGGTGTGGCGGCGGCCATGTCAGATCCCGATGGCATTGGCGATCACCGCGAAGATGGCGTCGATGGCGATGACGCCGACGATACCGACGACGACCGCGCGCGTCGCGGCGATGCCGACATCATTGGCGCTGCGCCCGGCGCGGAGACCGATATGGCAGCTGATGAGGCCGATGAAGGCCGCGAAGACCAGGGATTTCATGAAGCCGAAGACGAACTGGTCGATCGGCACGGCGCGCAGGCTTTGGTGAATATAGCCCGCCCAGGTCACGTTCAGCATGGCGATGGAGACCACGCCACCACCCGCGATGCTGACCAAACAACTGTACAGATAGAGCAGCGGCATGGTTGCCATCAAAGCGAGGACAGAGGGCAGGATGAGATAGCTGGTGATGGGGATGCCCGCGACGGTCAGCGCGTCGATCTCCTCATTGCCCTGCATGGTGGCGATGCGGGCGGCATAGGCGCCGCCTGTGCGGCCGGCCATGATGATGGCGGTCATCACCGCCGCCATCTCCCGCACCATGGCGATCCCGACGAGGTTGGCGACATAGATATCGGCCGCGAATTTCTTGAGCTGAACGGCGCCGACAAAAGCGAGGATGGCACCGATCAGAAAATTGACGATGCTGACGATGAGGAGTGAGGAAGGCCCGGCATCGCGGATATTCGCGAGCAGATCGACCCCGCGCATGCGGCTGCGGCCGAAGAGCGCCGTGATGCCCTGGCGACCGACCGAGGCCGCCAGCTCAGTCACCGTGCCGATTTCGGTCAGGCCGTCCAGCGTCTTGCCGCCGAGAGCGGTGACGGGCCGGAAGGGGGTGTGGCGCGGTGCGGCCGGTGCGGGCGGCCGCTCAGGCAAAAGATCGAGCAGCTTGCGGGCTGATTGGGGCAGACTGTCGCTGCCGAAACCCATGCCCGCCTGGGCCGTCGCTTGCTTGACCTGCCACAGAAAACCGATCAGCGCGGTATTCCAGCGGCCAAGGTCCGCGGTATCGAAGACCAGCGGCTGGCCGGCTTGCGCCTGCTTCAGACCGTCGCTCGGGAAATGCAGCAGCTTGCCGGAATGGCTGGTCCAGTCACCGGACAGCACGAGGCGGTTGTGCTGGTCTGTCGTGTCGAGCCGCCACTGCGGAGGGTGGGCGGTGAGGTCTGTCATTCTATCCGATCAATCGGTTAAGGCTCGGCGCGCGGTCTGATCGGGGGTCGCTCCTCACAGCGTCTCTGGAATGGCGATGGCTGCGTCATTCACGATGCGAAAAACCGGAATATGGGCCAGTCCCACGACGAGGCCGGCATCCGCGCCGAGGGCGGTCTTCCAGTCATGCCCTTCCGTCAGGATGACGCCGATGCCGATGATCTCAGCCCCCGCACGACGCAGCAGGCGCAGCATGGCGGCGAGGCTTGATCCGGTTGATGCCACATCGTCCACCACGAAGACGCGGCGTCCGGCGAGCAGCGGCAGGGCGCGGCGATCCAGCATCAGGTTCTGCGCGCCATGGGAGGTGACGGAGGTGACGCTTTCCCGCAAGCTGTCGGCCAGATGGATTTTGGGCGATTTCTGCAGGATGACGTAGTCGTCGAGGCCCAGCGCCCGCGTCACTTCGATGGCGACCGGAATGCCCAACGTCGCCGGACCCACCACGATATCGGGAGAGAGCGGCCGGGCGAGATCGGCCAGCGCCGTGCCGATGCGCGCGCCGAAAGCGACGCCGCGGTCGATCACCATCAGCAGAGCGATGGCGACCGCGTCATTCAGCGCGATGACCGGCAGGTCTTCATCCCGCCCAGCGATGGTGACGGTGTGGAATGCGGGTGAGAGGGTCATCGGTTGCTCATCGGTTGCGCATCGCCATGGCGGCCCAGACTTCCGTCGCTCGCGGGATCGGCGCGATGGCGCCGTAGCCGGTGGTGGAGATGGCAGCGGCTGCGGCCGCGTAATGGGCGGCGTCCTCGGGGCTTTCGCCTTTCAGCAGCCGGGCGATGACGGCGCCGCAGAACGTGTCGCCGGCGCCGGTCGCGTCCACTGGTGCTGCCGGGAAGGGCGCGATCTTTTGGCGCCCCTCGGGCGTGCCGAGATAGACGCCGTCGGCCCCCATTTTGAGAAGCACGAGGCCCGGGCCCAGGCCGAGATAGAAATCGAGCACCGCGTCCGGGTCTGTGAGGCCGGTCAGCGCGCGCGCGTCATCGAGCCCCGGCATGGCGATATCGGCCTCGCCTACCGCGGCATGGATGATGGCGGCGGCGCGCCGCGGCCCCCACAAGGCCGGGCGGTAATTGGTGTCATAGGCGATGGCGACGCCCGCCTGCCGCGCGAGGGTGAAGGCATGGAAGACGGCATCTGCGGCGCTGTCGGAAATGCCGTGGCTGATGCCGCTGGCGAAGAGGATGCGCGCCTCGGCAATCGCCTTGGCGGGAATATCGGCGGCCGTCAGGGCCGCGGCGGCGGAGCCCTTGCGATGGTAGCTGAAGCGATGGCCGCTCGGCCCGTGGGTCACGAAATAGACGCCGGTCGGATGCGTCTCCGAGCGTTTCACGTGAGACACGTCAACGCCTTCCGCCTCCCACAAGGCAAGCAGCGCTTCGCCCGCCGGGTCACGGCCGACCGCCGAAATATAGCCGGCGGTAATGCCCTGGCGCGCTGCCGCGACGGCGACGTTTGAGGTGTCACCGCCGAAACCCTGCTGATAGAGCACGCGGCCGTCCGGCAGCGTCGGCTGCTGGTTGAATTCCAGCATCGGTTCCCCGATGCAGAGCAGTTCGGCCGCCATTCTGTCGCGCTCCTTTTTGGCCTGTTCAGGCCCGGACGAGGATCTGCTCGGCGACGGCGAGGACGGCTGCCTTGTCGCCCGCCGCGACCAGGCTTTCATCCACCAGCTTGCCGCCCATGCCGACGAAGGATGCACCGGCAGAGAGATAGGCGTCCAGATTGCTGGGATCGACACCGCCGGTGGGGCAGAAGGTGACGCCCGGGAAGACGCTGACCAGGGCTTTGACATGGCTGGGACCGCCGGCGGAGGCGGCCGGGAAAACCTTCACAACCTCGGCCCCGGCCTTGAGCGCTGCGCGCACTTCGGTGGGCGTGGTGGCACCCGACATCAGGATGGCGCCGGCCGCGCGGCAGGGCGCGACGAGATCAGGATCGACCCAGGGCGAGACCACGAAACGCGCCCCGGCGCGCAGGCAGAGATCGGCGGTCGCGGCATCGGGCACGGTGCCGGCACCGACCAGCAAAGCCGGATCGGAGGAGAGTTCGCGGATCAGCGCCGGCGCGTCCGGGATGGTCATGGTGATCTCAAAAATGCGCAGGCCCGCGTCATACAGCCAGCGTACGGCGGTCGCCGCATGGGCCGCATTCTTCATCCGCACCACCGGCACCACCCGTGCCGCCTTGAGCTGCCCGATCAGGGGATGTTCGCGCATGGCCTTGTTCCTCTCCTATGCGATCAGCGTGACGGGACCGGTTTTGGCACGGCTGCCCGTGCCGCGGCCAGCACCGCATCGACCAGCGCGTCGGCATCCGCGTTCCGGCTGCGATGGTTGACGAAGGCGGCGCGGATGGCGAGATGGCCCGCGATGCTGGTGGTGGAGGGTGCTGCCAGCCCGGCTTCCTGGATATCGGCGACGATCGCCGCATTCAGCGCATCGAGCATCTCGACCGGGGCTGCGCGATAGCGGAAGCAGACGATGTTGAGCGGCACGGGAGCGAGCAGTTCCAGCGCCGGCTCGGCCGCGACGCGCGCGGCCAGATGGGCCGCGACGGCGCAGGATTGCTCGGCCACCGCGCCCAGGCGATCGGCGCCAAAGACCTGCAGCGCGAACCACAGTTTCAGCGCCCGAAACCCGCGGGAGAGGTCAGGGCCGAGATCGGCCGGCCAGGGCGCATTGGCGGCGAGGCCGCGGCTGGTGGCCGTCAGATAGGCGGCGGGGGAGGCGAAGGTCGCGATCTGGTCCGTCTGATCGCGCACCAGGATGCAGCCGGCGTCATAGGGCGCCTGCGCCCATTTGTGGAAATCGAAGGCGATGGAGCGGGCGCGGTCCATACCGGCGACTTTCGGCGCGAGTGCCGGTGAGAGAGCGGCGAGTGCGCCGAACGCGCCGTCGACATGGAACCAGAGATCCTCCGCCGCCGCGATATCGGCGATGGCGGCGAGGTCGTCGAAAGCGCCGATATCGACCGAACCCGCCGTGCCGACAACCAGGAAGGGCGTGGCGCCCGCGGCACGGTCGACGGCGATGGCGGCGCTGAGGGCCGCGAGGTCCATGCTGAAATCGGTATCGACGGGAATGCGGCGCAGCGCGGCACTGCCAATCCCGGCCATGTCCAGCGCATCCGGCACACAGCGATGCACGCCTGCGGAGGCATAGGCCGTAAGGCGGGCGCCCCCGACGCCGGTCTTGCGGCTGTCCTGGCCGAGTGCGGTGCGGCGGGCCATCAGCACGGCGATGAAATTCGCCATCGAACTGCCGGTGACGAGCAGGCCGCTCGCTGTGTCCGGCAGGCCGAAGGCCTGGGCCGCCCAGCGGATGACCTGGCGCTCGGCCTCGATCGGGGCATGGTCACGTCCACCCAGATTGGCGTTGAGGCCGCCGGCCAGCATCTCCGCCAGCATGCCCAAAGGCGTGCCGCCGCCATGGACCCAGCCCATGAAGCGCGGATGCGTATTGCCGGTGCTGTAGGGAAGGATGCTCTCGCGGAAACGGTCATAAACCGTTTCGGCCGTAGCACCGTTTACGGGGAGAGGCTGGCGGAAGCCGTCGCGCAGATCAGAGGGAAGGGGGCGCCAGACGGGTTCCTGCCGCCGCGCTTGCAGGTGATCGACCATATCGTCGAGCATGCGGTGGCCGAGCACGCGGAAGGCGTCCCAATCATCGGGATCGAGATCGCGGGCCTCATCCACCGGCAGAGGAGCACCCTGAGCCGCATGCTTCGGAAAGTCGTTCACGCGCTGCCCTCATCTGGCGGGAAAAGCGCGTTCAGAAGACCCCCTGCCGCCGATCCGTCAAGCCGTTATCGGCGGTGGAGAGATAGCGAAATCAGCAGCGTCCGCCCCAGGCGCCGACCCACTGCTGGTCCCGGTGCAGGCCGCCGAGATCAAGTCCGCTGCGGCCGAAAACCTCGAACCCGCCGTAATCCTGATCGACCGCAACCTCCGTCTCCGTCGCCGGGGGGGCCGGTACGGCGGGATGAGAGGCAACCAGCCCGAGGCGGGCGGCGATGGTCTGGAACATAATCTTGCACCAACTTTGTCGTGTTCGCGGCCCAATTAAGACACAATTGAGCCATAATCGCTATCACGAGGCGGTGATGCTTCGGCGCTGTCCCATCACGAATTGCGTCACAAATAGGGCGACGCGCTCAAACGGCGCGGTCTACGGCCGTTTTTGGGGCCGCGCTGTCAGAGAATGATGCGCGCGCCGGACACCCGCAGCACCAGAACGGTCACCAGGAGGGCGACCACAATCACCGTCAGAATCCACCGCAGCCACAGATAGGTGCCCGGCACCCAGCCGCGGCGATGGGCTGTGTGCTCGGCGATATTGGTGGCGAGAAACCCCGCAATGAGCACGCAGAGGGCGATGGAGGGTGCCGGAATCAAAAGTCCGATCAGCAGCGCCGCCCAGCCGATCAGGGCGGGGACCACGCCGAGCACCAGGCGCGGCTTGTGCGCCGGGTCCTGGGCATAGGGCAGCGGTGCCAGCCCGGCGAGGGATTGCGGCGGCTCGGCCAGGGCGAAACCCCAATGCACGGCGCCAAGGAAGGACAGAATGATCGCGCTATAGGTCAGCAGCGCCGTTAACGCCTGGGCATCGGAGGGGCTGCGCCAGGCAGAGGCGAGGTAGGCGGTCACGACGAAAGGGATCAGACCCAGAAAGCCGAGCAGCAGAACCATGGGGGCAGGGGCACGCATGCTGTCTTCCTTATGTGATGCGAACGTGAACCGGGTCGGCTCGGCTTGGGTGGCAGTTTTGTGGCAACCAGAGGCCGCACGGCAATAACGGCTGGAGATGGTACCGTCCTCCTGCTCTAACAGAGATATGGGCCGGCCTATCGGTCTGTGACAATGGAGGCGCGTCAGGCGTGGAGATCTCGATAGAAGCGATCGGCATATTGGTGCTGATCCTGATCAATGGCCTCTTTGCCTGCAGCGAACTTGCCTTGGTTTCCGCCCGTCGGGCGCGGCTTGCCGTGCTGGAGCGCAAGGGCGTGGCCGGCGCCGCCGTGGCCCGGAAACTCGCCGAAAACCCCCATATCTTTCTGCCGACGGTGCAGGTCGGCATTACCCTCGTCAGCGTCATCACCGGCATGTTCAGCGGCGAGCGGGTGACCGGCGATGTCGAGCATGCGCTGGTCCAGGTCGGCGTGCCGGAGCGTTTCGCTTATGCCCTGGCTTTCTTCCTGACCGTGGTGCTGATCACTTTCCTGACGATGGTGCTGGGCGAGTTGGTGCCCAAGCAGCTGGCGCTGCGCCGGCCGGAAATGGTCGCCGCGCGAGCGGCGCCGATGCTGATCGTGATCGCGCGCGTGACCAAGCCCGTGGTCTGGCTGCTGAGCAAGACCTCCGCCGGGATTTTGAGCCTTTTCGGCGTCACCGGCACCCGGCCGGATCATCCGAGTGAAGAGGAGCTTAAGGCGCTGCTGGCCGAAAGCACCCAGACCGGCGTGCTGGAGAGCGAGGAGAAGCTGATGATCGAGCGGGTATTGCGTCTGGCCGACAAGCCGGTGCGTGCGATCATGACGCCGCGCACGGAAATCGCCTGGATCGATCGCGCGGCGCCGGTGGCCGAGATGATCGCGCGGCTGCGCGCGAGCCCGCATTCGCGTTTCGTGGTGGGTGACGGATCGGTCGACAATGCGGTCGGCATCGTACTGGCCAAAAACCTGCTCGACCAGCTGCTGGAGGGCGGGGAGGTCAGCCTGGATGCCGCAATATTGCAGCCGATGATCGTGCCGGATGCGATTTCGGCGCTGGACGCCTTCGAGCGGCTGAAGGGCGATGCCAATGGCATGGCCTTCGTGATCGACGAATATGGCAGTTTCGAGGGGCTGATCACGGCCGCGGATATGCTGGAAGCGATTGTCGGCGACAGCGACGAGACGGTGGCCGAGCATGGCGGCACCCAGACGGGGGCGGCCGAGGAAACCAGTTTCGTGCTGGACGGGCTGATGCCGCTGGATGAGCTGATGGAAAAGCTGTCCATCACCGAGGTTCCCGCCCAGGGCACCTATCACACCGCGGCCGGGCTGATCCTGGCTTTGCTGCGCCGGGTGCCGCAGGTTGGCGACCGCATCATCTTCGCGGGCTGGCGGTTCGAGGTTCTGGCCATGGACGGCAGGCGGGTCGATCGGCTGAGCGCCGACCGTGAAACCGGCGTGACGGAGACGGCAGCGTGAGGGACGAGAGCGGACGCCTGGCCCGCGCCGATGGCGTGGAACTCGCCTGGAAGCGAATCGCGGGCGCGGGGCCGACGATCGTCTTCCTGCCCGGCTTTCGCAGCGACATGGAAGGCAGCAAGGCGGTGTTCCTGGCGGAAGTCGCGGAAGCCAGGGGCCACGCGCTGCTGCGCCTGGATTATTCCGGCCATGGGGTCAGCGGCGGCCGTTTCGAGGATGGCAGCATCGGCATTTGGACGGCGGACGCTCTGGCGGTGATCGACGCCACGACCGCGGGACCGCTGATTCTGGTCGGCTCCTCCATGGGCGGCTGGATCGGCCTCAATATCGCGCTCGCCCGGCCGGATCGGGTGGTTGCCTATATCGGCATCGCCGCTGCGCCTGATTTTACCGAGAGCCTGATCTGGGCGCAGATGCCACCCGCCATCCAGGCGAGGCTGATGGAGGAGGGCGTGGTCTATGCGCCGAGCGACTATGGCGACCCGCTGCCTTTGACCCGCCGGCTGATCGAAGACGGCCGCCGCCATCTTCTGCTCGACAAGCCCATTCCGCTGACCTGCCCGCTGCGGCTGTTGCAGGGGCAGGAGGATGCGGAAGTGCCGTGGCAGACGGCGCTTGCCATCGCTGAGCGGGTGGAGAGCCGGGACGTGCGCGTGACGCTGATCAAGGACGGTGACCATCGGCTGTCGCGGGAGAGCGATCTGTCTCTCCTGCAGGAAAGGGTGGCGGAATTTCTGCCGGGCTGACCGGCTGGCTGAAAGACAACAAGGCAGGTTGGGCGGGCCGGCGGTGACCGGTTAACCCTCACCACCCACATACTGCATGTCCATGGCAATGGCCGGGCGGCGCATCAGCTCAAACCCCGAAAGATGCAGATAATCGACCAGCCGTTCCGCCGTGATGCGGGCCAGCGCGTCATCCCCGCGGCGGCGGCCGCGGGCACCCGGCCAGCTGCGCAGCACGTAGGCCAATTCCTTGACGACTTCCTGGTCTTCAGCCGGGCGCAGTGACGCAGGGCGCAGCGGGCTATGCGAAATGAGATCAGGCATGGCGCGAACCTCGTTGTGAGAACGAGAACAGGCTAGCGAATGAAACGGGAACAAGGCAAGAACATTTTTTGATCTGCGAGTCAGGGTCGGGAGGCTTGCCATCCGCCGCCAAGTGCCTTGAAGAGCGCGATCTGGTCCTGGATCAGCTGCGCGTCTGACCCTGCCACGGCCCCCGCGGCGCTGACCTGAGTCTGGGAAGAGGTCAGCAGGTCCAGATTGCTGATCTGCCCGGCGGCGAACTGCGCCTGCGCCATGGAGAGGGCGCGCGTCGCATCATCGGCCGCCGCCACCAGCGCCGCATGATGCGCCGCTTCGGCATTATAGGCGCTGAGCGCCTGTTCCGTTTCCTTCAAAGCCTGCAGCACCACCGCATTGAAGCCGGCCAGCGCCCCGCGTGCCTGGGCGCGGCTTTGCGCAAGCTTGGCGAGCGGCCCGGCCATATTCGGAAAGGTCCAGCTGATCGCCGGTCCCAGACCCCAGGCGAGGCCAGAATTGGACCCGAGCAGGGTGATCTGGTTGCTGGCGCCACCATAAAACCCGTTGAGTGTGACACGGGGAAAGAGATCCGCCTTGGCCACACCGATCTGGGCCAGGGCGACGGCGAGCTTGCGATCGGCCTCGCGGATATCGGGCCTGCGGCGCAGCAGGGCCGCACCATCCCCCACCGGCAGGGGGGCAGCGAGTTGCGGCGGCGTTACGCAGCTTTCGACATCCGTGGGCGCTTCGGCGGGCGTGCGGCCGAGGAGCGCCGCCAGTTCAAACACTGCCGAGCGGCGGGCGCCGTCCAGCGGCGGGATCGTCGCCTGCACCTGCGCAACCAGGGTCTGTGACCGCACAACATCAAATTCCGTGCCGGCCCCGGCACTCAGCTGGTTCTGCACGATGTGCAGCTGGTCCGAGACGATGGCGAGCGATTGATGGGCGACCGTCAGTTCCTCGCCGATTGCGCAAACCTCGCCATAGGCCCGCGCTGTTTCCGCCGCGATGGTGACGCGCAGGGCATCGCGCGCGGCGGCGACGGCTTCGGCATTGTCGCGCGCCGCTTCGACCTGCCGGCGGACATGGCCGAAGAGGTCGATCTCATAGGAGACGTCGAGCGCCGCATCGAAGATCCAGCCGTCCTGCGGCTCGTGCCCCTCGGTCTCGACAATGGTGTCGAGCGTCGGATCGCGGCCATAGGTGCCGCTGCCGGACACGCCCGTCTGCGGCAGTTGCAGGGCCCGCGCGCCTTCAAAGATGGCGCGGGAGGCGGCAAGATTCGCCTCGGCCACTTTCAGGTCCTGGTTGGCGGCGAAGGCCTGGGCAATGAGCGCGTTCAGCCGCTGATCGTCGTACAGCTGCCACCAGCCGTCGGGCAGCGCGGACGTGGCGCTCTCCGCCGGATCGGTCGACAGAAAGGCGTGATCGGCGCCCAGGGGCGGCACGGGCGGCTTATAGTCGGGCCCGAGCGCGCAGGCGCTGAGGGCGGCGAGGACCATGATGGCGGCAAGGCGTCTCATCCCGCGGCCTTGCGGCGAAACAGCGGCCGGTGCGAGGCCGGGGTGCGCGGCGGCGGCCGCAGCAGCACGATCATGACGAAAAGCCCGAAGCCCGCGCAGCAGGCGACGCCCACGAAACTGTCGATCGTCGCCAGGGTCGTCGCCATGGTGCGGACGACGGCGCCGAGCAGAAGCGGGGCGGCGCTGCCCGGATGGCCGTGATGGGCGATGGTCTGGGCATAGGCGGCCAAGCGCTGATGCACCGCTGGATCGCCGATTTGCAGATGCTGGCCGATGAGATTGGAAGCGCGCTGTTCGCGCAGGCGCGCCAGCGTTGAGACGAAGGCCTGCCCGGCCTCGCCGCCGAAGAGGCGGGCGATCTGCAGGAGCGCGCCAAAGGAGAGCGCATCCTGTGGCCGCAGATGCAGGACGCCGTTGAAGATGATGCCGGAGAGCGCGCAGCTTTGCCCGACCGCCTGCAGAAGCTGGGAGAGCAGGAACTGATCCGAGCCCCAATTGGGCGTCAGCGTATAGGCGACCGTCATGCAGGCGATACCGATGAGGCAGAGGCCCATGGAGGCGACAAAGCGCGGATCGAGCCGGCGCAGCATGAGCGCCGCGATGGGACAAATGATGAGCTGCGGCACCGCGATCCAGATCAGCGTGTCGCCCACCTGCAGCGCGCGAAAGCCGCGCACGCCGCCGAGAAAATAGGGAATGAGATAGGCGGTGGAGAGGATCGTCAGCCGCAGCAGGCCGATCATGAGCAGCAGATAGGGCATCGGCCGGTTGAGCAGGACATGGAAATCGAGCCAGGGCTGTGCGGTCGTCTTCTCATGAATGACGAAGGCAATGAGCATGAGAATGCCGGCGAGGCCCAGCCCCCAGACCAGGCCGGAATTCAGCCAGTCGACGCGGTTGCCCTGGTCGAGCGCGGCATAGAGGAGTGCGAGGCCGAGGCCGCAGGAGACGAGGCCGTAGATATCCTTGTGGATGCGGACCGGCGGCGGCGGTTGATAGCGCACACCAAAATGCAGACAGATCGCCATGCCGAGGGCCAGTGGCACGTTCTGCCAGAAGATCCAGTGCCAGGAGAGGTTGTCGACATACCAGCCTTCAAGCGAGGCCGAGATATTGAGCGAAAGCTCAAGGTTGAGCGCATAGAGCACGATGCCATAGGCCCAGAGCCTGAGCGGCATGTTGCGCAGAATGTAGCTCAGCGTCAGCGGAATGAAGCAGCCTGAGCCGAGGCCTGAGAGAAACATCAGGACCAGCACGGTCGAGAGATTTTGCGAAAAGGGAATGAGGGCGGAGGTCGTGGCGAAGGACAGTGCTGCGATGATGAGGATGCGGCGCGGGCCATAGATGCTGCCGACCCAGACGGCGATCGGCGTGATGAGCATCTGCGCGACGGTGAAGGCGGTGGTGATCCAGGCGCCTTCGTCGAAGCCCGCATGCAGGGCGCCGCGCATGTCCGTAAGGCCAAAGGTCGAGAGCCTGCCGGTCAAGGTGGAGATGAAGGTGCCGAGCAGCACGGCGATGAGGCCGAGCCAGGGGATCGGTGCCTCACCCGGCGGTGCCGGTGCGGCGGCCGCACTCATGGGCGGCTGCCGTCGGGCAAGGTGGTGTCGATCCGGGGGATTGCGGACATGCCGGCGCGCAAGCGTCCGGTCAGGCCATCGGTATCGGTGATCGCAATCTTGACCGCAATCCGCTGCACGATCTTGGTGAAATTGCCGGTCGCGTTGTCGGGTGGCAGAAGCGCGAATTGCGAGCCTGAGGCAGGCGAGATGGCAACGACCTTGCCATGCAGCACATAGCCCGGAAAGGGATCGACGGTGATGGTGGCACTTTCACCGACCACGACATGGGTGAGCTGGGTTTCCTTGTAATTGGCGATAACCCATAGCAGCGGCAGCTGGGCGAGCGTGGTGACCTGCGTGCCGGGTGCGACATATTGTCCGGGCAACACCTGCCGCAGGCCGATGATGCCATCCGTCGGCGCCGTGATCTGCGTATAGCCGAGATTGATCTGGGCGATACGCAGCGCCGCCTGCTGGGCGGCGAGGCTTGCCTCCGCCTGCTCGCCTTGGGCGGAGAGCAGCGCGATCTGGCGGGAGACGGCATCCGCCTGCGCCTGATTCTGCTGCAGGCGGGCCACGAGTTCCGCGTGGCTGGTCGCCATTTTTTCGAGATCGGCCTGAGACGAAGACCCTGATGTCAGCAGGCGCTGCTGCCGCGTGACATCACGGCCGCTCTGGCCGAGAGAGGCGGCAGTGCCGGCGACCACGGCCTGGGCCGCGCGCAGATTGGCCTCCAGCAGCGGCCGCTGGGCGGCAAGCTCGGCGATGGCCGCTTGCGCCCCGGCGATTGCCGCTTCCGCGCGCGCGACTTCGGCACGATAGGGGGCGTCGACGATGGTCGCGATGACCTGTCCCGCCGTGACGGTTGCGTAATCCTGCACCGGGACACGGCCGACATAGCCCGCGACCTGGGCGCTGAGCGGGGTGAGATTGGTCTGCAGATAGGCATCGTCGGTCGTCTGGAACCGCGCCAGGCCTTCCCAGCGATTCCATTGCGTGAAGCAGATATAGACGATGGCCGCGGCCAGGACGAAGGTCAGCAGCCGCCAAAAAACGCCGAAAAACGCGACGAGGCGGGTGCGTGCCCGCGCTGGGGCTGGTGGCTGCACGATGGTTGGGGACGATGGCGGCGCAGACGGCGGATCAGCCGGGGACAAGGACCGCCGCTCCTTCGATCCGGGCCCGTCGCAGGGAGGATGTCATTCCGGTCATCATACTCACACTCACAGCGCAGAATGAGGAACCAGGGCCGGCGCTGCCCATGCCGGCCCGGGTCCGATCCCCTTGAGAGACGACAAGGGTGGACTACTTCAGGGCCGCAATACTAGTGCGCCCGTGCGCTGTCCGTAAATTTTCATGGCGAAACGGACGCGACGGCCTGCGTCGTCCGCGCCCGGTCTGGATCTTAGGCCGCCGCTGCCGCTTCAGTCGCGATGACCTGGCCGAGGCGTCGCACCGCCTCGGTGATCCAGTCGGACTTGGCCCCCGCGAAGCTTAGCCGCAGATAGGGGGCTGTCGCTTCGGCGGGAAACCAGAAGCGGCCGCTGCCGACGAGCACATCCTCAGCCGCGGCGCGGCGGGCGACGGCTGCGTCCGACAGGCCGGGCGGGAGGGCGACCCAGAGATGCAGGCCGCCGGCCGGCACATGGGCGATGGCGGCCTCGCCCAGTTCCGCGCGCACGGCCGCGACCAGCAGATCCCGGCGATGCTTCAGCTCGGCCCGCAGCGCCTTCAGATGCTTGGGCCAGCTGGCGGCGGTGACCAGTTGCAAAGCCGTCTCCTGCATCAGGCCGGGGACCGAAAAATCATCCGTCAGGCGCGCCATGCGCAGCCGCTCCAAAGCCGCGCCGCGGGCGCAGATGGCGCCGATGCGCAGGCCGGGCGCCGCGCATTTGGTCAGCGACCGGATATAGACGACATGGCCGTCGCGGTCGGCGCGGGCGAGCGGGGGCGGCGGCTCACCCTCCAGGCTGAAATCGCGGGCCCAGTCATCCTCGATCAGGAAAGCGCCGGCGCGGGTGACAATGTCTATCACCGCGTCCCGCCGGGCGGGCGACAGCACCGCGCCGGTCGGGTTGGAGAAGGTGGGCTGGCAATAGAAGAGCCGCGCGCCGGTGCGGGCAAAGGCCTGTTCCAGCAAATCCGGCCGCACGCCGTCTTCATCCATCGGCACCGGCACGAGGCGCAATCCGGCATTCGCGGCGGCGGCGATGGCGCCGGTATAGGTCGGGCTTTCGACGATGACGGGATCGCCGGGCTGGGCGAGCGCGCGAAAGGCTGCGGCATTGGCGGCCTGGGTGCCGGGGCAGATGGTGACTTCCGACGGCAGATAGGCATCGCCCGTTTCAGAGGCGAACCAGGCCCGCAGCGCTTCCAGCCCTTCGATGGGCACGCGCGCCCAGATGCCCGGACGGCGCAGCGCCCGTCCGCCGGCGGCCGAGAGCAAGGCATGCGGCAAGGTCTCATCCGGCAGATAGCCGAGGTTGAGCGCCATGACGCCCGGGCGCGGCATGCGCAGCAGCGAATTCAAACCGTCGGCGCGGCCGCGGGGCGAACCGAGGGCCAGGCTCTGCCACCCGAAATCGGGCGCGGCCGGAGTGGGGCCATCGGCCTCACGCTCGCGCACGAAGGTGCCCTGGCCGGGCCGGGCCTCGATCAACCCCGCCTGGACCAGCGCATCGATGGCGCGCTGCACGGTGACGGGGCTGACGCCGAGATCACGCATCAGGTCGCGCACCGAGGGCAGGCGCGCGCCGGGCTGGGCTGCGCTGGCCAATTGGCGCAGGTGTTGAGTAACGCGGTTACTGCTGTTATTCGTTTCTATGGAAAACATAGATAACGCTACTGTCTTTTCCCCGATAACGCAACCGCGCCGTCGCGTCCGCATCCTGCGGGCCATCTGGCCGGTCCTGCGATCGATTTGGAAGACGGCGCGCAGCCGCCGCGAGCTGGTCGGGATGGATGCCCATCTGCTGGCCGATATCGGTGTCTCCAGAGGTGAGGCGCTGATGGAAACACAGCGCAAACCCTGGGATCTTGAGGCGCCGATCGACCCCACCCGCCGGTCGCGCGCCGACTGATCCGACAGGGCTGTAGCGCCGCCTTATCTCCGCGCAGCCGTCGTCCGCAGCACCAGCAGGGCGACGGCTGACAGCACCATCAGACCGGCCGAGACAGCCAGGGCAAAGCGCGGCCCGGCATCGTCGAGGATGAGGCCGAACAGCAAGGGTGCGACCCCTTGCAGGACGCGCGAGGGCGCCGCGAGAATCCCCGTGCGCAGGCCATAGCCGGCCGGGCCGAACAAGGTCAGCGGCAGGGTGCCGCGCGCAATGGTCAGCAAGCCATTGCCGGCGCCATGCAGGAGGGCGAAAGGAATGGCGAGGGGCGCGCCGAAGATCACCAGAAGGACGGCACCCACGGGATGCAGCGTCGCGGCCAGCCGGGCGGAGAGCAGGGGCGAGGCCCGTTTCATCAGGCTGAACTCGGCCAGGCGGGCGGCGACCTGGGCCGGGCCGATGCAGGCGCCGGCGGCGATCGCGGCTGCCGGTGTTGCGCCCAATGCCTCCAGCAGGCGCGGCAGATGCGCGGCCAAGGCGGTCGCCACGAACCAGGTCGCGCCGAAGACGCCGGCGAGCACGATCATGGTCCATCGCGTCCCGCCTGCCGGCGTGGCGGCTGTTTCATGTGCCGCGGGGGGCGATCGCGGCGGCGCTTGCGGCACCAGACACCTGTTGAGTGGTAAACCGACCACAAGATGCAGACAGGCCCAGGCCAGGCAGGCACCGCGCCAGCCGAAGGCGTGGATGAACCAGGCGCTCAGCGGCCAACCGATGGTGCTGGCGAAACCCGCGAACAAGGTGATGCCCGTGATCGCGCTGCGGGCATCAAGCCCGTAAAGCCGCGCGGCCGTCGCGAAAGCGGCTTCATAAAGGCCGAAGCCCATCCCGAGGCCGAGCACGGCCCAGGCGAGCGCCAGGGTGGCCAGGCCCTGCGCCTGTGACAGCAGGACCAGCCCCGCCGCACAAACGAGGCTGGTGCCAGCGAGAACATCCCGGCCCCCATAGCGATCAATCCAGCGCCCGGCGAGCGGTCCAAACAGGCCCGACAGCAGCAGGGCCGCGGAAAAGATCGCGAAAAACCAGACATGGGGCAGATGCAGGCTGGCGGATATCGGATCGGCAAAGACCGCCGCCAGATAATAGGTCGAGGCCCAGGCGAGCGTTTGCGTGATGCCCAGGGCGGAGACGACAGGGATGCGCGTCTGCATTGCCCGGCCTATCCGGCCGGTTTGCGTTCGTACCATCCCCGGCTGCGGTGCAGGATCTGCACCACGGACAGCATGACCGGCACTTCCACCAGCACGCCCACGACGGTCGCGAGTGCGGCGCCCGACTGGAAGCCGAACAACGCGATGGCGGTCGCGACCGCGAGTTCAAAGAAATTGCTGGCACCGATCAAGGCGGACGGGCCGGCCACGCACCAGGCGACACCCAGTTGACGGTTCATCCAATAGGCCAGACCCGCGTTGAAATAGACCTGGATGAGGATCGGCACGGCCAGAAGTGCGATCACGGCCGGCTGGCGTATGATCTGCTCACCCTGAAGGCCGAAGAGCAGCACAAGGGTCAGAAGAAGGGCTGCGAGCGATAGGGGTGAGAGCACCCGCAGCGTGCGGCCGAGCACCCCCGGTCCGCCGCGGCGGAGGAGCGCGTAACGCCAGAGCTGGGCGACGATTACCGGCACCACGATATAGAGGGCGACCGAGATGATCAGCGTGTTCCATGGCACTGTGATCGAGGACAGGCCGAGCAGCAGCGCCACGATCGGCGCGAAGGCCAGGATCATGATGCTGTCATTCAGCGCCACCTGGGACAGCGTGAAATGGGGCTCGCCCTCCACCAGATTGGACCAGACGAAGACCATGGCCGTGCAGGGTGCGGCCGCCAGCAGAATCAATCCCGCCATATAGGCGTCGATCTGTCCGGCCGGGAGCAGCGGCCGGAACAGATGGGCGATAAACAGCCAGCCGAGCAGCGCCATGGAGAAGGGTTTGACAAGCCAATTCACCCCGACCGTGACGGCAATGCCACGCCAATGCTGGCCGACCTTGCCGAGTGCTGCGAGATCGATCTTGAGCAGCATCGGCACGATCATCAGCCAGATGAGGATCGCGACCGGCAGATTGACCTGCGCCACGCTCGCGGAGCCAAGACGATGGAAAAGGCTGGGGATGATGTGTCCCAGGCCGATGCCGGCCAGGATGCAGAGCGCCACCCATAAGGTCAGGTAGCGCTCGAAACGGCCCATGGACGGCGCTTTGACTGGCGCCGCGACCCTGTCACTCATGGCCCGGTTTTCCGATGCGATGACCGCTCGCATCGACCACCGGGGCGCCGTCTTCCTTAACGAAAGCGCCCTGCTGGAGGTTCGGCAGAATATCGAGCACCACTTCCGACGGGCGGCAGAGTTTCACGCCCAGATCCGTCACCACGATCGGACGGTTGATGAGGATCGGATGCGCCAGCATGGCATCCAGCAGCGCATCGTCGGAGAGCGCGGGATCATCCAGACCCAGGGCCTGATAGGGCGTGCCCTTCTCGCGCAGCAGAGCGCGCACCGGAATTCCCATGCGGCCGATCAACGCGATCAGTTCGGCCCGGCTGGGCGGTGTTTTGAGATATTCGACGACCCGGGGCTCCGCGCCGCTGTTGCGGATCATCGCGAGCACGTTGCGCGAGGTGCCGCAGGCCGGGTTGTGGTAGATCGTCACCGACATCGCGATTTCCTTGGGACGGTTTCAGGCGCAGGTCGTAGCGGGGGTGCTGGCGCATGCGGCCAGGCCGGCAACCGCCGGGGCGCAGACTTCCGGCCGTCCCTGGCAGCAATCGCGCATCAGGAAGCCGATCAGGCCGGACAGCGCGTCATAGGCCGCCGTGTAGCGGATGGACCGCCCTTCGCGGCGGGACTGGATCAGCCCCGCATGTTCCAGATGCGCGAGATGGAAGGACAAGCGCGACGAGGTCGCCTCCAGCGCATCGCCAATGGCGCCGGCCGGCATGCCGGCCGGACCGGCGGTGACCAGGGCGCGTACGATCCGCAGGCGGGTTTCCTGCGACAGAGCCGAGAGGGCCATGAGAGCTTGCGCTTCGTCCATAACATTTCAATATCTCAAGAGACATTGAAATGAAAGAGGCGTCTGACTGGCGGGCCATATCGGCACGCCATGCTGGAACCGGCGCATTTGTGACCAAACCTTCCGTCACGCCGGCCCTTACGCGTGCGAAACCGGCCCCTATATCCGGGGCCTAGCAGGCTGGCCGCGTCCTTTGGCGGAGCGCGGGCTGCACCAGTTTCCGGGGAGATGGTTTATGTCGGACGTGGAAGAAGCGTCGGCCCTGCCCGGTGCGGGTGTGCCGGCATCCGAGACGCCACGTCCACAAGGTTTGCTCATCTTGCTCGTTTTCGTTGTGGTCGTGGCGGCGCTCTATTTCGCCAAGACCGTTTTGATTCCGATTACGCTGGCCGTTCTGCTCAGCTTCGTGCTGGGGCCGGTGGTGGCGCTGCTGCGCCGCTGGCGCCTGCCGAAAGTCGTCTCGGTCCTGCTCGCGGTGCTGCTGGCGCTGGCGGTCATCCTGCTGCTCGGTGCCATCATCGGCATGCAGATCGCCGATCTGGCCGGCAGCCTGCCGCAGTATCAGGCGACCATCACGCAGAAATTCGAGTCCGTGCAGGGCTATTTCACCCAGCATCTGCAAGCGGTGATGAGCCATTTCGGCCAGGGCGGTGATTTGCCCGGCCATCGTGCCTCGGGTCCAGCCTCCGCCCATGCCGGGACCAGCGCCGGCGGGCAACTGGTCGAAGTAGCACCGGCGTCTGGTGGCACGACATCCACTTTTTCGCTTTTGAAGACGGTGCTGGAGCCGGTGGTGGCGCCGATCGAGACGGTTGGCATCGTCATCGTCTTCGCGATCTTCTTTTTGCTGCAGAAGGAGGATCTGCGCGACCGGCTGATCCGGCTGTTCGGGTCCAGCGACCTGCATCGCACGACGCTTGCGATTGACGATGCCGGAGACCGCCTGTCGCGCTATTTTCTGGCCCAGATCGGCATCAATGCCGGTTTCGGCGTCGTCGTCTGCATTGGCCTGACCCTTCTCGGCCTGCCCAACCCCATCCTTTGGGGCGTGCTGGCCATGCTGATGCGCTTCGTGCCCTATATCGGCTCGCTGATTTCCGCCCTGCTGCCGATTGCCCTGGCCGCTGCCGTCAGCCCGCATTGGGGTCTTGCCATCTCAACCCTCATTCTCTTCGTGGTCGCGGAAGGGATAACCAGCCAGGTCATCGAACCCATGACCTATGGCAGCACCACCGGCCTGTCGCCGGTGGCGGTGCTGGTCGTCGCTGTTTTCTGGGGCTGGATCTGGGGGCCGATCGGCCTGATCCTGTCGACGCCGATGACACTGTGTTTGGTTGTCGTCGGGCGCCATGTGAAACGTCTGGAATTCTTCGACGTGCTGCTGGGCGACAGGCCGGCGCTGACGCCGGTCGAGACCTTCTATCAGCGCATTCTGGCCCATGACCCGGACGAGGTGCAGGAACAGGCCGAGCAGCTGCTGCAGACGCGCTCGCTCTGCGCCTATTATGACGGGGTCGCCCGCCGCGGCCTGGAACTTGCGGCCAGCGACATTCTGCGGGGTGCCATGAAGCCGCTGCAGGTGACGCGGCTGCGCGCCGATGTCGAAACGCTCATCGACGAGCTTGAGGATTACGAGGATGTCGATCCGCCGCAGCGCCTGCGCATGCAGGACGAGGCGGTGGCCGGCGTGGCGCGGCCCGAGCGGACGGTCGTCAAACAGGCGGCGCCGGATGTGGAGGTGGAGGCCGCGGCCCCTGACGGCGCGCCCATGGCGCCCCCGCTCGCGCTCTGCGTCGGCGGCCGCGGTCCACTGGACGATATTCCGAGTGCCATGCTGGCGCAGCTGCTGCGCAAGCATGGATTCGAGACCCGTACCGTGACGCATGACGCCGTCTCCCGCGCCCAGATCGGCAGCCTGAACACGCAGGACGTCGCGCTGATCTGCGTCACCTGCCTGGAACTGGTGGGCCAGCCGCCGCATCTGCGTTATCTGCTGCGCCGGTTGCGCCAGCGCATGCCCGAAACCCCGATCGTGGTCGGCCTGTGGACGCCCGAAGCCGAGATTCTGGACAATCAGGCGCTTGCACAGATGATGGGTGCGGATGCCTATGTCACCTCGCTGCGGGATATGGTGATCGAAGCGGTGGGGCGGGTGAGCGCTACGGCGTAGCGGGCCGCCGCCAGGCGAGGCTGGCCAGGCCGAGCCAGCCGAGCATGGTGAGGAAACCGCCCGTCGGCGCCATGGCCGGGATCTCGGTCCCTGCCAGCGCCAAGACATAGAGGGCGCCGCAGAAGAGCAGGGTGCCGAGCAGAAGGCCCGACCCCGCGACCAGCACGCGGCGGCTGCCGGGGCGCTGGCGGGCGAGCACGCCGCAGCCGATGAGGGCCAGGGCGTGCCACATCTGCATGTCAATCGCCGTATGGACGAAGCCGAGGTCGATCGCCGAGATGCGGCCTGGCAAGGCGTGGGCGGCGACCGCCGCCATGATGACGCCGGTCAGGCCCAGCAACCCACCCGTACCCAGCCATACTCTATCCATGCACCTTCCCCCTCGTTCCTGCATCGCATTTCCGCGCCCGGACGGCTTGCCCCACCCGGCAGAGACGGCTATATGCCGGCCCTCGGTCGGACACGGCCGGGTCACGCTGACCCGGTCCGTCCAGACCCCAGGTAACGGGACGTAGCACAGCCTGGTAGTGCGCCTGCTTCGGGAGCAGGAGGCCGGAGGTTCGAATCCTCTCGTCCCGACCATCCCCCAATCCAGGTCCTGGCGCCGCGGTAAAAGCTGACGGCGACGGCCGTTCGCGTGTACAACTCGTAAACATACCGGGAGCAGGAGACCTAGCCATGGCCGCCGTCCATGTCCGTATTGCCGCCGTCACCGAGCGCGTGCGGGAACGCAGCGCCGCGACCCGCAGCACCTATCTGGCGCGGGTGAGCCAGGCGGCTGCGGCCTATCCGGCACGGTCCGGCCTGTCCTGCGCCAATCTCGCCCATGCCTATGCGCCGATGTCGGCCGGTGACAAGCATCGCCTGGCGACGGGAGCCGCGCCGAATATCGGCATCATCACCTCCTATAACGACATGCTCTCGGCCCACCAGCCCTTCGAGCATTATCCCGAGCTGATCCGCAAAGCCGCGCGTCTGGCGGGTGGCCTGGCGCAGGTTGCGGGCGGTGTGCCGGCCATGTGCGACGGTGTCACGCAGGGCAATCCGGGCATGGAGATGTCGCTGTTTTCGCGGGACGTCATCGCGATGAGCACGGCGATCGGCCTGTCGCACAATGTCTATGACGCGGCGCTGATGCTGGGCGTATGCGACAAGATCGTGCCGGGGCTGATTATCGGTGCGCTGCAATATGGCCATCTGCCGACGATCTTCGTGCCTGCCGGCCCCATGACCTCAGGCATTTCCAATGCCGAGAAGGCGAAGGTGCGCCAGCAATATGCGCTGGGCGAGGTCGGGCGTGACGCGCTGCTCGATTCCGAAATGAAGGCCTATCACGGGCCGGGCACCTGTACTTTCTACGGCACCGCGAATTCCAACCAGATGCTGATGGAGGTCATGGGCCTGCATCTGCCGGGTGCCGCCTTCGTGCATCCGGGCACGCCGCTGCGCGATGCGCTGACGGCCGCCGCCGCCCGCCGTGCGCTGGAAATCACGTCCCGCGGCAACGAGTTCATTCCCATCGCCGAGATCGTCGATGAGCGCGCGGTGATCAACGGCATCGTGGCGCTGATGGCGACCGGGGGATCGACCAATCACACCATTCATCTGGTGGCCATGGCGCGGGCTGCCGGCATTCTCATCACCTGGGATGATTTCGACGATATCTCGGCCGTGACGCCGCTGCTGGCGCGCGTCTATCCGAACGGCAAGGCCGATGTGAATCACTTCCACGCCGCCGGCGGCATGTCCTTGCTGATCCGCGAACTGCTCGACGCTGGTTTGCTGCATGAGGATGTGACGACCGTCATGGGGAAGGGTCTGCGCGCCTATACGCAGGAGCCCGCGCTGGTCGACGGTCATCTGATCTGGCGGGACGGTCCGGCGGTGAGCGGCGATACGGCGGTGCTGGCGACGATGGACAAGCCCTTCTCGCCCGATGGCGGCCTGCGCCTGATGCGCGGCAATCTGGGGCGTGGGGTGATCAAGATTTCCGCCGTTGCGGCCGCGCATCGCCAGGTGCGGGCGCCCGCCATCGTCTTCGAGACGCAGGACGCCCTGGCGGCCGCGCATAAGCGGGGTGACTTGCAGCGGGATTTCGTGGCCGTGCTGCGCCATCAGGGGCCGCGGGCCAATGGCATGCCCGAGCTGCACCAGCTGACGCCGATATTGGGCGCGCTGCAGGATCAGGGCTTTCATGTTGCCCTGGTGACGGATGGGCGCATGTCGGGCGCCTCGGGCAAGGTGCCGATGGTCATCCACCTGTCGCCCGAAGTGACCATGGGCGGCCCGATCGGCCGCGTGCGGGACGGCGATATCATCACGCTCGACGCCGAGGCCGGCACGGTGATGGCGGAGGTTGCCGAAGACGCATGGGCCGCGCGGGAGGTTTTGACCGGCGCCCCGGACCCGCTGGCCGAGACGCTGGGCCGCAACCTGTTTGACGGGATGCGCGCCCGCGCGCTGACCGCCGAAGAGGGCGCCTGGAGTTTTGCGGCCTGAGGCGCAAGATCGCGCCCACTACCCCGTCGTCCTGCGATACATTCATGGGCATCAATGTAATGATGTTTATGAACCTATGGATCTAAGGCCCGCCTGGATGATTTGCTGAGCGGCCTTGTGATACCAATCGCCTTGCCGCCATTCAGTTGAAACCATTCGGGGAGTTTTTCAGCATGACGCGACTTCGTCTCTCCGCCGCCTGTCCCGGGCTGCTGTCCCTGGCCGCCGCGGCCGGTCTCGCGGTCTTCGGCCTCGCCGGTCAGGCCCAGGCGGCCGGTCAGCTCAATGTGCTGACCTGGTGCGATCATGAAGATCCGACCTTGCTCAAACCCTTCGAGGCCGCGAATGGCGTGAAGGTCAATTTCAAGGATATCGGCAGCACCGCCGATGCCCTGGCCATCCTCGGCCAGTCCAAGCCGGGTGACTGGGACGTGCTGGTGGTGGATGAGACCGATACCGGGCGTCTGGCCAAGATGGGCCTGCTCTCCCCGCTCGATAAGGCGGATTACCCCTTTGCCTCCATCCCCGCCGTGATTGCCGATCCGAAGCTGACCAGTGTGGATGGCACGCTGTACACGGTGCCGGAAAAGTTCGGCTACAACACGGTCGCCTATAACAAGGCGTCGGTCGATCCGGCGGCGATGACGGATATCGGGGCGCCCTGGGACCCGAAATATAAGGGCCGCGTTGCGGTCTATGACTATTACGTCCCCGAAATCCAGTATGCCGATCTGGCACTGGGCAAGAACCCCGACACCATCACGGACGCCGATCTGCCGGCGATCAAGCAGAAGCTGCTGGCGCTGAAGGCGAACGCGGCGCTGGTGGGTGACGTGACAACGACGCAGCAGGCGCTGACCACCGGGGCTGTCGATATTCTGGTCGGCGGCGGCGAATGGGTGACGGCCGGCATCGCCAAGGACAGCCCCAATCTGGACTACACCATCCCGAAGCAGGGCGGCATCCGCTGGCAGCAGGGGCTGGCGGTTTTCGCCTCCTCCAAGAGCAAGCCCCTGGGCGTGAAATTCATCCAGTATATTCTGAGCCCCGAAGGCCAGGCCAAGCTTGCGACCTCATCCTGCTACTGGGGCATGCCGGCGAATACGGCGGCGGCGCTGAACGCGGATCAGAAATCCATCCTGCGCTGGGACCAGCAGCCGACCTATCTGAAGTCCTCCTATACCTATCTCCAGATGACGCCGGCGCTTGATAAGAAGCTGCAGGCGCTCTGGGCGGAAGTGATGCAGGGCAAGTGAGCAGGCCGGCTTCCGCGGAAAGCCGTGCCGCCGCCCGGCAGCGGCTTTCCGGCCTTTATTTCTCCGTGCCGGCGCTGGCCTGGATTGTGATCTTTTTTGCCGCACCGGTGATCGTGATGGGGGTCTATAGCCTGCATCCGCTGTCACCCACCGGCGCGCTGGGCGCGTTCGGCTTTGGCGATTACAGCGCTTTCTTCCAGGAAAGCGCCTATCGCCAGGCGCTGTGGAATTCGATTGTAACGACCATCATCGTCGTCATTTTCAGCACCTTGCTCGCCTATCCCTTCGCCTATTGCATTGCGCGCGTGGTGCCGCCTGCCTGGCAGCGGCTGGCGCTGATTGCCGCCATCCTGCCCTTCTGGACCTCCTATGTCGTGCGGTCCTATGCCTGGCTGCTGGCGCTGTCGCCGGTGGGTGTTGTCAACAAAACCCTGATGGCGCTGGGCGTGATCCATCATCCCGTGATGTTCGCCTATAATCCGCATGCGACCGAATTCGGCTTCGTGCATTTCTTCATCATGCTCAATACGCTGACGATTTATGCGAGTCTGGTGCAGATCAATCCGCGCTATGCGCTGGCGGCCCAGGATCTGGGTGCCTCGGCCTGGCGCAGCTTCCTGTCCGTCACTTTGCCGCTGAGCATTCCGGGTGTCGCCGTTGGCGCCTTTCTGACCATCGTGCTGACGATCGGCGATTACGTGACCCCGCAGATTCTGGGCGGCTTCCGCCAGCTGCTGCTGCCGCAGGCGATCATGATGCAGATCCAGCGCCAGCTTGATCTGCCCATGGCCTCCGCCATGTCCCTGATCCTGACGGTGATCGTCGCGCTCGCGTATCTCGCTATGCAGCGCTGGCTGAAGATGGCCCGGCTATGAGAGGGGTTTTGCACAAGGCGGGCACCACGCTCGCGGGCCTCTATATGGCCCTCTGCTACTTCTTCATTTTCCTGCCCGTCGGCGTGCTGGTGCTGTTTTCTTTCCAGGGCGGGCGGCTGCCGGTGCCACCCTTCAACGGGCCGTCTCTGCGCTGGTATGCCGCAGCCTTCGCCGATGACCGGCTGGTGCAGGGTTTCCTCAATTCGCTGATTGTGGGCGGCCTATCCTCAGCACTCTCCGTGCTGCTCGGCTTTCTGGCCGCCTACGGCCTCGCCCGGCACGAGTTTCCGGGCAAGCAGCTGGTGCAGGGCGTCATCCTTCTGCCTTTGGCCGTCTCTTACCTGCTGGTCAGCATGGGGCTGCTGGTGAGTGCATCGGCGCTGGGCATCGGCCCCAGCCTTGTCACCGTCATCATCGGCCATGTCGTCATCAACATGCCGCTCGCCTTTGCCATCTGCCTCGCGCAATTGGGCGAGCATCAGCGCCGCATTGAGATGGCGGCGCGGGATCTCGGTGCTTCCACCGCACGCGTGCTGTGGAGCGTGACCGCGCCGATGATTCTGCCAGCGCTGATCGCGGCCTTTTGCCTGTGCTTCACGCTGTCCTGGGACGAATTCCTGATCGCCTTCCTCAATACGCGTTTCGACGTGACCCTGCCGGTTGTCATCTGGAGCCTGCTGCGCGGCGGGTTGAACCCGGAGACCAATGCCGCCGGTTCCTTCATCTTCCTGTGTTCGGTTGTGCTTGTGATGATAGTCGAACTTCTTCTGCTGAGGCGCCGCCGCTCATGACTGCTCCCCATCTGGTGATCGACCATGTGCGCAAGGTTTATGCTGGGGCCGCAGCCCTGGATGATGTGTCTCTGTCGGTGGCGGCCCATGACTATGTCGTGCTGCTCGGGCCTTCAGGCTCAGGCAAGACGACGCTGCTCTCCATCATCGGCGGGTTCACCATCCCGACTGCCGGCCAGCTGAGCATCGCCGGGCGGGATGTGACCAATCTGGGTCCTGCCGCGCGGCCGACCACGACAGTGTTTCAGGATTATGCGTTGTTTCCGCATATGAGCGTTGGCCAGAATATTGCCTTTGGCCTCAAGCTGCGGCGCGTGCCCGGGCCAGAGCGCCAGAGCCGTGTGGACCGTGCCCTGGAGATGGTGGGGCTCGCGGGGCTTGGAAAGCGCGGCATTCATGAACTGTCGGGCGGGCAGCGGCAGCGCGTGGCTTTGGCGCGTGCCCTGATTGTGGAACCCGAAATCCTGCTGCTGGATGAGCCTTTGGGCGCGCTCGACCTCAATCTGCGGCGGCAGATGCAGGATGAGCTGCTGGCTCTGCAGCGCCGTACCGGGCGTTGCTTTGTCCATGTGACTCATGACCAGGAGGAGGCGATGGCGCTGGCCAGCCTCATCGTCGTCATGAATCACGGCCGCATCGAAGATGCCGGGCCGCCGCAGCGTGTCTATGCCCGGCCGGCGACGCGCTTCACGGCCGCATTCATGGGTGAGAGCACTGAGATTGCCGGCACCGTGGTGCCGGGTGGTGTCCGCTCCGTGCTCGGCGATCTGCCGGTGGCGCCCAAGGGCACGGCCGGAGAGGCGGCGACGGTGATCATCCGGCCCGAGAATGTTCGTGCCGATGGCACGGGCGCGGTGTCTTTGGGAGAGGCCCGCATTACCGAGGCGATCTTCCAGGGCGCCCATTACCGCGTGCAGGCGCGATCTGAGACCACCGATCAGATGTTCATCCTGCGCCTGCCGCCGCGTGCGGCGCCCGAGGCGGGCGGCCTGCTGAACCTGTCCTGTGCGGAGGCCGATCTTGTCGCCGTCTGACCCTGTAAGCGCAGAAGACTGGTTCGAGACCATCACCATGGGAGAGGGGGTGACCCTGATCCATGAACCCTGGATCAAGCCTTTCTTCCGCTGCAATATGTGGTTTGTGCGCGGGCGTGACCGCGATCTGCTGTTCGACAGCGGCTTGGGGACTTTTCCGTTGCTGCCGACCGTTTCCGCCATCACGGGCCGGATGCCGGTCTGCGTCGCGAGCCATACCCATTTCGACCATATCGGCGGCCACCATGAATTCAGCTGCCGTTGCGTCCACAAAGCCGAAGCCGCGATCCTCGCCGACCCGCGCAACGAATGGACGCTGGCGGACGCTTATGCGACGGAGGAGATGTTCGACGCGCCGCCCATGGGCTGGGATACCGCCGCCTACCGCGTGCAGCCGGCGCCGGCGTCAGAGCTGCTGGACGATGGATCGGTCATCGATCTGGGCGACCGCGTCTTCGAGGTTATCCATACGCCGGGTCATTCCCCCGGCGGCATTGCGCTGTGGGAGGCAAAGACCGGCGTGCTGCTCTCGGGCGACATTCTGTATGACGGGCCGCTGATCACCGATACCTATCATGCCAGTCTTGGTGACTATGATGCGTCGATCGACCGGCTGGAGCAGCTGCCGGTCAGTGTGGTGCATGGCGGTCATTTCCCAAGCTTCGGGCGCACCCGCCTGCGCCAGCTGGCGGCCGAATATCGCGCCGGCCGGCACCAGCCGGGCTGCCACCTGGCCGCGCTCTGAGGCCCGCGCTTGTCCCGGCTTGATACCGTCGATCTGCGCCTGCTCCGCGTTTTCGCGACCGTGGTGGAAGCGCGCGGCTTTACCGCCGCGCAGACCATTCTGAATGTCAGCGGCTCCACCATCAGCAATCAGATCACGGCACTGGAGACGCGGCTTGGCGTGAAACTGTGCCAGCGCGGGCGGGCCGGCTTCAAGCTAACCGAGGATGGCGAGCTGGTCTTTGCCGAGGTGCAGAAGCTTTTCTCGGCGATCGACAATTTCGATCTGCGGGCCAGCGCGTTGCGCGCGCATATTCGCGGCAATCTCGTTGTCGGCCTGGTCGACAATATGATTTCGGATGAGCGCGTGCGGCTCGCCGCCCTCTTCAGGCAATTCACCTCCAGCATGCGCGATGTGCAGCTGTCATTGGAGATGAAGTCGCCCAACGAGCTGCTGCGCGATCTGCTCGACAATAAAATTCATCTGGCCATCGGCTCTTTCCCGCGCATCATGCTGGGGCCGGTTTATGTGAAGCTGTATGAGGAGACGCATGTCTTCTATTGCGGGCGCGGTAACCCGCTATTCGATCTTCCGCCTAAGCGCATCACGCGGGAGCTGATTTCGGCGCAACGCCTCGTCTCCCGCGGATATTGGGGCACGCGCGATACCAAGCAGCTTGGCGGCGGCCGCGGCAATGCGACGGTGAACAGCATGGAGGCCGGCGCCCAGCTGATCCTGTCAGGCGAATATATCGGCTATCTGCCGGAGCATTACGCGAAAGGCTGGGTCGCACGCGGCGAGATGAAGGCGCTGCTGCCGGAGGAGCTGACTTATGCAGCGCCTTTCGAGCTTGTCTATGACCGTGCTGTCGAGAAGCTGGCCCCGGCGCGGCTGTTTATCGAGCAGGTGCTGGCGCATTTCGGCGCCGAGCCCGGATAATCTTAGTTTTTGTCGTTGTCGTTGTCGCTTTCGACCGTGTCCTCGTCCTCGTCCTCCGCATCATCGTCGATGATGCACAGAATGGCGCCGACCCGGGCCACCTCATCCTCATCGACGACGATGGTCTTGAGGAAGCCGGTGGCCGGGCTTTCCAGATCCATATCCATCTTCGGCGTGCTGATGACGGCGATGACATCGCCGGCCTCCACCGGATCACCTTCCGAGACGGTCCAGGCGCGGACCTGCGCCTCTTCGATCTTTTCGCCCAGCACCGGCATGACCAGTTCGATATCCATGATCCGTTTCCTTTGCCCGCAGGCGTTCAATAAGGCGGCGCTTTGCGCGACTTTTGGGCCTTGGTGGCTTCCGTCCACCAGGCCAGATCATCGGCGAAGCGCGGGAAGGCGTGGCTGAGAGCCTCGCCTGCGCTGCCCGTGGGCAGGCCCGCGGCATCCAGCGTCGCCGCAATCGGCCCGACCGTCAGGGTCGAGGAAATGACCACCATGCCCATTTCGGACAGCGTGCAATGCCAGGCTGAATTCGCCCGCGCCCCGGACAGCCGGCCGGCCGAATAGCTGGCAATGGCGGCCGGGCGCCAGAACCATTCCTCCAGGAAATGATCGGTCAGATTCTTGAGGCCCGGCTGCAGGCCCCAGTTATATTCGCCGGTCACGAAGAGAAAGGCATCCGCGGTGCGGATCTTTTCTGCGAGCACCTCCATCGCCGCCGGCGCCTCGCCCTTGGGATATTCCTTATACATGCGATCCAGCATGGGCAGGCCCACGGCCTGCGCGTCGATCAGCTCGACGTCATTGCCGCGTTCGGCAAGGCCCCGCACCAGGTAATCCGCAAGCCGGATGCCCATGCGGTCGGACCTATACGATCCGTAAAAGACAAGAATGCGGTCAGCCATGGTGGCTCCTGGTCATGTTGGGCCGGCACGGCCTATTGGTCGAAACCGGCGCAGGCATCGACCGTGGTGACGCCGACCGCTTCCTGCTGGAATTCCTTCTCATAGGCCTTCATGACATGCAGCAGCTTGCCTGCGAGCGCAGTCGATTTGGGTGCGGCGACGGTGAGGATCTTGGTCGGATCATAATCCGTTTCGTGGTTTTTCTCATCCATCCACTGGCCTGAACCGTCGGCCACGGTAAAGCCGTCCGGGAAGGTGGGGGTGATGACCTTCGCCGTAAAATCGGCCCATTGCGCTTCCGTCACCCGGCCATGGTCGCCGATCGTCTCCCCGAAATAGAGGGTCGCGATGACCATGGGTGTCTGGCCGGTGACCAGGCAATCGGCGCGCGCGGCGGTGGGGACGAGGGCAAGGCCAAGAGCGGCCAGGCCAGAGAACAGGAAGGGCAGGGCGGCTGCACGCAGGGTCATGGAGAACGGGTCCTCATTCGCCGGAATTGGCGCTGGCAGAATTCCACCGCTTCGTGCCCGCATGCAATCTCCTCACGGCGTCTCGCGGCAGAAGCAGCCCTGGGCGTGGTCATCGACCAGGCCCACCGCCTGCATCCAGGCATAGACGATGACGGGGCCGACGAATTTGAAGCCGCGCTTTGTGAGCGCTTTGGAGATGTCCTGCGACAGCGGCGTCTGCGCGGCGAGCGTCACCCCGTCGCCGCGGATCGGGCGGCCGCCGGTGAAGCCCCAGGTGAAATCCGAGAAGCTCACGCCCTCGGCCTGCATGGCGAGATAGGCCCGCGCCCCGCCGATGGTCGCCAGAATCTTGGCCCGCGCGCGGATGATGCCGGGATCTGCCATCAGCCGCTCGACATCCGCGGGGCCGAAACCGGCTACCACCTCGGGCACGAAATTCTGGAAGGCGGCGCGGAATCCGTCGCGCCGGTGCAGGATGGTGCGCCAGGAGAGGCCGGCCTGGAAACCTTCCAGCATCAGCGTCTCCCATAGCAGCCGGCTGTCGCGGATAGGCTTGCCCCATTCCGCGTCATGATAGGCCGCCATCAGCGGATCGCTATTCGCCCAGGAACAGCGCAAGACGGAGCCGGCCGCCTTAGCCATGCATGCGGGACAGGAATTGCCGGCAGCGTTCGGATTTCGGGTTCAGGAAGACTTCGTCGGGTGTGCCCTCTTCCTCGATCTTGCCCTGGTGCAGGAAGACGACGCGATTGGCGACCTGACGGGCAAAGCCCATTTCATGGGTGACGACCAGCATGGTGCGGCCTTCGTCGGCCAGTTTGCGCATTACCGCCAGCACTTCGCCCACCAGTTCGGGGTCCAAGGCCGAGGTCGGCTCGTCGAACAGCAGCACGGCGGGCTCCATGCAAAGCGCGCGGGCGATGCCGACGCGCTGCTGCTGGCCGCCTGAGAGCTGGATGGGATAGGCGTCGCGCTTGGCAGTGAGCCCGACCTTTTCCAGCATGGCCTCGGCCCGCTCGGTCGCTTCGCGCCGGCTGAGGCCGAGCACATGCATTGGCGCCTCAACCAGATTCTGCACGACCGTCATATGGCTCCAGAGATTGAACTGCTGGAAGACCATGCCGAGTTCGCGGCGGATGCGTTCGACCTGCCGGGCATCGGCGGGTTCCTGGCTGCCGTCGCGCCGGGCGCGCATCTTGATGAGTTCGCCCTTGATGCGCACATCGCCCGAATTCGGCATCTCAAGCAGATTGATGCAGCGCAGGAAGGTGCTTTTGCCGGACCCGCTGCTGCCGAGGATGGCGATGACGTCATGCTCATAGGCCGTGAGCGAAATGCCCTTCAGCACCTCATGCGGGCCGAAACTTTTGTGCATGTCGTGAACACGTAACGCCTCCACGCCGGTCGTCAGGACGGGAGCTGCATTCTCTGTCTGCACGAGACCCATGCTGCGCTTACATCTTTCTGAGGAAAGCCGATTGATCCCCGCAAGAGGGCAGGCCTGTCAAGCGAATGACGCATTTTCACAAAAAAGACGTTTCGAGCGGCGTGGCGGCGTCACACCCGCTTGCTGCCGGGCGCATTTGGTAGCAGAGGGGCGGCGGCGATGGGATCGGTCGCGGCTTTTTGTGAACCGCATGGCCTGTCGCTTGCATGCCTGTCGCTTGCATTTCGATTATAGATTGCCTTTCAACGGTATCGGGCTGCTCGGGCGATTGCGCCCAGGCCAGCAAGACCAAAGGGAGACTACCTCATGAAGAAGCTTATGGCTGCCGGCGCAATGGCGGTGATGATGCTTGGCCTGACCGGAACCGGCCCGGCCCATGCCAAGGCCTTTACCGAGATCAAGTTCGGTGTGGATGCGACCTATCCGCCTTTCGAGAGCCTGTCGCCCTCCGGCCAATTCGTCGGCTTCGACATGGATCTGGGCCGCGCCATCTGTGAGCATCTGAAGGTCAAGTGCGTGTTCGTCTCGCAGACCTTCGACGGCATCATCCCGGCGCTGCAGGCGCGCAAGTTCGACGCCATCCTCTCCTCGATGTCGAAGACGCCCGAGCGCGCCAAGGCCATCGCCTTTTCCACCGAGATGTATAATGAGCCGACCAGCCTGATTGCCAAGAAGGGTTCTGGCATCACGGCGTCTGCCGATGGCCTGAAGGGCAAGACCGTGGGTGTCGAAGCCGGCACCATCCAGGAATCCTATGCCAATACCTATTGGAAGCCCAATGGCGTGAAGGTCGTCTCCTATCCCGGTCAGGATCAGGTCTATGCCGATCTTCTCACCGGCCGTCTGGACGCGTCGCTGCAGGATTCCGTCGAAGCCGATTACGGTTTCCTGAAGACCCCGAAGGGCGCCGATTACGCGCTCGTCGCCAATGTCACCGACGATCCGAAGGATGTGCTCGGCTCCTACGTCGCCATCGGCGTGCGCAAGAACGAGACGGCGCTGCTGGCCAAGATCGACGAGGCGATCGCCGCTCTGCACAAGGACGGCACCTACGACAAGCTGCAGGCGAAGTATTTCAACTTCAGCATCTACCAGCCGAGCGCGAACTAAAGCGGGCCCAAAGGGCATAGCTTTGGAGGGACCGCAGGCGGGTTGCCTGCGGTCCCTCGACCATGACTAAGACAGCGGCAGGCCAGAGTCGGAAGGGAGTTGCATGTTCAATTTGGCAGGCTATGGCCCGACCATTCTCGCCGGCACGCTGACGACGATCGAGCTTTCGCTCCTCACCCTTGTCGTCTCCTTCCTGCTCGGTCTGCTTGGCGCGTCCGCCAAACTGTCACGCAGCCGCACGGCGATCGGGATTGCGACCGTCTATACGACGATTATCCGCGGCGTGCCTGACCTCGTGCTGATGCTGCTGCTGTTCTATAGTCTGCAGATCTGGCTGAACGATCTGACCGATGCGCTGGGCCTGGATCAGTTCAATCTGGACCCCTTCACCAGTGGCGTCATTACCCTCGGCTTCATCTATGGCGCCTATTTCACCGAGACCTTTCGCGGCGCCTTTCAATCGGTGCCGCGCGGGCAGATGGAAGCCGCGCGCGCCTTCGGCATGCGCCGTTTCTACGCGTTCCGCCGCATCCTGTTTCCGCAGATGATGCGCTACGCCCTGCCGGGCCTGGCCAATAACTGGCAGGTCATTCTGAAGGCGACGGCGCTCGTCTCGATCATCGGCCTGTCGGACATCATCAAGGCGACCCAGGACGCCGGCAAGGCGACCTTTCAGACCTTTATCTTCTCCGTGCTGGCGGCCGTCATCTACCTTGTTTTGACAACGGCATCGAACGGCGTGCTGCTGCTGCTGGAACGGCGCTACGCCATCGGCGTGCGGAGGGCGGCCCTTTGATCGACATCATCCAGCAATACTGGCGGGCCTATCTTTACACTGACGGCTATACCATGACCGGCGTCGCGATGACGCTGTGGCTGCTGGTGATTTCCTGCCTGATCGGCTTTTGCCTCGCGATTCCGCTGGCCATTGCGCGCAATGCCAAGAATCCGTTTATCCGCGGGCCAGTCTGGCTCTATGTCTTTTTCTTCACGGGCACGCCGCTCTATGTGCAGCTGCTGATCATCTATACCGGCATCTACAGTCTGAGCATCGTCCAGCACACGAGCTTTCTGAATGCCTTCTTCCGTCAGGGCATAGATTGCACGCTGCTCGCCTTCGGCCTCAATACCGGGGCCTATACGACGCAGATCTTTGCCGGTGCGATGCGCGATATCGCTTTCGGCGAGGTGGAGGCGGCGCGGGCGATCGGCATGTCGAGCTTCACCCTTTATCGTCGCATCATCATCCCGAGCGCGCTGCGCCGGGCTTTGCCGATGTATAGCAATGAGGTCATCCTCATGCTGCATTCGACGACGCTGGCTTTCACCGCGACGGTGCCCGATATCCTGAAGATCGCGAATGACGCCAATTCAGCGACCTATCAGCCCTTCTGGTCCTTCGGCATCGCGGCCGTGCTGTATTTGTGCATTTCCTTCACGCTGATCTTCGCCTTCCGCCGCGCGGAATATCGCTTCCTGGCGTTTCTCCGGCGTTAGGGTGCAGGAAGCCGTGATAGGCCGCCATCCGCTGCCGTTGTCGAACAGCACTCATATCGGCATATGCGATCACAGCGGTGAGCGCATCGTGGCCGTACAGGACCTGACAGGGCAATTACAGGTGGAT
Organism: Acidisoma sibiricum; assembly: GCF_057837225.1. Lineage (NCBI taxonomy): Bacteria > Pseudomonadati > Pseudomonadota > Alphaproteobacteria > Acetobacterales > Acidocellaceae > Acidisoma > Acidisoma sibiricum. The sequence continues at coordinate 648,935 of NZ_CM174445.1, read as the reverse complement.
GGGCTCATTCGCCTATCCGAGAAGGACTTTGCGCAACTACCCGTGGAAATGGGTAGCTTCGTGCATTTCAATCTGGAGTTTACCCTCAACGAAATGGGGCGGCGTTACGCGATTGTGCCCTTGATCCGAGCCGGGCGGCGGCTTGACGATGGGCAGGAGGTGTTGCCTGTTATCGACCCCTCGCGGTCGCACTCAGGCCTTTGCACTGAAATTGTTCAGCATCTTCCGACCGGTGATGTGAGCGAGGCATATTTCGCCTTTTCGCTTCCGACGATACGAACCCATGCAGCGCTGAGAGCCGCACTTTCAGAACGCTATGGCCGGATGTTTCCCAATCTTTCGGATGACGCGCTGATGGCCCGAGGATGCGCCATCACCCGCATTGTTTTCGATCAATCATAACGGCGGTGCGCCCCGGCGGGTAGATGCGCGGGTCGGGGCCCGCGCATGACAGGGAAAAAGCGTTTCAGCCTTAGCCCCATTCGCCTCAGGCGCGCAGCAGCTGCTCGGCGAGCGTTGCCCAATAGGAAGCGCCGACCGGCAGCACCTCATCGTTGAAGTTGAACTGAGGGTGATGCAGGCCGGGCGCATCCGCGCCGCCGCCTGTGCCCAGCATGATGTAGCTGCCCTGCTTGACGTTGAGCATATAGGAGAAATCCTCGGCCCCCATGGTCGGGCGCGCCATCTCGGCCACACGCGCCTCACCCGAGACCGTCCTGGCCGCCTGGGCGGCGAGGGCGGTTGCCGCCGCATCATTCACCGTCGCCGGATAGTTGCGCTTGAACGCCACCTCTGCCACGGCGCCGAAGGCGGCCGCAATGCTGGTCGCGATGCGGATGACGCCCGCTTCAAGCACGTCGCCCACCTCGGGCTTGAACCAGCGCGCAGTGCCCTGCATGACGGCGCGCTCGGGAATGACGTTGGAGGCGTTGCCCGCGGCAATGCTGCCGATCGTCACGACCCCTGCCTCGGTCGGCTCCATATTGCGGGCGACGATGGATTGCAGCCCGGTCACGATATGGGCGGCGACCAGAATGGGATCGATTCCTTCATTCGGCTTGGCGCCATGTGCGCCCCGGCCGACGACGGTGATGGTGATCTCGCCGGTGGCCGCCATCACCGGGCCATTACGCCAGACGAAATGGCCTTCCGGCAGGCCAGGCCAGTTATGCAGACCGTAGATCTGATCCATGGGGAAGCGCTCGAACAGCCCTTCCTCCACCATCACCCGGCCGCCGCCGCCGCCCTCTTCCGCGGGCTGGAAGATGACATAGACAGTGCCGTCGAAATTGCGCGTCTCGGCCAGATAGCGCGCCGCGCCCAGCAGCATGGTGGTGTGGCCGTCATGGCCGCAGGCATGCATGAGGCCCGGCGTTTGCGAGGCATAGGGGACGCCCGTCTCCTCCAGGATCGGCAGGGCGTCCATATCGGCGCGGAGGCCAATGGCGCGGCCATTGTCGGCATTGCGGCCGCGGATGACGCCGACCACGCCGGTTTGGGCGATGCCGGTGACGACCTCATCGACGCCGAATTCGCGCAGCTTTTCGGCGACCACGGCGCTGGTGCGCGGCAGGTCGAAGCCAAGTTCGGGATGAGCGTGCAGATCCTGCCGCCATGCGGTCATATCGTCATGAAAATCGGCGATGCGATTGATGATCGGCATGGGGGGAACTCCAGTCTTAAAGGATCAACGTGCAGCGCGGTGCGGCGGGGGACAACCCCTAACCCACCGGCAGCGCCTCCAGTTCATGGCGCCAAGGCAGGTCCGCGCCCAGGCGGCCGCAGGTGAGTGCGGCGACGCCGGTCGCGGCCTGCAGCGCTTGGTCCAGCACAAGAAGCGGCAGTTCGCCGAGCCTGTCCAGCGTCAGGAAACCGGCAGCATGCAGCTGCCAGAGCAGCCCGGCCGTCATGCTGTCACCGGCGCCGACCGTATCGATCACCGCGACCCGGCGGGCCGGGCAATGCACGCGGCCCTGGCGCGTGAAGGCGGTGACGCCTTCGGCGCCCTGAGTCAGCACCACCAGTGCGGCGCCCGCGGCGAGCCAGGATGCGACGGCGTCCTCGGGCACCACATCGGGCAGGAGATAGGCAAGGTCGGCCACCGAGAGCTTGATAATATCGGCCAAGCCCAGCAGCGCCTGCATGCGCGCATGATAGCGGGCCGGGTCTTGCACCAGGCTTGGCCGGCAATTGGGGTCGATGGAGAGCAGGCGCTGCCCCTTCTGCGCCCGGAACAGGGCTTCCGCCTCATCGGCAACGGCATTGGCGATGAGCGGCACCGAGCCGATATGGAGAAGGTCGATGTGCGGCCCGATGGGCGGGGCCTCTGCCCGCCGCCACAGGCTCATGGCCGTATCGCGATCAAAGAAGGCGTATTGCGGCTCCGTGCCCGAGAGTTCGACGAAGGCGAGGGTACTGCCTTCCGGGCGATGGCTGACATAATCGAGCGATACGCCGGCCTCGGTCAGGCGCCGGGCGAGGAACTGGCCGAAGAAATCGGTCGATAGGCCGCCCATGAAGCCCACCGGCACGCCAAGCCGGCCGAGGCCGAGCGCGACATTGAAGCATGAGCCGCCGGCCACCGGCAGATAGGGCGGAAGCCCGCCCGGCGGCGCCGTTTCTGGCGCGGTTCCGGGCAGAAAATCAATGATCGCATCGCCGTAGATGAGGAGCATGGACGTCTCGTATTGATGGTATCAGACAGTAGAGCGCCGATCCGCGTGGCGAAAGATGCCCTGGCGCCTGCCTCGCTAAAGCCGTTGTGAACACCGCCGGTCTGATAGTTTGAGGATCAGCCCCATATCCGCTGTGGGGGCAGCCTAGGATTCGCCGCCGCCTTCGTGCTGCCATGACGAGACGGAGCAGATCTGCCAATGACATTTCAGTCTGGGCTTCACGCAAACCGTCCTGACACATCGGCCTCTGCGCCGGTATCCGGCCGGGATGTGCCGCGAGTTTATCTGTTTCACCCACTTCTTGCCGGCAGGATCGGCGATTGGGGCGCGTGGTTCGACCATGCCGCCGGCCTGGGCTTTACCCATGTCTTGAGCGCACCGTTCTTCGCCGGACCCAGCTTGCAGCTGCCGGCCGACTTTTCGCGGGTTTTCAGTGCGCTCGGCTGGGACGGATCGGCCGAGGAGGCCGTGGCCACCTATGCCAAGGCGGCACGCAGCGCCGGGCTTTCTCCCTTGCTGGATGTCTATCCCGGCCGCGTCGCGAGCGGCGCCGGTGCCGGTCTGTTCACGTCGCCCGCATCCGGTCATGCGCGCGATCCGCGGCATTACGCGGGTGTCGCGGGCGCGGCAGAGGCCGATTGGGGCCACCAAGCGGCTGAGCTGGGGGATTTTTGGGCATCCCATCTAAGTGGCTGGCAGGATCTGGGCATCGCGGGCTTCCGGCTGGATCTGAAGCAGATTGCCACCGCCCAGCGCGCGCCAATTCTGCGAGTGTTGCGCGAAACCGTCTCCGGCGCGCTGCTCGGCTGGACGCCCGGCTTGCCCTGGGGCGAGGTCCGGGCGCTTGCCGGCAGCGGCCTGGATTTCGTCTTCTCCTCCCTGCCCTGGTGGGATTTCCGCGCCGATTGGTTCTGGGAAGAGGCCGCGATGCTGGAGGGCATTGCGCCCACCATTGCGCCATTGGAAGACCCGTTCGGCACGCCGCTGGCGGCCTCCATCGGGGATCTTGGCCTGCTGGGCACGGCGCAGCGGCGGCTGGTGAATTTCGCCCGCGCCACCGGCCAGGGTCTGATGATGCCAATGGGCTTTGAATCCGGCGCGACCCGGCCCTGGGATGGCCGGCGCGGCTATGATCTGCCGCGGGAGAGCCTGCCGGACCTGGCTACCGCTTTGCGGCAGGTCACCGCCATTCCGGCCAGCGGCCGCACCGCGCGCATCGGCAGCCCGACCGGCGACGTCTTCTCCTTCGTACGCAGCGAGGCCGACCTGCGCTTCGCCGAGGAGGCCGAGCTGATGCTGTTCAACCCGTCCTTGCGGCGGCGCGTGGCTGCCCCCATCGAGAGCGCGATGACGGCGTTGAGCGGGCGGTTTGTCCCGAACGCGCCGATCGCCCAGGCGCCGGTGCTGGAACCAGGCGCGCTGCAAAGCCTGGTGCTGCGGGCGCATAGAACGCCGGTCAAACCGCGTCCGGCGCTGACCGCGACGGTGATCAAGGCCGCTGACCTCTCCCGCCGCGTCGCGATCGAGGCGGTCGCACCCGCGGTCGATGACGGGCATTTCGCGGTCAAGCGGCTGGCCGGCGAGATCGTGACCATTACGGCCGATATCCTGTGCGATGGGCATGATCAGCTGGCGGCCGCCTTGCATTGGCGCCGCGCCGAGGAGGATGCCTGGCAGCAGGCGCGGCTGAGCCTGGTCAATAACGACCGCTGGCAGGCGCCGCTGTTTCTGGCCGAGGTCGGGGTCTACGAATTCTTCGTCGAAGCCTGGCGCGACCAGTTCGCGACCTATCGCGACGAATTGGGCAAAAAGCACCGTGCCGGTATCGACGTGACGGTCGAACTGATGGAAGGCCGCCATTTGCTGCAGGCAGCCGGTGCGCCGATCGCGCCCGTGCTGACCCGCTTTGACCAGTCACGCCGCGAAGATCAGATCGCGCTGCTGCTCTCGGCTGAGCTCGCGCAGCAGATGATGGAAATCGATCCGCGTCCTTTCGCGACGCGATCGGCCATTCACATGATCGACGCCGACCGGCTGGAAAGCCGCTTCGCCAGCTGGTACGAAATCTTTCCGCGCTCGATGAGCGATGACCCCAACCGCCACGGCACGTTCCGCGATGTCGAGCGGCATTTGCCGCGTATTCGCGACATGGGTTTCAACGTTCTGTACTTCCCGCCGATCCATCCCATCGGTCACGCCAATCGCAAGGGCCCCAATAATACGTTGACGCCTGCTCCCTCCGATCCGGGCAGTCCCTATGCGGTCGGCAATGCGGATGGCGGGCATGATGCCATTCACCCGGAACTCGGCACGCTGGAGGATTTTCTGCATTTGCGGGAGGCCGCCGCCGCGCACGGTCTGGAACTGGCGCTGGACTTTGCCATTCAATGCGCGCCCGATCACCCGTGGCTGAAGCAGCATCCCGGCTGGTTTGACTGGCGGCCTGACGGTTCGATCAAATATGCCGAGAATCCGCCGAAGAAATACCAGGACATCGTCAATGTCGATTTCTACGCCAAGGACGCGGTGCCGGGGCTGTGGGTCGCTCTGGCCGAGGTGGTGCTGTTCTGGTGCGAACAGGGTGTGCGCATCTTCCGCGTCGATAATCCGCATACCAAGCCCTTTCCCTTCTGGGAGTGGCTGATTGCGGAAGTGCGCGCGCGCTTCCCTGGCACGCTGTTTCTGGCAGAGGCGTTCACGCGGCCCAAGATCATGAACCGTCTGGCCAAGATCGGCTTCAACCAGTCCTATACCTATTTCACCTGGCGCAATACGCGGGCGGAGCTGGAAGAGTATCTGACGACCTTGACGACGGGGCCGGAGGCCGATTTCTTTCGCCCGAACTTCTTCGTCAATACGCCGGACATCAATCCTGTCTTCCTGCAGACGTCCGGCCGGGCCGGTCATCTGATCCGCGCGGGCCTAGGGGCCACGCTGTCCGGTCTATGGGGCGTCTATTCCGGCTTCGAGCTTTGCGAGGCGACGCCGCTGCCGGGGCGCGAGGAATATCTCGATTCCGAGAAATATCAGATCCGAACGTGGGAATGGGACCGGCCCGGCAATATCGTGGCCGAGATCACGCTGCTCAACCGACTGCGCGCCCAGAACCCGGCGCTGCAATCTCATCTCGGCCTGCGCTTCCTGCCGTCCGACAATGAGCGCGTGATGATTTATGAGAAGTCGAATGCGGACCGCAGCAATGTCATCATTGTCGCGGTCAGTCTGGACCCGGTCAGTGCGCAAAGTGCCAATACCGAGATTCCCTTCTATCGCTGGCGCGTGCCCGACGATGGCGCATTGACTGTCACCGATCTGGTGCCGGGCCGCCGCCAGACCTGGCAAGGAAAATGGCAGCGATTCACGCTCGATCCGAGCTTCCCCTTTGCACTATGGCGCGTTGAGCCGGAGATTACCTGACCGTGGACAATATGACGCAGACTGCGACCATCCTGGAAGATCCGCTATGGTACAAGGACGCGGTGATCTATCAGCTGCATATCAAGTCCTTTTTCGACGCTGATAATGACGGCGTCGGTGACTTCAAAGGCCTGCTGCAGAAGCTGCATTACATCGCCGAACTTGGCGTCACCGCCGTGTGGCTGCTGCCTTTCTATCCTTCGCCGCGCCGCGACGACGGCTACGACATCGCCGATTACCGCTCGGTCCATGAGGACTACGGCGATCTGGATGATGTGAAGCGCTTCATCGACGCGGCCCATGCGCTGGGGCTGCGGGTGATTACCGAACTGGTCATCAACCATACCAGCGATCAGCATCCGTGGTTCCAGCGCGCGCGGATGGCGCCCCCCGGATCACCCGAGCGCGATTTCTATGTGTGGTCCGACACGGACAGTAAATATGCCGGCACGCGCATCATCTTCGTGGATACCGAGAAGAGCAACTGGACCTGGGACGATCAGGCCCAGGCCTATTACTGGCATCGCTTCTATTCGCATCAGCCGGACCTGAATTTCGACAATCCGGCCGTGCTGGATGAAGTCCTCAGCGTCATGCGCTTCTGGCTGGATCTGGGCGTGGACGGGCTGCGCCTGGACGCCGTGCCCTATCTTGTTGAGCGTGAAGGCACGATCAACGAGAACCTGCCCGAGACGCATGACATCCTCAAGCGCATCCGGGCGGAGATGGATCGGCATTCGCCAGGCAAGATGCTGCTTGCCGAAGCCAATCAGTGGCCGGAAGATGCGCAGGTCTATTTCGGCGATGGCGACGAATGCCACATGTCGTTCCACTTTCCGCTGATGCCGCGGATGTATATGGCGATCGCGCGCGAAGACCGTTTTCCGATCACCGATATCATGCGGCAGACGCCCGATATTCCCGACAACTGCCAATGGGCCATTTTTCTGCGCAATCATGACGAGCTGACGCTGGAGATGGTGACCGACAGTGAGCGCGACTATCTGTGGGAGACCTATGCCCATGACCGCCGCGCGCGCCTGAATCTGGGCATTCGCCGCCGTTTGGCGCCGCTGCTGGAGCGTGACCGCCGGCGTATCGAGCTGATGAACACGCTGCTGCTGTCCATGCCGGGAACGCCCGTGATCTACTACGGTGACGAGATCGGCATGGGTGACAATATCCATCTCGGTGACCGTGACGGCGTGCGCACGCCCATGCAGTGGTCTTATGACCGCAATGGCGGCTTCTCCCGCGCCGATCCGGCGTCCCTCGTGCTGCCGGCGATCATGGACCCGCTCTATGGCTTCCAGGCGCTGAATGTGGAGGCGCAGGAAAGCGACCGGCATTCCCTGCTGCATTGGACCAGGCGGATGCTGGCCGTGCGGAAGGCGCATCCTGCTTTCGGCCGCGGCACGTTGCGCTTCCTGTATCCGGGTAATCGCAAGATCTTCGCTTACTTGCGCGAAATTCCAGGCGATGACGGGGAAACTGTCCTGTGCGTCTGCAACCTGTCGCGTACCGCGCAGGCGGTGGAGCTTGACCTATCGACGCTTACCGGCCGCGTGCCTGTCGATATCGTCGGCGGCTCGATCTTTCCGCCGGTGGGGCAGCTGCCCTATCTGCTGACCTTGCCGCCTTATGGCTGCTTCTGGTTCCTGCTGGCGCAGCAGGCGGAATTGCCGTCCTGGCATACGCCGGCACCGGAATCGCTGCCGGAATTCGCGACGCTGGTGGTGCGCAACGGCGTGACAGACATTGCGCTGCCTGCCGCGAAGCATGTGCTGGAAAGCGAGTCACTGCCCGCCTATGTCGCCAAGCGCCGCTGGTTCGGTGCCAAGGGCGCGCGCATCGACCGTCTGGCGCTCGCCTATACCGTGCCTCTGCCGGGTGCGGCGGATGTGCTGCTGGCGGAGATCGTCTGCGAAAGCGGCGGCCAGACCGATCGCTATGTTCTGCCGCTGGGCATTTCCTGGGAAGGGGAGACGGCACCGGCTTTGGTGCAGCAGCTCGCCCTGGCGCGCGTGCGGCTGTTCCGCCGTGTCGGCCTGTTGACGGATGCCTTCGCGCTTGATGCCTTTGCGACCGGCATTGTGGCTCATCTCATGGGCCGCAGCCGTATTGCTATTCCCGGTGGCGAAATCCGTTTCGAGCCGAGTTCCATCGCGGATAACCTGACGCTGAATGACGCGCCGGAGATCCGCCGGCTGTCAGCCGAGCAGTCCAACAGCTCGCTGGTCGTGGGCGATGAATTCGTCGTCAAGCTGATCCGTCATGTCAGCCCCGGCATCAACCCGGAAGGCGAGATGACGCGCTACCTGACGGAGAAGGGTTTCGCCAATACGGCCACCCTGGTCGGCGAAGTGCTGCGCGTGGATGATGACGGGTCACCCAACACGCTGATGATTGTGCAGAAATTCGTGCGCAACCAGGGTGACGGCTGGAGCTGGACGCAGGATTACCTGACCCGTGCGGTCGGCGAGCTTGCGCTGGTCGGCCCGCAGGAGGGCGCCGAGGAAGACCTGTTCGGTCAATATACGACCTTCGCCCGCGCGCTCGGCCAGCGCCTGGGCGAGCTGCACGCGGTGCTGGCCGAGCCGTCCGGCGATCCTGATTTCGCGCCGGAAGTGGTGGATGCCGCCATGGCGGAGGAATGGGCGGAGTCCGCGATCGAGCAGATCACACTCGCCTTCACTTTGCTGCGTGAGCGGACGGACTGGCCGGACGCGGGCACCGAAGATCTGGCCCGCGATGTTCTGGCCCAGCAGGAGGCGCTGATCGCCCTGGTACGCGATCGGGCGCGCCAGGGTATCGGATCGCTGCGCACCCGCATCCATGGCGACTTCCATCTGGGCCAGGTGCTGGTCGTGCAGAACGACGCCTTCATCATCGATTTCGAGGGCGAGCCCGCGCGGCCGCTGCATCAGCGGCGGATGAAATCCTCGGGCTTGCGGGATGTCGCGGGCGTGCTCCGCAGTCTTGACTATGCAACGGCCACGGCGGCCACGGCTCATGCCACAAATGCTCTGTCACCCAACGCGGCCGAACGGCACAGCATTCTGCTGGAACAGTTCCGGCTGGATGCGGAGGACGCGTTGCTGGGCGCCTATCGCGAGGCCTTGGCCGCTTCCGCCAATCCTTGGGTGCGGCCGGAGGCTGAGACGGCCCTGCTTGATCTGTTCCTGATCGAAAAGGCGGCCTACGAAATTCGCTACGAAATCGCGAACCGGCCGGCTTGGCTCGCGATCCCGCTGCGCGGTCTGCATGACATTGCCGCCCGCTTGCTGACACCGGAGCCCGTGGCATGAGCGCAATTTTGACGAATGCGCATGCGCCTGATGCGGGCGCGGTTGAGGCGATCGTCCAGGCGCGCCACGGCGATCCCTTTGCGGTGCTGGGGCCGCATGAGGTGGCGCAGGGATGCGCCATCCGCTGCTTCCTGCCCGGCACCATCAAGGTCGAGGTTCTGTCGCATGACAGCAGCCAGTCTCTGGGCGAGCTGGAATTGCTGGATGCGGCCGGTTTCTGGAGCGGTCTTATTCCCGCCCATGTGCCCTATCGCCTGCGGGTGACGCGGCCGGACAGTCTCGTAGTCATCGATGATGCCTATGCGTTCGGGCCGGCGCTGGGCGATGTGGATATCTATCTTCTGGCGGAAGGACGGCACCGGGAAATCGGCCGTGCGCTGGGCGCTCATCTGACGCGGCAGGATGGTGTCGATGGCACGCGCTTTGCCGTCTGGGCGCCGAATGCGCGCCGCGTGTCGGTCATTGGCAGTTTCAACGACTGGGACGGGCGGCGGCATCCGATGCGCTTTCATCCCGGCGGCGGCGTGTGGGAAATGTTCGTGCCCGGCGTCACCGCGGGCGCGGTCTATAAATACGAAATTCTGGGGCCGCAGGGCTGGGTTCTGCCGCTGAAGGCGGACCCGGTGGCGACGGCCGCTGAAATACCGCCGGCGACCGGCTCCATCGTCACCGATGACCGTTTCGTCTGGACCGATCACGACTGGATGGAAACGCGGCAGGCGCGCGCCAATGCACATGACGCGCCGATCTCAGTCTATGAGGTGCATGCCGGGTCCTGGGCACCGGAGGGCGGCGAGGGCGTGGATGTGTGGAGCGAGCTGGCTGAAAAGCTCGTTCCTTACGTCCTTGCCATGGGCTTCACCCATGTCGAGTTCATGCCGGTGATGGAACATCCTTTCGGCGGCAGCTGGGGCTATCAGCCGCTGGGCCAGTTCGCGCCGAGTGCGCGGCTGGGTAGCCCGGACAACTTTGCGCGCCTGGTCGATCGCTGCCATCAGGCCGGTATCGGCGTCATTCTGGACTGGGTGCCGGCGCATTTCCCCGGCGACGCGCATGGTCTGGCGCAGTTCGACGGCACGTCGCTGTATGAGCATGCCGATCCCAAGGAAGGGTTCCACCAGGATTGGAATACCTACATCTATAATCTGGGCCGCAACGAAGTGCGCGGCTTCCTGATCGGCAGCGCACTGCATTGGCTGGAGCATTATCACGTCGATGCGCTGCGCGTGGATGCCGTCGCCTCGATGCTCTATCGCGACTACAGCCGCAAACAGGGTGAGTGGGTGCCCAATATCTATGGCGGCCGCGAAAACCTGGAGGCGATTTCCTTCATCCGCGAGCTGGCGGAGATTGTCGGCAGCCGCTGCCCCGGCGCGTCGCTGATGGCCGAGGAAAGCACGGCCTTTCCGGGCGTCAGCCGGCCGGTACACGAGGGCGGCCTGGGTTTTGACTACAAATGGAATATGGGCTGGATGCACGACACCCTGCATTACATGCAGGAGGACAGCATCAATCGCCGCTGGCACCATGATCAGATCGCCTTCGGCCTGGTCTATGCTTTTTCCGAAAACTTCATTCTGCCGCTATCGCATGATGAGGTCGTCTATGGCAAAGGATCGCTCATCGAAAAGATGAGCGGCGATCCTTGGCAAAAATTCGCCAATCTGCGCGCCTATTTCGGCTTGATGTGGACGCATCCCGGCAAGAAGCTGCTGTTCATGGGTGGGGAGTTCGCGCAGGAGCGGGAATGGAACCACGACCGGCCGCTGGATTGGTGGCTGCTGGACCGGCCGGCGCATAGCGGCGTGCAGCAGCTGGTGAGCGACCTCAATGCGGTCTACCGCAATCACCCGGCGCTGCATCGGCGCGACACCCGCGGCGACGGATTTGCCTGGGTGGTGCTGCATGACAATGACCAGAGCGTTTTCGCCTATCTGCGTTACGGTGAGGAGGGCGACCGGCCGGTGCTGGTTGTCTGCAATTTCACGCCCGTGCCGCGGCATGGCTATCAGCTTGGCGTGCCCCGTGCCGGCGCCTGGCAGGAAGTGCTGAATACGGATGCCGAGCGCTATGGCGGCTCCAATCTCGGCAATGGCGGTTGGGTCGAGGCCGCGCCCCAGGCCTGGGGCGACTATCCGGCCACGCTGACGCTGACCCTGCCGCCGCTCAGCACCACCATCTTCGAGGCCGCCTGATGGCGGGTCATGAAACGGCGGAGCGTCAGCCGGATGAACACTTCATGCGCCGGGCCATCGCCCTCGCGCGGGAGGCCGGGAATGAGGGTGGGGCGGTGCCGATCGGCTGCGTCATCGTGCGCGACGGCGTGATCATCGGCGAAGGTGTCAACGAAGTCGCCCATCAGCATGACCCCACCGCGCATGCCGAAATCGTTGCGATCCGCCGCGCGTCCGCGGACAATGCCACGCTGCGCGGTGCGACGCTGTATTCCACCCTGCAGCCCTGTGGCATGTGCAGCATGGCGTCCATCTGGTCGCATCTGTCGCGCATCGTTTATGGCGCCGAGCGGCATCAGGTCCATGAGATGTATTTCGAGGACCGGCATTATGATACAATGGATTTCATCCGCGACGCTTTTCGTGGCGATCTGACCTTCACGGGTGGCGTTCTGGGCGACGACTGCGCGGCGCTCTATTACCGGCCAGGCGATCAGGTTCCGCGAGAAGAACAGGGGAATATATGACGGCGCTGCAGGTCAAACGTATTCTGGAAACTGCGCTTTATGTCGCCGATCTTGATGCGTCCCAGACCTTTTATGCGCAAGTCTTTGCTTTTGCGCTGCTGTTCCGGGACCCGCGCATGTGCGCGCTGGATGTGCCGGGGCGGCAGGTGCTGCTTCTGTTCAAGCGGGGCGGCAGCGTGACCCCCAGCGAGACGCCCTTCGGCACGATCCCGAGCCACGACGCGCAGGGCGTGCAGCATTTGTGCTTTTCCATCGATCAGGACGAAATCGCCAGCTGGCAGACCCATCTGGAGAGCCTGGGCATTGCGGTGGAAAGCCGGCTGGTCTGGCCCAAGGGCGGCACCAGCCTCTATTTCCGCGACCCGGACGGCCACTCGCTTGAAGTGGGCACGCCCGGACTTTGGGCCAATGACCCGATGGGTTGAGCGGTCACCCAGCCAGGTCTGCGACGCTGCCGCGGGCGCCTGATTGCGTCAAGTTGTTATAGGCCTGCGTCACGCCATCCACGAAGCGGCGATTGTCCGGCAGGTCAGTGCCGAAGACCTCCGTGAGCCCAATGACGGCGCGCACGCGGCCGGCGGCATCGGGTGCCGCGTCCTGCACCGCGCGCAGCGTCGCCGCCAAGGGGTCTCGCACGTCGATCGGCGCACCCGTCTCATCCACGCCGCCGACATAGCGTATCCAGCCTGCGACCACGAGGGCGAGGCAGGGCAGCGGCAGGCCGCGCGCTAAGCGTTCGCGGATGGTGCCAAGCAGGCGCTGCGGCAATTTCTGGGATCCGTCCATGGCGATCTGCCAGGTGCGATGACGGATGGCGGGATTGCTGAAGCGCTCCTTCAGCGCCGCGACATAGGCGAGCAGATCGGTCTTGGGCGGTGGCGGCACCACGGGCACGATCTCCTCTCGCCACAGCCGCTCCACAAAGCCGGCATAGGCCGCATCCTGCATGGTATCCGCGATCGTCTCATGCCCGCCGAGATAGCCGAGATAGGCGAGTGCGGAATGCGCACCGTTGAGCAGTCTCAGCTTCATATGCTCGAAGGGTTCGACATGTTCCACGAACTGCGCGCCGCCTGCCTCCCAGTGCGGACGTGCGCCACCCACGAAACGATCCTCGATGACCCATTGCCGGAAGGGTTCATGCACGACGGGCGCGGCATCCGCGAAGCCGGTCAATCGTTCGACCTCGGCGATATCGGCCTCCGTCGTCGCGGGCACGATACGATCCACCATGGCGCAGGGGAATTGTCCATTCGCCGCGATCCAGGCCGCCAGATCGGGCCGGACTCGCGTGGCGAATTCCTGCACGAGGCCGGAGACGACATGGCCGTTGGCGGGCAGATTGTCGCAGCAGAGCACGGTGAAGGGCGGCAGGCCGAACGCTTGGCGGCGGCGCAGCGCTTCGACCATGAAACCGATCGCGCCCTGGGGACGGCTTGGATTGGCGAGGTCATGCGCCACCGTCGGATGCGCCCAGTTCAGCCGCCCGGTCGCCGGGTCATGGCAATAGCCTTTTTCGGTGATGGTGAGCGTCACGATGCGCGTCTCCGGCGCGCTCATCGCCGCCAGCACCACTTCGGGGTCTTCGGGTGCCACGAGGACGCCGGTCAGGCAGGTGACCAGCCGGGGCATGTTGCCTTCGGGCCGCCGCTCCAGCGCTGTGTAAAGAAAGTCCTGCAGCGCCAGATGATCCCGCTGGTCGGGCCGCTGCAGGCTGACGCCGAGAATGCCCCAATCCCGCGCGCCGGTATCTTCGGTGTAAAGCGCCAGATGGGCGCGGGCGAAGGCGCCAAGGCCGAGATGGACGATGCCCGTGGTCCAGGGGGATTGGTCTTCTGTTCTGTGCAGCCGCATGACGTGTCCCTTGGTCGAAGCGCCAGGACCGGACGTGCTTTGAGCCTGTCCCGGCAATGCGCTAGCCTATCTGCGCCAGTCTAAATTGGTATATCAGCAAGGGATAGGGCGATGTTCGTTGCCATGAACCGCTTTCGCGTCATCAAGGCGGAGGCCGGGGCCTTTGAGGAGCGCTGGATCGGGCGGGATAGCCAGCTGCATGCCGTGCCCGGCTTCGTGAGTTTCAACCTGCTGCGTGGGCCGGAACGCGAGGATCATATCCTGTACGCTTCGCACACCATCTGGAAGGATTACGCGGCCTTCGAGGGCTGGACGACGTCCGAAGCCTTCCGTCTGGCTCATGCCGGGGCCGGCGGGTCTAAGCCGCTGACGCTCGGCCACCCGGAATTCGAGGGCTTCGAATCCGTGGGCGGGGCTGAGCGGGGCGAGCAGCCGGCCTAACGGGTTAGAATCTTCTGCATGAGCAGCAGGTCGAGCCAGCGGTCGAACTTGCGGCCGACTTCCGGCATGCGGCCGACGGTGGTGAAGCCGAATTGCTCATGCAGCCTAATGGAGACGTCATTATCCGCCGAAATGGCGCCGACCATGACATGCAGTCCGGCCGCCGTCGCGTGGTCGAGCAGGGCGGACAGGAAGGCGCGGCCAAGTCCGCGGCGCTGAAAGCGGCCATCGACATAGATGGAGTGCTCAACCGTCAGCGCGTAGCCGCCATAGGCGCGGAAGCTGCCGTAGCTCGCGAAACCGGCGATCTCGCCCTCAATCTCGCTGACCAGAACGGGCTGGCCGGCGTCCTGCCTGTCCTGCCACCATTGCAGGCGGGCTTCGAGCGTGGTCGGCACGGTCTGCCAGCTGGCGGTGGTGTGGTCGATGGCGTGGTTGGTGATCGCGAGAATGGCCGGCAGATCCTGCGCGGCGGCTGGGCGGATGGACAAGGGCTGCTCCTCTGCTGCCGCCCGCGCCTAGTCGGCAGCCTCTGCGACCTCGGGTAGGGCGACGCTGCCAGCCCGCTTGCCAGAGATCAGCCAGTCCGACAACCAGCGCGCGGCGGGGCCGAGGGTTCTGTCGGTGCGGTGGATCAGACACATGGACAGTTCTACCCCGCCGCCGCAATTGCCCCACTCCTCCAGCCGGATCATGCGGAGACGCCCGGCCGCGATATCGGCCTCCACCATATGGAAGGGCATGCCCCCCCAGCCGAGGCCGCCGAGCAGCATGTCATGCTTGGCGCCGAGATCGCCGATGCGCCAGTTGCGCCGCGAGAGCACGCTGTAATCCCGCTTGTCGGTGCGGCCGGAGGGATCGGTCAGGACGAGCTGGACGTGGTTCTGCAACTCATTGGTGGTGACAGGCCCGTCGATCGCGGCCAGGGGATGGCAGGTGCTGGCCACGGCCACCATGCGGACGGTCTCAATCTCATGCTGCACCATGCCGCTGCCCTGTGCCGCGAAGGTCAGCGCGATGCCGATGGTGCAGGTGCCGTCTGCCACCAGATTCGGCGTGGCCCCCATGGAGGCGACATAAATACGGGTCGGCACGGTGGGGTAGCGTTCGCCAAAGACACGCAGCCCATCGACGATGCGGTTCATCGGAAACATCGCGTCGATGACGATGGCAAGTTCTGGCTCCAACCCCTGGGTGATCCCGCGGGCCTGATCGGAAAAGGCGCCGACTTCGCTGATGATCCGCGCCGCGCGCGGCAGCAGCGCCGCCCCTGCCTCGGTCAGGCTTGGGCGATAGGCGGAGCGGTCGAAGACGGAGACGCCGAGCTGGTCCTCCAGCTTCTGGATGGCGTAGGTGACGGCCGATTGTGCCCGGTTGAGCTGGCGGGCAGCAGCCGAAAAACTGCCGGTTTCGGCCACGGTGACGAAGACGAGGAACTGGTCGAGGGAGAGGCCGGAGAGGTTCATACAGACACTCTATCGAATTTCTAGATGAACTTCAGCTGATTTTTATCAGTTTCTTCTGGGGGCCGGTTTCTTCTATGAGTGTTGCCATCAACCTTTCCCGGGGATTTCGATGGCCCAACTTCTAGTGATCGAGAGCAGCGCCAATCTCGCCAGCTCGGTCAGCCGCGATCTGACCAACGCTTTTGTGGCCGGCTACAAGGCAGCCCATGCCGGCGCGACCGTGGTGACCCGCGATCTCGTCACCGATCCGGTGCCCCATCTCGGCGTTGATCTGATCGGTGGCTTCTTTGGCAAGCCGGAAGAGCGGACCGAGGCGCAAGCCGCCGCGATCACGCTGTCCGACACGCTGATCGATCAGGTCGAGGCGGCGGATGTCATCGCCCTTGGCGTGCCGATGTATAATTTCGGCATCCCGTCGACGCTGAAAGCCTGGATCGACCATATCCTGCGCGCCGGCCGCACCTTCAGCTATACCGAGAACGGCCCGCAGGGTCTGGTGACCGGCAAGAAGGTCGTGCTGCTGCTGGCCTCAGGCGGCGTCTATTCCGACGGTCCCTATAAGCCCTACGATTTCCAGGAGAGCTATCTCCGCGCCGTGCTCGGCTTCATCGGCCTGACCGATGTCACCGTCGTGCGCGCCGAAGGCCTGGCCTTGGGGCCGGATGCCGCGGCCAAGGCCGTGGCTGAGGCGAAGTCTGCCGTCGCCGCACTCGACCTCTGATTTTCTGACCTCGTCCCAGACCAAGGATAGACCATGATTCGCAAGATCCTGCTCGGCACCGCCATGGTAGCCGGCCTCGCCGCCGCCGCGATTGCTCCCGCTTCCGCTCAGGTTGTAACCACAACCGCCGCGAAGGTGCCGGCCGGCACCTATAACGTCGAGCCCTATCACACCCGCATCCTCTTCGCGGTGTCGCATATGGGCTTCACGACCTGGTACGGTAACTTTTCGTCCGCCAGCGGCACGCTGAATTTCGACCCCAAGAACCCGGCCAAGAGCGCGCTCTCCGTCAGCTTCCCGACGGATAGCGTCAGCACGACCAACACCAAGCTGGACGGCGAGCTGAAGAGCCCAATGTGGTTCGATGCCGCCCAGTTCCCGACCATCACCTTCAAGTCGACCAAGATCATCGTCATCAGCCACGGCAAGGGCGTGATCGAGGGTGACCTGACCTTCCATGGCGTGACCCATCCGGTGACACTGACAGCGCATTTCAACGGCGGCGGCACTAACCCGCTGGACAAGAAATACACCATCGGCTTCGAGGCGACCGGCTCTCTGTCCCGCGCCGAATTCGGCGTGAAGACCTATGAGCCGCTGATCGGCGACAAGGTCGAGCTGCTGCTGAGCGGCGCCTTCGAGCTGGCGCAGTAACACCTGTCTGGCTGAACGGAGCGCGATCGCCATGGCGTCCCTGAAAACCTCTTTTTCGGAACGCTATACGGCGGTCGCGATCCTGCTTCATTGGCTAATCGCGCTGGGTATTCTGGCGCTGATCGTCATCGGCCTGCTGATGACGCAGTGGCCGAATGCGATCGGCCCGATGGAAACCTTCAAGCTGTTCCAGCTGCATAAGTCGATCGGCATCACCGTGCTGCTGCTGGTGGTGATCCGGGTGCTCTGGCGCTTTACGCATAAGCCACCTCCACTGCCGGCCGATATGCCGGCCCTGGAGAAGGGTGCCGCGCATGGCCTGCACTGGCTGCTGTATATTCTGATGCTGGGCCTGCCGCTGACCGGCTGGGCCGTGGTCTCCTCATCGCCATTCAACCTGCCCACCGTGCTCTACAACCTAGTGCCCTGGCCGGATCTGCCGGTGCTGCCGCATCTCGCCAATAAGGGCGCCGTCAGCCACGTGCTGGGCTGGGTGCATGCCTATGGCGCGTGGACGCTGATCGGCCTGCTGGTCGTTCACGTGGCTGCCGTCTTCCGGCACCAGATCATCAAACGTGATACTATACTGGCGCGCATGGTCCCGGGCCTGAGGCCCGCCGGCCGCCGCCAATAACCGTCTATCCGCAACCGACAGGGACGGATCATCATGCTTCGCTCATTGGGACTCGCCGCCGTTCTTCTGGCGGGCGCCAGCCTCTCTGCCCGGGCCGCGACCTGGACGATCGACCCGGCGAAGAGCCAGCTCGGCTTCACCGGCAGCCAGAGCGGCACGCCGTTTTCGGGAAAGTTCGGCAAATTCTCCGGCACCATCGTGTTTGATCCGGCCAGTCCCGGCGCGGGCCATGCCGATATCACGGTCGAGACCGGCAGTGCGACGACCGGCGACCAGCAGAAGGATGGCGCCTTGCCAGGGTCCGACTGGTTCGCGGCCGATAAATTCCCGACGGCACATTTCGTCGCGACCAGCTTCAAATCGACCGGTACCGGCACCTATGAGGCGGACGGCCAGCTTACCATCCGCGGCATCTCCAAGCCGCTGGCGCTGCCCTTCACGCTCGCCATCAGCGGCGACACCGCCAAGGCAGACGGCAAGGTGCAACTTGTCCGCACCGATTACGGCGTCGGCCAGGGTGCCTGGGCGTCGTCGCAATATGTCGCGCTCGAAGTGGCCGTGACCGTCGCCATCGTTGCCACAAGGACCGCGCCATGAGCACCCCCGGCCGGCTGCCGACCTATTTCGTGCCGCATGGCGGCGGTCCCTGCTTCTTCATGGACCCGCCGCCCGGCGGGCCGGGCACCTGGGACCATATGGCGGATTTCCTGCGCAGCCTGCCCGGCGACCTGCCGGAACAGCCGCGCGCCATCCTGGTCATCACTGGTCATTGGGAGACGCAGGGTCTGGCCGTCACGACCGGCGCGCATCCTGGCCTGATCTTTGACTATTTCGGCTTTCCCGACAGCACCTATGAGCTGACTTATCCGGCGCCGGGTGACCCGAAACTGGCCGGGCAGGTCGCCGATCTGCTGGAGGCGGCGGGTTTCCCGGTCCTGTTCGATGCCGAGCGCGGCTTCGACCACGGCATGTTCATTCCGCTGAAAGTGGCCTTCCCGGAGGCCACGATTCCGGTGGTGGAGCTGTCTGTGCGCAAGGATATGGACCCGGCCGCGCATATCGCCATCGGCCGCGCCCTGGCGCCGCTGCGGGATGACGGCGTGCTTATTCTGGCGACCGGCATGAGCTACCACAATCTGCGCGGGTTTTTCGCCGATGACCCGCGGGTCGAGGCGATTTCGGAAGCGTTCGACACCTGGCTAGCTAAGGCCGTCTGCCAGAATCAGGCGAGCCGCGAGGCCGCGCTGATCGGCTGGGAAGGCGCCCCCGGCGCCCGGATCTGCCATCCGCGCGAGGAGCATCTGATTCCGCTGATGGTGGCCGCCGGCGCGGCGGGGGCCGATCAGGCTCGCCACGCCTATTCGGATGTCGTGCTGGGCAAGAAGCTGTCGGGCTTCCGCTTCGGCTGACCTGCGCCAGGTTGAGGTGCAAACGCCCCCAAACTTGTCATGCCCGGCCTTGTGCCGGGCATCCAGGCCTGTAGGCGCCTGTACATGGATCGCCGGGTCAAGCCCGGCGATGACGATAGGGGCCCGGGGATGACGACCTTTATGCGTTCCTGATCTCGTCTCACACAGTCTAAAATACGATACCCAGATGCTCTGCTGCTTGGGCCACGCAGCGCTCGAAGACATCCAGCGCATCGAAAGGCCGGTCCTGGCCGTCCGCGGGCAGGACCATTGCCGGCCTGGCGCCGGCCTGCACGGCACCCGGGATCATGAGATTGTCCGGCAGGCCGAAGCCTTCGACCGTCACGCCCGCTAGCGGATCGGGATTGCGGGCGAGATAGTCCTGCGAGCGCTGCTGGAACAGCACCGCCGTATTGGAATAGCCGAAGATCGGCCGCCCGCGGCCCAGGAACCAACCAACTTCGATCAGCGTGCCGGAATCGGCCGAAGTGCCGCGGAAGGGCGTTAGATTGGCGATGATGATATCGGCCGCCTCCATCATCTCCACGTCCTTGGTGAAGATGGCGATGCCGGCCTGCGGCTCGGTCATGCTGGCGAGGCTCGCGATATCCTCGTTCAGCGGGGGCTGACCGCGAATGCCGTAGCGCGCGCAGATGTCCACTTTGCGCGCCGCGTGCTGAACGGCATTGGGGAGAAAGACATCGGGACCGGCGAGATAGGCTGTGATCATCGGATGATGATGCACAGCCTTTGCGTCGGCTGCAATCGGGCTAGAGGTTGTCGGGTTTTCCTCGAAGTGGCGTCATCCCCGTGCTTGTCACGGGGATCTTCTGTCTTGGGCGCCACAGTCAGAAGATCCCGGCTCAAGGCCGGGATGACGCGTTTGGAAGGCGAATCCGTTACCTTCTGACAAACGCCAGGGCCTCAGACCTTGCGGTTGGTCACGAGATCATCCACCACCGAGGGATCGGCGAGGGTTGAGGTGTCCCCGAGACTATCGACTTCATTGGCCGCGATCTTGCGCAGGATGCGCCGCATGATCTTGCCGCTGCGGGTTTTCGGCAGGCCCGGCGCCCATTGAATGACATCGGGCACTGCGATCGGGCCGATTTCCTTGCGCACCCAACCGGCGAGTTCCTTGAGCAGCGCATCCGTCGGCTCGATCCCGCGCTTAAGCGTGACATAGGCGTAGATGCCCTGGCCCTTCACGTCATGCGGATAGCCGACGACCGCCGATTCAGCGACTCCCTGATGCGAATCAAGGGCGCTTTCCACTTCCGCCGTGCCCATGCGATGGCCGGAGACGTTGATCACGTCATCGACGCGGCCGGTGATCCAGTAATAGCCATCGGCATCGCGGCGGGCACCGTCGCCGGTGAAGTAGAGGCCCTTGTAGGTGCTGAAATAGGTTTTGATGAAGCGGTCATGATCGCCGAAGACGGTGCGCATCTGTCCCGGCCAGCTGTCGGCGATGCAGAGATGCCCATCCGCCTCGCCTTCCAGCGGCGTGCCGTTGCTGTCGACGATGAGCGGCTTGACGCCGGGCAAGGGCAAGGTAGCGGAACCCGGCTTGAGCGGGCTGGTACCGGGCACGGGGGAAATGAGGATGCCGCCGGTTTCCGTCTGCCACCAGGTATCGACGATCGGGCAGCGGCTGTCGCCCACCACGGTGTAATACCATTCCCAGGCCTCGGGGTTGATCGGCTCACCGACGCTGCCGAGCAGCCTGAGGCTCGCGCGGCTGGCGCGCTTCACCGGTGCATCGCCATCGCGCATCAACGCGCGGATGGCGGTGGGCGCCGTATAGAAAATTTCGACCTTGTGCTTGTCGACCACCTCCCACAGCCGTCCGCAATCGGGATAGGTGGGCACGCCTTCAAACATCAGGGTCGTGGCACCATTCGCGAGCGGTCCGTAGACGATATAGGTATGACCTGTCACCCAGCCGACATCCGCCGTGCACCAGTAGATTTCCCCCGCGCGGTAATCGAAGACATGCTGGTGGGTGAAGCTGGCCCAGACCATATAGCCGCCGGTCGTATGCAGAACGCCCTTGGGGCTGCCGGTGCTGCCTGACGTATAAAGAATGAACAGCGGATCTTCCGCGCCCATCTCCGCAGGGGGGCAATCGGCCGAGGCATTGGCCACCAGCGCCGCATAATCATGATCGCGCCCCTCGACCCAGTTGACCTTGGCGCCCGTGACCGGCACCACGACGACGGTTTTGACGTCCGGGCATTTGGCGAGGGCTTCGTCGGTATTGGCCTTCAGTGGCACCCGGCGGCCGCCGCGACGGCCTTCGTCAGCGGTGATGACAACGCTCGACTTGCAGTCCTGAATGCGGCCAATCAGGCTTTGCGGCGAGAAGCCGCCGAAGACGACGGAATGGATGGCGCCGATGCGGGCGCAGGCGAGCATGGCGACCGCCGCTTCGATGACCATGGGCAGGTAGATGGTGACGCGGTCACCCTTCTGGACGCCGAGGCCCTTGAGCGCATTGGCGAATTTGCAGACGCGCGCATGGAGTTCGCGATAGGTGACGGAATCCTGCGTGCCCGGCTCGTCGCCTTCCCAGATGATGGCGGTCTGATCGCCGCGCGTTTCCAGATGCCGGTCGAGGCAGGAGACGGAGGCGTTGAGCGTGCCGTCCTCGAACCATTTGATCGAGACATCGCCCTCAAAGCTCGTGTTCTTGATCTTGGTCGGCGGCTTGACCCAGGCGATGCGCGACGTCGCTTCGCGCTTCCAGAAGCCTTCGAGGTCGGACGCCGCCTCGGCGCGCAGCTTTGCGACCCGCCCGGCGCTTTCCGTCAAGCGGGGCGAGGTTGGATGACTGGCGTAATTCACATGGTCAGGCATGGTGGCCTCCTCCGTCATTCACAGCGCCTTGCGGCGTCCGTGGCGTCCGGCTTCATCGTCCGGTTCCCCTCAAAATCCGAGCCTTGGACGCGGAAGTCAAACGCTTTTGCGGCAGCCTGGGGCTTGGTCAGGGCTGCCCGCTATGGGCAAATTCATGCAAAGCCGAAACAATTGTCGAGAAGGCTTCGGCGATGGTGCCGCTGACGGCGCGGCCGCGCAGATAGCCATGCACCAGGCCGCGGCCGGGATGGAACGTCACGGGCACGCCGCAGTCTTTCAGGGCCGCGTAATAGTCATGCGCGTCCTCGGCCAGCGGGTCGATATCGGCGGCGAAGATGGCGGTGGGCGGCATGCCGGCGAAGTCCCGCGTCGCGAGCGGCGACGCTTCGGGATCGGTGGTGACGACCGGTTCGCCGCCCAGATAGGCGCCGACATAGAAGGCGAGACTTGCCGCCGGCAGCAGGGGCGCATCTGCCTTCGGGCTGCCGATAGCGCGGGCGTAATCGGGATGCAGCATGGGGTAGATCAGCACCTGGGCCCATGGCATGGGTTTGCCGCGGCGGCGAAGACGCAGGCAGAGGGCGGCTGCCAGGGTGGCACCCGCACTGTCCCCCGCCAGAATGACATGCTGATGGCTGTCGAGCAGATCGTCATAGGCAGCTTCGGCATCATCCAAAGCGGCCGGATAGGGATGTTCGGGCGAGAGCCGGTAATCGAGAGCGACGATTGCGACCTCGGCCCCGGCGGCGAGATCGGCGCAGATACTGTCATGGCTGTCGAGCCCGCCGACGACGAAGCCGCCACCATGCAGATAGAGCACGACGCGGCCGGGAATGGCATCCGGTGAGGCGAAGCTGCGCACCGCGAGTGTGCGCGCCGGGTTCTGGGCGTGCAGGATGGCATCCCGCGTGCGCAGTCCCGGCGGGTGGCGAATAGCGAAGGCCGCGCACATCTGGTCATAGGCGTGCCGGATCTCTGCCAGGGTCGCGTCTGAACCCAATCCTTTGCCGAAGCTTTCGGTCCGCTTGATGAACGCGCGAACCCCTGCATCGAGATCGAACTGGGTCATGGCCGTTTTCCTAGTCGGCTGTGGCGGAGGAGCCTGATTTGATTTTGTAGGACATGCCGATTTCAACTTCGGTAATGGCCTGATGCGTGTAGTTCAGCGCGGCCTGGACATGGCCGGCCTTGTCCTGCGGTGCCTGACCCAGCGCCGCGGCGGCCGTGGTCAGCGCGTCGAGTGCTGCATTCATATGACCCTGGTGGTGCAGCGCGCAGCCCGCGATAAGGCTGCCGCCGGCGAAGGCGCCCGCCAGGACGACGCCGCGGACAGTACGGCGGGAGAGCAGAGACGGCATCATGGCGTCACCGCCTGGATCTCGGCCTGGGCCTTGGCGATCAGCGCCAGTGCCGCGGCCGGATGGCCGCCCTTGTTGTCCGTGGTGGCAGCAAGCGCGTCATGCGCGCGGCCCAGCGCGGCCATCGCCGTTGCCAGATGCGGCTCCTCGGCGATCGCCGACGCCGTCAAAGCCCCGGCCGCGACCGCGGCCACTACCCAAAGTCCAAAGCGTACGCCCGTCATCCCCGGCTCCCATTCCTATGCGCCCAGGATAGCCGGAACCCGGGCGCGCGCCAGAGCCGATCGCAGGCTTCAGGAAGCGTGCTGTTCCGCCGCGGCCCGCTCGCGGATGGCGCGCGCCATAGAGGCGATGCCATTGCCCCGGTTGGTCGACAGCGCTTCCAGCAAACCCAGTTCTTTCAGGAAGACAGGGTCGGTCGCCCGGATTTCATCAGGGGTGCGGCCGGAATAGACGCGCAGCAAAAGGGCGACCAGGCCGGAGACGATGGCAGCGTCCGAAGCGCCGGCGAAGAACAGGCGGCCGTCGCGGGCCTCGGCCTCCATCCAGACCCGGCTTTGGCAGCCGGGCACGCGATGCGCGTCATTCGCCCAGGCATCCGGGAAGGGCGGCAGCTTACGGCCAAGCTCGATGATATAGCCGTAGCGCTCCATCCAATCGTCGAAGACGCCCAGCTCATCTCCGATGGCGGAGATGGCCTCGGCGGCCGTCTCCTCCTCGGGTGTCACGAAGGGGGCAGCCGCCTCCGTCACAGGATGAACCGGCTGAGATCGCCGCGGGCGGCTAAGGGCGCCACGCGATCCCGCACCGTCCCGGCATCGACCGTCACTGTCTCACCCGGCCGGTCGGAGGCGGTGAAGCTGATCTCCTCAAAGAGCTTCTCCAGCACCGTCGAGAGCCGGCGGGCACCGATATTCTCAACCCGGTCATTGATGTCGGCGGCGAGTTCGGCGACCGCGTCGATCGCATCCTCGGTGATATCGAGCGAGACATGCTCGGTGCCCATCAGCGCGACATATTGCTTGAGCATATTGTGCTCAGGCTCGGTCAGGATGCGGCGCATATCCTCGCGCGAGAGCGGCGACAGCTCGACGCGGATGGGCAGACGACCCTGCAGTTCCGGCAGCAGGTCCGACGGTTTCGCGACATGGAAGGCGCCGGAGGCGATGAACAGGATATGGTCGGTCTTCACCGCACCATGCTTGGTGTTCACCGTGGTGCCTTCGATCAGCGGCAGCAGATCACGCTGCACGCCTTCGCGGCTGACATCGCCGCCGCGGAAGCCGCCATCGGAGCGAGCGCAGATCTTGTCGATCTCGTCCAGGAAGACGATGCCGTTATTCTCGGCATGATGGACGGCGTCCTTGATGAGCTGCTCATTATCGAGCAGCTTGTCGGCCTCCTCACGCTCCAGCGCGCGCCGGGCATTGGCGACCGTCATCTTCTTCGCCTGGGGCTGGCGGCCGAACATGCCCTTCATCATATCGCCGAGATTGATCGCCTGGCCGGGCTGAAGGTCCATCTGGCCGATAGCATTGGGCGGGGCTTCGGCGACCGAGACCTCGATCTCCTTTTCCTCGAACTCATCATTGCGCAGCATGCGACGGAATTTGGACCGGGTGTCGGCGGCCGCACCCTCGCCCACGAGCGCGGTGACGATGCGCTCCTCGGCGTTCAGCTCGGCCTTCGCCTGCACATCCTTGCGGCTGGTCTCGCGCAGCATGGCGATGCTGACCTCGACCAGGTCGCGGACAATGCTTTCAACGTCGCGGCCGACATAGCCGACTTCGGTGAATTTGGTCGCTTCGACTTTCAGAAAGGGCGCCTGGGCGAGCTTGGCGAGGCGGCGGGCGATTTCGGTTTTGCCGCAGCCGGTGGGGCCGATCATGAGGATATTGCGGGGGACGATCTCTTCACGCAGGCCCTCGGGCACCTGCTGGCGGCGCCAGCGGTTGCGGAGTGCAATGGCGACCGCGCGTTTCGCATCATTCTGGCCGACGATGAAACGGTCGAGTTCGGAGACGATCTCCCGGGGGGAGTAGGTGGGGACTTCCATAACTATCTATTCCTAGCACCGCGGCCCGGCCCCGCTTGGCGGCAGCCGATCGCAGCCTGAAAATTGGTCATTACCGCTTAAAGCGGGGCCCGCGAAGGACGGGCAGAGAATGCGGTCAGATGGTCTCCACGACAAGGCTGTGGTTGGTATAGACGCAAATGTCGCCAGCGATCTTCATGGAGCGGCGAACGATCTCTTCGGCTGAGAGGTCAGGGATATCGATGAGCGCGCGGGCGGCGGAGAGGGCGTAATTGCCGCCCGAGCCGATGCCGATGATGCCGTCTTCCGGCTCCAGCACGTCACCATTGCCGGTGAGCGTATAGGAATGGTCGCGGTCGGCGACGATCATCATGGCTTCCAGCCGGCGCAGGTAGCGGTCGGTCCGCCAGTCCTTGGCGAGTTCGACGCAGGCGCGTTCGAGCTGGTTGGGGAAGCGCTCAAGCTTGGCTTCGAGCCGTTCCAGCAGGGTGAAGGCGTCAGCCGTGGCGCCTGCGAAGCCCGCGATCACCTGACCATTGCCGATGCGGCGGACTTTCCGCGCATTGCCCTTGATTACGGTCTGGCCGAGCGTCACCTGGCCGTCACCGCCGACCGCGACCTGATCGCCGCGCCGGACTGAGAGGATGGTTGTG
Organism: Acidisoma sibiricum; assembly: GCF_057837225.1. NCBI lineage: Bacteria > Pseudomonadati > Pseudomonadota > Alphaproteobacteria > Acetobacterales > Acidocellaceae > Acidisoma > Acidisoma sibiricum. The sequence goes on along the minus strand of NZ_CM174445.1, from coordinate 622,750 downwards.
CCGTGCCAACCGATAGGATCGTGCGGCGAGGGGGATGTATTGAACATGGCTCCGAGATGGTTCTGCACACGATTTCGTGCAAGCGGTTGATCCTCTACCGGTCATGTGACTGACGCATGAGAGGGGTGGCTAAATGCCGCGCCGGCCGAAAAGCGTCTCGATTTCGGAGCGGCTCATCTTGAGGAAGGTCGGCCGGCCATGGCTGCAGGTGGCGGCCCGCGGCACCTGTTCCATCTGGCGCAGAAGCGCGTTCATCTCGTCTGCATTCATGCGCCGCCCAGCGCGGATGCTGCCGTGGCAGGCCATGCGCGCGATGACGGCGTCAAGCTTTTGGGAGAGCGCCGTGCTTTCCTCCATCTCGGCCAGTTCCTCGGCGATGTCGCGCAGCAGGGGCGCCGGATCGGCCGTGCCGAGCACGGCGGGCATGGCGCGGACCAGGATGGCACCGGGGCCGAAAGCTTCAATCTCCAGGCCGAGACGGGCGAGGTCGGGGGCGGCCTCGCCCAGGCGCGCCGCATCACGCGGCGCCAGATCCACGACGGAAGGCAGCAGCAGCGGCTGGCTGCGCGGACCCACGCTGCCGATGACCTGATCGCGCAAGGCTTCATGGGTCAGCCGTTCATGGGCGGCGTGCTGATCGACCAGGATCAGCGTCCCGTCATCGGCGACCGCGATAATATAGGTGTCGAGCACCTGGGCGACGGCCGCGCCCAGCGGATGGCCGGGTTCGGGATCGGCGGGTACGGCCGTCGGCAGCGCGCGGGCGGAGGGTGCGTCGGCGAAGGGCAGCGGCACCTCGGCGGCATAGACGGGCGCCGGGCCTGTGCTCGCGACGGCGGGCTGGCGCTCGGCCAGCATCTGGGCGCCGGTTCCCGCGTAGGACGGACCCGTGTAGAGCGGCGCCGGGATCGCATCCGGCCTTGTATAGGCGTTGACCGCGCGGCCATAGCCGCGGATCGCCGCGCGCGGCTGGAATTGCAGTGCGGCCGGGCGGGAGAGCGCGCCGCGCAGGGCGCTGATCAGCAGGCCGCGGATGCGCTCTGCGTCGCGAAAGCGCAGTTCCGTCTTGGCGGGATGGACATTCACATCGACCGCGCGATGCGGCAGGTCGAGCCAGAGGCCGGCGACCGGAAAGCGGCCCCGCGGCATGACCTCCTGATAGGCGACGCGCAACGCGGTTTTGAGCAGCGGGTCCATCACCGGCCGGCCGTTGACGACCAGATACTGCCCGGCGCCGGTGGCGCGATGGGTGGCGGCAGCCCCCGCGAAGCCCGAGAGGCTGATCTCCTCGCGCTCAGCCTCGACCACCAGCAGCGTCTCAGCCTCATCGGGGCTGAGCAGGGCGGCAAGGCGTGCGCGGCGATCGGAGGCCGGCAGGTCGAGCAGAAGGCGGCCGTCATGCTCCAGCCGGAAGGCGACATCGGGTGCGGCCAGCGCCAGGCGGCGGATGACCGCCTCGGCGTGATCGGCCTCCGCCCGCGGGCTGCGCAGGAAGGCGCGGCGGGCGGGCGTCGCGAAGAACAGGTCCGCGACCACGATGCGCGTGCCGGCCTGCCCGGCAGCCGGCTCGACCTCCGAGACCAGCCCGCCCTCGACGCGGATGCTGTGCGCGCTGTCGGCGCCCGGCGGACGGCTGGTGATGGACAGGCGCGCGGCCGCGCCGATCGAGGGCAGCGCCTCACCGCGGAAGCCGAGCGTGGTGATATGGACGAGGTCGGCGGCCTCATCGAGCTTGCTGGTGGCATGGCGCTGAATGGCGAGCGGCAGCTGTCCGGCTGTGATGCCGCAGCCGTCGTCGCTGACCTCGATGCGGCGAATGCCGCCTTCCTGAAGCGAGACGCGGATATGCCGCGCCCCGGCATCGAGCGCGTTTTCGACCAGTTCCTTCACCGCGGCGGCCGGACGCTCGACCACCTCGCCGGCGGCGATGCGGTCCACGACATGGCTCGGCAGGAGGCGAATCGTCGGCATGGTGCTGGACTGTGCCATAGAAGCGCGGGCCGCTCCATGAGAAGGGTGGGGGTGTGATCTGAACCGGACTGTGTCCTCTCAGAGCCTATGCCGCCGTTCGCACGGCCTGTCTGTGCCGCCGATAGAGGAAGCGGTCCATCTCCGGCACAAACCTGACGACTTCAAATCCTGCCTTTTCCAAAACATGCCGCGATCCAGCATTCGCAGGGTGGGCGAAGGCTCTCACCTCCGGCAAGCGCAGCGCATGGTCGGCAAGGCTCATGCAGGCGGCAACCATCTCCGAGGCATAGCCCTGTCCCCAGACCGATGGATGGAAGAAATAGGCTATCTCGACACCCCAGCCCGGATCGAACGGATCGTCGTAGAGCCCGCCCCAACCGATACTGCGCCCATCCGATTTGGCGACAATGGTCCACGGAGCGTAGCCATCATAGCGGCGGCGCCATTCATGGACAGCGATCCGGCGACGGCATTCGCGCAGGGAGGCATCGGTATGGGTATGCTGCATGGCCTTGGCATCGCCCAGGAACTCGAAAAGCGCTGATACGTCTGCCAGGCGCGGCCGGCGCAGAAGCAGTCGCGGTGTTTCAATCTCCACAGGCAGCCCTCCTGCTGAAAGCTTGATCGCCCCACCGTCCGGCAGGAGCGATGGGCAGACCTTGCCTGAGAGCCCCGGCATTGGTCAGGCGCGGCCAGTCAATGTGCGCCGCGCCAGGATGGGACTGCCATTCCTGTGTGCCTGCAGCGAGGCGCGGTCCCAGTCATAGACGACGGCGCGGAGATCAACCGACCAGGCGCCGCCCGGCCCGCGCGTGGCGACCGCATAGCGGGCGTGTGGCGATCCGGTTTCGATCGCATGCGGGACGGGGCCGTCATCCGTATAGGCGGGCATCCCGATGCTGCCAGGATTCACCACCGTAACGGCCCCGACCTGAACCAAGCGCGGCACGTGGGTATGACCGCAGAGGACGAGGCTGGCCGGGCCGATGCCTTTCAGGCGCGGCCGGATCGCGTCTTCTGACGCCAGGACCGCGCGGCCGCTGGTCACGTTCTCGAGAAGATATTCGAGATCGCCGCCGGCAGGACTGCCGTGGCAGGCGAAGATGTCACCATCCGCCAGCTGCAGCGTTGCAGGCAGGCTCCTGATCCATGCCATATGCGCCGCCGACAAAAGGGGGCGTGCGAAAGCGACAGAACTGCTGCTGTCATCACCTGCAATGAGATTCCGCTCGTGGTTACCGGTCAGGGTTGGGCAGCCCAGCGCGATCTGCGTATCGGCGCTGCCAGCCGGGTCGAAGGGGCCGGTGACCAAGTCCCCAAGATTGACCACTAAGTCGGGTGCCTGGCCGCGCAGATCCGCGACGACGGCTTCAAGAGCCAGCAGATTGCCATGGGTATCAGCGAGGATAGCGACGCGCATAGTAGCGCCGGCGGCGAACTTCGGATCTGCCACGCTAGAGCCCGGCATAGGCCGCGGCGTCTTCTGGGCCGGTCCATTCGCCAAAGGTCGCGAAGGGGTCGTCCTGCGCTGGGGTTGCGTGCTTTCGCGTCAGGATCACTCGCCCAGCCTCGATGACATAGGCAAGTTCGTCCCCGTCCCGCAGGTGCAGCGCCTGGCGCACTGACTTGGGTATGCTGGTCTGAGAACGGGGCCTGAGACGGCTGGTGATCATGCTTTGAGGCTAGAGCGGGACATGAGCGTCTTCAAGCAAATGCGCCGCCTGCGCTGGGCTGCCTCCCGCGGGGAGAGTCGCAAAATCCCGCTGGACAGGGTAGGTGGCGGGCCCGGCCCCGATGGACGGGGCTGCTACCTGGGTTCGACGCATGGCTTACGCCGTCAAGGAAATTTTCTATACGCTGCAGGGCGAGGGCCGGAATGCCGGCCGCGCGGCGGTCTTCTGCCGCTTTGCCGGCTGCAATCTGTGGTCCGGCCGCGAAGAGGACCGCGCGGCGGCCGCCTGCCGCTTTTGCGATACCGATTTCGTGGGCCTCGACGGGCCGGGCGGCGGCCGGTTCGCGACGGCCGAGGCCCTGGCCGCAGCCATCGCGGCGACCTGGCCCGCGGGCGCGGGCGGCCTGCCCCTGGTGGTGCTGACCGGCGGCGAGCCGCTGCTGCAGGTCGATGCCGGGCTGACGGAAGCGCTGCACCAGGCGGGGTTCGAGATCGCGGTCGAGACCAATGGCACGCTCCCCGTGCCGGCGGGCATCGACTGGGTCTGCGTCAGCCCCAAGGCCGGCAATGCGGTGGTGGTGACCCAAGGCGACGAACTCAAGCTTGTCTATCCGCAGGCGGGGGCCGAGCCTGCGCTTTATGAGCAGCTTGCCTTCGACCATTTCCTGCTCTCACCCATGGATGGGCCGGGGACGGCCGCCAATACACAGGCGGCGGTCGCCTTCTGCCTGCAAAACCCGCGCTGGCGGCTGAGCCTGCAGACGCATAAGTTTCTTGGAATCGCCTGATGTTTGAATTGACGAAACAATTTCGCTTCGATGCTGCCCATACCCTGGACCGTCGCATCGATACCGAACCGAGCCGGCGTATCCATGGCCATTCCTACCGGGCGACCGTTACCGTGCGCGGCACGCCAGACCCGGAGAGCGGCATGGTGATCGACCTTGGCCTCTTCGAGCGGCTGCTGGCCGAAGCGCGGGACGGGTTGGATCACCGTTTTCTGGATGAGGTTTCCGACCTTGGCCCGGCGACGCTGGAGAATCTCTGTCTCTGGATCTGGCGGAAGCTAGAGGGTCGGTGTCAGGGCCTGGCCAAGGTCGCCGTCCACCGGGACAGCGAAGGTGACGCCTGCGTCTATTTCGGCCCGGACGTCTGACCGCCGGCCGCGGCCGTAAAGCTAACCTTAACGCTATTGCGGCATCTTCATTTCAGGACGTTTCGCTATTCGACGCTGATCCTCACCGGATTAGAGTCGAACTGGGGGCCGGCATTGGAGTAGAGATTGCCTATGGCGACTTTTCGATCTCGCACCGAACCCGCCAGGGCGGAAATTGCAGGCTCCGAATTCTTTCTTGGTCGCCAGCCCATCGTTGGCCGGCGGCGAGAACTGATTGCCTATGAGCTTTTGTTCCGATCCGGCCAGCATGACTTTGCCGGCGTTACTGATGATTTCGCAGCCACAGCCACCGTCATCGACAATCTGTTTTCCTCCCTCGGCATCGACCGGGCGCTCGGGGATCGCAAAGGCTTCATCAACGTCAGCGAAGACGTCCTGATGAGCGATATCATCGAGATCCTGCCACATAGCCGTATTGTTCTCGAAATATTGGAAGATGTGCCACTGACATCGTCTGTCCTGGAACGGTGCCAACAGCTGCGTGGCTTAGGCTATCAGCTGGCTTTGGATGACGTCGTCACCCTGCAGACCGAGCATAAAGCCTTTCTTGACCATATCGATTACGTCAAATGCGATATCGGCGGTATGAGCACGCGGTGTCAGGTCGATCTGGTTCGCGAAGTGCGCGGCCATGGCGCCATCCCTTTGGCGGAGAAGGTCGAGACGGTCGAGCAGTATGATGACTGCAAGGCGGTGGGCTTCGATCTGTTCCAGGGCTATTTTTTTGCCCGCCCGGTGATTTTGAGCGGACGCCGCGTGCAGCCATCCAAACTGGGGCTGATCCGCATTCTGCGTCTGCTCGCCGATGCGGAGGATAACCAGTCGCTGGAGGTGGCGCTGAAGGAGGCGCCGGACCTCGCCATGCGCATTCTCAAAACCGCGAGCTGTGCGGCCTATAGTCCGGTCAGCAAGGTCACCAGTCTCCGTCAGGCGATTGCGCTTCTTGGTCGGCGGCAGATCCGGCAGCTGGTCCAGATCATGCTGTTTGCCCAGCACGGGGGCGCCGATCTCGGCTCCGACCCGCTGGTCCAGACGGCCGCCATCCGTGGCCGGCTGATGGACAGTCTGGCCGCTGGCCAGGGACTGTCGCATTTGCGCGATGAAGCTTTTACGGTCGGCATCCTGAGCCTCGCGGATAGTCTGCTCGGCCAGAGCATGAGCGAACTCATGACCCTGCTCAATTTAGAGGATGCGTTGCGCGCCGCTGTGGTGGAGCATGCCGGGCCGCTGGGACGGCTGCTGTCGCTGGTCGAAGCAAGCGAGGGGCGCGACCAGGACAGGTTCGGCGCGATCGCGACACATCTCGCCGGGACCGATGCCATGGTCTTCAACCATATGCAGATCGAAGCCATCCAATGGGCGAGCCGGCTTTAAGCCAGCTAACAGTCCGTGCCGGCTGACCTTTTGGGCCAACCGGCACGGCTTTGCGTCAGCCTTCGCCGCGGAGCGACAGGAACTGCTGCATCAGGCCGGTGGTGGAGCCGTCGTGCTGGCCGAGATCGGCATGGGGCTCCAGCGAGGGGATGATCGCCTGGGCCAGCTTCTTGCCGAGTTCGACGCCCCACTGGTCGAAGCTGTTGATGCCCCAGATGGCACCCTGAACGGCCACCTTGTGTTCGTAGAGCACGATCAGACGGCCGAGGCTGTAAGCGTCCAGCTGCTTGTAGAGGATCGTCGTGCTGGGCCGCTGGCCGGTGAAGACGCGATGCGGCGCGACCCGTTTGATGGTCTCCTCATCCGTGCCGGCCTTCCGCATCTCCGCGGTCACTTCGTCGAGCGATTTGCCGGCGAGCAGCGCCTCGGCCTGCGCGAAGACATTCGCGGCCAGGATACGGTGCGCCTCGGGCCGGTTATGGTCGGGCACCGCGGCCAGGATGAAATCGACCGGCACCAGCGCCGGGCCCTGATGCACGAGCTGCATGAAGCTGTGCTGCGCGTCGGTGCCGGGCTCGCCGAAGACGACCGGGCAGGTCTGATGCGTCACCTGGTCACCCGCGAGGCGGGTGGACTTGCCGTTGCTCTCCATCTCAAGCTGCTGGAGATAGGCCGGGAAACGGGCGAGGCGGGCATCATAGGCGAGGATGCAGAGTGTCGCCGCATGCAGCACGTCCAGGTTCCAAATACCGGTCAGCGCCAGCAGAACCGGCAGGTTCTTCTCAAGCGGCGTCGCGCGGAAATGGTGGTCCATGGCCCGCCCACCGGCGAGGAACTGCTCGAACGCGTCCCAGCCGGCGGCCAGCGCCACTGAGAGGCCGATGGCAGACCAAACCGAATAGCGGCCGCCGACCCAGTCGCGGAAGCCGAAGACGCGATCTTCGGGGATGCCGAATTTCGCCGTCTCCTTCAGATTGGTAGAGAGCGCCGCAAAGTGATGCTTCACCGCATCCTCGCCCAGCGCCGCCGCCAGCCAGTCACGCGCGGCATGGCCGTTGGTCATGGTCTCCAGCGTCGTGAAGGTCTTGCTGGCGACGAGCACCAGGGTGCGCGCCGGATTCAGCTCACGCGCAAATTGCGCGAAGGCATGGCCATCGACGTTCGAGAGGAAATGCGGTGTGATCTTGGCGCCATGCACGAAGGTCAGCGCGAGCGAGACCATGCGCGGCCCGAGATCGGAGCCGCCGATGCCGATATTGAGCACATCGGTGAAGGGCTTGCCGTCGGCCGCGACAATCTCGCCCGCATGCACGGCGCGGACGAATTTTTCCATATGATCGCGCTCATGCGCCGCGACCTTCGACGCGTCCTCATAGCTGCCGTCGGGCAGGATGGCGCGGAAGCCGTCTCCCGGCAGGCTGCGCAGCGCCATATGCATGGCCGAGCGATGCTCGGTGATATTCACCGGCTCACCGGCGAAAAGGCGGGCGATGAAATCTTCGACCTTGGCCGCGCGGGCGAGGTCGAACAGACCTTCCAGCGCCGCGGGGCTGATCGAGGTCTTGGAGAAATCGAGGAAGAGATCCTCGAAGCTGGCCGAGAATTTTTCGGCGCGGTTGGGGTCTGCCGCAAACAGCGGGGTGATCAGCCGGCCGCCGGGCGCCGCGGCCAGGGCATCGAGCTTATCCCAGGCGGCTTTCGTCGCGGCGGCAGGCAAGGGGGTGGGTTCGGACATCGAATTCTCCTTCGGGGAAGCGCGTTCAGCCGGCGAGCAGCCGTTTCACATGAGCGGCGGACGAGGCCGCCAGGGCGTCGAGATCATATCCGCCTTCGAGAAGCGAGACGACCCGTCCGTCGGTATGGCGGGCGGCAACCGCCAGGATGGCATCCGTGACCCAGGCGAAATCCTCCGCCTCCAGCAGCAGCCCGGCGAGCGGATCGTTCCGATGGGCATCGAAACCCGCGGAGATGATGATGATTTCGGGCCGGAAGGCGTCGAGCGCGGGCAGGATATGACCCATCCATGCTGCCTCGAAAGCTGCGCGGCCGCTGCCGGCCGGCAGCGGCGCATTGACGATCTGACCATGCGCCCCCGTCTCGGACGCCGCACCCGTGCCCGGATAGAAGGGAAATTGATGGCTGGAGGCGAAGAAGAAATCGGCGTCATCCCAGGCGATGGCCTGGGTGCCGTTGCCATGATGGACGTCGAAATCCACCACCGCCACGCGGGTCAGCCCATGGGCTGTTCGCGCGTGCAGGGCCGCGATGGCGGCATTGGAGAAGAAGCAGAAGCCCATGGGCCGGTCGGGCTCGGCATGATGGCCGGGCGGCCGGGTGGCCACAAAAGCGCGGGTCACGCGCCCACTCAGAACCGCATCCACGGCCGCGATGGCGCCACCGGCGCCATGCAAGGCGGCTTCGGCCGAGCCCGCGCTCATCACCGTATCGGGGTCGAGATGGACAAGCGCGCCCGGCCGCGGACGGGTCCCGAGGATGCGATCGATATGGCTTTGCGGGTGTGCCAGGCGCAGCTGCGCTTCGGTGGCGGGCGACGCCTGCTCCCGGATGAGCGCAGCGAAATCGGCATGGGCGAGGGCTGCTTCCACCGCCACGATGCGCGCGATGCGCTCGGGATGTCCGCGTCCGGTGTCATGCAGGCGGCCGGACGGGTGGGTGAGAAGCAGCACGCTCATGGTCAGATCGTCCGCAGCATGCCGCCATCGGCGAAGATCGCGGAGCCGACGCAGTAGCTTGCACGGTCTGAGCAGAGGAAGACGAAGAGATTGGCGATCTCCTCGGGCGAGGCGAAACGCTTGATGGGAGCGAATTCATCGGCGACGGACTGCAAATGCCCCTCCCAATCGCCGCCCGTATCGGCGGTCAGCTGCTTAGCGGTCTTGATCCAGTCCGGCGTCAGCACGAGGCCAGGATTGACGGTATTGACGCGAATATTGTCACCCACGACCTCATTGGCGAGGTTCTTGGAGAACATGACCAGGGCCGCTTTCGTGACATTATAGATCGGCTCATAGCCCAGCGGCTGGGTCGCGCAGATCGACGCATTATGCAGGATGACGCCGCCGCCGCGGGTCTTCATGCCGGGGACAAGGCCGCGGGCGAGCCGGACGGCGGCCATGACATGCAGGTTCCAATAGAAGTCCCACTTGTCGTCGGGCGCCGCCATGATGGTCTCATTGCTGCCGGTACCGGCATTGTTGATCAGGATATCGGCGCCGCCGAAGGCGCTGTCCGCTTTCGCGACGATGGCGTCGATCGCGGCGGGGTCGGAGACGTCACCCGCGGCGATGTCCACCTGCACGCCGAAGGTGCTGGCGATGCGCGCGGCCTCGTGGGTCAGGCGGGCTTCGTCCCGTGCCGAGAGCAGGAGATTGACCCCTTCGGCCGCCAGGCCTTCCGCGATGGCGAGGCCGATGCCGACGCTGCCGCCGGTGATGACGGCCGCCTTGCCACTCAGACCGAGATCCATTGTCTTTCCTCCATGGGTGTTGGTCGCCGGCCCCTCTGCGGGGGCCTGGCAGATGCGGATCAGTCGCCGGCGCGGCGCTTGATCGTGAAACTGTAGATGCCAGCCTCTTCGCTCCAGGAGACCAGGATATGGCCGGTTTCCCGGCAATAGCTCTGGAAATCCGCGACCGAGGCGGCGTCGGTCGCGAGCACGCGCAGCCGCTCCCCGGCCGGCATGGCGCGGAGCGCGCGATTGGCGCGAAGCACGGGCAGGGGGCAGATCAGATCTTTGAGATCGAGCACGGTTTCGCTCATGCCCGCATCCTGGCGCCCTCGGGGCGGCGGATCAAGGGATGGTCTCCTTCCCGCTGGCATCAGTGCCGGCCTGCATGGAGGGCGTGGCGCTCCGCGGCGCTATCCGTTATCTGGCCCCACGACGAGACGACAATCACTTTGGAAAGGACCGGGACTATGACCGGAGCCGAAATCGAACGCGTGCAGACCTATCTTCGCCGGATTCTGGGCAGCGACAAGCTGACCATCGTGCCGCCGCTGAAGCCCGGCTTCCCGATCGAAGTGGCCGTCGAGGGTGAGACCATCGGCACCGTGGACAAGGACACCGATGAGGGCGAGGTATCCTATGCGGTGACCTTGACCGTGCTTGACGAGGATCTGCCGCCGCTGCCGAAGGCCGCTGCCAAGCCCGGCGCCAAGGCACCGAGCCGCCGCAGCTAAATCCGGCTGCGCCAGACAGCCAGTGAAAAGGGATGGGGGCATCGCGCCAGCGGCGCCCCTTTTCTTTTGGCTGTCCCTCCAACCGTTTCACGTTGGAGATGGCACCCCGGCTTGCCAGTCATGCGATTCCCCTTGGCAGAAAAATGTTACGGAAGTAGACTTTTGTTATCGGGAATTGGAGGCGGTGATGCGGATGTCGCTGGCTGCGGCTGCGCTTTTTCTTGTGGGTGCGCAGGCCATGCCGGCGATGGCCGGGGGTGCGGGGGCGACCATCCTGCCCTGCGCGGTTGTCGCCGGGCAGACGGCGCTGCCCGCTAATCTCTGCCGGCATCTGGCGGCAGCGGTTTTTGGACGCGCGGCCCGAATCGATTTTTCCGTCCTTGCTCCGGTCGGCGCCACGATACCCGCGCTGGCCCGGATTCCGGTGACGCCAGCCACCTCGCCCATGGCGCCCGGCACGGCGCTGGCAAGCAGCACTGCCTTTCAGGCCCATTTGGACAAGGGTGTGACAATTTACGGCAGCCTCTTTGGCGCGGATAGGCGCTCTGGTATCGCCTATGAGATGCCCGCGGCGCCGTCCGTGCTTTGGCCGGGTGGCAATCCTTTCGCCGCAGGCCACACGGACTGACGCCGCCTCGCGCGGGAAGGAAGACTATGGTCCTGATCAATCAGGGTGAATATCACGATCCCTGGCGGGGCGACGGCGAGATGGGCGAAGCGCCCTGGCTGCATCCCGATGCCCTGATCCGCAATACCGAGATCGGCGCCTGGACCTCCATCGGCCCGCGCTGCGAGGTTTTCGACAGTACGATCGGCGACTGGACCTATCTCGTCAAAGACGACCAAGTCTTTAATGCCGAGATCGGGAAGTTCGGCAATATCGCCTCCAACGTGCGCATCAACCCGACCAACCATCCCTTCTGGCGCGCCACGCTGCACCATTTCACCTATCGCAGCCGCTGCCATGGACTGGCCGACGAGGATGATTCCGAGATTTTCGCCTGGCGGATGCAGCACCGGGTGACGATCGGCCATGATGTCTGGATCGGCCATAACGCCACGCTTCTACCGGGTGTCTCGGTCGGCGACGGGGCGGCGATCGGCGCGGGTGCCATCGTCACCAAGGATGTGCCGGCCTTCACCATCGTCGCCGGCAACCCGGCCCGCATCATCCGCAGGCGCGTGACGGAAGAGGTTGAAGCGTCGTTACGGCGCATCGCTTGGTGGCATTGGAGCCACGCGCAGCTGAAAGCGGCCTTGCCCGATTTTCGCGCCTTGGACGCCGCTGATTTCGCCGCCAAATACGATCCGGGCGTCTGATATTCCCAAATTGAAATTCGGGAATATTTTTTCATTTTATCACAATTTCTGTTGCCGATCTTCAATTGACAGTGCCAATCTTCCGCCGCTTTGCCGGAAGAGAGAAGAGATCTGTCATGACATCGGATTACACGAAATTTTATATCAACGGCGCCTTCGTCGATCCGGTTGAGACGCGCCCCCTGGGCGTGATCAATCCCGCGACAGAACAGGTTTTCGCGACTATCTCGCTCGGCGGCCAAGCGGATGTGGACCTTGCGGTTGCGGCCGCGCGTACGGCGTTTGAGACCTTCTCCCAGACGAGCCGCGACGAGCGCTTGGCGATGCTGGAGCGCATGCTGACCATCTACAAGCGCCGCTATGAGGATATGGCCCTGGCAATCAGCCAGGAAATGGGCTCGCCGATCGCCCGCGCGCGCGATTCCCAGGCCTTCGCCGGCCAGGGACATCTGGAAGCGCTGATTGAATCCTTCAAGACCTTCGCCTTTGACGAGCAGCGCGGCACGACGGTGGTAACGCATGAGCCGGTCGGCGTGGTGGCCCTGATCACGCCGTGGAACTGGCCGATGAACCAGATTATGTGCAAGGTCGCACCGGCGCTTGCTGCCGGCTGCACCATGGTCCTGAAACCCTCCGAAATCGCGCCCATTTCCGGCATGGTCTTTGCCGAAATCATGCATGAAGCGGGCGTGCCCCGTGGCGTCTTCAATCTGGTGAACGGCACCGGACCCGAAGTGGGCGCCGCTCTGTCATCCCACCCCGATATCGATATGGTGTCCTTCACCGGTTCGACCCGCGCGGGCACCGATGTGGCACGTAACGCGGCTGCCACCGTCAAGCGCGTGGCGCAGGAACTGGGCGGCAAATCGGCCAATATCATTCTGCCCGATGCGGACCTGGAACAGGCGGTGAGCCAGGGCGTCATGGGTTGCTTCGGCAATACCGGCCAGTCCTGCGATGCGCCGACGCGCATGCTGGTGCCCGCCGACAAGCATGACGCGGCGCTGGAGATTGCCCGCCGTAACGCGCTGGCCGTGGTCACCGGCGATCCGCGCGACGAGGCGACAGAGCTTGGCCCGCTGGTCAGCGACATTCAGTTCAACAAGGTGCAGGCGCTGATTCAGGCGGGCATCGATGAGGGCGCAACCCTTGTGGTCGGCGGCACCGGCAAGCCGGACGGCATCAATGCCGGCTATTTCGTGAAGCCGACCGTCTTCGGCCATGTGAAGCCCGGCATGCGCATCGAACGGGAAGAGATTTTCGGGCCCGTGCTGGCCATCATCCCCTATGAGACGGTCGAGCAGGCGATTGCGATCGCCAATGACACGCCCTATGGCCTGGCCGCCTATGTTCAGGGCACGGATATGGACGAGGTCCGCCGTGTTGCCCGCCGTCTGCGTGCGGGTGCCGTGCAGGTGAACTACCCGGACTGGGATCTGTTCGCGCCCTTCGGCGGCTATAAGCAGTCCGGCAATGGCCGCGAATATGCCGATTTCGGCCTGCGTGATTTCATGGAGATCAAGGGCATCATCGGCTACGGCGCCTGAAGCATGCGGGACAGGAAGCGGTGGGTATCGGCCGCTTCCGCCGCTTGCAGCCCATGGGCGATGACGGGACCCGCAAACCCCACCTCGCGCATGCGCTGGAAGAAGAGCGGAAAGTCGATGATGCCCTGGCCGGGGGGCACCGCTATCCCGTCGGCATTGCGATCCCTGGCATGGAGGATCGCAACCCGGTCACCGAGCAGATCGCAAGCCTCAGCGAAGATGTGCTCCTGATCAGCCTGCGCTGAGGTCACCAGATTGGCCGGGTCGAGCAGGATGCAGAGATGGGGGGAGCGGATATCCTCCAAAAGATCGGCGGCGCGCAGGGCCGAGCAGACGACATTACCCATGTCAGGCTGAATGCCGAGATCGATGTCGAACTGATCGGCGAGCGCCGCCGCCTGCTCCATTTCCGTCAGCAGCAGGGACCAGGCCTCCGGTCCCTCATTATCGGGGTGGTGGTGCCAGCGGTCATGCGGGTCGCGCGTGCCGGTACACAGGGTGACAAGGCCTGTCTCCATGGTCCGCGCATGGGCGAGCAGCAGAGCGAGGCGGGTCAGCCCCTGGCGCCGTATCGCGGGATCGGGGTGGATCATATTATAGGTGCCGGTCAGCCCAGCGATGGTGACCCCGCTCTCGGCCGCCGCCGTGGCGATGCCGGCCGAGGTTGCGGGATCAAGACTGTCCGGCATGGCGGGTAGGCCGCAGCAGGAGAGGCTGAATTCCGTGCAGCAATAGCCCGCTGCCCGCACCTGCGCCAGGACGGAGGCTGCCGTATGTCCGGGAAAGGTCTTGGCGACAATGCCGACCGGGTTCATGGCGCGCTTTCGATTTCATCCGGTCCGATGGCCAGTCAACTGCCGACCATGAGCCGCACGATCTCCTCAGGGTCCACTTCGCCCACGCGCCGTTCGCCGGCCACAATGCCGCGCCGGAGCACGACGATGCGGTCACTGACCGCGAACATATCGGCGAGATTGTGGGAGATGAAGATGACGCCGAGGCCTTTGGTCTTCAATGACCGGATGAGGTCCATCACCTTGCGCTGTTCCGGCACGCCGAGGGCGGCCGTCGGCTCATCCATGATCAGCACCCGCGCATCCCAATGGATGGCGCGCCCGATGGCGACGGCCTGGCGCTGCCCGCCCGAGAGCGCGCGTACGGGCCTGTCCAGCCTGTCGAGATGCACGTCCAGCACGCGGATGGCCTTGGCCGCTTCTTCCCGCATCCGCTTGCGGTCAATCCGCGGCAGGAACAGGAATTTGCTTTTGAGTTCGCGACCCAGGAAGACATTCCCGCCGATATCGAGATTATCGGCAAGGGCCAGATCCTGGTAGATCGTCTCGATCCCCGCTGCGCGGGCGGCCTGCGGACCGTCGAAGGAGACGGGCTTGCCGCAATAGCGGATCTCGCCCTCGCTCGGCTGGAAGACGCCGGAGATGATTTTGGTGAAGGTCGATTTGCCGGCGCCGTTGTCCCCGGCCAGCGCCACAACCTCTCCTGCGCGGAGGCTGAAATCCACCCGCTCCAGCGCATGCACGCCGCCGAAGCGCTTGGAAATGCCGCGCGTTTCGAGAACCGTGTCCCCGGTCGCGATCTCACTCATCCTGCCGCCCTCCACCCAGGCGCCGCTGGCTTTGGTCGACCAGCACGGAAATGATGATGACCAGTCCCACCGCGATGAATTGCCAGAAGGGCTCAACATTGAGGAAGACGAGGCCGTATTGGATGACGGCGATGATCAGCGCACCGATGATGGTGCCGATGATGGTGCCCGATCCGCCAAAGAGGCTGGCGCCGCCGATGACGACGGCGGCGATACTGTCCAGCAGCAGGGGCTCGCCCGCCTGGGGCGCGCCTGCGGCGAAGCGGCCGGTATAGAGGATGCCGTCGATCCCCGCCGTCAGCGCCGAGAGCATATAGAGGATGATGGTGACGCGGCGGACATTGACGCCCGCCCTGAGCGTTGCCTGCCGATTGCCGCCGATCGCATAGGTATATTGCCCGAACTGGGTCTCGGCGAGCAGGTAATGGAAGATCGCGATGATGATGGCGGCGATCACCACGACGGCCGGAATTCCGATGATGCGGCCATTGCCGAGCCAGGTCAGCCAGCTGTTGTTGACCGGTACCGTGGTGCCATTGGCGAGCAGATAGGCGGCCCCGCGGGCCACGCCATACATGCCGAGCGTGCCGATGAAGGGTGGCACGCGCAGGCGGGCGACCAGCACGCCGTTGATCCATCCCGGCACCATGGTGGCGCCAAGTGCTATGACGACACCCGCGACAAGCCCGATGCCGGGTCCGGCCGCGGCGCCGACACTGTTCGCGACCTGGGCCGAGATGACGGCCGCGAAACCCATGGTGAAGCCGACCGACAGATCGATGCCGCCCGAGATGATGACCAGCGTCTGGCCAAGGCCGAGCAGCACGGGTGCGACGGCAAAGACCGCGATGGAGCGGATATTGAAGGGGCTGAACAGGAAAGTGCTGCCATAGGCGATCTGCGACCAGATCTCAAAGATGATCAGCAGCAGAATGAGAAAGATCCAGGCCCGCGCGGCGGCCAGCGCGGCCAGGGTGCGGCGGCCCCGGGGCGTGCCCGGTGCCGCGCGCAGGGAAGTGGCCGTGCTCACGCCGAATAGACGAATTTCTGGATGCCGGGGTCATCGACATTCTGCTTGTCGATGACGGTGAAGCCGGTCGCGATGGCGGGCGGGATGGATTGCCCGGTCAAATGCGCATAGGCGGCAGCCACCCCGAACCAGCCGATTTCGGCCGGATGCTGGGCGATCGCGATATCGATCAGTCCGCTTTTGATATTGCCGATGATGGTCTGGGGCGCATCGAAGGCGACGACCTTCACTTTGCCGCCGGCGCCGCTTTGCTGGATGCCGTTGGCCGCACCCATGGCGGAGAAGAGATTGGCGCCGAAAACGCCGCCCAGGTCGGCATTGCGTGCGAGCACGGACTGCGCCTGAGAGGCGGCCTTGTTGGCGTCATCATCATTGAACTGCGTCGGCAGCACGGTGATGCCGGGAAAGTTCTGTTTCATCTCAGCGATGAAGCCGGCTGTCCGCTCATCGGTTGTCGATACGCCCGGTTCGATATTCGAGACGTAGACCTTTCCCTTGCCGCCCAGTTCCTTCGCCAGCGCCCGCGCGCCCATCTGGCCGCCCAGCGTATTGTTCGATGCAATGTAGGAGAGTGGGAAATCGGCATTGCCCGAGCCGGTCTGATAGAGGCCGGTGCCGATATAGGTATCGACCGTGATCACCGGAATGCCGGCCGCGGCCGCACTTTGCAGCGGCTGGATCAACTGGACCTTGTCGGTGGGCGCGATCAGCAGCGCATCCGGTTTGCGGGCGATCACCGCATCCAGCACCGGGACCTGTTCCACCGGATTGAAGGAGGGCGCACCCTGGAAGACGAGGTTGATGCCGAAGGCCTTGGCCGCCGCCGCAGCCCCGCGATGCATGGTGATATAGAAAGCGTCGGTGGTCAGGCCCGGAATGAGCGCGACCGTGAAGGATGTGCCGGCAGCGCGGGCGGGTTTCGCCGCGATCAGGCTGGCGGCACCTGCAAGCCCTAGGCCCAGACCGCCGATGACAGAACGCCGTTCCATGATGTGTCTCTCCTCATCGTGTTTTTATTGTTCATTCTTATGAGGCCGCCCTTTCCGGGCGCGTTCACCTATCAGGCCACGTCGCTGGCGCGACCGCTAGTCCCCTTTTTAAATTTTGATCCCCGGTGACCGCACATCTGCGCGCAGGCCCTCGCTTGCGCGGACGCGCCCCTGCTCCAGCGGAAAGCGTATCGCGTCAGCGGGCGCGAAGAGTTCCGCCCGGTCGCGGCCCAATTCCTTGGCGCGGTAGAGGGCGCGGTCGGCGGCGGCAATCAGGGCTGCGGGGGTGGCGAGGTCCGCGGTCATCGCCGCGACGCCCAGGCTGACGGTGACCACCCCGCTGTCCTGCCCGGCATGGCGCACGCCCATGGCCCGGACGGCGGCACGCATGCGCTCGGCCAGACCCAGAGCCGCTTCGGCCTCGGCCCGGCGGAGCAGGACCGTGAATTCCTCGCCGCCATAGCGCATCACCTCATCCTCGGGATGGGTGATCGTCTCGGCCAGGCATTGGGCCACGGCGCGCAGGCAGGCATCGCCCGCCGGATGGCCGTAATAGTCATTATAGGCTTTGAAATGGTCGATATCGATCATGATGACGGCGAGCCCATGCCGCCGCCGCTGGGCCAGGGTGACCGCCTGGGCCAGCGCCGTATCCAGCTGCCGCCGGTTGCCGATGCCGGTCAGCGCATCCCGATAGGCTTCGGCGCGGCCGGCATGCTCTGCCGTCTCCTTCGCCCAGGCGACGAAGGCGTAGCTCATCAGCAGATGGAAGCCGGTGAGGGTGAAGGCGGAGAAGGGGATATTGATGGGCGGCCCGAAATGGGCGCGGCCGATTGCCGTCAGCGCCTGTCCGACAGCCCAGACCGCGCAAATGATGGCCTCGGCGCCCAGCAGCAGGGCCACGAACCAATGACCCGGCCGGCGCGGCCGGTCCGGCGCCACGGCTGCCCGCAGGGCGAGACAAAGCAGGACGGTCGCGAGACAATAGGCGATGGCGGTGCGGCCGCGCGGCTGGCCAAGTTGCGCCGAGAGGACGCAAAGAATCGGCCAGGCCAGAAGAGCGGCAGCCAGCCCCGGCCAATATGGCCGCCGGCCGGCGGCGAGACGGCAGCCTTTCCAGACGCAGCCGAGGCCGAACAAAATGGCCGGTATGCCGAGGAAGATGGCCTGCGGCTCCGGCAGGGTCGCCCGCAGATAGAGGCCGCTGCCGCTGATGAGTGCCGCCGCCGCCATCCAGAGGAGCGATGTCTCTTTGCGGTTCTGAAACCAGATGACCAGGTAATTGACGCAGGCGAGCAGGATGACGAGCACCAGAATGGTGACGAAGGTCAAAGGCTCGGGCAGATAGAGATGGTCCAGCATGCGAGGCTCGCCTTGTCTTCGGAACTGCAGGCACGCGGCACGGCTTGACCCTGAGGGCCGCTTCTGACCGTCTATGTCGCATGACCCAGGATAACCCGCTCCTTACCGACTGGAAGACCCCTTTCGGCCTGCCGCCCTTCGATCGCATCAGACCTGAGCATTTTCTGCCGGCCTTCGAGGCCGCCATGGCGGCGAATCTCGCAGAGATCGCGGCGATTGGCGGCAACGCCGCGGCGCCGAGCTTCGCCAATACCGTGGAAGCCCTGGAACGCTCGGGCCGCCTGCTGTCCCGCGTCAGCGCGGTTTTCTACAATCTCGTCAGCAGCCTGGGCGGAGAGGCGCTGGAGGTGCTGGATCGGGATCTCGCCCCCCGTCTGGCGCAGCATGGCATGCGGGTGGCACTTGACCCTGCGCTGTTCGCGCGGATCGCAGCCCTCCATGTGAAACGCGCGGCGCTGGGCCTGGAGGAGGACCAGATGCGCCTGCTGGAGCGCACCCATTTGGGCTTCATCCGCAGCGGCGCGGCGCTGGACGCGGCCGGACGCGTTCGCATGACGGAGATTTCCGAGCGGCTGGCCGAGCTTCACACGGCCTTCGGCCAGAATGTGCTGCATGACGAAAAGACCTGGTTCCTGCCCCTGACTGAGGGCGATCTTGAGGGCCTGCCCGATTTCGTCCGCGCCGGGGCGGCCCAGGCCGCGGCCGAGCGGGCTGTTCCGGGCTATGCCATTACCCTCTCGCGTTCCCTGATCGAACCCTTCCTCACCTTCTCAGGCCGGCGGGATTTGCGCCAGCAGGCCTATGAGGCCTGGATCGCCCGCGGCATGCATGAAGGCGCGCATGACAACCGGCCTTTAATTCCTGAAATCCTGGCGCTCAGGGCCGAGCGCGCCAAGCTGCTCGGTTTCGCCGATTTTGCGTCCTTCCGTCTGGCCGATACCATGGCCGGCACGCCCGCGGCGGCGGACGCTTTGCTCGCCGAGGTTTGGGCGCCGGCCAAGCATAAGGCGGCGGCCGAGCGCGACCGCCTGCTGGAGGCGGCGCGCGCGGAAGGCTTCAATGACGCGATCCGCCCCTGGGACTGGCGGTACTATTCTGAAAAAGTGCGTCAGGCCGACTACGCCCTGGATGAGACGGAGCTGAAACCCTATTTCGTGCTCGAACAGTTGCAGCAGGCGGTGTTCGACACGGCTGGAAAGCTGTTTGGCCTCTCCTTCGTGCCCTTGCCGGATGTGCCGCTGTATCACCCGGATGTCCGCGCCTATGAGGTGCGGGACGCGCGCGGCCATGTCGGCATCTTCCTTGCCGATCAATATGCGCGGGGGGACAAGCGTTCCGGCGCCTGGATGAGCAGTTTTCGCGACCAGGAAAGCATGGACGGCGTGATTTCACCGGTCATCGTCAATAACAACAACTTCGCAAAATCGACGCCGACGCTGCTCAGCTTTGACGATGCCGAGACGATGTTCCACGAATTCGGCCATGCGCTGCACGGGCTGCTGAGCCAGGTGCGCTATCCGTCACAGTCCGGCACCTCGGTGCGGCGCGATTTCGTGGAAATGCCTTCGCAGATCTACGAGCATTGGCTGTCCGTGCCGGAGACGCTCAGAACCTATGCGCGCCATTATGAAACGGGGGCGCCGATTCCCGATGCGCTGGCCGAGCGGCTGATCGCCGCCCGCGGCTGGGGCGAGGGCTTCGGTACGGTCGAATACACGGCGGCTGCCCTGATCGACATGGCATTGCACGCGCATCCTGACCCGCAATCGATCGATATCGAGGCCTATGAGCGGGAGTTCGTGGCGCGTATCGGCATGCCGGCCGAAATCGGCATCCGCCACCGTCCGGCGCATTTCCAGCATCTGTTTGCGGGCGGCGGCTATGCCGCCGGCTATTATTCCTATCTGTGGTCTGAAGTTTTGGACGCTGACGGGTTCGAGGCCTTCAAGGAGGCGGGCAGCGTCTTTGACCAGGCCACAGCGGCGCGGCTGCGCGTGCTGCTGTCGGCTGGTGACACGCGCGACCCGATGGCGCTGTACGTCGATTTCCGCGGTCGCGCGCCGTCCACGGCCGCGCTGCTGCGTGCGCGGGATCTGGTGCCAGGCTGAACCTTCGCCCCCGGCATGCGCCGGGGGCTTTTTAACGGCTCAGTAGGGCGAGTCGGGGTGGTAGTATTCCGCTGCATTGTCCTTGGTGATGAGCGGTGACTGAACAATGAAGCGGCCGCGCATCGGCACATCCGTTTCAAACTTCAGCGCCGTCAGCTCGATCGCCGTGCCGACCATGGCGGGGTCGTAGCCGACGTCGATCGGCACCAGCGTGCTGCCATCCATGACCTGCTTGATCGCCTGCTTCATGCCGGCGCCGCCGACCACGAACATCTCCTTCTCGCGTCCGGCCTGCTTGATGGCGGCGATGGCGCCGATGGCGGTGTCATCATCCTGCGCCCAGACCGCGTCGATCTTGGGGAAGCGCGACAGGAAATCCTGCATCACCTTGAACCCGTCATCGCGGTTCCAATTGGCATATTGAATGCCCAGAACCTTAATCTTGCTGCCGGCGATGGCGCCCTGGAAGGCATCGACACGTTCCTTGTCGATGGGGATCGGCAGGCCGCGCAGGATCACGATATTGCCGCCGTTCGGGAAGCGCTGCAGGAAGTATTCGCCTGTGGTGCGGCCAAGACCGGGATTGTCGCCGGCGACATACAAATCCTCGATGCCCGGCTGGGAGAGTTTGCGGTCTACCACAGTCACGAATTTATGCGCCTGCTTCACCCGCTGGATGGGTGATGTCATGGCATCCGGGTCACCGGGCAGGATAACGAGCGCATCGATATTGCGTGTCGCCAGCATGTCTTCGAGGTCAGACGCCTGTTTGCCGGGGTCGCTGGCGGTGGCCAGCACGAATTTGAGATTGGGATAGGTTTTGCTGAGCCGGGCGATGGTCTGCTGCGCGAAGTAATCGACGCCGCCGGTCCAGCCGTGATCGGCGGAGGGGACGGAGACGCCGATCGTATAGGTCTTGTCCTGGGCCAAAGCGGGGCCGGCGAGCGCCGCGCCGGCCAGGCAGGTGAGAGCGGCAAGCCGCAGAGTGAGGCGCGTCATCGTTCCTCCAATTTTCGTCTTGGTGTTGGTTGAAGCCACTACTGGCGTGCGCTCCGCATGCGTTGCAGGAAGACCGCCAGAATGATGATGACGCCCTGGAAGGCGCCATTGAGATAGGGGCTGACGATATTCGTCAGGTTCAGGATATTGTCGATGAGGCTGAGAATGGCGACGCCGATCACCGTGCCCCAGATGCGCCCGTAGCCGCCGCGGAGCGTTGTGCCGCCGATGATGACAGCGGCAATGGCCTCCAGCTCCCACAGGACCCCCGTCGTGGACGAGGCCGAGCCGAGGCGGGGCACATAGAGCAGCGTCGCGACGCCCACCAGCACGCCCTGCAAAACGTAAGTGAGCAGGCGAACCTGATCGACATGGATCGCCGAATAGCGCGCCACCTGCTCGTTGGAGCCGATGGCCGCGCAATGCCGGCCGAAGCGGGTGCGGCGCATGGTGATCTCGCCCAGGATGGCGACGATGGCAAAGACGATGACCGGCACAGGCACGCCCAGCACGGTGCCGTAATAGGCGGTGCGGTAGGTATCCATGACATCGAAGTTGAGCGAGAGCGTACCGCCATTGGCGAGGAAGGTGACCAGGGAGCGGAAGATGCCCATGGTGCCGAGGGTGACAATGAAAGCCTCGATCCGTCCGCGGGTAATGAGCAGGCCGTTGCCGATACCTGCCGCGCCGCCGAGGGCCAGGCCCGCCGCCATGCCGACCACGATCGTCGCCCAGCCGGTGCCGAAATGCGGTACCACGAGGTTGATGACGATGATCATGACGCCGGCCAGGAAGGCGGCCATGGAGCCCACGGAGAGATCGAGTCCGCCCGCAGTAATGACGAAGGTCGCGCCCACCGCGATGATGCCGGTGAAGGAGGAGCGCGCGAGGACATTGGCGATATTGCGCGGGCTGAGGAATTCGGGATTGAGCGCGGCACCGAGGATGACGAGGAGAATGAGTGCCACCAGCGGCCCGAGCAGATGCAGATTGAGGCGGAACGGCCGCAGACCGGGCTTGCCGGGAAGGGATGCGGCGTCAGACGGCGCCATGCGGGATCTCCTGCGGAGCATAGGTTGTCTGGCCAAGACCCATGGCCAGTTCGACAATCGCGTGTTCGCCGATCTCAGCACCGTCCAGCACGCCCATGATGCGGCCGGCGCGCATGACGATGACGCGATGGCAGAGGCCGATGATCTCCGGCATTTCGGAGGAGATGACGATGATGCTTTTACCCTGGCCCGCGAGCTTGTGGATGAAGCGGTAGATCTGCTGCTTGGTGCCGATATCGATGCCGCGGGTCGGCTCATCGATGATGATGATGGCGGGGTCTGTCAGCAGCGTCTTTGCGAGCAGAAGCTTCTGCTGATTGCCGCCCGAGAGATTGCCGACGGCGACGGCGCGGTTGGGTGCCCGGATGTCGAAATCGCGGATCGCCTGGTCGAGCGCCGCATTCTCCTTCTCCTCATCAATCAAAAACCGCGAGAACTGATCGAGCGCGAGGAGGGTCAGGTTGACGCGCATGGAGGAGTGCAGAAGCAGGCCGCGGCCTTTGCGGTCTTCAGTGAGATAGGCGATGCCCAGCGCCCGCGCGTCACTGGGGCGGCGTATGCGGCGGCGCTGGCCCATAACCTCGACCGTGCCGGTAGCCGCGCGCAAACCCATGATGCCTTCCATCAGCTCGGTCCGGCCGGCGCCGATCAGGCCGGAAAAGCCCAGGATCTCGCCACGGCGGAGATGGAAGGAGGCCTGGCGGACGAAGCCGGGGACGGAGAATTCGGTGACAGCGAGGACAGTATCTGTGCGGTGCGAAGTCGTGCGCACGGGGAAGAGTTCGGAGAGGTCGCGCCCCACCATCTGTCGCGCCATCTCCTGCTGCGTCATCGCGCCGCGCAGGGTGGTGATGACATGGCGGCCGTCGCGCAGCACAGTGATGCGGTCGGCGATCGCCTCGACCTCATCCAGCTTGTGAGAGGTATAGAGGATCGCGACATCTTGCGCCTTGAGGCGCGCGATCTGGCGGAACAGGACCGCAGCCTCGACCGGGGTCAACACCGCGGTCGGCTCGTCCAGAATCAGCACGCGCGCCTGGCGGGCCAGCGCCTTGGCGATCTCGACCATCTGTTTTTGCGGCACGGTCAGGGTCTGGACGCGCGCGGACGGGTCGATCGGCGTTTCCAACGCGGCCAGCAGACGGCGCGCCTCAGCCCGCATGGCGCCGATATCGAGCCAGGCGCCATGACGCCATTCGCGGCCGAGGAAGATATTCGCCTCTACCGTCAGATCTTCGGCGAGATTGAATTCCTGATGGATAAGGACGATGCCCGCATGCTCGGCCTCCTCGCTCGACGTGAACTGTACAGGCTGACCTTCAAGCTGGAGGCCGCCGTCGCTCGGGCGCTGGTAGCCCGAGAGGATTTTCATGAGCGTTGACTTGCCGGCGCCGTTTTCGCCGATCAGCGCATGCACTTCCCCGGCACGAAGCGCGATGGAGACATCCGAGAGCACGCGCACGCCGCCGTAATCCTTGGCGAGGGCGACGCCCGCCAGGATCGCGCCCGGCGCGGTATCCGTGGCTTGGGCTGAGGCCGCGCGCGCCCCCGTCATCGCAGACCGAGGCGCGTGCGGCGATTGTCACTGACGCGGTCAATCGCGGGGCCGGTGATCTTGCGCATGGCGGTCATCCCGAAAGCTCCCCTGGCTGCGGCCGGCACGCGCCTCGATCGAAAACGTTTACGAGCCACGGACACGCCATCAGCGCGCAGGGCCGAAATGCAGAGCGATGAAGGACTGGCCGGAACCGGTTGTGGTTTTTGTTGATCGTTGGCGGGGGAGAATAACCGGCGGGAGAGGAAGTTCAAGTCTCCACATCTGGTTGACTCATTATACCAGTAGCCATAGTCTCCGCGCCGATCGCAGCACACCGCCACAAGGCGGACCGGTAGCCGCGACCGTCCAGGAACTTGCGCTGCTTATTCAGGCGCCCAGTGAAGCCTAAGGGGGAACTGCCATGCCGGCAGACAATGCGGCCGTGCGCGCGACCGTCAGAAAAATTTCCATGCGGCTCGCCGCGTTCATCGGAATGATGTTCTTCGTCAATTTTCTTGATCGCGTCTCGATCTCCTTCGCCGGGCCGAGCGGGATGAATCACGATCTGGGCCTCACGGCCGCGCAATTCGGCTTTGCCGCGGGCGTCTTCTTCATCGGCTATATCCTGCTCGAAATCCCCAGCAACCTTGCCTTGCACCGCTATGGGGCGCGGGTTTGGCTCGCCCGCATCATGGTGACCTGGGGTATCGTCACCGTCCTGTTCACCTGGGTGCAGACGATAGAGCAGCTGTACTGGCTGCGCTTCTTTCTGGGCGTGGCCGAAGCGGGCTTCTTCCCCGGCGCCATCCTGTTCCTCAGTCTTTGGGTGCCACAGCGCTTCCGGTCCGAGGTGCTGGCGAGCTTCTATATCGCCCAGCCGCTGACCATCGTCATCGGCGCGCCGCTGGCCGCCATGCTCATGGAGCTGCACGGCTGGACCGGCCTCGCCGGCTGGCGGGTGATGTATCTGGGCGTCGGGCTGCTGGCCGTGATCGTCGGCATCATCACCTTCTTCTGCCTGCCGGACCGGCCGTCGGACGCGAAATGGCTGACTGCCGATGAGCGGCGCTGGCTGCAGGATGAGCTTGCGAAGGAAGATGGTCCGGCGCGCCATGCCTCGCCGCTGAAGGCTTTGACCAATGGCCGCGTCTGGCTGCTCGCGATTGTCTATTTCGGTCTCGTCTACGGGCTTTATGCCATTGCCTTCTTTCTGCCGACCATCATTGCCGGCTTCCAGACCAAAGCGGGCGTGCATTTCGGCGTGATGGAAAAGGCGCTGATCACCGCCATTCCCTATCTGCCGGCGGCGATCGTGCTGTTTTTGTGGAGCCGGGATGCGACCCGCCGCGGCGTGCGCGCCTGGCATGTGGGCATTCCGGCGATCGTCGGCGCCATTGCCATTCCGCTGGCGGTGCATGTCTCGGCGACGGTCGCCATCATGGCGCTGATGACGGTGGTCGCCTGTGCGATCTTCGCGGCCTTGCCGCCATTCTGGTCCATCCCCTCCCGCTTTCTGTCGGGCGGGGCGGCGGCGGCCGGCATCGCGTTGATCAATACGATCGGCAATCTGGCCGGCTTCACCGCGCCCTATATCACTGGCTGGCTGAAGAGCCTGACCGGCGGCTATCAGCTGCCGATGCTGATCGTTGGCATCTTCATGGCGCTGTCCGCCGTCGTTATCTTTAGCCTGACGCTGACGCCGACGCCGCCCGCGCCGGGGGCCAGCCCCGTCCGCCGCACGACGTCCTGACGCGTCAGTCCGTCGCCACCATCACGTCTGAGGCCTTGATCACGGCCATGGCCGCGTCGCCGGTCTTGAGGCCGAGGTCGTCGATCGCCTCATTCGTGATGGAAGAGGTGATGATAACGCCCTGGCCGATATCGATGCGGACATGCCCGGTCGTCTGGCCCTTCACGACCGAGACGACGGTGCCTTTGATCTGATTGCGGGCGCTGAGTTTCATTGGTTTCTCCTTCCTGATGTCGAGGCTGTGTAAGACTAGCCGAGTGCCATTTATTCGTCTTTCTCCCAGACCTGGATGGCGCCAGGTGGCACGGTGACCTGCACGGGTCCGAGCCTAAGCGTGTCATCGGGTGCCTGGATCATGGGCAGTTCGGCCGCGCCCAGCCGGATGATCAGCCGCTGCCGTCCCGCGACCGGTGGTTCAGTTGCGATGACCTCAGCCGGCAGGCCGCCATCGCTTGCGATATGGATGCGCTCGGCCGCCGCCGTCCAGCCGATGCGGGCGCCACGCCGCAGCGGCGGCCCCGCGACCGTGAGGGTGATGCCCTGGCCGATGGCGATGGTGTCCGCAGCGGCCACCTCGCCTGTCGCGGTCGCTTCCGCGCCGAGCAGGCGCGCGACCAGCGCGCTGCGTGGCCGCAGGAAAACAGTGTTCACAGGCCCCGCCTGCAAGACCCGCCCACCGTCCAGGATGATGATGTCATCGGCGAGGGCGAAGGCGTCCGTCGGATCATGCGTGACGAGAACGCAGGTTGCGGTGATCTGCGCCTGCAAAGCCCTCAGGGCTGCGCGCAGTTCCGCCCGCAGTGGCGTATCGAGCGCTGCGAAAGGCTCATCCAGCAGCAGAAGATCAGCCGGGCGGCTGAGCGCGCGGGCGATAGCGACCCGCTGCTGCTGCCCGAGCGAGAGCGCGGCCGGGTGCCGCCGCTCAAGCCCGGCCAGGCCCAGCGCCCCGAACCAGTGCCGGGCCAGCGCGGCATCGGCATGGCGGGGGAAGGCGAGCTGCTGTGCCGCCGTCAGATGCGGAAAAAGCCCATAGCTTTGCGGCACATAGGCGACGGCGCGGGCCTCGGCCGGCATCCCCGCCCAGTTCTCTGCGCCGATTGTCAGGCGGTCTGTCCCTTGCGCGTCCAGCCCCGCCAGTGCGCGCAGCGTCAGGGATTTGCCGGAGCCTGACGGACCCAGAATGGCGATCCGCCTGGCCGAGCCGCGATAGGCGACGTCGAGCGCGAATCCGTCCAACTGCCGCGCCATAGCAAAGGCGAAGTCTTGCTGGCGGGCGGGCGTAGTCACGGTCATGCTTGGTTGGGGAAGGGCCGCTTCGGTCTCTTCTGGCCGCGCGTTTCGGCGGGCAGGGATCGTCAGCCGCGTGGCGGCGAGCATGACGAGGATCGCGGCGCCGAGGGTGGGCAGCAGCACCGGCACCATGGCCGGCAGCCCTTCCGCTCCGAAAGCGACGTAGGTGTAAACAGGCAGGGAATAGGGGTGATAGGCGACCATGACGGTCGCACCGAATTCGCCGAAGGCGCGCAGCCAGGCGAGCAGCAGCCCGGCCAAAATGCCGCGACCAGCCAGCGGCAGGGAGACGCGCAGAAAGACGCTCGTAGGCCGATGGCCCAGGGTGCGCGCCACATCCTCCAGCACCGGATCGACCTCAGCGAAGGCCGAGCGCGCGGCGATGATCAAGAAGGGCGCGGCGACGAAGGTTTCCGCCAGCACGATGCCGGTGAAACTGTCGGTCAGCGCGCCCGCCGTGATCCGACCGAGTGGGCTCGCATAGCCGAGCAGGAAGAGTAGCAGAATGCCGCTGGACAGCGGCGGCAAAGCCAGCGGCAGCTGCACCAGAAAGCCGAGCAGACCCATCGCCCGTCCGGGGCGCCTGGCGAGCAGATAGCCGAGCGGAATGCCGCCCAGTGCGATCAGCAGCGTCGCTGCCGTGGCGCTGAGGACCGAGACCAGCGTCGCCTGGCCGAGCCCTTGCCAATCGGCCCCGTGCCAGTCGGCGGCGCCGAGATGGGCAAGGCCGGCGACGAAGGGCGCGGCGAGATAGAGGGCGAGCAGACCGCCCAGGACCGGCAGCACCGGCCAGTGACGTCCTCGCGCCATGCGGATTGCTTAGTGTGCGGCTTTGGCGAGGGCCAGGATAACTGGCGGAACTGTCGTCGCGTCACCCGCCAGCTTCAATCCAGTCAGTGTCAGACCATGGTCGCGCATGATGGCCGCACCCTGATCGCCGAGCAGGAAGGCCAGGAAGGCGACCGCCGCATCGCGATGCGGTGCCGCGTTCAGCACGGTGGCCGTGTAATGCGCGGCCAGCGCGGTTTCCTTCGGCAGAGCGATGAAGGGAATTTTGAGATCGGTCGTCTCGGTCGAATAGAAGAAGGCGGCGTCCAACTGGCCGGATTGCAGGCGGCCGACGAGGGATTCCTCGGGCAGGACCTGAGCCGGGTTCTCCGGCGTGCCCAGAATCTTCTCGCTGAGGTCGGGACTTTTGTAGACGCTCTCAGCCTTCTGCAGCAGCTCCAGCGTCAGCTTGCCTTTGGGGTCCAGCTTGGGATCGGTGCGGCCGACGCGGATGCCGGGCATCTGCAGCACTTCGTACCACGGCTTGGTCTTGAGCGCGGCGGCGAAGCGGCTGTCGGGATTATAGCCGATGACCAGCGGAGACTGCGCAAAACCGACATACCAATCGACCCAGCTGCCATTGGCCGCGCCCATCAGGCTGTCATTGACCTTCGGCGCGGCGCTGATGAAGACATCGCCCGGGACCAGCTTGCCCTTGATTTCATTGGCAAGCTTGTTCGATCCGCCGGCATAGCCGCGGAACGCGCCGCCCGTGGCCGCATCGAAGGCCGGGCCGATACCATGCTCCATCAGATTCACCATCGACCCTGCATAGAGAACATTGACCGGGCCGATGCCGGTCGCGGCCAGGGCGACCCCAGGCAGCAAAGCAAGCGACAGGCTGGCAAGAAGGACGTCACGACGGTGCACGGCAAGTCTCCTGAACCCTGGACGCGCCCGGCGCGCGTTATTCCCGACGGACAATAACGACTGGCGGCGCAGTCGGCCAGCCGCCTTAAACTTTCGACGGGTCCTGGATTTCAGCGTCGAGTGCGGCGATGTCCTGGGCGCTCGCGGTGCCGATGGCGGCCTCGACCGACCGGAAGCGGGCGATGAGCGCGTGGCCCAGCGGCGTCAGCTCGGCGCCGCCGCCCTGGCGGCCGCCGGCATGGCGCGTGGTCACCGGCCGGCCGAAGATACGGCCGGTCTCCTCCACCAATTCCCAGGCACGGCGATAGGACATGCCCATGGCGCGGCCGGCGGCCGCGATGGAGCCAAGCCGGCCGATATGCTCCAGCAATTCGATCTTGCCGGGGCCGATATGCCCCCGGCCGTCGAAATAAATACGAAACCGTATAGCGGGCAGGGGCATTCTCCCGATGACGCAGGTGCCATCTTGCTGTCGGATGACCGCCTGGCGAAATTGAATTATAGGCCGTCCGAAATAAAATGGAGACGTCGGTGTTGCGCGCATGGCTATACGGGACTGTCGCTGCCTGCATGCTGGCCCTGAGCGGGCCGGGCGCGATGGCGCATGGCAATGGCGCAAAGGACAAGGCGGCTGGCGCCTATTACATCGATCCGTCGCAGGCCGATCTGGACCATTTGCTGCCACCGCCGCCGGCGCTGGGTTCCGCACAGGAATCCGCCGATATCGCCACCGTCCTGCAAGCCCAGGCGTCCCGCACGGCCGAGGCCGCGGTCAAGGCCGAGGCGGACCATCAGCGGTCCATCTTTCGCTTTGCCGATGTGATGGGGCCGCAGTTCGCGCCGGAAAATCTGCCCTTCGCGACAGGTTTTTTCGCCCGCGTCTATGCGGATGAAAAGCAGATCGTCAACCAGACGAAAGCCTATTTCAACCGGCCGCGCCCCTTCATGGTCGATAGCAACCTGTCACCGATGGTCGACCCGCGGCACACCCCATCCTATCCCAGCGGGCACACGACCTGGGCTTATGTCATGGCCATCATCCTGGCCAATATGGTGCCGGAAAAGGCCCCGCTCATTTACGATCGCGCGGCGGAATATGGCTATAATCGCGTCATCGCCGGAGCCCATTTCCCGACCGATGTCGAAGCCGGGCGCATTGCCGGCACGGTGATCGACAGTGCTTTCTTCCATGACGAGAAATTCCTGAACGATTTCTATAAAGCGCGGGCCGAAGTGCGGCAGGCCCTGGGACTGCCGAGCATGGGCGACATGGACCGCTGACGGACCGTACCGTCTATGCCGCAAGAGTGGGTGAGGCGCGCAGCCTGACCTTCTAGGCGACAGATTATCGTCCATATGGCAAACAGGCAGCGCCTGAGGATCGCCCCGGTTTGATATCCGCTTCAGCCCATCTCGCCCTGATTAACTTCTTTACTGGGGATATCCAGGGCGGCCTTGGGCCGTTCCTGGCGACGTGGCTTGCCGGGGAAAGCGGGTGGAGCCCCGCCCATGTGGGCTCGGTCATGACCGTGATCGGCTTTTTTGCCCTGGTGTTGAACGGTCCAGCGGGCCTGATCGTGGATCATACGAGCCGGCCACGGCTGCTGCTGGCAGGGGCCTGCGGTGCCATTCTGCTCGGCACCGCCATCATCGTGCCGTGGCATGGCCTGTTTTGGGTGATTCTGTCGCAGTGCCTGGCCGGGGCGGGGGGCACGCTGCTGCTGCCGGCGCTGACCCTGTTCACCCTGGGCATCGTCGGCAAGAACCGCTTTCCGGCCCAGCAGGGTCTGAACCAGGCTTTCAACCATGCCGGCATCGTCTGCGCGGCGGCCGCCATCATGCTGCTGGGGCCGGCGCTGGGGCGCACAGCGCCCTTCTGGGTTTTTGGCACGATGGCGTTCGGCGCGATCATCGCCATTGCCGCCACGCCGATCCACGCCTTCAACGGACGGCGCGCCCATGGCTGGGCGGAGCATGAACCGGACGAGGTCGAGCATCGGTCTGCCATCAGCGATATCCTGCGTCACGGCGGCCTGGCGCGACTGGCGGTGGCCTTCGCCCTTTTTAACCTCGCCAACGGCTATATGCTGGCGCTGATCTGCCAGCGCCTGATCGCGACCGGGCAGAATGGCACGGACTGGCTCGCGATCTATGTCATTATCGTCCAGGCGGTGATGATTCCGGTGGCGCTCTGGGCGGGGCATATGGCGGACCGCCGCGGCCGCCGCTGGCTGCTCATCCTTGCTTGCCTTGCGCTGCCCATCCGTGCGCTGCTTGCCGCCAATACCACGGACCCGTGGCTGCTCATACCGGTCGAAATTCTCGACGGCATCAGTTCAGGCCTGATCGGCGTCGGCATTCCCGTCGTTGTCGCCGACATGACCTGGGGCACCGGACGCACGCAGACGGCGCTGGGCACCCTCAACACCATTCAGGGCATTGGTGGGGCGCTGTCTGGTATTGTTGGGGGCTTTCTGGTCGTCTGGCTGGGCTGGCAGGGAGCCTTTCTTGCCCTTGCCCTACCGGCGACCGTCGCCGCACTGCTCGTCCTGGGCATCCGGGAGAGCCGTCAGCAGGCAGCGCCCGGAACGCATCAGGCGACCCAGCCGGGCGATTAAATATGCGCGCCCCGGTAGCGAAGCTTGGCTGCCGGCGTTATCATCCGAACATTCGCACCAAGACGATGACGATAAAACACCAGTAAGCGGAAACGGATGCCATGACGACAAAGAAGCCCCTGCGCAGCCAGGAATGGTTCGGGCGGCAGGACAAGATGGGATTCTACTACCGGTCCTTCCTCAAGAACCGTGGCTTTCCGCAAGATCAGTTCGAGGGCCGGCCGGTCATCGGCATCTGCAATACCTGGTCTGAACTCAACCCCTGCAATTCGCATTTCCGCACGATCGCTGAGCATGTCCGCTACGGCATTTTGGATGCCGGCGGCTTTCCGCTGGAATTCCCCGTCTCGTCGCTGGGCGAGGTGACGATGCGGCCGACCGCCATGCTGTATCGCAACCTCGCCTCGATGGATGTGGAGGAGGCGGTGCGCGCCCATCCGCTGGACGGCGTCGTGCTGCTGATGGGCTGCGACAAGACCACGCCTGCTTTGCTGATGGGCGCGGCAAGCGCCGATCTGCCGACGATCGGCGTCTCCGGTGGGCCGCAGCTACGCGGCGTCTATAAGGGCCGCATCATCGGCTCGGGCACCAATATCATCTCGATGAGCGAGCAGCTGCGCGCCGGCGAGATTACGCTTGAGGAATTCCATGAGGCGGAAGCCGGCATGAACCGCTCCTCCGGCCATTGCATGACCATGGGCACGGCCTCCACCATGGCGTCGATGGTCGAAGCGCTGGGTGTTTCGCTGCCCGGCAATGCCGCCATTCCCGCGGTCGATGCCCGCCGCAACGAATTGGCCCGTTTTTCCGGCCGCCGCATTGTCGAGATGGTCAATGAAGACCTCGTTCTGTCCAAGATCCTGACCCGCGAAGCTTTCGAGAATGCCATTCGCACGCTGGCGGCGATTGGCGGATCAACCAATGCCGTGGTGCATCTTCTGGCCATCGCCCGGCGCGTCGGCGTCGATCTCAGCCTTGATGATTTCGATCGGCTTGGCCGCGGCGTGCATTGCCTTGTGAACCTGATGCCGTCGGGCCAGTTCCTGATGGAGGATTTCTATTACGCCGGCGGCCTGCCCGTGGTGCTCAAGACCCTGATCGAACAGGGACTGCTGCATGAGGGCGCGCTGACCGCAAATGGCCGCCCGATCGGCGAGAATGTGGGTCGCGCCGAGTGCTGGAATGAAGAGGTGATTACGTCTTTTGAATCGCCCTTCAAGCCGGATGCCGGCATCGCCATCCTGCGCGGCAATCTGGCGCCCGATGGCGCCGTCATCAAACCTTCCGCCGCGTCGCCGGAGCTTCTGAACCATACCGGCCGCGCCGTGGTCTTTGAGAACGTGGAAGAGATGCACGCGGCCGTGGAGGACGACACGCTGGATATCGACGCCGCCTGCATCATGGTGCTGAAGAACTGCGGCCCGAAGGGCTATCCGGGCATGGCCGAGGTCGGGAACATGCCGTTGCCGCATAAGCTGCTGAAAGAGGGCGTGCGCGACATGATCCGCATCTCGGACGCGCGCATGTCCGGCACGGCTTACGGCACCGTCGTGCTGCATGTGGCGCCCGAAGCCGCCGCCGGCGGGCCGCTGGCGCTGGTGCAGAACGGGGATCTGATCACGCTGGACGTCCCCGGGGGCCGCCTGCATCTGCATGTCTCGGACGCCGATCTGGCGCAGCGCCGTGCGGAATGGGCGCCACCCGCACCCGCCGCCATGCGCGGCTATACCAAGCTGTATATCGATCACGTGCTGCAGGCGAATGAAGGCGCTGACCTTGATTTTCTGGTCGGCCGCAGCGGCGCCGCGGTGCCGCGCGACAATCATTGAAACGATAAAGGGAAGGAACGAAACGACATGGCGGATATCAAGCGGCGCTACACGGGTATTTTCCCGGTTGCCCCGACCATCTTCGACGAGAACGGCAATATCGATCTGCCGGGCCAGTTGCGGGCGATCGACTTCATGATCGATTCCGGCTCCGACGGCATCTGTATCCTGGCGAATTTCTCCGAGCAGTTCGTGCTGTCGGATGACGAGCGCGAGATGCTGACGACCGCCATTCTGACGCATGTCGCGGGCCGTATTCCGGTGATCGTGACGACGACGCATTTCAGCAGCCGCGTGACCGCCGAGCGCAGCCGCCGCGCGCAGGACCAGGGTGCCGCCATGGTCATGATCATGCCGCCCTATCACGGCGCGACCTTCCGCGTGCCCGAAGCCGCGATTTACAGCTATTTCCAGGTCGTCTCCGATGCGATCGACATTCCGATCATGATCCAGGACGCGCCCGTGGCCGGCACGCCGCTATCCGCGCCCTTCCTGGCGCGCATGGCGAAGGAGATCGAGCAGGTTTCCTATTTCAAGATCGAAGTGGCGCAGGCCGCCTCCAAGCTGCGCGAGCTGATCCGTCTGGGCGGGGACGCCATCGAAGGCCCCTGGGATGGGGAGGAGGCGATCACCCTTCTGGCCGATCTGGATGCGGGTGCGACCGGGGCCATGACCGCCGGCGCCTATGCCGATGGTTTGAAACCCATCGTTCATGATTATCTGTCTGGGAACCGGGAAGCGGCGGTGGAGCGATACGGCCGCTGGCTGCCGCTGATCAATTACGAAAACCGTCAGGGCGGTCTGCTTGCCTGCAAGGCCCTGATGAAGGAAGGCGGTATCATTGCCTGCGATGCGCCGCGTCACCCGCTGGTGCCGCTGTCGCCCGAAACCCGCGCCGGGCTGATTGATGCCGCCCGCCGGCTTGACCCGCTTGTCCTGCGCTGGGGCAAGTGAGTGTTGAGCCGGAAACAGAGGAGAGACGCATGAGCTTGACCGGAGAGATGCTGATCGGTGCCGCCGCAGTGCGGGGCACGGGCCAGGCCTTCCAGGGATTTGATGCCACGACGGGCGCCGCCCTCGACCCTGCCTATGGCAGTGCGACGGAGACGGACGTCGCCCGCGCCTGCGCCCTGGCGGCCGACGCTTTCGGCGCCTATCGCGCGGCACCGCCGGAAATACGCGCCAAATTCCTGGAACTCGCCGCCGCGAAGATCGACGCCCTGGGCGATGCGCTGACCGACCGCGCCTGCGCCGAGACCGGCCTGCCGCGCGGGCGGATTGAGGGCGAGCGTGGCCGGACCGTCGGCCAGCTGCGCCTGTTCGCACAGGAAGTGCGCGAAGGCAGCTGGCAGGATGTGCGGCTGGACCCGGCTTTGCCGGACCGCAAGCCGCTGCCGCGCCCCGATATCCGCATGCGCATGATTCCCCTGGGGCCGGTCGCCGTTTTCGGCGCAAGCAACTTCCCGCTTGCCTTCTCGGTCGCGGGTGGCGACACCGCTTCGGCACTCGCCGCCGGCTGCCCGGTGGTGGTGAAGGGCCATCCGGCCCATCCCGGCACATCGGAAATGGTCGGCCGCGCCGTCCAGGCGGCGGTAAAGGAAGCGGGATTGCCGGAAGGAGTCTTTTCGCTCCTGTTCGGTGTGGGTGATGGTGTGGGTTCGGCCCTGGTCGCCGATCCGCGCATTCAGGCGGTGGGCTTCACTGGCAGCCGGGCCGGCGGTCTGGCTCTTGGCAAGATCGCGGCGGCCCGGCCCGAGCCGATCCCGGTCTATGCCGAGATGAGCAGCATCAATCCGGTTCTTCTCCTGCCCGGCGCGCTGGCTGCCAGCGGTGCTGCCCTGGGCAAGGCTTTCGTCGGTTCGCTGACCATGGGAGCGGGGCAGTTCTGCACCAATCCGGGCCTTCTGCTGGCGATCCCCTCGGACGGGCTCGATGCTTTCGTGGCGGCTGCCGGTGAGGCGCTGGGTGATGCCGCAGCCGGCGTCATGCTCCATAAGGGCATTCTCGCCGCCTATGAAAAAGGCGTGGCGCAACTCTCCGGCACCGCCGGGGTGAAGCCGCTGGGCGCGGGCCATACGGCGGAGGGCAAGGCGGGTGCCGCCTTCTTCGGCACGGATGCCGCGACCTTCCAGAAGACGCCGCATCTGGCCGATGAGGTCTTCGGTGCAGCCGGCCTGCTGGTCAGCGATGCCGATCTGATGGCGCTCGCGCGTTTGATCCAGGGATTGGAAGGGCAGCTCACCATTACCGTTCACATGACGGAGGATGATGAGGCGCTGTTCACGGCCCTGCTGCCGGTGCTGGAAACCAAGGCCGGGCGCATTCTGATCAATGGCTGGCCGACGGGCGTGGAGGTTTGCCATGCCATGGTGCATGGCGGTCCTTTCCCCGCGACATCGGACAGCCGCACGACGTCGGTCGGCACGCTCGCCATCCGGCGTTTTCTGCGTCCGGTCTGCTACCAGAACGTGGCCGAGCCGCTGCTGCCGGACGCCTTGCGCGATGCCAATCCGCTGGGCCTGTGGCGGCGGCTGGACGGGCGCGTGACGGCGCCGCTCTGATCAGCCTGGGCTGCCGGCGGGAGAGGGCTGGGCCGCTCTCTCCCGCGTTCTTTGCAAGCGGAGTCGCCCCGGTTTTAGGCAGTCAGAGTCGCTTGCTGGCGCAATGCCTCGGCGAAGGCCGGGGCCGGCATGGGGCGGCCGAAGTGGAAACCCTGGAAGATCGCGCAGCCGTAGCTTTGCAGGGTGGCGACTTCCTCGCTCCGCTCAACCCCTTCCGCCAGCACGGCGATATCGAGGCCGCGGCCGAGTTCGATCAGGGCCTTGCAGATGGCCCGTCCGCTGGCCGAACCATCCACGTCACGCACGAATTCGCGGTCAATCTTGAGCGTGTCGAAAGGCATGTCGCGGAGCTGGCTCATGGTCGAATAGCCGGTGCCGAAATCATCGATTGCGACGGTCACGCCCAGTTCCCGCAGCGCACCGAAGACCCGGCGGGTTGTGGCCCGGTCCTGCATGGCGGCGGTCTCCGTCATCTCCACTTCCAGCCGATCGCGGGACAGGCGATGGCCGCTGATTGAGTCCGCGATCAATTGCACCAGGCGTTGGTCGCTGAACTGCCGGGCGGACAGGTTGATGGCGAGCCGGAAGTTCGGCGGCACGATTGCTTCCCATTCCTGCATCTGGCTGCAGCCGGTCTTCAGAACCCAGGGGCCAATCTCGTCAATCAGGCCGCTGCGCTCGGCGATGGGAATGAAAACGCTCGGCGCCATGGCACCCAGGTCAGGATCGGTCCAGCGCAGCAGCGCTTCGGCGCCGATGATGGTGGGTGTGACACTGCCAGCGGTGAAGCGAACGACCGGTTGGTAATGCAGCGATAGCGCGTCCTGCTCGATGGCCCGGCGTAGCGCGCGCTGAACGTTCATCTGCAGGCGCGCGCTGGATTGGGTTTCCGGCGCATAGAAGGCCACGCTATCCGCATGCACGGTAGGAACTGCGGCCTGTGCCGCATCGAGCAGGGACACAGAGTCCTGCGCATCTTCCGGCGCCAGGGCGATGCCTGCGGTGACCTGGGGCGTGATCAGCAGTCCATTTTCCTGGATGTCACGACCCAGGAGGGCGAGGATGGTTTCCGCCTGCTCGGTCAGATTGGGCGCCTCGGGCGTCAGAGTAGCGCTGATGGCAAAACGCCGGCCATCGACGCGTGCAATCAAGGCATGCTTCTGGGCGATGGTCTGCAACCGGGCCCCGATGGTGCGGAGTGCCACCACGGCCCCGACCTCTCCAAACGCCGCCATGATCTCATCCAGGTTCTGCAGGCTGAGGATGCAAAGCGCGATGGGCTGGCGCCGGGCTAATTCGACGTCGAGACGTTTCAGAAGATCATCGCGGTTGGGCAGGCCGGTGACCCGATCAACATAGGCGAGCGTCTCAAGAACGGCATTGAGCCGCAGCAGCGAGGCAACAGTATCGGCCATCAATTGCCCTGCCTCATCCGTGCAATCGGTCGGCAGCGACGGCAAGTGGCCGTGCGCGACATAGGCGTGAACGGCGCTGCGGGTCATCAGAATGGGCTGCAGCAGACCGTTGAGAATGATCAGAGTGAGCCCGGTGCCGAGCAAGGTCGCCACCAGTGCGATACCGATGACCGGCAGGGCGGCCCGGAAGTTCTCCGTCCGCAGGGCGAAGAAGATGACAAGCGTCAGCAGCGGCACATGGGTGCCGACAAAGGCAATGAGCATGATCTTGTTGCGGTAGCCGAGCGGAACCACACGGGCCACGGCCCGGTAGAGGCGCAGCTGCCGCGCGGAGGAGGCTGCTGTCTTCGCTGCATCCGTCGTGTCGGGCGGGGTCATTGAAGCCTTTCCTGGAGCTTGGCGGACCAACGCGTCTGTACGCCCGACGAGCTGGATGTTGCGTAAACGGCTTGACCATTGCGGTCTGTGGCAAGGCTTGAGGCGAGCGGCACCGATATTGCTACCCGATAGTCCTGACCGGTGGTCCTATCCGTCTCCCTGACGATAGCCGTGGCCGACGAGACCTTTACGACGCAGACCAAGGAGTGGACGTGCCATGTCGCAACGTAGGATGCATCTGGTCGCTTTCCTGATGACAGGGCCGACCTGCCATCATCACGGCGCCTGGCGCCACCCGGAGACGGAGGTCGACAATATCCTGGAGCCGGCACGATATGAGCACATTGCCCGCGTGCTGGAAGCCGGCAAGTTCGATGCGCTGTTCTTTGCCGATATCCTGGGCATCTACGACATCTACGGCAAGACCTACGACACCATGCTGGGGCGGGGCGGCCAGGTCTGTCTGCTCGACCCATCCGTCATCCTGCCGATGATGGCGCGGGTCACGGAACGTCTGGGCCTCGGCCTGACCTATTCCTCGACCTTCAACCACCCCTATCAGATTGCACGCATGCTCGGCACGCTGGACCATCTGAGCCGCGGGCGCGTCGCCTGGAATGTCGTCGCCTCGACCTCGACGCTGGAAGCGCAAAATTTCGGCATGACCGAGATGCCGGGGCGCGCCCAGCGCTACGACCGGGCGGACGAGGTGCTGGAAGCCTGCATGGCCTTGTGGAACAGCTGGGAGGCGGGGGCGCTCGTCCTTGACAAGAAGCAAGGCATTTTTGCCGATCCCGCCAAGGTTCATTACGCCAATTACGACGGCCAGTGGATCAAGTCGCGCGGGCCGTTGACCGTGCCACGCAGCCCGCAAGGCCATCCCGTCATCATGCAGGCGGGCAGTTCCGAGCGGGGGCGGGATTTCGGCGCACGCTGGGGGGAGATCATCTTCACCCTGCAGCACCAGAAAAGCGACATGCAGACCTTCTATAAGGATTTCAAAGGGCGGATGCAGAAGTTCGGCCGCGCGCCGGAAAGCTGCGTCGTGCTGCCTTCGATCGATTGCGTCATCGGCGAGACGGACGCAATCGCGCGGGAGCGGGCGCATTATGTCAACGAACTGGTCGATACCCAGCTTGGCATGGCCTGCGTCTCCGGCCAGATTGGCATCGACCTGTCGCAGATGGACCCGGACCAGCCGCTGCGCGACATCCAGGTCGAGCAGGGGTCGCGGGGTTCCTTCGACGTCATTCTGCAGGGGACTGCGGCGGAAGGGCTGACGCTCGGCGAGGCAGCGCGGCGTTTTGCCACGAGCGAGCTGTGTCCGCAGCTGGTCGGCACGCCGGAGATGATCGCCGACCGGCTCATCGATCTGTTTCAGGACCATGCCTGTGACGGGTTCGTGCTGACGCCCACGACCTTCCCGGGCATGTACGAGCAGTTCACCAAGACGGTGGTGCCGATCCTGCAGGAGCGTGGCCTGTTCCGAAAAGAGTATGCGAGCGCCACCCTGCGGGAGCACCTACAGGACTAAATTCCCAGACAGAAAACAAGATTTTAGTTTTTTCAAGGCGTTAGCACGCAGGCCGTGTTACGGCTCCGCGACGACGTATGGAATTTGTGGTCGATATAAATAAAAAACTGGAATTCATGGTCGAAATAGGCCAAAAGCGCAGGAGCAGGATGCGGCTTGAAAAGCTGCGCTCGGGCGCCTGACTGAACCGTTGACCACACGCAACAAGCATTCGACAAGACCAAGAATAAACCGTCAGAGGGAGGATAAAGCCGGCAAAGGTCAGCCGCGCGCCAGTCGTCTTCGTACGTCGCAAACAACAAGTCCAAATCAAAACCAGATGCGCCTGCGTTGATTGCCCATAAGGGCCATAGGGAAGGAACAAAAAGAATGAAAACTATCCTGCGGAAAGCCGTCGCTTGCTCTGCGGCGATCGCTGCTATCGCCTTCACCACGTCGCTCAGCCCGGTCAGCGCTTTTGCGCAGTCCGAGCACGAATATACCTTCGCCATGATCACCCATGCCCAGCCGGGCGATACCTTCTGGGACATCATCCGCAAGGGCGCTAATGCCGCGGCGAAGAAAGATCACGTCAAGCTGCTCTATCTCTCGAACCCGACCGCTTCGGGCGAGGCCGAGCTTGTGACCAATGTCATCGCCCAGCATGTTGACGGTATCGCGCTGACGCTCGCTTTCCCGGATGCCGAGGCTACCACAGTGAAGAACGCGATCGCCGCAAATATTCCGGTGATTGGATTCAATGCAGGCACGGATGCCTGGAAGGATATCGGGCTGCTCTCCTATGTCGGCCAGGATGAGACGATCGCCGGCCGCGCGGTCGGTGACAAGCTCAACAAGCTTGGCGCGAAAAGCGTCGTCTGCGTCGATCAGCAGCAGGGTGCGGTGCAGCTTGAAGCGCGTTGCGACGGCATCAAGGCGACCTTCAAAGGTAGCTTCTACGTTCTGTATGTGCCGGGCTACGACATGGCCGCGACGCAATCCCGCATCGTGGCCAAGCTGCAGCAGGACAAGAACGTCGATTATATCGTGACGCTGGGCGCGCCCTTCGCACCGACCGCCATTCAGGCGGCCGATACGGCCGGCAGCCAGGCCAAGGTCGGCACGTTTGACCTGACACCGCGGGCCGTCGGCCTGATCCAGCAGGGCAAGCTGCAATGGGCGATTGATCAGCAGCCTTTCGTCGAAGGCTATCTCGCGGTCGACTTCCTGTGGCTGAACAAAGTGAATGGCGATGTCGTGGGTGGTGGCCAGCCGGTGCTGACCGGACCTGCCTTCGTCGATAGTTCCAACGTCGCCGATGTCGCGAAATTCGCCAAGGCCGGCACGCGCTAGAGCGTGATCGTGTCAGATGCGAACGAGACCGTTTTCGTCTGATGCGCATAACTCTCTAAGTCACTGATGGGTCTGCGGAAAGGTTCGGTTGGTCTGCCTAGAGGCGCCAACCGGACCGACCAGGCCCGGCCCGAAGACGGCGGCCGGCAACGGCCGGGAGGAGATCAGGTGAACGCTCTCACTGAAAGCGTGGATGCACGCGCCATGCAACGTCAACTGCCCAAGACGCCCTTATGGAAGCGTGTCCTCAAGCGACCGGAAGTCGGCGCGCTGGGCGGTGTCATTCTTGTCTTTGTTTTCTTCTATGTGATGGCGCCCCCCTTCCGCCAGCTCTCGGCCTTGTCGACCGTCCTCTACCAGGCTTCCATTCTCGGCATTCCGGCGGTCGCCGTGGCGCTGCTGATGATCGGCGGAGAGTTCGACCTCAGCGCCGGCGTTGCGGTGGTAACCTCATCACTGGCGGCATCGATGTTTGCGACGGAAGTGACGGGCAATCTGTGGCTGGGCATTCTGCTCGCCCTGTTCCTGTCCCTCGCGATCGGTGCCTTGAACGGCTATCTGCTGGTGCGCACCAAGCTGCACAGCTTTCTGGTCACGCTTTCGACCTTTCTGATGCTGCAAGGCCTCAATATCGCCATCACCAAACTGGTGACCGGCAATGTTGCGACCCAGGATATCAGCGGCATGGATGGCTTCGACCTCGGCCAGCGGATCTTTGCCTCCAACTTCCATGTCTTCGGTGTCAGCGTCAGCATCGCCATCGTCTATTGGCTTGTCTTCGCGGCGATTGCGACCTGGATTCTACTGCGTACCCGCATGGGCAACTGGATTTTCGCGGTCGGCGGCCAGGGTGACAGCGCCCGCGCGGTCGGTATTCCGGTCAAGCGCGTCAAGATCGGTCTGTTCATGATCGTGGGCTTCGCCTGCTGGTTCACCGGCATGCATATGCTGTTCGCCTATGACACGGTGCAGTCGGGTGCCGGTATCGGCAACGAGCTTCTGTATATCGCCTCCGCCGTGGTGGGCGGTTGCCTGCTCACCGGTGGTTATGGGTCTGCCGCCGGTTCGGCCCTAGGCGCCTTCATCTTCGGCATGACGACCGAG
Organism: Acidisoma sibiricum; assembly: GCF_057837225.1. Lineage (NCBI taxonomy): Bacteria > Pseudomonadati > Pseudomonadota > Alphaproteobacteria > Acetobacterales > Acidocellaceae > Acidisoma > Acidisoma sibiricum. Next base: position 581,300 of record NZ_CM174445.1, on the reverse strand, counting down.
GGCGTCATCTATGCCGACTGGGACCCGGATTGGTTCATGTTCTTCGTGGGTGCCATGCTGCTGCTGGCGACCGTCTTCAACGGTTGGCTGCGCCTGCGCGCCCTGAGCCGGAGCAAGTAAGATGACAGACACAACAACAGCGCCCATCATCCAGCTGAGCAATGTCGGCAAAAGCTACGGCAATATCAGCGCCCTGCGCGATGTCAGCCTGGCGGTGCGCCAGGGTGAGGTGACCTGCATCCTGGGTGACAATGGGGCCGGCAAGTCGACGCTCATCAGCATCATCGCCGGGCTGATCGGGCACGATCAGGGAACCTATGCGGTGGACGGAAAGTCCATGCATTTCTCCTCGCCGCGCCAGGCGCTGGATCTCGGCATTTCCGCCGTCTACCAGACGCTGGCCCTGGTGCCGCTGCTGTCGGTCTGGCGCAATTTCTATCTCGGCTCCGAAATCCTCAAGGGCGCCGGCCCGTTCCGGCGGCTTGACGTGAAGACGATGCAGGAGACAGCAGGGCGCGAGCTTCAACGCATGGGCATCAATATTCCTGATCTGGACCAGCCGGTCGGCACACTGTCAGGCGGGCAGCGGCAGGTTGTCGCCATTGCCCGCGCGGTCCATTTCGGTGCCCGCGTGCTCATTCTGGATGAGCCGACGGCCGCCCTCGGCGTCACCCAATCCGGCCTCGTGCTGCGCTATATCGCGACCGCCGCGCGCGAGCAGGGCATCGGCGTCATCTTCATCACCCATAATCCGCATCACGCCTATATGGTCGGCGACCATTTCATGGTGCTGGCGCGCGGGGAGGTGGAGCTGGATACGCCACGCTCCGACCTCAGCCTGGAAGATCTCATGTTCCACATGGCGGGCGGCGCCGGCCTCAACGCCTTGCAGCACGAACTGCACCGCGGCGAACCCAAGGCAGCATAATGAAAATCGGTGTCGTTTCAGATTCTCTCGGCCATCTGCCCTTCGAGCAGATGCTGGATACTGCGGCCTCGCTCGGCATCGCGGGGGTTGAAATCAATGCGGCGAACTGGACGGCCGCGCCGCATCTGGATCTCGCGGCCACCCTTGCGAGTGGCGAGAAGCAGAAGACGTTGCGCCAAGCCGTCTCCTCACGCGGGCTGGAGCTGATCGCGCTGAACGCCAATGGCAATCAGCTGCATCCGACCGAGGGGGAGCGGCAGTCGGCTGCTCTGCACGATACGATCCGCCTGGCCGGCGCTCTCGGCCTGGATAAGGTCGTGCTGATGTCGGGCCTGCCGGCCGGCGGACCCGGCGACCAGACGCCCAATTGGATCATCTCCTCCTGGCCGCTGGAGACGCAGCAGATCCTGACATGGCAGTGGGAAGAGAAGCTGCTGCCCTATTGGCATGATCTGGCGCGCTTCGCGCAGGCCGAAGGCGTGACCAAGCTCTGCGTCGAAATCCACGGCAATCAGCTGGTCTATAACGTGCCGGGGCTGCTGCGGCTGCGCCGGGAGATTGGCCCCGTCGTCGGCGCCAATCTGGACCCCAGCCATTTGATGTGGATGGGGGCCGATCCGCTGGCAGCGGTCGATGCGCTGGGTGAGGCGATCTATCACTGCCACGCCAAGGACACCTATCTCAACAAGCCTCGCCAGGCGTTAACGAGCCTTCTGGAAAACGGCTCGCTGACCGATATCGCAGCCCGCTCCTGGAGCTATATCACCTTGGGCTATGGCCACCCGGAAGGCTGGTGGCGGGATTTCTGCTACCGGCTGCGTCTGGCGGGCTATGACGGCTGGCTGTCGATCGAGCATGAGGATCTCATCCTCTCCCGCGTCGAAGGCCTGCGCCGCTCGGTCGATCTGCTGCGCGCCGCCGCACCGGAAGAGAAAAGCGATTACACGCTGCAGGATTTCTGACGCGTAAGCCTCTGATTTGCCGATCGTGCGATGGCCGGATTAACGTCCAGTCCGACCACGTATCGATTGCCTTTCCGGCACGGATCAGGGGCCACGTCTTTAATGAAACACCTCTCTTTCAACCTTGTGCTGGAACTCGCCGTGAATATCCTCGCCCCCTGGGCGGTTTATTCGTGGCTCGCGCCGCATTATGGGGATACGACCGCGCTGATCGGCTCGGCTGTGCCGCCGCTGCTGTGGAGCCTGGTCGAACTCATCCGCGTCCGCCGGCTGGACGCGGTCAGCATGGTGGTTCTGGCCGGCATTCTGCTCACTGTGGCGGCCACCGCCTTCGGCGGCAGCCCGAAACTGCTGCAACTGCGTGAAAATGCGGTGACGGGTCTGGTGGGCCTGGTCTTTCTCGCCTCTCTCGGGCTGCGCCGGCCGCTCATCTATCATCTGGCTGCTGCGACCTTCGCGCGCCAGGGTGCGGAGTCCTCCGACAAGCTTGCGGCCTTTGTGGCCACGCCCCGGGGCGAAAGCTTTTTCCGGCACCTCACCATCCTCTGGGGTGCGGGCCTGGTTGTGCAGACGGCGGTGATGATCTGGCTGGTCTACGTCTGGCCGATCGGCCTCTACCTGCTGCTGTCACCCTTCATCGGCTACGGCATCCTCGGCCTTCTGTTCGCCGGCACCTTCTGGTACCGCCGCAGCATAAGGACGATCTAGCGCAATCAGAGCCTGCGGCTTGTCCAGGCACCCCAGAACAGGCTGCTGAAGAAGCGCAAGGGCGGCGCGAACCCGGCATCCTGCAGCAGGCCGGCCACCGCCTGTTCGGAATCCGGCGGATCGGCGCCCTGCAGAATGCGGCCCAGTTTGGCCTGAACCTCCGCGGGGCTCGCGCCCTGCATGCGCCAGCGTTCGCCCCAGGCGGCCAGCAGCAGAGGCTGGCTGGCATAGGAATAGTGGTTGCAGGCCAGGATGAAGGGCGCGCCGGCCGGCAGGTGCGCGGCGATATCGGCCAGAATGGCGCGCTTGGCGGCGTCCCCCGGCAGATGGTGCAGGACGCCGATGAGCGTTGCCGCATCAAAGATTTCGTTCTGTGGCAAATCGCCGATGGTGCCAAGAACCGGCGTTGTCCGGCCTGACAATCCTGCACGCGCAACGCGGTCCATGGCGAGGTCCAGCATCGCCGGCGCGGGGTCTACGGCCGTGAAGTGCCAGACGGGCTCGAGCGCGCCGGCGGTAAGGATTTCATTCGCTGTGCCGCCGGCGCCCGCCACCAGAATGCGTGCAGACCGGCCGCTGCCGAGGGACGCCGCAAGCAGGCAGGCGGCCAGTTCGTGACAGGCTTCGTAACCCGCCAGCGCGATGCGGCTCTGGCGTTCGTATTCCTCGGCCCGGCTGCCATCGAATTTGGCCGCTGCCTGCGCTGCTGTCGTCATGGTGATGGTCTCGTGCCTGATGCCGGGGCTGGGCCGCCGATTGCGATACGGCCACGTTATGCCATCATCCCGATCACCTTTGGGGGCGCTGGCATGATTGAGAATCCGCAGATCGCTCAGAAATATGATCGGCTGACCGCCTTTCTGCACGCCTATGAGCTGCGGGTTGCGGTGTTGGACGCGACCGCGACCGATGCAGAGCTTGTCATCGCCTATGACGCGGCCACGGATGTCGCCTGCCATCTCACGCTCTCGATGCAGGGCGCCGAAGCTTTGGGTGGTGCGCAGACCATTGCTGCCCGGGTGAGTTTCGGCGGTGCGGTCAACCCGCTGCTGGCGGCTTTGCCGGATCGGCTCTCCCTCCCGCTCGACGACGAACCCGCGTTGCGCGCCGTGGCCGAGCTGTTTGTCGCGGAAGCCCGTCAGCCCTCTTGCGGCGGGATGACGGTGCAATCCCGCCTGGGCGAGGTCATCGTCGTGCTGGCCATTCGCCGTGCCATTGCGCGGGGCGGCGTCGGGCCCGGACTGCTGGCGGGGCTCGCGCATCCGACGCTGCATCGCAGTCTTGTTGCCATGCATGACGATCCCCGCCGGGCCTGGACAGTGGCGGAACTGGCGGCTCTGGCCGGGATGTCGCGCGGACATTTCATCACGCGGTTCCGCGCGGTCGTAGGGCAGACACCGACCGCCTATCTGACCGGCTGGCGCCTGACCCTGGGGCAGCAGGCTTTGCGGTCGGAGGCCAGCGTCAAGGCTGTCGCCTTTCGTACCGGCTTCGGCAGTGCGGCCGCCTTCTCCCGCGCCTTTTCCCGCCAGTTCGGCTATGCGCCGAAGACGGTACGGGAGCGGGCTTTATAGATTCTCCTTCGCCATCATCATGTGGACGCCCTTGTTGCCGTCCACCGTCTGCGTCACGCGCAGATCGCCGATCAGGGAACACAGCATATAGGCCTGGTTGCGGGAGAGGTTGCTGCGGCGACAGATATGATCGACCATTTCCCGCACGGCCTGCTTGGCGGCGTCGTCCAGATCCTCGTCGAGGCCGATCGAAATAAGATGCGTCGCGCTTTCCGCGAAGGGGCGTTCGATCTTCATGTCGCGGCGGACCGTCAGACGGAATTTGCCCGTAAGCGCGGTTTCCAGCGCAGTGATGCAAACCTCGCCGTCTCCCTGCACGCCATGGCCGTCACCCGCCATGAAAAGCGCGCCTTCGTTGAAGACCGGCAGATAGAGAGTCGTGCCGGGTTTCAGCTCCTTATTGTCCATATTGCCGCCGAAGGCGCGGGGCTGGATGGTGCTGACCTCTCCCCAGGCGGCGGGCGGCGCGACTGCCATGATGCCGAAGAAGGGATCGAGCGGCAGCTCCTTGCCCCAGGGCAGGGTCATGACCTGCCGCTCATGGTCGATCCTGGGATGGATCGTCTCATAGTCGAATTCCTCCGGCAGGGTGCCGAGCAGCGGCAGGATGCTGACGAAGCCAAAATCGATGCAGGGCTTGGCCTCTAGAATGTCGATCTGCAGCGTGTCGCCCGGCATGGCGCCACGCACGAAGACGGGTCCTGTGAGGAAATGCCCGCTTTCGCGCGGGTGGGCGGCGACGCCCTGGCGCCAGATCTCCGGCACATCGGCGGCCACGGGCGGAAAGGCGGAGGCGCCCCCCGCAGGGAGCGATGAGAGGCGGACGGTATCGCCGGACTCAATCGTCACAATGGGTGGAAAGGCTGCCGACATGACGCTGCGGATCATCGTCTCCGGCGTGAAGGGGATTTCGTGATGCTGCGCCATGGCGTGACTGTCCCAAATGTACGGATGCCATCGAACCGTCTCAAAGCCCGGTCACGCAACCCAGAAAGACGCTGTGCGAGAGAAATATATCGCCCAGCCTCGGGATCGCGGAGATGTGGCGTGAAGAAATCCGCACTTTTGAAACGACTCTGTTATGGTGGCAGATCGCCACCTGAAATCGGGACGAAGAGGCCCGAAGGTGGTTAAGCCTACATCAAGACAGGAGGAAAACCATGTCGATAGAAAGGATTCTTAGAGGAAAGGGCCGTGAGGTCGCGACGGCCAAGGGCACGCATAGCCTGGAAGAGGTGAGCAAGCTGCTGGCGGAGTGGCGGGTCGGCGCCCTGCCGGTCATGGATGGGCAGACGCTGGCCGGCATTGTCAGCGAGCGCGATGTGGTGCGGGCGCTGTCGGTGCATGGCGCCGCCGCGCTGACCCTGCCGGTCTCCTCGGTCATGACGCGTGCGGTGCGCACCATCACGCGTCAGACCTTGGTCGAGGAGGCCATGGCCATCATGACCCAAGGGCGCTTTCGCCACCTGCCCGTGATAGAGGACGACCGGCTGGTCGGCATCATCAGCATCGGCGACGTCGTGAAGGCCAGGCTGGATGCGCAGCAGATGGAAGTCGAGGAGCTGAAATCCTACGTCGCCGGCGCGGTCTGACAAGACTCCGCCGACGCCGTGACACGCGTTAGAAAGCCGCGATGCCGGTAATGGCGCGGCCAAGGATCAGGGCATGCACGTCATGCGTGCCCTCATAGGTATTCACGCTCTCCAGATTGGCGGCGTGACGCATGATATGGAATTCCGCGGAAATGCCGTTTCCGCCGTGCATATCGCGCGCGGTGCGGGCGATTTCCAGCGCCTTGCCGCAATTGTTGCGCTTGACGATGGAAATGGCTTCGGGGGCCAGGCGGCCTTCGTCGAACAGCCGGCCGACGCGGAGGGCGGCCTGCAGGCCGAGGGCGATTTCGGTCTCCATATCCGCGAGCTTCTTCTGCACCAACTGGGTCGCGGCGAGGGGACGGCCGAACTGCTTGCGGTCCAGCGTATATTGGCGCGCCGCATGGAAGCAGAACTCGGCAGCCCCCATGGTGCCCCAGGCGATGCCATAGCGCGCGCGGTTGAGGCAGCCGAAGGGGCCCTTGATGCCCGAAACGCCGGGCAGCAGGTTCTCCTCCGGCACGATCACCTCATCCATGACGATCTCGCCGGTCACGGAAGCCCGCAGGCTGAGCTTGTTCTCGATCTTGGGGGTGGTCAGCCCCTTCATGCCACGCTCCAGAATGAAGCCGCGGATGGCGCCGTCATGGGCGTCGGACTTGGCCCAGACCACCATGACATCGGCGATCGGACTATTGCTGATCCACATCTTGGCGCCGGAGAGGCTGTAGCCATCGGCCACCTTCACGGCGCGCGTGCGCATGCCGCTGGGGTCGGACCCCGCATCCGGTTCGGTGAGGCCGAAGCAGCCTATTAACGTCCCGGTCGCCAAACCGGGCAGATACTTCCGGCGTTGCGCCTCGGAGCCATAGGCATGGATCGGATACATCACCAGCGAGGACTGCACGCTCATGGCCGAGCGATAGCCGCTGTCCACGCGCTCAACCTCCCGCGCGACGAGGCCGTAGGAGACGTAGCCGAGGCCGGCGCCGCCATATTCCTCCGGGATGGTGGGGCCGAGCAGGCCGAGCGCCCCCATCTCCTCCATCAGCCTGCGGTCGAAATTTTCCGTCATATAGGCATCCGTGATGCCGGGCTGGAGCCGGCTTTGCGCGAAGTCGCGCGCCGTGTCGCGGACCATGCGCTCCTCCTCGGTCAGCTGGTCGTCGAGACGGAAAGGGTCGGCCCAGTCAAAATCCGGCTTGGCAGTGCGCTCATGCGCCATGGTCGCGTCCTCGGTCAGTATCGCCCCCTGATACCGGGGGATCGGTCATGAAATCGTAGTGGCGATGGGGCGCGCGGGCAACGATGCGAGCATTCCATCGGCGCGCGTTCGTGTTAGAGTGTTTTTTGCACCTGCGAAGGGATACATAGCGCGTGTTGGCATATGACTTCCTCGTCATCGGCAGCGGCCCATCCGGCCGCCGTGCCGCCATTCAGGCTGCCAAACTGGGCTATTCGGTCCTGGTCATCGAAAAGGGCCGGCGGGTGGGGGGCGTGTCTGTCCATACCGGCACCATTCCGTCCAAAACCATGCGTGAGACCGTCCTCAACCTGACCGGCTACCGGGAGCGCGGCTTTTACGGCCGCGCCTACCGGGTAAAAAAGGATATCGAGGCTGAGGACCTGATGTCGCGTCTGCATAAGACGCTGGACCACGAGGTCGATATTCTGGAGCATCAGTTCGCCCGCAACTCGGTCAAGACCATGGCCGGCAAGGCGCGCTTCGTCGATCCGCATACGGTGGAAGTGACGGCCGAGCATGGCGAGATCAATCTCGTCCGCGGCGAAAAGATCCTCATCGCGGTCGGCACCCGGCCTTACCGGCCGCCGGAAATCCCCTTCGACGGGGAGCATATCGTCGACAGTGACGAGATCGTCGACCTGAAAAAACTGCCGCGCAGCCTGACGGTTGTCGGCGCCGGCGTGATCGGTGTCGAATACGCGACGATCTTCAGCGCGCTCGACGTCGCCGTGACCCTGGTCGAGAGCCGCAGCACCTTTCTGGACTTCATCGACCACGAGATCATCGAGGATTTCATCCATCAGTTGCGTGACCGCAACATGGCGATCCGCTTCGGCTCCAAGGTCGCCTCCATCACCATGGAAGACGGCTGGCCGACGACGATTCTGGAAAGCGGACGGCGGGTGCGCAGCCAGATGCTGCTCTATTGCGCGGGCCGGGTGGGCGCGACCGACAGTATCAATATCGCGGCAGCCGGTCTGACGGCAGATGATCGCGGACGTTTGCTTGTCAATCCGCAGACCCTGCAGACGGAGGTGCCGCATATCTATGCGGCGGGTGATGCGATCGGTTTCCCGAGCCTCGCCTCGACGTCAATGGAACAGGGGCGCATCGCCGCATGCCATGCCTTCCACATGCCGCTGCCGCCGGCACCCGAATTCTTCCCCTATGGCATTTATGCCGTGCCGGAGATTTCGACCGTCGGCATGAGCGAGGAGGAGGTGCAGCGCCGTGCCATTCCCTATGAATGCGGCATCGCCCGCTTCCGCGAGACGTCGCGCGGTCATATCATGGGTCTGGAGACGGGGATCTTGAAGATGATCTTCTCCATCCGTACCCATCGCCTGCTCGGCGTGCATATCGTGGGTGAGGGCGCGACCGAGCTGATCCATATCGGTCAGGCGGTACTGAACCTGAAGGGCAAGCTCGAATATTTCATCGAAAATACCTTCAACTATCCGACGCTGGCCGAGGCCTACAAGATCGCCGCCCTCGACGCCTATAACCGGCTGTCCAAGGGTATCACGGCCGCGGCCCCGGTGGCGTCCGACGCCGAGACCAGCAAGGCGGCCGAATAGTCTAGACGGGGGCCTCCCCCGTCGCCAGAAACGCAAGGATAGCGTCCGCGCCGCGTTCACCGGCGGGTGTCGCGGTCATCGAAAAGGTCAGATCCCGCCGGGCAAGCTGTGCAGCCCTGAACGTGTCGGGTGCCGCCTGTGCGCGGTCGAGTGCCGCGGGCAAGGCGTCCAGGCTGCGAATAACCTCCCCCAGCGACCAATGGCCGAAATCGGGGGAGGCGGCGCGGTCTTCCCCGCCCGTATTGAAGAAGATCGCCGGGCGTGGTTGCGCGATCCACTCATAGATCTGGCTTGATACATCACCCAGATAGATGTCTGCGGCGCGGATATAGCTCATGTCGACGGAACGTCGGCTGCCGGTATCGATGCGGATGCGCGGATGCTGGCGCAGGGCTTTCGGCAGCCGGCCAGGCCAGCCCAGGCGTTTATGAATCGGCGTGATATGAACGGCCCTTTTGAACAGCATTGTATGCGGCGCGAAGATGAGATTGAAGCGGTCCTGAGCCGCAAACCAATTCAGCACATCGCGTCCGAACGGATACCAGGAGGAGATATGCGGATTGAAATGTGGGTTGTAGACGATGGTCGGCAGGTCATTGGCAAAAAAGCGCTCAACCGGCTGAGCGAGCGCGATATCGAATTTCGGATAGCCGATGATGATGTAACGGTCCTCGGCAATCAGTCCGCTGGCCAGCATGCGGTCGCGCACCTTCTCTCCCGATAGCAAGACCAAATCGAAATGACGCGTCGTGCGGCGAAAGCCGGCGGCGCCGTCACCTGCGCCATGCGGGATATAGATCAGTTTCGGTGTGGTGACCCCGAAGCGCGTGCGTAGCAGCGTGGTCGTCGTTTCCGGTACCACGATCGCGTCGAAACTGCTCAGAAAAGCTGCGTGTTCGCGCAGGATGGCGATGCGCTTGAACGGCGCAATCGGCCGCAACAGGCTGTCCGCCATGCGGCTTGGCCAGCGCAGCGTAAGGTCGTGGAACGTGACTGGGCGACCGGGGCTGATCAGGCTTGCGGCCGTCTCCCGCTGGTCTGGGCTGGTGGTCAGGATATGCACGTCCATACCCCGCGCGGCGAGAGCGGAGGCCACCGGGATTGTATGCGGGATCTGGTGGACAGCGTCGTGATTGTAGAGAAACGCGATCTTCATGCGGCGGGGGCGAGCCTGTGTCTGACGATATGATAAAGTCGCGACGTTTTGGCGGAGAGCGAAGCATCCAGCCGTTTCACGTCCAGCAGCGTCATTTCGCCGATCGCCGACAGCGTGTGCAGACCGTCCGTCATGGGGGACATCCAGGACGGCGCCCGCAAGCCGTCGCGGTCTGTGGCGGAGAAGCGGCCTTCATCGAGGCGGGAAATATCGAGCAGGCGGATGGCGGCGCCATAGGTATTTCTGCAATCCTGTACCGGTAAGATGATTGATCCACCCTGGAGTATCGGCGTGCCGCCCGGCCGGGCGCTTGCAATGTCAATACGAACCGGGTTGCGGGGATGCAGATGCCATGGTCCGGTCAGCCGGTCCGCGAAGGCGACATGCAGATGGCTCTGCTTTGCCCGCTTGGCATGAGACGGCGCATAGAACAGCCACCAGCGCCCCTGCCAGAAGCAAGGCGTCGCATCGATGGCCGCACCGTCAAGCGGGATGTGGCACACGGCTTCCCATTGGTCAGGGAATTGCTTCGCCCGGTAGAGCGTCAGCGTGCCGGACTGAAAGGCTTCCGGCAGCATCCAGGTTTCACCCTCCGCCTCGAAGACGAAAGGATAGGAGAGGTGCCAGGGCTCCCGCAGCACCGTGCGGCTGTCGAGCAGCGTCAGTCGTTCATCATAGATCAGAAGATCGATATAGCCGTGACGGTCGCGATAGTCGAAAGCCTCGGCGAAGACATACAGCCTGTTGTCGCGCCACAGGCCGAAGGGATCGGCACGGAAGGATTGCCCCGGCATCGCCGGCGCCCAGGTGACGCGCGCCTCATCCAGCCCCTGCGCCAGGATCGTCGGCAGCGGCTGATCGATGATCGCGATACGCCAAAGATCCATGGGCCGCAGCATTCAGTCCGGCATCCTTCCTTTTGGCCCGTCATCCTGGCGGCAAACGGCGGATCAGCGTGATCGGCGGCGGCCCATGGCTGGGGTGGGGCCTGCGCATGCGCCGCTCGATGCGAATGATTGACATTCGTGATAGAGCACGTCCAGAAAATCGATAGGGCTTTCCGTGCCATGCAAATGGCGCAGAGGCCTTTTGCAATGGAGGCAAGATCTTGTCGAGCGAAGAGGACGTGATTGCGACGATCGTCGCGGTGATTCGGACCCAGGAGGGCGTGACCGCCGAAATGGCGGACGCCGTAACGCCACAGACGAATATTCTGCGCGATCTCAACCTTGATTCCATCGCGGTGATGGATTTCATCATGGAGCTTGAGACCGCCTTCGATACCGTCATTCCCCTTGATACCGTCGCCGAAATCGCGACGGTCGGCGATCTCGCGCGCGCGATTACGGTCGAGCAGGCGCGGGCCGCCGCCTGAGATGCTTGGAAAATACGCGCATCTCGCGCAGTCCCTCTCGGGCCTGCGTGACGCTGGGATCAACCCCTTTGCGGTCGCCTTCGATGAGATCCTGTCCCCGACCTCGGCCCGCCTGAACGGCCAGACGGTCGTACTGCTGGGCACCAACAATTATCTCGGCCTGACCTTCGACGAGAGCTGCATCGCAAGCGCGGTCGCCGCGCTCGAAACCGAGGGCACGGGCACCACCGGTTCGCGCATCGCCAATGGCACCTATGGCGCTCATGTCACGCTGGAAAAGCGGGTGGCGTCCTTCCTTGGCCGGCGCGATGCGATGGTTTTCACAACCGGCTACCAGGCCAATCTCGGCATTATGGCGGCGCTGGCGGGGCGGGATGACCACCTGCTACTGGATGCCGACAGCCATGCCAGCATCTATGACGGCTCGCGCCTGGCGGAGGCGCAGGTGACGCGCTTCCGGCATAACGACCCGGATGATCTCTATCGCCGCCTGCGCTATCTGGCCGACAAGCCCGGCGACAAGCTGATCGTCGTCGAAGGCATCTACAGCATGCTGGGCGATGTGGCGCCGCTGAAGGAATTCGCCGCGGTGAAGCGCGAGACCGGGGCCTATCTTCTGGTCGATGAGGCACATTCGCTGGGCGTGCTCGGCGAAAACGGCCGCGGACTGCAGGAAGTGGCGGGGGTCGAGGCCGATGTCGATTTCGTCGTCGGCACCTTCAGCAAAAGCCTGGGCAGCATCGGCGGCTTCTGTGCCTCTGATATGGAGGGATTCGATGTGCTGCGCGTCGCCTCCCGCGCCTATATGTTCACGGCCTCGATGCCGCCCTCTATCGCGGCGAGCGTGACCCAGGCTTTCGACGTGATGGCGGCCCGGCCGGAGCTGCGCCAGGCGCTGACGCGCAATGCGGACGCGCTCTATGGCGGTCTGAGCAAGGCGGGCTTCCGTCTTGGGCCTACGCCAAGCCCGATCGTCTCCGTCCGGCTGAGCAAGCCCGAAATCGCCGTCGCCTTCTGGAATAAGCTTCTGGCGCGCGGGCTTTACGTCAATCTGGCGCTGCCGCCGGCAACGCCGGCGCGCGAATCGCTGCTGCGCACCAGTGTCAGCGCCGCTCATAGTGCGGCCGATATCCGTTTCGCGGTGGAGGCCATCACCGCCGTCGGCGAGGAGCTTGGCATCATCGGGGAGGCGGTCGCGGCAGCGGCTTCCGCCGCCGATTAGACCCTAAACCTTAGCGCAGCGCGCCCATTCGCCGCAGCCGCGACAGGATCAAGGGTGCGGCCAGGATCGGGTGGCGGCGCTGCCAGGGCGAGAGGTCCAGCCGGATGCCGCTGTGGCGCTGGAGCTTCCAGAGCAGATAATCGGCGCCGCCGGCGAAGGTGAAAGCCGCTTTCGTGAGCCGCAGCAGGTTGAGCGGCTTGCCGCAAAGCCGACGGAGAGCCCAGCCGCCCAGGGGTGGCGCCGTCTTTGCCACGTCCGATCCGGCCGCGAACAGGGCGTCAAACCAGATGGCATTGGTCTCATACAGCACGTGCGGCTGGTTCGCGCTTTCCGGTCGCAGCTCTGCCCGATAGGTCTGGGCGAATAATCCTTCCCAGAGCGCCGCGGGGCGATCGGCCGCGGGGGTCAGCCAGCGTCCCCAGGCGAGCGCGGTATCGGCCGCCTGAACCAGCAGGGTGACGACCCGGCGGCGTGCCGCCGCATCCCGCGTATAGAGCAGCGACGCAGGCTGCGAGAAGCGGGTCCAGATCGTGGTGTCGAGCGAGCCCGCCCGCACGCGCCGGGCGAATTGCCGGACCGAGAGCATGGCGACCTTGGCGCGCAATCCGTCCTGACCGATGGCAGGCGCCATCAGCATGACATTGGGCGGCAGGGCGGCATTCAAAGCCGCGGTCAGCGCCCGGCCATGAAAGGCGCGGTGACGGTCATAGAGCACGTAGAGATCAATGAGACCGGAGAGATCGCCGGTGCGGCGGCAGGAGCCATAGAACAGAATGGCGGAGACGGCGGCCCCGTGACGGGCGAGTATCTGCCGCACCAGCCCGCCCAGTGCGGCCGGGGCCGGACGGTCCAGCTCCGCCGCGATCAGTCTTTCCAGCGTCGGCACGGGGCCGGCTGTCACGGGGCGACGATCGTGATGCTGGCGGCGGTCGATAACAGCACGCCACCGGGGCGCGGCTCAAAAGCCTCACCATCCAGAATGAACGGCTGAGTGAGCCGCAGGCGCAGGCTGTTGCCGCGGCCGGAGCGATAGCCGCTGCGCAGCATCCAGGGCTTCGGCCGCCGCATCAGCATATTGGTGAGGGCAGCGGTGAGGCGGCGGGGCGAGGCGTCGATATCCAGCCAGCGGATGCCGCCCTGTCCCTTGCCCCAGAAGGGCCAGAGACCGAGCATGAGACTGTCGAGCGTCGTCGCCATGACCAGCATGCGCTTGCCATCGACGGCCGGGCGATCGCCTATCGTGACGGTCATCGGCCAGCCCTGCTTGATGGCAGGGTTGCGGCCCGTGATAGCGCGCAGCATCGTCAGCAGAACGGTGACGGCAACCTCGGCGCCATGGCGCAGGCCGCTGCGATGGACGGCGGCGTTGGCGACGCGTTTGACCTCGGTGAAGGCCGCCGCACCGAACAGGAAGCCGAAGACCGGAGCGCGGGAGGGTTCCTCCGGCCAGGAGACTTTGAGAAGCGGGCAGGTTTTGCGGTGCAATTGGTTTGTAGCCGCCGCGGCGAGGAGCTTTTCGAGTGCTGCGCTGTCGCTGCCCGCACTGCCCAGCACGCGCGCGGCAAGATTGGTGTTGCCGGCGGACAGAATAGCGATGTCCGGCATCGCGCCGCGATAGGATTGGGGCATGGCGCTGACGACGTCCCGCAAGGTGCCGTCGCCACCGCTGACGATCAGCAGCGTCACGCCGTCATCTGCGAAGCGGGTGAGCGTTTCCTGCAGTTCCGCCAGGCCGTCCGGCGAGGCGGCTTGAACCGCGGGGTAGCGTGCCAGGACCGCAGCAAAATCAGCGGGCTTCGTCTTGTTGGCGTGGCTGCGCGGGTTGATAATCAACCCAATCCGCTTGGGTGCCGGCGTGGAAGAGGTTATCTGACCCAATGCAATTCAGCCTTGCCCACCTGTCCGATCTGCATCTGCCGCCCCCGGTGGAGGCGATGTCGATGCGGGATCGAAACCTGAAAAGCCTTCTTGCCAAACTGTCCTGGCACAGAAAGCGCAAACGCATTCACACATGGCGCCCATCCGCGGCTTTGCTGGCCGACATCGCGGAGCAGGCGCCTGATCATATTGCCCTGACAGGAGACATCACGAATTTCGGCCATGTTTCCGAATTCGTAGCGGCGAGACGCTATCTCCAACAGATGGGAGAACCGCGTGATCTGTCGGTTATTCCCGGCAATCATGATCGGACAGTTCCGTTGCCATGGCAAGACAGTCTTGGTCAATGGCAGGACTGGATGCGCAGTGATGCGAAGCCCGCCGCCAGGGGCGAAGGGGAGTTTCCTTTTCTGAGACGCCGCGGTGACGTGGCGATTATTGGCGTCAGCTCGGCTATTGCCACGCCCATCTTTCAGGCCTGGGGCGAAATCGGCACGGCGCAGATGCAAAAACTGGCCGATCTGCTGGCGGAGACCGGCCGCGAGGGTCTGTTTCGCGTGGTGCTTATTCATCATCCGCCGACCCTGGGGCATGGCGGCGAGCGCAAGGCGCTGCGTGACCGGGCAGCGTTCGGCGCGGTGCTGGCGCAGTACGGCGCCGAACTGGTACTCTCCGGCCATCATCACGTCACGCGGCTGGACGGATTGCCGGGGCCGGCGGGGCCTATTCCGTCCTTCGGCGTGCCGGCGGCCTTGGCCAGCCAGGCGCGGCCGGAATGGGCGGCCTGGCATCTGCATCGCATCGAGACGGCAGAGAAGGGCTGGCAGCTCACAACCCTGCTGCGCCGTTACAATTCGGCACATAATCTATTCGAACCGGCTGGTGAATGGCGCTTTGCGCTCGCCCGTCAGGAATGCAGCGCGATGGTAATGTGAGTATCGCCTGGTCCCGCCGCGAAGGACGCGGCATGCAGGCCGGGCGGGGCGAGGATGATGCGCGGGTTGTCCGAAAACCCGTAATCCTCTGCCGGCAGGCCGACCATGGTTCTGTCAAAGCGGTGGTTGTTGTTGGCGTCGTCGTAGATGGCGACGGCATAGGTGCCGGGTGCTGAGAGGGCGAAGCAGCCGGTGACGGTATTGGCGGTCACCGGCACCCGGATGAGGCCGATTTTGCCCTTATGCGCCAGGAACTTGGTGGGATCGTCGCCATAGAGCGTGAAGGTGATATTGCCGCCGCCATGGCGAATATTGGTGACAGTCATGAGAAGCCGCGTCGCCGATTGAGAGACGCCCGCCGCGGTGCAAGGAGCGCCCGACTGCGTGGCCGCGAAAGCTGGAAAAGCGCCGGAAAACCCCAGCGTCAGCAGGGCAAATCCGGCCAAGAGCCAGCATTTGGGCAGAACGGTCATCGGTATCGGGCCAGTGCGCGCAGACTCATGGCAGAGATCAGTCGGCCTCATGATATTGCGAAGCAATAGCGCCGTGGCTCATAACTGTCAGCCTGTCCGTGCATGATCGCGGGCGGGCTCGCGGCTGAGGCTTTTTTCTGCAAGAACACGAGGATCATCGCACAGGCGCCCCGAGGCTGCCTGGTGGCGCCTGACGAACGAAACGGTAGAGATCTTTGGGTTTTTCTGTCCGCACGGTTTTTGCGCGGCCTCCCCGCACGCTGGAACGCTATCTTCTGTCGCTCTGCGCCCGCCCTTTCGCGGCGACGCTACTTGTGGTGCTGCCCGCCCTTCTGCTGGAACGCCTGCTGAGGCTGTTCGATCTTCTGGCCGATCAGGACGTCCCTGCCCAGTTTGTCGGCCGGATGCTGCTGGACCTGGTGCCGCAATATCTGGGTCTGGCACTGCCGGCCGCCCTTTTCCTTGGCATCTACTTCGTCATCGCCCGAATGAGTGCGGATAACGAGCTGGAGGCGATGCAGAATGCCGGCCTCTCCATGGCCTGGATCAGCCGCCCCTTCTTCATCCTGGGGCTCATCCTCGCGGTCGGCGCCTATGGACTCTACGGCTATGCTCAGCCCCTGGCGCGCTATGCCTATCGCGCGGCCTTCTGGGCTGCGACCGAAAGCGGCTGGAATGCCACGATCCCGCCCGGACAGATTATCCATGTCTCGAAAAACCTGATTGTCACGGCGGACGAGGTCGATCGCAGCACCGGTGAACTCCGCCATGTGCTCGCTTTCCAGCGCAAGGCGGACGGCACGGAAGAGGTCACCACCGGCACGTCGGGCACGGTCTCTCTGGCCGACCGCGGCGCCGATATTCTGCTGACCCTGGACAATGGCCGGCGGCTGGACCTTAAGCCCAATGGCACGGTCGCGACCGAGACGTCGGATACCTCCGCCATGGAGCGGCCCTTCGTCCTGCCGCTGCGGGCCTTTCGCGGACGCGGCAGCGATGAGCGCGAGATGACGACGGGTGAGCTGTGGTCGGCGCGCTTCCAGGCGCATCCGCCACAGCCGCTGCGCCGCCTCAATGGTGAACTCTACAGCCGCATCATCCGCTCCATCTCCATGGCCGTGCTGCCCCTGATGGCGGTCTCCATCGGCATCTCCGCCAAGCGTGCAAAGCGCCAATACGGCATTCTGGTGGGGTTCCTGATCCTCATCCTCTACGATCACGCGATTCAGCTGACGGCGGCGCTGGGCACGGCGGGGCTGATCGATCCGCGCGCGCCGCTCGGCGCGGTTTTCGCGGCTTTCACGGCCTTCTGCGGCTGGATGTTCTATCGCGCCTCCCGCCATACCAGCGAAGGGCCGCTCGACCCGCTGTTTGCCGCAATCGAAGACCTTTCCGATCGCCTGCGCCGCGGGCTCAGTCGCCTGGCGGCCGGCGTGCGGCGGAAGCAGCTCACGCCATGATCCGCGTCTATCTGACAAAGCAGCTGCTGGGCCGCATGGGTGCAGCCCTGATCGGCCTGACCGCGCTGATGCAGATACTGGATCTGCTGGAGAATGCCGGCACCATCTTCGCGCATGGCGGCTTTCTGGACATTCTGCATTTCATCGTGCTGCGGCTGCCGGCGATCGTCACCGAGATGCTGCCGCTCTCCGTGCTCATCGGCGCGCTGCTGACCTTCCGGCGGTTGGCCGCTGATCTGGAGGTCACGACGTTGCGTGGTGCGGGCATGAGCCTGTGGCAGATGGTGGGCGCGCTGATGCCCGCCTGCCTGGTCATCTGCCTGATACAGTTTGGGTTGCAGAACGAGCTGGCGCCGCGGGCTGACCGGGCTTTCGCGACCTGGTGGGCCGCGACCATGCCGCCCAGCACCGGCACCCCGCCGCCGCGCCTGTGGCTGCGCGCGGGCAGCGACGTGGCGGCGGTCGACAGCGTCGCGACCGACGGGCGCAGCCTGCAGGGTGTCATGGTCCTGGAGCGCGACCCGGATGGCCTGATCCGGGCACGGCTGGACGCGCCGCTGGCGACCTATGGGCAGGACGGCTGGGTATTGCATGATGTGCGCGTCACCCGGCCCGGAGCGGCCGGCGTGCACAGCGCGGCGACGGCGCCCTGGCACCTGGGACCCACGCCCGCCAATATGCAGGCGCTGGCCTGGCCGACCGCCAGCGTCAGTCTGGACCGGATTGTCGCGGTCCTGCACGGACGCTGGTCGGGATCGCAGGGGCTTGGCTATTACCGCACAGAATTGCAGGCGGCCTTCGCCTCGTTGCTCGGCCCGATCATCATGCTGCTGCTGGCGGCCCCGGTGCTGCTCGCGCCGCCGCGCGCGGGCGGCAATGGCAGGGTGACCGCCATCAGCCTGACCCTTGGCCTGGGCTATGTCGCCTGCGCCGGGCTTTTGAACGCCTTCGGGCAATCCGGCACGCTGCCGCCCTGGCTGGCCGGCTGGATGGCGGCCGTCTTCTTTCTCACCTTCGCGTGCCTGCGCCTGGCCCAGTCCGATGACAGCGAAGCATGACATTTATTCTAAACGCCGCATCCAATATCCTTGACAGCCTCGTGGTTCAGGCTGTCTTGCGATGCTGGAGGAGAGATTGACCATGCCGCCTACACGCTTTGGTGATATCGACATCCTGCCCGTCACCGGGCCGGCTCTCCTCAAGCGTTTTATCCGCCTGGCCGACCGCATCATGGCGGACGATCCTAACTACATCCCGCCGCTCCATTCCGAACGGCAGGCGGCGCTGACGCCGAAAGGCAATCCCTTCTTCGGCCATGCCGATGCGGCCTTCTGGCTCGCCCGCCGGAATGGCGAGGATGTCGGCCGCATATCGGCTCAGATCGACCATTTGGCGACGCCCGACCCCGAAGCACCGGTCGGCAATTTCGGCATGCTGGTCGCGATCGACGATGCGGCGGTCTTTACGGCCCTGCTGGCGACCGCCGAAGCCTGGCTGGCGGAACGCGGCATCAAGCGCGCACAAGGCCCGTTCAATCTCTCGATCAATGAGGAAACGGGCCTGCTGATCGATGGGTTCGATACACCGCCGATGCTGATGATGCCGCATGACGCGCCCTATGCCGCAACCCATCTCGATGCCGCCGGCTATGGCAAGATCCGCGATCTTTACGCCTATCTCTGCGATACGACGGCCGCGCTGCCGCCGCGCGCGGCGGCCATGGTGGCGCGGGGATTGCCCCGCAATGTTACCTTGCGTCCCATGCGGTTCAAGACATTGAAGCAGGATATCGCGTCCCTCGTTGCGATCTACAACGATGCCTGGGCGACGCATTGGGGGTTTGTGCCCATCACCGAGGCCGAGGTCGATCACATGGCGAAAGCCATGAAGCCCTTGCTGCACGAGCGGCTGATCTGGTTTGCCGATGTGGACGGGGAGCCGGCGGCTTTCGGATTGTGCCTGCCGGACCTCAATGCTGCGATCCGCGACCTGGCCGGCAGTCTGATGCCGCTGGGCTGGGCCAAGCTGCTGTGGCGGCTCAAGGTTTCTGGCGTGCCGACGGCGCGCGTGCCTCTGATGGGCGTGCGCAAGCGCTATGCCGACGGCCTGCTGGGCCGGCTGCTGGCGCTGCATGTCGTCGAATCCCTGCGCCGGGAGGCGCTGGCGCGGGGCATCAAGGCGGTCGAAATGTCCTGGATTCTGGAAGACAATCTGCCGATGCGCCATCTGGCGGAGGCGGTCGGCGGACGCGTGTACAAGACCTATCGGGTCTATGAGAAAACATTGGCGGCATGACGGGCACGGCCAAACTCACGGCCCTGATCCTGGCCGGCAGCCGCGATGGTGCGGCCGATCCGCTGGCGATCGCGGGTCACGTCTCACACAAGGCGCTGCTGCCTGTGGACGGCACGCCCATGGTGCTGCGGGTGATCCGCGCGCTGCAGCAGAGCCCGGCCATCGGCCGGATTGTCGTGATCTGCGAGCGGATCGATCTGCTAGACGATGTGCCCGAGACGGCTGGCGTCGCGATGCGGCGGGCCGCGGCGTCGCCCAGTGCGAGCGTGGCCCAGGCGCTCGCCGAATTCGGCACGCCGCTGCTGGTGACGACGGCCGATCATGCGCTGCTGACGCCCGCCATTATCTCTTCCTTCCTGTCCCTGGCGCCGTCCGGGGCCGATGCTGTGGCCGCCGTGGCCCGGTCAGAGATTGTTTGCGCGGATTACCCCGATACGCGCCGGACATGGCTGCGCCTGCGCGACGGTCTGTACAGCGGATGCAATCTCTTTCTTCTGCAGCACGAAAAAGCCCGTCTTGCTGTCATTTTTTGGCGCAAGCTGGAGGCGCATCGCAAACATCCATGGACCATGGCCCGGCTCATCGGCCTGGCCGCGCTCGTCGGTTATGCGTTCAAAACCTTGACATTGGATAAGGCAACTAGGCTTCTTAGCCGGCGTTGCGGTGCCGAACTTGCCGTGATTACTCTTCCTTTCGCGGATGCGGCGGTCGACGTCGACAAGCCCGCGGACCTCTATCTTGTCGAGAGGACTTTGGCCGCGCGCCGCGCAGCCTGAGTTTTTTTATGTCAAACTTAGCTTAGTCCTGGATCACCGAATTTGGATCTCCATCTTTCGACTGGACCGACTCCCACGCGCAGCGGCCTCGCTTTGCGTGCTGGTGATTTCAGGACTTTGCCCGAAGCGCTGGATTATGCGGCCGAAGGCCTGACGGGCCTGAACTTCTATTCCGCGCACGGTGAACTCAGCGAGGCTTTGAGTTATCGCAGCCTGCGTCATGATGCGCTGGATCTCGCCTATCGGCTGACCGGACTTGGCCTAGTGCGTGGCGACAGTGTTGCGATCATTGCCGAAACAAGTGCAAATTTCGTGCGCGCCTTTTTCGCCTGCCAATATGCGGGACTGGTGCCTGTCCCGATGCCGCTGCCCTTCGCCTTCGGTGGGCGCGAGACCTATATCACCCATATCGAGCGGCTGGCGGATGAGGCCGAGGTGCGTGCCCTTTTTGCCCCCGAAGCGCTGATTTCCTGGCTGGCACCGATGGCCGCGGCGCGGGGCATGCGCCTGTGCGGCACCGTCGCCGACCTCGCGTCCATGCCTATCCGGGATGCCGCACTGCCCGAAATTACGCCCGAGGATACCGCCTATCTGCAGTTCTCCTCCGGCAGCACGCGCTTTCCGAAAGGCGTCGTCATCCAGCAGAAGGCGCTGATGGCCAATGCCGCCGGCATTCTGACCCAGGGCATGGAAATCGGCCCGCATGACCGCGCCGTATCCTGGCTGCCGCTGTATCACGATATGGGACTGGTCGGCTTTCTGCTCAGCCCCCTGGCGGGGCAGGTGACGGTCGACCTGCTCGCGACCCAGGATTTCGCGCGCCGGCCGCGCCTGTGGCTGTCACTGATGTCCCGCAACCGGGCGACCATCTCCTACGCCCCGAGCTTCGGCTACGATCTTTGCACGCGCCGCCAGCGCACCATCGACCGCGACAATCTCGACCTGTCGACCTGGCGTATCGCGGGGATCGGCGGCGACATGATCCGCCCGGCTGTGCTCTCCCAATTCGCGGAGACCTTCGCCGGTTGCGGTTTCCAGCCGCAGGCCTTTCTGCCCAGCTACGGCATGGCGGAAGCGACGCTCGCGATTAGCTTTGCCCCCGTCGGCCAAGGCATTGTGACCGAGACCATCGACCTTGACCGGCTGGAGCAGGACGGGCTGGCCATGCCGCCGCAGCAGCCCGGTTGCCGGTCGCGCAGCGTGGTCCATTGTGGCCTGCCGCTGCAGGGCCATGCCGTGGAAGTGCGCGGCCGTGACGGCGCCGTGCTGGGCGACCGCCACATCGGGCGCGTCTTCGCGCGTGGCCCGAGCATCATGCAGGAATATAAGGGCCGCCCGGTGGAAACGCTGGAGAGCCTGAGCGCTGACGGTTGGCTGGAGACGGGCGATCTTGGCTACCGCATCGGGGAGACGCTGGTGATTACCGGCCGTGCCAAGGACCTGATCATCATCAATGGCCGCAATATCTGGCCGCAGGATCTGGAATGGACGGTGGAACGCGCCGTGCCACAGGTCCGCACCGGTGACTGCGCCGCTTTCTCGATCGAAGAGAATGGCGGCGAGGTTCTGGTAGTGGCGGTGGAGGCGCGGGGTCTGGCGGATGCCACCGCCGGTACGCGGCTGATCGAGGATGTGCGCGGCGCACTCGTCACCCATCATGGCGTCGATAGCCGCGTCGTGCTGGTACCGCCGGGCAGCCTGCCCTATACGTCCTCGGGCAAGCTCAGCCGGGCCAGGACCCGGCAGAGCTATCTGACCTCGGCCCTGCCGACCGTCGCCGCGATGGCGGCATGACGCTTCCGGTCGCGGCCCTGACGGGCGGGACCGGTTTCCTTGGCCGCTACATCGCCCAGGCCTTCGCCGCTGCCGGCTGGCGCATTCGCCTGCTGACGCGGGGCGCCCCCGTCCATCCCATGCTCGACCCCCTGCCGCTGGACCTCGTCCTCGGCAATCTCAATGACAGCCGGTCACTGGCCCGTCTGGTGGCTGGCGCCGATGTCGTCATTCACGCCGCGGGCCTCGTCAAAGCCCGCAACCGGGCCGAGTTTCTGGCCGTCAACCGCGATGGCGCGGCCCGTGTTGCGGCAGTCGTGGCCCAGGCACCGCAATCCCCCCGGCTGGTCATGATCTCCTCGCTTGCCGCCCGCGCGCCGGCGCTGTCGCTTTATGCCGAGAGCAAGCGGGCAGGGGAGGAGGCAGCGCGCGGCCTGTTGGATGCGGGCCGCTGCATCATCCTGCGCCCCTCCGCCATTTACGGTCCCTGGGACCCCGAGGGGCTTGCTATGCGGCGACTGGCCGCTGGCCACTTTGCGCCCGCCATTGCCGCCCCGGAGCCGCGGATTGCGATGATTCATGCCCGCGATGCGGCGGCGGCGGTCCTCGCGGTCGCGACAGCGGCCGAGGCGCGGGGCTGCTACGACATCTCGGATGCGCGGCAGGACGGCTACGGCTGGCGGGAGCTGCTGGCGGTCATTGGCGCATCGCTCGGCCGCACACCACGCCCGGTGACGGTGCCGGACGCGGTCCTGCTGGCGGCGGGCGCTGTCGGCGACGGGGTGGCGGCTTTGTCTGGCCAGCCCGCGATCTTCGGCCGCGGCAAGGTACGGGAAATTCTGCAGCGGGATTGGCGCATCGATCCCGCGCTGCGGATTCCGCCGGATATTTGGCAGCCGCGGATCGATCTTGCGGGCGGCATGCGGGAAACCGCCGCCTGGTGGCTCAGCGCCGCATGAAATCCAGGATGGCGTCGGCGGCGCGGATGGTCGCGCCCTGACGCTGGCCGAGAGAGGCCGCGGCCAGTTCTTCCTGCTTCGCGCGGTAGAGTGGATGGCGGGCTGGGGCGGCGCGGATGGCGGCCATCAGGTCCCGCGGATCATCCACGACATCGCCCAGCTGCCAATGGGCGAAATTGGGGTCGCCCTGCCAATCCACGCCATGGGCATTGAGAAAAATACAGGGGCGGGGCCTTGCGAGGAATTCATAGACCTGGCTGCTGACATCGCCGACATAGATATCGGCGGCATTCGTATAGGTCATATCGAGCAGCCGGTCGGAACCGGTATCGATCAGGAGATGATCGGTACTGCGTGATTCCCAGGACGCGCGGCGCCGGGCGTCCTGACGGCGGAACATCTTCACATGCGGCGCCACGATGAGATTGAACGCATCCTGTGCCGCGAAATCCTCCAGCATAGGGACGATGAATTTCGGCCATGAGGTGAGCTTCGGCGCCTTATGCGCGTTGTAGAGCACGACCGGCCGCGCATCCTTGAAGAGCGGCACATGCATCTTCTGCAATTTTGCGCAGACATCGAATTTGACCGCGCCGACCATGGCATAACCGTCGCCCGATATCAGCCTGTCATCCAGCATGCGCTTGGCGATCTTCGGCCCCGCGACGAGAACAAAATCGAATGCCGTGGTGTGGTAGGTGAAGCCGCGTGCGCGATCCCCGAAACCATGCGGCAGCAGGATGAGCTTCGGGTGCGTGATGCCCAGGCGCCGCGCGAAACAGACCGTATCTTCAACGGCGAAGATTGCGTCAAAGGAATCAAGGTCTGCGCGATTGTCCCACATGACCAGCATCTTGAACATGCCGAAGCGGCGCAGCGCGCTTTGCAGCAGGCGCGTCAGCCAGGAGCGGCGCAGCCGCCGGGTGGGCATTGGCGTTGCACCATAGGCCTGCCTGATGCGCTCAAGGTGACGGGACGATTGCGGATCGTTGTAGTAGCTCACGACCTGAACGCCCGGGCGTCCTGCCAGCTCCAGCGCGATGGACGCGCCGTGATAGCATTGATAAGCCTCGGCAATGTAGAGGAAGGCGATGTTCATCTTGGGTTCTGTCTACAAACTCGCCGGCCTGCCTGGCAACGGACGCTGATGGCGCAGCAGTGGCGCGAGGGCTCGCTGGGCAAGGTTTTCGCCAATCTCGGCTGGCTGCTGGCTGGCAAAGGGGTGGGCGCCGTTCTCAGCCTCGTCTACCTGGCACTCGCTGCCCGCACGCTGGGGCCGCGCGGCTTCGGTGAGTTCACGCTCGTCGTGGGCGGCGCGCAGGCGGTTTCGTCCTTCGTAAGCTTCCAGACCTGGCAGATCGTGGTGCGTTATGGCCTGCCGCATCTGAAAGCGGAACGCGCCCAGGCGGTGGCGCGCCTGGCCAGCTTCTGCCTCGTGCTTGACCTGGGTGGCGCCGCGGTGGGCTGCGTCGTCGCCTGCATTGCGGTCTGGCTGCTGGGGGACTGGCTGGGCTGGCCCGCGGGACTGTCCTGGGCCGGGCTGGGCTTTACCTTCGTCATTTTGCTGACGGTCCGCTCCACCGCCGTCGGTATCCTGCGTCTGCATGACCGGTTCGGCGTCGGTGCGAGCGCGGATGCCGTGACGCCCATCACTCGCTTCGTGGGCGCCTTGGCGGTGGTCGCGATCGGTGCCTCTATCATGGGCTTCCTCGCGGTCTGGACGGCGGGTGAAATCCTGACTGCCGCGGCCTATTGGATCGCCGTTGCACGCACGACGCCGGGGGCGATCGCCAGGCCCAGCCGGCGCCGGCTGCGCCTGGCCGTTCTGGAGAATGCTGGCATCTGGCGATTTTCCTGGGCGACCAATCTCAACACCACGCTCGATGCCGGGGCGAAGCAGGCGGTCGTTCTGCTGGTAGGTCTGGCGGCCGGGCCGGTGGGCGCCGGGCAATATCGCCTGGCCTCGCAGCTGACCCAGGCGCTGGCGCGGATTTCCGACATGGCATCGCGTGCCATCTTCTCCGAACTTGCCCGCAGCCATGCGGCCGGCGGGCATGAGGATTTTCGCCGGCTGCTGTGGCGGTCAGTTGGACTGGCCGCGGCCGCGGGCGCCGTCATCATGCTTATTCTGGTGATCGCGGGAAAACCTATCCTGAGTCTCATTGGCGGACCCGGCTACCGCGATGTCTATCCGCTGCTGGTCGTGCTGGGGCTCGCGGCTGCCTGCGACCTCGCGAGCGCCATTTTCGAGCCGGCGCTGATCGCGATGGGGAGGCCAGCGCTGGTGCTTGGCGCTCGCATTCTTGCCTGTATCAGCCTGTTTGCGCTGCTTGCGGTCTTCCTGCCGCGCTGGGGCACGGGCGGCGCGGCAGAGGCCGTGCTTGCCTCATCCGCCTTCGCGCTGGTGCTGTTCGGCGGTGCCGCCTGGCGCGCGATCCGGGCTGTCCGCTAGCCGCGGATGGCGCTGATCGTGAAGCTGCAGGTGGTCTCGTTATTGTCATAGGCGCTCCCGAGCTTCTTTGGCGATTGTGCCGCGGTTTCGGTCGCCGTCAGATTATTCCCGGCAATGTGGCCGGTGATCTGCACCCGCCCACTGCCATCCTGCATGGCCAGATTGCCGCTGCCATCGACCTGGCCCGACAGGTGATGGTGATGCGTCCAGGCCTGGCCATGTTTCACGTGAATGATGATGCTCTTTTGGCTGTGGCTACAGCCTGCAATGGCCATCTCAGGCGCGCCGACACCTGAATAGACGCCGTCATAGGCGCCTATGCTGTCGGCCAGAGCGGGACGCGGGCGTGCGGCCGGGACAGTCACCGCGGCAGCGATGGCCAGGGTCAGCAGCGCACGGTACAGAGGATGATGGGTCATGGCTTGTCCCTATTCTCAAAAGCGGCCTTTGAAGCGGCGGGGGATCGGCAGCAGGCTGCGGCCGTGGATGCCGAGGTCGATCTTGTAACTGTCTTGCTCGCGGCCCTGCTGACTGTCGATCGTCTTCTGCAGCAGCGCGCTGAGTGGCGGCGTGGCCGTATCAAGATCGGCGCCATCGGCCTTGGGCAGATTGGCGACATCGCGGACCAGGCGCAGCCAGGACTGGTCGGGCTGGCGCTGATGCTGCCCGGCATCCGCATTCGCCCAGGGCATGGCGCGGGTGCGGGCCAGGCGCGCGAGACCGCGCGCCTCGTCGAAATAGCGCAGGTGAAACAGATAGAGCCGATCGAGCGCGAGCGGCGCGTCGACACTGTGGAAACCCGGGACCCAGCGCACCGGCTCGCGAATGAAAACGGGTTTGCAGAGCGCCGAATTGAACCAGGTCCAGCTGCGCTGCTCGCTGATGGGGCGCGCGATGTCGATCGCTGGTTCCTCTGCCGCCAGATGCCAGACCTCCAGCCCGATCGCATGCATCACGGGTCCGCGCATGGCGCGCGCGGCATCCGTCAGATGGCGGTGGTAGCGCGGGTCCGCCACCAGAATTTCGTCCACATCGGTGTAGACCACGCAATCATAACGGGTCAGAAGCTCTGACGCGAAATCTGACACGAGCTTTGATCGCCAGTCATCATCCTGCGGACTGCGAGGCAGCCGGACGATATTGACGGCACCGAGGTTTTCCGTTGTTCCATCATCAGACCCGTGATCGATGACGTAGCAGTTCTCAGCCCCGACCTGCGCGCCATAGTGGCGGCACCACAGACCCATGTAATCGGGCTCGTTATAGACCATCGTCACTGCGGCGAGCTTCACCGGCATTGGTCTCCGTCTGTTGGGGACAGGCGTTCAGGCCAGGTCAGGGAAACTTTGCGACAAGCGGCCGCCCTGGCGCAGCGGGGCGATGCGGCGGGCGAGGCCGGTTGCGTCATCCGTTTCCAGATAGACGCCGCAGATGGTGGCGGGACCATCCGCCGGCTGCAACCGCTCCCCCGGCATCTTGCGCCAGAAGCGCTCGGCGGCACCTGCCTTTGCCATGCCGATGACGCTGTCGTAGGAGCCGCACATGCCGGCATCCGTCATATAGCCGGTGCCCTTCTCCAGGATCTGGTGATCGGCGGTCGGCACATGGGTATGTGTGCCGACGACGAGGGAGAGGCGGCCATCGAAACTATGGGCGAAGGCCTCCTTCTCGCTGGTCGCCTCGCCATGAAAATCGACCACGGCGGCCTGCAGGCTGGCGCCGAGCTTGTGGCGGCTGAGCAATTCCTCGGTCGCGCGGAAGGGGCAGTCGAGCGCCTCCATGAACAGCCGGCCCATGGCATTGACGATCAGCGCGCGGCGGCCATCGGCGAGCGTCAGAATGACGCTGCCGGCGCCGGGGGTGCCGGCGGGAAAGTTGAGCGGCCGGATGACCCGCTTTTCGGTCGCGAAGAAGGGGATGATTTCGCGCCGGTCCCAGGCATGGTTGCCGAGCGTCACGACGTCCGCCCCGGCATCGAACAGCGCGCGCGCCATTTCGGGCGCCAGGCCAAAGCCGTGGGACGCATTCTCGCCATTGACGATGACGAGGTCGAGCTGCAGCCGCGCCCGAAAGTCCGGCAGGGCGGCGGCCACCGCATCACGTCCGCCGCGGCCGACGATGTCACCCAGAAACAGAATACGCATGAAGCCCCTTCTACAGCCCGACCGCAGGCGGCAAAGCAAAGTCCCGAAAGCCGGTCTCGGTCACGATGGCATGGAGCTTCTGGTCGAAGGGGCCGGTCGGCACAAGCGGCATCTCCTGTGCGGCAAAGGCGCAGCCGATGCGGAGCGCGCCGGGGAGGCCTGCCAGACTGCGATCATAGAAGCCGCCGCCATAGCCCAGGCGGTTGCCGTATGGGTCGAAAGCGAGCAGCGGCATCAGCAGAATGGCGGGCTGCACCTCCGGCCCTTCGGGATGGCTGGTGCCGAAACGTCCCTGGACGAGCGCCTGTCCCGGCTGCCAGCGGCGGAAAACGAGCGCCTCACCGCGCCGGCCGGTGACGGGAAGGCCGATGGGGTGACCCATTTCGGCGAGGGTGATGAGCAGCGGCCGAATGTCGATCTCATCGCCCATGGGCCAGAAGCCTGTCACGACGGCGCCGGCCGGCAGAGTGAGATGGGCCAGGAAATGCTGGGTGAGCTGGGCGCCCGCGGCGGGGTCGAGCCCGGCGCGGCGCAAAACGGCTGCTTTCCGCGCCGCCGCCTTGGCGGCAGTCAGCGCGTCATCCTCAGCCGGCGTGAGGGGAATGTGCGGAGCCGCCATGGCCGGTGGCGTGTTCATCCTCCTAGAGCCTGCTTGTGCAGGTGGGCACCAGATACCATGACCACGATCATGACAGCGCCAGTTCCCAAGGAGAATGCTTATCGGCCCCAGGGATGATTTACCTATCGAACCCAGCAGCCCCGCAACTCATACTTAGGCGCGTTCGAGAGCGTCTGCAATCTCTTCCGCCTGGGCGGCCAAGCGCTGCACCCTTGCGTCGAAGTCAGGGTCGATCACGTTTACATAGACGACCTCGGGTTCCGGGGCAGGACGTGCGGCGGCGGCAGAACTAGCGGGGGCTGCGGCCGGGGCCGGCACGGCCGCCATCTGCGCGCGGGCCTGGGCGGTGGCGAGTGCCGCTTCCTTGTCATGCAGGTCGTCGGCGAGGAGCAGGGAGGCGAGCAGCAGCAGGCGCGCCTCACCATGCTGGCCGATGGCCTTGACGCTGTCGATGCGGCGCTGGATCGTTTCCGCCATCGCTTCGAGATGGCTTTCCTGACCATCCTCGCAGCCGACGAGATAGTTGTAGCCGTTAACGCGTAGAGTCACCTGTGCCATGACGGCCTCCGTCCTGCTTGCTGTGGCCTGTCAGCCGGGATCAGGAATGGCGCTCGATGCCGAGGGCATTCCGCAAGCCGCCGATCAGATCGTCGAGCTTCGCGGCAATCTCCTGGCGGGGCGTGTCATCGACCGCGGCAAGGACGGGCGCGCCGTCATGACGATGGCCGTCGAGGGCCAAGGATTGGGCGTCTGCGGACGGGTCAGGGGCAGGAAGGGGACGAGGTTTGCCAACCTGTGCAGCTATTCTGTTCAGTGCTGCTTCCAGCCGGCCGAGCGCCGCGCTGGTGTCCTCGAATTCTGCCATGGGCCTCTAGTCTACCGTGTCTGAACCGTGCTTCGTCGCATCAGCACAGGTCAGGCGAATAACGTCAAGGATTTCGCGCATGCAGGCGGGTGCGCCGGCGGTCACTATTCACAGTCTTGACGAGGGCGACAGGGTGCTCCGCTGCCGACGACCTGTGACAATACTATCGGCGCCGGGAGCGGCCCTTTATGCGGGCGCAGGGTGGTGGCGCGCGGTAGTGGCAGAGCTTCAGGCGCGGCATCCGCAGGCGCCCTTCCTCGAGGTTCTGGACTGTGCCGATGCGCCGGGCCGGGCGGCGGAGGCGCTGCGTGCCGGCCAGCGGCGGATTCTGTTCCGCCCCGAAAGCGCTGCGCTTTTCGCCTCCGTCTCTGCCATGGCCGAGGCCTATGGCGCGGAAATCTGGACCGAGCGGCCGCCGTCACTTGACATGGCCATGCGCGGGGCGGAGCGGCAGCTGGCCGCCTGGCTTGCCGGACCCCGCACGTCGGGGTGACAAGAGAGGGGGTTTTCGCTAACTCCTGGGCCCGCTACGCCAGTGCCGGCTGAGTGCGCGGCCCGGCTGGGCGCGCGCTTCACGATGACTTCACCCCGCGGCGATCCTATCGATCCTCGCCTCACTTCGGGCCGCCCGATCATGTCCGGTGACATTCCCTGCCGCCTTTACCTCATCACGCCGGCGGCGCTTGATCCGATCGCCTTCCGCGATCTGCTGGCCTCGGCGCTGGATGCCGGCGATGTCGGCGCCGTGCAGCTGCGGCTGAAGGAGGCGAGCGACGACGACGTGCGCCGCGCAATCGACCTGCTGCGCCCCGTGGCGCAAAGCCGCGACGTCGCCTTTTTGCTGAATGACCGCCCCGATCTGGCGGTCGCCACCGGCTGCGACGGTGCCCATGTCGGCCAGGATGACACCAAGGCGCGGGACGCACGGCGCATCCTGGGGCCGGATCTGACACTCGGCGTCTCCTGCCATGGCAGCCGGGAGCTGGCCATGGCGGCGGGCGAAGACGGCGCGGATTACGTGGCTTTCGGTGCCTTCTATCCGACCGGGTCGAAGGCCGATGCGCCGGTCGAAGCCGAGATCGACGTGCTGGAATGGTGGCACGAGATCATGGAACTGCCCTCGGTCGCGATTGGCGGCATCACGGCCGCGAATTGCGCGCCGCTGGTGACCGCCGGGGCCGATTTCCTGGCCGTGATCAGTGCCGTCTGGTCGCATCCCGACGGCCCGGCGGCGGGAGTCCGCCAGATGAATGCGGCGATCGCAGCGGCGCCTCCTGCTCAGATATAAACACATCGTTATGGATTGCCGCTCATGGCCCCGCTGACCGCGCTGGCACTGCCCCTTCTGCGCCGCATGGAGGCGGAACGCGCCCACCGGCTGGCGATCCTGGCCATGCGGCTTGGCCTGGCGGCCGAGAACCGCAAGGCCGATCCAGCGCGGCTGATGACGAAGGTCGCGGGCATGAGCTTCACCAATCCGGTGGGGCTGGCGGCCGGCTTCGACAAGGATGCGGTGGCGCTGCGCTCGCTCATGCGCATGGGCTTCGGCTTTGTGGAGGTGGGGACGGTGACGCCCCGGAGGCAGGCGGGCAATCCGCAGCCGCGCCTGTTCCGCCTGACTGAGGATCAGGCGATCATCAATCGCATGGGCTTCAACAATAGCGGCATCGCGCCGTTCGAGCGGCAATTGGCCCGCCATCGCCGCATCGTCCCCGTCGGCGCCAATATCGGCGTCAACAAGGACGGCGCCGACCCCGAACGCGACTATCCTGACCTGCTGCGGCAGGTGGCCCCGATTTGCGATTATGTCGTGGTCAATGTCTCCTCGCCCAATACGCCGGGCCTGCGCGACCTGCAGGGCGAGGACCGGCTGGCCGGCATTCTGGCCGCCATGCGTGCGGCCGTGCCCGATGCCCCGCCGATCTTCGTCAAACTCGCCCCCGATCTGTCGGTGGACGGGCTGGAGGCGGTGATTGAGGTTGCGGTCAATGCTGGCATTGCGGGCCTGATTTTGACCAATACGACCATCGACCGGCCGGACAGCCTGCGCAGCCCGAATGCCGGCGAGACCGGCGGATTGTCCGGCCGGCCGCTATTGGCCCGCTCGACCGCCATGCTGGCCCGCGCCTCGCTCGCCGCGCGCGGAAGGCTGGCGCTGATCGGCGTGGGCGGCGTCGCGTCAGGCGCCGATGCGCTGGCCAAGATCCATGCCGGCGCCGATCTGGTGCAGGTCTATACCGCCTTCATCTACCAGGGGCCGAAGCTGATTGCGCGCATCAAGGCGGATCTGGACGTGGCGGTGAAATCGGCTGGTGTCAGAAGCATCGCCGAGCTGAAGGGGCTGCGCGCGGACGCGCTGGCGAAAGGGATTTGATGATGCGTCACCTGGAACACCTCGCCCCCCTCGCCGGTGATTATGACGGCTTCATTCTGGACCTGTGGGGCGTCATTCATGACGGGCAGAAGCTGCTGCCCCATTCCAAGGCGACGCTGGAGGCGTTGCGGGCACGGGGAAAGCGCATCGTCATGCTGTCCAATGCGCCGCGCCGGGCGGAGCTGGCGGTGAAGGGCCTGACCCGCCTGGGCATTCCGCCCGAGCTGTATGATGGCGTGATGACGAGCGGCGAAAGCGTGTGGCAGGCGCTGCATGATCGCGATGACCCCTGGTTCGCGCGGCTGGGCCGCCGCGTTTTCTTTCTTGGGCCGGCGCGGGATCTGCCGCTGATCGAAGGGCTGGACCTGGAACTGGCACTGACCCCGGCCGAGGCCGATTTCGTGCTCAATGTTGGCGCCGACGAGGCGATTACCGATCGCGCGCTGGAGCCGCATATACCGGCGCTGCAAGACTGCCGGGCGGCCGGGCTACCCATGGTCTGCGCCAATCCCGATCTGGTCATCGTGCGGGACGGCGAGCAGATTCTGTGCGCCGGCGTGCTGGCTGAGGAATATGCCCGCATGGGCGGCGAATTCCGCTGGCGCGGCAAGCCGAGCCCGGAAGTCTATGGCCCGGCGCTGGCGATACTGGGTGTGGCGCCCGGCCGCGTGCTGGCCGTGGGGGATGCGCTGCGCACTGATATTGCAGGCGCAACCGCCGTTGGCCTCGATTCCTGCTGGGTGCTGGACGGCATTCATGATCTGGCGGGGAAGCTGCCCGAGGCCGAGCAGGAAGCGGCGATGGCGGGTCTTGCACCGGTCGCGACCCTTCCTAGCTTCCGGTGGTGATGACATATTCCTTTCGCCTCACCCTTCTCGCCGCGGGGGTGCTGACCCCCATCCTCAGCCATCAGGCGCTGGCGCGCGCACCTGAGCCCCAGCCCCCTTCGGTGGTGTTCGGCGACCTGTACCGCGCCGTTGAACTGGCGCAAATCTTCCCGGATCAGAAAACCTTCGCGGATGCCATTCCGACCGAGGCGCCGGACAAGATCATGGCGGATTATGCGGCGGCGAAAGGAAAGCCCGGCTTCAAACTTTCCGATTTCGTGCATGCCCATTTCCGCGAACCGGTGCTGAAAACCGTCACCTATCAGCGCCGCCCCGGCGAGACCGTGTCCGACTATATCGGCGATCTGTGGACAGTGCTGCGGCGGGAGCCGGATGAGGTGGAATCCTATTCCTCCCTGCTGGCCCTGCCCGCGCCCTATATCGTGCCGGGCGGACGGTTCAGTGAAATCTATTACTGGGACACCTACTTCACCATGCTGGGGCTGGAGCAGGACGGGCAGGACAGACTGGCGCAGGACATGGTGCGCAATATCGCGTCCCTGATTACCCGCTACGGCCATATGCCCAACGGCAACCGGACCTATTATCTCGGCCGGTCGCAGCCGCCTTTCTTCTCGGCCATGGTCGATCTGCTGGCGCAGAAGGATGGCAACAGCGTCTACACAACCTATCTGCCCGCCATGCGCGCCGAATATGACTACTGGATGCAGGGCGCGGACAGTCTGAAGCCCGGCCAGGCGCAGGGTCATGCCGTGAAACTGGCCGATGGCACCGTGCTCAACCGCTTCTGGTCGGCCGCCGACACGCCGCGCGACGAGAGTTTTCGCGAAGATATCGAGACCGCCAAGACGTCCAAGGAACCGCGGGCAATATTGTATCGCAATCTGCGCGCGGGCGCGGAATCGGGCTGGGATTACAGCTCGCGCTGGTTCGCGGATGGCAAGACAATCGGCACCATCGATACGACCGACCTTCTGCCGGTCGATCTGAATGCCGAGCTGTTCCATCTCGAAAGCGATCTCGCCTATGCCTATCAGCTGGCGGGCAATACGGCGGAAGCAAAACTGTTTGCGGCGCGTGCGGCCCGGCGCGCGGCCGCCATTCAGACCCTGCTGTGGGATGCGAAGGCAGGCGACTTCTCAGACTATAACTGGCGCCGCCATCAGCTGACGCATGTGCTGTCGGCCGCGACCGTGGTGCCCCTGTTCTTCCATGTCGCGACGGACGCGGAAGGCAGGAGTGTGGCCAAAGTGGTGGAAGCGAAGCTGCTGGCGCCGGGCGGCATTCTGACCACGACCGACGCCACCGGTCAGCAATGGGATGCGCCGAACGGCTGGGCGCCGCTGCAATGGATGGCGGTGCAGGGTTTCCGGCGTTACGGCGATCCTGATCTCGCCAGGACCATCGCTGAGCGCTGGGAGAGCCGCGTCAACCAGGGTTTCGCCCGCGACGGCGTTCTGGTGGAGAAATACAACGTCGCCGCACCTGACGGCAGCAATGCGGGCGGCCATGGTGGCGAATACGCGCTGCAGGTGGGCTTCGGCTGGACCAACGGCGTGCAGGCGGCGCTGATGGCGGAATATCCGCTGGGCGAGACGAAGGCCGGGACGGGGAAGTAGCGGCGAGGGGGATGGGGAAGCGATCCTGAAATTGACTGATGTTGTCAAACAGAACGCCGATGCGCAGTGTTTATCGTGTCGGTATAATGGCAACCTGATGCGTTTGATACTGAAATGGCCGAACAGTATCGTGTCTCGACAACGCCATAGCAAAGAGAAACTTTTCTGG
Source organism: Acidisoma sibiricum (assembly GCF_057837225.1). Taxonomy (NCBI): domain Bacteria; kingdom Pseudomonadati; phylum Pseudomonadota; class Alphaproteobacteria; order Acetobacterales; family Acidocellaceae; genus Acidisoma; species Acidisoma sibiricum. The sequence continues at coordinate 547,321 of NZ_CM174445.1, read as the reverse complement.
CTGTTTCATACCCTCTTGATACCGCTTCTAATTAACTCCAACTGTCCGACAGCATAGCGTTCGACAACAGCAACTGTCTCCTTACAGGCCAGCACCAGATCATCCGGTGGCGGTGTTTCCTCGTAATAGGTGCCGTGACATAGCGAGTTGATAAGAATACTTTTCAGAATCATGTTCTCTTCGCCTGCAAGGTGTTTCAAGAAGTCGGTCAGGCTGTCGGATTTATCCGGTCTGCAGAATCGGCCGACCGCTTCCAACACGGCGCGCACAGAATTGCCCGTCCGGTGACTCGGGTCTTTACCGTTCGCTACGTCATGAACATCGATCAGCTGCTCCTGGAAGGGAGCAATGTAATTGTTGAGCCTTACGAGACTATGCTTCGTTCCATCAGTATATAGCGCGAAGGCTGCGCTCTTCTCGACAACTCGATTTGTCAGGCAGATATTAAAGAAATAGCTGCTGTGGGTCAGCAGCAGCAATTCCGGCCTCCAGAAGTTTCTGCCATCGATCTTGCTTGGATTAACTGAAATTTCGCCTTGTTTGGACAGGCTCAAATGTTTAAGGACTTGCGCTATTGAAAATACAAAATCATACGACATCGACGTGACGGGATCATCAAAGACAAGAAACAGTTTCTTATAATCGCTCTGAGTTCGGATCTTCTTATGGATACAAGCTATGAAGTAGCAGAATCCAATCGCCGTTTTTTCACCGTCACTTAGGGTCCGATGCGGCCCGCGGGACATCTCTCGCCCTCCTCGCTTCAGTACGAAGGCCACCTTGTCAAAAATATATTTTTCAGCGAAAAATTCTTTTATTAAAATTTCGAAGGTCTCGGCAACGCGATTCCTTGCGTGTGTCGTAGGGTTCGATTTTTCAAGCTCTTTGGCTTCGCTCCGCCTCGCGGTAACTTCAGCCTGAAGCGCTCGAAGATTTTCGATGTCAGGCCAGTTTGTAATTGCGAACTCGCGTTCGAAAGCCGCGCACGCCTTACGCTGTGACGTCTTGCGCTCTTCATCGGCCTTCTCGATTGAACTAGTAAGCTCAGTAGATTTCCGGTTGTTTTGATCGACAATACTATTTAATGCATCAATGCGAGCTGCTAGCTCACTGGAAGGAAGCATATGCTTTGATGCAAGAGAAGCAGCCTTCTGCTCGATGACCGCTTTCAGTGCTTTTATCGCCTCACGAACGTTTTCCAGCTCACCTGCGCCATCGCTCACTTCTGTTTTCTTCTTCGATGGCACGTGCCGCTTCAATTCGTCGTAGCGAGATCTTTGCCGTGCGAGCGTAGTCTCTGTTTGGTCCAGTATTATCTCCTTTTGTCTGAGCTTCTTGAAAAAATCTCTTAACGATGATTTGTGCTTTTCTTCTTCATCGTCGAAATACTCGATGTAGAGATCTATTATGGCTTTCGGGCTATTGTCTGTAATCCCTTGTTCGCAGAATGGGCACTCGGTCAGATGATCGTCGCGTACGATCTTTACGCCTTCTTTATAGAAGCCGTGATGAGCGTCGATTTTCTTTTTGATTTCTGCTGAGACACTCGACGGGGAAGTTACTCGTTCAAGGAGCGCAGTTAGAGTTTGAAGATCAATGTCATCAATCGTAACAGACTCAACACTTCCTGGGTAAACAGGTTCCGCAGGAATCGCTCTCAGACTGTCCAGGTCCCTGATAATATCGGCAAGGTTCTGGCTTAGCGCTTCGGGACTGTCATAATAGTTCTCGAGAATTTTTTTGAGCGAGAGTGCTTTGTAATCCCTCAGCTGCTTGTTGATACTCGCTTTATCGTGTAACTCAGTCGTCTTTGCTGTATCAAATTTTATTTCGATTGTGGTGTAATTTTCATCTGCTTGTTTGCTTGCTTCCTCTATTGCTTTGTAAGCATCGCTAAGCATAATATTTTCTCTATCGAGAGCGATCTCGTTCTCGATCTGTCCGTTTAGTTCGTACTTGCGCTCCCGAAGCTCTTCCTGGACAAAGTCTTCTGAAAAAACGTGAAATATTGTGCTGCCGATCGTTGCGTTAACTTGATGATTCGCTTTTTGCAAGTCGAGCGAACCCATGATCGCTGTTCCGCGGGAGAAAGTGAATGAGCCTGCATCATTGCCGGACTCATCCGACACCAGACTGAAGGCAGCGTCCGAAATATCATACTGTTGGGCATATAGATCGAGATAGCGAAATGCACGGCACAGAAATGATTTGCCGGTGCCGTTTCTAGCAAACACTACGTTTTGATCGTGCTTTGTGAGTTCGCCCTCCAGATGAAATACGGGGCCCAGGTGTCGTGCTGAAAGCGTGAAGTTGGCCTTGGGAGAGGCATTCATTCTAAGTGATCCAGATCAAAGCGCTGCAGCAGCGATAATTCTCGTGATTATGCGCTTCTATGGCAGTGCAAATCACCTATTGAACTATATGAGGCAGGCTATCGTCCCGCAATAGCATGGAGTGGAGAAAACCCTGGCGGACATGGCTGCGTAAGCGAACGGGATTTCATGGGCTACCGACTTACTCTGAGTCGTTCTCGAGCTGTTGCTCAGGTTGCAACAAACGATTGTTTACTGAGGCAGATCGAAAGCGAGCACATGTCGCAGTTGGGCGCAAACCTCTTACACACAGCGGCGCAGAATGTTAGGTCCTGAGGTTGCTTTCTCAGCCGGCCTATGCCTCGGGTGGCTCCAAAGCCGCCTTGCCCTCCCCCCAACCCTCACGCATAAAACCCAGGGCGCTCGGGCTGGTCGACCGCGACGCGGGTGCCGCTGCGCCAGGCGGCGAGTGCGGCCTCCGTCACCAGCATGGTCCGATACCCGTCCCAGGCGCTGGCGCCCTCATTTGGCCGGTCAGTGAGGATGGAGATCACCCAGCGCTCAAACTGAATGCGATAGGCATCGGCGAAACGGGCGCGCCAATCACCCGGCACGACGATGCCGTCCCGCGCCGCCTGGCGGCGCGATGTGGGCGGCCCCGGCCGCAAGGACACCGTGCCGTCCTCGCAGACAAGCTCGGCCCGCACGTCATAGCCGTAGCGCGCATCGGTATAGACTTCGATATCGACAACGGCGCCCGAGGCGCTTTGCAGCACGATGAATTGCGGCTGCCGCCCCGGCGCGTGACGCGGCTCAGGCGGGCTGATCACCGTTGCCGAGACAATCTCCTCCCCCAGCACGAAGCGGGCGGCATCGAATTCATGGCCCGCGGAATTCGCGATGATGAGGTCCGAGGTGAGATAGCTGACCGAGCTTTCATTGCGATGCTGGCAGTGCATAAACAGTGCCGCACCGAGTGTCCCGGAGGTCAGTGTCTGCCGCATCTCGGCATAGCCCGGATCGAAGCGGCGCATATAGCCGACCTGCACCAGCCGGCGCCCGGCCGCTATTTCGGCACGGAGCAGGGCCTCACCCTCTGCCCGTTCGGCGGCCAGCGGCTTTTCGATCAGCACCGGCTTGCCGGCGGCAATCGCTTTCAGGCCAAGCGCTGCATGGGTGCCGTCCGGCGCGCAGACCAGAACCGCATCGACCTCGGGGTGACCGATCAAGGCATCAGCTTCGGCGACTGCGATGACATCGAGTTCGCGGGCGAGGCTGGCTGCCCGCGCGCCGTCAAAATCCTGCAGCGCCGTAAGCCTGGCGCCGGGGATGCCGCCCGCCAGTTTGCGCGCATGATCCGTGCCCATGACACCGGTGCCGATGACACCTATTCTGACCTCTCGCATCGGGGTCACGCCGAAAGGGTCATGGCGGCATCCGGCACCGGCATGGCACCCGCAACGGCACCCCAGACGGACTGGTCGTAATTGATGACAGCACCCGTCATCAGCCCTGCATCATCGGAGACCATGAAATTGACCGCCCGCGCCGCCTCGGCTGGGTCGATCAGACGGCCGAAGGGCATGTCGGCTGCGACACTCTGCAGCCAATCGGCGTCGCCACGCGCGGCGGCCTGCAGCGCAATCTCATGATCTGAGGCCATCCAGCCGAGATTGAGCTGATTGACGCGGATGCGGTTCTTCATCACCGCGAAGGCGGTATTGGCCGTGAGCGTGGCAAGCCCGCCCTTGGACGCGCAATAGGCGCTGATGAAGGGCTGGCCGGACAGCGCCGAGATGGAGCCGATATTGCAGATGGCCCCGGCAATGCCCTGGCGGATCATCTGGCGGATGGCGCTTTGCATGAGGAAAAAGGGGCCGCGCAGATTGGTCGCCATCATGCGGTCGAACAGTTCGGGAGAGGTATCCAGGATCGTGCCGCGATCGGTCAGCGCGCCGGCATTGACCAGCACATGCAGGGCGCCAAATTTCCTTTCCGTCTCCTCCACCGCGCCGCGGCAATCCTCGACGGACGCGAGATTCGCGCGCAGGAAGTGGGTGGGGCAGCCGGTTTCAGCCGCGATGCGCTGGGCCACGGCCTCACCCTTGTCGGCCGAGCGGCCGGTAATGACGAGGCCGGCGGCCCCGGCCGCGGCCAGGCGCTGGGCGATGGCTGCCCCCAATCCCTGCGTCGCTCCGGCGACGAGGCAGATCTTGCCGTCCATTTTGTTCATATCTTGGTCTTCGGGCGTTGCGCGGCGCCCGTTTATCCGGGCGCGTCTTGGTTTCCTGGGGCTTCGAGCATAGGCGGCCGTGGCGCGCGAGAAAGCTCAGAAATCCATCAAAAATCCATCAGAAACGGTGCAGGGGCCGCAGTGGTCTTGCGCGGTGAAACCGCCTAGAACCTCGCGCGTCTTTTGACCTTCGTCTTTCAAGCTGGAATGGCCGAGCCTGCATGATGCCTCTCCTTGCCGGCCCGCGGCGCCTGGCCCAGAAAATCCCCGTGGCGCTGTGGCTGGTGACGGCCGTCTGCTCGGCGCAGCTGGCCTCCTCGCTTTCCGTGCCGGTCATCCACCGCATCGGCAGCCCGGCGGCGACCTCGCTGCGTCTCATCTTCGGCGCGGTCTTTTTCCTCTCGGTTGCCCGACCGAAACTTTGGGCGATGGGCCGTGCGCGGTTGGGGGCTGCCGTCGTGCTGGGCCTCATCACCTGCGGCATGTCCTTCTTCTTTTTCGCGGCCGTGGGCCGGATTCCTATCGGCATGACGGTGTCGATCGAATTTCTGGGGCCGCTTGCGGTCGCACTCGCGGGCTCGCGCCGGCTGCTGGATCTGGTCTGGGTCGTCATGGCCGGGCTGGGCGTCTGGCTGCTGACGATGCAGGATCATGGCAGCGCCGATACCATCGGCCTGCTGTTTGCCGGGGCTTCGGCCGCCTGCTGGGGCGGTTATATTCTGATGACGCGGCGCGTCGGTAAGGTCTTCTCCGGCCTGCAGGGTTTGGCGCTGTCCATGGGCGTGGCCGCGCTCGCCGGCCTGCCCATCGGCGTCATCCCGCATTTTCAGGCGCTGAGTGTGACGGCGGTGGTGATCATGGGTCTCATCTCGCTGCTGTCGCCGATCCTCACCTTCGGGCTGGAAATGGCGTCGCTGCGGCGCATGGAGCCGCGGCATTTCGGCATCCTCATGAGTCTGGAGCCGGTGATGGCCGCGGTGATGGGGTTTCTCGTTCTCGGTCAGCGCTTGAGCATCGCCCAGCTGGCCGGCATGGCTTGCGTGACGCTGGCCAGTATCGGCACCATCGCGGCCCGTGCGAAAGAGGCGCCGCCCATCGCAGAAGGAGAGGCATGATGCCCGTAACCGGCCTGGACCCCTATGACCCGCAGAATATCTTCGCGAAGATCCTGCGCGGGGAGATTCCCAATAAGACGGTTTTTGAGGACGAGCATGTGCTCGCCTTCCATGACATCGCGCCCCAGGCACCGGTGCATGTGCTGGTGATCCCGAAGGGCGCTTACGTCTCAGCGCGGGATTTCGCGGCGCGTGCGTCAGACGCCGAGATGGCGGGCTTCTGGCGCGCGGTCGGGCGCGTGGCGGCCGAGCTGGGGTTGGAGCAGGCGGGCTACCGCCTGCTCACCAATCACGGCGTCAATGCCGGACAGGAAGTGCCGCATTTCCATGTCCATCTGTTCGGCGGCGGTCCGCTCGGCCGCATGATCCAGGCGGCCTGAACGGCAGGAGTGGGAGCGCCCTACGGCGCTTCCCAGGTCCCTTTATCGCCGGCCCGGAAGACGGCCTCGATCACCCGCATATTGGCGATCGCGTCTTCCAGCGGGAATTCGAGCGGGGTTCCGTCCAGAATGGCGCGGGAAACGGCGTCACCCTGCAGCGTGTATTGATCGGCAGGCCCGAAGGACTCGGTGACCGCCTCGACGCCGCCCAGCGCGCGGCCCTGATCGATCAGAATCTGCACCGGCTCATCGGGTGGCGCGTTGAAGGGGATCAGCACTTCGATCCGCGCCTTGGTGCCCAGCACCGTGACGCGCTGATGCGGCACCAGCTGGGTGGAGCAGGTGAAGGTGAGGTGGCCTTCGGGGAAGTGCAGCAGGGCGCTGGTCAGCCGGTCTGTGCCCATCGCGGGGTCGCGCTCGATGAGGGCGGCGACGCGCGTCGGTTCCGACCCCCAGATATAGCGGGCGGTGGCGATGGCGTAGCAGCCGATATCCATCAGGCCGCCGCCGCCGATGTCCGGCATGTTGCGGATATTGGTGGGGTCATCCAGGTAATAGCTGAAGGCGGTTTGGATGGCGGAGACGCGGCCCAGCCGGCCGTCCTGTACCAGCGCCAGCACGCGCTGCCACCAGGGCGCATAGCGGACCATGAAGGCTTCCGCGACGACCAGGCCCGTGCGGTCACGCGCGGCCAGCAGCGTCTCCGCTTCCCGCGTATCGAGGGCGATCGGCTTTTCACACAGAACATGCTTGCCGGCTTCAAGGGCCTTGATGCTCCAGGGCACATGCAGGTGATTGGGCAGCGGATTGTAGATCGCGTCGATCTCAGGGTCCGCGAGCAGCGCTTCGTAGCTGCCATAGGCGCGGGGGATGCCCAGCGCCGCCGCGGTCTGCTGCGCTGACGCCTGATCGCGCGACGCGATGCCGAGCACGCGGCTGACCTCACCCTTCTGCATCGCGGGGATGACTTTCTCCCGGCCGATCTTCGCCGTGCTCAGGATTCCCCAATTGACTGTCCGTGCCATCTTTCTCTCCCCGTGGCTGACCAGAGTGTGTCCGCCGGACTATCGGCCGAGAGGGCCGGGAAGGCCAGGGCTGGGATGGCCTGTAAGTACGATTTTATTTAGTGTATTACTGGTCAACCGCTCAAAAGCGCATTTATAATTCCTATTAAAGCACTCGACATTCGTGTTTACTTGAATATACGCTAGGTTCTGGCGTAATTGTGCTGGTCCTTGGGAGACGTGCTTCATGGCTGCACCCGGCGAATTCGAGATTGAGACCCATCCCGGCCTTGGCCGCCGCATGGCAGTGGCTGCTGGAATCGCCGTTGCTCTGCTGGTCGCCGGTCTCATCGCCTCGGCCTGCGCCCGTGCGGCCGAGCCGCTGTCGATCGCCGTGACCCCCGGTCCGCTCTCCGATATCGTCAGCCACGCCGCCACACTGTCGGAGCAGCAGGGCCGACCGGTGAAGGTCGTGGTCTTTTCCGACTGGGTCACGCCCAATGTCGCGGTCAATGAAGGCTCGGTCGAGGCTAATTTCTACGAGCACAAGCCTTTCCTGGCGGTCGCCATCAAGCAGCGTGGCTTCAATCTGGTGGCCGTCGCCCCCGGCGTGGTGACGCCGATCGGCCTGTTCTCCCATAAGGTGACCAGCATCGCGGCCGTACCCGATGGCGGGCGTGCGGCGGTCGCGAATGACCCTGTCAACCGTGCGCGCGGCTTGCAGCTTTTTGCCAAGGCCGGGCTCATCACCCTCAAGCCCGGTGTCGGCGATGCAGCGACCGTCCATGACATCATCGCCAATCCGAAGCACCTGCGCTTCATCGAGCTGCCGGCGCCGCAGCTGGTCCGCGCGCTGGACGATGTCGATATCGCCCAGGTGAGCTATACCTTTCTGATCGCCTCGCATGGCGACCCGAAGACCGCGCTGATCACCGATGGCGCCGGCAATGATCATTACGCCCTGCAATTCGTGACCCGCCCGCAGGACGCGCAGGACCCGAAGCTCCTCGCCTTCATCAAGGTTTTTCAATCGGATGAAGAGCGCGCCTATATCGCCCGCAAATATGGCGATGCCTTTCTGCCCGCCTGGTAAGCGGTGGCGTGATGGATCAATGGGTGACCTATAGCCCAGCCAATGGGACTCAAAAGAGGCCGGCTGAACCCTTCCTGAAGGTCTCGGGCCTGTCCCGCCGCTTCGGCCAGACCCCGGCGATTGACGATATCTCCTTCACGCTCGGCCGGGGCGAGGTGCTGGGCATCATCGGCCGCTCCGGCGCTGGCAAATCCACGCTCATTCGCTGCCTCAACGGCCTGGAAAAGCCGGATGCCGGCTCGGTCGAAATCGACGGGCGCGACATCACACCGCTGCCTGAGACCGCGCTCCAGGTCGAGCGCCGCCGCATCGGCATGATTTTCCAGCATTTCAATCTGCTGTCCTCGCGTACCGTGCTGGATAACGTGGCGCTGCCTTTGAAACTTGCGGGCCTGTCGAAGCGCGAGCGGCGGGGCCGAGCGGCGGCCTTGCTAGAGCGTGTGGGCTTGGCCGGGAAAGAGAAGGAATACCCGGCGCAGCTGTCCGGCGGCCAAAAGCAGCGCGTCGGCATTGCCCGCGCGCTCGCCTCCGACCCTGTGCTGCTGCTGTGCGACGAGGCGACCTCGGCGCTGGACCCTGAGACGACGGTATCGATTCTGGCACTGCTGCGCGATATCAACCGCGAATTCGGCCTCACCATCGTCATCATCACGCATGAGATGAATGTCGCGCGCCGTATCGCGGACCATGTTCTGGTTCTCGCGAAAGGCCGTGTCGTGGAACAGGGACCGGTGCGCCAGGTGCTGACCCATCCGCAGGCCGAGGAAACCCGCCTGCTGCTGCATGCGGCCTCGCTCGGCTTTGAAGACGGGGAAGGGATATGATCGCCGATCTGCCGATTTCGGGCGACGATCTGTGGACGGCGCTGTGGCAGACGGTGGAGATGGTCGCGGTGTCGGGCCTGATCGGCTTTGTCGCGGGCCTGCCTCTGGCGCTGCTGCTGGTGGCGACTGCCCCCAATGGCATCTGGCCGCTTCGCACCGTGAACCGCGTGCTGGGATTGCTGGTCAATGGCGTGCGGTCGGTGCCCTTCATCATTCTGCTGGTGGCGCTTATTCCGCTGACCCGCCTTATCACCGGCAGTTCCATCGGCACGGAAGCGGCGATCGTGCCGCTGGCGATTGGTGCAACGCCCTATTTCGCGCGGATCGCCGAAGTCTCCCTGCGTGAGGTCGACCCTGGTTTGGTCGAGGCGGTGCGCGCCATGGGCGGCAGCCGCTTCGCCGTGATGTGGGAAGTGCTGATCCCCGAGGCCTTGCCCGGCCTCATCGCCGGCTTCGTGGTGACGCTCGTCACCCTGATCGGTTCCTCGGCCATGGCGGGAGCGGTCGGCGCCGGGGGCTTGGGCGATCTTGGCATCCGCTTCGGCTATGACGAGTTCAGCACCCCGGTGATCGTCATCGTGGTCGCGATTTTGATTGTGCTTGTCTGCGGTGTGCAGTTCCTGGGAGACAGGCTCGCCGCACGCTTCGACCATCGCTGACGATGAGGGATATCATGACCGAGACACTGACTTCTTCGGCGGGTACAAGCCCGGGGTCTCTGGTACCGCAGCAGGCGCCCTTCGCGGCCGCCGCCGCCCTTCCGCCGCCCGACCGCCGTCCGCCGCTGATCACGACCTCGGCCGAGGCCATTGCCATCGCCCATGATTTTGCCGCCTCCATCAAGGACGGAGCTGCTGCGCGCGACCGCGACCGCGTTCTGCCGATTGCCGAGATCGAGCGCTATTCCGCGACCGGCCTGTGGGGCATTACCGTGCCGCGCGCCTATGGCGGGCCGGAACTGCCGATTGCGACGGTCTCCGAGATTATCAGCATCGTCTCAGCCGCGGACCCTTCCATCGGCCAGATTCCGCAAAATCACTGGGCTTTCCTCAACCTTTTGCGCGCCGAGCGTGACGAGGCGCGCAAAGCCTATTTCTTTGGCAAGGTTCTGGACGGCTACCGGTTCGGCAATGCGCTGGTGGAAATGGGCACCAAGACGGCGGCCGACTGGAAGACCACCTTCACCCAGGAAGGCGACGACTTCATCATCCACGGCACCAAATTCTACTGCACCGGCGCGCTGTTCTCGCATTTCATCCCGACCGTCGGCCGCACCGAAAGCGGCGCCGTGCTGCGCGCCATCGTGCCGCGCACGACGCCGGGCGTGACCATCATCGATGACTGGTCCGGCTTCGGCCAGCGCACCACGGCCAGTGGCACGGTGCAGTTCGACCAGGTGCGCGTTCCGGCCTCCCACATCATCGGCCTCGGCGGGTTGCGCGAGCAGCCGCTGATCTATGGCGCCATTTCGCAGATCTTTCAGGCCGCGATCGACGCTGGCATCGCGCACGGGGCCTATGCCGATACGCTGGCATTCGTGCGCCATCGCGCGCGTCCCTGGATCGACAGCGGCAAGGACCGCGCGGCGGAAGATCCGCTGACGATCGCGGCGATCGGCGCGACCCGCATCAAGCTGCGGGCGGCCGACCTGGTTCTGGCCTATGCCGGTCAGGTGATCGACGAGGAGCTGAAGCAGGAGAGCGTGGACGGCATCGCCCGCGCATCGCTGGCGGTGGCGGAAGCCAAGGTGCTGACGACGGAAGTGGCGCTGCATGCCGCGAGCCAGCTGTTTGAACTTGCAGGCACCAGCTCGACCCTCGCGAAGGATAATTTTGACCGGCATTGGCGGAATGCCCGCGTCCATACGCTGCATGACCCGGTGCGCTGGAAATACTATGCGCTGGGCGACTATGAGCTGAACGGCACCGTGCCCCCGATCCATTCCTGGATCTGACCCGATGCCGCGCGAGATTCGCCTCAACGCCTTCGCCATGAACACGCCGGTGCATCAGTCGCCGGGCCTGTGGCGCCATCCGCGGGACCGGTCGGTCGATTTCAACAGCATCGGCCACTGGCTTGATCTGGCAAAGATCCTGGAAGGCGGGCTGTTCGACGGCATTTTTCTGGCCGATGTGCTGGGACCCTATGACGTCTATGGCGGCAATGCGCGCGCCGCCATCGCCCATGCGGCGCAGTTGCCGACCAATGACCCGATGCTGCTGATCCCCGCCATGGCCGCGGTGACGCAGAACTTAGGCTTCGGCGTCACGGTGTCGCTGACTTATGACCATCCCTATCCGCTGGCGCGGCGCTTCTCGACGCTGGATCACCTGACGGCCGGGCGCGTCGGCTGGAATATCGTGACCAGCTATCTGGACAGTGCCGCCCGTGCCATGGGAGCCAGCCGCCAGCGCGCCCATGATGACCGCTACGCTGTGGCGGAGGATTTCATGACCGCCATCTACAAGCTGTGGGAAAGCAGCTGGGAGGAAGGCGCGGTTCGGGCCGACAAGGCCAGCGGCCTCTATGCCGACCCGGACCGGGTTCATGTCATTCGCCATGAAAGCCCGCATATCCTGATGGAGGCGCTGCATCTGGCCGAGCCTTCGCCCCAGCGCACGCCCGTTCTGTATCAGGCGGGCAGTTCCCCGGCCGGATTGGGCTTCGCCGGGCGGCATGCCGAATGTGTCTTCGTCTCCGGTCCGTCGGCCGCCGTGATCGGCCCGCGTGTCGCGCGGCTGCGCCAGGCGGTGGCGGCGGCCGGCCGCGCGCCCGATAGCGTGAAGGTCTTCGCACTCGCGACGGCGGTCACCGCGCGGACCGAGGCCGAGGCTGCCGATAAGCTGGCTGATTACCGCTCCTATATCGACCCGGTGGGCGCGCTCACGCTGATGGGCGGCTGGTTAGGCGTCGATTTCTCCTCCTACGGGCTCGACCAGAAGATCCGCTATATCGACAATGATGCCGGCCGGGCGGCGATGGAGAATTTCACCCGTGCTGACCCGAGCCGGGATTGGACGGTGCGGGAAGCGGCCGAGCATGTGGCGATCGGCGGCGCCGGACCGGTGTTCACGGGTGCGGCCGGACAGGTTGCGGAAGATATGGCGGCCTGGGCGGAGGAGACCGATATCGACGGTTTCAACCTCGCCTATGCCGTGATCCCGGAAAGCTTCACCGATGCAGCGGCGCTGCTGGTGCCCGAGTGGCAGGCGCGGGGCCTGTTCAAAACCGCCTATGCCGAAGGCACGCTGCGCGAAAAGCTGTTTGGCCAGGGCAGGCTGCTGGCCGCCCCGCATCCGGCGGGCCTTGCCCGGATGTCGCAATCGGCCATCTGAGCGGTCGGCTCCAGGCCAGTTTTCGGCGCGCCCTCCCGGCACCTATGCCGGGAGCGGGCCTGGGCGCGATATTTGCACCCTTCGCCGCGCGGCTATAAAAATCCCCCCGTGAGCGGCTTGGCCGTGTTCCTTGAGCAGGTTGTGGAGGCTTGATGAAGATCCTGGTGCCGGTGAAACGGGTCGTTGATTACAACGTCCGCGTGCGCGTGAAGGCCGATGGTTCGGGCGTCGAGCTGGCCAATGTCAAAATGTCGATGAATCCCTTCGACGAAATTGCGGTCGAGGAAGCGCTGCGCCTGCGCGAAGCCGGCAAGGCGACCGAGGTTGTAGCCGTGTCCATCGGGCCTGCCCAGGCGCAGGAGACGGTGCGTACCGCGCTTGCCATGGGCGCGGACCGTGGCATCGTCGTCGAAGTGGCGGACATCGTAGAGCCGCTGGCGGTCGCGAAGATCCTGAAAGCGGTGGTCGCGGAAGAGAAGCCGGATCTGGTCATTCTCGGCAAGCAGGCGATTGACGATGATTGCGGCCAGACCGGCCAGATGCTGGCGGCGCTGCTGGGCTGGGCCCAGGGCACCTTCGCGTCCAAGGTTAACGTGGGCGACGGCCAGCTGACCGTGACCCGCGAAGTGGATGGCGGGTTGCAGACCGTCTCGCTGAAACTGCCGGCGATCATCACGACCGACCTGCGCCTGAATGAGCCGCGCTATGCGAGCCTGCCGAACATCATGAAGGCGAAGAAGAAGCCGATCGCCATCAAGCCGGTGGCGGACTACGGCATCGATCCGGCGCCGCGCCTGAAAGTGCTGAAGACGACTGAGCCGGCAGGCCGCAAGGCGGGCGTGAAGGTTGGTTCCGTCGCCGAGCTTGTTGCCAAGCTGCGCGACGAAGCCGGCGTTATCTGAGACGCGAGACGAGAGGGGATAGAAAGATGAAGACGCTCGTTCTGGCTGATCATGACAATGCGGCGCTGAAGGATGCGACGGCGCGCACCGTCTCGGCCGTGTCCGCGCTCGGTGGTGAAGTGGATGTGCTGGTAGCGGGCCAGGGTGCCCGCGGCGTGGCGGAAGCCGCCGCCAAGCTCGCCGGTGTGTCGAAAGTTCTGCTGGCCGATGATGCGGCGCTGGCCCATCAGCTGGCTGAGCCGCTGACCGCGCTGCTCGTGCACCTCGCCGCGCAGTATGACGTGATCGCGGCCCCGGCCTCGGCCACCGGCAAGAATGTATTGCCGCGAGTGGCGGCGCTGCTGGATGTGATGCAGGTCTCGGACGTCATCAAGATCGTCTCGGCCGATACCTTCGAGCGGCCGATCTATGCCGGCAATGCTATCCAGACGGTGCAGGCGACGGACGCGAAGAAGGTGCTGACCATCCGCACGGCGGGCTTCCCGCCGGCAGAGGAGACGGGCGCGGCCGTGATCGAGACCATCGGTGCGGCGGCGGACCCGGCGCTGTCCAGCTTCGTGGGCGAGAGCCTTTCCAAGTCCGAGCGGCCGGAACTGCCTTCGGCGAAGATCATCGTCTCAGGCGGACGGGCCCTGGGTTCGGCCGAGAAATTCCAGGAATTCATCCTGCCTGTCGCCGACAAGCTGGGGGCGGCCATCGGCGCTTCCCGTGCGGCAGTCGATGCCGGCTACGCGCCGAACGACCAGCAGGTCGGCCAGACCGGCAAGGTGGTCGCACCCGATCTGTATATCGCGGTGGGCATTTCTGGCGCCATTCAGCATCTGGCGGGGATGAAGGACAGCAAGATCATCGTTGCCATCAACAAGGACGAGGAAGCCCCGATCTTCCAGGTGGCGGATTACGGACTGGTCGGTGACCTGTTCACCATCCTGCCGGAGCTTGAGAAGGCGCTGTAATCGCCTGACCAATCTCGCTTACCTAAAAAGCCGCCCCGCAACGGGCGGCTTTTTTATTGAGCGGCCGGCGACCCGGCGGCGGTATACCCCGCTTCCAGCCGCGCCCGTACCAATCTGATCCGTTCGGCGAGAGTCGCTTCGTCCAAAAGGCCGCGGCTCATCATGATATGGGCCAGGCAAAGGAGCTGCTGCTCCGGTCCGGCAGTCGCGGGGAACACCGCCGGGCCCAGACGATCCTCTTCGTGCCGCCGCTCCAGCGGATCGACCACCTGGCCAACTGACAGGCATTCCAGGGTGGCGTAGAGGCTCACCTTCCAGGGCGGGTCGGGATTGGTGACGCCGTAGCGCGGCGCGATGCTGGCCCAGCTGTGGTCTTCCAGCTCCAGCTCGTCCAGCACCAAAAAGTGGCGGTCTCCGCTCACGGCCGCGCCTCATGCCTGTCCTGCGGCACGGGCCGGCTCGCCTTATGCGTGTGACGCGCATCATCCGCCGTGCGCCCGGCGCGGGGAAGGGCCACGCCGATCATCGTGTCGCGCGTGACGATTTCGGCAAGCTGTTCCTCGCTCCAATCGTCGGTGCCTTCAGGGCGCATGGGCAGCACCATGAAGCGGCATTTCTGATTCGAATCCTCGACGCGGATTTCAATCTCCGGCGGCACAACGAGGCCGAATTCGGTCAGCACCTGGCGCGGCCAGCGGACGATGCGGCGCCGGTAGTTGGGCGAGCGGTACCAATAGGGGGAATGGCCGAGTAGCGGGCGGGGATAGCAAGAGCAAAGGGTGCAGACGATGACGTGATGCAGCGCTGGCGTATTTTCGAGGACTCGCAGATTCATGTAATCGCTGGGCGTGCCGACGCCGGTGGGTTCCGTCCAGTCAATGCCGATCTCCCGGCAGGCGCCGACCGGATCGCTCAGCACCCGCGCCTTGTAGGCGGGATCGCGCCAGGCCTTGGCGACCAGTCGGGACCCGCCGGCGGGCCCGATCTGCTCTGCCCATTCGGTGAATTTGCGATGATCGTCGGCGGTGAACAGACCTTTCTCGATGGCAAGTTCGCGCACCGCGATTTCCAGCACCTCGAAATCGGTTATTTCCTCGACCATTGGCGCGGCCGGGTGCACATCATGGTCATGGTCATGGTCATGGTCATGGTCATGGTCATGGTCATGGTCATGGTCATGGTCATGGTCATGGTCATGCTGCATGGCGTGCCTCTGCTTCCGAATGCTGGGATCAGGTCGTGACCGGCTCGAGCCAGCCGTCCGGCAGCTCGGTCTGCAATGTGTCGGCTGCGAAAGGGTATTCGTCCCAAAGGTCTGTCTGCCGGAAGCGCACAATGTAATATTGCTCGCGCTGGGCGTCTTCGCGTCCCCAGGCCTCGTCCTCTGGAATTAAATCCTCGTAAGTGCGCTCCGCGATGGTGCCGACCGCCCCGCGCACATACATCTGCGTCCGTGTGTAGAAGAGGTTAGGGAGATCGCGCACGCGAACGCGGTCCCCCACCTTGAAGCGCGCCGGCACGGCGGTTCCCTGGTCACTGGCCATGGCGCGCCTTAACCTCCGCGATCTTGCCGAGAAGTTCCGTCAGCGTGATGTGCTGCTTGTCAACCAGCATGCGCGCCGCCGCCCAGATCCAGCGCCCGTAATAGGGAAAGCCGTAATAGAGCGAGGCCCCAAGGTCGTTATTGCCGATGCGGCGGCGTTCCTCGGCGTTCCACACGCCGCGCCAGCCCAGCACCTCGCAGGTAACGTATGTGTTCAGCTCCCAATACTCTTCTTCTTTTTCTTCGTAGGGGACGGGAACATCGGCCTGTCCGCCGACGTCATGAGGCGGCACCAGATAAGCGGCGAATTCTCTCGCGCCGATCTCATAGGGCCAACTCTCAACATAATGGTGGATCGGGGCATAGTTCGCCCCGGCTTCGTAATAGGTCTTCAAGTCGTTCTTTGACGGCATCGCTCGCACTCTCAACGTCGAGATGTCAGCATTGGGCACGTCAGTCGCTTTTCATTACGCTAGGCGATGATCCATCATTGTCAGGTCCTGGACCTGACTGCAAGCGGTTCGACTAAAGCAAGGCGCGCGCTGCCCGTCACCGGTGCAGGCGCAGGCTCGCGGGTTGGCGGCGGTGTTCCCAGCCTTCGCGTTCCAGCTCCGGCACCTCATGTTCTTCCCGCGGGTAGCCAAGACAGAAGTAGCCGATGAACTGCCAGTCCGCCGGCACGTCGAGCGTCGCCGCGACCGCGATGGGGTCGAGAATGGAAACCCAGCCGAGGCCCAGCCCCTCGGCCCGGGCCGCAAGCCAGATGGTGAAGACGGCCATGACGGCGGAATAGGCGACCGTCTCGGGCATGGTCCGCCGGCCCAGGCCATGACCCTGTTCGGGGTCGGGTTCCACAAACACCGCGAGATGGCAGGGCGCCTGATCCAGCCCCGCGAGTTTCAGCCGCGCGTAATGGGCGGCGTGATCATCCGCCTGGCCGGCGAGTGCGGCGGCATTGCAGCGCTCAAAATTATCTCGCACGGACGCGCGGCGCCCGGCATCCGCCACGGTTACGAAACGCCAGGGCTGGCTGAGGCCGACAGAAGGGGCGAGGCAGGCGGTTTCCAGCAGCCGGTCCAGCAAGGCCGGATCGACCGGGTCTGGGCGGAAATGCCGCACATCGCGCCGCCAGCGGAACAGGTCCAGCAGCCGCGCGCGGAAGGGCGCGTCGAAGACCGGACAGGGTGGTGTGTCGTCTCCCGCCATCGCTTTCTCTGCTCACTCCATCAGAGTCTTCTTCAGGCGGAGGAAGCACGGGCGGCACGGCTTGTCACGGGCTTTGGCTGGAGGGCTGATGCCCCCGACCCCTCAGCCGAGCAGGGTGGCCAGATGGTCGTTCAGGAAGCGGCCCTGCGGGTCCAGGCTGCGGCGGAGCGCGCGGAAGTCTGCGGCGCGTGGATAGAGGTCGGTCACGTCGTCACGGTCGAGGAAATGCATCTTTCCCCAATGCGGGCGGGACCGGTACCGGCGCAGAACCTGGTCGGTGTCGCGCAGGAAGGACCAGTAGTCGATGCCAGGGCCGCCGGAGACCGAGAGGGTGATGCTGTCCTGTTTGTGAAAGGGGCTGATCCAGCCGCCATCCCCTGCCGTGAAACGGTATTCGATCGGGTAGATGCAATTGGTGTGTTTCGTCAGCATCAGCTCGCGCACCGCGCGGATGGCGTCCTTGCCGTGTTCCAGCGGTACGGCATATTCCAGCTCGACGAAGTTCGGCACGTATTCGATCGGGTAGACGTCGGAACTGTAGGCGACCTTCTCGAATGCTGCCTCCATCGGCGGGGCATCCGTGATGTCCATCACCTTCATTTCGCAAACATCCGCGATTTTGCGGGTAGTGGTGAGGGGGGCGCCAGCGGTATCGGGCAGGCAATAGAGGTGGCGGCTGTCCGGCACCGGACACCAGAAGAAGCCGAAATGGCGGTGCTTTGCCGCCAGCTCGTCATGCCGCTCCATGCAGGTTTCAAAATCATCCCGCCATAGCCGCTCATGCAAATGATAGGCGGGCATCACCTTCAGCGTCAGCGCCGAAATGACGCCAAGCGTGCCGACCGAAACGCGTGCCGCGTCCAGAAGCTCCGTCTGATCCTCGGTGACGTCCAGCACCTCGCCGTCAGCCTTGACGATGCGCATTCCTGCGATGGCGGAGGCGAGATTGCCGAGGGTGATGCCGGTGCCGTGGGTGCCGGTGGTCAAAGCGCCCGCCACCGCCTGACTGTCGATATCGCCCTGATTGATCAGCGACAGCCCCGCCTGCTTCAGCGTGCGGCCGATTTCATTGATGCGCGTGCCACCTGCGACCGTGATGCGCTGGCCAGGGTGATCCACCGTCTGCACGCCACGCAGATTTTCGAGCGAGAGCAGAAGCCCTGACGTGCCGACCACGGGGGTGAAGGAGTGGCCGGACCCCGCGACTCGCAGCTTGAGGTCGCGCCTATGGGCCTCGCGCACGAAATCGGCCAGCTCGGCCTCCGTGCGCGGGGCGCCCTTATGGGCCGGCACGCAATATTGGTTGCCGACCCAGTTGCGCCACAGCCCGCCCTTTTCCAGTTCCATGCGCGCTACTCTCCCTCAGACGGCGGTGAAGCAGTTATCGACGTAGAGATGCGTCCCGTTGACGAAGCTGGATTCGGGGCTCGCCAGGAACAGGGCGGCCCGCGCGACCTCGATCGGCTCGCACATGCGGCCCTGCTGCGCGGCGAGCGCCGCTTCCGAGACATCGACACCATATTTCGTCAGCAGATCGACTTCACGCAAGCCATGGGCGGTGCGGATAAAGCCGGGGCAGACGGCATTGCAGCGGATGCCGCGGTCGCGGAATTCTACCGCGATGGCGCGGGAGAACATATGCACCGCACCCTTGGTGAGGCCGTAGAGCACCTCCATCGGCGTCGCGGCGATGGCCGAGATGGAGGAGGTATTGACGATGGTGCCGCCGCCCGCTGCCAGCATGCCGGGCAGCACTGCCTGGGTCATGATGAACATCGAGCGGACGTTCACATCCATCAGCCAGTCGTATTCCTCCATCGTCGTTTCCAGGAAGGGTTTCACGACGATGGAACCGGCATGATTGAAGAGCACGCTGGGCGCCCCGAAGGCCGCCGTCGCGGCGGCGACCGCGGCGCCGACCTCCGTCACTTTGGAGACATCGGCCTGCGCAAACAGGGCCTCATGCCCGGCCGCGCGCAGTTCAGCGGCCAGCGCCTCCCCCGCTTCGGCCTGCCGGTCCACGATGGTGACGCGCGCGCCTTCCTGGGCGAAGAGGCGCGAGGCTTCCGCCCCGCATCCCCCCGCTCCGCCTGAAATCAGCGCGCTTTTGCCCGCCAGTCTGCCATTCGACATCACGTCTCTCCTTAGTCCGCAGTTTCACCGATGGCGGCTTCGGCGGCCGCAATCTCGGCCCGGCGGCGGGCGATTTCATCGCCGATCGGCGGACCCTTGAAGCGGCGCCGCTCAACCCCGAACCAGACCACGGCCGTCAGCACGAGGAAGGCGAGGGTGATCCAGAGTGCGTTCTCATTTGGCGGCTGCACGCCGATGAAGAAGATCAGCACCATGCTGACGATGGAGAGCAGAGCGAAAACCCGGTACCAGGCGCCGATATTCCACGGCCCCATCTCGCGCCATTTCTTACCATAGGCGACAAGGCCGAGCGCGATCGGCACGGTGAAGCAGAGAAACAGGAAGATGACGGTGACGGAGACGATGGTGGTGTAGAGCGAGGTATAGGCGGTGAAGGCGACGGAGAGGACCGAGCCTGTCCAGATCGCGGCGACCGGCGTACGGAATTTGGGGCTGACGCGCTTGAGGAACGAGGAGCCGGGCAGGCCGCCATCGCGCGAGAAGGCGAAGATCATGCGCGAGACGGAGGTGACGGTCGCCAGCCCGCAGAGGAACTGGGCGGCGAGGATGATGATATAGAGCGCGATCTTGATCGGGGCCGGGATGACCTGGTCCATCATCCAGAAGAAGACGTTCCAGCCCTGGGCCGCTGCCTTGTTCATATCCGGGATCGCGATGACGATGGCGATCAGGAACAGCCAGCCGATGAGGGCCGACCAGATGACGGCGCTGATCATGGCACGCGGCACGCTGCGGGCGGCGTTGCGTGTCTCTTCCGAGGTATGGGCGGAAGCGTCGTAGCCGGTGATGGTATAGATGGGCAGCAAAAGTCCGAGCAGGAAGAGCATGGAGGTGTGGCTGCTCTTAGGCCAGACCCCGCCGCCCGGATCGCCGCTATAATCATGGAAGGTCCAAAGGCGCGAAAAGTCGTAATGCGGCGCGAAGGCGAAGCAGGCGACGGCCAAGGCGATCGAGCCGAAGAAGATGAGATAGCCGCTGAAATCGGTGAGCAGGCTGGTGAGCCTGATGCCGCGATGGTTGATGATCGCCTGCACGGCGGTGATCAGGATCACGAAGATCAGCTGCTGCATATAGGTGCCGGAGAGATGCAGGGCAGGACCGAAGGCACCGAGGAAGAAGCCCCAGGTGCCGACATTGATGGCGCCGAGCACGGTGACGAGGCCGATCAGGTTGAGCCAGGCGGTCAGCCAGCCCGAGCCGCGATTGCCGAGGATCGAACCCCAGTGATAGAGGCCGCCCGCAGTCGGATAAGCCGAGGCGATCTGGGCCATGGCGACCGCGAAGACGCCTGAAATGATGCAGCCGAGCGGCCAGCCGATACCGATGGAGGCGCCGCCGACGCCGCTGATGCCCTGGGCCAGCGAATTGATGCCGCCCGACAGGATACAGATGATGGAAAAGCTGATCGCGAAATTCGAGAAGCGGCTCATCCGCCGTTCGAGTTCCTGCGCATAGCCCATGCCGTGAAGGATCTTCACGTCATCATGCTTGTCGGCATCCGTATAGTCTGGATGGTCCGCGGGTGGTCGTGTCGAAGACATGGGCCGCTCCTGCATATGCCATTTTGAAGCAAAAAAGGAATGCTGGCGGCGCGGCCGGGAGATGAGCAATATCCCTAAAGGGACAGAGCCTGTTTCCGGTTCGGAACTTGCATCCATCCTGGCGGCGTCGGGCAGTCTGGGGAGAGGGCATGCGGAGCGAGGTTGCGGTGCAGCATGGTAGGGAAGCTGGCAGCGAGGCAGCCGGGATGATGGCGCAACTCGCCACCTGGCCCCAGCATACCGCCGATATCATGGCCGGCATCGGCGGCACCGAATTGCCACGCGCACTCGACCGCAGCCTCGCGCAGCTGGTTCCCTTCGATATGACCGTCATCTTCGCCTATCCAGATGGCGACCAGCCGATTTATCTCCATGACGGCTTCTATGGCCATGTTCCGGGCCAGGCCTTGGGCCGCTACCTGGCCGGCGCCTATCTGCTTGATCCTTTCTATACCGCCTGTGCCCGGCGGGTGCCGCCGGGGCTGTACCGGATGCGCGAATTGGCGCCGGATGCGTTCTTTTCAGGCGTTTACGTCAACTCGCCGGAGGTTCATCCGTGCATTTCCCTGGAAAGCGGGTCGCTTGCCGAGGAGATCGGCTTCATGGTGCCGCTGGCGGCGGGCTGCATGGCTTCCTATTCCCTGATGCGCCGCAATGGCCGGCCGCCTTTCAGCGAGGCCGAGCTATGGCTGCTGCGGCATGTGGAACCAGTCGTGCGCCAGGCGATCCATCTCCATTGGAAGGACCTGCGCGCCGCCAGGCCGCCGCGCGACATGCCGCGCGGCGCCGCGATGGAACATGCCTTCGAGAGTTTCGCCGATACGCTGCTTTCGATGCGGGAGCAGCGCATCGTGCAGATGATTCTGCGCGGCCATTCCAGCCATTCGATCGCAGCCCGGCTTGGCATCGCCGAAGGTACGGTGAAGAATCATCGCAAAAGCATCTATGCCAAGCTGGAAATTTCAAGCCAGCAGGAGCTGTTCGCGCTTTTCATCCGCCATTTGTTCGGCTGATGCAGCCGCCGATGGCACTATCGAGCGGGGTATGCGGCTCCGCGCCCAGCAGGGCCACGAGCCTCGCATTGTCGAGGCGGATGTCTTCCCGCCACAGGTAGCGCATCTCGATCAGCTCCCGCATCATGGTCATGAAAGGGGCGGCGGCATAGACCAGCGCCCAGGGAAAGGGGCGGACCGGCAGAGCGCCGCCCACGGCCCGGCTGACCGCTGCAGCCATCTGGCGGCCTTCCAGCACATGGCCGGCGAAATGGACGGTCTCGGCCGGCTCCAACTCAGCCTCCCGGTCCGCGAGCTGGGCGATGGTCTCAGCCAGGTCCGGCAGATAGGCCCAGGCATGCCGCACGCCCGGACGTTCCGGCGTGCGGATCACGCGGAGCGTCTTGCCGCCCGCTAGCATGACCGCGGCGACCCAGGAACTCGGCGCATGAGGGCCGAAGAAGTCACCGGCCCGCACGGTGAGGTAGCGCAGGCCGCGTTGCGATTCGGCGGCCAGCATTTCCTCCATCTCCACGCGGATGGCGCCCTTGCGCGTGCGCGGATGGCGGGGCGCAGTCTCAGCCGCGAGTGGCCAGGCGTCCGGCCCATAGACATAGACCGAGCCCGGGTAAATCAGCCGCGCACCGCTGGCCTTG
Organism: Acidisoma sibiricum; assembly: GCF_057837225.1. Taxonomy (NCBI): domain Bacteria; kingdom Pseudomonadati; phylum Pseudomonadota; class Alphaproteobacteria; order Acetobacterales; family Acidocellaceae; genus Acidisoma; species Acidisoma sibiricum. The sequence continues at coordinate 525,075 of NZ_CM174445.1, read as the reverse complement.
GCGGCAGCGATGGCGTTCTGCAGCATGGGTATCGCCAGTCCACGCCAGTTGCGATAGCCGGGCGGATTGGCGGCATGAATGATGATATCCACGCCTGAGGCGGCCCGCGCCACATCCGCAGTGACCATCGCATCGCCTACGATCCATGTAATGGGCCCCCCACCTTCCATTCTGCGGCGGGTCAATGCCGTCACCGTCCAGCCATGGCGCAGCAGTGCTTGCGCCGTCTCATGGCCGATACCGCCTGTCGCCCCCAGAATTAACGCCTTCATTTACAGTCCCTCCTGTGTATGGAGGGCAGGATGGGCGCCGGCCAATCAAACGGAAATTGTGGAAGTCTCTATCGCTGCTATAGAAATATGTATGACCAATCCCGATTGGACCCTGTGGCGATCCTTTCTCGCGGTGTTGCAGACCGGCAGCCTGTCCCAGGCGGCGCGACGGCTGCGGCTGACCCAGCCCACGCTCGGCCGCCACATCGCCCTTTTGGAAGCGGCCCTGGGTGCGATGCTCTTCACCCGCTCCAACGACGGGTTAAAGCCAACCGGGCTCGCACTGTCCCTGCGTGCCCAGGCGGAGGTGATGGCGGCGGCGGCGGCCAGTCTCGGCCGCATCGCCACGGGGGAGGCGACGGCGGAGGCAGGCCTTGTCCGGCTGACGGCCAGCGAATTCATGGGTCAGACGGTGCTGCCGCCGATGCTCGCGGAGTTTGCGCGCGATCATCCCGCGATCGATATCGACCTGGTGCTGACGGACCAGAATCTCGACCTGCTGCGTGGGGACGCCGATCTTGCGGTCCGCAACGTCGAGCCGGCGCAGAGCCAGCTTGTGGTGCGCAAAATGGGTGAGGTACCGGTGCGGCTTTATGCCCATCGCCGCTATGCCGAGCGGCATGGCCTGCCGATGACCCTGGATGAGTTGCAGACCCATGCCCTGATCGGCCGGGCGGAATATGCCGCAGGCATCCCCGCCCTACTGGGCCGGTCCTGGCGATTCGCGTTCAGTTCATCGAGCGATGTCGCCCTGCTCGGCGCTGTGCGCGCCGGCCTGGGTATCGGCGCCTGCCAGACCGGCGTGGCGCGGGCCGAGCCCGACCTTTTGCCGGTTATGCCGGATACGGACCTGGTGACGGTGCCGATCTGGCTTGCCATGCATGAGGACCGGCGCGTGCTGCGCCGCGTGCGGCTTTTGTTCGACCACCTGGCCGTGCAGCTGAAAGCCTATGTGGACGGCGCGCCGCGATAGGGTGCGAACCAGCCGAGCCCTTCCACGGTGCCGGCGCGCGGGCGGTATTCACAACCAATGAAGCCCGCGTAACCGAGCCGGTCCAGCTCGGCGAAAATGACCGAGTCTTTCAGCTCGCCCGACTCGGGCTCATGCCGCTCTGGCACGCCCGCGATCTGCACATGGCCGATGATCGGCATCATGTCCCGCAGGCCCATGATCACATCACCATGCAGGATCTGTCGGTGATAGATGTCGAACTGCAAGCCCAGATTGGGCAGCGCCAGATCATGGATCAGCGCGGCGGCATAGTTGAAATCATTCAGGAAATAACCCGGCATGTCGCGGCCGTTGATGGGTTCCAGCACCAATGTGATGCCGAGCCCGGCCATCCGTTCCGCCGTGCGGATGACCGCTGCCCGATAGGCTGCCTGGGCCGCTGGGTCGGAGCGCTCGGCGAGGCCTGCCATAAGATGCAGCGTCCGGCAGCCGGTAGCCGCCGCATAGGGCAGGGCGGTTTCGACCGCGGCGGCCAATTCCTCGGCACGGGCCGGAAAGGCCGCCATGCCGCGTTCCCCCGCCGCCCAATTGCCGGGCGGCAGGTTGAACAGCGCCTGGGTGAGGCCGGCGCGGCTGAGCGCGCCACCCACCTCATCCGGCGTGTGATCATACGGAAACAGATATTCGACGCTGGTGAAGCCGGCGTCGCGGGCAGCGGCGAAGCGGTCCAGAAAGGACCACTCGCCGAACATCATGGTCAGGTTGGCAGCGAAACGGGGCATTCTGCAGTCTCTCCCCAAATGTCAGGCGGCCAACCCGCCTACATCAGACCTTTTCGACCTGGCTGTATTCCAGATCGACCGGGGTGGAACGGCCGAAGATGGAGACGGAAACCTTCACGCGGCCCTTCTCCTCGTCGACTTCTTCCACGGTGCCGTTGAAGCTGGTGAAGGGGCCGTCGGAGACGCGCACCTGCTCGCCCACTTCGTAAACCACGGAGGGACGCGGACGATCCACGCCTTCCTGGCTCTGCTTCATGATGCGATCGGCTTCGGCCTCGGTAATCGGGCTCGGCTTATTGCGGTTACCCAGGAAGCCGGTGACTTTCGGCGTGTCCTTGACCAGATGCCAGGCCTCGTCCGTCAGCTCCATCTTCACCAGCACATAGCCGGGGAAAAACTTGCGTTCAGTGCTGATCTTCTGGCCGCGACGAACTTCCGTCACTTCCTCGGACGGCACCAGAATTTCGTCGAAATGGTCTGCAAGACCCTTTTGACCGGCCTGCTCGCGGATCTGCTGGGCGATTTTCTTCTCGAAGCCCGAGTAGACGTGAACGACATACCATCTTTTCGCCATGACCCGCTCTCCTCAGCTGCCGCTGCTGAACAAGGTGCGCACACCAAGCCCAATGAGCTGATCGGCGGCGAAGAAGAAGAAGGATGCGATGACAGCCATGCCGATCACCATTGCTGTGGTGATCAGCGTCTCCTTGCGGGAAGGCCAGGTGACCTTGGAAACTTCACTCCGCACGTCACGGAGAAATCCAGCGGGATCGAAGCTCACTGTCACCACGCCTGCCCGAAAATCGTCTTCAACGCGCACACCTATCTTGAACTATCTTGAAACAGCGGCGCCGGCCGGATGGTTCAGGGTCCGGCCGGTGCAAAAATGCCCGATGGCAGGGGTGGAGGGTCTCGAACTCTCAACCTCCGGTTTTGGAGACCGGCGCTCTAGCCAATTGAGCTACACCCCTGCAAGCTCGGTAAGTGACGCTACACACATTTTCGCGCCACGTCTGTCAAGCCCCGCCATTCATAACGGTTCCGAACGGGACGGTGACGAAACCTCCATGTGACGCTCTGTTCACGATCTCGAATGCAGACGGAACGGTGAGGGGTCCTATGTAACGCACAACAGGATGTCATCCAGGCGCTGAGCATCAGCGTCGCATCCGCGTCTTGAGCATAGGAGTTACGCATCATGACCCGTCGCCTCCGCTTGCGATCCGCTTTGGCTGTTGCCCTGCTGGCCGGCAGTGCCCTGGGCGGCTACGCCCTGTCGTCCCCCAGCTTCGCCGACGCGACCGCCGCTGCCCCGGCCGGGACCGCCCCCGCCGGCGATGTCAGCCTTCTGCCGCCGGGAACGACGGCCCAGGTGCTGCCGGACTTCACGGAGCTTGCCTCCCGCGTCAAGCCGGCCGTGGTGACGATCCTGTCCGACCTCAATCCGGGTGCGGCAGCCGATGACGGTTCCGGCGGTGATCAGGGTGATGCCCAGGGCGACAATGGTTCCGGTGACAACGGTCCTGGCGACAATGGCCCGCAAGCGCAGAACGGGCCGCAGAATGGCATGCCTTTCGCGCTGCCCTTCCCCTTCAACATGATGCCTGGCGCCCCCGGCATGATGGCGCCGCAGCGCCCGCAGGCCATTGAAGCCGCGGGCTCGGGCTTCATCATCAACGGCAACGGCACCATCGTCACCAACAACCACGTGGTGCAGGGTGCGAAGACTATCACCGTCACCCTCTCGGACGGCACGCGCCTGCCGGCGAAGCTGATCGGGCGTGATCCGAGCACCGATATCGCCGTGCTGAAGGTTCAGGCCAACCATCCGCTGCCCTATCTGGACCTCGGCAGCTCGGCCAAGGTGCAGACCGGCCAGTGGGTGATTGCCATGGGCAATCCCTTTGGTCTGGGCGGCACAGTGACGGCGGGGATCGTCTCGGCCGAGGGCCGCGATATCGGCGACGGTCCCTATGACAGCTTCCTGCAGATCGATGCCCCCATCAACAAGGGCAATTCCGGCGGTCCGCTGTTCGACCAGAAGGGCGATGTGATCGGCATGAACACCGCCATCCTCTCCCCCTCCGGCGGCAGCATCGGCATCGGCTTTGCGATCCCGGCCGATACGATCAAGGCGATCGTGGCGCAGATCGTCAAGGACGGCCATGTCACCCGCGGCTTCCTGGGTGTTGAGGCGCAGTCCATCGATGCCGGCATGGCCCAGGCGCTGCATCTGCCCGGCAGCGGCCAGGGCGCCCTGAATGGCGCGCTGATCGCGCAGGTTGAGCCGAGCAGCCCGGCCGACAAGGCGGGTCTGAAGCCCGGTGACGTGATCCAGACGGTGAATGGTGCCGTCATCCATACCCCGCGCGATCTGGCAGTCTCCATCGCCAGCATCAACCCTGGCGCGGACGCGACGCTTGCAATCATTCGCGACGGAAAGGCCCAGGACGTCTCGGTGCAGATCGCACAGCTGAAAAGCAAGGTCGCCGCGAACAAGCCCGGCTCGCCGTCGACCAGCCAGGGTGGTGTCGGCCTGGCACTGGCGCCGCTGACGCCAGATCTGCGCGGTCAGCTCGGCGTGCCGGACGGGACCGATGGTGCCGTGGTGGCACAGGTGCGGCCCAACTCCCCGGCGGATCAGGCTGGGATTCAGCAGGGCGATATCGTGCTGGGCGTGAACAGTGCGGCGGTCGGTTCGCCCAATCAGGCGGCGAGCGCCATCCGCAGTGCCTTGCATAACGGCGGCGGAGCCGTGGCGCTGCGCATTCTGCGCCAGGGGCAGCCCATCTTCGTGGCGATCACGCCGGATAAAACCGCCGGCTGATCCGCATTGCAGCCATGACAAACGAACCCGGTTGGAACATTAGTTCTGGCCGGGTTCTTTTTTGCCAAGAACCGTGCTCAGCTTATGATGCGCACGAAGAGCGGCCGGCAGAGCTACCGGACCGCACAGTCCAAAGGGAGAGACGTGATGAAAGCCATGGTTCTAGAAGAAATCCGGCGCATTCAGTTGCGCGAGATCGCGGTGCCGACCGAAACCGGCCCCGGCGAGGTGAAGATCGCGATGAAGGCGGTCGGTATCTGTGGCAGCGACCTGCATTTCTATCTGCACGGCCATATCGGGCCCTTCTGGGTGAAGGAACCGATGATCCTGGGCCATGAAGGCGCGGGCGAGATCATCGCGGTGGGCGACGGCGTGACCAATCTGAAGGTCGGCGACCGTGTCGCGATGGAGCCGGGCATTCCCGACTGGACGTCGCGCGCGTCTCAGCTCGGCCTTTATAACCTTGACCCGGCCGTACGCTTCTGGGCGACCCCGCCGGTGCATGGCTGTCTGGTGCCGGAAATCGTGCATCCCGCGAACCTCACCTTCAAGCTGCCGGACGGGGTCAGCTATCAGGAAGGCGCCTTTGTGGAGCCGCTGGCGGTTGGTATGCAGGCCGTTTCCAAGGCTCATATCCTGCCCGGCCAGACGGCCGTGGTTCTGGGCGCCGGCACGATCGGCATGATGGTCGCGCTGGCCGCGCTGGCCGCGGGTGTCTCGAAGGTCATCATGACCGACGTGCAGAAGGAAAAGCTCGCCATCGCCGCGGGCTACGAGAACATCATCCCGGTCAATGTCTCTGAGGTGAAAGCTGCCGACCGGGTGAAGGAACTGACCAACGGCTGGGGTGCGAATGTGGTCTTTGAGGCTTCGGGCAGCCCGCATGCCTTCAAGGGCCTGTTCGACCTCGTATGCCCCGGCGGCTGCGTCGTGCTCGTCGGCATGCCGCCGGCGGAAGTGGCGCTGGACGTGGTGGCCGCGCAGATCAAGGAAGCGCGCATCGAGACCGTCTTCCGCTATGCGAACCTCTATCCCAACACCATCGCCCTGCTCGGCTCGGGCAAGATCGACGTCAAGCCGCTGATCTCTCGCACCTTTCCGTTCGAGCAGTCGGTCGAAGCCTTTGAATTCGCGGCACAGGGCTCGCCTGATGTCGTGAAGACGCAGATCGTCTTCTGAGGCAGCCCCATGAGCGTGACCGAGCGGTTTTCGCTAAAGGGCAAGAAAGCTTTGGTGACCGGTGCCTCCAAAGGCATCGGCACGGAGCTGTGTTCCGTTCTGGCTGAAGCAGGCGCCGATATCGTCGCCGTGGCCCGCGATGCGGCAGGCCTGGCTGAGGTTAAGACGGCCGTGGAAGCGCGCGGCCGCCGCTGCCTGGTGATCCCGGCCGATCTGGGGACGGAAGAGGCGCCCGAGCGCGCGGCACGGGAAGCGCTGGCCGCCTGGGGGACGATCGACATCCTGGTCAATAATGCCGGGGTCAGCTTTCCGAAATCGCTGGTCGATCAGACGATTGCGGAATGGGACCTGATTCAGGCGGTCAATCTGCGGGCGCCCTGGCTGATCGCCCGCACCTTGGCGCCTGCGATGATCGCCCAGAAGGCGGGCAAGATCGTCAATGTCAGCAGCCAGACCAGCGCGGTCGCGCTGGTCGAGCACGGGGCCTATGCCGCGTCCAAGAACGGGCTGAATGGCCTGACCAAGGTGATGACGGCGGAATGGGCGGCCTTCAACATCCAGTGCAATACCGTCTGCCCGACGGTGACGATGACGCCGATGGGCCAGCAGGTTTGGGGTGACCCGGCCAAGCTTGGCCCCATGGTCGCGAAAATTCCGGCGGCCCGCGTCGCCCAGACGGTGGAAGTCTGCGACGTGATCCTGTTCCTCTGCTCCCAGGCATCGGACATGATCAACGGCCAGGATATCTTCGTCGACGGCGGCTACACCGCACTTTGAGTGAGGCCTGCACCGGCCCTCTAGGTGAGGGTCGGTGCAGGTTCAGCCGAAACTCAGGCTTTGCGGCCGAGTTCGTAGAGTGACACCGCTGCGGCGGCAGAGACGTTGAGGCTCTCCATCGCGCCCGGCATCGGCAATTTGGCGAGTTCGTCGCAGGATTCGCGCGTCAGCCGGCGCAGCCCTTCGCCCTCACCACCGAGCACGAGGGCCACGCGACGTTCTGCGAAGGACGGCCCATGCAGCGCCTGGGTGGCTTCCGCATCCAGCCCCACCACCCAGCAATCGGCGGCCTTGAGCATGACAAGCGTGCGCGCCAGGTTGACGGCGCGCAGCAGCGGCACCGTCTCCAGCGCACCCGAGGCGGCTTTGGCGAGAGACCCCGTCTCCTCCGGCGCGTGGCGTTCCTGCACGATCACGCCGGCGACCCCGAAGGCCGCGGCCGAGCGCAGGATGGCGCCGACATTGCGCGGGTCGGTGACCTGATCCAGCACCAGAACCGGGCCCGGACGCTCCAGCACTTCGCCGATCGTCAGCTGCGGCAGGAGGTCGGCGAGAACCGCGAGGCCCTGATGCACGGAATCGCGGCCGAGCATCTGGTCCAGGCGGGCGCGCTCGACCGGTTCGGCCTGCACGGCCCAGGGCTGCGGCAGGCGCGCGCTGAGATTGGCCAGGCCTTCCTCCGTCGCCAGCAGCCGGCGCAGGCGCCGGGCCGGATTGGCAAGCGCTGCCTGCACGGCATGCGTGCCATAGAGCCAGACCGTGCCGCGCGGCGTATCGGCGGCATTGGGCCGCGGCTGGCGCGGTGCGATGGTTTGATCGTGCTCGCGGTCGAGCCCTTCGCGGGCGCGGTCCTGCACGCGGACGGGGGTCACTGCCAGCGGCGGGCGTTCACGGCTTTCCGCGCGCGGGGGCCGGTCAGCGCCATAGCTACGCGGCCTTTCGGCCTGGGTGGAACGCGGGCGCTCGGCTTGGGCCGGTCGGCGGTCCTGCCGGTCATCCCGGACCGGCTTTTCCGTGCGATCAGGGCGCTCGCTGCGCTCAGGGCGGTCGCTGCGCGTGGGCGGGTCGCTGCGCGCCGGGCGCTCGGAGCGGAAGCCCGGCTTGGCACCACGCTCAAAGCGTGGCTCGGCGGACGCGACGCGGGGTGTGGCCGGGCGCGGACCATGGGAATTGCGCATTCCCGGCTTGGCGGTGCTAGGGCCGGCTTTACGCAGACCGGATGTGCGCGGCGCGCCCTCATCGGGACGAGATCCATCTCGGCTGCGGGGGTTTCCTGCACTGGATGCATAGCTCGACGCGCCTTGCGGCTTGCCGGGACGCCGATCGTCGCTGCGTCCGGCATTCCCGGACGAAGACTGATGGGGCTTGGAATAAGGTTTGCCGCTGGCCGGCTGGCCGCGAGGACGGTCTGAACGGGGCGGTTTCATGAGGAGCGTCCTTGCTTGGGCAGTGTGATCGGCTGTTTCGGCCGCAGGTCAGATGATCGGCCGCCGCACCCATAGCCTTCGTTGACAAGAACGAGCAAATGAGGGATTTGCACGTCCGACGCCGGAGGGGTGCCCGAGTGGCTAAAGGGGACGGACTGTAAATCCGTTGGCGCACGCCTACGTTGGTTCAAATCCAACCCCCTCCACCATCTTTTCCAGACAATCAGAATGTTCGAGACAAGCAGCGCGCGCCGCGGCATCAAGTCTGGCTGTCCGGCCACCGCGCCGGCAGCGATGATGCGGGAGCCGCTGCCCGATCCGCGTGGTCAGGCTGGAAGGCCGGTGGCACGCCGTTGCGATCCCTGCATTTTGACCGGATGACGCTGGCATTGCCGCGTGGGACCGCGCCATAATCGCGTTGATAGCACGGACTGGCGGATATATTTCCTGACGCAAACAGAATATTACGATCCTGGGGCTATGATCTGGCGGGGTTCAGCGGCGACGGAGTGCTTTCCGCGCTGAGGGACGCGCCGATGCGGTCTGGGCCCGATCGTGCGAGGACGATTATGCGCGCTTCTGAACGCTCACCGGTGCGTGGCCGGCGGTGTGGAGCCGGTTCAGCCATTCCTGCGCTGCGGGTGGTCTAGGGTGGCGCAGGACGCCGTGATCGAGGTCGCCAACCTTCACGAATTGCTGGTGCGCGAGGTTGTTGACTACGCGATCTTCATGCTGAGCCCAGACGGCCACGTTATCAGTTGGAACGTGGGGGCCGAGCGGATCAAGGGTTACACGGAAGCCGAAATCCTGGGCGCTCATTTTTCGCTTTTCTATACGGACGAAGACCGCGACGCCGGTGTGCCCGACCGCGCCCTGCATACCGCTGCCACGACTGGCCGCCTTGCGACCGAAGGCTGGCGGGTACGCCAGGATGGCAGCTGCTTCTGGGCGATGGTGGTGATCGACGCAGTCTATCAGGACGGCAAGATTGTCGGCTTCGCCAAGGTGACGCGCGATATGACCGAGCAACGTGCCGCGCAGCTGGAGCTGGAGGCATCGCGTCAGCAGCTGTTCCAGGCGCAGAAGATGGAGGCGGTCGGTCAGCTGACGGGAGGCCTGGCGCATGACTTCAACAACTTGCTGACCGGCATCATCGGCAGCCTGACGCTGATCGAAACACGCCTGCAGTCCGGCCGGCGTGATGGGCTGGATCGCTATATTGCGGCCGCCCAGGGGGCGGCGGCCCGTGCGGCGGCGCTGACCCACCGGCTTCTGGCTTTTGCGCGCCGCCAGACGCTTGACGCGCGGGTGACAGAGGTCAACGCCCTGATCCTCGATATGGCGGAGCTTGTGCAGCGCACGGTGGGGTTGGGCGTCTCGATCCATACCGAGCTGGCGCATGACGTGTGGATGCTGCATTGCGACCAGAATCAGCTTGAGAGTGCCATCCTCAATCTGTGTCTCAATGCGCGTGACGCGATGCCCGCCGGAGGCATCATCACCATCCATACCGAGAATCGCCGGATGGACGATCGCATGGCGACCGATCTTCGTCTGACGCCGGGCGAGTATGTCGCGGTTGGCGTCAGCGACACCGGAACCGGCATGACGGCCGAAGTTATCGCCCGCGCCTTCGATCCGTTCTTCACCACCAAGCCCATCGGCCGCGGTACCGGCTTAGGCCTGTCCATGATCCACGGTTTCGCCGAGCAATCCGGCGGGCGTGCCAGCATCACGTCGGAGATCGGGGTGGGCACGACCGTGATGCTGTATCTGCCGCGTTATCGTGGCGAGGCGGTGGGAGAACCATCCGGTGCCCAGGCTTTCAACCTCTCTCTTAAAATGGGGCGGGCGGCGACTGTTCTGGTGGTGGACGACGAAGCCGCGATTCGCACGCTGATCGTCGACGTCCTGCGCGACCTTGGCTACGTCTGCCTGGAAGCGGCCGGCGGCCCCTCGGCCATGGCGGCGATCCACGCCCATGCCAAGATTGACCTGCTGATCACCGATGTCGGCCTTCCGGGCGGCATGAACGGAGTCCAGCTCGCCGATGCTGGACGAGGCGTGCTGCCGGACCTGAAGGTTCTGTTCATCACGGACTACGTCGACAATGCCGTGATCCGCGAGACATTCGGTCCTGGGACCCCGGTTTTGGCAAAACCATTCTCAATCGATGTGTTGACAAGCTGTGTGGGCGACCTGTGCAGCTGACCTGACAGCATGAGGGGCCGCCGGCTACCACCGCCGCCGGTCGCGCGCTCGGGCGAGCACGAACATCCCCCCAAGAAGGACCAGGACGAGCAGCACGGCCTGACCCGTCGTCACATGGCGCAGCAATCTGAAGACGGTGCTGTAAATGAGCGCATGCACCACGGCAGAGATGACGGTATGGCTCAGCCAGTCCGTCCAGCCATAGCCATAGCCATACCCGTAGCGTGCAGAGAGCAGATCGGACAGGAAAAGTGACACCGGACAGAGAGCCGGGGTCATTCGGGAAAGAGTTCCGAATTGACCTTGAAGGCGGCTCGGCAGGCCGATGAATTGCGCACCGCATTATAGTGGTCTTCACAATAGATCAGCTCTTTGATGAAGGCTTTGTGGTCCTGCCGGTAGGTGGTGACATGCTCATCCGTGCAGGCCCCCAGGCATGCAGGAATTGTAAAAAGCATCCACGCCTGCACAGCGCGCCGCAAAAATTGCCAAGTCAACGGTATATCTCCCGTTCTGTCGAAGTCCGGGCGATACCGCAGAACCGGCTGCCGCATGGCCCGCTATTTTAATAGCAGCGCGGTCGCGTAAAGGCCAAAGCCAAAAACTGTATGGGCGATCAGACCCATGATGCGCGTGCGGTTCGGATTGGGGGTGCGCGACGCGGCCCAACCGAGTCCGAGCCCAGGCACAAGCAGGAACCAGCCTGCCGCAATGGTGACGATGCCCCAAATCCAGGCCGGCCAGAAGGTCGGATGGGCGAGCCAGGCCGGACCGGTGATGAGCACCAGGATGACACCGTACAGAATCCCGACGAGGTAGTGAAAGGACCAGCCCATCGTGTTTTCAAGCGCGAAGGGAGCGGCCGCGGCGATATCATCATGAAAGACCGTGCCACGTCCGAGATGGCCGACCCAGCGGCCGACCGGCGCCCAATTGGGGGATGACTGGCCGGGAAAGCGGGACAGGATCAGCGCCCAGATATCCATCAGTACAGTGGCGCCGAGGCCGATCACGAAACCGCGCCACAGAAGATCAAACATGAAACTGCCTCGACTGGAGATCAATGGAAACGGAAGGAGCGGAGGGATCGGTCAACAGATGGAGTCCGGGTGTGTCCTGGACCTGACCGGCCTGCGCGATGGCCATGTCCTGGCGCGTGATTGTGTTTGTTGTCATCGCTCAAGATCAGGTCATGGGTGCGTGATTAGACTCAAAATCCCCGCCGAAAACAAGCAGGTCCCTGAGCGGCCGCGGGGCACCCGAAACCTGGCCGTCAGGCCGATAGCAGCCGGAGGAATTTACGCAGTTTGATGCGCAACTCCTCGGTGGGTTGCGGACCGGGCGCCTCGTCGGTCGCCATGTCGCGCGCGATGGCCGCCTGGCTGCGATGGGCGAGATCTTCCAATCCGGCCGCAAGGGCCGGGGCGGCGGCGATGGCGGCGGCGATCGCCGCCTTGTCCATGCGGTAGACCCGCACCGGCGTGATGGCGGTTGCAGTCGCCGCGTAGGGTGTATTGGTAATGAGGCCGATCGCACCCAGGCTTTCCCCCGGGCTCATGCGGCGCAGCAGACGCGGCCCCCCGGCGGGCGTATGGCGGGTGACTTCCACCACGCCGCTCGCGATGAGGAACAGATGGGCCGGTGTGCCGCCTTCCTCGAGAAGCTTTTCGCCCGGCTCCAGCGAGGTTTCGGTGAAGCCTTCCGCCATGAGCGTGCGGTCTGCGGCCGGAAGCATGCCGAAAAGGTCGGATTGGCCGAGCAGTTCCGCCAGGCTCATCGTGCCGCGGGAGACGGGTTTATCGGCCGCGGGAGCCACGGCGAAGGCGATATTCGCATGCCGCAGGTGGCGATGGATCTGGCTCCAGATCTCGGTGCGGGCGGCCCCCAGCATGCTGCTGGTCGGCACCGAATAGCTGATGGCGTAGCTCACGCTGTCGGGATGCAGGCCGGTGCAAGCGACGCTTGGCACCGGCACCGCGAGCGGCAGCATGGCGGCCTGGACGGCGGCCTGCAATATCCCCAGCGCCTGCTCCGGGGGCACCGAGGGGTCCAGCTTGATATCCAGCGTGTCGCCGCGGGTGGGAACTGGCAGGCTGCGATTGATCAGCCGCGCTTTGGCAATGACGCTATTGGGGACGATGGCAACATTGCCGTGGCCGGTCGCGATTTGCGTGGATCGCCAGTTGACCTGGGTGACATGGCCTTCAATGCCGCCTTCGATCCACAGCAGGTCGCCCGCCTTGTAGGGCCGCTCCAGCCCGACGGCGATGCCGGAAAAGACATCGGCGAGCGTATTCTGGGAGGCAAGGCCGAGCACGATCGCGATGACACCGGAGGTCGCGAGCAGACCGGCAATGGGCACGCCGAAGACGAAATTCACGATAGCGAGAATGGTCGCGACGGTGATGGCGCCGGCGATGAGATCGGAGACCATCTGCGTCTCACGCGGGCGGTGTTCCAGCACGACGACAATGCGCACGATGCTGATGGCCACGCCCGCGACCAGGAACCACCAGCCGGTTTCGATGACATGGTCCCAGAAGCTAGTACCCGAATAGATGTCGCTGAAGCGCGGATGGAGCGGCGATCCCATCAGGCGTTGCACGATGATCGTCAGCACCGCAAAAAGGCCATACCGCCAGAGCAGTTTGAACCAGACCGGCCAGGATGGCCGCAAACGCCCGACGACCACTGCGGCCACAAGCAGCAGGGTCGCCAAAATATGCAGGGAAAATCCTATTTCCGTCGGTCCCGCGGTCGCCATGTCCAAGAGTGTCGCCCTGTTCAGTCTGGAAGGGGTAGTTGTAAAAGTGCCGCTCGCGCGATTTAACGATGAGCCTTTTTTTAGCAATGCCCAAGGAGCGCTTCGCATGACGGTGTCAAGACGCAAGCTAATGGCGATGAGCCTGCCGCTCGTGATGGCCGCGGGTAGTGGCCGGGCCTTTGCCCAGGCGGACTCTGGTGCGCCGGCCACAATCAGCCATTTCTACGTGGTTTTGCTGCAGATCATGAAGGAAGGCCGCGATACGCCGTTCCAGCAGCGCTATCAGACCCTGGCCCCCGCCGTGGATCAGGCCTTCGATCTGGAAGGCATCCTCCGCGTATCCGTCGGCAGCTACTGGCCAAGCCTGCCGCCGGCGCAGCAGCAATCGCTGCTAGCGGTCTTCCGCGCCTTCACGATCGCGAATTACGTGGCGAATTTCCATTCCTACAAGGGCCGCGTGATCCATGTTTCCCCCACGACGCGGCCGGTGGGCGCGTCGCAGGTGGTCTCGAGCACCATCACCAAACCCGGCCGCGATGGGCTGCGCATCGATTACGTGCTGCGACAGGAGAGCGCGGGCTGGAAGGTGGTGGATGTGCTGCTGGACGGCACGATCAGCCGTGTTGCCGTGCAGCGCTCGGATTTCGCCTCACTGGTCACGAAGGGCGATGCCAGCCAATTGATTTCGACCCTGAAGTCCAAGGTATCGACGCTGTCAGACGGCGCCATCAGCGCCTGACGGTCGGAGGAGGCCGAGCAGATGCTCGGCAGCCTGGGCCCAGCCGTCACTGTCATTATCGGCGACGATGAGATGGGCGGCCGCCCTGACGGCGGCTGAGGCATTGCCCATGGCAATGGCGAAGCCACTGGCCGCGAACATCGGCAGATCGTTCGGCATATCGCCGATGGCGGCCATGGCCGCCGGGTCGATGCCCAGCAGGTCAGCGATGACCTGCGCGGCTTCGCCCTTATTGGCGCGGGGATGGGTCACGTCGACGTAATAGTCCTGGGAGCGCAGCACAGCGGCACGGTCCCCAAGTATGGCGGCAAGATCCAGCGCCGACCGGGCGCAGCGGGCGACATCCGTGCTTGATCCCATGACTTTATGAACCGCGCCCAGGAAGGGCGTGAAATCCTCCACCACTGCCCAGTCCATGCTGATGGAGAGCTGTTCGCGGCCGATATAGGCGGCATCCGGGTTTTTGAGCAGCCAGGCGCCCCCCGCGAAAACCCAGACATCCAGCCCATCCTGCTCCAGCCGCGCCACGGCCTCGCGGCAGGCATCCGCGGGGATGGTGTGTTCGGCGACGATGCGTCCCGCGGCATCCTGCACCAGCGCGCCATTGAACCCGGCGCAGGGCGTATCGAGGCTGAGCGGCGTGACGAGCCCGGCGAGCCCTGCCGGCGGGCGGCTGCTGATCAGCGCGAGGCGGATACCCGCCTCGCGTAGCCGCGCGGCCGCCGCGATGGTGCTGGGAGCGAGGTTTCGGTCATGGCGCACGATCGTGCCGTCGACATCGGAGACGAGGAGCTGAGGATTCAGGGTCATTTGCCACCGGCGAAAGCATGCAGGCCCGAGAGTAGCGAGCGATGGAAGATGATGGCGATCAGCACCGTGGGCAGCGACAGCAGCAGGCCCGCCGCTGCCATATGGCCGTATTCCGGGTTCATGCCATTGGCGAGAAAGCCCGCGACCTGAACGGGAAAGGTGATGTTGCTGGAGGTGATGACGAAGGCGATGAAGAATTCGTTCCAGGTCAGGATCGTCACGAGCAGGCCTGCGGCGGCGATGGAGGATTTCGTCATCGGCAGCACGACGTGGAAGAAGGCCCCCCACCGTGAGCAGCCGTCGATGCGCGCCGCCTCTTCCGCGTCTTCGGGCAGAGAGCGCAGATAGGCGAGCATGATCCAGCTCGTGAGCGGCAGGTTGATGGCGATGTAGAGCAGCGTGAGGCCAAGCTCGGTATTGAGAAGATGGACGCGCAGGAACAGGAAATAGAAGGGCATGATGAGGGCGGCCGGCGGCATCATGCGCGTGGAGATGATCCAGTTCTCAAGCTGGCGGTTGTAGCGGCTTGGGAAGCGCGACAGCGCATAGGCCATCAGCGGCCCGAAGATGACCGAGAAAATGACCGATAGGGAGACCACATGCAGGCTGCGCTGCAGGGCCGCGGGATCGAGATTGTGGATAACCCAATCGATATTGATCATGGTCGGCGGATTGGGCAGCCAGACCGGCATATCGGACTGGATCTGCGCCTTGAACTTGAAGGTTGTATTGATCAGCCAGTAGAGCGGCACCATCCAGACGGCGAGGAAAAGGGTGAGGCAGAGCCGGCCGAGCCAGGTGCCGAGGCCAGGGCGGCGGCGGCGCGGGCGACGCGTGGGGGTCAGGGCGATGCTCATCGGTAGATCTTCTCATCCCATTTGGCGATGCGCAGCCAAACCGTGGTGCTGATGAGGCCGAGGACCAGGGTGATGACGCCGGCGGCGGCAGCGACCGACACCTGCGAACTCTCGGAAATGCCGACTTTGTAGATATAGAGCGACAGATCGACGGTCGCGTTGCCGGGGCCGCCATTGGTGAGCAGCTCCGTCGCGGCGAAGACCTGGCTGCAGAGGATGAATTCAAAAATGGCGGCGACTGCGATGAGCGGACGCAGCAATGGCAGGTGAATATGCCAGAAGGTCGCGAACGCCCTGGCGCCGTCGATCTTGGCGGCTTCCACGGGCTCGACCGGCAGGCTTTTGATGCCGCCGAGGAGAAGAATGACCGCAAGCGGCGACCATTGCCAGGTCTGCACGAAGACGATGGTGACAAGCGCGCCGAGCGAGGTGCCGGTGGGTGACAGCAGCACGCCCGTGATCAGCGCGATGACCTGCGGCACGGGGCCGTAAAGCGGGTCAAGCATGAGGCTGAAGACCAGCGCCATGGCCACCGGCGAGACGGCGAGCGGGATCAGCACCAGAATGGTGACGAAGCCGGATAGGCGGCCTGCGTAGAGATGGATCAGATAGGCGATGAGAAGCCCGACGGAGATGGCCGCGAGCGTGGAGCCAAAGGAGACGATGAGGGTCACGAGCAGCGCATGCAGGCCGTTGGCGCTGCCGAGCACGGCGGCATAGTTCTGGAACCAGACGAAACGCAGCGGCGTATTCGGTAGCGACACATCGATGTTCACGAAGGACAGATAGACCGCATAAAGGAAGGGCGGCAGCGAGAGCAGGGCCAGGAGAATGAAGCCCGGCAGCGGCACCAGCCAGGGGCTGCGCCACCAGCCCCGCTTTGCGGCGGGCGCTGGGCGGGCAGGTTTGAGGGAGGATGCGGTCGTCGCAGACATGATGATCCTTCAGGCGCGGAGAGGACGTGCCCGGCAGCGATGCCGCCGGGCGCCTTGTGCCGGCCTTACTGCTCGGGGAAAAGTTCCTGATAGGGACGGTCGGAACCCAGAACGCCCTGGGCCTTGAAGCGGTCGGAGACCTCATGCGCGGCGGCCGTCAAGGCGGGTTGGGCCTGCTGGCCGCCGGTGAAGACGGGCTCGATATGGGCACCGACGATATCGCCCATTTCACGCCATTGCGGAATCATCGGCCGGTAGTTCTTCTGGGTGATCTTCTGGCCTTCGGAGACCGCTTCGATATAGCCGGGGTCGAGCTTGCTGCGCAGCAGCGCCGACTGATTGACCGATTTGCGGTCCTCATTGCCGATGCCCTGCGCCGTGCGCGCGAATTCCA
This sequence comes from Acidisoma sibiricum, assembly GCF_057837225.1. Taxonomy (NCBI): domain Bacteria; kingdom Pseudomonadati; phylum Pseudomonadota; class Alphaproteobacteria; order Acetobacterales; family Acidocellaceae; genus Acidisoma; species Acidisoma sibiricum. The sequence goes on along the minus strand of NZ_CM174445.1, from coordinate 508,149 downwards.
TTTCCTGTGAGGTCGCCCATTGCAGGAAGTCGCTCGCTGCCTGGAAATTTTTGCTGGTCGGATCGACGGAGGAGGCGACGGCCAGGCCGATGGCGTAGTTCGCCGGGAACGCGCCTTTGGGTCCAGCCGGCACTACCGCATAGCCGATCTTGCCCGCGACATTGGATTGCTGCGGATCGTTAAAGGTCGGGTAGAAGGCCGTGCTTTCCACGATCATCGCCACGCGGCCGGCGGCGAAGGAGGAGGAGACCTGCGGCCAGCCCCAGGTGCCCGAGCCCGGCGGGCCGGATTCCTGGATCAGCTTGGCATAATGCTGGGTGCCTTCAACGCCCGCAGCGCTGTCGAAAATCGGCTCCATCTTGGGGCCGAGGAAATCCCCGCCATAGGAGCGCAGCCATTCGGTCCAGGTATAGACATTCATGCCTTCGCCGCGCAGGCCGCGTAGCGCGATGCCGAAGACGCGCGGCGGCTTGTTCAGCGTCTTGGCATCCGCCTCCAGCTCATCCAGTGTCTTGGGTGCGGTGAGGCCGGCCTTGTCGAACAGATCCTTGCGGTAATAGAGGATCGTCACCTCGGAATAGATGGAGAGGCCATAAAGGTGGTCGCCCCAGCTATAGGTTTTGCGGAGATTGTCGAAGACGTCGTCGAGCTTGTAGGCGGGCTTGATGGCGGCATCCAGCGGCAGCACCCATTTATTGGATGCAAAGAGAGGGATATAGTTGTTGTCCAGGCAATAGAGCTGGAAGCCGCCGGCCTTGTTGGCCGCATCCGCCACGATATGGCTGCGCAGATCGTTTTCGGGATAGTCGGTGAAGTTGATCTTGGCGCCGGTATATTGCTCGAATAGCGCCTTATGCGCTTCGATGAAATCCATCGCCGGCAGATGACGGCAGGCGACATTGACGGTGATGCCGCTATAGGCGTTCTGCGTGGTGAAGCTGGGCAGCGCATTCTTGACGCCCGCTTCGTAGTCCTGCGCATAAGCCAGCACGGGAAGGCTGACTAAGGCCGAGGCCATGAGAGCCATTTTTAGTCTTCTCATCGACATTTCCTTTTTGTTTTTATTTGGTCAAGTCGAAGCGAGGCAGCAGGATCTTCTTTGTCTTATCAATACTCCTGCCGCGTCGGCGTCACGCAGATTTCCTGCATGAGGACATTCTGCGGCATCTGGTAGGCAAAGAGAATCATCTCGGCGACATGCTCGGCCGCGATCCCGCCGCCAATACGGGCTTTATTGGCGCGATAATTCGCGAGCGTCGTCTCATCGCGCACATGGTCCAGCACCTCGGTCTCGACGACGCCGGGAGAGATCACCATCACCCGCACATCGTAGGGGGAGAGCTGCCCGCGCAGGCTTTCCGAGACCGCATGCACGAAGTATTTGGTGCCGCAATAGACCGTATGATCGGGATAGACTTTGCGGCCGGCGATGGAACTCATGTTGATGATGGTGCCGTGGCGCCGCTCCATCATCCCGCCCATCACGGCGTGGACGCCGTTCATCACGCCCATGGTGTTGATGTCGATCATCTCCTGCCAGTCGGCAGGGTCCTGCTTCGAGACATCGCCTAGCCGCGCGATGCCGGCATTGTTGAACAGGCAATCGACCGGACCGTGCTCGGCCTCGGCGCGGGAAACGGCCGCTTCGATCGCCGCGCGGTCCCGCACATCGACGGCGGCGCAGACGGTATTCGGCAGACCCAAGGCCTCCATCCGCTCGATGCGGCGGGCCATGAGCAGCAGCGGGTAGCCGGCAGCCGCGAAGGCGCGCGCCGTCGCCTCCCCAATGCCGGAGCTGGCGCCCGTTATCGCGACCAGGGGACGCGTCATGGCTGTCTCCTCAGTGCTTGATCGGCAGGGTGTTCATGGCGATCTCGGTCTGCGCGAAATCGACGATGCCGGCATCCGAGCCAAGCCCGCCCGCGACCAGTGCGCCGCAGGCGCCGGCGAAGCGGGCCGCTTTCTCGATATCCCAGCCACGATGCAGGGCGGCGATCAGGCCGCCGGTGAAGGCGTCGCCGCAACCGGTCGTATCAACCACCTGGATGTCATGGGCGGGCAGATAGAACTGCGTGTCACCGGTCGAGATGAAGGAGCCGTCACCGCCCATGGTCAGCACGCAGGTGCCGACACCAAGGTCATGAAAATACTTGGCGGCGTCTTCCGGCTTTTCATGGCCGCAAAGGGCGGAGGCTTCCTCGATGCTGGGCACGAAATAATCGACATATTCCATCGCCGGCTTGATCTTTGCCATCAGCTCGGCCTGGGCGAAGATGAGGTCGAAGGTCGTGATGCGGCCGGCGGCTTTCGCGGCGGCGAGGAGCGCGCGCGTGGGCTCACCATCCATTTTGCCGAGCAACCCGTTGCCGCCCATATGAACGAAGCGCGCATCGAGCACACGGGGATACTCGGCCTCGGTGATCAGCAGCGCGTCAGACGAGCCGCGCACGTGCAGGCAGGGCCGCTCCCCATTGGGACGCACGGCGAGGATGGAGGCCGCCGTATGCACCCCCTTGTAGCGCTGCATGGCGCTAGTATCGATGCCGAAGCTTTCCAGCGTGGAGCGGACGAAGAAGCCTTTCTCATCCTCCCCCACCGCACCGACCGCGAGCGCCTTGAGGCCGAGCTTGGCGCAATCGACGATGGTGCCGCCGGCCGTGCCCGCGACCGTCATGCGGATTTCATCGATGAAATCCGCGTTGCCGCCGTCGGGGATGCGGCGCACGGGGCGCCCCAGGATATCGATGCAGTAAAGTCCTACAACGCTGACGTCATAGGTCGGCTCGGTTTTCTCGGACATGTTCCCGTTCTCTCACCGTGAATTCTTCGATCCATCGGATAGGCACGTCTGGTTCAGGCGCAGGCGGCACCCCGTGGACTAGCGCAGCATGGCCGCGACATTGCCGCCGTCGACCGTGACGATATTGCCGGTGGTCTTGGTCAGCAGCGCCGAGGTGACGAAGGCATCCGCCACATCCTCGGCCGTGACTTCCTCACCCAGCAGATTGCCGGCCATATAGTCTTCCGCGGTGACGCCGCGGGCGGCCGCGCGCGCTTCGATCAGCTCTGGATTGAGCAGGCCGGAGCGGATGCGGTCAGCATTGATGCCATTGGCACGGATGCCGTCGCGGCCATGTTCCAGCGCATATTGCCGGACCAAGGCGAGCAGAGCGGCTTTGGCTGTGCCATAGGCGCCGAAATTGGCGCCCGGATTGACCGCCTGTTTGGAGACGTTGAAGAGCAGCACGCCGCCAAAGCCCTGCGCCTTCATGACCGCGACGGCGGCCTGTGCCATGGCCTGATGGCCGTAGAAATTGAGCGCGAAACTCTCCTGCAGCGTGCTGACCGGCATATCCGCGATCATGCCGGTCAGTGCGGAGCCCGCATTCGACACCAGGATGTCGAGCCCGCCGAAATGCGCGAGCACCGCATCCATGGCGCGACGGACAGAAGCGGGGTCGGTGACGTCACAGCCAATGGCCAGCGCCCGGCCGCCGACCAGCTTTGCTGTCGCTTGCGCCTTGCCGAGGTCGAGATCGAGCACTGCGACTTCCGCGCCGGCGGACGCGAAGGCGCGCGCCGTTGCCTGGCCAATGGCGCCGCCGCCGCCCGTCACGGCGACGACCCGCCGGGCGAGCGGCTTCTCGGCGCCTTTTCCGAGCTTTGCCTGTTCCAGCGACCAGTATTCCATGTCGAAATGGTCTGCTTCGCTGATGGATTCGAAGTGGCCGACAGCTTCCGCGTCCAGCACGGCGTCGATCCAGGCTTCCGCGACGTCCGCGGAAATGCTGGCCTCGGCCGCGGTCTTGCCGATGCCGACGATGCCGAAGCCCGGGATCGCGAGCACGCGGGGCAGCGGATCGAGCGGTTTTTTGATACCGCCGACGCGGGCATTGTGGCGGCGGAAATAGTCCTCGTATTCGGCGATGAAGCGCGCGATGGCGATGTCAGCCGCTGCCCCCCAGGCGGCGAGATCACCGTGCGGGGCGGCGGGGAGGACGGCAGGGCCGGCCTTGATGCGGATGACCTGTTCCGGTGTCGCGACACCGCGCTTGGCGTAATCGGCCAGATCGCGGCTGTTGACGAAGCGCCGGATGCGATCACTGACGCGGTGATGGAGAAGCCAGCGGGCCGGGGTGCCGGCGGGTGCCAGCTTGGCCAGAATGCCGCGCAGCAGCGGGAAGATGGCGCTGGCGGGCGCTGCCTCGGCCGTGAGCGCCACCGGATGCAGGCCCGGTGCGTCAATCCCGTTTTCGGCGACGTAGCGCTCCATCAGCGTGACCATTTCGATCATCAGCTCATAGGCTTCGCGCGCCGTCTGCCCCATGGTGAAAATGCCGTGCTTGGCGAGCAGAAGGCCCTGGACGCCCGGGTTGCGGTCGAAGACGGCGCCTGCGGTTTTCGCGAGCTGAAAGCCCGGCATGATATAGGGCACAAAGGCGACGCGGCCGCCGAAAATGCGCTGGCAGACGGCTTCCGCGTCCGGCAGGCAGGCGATGGCGGTGGAAACCACCGAATGGGTATGGTCGATGAACTTATGTGGCAGATAGGCGTGGAGCAGCGTCTCTACCGAGGGATTGGGCGCGGTGGTATCCAGCAAGTTCTGCCGCTGGGCATTGACCATATCCTCATCCGACATGGCGTCCAGGCTGCGCAGCCGGTCCAGCGGCGCGCGGCGGACGGCGGGGTGGCCGTCCGGCTCGATCACCGCAAGGTCACGGCCGCTGCCCTTGATGCAGAGCACATCCACCGGTTCGCCGAACAGGTCGGGCAGGCGCGTCTTGACCGATGTATTGCCGCCGCCATGCATGACAAGCCAGGGCACGCTGCCCAGAAGCCGCGACGTATAGGTGCGCAGCGCCAGATCCTCGCCCACGCCGCGCGCTGCATAATGGGCCACGCAAGCGCGGGCATCGTCATCCGACCAAAGGCTTTTCATCGTTCTCGGCGCCGTGTTGTGGACTGGTGTGTATGACTGTGTACCGACTGCTCTATGGGCAGCCTTGTGGACTGGCAAGGACTGTAGAAGCAGCTCTGGACAGATGTCAATCAAGTCTGACAAAGTTATAAATAGAGGATGGAGCGCGTCAGCATGGGTCAAGCGAAAGCAGGGACGATGAAGCCGGATGCGCCGTCCCGCATGCGGCGTGACGCGCTGACCCCGCCCGCCGAATTCGCGAGTGACGCAACCGTCTGGGCCGCCTGGCTTTATTACGAGGAAGGGCTGACGCAGGAGGAAATCTCCCGCACGCTGGGCATATCACGCGGCAGCGTCGTCGCCATGCTGCAGGAAGCTCGCGAGAACGGCACCGTCTCCATCTCCATCGCGACGGACCATCTGCAAAGCGTGACGCTGGCGCGCGCCATCATGGCGCGGTTCGGCATCGCGGAATGTTTGGTGGTGCCGGGCGATGACGGGCGGCTGCAGGATCACGAGCGGGTCGGCCGTGCGGCCGCGCGGCTGCTGTCGGAGCGGCTGCAGCCGGAGGACGTGCTCGGCGTCTCCTGGGGGCGGACGGTGCTGGCGCTGTCGCAGTCGATGCCGCCGCGGGTCCTGCCGGGTGTCTCGATCGTGCAGATCACCGGCAGCGCCATCGGCACCTATCGCTTTTCCGCCGAGGCTTGCGCATCCAACATCGCCAATCGGATCGGCGCACGCTGCGTCTATCTGCATGCGCCGGGCATCGTCTCCAGCGCCGAGATGAAGCGCATGCTGATGCAGGAGCCGACGCTGGTTGAGCAGTTCCGCATCATGAGCACCTGCACCAAGATCATCTACGGCGTCGGCAGTGTGGAAGCGTCCAGCACCGCCTTCGAGACCGGCTTTCTGTCGCCAGAGGAAGGGCAGCCGTATCGTGACAGGGGCGCGGTCGGCGTGCTGGCCGGGCGGTTCATCGATGCGGAGGGGCGGGTCGTCAGCGGCGAGCTGGACGACAGGCTGATCGGCATGACGATTCCCGAGATTGCGCAGATCCCCGAGCGGATCTGCGTCGCGGCCGGACCGGATAAGGCCGCACCTATCCGGGCCTTGCTGGTCGGAGGTTACGTGACGGTGCTGGTGACGGATGCGGCAACGGCCCAAGCGCTGCTGACGCTGCCCTTGACCCGTCAATCCTGAGCGTCAGGCAGGACGGGTACGGCGGCATTGTCCTGCCAGCCGAGACGGACAGGATCGCCTTCCCGGGGCAGGTTGCCCGCGCCGCGCAAGGCAAGGCTGACTTCCAGCGCCGGGTGGCACGCTGTCTCCACCACCAGCTGCAGGACGGTGCCGGCATAGAGTGCTGCGGTGATCCGGCCGGGGACTGCGTTGGCAGCCGTCTCATCGGGGCCGAGCAGGATGATCTTGTTCGGCCGCAAGGCGAGTAGCGTCGCCTCACCCACTGCCGGCGACCATTCTTGCGGCCGCGCCTGACTCAGGGTGACGCCCTGGCAGATCAGGCTGACCTCGCCTTCGGAGACGGCGGTCACCGTGGCGTCGAGAAAATTGCTGCGGCCGAGGAAGCCCGCGACGAAGCGGGTGGACGGATGCTCGAACAACGCATGCGGCGTGCCGAGCTGCGCCAGCTTGCCGCCGCGCATGATGGCGATGCGATCGGACATGGTGATCGCCTCTTCCTGGTCATGCGTCACATTGACGAAGGTGGTGCCGATGCGGCTGTGCAGGCGCTTCAATTCGATCTGCAGATCCGTGCGCAGGCTTTTGTCGAGTGCGGAGAGCGGCTCGTCGAGCAGCAAAAGCTTGGGCCGGAAGACGAGCGCACGCGCCAGCGCCACGCGCTGCTGCTGGCCGCCGGAGAGCTGTGCTGGCTTGCGGTCAGCGAGATGCGCGAGCTGGACGAGGGCAAGCGTCTCGCGCACGCGCGCCTCACGCTCCGCCCGGCCGATACGGCGTACCCGCAGCGGATAGGCGACGTTTTCGGCAACCGTCATATGCGGGAACAGCGCATAGCCCTGGAAGACGACGCCGAAATCCCGCGCCTCTGGCGGCAGGCGGGTGATGGGCGCGCCGTCGAGCAGGATTTCGCCGGCCGTCGGCTCCACAAAGCCTGCGATTGCCATCAGAACGGTCGTCTTGCCCGAGCCCGAGGGGCCAAGCAGGGTCAGGAACTCCCCGGCCGCGATATCAAGGGTGAGATCGTCGATCGCGACCGTCTGGTGATAGCGCTTGGTGAGGCCGCGGAGTGCCAGTGCATGGGCGGGTTCGGTCATGGCATATCCTGGAAGGCGCGGTCACGCTTGAGGTCACGCAGCAGCAGAACCGCGGCAATGGCGAGCGTGACCAGGATCATCAGGGAGGAGACCGCCGCCATCGCGGGGTCGAGATTGTCGTGGATGTCCTGGAAGATCTTGCGCGGCAAGGTGAAGACATGGCGCGACGTCACGAACATGGTGACGACGATCTCGTCCCAGGAGGTGATGAAGGCGAAGACGGCGCCCGCCATGATGCCGGGGCGCGCCGCGGGCACGAGAATGGACCAGGCCGTGCGCAAGGCGCCGGCACCCAGCGTGCGGCTCGCCTGCTCGATGCGGCGGTCAATATGGGCGAGGGCGGCCGAGACCGTCAGGAAGACGAAGGGCGTGGCCAGGATAGTATGGGCGATGACAGTACCGGGCAGCGTGTCAAACAGGCCGAAATCGACCCAGACCTGATACATGCCGAGCGCCGAGACGACGGCCGGGACGATGATGGGCATGAGGATGACGATGCGGATCGGCCCGATCGCCCAATGGCCGGCCAGCCGCCAGGCGGCGATGGCGGCCGCGGTGCCGATGGCGGTCGCGCAGATCATGGTCAGCGTCGCGATGATGAGGCTCTGGCCGATGGCGTTGAGCCAGTCGGCGGAAGCGAAGACCGCCGCGTAATGGCTGAAGGACATCCCGCCCGAGGGCAGGGAGAGCCAGCGGTTGGGCGTGACCGAGACGGGAAAGACCACCAGCATGGGTGCGATGAGAAAGACCAGCACCAGCCAGCCGAGGGCGCGGAAGGGGAGCGTCGTCCAGTCCGGCCCGGATCGCAGGCGCCTCATGACGGCAGTATCCGCTTGCTGCCGAGCAGCTTGCCGGCGATGCCCAGAACCACAAGGGTTAGGACCAGCAGCACCACGGCCTGGGCGGCGGCGAAGCCCCAGCGCAGCATTTCCAGAACCGTCACGCTGACATATTCGGCGAGCATGACGACCCGTCCGCCGCCGAGGATGGAGGGGGTGATGAAGAAGCCGAGTGAAAAGACGAAGACGATGACGCCGGCTGCGGCGACGCCGGGCAGGCTGAGCGGCATGAAGACGGAGAGGAAGGTGCGCACGCGCCCCGCGCCCAGGCTGTAGCTCGCGCGCATCAAAGCCGGGTCGATCGACTGCATGGCGGCGAGCAGCGGCAGCACGGCATAGGGCAGCAGGTAATGCACCATGCCGATGACGACGCCGGTCTCATTCCGCACCAAAGCGAGCGGCGCATGGATAAGGCCGAGCGCCATCAGCGTATTGTTCACAACGCCATGATCATCGAGAAGGATAAGCCAGGAGAAGGCGCGGACGAGGACGGAGATCCACAGCGTCAGCAGCACGATCGCCATCATCACCCGCCGCCGCTGCCGTGGTGCATGCACCATGACGGTGGCGAGAAGATAGGCGATGGCGACGGCGATGACGGTTGTCAGCGCACAGATGCGGAAGGTGTTGAACATCACCTTCCGCGGTCCGTGAGACAGAACCAGATGCGTGAAATTCTCGATCCCCGGATGCGGGTCGGTCACGCTGAGCAGCAGCACCCGCACCAGCGGATAGACGTAGAAGACGCCAAGCAACACCAGGACCGGTACCAGTAGAAGCCAGTACCGATCGAAGGGCCGTCTATGGCCTGGGCCGCGGAGGGTGGCGTTAACGGACGGCACGCTGTCAGCCAGACATCGCATCCAGCCAGGTGCCGACGGCATCGTCGTAATGCTTGGCGTACCATTCCTCATCGCGGTTGATCTGCAGGGACAGATTGGCGGGGCTTGACGGGTCCTTGGCCGCAAGATCGCCGGTCGCCATTTTGGAGGCTGCCGGGTTGGCAGGGCCGTTGCCCATCAGCTTGAGCAGCAGGAGCTGGCTTTGCGGGTCCTGCGCGGTCGCGATGAAGGTGTTGGACGCCTTCGGGTCTTTGACACCTTTGGGGATGGTCATGGCGCCGGATGTACGAATGCCCTGGTTGAAGGTGTAGTCAACGCGGCCCTTGGTATCGCGCTTCAGCACGCTGGCGCGCGTGTTCCAGATGCAGGCCATGGTGACTTCGCTGTCCATGAACATCTGCTGCGAGGATGCGCCCGAATCCCAAAGGATGAGATTGTCGCCGAGCGTCTTGGCCTTGGCGATGACACGGTCCATGTCCATCGGATAGAGCTTGTCGGGTGCGACACCATCGGCGAGCAGGATCGGCTCACCCGTGCCCATGAAATATTTCCACAGGCTGCGCTTGCCGGGATATTTCTGGAGGTCGAAGAAATCCTGCCAGGTCGGCACGCCCTTCACCTTGGTGGTGTCATAGGCCAGCACATAGGAATAGACATAGTCACAAACGCCGTAGGGCCAGATGAATTCCGGCCAGACCTTAGACTTGTCAACGATCGTGTAGTCGATCGGGTCCAGGAAGCCGGCATCGCCGAGCTGGATGCCGTAATAGCCGTCGCCGTCCGAGACATCCCAGATGACGTTATGGGCTTGGACCTGCTGCTTGATATTGCCGGGCAGCGGGCCGGACCCGTCGAAATGCACCTTGATGCCGGTCTTCTGGGTGAAGGGCGCGCCCCAGGCCTGGGCCCAGGCGGCCAGCGCATCACCGCCGAAATTCGCGACCGTGATTTCCGACGTGGCCGCCTGAGCCTTGGCAACCCCGCCGAAGGCCGTGGCGCCGAGGCCGATGGCCGCCATCAGGCGCGCGAAATCGCGCCGGGTGATATGGCCGCGGTCCATTTCCTGTTCGGCCAGTTCTCTGAGATCCTGGCCGAAGCTGGGACGTTGCAGGCTCATGCAGGGGAGTCCTCCGGGGTTAGAGACGATCGACGAGCAAGGCAGCAAAGGGTCGAAGGCAGGCGCGATCAGGCGGCGGTTTCGCTGTCCAATTGCCGCCAGATGCGGCGGACATGATCCTTCAGGATCAGCGCCTCCGCCCAGCGATCGGACAGTTCCAGGCCATCGGCGCCGGTCATGGCGTATTCATGCGGTCCAAGTTCACAGAGAAAATTCAGCGGCCCGCTGCCGCCGGATCGCCGCCAATGGCGAAAACCGTCTTCCCACCAGGCAAGAAACAGGCCGAGCCACTTCTGATACTGCGGAAAGCCGAACGGCACCTGGATCTGCTGCCGTGAGGCGATGCGTCCCTGGAAAGAACCGGAGCGTTGCAGGATGCGGCTCACATGGCTTTGCGTGCGCGCGTCGGGGGGAAAATCGAATTCGCGGCCGACCACGTAATGCGAGAGATCGGCACAGAGCACCATTTCGGGCACGGCGTCGATCAGCTGCAGGGTCGCGAACATATCGTTGGTGATGCTGTTGCGATGGGTTTCGAACTGAAGTTCGATTCCGGCCGCATCGGCCATCTCGATCCAGCGGCGGGCGACCGGGACGGTCGCGTCCACACCGAGCGGCATGACCTGGCCGATGAGATTGACGTGGCGTGCATTCAGACGCTTGGCGAGATCGAGAACGGGTGTCATCCCGTCGATGCTTTTGACAAAAGCGGTGATCAGGCAGCCGAGATTATGGCGCGCGAAGAGCGGCTCCAGGGCAGCCGCCTGATCGAGCGGGGTCACGCCAAGGTCGATCCCCATGCCGTCGTAACCGGCTGCCGCCACCAGGGCGAAACTCTCCTCGACCGGCCGTTCGGCCTGCCCTGGAATGCGCATCTGCATGGCCCAGAGAGCCTGGAAAACTTCCAGTCGCGGTAGAGCCGTCACGCGACGATTTCCATGCGGTCGCCGTCGCGCAGCAAGGTGGTCGCGATCTCAACCTGCGCGCCGATATAGGTGGCACCCGGTAGCGGCTCACCCAGGCGGGTCTGGATTTCGCGGTTCAGCTCCGGCAGAGCGAAGAAGGGTATCCCGGGGAAGGTGTGGTGCGCGGTATGATAGGACATGTTCCACACCAGCCAGCGCACCAGCCACGGCCCGCGCAGCGTGCGGGTATTGCGCAGCGTATCCTGCTCATGCGTCAGGCAGGTGTGCTCACCCGTGTTCTGCATGTTGTGCACCCATTTGAAGAGCATCATGGGGGCAAGCCAGAAGATCACTGCGGCCCATGTGTGGAGCGCCAGCGAGACGGCGAGGATCGCGGCATAGCCCGCCAGGTGCCAGCGTGCTTCCAGCATGACCTCGCGGCGCTGGGGCTCCGTCAGATAGGTCGCATAGGCGGGCAGACGACCGGTCGCGATCCGCACCGTGTTGCGGGCCCGCGCCCACCAATAGGTGATGCCGATGATGTAGAAAAAGTAGGAGCTGGGCGTGTAAGGGCCGCGCGACAGCAATTCGGGGTCACGGGCCGGGTCCTGAGTATGGCGGTGATGGGCGAAATGGAAATACCGGTCCCAGCGCGCCGGATAGATCGACAGAAAGCCGATCGCCGCCCCCACCCAATCATTGAGCCAGCGTGCCCGGAAGGCGGTGCGGTGGCTGGTCTCATGCTGGCCGGCATAGAGGCAGTTGAGCACGATGCCGAGGGCGGCGAAGGGCAGCACCGCCCAGAGGCTGGGCCACAGCCACCATGTGAGGGCGATGGACATGCTGATCGCCGCAAGCTGGCTGCCGAGCTGCAGCAATCCGCGCGCATCGGACCGCGTGCTGAGCGATTTGAGCACCTGCGGCGGCACCACTTTGGCGCCACGCGCCGAAATCCAGTCCTGCATCCCGGCCTCCCAAGGCTGATTATCGCCCTATAGGCGCTTGGTCTGCCGTGGTGGTTATGAATCGAGCGAACTGAACTTCGGCAGTGGCGACACTGCCTATATTACGCTCTGTTTGCTTATATTATCATCATAGGATGCGATCAGCATGCTGCGGAACCGCTCCGCAATCAGTCCAGGCGGCGTTCCGCGCTTGGTCATGAGATAGAAGGTATTGCCGAGCGCAAGCCGGTCAGGGGCCAAAGCACGCATGCGGCGCTCCCGCACCCAGGGTTCGGCATAGTCGGGCGGCAGGAAGCCGAGATATTCGCCCGTCAGCAGCAGGACAGCGCGTGCGTCGATACTGCCGGCGCGGGCCGAAAAGCGCAGCTTCTCCCGCCAGACCGGCCAAAAGGGTCCCGTCGCACCGGCCGAGACCTCAACCACGCGATGATCGGCCATCGTGTCAGGCGTGATTGCCGCGTCGGCCACCGCAAACAGCGGGTGGCGGTCGCCGCAATAGAGATGCAGCCGCTCCTCGAACAAGGGCAGCAGATCAAGCGTGGGCACCAGCCGGGGCAGAACCGAAACGCCGAGGCTGGCGCGGCCGTCCAGTACTGCCTGCTCCACGGCATCGGGGGGTGCCGAGACAAGGTTGAGGAAAACCTCCGGGTGCTGACGGCTGAAGGCGGCCAGAACCCTGACCAGCGGGCTGTCGCCGTAGGTGACGATATTGTCGGTGACATGGAGCGAGAGCGTGCCGGAGAGGCGCCCGCGCGCTTGGTTAACGCGATCCCGGAACTGCCCGAGATCAGCGAGCAACTGGCCGATGGCGTCGCGCACCTGCATGCCCTCCGCGGTGAGCGCGAAGCCGGCGCGGCCACGCTGGCACAGAACAAGGCCGAGGCGCGTTTCAAGCGCCGAGACATCGGCGCTGATCGCGGATTTGCTTTTGCCGAGCGAGGTTTCGGCCGCCGTGAACCCACCCTTGTCTGCCACCGTCCAGAAGACGCGCAGAAGCCTGAGATCGGTTTCGGCCAGTTGCCCTTGAAACGTCCCGGACAAAAAAATCTCCCCAAGCTGCAGTCAGCAAGGGGAGATTAAGCCACGCTTCGTGGGCGTCGTCATCGCTGCCCGAAGCGCCGTGGCGCCTCAGGCAGCGGGATTGGTTAGCTCAAAACCTTCGACTTGCTGTCAATCGCTTCCATCAGCTCGTGCCAGGACTTCACGAAGCCCTTGGCGCCGGCGGCCTGCAGCTCGGTCGAGAGTGCCGTCAGATCGACGCCGGCATCCTGATGCGCCTTCAGGACCTTGGAGAAATCGCCGCCGTGGCGCGGAATGACCTTATCCACCGCGCCATGGTCGGCGAAAGCGAGCAGGGTGCCTTCCGGCATGGTGTTGACGGTGTTCGGCGCCGCAAGGCCGGTGATGTAGAGGGTGTCGGACGCGTTCTTGTCCTTCGTGCCGGTGCTGGCGAACAGCAGGCGCTGCGGGCGGGCACCGAGGTTTTCCAGGCGCTGCCAGCGGTCGCTTTCGAGCACGTCACGATAGGCGGCATAGGCCTGCTGGCCGACGGCGAGGCCGAGCGTGTTCTTGACGTCAGCCGGCACTTTGTCGGCGACCGCGCTATCCCAGCGGCTGATGAAAAGCGACGCGACCGACCGCACGTCCGGGGACTTGCCTTCGGCAACCCGGCGCTCCAGCCCGCGCATATAGGCTTCAGCGCAGGCGAGGTAGTGGTCGGTGGAGAACAGCAGGGTGACGTTGATCGGCACGCCCGCATAAATCGCGTCTTCGATCGCCGGCAGGCCTTCCGGCGTGCCCGGGATCTTGATGAAGAGGTTCGGCTTGGCGGCCTGGGCATGCAGCGCCGCGGCCTGCTTCACGGTCGCGTCAGTGTCATAGGCGAAGAGCGGGGAGACTTCGAGGGAGACGAAGCCATCGACCGTGCCGGTGCGCTCATAGATCGGCAGAAAAAGATCGGCCGCGCGCGACAGATCCTGGATCGCCATGTTGAAGAACAGCGCCTCGCCCTTGTGGCCGGCGTCGAGCTGGCGATGGATTTCGGCGTCGTACCAGCTGCTTTTGGAGATCGCGTTGTCGAAGATGGTCGGGTTGGAGGTCAGGCCCGTGACCGACTTCGTCTCGATGTAGCTTTTCAGCGTGCCGCTATCGAGAAGGTCGCGGGTGATATTGTCCAGCCACAGGCTCTGGCCGAGCTTGTTGAGATCATGAGGTGCGGTCGAAGCCATGATAAGGGTCCTTTATCGCTTGCCGATGACGCGTGTCGTTGTGATCTGGTCCGGCACGTCGCAACGCTGGGATTTATAACTATAGCACAGGGGCGCCTTATTGCGCCGCCGCCTGTTCCAGTCCGTAAATCGCGGCGCCCAGAAGAGCTGCGTTCATCATGATGACATGGACCGGAATATTGCGCAGCATATTGGCGAACCGGCCCTTGGCGCAGAAAGCCTGCATGAAGGCACCGTCCTGAAGCTGCGGCACCAGACGCGGCGGCATGCCGCCTGCCAGATAGATGCCCCCCGTGGCCATGACTTTCAATGCCAGATTGCCGGCCTCGGCGCCCCAGACGTCGATGACAATGCGCAGCGTCTCGGCAGCCAGCGGATTGTTGTCGGGTTCGGTCAGCGCCGCCTCCACGATAAGCGGCGTGCGATCATGCTCCGCGTGCAGTTTGGCGGCGAAGGCGGGCGCTTCGGAGGCCGGATCGCGTGAGCGCACATAGTCATAGACATTGGGCAGGCCGGAGCCGGCGCAGACGCGCTCATAGGCCGCATGACGGAAGCGGTCTGTGAGGTAGGACCAGAGACCGTCCTGGATATGGTTGGTGGGCGCGAAATCCGCATGCCCACCCTCGGATTCGCAGGCGATATAGCTCTGGCCGCTCCAGATTAGAAAAGCTTCGCCCAGGCCGGTGCCCGGAGCCATGACGCCGATCGCCGCGTTCTGCACGGCGCGCCCGGCATTGATGACTTCCGTCTCCTCCGGCAGCAGATGCGGCACGGCATGCGCGATGGCCTTGAGATCATTCAGGAGACTGACGCGATCGAGCTTCAACTCGCGGGCGAGAACCTTCTCATCCAGGTTCCAGGGCAGATTGGTCAGATGGGCATGGCCATCGATCACCGGTCCCGCGACATCGAAGCTGGCGGAGGTCACCGTCACGCCTTTGTCGGCGAGGAATTTCCGAATGATCGGTTCAAGGCCTGGATAATCCTGGCTGGGATATTCCTCCTCGGCGAGGAACTTGCGCGGCCCCTGTTCAGGGGAGACGAGCGCCAGGCGGGTTTTAGTGCCACCAACATCACCGGCAATGAGCATCAGGCAAGCCCCTTCCAGATCGGCGATCTGTATTCGTGAGCAAGCTTACGACTCAGGCACCGCATCATTCGTCCGCAACCGATCAGGCGGGTACCATAGCGCGTCGGGAGAGGAGGTCAAACCGGTGGCCGGGGCCGTTCAGGATGCGCCGGAGCGGCGGCCTTTCGGGGGATTTGCGAGTTTTTCGGCCCCGCTCATGATGACGGAGGCACGCTGCAGCATGGCGGCGAGAGAGGCCTGCGAGGTTGTGCCCGTCTGGACAAGAAGCTTCTTCAGCCGCGTGCGCACCGTGCCGATCGGCAGGTTATGGAGCGCCGCGAAATCCGCGAGGCTGTGCCCGAGAGCCAGGCTTTCGGCGAGGGCCGCATGCGGGGCGGAAAAGCCGAAGGCCGCCGTGGACCAGCCGTGCGCCAGCAGCATGGGGGCGCGCAGTTCGGCAATGGCGACGATGACCAGCGGCTTGCGGGGGACTGCGTGGAGACGCATCAGAGCGCTCGCTTCCTCCTGGCGGGTAAGAAAGCGCAGCAATTCCCCCGTGCCACGCGCTACGACGCGGCCGACCGCCTCCAGCAGGGCATGGGTATCGCTTGCGCGGCGCACGGTCAGACGGCCCTGATGGGCATAGAAGGCCCTGGAATTCTCCAGCAGTGCCGGCCCGGTGCTGCTGGAGGCGACAATTTCGCAATTCGGCCGGATCAGGAATGTCGGCACCGAAAACATGTTCAAGGCGAGCCCCGCGATATAGGCGGCCTCGCCGTGCTCCATTGTGCCGTCAAGCGCATGGGACGACATCAGGGTCGCGACCGGACCGGTTTCCGGGGGGATGACGCTGACCGCCCTGACCGATGCCGGGGGCGCCGTCTGGACACGATCTGACAATACCATGACTCTTATGACCCTAACCTGCGCCCGTCGGCCGTAACCAATTGTTAGAAAAGCCGAACTAGTCACGCTCCACAAGCATAACCGAGAGGAAAGATCAGCATCCCCGCGTCTGGGGTTTGCCTTTATATGGATCTCCGCGCCGAAGTTCGGCGCTTGGCTTGACGCAATCGCACGTGCCGCGAGCCCATTATGGGCACAGCAACGACGTAACGCGTCCTTTTTGGTCCAGCCGGTCCCAAGTCTGACCGGTGTCCTGAAGGGAAACGATATGTTTTCTGTTACGCACGCTGCGATGCATCTTCATCGCAATCTCGTCTGAGGACCGTGCCGGCTAGACCGGCCTGATCCCAGCCTCACCGTGCCCCTGCGGCCCCGCGCCGCCGGTGACGGTTTCCTGCGTTTCATCCTTGTTCAAGACGTCACATTCGCAGGCAACTGCGGGTGTTAGGAGGGTTGCCCGATGAGCCATATCCGTCCCCGTAACACGACTGTCACCGCCCTGCGCCGCACCGGTCCGGCTTCGGTCTATCAGCTGTCGGTGGATGAGGTCGTGTTCGCCGGCCGGCCCGAGGAGGCGATTCACTGCCTGCGTCCGGCCGTGCTGCAGGCGACGGCCGCGCGCTTCGTCGCGGAGTTTCGCGGCGACGTGCTTTATGCCGTGAAGTGCAACCCGGACGCCGATGTGCTGGCGGCCCTGTGGGATGGCGGCGTGCGCCATTTCGACTGCGCATCGGCGGCTGAAGTCGCCCTCGTGCGCGGGCTTTTCCCCGAAGCCGTCATCCATTTTATGCACCCGGTGAAAGCCCGCTCGGCGATCCGCGAGGCCTATTTCCGTCATGACGTGCGTGACTTCGTGCTGGACAGCGCAGCGGAGCTTGCGAAGATCATGGCCGAGACCGGGCATGCCCAGGATCTCGGCCTGGTCGTACGTCTGGGTCTGCCGAAGGGCAATGCGCTTTATGACCTGTCGGGCAAGTTCGGTGCGTCGCTCGAGGAGGCGGTCGCACTGCTGCGCGCTGCGCGTCCGCTTGCCATCCGGCTTGGCGTCTCGTTCCATGTCGGTTCGCAATGCATGGAACCGCTCGCCTATCGGCGTGCGCTGGCGCTGGCCGGTGAAGTGATCCGCGCGGCGGGTGTCGCGATTGATATCATCGACGTCGGCGGCGGTTTTCCGGTGAGCTATCCCGATCTGGAGCCGCCACCGCTCGGCGCCTATTTTGCCGAAATCGAGGGCGCCTTCGACGATCTGGACGTGGCAGGCGCGCGCCTGTGGGCGGAACCCGGCCGTGCGCTGGTGGCCGCCGGCAGCTCCGTCGTCGTGCAGGTGCAGGCTCGCCGCGGTGACACGCTCTTCGTCAATGACGGGGTCTATGGCAGCCTGTCTGACGCGGGTGCCCCGGGCTTTCGTTTTCCGGTGCGCATGATCCGCGACGGGGGTGCGCCCGCATCGGCAGCGCTGGAGGCTTTCGCCTTCTTCGGCCCGACCTGCGACAGCGCCGACTATATGAAGGGCCCCTTCTACCTGCCAGCGGATATCGCGGAAGGGGATTGGATCGAAGTCGGCCAGCTCGGGGCCTATGGCGCCTGTCTCGCGACCGAGTTCAATGGTTTCGGCTGTGCCGAGACGGTGGCCGTGCGAGACCAGCCCATGCT
Source organism: Acidisoma sibiricum (assembly GCF_057837225.1). Lineage (NCBI taxonomy): Bacteria > Pseudomonadati > Pseudomonadota > Alphaproteobacteria > Acetobacterales > Acidocellaceae > Acidisoma > Acidisoma sibiricum. The sequence continues at coordinate 490,416 of NZ_CM174445.1, read as the reverse complement.
GCAGACACCCGGCCATCCGGGAGACGACATGCTTGATCTGGCGGCCTGACCTGTCGGCTTGACCGGGCGGCCGCCCTCTTCAGCGGGGCGGCCATTCTTCTCTGACCGTCTTCTCACTCGGGAGCTTTCATCCGTGCAGCACGTTTCTTTTTCTGGCCGCCTCGTCATGGTCGGCTGCGGCAGCATCGGTCAGGGGGTTCTGCCTCTGCTGCTGCGGCATATCGGCATGGCGCCGGCCCAGGTGACGATCGTGAATTCCGATGAGCGCGGCCGTGCCGTGGCCGAAGCCATGGGCGTGACCTATCTGGTCTCCCCGCTGACGCGCGAGAATTTCCGCGTGATCCTGACCCCGATGCTGGGCGAAGGCGATTTCCTGCTCAACCTGTCGGTGGACGTCTCCTCGGTGGCGCTGATCGCCTTCTGCCGCGAGGTCGGCGCCCTGTATCTTGATACCTGCGTTGAGCCCTGGGCCGGCGGCTATACCGACACCTCGCTTTCGGCCAGCGCGCGCTCCAATTACGGTCTGCGGGAATCGGCGCTTGCTTTGCGCGAGGGCGGCAATGACGGTCCGACCGCGCTCATCACCCATGGCGCGAACCCTGGCCTCGTTTCCCATTTCGTGAAGCAGGCGCTGCTGAACCTGGCCCAGGATACGGGTCTGGTGACGACGGTGCCGACGACCAAGGCGGAATGGGCGGCGCTCGCCCAGACCCTGTCGGTCAAGGTCATCCACATCGCCGAGCGGGACACCCAGGTCGCGAATATCCCGAAAGAGCGCGACGAATTCGTCAATACCTGGTCGGTCGATGGTTTCGTGGGCGAGGGCTGCCAGCCGGCGGAACTGGGCTGGGGCACGCATGAGACGGTCTGGCCTGCGGATGCGCGCCGGCACGATTTCGGCTCGGGCGCCGCGATCTATCTGGAGCGCCCGGGGGCGTCCACCCGCGTGCGCACCTGGACGCCGCTGGAAGGCCCGTTCCATGGCTTCCTGATCACCCATAACGAATCCATTTCGATCGCCGACTACTACACCGTCAAGAATGGCGAGGACGTCACCTATCGCCCGACGGTGCATTACGCCTATCACCCGGCGGATGACGCCGTGCTGTCCGTGCATGAACTCGCCGGCAAGAACTGGGAGATGCAAAGCCGCACGCGCCTGATGATGGACGAGATCATTTCGGGCACCGACGAACTGGGCGTGCTGCTGATGGGCCATGCCAAAGGCGCCTATTGGTATGGCTCGCGCCTCACCATCGACGAGGCCCGCAGCTTGGTTCCCTATAACAATGCGACCAGCCTGCAGGTGACGGCGGCGGTGCTGGCCGGCGTGATCTGGGCGATGGAAAATCCGCGCGCCGGCATCATCGAGCCGGACGGTATCGACCATGAGCGCGTGCTCGAGATTACGAAGCCCTATCTGGGTGAAGTGGTCGGCGTCTATTCCGACTGGACGCCCCTGCAGGACCGCGGTCGGCTGTTCCCCGAGTCTGTCGATACGAACGAGCCCTGGCTGTTCGGCAATTTCCGCGTCGTCTGAAGTGGCTGCCGCAGGGCTTGCGATACCCGCCCCAGGGCGGGTATCAAGGGCTTATCTGGGCGGGCGTAGCATAGTGGTAATGCTCTAGCCTTCCAAGCTAGCTAGGAGGGTTCGATTCCCTTCGCCCGCTCCAGTTTCATTCCCTCAGAACCGCGTTGGCCCGGACCCAGAGGGTGAAATCCACGTCTGCAATGTCGTGGGCCGCCATGTTCAGCATGGTGATGACGGCATCAGCGTCGCTTGCTACGAAGGCAAAGCCATTCAGGTCCAGGAAAAGTTCCATGGCGACATAGGCCGTGCGCTTGTTGCCGTCGATGAAGGGATGGTTGCGCGCGATGGCGATGGCATAGATGGCCGCGAGCTCTGCCGTATCAGGCTCGCTGTAGCCGGCCCGGTTAATCGGGCGGGCGAGGGCGCTCTCCAAAAGGCCCTCATCCCTGATGCCGGAGGCGCCCCCATGTTCGCGAAGCTGCTCGTCATGGACGGCGAGAACGATCTGCCGGCTGAGCCAGACCGTCATTTCGCAAGCTCGCGCAAGACGGCCCGGCGTTCCTTCATGATCCGGCGCGCAACGGCCATTTGTTCCTCGAAGGTAGGGTCGCTTGGAGAAAGCCGCAGCCCCTCCGCGGTTTCGACCGCATAGAGTGTGTCACCCTTGGTGACGCCCAGTTTGGCGAGCTGCTCCTTCGGGATGACGACACCGACCGAGTTGCCGATATTCACCAGCTTGAGCGCGACCATGGCGACCTCCTGTTTGCACAGGCGTTATAACATCATTGCCTTCGGCTGGTGGAGTCTTTTTGCGGCATGTCGCCGTGCATAGTGTGCCGGCTAAATCGGGCGGGCTTTGTCTGCTGCATACGGGAAGGGAGGGTCGGCATGGCAATTCCATCCGACCAGGATTTGCTCAGTGCGCGGCAAGGCTCCGCTGCAGCCGCGCGATAGCGCCGGGCAGGCCGCGCACCTTCAGCACCCGGCCGGTTTCGTCATACTCTTCGGACAAGACCCGCGCGCTTTCATAGACCTCGCCGATCAGTCCTTGTTTCGCATAGGGCAAAACCAGCACATCCTCCACCATCGCCGCCTCAAAGAACGCGATGATGGTGTCCCGCAATGCACTCACATCTTCAGGCGCGTGAGCTGAGAGCAGGATCGCGTCGGGGTGCTTCTCCATCAGGGCCGCGCGCCCAGCAGCATCCACCCGGTCAAGCTTGTTGAGCACGAGGCGGGACGGCACCGCATCCGCCCCGATGTCACGCAGGACTTTGCGGCTCACGTCCAGCTGCGCCTCATAGGTCGGGTCCGATGCATCGACCACGAACAGCAGTAGCGAGGCTTCCAGCGCTTCTGCCAAGGTGGAGCGGAACGAAGCGACCAGGTCATGCGGCAATTGTTTGATGAATCCGACCGTGTCGGAGACAAGCACGCGGGGACGCGTCTCCGGCTGCAGGATGCGCACGGTCGTGTCGAGGGTGGCGAACAATTTGTCCTCGACCAAAGCCTGGCTCCCGGTCAGCGCCCGCATCAACGAGGATTTGCCCGCATTGGTGTAGCCGACCAGTGCGACCCGCAGCTGGTCGCGGCGCGCGGAGCGGCGCTGGTCGCTATCGCGTTGCACCGCTTCCAGCTGGTCCTTCAGCTCAGAGAGGCGGTCCCGGATCTTGCGGCGATCGAGGTCCAAGGCGCTTTCGCCGGCGCCCGGGCCTTGCTGCCGCCCGCCTCCCGACGAAGATTCCCGCATGCGGGGGGCCACGTATTTCAGACGCGCCAGCTCCACCTGTAGCTTTGCCTCGCGGGTATTGGCGTGGCGGTGGAAGATCTCGACGATGACGCCGGTGCGGTCCAGCACCTGGGCGCCGGTCGCGCGCTCCAGATTGCGGATCTGGCTGGGCGAGAGTTCCTGATCGACGATGACGAACTCGGGCTTGCGGACGGCGTCCAAGCCTGGCTCAGAAGACTCGGGTTCGTCTGCCTGAACCGCCGCTTCGACGCCTTCAAACCGTCGCCGGGCCTTGGATTTCGGTTGCAGCAACGCCATCGAGCTGACCACGCCCGTGCCACCGGTCAGCGCTGCCAGTTCCGCAAGCTTGCCGCTGCCTAGCAGCGACCCGGCGCCGGTACCCTCGCGCTTTTGCGAGACTGTGCCGACAACCTCGTAGCCCAGTGTCTTCACCAGGCGCCCTAACTCCTCAAGGCTGGCTTCGTGTGCGACGTCATCGACGTCGGACGTCTGGATGCCGACGAGGACGGCAAGCGGGATCGGTGGTTTGGTCTCCATGGATGGTCAAATAGCACGGATAGGTCCGAAGCGTGGAAGTCACGCCTCTCGACCCAAGATCGGCGCGTGATTACGGCCATGGAACCTTTTGGAAAATCCCGACCCCGCGTGAACCTCTTACGGCGTGCCGCCCTTTCGGCCTGCAGCGGCGCCGAGGCGGAGACGCAGCGCCTGCAACTTGATGAAGCCCTGCGCATCGACCTGATTATAGGCGCCCTGGTCATCCTCGAAGGTCACGACCTTCATGGAATAGAGGCTGTTCGGGCTTTCGCGGCCGATCACCGTCGCATTGCCCTTGTAGAGCTTTAGCGTCACGCGGCCGGTGACGGAGGCCTGGCTGGTGTCGATCAGCGCCTGCAGCATCCGCCGCTCGGGGCTGAACCAGAAGCCGTTATAGATCAGCTCGGCATAGCGCGGCATCAGGCTGTCCTTGAGATGGGCGGCCTCCCGGTCCAGCGTGATGCTTTCGATGCCGCGATGGGCCGCGAGCAGGATGGTGCCGCCCGGCGTCTCATAGATGCCGCGGGACTTCATGCCGACGAAGCGGTTTTCGACGAGGTCAAGCCGGCCGATACCGTTGGCTTTTCCGAGCGCGTTCAGCTCGGTCAGCAGCGTGGCGGGCGACAGCGCCACGCCATTGATCGCGACCGCATCGCCCTGATGGAAGTCGATGGTGATGGTGGTCGCCACATCGGGTGCCGCTTCCGGGCTGATGGTGCGCTGATAGACGATCTCGTCCGCCTCGACTGCGGGGTCTTCGAGAATTTTTCCTTCCGAAGAGGAATGGAGAAGGTTGGCATCGACCGAGAAGGGCGCCTCGCCGCGCTTGTCCTTCGTCACTTGAATCTGGTTCGCCTCGGCGAATTCGATGAGCTTGGTGCGGCTGGTGAGGTCCCATTCGCGCCAGGGTGCGATGACGGTCACATCCGGCTTGAGCGCGTAATAGGCGAGTTCAAAGCGGACCTGGTCATTGCCCTTGCCGGTGGCGCCATGGGCGACCGCATCGGCGCCGACTTCCTCGGCGATTTCGATCTGGCGCTGGGCGATGAGCGGGCGGGCGATGGAGGTGCCCAGCAGATACTGGCCCTCATACAGCGCATTGGCCCGGAACATCGGAAAGACGAAGTCCTTCACGAAAGTTTCGCGCAGGTCGTCCACGAAAATCTGCTTTACGCCGGCCAGCTCGGCCTTACGGCGGGCAGGCTCCAGCTCCTCGCCCTGGCCCAGATCGGCCGTGAAGGTCACGACCTCGCAGCCGTAGGTCTGCTGCAGCCATTTGAGGATGACGCTGGTGTCGAGCCCGCCCGAATAGGCGAGCACCACTTTCTTCACGGATTTCGCGGCCATGTGATGTCTCCGGTCACTATCGATTGTGCAGAGGCATAAGCGTGGGCCGGGGTGGCGACAAGCGTCTCCATCGCGATATGGATACGCATGAGCAAACGGCGTCGCTTCCGAAGGTTTTTCGCGGTTCTGATACTGCTGCTTCTGGTCCTGGCCGGGGGCTGGACCGCCATCTGGTATCTGGTCGCAGGCCAGCTGGCGGATCGGCTGGCGAGTTGGGAGCGATCGGCCACGGCCGCAGGTATCACCATCCGCCATGATCCGCCTGTGCGCACGGGCTGGCCGATGGCCGCCGGCATCCGGCTGACGCATGTCTCCGTCCAGGGCGGCGAAGCTTATCTTCCAGGCGGCGGCTCGTGGCAGGCCGATCAGGTGGTGCTCGCCCAGGATATCCGTCATGTCCATGACCTTTTCATCGGCATCGACGGCCGGCAGTCCGTGACGATCGGCCACAGGCCCCCGATCGCCTTTCAGGCACAGAAAATGGCGGCGCTCGGGGCTTTGCTGCCGGGGGGCGGGCTCGGTCTGGTCCAAGGGAGCGCCTTAGCGATCCTCGCCGCCTGGCCGGCGGGTGGGGGCGCGGTTCAGCCGGTTTCAATCGCGTCTGTTGCGGCGGCGGTGAACGCCGATGATGCGTCGCTGACCGTGGCGGCGCAGCTGCATGGCGTCGGCCTGCCGCGGTCGCATATGGCCGCGCTCGGCAATCCGGCGCTGCTGTCCTTTGACGCGGTGGTGGCCGGGACAGCCGCTGACCCCCGGCTGACGCTGCGTGCCTTGACACTCGAAGACGGGCCGCTGGTGGTGAAGGCGACCGGCCGGTTCGACCGCGCCGTTGATCGCAGGCCGCGCGGGAACCTCGCGGTGACCGCCACGGGGCTGGAACAGGGGTTGCAGCGGCTGGCGGCGGGCAAGGTGATGACGATGGCCGAGGCGCGCGCCTTGGGCGGGGTCGCGGCCCTGGTGATGGCGCCGAACCGGCCTGCGTCACTCACGCTGGATGACGGTCTCGTCAGGCTGGGGCCCATTCCCTTGTTCCGCTGGCCGCAGTAAAGGCGGAATTGCCCCGATTGGCAGGGTTCAATGCACAATCACGGATAGCGAAACCGACACCGGCGCCTTAAGTGAGTGGGCATGAACGATCTTCCCGCCTTTCTGGACAGTGGCCGCCCCAATATCCCGGATATCGTCGTCCCGCACGGCGTGACGCCGTTCTTTCTGCCCGACCGGCCCGTGCGCGGCCGCTTGGTGCGGCTTGGCCCCCTGGCCGACGCTCTGCTCAGCCGGCACGCCCATAACCCGCATGCCGTGACCCGGCTGGCGGGTAAGGCTCTGGCGCTGACGGCGGCACTGGCGACGGCACTGAAATATTCCGGCACCTTCAGCCTGCAGGCCAAGGGCGACGGTCCGGTCGACCTGCTGCTGACCGATTGCACCGAACAGGGCACGCTGCGCGGCTATGCCCGCGGCGACGCTGACCGTCTTGCGGCGCTTGGGGATGCTGACGCCGCCACCGATGCCGATTTGCTGGGCAAGGGTTATCTGGCCTTCACGGTTGATCAGGGGCCCGAGACCGAGCGCCACCAGGGCATTATCGCGATCGAAGGCCCGGACCTCGCGGACATGGCGCTGCACTACTTCACCACCAGCGAGCAGTTTCAATGCGCCATCCATCTGGCCTGCGCCCAGACGGCGCACGGCTGGCGGGCAAGCGCGCTGATCCTGGAGCGTATCGCGGCGGGCGGCGAGGCCAATCTGCCGCTTTCGATGGAAGCGCAGGACGAAAGCTGGAATACGGCCGTGACCCTCGCGTCCACCATTACCGAGGCCGAACTTCTGGATGACAGCCTGGCGCCGGAACGCTTGCTGTACCGTCTGTTCCATACCGAAGGCGTCGCCGTCGATCTTGCCCGCGCCTTGGGCTACGGCTGCCGCTGCTCGCGCGCCAAGCTGACGGGCATTTTGGAGCAATTCACGCCCGATGAGCTGGACGAAATGGCCTTGGGCGACGACATCACCATGACCTGCGAATTCTGCAACATGGATTTCCGCTTTCCCCGTGCCGATCTCAGCGGCCAGCCGGCCGCGCGCCCGCAATAGGAGAAGACCTTCGTGAGACGCTCGATGTTCCGCCATCTGCTGCTCGGTGCCGCGCTGACGACGCCACTTCTGCTCGCCGGCTGCGGCGGGGATGAAGGCGTGCCGCAAAGCTTTCCGCCGCTGCGCTACAACTATCTGGCGCCGATCTCGCTCAATGTCGCCGCCATCCAGACGCGGGTGAATTTTGCACCGATTCAGAACGGCGCCGATCTTGACCCGATGAGCCCCGAGGCCCCCCTGCAGGCCGTGCAGCAGATGATCCAGGATCGCCTGGTGGCAGGTGGCAGCGGCGGCACGGCGGTGATCACCGTCAACAGCGCCTCCATCAATCAGGTCACCGATACGGCAGTCGGCAATATCTCGCTTCGCCTGGAGGTGATTTCGGCTGATGGCCGGTCGCGCGGCTATACGGATGCGAGCGTTAGCCGCACGCGCACCATGCCGTCCGATACCAGCCAGGCGGCGCTGCGCGCTTTCCTTTATGCGATGACGCAGGATCTGGTGAATGCCGAGAATGTCGAGCTTGAGTATCAGATCCGGCAGAACCTGCCGCGCTGGATTCTAGGCGGCGGTTCCGCCGTGATCGGCGGTCCGTCCGGTCCGACGCCGGTGCAGGCAGTGCCGCTGAGTGGTCCTGGCGCGCCTGTGACGGGGGCTGCCGTGCCGCTGACAGCGCCGCTGCCGCTGGGCGCGGCTCAGCCGGCGCCTGCCATGCCGTCCATGCCGGGCATGGTGATGCCGGCGCCGGCTGCAACGCCGGCCATGCCGGATGCCGATACGATGCCAGGTGGCGATCTTGGCATGCCGCAGGGCAATCCGGTGCCCACCGACCAGGATCTGTCGGCGCCGGCTCTACCCGGTGCGCCGACCTCGCTGACGCCGGCAGTGCCCGCCGCTTCGGGGACGATGCCGCAGTTGGTGCCGGTGCAGCCGAATGGCACCATGACCGCCGCTCCGGCAGCAGTCGCTCCGACGACGGCTGCTCCGGCACCGGCGACGTCCGCGGCCACGCCTGCCCCGAGCACCACATCCGCCTCGGGTAGTTCGTCCGGCACGCTGCCGCCGCTGCCGCCGACCATCACGCCGTAGCTTAACTCACTGACTTTTAACGTCTGACTGCATCCCGTCATGTCCGCTTGGCGGCCATGACGGGTGTGCCGGACGCCTCTCAGCGCGCGGTGCCGCCGATGGTGAGCCCCGCCATTTTGAGATGCGGCTGGCCGACGCCCACCGGCACGCCCTGGCCCTGCTTGCCGCAGGTGCCGATCCCGGGATCAAGGGCCAGATCATTGCCGATCATGGTGACTTTGGTCAGCGCATCAGGACCATTGCCGATGATGGTCGCACCCTTCACCGGGGCGCCGAGCTTGCCGTCCTCGATCATATAGGCCTCGGAGGCCGAGAAGACGAACTTGCCCGAGGTGATATCGACCTGCCCGCCGCCGAAATTGACGGCGTAAAGGCCGCGCTTGACAGAGCGGATCATCTCCTCTGGCGTGTGCTGCCCATTGAGCATGATCGTATTGGTCATGCGCGGCATTGGCGCATGGGCATAGGACTGGCGGCGGCCATTGCCGGTCGCGCGCATATTCATCAGCCGCGCATTGAGCCGGTCCTGGATATAGCCCACGAGGATGCCGTCCTCGATCATGACCGTGCGGCTGGTGGGCGTGCCCTCGTCATCTACCGTCAGGCTGCCGCGGCGGTCGGGCAGGGTGCCGTCATCCACCACTGTGACGCCGGGACTGGCCACCCGCTGGCCGAGCAGGCCGGCGAAGGCCGAGGTTTTCTTGCGGTTGAAATCGCCTTCCAGCCCGTGGCCAATCGCCTCATGCAGCAGAATGCCGGGCCAGCCGGAACCGAGCACGACCTCCATCTCTCCAGCGGGCGCCGGCACGCTGTCGAGATTGAGCAGAGCCTGACGCAGCGCCTCATCGGCGGACGCGCGCCAGACGGCGCTGTCCATGATTTGAGCATAGGAGAAGCGGCCGCCGGTGCCGTGACCGCCGGTCTCCCGCCGTCCGTTCTGCTCCACCACCACCGAGACATTGAGGCGCACGAGCGGCCGGAGATCGGCCACCCGGGTGCCATCGGCGCGCAGGATCTGCACGGCCTGCCACTCGCCATAGAGCGAGGCCATGACCTGTGTCACCCGCGGATCGAGCGCGCGGGCATAGGCGTCAATTTCTGAGAGAAGAGCGGCGCGAACCGCGAATTCGGTGGTGCGGAGCGGATTGTCGCCGCTGTAGAGGCGCTGGTTGGTCGCCTGCGGGGCCGCCATGAACTCGCCCGAATGGCCGGAGCGGACGGCGCGGACGCTGTCGGCGGCGCGGTCCAAGGCAGCCTCGGAAATCTCCCCGGCATGGGCATAGCCGGTGGCCTCGCCCGAGACAGCGCGCAAACCGAAGCCCAACGCAGTGTCGGAGCTTGCGGTGCGGATGCGCCCGTCTTCCAGCGCCAGAGCCTCGCTCTCCCGGTATTCCAGGAAAAGCTCGCCGTCATCGGCGCCGGTCAACGTGTCCTGCACCAGCCGTTCGGCGGCGCTGCGGTCAAGCGCGCTGCCGTCCTGGCCGAAGAACAGGCCGTCGGTGGTTTCCAGTGGGTTCGCGGAGGGCAGCATGATCGGGGAACCTTTTAACTGACGGGCGCAAAGCCCCTGACCGCCAGATGTGGCGATGCCAGGGGCCTATTGCACCATCTCAGTCCCCAAGCCCGCAAGCATTCACTCATGCGGCGCTTGCGCGGCAGGATCAGTGCAGGGTGAGATCGACGTCGATATGGCGGAAGCGGGCGGGGGCGATGAGGCTGCCGGCGTGGCAGACGCGGACGGAATGGAGACCGCCCTCCAACTCGCGCGTCCAGAAATCCAGAAACCGCCGGAGTGTCGGGTATTGCGGGGCCAAGTCCATCTCCTGCCAAATATAGGTCTGCAGCACGCAGGGATGGTCAGGGAGACGATAGAGGATTTCCGCAGTCGTCAGGCGAAAGTCACGCAGCTGGAGAGCCAGGCTCATTCTGTCATCCTTGCGGTTGGAAATGGGGCTGTCGATCACCAATGTCACGCTGAGGGTGTCCGGGTGGCGGGCCGGCTTGGCACGCGATCACCGCAAACAGGCCGAGGATGGCAAATTCATCAATCTGCCACAAGAAAAAACGCAATAAGATCAGTGCATTAGCACTCAACACGGGAGAGTGCTGCCGAAATCATTGACACTGGGGAGGGGAGCGTCTAGATCGCTGGCACTCTCATGCAGAGAGTGCCAAGACCCGCAGGCCGGTGCCGCTTTTGGGCCGCCCGCGTGTTCAAAGCTCAACACCCATTCAGGAGCGATCCGAATGAAGTTCCGTCCGCTACACGACCGCGTTGTTGTCCGCCGCCTTACCGCGGAAGAGAAGACTGCCGGCGGTATCATCATCCCCGACACCGCTAAGGAAAAGCCGATGGAAGGCGAAGTCATCGCCGTCGGCGCGGGCGCCCGCAACGAGCAGGGCGCGGTTGTCGCGCTCGACGTGAAGGCCGGTGACCGCATTCTGTTCGGCAAGTGGTCGGGCACCGAGGTCAAGATCGATGGTGAAGAACTCCTGATCATGAAGGAGTCCGACATCATGGGTGTGATCGCCTAATCACGCAGAGGCGGCCTGATGGGCGCCTCGCCTAAAACGATCCTGTCTCTTTTTTAGAAGGACGAAGTCCAATGGCAGCGAAAGACGTTCGCTTTTCCACCGATGCCCGCGCCCGCTTGCTGCGCGGCGTCGACATCCTGGCCGATGCCGTGAAGGTGACCCTGGGTCCCAAGGGCCGCAATGTCGTCATCGACAAGAGCTTCGGCGCTCCGCGCATCACCAAGGACGGTGTGACGGTCGCGAAGGAAATCGAGCTGGCCGACAAGTTCGAGAACATGGGCGCCCAGATGGTGCGCGAAGTGGCCTCGAAGACCAACGACCTCGCCGGTGACGGCACCACGACGGCGACCGTGCTGGCCCAGGCCATTGTGCGCGAAGGCCTCAAGGCCGTTGCCGCCGGCATGAACCCGATGGATCTGAAGCGCGGCATCGACAAGGCCGTTGGCTTGGTCGTCACCGAGATCAAGACCCGTTCGAAGAAGATCAACTCCCCGTCCGAGACCGCCCAGGTTGGCACCATCTCCGCCAACGGCGAGGCCGATATCGGCGAGAAGATCTCTGAAGCGATGCAGAAGGTCGGCAACGAGGGTGTCATCACCGTCGAAGAGAGCAAGGGCATTGAGACCGAGCTTGATGTCGTCGAGGGCATGCAGTTCGACCGCGGCTATGTCTCGCCGTATTTCATCACCAATCCAGACAAGATGGTTGCCGATCTCGACAACCCCTACATCCTGATCCACGAGAAGAAGCTCTCCGGCCTGCAGCCGATCCTGCCGCTGCTGGAAGCCGTCGTGCAGTCCGGCAAGCCGTTGCTGATCATCGCGGAAGACGTGGAAGGTGAAGCTCTCGCCACCCTCGTCGTCAACAAGCTGCGTGGCGGCCTGAAGATCGCGGCCGTGAAGGCTCCGGGCTTCGGCGATCGCCGCAAGGCCATGCTGGAAGACATCGCCATCCTCACCGGTGGTCAGGTCATCAGCGAAGATCTCGGCATCAAGCTTGAGACCGTGACGCTGAACATGCTCGGCCGCGCCAAGAAGGTGCTGATCGAGAAAGAAAACACCACGATCGTCGAAGGCGTGGGCAAGAAGGAAGACATCGCCGGCCGTTGCGCGCAGATCCGCGCTCAGGTCGAAGAGACGACGTCTGACTATGATCGCGAGAAGCTGCAGGAGCGTCTGGCGAAGCTCGCCGGTGGCGTCGCCGTGATCCGCGTTGGCGGTTCGACCGAAGTCGAGGTGAAGGAGCGCAAGGATCGCGTTGATGACGCGCTGCATGCGACCCGAGCCGCGGTTGAGGAAGGCATCGTGCCAGGCGGCGGCGTGGCGCTGACGCGCGCGTCCACGATCCTGATCGGTGTGAAGGGCGACAATGCCGACCAGACCTTCGGCGTCGACATCATCCGCAAGGCCATTCAGGCACCGCTGCGCCAGATCGCTGAGAATGCCGGTGCCGATGGCGCCGTCATCGCCGGCAAGATCCTGGAGAAGGACGAGTACAACTGGGGCTACGACGCGCAGACCGGGGAGTTCAAGGACCTGGTGGCCGCCGGCATCATCGACCCCGCGAAGGTCGTGCGCACGGCGCTGCAGGATGCGGCGTCCGTTGCCGGTCTGCTCGTGACGACCGAGGCGATGGTTGCTGAGCGTCCCGAGAAGAAGTCCCCGGCTGGTCCGGGCGGCGCGCCCGGCATGGGCGGCATGGGCGACATGGACTTCTAAGACTGCAATATCGCCGGGGCGGGATCATCCGTTCCGGCGATTTTTCCGTTTTAGTTCGGGAACAAGGGGCAGGCCCAGTCTGCCCCTTTTTCTATGGCCGGACTGGGAATTCCATAGTGATTGACAAGCCCTGCCGTTTTCTGCATGGCTAATGCGCATTCAAATTCTGGCCTCCCTTGTTGCGCCTCTGTCTGGCGGCGTCGTCAAGTCTATAAGGCCCGATTGTTGCGGCGCGCGGTTTATCGAAGACGGAGATGGGTACAGCTATGGCGATCGGCACTGTGAAGTGGTTCAACACCACCAAGGGCTTTGGTTTCATTATGCCCCAGGATGGTGGCAAGGACGTATTCGTCCATATTACAGCGGTTCAGGCCGCTGGCCTTCGCGGCCTGAACGAGGGCCAGAAGGTTAGCTACGAAGTCGCCATGGAGCGCGGCAAGGCCGCCGCGACCAACCTGAAAGCGATCTGATAGGCCTGAGGTTCCGGTTCCTGCCGGGAGCCTGACAGGACCGTGCACGAATGAAAGGGCGCGCCTTGCGGCGCGCCCTTTTGTGCGGCGTGGTGAAGGGCCCGATTAGCCCAAAGGTTCGGTCAGCGTACCAGGCGCAGACGCGGGCGGCGGGCGGCGGTGAGGTCGCGGTAAATGGCGAGGTAGTCCTCTGCCATGCGGCGCGCCGTGAACCGTGTGTCGAAGGTAGCCCGTACCACATCCCGGGAGATTTCGGGCAGGTGGCGCAGTGCCGCGATAGCGCTTTTCTCGTCTTCGACGATGAAGCCTGTGACGCCGTCATCGATGATTTCCGGCACCGAGCCGTGATTATAGGCGATGACGGGCGTGCCGCAGGCCATGGCCTCGATCATGACCAGGCCGAAGGGCTCCGGCCAGTCGATCGGCATCAGCAGAGCCTTGGCACCGCTGAGGAAGGCTGGCTTCTGCGCCTCGTTGATCTCCCCGACCAATTCTACGCCGCCGCCTTCGGCGATCAGCGGTTCGATCACGGTCTCAAAATATTCCAGATCGACCTTATCAATCTTGGCGGCGATCTTCAGCGGAATGCCGGCGGCGCGCGCGATGCGGATGGCGCGGTCAGGGCGCTTTTCCGGGCAGATGCGGCCGAGGAAGGCAAGATAGGTCGGCTCAATCGCCTGCGGTGTCAGCAGATCTGCGGGCAAGCCATGCAGCACGGTCCCGACGTAATTCGCCTCCTTGAGCGGGCGACGCTGCGATTCCGAGATCGAAATCACATTCATCGGCGGCAGCTCGGCATAGACCGGCTTGAGTTCCGGCAGGTCGAGGCGACCATGCAGCGTCGTCACATAGGGAATATTGTGGCGGGCAAACAAGGAGGCCGGCCAATAGTCGAGATGGAAGTGCAGCACATCGAATTCGTCCGCCCGCTGGCGCACCCGTTCCAGAAGCATGGCAAGCGGCGCCAGGCTGTCGCGGATGGTCGGGTCAAGCCGGAGCGCCTGGGGCCAAACCGCATCAAGCTCGGCGCGGGTGACGCTGTCACCACTGGCAAACAGGGTCACTTCATGGCCGAGGTTGACGAGTTCCTCGGTCAGGTAGGAGACAACGCGCTCCGTCCCGCCATAGAATTTGGGAGGGACGGCTTCCGCGAGGGGCGCGATCTGGGCAATTCGCATGCTACTCTCTCCTGCGTCGCTTGGGCATCAGCCTTGCTCGGACAACAGATAAGAAGAGTTTCTGGCCATGCTGAGGCAAAGACCTGCCACACTTGCCGCAATTGACGATTGTGCCGCGGTAACACACGGAAATGCTTTGAAAATTATAAACGATCACAAGATGGTGCGACGCAGCAAGCAACAAAAAACCCGCCGGCAAGGGCGGGTTTTTTGCTATTGGTCACAGAAGGGCGAGGCTTAGAAGCCTTCACGCTCCAGACGCTTGCGCTCCATCTTGCGAGCGCGGCGGACGGCTTCAGCGGCTTCACGCGCGCGACGCTCCGACGGTTTCTCGAAATGACGACGCAGCTTCATTTCGCGAAAAATTCCTTCGCGCTGCATCTTCTTTTTAAGCGCCTTCAGCGCCTGATCGACATTGTTATCACGAACGAGAACCTGCACCTGGCCGCCTGCTCCATCTCATGGAATTGCTATAAAAGGTCGGGACCGCAAAAGCGTCTGCGCATCCCGGATCAGGCGGGCGCTATACCATGATCACTCGCCTGCTCCAAACGCTTTCCGTTTCACCTTCGCTGGAGCTGACATTGGCTATTCTTAAAATTGCCCGCATGGGCCACCCGGTCCTGCTGCAGATGGCACAGCCGGTCGAGGATATGACGGCGCCTGATATTCAGCGCCTGATCGATGATATGATCGAGACCATGCTCGATGCCGGCGGGGTGGGACTTGCTGCTCCGCAAGTCCATGTTCCGCTTCGTCTTTTCGTCTTTCAGGTGCCCCCCGGACGGGCCCAGGCCGACGAGGGAGAGGCGCCTGCCGATGCGCTGCCGCCGCAGGCGCTGATCAACCCCGTGGTCCGGCCCCGGGGCACGGAGCAGCGCCTGGGCTGGGAGGGCTGCCTGTCGATTCCCGGGCTGCGTGCGGCCGTCCCCCGCTTCGCGCAGATCACCTATTCCGGGTTTGATCGTGATGGCAGCCCGCTGGAACGTGAAGCAAGCGGACTCCACGCAGTGGTCATACAACATGAATATGACCACCTCGACGGTCTCCTCTATCCTATGCGTATGAACGATTTCTCCCTCATGGGCTTTAATGAGGAACTGGCACGCTTCCAGCCGGTTCTTCCCCAATAAGAAGGCCTGACCGATGACCGAGACCGCCGATCCCAGTGCGAATGGCGAGCAGCTGGCCGCGCTCGAAACGATGCTGCCGCTGGTGCCCATGCATGGTTGGACCAAGCGCGCCCTGGCGGAGGGGTTGCGCGATGCCGGCCGGGACAGCAGCGAGGCGGAGTGGCGCTTTCCCGGTGGCGCGCCGGAGATGATCGCGCTGTTCTTCGACCAGGCATTGTCCCGCGCAACGGCGGTTGCCGCATCGCAGGTGGCGAGCGAGATACGTCAGTCCAAAAGGGTGCGGGCCCTGGTCTCCAGTCTTCTGAGCGAACTCGGGCCGCATAAGGATGCCGTCCGCCGTGCCCTGGCCTGGCTGATCCTGCCGATCAATGCCCGGCGTTCGGCTCTCATTCTCGCTCGGTTGGTGGATGGCATCTGGGACGCGGCCGGCGATCAGTCCGAGGACGCCAGCCGCTATACCAAACGGGCGACGCTGGCCGCCATTTTGCTGCCGACGCTGCTGTTCTGGCTGTCGGACTTCGATTTTGACAGCGAGGCGACCCTCGCCTTCTTTGACAGGCGCCTGCAAGGGGTGGCCCGTATCGGCCGGTTTCGCGCCAGGATGCAGAGCGGCTGCCGCAGTATGATGGGCAGGCCGATGCGGCCTTCAGCCAGGGCCGCGGCATGACCGGGTCCTGTCGCCGATACCCTTTGACCCAAGGCTAGGATCGCACCATGCCCCGGGTCCGTATCGTTCACACGACCGAGTATTGCTACCGCAAGCCCGTGCAGCTCACGGAGCATCGGCTGATGATGCGCCCGCGCGACAGCCACGATCTGCGTCTGCTGGAGGCGACCCTCGGCATCATCCCGCCCGGGGCCAGCACGCGCTGGGCCCATGATGTTTTCAATAATTCCGTCTGCCTGCTCGACTGGCAGCAGGTGTCCACCCGCAAGCTGCGCATCGTCTCTCGGCTCGATCTCCAGCATTATCCGGTGGCGACCGAACTGCCGCTTGATCCCGCGGCCGAAATTTACCCCTTCCGCTATGCCGGCAATGAGTATCCCGACCTCAGCCGCCTGATCGAGCCGCATTACCCGGACCCGGATCGCTATGTTGAGGCCTGGGCCAGGAGCTTTTTGCGGAAAGAGGGCAATACGCCCACCTGGGAGTTGCTGATCGCCATGACCAAGGCGATCAAGGCCGAGTTCACCTATGAAGGGCGCGATGCCAAAGGCACCTATGGACCCTTGCAGACCCTGGCTGAGAAACGGGGGGCCTGCCGGGACTTTGCAGTGCTGATGATGGAAGCTGCGCGCTCGCTCGGCTTCGCAGCGCGTTTCGTCTCCGGCTATCTGTATGATGAGGCGCTGGTCGATAGCGTCGACCCCATGGTGGGCGGCGGCGCCACCCATGCCTGGTGCAGCATCTATCTGCCCGGCGCGGGCTGGGTGGAGTTTGACCCGACCAATGGACTGGTCGCGGGCCGCAATCTCATCCGGGTTTGCAGCGCGCGTGAGCCCTATCAGGCGACACCTCTATCGGGCGGTTATATCGGTGAGCCTGAGGATTTCGAGTCCATGACGGTCAATGTCGAGGTCACGGTAGGAGAGCCACAGCCCGCCTCTGGCAAGCCGGCTTCAGGGCCGGTCCCGGCCATGGGACAGCGCGAAACGCCGGTGCCGACCGCGCCCGCCGATGCGCCGGTCGCAGGCGAGACTGCGAAGGACCGACCCCCTGCCGCCGCGCGCGCGGCGGGGCGTGAGCATGACGAGAATTCTTTCGACGATCTCGACCTCACGACCCCTTGAGGTGGCGCAAAGCGCTCCCTACCTTCCTAACGTATGGTGGATCTGTCGCCTGTTGAGGGGCAGTTTTCACTCGTCGCCTGATTGAAGGGACATAGAGATCATGGACATCGAAAAATTCACCGAGCGGTCGCGTGGCTTTCTGCAGGCCGCCCAGACCATTGCTATCCGCGAATTCCACCAGAGGATTACGCCGGACCATCTGCTGAAAGCCTTGCTGGATGACCCCGAAGGCGCGGCCTCAGGCCTGATCCGCGCTGCCGGCGGCGATCCGACGGTCGCGCAGCGCGCCGTCGAGGTCGAGATTGCCCGGCAGCCCAAGGTGCAGGGTGGTGGCGCAGGTCAGCCGCAAATTACGCCTGATCTGGTCCGCGTGCTGGATGCGGCGCAGACCGCGGCCCAAAAAGCGGGCGATGATTATGTGGCGCAGGACCGGCTGCTGGTGGCGCTGGCCGCCAGTGACGGACCGGCGGCGCGCGCCTTGCGGGACGCGGGCGCTCCGGCCCAGGCGCTCGACCGTGCCGTGACCGATATGCGCAAAGGCCGCAAGGTCACCAGCCAGGCGGCGGAATCGACCTTCGACGCGCTCAAGAAATATGCCCGCGACGTGACCGAGCTGGCCCGCAACGGCAAGCTGGACCCGGTGATCGGCCGCGATGAGGAAATCCGCCGCACCATCCAGGTGCTGGCGCGGCGCACCAAGAATAATCCGGTTCTGATCGGCGAGCCTGGCGTGGGCAAGACCGCCATCGTCGAAGGCCTGGCCACGCGCATCATCAATGGCGACGTGCCGGAGGCGCTGAAGAATAAGAAGCTGCTGGCGCTCGATCTCGGCGCCATGGTGGCCGGCGCCAAATATCGCGGCGAATTCGAGGAGCGGCTGAAGGCCGTGCTGCAGGAGATTGAGGCGGCGGCCGGCGAGGTCGTTCTCTTCATCGACGAGATGCACACGCTGGTCGGTGCCGGCAAGGCGGATGGCGCCATGGATGCGTCGAACCTCATCAAGCCGGAGCTGGCCCGCGGCGCGCTGCATTGCATCGGCGCCACGACGCTCGACGAATACCGCAAGCATGTCGAGAAGGATGCGGCGCTGGCCCGGCGTTTCCAGCCGGTGTTCGTGGGTGAGCCTTCGGTCGAGGATACGATTTCGATCCTCCGCGGCATCAAGGAGAAATACGAGCTGCATCACGGCGTGCGCATCACCGATGGCGCGCTGGTGGCGGCCGCGACGCTCTCCAACCGCTATATTGCCGACCGCTTCCTGCCGGATAAGGCGATCGACCTGATGGATGAGGCGGCGAGCCGGCTGCGCATGCAGGTCGACAGCAAGCCGGAGGAGCTGGATGAGCTGGACCGCCGCCTGCTGCAGCTCAAGATCGAGCGCGAGGCGCTGAGGCGCGAGGAGGATGCCGCGTCGCGGGATCGGCTGGAGAAGCTCGAGCGCGAAATCTCCGATCTGCAGGAGCGGTCTGATGCCATGACCACCGCCTGGCGGAACGAAAAGGATCGTCTGCAGGATTCGCAGAAACTGAAGGAAAAGCTCGATCAGGCGCGCAGCGAGGTGGAAGTGGCGCAGCGCCGCGGCGATCTCGGCCGGGCTTCCGAACTGCTCTACGGCGTCATCCCGCAATTGGAGCAGCAGATTGCCGCCGGCCAGTCCGGCGAGGGGCGTCTGGTCAATGAGGCGGTGACGGAGGAGCAGATTGCCTCCGTCGTCAGCCGCTGGACCGGCGTGCCGATGGAACGGATGCTCGAGGGCGAGCGCTCCAAGCTGCTGCGCATGGAGGATGAGCTGCGCCATCGCGTGGTCGGGCAGGAGGATGCGCTGCGGGCGGTGTCCGATGCCGTGCGGCGGGCGCGGGCCGGCTTGCAGGACCCGAACCGGCCGATCGGCAGCTTCTTGTTCCTGGGGCCGACCGGTGTCGGCAAGACCGAGCTGACCAAGGCGCTGGCGGGCTTTCTGTTCGATGATGAGAAGGCGCTGCTGCGCGTCGATATGAGCGAGTTCATGGAGAAGCACGCGGTGTCGCGTCTCATCGGCGCGCCGCCGGGCTATGTGGGGTATGACGAGGGCGGCGTGCTGACGGAAGCGGTGCGGCGCAGGCCCTATCAGGTCATCCTCTTCGACGAGGTCGAGAAGGCGCATGAGGATGTCTTCAACATCCTGCTGCAGGTGCTCGATGACGGGCGTCTGACGGACGGACAGGGCCGGACGGTCGATTTCCGCAACACCATCATCGTGCTGACCAGCAACCTCGGCAGCGAGATTCTGGCGGCGCAGCCGGATGGGGAAGCGGCGGCCATGGTCCAGGGCCAGGTGATGAACATCGTGCGCAGCCATTTCCGGCCGGAATTCCTCAACCGGCTGGATGAGGTGATCCTGTTCCGACGCCTGCAGCGGGTGGATATGGCCTCGATCGTCGATATCCAGCTGCAGCGGCTGCGGTCCTTGCTTGCCGATCGCAAGATCATGCTGAGCCTGGATCAGCCGGCGCGGGATTGGCTGGCGGAGGAGGGCTATGACCCGGTCTATGGGGCGCGGCCGCTGAAGCGCGTCATCCAGCGGCAGTTGCAGAACCCGCTGGCCGGATTGCTGCTGGAAGGCGCCATTCATGACGGCGAGCCGGTCGCCGTCACGGCGGGCCGGGACGGTTTGATCATCAATGGCCGGCTGGCAGAGGCCGCGTAAGAAATGGCTAATCCCAGGCGGTTTGGCCTGGGATTAGCGCTTTCTGCATATCGAAAAGCTGACTACCAATAATTTTGCATAGGTCGCATTCCCGTCAGCAAGTGGCGATTTCCACCCCTGTTCGGCGCCTCCTGTGGCCTAGTAATCTGATATTGCTCAGGTTTTACGGTTTGTTCAGCCCATCATAGATTTGTCATGGAGGGTTGACGGGTTTGGGGTGTGGGGGTAGAAGCCGGGTCAGCGACGGGGTGCGGGGTTGAACGAGGCTTCTGGTTCTGCTAGAAGCTTTGCCCCTGCATCGGGTTGGTATCTTGGGTTGGTTTGGGTTTATCCGGGCTGGCGGTGAGATGTGTTCTTTGACAATTACATCTGGTTTGGAAGGGATATGTTGGTGGCGCCTGTTGGTGTTGCTGTCTGCTTCGGTGGGGAGTGATACTGGTTTGGGTTAGGTTTTTAGGTTGGTTTATATTTGGAGCCAATTTGAGAGCTTAGGCTTGAGCAGGCGTATGCTGATGTATCTTTAACATGATTCATTACGCAATACGCTGTGCGAGGCT
>NZ_CM174445.1:435000-467500 GCF_057837225.1 Acidisoma sibiricum | reverse complement strand
GGTGGATGCCTTGGCACCAGGAGGCGATGAAGGACGTGGCACGCTGCGAAAAGCCATGGGGAGCCGCGAGCAGGCGTTGATCCATGGATATCCGAATGGGGAAACCCACCCAGCGATGGGTATCCTAACCTGAATACATAGGGTTAGGAGGCGAACCCGGGGAACTGAAACATCTCAGTACCCGGAGGAAAAGACATCAACAGAGATTCCGTCAGTAGTGGCGAGCGAAAGCGGATCAGGCCAGTGGTTATAAGCGGTTAAGCAGAACGGTCTGGAAAGTCCGGCCTGAGCGGGTGATAGCCCCGTATGCGGTGAGGTTGCTTATAATCCTTGAGTAGGGCGGGACACGTGAAATCCTGTCTGAACGTAGGGGGACCACCCTCTAAGCCTAAATACTCCCTGGTGACCGATAGTGAACAAGTACCGTGAGGGAAAGGTGAAAAGCACCCCGACGAGGGGAGTGAAAGAGACCTGAAACCGGACGCCTACAAGCAGTCGGAGCCGCAACTGCGGTGACGGCGTACCTTTTGTATAATGGGTCAGCGAGTTTCTGTTTGCAGCGAGCTTAAGCCGGTAGGTGTAGGCGTAGCGAAAGCGAGTCTGAATAGGGCGACGAGTTGCAGGTAGAAGACCCGAAACCGAGTGATCTAGCCATGGCCAGGCTGAAGGTGCGGTAACACGCACTGGAGGGCCGAACCCACGCCTGTTGAAAAAGTCGGGGATGAGCTGTGGCTAGGGGTGAAAGGCCAATCAAACTCGGAAATAGCTGGTTCTCCGCGAAATCTATTGAGGTAGATCGTCGGGTGTTTACCCTGGGGGGTAGAGCACTGGATGGGCTAGGGGGGCCCAAAGCCTTACCAAACCTAACCAAACTCCGAATACCCAGAAGTATAGCCCGGCAGACAGACCATGGGTGCTAAGGTCCGTGGTCGAGAGGGAAACAGCCCAGACCGCCAGCTAAGGTCCCCAAGTTGTGGCTAAGTGGGAAAGGATGTGGGAATTCCAAAACAACCAGGAGGTTGGCTTAGAAGCAGCCATCCTTTAAAGAAAGCGTAATAGCTCACTGGTCTAATAGAAATCCTGCGCCGAAAATGTAACGGGGCTCAAGCCACACACCGAAGCTGCGGGTGTAGAGTGATCTACGCGGTAGCGGAGCGTTCTGTAGGCCTGCGAAGGGAGATGGGGTGACCCCTCCTGGAGGTATCAGAAGTGCGAATGCTGACATGAGTAGCGACAAACAGTGCGAGAAACACTGTCGCCGAAAGTCCAAGGGTTCCTGCGCAAGGTTAATCCGCGCAGGGTTAGCCGGCCCCTAAGGTGAGGGCGAAAGCCGTAGTCGATGGGAATCAGGTGAATATTCCTGAGCCTGCTGGAAGTGACGAATGCAAGATGTTGTCGGGGCTTATTGGATTGTCCCGGCTTTTTGCGCATTCCAGGAAATAGCTCCAGCATATAGACCGTACCCGAAACCGACACAGGTGGACTGGTAGAGAATACCAAGGCGCTTGAGAGAACCATATCGAAGGAACTAGGCAAATTGCTCGCGTAACTTCGGGATAAGCGAGACCCGTTTGTGGGCAACCATGGGCGGGTGGCACAGAGCAGGGGGTAGCGACTGTTTAGTAAAAACACAGGGCTCTGCGAAATCGAGAGATGACGTATAGGGTCTGACGCCTGCCCGGTGCCGGAAGGTTAAGAGGAGGTGTGCAAGCACTGAATTGAAGCCCCGGTAAACGGCGGCCGTAACTATAACGGTCCTAAGGTAGCGAAATTCCTTGTCGGGTAAGTTCCGACCTGCACGAATGGCGTAACGACTTCCCCACTGTCTCCGGTATGGGCTCAGCGAAATTGAATTCCCCGTGAAGATGCGGGGTACCCGCGGTCAGACGGAAAGACCCTATGAACCTTTACTGCAGCTTTGCAGTGGCATCAGGGGAGCACTGTGTAGGATAGGTGGGAGGCTTTGAAGCCCGGGCGCTAGCTCAGGTGGAGCCATCCTTGAAATACCACCCTGGGCGCTTCTGATGTCTAACTGAGACCGGTTATCCCGGTTCAGGACCCTGCATGGTGGGCAGTTTGACTGGGGCGGTCGCCTCCCAAAGTGTAACGGAGGCGCGCGATGGTGGGCTCAGGCCGGTCGGACATCGGCTGCTGAGTGCAATGGCATAAGCCCGCCTGACTGTGAGAGCGACAGCTCGATCAGAGACGAAAGTCGGCCATAGTGATCCGGTGGTCCCGCGTGGAAGGGCCATCGCTCAACGGATAAAAGGTACTCTAGGGATAACAGGCTGATCTCCCCCAAGAGTCCACATCGACGGGGAGGTTTGGCACCTCGATGTCGGCTCATCACATCCTGGGGCTGGAGCAGGTCCCAAGGGTTCGGCTGTTCGCCGATTAAAGTGGTACGTGAGCTGGGTTTAGAACGTCGTGAGACAGTTCGGTCCCTATCTGCCGTGGGTGAAGGAGACTTGAGAGGATTTGTCCCTAGTACGAGAGGACCGGGATGAACATACCTCTGGTGTACCGGTTGTCGCGCCAGCGGCACAGCCGGGTAGCTAAGTATGGACGGGATAACCGCTGAAAGCATCTAAGCGGGAAACCCACCTCAAAACGAGGTCTCCCTGAGGGTCGTGGTAGACCACCACGTCGATAGGCCGGATGTGAAAGCGCGGTAACGCGTTCAGCTAACCGGTCCTAATCACCCGATAGGCTCATTACACTCACCATCCTGCACAGCAATCATCCAAGCTTTTTGATTTTTGGCCCGCCGCCGCCTATCCAACCCGGCAGGCCAAAAATAGAGAAATGGAACCGCATAAACGCACATCCCTCTCTCTCGCTCGTTCATCGGCGCCTGCGCCGATGAAACCTCGCCAAACCCCGTTCACACACCACCATACAAAGGGTGGGTTGGACGACCTGGTGGCCATAGCGGGGAGCCTGCACCCGATCCCATCCCGAACTCGGCCGTGAAATTCCCCAGCGCCCATGGTACTGCGTCTTAAGGCGCGGGAGAGTAGGTCGCCGCCAGGTCTTCCAACCCACCCTTTGTCATACCTTCCCCTGCGCGCAAACCAACGCACGCAGCACCCCCGCGGGGTGGAGCAGCCCGGTAGCTCGTCAGGCTCATAACCTGAAGGTCACAGGTTCAAATCCTGTCCCCGCAACCAAATAGAACGAAGAATAGAAACATCCACCAGGCTTTCCGGAAGGAAGGCCGGGGGATTTTCGTTTGCAGAGACAGCCTGAAGCGACGCGCCTCTAAACGAAACCTCAGCGAAACCAGTATTGCGACTATCCCGGGCCCATGCCAGAACCACGGCAACTTTGCGCTATTCATAGTCTCTGCAAAGCACAGGCAGCCCACGCAGCATGAACAATCCGGTCATTCTTATCCCGTCGCGCCTGGCATCGACCCGGCTGCCACGTAAGCCCCTGGCTGACTTGAATGGCGAGCCCATGATTGTCGCGGTCTGGCGCCGCGCTATGGAGGCCGATATCGCTCCCGTCGTCGTCGCGACCGATACACCGGCGATTGCCGATGCCATTCGGGCTGTAGGCGGCACGGCGGTGATGACGGCTGAGGATCACCCCTCGGGCTCTGACCGCATCTTCGAGGCGTTGCTGCGTTTCGATCCAGAGGCGCGCCATGATGTTGTGCTGAATGTGCAGGGAGACTTGCCGTTATTGGCGCCCGCCACGATTTTGGCGGCGGCCTCCGTCCTGAATGACCCTGCTGTCGCGGTCGCCACGCCTGTGGCCGAAATCCATCGCGAGGAGGAACGGACCGCCCCGTCCGTCGTCAAGATGGTGGGCACGCCCTTGGGCGCGGGCCGGCATCGCTGTCTGTACTTTACACGCAGCGCCTGCCCCTGGGGCGATGGCCCGCTCTATCACCACATCGGCCTTTATGCCTGGCGCCGGGCCGCTCTCGCGCGTTTCATCCGCCTGCCACCCTCGCCTCTGGAGCAGCGCGAAAAGCTGGAGCAACTGCGCGCGCTGGAAAATGGCATGCGCATCGATGCCATTGAGGTGGGAGAGGTGCCGCTTGGCGTTGATACCCCCGAGGATCTGGAACGGGCCCGCGCCATGATGCGCTCTCAAGCGACCGTTTTGACGGCGCCGGGTCGAGGCCAAGAAGCCCTCGATAGTAAGTAATCCGAAAACGTATAGCTACACTCGCGGAATGCCGTAACTTCGGCAACGCGGCCTTCGCCAAAAGCCGAAGCCAGACTGTCCGACAACCCCTAGGCGGCCGTCGTCCTGGCTGCGTAGTTGTTTAGCCAAATGCCGAGGTTGCGCAGGACGCAATCTTCGAGGGCGTGTCGAAGCTTCCACTATTCTTGCGGCCGCGGCTCAGACAGACTGAGTGGGTCGCGATGCGACGCCAGCATGACGCCGCCCCGATCACCATCGGTGGCGCCCTAAGGCTTCCTGCCCCATCAGGCGTGGTGGAAGCCTTCAAGTTTCGTGATCCGAAAGGCTATACGTTGGAGCTGAGCCGCTGGCGGTCCGCACGGCTCCGTCGACCCGCGCTGGCAGCGCGCCGATACGGCATCGCTCTTTCTAGGTATCGATCATTCTGCAATCTTTGCGCAAGACACGGTCCTTAGCTTGGCCTTTTATGGACGGCTGGGCCAGGCAGTTGCGGTCCGCAACGCAATCAGGCTGTGAGCAAGACCGGCTTGATGGCGCCGCGGATGCTTGTACGGGTTCAATGTCCTTCACCCCGGAAGGCAGCCCACGCCGCAAGAGGTCGTGTCCCGGGAGTGGTGTAGGACCGCTGACTGGCTGCCGGAGCGGACCGCCAAGAGGCTGGCGTAGGAAGGCTGGTAGGTGGCCACCGCGATGATCTTGGGTAAGGGTTGGGTTGTCGAGACACAACCTGAACCTAAGGAGCATCACGATGACCGAGGACAAGATCGCGCTTCGCGCCCTTCTGGAGAAGGGGTCTGACGCTACATTCCTGCGCGAGATGATAGGTTTTGCGGCTCGGCGACTGATGCAGCTTGAGACTGACGGGCTGTGTGGTGCAGCGGTAGGGGAACGCACTGCCGAACGGCGCGATCAACGCAATGGCTATCGGGATCGCGATTGGGAGACGCGGGCGGGAACGGTGGAGCTTCGGGTCCCCAAAAAAGGAGTAATTCCATGAGGCAAGATAAGTCTCGGAATAATCGGTGGCTTCTGTCCGGCGCATGCGGCCTGGCTCTGCTCGCGGCGTCCGGCTCGGTCGCCTTGGCGCAGAACGTGCCCACCTCGGACGCAACCGCGCCGCAGGGTCCGGGTGCAGCGACGCAGGTGATCCAGCTCAAGCCTGGCCAGGAAGCGGGAACGCCGACGGTCATGCCCGCAGATACCGCCGGCAACCCGGCTGCGTCCACGCAGGACGCGCATTTCGTCTGGGCGGCATCCGCGACCAATCAGGCCGAGATCGTCCTCGGCAAGCTGGCGCAAGATCGCGGCCAGTCACCGAACGAGCAGAATTACGGGCGCATGCTGAAGGGTGACCATGGCAATGCCGAGCTCTGGCGCGGGAGCTATTTCCCGACCTTCCTGGAACCCTGCCGCTTGGCGGAGAAGGCTCTGACTCGGTCTTTCAGGAGGCCTATATCAGGGCATTTCGACCCGGTCGCTCGATGACCTGGTCAAGGCCATGGGGATGAGGGCATCAGCAAAAGCTAGGTATCCCGGCTTTGTGGCGAGATCGATGACCGCGTCGGCGCCTTCCCGCCCGATCGAAGGCGACTGGATGCTCGCAGGTTTCGTCCTCGGCATCGTCCACGCCCGCCTGGATGCGGTGGCGGTGCTGACCGGAACGGCCATCAAGACTGTCACTGCCGACGCCGGATATGCCTACGCCAAGCTCTACGCCGGCCTCGAAGTGCGCGACATCACCGCAGTGATCCCGGCTAAGACGGAGCCGATTCACAGCGCGGTCCCGATGCGTCGGTTTGGCTACGATGCCTTGAATGACGTGCTGAAGTGCCTGCGTGGCAAGAAGCTCAAGGCGGGTCGAGTGATCAAGCATGGCGCTTCTTCACCTCCCGCGCTCGGGATTGTCGTGGCTGCGACCTCGCGTATCTCTGTCTTTCAAAGGGGTGCGTGAACAAGGCCGTTGTGCTGGGCGACAATTATCCAGCCCTCCTACGCGCCCGGCGCCGGCGCGAGCGATGGTCGATGAGGACCGCTATCTCTACCAGCGGCACCGCTGGCACTCAGAGGGCTACCATGGCGAGGCGAAGACTTGGCATGCCTTTGCCCGCGCGGTTCACCGCGGCCTGGAGAACATGCGCGTCCAGGCCTTCCTAACGGTGGTGGCGATAAACCTCACACTGCCGGCCGCCGCCTTCATCCTGCCTTTGCTTTGTGCTTTTCCGCTCGTCTTGAATATCGCCAGGTCGTCCCGTGGCGCCTCGTGTCGATTTAATATCATTCCCCCGTCGCTGAACCTTGTTGACAGCTGACCCGTCGCGACCGTTCAAGAGCGGCTGTTTTCAACAGCCCTGCGTGTGTTTCATGCGCAATGGGCTGGCCGATGCGGGCAAGACACAGCGCAGCATCCTCTCAGCTTGGGTTGGCACCGCCTTCGCGCAGGACGACGCCACGGCTGCCCGCGAACAATGGCGCGATGTCGCCGATCAGATGCGGTCACGCGTGCCGACATTGGCCGGGCTGATGGACGCGGCGGAGCCGGACGTCCTTCCTATATGGCCTTCCCGTTCAGCACCGCGCGAAGCTACACCCGACGAACCCCATGTAAAGACTGAATGGTGAGATCAAGCGCCGGAGCGAAGTCGTCGGGATATATCCCAACGACGCCGCTGTGACGCCCCTTACTGGCAAGCCGTTGCTCGAACAAATTGACGAATGGTCCGTCCAATGGGCACGCTACATGATACTGGAAACCATCGCCTCACTGAGCGATGATGCCATTGTCAGCATGCCCGCACTGGTCAGCTGATCAGGCAGTCAACGCTGCTCGAGGGCACGCTCCTACACCACGCCGCGGGGCGCGATCTCACAACGCCCGCATATCTCACAGCTTGTAGAATTCTGATGATGTTTCTTAGTGCACATAAATTGGTCGATAGAGACCAACTTGCAGTGCGATCTTTCTCTTTTATGAAAAATGCTATATCTTGTGATCGGCCGCACCCGGATTATCACCAGGAAGATGCTACTATGCTATTTGTGGTTACCTTCGGCGCTTTACTTTTGATCGGGGGTGGTTTGCTATATCTAGTCCGCCTTTTACCGGCCATAACAGTGATCTTATTGCTTGTCGTGATTAATATTCTATATCACCGATATGTTGCCGCACCGACCTGTGGGTCCGATGACGTTACTTTTGCTGTTACCAGCAAGATATCAAAATTATTCCCTGGCGGAGTCGACATAAAAGACATCCGCACACTATCTGGGGGAGTATTTTCTGTACAAAATGAATGTGAAATGGCCGTAAGGCCAATTAGCAATGTCAATAGAAGAGAGTTTTTTTGGACAATAATTGACTACTCAACACGTCGGCCGGAGGGTAATAAAAATACGAATATTGAGGTGCAAATCGTAAGTCCGGCAGTCTTGGCATCCTCGAATGTGACAACAAAATAGAATGCTCCTGTTCTGTAATAGGTGCTGCAGGCATTGGACAGTCGATCTGTCTAGTATGCCGGGCTTCTCGTATTAAGGTGGTTGCAGGGGTTGAGCGGGGCGGCGATGTCGGCTCGAGGAAAAGCTGCGCGTCTTGGCGGAATTGGAGATGCCACGAGCCTCTGTCGCCGACGTCGCATGGCGGCACGATATTAGCCCTGGATTGCGGTAGGGGTGGCGCTCCCAGTCGCGCCAACGGTTGCGACCCGTGGAAGCTGGCACCGGATTTTTGCCTCCACACGTTGGCCCGGAAGCTATGACGGCGTTACCTCTGCAAAGAGCCAATCCGGGAACAGCTATAGACAGCACAATTGAGATCTAGCCCCCTGATGGGCCAACCATCCGGGTTGGCTTCAATGTTAATGTTGCGTCGCTACGTTGCGTGCCGAGATTTCCGGGGATGATCCCGTTCCCTCGGGTGTGCGGGTCTGGTTGGCGAAGGATGCCACTGACATGCGGCGCGACATGAACGGTTTGGCATTTTCAGGTCCAGGAAGGGCTTGGCTGCGATCCTTACGCTGGAGATCTCTATGTGTTCCGCTGCAAGCGCAGAGACTTGATCAAAGTCCTCTGGCATTCGCCAGTGGCGCCGAGGCGATGGTGACCCACCTCAAGCGTCGCCGCTGCGCCCGGGGCAGCCAAAGACCAGCCTCCCGCATCCAACTGCGGAGGGTCTCGCGAGGCACGTGGAGCTCATGGCGCGCCTCGAGCGCCTCAGACGCCAGCGTCGGGCCCATACACCCAGCATAATGCGCCTGCAGCAGCCCCAAAACATGCTCTCGCTCGGCAATTGGGCGGCGCCGATTGGAGGGACGGCCCTTTGGGCCGTGGTACCAAACCGGCCGCACCGGACCGCCCGTAACGCTCAACTAGGCGTCGCGTATGCCGCGCCGTCAGCCCCCACAGCGCCGCGCCGGAGGAAACCGTTCGATCGCCAGATCGGATCTCCGCCAGAACGCCAACACGATGCGGCTCGGGGTCGTTCATCAGCACCAACTCCATGCCAACCCCCAATCGAACCGGACCAAAATGGTCGGGGGAACAAGGACATTTCTATCCGGCTCAATGGGGACAATTCTATCGGACGCTTACAATTGTCCTGAATACTAAATGATGTTTCGTCTAGTGGAAACAATAAACGACCGCTTACTATTCAGCGATCCGAATTTCGAGGAGCGTCAATACAGCGCTGCTTGTGGTTATCAGCGAGCACAGTCACGGGCAAGGTTACTGATCTTCCCGATCATATAGAGGTTCTCAAAATGATAGCAGTTTAGTTGCTCCAATTTAGGTGATTTGCTAGAAATGGGTTCCAGTGCGGAGAGTTGGACTTATGTCAAATAATTTACAACGGGCTTTTAATTTGCTGGACCAAAATGACTTTAGTAATGCTATTGAAATAGCGAAAAATGCTCTCGAAGATGGGAGCGTTGAGCCACTCAAAGCAGGGGCCTTCGCCGAAAGGCTGCGTGCAGTTGGAAAATATGGAGATAGCATAAAATTTTTTGACTATGTACTAGAGAAAGATCCAACCAACGCGGATATTTTGATTGGCAAAACAAAGGCGCTATACGACCAGGATGACAAACTAAAAGCTGCGCACGCGATAGAGCCATTGGCAACAATTGCTAAAGGAAATAACGATCTCGAAATAAAACTTCTTAACACGTACGCTTATATAAGATCTTTTCATTTAGCCGAGGAAATGGCAGAAAGAATAATTAAGAGAGATCCAAATTGGTTCCCAATCAGACAAAGATTAGCACAGCTATATTTGGACCGAGGTCATTTTGTTCAAGCAAAAAATACTTTGGACAGCATTTTGGAACTCCATTCTCTTGAAAGCCAGGAATGGGCTTTTGTAGCTCGTTCTTATGCAAAAGTGCGCGATTTGAAAAGCGCATTAGAAGCTTCCCAGAAAGCCATTAGCTTGGCATCTCCGCCGGCTCTCGAAGAGCATTTCGCAAGAGCAGAAATCTTAATATTGTTAAACAAATTCAAAGATGCTAAGCAGGAGATTGACACTATTCGTGCTCATGTCGATCGGCTCGATGACCTTATTAGGTCGGCTGAGTTATACTTTGCCTCTAAGGATGAACGATCGGCCAAAGAATTCGCTCTGATAATTAATGACAAAATTAGTAACATTAAAATTCCGGTCAACGTGGCAACTCGCGTCGCGCTGGTATTTTACGCGTTGCAAGAAAATGAATTTTGCAGAATGATTTTAGCTAAAATAGCTATTGATGACATTTCAAATTTTTATGTGCTTAGGTCATTTCATAGT
Organism: Acidisoma sibiricum; assembly: GCF_057837225.1. Classification (NCBI taxonomy): domain Bacteria; kingdom Pseudomonadati; phylum Pseudomonadota; class Alphaproteobacteria; order Acetobacterales; family Acidocellaceae; genus Acidisoma; species Acidisoma sibiricum. The sequence continues at coordinate 457,560 of NZ_CM174445.1, read as the reverse complement.
GCTTGTTTTGAGATGAAAGCTTACGATTTGGCGGAGAAATCCGCACGACATGCTCTTAAAATGTCTCCGTATGATCTATATTTTAAGGAGCAGGTTCTTAAATTGAGGATGCTAATGTCTCAATCTGTTGAGACCAGCCAGAGACGGCAAATCAGTTTTTGGTCTCGCCTTTTTATAAGACATGACCGGTAGCAGTACAGGCAATTGAGATCTATATTGTCTTTATCTGCCAGATAACAAGCGAACTTCTTCCCTTTAGGATCTATGTCAATCATAGACAATCCACGCTGCCAGGCGGAATCGTAGGAAGTAGCAATTCAACAACTAAAAGTCCGAATTCACGATATTGGTCGTCACAACAAATGATCGGTTGGATCAAGTTCCATGTGAAGACACATTCGCATCACTCGAGAGAGACATGTGCACCGTACTGAGTTACCGGTTTGGCATAACGAAGGTAGGCAAGGTGTTCGCAGTTTCGATGCTAGATATCACGGCGTAAACAGTTGCCCGAGAACTCGACTTGCCCTCTAATGGCACCTTAGTTTAAACGGATCTTTGCGTATGAAAAAGTTCCTGCTTGGCATATTGGTGGTTTGGACCTTGATGCCCGCTGCGCATGCCCAAAGCCGGCAAAAAGGGACCGCAGATAGCAAAAGTCTTACACCTCACGACGATAGCCATATGTTGGGAATTTGTCAGACTGCCGGATGCACATTCAGTGGTGCTATTGAGACGAACGGCGGCATGACATTTCACGCTAGCGGCCTGACTTCTCGGCTCAATTACCGCTCCAGCTTCGCCGCAGATATCCAGGGTGCTACCTACGGTATTCCCTATACTGTCAAGGATACCGGTGGCTTGGTTGGAAGTGGCTTCTACGGAGGCTATTATAGTAGTGCTATTGGCCCTGGTTTTGACGTAGCTCAGACCTGGTACGGTCACTTTAACCCGAAGTTTGCTCCGGTCCCTGCGTTGGGGAAAGGCCATATTTTGGGGACAACAATGACTGTTGAGGATATCACTAGCGGCACCTATCAGCAGGGAATGGTGGTAGGTGGAGCAGGCATTCATGGTGATCCTTATATTCTAAGGCAGCTTGAAGGCACGAAGGGTGGTATTGGAACGTATCAGTTGTCGTTAAGCCAGGACATCATATCGGATCAGACACTGACGGGAAGTAATGGATCGCCTGCTGAGTATGGACGCTTTACGCAAATTTTATGTGCCAACAATCAAACCGTGACTTTTGGATGCGCCGGAGAGGAACTCAATACCACCAATCGTGGTCCAGATGCAGGCTTTAAGCGGGCACGATCTGACCTAAACGTTGGACCAGAGAACGTCGGAGGAGATAATCCGTCGGGCGGTTATCTATTTGTTCCAGAAGCTAGCGTTATCGGTGATGGCGGTGGCGGGACCGGCCGGAACGTTACCTATGCCTATTCAGTCGCCAGATCTTCTGACTTGAACACAGATACCATCGCTGTCTACCCGAAATCATATACGGGATATTTGGTTGAGCCAGATAGCATAGTGGGCTCAACTGGACGTGGCATAATGGAAAGTGGTCATGGCTCCACAAAAGATGACGCTACAGATGATGTTCCTTGGTCGCCTCTTGAAATCGGGCTGGAATGGCACACCGGCATTCGTTTGCTCTATGGCAGGTTCGATGATGGAAACGCTATTGTTCTTTCACCTGGTCGGTCAATTGCAAACTATGTTGGTAGTACCGAAACAGGGGACAAGCCACCAAGTTTGCCAACCGCTGCAGCTTTGATCACACCAACTGGAAGTGGAAATAACGCTGGGTGGAATCTAACTACAGCGGGCAAAGGAATGGTCGCCATTAATGGATCTCCTATCTTAATAGGCTCAGGCGTACTAGAAATTGATACCTTCAAATCGTCGGGGACCTGGGTAAAAAACTCGAATGCCAGGCTAATATCGCTTCTTCTTATCGGCGGTGGCTCGAGTGGCGGTGGAGGCACAACTGCAATCCCCGGAACCGTCTATAGTGGTGGTGCCGGTGGATCAGCAGGAGACGTGGTGAATATCTCGGGCCCCGCCGCGAATTTTCCGCCCAGGGCGCGCGTGAACGTTTGCTCTGCAGCAGCGGGAGGAATGGCGGGAGAGGCCGGCACCACAGGCGGGGATGCGAAATTCGAAACTTACGTCGCGTATGGTGGTGGCGCCCCCTCTGCCGGAGGCAGGACCATTTCTGCGTCTGGCGGCTCCGCCGGACTTCGCGGCAAAGGACGCTTGGCATCGGGCTCTTCAGCGGGTGCTGGAGGGATGGGCGGCGGCGTGGCAGGAGCAAGCGGCGCCGCAAGCGCAACTCCCTACCTAGCCGGGACAGGGAGTGCTGGCTCTGGGAGTCCACTTGGAATAGCCCCGCCTGCCGCAGCCTTCGCGCCCTATGGGCCTTCCGGAGGAGGGGCGGGGGCAGGCATGGCCGCAACTCAAGCCCAGCTGGCTGGAGCAAACAGTGGATCTACAATGAACCAAGGTGGCGCACCTGGCGGAATAACTGCTGGAGCTAACGGAGCCGCAGGCGGCAACCTTTATAACAATATCGGCATCGGAGGCGGGGGTGGCGCAAACAACCCTATTGGCGCCGGTGGCAACGGAGGAGCTGGCGGTTACGGGGCTGGCGGTGGAGGCGGCGGCGATGGCAGAATGAATGGAGGCTCCGGCGGTGCGGGCGGCGCATGTTTAGTCGAAATTATTCAACAGTAATACCTTGTTGAACGTAAACGCTCATTTTTCGTCAGCTAAAACCGCGTTTTGGAGAGCTTGACGCTAGTGCTTCTTCAAACTTGCTTGGAAAAGTCCGTTTTGGCATGGCAAACCTCATTTGTTCGCCGACCTGAAACGGACCTTTCCAAGCTTCTGTTGATACAAACATGATCCCGTGACGCAGGCCCCGTCTCCGTTATCGGGGGATCTCTATTCAAGAATTCATGGGTTAGGGCGCAGTCTCAAAAATACCAGGACCAAACGACCCTATGCTTCCAAAAGCTTTGTCAAAAAGGGTACAAGCGGTTGATTAATCCCGTTTCCGGAGCAAAGCCTCTTATGTCACGACGCAGGCCGGCCAGTGATAGGAAAATGGTACACAATCACCGGAAGTTCTAGCGACTAACTCATTCAATCTGCGCAGGCCATCGTATCCTTGCCATTTTTAGGTCTACATCGCACGGGTTACAAAATCCGCCACATCAGGATCCATCTTTAGACCCCCTGAAAATATTGTAAATTGATGATACAAAAGTAGCGACAAAAAATGACGCTGCGCCAACCCATGTATAGTTCGCAATAATAGTACCTGCAACACGGTTGATTAAAACACCATGAAGCTGAAAATATATTTCAGCCAGAATGCAGAGAATGAAACCCACTAGGTAAGTTATTGATGCGGGAGTGAACATACCCCGTCCGGTGTAAAATCGGTTTTCCATGTTGCCCTCGTGTAGGTCGATCATTCGGCGCAAATTATGGACGAGATCATACCAAGTTTCCAGGTACTGGGAGAGGCCGCGGTTCCGCGCTAGATATCAATGGCCTAGGGCTGGTAATCGGAACCAATAGCTGCACCAATGCGGACGGCAGACAGAAAAGCCGCTTCGACGGTGGAGATTAAAACGAGGTTAGCAGCCGCAATGGCGGCCTAAGGAATTTGCGCATCTTGCCCGAGCTGGAGGTGGCCGATGCCAGTGTCGCCAATGCCTGCCGTGTTATTGGCGCGAACATAACAAGGGACGTGTTGTTACGAAAAAGTTTTGAGCAGGATGTGAGAGCCTCAGAGGTCGCGCGAAGGCATGATCTTCCTTTTCAGTAGTCCTCTCGGCGGCGCCTCCAAAGCCCGCAAGGACCGCCTAGTGGCTCAGTGGTGGATGGGATGACGGTTGCTGGGGTGGGAGCTTGGCTTGCTACCCAGGCGGAGGCTAAGCCTAATTGGAGCGTCCTAGGCTTGATAGCGGGCAGCGTGACCATTTGTGTCACTGATTATACGGATATGAGGTATCCATCCGGCAATACCGCGGCGGGCATCAGCACAGTTGAGGGTCTTCGCCGAATGCCTCTGCCACGATTCAGTAAGCGGGATGACCAAGCTCGATCTAGGCGGCGGCGATGTGCGCTATAAATCTGTCCGAATCGGTTGGTATTCCAGATGCGGTGAGCGTGCCGACGTTGCCCTTGAATAGGTGGTCGAGAGCTATCCGGTCGTAGAGATAGAGGGCCCCACTCCTGATGCAACATTCTGCTGGATCGAAGAGCGTCGCATAAAGGCCATGAGCGCGCCCACTAGCTGAAAGATGGTGGGGATCTTCTTTCACAAGGTTCTTCAAAGTGTAGAGCGGTAGGGTAGCCGACGGGTTGATCGCGCGGCGCGGCGTGCTGTAGGAGCGTGCCCTCGAGCAGCGTTGACTGCCTGATCAGCTGACCAGTGTGGGCATGCTGACAATGGCATCATCGCTCAGTGGGGCGATGGTTTCCAGTATCATGTAGCGTACCCGTTGGACGGACCATTCGTCATTTTGTTCGAGCAACGGCGTACCAATAAGGGGCGTCACAGCGGCGTCGTTGGGATATATCCCGACGACTTCGCTCCGGCGCTTGATCTCACCATTCAGTCTTTACAAGGGGTTCGTCGGGTGTAGCTCCGCGCGGTGCTGAACGGGAAGGCCATATACGAAGGACGTCCGGCTCCCCCGCGTCCATCTCAAGATCGATAGGGCCGTACATCCCTGATAATATAGGGCTTAAACGCGTTTTAATGGACCAAGGAATTGTGAGAAGGGCGCCCGACCGGAGAGCGCCCAATCGCGTGGTTTCGCTTGCCCCTAATCGACCCTAGGTGCACCGGTGCGCCTTGACCGCAGAAGAGTTGATGAGCAGTTCCGGAGGCTGACCGTAGGAAGTCGCGAGAGGATGTAACAGATTCGCCCAGACGCCTTTGACCACCCATCGTTAAAACCGGTTGTAGACCGGTTTCGGCGATTCTTAGACCACAATGTATCTTTCATACGGCGCTTAAAGGTCGGCATATGCACGCTGCCGCCGATCACACGGCGATCATCAACTCGCTGCTTGCCTCGCGTGTCCCGCGGCAGATGCAGCTTGAATCGCGCAAACTTATCCTTCGTCGGGCAGAAATATCTATGATCAACAGATCACCCCTACCGGAGATCGTGACCACAATGTTATCCGTTCGGGAATGCCGCTTATCGACCCTCGCCCTGGGAAGATTTTCTTGCGATCATTGCTCTGGCTCGCTCTCGGGTATGTTCGTAGGGTTTGTGATGAGGAAGAATTTCCAGCGCGCGATCAATAAAGCTTAGTGCGGAGAAGGGATCGTCTGTCTTCAATGAGACCAAGGCCGCACAGGCTTGTGCCGCGTGATCATCGAATTTGTGCGTCGCATTCTGCCGCACCCATCCGATGACGTTCTTGCTGTAGCCAGCCGCTGACAGACGGAAGCAGGCCTCGGTCCATGGGCTAGTTGGAGATTTTAAACGGTATTTCTCAAATACCTTGAGAGCTAATAAAGGATGTCTCGAAATCAACTCCATTGCCATCAGGTATGGACGATGCGGATTTCTATTCTTTGCCCTGTTATATTGTCGTCGAAGAGCAGCCACATCTCTGTTCGAGCAAGCTTGGAGAACGGCTTTAAGATTTTCTGTCCCCGCGAACGCTCGTATAGAGCTATGGCCCACAAATGGTAGACGGACAAGATTTATCGGAGCGATTCTCGACAAAATCTCACAATGCTCTGAGTCCGACGCGTCATAAGGATCAAAGAATACAAATGAATCGCCTCCCAAGTCATCTGCCACGATTGCCATTTCTTGGTGAAGACTATCATTGTAGAATCGGGAGAATCTGGTATCCTTGACATCTTCGGGCGATATTGAAACCTGCGGTGAAAATGCAATGTTAGTGTCGCTTCCTAATAGACGACTGTATTTCAATGCTGCGTAGGCACCTTGGCTGAGGCCGAATGTAATTCTCCTGAAGTTACGCCCTAACAAAGCGCTCTCCAGGATAGATATACAGGCCCGCATGTCGTCTGGCGGAAACCAGTTAGGCCGCGTTGTTACAAACCCTGCGACGCTGAGGCCCATTTTTTGAGCGGGCCCATCCGCCCAAATCTGCTCTCCATTCGCGCGCATCCCCATTTCATTGAAGGTGATGAGAAGGGTGTCTCCCCCACGATCTTTGAAAATGCACTCAAGATTGTCACTCTGGAAAATCCGATTCGCGCTCACTTGGTCTGCCATCTAATTATACTTATTCAATGCCTGTCTAATGAACTAAAAGCGCTGAACGTCGCAAGCGAGCTGCGTTCAAATACCCTTCAAGCAATTTTAAAGTAAAGTTTTCCGCATAGCCATAAAAACTGACTTCTAACAGAGCTGCGACAACCAATCAATGGCAGTCGCAGCTCATATCGGTAGCCTTGAGACTTGGTCCGATATTGGGTTGGCCGGACGCTGCGTATGTGCGTTTTTAATGCACCTTATGAACCGTTCGAGGTCGAATGAACGTTTTTCAAAAAACGTTGCCAAACCGGCAATGTAATTTTTGTGTCTGAATATTGTTTTTTCGTCGCTAAGACGAGGTTTTCTTCAGACATCTCCAGGTATGGAAAGTAATGCAGGCCTGCGGCCTGTGCTGTGATGGCAAAGGCGGGTGTGCTGTATCCGTTGGGCAGAATTTCCACCAAAACTGATCCCGGCTTACAGGTGACTATATTTGCCAGGCCTGCGCCATGCATTGCAATTATCACGCAGGCCTCTGCCATCAACTCCAGCTGTTGCAATATGGACATAGTTTCCAGTCGAACGACTTCATAGCCTAGGGCTGTCATGAAATCGTAAAATTCCTCCTGATTAGCTATTCCTCGTCTTCCTCGGTCTCTATGTATTATCAAACGCTTATTCGCCGTCCGGCTTTGCCAGTTAGGAACGAAGGTGCGAAGGAACTCAACGTAATCTGGATTGCCGAGATGCAGAGGATGCTGGGGCATACTAAACATTCGGACAGCTTCAATCCTATAAATCTGATCTCGCTCGATTGGAGTCAACTTGGCTTTTGAGTTAAGCGCGCGAAAGAATGGTTCTGCGAATTTCATTGCGTCGGCATCAAACAAAATATCAATGGGCTCGCGCCAGTCCCTTATCCATTTCAAAAACGGAACTCTGTCGAGTAGAAAGTGTGAATAGTTGTTGTGTCCGTAGGGGACGCACAAACTCACGTAGTTTCCTTTAAGGTTCTGGATTTCCTTATTAAAAAAAGTGGAATGCGAAAAAAAAGAGGCGTGGCCAGAACATACCTCCACAATTGGGTAGCCTTTGCTTGTAAAGGCAAGGCTGTAACTTGCCGCGACCTTAAGTAAAACATCTTCGGCTTCGACATAAAGCAATTTACGTCTCGTGCTTTTGGCAACGTGCATAGTTGCCGCCACCGTCCAAGGATCAGTTCCGATCTGAACGCGGCTTCCATCGCGCGGAGACAAAAAACTTGCTTCCGATTCCTGAATCAATACCGTGGGCTTCAGAGCCGGATCATTTGCGGGCGATGGAAATGAGGGTCGTTCCTCCACAGCTAAATATTGCGGAAATATAAGCCAAAACTGTAGAGCTTGATGAATGTCAAACTGACCTTCCGAAGCCAAGATGTCGGCCTGACCGCAGCTAAATGTGAGAGGGTCCCTGGTCCTCCTCATATCGGGGAAATCCGACAGAATATCAGCAATTTTTCGAACTAATGCGGGACCATGGGGATGGTGGGGCATTACACGCATGGCGGTTGCCAAGTAACGCACCTCTGGAAGTCTTCCGTAGAGCGTTTTAGCGAGACGGGAGAAAATTAGTAGATTCTCGAACCGCATGTGAGGAGTCATGGCGGAGCTGAAGCATCGCTCCAGAACTAAAAATGCCTTAGAATGGTCGCCGATGTGTTCGAGTGCGCGAGCGACGAAAAGGACTTCCCACCCCTCGAAGTTTTTCTTCGAAAGATGCGTTTCGACTGCCAGCAGAAAGCAGGCCTTGAGTGACGAAGGGGTTGCTTCTTCACTCGAGAGTCCGCTAACTAGAGAGGCGATATGGCCAACATGTTTTGAGTAGTGCGCTAAAAGATACCGAATTGTTGCGATTTTATGCTTGTCACCGGGCACAGCTTTGGCAAAATGAAATGCGGCCCAAAATTCCTTTGGCCACATTTTGTGAAGAACAAGCCCGTCTCGGCGTCTTGTCGCGAGAGACGCGGTTCCATTTAATTGGTCCATCGCTTGCCAGCAGATTTGGAAGCTGTTCGGTAGAGTCAACGCTATAAGCTGAACGGCCGCACCAACGATCGATCTGGGTAAACGATTCCAGAAGAGTGATCTATCATTGAAAAAAGTCGGAGTGAGGGAAAGCTTAGATACAGCGGCAACTAGAGCGGCTAGGGAGATAGCAGGATGAAGTTGAAAATCAGCGGTATAGTCGTCCAGATGAGCATATAGCTGTTTATATGTGTCTGAGTTTGCGGTGCTGGAAAGGCAGCTACGTGCGTCATCAATCAGATGAGCATATTGTGGCGGCGCGGCACTGGAGCTAAACTCGCTCGCTTTTGACAATAGGTTCAAACGAATAGCGTTGTTCATCATCTACATCAGACCTAACTCTGCAGAGTTTCGTTATCCAGATTGTCGGGATATATATTTCTTTGAAAAAGCTGTACGTGCCTGGATTGTAATTGCCGTTGGTGTAACTGCTGTGGTCGATACAAGCACGAGAGAGACTGGAAGACGTTCTTTTCTTGCTCGGAATGCGAAGTCTAACAGGGCCAAATCAGCTCCATCATCCATCACAGGGTCGAAGGCACCAATTCTTTCGTAGACCGCGCGAGGCATGGTTATCAGCCCCGCATCTGTTGTAGCGCGTTTGACCACAGGCAACTCATGGGAGAGGCCGGCACTAAGGAGGCTGGCGGCGGCCCCGCCGCCGACCACAACCCCGTCTGGGGGCGCCGCGAACAAGGCCGCGCGGGCGCGCATTGTGTCTGGAATTTGGTTGAGGACGGGTCGACTGGCTTGGGCTGGTGCAAAAATCGCCACATATGCGCCTCGCGCCAGGGCAAGTCCTAGATTTAGCCGCGCCGCATCTCCTGTGCCTGGCGGCACCGCGGCACAGCGCAAACTTTTCACTCCATCCAAGAAACCCGAGGCTCGCCCGTCATCGATCACTACTAATTCAGCTCGCGCTTGAGAGAGTAGGGGTGCAAGCTGCGTTAGTTCCCATCGCGCCATGTCCTCGGTCACTTGATTGGCCGCCCTCGGCAAATCAAGGATGATGGTCCAGAGTGGTTCTGCGAATGGCCGCAAGGCAAGTCCACGCATCGGGCTCTCGGACCCGGTTCCTGCATCTTTCCGGTCGAGGAGCCGGCCGCCAGCGCGCCAGGCGATCGACCATAGAGACTCATCTTGTTCAATTTGGCCGAGGCCGTCGTGAAGATCGGATACGATGCCGTTCAAATGCCCCAATCGCCGGTGCCACGCTGTGACATCGGGTAAAACCGCCGGCAACTGGCGCCCAAAGACCTTTCCTGTCCGCGCCTCTCGCGCTTCCAGAATGGTGCCCGGCGGCAACGTTTTCGGCAGAATGAGCAAAAAACCGTGATAACCGTCCGTTATATTGGGTCGAACGAGTTCAAGTACCAGGCGCGCGGCGAGGCCGCTGGCGACAACTTTGCCATCGCTCAGAACTTCAACCCGCAGCGCCTCTCTTGGCTTTTGTTGAGACCAGCACCAGCCCATTGCTAAGTAGTCCCGCACTTCGAGAGTGCCACGGACATCATAGTCTTGAGTGGCCCGTATCACAGGACCGTTAGCTTCAAATTTTTCGCCAAGGCGCGATAGGCATTAACCCAATGCTTGGTCGCCGGGCGGACACGCAGTGGGGCCGCCAGATCGTCCCAGTCGGCCTTACTTTCCAGCTTGCGCAAAAGCCTGCCGATGGCCTGCGCCTTGGCGTCTACCTCCACCATGCCTGGCGAAGGCGATGCGCCATTTAGCGCAGCCGTGGTCACGATCAAAGGCAGGCCGGCCTGGGCGCAGGCCTTGATGGCCGCTGGCTCTAGCGCGGGTAGCCGGAACGGGGCTAAGGCGAGGCGCATGCGTCCTAATAGCTCCTCGCCGGCAGCGTGCTGTTTTATGCCCGCTGGCAGATGCAGGCCCGCTCGCTCTAATGTATGCACTGTGCAACTTGGCACCGCTTTGGTTAGGGCCGCCAAAAGGGTACGGAGCCAGCGTCCAGCGTCCAGCACCGCTTCTTCCGGCCCGTCCAATAGCAGCCACAAGCCGTCGCGAGCCGTGGCTTCGCTCGGCATCAGCACAGCAACCGACTTCTTCGTGTTTCCCAAAATCGTGCTACGGGCGGACTCGTTCGGCGCGATGACCCCGTCGGCTGCGGTGAGTGCAGCTGACAGACGGGCCGCCTGCTCCTCGGCCATATTGGCAAGACTCCCGCATGCCGGTTCGTCCATGGCAAGGATAATGCGCGAACCGGGGGATAACGGCCGGATCGTCTCAGGACTCACGTATGCTGCGGCGGCCGGGGAAATCTGTATGATGTCAAAGCCAGGGCTAGCATTTTTGATTGCGCCAAGGACTGAGGGATCATAGGGCGCCCTCAAGACCTCAATGCCCATTTTGCGCAGCGCGTCCGAACCAGGGTCGTCCGACCCCAGTTCCATGATGTTGCCAAAGGCTACATCGTATCCAAGCTGCTGCAGCGCTTCCGCATTCTGCAGGAGCATATTTCCCGACATCGCCGGACCCGTGTCGATGATGAGCGCCCGACCCTTTGACGCAGGCCAGGCTGGGCGCGCCAGATGCTGCCAACGTTCGGCGAGCAGCATATCCAGGCCCGGATCAGCGGCCGCCGTATTACTAGTAACGATCCCCCCATCCTCCCAATGAAGTGTTCCAACGGGTTGATGGAGCACCGAATAGCCAGAGTCCCAACAGCGCAAACACAGGTCTGTCGCGGCCGCGGCCAGATCTACATAGGCAGGATCAAATCCCTCAACCTCGGCAAAAACCGCCTGACGGATGAGCATAGCGTGATCCGGGATGGCCGCGACCGGCTGCAACCGGTTCAGCCAAGGTGCCTCAGGTGTTTCAGCATAGCCCCTATCGCTCAGACGCCCGGATCGGTGGAGTGTCAGTGCGGAGCTTTGAACGGTGCCATCCGAGCGCAGAACGGTTGAACCTAGGACAGCACAATTGGGGTGTGCGGCGAATGTCGCTTGTACGGCTGCTAACCAGTCAGGCCGCATTCGCACGCTCGGGGACAGAAAGAGAAGAAGCTCGCGACTACCCAAATTGGCGAGCCGGTTACGAGCCTCCAGCAACGACTGATTCGCCCCGACACGCCAATAGCGGATGTTCTGCACGAGAAGCGGCACCAGTGCGCCATCTTCACTGAAGCCTGAGTCAATAACAATAATTTCGGCCTCGTCATCAATCCCGCATGCCTTTATGGTTCGCAGACAACTGTAAACCTCGGCGAGACCTCCTGCCCCACTGATGCAGATAGTCATGAGCGGTGAGGCCGGCACGGAGAAGGCGAAAGGCTCGAACTCCGGCCGGGCATTCGCCAAAAGTCTATTAATGATCCCTGTCGACGCCTGTCGGGGCAAGACATCGAGCGGCATCTCTGCGAGCTGCGTGAAAAAGGTGCCGATGGTGGCAAGTGTGCTCTGCACCATCGCGACCATGCGACTCGCATGCCGGTTTGCCTCGTCGAGGCGAGCCTGTAGAAGTCGCGCGCTATGCTCCAGCTCGGTAAGCCGTTGCTCCACCGGCAGCAGAGCAGTGCGGCGGAAGGTCAAAGTGCCGCCGATAGCACGGTTGCTCACCGGATCAGCAATATGGACGGAGGTGACCGATTTGCGGGCAATCGCCGACCAAGGCAGCAAAAAGGTAAACGCGTGGGCACCATCGCCGACCCCCGCCGCTTCCAAGTCCGGGCGGAAATTGTCGGCGATTAGATCGCCGACGGGCTCATTGTCGACGAGCACAATCAGATTGGCGCGTTCCGCCGGCTGCTCCGGGTCCCAGCACCAACCTGTGATCAAACCGTCTTCTTGAATGTTTTCGAGATGCCCTTGCAACATCGATCAACAACACCCCTGGCCGCGGAAGCATACGCTTTGATCAGAGCGTAGGTGCAATGACATCATAATAGCCTCGCGATAGCAGCCGTCTACTTTAACAAGATCGTCGATGAGGACAATTTCGTAACCGAAGCGCAATATCATGTCCTCATCATCGGTGAGCGACAAAAATCATGTTGTATGGACCAAGATACCCCAGCTCTTCAGACCAGTAGCAGTAACCGACAGCGCTGCTGAAGTCACAATCCAAAAGCAGCGGGATCAGATCCCAGCCCAAGCGATGGACCGGGCGCGCCGAGAAAATTTGGTTCCCAGCCGTGCTTGTTTCATCAGTTGTGAGAAAGGAAAGGGTCTCGTTTGCCTCAACGTCAAAAGCTGTAGAAAAAACAAAAACGCCACCCGGGGACAGCGCGCTGGCCACAGCGGCTAACATTTCTTTCAGGGGAATGACATGCGGAAGCATGTCAACAGCCAAAATCATATGCTGACTTGCTTCTGAGACGGGCAGAGACAAGCCTTGTTCGGCTGTTCTTGTCAGGCGGTTCCATTGTGCCAGATCTGGGAGGAGCCGGGATACATACGCTGCGACGCGGTTACCCTGGTCAAGGACGCCTGCCCGGTACCAGGACGGTTTGCCAAAATGCGGCAACGCCGTATGAATGAGTGCACGCTCATGACTCGTAAGCCCGAAACGGCATCCGCAGACCTGCGCTTTCCTCCAATGCGGCACATTGCGACCATCGACTGTCACATCGCCGCCCGCGGTTAAGGACTGGAATTGGGTGACCTGAAGACAAGGCGCGCAAACACCGTTCATCACAAGGGCATTGTCATGAGTACCGAGCGATTGTTCGCGCCGGTATCGCTCATCGAATAGATCCCGATTATCAGACCGGAAGCGCTTGAAATCATCTCCCGACTTAAATATCGCTGATGGGAAGGTGACGAACGCCTCGCTACTCATCGCGCCCAAACCCTAGCATCTACAGGTAACAATACGCTCGATGATAGTTCGCAAGCGAGTCCTGTCAAGGACAGCTACCTCGGCAACCGGCGCTAGTTCGAGCCGGCTGCCAGGGCTTACGTCGCTCTACAGCTGATCAGGACAGTGTAACAGACCGGAAGCAGAAGCCGAGTTCGCGCGTATCTTTACCAAGATCTAGATCAGCGGGACGGGCGCTGTCCGGAAGATGCAGGGCGCAGTTTAGCATAGCTTTTCCGTCCCGCTCGATAATCTGCTCAGGCTCGACCGTGACACTCAGGATGTAGGACTTCGATTCACGCAGGCGCCAAAAGCCGAGGCGGAGGCCATTGACGTAGAGGGTCATATCCTGGTGCTTGCAAGTGCCACCAATAAAAGGAACGCCTTCGAAGGAAAGGCTCAGAGCGCGCGTGACCGGCTCCGTCACGATCTGCAGCACTGACTCTGGACCATCGTTCCAAACGTGCTGATCTTCTGGAGCTGCCCAGCCAGAGCCTAACTCGGAGGTTCCGAGGTCAAAGTTGCTGAAAAGCCGGGTTTCCCCGATTTCCCAATTGCTGTCGTTCTTGATCTCTTTTTTGAGCACTGGCGCGGCGGCCATTTGACTCTCCTAATCGTTCTGTTGAAAATAAGCGTATCTATGCTTAGTTATTCCGAACTCGGTCATATCGCACGTGATCTATCCTATAGAACAATTGTTGGCGGATCAAACGGCAATCCGTCGGCAGACACGATGCCCATCCGACGTTGATGCCCCTTAACGAGCGCTTGCTCAAGCACATCGGCTCCCATACCGACGGAAAACCGTTCCTCCAACAGACTTTGCCCAGCTGAGGACAGACGCTTCCAAATGGCCTCATCATGATAGAGTCTGAGCGTTGTCGCGGCAAAATCCTTCACCTCATCAGCGACAAGCACGTGTTCACCATCTTCCAGGCCGGCGCCTTCTACGCCGATGGCCGTGGAGACAATAGGAAGTCCATAGGACAATGCAGACATAATCTTGCCCTTGGCGCCAGCGCCATAGCGCAGCGGGCAGACAAAAACACGCGCACGATCGAAGAGATCGCGCAGATCATCGACCAAGCCCAGAAATTCGATCCCGTCACCTACAAGATCACGGATACTTTGCGGCGCATTTGCGCCCGCGATGAGGAAGCGAATGCCTGGATCGGACGCCCGGATGATAGGAAGCACATTCGTGACAAAATGATTAACCGCATCGACATTGGGCGTATGGCGATAGCCGCCAAGGAAGCAGATATCCCGCCTGGCAGAAAATGGCACCGAGGTGCCGAAGACCTCGTACATCAGCGGCCATATTGCCACCGGCGCTTCGGGCATCTCTTTCGCAAGAACACTGGCTTCGACTGTAGAATGCGTGATGATGCAGTCTGCAGCCGCCGCGACGGCCAACTCTTTCTCTTTGGTGACTGCAGCCATGGCCAGTTTCTCGGGGTCGGCCGCGAGTTCCGCCTCCCGTTGCTCTCTCAGGAAATGAAGATCCGCGACATGGAAAAGGAGACAAGCATCCTTTGCGTAGTTGCGAATATCCGCGAGGATGCGCTCCAGCACATGGTAACGGTAAACTAGAACAGCATCGAAAAGATGCCCATACCGCCGGATATAATTGGTGAAGCCAAGATCATAAGGCGCATAGGCGCATTCGACCCCCATTTCCTGCAGATCAGTCGTATAGCGGTCTTGGAAAAGCCAATTGTCCTCTGGCACAAAATACGACTTGTAACCGAGCTTGCCACAGACCTGGAGCGCCAGTACTGTCTGCACAGAACCCGCATCCTGATTGGGCGTTGGAGTCGATACGTCGACCACAAGGATCCGGCGCTCCGTCTTCCGCTCGCGTTCTAGATAAGGCGCTTCCGGATCACGCCGGTGGCTTTCCAGGGCTTTCCGCCACCGAAGATAGAGCTTGCGGGTATTTGTTACCTGATAAGCTTTAACTCCCTTGCCTGTATCGGTGCCAGATGTCTTACCTTCGTAATGCACAATGCGGGATTGAGGCTGAAGCCAAACCTCGTAACCCAGAGCAGCAATCCGAAGGCAGATGTCTGCATCTTCGCAATAGGCCGGTGTGTAGAGAGGATCGAATCCGCCTAGCGCATGCCATAGTTTAGTCGGCAGAACGATCGAACATCCTGAGATATAATCAACCTGCCGTGCATGACTGTACTCCGGGCGATTTGGGTCATCGTTACGACCATAATTCCAGCAATTTCCGCTCCGCCAAATGATCCCACCCGCTTCCTGTAAGCTGCCGTCGGCATAAAAGAGCTTTGATCCGACAAGACCTGCCTTGGGAAAAAGTTTGAAGCTGTCAAGCAAGCCATCGAGCCAGCCAGGCACGACCCGTGTATCGTTGTTCAACATGAGCACATAACGCCCACGCGCCATTTTCCCGCCGGCGTTACAACTTTTGATAAAGCCGCCATTCTTAGGCTGCAAATGATAGCGGACGCTCCGCGTGGCGGTAAGATAATCACCGCTATCATCAGGTGAGCGATCATCGATAATAATGATCTCGGCAGAATATTTGGAGGACTGTAGGAACAGGCTTTCGACGCAGTTTAGTGTATAGGCCAGCTGGCCGTAAACCGGTATGATGATAGACACGTCAGGCAGCTGCGCCGTGATTTCGTCACAAATCTGGAGCCGCCTCTTCATACTGTTCAGAGCTGTGACCGCGGCCGCGAAATCAGGAGCGTTCGTGTCAAGGCCGAACCGTTCCATGAACACTTTGCCTCGACTTGCCTCTTCTATCACCAAATCATCGACGCGGCGATCATATGGCCCTAACTCCGACAGAGAGACGTCTGGCTCTTCGGCTCTCCGCCATGGAAAGCGCGCCCGTGATGGTTCAAACCAGCCGGCAGCAGTTCCGCCGCCATTGTGGTTCTCAACGTCGCGCCGCAAACGTGTGATCTCGGCCCGCAGAGCCAGGGTATTAGCTTCGACCTCGAGAAGACGGTTCGCCAGCATAACGGCGCGCTCAATCCCTCCGTCTGTGGGGGACTGCAAAGGCTCAAATCCTGCCATCCAGCTTAGATCCATCGAAGCAATCGATCCTCACCGGATGCGCTAATCAGTTTCATGTTGCACTGCACCTAATTATGCTAATTTTAATCGGTTCACACAATAGTGAATTATTATTGAAATTTTTCCGCAGGTTATGTACTTTGCGCGAATTTTTCCGTAAAAGGCTTGCAGGGCAGGTTGAGCCATTGATCGCTCGGTCAAGTGCCGGCTGAAACCTCGTTCTCTGAAAACTTTGACGCAAAGAGACCGGCCGATAAGATCGGCTACCGACGAGCATTTTGGACTTAGACTATAAAATGTCTGCTATCGCAACGAGTGGCGTGCTTAGTCAAACCCCCGTCCAGCAGTGTCAGTTGTGATGCGGCGACCTTCCTCTTCCAATGCGCCGTCGTGCAGTATGCTCTTCGGCAAGAAGGGTTACTGCCATCATTCTTGCCGCCAGATAAGAGAGGTTAATGACAATCTGGAGGGATTGCGGATAGAACGTCGCCGCGAACCCATCTAGCGCCCGCTCCTTGATCTCTTCCTAGCGTATGCAGTCCAGACCTCAGGTGGCCGCTCAAAAGCAGGCGGCATCGATTTGGGCAACATAAGGATGCTGGTGGCTTCGCATCGATCTTTTTGTGCGCGATCATTTCAACTCATCGCTACCTCATCGAGGTAGTTCGCCCGGACGGGGCCAAAGTTATGGATGATTTCGGCGAGCCAAGCCGGCATATAGCCCTGTACTAGCGCGCTGAAATCCGTTAGATGCACCTAGCGCTGATCATTGCCACGGAGGCGCAGGAACTGGCGATAGGCATTCGCCCAACCAGATAGTCCTAGCGCAGTGCGAGGAAAACCGAGATGTTATTTTGGCGTCGAGGGCCACGCCGCAACTGAGCGCATTTTGGAATCCGATCATGACGCGTTGCGCTGCTCCAAATCGCACCTATCAGAATCACCCTAACATCTTGCCGCCGCCCAAAGAAGCGGTTCACCAGATAGACCCTGTCCAACTTGAGCTTGACCTCTCAGCGACGAGACGTAGGGTGCCACGACCGTGCCGTGGACAGTGCCATTTCCGCCAATCAGAACCTCGGTCCAGTCAATGAATAACATCTAAATCTCCCTCGACCCGACAAGCTTTCGTCGGGTCGATCATCTCGGCCCGGTCGGGACCGATGCAGAGCCGCCGATAGGTACTATCGCGATAGGCCGTAATGGCTTCGCTGACCTGACCGTTTGGCGCAGGAACGGTGGCGTATTAGCCCGATTGGATGAAGAGCGCGTTTCAAACCCTAGACCGTCACCCCCCCCCCGAACCGCCTGACCAATGGCCAGACCAGTTAGATCGCGGGCAACGCTATCCCATCGGGAGTCGAACAGTCTCCTCCCGAAGAATATACGGCTCCGTTCCCCGACGTCTCTAAGCAATTCCCCCGAGGTGGGAGAGAATGTGGAAAATACAATCGGCTCTTCTTTTCAATGCCATTAAGATCGAGGCTTTATATTACACACAATCCTGCTCGATCTCCTCGCAGGAGGTGAACTGTCATCTCAAGAGCTGACAAAATTGGATCAAGGCTGTCTTTTTTAGGCTGAATTATATCAAGACGCTCAACCACGCCGGAAAATGTGGCACTTTCATCGACAGTCGTGCGTGGCATATGGTAACCTAGAGCTGATGAATAATCTTCATACTTGAAGCCATCTCCTTCAAGTTCTCGGCCTCCGCTAAAAATCAACTGACAATTTGGAATGCCAAACGCGTCTGCTGTAATAATTCCATGCAAAGAAGACGATGCAATGCGGCGGCAAGCAGCAATATCATTTAAAACCTGATTGATCGGTGCCAGAACATCGATGATTTTAGTTCCAGGCCAGGAATCCATTCCGTTTCTTCGCATTGACGCGACATCGGACATGTGGGGTATGATTCCAAGGTCATACTTTTTCTCAGTATGACAGGTCCGAACCAAATTCCTCACGAGCAAACCGCCGTCACCGATGGGAAGCTGTGACGGTCGGGCCGGCTTGACTAAAGCAGCCGTATGTTCTCCACGCACGCCCAAAAATCGAATTTGTTCACGATAACTAATCGGCCTGGTTTTGGGATACATGTAGCCGGAAGACCACACTACAATTGGATGATGGTCCGATCGAACACGATCCAGATTGCTGCCTATGCCAAGAAGATCTGCTTCTTCAAAATTGTCAACGAGTTCAAATGGAACCCCGTAGTGTCTGAAAATTGCCGGTGTTAACGCGTCACCAAAGTTTTTTAATGAGAAACACCACAATTTCCAAGGTTTTTGAGAAATTACAGCGGGACGTGCCAATTCGTTTTTAAAACCGAACATCTTTACGCTTTCTTCAAAGAGACGCCCTGCATTCCCTGTGAACGGCTCGGGTTTGTCCGAGTATGGGACTAAATAATCCGCCATAAGATAGGTATTCTTTATTTCCGCGACATTTTCTGCGCCTAGCGTGCGTACGCTGTAGCCTTTTTCGTGCAGCATACCCACATCTTTGACGCGAGCTACGATAGGAAAAACGCAAAACAAGTTCTCTTCGCGACAGAGGTCACAAACTTCCTCATCTCCGCGCGGCCGCCCACGAATGGCACCAAATCTATCCCAATTGTCTTTTGTAGTAAAAAAACACGTCGAAGGAACGAAATTAAATTTCGTATATTTGTTGTAATAACCACGATTATTTGCAACGGCAGTAGCTATTTGAACGTAATCTGAGTCAACAGCCTGTCGCCTTGCATCGAAATAAATTGATTCTCCGGCCAAGGCGATTACGTCTGGGTCGTTTAGAATTCCTTTTTGATAAAGAGACATTCCCCAACTCAAAGCATCTTTTGCAAAGACCGTGTCATCTTCTGTAAATGCAACAAAATCATGCTTCGAAAATGCATAGTCTACCGCCGTCTGGCAGGTCTTACATGTTCCGAGATTAACTTCATTTAGTTTTGTTTCGACAGAAGAGAATAAATGCCCGTATTTTTGCGTAAACTCGTCGATGTATTTTACTACTGCAGAGTTAAGATCAATGTCTGCCCGCTGAGAGCTGTCGCTTTTTGCCTTATCTATCCAAAAAATAAGATTGAATTTTTCAAGTTGGTCGCATTCAAGAAGGCTCTTGCAAAGAGTATCTAAAGTATCAACCTTGATGTAGCATTGGACAACGAGGCCATATGACATGTTACTAAAATCCAAAAGACAAGGAATTTGACCGAGAGCAGCGTGCTAAAAAATTATCCGCAAAGGATACATCTTGCCAGGGGTTAAGGTTCGCCTAGCTTCGATTTTTCATCAAACAAAGGTTAATTCCAACTTTTAGCTACTCCACTCCTGGGAGGCAGATGGTTCAAATAGAACTATTTTTGGCACATTCGCTTGTGAGTTACCATAGGCCGGGAGTATTTTGACTAAAAAATATTTTAGGTTACTTTAATCAAGTCACCGCCTCTGAGAGCGTCTCATTCACGCGCAGAATTCGTTCTCCACCAGCAGCTCAGGTCTGGTTTAACAGACATAAGCATAGCGGCAGCACGGTCTGTCCAAGGGCGCTGCCTGAACGAACCTCGTTGTAAAAAGCACCGCATCGCACGCAAGTCGGCCTATGGCGGTTCCTCGTCCGAATAATGCGCAATCGGCTGGAGAACGTACTCTTTGTCTCCAGAATTGTAGCACTCAGAGCGGGGGGGCTGGAAGTGTCCGTCCTCCGCCATCGTAACAACGATAGCCTGGGCCGTCGGGATATGGTCCGGCCGCTTCGGCACGAGTGGCAACAGACGATGGTCGCGGTTTGGGGGCGCCTCACTGAGAGCCTGCGAGAGCGCAGTGTGGTCTCCCTATCCAGCGTCATGTCATTGACTACCTGGCCGGTATGGGATTGCGAAACGTTTGTTGTCTCCCCGCCCACAAGGCGCTCAGACGTATCAGACGCAGACGCAGACGAGTTTAAGTTGCATAGGCAACATCGTTATGCCTTAAAAGTTAAGAAGCTTGTGGAAGAAGCGTGGGTTATTCCGAGTAAAAATCAAATTCTCTTCTAGAATCTGTCGTGCTTTCTCGTGGCGGTGCAGGTGGATCGCAAACAGCGCCCGCGGCGATGTGACCACTAACGACTCCCGTTATTTCTGGACGGAAATGCGCGCAAGTACACGCGCGACCACGCAGGCCGGCTGAAGTCGAAGCGTTAGCGATGGCGCATGATCATGCGATACAGGGCACTGGAATAAAGCATGTTACCCGAAACCAGAGCAGCTTCATAGAAGGTAACGGCGCGGCCGTGGTCGCCTTGATGTTCAGCGACGCTCCCGCGGGCCGGCAACAGGCTAGGTGTTTCTTGCATGTTGGAGAGAAAAGCTTAAGCGACGTCGTGAGCGGGAACTCACGCTGTGCCGCGGGCGGCACTAACAGCAGGTATCGCTAGACCTCGCCTTTTCGCCGATCCTGGACGAGCAGGACCGCCCCGCCGGCGCATTGCCATCCTCATCGAGGTCACCGAAAAGGTTGTCGCCCGGCGCTAGCTCTATGCTGAGCGCGAGAAATTTTGTCAGAGATTTGACCAGTCTCCAAGGTTTATGTCGATAAAATATGAACTTGATCATCGGGCGGAGATCATCAATCCGGCCTGTTATCGGCTGAATGGGCGACTGCGACATCATGGGCCGATCGGTCTGAGGCGTTCCCCGAGATCGCCGCCCAGGGGTTCAAAGAGTTGCTGAACTGCGCCTATGCCACCGGGAAACGCATTATGCCAGAGCGGCATCGCTCAAGGTCCAGCGTGTCCCCGACCGGCCGCCGCAGGAGCGCTTCGTAGACTTCGTCTGCCAGCCGATCCGCGACGAGACCGGTCAGGTCATCGGCATCTTCGCCCAGGGCAATGATGTGAGGGACCGCGTGCTAGCGGAGCGTTGGGCGCGTGAAAAGGACTAAAATTTCCAGGCCGTGACGCAGATCATGCCAAACCAATTGTGGACGGCGCGGCTTGTGGACGGCGCGGCCCGATGGATCGGTGGATTGGGTCAATGAACGGGCGACCGACTATTTTGGCCTCCGTGATCTCCTGGCGGACGGCGAAGATTGGGTGGAGACCGTCCATCCGGATGAGCGGGTAGGCTCCGACCTCGCCTATCTGACGGCGATCCGCAACTGCACGCACTATGAGATGGAGCTCCGCTCCCGCCGCCATGACGGCCTCTATCGCTGTTTTCTGGCCCCCGCCATCCCGGTTCGCGATGCGGACAATGCCATTGTTCTTCGGGTTGGTACCAATACGGATATTCATGACCGCATGGCCGAAGATGCCAATACGCGGGCACGGGGCAGGTTCTGGCAGCTCAGCCAGGACTTGCTGGTGGTCTGCGAGTTCACCGGCTCGATCACGGCAGTCAACGCGGCGGTGACCCGCATTCTTGGCTGGGCGGAAGATGAATTCACCGGTCATGACCTCCTCTCTTTTATCCATCTGGAGGATCTGGATAGGTCGCTGACTCAGCTCGGCAGTCTCATTTTCGCGGGTTCTCCGGTCTCATCGCGGCGGGCGCGGTGAAGGCGGGAGACGTGGTGCGCGTCATGCCATCGGGCCGGGAAAGCCGCGTGTCGCGCGTTTTCCTCGACGGCGACATGGCGGTGGCCGTCGCCGGCCAGTCCGTCGCCTTCGACCCTTATGCGAAAAACCGGGAGACGGGCGGCTTTATCCTGATCGACCGCTTCACGAATGAGACGGTCGCCGCCGGCACCATCCATTTCGCCCTCCGCCGCGCCCAGAACATCCACTGGCAGGCGATGGAGATTGATCGCAGCGTGCGGGCCACGCAGAAGGATCAGAAGGCCTTCGTGCTGTGGTTCACGGGGCTTTCGGGCGCCGGCAAGTCCACCATCGCGAACCTGGTGGAAAAACGCCTGTTTGAACTCGGCAAGCATTCCACCCTGTTGGACGGCGACAATGTCCGCCATCGCCTGAACCGCGAATCCCGAACTGCATATCGACACCACTGCGCTCACCTCGGAAGAGGCCGCCATCCGCATCATCGATGCGCTGGAAGAGCGCGGCCTGCTGCGGGGCAATGCGGCATGAGCGGGCTTGTGGGGGACACGCTCTCGCTCACGGACCTGCTCGCGTCCCTCCGGCCGGTGGCTGAAGCGGCCGGGCGCGCGGCGCTCGTCTTCTATGGTGACCGTGCCGGCGTGCGGGAGAAGGCCGACGGCAGCCCGGTGACGCTGGCGGATGAGGCGGCGGAAGCCGTCATCCTGCCGGCGCTGCGGGCGCTGACGCCTGATATCCCCGTGGTCTCGGAGGAGGAAGTGGCGCAAGGGCTCGGCCCGTCCCGTGTCGGGGCGCGCCCCGGG
>NZ_CM174445.1:0-430000 GCF_057837225.1 Acidisoma sibiricum | reverse complement strand
TCGCCGAAAGTCCAAGGGTTCCTGCGCAAGGTTAATCCGCGCAGGGTTAGCCGGCCCCTAAGGTGAGGGCGAAAGCCGTAGTCGATGGGAATCAGGTGAATATTCCTGAGCCTGCTGGAAGTGACGAATGCAAGATGTTGTCGGGGCTTATTGGATTGTCCCGGCTTTTTGCGCATTCCAGGAAATAGCTCCAGCATATAGACCGTACCCGAAACCGACACAGGTGGACTGGTAGAGAATACCAAGGCGCTTGAGAGAACCATATCGAAGGAACTAGGCAAATTGCTCGCGTAACTTCGGGATAAGCGAGACCCGTTTGTGGGCAACCATGGGCGGGTGGCACAGAGCAGGGGGTAGCGACTGTTTAGTAAAAACACAGGGCTCTGCGAAATCGAGAGATGACGTATAGGGTCTGACGCCTGCCCGGTGCCGGAAGGTTAAGAGGAGGTGTGCAAGCACTGAATTGAAGCCCCGGTAAACGGCGGCCGTAACTATAACGGTCCTAAGGTAGCGAAATTCCTTGTCGGGTAAGTTCCGACCTGCACGAATGGCGTAACGACTTCCCCACTGTCTCCGGTATGGGCTCAGCGAAATTGAATTCCCCGTGAAGATGCGGGGTACCCGCGGTCAGACGGAAAGACCCTATGAACCTTTACTGCAGCTTTGCAGTGGCATCAGGGGAGCACTGTGTAGGATAGGTGGGAGGCTTTGAAGCCCGGGCGCTAGCTCAGGTGGAGCCATCCTTGAAATACCACCCTGGGCGCTTCTGATGTCTAACTGAGACCGGTTATCCCGGTTCAGGACCCTGCATGGTGGGCAGTTTGACTGGGGCGGTCGCCTCCCAAAGTGTAACGGAGGCGCGCGATGGTGGGCTCAGGCCGGTCGGACATCGGCTGCTGAGTGCAATGGCATAAGCCCGCCTGACTGTGAGAGCGACAGCTCGATCAGAGACGAAAGTCGGCCATAGTGATCCGGTGGTCCCGCGTGGAAGGGCCATCGCTCAACGGATAAAAGGTACTCTAGGGATAACAGGCTGATCTCCCCCAAGAGTCCACATCGACGGGGAGGTTTGGCACCTCGATGTCGGCTCATCACATCCTGGGGCTGGAGCAGGTCCCAAGGGTTCGGCTGTTCGCCGATTAAAGTGGTACGTGAGCTGGGTTTAGAACGTCGTGAGACAGTTCGGTCCCTATCTGCCGTGGGTGAAGGAGACTTGAGAGGATTTGTCCCTAGTACGAGAGGACCGGGATGAACATACCTCTGGTGTACCGGTTGTCGCGCCAGCGGCACAGCCGGGTAGCTAAGTATGGACGGGATAACCGCTGAAAGCATCTAAGCGGGAAACCCACCTCAAAACGAGGTCTCCCTGAGGGTCGTGGTAGACCACCACGTCGATAGGCCGGATGTGAAAGCGCGGTAACGCGTTCAGCTAACCGGTCCTAATCACCCGATAGGCTCATTACACTCACCATCCTGCACAGCAATCATCCAAGCTTTTTGATTTTTGGCCCGCCGCCGCCTATCCAACCCGGCAGGCCAAAAATAGAGAAATGGAACCGCATAAACGCACATCCCTCTCTCTCGCTCGTTCATCGGCGCCTGCGCCGATGAAACCTCGCCAAACCCCGTTCACACACCACCATACAAAGGGTGGGTTGGACGACCTGGTGGCCATAGCGGGGAGCCTGCACCCGATCCCATCCCGAACTCGGCCGTGAAATTCCCCAGCGCCCATGGTACTGCGTCTTAAGGCGCGGGAGAGTAGGTCGCCGCCAGGTCTTCCAACCCACCCTTTGTCATACCTTCCCCTGCGCGCAAACCAACGCACGCAGCACCCCCGCGGGGTGGAGCAGCCCGGTAGCTCGTCAGGCTCATAACCTGAAGGTCACAGGTTCAAATCCTGTCCCCGCAACCATATCTCATCAATTTCAATCGGCCACGTCTCCGGTGCACATTGTGCGGCGCCGGGAAACAAGGCCTAGTCTTCGCTCTCAGCTTGCGAGACGGAGAAAGCGGATGCCAGATCACAGAATACCTGCGCGCGACCGGCTGGAGGCGATCTTCGCCCGTATCGCCGATCCCGGTACCGATCCGGCTATTTTTACCCGTCTCTATCATGATGCCGCCCGTGCCGCCGCAGACGAGTCCGATCGCCGCAAGCAGTCCGGCGCAAGCCGCGGCCCCCTGGATGGTGTGCTCATCAGCATCAAGGATCTGTTCGATGTCGCCGGTGAGCCGACAACCGCAGGGTCGGCCATGCTGCGCGACGCTGCGCCCGCCGCCCAGGATGCGGTGATCGTGCAGCGCCTGCGCGCGGCCGGAGCGGTTATCATCGGCAAGACCAATATGACCGAATTCGCCTATTCCGGCCTCGGCCTCAATCCGCATTGGGGCACGCCCGGCAATGCCCGCGATCCGAGCCGCGTGCCGGGTGGCTCATCCTCAGGCGCTGGTGTCGCGGCGGCGCTGGGTCTTTGCGATATCGCCATCGGCACGGATACCGGCGGGTCGGTGCGGATTCCGGCTGCGCTGAACGGGGTCACCGGCTTCAAGCCAACGGCCGCCCGGGTGCCGCGGGAAGGTGCCTTTCCGCTGTCTTATACCCTGGACTCGATTGGGCCGCTGGCCGCGGGCGTGCGCCTCTGCGCCGAGGCTGACGCGGTCATGGCGGCCGTGACCCCGCACGCGCTGGCCCCTGTGCCGCTTTCTGCCCTGACGATCGCCGTAGTCGAGGAATTCCTGGAAGGGCTGGAGCCTGCGGTCTTCCGCGCCTTTGAAGCCACGCTGCGCCAGCTCGAAAAAAGCGGCGCCCAGATCATCTGGGCCGAAATCGGCCCGCTGATCGGGGCCATGCGCACGGCGCTGGCCGACGCGCCGATTGTGCCCGTGGAGGCCGCCGAAATCCATGCCGCCCATCTGGACAGCAACCGTGCGGCGTTTGACCCCCAAGTCCTTGCCCGCATTCTGGGTGGCGTGCAGGTGACGGCACCGCGCTATGTCGCGACGCTGCGCCGTCGGCAGCAGCTGATTGCAGCGCTCGACGCTGAACTGGCCGATGGTCGCATTCTCGCCATGCCGACGGTGCCGATGGTGGCGCCAACCCTGGAATCAGTTGCGGATACGCAGGCTTTTCAGACGATCAACGGGCTCATCCTCCGCAATCCGAGCTTCGCCAATTTCTTCGACCTGTGCGGCATTTCTCTGCCGATGACGACGGAGGGCTTGCCCATGGGACTGATGCTGCTCGGACGGCACGGCACGGATAGCACCTTGCTGGCGGCGGCCCTGGCGGTCGAAACCGCGCTCGCCTGAAGGCGGCACTGGTCCAAATTCGGATCAGCTCGTTAATGTTTTTGATTTGACCCGGCTTGCTGCCACCCCCCAGAAAGGGGCGATGCGCCAGGAAAGCGTCCCCCTTACCGCTATTCGTGGCTTCGCGGCCCTATGGGTCGCGTCGCTGCATTATCAGCTCGGCATGGCCGATGTTGGCTACAGTCTGTGGCCAGGCCTCTCCCATTATGGTTACGCCGGCGTCGATATCTTCTTCATCCTCAGCGGCTTTATCATGGCTGCGGTTTATCGGGGCTTTGCCTGGCGCAATCTGGGTGCCTTCCTGACCCGGCGCGTCTTCCGCGTCTATCCGATGCATCTCGCGGTGACCGCCGGCATGGTACTGCTGTGGTTCGATGCCTATCTCCGTTTCGGCGTCCATAACGAAGCGCAGCAGTTGCGCTGGCTGCCCGCCTTCGCCCTGCTGCTGCAACCCTTTCTCTATCATCGGCTGATGTGGAACGCGGTCAGCTGGTCGATTTCCGTCGAGCTTGTCTGCTACCTGCTGTTCCCGCTGGCCATCATGGCGCTGCGCCACGCAAGGCTATGGGCGCTTGTCCCGGTCATCCTGGTGCTGGCAGCGGTCGAGCATCACCTGCAAATCTATGATCTCTATGTCTGGGGGGATGGCGCGATCGCGCGCGGCCTGGTCGGCTTCGGTCTGGGCATGGCGATCAGGCTGGCCAGCGAGCGCGTGCCTGTGCCGGGTCAGGCCCTGACCACTGTGATCGAGCTGACAGGGCTCGGCGGCATCATCGGCTCAGCTGCGATCGGCGCCGGGACCTATGTGCCGATTTTTGCCGCCCTCCTGATCCTGAGCATTTCCTACGACAAGGGCGTGGTTGCCTGGGTGCTGCATGCCCGCCCCTGCCTGTGGCTCGGCAAGGTGTCTTTCTCCTTCTACCTGATCCACGAGGAGATCATCGGCCTGGCCTGGACCCGCTTTCCCGCCAGCCGCTTGCCCTTCAGCCATGGGGTCAATGGCCTGGTCTGGGTGATGGGCGTGCTGGCCGCCGGCCTGGCGCTGGCGACCCTGACCTGGCTGCTCATCGAGGAGCCGTTCCGCAAGCTCGGCGGCCGTATTGCACGCTGGATGGAGCGCAACCGTACAAGCCCTTCGGAGCCCAGGCGGGACCAAAGAAGCGAGGGGCCGAGTAGGCGCCTGCCAGCTCAGGCGCGGGAAGAGGCGGCCGCGGGCTGAGCGGGACGCGGCCTGCCTCAGTCAGCCGCGTTCTTCTGGGCCAGTCGGAACGAGGCTGCCGGATAGACGCCCAACACGCGGATTTCGCGCGAAAAGAAGGCGAGTTCCTCCAGGGCACGCCGCAGCGCGGGATGTTCAGGATGGCCTTCGACATCGCAAAGGAACTGCGTCGCGGTGAACTGACCTCCGACCATATAGCTTTCCAGCTTGGTCATATTGATGCCGTTGGTCGCGAACCCGCCAAGCGCCTTGTAGAGTGCCGCCGGCACGTTGCGGACGCGGAAGACGAAGCTCGTCATCAGCCCCGGGGCCTCGGGCGGCGGCAGGCGCGGTTCACGCGCCGCGACATAGAAGCGTGTCGTGTTGTGGGCTGCATCTTCGACATTCCGCAGCAGGATATCGAGGCCGTACAGCTCGGCCGCGAGGGATGAGGCAATGGCGCCATCCTCTATGCGGCCCCAGGAGGCGACCAGAGCGGCGCTGCCGGCGGTATCCGCCTCCACCACCGGCTGCATGCCATGGTCGCGCAGCAGCCGGCGCACCTGGCCCAGTGCCACCGCATGGCTATGGACACGCTTGATGGTGCCAAGGCTGGAGCCCGGTATGCCAAGCAGGCAATGCTCGACCCGCTCGAAATGCTCGCCGACAATGGCGAGGCCGCTATCGGGCAGCAGGGAATGGATATCCGGCACGCGTCCGGCGAGCGTATTCTCGCACGGGAGCATGGCGAGCTGGGCGCGGCCTTCGCGCACGGCGTCGATCGTCGCCTCGAAAGTCTCACAAGGAAGCGGCGCCAGCTCCGGGTGCGCCTTGCGACAGGCGAGATCGGAATAGGCGCCGGGCACGCCCTGGAATGAAATCGCACCTTGGGTCATGCCAGAATCCTCCGTCGCCGCTCAGATCCGCGGGCGATCCACACGATGACCGCGCGGTCGCTCCGCTGGTAGCCATTCCCTCTACCAGCGACAAGAAGCCTTTCGCACGCATCTCCAATCGCGGATTGCCGGGATTGTCCCGAACCAACCGCGACGAGGCGGTTTGGAGCGGATAAAAGGGCCGTCGGCGCTTGCCGATCCGCCCCAGAAGTGGTCTCTGACCGGACTATTCCTTCTCTTTCCAGACCTTAAGTGAAGCGGATTTCCTGATGGCTGTTGTGATGGATTACCTGCCGGTCGCCCTGGCCGCGGCCGATGCCGCGGCCGATGCCGTACGCCCCTATTTTCGCATGGGCCTGCAGGCCGATGACAAGGCCGACGATAGCCCGGTGACGCTTGCGGACCGGGCTGCGGAGCAGGCGATGCGCGCGGTTCTGGCTGAGCATTGCCCGGATCACGGCATCATAGGCGAGGAATTTGGCGCAACCGAGGGTGGACAAAGCGGCTTTACCTGGGTGCTGGACCCGATCGATGGCACGCGCGCCTTTATCACCGGCCGCACGACCTTCGGCACGCTCATCGCCCTGCTGCAGGACGGGGTGCCGGTCATCGGCATTATTGATCAGCCCATCACCGGCGAGCGCTGGGTGGGTGTGACCGGCCAGCCCACCGCGTTCACCGGGCCCTTGGGCGGCCGTGCCGGCTGCCGTCCCTGCCCGACGCTGCGAGAGGCCGAACTCTCCTGCACCAGTCCAGATATCTTTACGGACGAGACCCGTCCCAAGTTCGAGGGCTTGCGCCGCGCCGTGCGCCGCACCAGCTGGGGCGGGGATTGCTATGGCTTCGGGCTGCTGGCGCTCGGTCAGATCGACCTCATCGTCGAGGACGACCTCAAGCCCTGGGACTGGGCGGCGCTGGTACCTGTCGTCACCGGGGCCGGTGGCAGCGTCACCGACTGGACGGGGGCGCCGCTGCGGCTTGGCACCAGCGGGCGTGTGGTGGCCTTGGGTGACCCGGCGCTGCTGCCCAGTGTCGTCCAGCATCTGGCCTGACGAAACCGTCAGCGTCCGGCCATCTCCTGGGGCTTTCAGTTCGCACTGATTGCCCCCATTGTTTCATTGCCGTCTTGATAGCCAAGATCGTTCGGGGAGTGTGGATGCAGCGACGGACCTTTTTGGCTGCGAGCGCCGGACTTGTGGCGACGCCTTGGGCTTTGCGGGCGCAGACTGTCCCGCAGAGTGGCTATGGCGTCGGCGTTATTGCCGCGCCTGCCTTGCCAAGCGATTTCAAGAACTTCCCCTACGTCAATCCGAACGCACCCAAGGGTGGATCGGTGACCTTCAGTGAAGTCGGCGGTTTCGACAGTTTCAATCCCTTCATCATCCGGGGAACGCCGGCGGCAGGGGCCAATTACATCTGGGACACTCTGCTGCGGCCTAATTCTGACGAAGTCGACGTGGCCTATGGCCTTTTGGCCGAGAGCGTCGCCGCGGCGCCCGACCACAGCAGCGTGACCTTCACGCTGCGACCAGAAGCCAAATTCGCCGATGGATCGCCCGTTCTGGCGAGCGACGTGGTCTGGACCTTCCAGACGCTGTGCGCCAAGGGCCAGCCTCTATATCAGCAGTATTACGCCGCAGTGGATACGGCGGCTGCGACCGCTGAGCGTCAGGTTGTCTTCAGGCTTAAACCCGGCGCGCCGCGCGAAATGCCCCTGATCCTGGGCCAGCTTTCCGTGCTGCCGCAGGCTTGGTGGAAAGGGCGTGATTTCACAGCGCCCTTGACCGATCCGCCACTGGGGTCAGGCCCCTATAAGGTCGAGAGCCTGGCGCTGAACCGCTCTGTCACCTATAGGCG
The DNA here is from genome assembly GCF_057837225.1 of Acidisoma sibiricum. Classification (NCBI taxonomy): domain Bacteria; kingdom Pseudomonadati; phylum Pseudomonadota; class Alphaproteobacteria; order Acetobacterales; family Acidocellaceae; genus Acidisoma; species Acidisoma sibiricum. The sequence goes on along the minus strand of NZ_CM174445.1, from coordinate 422,737 downwards.
CCGCACCGATTACTGGGCTGCCGACTTGCCGGTGTGCCGCGGCTTCTACAATTTCGATCGCGTTACCTTCGACTATTTCGGCGATCCCGCGGTCGCGATGCAGGCCTTCAAGGCCGGCGACATTGACTTCCGTAACGAGAATATCGCCAAGAACTGGTTCACCGGCTACGATTTTCCAGCGGTTCAGAAAAAGCTGGTGAAGAAGCAGGTTTTTACAGACCGCCTGCCGACGGGCATGCAGGGCTATGGCATGAATACGCGCCGGGCGGTGTTCAGTGACCCGCGCATTCGCCAGGCCATCGCTTTTGCCTATGATTTTGAATGGGCGAACAAAGTTCTGTTCTTTGGCGGCTATCAGCGCACGCTGAGCTATTTCAGCAATAGCGACCTCGCGTCTTCCGGCGTCCCGACGGGTGCCGAATTGGCGCTGCTGGAACCCTTCCGGGCGCAATTGCCGCCCGATCTTTTTACGAAGCCCTTCACGCTGCCGGTGAATGATGGTTCGGGCAATAACCGCCCGGCACTGATAGCGGCACTGCATTTGCTGGAGCAGGCAGGATGGACGGTGCAGGACCGCAAGCTGAAGAATGCGGCCGGCGAGACCATGGCTTTTGAGATTCTGCTGAACGACCCCTCCTTCGAGCGCGTCACCCTGCCTTATGCGCAGGATCTGAAGCGGCTGGGCATCGATGTGTCGGTCCGGGTCATCGATCCTGCGCAATATCAGACCCGGATGGATAGTTTCGATTATGACATGACGGTTGTGCTCTTTCCAGAATCGGATGTCCCTGGCAGCGAGCAACGCGATTACTGGAGTTCCGCCGCCGCCAAACTGACCGGCAGCACCAACCAGATGGGCGTCTCCAGTCCGGTTGTGGATGCGCTGATCAACGCGGTGATCGCCGCGAATGACCGCGATACGCTGTATGCCGCGACCCATGCGCTCGACCGGGTTCTGCTCTGGAACTGGTATGTAGTGCCGCAATGGCATCTGGGCGCCTATCGGCTGGCTTTCTGGGATGTCTTCGGCTTTCCGACCCAGCCGCTGCGCGCCGGTTTCGATATCGACAGCTGGTGGATCGATCAGGCCAAGGCCACGATCACCGACACGCAGCGCCATCATACGAATGCGAGCTGACGTCCCGAGCTTAAACCTCATGACCGGAGACCTCGTGGCCCGCCGACCCATCAACAGACGGGGCGGCTGAGCCATGCTCGGCTATCTTCTGCGCCGACTGGCCCTGATCATTCCCACCTTGTTCGGCATCATCGCGATCAATTTCGTCGTGGTGCAATTCGCGCCCGGCGGGCCGGTCGAGCAGGAGATTGCGACGCTCAAGGCGCGCGCGGGCATGCTGCCGGGAGCAAGCGAATCGGGTGCGCCGCCAGGCGGCCTCTATCGCGGCGCGCAAGGCGTGGACCCGCATCTGGTCGCGGAAATGCGGCATATGTTCGGCTTCGACAAGCCGCCGCTGACGCGCTTTCTGCTGATGCTGAAGGGCTATCTGACACTCAATCTCGGCCAGAGCTTCTTCCTTGGCCAATCTGTCTGGAGCCTGATCCTGCAGCGCATACCGGTCAGCATATCGCTCGGCCTGTGGTCGACACTGCTGATTTATCTGATCTCGATCCCGCTCGGCATCGCCAAGGCAACGCGGGACGGCAGCCGCTTCGATCTGGTGACGACGCTGATCGTGCTGATCGGCTACGCCATTCCCGGCTTTCTCTTCGCCATCATGCTGATTGTGGTCTTCGCAGGCGGCACCGCCTTCCAGTGGTTTCCGCTGCGCGGATTGACGACGGTGGGATCGGCCGCCTGGAGCTGGCCGGCGCGGATAGGTGATTACGCCTGGCACATGGTGCTGCCGACGGTCGCCATGGTGGTCGGCGGTTTCGCGAGCCTGACGATGCTGACCAAGAACTGTTTTCTGGAAGAGGTCGGCAAGCATTATGTCCTTACGGCGCGGGCGAAGGGCGCGAGCAACCTGCGGGTGCTGTACGGCCATGTGTTCCGCAATGCGATGCTGCTGATCGTGGCAGGGTTCCCAGCCGCTTTCATCAGCATCCTGTTCACCTCCGCCCTGCTGATCGAAATCATCTTCTCGCTCAACGGCATGGGGCAGTTGGGCTATCAGGCCGCCTTGCAACGCGATTACCCGGTTATGTTCGGCACGCTGTATGTTTTCTCCCTGCTGGGCCTGTTGATGCAGATCGTGGGGGATATCCTGTACACCGTGGTCGATCCCCGCATCGATTTTTCGGCCCGGCGCTGAGGCGAGATGGCGCGCTGGACCCTCTCCCCGCTCAACCGGCGCCGGCTCGCCGCCTTTCGCGCCCACCGCCGTGGCTTCTATGCCTTTTGGGTCTTTCTCGTTCTGTTTGCCATCAGCCTGTGCGCGAATGTGGTGGCGACCGACCGGCCGCTGCTGATCCGCTTCGACGGGCATTTCCTCTGCCCTGTGCTGCACGACTATAGCGAGGACCGCTTCGGCCCGGACTTCATGCCGACGGAAGCCGATTATTCAGATCCCGATGTGGCGGCCGCCATCCGCGCCCATGGCTGGATGATCTGGCCGCTGATTCCCTTCAGCTACAATACGACGGTGACCAGTCTGGGCGGTCCTGCGCCGTCGCCGCCCTCCTGGCGCAACTGGCTGGGCACGGATGACCAGGCGCGGGACGTGCTGGCGCGCGTTATCTACGGCTTCCGCATTTCCGTGCTGTTTGGTTTCACGCTCACAGCGCTAGCGTCCGCCATCGGTATCCTGGCCGGTGCTGTGCAAGGCTACTACGGCGGCCTGACCGATCTGCTGTTTCAGCGCTTCATCGAAATCTGGTCCGGTCTGCCGGATCTGTTCATGCTCATTATCCTGTCCTCGATCATCGCCCCGTCCTTCTGGGTGCTGCTGCTGTTTCTGCTGCTGTTCAACTGGATCAATCTGACGGGCGTGGTGCGGGCGGAATTTCTGCGCGGCCGCACGCTGGATTACGTCCGTGCGGCGAAAGCCCTGGGCGTGTCCGATTTCGCCGTCATGCGCCGGCATATTCTGCCCAATGCCATGGTCGCAACGCTGACCTTTCTGCCTTTCACCCTGTCAGGCTCCGTCACGATCCTGGCCAGCCTGGACTTCCTGGGCTTCGGCCTGCCGCCCGGCTCGCCCTCGCTGGGGGAACTCGTCTCGCAGGGCCGGGACAATTTGCAGGCGCCCTGGCTTGGCATCACCGCCTTTGTCGTGCTTGGTGGATTGCTCATCCTGCTGGTCTTTGTGGGTGAAGCGGTGCGGGATGCCTTCAACCCCCGGAAGACAGGTTTCCGATGAGTCTTGTTGTTGTAGAGGGATTGTCCGTCTCCTTCGGGGACCGCGCCGTGGTGCAGGACGTGTCCTTCACGGTTGCCGCCGGCGAGACGCTGGCGCTCGTCGGTGAAAGTGGGTCCGGCAAGTCGCTGACGGCCTTGTCCATGCTGCGCCTTCTGCCGCCGGGCTCGACGGTCGCCTCGGGCCGAATCGAAATCGAAGGCAACGAGATCACCGGCATGCGGGAGGCCGATCTGCGCCGCATCCGCGGCGGCCGCGTCGGCATGATCTTCCAGGAGCCCATGACCAGCCTCAACCCGCTGCATCGCGTGGGACGCCAGGTGGCGGAAGCCGTGCGTCTGCACAGCAAGGCCGGTCTCGGCCGCGATGGCTTGCGCCGCCGCGCGATCACCTTGCTGGAACAGGCCGGCTTTGCGGATGCCGAACATCGCTTGGACGCGTTTCCGCACCAGCTTTCAGGTGGGCAGCGCCAGCGCGTGATGATCGCGATCGCGCTTGCCAATGACCCGGCGCTGCTGATCGCCGACGAGCCGACGACGGCGCTGGATGTCACCATCGAAGCGCAGATCCTGGCGCTCCTCGACGCGCAGAAGGCCGCGCGCGGCCTGGGGCTGCTGCTGATTACGCATGACCTGGGCATCGTGAAGCAGCATGCCGACCGGGTGGCCGTGATGAAGGCCGGACGGATCGTCGAGACCGGGACGGTTGCAGAGATTTTCGCCAGACCAAGTCACCCCTATACGCGCATGCTGCTGGCGTCCGAGCCCAAAGGCGGCCCGTCACCGGTCGCGGCCACGGCAAAGCCGGTCATCAGCGCCGAGAATCTCAGTGTCCGCTTCGCGATACGTCGCGGCGTCATGCGCCGCTCCGTGGACCATGTCGCGGCGGTCGACGATGTCTCGCTTATGGTCAGGGAAGGCGAGACCGTCGGTCTGGTCGGCGAAAGCGGCTCCGGCAAGACAACGACGGGTTTCGCCATGCTGGGACTGGAGCAGGCGCAGGGCCGTATTCTGTTCGCGGGCCAGAACATCGCGGAGCTGGCCGAGCGGAAGCGCCGCAGCTTGCGCGCCGATATGCAGATCGTCTTCCAGGACCCTTATGGCAGCCTGTCACCGCGGCTGACGGTGCAGGAGATCATCGCCGAAGGGCTGAAGGTGCATTTCCCCAAGCTCAGCCGGGCGGAGCGGCATGAGCGGGTGGCCGCCGTGCTGCATGAGGTCGGGCTGCCGCAGACCGCCCTTGAGCGCTATCCGCATGAATTCTCGGGCGGGCAGCGCCAGCGCATTTCCATCGCCCGCGCCATGGTGCTGGAGCCGCGATTCGTGGTGCTGGATGAGCCGACCAGCGCGCTGGACCGATCGGTGCAGACGCAGATCGTCGATCTGCTGCGCCGGCTACAGGCCGACCACGGCCTCGCTTATCTGTTCATCAGCCACGATCTGCGGATTGTACGCGCGCTAGCCCATCGCATCATCGTGCTGCGGCGGGGCCGCGTGGTGGAGGAGGGGCCGGCAGAGCGCATCTTCGCCGAGCCGCACCAGGATTACACGCGGGCGCTGATTGCGGCGGCCTTTGAGGGCCGCGCTATCGCGACAAATCTCGACGAGCCGGAAGCGCCCGAATTGGTGGATTGATTTTCTGTCTGATGCGCGAGCGAGATCCGCGCGTCAGATTGCGATGCGGACGCCGAGTTCGACGACGCGGTCGCTGGGGATGCGGAAGAACTCCGTCGCGGGCACGGCATTGCGTGACAGAACCAGGAACAGCCACAGGCGCCAGAAGGAGAGTTTGGGCACGAGCGCCGGGACGATGACCTCACGCCCCAGGAAGTAGCTCGTCTGCATGGCGTCAAAAGGCACGCCCTGCACGCGCAGCTCTTCCAAGGCCCGTGGAATATTGGGGCTTTCCTTGAAGCCGTATTTGACCGTCACGCGGTTGATCTGGGGCGCCAGTTCCTCAACCTCCAGCCGCTCATGCAAGGGCACTTCCGGTACGTCAGCCGTCTGCACGGTGACGAGAAACACCCGCTCGTGCAGGACCTTATTGTGCTTGAGATTGTGGAGCAGGGCATTGGGCACATAGGCGCCGTTGCCGGTGAGAAAGACAGCGGTGCCCGGTACCCGGATGATGCGGGAGGCGGGCAGCCGCGCCAGAAAGGAATTCAGCGGCAGACTGTCCTGTTTCCAGCGCTGCAGCATCAGCTCGCGGCCGCGCTTCCAGCTTGTCATCGTCGCCATCAGCACGATCGCGACTGCAATCGGCACCCAGCCGCCCTCCGGCACCTTTAGCAGGTTGGAGATGAAGAAAATCGCGTCGAGGACGAAGAAGAGACCAAAGACGCCGAGCACCGCGGAGCGGGACCATTTGAACTGACGGCGAAAGACCAGGGCGGCGAGGATCGTCGTGCAGGTGAAAGTGCCCGTGACCGCGACGCCATAGGCCGAGGCCAGCGAGGCGCTGCTTTTGAAGGCGAGGACGAGCACCAGCACACCGATCAGCAGCATGGTATTGACCTGCGGGACATAGATCTGGCCCTCCTCGGTCTCGCTGGTATGGCGCACGATCATGCGGGGAATGAAGCCGAGCTGCACGCATTGGCGGGCGACCGAATAGGCGCCCGAGATCATGGCCTGGCTCGCGATGACGGTCGCGGCGGTTGCCAGAATGACCATGGGCACGCGCAGCACTGGCGGACAGAGCAGGAAGAACGGATTGTCGAGCGTATTGGGGTCACGCAGGACAAGCGCGCCCTGGCCGAAGTAATTGAGCGCCAGGCAGGGCAGCACGAAGAAAGTCCAGGCGCGCTGGATCGGCTTGCGGCCGAAATGGCCCATATCGGCGTAGAGCGCTTCGGCGCCGGTCACGGCCAGAACCACCGAGCCGAGAGTCACAAACGTGACGAGACCATGGTTCATGGCGAAAAACACCACGTAGCTCGGCGATAAGGCGCGCAGAACCGAGGGGTTGTGCACGATCTGCACCAGCCCGAGGGCGCCGATCGACAGAAACCAGATGGCCATGACCGGGCCGAAGATGCGGCCGATCGTGGCCGTGCCGCGATACTGGAAGGCGAACAGCAGGCCGATGACCAGAACAGACAACGGCAGCACGGCCGGCTTGAACAGGGGTGAGGTGACCTCAAGCCCTTCGATCGCAGACAAGACCGAGATCGCCGGGGTGATCATGCCGTCCCCGAAGAAGAGGCAGGCGCCGATGATGGCGATCAGGACCACGGCGGAGGCCACCTGAGGCCGGCGGCAGACACGCTGCGCCAGCACCATCATCGTCAGAATGCCGCCTTCGCCGTTATTGTCGGCGCGCATCACGAAGGTCACATATTTGACGGTGACGGTGATGACCAAGGCCCAGAAGATCATCGAAAGCGTGCCGAGGACAGTCGTATCGGTCATGCCGGCCCGGCCGAAAAAGGTAAGACAGGTCGAGAGCGCGTAGAGCGGGCTGGTGCCGATATCGCCATAGACGATTCCGAGAACGCCCAGGAGAAGGGCAGGGGTCACGGCATTCCGCACAGGGTGCGTGGCGTCTGCGGCGGTCGTGGTCGAGCTGTTCATCGGGTCCGTATTTTTGTCGTCGAGCGCCGGTCGTCAGCGAGAATGCGCGGGAGTCGGGTGATCGGGCGGAGCAAACTCAGAACAGAGCCTCGGTACATGGCATCCAGACAGGCAGTATCAGAGTGGTCGCGTAAACTGGGTTGGGTAGCCTGCGGCATGCAGGCCGGGGCGCAGCCAAGGCAATCCAGGTAACACCCTGCCTCTGCAATGCATCTGGACGGAGCCTTACGCTGGGATGACAGCGGAGCGCAAGCATGGCGGTGTTGCGGTTGCGAAGGACTGTGGACGCATAAACCCCTTGCAGATCAGCTTTGCCTTGCAGATTCACGCAAGATCTGCGCCTTTGCCCCGCTCCCTGCCGTGGTGAAGGCATCACCTCGGCTGTGCTTGGCCGCGCCCGGACTCCCGGAAGGTGGATACCAAGCCGATACATCCGGAGGGACATCTATGCCTCTATATGAATGCGTCGTTATAGGACGCAGCGAAATCACGCAGCAGCAGGTCGATACCCTGACTGACGTCGTCGTGGCTCAGGTTGAAGGCGAAGGCGCCCTGGTGCGCAAGCGCGAATACTGGGGTCTGCGCAGCCTTGCCTACCGTATCAAGAAGAACCGCAAGGGCCATTACGTGCTCCTCGGCCTCGAGATCGAGCCCAAGGCGCTGGCCGAAGTGGAACGCCAGCTGCGTCTGAACGAAGACGTGCTGCGCTTCATGACGATCCGCGTCGATGAGATCGACGAGGCGCCGTCCGCCGTTCTCGCGCGCAAGTCTGACGATCGCGGCTTCCGTGGGCCGAAGCCCGCTGGCCGTTTCGATAGCGGCCGCCGCCGCTATGACGACCGCGAAGAATTCCGTGCCCGCGAAGAATATCGCGGCCCGCGGGATGACGAGGATGACCGCGGTCGCGGTCTGCAGGAGGAGATCTGATCCATGTCTGATTCGACAGAAGTCAATCCGGCTGCCCGTCGCGCCGCCGTTGGCGCCCGCCGCCCGTTCTACCGCCGCAAGAAGTCCTGCCCCTTCTCCGGCCCGAACGCGCCGAAGATCGACTACAAGGACGTGCGTCTGCTGTCCCGCTTCCTGAGCGAGCGCGGCAAGATCGTGCCGTCCCGCATCACGGCGGTCTCCGCCCGCAAGCAGCGTGAGCTGGCGCGGGCTATCAAGCGCGCCCGCTTCCTGGCGCTGCTCCCCTATGTTCTGAGCTGAGGGAGACCGATCATGGCAGCTATTGAAGTCATCCTGCTCCAGCGCGTTCCCAAGCTGGGCCAGATGGGCGACCGCGTGCGCGTGAAGCCGGGCTATGCCCGCAACTTCCTGCTCCCGCAGAAGAAGGCGCTGCGCGCCACCAAGGACAACGCCGCTCGCTTCGAGCAGGAGCGCGTGCACCTGGAGGCTCAGAACCTTCAGCGCCGTGAGGAAGCGCAGGCCGTGGCCGAGCGCGTGCGCGGCCTGACCGTGACCCTGATCCGTCAGGCCGGTGACAGCGGCAGCCTGTATGGCTCCGTCTCCAGCCGCGACATCGCCGAAGGTGCGACCGCCGGCGGTCTCGGCATCGATCGGTCTCAGGTCGAGCTTGATCACCCGATCAAGACGCTGGGCGTTCGTGCCGTCCGCGTCGTGCTGCATCCCGAAGTCGTGATTGACGTCAGCGTCAATGTCGCCCGTTCCACTGAGGAAGCTGAGAAGCAGCTTCGCGGTGAGGCGGTCGGTCGTGCGGCTGACGATCAGAACGAAGCGCCGGCCGATATCTTCGGCACTGAGGAAGAAGAGCCGGCCGCCTGATCAGGGCGACCTGCCGATCCACCAAAAAAGGCCGTCCGGTGAAAACCGGGCGGCCTTTTTCTTTTCTGACTCACCCTGCTTGCACCTTTGCCGAGCCTGAGCGCATTATCATTTCCGTAATGTGTAGTGGGCCCGGATTTCGCCCGGCCCGCGTCGTAAGACGAGAGAGTGGTAATGCGACAGATCCTTGATCGCCTTCTGAAACGCATGATCAGGAAGGGCGGCTTGGTCATTATCTGGCCGAATGGTGAGAAAACCTTATATGGTCCCGACAGGGACGGCGCCCATGCGATTAAGCTGACGGACGACAAGGCGGTTCGGGCGATCGTGCTCAATCCCGGCCTGGCCGTCGGCGAGCTGTATATGGACGGTCTTCTGGTGCCGGTCGATTGTTCGATCTACCAGGCGATGGAAGTGATGCTCGCCAATTTGCAGTCCGCCGGCATGAGCGCGATGCCGATCATGAATGCCCGCATGGTGCTGGGCACCATCTTCCGGCGCTTCAAGCAGCTTAACAACGCCGTCCGCTCGCGCCGCAATGTCGCGCATCATTACGATCTTAGCGGCCGGCTCTACAGCCTATTCCTGGATCGTGACCGGCAATATTCCTGCGCCTACTTCCCCCGCGGCGACGAAACCCTGGAGGAGGCGCAGCTTGCCAAGAAGCATCACATTGCGGCCAAGCTGAAGCTCGATCGTCCTGATCTCAGCGTGCTTGATATCGGTTGCGGCTGGGGTGGCATGGCGCTGACCTTGGCGCGCGACTATGGCGCGCGCGTGACCGGCATCACGCTATCGACGGAACAGCTGGCCGAAGCGCGGGCCCGCGCCGAGGCCGAAGGCCTGTCCGACCGCGTGAAGTTCGAGCTGATCGACTATCGCGCCGTGCAGGAACGCTTTGACCGCATCGTGTCCGTCGGCATGTTCGAGCATGTCGGCATAAACCATTACGCCACCTATTTCGGCATGGTGAAGCGGACGCTGAAGGATGACGGCGTTGCCCTGATCCATACCATCGGACGCAGCGACGGCCCTGGCACGACCAATGCCTGGATCGAAAAATACATCTTTCCGGGCGGCTATTCTCCGGCGCTGTCCGAAATGATGCTGCCGATCGAGCGGTCCGGCCTGATCGCGACCGATGTCGAAGTGCTGCGCCTCCATTATGCCGAGACCCTGCGCCATTGGCGCCGCCGCTTCGCGGCCAACCGGGATGCGATCCAGACGCTGTATGATGAGCGTTTCTGCCGCATGTTTGAATTCTATCTGGCGGGATCGGAACTCGCCTTCCGCTACCAGGAACATGTCAATTTCCAGGTGCAGCTGACGCGGGTGCAAACGGCCGTGCCGACGGCGCGCGACTATATTACTGAGACCGAGCACCGGATGATGAGCGCGGTGCCCGCCGCGGCCAAAGCAGAGGCCTTCGTGCCGGTGACCGCCCCCGCGGCCGCACCGGCACCGGCGGACGTCAGCGTCTCCGCCTGAAGGCCACACGGACCGGCGGGATTAGCCGATAAACCCCACACCAGGAAGGTCCAGGGGAGAGTCTGAAGCCGCGCCTAGTCTCCGATGAGATGCAGCACCACCTGCCGCCGGTGCGGGCGGGTGCGATGCTCAAACAGGAAGATGCCCTGCCAGGTACCCAGGGCGAGCTGGCCCTCGACGAGGGGAATCGTCAGCTGCGGACCGGTCAGCAGCGCGCGGATATGGGACGGCATGTCATCGGGCCCTTCCAGGGAATGGATGTAGCGCTGGCCGCCGGGCTGGCCCCGATCCTCCGGCACCAGCCGCTCGAAAGCTTCGCCGATGTCCTCCAGAACTTCGGGACTCGCGTTTTCCGTCACCGCGAGTGACGCGGATGTGTGAGCGCACCACAGCGTCAGCAGCCCCGTCTCCATCCCCTGGGCCTCCACCCAGGCCGAGACAGGCGACGTGATTTCCGTCAGCCCCTTGCCTCGCGTCTGGATGGAAAGACGATGGGTCGCCTGGCGCATGCGCTCAGACCGGCGCCGGATTGCGCTCGGTAAAGCCGCGCTGGTGCCAATAGGGATAAGGGAGGGTGACGCTGCTCGCCTGATCCAGCTTCGCGACCTGCTTGGGCGTCAGGTTCCATCCGACGGCACCGAGGTTTTGGCGCAGCTGTTCCTCGTTGCGGGCGCCGACGATGATGGTTGCGACGGTCGGCCGCTGCAGCAGCCAGTTGAGCGCGATCTGCGGCACGGTTTTGCCGGTTTCCTGCGCGATCTCGTCCATCGCGGCGACGACAGTATAGACGTGCTCGTCTGGCACCGGCGGCCCCCTATCGGCGGTCTTATGCAGGCGCGATCCTTCAGGCAGGGGCTGGCCGCGGCGGATCTTGCCGGTGAGGCGGCCCCAGCCGAGCGGACTCCAGACGACGGCGCCGACGCCTTCCTCAAGGCCGAGCGGCATCAGCTCCCACTCGTAATCGCGGCCGATGAGCGAGTAATAGGTCTGGTTCGCGACGTAGCGCGGCAGGTTGTATTTCTCGGCCACCGCCAGCGACTTCATCAGATGCCAGCCGGAAAAATTCGAGCAGCCGACGTAGCGGATCTTGCCAGCGCGCACGAGGTCATCCAGCGTCGAGAGGGTTTCCTCGACCGGCGTCATCGCGTCGAAGCCGTGCAGCTGGAAAAGGTCGATGTAATCGGTGCCGAGCCGCTTGAGGGACTGCTCGACGGACCGGATGAGGTGAAAGCGGGACGAGCCGACCTCATTGGCGCCATCCCCCGCGCGGAAGGTCGCCTTGGTCGAGATCAGGAGCTTGTCGCGGCGACCCTTGATGGCGGCGCCCAGCACTTCCTCGGCGCCACCCGCGGAATAGATATCGGCGCTGTCGAACATATTCAGCCCGGCTTCCAGGCAGATGTCGATCAGGCGGCTGGCTTCCGCGACATCGGTGGCGCCCCAGGCCTGAAAGAACTCACCACGTCCGCCAAAGGTGCCAGTACCGAAGCTCAGAACGGGCACCATGAAGCCCGACCGGCCAAGACGTCTGTGTTCCATCACCTAACCCTCCCGCAAAGGACAGAAGGCTAGCGCCAGCCTCCGTCCACGATGAAATCCTGGGCCGTTACCAGCAGGCTGTCATCCGCCGCCAGCCACAGGACCATGCGCGCGACATCGGCAGGGTGCAGGCGGTCAGGGATGCATTGTCCCGCCGCGCGCTTGGCATCGGCCTCAGGTGTCATCCACATGTTGAGCTGACGCTCGGTCATGATCCACCCCGGATAGACGGTGTTCGCCCGGATGTGATGCGGCCCGAGATCACGCGCGAGCGCCCGAGTGAGGCCGATGACCGCGGATTTAGCCGCCGTGTAGGCCGGCATCCCGCCCTGGCCGAGGAGGAAGCTGTTGGAACTCATATTGATGATCACGCCGCCTCCGGCCGCAATCATGTCATCCTTCACAGCCTGCGCGCAGAAGAACTGGTGGCGCAGGTTGGTAGCCATACGATCGTCCCAGTATTCGGGCGTGATCTCGTCGATGGCGTGACGGTCATCGCGCGCGGCGTTGTTGACGAGAACCGTAAAGCCTCCGCCGAGCTTACTGCGCAGAGACTCGATCGCGGCGCGCACCGCCGGGATGTCGCGCAGATCGACCTTTTCAAAATGGGCGACGGCATCGGCCGGCAGTTTCCCGAGCAGCGTGCTGGCCGCTGTCTCATCCAGATCGAGAAAGCCGACATGGCTGCCTTGGGCCACAAAATGCTCGACGATGCCGGCGCCGATACCCGAGGCGCCGCCTGTTACCAGAACGCGCCGTCCTTGCAGGCTGGGATAGATCGCGAAGCGGCTGCTCATCATGGTTATCCTCAGAAAATCTTGTCGAGCAGGTCGCCGAGCGGGCCGTGGCTTTTGGGTTTGACCAGCGGCGTGCTGCCATTGGCCGGGCTGAGGCCGAGGGCGGCGTTCTTTTGCAGCCGCTGGCTTTCCTGCTTGGCATCGACAATGGCGGGTTTCGCCACGGTCAGGCCGAACGGGTCCATGCGATTGCCGAGTGTCTGGCTCTTCGCGTCGCGTGCCGCCAGGACGTCGATCTGCTGCCGCACATCGGGCGGCGCGGGGGGGCCGGCCTCGGCCACGAACGCTTGATCGCCAGCCGTATTGGGCGTGGCGCCGGTCTGGGCGGCGCCGCCCAGCATGGCGTTTTCGGCCTGGACCGGAATGGCCACTTCCTGCGGGCGCGGGGCGCCCGGGCTGGGGGCCGGCAGATCCGCCGCCGCGGAGTTCAGGTCCGGCGGCATCGCGAGCTGGCTCTGCGTCGTCACCTGAAACTCGTCCGGCGGGTTACGCTGGAGGCCGAGTGTCTGCATCGTCCCGCTGGAACAGCCTGCCAGCATCAGCGGTGCCATGAGCAGCGTCCACCGCATCGTCGTCATCCTGGCCATGCCTGCGTCCCTTAGCCGCGATTCTTGGCACCCGACGCGGTCGTATCCGACCGGCCGGGCAGTAGATTGTCGATCACCAGCACGGCGACCCCGCACACGATGGCGGCATCCGCCACGTTGAAAACATACCATGAGTAGCCGAAGGCATGGGCCTGGATGAAATCAACCACGGCGCCGTAATGCAGCCGGTCGGCGACGTTGCCAAGGGCCCCCCCTGCAATTGCCCCAACGGGAAGGGCAATTATCAGGCGCTGCGTGCGGGTAAGCCATACCGCCAGCACGATCACCACGGCCAGAGCGAAGATCGCCAGACCGAGATGGGCGACGGCGCTGTCACCGGTCAGCAGGCCGAAGGTGACGCCCCGATTCCAGACCATGGTGAAGTTGAGCACGGGCAGGATCACCACTTGACCCACCTCGGGCAGGTTCAGACCGTGCAGAATCCACCATTTGCTCGCCTGATCGGCGAACAGGACGATGACGGCCGCGAGCAGGCCGGCGAGGATGATGCCTTTGCGCATGCTGGTCTCAACCGGCCGATTGGCAGGTGAGGCTGGAGGCCACGACATCCGTGCAGCGCAGGCAGAGCTTTGTCCCTGCATCCACTTCCGGCAGCACGCGCCAGCAGCGGGCGCATTTCTCGCCCGCGGCAACGGTCGCTTCGGCTGAAACCGGGTCACCCGTGACGAGATCAACGGTCGAGACGATCAGCATATCGGCCCAATCCGCGGCCGAGAGCAGCGTGTCGGAGCCGGCCGGGAAGGCGAGGGTAACGGCAGCCTGGAGAGAGGCGCCGATCTGACCAGCCTGGCGCATGGCTTCCAGCTTGGTCGTGCCCAGCCGGCGGATGTCGCGCACCTTCGCCCAGGTCTCGGCCAGCGCGTCGTCGCGCCACGCGGCCGGGATCGTCGGGAATTGCTGTGCATGGACGCTGGTTTCACTGCCGAAGCGGATCTGCCAGGCCTCCTCGGCCGTGAAGACCAGAACCGGTGCCAGCCAGGTGGCAAGGCTGCGATGCAACTGGTCCAGCACGGTGCGCACGGCGCGGCGGCGCAAACTGTCCGGCCCGTCGCAATAGAGCGCATCCTTGCGGATATCGAAGTAATAGGCTGAGAGATCGGTCGCGCAAAAATGGTGGATGGCAGGATAGACGCCGGTCCAGTCGTGATTGTCGATCGCCGCGCGCAGCAGGCCGTCCAGCTCCGACAGGCGGTGCAGCACCCAGCGCTCCAGCCCCGGCAGTTCTGCCACGGGCAGGATTTCGCTGTCCTCGAACCCGTCCAGGCTGCCGAGCAGCCAGCGCAGTGTATTGCGCAGGCGGCGATACAGCTCACCCTGCTGCTTGAGGATTTCCGGCCCGATGCTGAGATCGTCCCGCGCGTCGGCGGACATCACCCAAAGCCGGAGAATATCGGCGCCGTATTTCTCGATGACGTCCTGCGGCTCGACCCCGTTGCCGAGCGACTTGGACATCTTGCGGCCCTGCTCGTCGACCAGGAAGCCGTGTGTCAGCACGGCCTTGAAGGGCGCGCGGCCCCGGGTGCCGACCGCTTCGAGCAGGGAGGAATGGAACCAGCCGCGATGCTGGTCCGAGCCTTCCAGGTAAAGATCGGCTGGCCAGGACATGCCACGCGCTTCCAGCACGAAAGCATGGGTGGAGCCGCTTTCAAACCAGACATCGACGATGTCGCGGACCTGCTCGTACTGCGTCGGATCGTATTCATTGCCTAGGAAATCGGCGGCCGGGCGCGCGTACCAGGCATCGGCGCCTTCGGTTTTGAAGAACTCCACGACGCGGGCCATGACCGCCGGATCGCGCAAGGGCTCACCGCTGCGGCGATCGACGAAGATCGCGATCGGCACGCCCCAGGCACGCTGGCGGCTGACGCACCAGTCCGGCCGCGCGGCCACCATGCTGGCGATGCGGTTGCGGCCCTGTTCGGGGATGAATTTGGTTTCCGCAATCGCCTGAAGGGCGCGGCCGCGGATATCCTCGGGTCCGTCCATGCGGATGAACCATTGCGGCGTTGCGCGGTAGATGACAGGCGCCTTGGAACGCCAGGAATGCGGGTAGGAATGTACCAGCACATTCCGGTGCAGCAATCCGCCGGCCGCTTCCAGCGCGGCGCAAACCGGCTCTGCCGCTTTGAAGACATGGATGCCGGCGAAGAGCGGAACCCAGGCGTTATAGGTGCCGTCGTCGCCGACCGTGTCGGGAACTTCCAGCCCATGCGCGCGGCCGAGGATGAAGTCGTCCTCGCCATGGGTGGGTGCGGTATGGACGAAGCCGGTGCCGGCCTCCGTCGTCACATATTCCGCCGGCAGCATGGGCACGTCGTAATCATAGCCCTGGCCGCGCCAGGGATGCGCCGTGACGGTGCCGGCCAGATCTTCGCCCTTGAAGCTCCCCACGACGGTGTGGCCGGTGATGGCGGTTTCCTTGAGGAAAGCCTCCAGGAGTGCCGCGGCGACCATGATGCGTTCGCCGACGCGCGCGCGCGCGCCTTCGGCGGCTGCCGTGACTTCGAGCAGCAGATAATCGATTTCGGGCCCATAGGCGATGGCGCGATTGGCCGGAATCGTCCAGGGCGTCGTCGTCCAGATGACGATCGAACTGCCGGCAATCGCGGCAGGACCGCCGGAGACGACGGGGAAGCGCACCCAGATGGTGACGCTTTTATGGTCGTGATATTCGATCTCGGCTTCCGCGAGCGCCGTCTTCTCGACCGGGCTCCACATGACCGGGCGCAGGCCCCGGTAGAGCGCGCCGTTCATCAGAAAGCGGCCGATTTCGGCGGCGATCGCGGCTTCTGAGGTGAAGTCCATGGTCGCGTAGCGGTGCGCCCAATCCCCCATGATGCCGAGGCGCTTGAACTCTTCCGATTGGATTGCCAGCCATTTCTCGGCATAGGCGCGGCATTCGGCGCGGAATTGCAGGACGGGGATTTCGTCCTTGTTGCGGCCGGCCTTGCGATGGCCTTCCTCGACCTTCCATTCGATCGGCAGTCCGTGACAGTCCCAGCCGGGAATGAAATGGGCATCGAAGCCGGCCATCTGATGGGCGCGGTTGATGGCGTCCTTCAGAATTTTATTGAGTGCATGGCCGAGATGGAGATTGCCATTCGCGTAGGGAGGGCCGTCATGCAGGACGAACGGCGTCTTGCCCTTTGATTCCGCGCGCACGCTTTCCCAAAGCCCGGCCTTGTCCCAGGCGTCCAGCATGCCGGGTTCGCGCTTGGGCAGGTCGCCCTTCATCGGGAATGCGGTCCGCGGCAGGAAGACGGTCTTCCGGTAATCGGGGGCCTGATCGCGGGCGGCGGCAGCGTCTGCAGGAGTGTTTTGGGACTGTGTCACGGTATCGTTCATGGCGGCGGTATGGCCGAATTCCTGGGTGAATGCGAATCTGGAAACGGGGAAGTCGCGCTAATTCTGTAGGGGCGGAGGAGCCGCGGCGCATTCGGCGCAGAGCCCCTCGATCTCGACCGTCGCCCCGGCCGGCCGGAACCCTGCCCCCCGGGCCGCGGCATCAATGGCGGTGCGGATTCGCTCGTCGGCGATTTCAAAAACCCGGTTGCACTGGGTGCAGATGAGGAACTGGATCGCCTCGACCCCCTGGGCCTGCGCATGCGCATGTCCGCAGGGTCCATGCGCCTCCGGCTGCAGCATATGAGCGCAGCCGACGAAGGCTGAGAGGCGCTCGATCTTATGGACCAGTCCCTGGGCTGTCAGGAATTCCAGCGCCCGATAGACGGTCGGGGGTGCGGCCGGCTTGCCATCGATCCGCAGCCGGTCGAGCAAGTCATAGGCGCCGGAGGGGCGCGGGCTATCCAGAATAAGCCCAAGGACCTGCCGACGCTGCTCCGTCAGCCGCTGATGGCGACTGACGCAGAACGCCTCGGCACGCTCCAGAAGCTGCTCGGTATGCGGTGTAAAGACGGTGGCGACCATGGTGTCGCAATTCAATCGGCTTGGGGGCGAGCGTCAACCGCTGCAGGCGACGGTCTCCCCTCGCTTTGTCGCGGACCCAGATGGCGAAACGGCAGACCTTTAGCGGGTCTTCCGTTTCCGCTCAGCGCCCGTGGTGCGGGCGGCACGGAAGCTGGGCAGCCACCATTCGATCGGCTGATCATCCTGAGCGGGTTCGGTCTCAGGCAGGGGCGCGGTCTTTAAGGCGCGACGCATGGCGCCAGGCTTTTCGACCTTCGTCGCCTTGGCGGGGGCGCTGCGCTTGACGTCCGGTTCGAGTGCTGCCTCGACCTTGACCTCCGCCTCGACTTCGACCTCAGGTTCAAGCAGGGGCGCTGCCGCGCGGCGGGCCACGCGGGTCTTGCGCGCCGGCACGTCCGCGTCTGTTGCACCGAACAGATCGTTCTTGGCACTGGCAATCGCAGCCGCCGCGGCAGTGGCGGTTGCGGAGGCAAGCGCCGCCTTGGTTTCTGCGGCTTCCGTCTCCAGCTCGCTTAAGCGGCGTTCCAAAACGGAGACCGCGAGGGCCGCTTCGGCTTCGTTCTTTTCAGCCAGGTGCCGTGCAGCCTGATCTGCCATGCGCAGGCTTTCCAACTTGCTGCGCGCGTCGCGTTCTTCACGCAGCCGTTCCTCAAAAGCCATTTCAGCATGGGCTAGTTTGGTTTTGAGAGACTGAATGCTAAGATTGGCTTCGTCCAAGGCGCGTTCAGCCTTGATGCGGCCGCTGCGCTCCTCCCGCAATTCCACAGACAGGGTGTGAACACGATTTTCGCCGCCCGCTTCTGGATCGCGGCCTCTGCTCAGCATCACGACAGGCACATCGCCGTCCTGCGCGAAGCGGCGGCGCTGCGGGCGAGACGCATCATGGGCATGCGAAGCCCCTTGCTGAGCCCCATGATTTTGCGAGGCGCCGCTCTGGCCGGCAGATGCCGGTCGGCCGGAGCCGGTCAGGCCAAGGGCCAGGCGCATCCGCGCCTCGGCCGCGTCAGTAGCCTCGGCAGGCTGGTCGATATTAAGCTTCTGGGACGGCATTGTGACTCTGTCAGGTAATATGAAGGGCGTAAAAACGCGGACGAAATAGATGTCTTTAATGACGCAGCTGTAATGCGCCGCAGCATGTCGATTCGTCTTCCCTTTACTTGTAAGGAAATTCGTAGAAATGCAAGGCTGTTAATTGCAGAAAATAGAAATTTTCGGCTCCGGTGCATGACGACATTGTGCCCGGCCAGCGCGCTTTAAGTCGTATTTCAGAATGATCCGTTGAAATATTTTAAAAATATGTCGCTGTGGCCGGGATATTTTCAAACTGCTGCGCAGGCGCCTCTCAGGCGCAAGTAAAAGCAGCAATCAAATCTTAATGGACTTTTTTTATGCCGGCTGGCTCTCGGCAGCCCATTGGGCGCGCAGCTTGTCGGCGATTGCGGCGAAAGCACGGCCCGCGTCGCTGTCGGGTGCCTGGGCGACAACCGGCGTTCCGGCATCCGACATGGCACGGACTTCGGCCAGCAGTGGAATTTCGCCCAGAAAGGTCTGGCCCAGCGTCGCGGCTTCGGCACGGGCGCCCCCATGTCCAAAGATATTGGTCTGATGACCACAATTCGGGCAGCAGAAATAACTCATGTTTTCGACAAGTCCGAGGATCGGGATTTCGACCTTCTCAAACATTTTCACGGCACGCCGTGCATCGATCAACGCAATATCCTGAGGCGTGGAAACAACCACCGCCCCGGTTACTTTGGCTTTTTGTGACAAGGTCAGCTGGATATCGCCGGTGCCGGGCGGCAGATCGACGACCAGCACATCAAGCTCACCCCAGTCGACCTGCCCCAGGAATTGCTGAACCGCACCCATGATCATCGGGCCGCGCCAGATCATGGCGCTGTCTTCCTCGACCAGGAAACCCATCGACATGGCGCGCAAGCCCCAGGCCTCGACCGGGATCAGCCGATCACCGCGCACTTCCGGTCGGCGATTGGCACCCAGCATGCGCGGCAGGCTGGGGCCGTAGATATCGGCATCCATCAGTCCGACCCGCAATCCGGCGCGGGCGAGTGAGACGGCCAGATTGACCGAGACGGTCGATTTGCCGACCCCACCCTTGCCGGACCCAACGGCAATGATGCGCGCGATGCCCGGAATCGGCTGCGGTTTGGGTGCCGGCGGCCGCGCCGCGCCGCCATGGCCGTGCCCATGCCCGTCATGAGCGGCCGCGGCCGTGGGGGCGCCAGACGGGCGATGGGCGGTTAGAACCACGGTCGCATTGCGGACGCCAGGCAGACGGGCGATCGCGGCTTCGGCGGCGCGGCGCGCCTGTTCCAGACTGCTGGCCCGCGCCCGATCGACACTGAGCGTCACCTGGACCAAACCGTCCCGCGCCGTGACGCCTTCCAGCTGCGTGCCGCCCAGAAGCTCGCCCGTGCTGTCTTCCGCCCGAAATGTCGCGATCAGGTGCCGCGCCGCGGCGGCGAGCGTGTCATCGGTGTCGGCCATGCGTCTGTTCCAGCATCTATTGTCCGGGTGGCGGGCCGCTTGACGGGATCACGGTTCTTCCGCCTCATCTCGCCACGCTTGTGATCACCGGCGCGCACGCGCACAATCCCCTTTCATGTCATCTCTGTCCACCGGATGAGCTTAGAGATCTATGCGCGCCCTTCTGCTCGCTTCCGTTGCCCTGTTTATGGACGCTTCGCTTGCCTCGGCGCATGACATGCCGGGCGGATTTGCTGATCTTGCGGCACAGCTGCTGCCCTCGGTCGTCAATGTCGCCAGCACTCAGGCGAGCAGTTCCGATGGTGGCACCACAGGCTCTGACGGTGGCGGACCGTCCGCCTCCCCGGATGGCGGGGCCGTCAGCGGCGGCGACGCCTCTAATGACGGTCACGGCGGCGATAGCGGATCAGCGAGTGCGCCGCCGGCGACGGCACCGGGTGCACCGGCGATCGACAAGACCTTTGAACAGTTCCTCCGTAGCACCCAGGTACCGGGCAGCCCTGACGCGGCCGCTGGTGGCAGCGAGATGCAGAGCCTGGGGTCCGGCTTCATCGTGGACCCGTCCGGCCTGATCGTGACCAATAATCACGTCATCGAGGGGGCGCAAAGCATGAGCGTCATTCTGGCGGATGGCACGGCTTTGCCTGCGACGCTGGTCGGACGCGATACCCAGAACGATATTGCCTTGCTGCGCGTCCATCCCGATCACCCGTTGAAAGCGGTGCATTTCGGCCCCTCGCGCCTGGCCCGCATCGGAGATTGGGTGATTGCGATCGGCAATCCCTACGGCCTGGGCGGCACCGTGACCGCCGGCATCATCAGCGCGCGCGGTCGCGATCTGCAGGAAGACGGCTCAAGCGACTATATCCAGACGGATGCCGCCATCAATCGTGGCAATTCGGGCGGCCCGCTGTTTGACCTGCACGGCACGGTCATCGGCATCAATACGGCGATCTATTCGCCCTCAGGCGGTTCCGTGGGGATCGGCTTCGCCATTCCCTCGGACGAGGTTTCAGCCGTGGTCGATCAGCTGCGCCTTTATGGCAAGCCGCGGCGCGGCTGGATCGGCGCGCAAGTGCAAGCGCTGACGCCCGATATCGCGGCGATGCTGAAGATGCCGGCTTCAGAGGGTGCCGTGATCGCGACGGTCGCCGCCGCCAGTCCGGCCGCTGCCGCCCATCTCAAGCCTGGTGACGTCATCCTGAGCTATGACGGCCATCCGGTAGCGGACATGAAGGTGCTGCCGCGCCTGGTTCAGGAAAGCGCCGTAGGGCAGACCGCGGAAGTCGATTATTGGCGCGACGGGCATGAAGCGGTCGCCGATCTGACGGTGACGGATGAGCCGGCGTTGCCAGCGTCTGCGGCGACGCCCAAGGCACCGCCGCCCGCGCCGGCCCCCCTGGCGCCTGTCAGCGGTCTCGGCCTGACGCTGTCTGATCTGACGCCGTTGCTCGCGACCAAATATAATATCGCCTCCGGCACGCATGGCGTGGTGATCACGCAAGTGACACCGAATAGCGTCGCGGCGCGGGAAGGGCTGGCCGCCGGTGACGTCATTCTGCAGCTCGGCGGCACGCCCGTTGCGCATGTGCATGATTTTCTGACCGGGATTGCGGGCCTGCGCAGTGAAAAGCAGAGTGAAGTTCTGCTGCTTGTGCAAGGCTCCGATGAGACGCAATGGATCAGTCTGAGCGATGGCTGGACGGGTTGAGCGATCACGCTAAACTTGGGTCTCCTGTCAAAGTCGACAGGATCTGACACTTAGCTCCGCCTTCTGTTGCTGTTCCAAGATAGGGGCTGCGTGTGACCTATACGGTATTCATTCTCGCCATACTGCTGAGCGCGGCTGCATCCGTCCTGTTCACGCGCTATGTTCATGCGCATGTGCATATTGATCTGCGCCGCCGGCACCAGGATGTCGGCAGCATGGTCTTCCTGCAGCTTGGTGTGTTGTTCGCCGTGTTGCTCGCCTTCATCTTCAGCGAAGCCTTCACCGAATACCAGGAAGCGCAGCGCGCCATCGATCTTGAATGCGGTGCGCTGCATGGCGCTGCCATGCTGGAAAGTACTCTGCCGCAAGCCCAGGCCCGTGCGCTGCTATCCTTGGAAGCTGCCTATCTTTCGGCTGTCGTCGCGAAGGACTGGCCGGAGATGCTGCGGCATCATCGCGGCAGCCGTACGGCCGTGACCCTGCAGACAGAACTGATGCAGACCGTCGCCCGGCTTCCGGTGGCGGATGCGAGCGTCTCGCCCGTCAAAAGTCAGCTGCTGGAACTCTACGCAACCGCCCATGCCGAGCGCGAAGTGCGCATGTTTGAGGCCCAGAACGGCCTGCCGCAGGTATTGTGGCTGGCCTTGATCGGTTTTGGCCTGATCCTGATGGGCTTCGTCGCATTTTCAGGCGTGGAAAGTCCGGTCTGGCTGACCGCCCTGGGTCTGACTTTCGCGGTCTGCGTCAGCACCACCATGGCCCTGGTCGGGCTGCTCAACTATCCGTTTGACGGCGCGCTTGCCCTCAAGCCCACGGATTTCATCCTGCGGCTGCAGGACGTCACGGTCCTTCTGCAATCCATCGGGTGACTCGCGGCGCCAGCCTGCGCCGGAAGCTCAGGCCTCCAGGTCGGCATCCCAATACAGGAAGTCGAGCCAGGTCTTGTGCAGATAGTCCCGCGTCGCATGGCGTTTCGCGAAGTCGTCGATCTGATGGGGGGAAGGCTCATAGGGCGCCCGTAGGAGCCGCAGACCGCTTTCCGCCAGGGACTTGCTACCCTTGAACAGATTATCGCGCTGGCAGCAGGTCACGACATTGTGCCAGACCGTCGTGCCGCCCCGGCAGCGGGGAACAACATGGTCGAAGGTCAATTCCTTCGCCGTCAGGCTCTCGCCGCAATACTGGCAGCGAAATCCGTCGCGCAGAAAGACATGGTAGCGCGTGAAGGCCACATGCTTGCGTTTATGGTAGCGCTTGAGGGCCACGACGGACGGGATGGGAAAGCTTTGATTGGCCGAGCGAACCTCGGCCTCATAGTTGATGACCGGGCTGACCCGATCCTGCAGGACGGCCACTAAGGCATCCTGCCATGGCCAGACTGACAGGGGACCCCAGCTGAGCGGCTGCATATCCGCATTCAGCACCAAGGTCTGCAGTCCGGCGGGTACATGACTCACCGGATCACCCTCACAGAACAGGCCTTTCGGTCAGGGACAGAAAGCCTGTCCCGCAACCAGAGCTTTTTTAGGCAGATAGCCATAAGCCGATCGCCGCTCCTTCAAGAGCGACCACATCTGGTCGGGAAAAGCCAAGGATCGAACCAAATATGGTACGCCGCTGAATTCCTATGAGGACTATTGCAAAGGCTGCCGGGCTCGGCAAGCGTCTCCACCATTCTGTCATAGGGGATTCATCTCCGATGCAGGTCTTCTCCGAAGTCGCCGGGCCGTTCGCTGCCTGTCAGCTGCCTGCAAAGGCCTGGGCCAGCATGCCGATGCCAGCCTCGATTCCGATCCCGTCGATCGCGTGGCCCAGTCCCGGTTCAGTCAAAAGTTCGACGGGCACGCGGCTCCGCCGCAATACCGCGGCTGCCATGCGGGAGAATTCGACAGAGACGACCTCGTCGCGCTCCCCATGCACCAGCAGAACCGGCGCTCTGTTCGCCAATTCCTGCTCCAGGATATCAGGGTCGAGCAGAATGCCGGCATAGGCGAGAATGGCGCGCGGCGGCGTCTGCCGGCGAAGGCCGGTGAACAGCGCCATCATCGCGCCTTGGCTGAAACCAACGATCGCGTAATTGGTATCCGGGATGTCATGGGCGGCGAGAGTCGCATCGATGAAATGGTCCAGCACAGGCTGCGCTTTGCGGGCCCCTGCCGCCATCGCCACCGGCCGCCAGTCACGCAGGCTGAACCATTGCCGCGCCTGCGCCCCCTGCTGGGCCGGCACGAGGTCGCAGGGTTCTGGCGCATTGGGGGCGACGAACAGCGCATGCGGCAGAGCCGCCGCGAGTGCTGGCGCGAAGGGGATGAGATCGGCGCCGCTGGCGCCCAATCCATGGCAGATGACGACAAGCTGCCGGGGCGCGCCGCCGGCGGCTGGTCCGAAGCTGGGTCCTGTCAGCGGCGCCATGTCGTCTCCCCTCGTGCCTGTCTCAAGCCACAATGCTACAGCAATCAGGTTGTGATCCGAGTCTGCCTGCCCATGCACAAGACAGTGACGCGCTTCGCGCCGAGCCCTACCGGCTATTTGCACCTGGGCCACGCCTATGCGGCCATGGTCGCCTGGAGCCGGGCGCGCGCGGCTGGCGGCACGTTTCTGCTCAGGATCGAGAATATCGACGCGTCCCGCTGCCGTCCTGACTATGAGGCGGCGATTCTGGATGACATGGCCTGGCTTAGGCTGGACTGGGACGGTCCCTTGCGCCGCCAGCAGGATCACTTGCCGGAATACCAGGTCGTGCTGGATGGGCTGCGGGCGCAAGGGCTGCTCTATCCCTGCTTCTGCAGCCGGGCCGATATCGCGCGCGAGGTGGCCGCCTCAGCCCAGGCGCCGCATGGGCCGGACGGCCCGGTCTATCCAGGCACCTGCGCGGGCCTGTCCGAGGCCGAAGCGGCAGACCGCATCGCGGCCGGAGAGGCGCCTGCCTGGCGCCTGCGCACAGGTCTGGCGCATCGCCGTGCCGGCCAATTGGATTATGCGGAGGAAGGGCAGGGCCGTGTCATCTGCCGCCCCGAGATTTTCGGTGATGTCGTGCTGGCGCGGAAGGATTGCCCGGGCAGTTATCATCTTTGCGTCTGCCATGACGATGCAAGGCAGGGGGTGACGCTGGTGACGCGGGGCGAGGAGTTACGCTCTGCCACCGACATTCACCGGCTGATCCAGGCGCTAATGGGCTGGCCTGCGCCTGTCTATGCGCATCACGCGCTGCTAAGGGACCCGTCTGGCGCCAAACTGTCGAAGCGCGACGGGGCTTTGTCGCTGCGCACTTTACGGGCCGAGGGTATCAGCCCGGCGGAAGCCTTCCGCCGGGCGGGTGTAGAGGCCGCGTTCAGGCAGCCTGCATCGGTTTCCAGCGGCGCATGAGCAGAAGCCCGAGGCCGGCGGACAGCACGAAGAGCACGACCGCAAGCACGATCTGGGTTGTGTGCGAGACCTGCACGCCGCTGCCGAGCAAAGCAAAAACCAGCGTCTGGGGAATATAGCCGATCGCAGAGGCCGCGAGGAAAGCCGGTGCACTGACCGAGGAAAGGCCGGCGAGCAGGCTGAGGGCAGTATTATTGCCGATGGGCAGAAGGCGCAGCGTAAGCGAGGCAGTGAACGGATGACCGCTCAACCGTGCATCGAGCTTGGCAAGCCGGCCGCCGAGCCGCGCCTGTACCCAGTCCCGTGCGACGGCGCGGGCCCAGAAGAAGTCGGTGACGCAGCCCAGGATCTGCGCAATCAGGGCCAGTAGCAGACCGATCTTAAGGCCGAAGGCATAGCCGCCGGCGAAGGCGACGGCCTGGCGCGGCAGGCCGGCCGCGGTCAGCAGCGCGCCGCCCACGACGAACAGAGCTTCGCCCTCAATCCCATGCCCCATGACGTAATGGGCAAAGAGGCCGCCTTTGACACCGCCGGCCAAGGTTTTGAGAACCACGCCGGCGAGGACCAGGCCGAGTGCCAGGCCGAGGGGCTTGACGAACAGGCGCCAGGGTTCGGGCGCGCGCCCGGGCAGGCCGGATTGGGACGATACTGCGCTCACGTATTCAGCTCCCCGGACTGGTCAACGGTACCGCCCAAGCTCGTCTGGCCAACGGTTTCGGTCGGACGCCGCGCGATGGCGGCAATCGGCGGCTCGATGATCTGACCATCAATTTGCGGGCCGCGCCAGCGGCGCTGCAGCCAATACATGCCGATCAGATCGACGATGCCGACCTTCAGCCGCTGCCAGTTATTGTAGTTGGAGACGCCTTCCATCCGGTGGCGGTGATTGACGGCGACCGAGATCACGCGGCCGCCCTGGCGGATGAACAGCGCCGGCAGGAAGCGATGCATATGGTCGAAATGGGGAATGTCGATGAAGGCGTCGCGGCGGAACACTTTCAGCCCGCAGCCGGTATCCGGCGTCGCGTCGCGCAGCACCGAGGCGCGCACCTTGTTGGCGATGCGGGAGCCGTAGCGCTTGGCCGAGGTATCGCGGCGCTTCTGGCGCCAGCCGGCGATCAGGATCGGGCCGCCGCCTGCGCGCTCTTCGGTCTGGGCGCGGGCCAGCATTTCAGGGATGCTGGCGGGATCGTTCTGGCCGTCCCCGTCCAAGGTCGCGATCCAGGTGCCGCGGGCATGCTTGACGCCGGTGATGACGCCGGCGCTCTGGCCGCAGCTTTCCTTGTGGCGGATAATGCGCAAGGGCGCGCCCTCGGCCAGGGCCTGACGCAGGCGCTGCGGCGTCTCATCTGTGCTGCCGTCGTCGACATAGACGATTTCATAGGAAATACCCACAAGTGCCGCGCGAATTTCACCGATCAGCGGCAATATGTTGGGAGCCTCGTTGCGCACGGGCACCACGACGGAAATCAACGGGCCATCACTCTGCGGAGTCAGTGACGAACCAAACAGCTGCGCCTCGCTCATAGCCTGTCTCCTTGCCCGTGGACCCGAAGATCGTGTGGGTAACCCCGTTTGGCTACCCACACCATCCATCACATGAGCAAGCACCCAAGAAATGGTCAGATAATGGCTGTCTTCGCCATCATTCAGGCAAGTGCAGACGGTCAGCTCGTGCGGTCTACCCGGTTCCCGATTGCGGCCTGAGCGGCTGCGAGACGCGCCACAGGCACACGATAAGGGCTACAGGAGACGTAGTTGAGCCCAACTTCCTGACAGAAGGCGATGGAGGACGGATCGCCACCATGCTCGCCACAGATCCCGAGCTTGAGGCCCGGCTTCGTCTGCCGCCCTTTTTCCGCCGCGATCTGAACCAGAAGGCCGACGCCTTCACGGTCAAGTGACACGAAGGGGTCTTTTTCGTAGATGCCGCTTTCGACGTATTTCGGCAGGAACTTGCCGGCATCGTCGCGCGACAGGCCATAGACCGTCTGCGTCAGGTCATTGGTGCCGAAGCTGAAGAAATCCGCGCTATGGGCGATCTTGTCCGCGAGCAGCGCCGCCCGGGGCAGTTCGATCATGGTGCCGACCTGATACTCGATCACGCGGCCACGGGACGCGAAGACCCGCGCGGCGACGTTGTCGATCAGGGCACGTGTGATCTCAAGCTCGCGCGGTGCGCCCACAAGCGGGATCATAATTTCGGGAACCGGTGCCGCGCCGGTTTCTTCTGCGACGGCGATCGCTGCCTCGAAGATCGCTTGCGCCTGCATTTCATAGATTTCTGGGTAAGAGATGCCGAGGCGCACGCCGCGGTGACCCAGCATAGGATTGGCTTCCGAGAGTTCGCCGGCCCGGCGCTGGATGGTGGCGAAATCGACGCCGAGGGCGGCGGCAACCTCGGCCAGTTCATGGTCGCCATGCGGCAGGAATTCATGCAGCGGCGGGTCCAGCAGGCGGATCGTCACCGGCAGGCCGGCCATGATGCGGAACAGCGAGACGAAGTCATCGCGCTGGAAAGGCAGCAGTTTTTCCACCGCCTGGCGGCGGCCTTCCTCATCCGACGCCATGATCATCTGGCGCACGGCGCCGATGCGCTCGGGGTCGAAGAACATATGCTCGGTGCGGCAGAGGCCGATGCCTTCGGCACCGAATTTGCGCGCGGTTTCAGCGTCGAGCGGGGTTTCGGCATTGGCCCGGACGTTCAGTGTCCGCACCGCATCCGCCCAGCCCATCATGGTCCCGAAATGGCCGGAGACCTTGGGCTCAATCATGGCGACATAGCCCACGAAAACCTCGCCGGTGGCACCGTCGATGGTAATCGGCGACCCGGCATGCACGATGCGACCACCGGCGGAGAGGGTCTGCGAGCCATAATCGACGGCAATGCCGCCGGCGCCCGAGACGCAGGGCCGGCCCATGCCGCGGGCAACCACCGCCGCATGGCTTGTCATGCCGCCGCGCGTCGTCAGGATGCCGCGGGCGGCATGCATGCCGTGAATATCCTCGGGGCTGGTTTCCACCCGGACGAGAATGACGGCCTCACCCTTCTGCGCCCGCATCTCGGCCTCATCGGCGGAGAAGACGACGACGCCGGAGGCGGCACCTGGCGAAGCCGGCAGGCCACGGGAGAGCAAGGTGCGCGGGGCGTTAGGGTCCAGCATCGGATGCAGCAGCTGGTCCAGTGAGGCCGGGTTGATTCGCATCAGCGCCTCATCCCGGGCGATGAGACCTTCTTCGGCCATCTCCACCGCGATGCGCAGAGCGGCGGTCGCCGTACGCTTTCCGTTGCGGGTTTGCAGCATGTAGAGCTTGTTGCTCTGCACGGTGAACTCGATGTCCTGCATGTCCTTGTAATGCTGTTCCAGCGTCTCGCGGACACGGAGCAGTTCCGCATAGGCCTGGGGCAAAGCCTCTTCCATGCTGGTTTCGCCGGGCTTAGCCCGCGCGCGGGACAGCGGCTGCGGCGTGCGGATGCCCGCGACCACGTCCTCGCCCTGCGCATTGACCAGGAATTCGCCGTAGAAGACGTTCTCGCCGGTGGAGGGGTCGCGGGTGAAACAGACGCCAGTCGCGCAGTCCGCCCCCCTATTCCCGAAGACCATGGCCTGGACGTTTACCGCCGTGCCCCATTCGGCCGGGATGTCATGCAGGCGGCGATAGGTGATGGCGCGCTGGTTCATCCAGCTGCCGAAGACCGCGCTGATGGCGCTCCACAGCTGTTCCTGCGGAGCCTGCGGGAAGGGCTTGCCGGTCTCGGTCAGGACTAGGGACTGGTAGGCCTCGACGACCTCCTGCCAATGCTCGGGCGAGAGTTCTGTATCCTCGATTACGCCGGCATCGATCTTGGCCTGCTCGATAATCTCCTCGAAGCGGTGATGATCGACGCCGAGGACGACGCTGCCGAACATCTGGATGAACCGGCGGTAGCTGTCCCAGGCGAAGCGGGCATCGCCGGAGGCGGCAACGAGACCGCGCACCGTCTCGTCATTCAGGCCGAGATTAAGCACGGTATCCATCATGCCGGGCATGGAAACCCGGGCGCCGGAGCGAACGGAGACCAAGAGAGGCGCCGCCGGATCGCCGAATTTCAGCCCGACCGCGGTTTCGACGCGGGCTAGCGCTTCGGCGACCTGCGCCTGCAGCTCCGTCGGATACTGCCGGCCGTTGGCATAGAAAGCGGTGCAGACCTCAGTGGTGATCGTAAATCCCGGTGGCACCGGCAGGCCGATACTGGCCATTTCAGCCAGATTGGCACCCTTGCCACCCAGCAGATTGCGCATGCCGGCGCGGCCCTCATTGGCCTCCGCGCCGAAATTATAGACCCACTTCGTGGTCACTTCGCTCATTCAAACGGCTCCCGTGGTTTCCAGCCTTGAGAAGTCGGCGGCTTTGTCCGTCAAGGATCGTAGCCGCTTGAGGAGCGTCAGGCGATTAATTCTTAAGGCGGGCTCGTCTGCATTCACGGTGACTGTCTCGAAAAAGTCATCGATGACAGGCCGAAGTTCGGACAATTGCGTCATTGCGAGTGAGAAATTTTCCTCTCTCAGCGCTTTTGTGACTTGGTCTTCGGAAATATCCAGCGCGGTAGCGAGCGCTATTTCCGCGGGTTCGATCAAAAGTGCGGGGTTGAAGCTGTCCTCCGCAAGGCTGCTCTTCTTTTCTTCAGCGCGCAGAATATTGGCGGCGCGACGGTAGGCCGCCAGAAGATCCGCGCCTTCCTGCGTGCCGAGCAGCGCTTCCACAGCATCGGCGCGATTGAGGAGACGGGTCAAATCATCGTCATTGGCGGCGGCGAACGCAGCAGCCAGTACGTCATGCCGGCGGCCTTCGGCGCGCAGCTGGACGCGCAGACGTTCGATGATAAAGGCGAGGACGTCCTCCGTCGGATTTCCATCAAAAATAGTATCGAAGCGCATCCGCGTTTCGTTGAGCACGGGACGGAGTTTAATCCGCAAAGCATTCTCACGAATGATCCTGATGATGCCAAGCGCCGCACGGCGCAGGGCATAGGGGTCACCGGAGCCGGTTGGCTTCTCACCGATGCCGAAGAAGCCGACCAGAATTTCGATCTTTTCCGCCAGCGCCACGGCGATGGAGACGGGTGCCGTGGGCACGGCGTCGCTGGGACCCTTGGGCTGGTAATGTTCGCGGATGGCCTCCGCGACCGCCGGGCTCTCGCCGTCATGCAGGGCGTAATAGCCACCCATGACGCCTTGGAGTTCAGGGAATTCACCGACCATGCCGGTGGTCAGATCCGCCTTTGCGAGCTGTGCGGCCCTCTGTGCTTCCGCAATTCCCGCGCCTACGAGAGGAGCAATCGAGGTAGCCACGACCATAATGCGGTATACGCGATCGTTCTGGCTGCCGAGTTTCGCGTGAAACGTCACTTTTTCCAACGCGGGCAGGCGGGAGGCGAGGCTATGCGCGCGGTCCAGATCCCAGAAATGCCGGGCGTCGGACAGGCGCGCGCGGAGGACGCGCTCATTGCCGTGGATGATCGCCTCGCCACCGTCTGGGGCCACGATATTGGCGGCAAAGACGAAAGCCGGGGCAGGGGCGCCAGCACTGTCCGTCAGCGCGAAATAGCGCTGATTGACGCGCATCGAGACCTGACGAACTTCCGGCGGCAGGGTCATGAAATCATCGTCGATGCGGCCGAGCAGGGCGACCGGCCATTCGACCAGACCCGCGACCTCATCCAGCAGCCCCTCATCCGGGACCACGGTATAACCGGCTTCGGCGGCACGGGCGGCAATGCCTTCAGCCACACGGCTGCGGCGGGCTGCGACATCGGCCAGCACATGGGCGGCTTCGAGCTTGGCAAGATAGTCGGCCGCGCCGGTCACGGTGATGGCGCCGGGAGACAGGAACCGATGACCCTCGGTCTGGTCGCCAGAGGCGAGACCGTGCCCATCGTCGTGGATTATCGACAAGCTAAACGGAACAATCGCGCCATCGAGGAGACACAGAATCCGGCGCAGTGGGCGAACCCAAGTGAATTGGCTTGTGCCACCCCAACGCATGGATTTCGGCCAGGGGAACCGCCGCAGCAGCACTACCAGAGCTTGGGTTACGAGCTCTGCTGCCGGTCGGCCGGGGATGGTCTTCTCAAGCACAAAATAGCCGCCATCTTCCCGCAAATCCTCTTGGGTAGCCCCATGTTTGCGCAGGAATCCGGCGATCGCGAACTCCGGCGCACCGAGTTTCGGGCCGCGCTCGCTGATGCTGGAGGCGGGAACTTCCGCCGCGATCTCGGCCACCCAGGTGATGCGCCGCGGGCCGTGGAAGGTCCGCACCGCGCTGGGGGACAAGGCGGACAGCGCTTCACCCATCAGCCGGGCCAGATTGTCGGCCGCCTGCGCCTGCATGCGGGCCGGGATTTCTTCGGAGAAGAGTTCGAGGAGCAGTTCGGCCATGGGTGTTACTCCTGCTCTCCGGCAAGCCAGGCTTCGCAGCAGCCACGGGCGAGGGTGCGGACGCGGCCGATATAGGCGGCGCGCTCAGTGACGCTGATGACGCCGCGGGCGTCGAGCAGATTGAACAGATGGCTGGCCTTGATGCACTGATCATAGGCCGGCTGGGCGAGCTTGGCATTCAGCAGCGATTGGCACTCGGCCTCGGCGTCCTTGAAATGCTGTTCCAGCATTCCGGTATTGGCCACCTCGAAATTGTATCGGCTGTAGTCGCGCTCGGCGCGGAGAAAAACATCGCCGTATTTGACGCCCTGGCCGTTGAAATCGAGGTCATAGACGTTCTCAATGCCCTGGACATACATGGCCAGGCGCTCGAGCCCGTAGGTCAGTTCCATGCTGGGGAGCGCGCAGGGGATGCCGCCGACCTGCTGGAAATAGGTGAACTGCGTCACCTCCATGCCGTCGCACCAGACTTCCCAGCCCAGTCCCCAGGCGCCGAGCGTCGGGCTTTCCCAGTCATCCTCGACGAAGCGGATGTCATGACGGGCGAGGTCGATGCCGATCGCCTCGTAGCTACCAAGAAGAAGGGCCTGGGCGTCAGCCGGACTGGGTTTCATCAGTACCTGATACTGATAATAATGCTGCAGCCGGTTCGGATTCTCGCCATAGCGCCCGTCGGTCGGGCGGCGGCTGGGCTGCACATAGGCGGTTTTCCAGGGCCGGGCGCCGAGCGCGCGCAGCGTCGTCGCCGGATGGAAGGTGCCGGCGCCGACTTCCATGTCATAGGGCTGCAGGATGACGCAGCCCTTGTCCGACCAGTAGTCGTGCAGCTTGAGAATGATGCCCTGGAAGCTCAGGGGCTTGCGCGTGTTCTCGGAACTCGGGTTCATGGGCTCGCCAAGGCTTTTGAAGGGGTTTCCCATTACGGCCCCGCCAGCCTCCCGGCAAGGCAAGGCGACAGCAGACGAGGATGAGGAATTCGGTATGAGCGACGTGGCGGCGGTGATCGAGGCCTATTATGCGGCCTTCAATGCCGGGGATAAGCAGGCCTTCCTGGACGTGCTGACCGATGATGTGGTGCATGACATCAATCAGGGCGAGCGTCAGACGGGCCGCGAAGCCTTCGGCCGTTTCGTCGATCATATGACCCGCTGCTACAAGGAGACGCTTACGGATATGGTAATCCTCACCGGCTCGGCGCCGGACAGGGGCGCTGCCGAATTCATCGTCCACGGCACCTATATCGCGACCGATGAAGGACTGCCGGAGGCCCGCGGCCAGACCTACGTCCTGCCGGCCGGTGCCTTCTTCACGCTCCGCGACGGGAAAGTGGCGCGGATCACGAATTATTATAATTTGCAGGACTGGCTGGCCCAGGTCGGCGGCTAGGTTCTGCCGCCCTGCGCCGGGGCACTAGCCGAGGGTGATGACCTGTTCGTCGTCGCTCCCGGTTCTGGATGCAGCACACTTGCCGCGAATTGGGGGTGGCTGCCCTTCCATTCTTGATGCTGCACCTGCGTTGACCCGGTCGGGCAGCAAGATTACAGAGATCCGATAATTAACGGCCTCCGGCGCCGTCATCGCGGACCGTCCAAGCGGCTGCGCACGCGGTTTGGGTCGCCATACAAGCTAAGTGGAACCGCTTATGCCAGATGTGCGTGATGCATTAATTATCGGCAAGCGTAGCGACGGGTCGCTCGTCCGCCGCCCTCTTTCTCCCCATCTTCAGATCTATAAGCCGCAGGTCAGCAGCGCGTCCTCGATCATCAATCGGGCAACCGGAATCGCGCTGTCGGTCGGTCTCATTCTGATGGTGTGGTGGCTTGTGGCTGCCGCCAGCGGGCCGAAAGCGTTCGCCAGCGCCCAGGGCTTCATCGGGTCGCCAATCGGCCTGATCCTGATGTTCGGGTGGACGCTTTCACTCTGGTACCACTTCTTTAATGGCATCCGGCATCTGCTGTGGGACATCGGTTGGGGTTATGAGATCAAGACCTCCCACCAGACGGCCGCGATCGTCGTCGCCGCCACGGTGGTGATGACCATTGTCTCCTGGGTCGTCGGCCTGGCCGTCTGGCTCTGAGGATCATATCCATGGCACAGAATGACAAACTCACCGTCACGGTGCGGCAGTCGCCTCTTGGGCGGGTGAAGGGTCTTGGCGCCGCAAAATCTGGCGTCCATCATTGGTGGGGTGAGCGCGTCACCTCCGTCGCACTGATCCCGCTGACCTTGTGGTTCGTTTTTTCCGTCCTTTCGATGGCGGGACACCCCCAGGCCGATATTGCGCATTGGGTCTCTCACCCACTGGTCGCCGTCCTGCTCATCGCGCTGGTCGTCGCCTCCTTCCACCACACGCAGCTCGGCCTGCAGATGGTGCTGGAGGATTACGTGCATGAGGAAGGCCAGCGCCTGATCTGGATCATGGTCGTCCGCGCCATCGTCTGGCTGCTGGGCCTGGCGGCGGTGATTTCCATTTTGAAACTTGCGATCTGAGGAGGGCGTCACGATGAACGCGATCTCGAAGCCGTCCCTCGGCGCCTATAATGTGGTCGACCACACCTATGACGTCGTGGTCGTCGGGGCGGGCGGCGCTGGTCTCCGCGCAACCCTGGGCATGGGCGCAGCCGGGCTGAAAACCGCTTGCATCACCAAGGTCTTTCCGACGCGCAGCCACACCGTGGCGGCCCAGGGCGGCATCGGCGCGGCGCTTGGCAATATGGGTGAGGATGACTGGCGCTGGCACATGTACGACACCGTCAAGGGGTCGGACTGGCTGGGTGACCAGGACGCCATCGAATATATGTGCCGCAACGCCATCCCGGCCATTCATGAGCTGGAACATTTCGGCGTGCCCTTTAGCCGCACCGAGGATGGCCGCATCTATCAGCGCCCCTTCGGTGGCCATATGCAGGATTACGGCAAGCGGCCCGCCATGCGCGCCTGTGCCGCCGCCGACCGCACCGGCCACGCCATTCTGCACACCCTCTATCAGCAGAGCCTGAAGCACGAGGTCGAGTTCTTCGTCGAGTATTTCGCGCTCGACCTCATCATGGATGAAGACGGCGTCTGCCGCGGCGTGACGGCCTGGAATCTCGACGACGGCACCATCCACCGGTTCCGTGCCCAGACGGTCGTGCTGGCCACGGGCGGCTACGGCCGCGCCTATCAGAGTTGTACCTCGGCCCATACCTGTACCGGCGACGGCAACGGCATGGTGATCCGCGCCGGCCTGCCGATGCAGGATATGGAATTCGTCCAGTTCCACCCGACCGGTATCTTCGGCGCCGGCTGCCTGATCACCGAAGGCGCGCGCGGCGAGGGTGGCTATCTGACCAATGGCTCGGGCGAGCGTTTCATGGAGCGCTATGCGCCGACCGCCAAGGATCTGGCGAGCCGCGATGTCGTCTCCCGCTCCATGACGATCGAAATCAACGAAGGGCGCGGCTGCGGTCCCAATAAGGACCATATCATGCTCCATCTGGAGCATCTTGGCGGCGATATCCTGCATCAGCGCCTGCCGGGGATTTCCGAGACCGCGAAGGTCTTCGCCGGCGTCGATGTGACCCGCGAGCCGATCCCTGTTCTGCCTACCGTTCATTATAACATGGGCGGCATCCCGACGAATTATCACGGCGAAGTGCTGTCGCCGACGCCGGAAGACCCTGATCGGGTCGTCCGCGGCCTGATGGCGGTCGGCGAATGCGCCAGCGTCTCGGTCCATGGTGCGAACCGCCTCGGCACCAATTCGCTGCTCGACCTTGTGGTGTTTGGCCGTGCCGCCGCCCATCGCGCCGCCGAGACGGTGCAGCCCGGCGCGTCTCAGGCGCCGCTGCCCGCGAAGGCGGGCGAGGCCTCGCTCGATCGTTTCGACGCCGCCCGCAATGCCAAGGGCAGCACGCGCGTCGCCGATCTGCGCGTCGATCTGCAGCGGGCCATGCAGGCTCATGCGGCGGTCTTCCGCAATTCCGACAGTCTCACCCTGGGCGTGGCCAAGATCCAGAAGATCTGGGCCGGCCTGGACGACATGTCAGTCTCCGACCGCAGCCTGATCTGGAATTCCGATCTGGTTGAGGCGCTGGAACTGCAGAACCTCATGGGCTCGGCGATGACGACCATGGTCGGGGCCGAGGCGCGGCATGAAAGCCGCGGTGCCCAGGCGCATGACGATTTCCCCGACCGCGATGACGTGAACTGGATGAAGCATACCTTGGCCTGGTGCGATAATCGGGGCGATGTGCGGCTCGACTATCGTCCGGTGAAAATGCAGACCCTGACGAACGAAGTCTCGGTCTTCCCGCCTCAGAAGCGCGTCTATTAACCGCAAGCGCTGATCGGAGCCTGGCACATGGCAGAATTTACTCTTCCGAAGAACAGCAAGGTGGTGGAAGGCCAGCGCTACAAAGCGCCGGCCGGGGCCACGCGGGTGCAGGAATTCCGCATCTACCGCTGGAACCCGGATGACGAGAAGAACCCGCATATCGATATCTACGAAATCGATCTCGATGCCTGCGGGCCGATGGTTCTCGACGCTCTGATCAAGATCAAGAACGAGGTCGACAGCACGCTGACCTTCCGCCGCTCCTGCCGCGAGGGCATCTGCGGCAGCTGTGCCATGAATATCGACGGCACCAATACGCTCGCCTGCCTCAAGCCGATCGAGGCGGTGAAGGGTGCGGTGAAGATCAATCCGCTGCCGCATATGGCGGTGGTCAAGGATCTGGTGCCCGACCTGACACAGGCCTATGCGCAGTATCGTAGCATCGAACCTTGGCTCCAGTCGGAAACCCCGCCGCCGCCGGATGGCGAGCGTCTGCAGAGCGTGGAAGAGCGTGCCAAGCTGGACGGCATGTGGGAATGCATCCTGTGCTTCTGCTGCACGACCAGTTGCCCCAGCTATTGGTGGAACGGCGACCGCTATCTGGGGCCGGCCGTGCTGCTGGCCGCCTATCGCTGGATTGCCGACAGCCGCGACGAGCATACCGGTGCCCGCCTGGATGCGCTGGAAGATCCCTTCAAGCTCTATCGCTGCCACACGATCATGAACTGCACCGAGACTTGCCCCAAGGGGCTGAACCCAGCCAAGGCGATCGGCGAGATCAAGAAGCTGATGGTGCAGCGCCAGGGCTGACGCGACAGCAGATCAGGTTTCCCCATGTTCAAGGGTGATATCGCGACGACAGGCGGCCGTATGGCCGCCTGGTCAGATTCGCTGTTCGTCGATCATGCGGTCTTCCGGCTGGTCTGGTCGAACTGGGCGGAAGTGGCACCTGGCCGGCTTTATCGCTGCAACCATCCGACCGCCTGGCGGCTTGCCGCTGCGCAGCGCAAGCTTGGCATCAAGACGGTGATCAATCTGCGCGGTCAGCGCTTCTGCGGCTCGGACGTGCTGTCGCGCGAGGCGTCGGCCAAGCTTGGCCTCAAGCATATCGACATGGCCTTCGAGAGCCGCGGCGCGCCGCATCGGGATCGCATTTTGCGCTTCTACGATATCTGCCAGAGCGTGACCGAACCCGCGCTGATGCATTGCAAGTCAGGGGCAGACCGCACCGGCTTGGCGGCAGGTCTTTTCCTCATTTTCAACGGCGGCACCAGTGCCGATGCGCTGCGGCAGCTTTCCTGGCGATTCGGCCATTGGAGCCGGGCGCGGACGGGCATTCTGGACGCTTTTTTTCTGCGCTATGCGCGGGAAGCCGAGGGGCGCATCCCGTTTTTGGACTGGGTTAAGACCGACTATGATGAAACGGCGTTGAAGAAAGACTTCGTCGCGGGAGGGTTGTCAGCCTTCGTGGTTGATCGCGTGCTGCGGCGCGAATAAACCCCCCTTTAGCCGCTGCCGTTGGGGCAGCTTCTGCCGCAACCCCGGCGACAGGACCTGCCGACGCCATGGAAGACTATCAACTCCCTGACCTCGCCACCGGCGTCCGGCCCCCTGCGCTCAGCCTGGCTGCGGGCAGTATCGTGGTTGGCCTTATCGTGCTGTCGCTGAAGGGGGCGGCCTGGTGGCTCACGGGCAGCGCCGCGCTCTATTCGGATGCGCTCGAGACCGTCGTCAATGTCGTGACGGCCATCGTGGCGTTCTGGGCGCTGCGGATCGCTTCCCGCCCGGCTGACCATGATCACCCGTATGGTCATGACAAAGCCGAGTTCTTTTCGGCGGTCGTCGAGGCCGTGCTGATCGTGATCGCAGCCGCCTCCATCCTGCACCATGTCTGGGTCAACCTGAACATCGGCGACGGTCTGCGCATGCCCTTCACGGGCATGGTGATCAATCTGATCGCGACCGTTCTCAATGCTGGCTGGGCCTGGTGGCTGATGCGGCAAGGCCGGCGTCTGCGCTCCCCCGCCTTGATTGCGGATGCCAGGCATCTGGGCACGGATGTCATCACCTCGACCGGCATTCTGATCGGCCTTCTGCTGGTCGTGGCGACCGGCATTCTGTGGCTCGATTCGGCGCTCGCGGCCGCGACAGCCGTCTATATCCTCTGGGCCGGCATCCAGATGCTGAAGCAATCCCTTAGCGGGTTGATGGATGCCGCACCCGATGCTGAGACCTTGCTGCGCATCCGCCGGCTGGTCAGCGAGCATGCCGCCGGC
This sequence comes from Acidisoma sibiricum, assembly GCF_057837225.1. NCBI lineage: Bacteria > Pseudomonadati > Pseudomonadota > Alphaproteobacteria > Acetobacterales > Acidocellaceae > Acidisoma > Acidisoma sibiricum. The sequence continues at coordinate 385,112 of NZ_CM174445.1, read as the reverse complement.
GCGCTGGAGGCGCATGACCTGCGGACCCGGCAGGCGGGGCGACTGACCTTTCTGCAATTCCACCTGGTCGTCCCTGGCGGCATGACGGTGGAGGAGGCGCATGATATTTGCGACCGCATCGAGATCGCGCTCAAATCCGAGATGGAGGGTCTGGTTGTGACCATCCATGTCGAGCCGGAGCGCAAGGCCAAACACACTGGCGTGATCGTGCTCTGATTGCGGCGGAAAGGTTGGCCCACCGCCATAATTGGCGGTTTCCGCCATGCCGGCACCACGAAGCCGCAAAGATCTCGCCCCGGTGACTTCCTAGATCAGTCTCCACGGCGTTCCGGTCGTTGCCTTCGGGCAAAGGCGATCCATTTTTCGTCGATCGGAATGGACCCTGAAACGGATCAAGTGGAGAGAAGAGATGCGCAGACAGATTATGGCCTTGGCGACTTTGAGTGGTTTGACCCTGCTGGCTGCTTGCACGGACCCCTATAGTCCCGGCCAGCGGGCGCTGGGCGGAGCGGCGATTGGTGCAGGCTCAGGGGCGCTGATCGGCGCGGCCGCCGGTGGCGGCCAGGGCGCGGGCATCGGCGCCCTGGTGGGTGGTGCCGCGGGCGCCGCGGTTGGTGCGGCGACCACCCCGCAGCGTCCCTACTACAACAATGGCTATAACCACTATTGATCCTGAACGCGGCGGGGCTAGGCTGACAGCCCGGCTCTGCCATTCATTTACAGGTTCAAGGGTGACAGCGCCGGCTGGCCGTGACGCCGTTCGACGGCGGCGATGCGGCCGCCGTCACGCGCCGAGATCATGATCATATCGCCTGGAGACAGCATGTCGGCGGCATCGGCGAAAAACCCCTGGCCCGCGACATCATCGAGTGGATCTGGGCCGGCCTTATAATGCCAAAGCGTGAAGCCGTTCGCATAGGCCAGCACACAGAGATTGCGAAACGCGAAAGACATCGGCAGGGTTACTCCCATAAATCAGGAATTATATCCTTGATGGTCGAGATCGCAGGAAAGTATGCCTAGGGATCGCAGCGGCCAATCCAGCCGATCGAGCGCTTCCCGCCAGACCCGCCAATCGCCGCGTTCCGAGGCCAGTCCAGGATTGGGGGCCCGTCCCCGATGGCCCCAAAGGCGCAGTATCCGCACGTGGTGCAGATCGATGCGGCGGCGGCGATACAGCATGTCCAGGCATTTGACGACCTCGGTCGGCGTGCAGATGGCCGCCGGTGTCCGGCGCCGCGCCCGGCCGCTTCTGGGGGCCGGCCGCCCCGCTTCCTGGGCCGTCAGAGCCTTGATCGTCCAAAAAATACAGGCTTCAGCATCACGGAAGGGCTGGCCGCGGCGTTGCGGGCCACCGCGCGTTGCGGGCGGGGTAAGCTCAGCGGCACGATCCGGCTGGAACGAGGTAGCGGGACGGGACAAAGCGGGTTCAGGCGCAGGTCGCCGATCCCGCAAAGGCAGGGTCGATAGCTCGTTATGCATGATGAGATTATCCGCTTTTGGGGGGTCACGAAGGGGATAACCGCCTTCGGGGGCGCATTCAGGATCAGCGATCCTCCGAAACGGGCTGATCTTTCCGTTCCGATAAAGCAACGATTAAGCCTTTAGGGAGAGATTTGCAACTCAAAAATAGGTAAAGATTCTTATCTTGGGGCCGCGACTCGCGGTCTTGATTCAAACCAATGGAACCCCGATGCGGCACGAAGATATTTGGCGCGCGATTGACACTTTGGCGGCAGAGCGCGGGTTGACGGCATCCGGCCTCGCCCGCCGCGCGGGATTGGACCCCACAACCTTCAATCAATCCAAGCGGGCCACGGCGGACGGGCGTGCGCGCTGGCCGAGCACGGAGAGCGTGTCCAAGGTCCTGGGCGCGACGGAGGCGACGCTTGAGGAATTCGCGAGCCTCGTGTCCGGCGCCCGCGCCCTTCCTGCCGGTGGCAGCCGCGTCGCAATCCGCCGGCTACCGATGATTTCCATGAGTCAGGCAGCGCTGCCTGGCTTTTTTGATGAGGCGGGCAACCCGTCCGGCAAGGACTGGGATGAAACCGGCCTGCCGGACGTCTCCGACCCGCATGCCTATGCGCTGGAGGTGAGCGGCGATACGCTGGAACCGGTCTATCGCGACGGCGATTTTCTGATCATTTCGCCATTGGCCCCGATCCGCCGCGGCGACCGCGTGGTGCTGAAGGACCGCAAAGGCCGGGTCATGGTGCGTCAGATCGTCCGCCGATCGCCGCGCACCGTCGATGCACGGTCGCTTAATCCGGCGCGTGCCGATACAAGGCTGGAGACGGAGGCCATCGCCTGGATGCACCGCATCGTCTGGGCCAGCCAATAGCCGGACGTGCCGGCCGGTTGGACGCGCGGGGCGACACGCACTGGTCACAAGACTGCGGACATAGTCGTCAAACGATTTACCCCTGCCGGAGTGATCCCACATGCGACGCATGCAGCGCCAGCAAATGGATCTTACGCCCGACCTTCTGTTACGGGCCTATCGCGTTGGTCTTTTCCCGATGGCCGAGACGCGGGGCGATTTCCGCCTCTACTGGCTCGACCCTGAATTGCGGGGCGTGCTGCCGCTGGACCGTTTCCACCTGCCGCGCCGCTTGCGCCGGACCGTGCTCAGCGACCAGTACCGGGTCACGGCGGACCAGGATTTTGGTGCTGTCATTGGCGCTTGCGCCGAGGCGACGCGGGACCGGCCCGAGACCTGGATCAACCCGGTGATCGAAAGACTGTTCACTGCGCTGCATGGGATGGGCCATGCCCATAGCGTCGAATGCTGGGAGGGCGAGGTGCTGGTCGGCGGTCTATACGGGCTCGCGATCGGTGGGGCCTTCTTCGGCGAAAGCATGTTTTCGCGCGCGCGCGATGCGTCCAAGGTGGCGCTGGTCCATCTCGTCGCGCGTCTGCGTCTGGGCGGCTTCACACTGCTCGATACCCAGTTCGTGACCCACCATCTGGCTCAGTTCGGCACCGAAGAGGTGCCGCGGGACCGGTATCGGGCGCTATTGACCGCGGCCGTCGATGTGCCGGCCGAATGGCCGCTGCATCTGGAAGGTAACGCGTTGCGCAATGCGATCGAAGAGCTAGGCAAGGATTGATGATGACGCTTCGGATAAAAACCTTTCGCGACCGCCGTTTGGCTACCGTCTATCCGGCGGCAGCGACGGCTCTTTTTGGTCTCGCCGTCTGCGCCCTGCCACAGGTCGCTGCGGCTCAGGACTTCCCCAGCATCCAGCCGCAGCGAAGCGCCACCGTGACCTATGATCTGAACAGCACGCAGACGGGTCCGATGCATATCCAGGCCTTCGTCAGCCCTGAGCTTCAGATGATGCGGCTGCAGGAAGGGCAGGGCGGCGACTATCTTCTGCTCGACCGCGCCCATGAACGCGTCATGCTGGTCTCACCCGGTAAAAATCTCGTCTTTGCGGTTTCTTCCGCCGGCTTCCTCCATCGTGATCTCGGCCCTGGTTCCAATTTGCGGTTTCAGCCGCGCGGCCATCGCGAGGTGGCGGGCCATGGCTGCACGAATTGGGCGGTCGAGGGGCCAGGCGGCCATGGTGAGACCTGCATCACGCGGGACGGCATCGTCCTCGCGGGGGCGGGGCAGGGCAACCGGCCGGATGACCATGGCCAGATTCCCTCCGGCCAGCTGACCGCGGTCTCGGTCAGCTACGCGCCTGTGCCGCCCGATGTGTTTGCCATTCCGCCTGGGCTGCAGGAGGTTGACCTGCCGCCGAGCCTACTCGCCTCCATGATCCCGGGTCTTTCAGGAATACCCATGCAATGACGCGCAAGGACCAGCCTTCCGTTGGGGCGATGCCTGTAGCGGCGCGCCCGGGACCGAGCCGCCGCCGCGCGGCTGAGGGCTGGTTCACCGCGCCCTGGCGGGATCGTGCGGGCCGCGTCTCGCGGTTCAAAATCGTGGTGCTCGCGGCCTGCATTCTCCCCGCACTCTACATGGCGGCGGAGTGGAATACGGGCACCTTCACCAGCCGGCCGCTCAATCAGGCGATGCTGATGACCGGAGTCTGGGCAGTCTGGTTTTTGCTGCTGTCGCTGGCCGTGACCCCGGCGCGATCCGTTTTTGGTCTCGGCAAGCTGATCCAGGTGCGGCGCATGCTGGGTCTGGCGGCGGCCGCCTACACCGTTGCGCATCTCGTCTTCTACGTGCTGATGGAAGGCATCAACATCCCCTTCGTGGTGGGGGAGATCATCCATCGCTTCTATCTCACCATCGGCTTCATCGCTGTGCTGGGCTTCGTCGTCCTCTCGGTTACATCGACCGATGCCGCGATCCGCCGGCTTGGGCGGCGCTGGAAATGGCTGCACCGGATGATCTATCCGATCGCCGTGCTTTCGCTCTGGCATTTCTTTCTCACTCAAAAGATCGACGTGAGTTTGGCCGTGCTGCCGACTGGCCTGTTCCTGTGGCTCATGCTGTGGCGCGGATTGCCGGCCGCTTTCGAGCGGCAGTTGGCAACTTTGCTGCTGCTCGCGCTGGTCGCGGGGGCGGGCACGATCGCGCTGGAATATGCCTGGTACGCGCTCGCGACCTTCGTGCCGCCCGGCCGCGTATTGATGGCGAATTGGCATTTCGGGCCGCAGGGGCCGCGGCCGTCCTTCTGGGTGACGGTGGACGGGCTGGCGGTTGTCATCGCCGCCCTCATCTGGCGGCGCATTCCGTGCCATGACGCGATCGGTGTGGCGCTGACCCGGTAACGGAAAAGGACCCGCCTTGCGGCGGGTCCCGGATATCACGCGGCGGCCTTCTGGCCGATCAGCTTCTGCGCGATCAGGCTTTCCGCGATCTGCACCGCATTCAGTGCCGCGCCCTTGCGCAGATTGTCCGACACGCACCAGAAGGCGAGGCCGTTCGGAACCGTCGGGTCCTTGCGGATGCGACTGACGAAAACATCGTCCTCACCAGCGATTTCGGCTGGCGTCGCATAGCCGCCGTCTTCGCGGACGTCGATCACGGTGACGCCCGGTGCATCGCGCAATGCGGCCCGCGCCTCACCCGCCGTCACCGGTAGTTCAAACTCCACATGCACGGCTTCGGCATGGCCGATGAAGACCGGCACGCGCACGCAGGTGGCGAATACGGCAATGGCGGGGTCGAGGATCTTCTTGGTTTCGACGACCATCTTCCACTCTTCCTTGGTGGAACCGTCATCCATGAAGACGTCGATATGCGGGATAACGTTGTAGGCGATATTCTTGGTGAACTGCTGCGGCGTCACCGGGTCATTCACATAGATGGCGCGGCTGTTGTTGAACAACTCGTCCATGCCTTCCTTGCCGGCGCCCGATACGGACTGATAGGTCGCGACGGTGACGCGCTTGACGTGGAACTCGTCATGCAGCGGCTTCAGCGCCACGACCATCTGAATGGTCGAGCAATTCGGATTGGCGATGATGCCCTTCTTGCGGAAGCCAGCCAGCGCCTGCGGGTTTACTTCCGGCACCACCAGCGGGACATCGGGGTCCATGCGGAAATGGCTGGTATTGTCGATGACGATGCAGCCGGCCGCGGCCGCGCGCGGCGCGTGCACGGCCGATACCGAGGCGCCGGGGCTGAACAGTGCGATATCCCAGCCATGGAAGTCGAATTTGTCCAGGTTCTGGGTTTTCAGGACACGCTTTTCGCCGAAGGAGATTTCAGTGCCGGTGGTCCGGGCGGACGCCACGGCCGCGATGTCGCTAATCGGAAAATCCCGCTCGGCCAGCGTTTTGAGGATTTCGCGTCCCACAGCCCCTGTGGCGCCCACGACCGCGACCCGATAGCCCATCATCCTTGCTCCTGTTCCATCCCCTGCGATTAGGGAAGGCCGACTCGGTTAACGATTTCAATCGCCGATCACAAGCGAAGCCTATGCCGGTCAGCCACCCGGTCGCGATGGACAAGCTCTTATCAGCCAGTTTAACGTTCTGATAACGATATGAGTGGAGCGGTTCATGGGCGTGGTCCGGCTGCAGAGCTTTGCTTTTTCCGGTATTCGCGCCGTGCCGGTGGAGGTGCAGGCCCAGGCGGCGAGCGGGTTGCCGGCTTTTCTGGTCGTGGGTCTGCCTGACAAGGCGGTCGGTGAGGCGCGGGAGCGGGTGCGGGCCGCGCTCTCGGCCATGGGACTGGCGCTGCCGCCGAAACGCCTGCTGATCAACCTGGCGCCGGCCGATCAGATCAAGGAAGGCAGCCATTTCGATCTGCCGATGGCGCTTGCCGTGCTCGGCACCATGGATATCCTGCCACCGGAGGAACTTGCCCGCTTCGCGGCGCTGGGCGAGCTGTCGCTCGATGGCGGCATCGTCTCGGTGGCCGGCATTCTGCCCGCCGCAATCGCGGCGGCGGAGCAGGACTGGGGGCTGATCTGCCCGGCAGCGCAAGGGCCGGAAGCGGCCTGGGCCGGCAATCTTGCCATTCTCGCGGCCCCCGACCTGATGAGCCTGATCAACCATTTCCGCGGCACGCAGATCCTGACGCCGCCCGGCGTCGGCGGCTTGGCCGAGGCGCCGCCGGGGCCCGACCTTGCCCAGGTCAAAGGTATGGAACTCGCGCGTCGCGCGATGGAGATCGCGGCGGCCGGCGGCCATCATATGCTGATGATCGGACCGCCCGGCGCCGGCAAATCCATGCTGGCCTCGCGCCTGCCCGGCATTCTGCCCGATCTGAGCCCGATGGAGGCGCTGGAGGTCAGTATGGTCCATAGCGTCGCCGGCATGCTGCAGGGCGGCGCGCTGATCAAACGGCCACCCTTCCGGGAGCCGCATCATTCAGCATCCCAGGCGGCGCTGACGGGCGGCGGCCAGCGCGCCCGGCCGGGCGAAGTCAGCCTCGCGCATCGCGGCGTGCTGTTTTTGGACGAATTGCCGGAATTTCCGCGTGCTGCGCTGGAAGCGCTGCGCCAGCCGGTGGAGGCCGGGCGCACGACGGTCGCGCGGGCCGCCGCACACATCACCTATCCGGCCCGCTTCCAGATGATCGCGGCGATGAACCCCTGCCGCTGCGGCCATTTCGGCGATGCCGGGCGGGAATGCGGCCGCGCGCCACGCTGTGCCGAGGATTATCAGGGCAAGATCAGTGGTCCACTGATGGACCGCATCGACCTCGTGGTCGAAGTCTCTCCGATCACGCCGGTGGAACTCTCCCGCGCGCCGCCGGGGGAGACGAGTGCCGTGGTCGCGCTGCGCGTGGCCGCTGCGCGCGCCGCCCAGCGGGCAAGGGCCGGCGAGGCCGAGGCAGGCTGGCTGAACAGCGAGGTGGAGGTGGACCGTATCGCCATGCTGCCCGAGGCGCGCGACTATGCCGAAAAGGCGGCGGAGCGTCTGGGCCTGTCGGCACGGGGCTTCACGCGCATGCTGCGCGTCTCACGCTCGATCGCCGACCTCGCCGGGGTGCCGGTGGTGCGTCGCATGGATGTCGCGGAAGCCTTCGCCTATCGGCATCGCTCGCCCGGTCAGCCGACCCTGCGCCCCCGCAAAAACCAGGGAGCGGCGGCTGATTGAGCTGGCCGGATTTCTTCTTCTGCCCAGATAGGTTAGGCGAAGGGCCGGACCCGGCTGCAGACAAGGCGCATTTTCCGCGATGGCTTATTCCAAAGACCCGAGGGCGGCGAAGCGCATCCTGGTGATCCGTCTCGGTGCGCTGGGCGATTTTATGCTCTCCTTCGGCCCCTTCGCGGCCATCCGCGCCCATCATCCGAATGCCCATATCACGCTGCTGACGACGGCACCTTTCGCGCGCCTCGGCCGGCTCAGCCCCTGGTTCGACGAGGTCGTCATCGACCGCCGCGCGCCCTGGTGGGATATTTCCGGTTTCCTAGAGATCAGGCGGAAACTGCGGGGCTATGATTTCGTCTATGATCTGCAGACTTCGGGCCGGTCCAGCCGCTATTTCCGGCTGGCGGGCCGGCCGGGCTGGTCAGGCATCGCGCGCGGCGCCTCGCACCCTCATACCAATCCTGACAGGGATCGCATGCACACCTGGGAGCGCCAGCGCGATCAGCTGGCTATGGCCGGGATCGCGTATGTCCCGGTGGCCGAGACCGGCTGGCTGCTGCGGGCGGCCAATCCGCCTGCCGTGCCTGATCGCTATGCGCTGCTCGTGCCCGGCGCATCCCCGCACCGGCCCGCGAAGCGCTGGCCGACGCCCTTTTTCGGCCAGCTGGCGGGCATTCTGACAAAGGCCGGGATCACACCGGTCGTCATCGGCACCGGGCCGGAGGGTGAGCTTGCCAAGACCATCCAGGAATTCTGCCCTGAGGCGATCGACCTGACCGGACAGACCGATCTGCCCGGGCTGGCCGCCCTGGCGGCAGGGGCGCGTGTGGCGGTCGGCAATGACACGGGGCCGATGCACTTGGCCGCGGCCATGGGCTGCCCCTGCGTGACGCTCTTCTCATATGACAGCGACCCGTCGCGCACCCAGCCGCGTGGCCCAGGGGGCGAGCGCATGACCTTTCTGCGGGAAGATAACCTCGCCGATCTTTCGGTCGACGAGGTCACCGCCGCGCTGAGCGAGGCGGATCTGCTGTAGGCGTTACGCCGCGAGCTTCGCCCGCACGGCATCGAGCGCGGCATCGGCCTGCGACCCATCCGGGCCGCCGGCCTGGGCAAGATCGGGACGTCCGCCGCCACCCTTGCCGCCGGCGGCTTCCGCCGCCGCCCGCACGAGATCGACCGCGCTGATGCGGCTCGTGAGATCGGCCGAGACGCTGACGACGATGGACAGCTTGCCTTCGGCGGTCGAGACCAGCGCCACGACGCCGCTTTCGATCTGCTTGCCGATTGCCTCCGCCAGACCCTTCAGCTCACGCGGGGAGATATCGCCGAGATTGCGGGCGGATAGCTTGACCCCGCCGATCTCCTCGATCGTGGCTGCGCTGCCCCCCGTTGCGAGCTTCTTCTGCGCCTCGCTGAGCTGGCGCTCCAGACGCTTGCGATCCTCGACCAGAGCCGCGATGCGCGCCGGCAGTTCCGCCGCCGGCACTTTGAGCACGCCGGCCGCTTCGTCGAGCAGTCGTTCCGTTTCGCGCAGGCTGTCGAAGGCGGCAGCGCCCGCAACGGCTTCGATACGACGGACACCCGCCGAGACGCCGCTTTCTGAGACGAGGCGGACGAGGCCGATATCGCCCGTGCGGCCGACATGAGTGCCGCCGCAGAGTTCGATGGAATAAGCGCCACGCTCGCCATCGCCGTCGCCCATGCTGACGACGCGGACTTCATCGCCGTATTTTTCGCCGAACAGCGCCATAGCCCCTTCGGCCACGGCGGCATCCGGCGTCATCAGACGCGTGGTGACGGCCGAGTTTTCCCGAATACGGGCATTCACCTCTGCCTCGACCGTCGCCAGTTCCGCAGGCGTCACCGGCTTTGGATGGCTGATATCGAAGCGCAGGCGATCCGGCGCGTTGAGGCTGCCCTTCTGCGCGACATGGGTGCCGAGGGCGCGCCGCAGCGCCTCATGCAGCAAATGGGTCGCCGAGTGATGGGCGCGGATGGCACCCCGGCGGGTGTGATCGACCTCGGCGCGCACGGCGAAGCCGGGGCGGGCAAGGCCGCTTTCAACACGGCCGTAATGGACGAAGAGATCACCGAGTTTCCTCTGCGTATCAGTGACCGTGATCACCAGGCCTTCGGCCCCGAGAATCTGGCCCTGGTCGCCGACCTGGCCGCCGCTTTCGGCATAGAAGGGCGTCTGGTTGAGGATCACGGCGACGTCGCTGCCGGCCATCGCACTCTCAACCGGAGCGCCATCGGCGACGATGGCAAGAATCTCGCCCTCGGCGCTTTCCGTTGCATAGCCGAGGAATTCGGTCGCGCCGACCTTTTCCTTGAGGTCGAACCACACGCGATCCGTCGCCGCATCGCCGGAGCCTGCCCAGGCGGCACGGGCGCGGGTGCGCTGCTCGGCCATGGCGTCCTCGAAGCCGGAGACATCGACGGCGCGGCCTTTTTCGCGCAGCGCATCCTGCGTCAGGTCGAGCGGGAAGCCGAAGGTGTCATAGAGGCGGAAGGCGATTGCGCCGGGTAGGGTCTGGCCTTCACCCAGCTTGTCGGTCTCTTCCGCGAGGAGATGCAGGCCGCGTTCGAGAAGAGAGCGGAAGCGCGTCTCTTCCAGCCGCAGCGTATCGGTCATCAGCGCCTGGGCGCGGACGAGTTCAGGATAGGCTTGACCCATCTGGCGGACGAGGGCCGGCACCAGGCGCGGCATGAGCGGTTCCGTCGCGCCCATCTGATAGGCGTGGCGCATGGCGCGCCGCATGATGCGCCGCAGAACATAGCCGCGGCCTTCGTTGGACGGCAGCACGCCATCCGCGATGAGGAAGCAGGTCGAGCGCAGATGATCGGCGATGACGCGATGGCTGGTCTTTTCGACGCCGTCCGGGTCGCGCCCCGTGGCTTCCGCGCTCGCCAGGATCAGGGCGCGCAGCGTGTCAGTATCATAATTATCGTGCTGGCCCTGCAGGATGGCGGCGAAACGCTCCAGCCCCATGCCCGTATCGATCGAGGGGCGGGGCAGCGCTGTGCGCGTGCCGGGTGGCCCTTCTTCATACTGCATGAAGACCAGGTTCCAGATTTCGATGAACCGGTCGCCGTCCTCATCCGGGCTGCCGGGCGGCCCGCCAGGAATGGAGGGGCCGTGATCATAGAAAATTTCGGAGCAGGGGCCGCAGGGTCCGGTATCGCCCATGCGCCAGAAATTGTCGGAGGTCGCGATGCGGATGATACGATCGTCGGGAAGAGCCGCGATCTTCCGCCACAGCGTCGCCGCCTCCTCATCCTCATGATAGACCGTGACCAACAGCTTGTCAGCCGGCAGGCCGAAATCCTTCGTCAGCAGGGTCCAGGCATGGGTGATGGCCTGTTCCTTGAAATAGTCGCCGAAGGAGAAATTTCCCAGCATTTCAAAGAAGGTGTGGTGCCGGGCGGTATAGCCGACATTGTCGAGGTCATTGTGCTTGCCGCCGGCGCGGACGCATTTCTGCGCCGTGGTGGCGCGGGAATAGGGGCGGCGCTCCTGCCCGGTGAAGACGTTCTTGAACTGCACCATGCCGCTGTTGGTGAACATCAGCGTAGGGTCGTTCCGCGGCACGAGGGGAGAGCTTTCCACCACGCTATGCCCGTTGCGGGCAAAGTAATCGAGGAAGGTCGCGCGAATATCGTTGCTGCTGGCCATGGCGGGCAAGATCTCAAAGACTGAGGAAAAACAATGTCCGCACCTAGCGCACCCGTCCGCCGCTGTCACCTTATGGCTGGCAATTGCGGAAGATAGGCATCGTCACGCGCCCATTTTCGGGGCGCTGTCCGTTGGAGGCGGACCTCACGCTAGGTTACAGTTCGTAATTATGGAAGCGTGTTCGCTATGCGGTTCTGAACTGCAAAAATGCACTTGCAAAAATCATTCTTCCAAATTACTTTGTGCATCGCAGCAACGGCGGTCCTTGATCGTGTTGCTGCTTTCTTGGACGTTTCCTCCCTAAACTTGGCGGTGCTTCGGCACCGCCTTTTTTTTGTCTTGAGGGTCGAGCATTGAGTTCAGACCACGCCGTCGCAAGATCGCCGCTGCTGATCGGTAGCGAGATCTATCGCTTCTCGACCTATGGGCCTACCCATCCGCTGGCAGTGCCGCGGGTTTCAACGACCATCGATTTGTGTCGCGTGCTCGGCTGGCTGCCGGACACCGCCTATCGTGATTCTCCGATGGCGACGATCGCCGATCTCAGCCGGTTTCACGATCCACTCTATCTCACGGCCCTGCAGTCGGCGGAGAAGTCGGGCTCGGTGAGCGAAGCGGACCGGGATCGCTTCCGCATCGGGACCGATAACAATCCGGTCTATCCCGAGATGTTCCGCCGGCCCGCCACCTCGGCCGGCGGGGTGATGCTGGCAGCGCGGCTGACGGAAGCGGGCGGCATGGTTCATGTGCCGGGCGGGGGCACCCATCACGGCCGCTCAGACCGCGCGTCCGGGTTCTGCTACGTCAATGACTGCGTCCTCGGCATCCTGACGTGGCTAGACCAAGGGCTGACGCGGGTTTTGTATCTTGATCTCGATGCCCATCACGGTGACGGCGTGCAGGACGCCTTCGCGGGCGACGCGCGGGTGCTGACGGTGAGCATCCATGAGGCCGGGCGCTGGCCCCATACCGGCCTGCCCGCGGATCGCGCCGGTGGGTCAGCCCGCAATCTCGCCGTGCCGCCCGGCTACAACGATACGGAAGCCCAATTCCTGCTGAATGAAGCCATTCTGCCGCTGATCCAGCGTTTTCGCCCCCAGGCGATCATGGTCCAATGCGGCGCGGATGCCCTGGAAGAAGACCCGCTGGCGCGGCTCTCCCTCTCCAACAATGCCTATTGGGCGACGGTCGCGGCTGTGATGACCACCAGCCCCCGTCTTATCCTGCTCGGCGGCGGCGGCTATAATCCGTTTACGGTGGCGCGGTGCTGGGCGGGATTATGGGCTACGCTCAACGAGTTCCAGATCCCCGAAATTTTGCCCCCGGAGGCTGAGACAATCCTGCGCCGTCTGGTCTACAACCGCGCCGCCGGTCGCAATCCGCCCGCGCATTGGATGACCACCTTGCGGGACCAGCCGCGCGAGGGACCGGTGCGGGAGGAGATACGCCTGCTTGCCGCCGTCACGCTTCAGGAGACCTAACGGATGCGCCTTCGTACTATTGTGGCCGTCATCATCTTGCTGCTGTGCCTCTCCGCAGTGCCGATCGTGCTGGCGCTGATCGCGCCGGTCCACGCCCAGGATGACCCGACCGGTCCGCAGGCGACATTGCAGCAGCAGCCGCTGACGATCGTGGATGACCAGGGCAAGCCGCACCATTTCAAGGTGGAGATGGCGGTCACGCCGCAGGAACAGGAAACCGGCCTGATGTTTCGCAAGTCGGTCCCAGCCGATGGCGGCATGCTCTTCGTCTTCCCATCCGTCCAGCCGGAGCCCTTCTGGATGAAGAACACGCTGGTGCCGCTCGATATGGTCTTCATCAACCCGGACGGCACCATCCGGGCGATCGCCGAAAATACCGTCCCTTATAGTCTGGCACCGGTCGATAGCGGCGGCCCGGTCAAGGCTGTGCTGGAATTGCAAGGCGGGTTGACGGCGAAGGAGCAGATTTCCGTGGGCGACAGCGTCCTCGCCGCGCCCTTCGGCAATGCCAAGTCAGCTGCGGCGGCAGCGGGTAGCAACTAAGCAGCGTCACGGGCTGGCATATTGCGCGCGGCCCGCTATACATCGGGGCGGACGGGGCGTGGCGCAGCCTGGTAGCGCGCGTGTTTTGGGTACACGAGGCCGCCGGTTCGAGTCCGGCCGCCCCGACCACCGGATGACTGACACCGGCAGGCGTGGAGGAGTTCAGATGCGCGCACGTATCTATCAGCGGCCCAAATCCGCGATGCAGTCCGGCCATGGCACGCTCCATAACTGGATTCTGGAGTGGCAGCGGCAGGAGCCGCAGCGCGCTGATGCGCTGATGGGCTGGATCGGCGGCGGTGAAACGCAGCAGCAGATCACGCTCGGCTTCCCGACCCGGGAAGAAGCGATTGCCTATGCCGAGCGGAACGGCGCCAGCTATGACGTGGAAATTGTGCAGCAACGGGTCGTCAAGCCCAAGGCCTATGCCGATAATTTCCGCACCGACCGGGCCGATAACTGGACCCATTGATTGCCTGAAGGCCGGCCCGTGTGGTCAGGCCCTTCATTAAAGCTGGCCGGAGCCCCGGTTGGCCAGGATTTGCGCCACGCGGTCTATGTTTAGCGTGGCCTGGGCGCCCTTAGCTCAGTTGGATAGAGCAACAGCCTTCTAAGCTGTGGGTCGGTGGTTCGAATCCACCAGGGCGCGCCATACCCCAACTAGCTGACAGAGCAACGATCGGTCAGGTAGAAACCTCCGGTTGAAGATGCAACATGCATCTCCAGCGCGCCGGTATCGCGGTGCAGATCGTAGAAGTGCCCCTCTGCATCCTTCCAGGATATGACCCATTGCGACACACGGGCCGGAATGCCATCGACAGTGGCGGCCTGGGGATCGACCGTGATGGTCCAGGTGGCGCCGCTCGTCGTATTGCGGCAGGGGATAACCGCCGGTGCGGCAATCGCCATGCCTGGCAGGATCAGGGACAGGCCGGTAATGGCGAAGGCCGCCGCGCGGCGGCCGGTTGCGGATGACCCCATCTGTGACCCACCTTCATTCGTGCCGATGACGGACCGTTTGCACAGGGCGCAGAGTATCGTCTTTTTGGCAAAGGTCCATTAAAACAGGCAAAGGCTTTGCCTGTGCGACGCGGCCGTTCCTGGCTGACAACGACAATTGTGGTGCCGATCCTGGACCAGAACCCCCTCCGTTTCGACCCGGGCCGGCTCGATGTGCGGATTGGTTTCGCGACCGATCAGGGCCGGCGTGCAGACAACCAGGATTTTGCTCTTGCCTATCTGGGCACCGCGGAAAGCCGGCGCAGCGAAGGCATCATCGGGGCCATTGCCGACGGGGTCGCAGGCAGCAAGGGCGGCCGGGTGGCGGCAGAGCTGACCGTTCGGGGTTTTGTCGATGGATTCCTGCAGCAGCCGCCGACCCTGGCCGTGCCGCAAGCGGCCGCCATTGCCTTGCAGGCCATCGGCGACTGGATCGAAGCGCAGGCGCGCAGCGACCCGAACCTGACCCGTATGGCCACGACCTTCACGGCGCTGGTTCTGCGCGGGCGGCGGGCGTACGGCATTCATATCGGCGACAGCCGCCTCTATCGTTTTTCGCGCGGGCAGCTTCTGCCGCTGACGACCGATCATCACCTCAACGCCCATGTGTTGAGCCGGGCGATCGGTATTCCGGGCGGCAGCCGGGCGGATTACTGCGTCGAGCCGGCCAGTCCCGGCGATCGTTTTCTGCTCACCAGCGACGGCGTGCATGGCGCGCTGCCGGATAGCCGTTTGGCGGAGATTCTGGGCCTGCGCCAGGCGCCGGACGAAACGGCGGAGGCGCTGGTCGCGGCCGCGCTGAAGGCTGGCGGCCGCGACAATGCGACAGCTCTCGTTGTCGACGTGCTGGAGGTTCCAGCCCCGACACGCGGGGATTTGGCCGCCGGGCTGGCCGCTTTGCCGCTGGGCGCATTGCCTGAGGCAGGCGAGATCGTCGATCGCTACCGGCTGGATGCCATCCTCTCGGACGGACCGATGAGCCGGCTGTTTCGGGCGACCGACACGATCAGCGGCCAGACAGTGGTCGTGAAGTTTCCTGACCCGGATCTGTCGCGCATCTCACGCGTGCGCGCGGCCTTCCTCAGAGAGGCCTGGGTAACCTCCCGATTGAGCGATGCGCGGCTGGGCAGCGCGCCGGAATGGGACGCGCATCAGACGCAGCTCTATCTTGTGACGGGTTTTTATCCCGGCGAGACGCTGGAGCAGCGCCTGGCGCGGACGCCGCAGGTGGGACTTGCGGAAGGCTTGGCCATTGCCATGAAACTCGCGAAGGCGGTGACCGCTCTGCATCGTGTCGGGGTGATCCATCGGGACATCAAGCCCGGCAATGTCATGCTGCTGCCGAATGGCGAGGTCAGGCTGATTGATTTCGGCCTGGCCCGTGTGCCCGGCATCGAGGAAGAGGGAGCGTCCGACGAAGGCCCATCTCCTGGTACGCCAGGCTATATGGCGCCGGAACTTCAGGCAGGCCTCAGCCGGGGCGACCCGGCCACGGAGGTCTATGCCCTTGGCGTCACGCTCTATCGCATGTTCAGCGGCGGGACCTTTCCCTACAGCAAGGCTTTGGGTGTCCTGCGACAGGCAGCGCCAACGTCGCTGATGAAACACCGACGCGATCTGCCGGCCTGGCTTGATGGCGTCTTGTTTCGCGCCATCGCCGCGGCCGCCGCTGAGCGCTATACGGACCCGGTCGATCTGACGCTGGCTTTGGAGAGCGGGGAAAGTCTGCAACCCATCGTCCGGCCCAGGGCGCTCTACGATCGCAACCCGTTGCTATTCTGGAAAATGATCAGTGCCGTCCTTTTTCTGATCATTGTTCTTCTACTTGTGCTCGCGTTTTAGTCATCATTGCAGAAGAGGAGCGGCTGGTTGGCCGCTCCTCTCCGATCGGCGCAGGCGATAATCGTATCAGATGGTACTCGTTTCGATGTCCGTCACGGGAACGCGCGAGCCATCGCCGTAAAGGGCGTAGGCCTCTTCGCCGTGAACCGCATCATCGCCGATTTTCAGCATGGCCTCGGGCATCCGCAGCGGCGTCACCAGGGAGATGAGCTTGAGGATGATGAAGGTGCCGATGACGTTGAGCACGATGATGAACGCCGCGCCGTAGATCTGTAGAATGAACTGGTGCGGGTTGCCGAACAGGGCGCCGGTAACGCTGACGCCGGGAGCGTCCTTATCGGTGCCGATATATTCGAGCATCTTCGGGTCGGCGAGCAGGCCGGTGAGCAGGCCGCCGCACACCGCCGCCACGCCATGGGTATGAAAGACGCCGAGCGTGTCGTCCACGCGGCGCATCAGCGCGGTCTTGCCGAAGACGTTCATCGTGAACCAGGGGATAGCGGTTGCGACCAGCCCGATGATGATGGCGCCCCAGCCATTCACGTAACCGGCCGCCGGCGTGATCCCGACGAGGCCGGCGATCAGCCCGTTGACTGCGCCGATCACAGACGGCTTGCCGTAGCGGAGATAGTCCAGAATGGTCCAGACCAGCAGGGCCACGCAGGAGGCGATATTGGTGTTGAGCACGGCGGCACCCGCATCCGCATTCGCGAAATACGGATCGCCTCCGTTGAAGCCGTTCCAGCCCAGCCACAGGATGCCGGCACCGGTCAGGGTGATCAGAAGGCTGTTCGGCTCGAAACTGTCGCGGTCGCGCTGAAGGCGGGGGCCGACCAGCGCTGCTGCCACGAAGCCCGAGGTTGCCGCCGAGAGATGGATGACATAGCCACCCGAAAAGTCGACCACACCCAAGGCCGCCAGCCAGCCGCCGCCCCAAAGGCTGAAGGCGCCGATCGTATAGATGAAGGTCATCCATAGCGGCACGAAGATCATCCAGGCTTTGAAACTCATCCGGCCCAAAACGGCGCCGGCGAGAATGATCACGGTAATCGCGGCAAAGACGAACTGGAAGTAGACCATGGTGGACATGCCGAAGCCCAGCGCCGGCATGCCTCCGGCCGCGGCAGGGATGGTCGCCTGGCCCGTTTCAAAGGCGGCGGAGAGGATCGATTTCGGCACGCCAACGAAGGAGTACCATTGCGGCCCGAAGGCCATGCTGTAGCCCCACAGCGCCCAGACCACCATGACGGCCGCAAAAGCGTACATCGCCATGAAGGCCGAGTTTATGGCCCATTTCTTTTTGACCACGCCGCCATAGAAGACGACGAGACCGGGCACGCTTTGCAGGGCAACGAAGGTTGCCGCCGCAAGCTGCCAGGCGTTGTCGCCGGAATCGAGCCATTTTGGTGATGGAACAAGCATCGAGATACCTCCCAGTTGTTACCCCAGATCAGCCGCTATCGGGCCCGCGGAGCCTTTGGAGCGCCAGCAGGAAGCCATTGCATGGGTATCGATCGACGCTTGGTCGTCTTGGTCGCTTGGTCAGGGACGCTAGCCTGTCAAACACGTTGCGTTGAATCGAACGGCAAGGCTTGCAGTGCAGGTAAGCAAATTATGTGCCATATATCTGATCGTTACCGTTGAGATTCACGGGCCGGGTGAGGGGCGGAAGGCTCGGGCGGTGCAGACCCCAGCCCTGCGCCGGCCGACATGCGATACGGTTTTGTGTCATTCATACCCTGACCGCCTTCTGTTATCCTGCCATTGCGGCGATGCCGACAGGCGTATGACTTGAAACGATTTAATCCGCCTTATGATGCCGTCCACGCGCCGCGACTTGCCATTCGTTCGATATTGGATGAAACGGGCTTTTATGATCAGCAGCACGACCATCCTGCGCGCCAAACCCGGCTATGCCGGCGCCATTCGCGAGGCCCTTCTGGATCTCGCTGATTTTGTTCAGGACAGCGAAGCCGACACGATCGATTTTCGCGTTCTGGCCGATGAGCAGGATAGCGCGGTGTTCACGCTGCTCGGCCGCTTCACGACGCGCGCGGCGCTGGATGCGCACAACAATTCCGACATGATGAACCGCTTTCTGTGGGCCGCGCGATCCATGCTGGACGGTCCGATGACGCTGTCCATGGGTGAGGAAATCTTCGCTAAGTCAGCGGCACCCTAGATGGCACAGCGTGCAGGCAGCGCCGACCTGCCGCTGCATGGCGGCCGGGTGCCGGCTTGGCTGGGGGAGCGGATGACGCGCCTCGGCGCCGTCATAACTGAGGCGATTGTCCTGGAATATGGGCGCGACGAGTATTTGCGGCGCCTGGCGCATCCCTTCTGGTTTCAGTCCTTCGGGGCCGTCATGGGCATGGACTGGCACTCCTCCGGCATCACCACCAGCGTGCTGGGCGCCTTGAAACGGGGTCTGACGCCGCGGGCCGCCTCCCTTGGCCTGCATGTCTGTGGCGGACGCGGCAAGCATTCGCGCCGCACCCCGGAAGAACTGGTCGCGATCGGCGAGCGCGTGGGGATTGACGGTGCGGCTCTGGCCCAGACCAGCCGCCTGGTCGCCAAGGTTGATAGTGCCGCGGTGCAGGATGGTTTTGACCTCTATCTGCACGGTTTCATCGTGACCGATGACGGCAAATGGGTGGTGGTGCAGCAGGGCATGAACGACGCGACCGGCCAGGCACGGCGGTATCACTGGCTGTCCGAAGGCATCGCGAGTTTCGTGGACGCGCCGCATGCGGCGATCGATGGTCCGGGACAAGGGGTGATCGCCAATCTCACGGATCACCGTGCTGAGCTATCCCGCGCGCGGCAGCTCGACCTGCTGTCTGATCTCGGGCCGGACGGCATTGCCCGGGAAGTGGCGCGGCTGGCCGAGGCCGCACGACCCCCGTCACTCCCGCCGGCGCAGGGGATGCTGCCGCATCTCGTGATGCCGGCCCATCATGATGTCCGTCCCGAGGATATCGTTTCGCGCAGGCTGCATGCCAATTTTCAGGCCGCGGCCGAGCGGGGACCGCAGGATTTTTCCGAACTTCTGATGGTGCCCGGGGTCGGTGCGCGGACGGTTAGGGCCTTGGCGCAGGTCGCCGAGGTCATCCACGGCGCGCCCTATCGCTTCAGCGACCCGGCCCGCTTCTCGGTCGCGCATGGCGGCAAGGACCGGCATCCGTTTCCGGTGCCTTTGAAGGTCTATGACCACACCATCGCAGTTCTGAAATCCGCCGTGCAGAAGGCGCATCTGGGCCATTCGGACGAGCTGGCTGCACTCCGGCGGCTGGATCATCAGGCCCGCATGGTTGAGCGCGAGGCGAGCGGTCCCTCAATCGCCACGATTTTCGCCGCGGAACGCGCGCTGTCCCATGACTATGGCGGCCGCAGCGTTTTCGGCGACGAACCGCCGCCGACGGCAGTCTCGGACAGTGCATAACGGCACGGCGATGACGTGTGTTAGACGCAGCGTAAATTCACTTTCGCTCGTCCTGTGAATTGTATATGCGAATTAGTCGCAATTTCATAAAGAGGGCGTGCCGGCCTTATGTCTACGACCTCGCTACCGCCCAAGGTGCCCGCAAAGCGGCCGCGATCCCGCCTGCCGATGGTTATGGCCGTGTTCGGTCCCGGCCTTGTCGTCATGCTGGCCGACACCGATGTCGGCTCCATCATCACAGCCGGGCAAAGCGGCGTCCAGTGGGGCTACAAACTGCTGTTGCCGCAGTTTCTCCTCATGCCCGTCCTCTACATCGTGCAGGAACTCACGGTTCGTCTCGGCATCTTCACCGGCAAGGGCCATGGTGAGCTGATCCGTGAGGCCTTCGGGCCCGTCTGGGCCTGGGTCTCTGCGGCGGGTCTGGGAATTGCAACGGTCGGCGCGCTGCTCACGGAGTTTTCCGGTGTCGCCGGGGTCGGCGATCTGTTCGGCGTCCCGCATTGGGCGTCCCTGTCGCTGGCGGCGATGGCGCTGCTCGCGATCGTCGTGACCGGGTCATACAAGCGTGTGGAGCGCGTCGCGATCATCATCGGTCTGTTTGAATTGGCGTTCTTTTTCGTGGCCTGGGCGGCGCGGCCGGCGCTGGGTGCCATGCTGCATCAGGCCGTGCAGATTCCAATTTTCAATGCACAGTACGAATACCTGGTGGCGGCCAATATCGGTGCGGTGATCATGCCCTGGATGGTTTTCTACCAGCAGTCCGCTGTGGCCGATAAGCGCCTGCGCGCCGAGCATTTCAGTACCGCCCGGCTGGATACGGCGATTGGCGCCGTCATCACCCAGTTGGTGATGGCGGCCGTTCTGATCGCGGCGGCGGCCTCGATCCGCCCGCATGCGCCGAATGCGTCGCTGCAGACCGTGGGCGATATGAGCCAGGCGATGACGCCCTATCTGGGCAATGAGGTTGGTCGCGTCGTCTTCGCGCTGGGTGTGATGGGCGCCGCTCTGATTGCTGCGATCGTCTCCTCTCTGGCGCTGGCCTGGGGGCTGGGCGAGGTCTCGGGCTATCGGCGCTCGCTGGAATACCGACCGCTCAAGGCCAAGTGGTTCTATGGCGTCTACACGCTGTGTGTTCTGGGCGGTGCACTGGGGGTGGGCCTGGCGCCCAATCTGATCAGCCTCAATGTCGGCGTGCAGGTTATGAACGCGCTTCTCCTGCCGGTGGTGCTGGGCTTTCTGGTGCGGCTGGCCATGGTCACCTTGCCGGAGGCGCAGCGGCTGCGCGGCTGGTATCTGTGGGTCGTGGCGATCGTCTGCACCATCACCTGCGCCTTTGGCGTGCTGGGTGGCATTGGCGGCATCTTTCTGGGCTGACCGTCGCGGGGGCACGCCTCCTGCCATTGGCGGCCACCAGCTTTCAGGCAAACAGTAATCGATCCTAGGGATCGCAGCGGCGCCGGCCGATGCAGGAAGGGTCTTTGCAGTTTCGGTGTACTGGTATAATGAGCTTACCAACCTCGATGGCGGTAAAGCCTCAGGGAGCAATAGACGGTTCGGACTCAGCCGAGCCCTTTCAGGGAGGAACTGTACGCATGAGACTCAAAACCCTTGTGGCCTCTGGCTTCGCGCTGCTTGCCGGGCTCGGCCTGTCGGCCGCTCCGGCTCTGGCCTCGGCGGACAAGCCCGTTATCGCGCTGTCCAATGCCTTCTATGGCAATATCTGGCGCCATCAGATGGTCGAGGCTTTTGAGGCCTCAGCCAAGCAAGCCAAGGCTGATGGCAAAATCGCCGACTACATCATTCTGAACGGGGACGGCAGCGTCAGCCAGCAGAACAGCCAGCTCGCCGAGCTTATTCTGAAAGGCGTCGACGCCATCGCGATTGATGCCGCGTCTGAGACGGCGGAGAATGGCATCATCCAGAAGGCCTGCCGCGCGGGCATCAAGGTCGTGTCATTCGATTCCATCGCGTCTGCGCCCTGCAATACGCAGCTGAACTTCGACTTCTCCGGTTACAAGACGGCGCAGGCCAATGCCGTGATGGATATGATCCATCACAAGGGCAATATCATCGTCGTCCGCGGCGTAAAGGGTTCGGCGCCTGACGTGACGATGTATGCCGCCCAGCTTGCCGTTCTGAAGAAGAATCCAGACGTGAAGGTCGTCGCCACCGTCTTCGGGCAGTGCAGCGCGTCCGTCGCGCAGTCGGCGATTGCCGATGTCCTGCCGAGTCTGGGCCATGTCGATGCCGTGCTTGGTCAAGGGGGTGACGATTACGGCGACAGCCAGGCCTTCGTGCAGTCCGGCGGCGCCTATACCGGCCATATGCCGGTGATCGAAGGCGGCGGCAGTTCCAACTTCATCCGCTGGTGGGCGGCTGAGAACAAGGCCAATGGCTATGATACCATCTCGATGAACACCACGCCGGGCATCGGTGGCGCCGCCTTCTGGCTGACGCTGGCCATCGCCCACGGCACGAAAGTGCCGAAGCTGCTGATCATGCCGGTCGCGACCGTCAATAAGGACAACCTGAAGGACTACGCCAACCTGCCGCCCAATATCATCGTCAGCCCGAGCTATTCGCAGGATTGGGTGCAGACCAATCTGATCAACCAGAAGTCGGCTCAGAACTGATCCGGCACCCACGGACGCGGATGATAGCATGAACCGTGACGCAGTTCTGGGGGAGGCGAAAGCCTCCCCCTTGGCCGGATCAGGGGCACCCCCTGCGGCGATGGCCCCGATCGTCGCCTTGCACGATGTCACCAAGGCCTTCGGTTCCACCATCGCCAACGAAAGCGTCTCGCTGATCGTGGCACCGGGCGACGTGATCGGGCTGGTCGGCGGCAATGGCGCCGGCAAAAGCACGCTGATGCGCCAGCTTTGTGGTGTCATCCGCCCGGATTCGGGACGGCTGGAATTGGACGGGCGACCCATGGCGTGGGAGGGCTGGGGGCCGGCGGAAGCGCAGGCCCATGGCGTGCGCATCGTCTATCAGGAGCTGTCTCTCTGCGCGAACCTGACGGTGGCCGAAAACTTCTTTCTCGAAGCGCCGGATCTGGCCAGACCCATGCCAGGATGGCGCCGTGCCTATCGCGTCCGCGCGCGCCAGGCGCTTGATATCGTCTTTCCGGGCAACGGCATCGATATCGCCAGTACGATTGCGGATCTTTCCATCGGGCATCGCCAGATGGTCGAGATTGCGCGTGCCGCCATGGCGCCCGATGTGCGGGTTCTCATTCTGGATGAGCCCACCTCGTCGTTGGATCAGGAGCGTAGCCGGCAGTTGCGGGCCTTCATTCATGCCCGTGCGGCTGAAGGCCTGGCTACGATTTTCATCAGCCACAAGCTGCATGAGATTGAAGACGTCTCGACCCGAATCATGGTCATGCGCAACGGCCGCGTAGCCCGCAGCGGTGACCGCACCGACATCACCATCGCGGCCATGGTCCAGGCCATGGGCGGCAGCGCGACTGAAGCGCTGCGCCGCGCGCATGCGACCGGCGATTCTGCCAGAGGCCAGCCGCGGATCCGCGTCGGCGGTCCGGTGGTCGCAGCCCTGGGCGGCGAGCTGGTTCTGCATGAGGGCGAGATTGTCGGCCTCGCTGGGCTGGAAGGCGCTGGCCAGAAAGAATTCCTGCATGAGCTTTATGCCGGCCGTTCCAGCCGCGGCAACCGCATCGCGCAAGACGGTGGCGTAAGCTTCGTCTCTGGTGACCGCCAGCGCGAGGGCGTCTTTTCCTTCTGGAACGTCTTCGCCAATATGGATATCGAACGGGTCGGCCGGCGCTTTGCGCTGTCACCCTTTGCGCGTGACGAGGATGCAGTCGCGATCGGGGATGCGGCGGGACAGCTGCGGCTCGACGCTGGCCGGTTTTCCTCCAATATCCTCGATCTTTCCGGCGGCAATCAGCAGAAGGCGCTGGTTGGCCGTGCGCTTGTTAGCGATTCCCCCTCCATTTTGCTTGATGACCCGACCCGCGGCGTCGACGTTGCGGCCAAGGCGGATTTCTATCGTCTGTTTGGCGAGGCGGCGGACACCGGGCGGCTCGTTGTCTGGCTTTCGACGGAGGATCTTGAATTTCTGGAATGCGACCGTGTGCTGGTCTTCAGCAAGGGCCGCATCGTGCAGGAATTGCGACGCGAGCAGATTACCGAGGATGCGATTATCGGCGCATCTTTCGCCGACCAGATGGCCCGGGGCCATGACAGCGGCGGCGTCACAGTCCGGCCGCATGACTGGGGCAAGACCATCATCAAGGCAGCCCCCTTCGTCAGCCTGGCCGTTATTCTCGCGGTGATGATGCTGGTCAACCATAAGACGGCGACCGTCTTCGGTCTGGACCTGCTGCTCAGCTCCTCGATCCCGCTCGTGCTCGTTGCCCTCGCCCAGATGTTCGTCGTCGGCGGCAGCGAGATTGACCTCGGCGTCGGTGCCTTCGCCGGCCTCGTCAATGTCTTGAGTGCGACGCTGCTGGTGGATACGCCTTTGATCGGCATCGGCGTCATTCTGCTCAGCATCATCGTCTACAGCCTGCTCGGCGCCCTGATCCGTCTGCGGCATATCCCGGCGATCGTGGTCACGCTGGGCGCCTCCTTCGTCTGGATGGGGACCGGCTATTCGCTGCAGCCCTCGCCAGGCGGCAGTAGCCCGGATTGGCTGACGGCTTTGTTCGGCTGGACGCTGCCCGGCATTCCGACCTCCGTCGTCATCATCCTCGTCGTGGCCGTCCTGGCGGTCGCGATCGACCGCGCGCCGCTGGGTGTCGTGCTGCGCGGCTTTGGCAATAATGCGCCTGCGCTGGCCCGCAGCGGCTGGTCTGCGCTGCGGTACGGCATGATCCGCTACGCTTTGGCGGCCTTGTTCGGCACATTGGCCGGGCTGTCGCTGACCGCGATCAATACGGCGAGCGACATCAATGTCGGCGGTCCCTTCACGCTGTCGAGCGTGGCCGCCGTCGTCATCGGCGGCTGTGCGCTGCTGGGTGGCGTGCTGTCACCCTGGGGCGTGGTGGCGGGCGCAGTTCTGCTGTCGCTGATCGGCGCGCTGCTCGGCGCGCTGAATGTCAGCACGGATTATAATGCGGCCGTGCAAGGCCTGCTGCTGCTTGGCGTTCTTGGGCTCCGCACCATGCTCACCCGGCGGGGAGACGCGTGATGGCGCAGAACAAGCCGTTCAATCTTCTGGAATGGGCGCAGCATAACCGCTGGATCTGGTCGCTGCTCGGCGTCCTGCTGATCTGGCTGGTGCTGTCGGTGGTCACCAGCCATTTCAGCCTGCACAGCCTGTCAGGTGTGGCGATCTCCGCTTCCTTCCTGGCGCTGGCCGGCCTCGGGCAGATGTTCGTGGTCACGGCCGGGCGCGGCAATATCGACCTCTCGATTCCGAATGTGCTGACCTTGAGCGCCTATATGAGCACCATTCTCATTCAGGGCCACGATGACCGGCTGTGGATGGGGGTGCTGGTCGCCGTTGCCATCGGTCTGGTGGTGGGCAGCGTGAACGCCTTCCTGGTGCTTGCTCTGCGGATTCCCTCCATCATCGCGACGCTCGCGACGGGCTATATTCTGGCGACGTTCAGTCTTTTCGCGAATCGGGCGCTGGTCAGCTACGGCGTCAGTCCGACGTTGAAATGGGTGACGACGGCGCATCTCGGTGCGCTGCCGGTGATCGCGATCGTCGCCATCGTCGCGGTTGCCATTGCAAGCCTGGTCCTCGGTCGCCTGGTCTATGGCCGCACGCTCTCGGCCGTCGGTCAGAATTCCCGCGCTGCGTACCTCGCCGGCATCAAGGTGACACGCGTAGTGGCGGCGACCTTCCTGATCAGTTCCCTGCTAGCGGCGGTTGATGGCTTGCTGCTGCAAGCCTATGTGGGCGGTGCCTTCCTGGAAATGGGCGGCCCCTATCTGCTGCAATCGCTCGGCGCCGTGGTGCTTGGCGGCTCGCTCATCATGGGTGGCGCATCCACCGCTGTCGGCACGCTGTTCGGCTGTATTCTACTTGTGCTCATTGTCGCCACCATGCAGGTGGCCGGGCTGCCTTCGGGCATGCAGGACATTGTGCAAGGCCTCGTCGTCATCTCCGTGCTGTCGCTCGCTGGTGGCGTGAAGGGCCGGACGAGCAAACGTGCGCGGCCCAAGCCCGCGCGGGAGATAGTGTAAATGGCCTGTATTCGCCTGACCTACCGGATCGAGACGCCGGGCGACATCCGCCGCATGGCGGAGAAGATCGCGAGCGACCAGACAACCGGCACCTTCGTGCCGGTGCCGGGAGAAACACCCGACCTGAAGGCGCGCTGTGCGGCGCGGGTGATCGATATCCGCATGCTGGAACCCTATGCGCAGCCGACCTTCCCGCAGGACCGCGTGACCTCGGCCGATCCGCGGCCCTATAAGCGGGCGGACGTGGATATCGAGTTTCCGTTGGACGTCATCGGCACCGATATTGCGGCCCTGACGACGATCGCTTTCGGCGGTGTCTTTTCCGTGCGTGGCCTGTCCGGTGTGCGCATCGTCGGCATGCAACTGCCGCCGGAATTCATTCGCGCCTATCCGGGGCCGGCCTTCGGCATCGCAGGGTCGCGTCGCGTCTCCGGCGTCTATGGCCGGCCGCTGATCGGCAGCATCATCAAACCGGCGCTGGGCCTGTCGCCTGAGGATACCGCGACGGTCACAAAGGAGCTGGTCGAAGCCGGGGTCGATTTCATCAAAGACGATGAGAAGATGATGAACCCGACCTACGCGCCGCTGGAAGCGCGGGTTCGCGCCGTCATGCCGGTGCTGCTGGATCATGGGCAGAAGACCGGTAAGAAAGTGCTTTATGCCTTCGGCATTTCCTCGGCGGACCCGGATACGATGATGCGTCACCATGACATCGTGGCTGATGCAGGCGGCACGGCGGCGGTGATCAACATCAATGCGCTGGGCTATGGCGGCATGATGTTTCTGCGCAAGCGGTCACGCCTGATCCTGCATGCGCATCGCAGCCAGTGGGACATGCTGACCCGCCACCCTGACCTTGGCCTCGACTTCAGCGTCTATCAGCAGCTTTGGCGCCTACTCGGCGTCGATCAGTTCCAGATCAACGGCATCGGTGCCAAATACTGGGAACCGGACGAAAGCTTCCTCAAATCCTTCCATGACTGCATGACGCCGCTGCTGGACGACAATGACCGGCCGCTGCCGGTGGTGGGGTCCGGCCAATGGGGCGGCCAGGCGCCGGAGACCTATGCCCGCAACGGGCAGTCGACTGATCTGCTATATCTCGGCGGCGGCGGCATCATGGGCCACCCCGGGGGCCCTGGTGCCGGCGTGCGCGCCATCGCCCAGGCCTGGGAAGCGGCGGTGTCCGGGATTCCGCTGGAGATCTATGCCCGCGACCACACGGAACTGGCTCAGTCGATCGAGGCTTTTGGCAAAACAGGTGTATCGTAACGGGCGGCCCTGGCTTTTCTTGGAGTATATGTAATGAAAATTGTTGTCGGTGGTGACAGTGCGGGCAAGCCGCTTGCGGATATTCTGGTCAAGCATCTGACGGAACGGGGCCATGAGGTGATCGACCTTGGCGAGGAAAAGGGCGAACTCTATGCCTCGCTCGCCGATCGTGGTGCCAAGGTCATTTTGGACGGGCGCGCGGCGCGCGGCATTCTGTGCTGTGGCACGGGCATCGGCGTTGCCATCTCTGCCAATAAGGTCCCCGGCATTCGCGCGGCGCAGACCCATGATACCTACTCCGCCGAGCGGGCCGCCAAAAGCAATGACGCGCATTTCATTACCATGGGTGCGCGGGTCATCGGTAGCGAATTGGCCAAGGCCATCGCCGACAAATTTCTTGAATCCGAATTCGATCCCAAAGGTACCTCGGCGGCCAATGTCGACGGCATCAAGGGTCTCGACGCGAAATACGCGCGCGGCTCGTGAGCGGCACGGGCATCATGGAACAAGGCTTGCCGGACGGTCCGCTGGTTGCCTTCTACGGCGATGACTTCACGGGTGCGGCGGCTACCATGGAAGCGCTCACCTTCGCGGGGCTTCCAGCGGTGCTGTTCTTCGCGCCGCCCACGCCAGCGCAGTTGGACCATTTCGCGGGCATTCGTGGAATCGGCATTGCGGGCATCGCGCGATCGCAGTCCCCGGCCTGGATGCGGACGAATCTGCCACCCATCTATGAAGCGATGCGGGAAACCAAGGCCCCCATTGTTCACTACAAGATCTGCTCGACCTTCGATTCCGCGCCGCATGTCGGGTCCATTGGGGCCGCCATCGACATCGGACAGGCGATCTTCGCCAATGGCTGGGTGCCATTGGTGACGGCGGCGCCGGCTATCCATCGTTACCAGGCTTTCGGCAACCTGTTCGCGACCGTCGCAGGGCGTGGCTTCCGCCTGGACCGACATCCGACGATGAGCCGTCATCCGGTGACGCCGATGCATGAGGCCGATCTGGGCCTCCATCTGGCGCAGCAAACCAAACGCCCGATCGATGTCGTCGATTTCGTCGCCATGAAGACCGGTCAGGCTGATGCGGAGATGGCGGCGCGGCGTGCGGCAGGGGCGGAAATCCTGTCACTCGACATCGTCGATCAGGAGACGCTCGCCGAAGCTGGCCGCCTGGTCTGGGAAAACCGTGAGCCCTGTCAGTTCGTGGTCGGCTCGCAGGGGCTGGAATATGCGCTGATCGCCTATTTTCAGCAGCGTGGCTGGATTCCGGCGCAGGCGCAGGCGCAGGCGCCGGTCGCCGCCGCCGTTCGGCAGGTCGTGGGCGTGTCCGGCTCCTGCTCCCCGGTCACGGCTGAGCAGCTGGCCTGGGCCGAGGCGCATGGGTTTCGTGCGCTTGCTTTGGATGCGACGACCGCTGTCGATGAACGGGCCTGGGAGACGGAGATTGCGCGCGGCATCAGCCAGGCGCTCGCCGTGCTGTCCGCGGGTCAGAGCCCCATTCTCTATACCGCGCGTGGGCCGGACGATCCGGCTGTGGGTAGCTTGCGTGCGGCGGTGGAGGCGTCTGGTGTCGCCATGGATGTCGTCAACGACCGCATCGGCAATGGTCTGGGCCGTATCCTTGATACGACGTTGCGATCGGCTAAACTGCATCGCGGCATCGTCGCAGGCGGTGATACATCAAGTCACGCCGTGCTTGCCATGGGCGTCTATGCCCTGACGGCGCTGGCCGCCACAGTGCCGGCTGCGGCGCTGAATAAAGCTCATTCCGACGACGCGGCTCATCGTGATCTGGAGCTTGCCCTCAAGGGCGGACAGATGGGCACGCCGGATTACTTCGGACGTATCCGAGCCGGTGGCCAGGATATATCGAAAACCGTTTGATTGAAGGATCATGATCATGACCAAGGTTGCTCTTCTTGGCGCCGGCGGCAAAATGGGTGTCCGCCTTTCCACCAACCTGCAAGGCTCACGCTTCGACGTCGACCATGTCGAGGTGTCGGACGTCGGCCGCGAACGCTTGAAGACTGCGATCGGCGTTGATTGCGTCGATATGGATATTGCACTCGCCCAGGCCGATGTTGTTCTGATGGCGGTGCCGGACCGCATGATCGGTAAGATCGCTCATCAAATCATCGAAAAAGTTCGTCCGGGCACGGCCTTCATCGTGCTGGATGCCGCCGCCCCTTATGCCGGTGAGATGCCGACCCGCCCGGACGTCACCTATTTTGTGACCCATCCCTGCCATCCGCCGATCTTCAATGATGAGACTGAGGCGCTGGCGAAGAAAGATTTCTTTGGCGGCGTTCATGCGAAGCAGCATATCGTCTGCGCGCTCATGCAGGGCCCGGAAGAGCATTATGCGCTGTGCGAGGAAGTAGCCCGCACCATCTACAAGCCGGTGATGAATGCGCATCGCTGCACGGTGGAAGACATCGCTTTCCTGGAGCCCGCTTTGTCCGAGACCGTCGGCATCACGCTCTGCCTTGCCATGAAGGAAGCGGTCGATCAGGTCGTGAAGAACGGCGTGCCGCGCGAAGCGGCGGTCGACTTCATGCTTGGCCATATCAATATCGGCCTCTCCATCGCCTTTGGCGTCTTCCCCGAAGGCAAATTCTCGGACGGTGCCATTTACGCCATCAATCAGGCCAAGCCGGAAATCTTCCGTGAGGGTTGGCTGGAGCGCGTCTTCAACCGGGAAGCGGTGCTGAAGTCGGTCAAAGAAATCTGCAACGCCTGATCCATCGGGTCATGACAATACTCTCCACGCCCGGCACACGGCTCGAGATCGGCGATCTTGTTGCCTATCTCGATGAGGATGGCGGCTTCCTGCGCGCCATCACCCTGCCGGGCGAGGAAGTGTTTCGCGGCATCGGCTTCGTCGTGCGCGATCAGCACTGGGGCACTTACGCGCTCCACGCCAAGCCGCAGATCGAGCATACCGCCGAACACATCGTGATTCGGGTCGCGGGCCAGATCGATTCGCCGGATGGCGTGCTTGACTGGTCCTTGGTCTGGACCTTGCGGCCGGCCGGGCTGTCTGCCGCATGCGACTGCACGAGTGAAGCGGGCTTTCCGACGACGCGCGCCGGTTTCGTGATCCTCCACAGCCTGCCCGCCGCAAAGGGGCAGCAGTTGTCTGTGATCCATGATGACGGGCGCGTGGAGCGAACGGTTTTCCCCGATCTCATCTCACCCCATCAGCCTTTCATGGCCGTGGCAGGGATGGACTATACCACTGTCCTCGGCCATCGCCTGCGCCTCGCCTTTGTCGGCGAGGTTTTCGAGACCGAAGATCAGCGCAACTGGACCGATGCGTCCTACAAGACCTATTCGCGGCCGCTCGCCAAGCCTTTTCCGTATCGCATCACGGCGGCGGAGCCTGAGCGGCAGAGCATTGACCTGTCATTTGTGCAGATAGCGCGCCCGCCTTCCGTGCCGCCTGGTCTGCCGGTTGTGCTGCGCGAGACCGTCATGCCGCTACTCGGCGTCGGTCTGCCGCCGGGGACTGAGACCCATGGGCTGAGTACGGCGATCCGTGCTTTGGCGCCTGGCTTCGCGGCGATCGAGATCGATCTGGCGCGTGATCCCACCCTGACTCGGACCCGTTTGCTACTGGCCCTGGTGCCGGGCGCGATCCGGCTGGATATCCGCCAGGCGCCGGCCGACAGCGTTATTCGCGCCCTCGGCACGCTGGCCCGCCTGCTGTCTGGCCATCCGGTGATCGGCGTCTCGCTATGGGATGGTGATGCGGCGCTGGTCGCGGCGGCCCGCGCCATTCTGCCGAACGTCCCCATTGGCAGCGGCACCGGCGCCTTCTTCACCGAACTCAATCGCGGCACCAACTGGCCCAAGGGCGCGGATTACCTGACCTGGACATCGACGCCGACCTATCACGGATCGACCGACGATACGCTGGGCGAATCGGTTGAAACGCTGGACGACATACTGCGCACGGCCCGCGCCAGATTTCCGGGGACCCGCTTCCAGATCGGCCCGCATACGCTGGGCGCACGCTTCAACCCGAATGCGACGACCCCGGAAGGGCGCAGCCGCCCGGCCGCGCCCGATCCCCGTCAGGGCAAAGCCATCGCCGCCGCCTGGATGCTTGGCATGCTTGCGGGTTACGCCGATGACAGTGTCGAGACGATGTCCTTCTTCGAGGCGCAGGGGCCCCGCGGCTTGATGGACGCGGCCGGCCTGCCGACACCGGCAGCCGAGCTGTTCATGCGCCTCTCTGCCTTTAAGAACGGGCGCCTTGGCATTTTGGCCTGGCCCGGCCAGCCGCGCTTGCGGGGCCTGCGTCTGACCGGCCCGGCCGGTGCCGCCTATTGCATTGCCAATCTTCATCATGAGCCGGCCCGTGCCGCTCTGCCAGAGGGCGGAACTGTGCCAATAGGCAGTTTTGATACGGTGTGGCGGCCAGCCTCAGATTGAACCAAGCCTGACTGATCAGGGAGGATAAAGACAATATGACGACGTCCCCGAAGCTGCGTATGGCTCTGATCGGCTGCGGCTTTTTTGCGCAGAACCATCTGCATGCCTGGAACTCCATCCCGGAGGTTGAGATCGTCGCCGTCTGTGATCGGGACGCCGCGAAGGCGGAAGCAGCCCGGCAGACATTCGGCGCCGCGCGCGCCTATACCGATGCGGCGGCGATGTTCGCGGTCGAGACCCTCGATTTCGTTGATATTGCGACGACCATGCAGACTCATCGCGCTTTGGTAGAGATCGCGGCAGCGCGTGGCGTCCATGTCATCGTGCAGAAGCCGCTGGCACCGAGCTGGGAGGATTGCGAGGCGATCGTGCAGACCTGCGTCACGGCCGGGGTACGGCTGATGGTGCATGAGAATTTCCGCTTTCAGTCGCCAATCCTCGCGGCCCGCAGGGCGCTTGCGGACGGGCGCATAGGCCGCCCCCATTTCACCCAGGCGTCGTTCCGCAGCGGCTATGACGTCTTTTCCGGCCAACCCTATCTGGCCACTGAAAAACGTTTCATCCTGATCGACCTTGGCATTCATATCCTGGATGTCTGCCGGTCCATCATGGGTGAGGCGGAGACGCTCTACTGCCTCAGTCAGCATATCAATCCGACGATCGCAGGAGAGGATGTCGCAACGACGCTGATCAGACACCGCGACGGCGGCGTCAGCATCGTTGATTGCAGCTACGCCAGCCGCCGCTTGCCTGAGCCCTTTCCGCAGACGCTGCTGCGCATAGAAGGCGAGCACGGAACCATCGAATTGCTGGAAGGCTATCGGCTGCGCGTTACCTCTCATGGTGAAGTTACCGAGACGATGGTTGAGCCGGAAACGCTGTCCTGGACCGCCAAGCCATGGCATGTGCTGCAGGAAAGCGTGCTGAATCTGCAGCGCCACTGGGTGGAAAGCTGGCAGGCAGGTGCGCCGCCGGAGACCTCGGGTACCGACAATCTCCGCACTTATGCGCTTGTCATGGCGGCTTACGAGTCCGCCGAAAGCGGGCGTGTCGTCACTCTCGCTGGCTGACGGCGCACCGCGCCCGAACGTGTTGCAGCCAGCGGTTGCAGGCGCTTGCGCCATTGGCTAGGCAGGACGGTGAACAGTGATGGAATCGGTGGCCCGCGAATGGCAAGAAGCGCGACAATTTCGGCCAAGGGAGAG
The DNA here is from genome assembly GCF_057837225.1 of Acidisoma sibiricum. Lineage (NCBI taxonomy): Bacteria > Pseudomonadati > Pseudomonadota > Alphaproteobacteria > Acetobacterales > Acidocellaceae > Acidisoma > Acidisoma sibiricum. The sequence goes on along the minus strand of NZ_CM174445.1, from coordinate 352,540 downwards.
GCAGCGGCGCCAGCGCGCCGCCGGGATGCGCTTCCGATCCGCAAAATTGTCCGGCGCAAGCTGTCGGATGAGGTCTTCGACCGCCTGCTGAAGGAGATCGAAACCGGTCTTTATCCGCCCAATGCGCATATCCCGTCCGAGCGTGAGCTGATGGCGGCCTATGGCGTCGGGCGCCCCGCCATTCGTGAAGCCATGCAGCGGCTGGAAAAGCTCGGCCTGATCGTCATCACGCATGGCGAACGGGCGCGGGTGTCCCAGCCCACAGTCGCCGACGTCATCGGCCAGATCGAGCATGCCGCGCGGCATATTCTGATGACGCAGCCGGGATCTCTGTCGCAGCTTCAGGATGCCCGCATTTTCTTTGAAATCGGCATGGTGCGCGAGGCCGCACGTCTGGCGGACGAGCAGGACATCGCCCGGCTGGAAGCGGCGCTGGCGCGGCAGGCCGCTTTTCTGGAAAAGGATTCCGGCCGCTTCGTGACGGCCGATATGGAATTCCACACCACCATTGCCGCAATTTCCCGCAATGGGGTGCTGGAAGCTGTGAGCCGTGCCATGCTCCACTGGCTCAGCATGTTCCATGCGAGTCTGCTGCTGTGGAAAGGGCATGAGACGGTCACGCTGGAGGAGCACCGCATCATCCTGGACGCCATCATCGCCCATGACGAGGATGCGGCGGCCGAAGGCATGCGCACCCATCTGCTGCGCAGCCGCGGCCTGTTCCTGTCCCCCAACGCTAAAATTCAGGCGCCGTCGCCCATCAACGGCGCCGACGCCTGAAGACTCAGGTCAGCCGCCGCGCCTGTTGGGCGGCGAGATCGGCCAGGACGTCGGCTTCTGGGCGACCATCTTTCAAGGCGGCGCGCAGCAAATCCTGCTGGCTTGGGGGCGCCAGGCCGCCGATCGGCGGGTCACGGTCCAGATTGGTCGGGAAGGCATAGCCTTCGGCACAGGCGGCGATCGCGGCATCCGCTTCAGCCTGGGTAATTTGGCCTGACGCGAGTGCCTGTCGCAGGACGGGATAAAGCGCCGCACTCATCCGCGTGCGGTCGACACTTTCCATAGCGCGGCCGAAGCCGGAAGATACCTGCAGCAGGTTCGCCATGCGCCGGATATCGGCCGAGCGGTTGTGGCCGGCGGCATGGAACAGCGCGGGATTGAAGAAAGCGGCGTCACCCTTGGCCAACGGCAGCTGCACGTGGTGCTCGGCAAAGAAGGCGCGGAAGTCAGGGGTGGTGACGGCGAGATAGCCGGGCTCATAGGCCTGGCTATAGGGCAGGTAGAGCGTGGGGCCGCTCTCCACCGGCATGTCGCAATGGGCGACCGCACCCTGCAGGGTCAAGGCCGGCGACAGCCGATGCACATGGGCCGGGTATAGCGCCATCTGTGCCGGCGTCATGAAGCCCAGATGATAGTCGCGATGTGCAGATTGCGCGTCGCCGCCCGGATTGACGACATTGATCTGGGACGTGACCTGATAGGCCGGCCCCAGCCAGGCTTCGCTGACCAAAGCCAGCATCGCATTGCCGTAATAACCCGCGAACACGTCCGGCGCGCGCAGACAAAGCTTTTCCAGCGCGTTCCAGATGCGGTCATTGGCGCCAGGCTTCGCGAAATGGTCGCCGCCGCCGGTATTGGTTTCATGCTGCTCGGCGATGATGGTACGAAACACTTCAGTCGCGGCATCGATGGGGGCAGTATCGGCGAAAGCGCGCCGCAGCACGATGACGCCAGGACCGGTCATCATCGCTTCCGCCCATTCGGCCAGGATCTCTGCGCGGCCTTCGCGGCTGACGGTCACGCGGCGCACATGGTCGCAATCATAGATCAGCACGCGGGACCGTACCTCCGCGGCATGGGGGTAGTCCTCCAGTCGGGTTTCAGTCTGGGCGAGTGTGGCAAGCTCATCGAGCCATAGCCGGTCCGACGATAGAAACATGCGGTCCTGCCGCAGCTTGGCGATATTGTCGCTCTTCATGGCGCTTCCCCAGGATTTGGTAGGCGCAGCATAGGCTGGTACTGCGAGAGCTGGTCGCTCAGAAATCCATCAAGAATCGCTCAACGGGCTCGTGTCTGCTGGCGCGGTGGCGTAGGCTTTCGCCATGGCCAGAACCTTTCTCGTCAAGGAAATCGCGGATCAGGCCGGTCTGAGCGTGGCGACCGTGGACCGGGTGCTGCATGACCGGCCAGGCGTGCGCGCGCTGACCCGGGCGCGAGTCTCGGAGGCCGTCGCGGCGCTGGAAGCGCAGACCCGGCAGCGCGCTTTGGTCGGGCGGAAATTCGCGATCGACCTCGTGATGGAGGCGCCGCAGCGCTTCACGCATGAGGTGCGAGCGGCCTTGGAAAGTGAGCTGCCGACCCTGCAGCCTGCGGTCTTCCGCGCACGCTTCCATCTTTGGGAGACGGCACCGTCGGAGGAGATTGCGGCAAGCCTGGATGCCCTTGGCCGCCGCGGCAGTGACGGGGTCATTCTCAAGGCGCCGGATGTGCCGGCGGTGGTCGCGGCGGCGGATAGGTTGGTCGCCCAGGGCATCCCGGTGGTGACAATCGCCACCGACCTGCCGCTGTCGCGCCGCCATGCCTATGTCGGCATCGACAATCGTGCGGCGGGGGAGACGGCGGCCTATCTCATCGCCAATTGGCTATGGCCGCAGCCGGCGCGCATTCTGGTCTCGCTCAGCAGCAGCCGCTTCCGTGGCGAGGAGGAGCGCGAGGCCGGGTTCCGCCAGGCTTTGCGGCGGCTCTGCCCGGATGTCGGAATCGTTGAAATCAGCGAGGGCAGGGGCATCGATACCGAGACCATCGCCCTCGCGCGCCGCGCCTTGACGCAGGACCGTTCGATCGGCGGGGCCTATTCCATCGGCGGTGGCAATACGGCGATGCTGACCGCCTTCGCGGAGGCAGGGCGCCGCTGCACGGTCTTCGTTGCGCATGACCTCGACAGCGACAATGCGCGGCTGCTGAAAGAGTGCCGGATCAGCGCTGTCCTGCATCACGACCTGAAGCAGGATATGCGCACCGCCTGCCGGCACATCATGCGGGCGCAAGGGGCGCTGCGGGAAGTGGCGGGGGCTGCCGTCTCACCGGTTCAGGTGATCACGCCCTTCAACCTGCCGCCGGGGCTTTAGTCTAGCTTTCGTCTTCTTCCCCGATGCGCATGGCCTCGGCTTCACCGCGCAGGCGGCGGAAGCTGCGCATCGAGAAAGGCAGCATTCCGATATAAAGCACGCCGGCGGCAGCCAGCGCCGCCCAGGGCTCGGCAAGCAGAATGGCCGCATAGGCGCCGGTGCCGAGCAGGATGGGCAGCACGGCCGGCGCCGGCACCTTGAAGTTCTTGAAACTCCACACCGGCAGGGTCGAGACCAGCAGCAGGCCGGTGCCGATCAGCACCAGCGCCACCACGATCGGCGCGTGTGACAGGCTATCGAGCCAGGGCAGGTCCACCGCACGCGCTTCCAGGCCGACGAAGATCGGGAACAGGGCGAGCAGGGCGCCGGCCGGTGCCGGCACGCCCGTGAAGAAGCCGGCGGTATATTTGGGGGCGGGCGTTGAATCGAGCGCCGCATTGAAGCGCGCCAGGCGCAGCGCCATGCAGACGGCGAACATCAGCGACGGGATGAAGCCGACACCGCCGAAGCGATGGAGCGACCACAGATAGAGTAGGAAGGCCGGCGCCACGCCGAAGCACAGAAAGTCGGCCAGGCTGTCGAATTCCGCGCCGAAGCGAGAGGTACCCTTCAGCAGCCGGGCGATACGCCCGTCCAGACCGTCGATGACCGCGGCAACCGCGATCGCGATGACGGCGGCATCGAACTGGCCGCTGAGAGCGAAGCGGATACCCGTGAGCCCGGCGCACAGGCCGAGCATGGTCAGCACATTCGGCAGCACGCGGTTGAAGGACGGCCCTTTATAGCGCGGACGGTGGGCCGGCCGCTTCAGCCGGCGGCGGCGGCGCACCGGCCAGATGCGGGCATCCGGCAAGCCGGTGCTGCGCGGATCGCTCACAGCGTGCCGGTCTCGCGCGGGCTCGTCTCCGGTGTGCCGATGATCGTCGTCGGGCCGGCGGTCGTGATCTCGGCGGGCGGCGCATCCGGGGCTGTCGTATCGGCCAGGACGCCGTCCAGGGAATCGAGCACCGCAAGTTCGGATACGGTTTCAACATCGGCATCCGCGGCCAGCGGATCGATAACCGTCACCGTCTCAGCGCTGATGTCGGCGATGACGGTTTCGCCGCCGATCATGGTCTGCCCTTCGCAGACCAGGGGCAGCACGCCTTCCGGCAGGTAAAGGTCGGTGCGGCTGCCGAAGCGGATGATGCCGAAGCGGCCGCCGGCCTGCACATGATCGCCTTCCTTGACGTCGCACAGAATGCGGCGGGCGATGAGCCCGGCGATTTGCACCACGGCAATCTCCCGTCCGTCGTCCAGGCGAATGGCGAGCGCATTGCGCTCATTCTCGTCGGAGGATTTGTCGAGATTGGCGCTCAGGAACTTGCCGTGCCGATAGGCGATGCGCGTCACGGTGCCGTCGGCCGGCATGCGGTTCACATGCACGTCGAGGACGGACAGAAAAATTGCAACGCGCCAGCGCGGCAGGGCGCCAAGGCCGAGTTCGGAGGGCGGTACAGCCAGGGCCACGCTCACGACATGGCCGTCGGCCGGGGCCAGCAGCACATTCGGGCGTGCGGGCGGGAAGCGCTCCGGGTCACGGAAGAAATACAGGCAGAAAAGGATGAACAGGACTCCGATCCAGGCAAGCCAGCTTGCGAAGATCAACCCGATCAGGACCAGAGCCGCGCCGATCGCGAGGAAGGGGCGCGCCGCCGGATGCGGAGGGGAGAGGACGTATTTGAAAGCGCTTGAATGAGCCATGATGCTCGCCTGTTAACAGGTCTACCCCTGGCTTGTCTCGCCCCGCTTCAGTTTCTTGATGGTGGAGACATCCGGCGCATGGGTCGCTTCATCGCTGGTCGGCATGCGGAAAACCTGGCCGGGATAGATGCGGTCAGGGTCGCGGATCTGATCCGTGTTCTTCACAAAAATCGCCGTATATTGAATGCCATGGCCATAGCTGTGGCGGGCGATGGTCCAGAGACAGTCGCCGGGCTGCACCACGTCCTGCCCGGAGCCCACGGATTGCGCAAGGCTGGCGCGGGCAAACGGCACTTCGCTGCGGGCGACCACTTTTCCGCTTGGGGCCAGTTCATCGGTGCGCAGGCTGTAAAGGCCAGGCTTGAGGTCCTGGGAGGGCGTCAGCGACCAGGTGCCATGCGCATCCGCGACGGCATCGCCGATCGCCTTGTTGTTGACATAGAGGCGCACGGAGCGGCCGGGTGCCGCATGGCCGGTGAAGCGTATACGGCCTTGCTCGTCATATTGGACGATATCGAGTCCGACCGGACCGGACTGGCCGGCGGGGCCTTCCAGCAGTCTTGGCGGCGCATTGCCTTGGGAGAGCACGACCATGGGTCCTGCTGCCTGGCCGCCGCTGGTGCCGGTTGCCGTGCTGCCGGGCAGGCTGAGCAGGACGGTCGTCTTGCCGGCGGCGTCGCCGGCGCGGGCGGCTGACCCGCTGACGGAGAGCTGATGGACACCGCTCGGCAATGTCGCATCTGGCAGAAAGACCCATTGGCCATCGTCACCGGCGGTGACGGTGCCAAGCGTGCTGTCGCCGTTCTGGATCGTCAGCGTCTCGCCCGGTGCGGCGCGACCCGCCATGACCAAGGCGCCATTCTTGTCGACCCGCACCACATCGACGCTGGGTGCGGCTGCCTTGGCGGTGGCTGCGGTTGCTGAGGCGGGTGCGGGCGTGACGGCGGCCGTTTGTGCTGGTGCGGTCTGGGCCGGCGCCGTGATCTTGGGTGACGTTGCCGTCGCCGTGGAGCTTGCGGGTTGAGGCACGAGCTGACCGTGAGTCTCATACAGATAAAGTCCACCCGCCCCGACCACGCAGAGGGCCGCCAAAGCGAGGGCGCCCAAATTGCGGCCCTGCCGGCCGGGAGGGGCGGGCGCGTTCTGTGTAGCCTCAGTCATGGGCGATCTATCCTGGCAGCTCAGCCGAATTTGTTACTGATCGGCGACTCTCCTAGCACGGATTCGTTACCGCTGTGCATGGGAAAGTCATGGTCCGCGTGGGCCGCCCGGCGACGCCGTCGGAGACCTTTGCCGAGAACCGGCGGCATGGCCCGCGTTTTCGCGGTTGCGGCCCCGCTTTCTTCATGGTCAGTCATCTATTGGGTTACCCTGTTGCAAAGGACGAACGGAATGCCGGCGATCAAAGCGGTTACAGTTTTCGGCGGTGCGTCTTCGGGGAACAGCCCGCTTTTCCGAGAGGCGGCGACGGCGCTGGGTGAGAAACTGGCGAAGGCCGGGATTACGGTCATCTTCGGCGGCGGCAGTATCGGCATGATGGGAGCGGTCGCCGATGGCGCGCTGGCGGCCGGTGGCGAGGTGATCGGCATCATCCCGGATTTTCTGGCCCGCCGCGAGGTCGCTCATACCAAGGTGACTGAGATGATCGTCACCGACAGCATGCACAGCCGCAAGCGCCGGATGTTCGAGATGTCGGACGCCTTCGTGACCCTGCCGGGTGGCCTGGGCACGCTGGATGAGACATTCGAGATGATCACCTGGCGCCAGCTTGATCTGCATGACAAGCCGGTCCTGATCTGCGACATCGACGGCTGGGGCCTGATATTCGCCGATATGGTCGATAGCTACATCGAGATGGGCTTCGCGCCTGAGCATTCGCGGGACTTTTTCGAGGTGCTGGACAGCGTGGACGCCATCGTCGAGCGGCTGCAGGAACTGCCCGTGGTTGAGACGGCGACATCCGTCTCTCGCCTCTGATCCTGCCACTTCGGATTATCGGCCGCCGTGAACTATCGCCACGCCTTCCATGCCGGCAATTTCGCCGACTGCATGAAGCATGTCCTTCTGCTCTGGCTCCTGCGGGCGCTGGGGCGGAAGGACGCCGGTTTCCTGACCCTTGATACGCATGCCGGCGTCGGGCGCTACGATCTGTCCGGCCCGGAAGCGAGCCGAACCGGCGAATGGCAGTCCGGGATCGGCCGGCTGCAAGCGGCGCGGGCGAAAGCCCGCCGACTGCCGGACGGCATCCTCGACTATCTCGATCTCGTGGAGCGCCTAGGGCTTTATCCGGGTTCGCCCGCGCTGGTCGAGGCTGTGCTGCGGCCGCAGGACCGGTTGATCTGCTGCGAACTCCACCCGGATGATTGTGCCGCCTGCCGGGCAGAGTTTCGCGGCAACCGCCAGGTCAGCGTGCATCTGCGGGATGGGTATGAGGCGATGCGCGCTTTTCTGCCGCCGAAGGAGCGCCGGGGCCTTGTGCTGATCGACCCGCCCTATGAACAGACGGATGAGTTCGCCAACCTGACCCAGGCGCTGCGCCAAGGGTACGAGAAATTTCGCGGCGGCGTCTTCGCAGCCTGGTATCCGATCAAGCATCGCGGGCCAGTGCGCGTTTTTCACACGGCTGTGGCCGAGGCTGGCATTCGCGATGTGGTGGCAGCCGAACTGCTGCTGCGCGAGCCACTGGACCCGAACCGGTTGAACGGCAGCGGCCTGCTCATCGTCAATCCGCCCTGGCCCTTTATGACCACGGCGCCTGCGCTATTGCAGGCGCTGGCGGATATCCTGGGCGATGGTGAGGAAGGCGTAGGCTTCCGGCTGACGCGCGTCGCACCGGAGTAACTGTTCAGGGCTGCTTAGTGCGCAAAAGCGTTGAGGTATCATAGCCCAGCGCCTGGACACGGGCGATTAGCGCATCAACCTCGGCGGGGGGGAGCACCGGCTTGCGCGCCAGAATCCAGAGATAGCGGCCGCTGGGGTCACCGACGATCGCCCAGGCATAATCCTCGGCGTGGTCGAGAATCCAGTAATTGCCGATATAGATGGGGCCGAAGAAACTGACCTTGAGCTGGGTATTGCCGGTATTGGGAATAACATAGGCCAGAGCCTTGGCTTGGCGGGTGCGCCCATCCGGTTCGCGGCAGGTATTGACGATCGCAAGCTTGCCACTGGGCCTCAGGCTGTAATCGGCGGTGACGCCTTCGCAGCCCTTCTGGAACGACTGTTCATAGCGGGCAATCTCGTACCAGCGGCCGAGATAGGCCTGGACCGAGACCGGTTTAGCGGGTTCAGGGACATGGGCGTTGCCCACGGGATGCTGCTGGAAGAAGACGCCGCAGCCCGCGAGGGCAATAAGCGGTGCTCCGATCAGCGCCGTCCTCATCAACCGGGAGACGGGTCGGCGCTTAAGCCTGGACGATAGCATGAGGATACCTGATCTATGTCTGCCGATAGGAAGATAAGCGCACTGGTACAGGTGTCCAGCGGCGCGTCACGGCAGATATAGCCGGCGCGTCAGACGCGCCGGCTAGTTTCAGGTCAGGCGGCAGGCTTGAGCACAACCTTCGTCCAGCCTGTGTCGCGATCATCGAAATGCTTGTAGGCATCGGGAGCCTGGGCAAGCGGCAGACGCTGTGAAATAATCTGCGAGGGCTTCGCGCGGCCGTGTTCGATGAGATTCATCAGCCGCCGGTTGTAAGTTTTCACATTGCATTGGCCGGTGCCGATCTTCTGCCCCTTGAACCAGAAGCTTCCGAAATCGAAGGCCATTTTGCCTTCCTTCTCAAGATCGCTGGAGGCATTGGGGTCTTGTGGCACGAAAACGCCCACGACGCCGATGCCGCCGGTCGCTTTCGTGCTCTGGACCAGGGCGTTCATCGTCGCATTATTGCGTTCCTTGCCATGCCGATCACAGCACTGGTAGCCGACGCATTCGCATCCCCGATCGGTGCCACGGCCGTTGGTGGCATCCAGGATCTGCTTGACCGGGTCATCGGCGCGCAGGTTGATAGGCTTAGCGCCCATTTTGCGCGCAAGGTCGAGGCGGTCATCATGGGAGTCAACCACAAAGACCTCAGACGCACCCTTGATGATTGCCGAATGCGCCGCCATCAGTCCGACAGGCCCTGCGCCGTAGATCGCGATGCTCTCACCGGGTTGCAGGCCGGAGAGTTCGGTTGCGTGCCAGCCTGTCGGGAAAATGTCGGAGAGCATGACATAGTCATCTTCTTTCTCCGCTGCATCCTCTGGCAGTTTGAGGCAGTTGAAATCAGCGAAAGGCACGCGCAGCAGTTCCGCCTGGCCGCCATCCCAGGGGCCCATTTCAGCGAATCCATAAGCGGCACCGGCTGTCCCCGGATTGGCAGTCAGACAGAAACCGGTCAGACCCCGCTCGCAATTCTCGCAAAATCCGCAAGCGACATTGAAGGGAATACAAACAAGATCACCCTTGCGGATGGTCTGCACGCCGCTGCCGACCTCGACAACCTCTCCGAGGGTTTCATGGCCGAAAATCTTGCCTTTTTCAAAGCTCGTGCGACCTTCATACATGTGCAGATCGGAACCGCAGATATTCGTCGTGGTCAGGCGAATAATAACATCGGTGGGCTTTTCGATCTTGGGGTCGGGAACCGTCGAGACGGAAACGTCGCGCGGTCCGTTATAAACAACTGCTTTCATGAAACTTGGTCCTGGTAATTTTGGTATTTGCGATTAGCGCGCAAGAAAGTCGAGCAGATCGGCGTTCAGCCGTTCCGGCGCGGTGGCAAAAAGGCCATGCGGTTCGCCCTCATATTCGATGAAGGTCGCATGCGGGATTGCGGCTGCCGCTGCGCGGCCGGTGGCATCAATCGGCACGGTCTTGTCGCCGGTGCCATGAATGATAAGGGTCGGAATGGTAAAGGCAGCCATATCGCCGCGGAAATCCGTTTTACCGAAGGCGGTCACGCAATCGATCGTCGCCTTGGGGCTCGCCATGATGGCCAGCAGGAATGTCCAGTCAAGAAGCGCAGAGCTTACCGTGCGAGAGACGAGGCTGACCCCATAGAACTCCTTGCCAAAGGTCTGCAGGAAATCAAAGCGATCCCTGCGGATATTGGCAATCATCTCATCGAAGACGGATTCATCAACGCCATGTGGATTGGAGTCAGACTTCAGCAGATAAGGTGCTACGGATGATACGAGGACAGCCTTAGCAATCCGACTGGTACCATGCCGGCTGAGATAGCGAGCGACCTCGCCACCGCCCATCGAGAAGCCGAGAAGCGTGGCCCCTGTGACATTCTGCGTCTCCAGAACCGTCGCCAGATCATCGGCCAAGGTGTTATAGTCGTACGGGCCGATGGGATGGCCGGAGAGGCCGAAGCCGCGCCGGTCATAGGTGATGACGCGATAGCCGGCCTCAAGGAGGGCCAAAGTCTGATATTCGAACATATCGCCGGTCAGCGGCCAGCCATGAATGAGCACGACCGGCTGTCCCGATCCGGTATCCTTGACGTGCAGCGATGTGCCGTCCTGCGTTTGGACATAGGCCATTCCATAATCCTTTGCGTGCGTGCCGATCGAGCGCTCATTCGGAAGAGCCGCTCTCGTGACCTGATCAGGCCGTGGGCTAAGGATGGTGATGCGCCCGGATACACACAGCGTTTGTCGCGCTGACGTGATGGCTGGGTGTGAAGCCGATCATCAGAAGACTGTGAAGATGTTGCAGCAGGAGACACATGCCGCGGGGACCAAGGCGTTTCATCGCTGCTATTATTTGCCCGCGTGCGGCAGGTCACTAACGCTACTGGCTAATCGGCCATCAGTGCTGTCTTGGTTTGCGGCATTGTCTTACGAGGACCAACAAGACAGTTCAGCGACGCGGGTCTTCGACCCCGTTCAACTTTGCCCATTGCAGCAGCATGATTGTCTTGGCATCGACGATACCACCTGAGGTGATCAGCCTGACCGCTGCGTCGAGCGGCATTTCCACGACCTCGATATCTTCGCCTTCGGCTTTCAGACCGCCGCCGTTTCCGGTGCGGTCACGCTCGGAATAGACGGCCGTGAAAAACGAAATCTTCTCCGTAAAGCAGCCGGGGCTCATGAAAGCGTCGAAGACATGAAGCGGGCGGGTGATGCGATAGCCCAGCTCCTCCTCGGCTTCACGGATAATCGCGGTTTCCGGGTCGTCCTTGTCCAGCATGCCCGCGCAGACTTCCAGCATGGGATGCGGATATCCGTTTAGATAGGTGACGAAGCGGATCTGGCGGACGAGAAGCACCGTGCCGCGGGCGGGATCGTACGGCAGCAGGGCGGCTGCATTGCCGTGGTCATAGACCTCCCGCCGCAGGGGCTGCCAAGTGCCGTCCTGCCGCCGCTGCTCGAAATCGAGGCGGCGGAGGAGGTATTTGTCGTGAGAGAGAACCGTCTCCGCGATATCGCGAATGGGGCTCTCTTCGCTCACGCGGCGGCCGAGGTTAGGCGCTTGATGAAGGCCGAGATTTTGTGGCGGCGCATTTCGGACCGCGCGGTCGCGTCCGTCGTCATATAATTGAGCTGGATGACGTAGCGCTGGCCGACGAACTGCTTATGGCCGTGCCAGGTGGTGGGGCCATTAGGGAAGACCAGCAGCGTGCCATTCACAGGCGGCACTTCCCGGACGTAATCCTCGATATCGTCCGGGCCGCGCAGCAGGCGCAGGCAGCCTTCGCGCCGCGCCCAGGCCTCGGTCTCGGGGTTCAGATAGAGCAGGATCGTGACCCGCTTGGTGGTGCTGTCGCAATGGATGCGGCCGTCCTTTTCGCGGGATGCACCGCGCAGCGTCACCATGGTCGGCGCGCCGTCCAGATTGAGGCCGAATTTGCGGGCCACGGCGTCGCGGAAGCGGGGGCCTTCCAGCTCTTCCATCAGGGCCTTGGCATGCGGCCCGAGGCGGAGCGAATCGATCGGGAAGGAGCCGCCCTTGCTGAGCTTGGGCAATTCGCTGACGACGGCGGCCAGCGTCTCCGGCAATACGAAATTCTCAACAAGGATATGACTATAGGGATCGTTCGTGACGGGGGTCGCTTCAAAAGCCTGATAATCAAGGTCGGTCATGGCCGTGTCCCGGTCTTAGGAGAGGATCGAGTTTAGCACATCGTGTCCCGGGTGCGAGCCGCGCCGGGCTCAGCCCCGATGGGCGAAGATGTCAGGCTCGTCATAGCCCAGAAGGTCCAGTTCGCAGCGGGCGGGCAGGAACTCGAAGCAGGCCTGCGCCAGATCACGCCGGTTTTCGCGGATCAGCAAGGCTTCGAGCCTTGCCCAGAGCGCGTGCAGATACAGCACGTCCGACGCCGCGTAGGCCAGCTGCTCCGGCGTCAGTTCGGGGTTGCCCCAGTCGCTGGTTTGCTGCTGCTTGGAAATATCGACGCCCAGCAATTCCCGGCAGAGGTCGCGCAGGCCATGCCGCTCGGTGAAGGTACGAACCAGCTTCGCGGCGATTTTCGTGCAGATGACGGGCGAGGCCTTGATGCCGAGGGCATGGAACAGGATGCCGACATCGAAGCGCGCGAAATGCATCAGTTTCAGACGGGCCGGATCGGCCAGCATGGCCTTCAGATTGGGACAGTCATAGCCGCGGCCGCCGAGAGCCTCGGGGATGAGCTGGACCAGATGGGCCTGTCCGTCGCCGGCCGAAAGCTGGATCAGGCACAGCCGGTCACGCCGTGGGTCTAGCCCCATGGTCTCGGTATCGACGGCGATGGAGGACCCAAGATCGAGATCGGGCGGCAAATCATGCCGGTGCAGATGGATGGTGGCATGGGGCAGAAACTGGGTTGTGACCATGCTGGTTGCCTAGCGGATGGGGCTGCCCGCCTCAAGCATCATCGGCGCTTCGCTGACGGGATGACAGCTGTGCTGCCGCGCGGCATAAGTGCTGATCAAGGCGCGCGCATCAAGACGCGTCCGATTGCGGGAAACGGAAGATCATGCTGATCGGCATCGACTGGGGTGGCACCAAGATCGAAGGCATCGCCATGACGCCGGCCGGGGAGCAGATCGCCAGGCTACGCGCCGACACGCCGCGCCATGATTATGAGGGCTGCCTCACCGTTATCGCCGATCTGGTGGCGCGGCTGGAGACGGAGGCCGGTGGCACCGGCACGCTCGGCATCGGCATTCCCGGCTCGCTGGAGCCGAAATCGCGGCTGGGTAAAGGTGCGAGTTCCACCTGGCTGCTGGGACGGCCGGTTGAGGCCGATTTGCGTCGCGTGCTGGGGCGGGAGATCCGGGTCGAGAATGACGCCGATTGTCTGGCGGCATCCGAAGCGGTGGATGGCGCCGGGGCCGGGTTCAATGTCGTTTTCGCCGTCATCCTGGGCACCGGGGCGGGCGCCGGTATCGCGGTTGGCGGCCGCGCCCATCACGGCCCCAATAATAGTGCCGGCGAATGGGGCCATAACCCGCTGCCGATGCCAAACCTGACCGAACTCCCCGGCACGCCGTGCTATTGTGGCAAGCATGGCTGCATGGAGACCTGGGTTTCCGGCCGCGCCTTCCGCGCCGATTACCTACGACACGCACCGCCAGACATGGACCCCGAGACCATCACGACGCCCGGAATCATCCAGAAAATGCGGGACGGCGACCGGCTCGCCGGACTGATCTGGCAGCGCTACGTAGACCGTGTGGCGCGGGGACTGTCTCTCGTCGTCAATGCGCTCGACCCCGATATCTTCGTGATGGGCGGCGGCATGTCGAATGTCGACGAACTGTATCGTGACCTGCCGGACGTCCTGGCGCGCTATACTTTCTCCACCGTATTTCACACCCCGATCCGCCGTGCCGTGCATGGCGACAGCAGCGGCGTGCGCGGCGCCGCCTGGCTGTGGCGTGAAGCCTGAGCCGCTGATCTGCATCGTCCACGAAAGAGAACACATGACGGATTTTGATCTTGATGCCCGTTTCGCCTTCGGCACGCGTCTGGTGGAGGAGGCGGCGGCGCTGGCCCTGGGCTATTTCCAGAGCCTCGGCACGCTGACGATCAAAAGCAAGGGCCCGCAGGACATGGCGAGCGAGGCCGACCTCAATACGGAAATCCTGATCCGTGACCGTCTGGCCGCTTCCTTCCCGGAAGACGCCTTTCTGGGCGAGGAGACCGGCCGCACGGAGGCCGTCGATGGTGCGCGGGGCATCTGGGTGGTCGATCCCATCGACGGCACGCAGCCCTTCGTCAGCAATATGCCGAACTGGTGCGTCTCCATCGCCTTCGTACTCGACGGACGCACCGAACTCGGCTTCGTGGCCGCGCCCGCGCGCCACGAAGTTTTCATTGCCCGCCGTGGTCAGGGTGCCACGCTGAACGGCAAGCCGATCCACGTCCGCCCCAACGCCCGGATCACCGACGGGTTGATGGGCATGGGCCATTCGGCGCGCATTCCGCCGCAGAAATTCCTGCCGCTGCTGGAAGCCGTGCTCAACGAGGGCGGCATGTTCTTTCGCAATGGGTCCGGCGCGCTGATGCTGTGTGACGTCGCCTGCGGCCGGCTGGTGGGCTATGTCGAGCAGCACATCAATTCCTGGGACTGCCTCGCGGCACTCTGCATCATCGAAGCGGCCGGTGGTGTCGTCAGCGACTTCCTGGCCGATGATGGCATGTGGACAGGCCGGCCGCTGGCCGCGGGCGCGCCCGATGTTTTCCCCTTCCTGGCAGGACTAGTGGGTGTGAAGGCGCTGAACGGCTGAGTAGTCGCAAGATGGAGTATTTTACGTTTGACGTAAGACGTAATACACGCCATCTTGCTTTCCGGCATGATCAAGAGTTTTCGCTCGAAATTCCTGCAGGATCTCTTGGAAGGCCGTGCAGGCGATCCGGCCTGGAAGCCATTCGAGCGTGTGGCGCGCCGGAAATTGCTGATGCTCGATGCGGCCCGAAGCCTGGATGATCTCCGTTCTCCGCCAGGCAACCGGCTCGAAGCGCTCAGGCGGGATCGGCTGGGTCAGCATTCCATTAGAGTGAACGATCAGTACCGCCTCTGCTTTGTATGGGCAGGTGACGGTGTCACCGATGTCGAAATTGTCGATTACCATTGAGAAGGTGTTGCGATGGACAAGACCTTGCTGATCCATCCTGGCGAAATTCTGAAGGAAGAGTTTCTGCAGGCGCATGGCATCAGCGCCAACAAGCTGGCGCAAAACCTGGGCATTCCAACCAATCGCGTGACGGCCATCATCAATGGCACAAGGCGGATCACGGGCGAGACTGCCATTCTGCTGGGCCATGCTTTCGCGACCTCGCCAGAATTCTGGCTGAATCTGCAGCTTCGCTATGATCTCGATCTCGCCCGCATGACCGTGTCGGCGGATGCGATCCGCAATGCCGATGACTTCGCGCGGAGCATGGCTGCCTGAGCATTATCGGCCGAATGAAAGGCTAGACCTTCCCATGTTGGAAAGGTCTAGCCTGCCTGTCGTGCGTAGTGAGGGATTGCGGCTGGCCCGCTCTCCGGTGCGTAAGGCGGGAGGCGGTCGATGGACAGAGTGCTGATGGATCTCGAACAGGCGGGCATGCTCGCCTTCGGCATGGCGTGGCAGGTGGGCTGGAGCCTTGTCCTCGGCTTCGCCATTTCGGCGCTTTTGCAGACCCTCGTCTCCAAGAATGGGATGCAGAAGGCGCTGGGCCGCAACGGGCTGCGGGAGATTACGCTCGCGACGCTAGCAGGGGCGGCGAGTTCCAGCTGCTCCTATGCCTCCGCTGCCATCAGCCGCACCCTGTTCAAGCGGGGCGCGGCGCTGGTGCCGAGCCTGGCTTTCCTCTTCGCTTCGACCAATCTCGTCATCGAACTTGGTGTCGTGCTGCTGCTGCTGATGGGCTGGCAGTTCATGGCGGGCGAGTGGATCGGCGGCGTCGGGCTGATCGCGGTCCTGGCACTCATCGTCAAGCTCACCTACCCGGCGAAGCTCGTCGAGGAAGCGCGGAAATTCCCGGAAGCCGGCGGCCATGCCCATGATCATGGGGATATGGCCGAGGCGGCTGGTAGCCTCGGGCAGAAGCTTGGGCGGCGTCAGACCTGGGTTCACGCGTCCCACAGCTTCGTCATGGACTGGAAGATGCTGTGGAAGGACATCGTCCTCGGCTTCGTCATTGCGGGCGCCCTGGGCGCCTTGGTGCCCGATGGCCTGTGGCAGGCGCTTTTCATCAAAGGGGCAAGCCCCTGGATTCAGGTGCCGGCCAATGCCCTGCTCGGGCCGATCGTCGCCATGCTCTCCTTCGTCTGCTCCATCGGCAATGTACCCATGGCGGCGATCCTGTGGGGATCGGGCGTCAGCTTCGGCGGTGTGCTGGCTTTCCTCTTCGCTGACCTCATCGTGCTGCCCTTGCTTGATGTCTATCGGCGCACCTATGGCTGGAAGATGGCCGCCTATATCGGCGGCGTCTTTTACGCAACGATGGTGATCGCGGCGCTAATTATGGATCTGGCCTTCAACGGCCTGGGTTGGATACCGGCGCGCAATCCGCATGCGGTCGCTGCGATGGAGCATGTCTCAATCAATTATACCTTCTGGCTAAACATCCTGTTCGGGCTGGTGGCTGTGGGCGCCGTTATTCTGGCGAAGCGCAATCCGATGCAGATGGCGCCGCGCCCTTGCTGCGGCCATCAGGCGGCGAAGACAAAGTCCGTGATGGCCGCTGCTCCGCATCGTCACCACTCTCACTGAAAGAAAAAGCAGATCGGCGGTTTCGGCTATTTTCCTGTCTGAAGAAACGCGATAGGCGACACAATCTTCCCCCCCTTGCCGTGCGTCGCTTCGGTCCTGAAGCATCGCTCACGACCGGAGACACTGCGTCATGCGTTTGGTCACCCGCCTGTTCCCGCTTTGGGCCTTGCTGATCGCGGTCGCGGCCTTCCTGATGCCGCCCACCTTCAAGCCGATCCTGCCCTGGGTCACACTGCTGCTGGGCATCATCATGTTCGCCATGGGCGTGACCCTCACCCCGGCTGATTTCCGGCGTGTCGCGCGGGAGCCGGCGCCAGTCGCGGCCGGCCTCGTGCTGCATTACATCATCATGCCGCTGGCGGCCTTTGTGATCGCCAAGATCCTGGGCCTGCCGCCGCAGCTGGCGGTCGGCATGGTGCTGGTCGGCTCGGTCGCGAGCGGCACCTCCTCCACCGTCATGGTCTATCTGGCGGGGGGTGATGTCGCGCTGTCGGTGACGATCAGCGCCGTCTCCACCCTCGTCGGTGTCATCGCGACACCGCTGCTGGTGCGGCTCTATGTGGCCCACGGTATCGAAGTGAATGTGATGGGCCTGCTGCTCAGCATCGTTCGCATCGTCCTGGTGCCCGTGGCGCTGGGCGTCTTCGTCAATGTCGTGGCGCATGGTCTGGTGCGGCGGGTGGAGCCGATCCTGCCGCTGGTCTCGATGGCGGCGATCCTGCTGATTATCGCGGCCGTGGTCGCGGGCACGGCTGGCGCCATCGCCACGGTCGGGCCGATCGTCTTCCTGGCCGTCGTTCTGCATAACGGCATCGGCTATGCGGGCGGCTACTGGGGCGGCCGGCTGCTCGGCTTCGACGAAAGCATCTGCCGCACGCTGGCTTTTGAGGTCGGTATGCAGAATTCCGGTCTCGCGGCGACTTTGGGCAAGGTCTATTTCACGCCGCTTGCAGCCCTGCCGGGTGCGATCTTTTCGGTCTGGCACAATATCTCAGGCTCGCTTCTGGCGGGATATTGGAACGGCCGGCAGCCGCGCGCCGTAGCGGCGCACGGCACAAGCGGCGCTCAGCCCTTGAAATCAGGAAAATAGCTGTCGTCGAGCAGCATATCTTCATAGAAGGCGCCGTAGCCGTCGGTCGGATGGCGGATATGGATTTCGAGCACCCAGAGCAGCGGCGAGGGTGTGAAGTCCACATCCATCATCGGCCCATCATAGATCGCCGCATGGGGAAAATCGGACAGCCGGTGCCCTGACAGGTCAAGGTTCAGTTCCCATCCGAGCGCACGGGCCTCGGCCGCGGCGAAATCATACAAAACCTTGCCGCTGGCTTTGTCGGTCTCCCATTTGCGGCGCACCGTGTGGAAGAGCGCACGGGCATCGCGCGCGCAGCGTGCCATGTCGGCATTGTCGCCGACGGTAAAGGTATCGCCCCCGTCACCTTCCCATTCCTGCCAGACCGGACCGATATCGATCAGGAAGATATCCGTCTCCTTCAGCACGATGCCCGGATCGGACGCAGCGCCGAAGGTCTTCAGCGTATTGGAGCCGAAACGCACATAAACATCGTGCCAGCCGCGTACCATCTCTTGCTCGCCGAGAATGTCCTTGGCCATTTCGACCGCGTCTTCCTCCACCATCCCCGGCTTTACCCGTGCGGCAATGGCATGGATGGTTTTGCGCGTCATGCCCCGGACTTTGAGCATGGTCTCCTTCGCGAAGGCGGGACCGACCGCTTCCAGCGCAGTCTGTTGATCGATCAGGTCATTCATGAGGGTGTCTCCATATGTGACGGGTCTGAGGTCGTCACCCGCGGGCGTGTGGGTGGCGTGTCTAGACGGAAGGAGAGCCCCTCCGACTGCTCATTCAGCGTGATCTGGCAGGCAAGCCTATGGCCGGGTCCTGCGCCGGGCAGGACCCCCAACAGGCGGGCTTCATTGCGGGACGGCGCGGGCAGCCGCATCGTCCAATCGGCAGCCACGACGACGCGACAGGTGCCGCAGGCGCAGCGCCCGCCGCAGATGCTGCGGATGCCACTCTCCGCCCGGCGGAATGCGGAGAGCAGCGTCTCTCCGCATTCCGCCGCGACGGGTTGGCCGTCGAGCAGGATGGTCACGCGAGTCATAGCGTCAGGCATCCTGGTGACCCATCAACTCAGGCGCGAATCCGCTGGCGGGGAGACGGCTATGGCGGAATTTGATCCAGGCACCGCCGATAATGAGGTAGGCCAGGAACAGATACGGGAAATACTTCACCGGGGCCGGCGGCACAGGATAGACGCTGCCGACGGTCGGGATCGTCAGAAGTATGAGCGATGCGGCGGCAAGCGCGAGATGCCAGGGTTTGAACGCGCCGATCGACTTCAGATAGACCGGGGCCGCGATCGAGACCAGAATATAGGGCAGCAGAAAGCCGAAGGCCGCCAGCGTGCCGGCATCGTTGAAAACATCCAGCGGCGCCATGCCGCGCAGGACGCTGATCGTCGGCGCCAGAAATGAGATCCCGCCCATGATGATGACGGCGACATGCGGTGTTTCGTTCCTGGCATGAGAATCGGCCGTGGCGCTATGGAACAGACCTTGCTGACCCATGGAGTAGATGACGCGCCCGCCGGCATTGAGGCAGGACAGGTTGAGGGCGAAGAAGCTGATCATCGCGCAGGCGGAGAGCGGTGCTTGCAGGAAGGGCAGATGCACCAGCTGCGCCATGACGTTCAGCGGCGCATCGATCTGATCCAGCGTCGTCTTATAGCCATGCGTCGTCTGCACCATGACATAGGTGACGAAGACGAAAAAAGCGCCCGCGATGACAAGGCTGAGCCAGACCGAACGGGGAATGGATTTCAGCGGATCGCGCGCTTCATCCCCGAAAGCGGTGGCGGATTCAAACCCGACCAGGCTGAAGATGGCGACGACAACGCCAAGACCGAGGTTGGACAAGGGAAGATGCGCGGTATCGACCTGCGTCGGATCGACCGTGAAACCGTGCATCCCAAGCGCGATGAGGCAGAGAATGGTGATCAGCGTCATCGAGACGCCCTCGAAGATCAGCATGACCTTGGCCGAGAGGGTGACATTCTTCCAGGCGCAATAGCCGGAGACGGCGACGCAGACGGCAAACAGCAGAACGGCCGGCGCATGGATGCCGATCATGCCGAGCAGCGCGCCGGCAAAAATCGCAAAGCCCGTGGCGCCGGCGACAGAGATGCCGATATAGGCCCAGATCAGGGACCAGCCGCCGATGCCGCCCGCGTTATTGCCAAGTCCGCGGCGGATATAGCCATACATGGAGCCCGAGCTCGCCGAGCGCGAGGCGAATTGGTTGAGGCTGAATGCCACGAACAGCAGCATGACAGTGCCGAGCGCATAGGACAGCCAGCTCCAATTCCCGGTGTTGGAATACATCACAGGGATAATCAAGGCGGCGGTCATGGTCGGCGAGATGAGCGCAATATTTTGCGCCAGCAACTCATAGGGGCCAAGGCAATTGGCCTTCAGCGCCCGCATGGCGGGCATTGGCGATACCATGGGCGTCATCCTTTCGAAGCGGGCCGCATCAGTGCGGTCCGTTGTCATGAGGTGGCGCCGTAAGACTTCAGCGTAGCCTGCCCGGAATTTGGGTTCTGTGCCCATTAAGTCTGTTGCCGAAGCTAGGGTGGTGGTGGATGGTATGGAACATCCAGTTTTGGGAACTTGGCTGGTCCAGTTGAGGTTCACATGCTTCGGCCCTGGCATTTGCAGATTCTGATCAACCGAGACGGGCCGACGCCTGCCTATCTCCAGATCTCCCATGCGCTGATCGAAGCTATTCGCCGCGGCCGACTGGCCTCCGGCAGCGCTTTGCCCGGTACCCGCCGCCTTGCTTCCCAGCTTGGCGTCAACCGCAAGACCGTCGAGCAGGCCTATGATGAGATGGTGGCGCAGGGCTGGCTGACTGCCGAGGCGACGCGCGGCACGTTTGTCTCAGCGTTGCTTCCGGCCATCGGTCCGGTGGCATCATCCGTGTCCGTGCCGTCCGTGCAGGCGCCGGAATTCACCCTGCGCCGCAAGGCGCCCGACCTGCCGCTGATGCTGCCGCGGCCGGGCCAGCTCGTCTTCGATGATGGCGCGCCGGACACCAGGCTGATGCCGGCGGAGCTGCTGGCGCGAACCTATCGGCGGGTTCTGCTGGATGCATCCCGCCACAACAGGCTGGGTTACGGCGATCCGCGCGGCAGCCTCGCCCTTCGCCAGGCGGTGGCCGAGATGCTGAAGCAGGATCGCGGGCTGGAATGCGGACCAGACAATATCTGCCTGACGCGCGGCAGCCAGATGGGCATCTATCTGTCCGCCCGCCTAGTGGCCGAGCCCGGCGATGCTGTTGTGGTGGAACGGCTGACCTACCCGCCCGCGCGGGAGGCGTTTCGCGCGGCCGGTGCCACCATCCTCAGTGTCGGACTGGATGACCAGGGCATGCGCGTGGATGAGCTGGAAGCCTGCTGCCGCCGGCAACGGGTGCGTGCCGTCTATGTCACGCCGCATCACCAGTTTCCGACGACGGTCCTGATGCCCCCGGAGCGGCGCATTCGGCTACTCGCACTTGCGGAGCAATTCGGCTTCGCCATCGTCGAAGATGATTACGATCACGAGTTTCACTTTGCCCATCGGCCGATGCTGCCGATGGCCAGCCTGCACGGCTGGGGCAAGCTGCTTTACATCGGCTCGCTGTCGAAGCTGCTCTCCCCCAGCCTGCGCATCGGCTATCTGGTCGCGGCCGAGGCCGCGATCGCGCGCGCGGCCGGAGAAATCATGCTGATCGACCGTCAGGGCGATCCGGTCACCGAACTGGCGGCGGCCGAGCTGATGACGAGCGGCGCAGTGAAAAGCCATACCCGCAAGGTGCTGCGGGTCTATGCCGAGCGGCGTGGCTGCCTGGCCGAGGCGCTGCGAGCGCAGTTGCCCGATGCCGTCGAATTTTCCTTGCCACTGGGCGGACTTGCGATCTGGGCGCGCTTCGCCGGCGGGCTTGATCCGGTGGCGATTGCCGCGGCGGCCCAGAAGCTTGGTGTGGGGTTTACGCCGGGTGCCGCGTTTTCCTCCGGCGGCGACGGGGCAGCCGCTGGCGCGCGGCTGGGTTTTGCCAGCATGAATCCGACCGAACTGGTGGAGGCAGTCGGCCGGCTTGCCGCGGCCGTCCGGCAGGCAGCCGTGCGGCGTTGATCCTGGTCAATGAGTCCGGTCTCGGAATGACCTAGTCTATTTCCTAAGAAAAAACCGGGAGAGTCATATGACCGATATCAGTTTGCATGAAGACCTGTGGCGCAACAGCATGCTGCCCGAGGGCATTCTGGAACGCTGGTATGTGGCCAGCGGCGCGGATGTCGCCTCCGGTCAAAAGGTCGCGGAAGTCCGCATTGAAAGCGCCTTGCATGAAATCATGGCCCCGGCCGCGGGCCGCATCACGATTTTGACCGAGTCGAACGGCGTTGTGGAGCCGGGGTCTGTCGTCGGGCGATTGGCGCATTAGACCACCGTCCTTCTGCCTTGGCGGACGGCTTCAGGCCCAGGCGGTTTTGGGATAGCACAGTGTTATGAGCCTTCGTGACATCGTGACCTTTCCCGACCCGCGTCTGCGCCAGGCCGCAAGGCGCGTCACGGTCTTTGACGAGCAGCTGAAAACACTGTCGGAGGACCTGCTTGACACCATGCGTGCGGCCCCCGGCATCGGCATTACCGGTCCGCATATCGGCGAGGCTTGGCGGGTCACCGTGCTTGAACTGTCACCAGGCACGGTCCGCATTTACGTCAATCCCGAGATTGCCTGGCAATCGGACGACGCCCAGGCGCATGAGGAAGGCAGCATTTCCATGCCCGGCGCCGCCGAGACCGTTCTGCGCCCCGCGCGCGTAAGGGTGACCTATCAGGATCTGGCCGGCGCCACCCATACTGAAGAGGCAGAGGGACTGCTGGCCGTCTGCCTGCAGCATGAGATTGACCAATTGGATGGCATCTTCTGGATACAGCGTCTGTCCCGCCTGAAGCGGGAGATGCTGGTCAAGAAATGGACCAAGCAGCGGAGGCGCTGATCTAGGCCGCAGGAAAATCCGCAGGGGCATTCTGCATGGCCTGCGATAGCCGGGCGCTGCCGGGCGGATGCCCCGTTACGCGTTTGAAGGCCCGGCTGAAGGCTGCCTGCGACGCGTAGCCCAGGCGATGCGCCACGGCATCGATCGGCATCTGCTCGCTTCCCATCCATTGCGTGGCGAGACGCATGCGCAGCTCCGCCGTGTAGCGCAGCGGCGTCACACCGGTGACAGCATGAAAGCGCTCGGCAAAGACCGAGCGGGAACTGCCGGTTTCGGCCGCCAGATCCGCGACCGTCCAACTCCGGCCAGGGTCGCGATGCAGCGCCGCGATGGCTCCCGCAAGCCGCGGATCGCGCAAGGCATCGACCAGGCCCGCGGCACCATCGCAACCGCATTCAACCCAGCCGCGCACGATGATGGCGGAGAGGACATCGGCCAGCCGCGCCAGAATGCCGGCGAAGCCCACCCGCCGCCCGCAGACCTCACTCTCCATGGCTTTCAGGATCGGCATGACCTCGGGGTGCCGCTCGGACAGCGTGCCGACGATCATGACTTCCGGCATCAGCCGCACCAAACGCTGCATGCCACCCAGATCGAATTCCATGCAGCTGCTGAAGATGATGGTATTGTCAGGACAGCCCGGCTTGCCGGCGCAATCCTTGATGTCCGACAGCGCATCGCAAACCGGCTCGTTCGCGAAGCTGGTGATGTCGCGGCAGGGTAGATCGATGTCCGACAGCAGCTGGTGCATGCCGCCATGCGGCAGGAAGACGGCGGTGCCCGCGGGCAGGCTGGAGACTGCGCCGGTTGCATCGCGCAGGAACACGGTGCCGGCCACCACGACATGCAGATGCGCGCGTGGCACGGCGTCGCCGAAGCTGACCCCAAAAGGGGGGGTTACCTCAATCCGGCGATACTGAACCCCGCGCAGACGCATGCCGAGGAGCAGTTCGCTCATCAGGTCCGGCGAGGGACGTGTCACGCTGGTTTCGGCCATGTCAGGACTTACGATCAAATATTACGGATTTTCTATCATAGATCGTCTGAGTTGCCCAGGCTATCCTACGGCAACTGAGTGGATTGAGGACGATGCGATGAGCGATATCCTGGAACGGAGCTGGACGGCAGAGGTGCCGGAGAGGGCATCCTGGCCTGCGGTCTTCTCCCTGACTTTGGGCGTGTTCAGCCTGGTGACGGCCGAGTTTCTGCCTGCAAGCCTGCTGACGCCCATGGCCCGGGGTCTACATATATCGGAAGCGCTGGCGGGGCAGGCGGTGACGGCGACTGCGGTTGTGGCTCTCATCGCGGCACTTCTGGCTGCCGTCGTCACCCGTGGCCTGGACCGCCGCCTGGTTCTGATGGGATTTTCGATTCTGCTGATCGCATCAAACCTGCTGGTGGCGGCGGCACCGAACTTCGCGTGGCTGTTGCTGGGGCGTGTGTTGCTTGGCATTGGCCTGGGCGGATTCTGGAGCATGGCAACGGCTGTCGCAATCAGGCTGGTGCCGACACCCATGGTGCCGCGTGCATTGTCCATTCTGTTCAGCGGGGTATCGGTCGCGACCATCGTGGCCGTGCCGCTCGGCAGCTATCTGGGCGGACTTTACGGGTGGCGCAGCGTCTTCCTGTTGGGGACCGTCATCGGCGTGGTGACCTTGCTGTGCCAGATGGCCTTCCTACCCCGCCTAGTCTCCAACCACGCCGCGCGACTGTGGACGCTGGTCGAGGTGCTGCAGCTTCCGGGCATGGGGCTTGGCGTGCTGTGCTGCGTGCTGGTCTTTGCCGGGCACTTCGCGCTCTTCACCTATGTCCGTCCCTTTCTGGAAAGCATGGCCGGCGTTGGCACCAATGGCATCGCGCTCATGCTGCTTGGGTTCGGCGTGGCGAATTTCGTCGGAACCTTCCTCGCCGGCTTTGTGCTGGAGCGCAGCCTGCGCCTGACACTGACCCTGCCGCCGCTGATGATCGGCGCGGTCGGTTTAGGTCTTGCCGCCTTGCATGTCGGGCTGCCGGTGCATGCGCTGTTCGTGGCTGTCTGGGGTCTGGCCTTCGGGGCCATGCCGGTCGGCTGGTCAACCTGGACGGCACGGGCCGCCCCCGACGAAACCGAGAGTGCTGGCGGCCTTCTCGTCGCTGCCATTCAGATTGCCATAGCAGCCGGTGCAGCCTTGGGCGGTTTGGTATTCGGCTTCAGCGGCGTGGCAGGCGTTTTTGCTACGGGTGGGATCGTGCTGCTGCTGACTGCTGGTGTCGTCGTGATGCGCGTCACGCGGCACTTGCCGGGACAATCGGCCGCTTGACCGCGGCCCAGCCTTTTACGGTCATGTCCGAAAACGGCGAGCGGCAGAGGGCAGGGCATGGCATAACCTGCCCATGTTCACACCCGGTCCCGTCGCTCTCGCCAGGCTCGATCCCGTCATTTGCTACCGGGCGCTGACGACCCGCGATTCCCGTTTTGACGGCCGCTTTTTCACCGCCGTGCGCACGACCGGCATCTATTGCCGTCCCGTCTGCCCGGCCCAGACACCCAAGGCCGAAAACGTTACCTTCTACCCGACGGCGGCGGCAGCGGAAGTGGCGGGCTACCGTTCCTGCCTTCGCTGCCGGCCGGAGCGCGCGCCCGGCACAGTTGTCGCCAATCCGCTGGTCGAACGCGCCATGGCCCTGATCGCGCTGGGCTATGCGACCGATGGGCCCAGTCTCTCGGCCCGGCTCAGCGTGGGGGAGCGGCAACTCCGCCGGCTGTTCACGGCCCATCTCGGGGCCAGTCCGAAACAGGTGGCGGAGACCAGACGCCATCTGCTGGCCCGGCAATTGGTGGTGGAGACCAGTCTGCCGCTGACGGATGTGGCGCTCGCATCCGGCTTCGGCAGCCTGCGCCGCTTCAACCATGTTTTCCGCACGCTCTATGCCCAGCCGCCGAGCCAGATGCGCCGCCGCTCCCTGAAGAATGATGGCGGCCCGGGTTTCACGATCACCTTGCCCTTCCGTCCGCCCTATGACTGGGACGGCGTCATCACCGCCCTCGGCGCCCATGCCATTCCCGGTGTGGAAGCGGTGACGCCGCAAAGCTACGCGCGGCTGATCACGCTGGGTGGCCATCACGGCACGGTTGTCGTGTCACCCAGCGGCGCCGATTGCCTGACGGCACAGATCGATTTTCCGAAGCTTGCCTACCTGCCAGAGATCGTGGCGCGGCTGCGCGGGCTTTTTGATCTGGCGGCCGATACCACGCAGATCGACGCGCATCTGGCGGCCGATCCGGCCCTCGGTCCGTGGATTGCAGCTCGGCCCGGCATGCGCGTGCCCGGCGCCTGGAACGGCTTTGAATGCGCGGTGCGCATCATCCTGGGTCAGCAGGTGAGTGTCGCGTCAGGCCGGCGGCTCGCGGCTGCCCTGGTGACGCGCTACGGCACGCCGGTCGAAACCGGCATTCCCGGCCTGACCGGATTGTTTCCGACGCCCGAACGCCTGGTGGAGGTCGCCGACCGCGTGAGCCTCGACCTCAATATGCCGCGGGCCAGGGCTGCCGCGATTATCAACCTGGCCCGCGCCGAGGCGGATAGTCCCGATCTGCTGGCGCCGGGTGGCGATCTGGCCACGGCCATCGCGCGGCTGACGGCGGTCGCCGGCATCGGGCCATGGACGGCGCATTGCATCGCGCTGTTTGCCTTGCGCGAGCCCGATGCCTTCCCGGCTCAGGATGTCGGTTTGCAGCGGGTGCTGGGTCTCACGGCCAAGGCGCTTGAGGCGCGATCCGCAAGCTGGCGACCCTGGCGGGCTTATGCCGCTCTTCACCTTTGGCTTCAGGCGCTGGGTTCAGTCCCGCCCGCGAGAACGACCACCAAGACAGATGAGGGAGGGCTTCACGATGCTCTTGTCGCTTGATCGCATCCCCTCTCCGGTCGGGGAAATCCTGCTGGTTTTTGACGGCGATGTGCTGCGCGCGCTCGATTTCCATGACTATGAAGTCCGCATGCGGCGGCTGCTGGCGCTGCATTATGGTGCCCCCGCGCTGCAGCGTCAGCCCGCGCCGCGCGCCTTGCGCGATCCGTTGGATCGCTATTTTGCGGGCGATTTTCGGGCGATCGACGCGATCACCACGGCGACGGGGGGCACAGAATTTCAGCGTGAGGTCTGGACCGCACTACGCCAGATTCCGCCTGGCCAGACCATGGGTTACGGGAAGCTCTCGGCCATGATTGGCCGCCCCAACGCCTCTCGCGCCGTGGGTGCGGCGAATGGCGCCAATCCCATCGCGATCGTGGTGCCGTGTCACCGGGTGATCGGCGCGTCTTCGGCTCTCACCGGCTATGGCGGCGGGCTGCCGCGCAAAGCCTGGCTGCTGGATCATGAAAAGACCGAGGCGAGCGGCCAGGCGGTGTTGCCGGGCCTTGACGCGCCGCTGACCGCCGCGTGACATCATCGCTCGTTTCAATTCAAGGAAGCCCTGTCATGACGCTCTCTTTTTCGAGCAGCAGTTTCGCGGACGGTGCCACGGTCACGGCCAAGCATGTCTTTGGCGGTTTCGGCTGCACCGGCCAGAACGTCTCGCCCGAATTGCATTGGTCCGGCGCGCCCGAGGGCACCAAAAGCTTTGCCGTCACCATCTATGATCCCGATGCGCCGACCGGCAGCGGCTGGTGGCATTGGACGGTCATCAATATCCCGGCCGATGTGACCAGCATTGCCGAAGGCGCCAGCCATCCGGGCCATTCCGGCCTGCCGGCAGGCGCTGTCGAGGGGCGAACTGATTTCGGTGCGCCCGGCTATGGCGGCCCTTGCCCGCCCGAGGGTGACAAGCCGCACCGCTATATCGTCACCCTGCATGCGCTGAAGGAAGAGAGCCTGCCGCTGAACAGCGATAGTCCGGGCGCGCAGGTCGGCTACTACCTGCATTTCGCGACCATCGAAAAGGCGAGCTTCACGGTCTTCTACGGTCGCTGAGGGCGGGCTATCCAGGCTGCATGAAAGTTTTCATCGCGGCCCTGGACACTGAAACGAACACCTTCGCCCCGCTGCCGACCGGCCGGCAGGCATTTGAGGACGGTTTCGTCGCTCACGGCAATGCCACGCGCTTGCCGGAAAACTACTGCTCGGCGCAGCTTTATGTCTGGCGGCGCCGGGCGGAGGCTTTGGGCTGGGAGGTCAGCGAAAGCCTGTGCGCCTATGCCGAGCCGGGTGGTGTCACCACCCGGCCCGTTTTCGAGGGATTTCGCGACGAAATCCTGCGCGACCTAGCCGCAACGAAGCCCGATCTGGTCTTGCTCGCCTTGCATGGTGCCATGGTCGCCGATGGCTATGAGGATTGCGAGGGCGACTTGCTGTCGCGTGCCCGGGCGATTGTGGGACCCGACGTGCCGATCGGCGTGGAGCTTGATCTGCATTGCCATCTGACGGATGCGATGCTGGACGCCGCGACGGTGCTGCTGACCTATAAGGAATATCCGCATACCGATATTCCGGCCCGCGCCGAGGACCTGTTTACCCTCATGGCTGATGCGGTTGCCGGGCGCACCAGGCCTGTGATGGCCGTCTTCGACTGCCGCATGATCGGGATGTTTCGCCCAACCGCGCAGCCGATGCGCGACTTCGTCGATCATCTGGCGCGGTATGAAGCGCGCGATGGCATCCTGTCCCTTTCTTTGGCGCACGGCTTTCCCTGGGCCGATGTGCCGGATGTGGGCGTCAAGATGCTGGCCATCGCCGATGGCGATCCCGATAAGGCGACGGCAGCGGCGCGCCATTTTGGCGAGGCCTTCTTTGCGCTGCGCAAAGAAATTCAGCCGAACTGCCTGACCATTGATGCCGCCCTGGAAGTTGCCCTGGAACTGGCAGAAGACAGGCCGGGCCAGCCCATCGTCATTGCCGATGTCGCCGACAATCCCGGCGGCGGCGCGC
Source organism: Acidisoma sibiricum (assembly GCF_057837225.1). Lineage (NCBI taxonomy): Bacteria > Pseudomonadati > Pseudomonadota > Alphaproteobacteria > Acetobacterales > Acidocellaceae > Acidisoma > Acidisoma sibiricum. The sequence goes on along the minus strand of NZ_CM174445.1, from coordinate 324,027 downwards.
CGGGTGACGCCACTTTCTTCCTGCGGGCGGCGCTCGATCGCCATATCGAGCGGATCACCATCGGCTATCTATGGGACCCGATGGCCGTGCGCTTCTGTCAGGAGGCGGGCCTGGGTGCAGCCTTGGATCTTCGCATCGGCGGAAAATGCGGGGTAAGTTCGGGCATGCCCGTCGATCTGCATGTCGAGGTCATGGGCCTGGCAAGCGAGGTCATGCAACGCTTCGGCGATGCGCCGGTCTCCTTGGGCGATTGCGCGTGGGTGCAATCGCATGGCCTCAACGTCATTCTATGCAGCCTGCGCACCCAGAGCTTTCATCCCGAGGCGATGGTGACGCTGGGGCTTGACCCTGCAACACAGCGCATCCTGGTCGTGAAATCGAACCAGCATTTCCACGCCGGCTTCGCGCCGATCGCGGGCGACGTGCTCTACGCCTCCTCGCCGGGTGCGCTGTCCCAGGATTTCGGCCAGATCCCCTATACCCGCCGCTCTCCGCGCTATTGGCCGCGTGAGGACGATCCGTTCTGCCCGTAACCGGGGCCTGTGCTTTGGCCCTCTCGCTCTATTCTATATCCGCCGTCTGCGAATTTCTCTAAACCACCGCCTCGGCCTGAATTAGGAGACTGTTGTGGCTAAAGAACCAGGGACACCCAAGGGTAAGGCAGCAGCCCCAGCCCAGTTCGACATGAACCACCGTGAGCGCAAAGGCGGCAAAGGCCGTCCGGGCGGTGCTGGCCGTGGTCGTGACGAAAAGCGCCCGCCGAGCCGCATCGTAAAACTGCCGCCCACCGTCGTCGATCGCGGCACGGGATGGGTTATTCACAAGCTTGGCAGAATCGATGAGGCATCGCGCGCCGCCGTGGGTGCCGAATACCATCTCATCTTCGAGGGCCACGATCCGCTCGTGTTTGACTATCTCTCCGCTGCCCGTGACCGCGCCAAAGAGGCGCCGCCGGAGAAGCCGGTGGTCGAGGCGCCAGTCGAGGTTGAGGCCGAATCTGAAGTCGCGCCCGAGACGGAGGCCGGTTCTGAAGCTGAAGCCGCTCCTGAGGCAGATGCGACGGAAGCCAAGACCGACCACGAAGGCGCCTAATCCGACGCCCACGGCCTTGCGCGTCCGATCCGCTCGGGCGCGCAAGGCGTCAGTCCAGTATGAACTGGCGTCTCAGCCAGGCCTCATACCAGCCGGGCCAGAGCGCGGCATCCGTGCCCGGTCGTCCCATGCCGAAGCCGTGGCCGCCCTTGGCCAGCCTATGCAGTTCCACCGGCACGTCCGCCTCTGCGCAGGCCTGCGCCATAATGCGTGTATTGGCCGGATCGGAGACTGAATCGTCTTCCGCCTGCACGAGAAAGAAGGGCGGGCAGCCTTTGGCAATGCCGGTCTGCACGGACCACGCGGCGCTGGTGGCCGCACTCGGGTCTGACCCGATCAGACTGCGCCGTGTTGCGGTGTCGTCATAGGGCGGTTCAAGCGTAATGACCGGATAGATCAGGGCGGCATTGTCCGGCCGGGCTGACAACCGGTCGGTGGCGTCGACAGGCGCGTAGGACGGTCGTGCGAACCGCGTCGCCGCCAGGCCCATCACATGGCCACCCGCTGAGAAGCCAAGGACACCGACCTTGCTGGTTTGCCAGCCCGAACGTGCGCGTTCGGCCCGGATCAGTCTTATGGCGCGCTCCGCGTCCTGCAGGGGGGCCGCGGGGCCGGCAGACCAGCCCTCATTGGGCAGACGGTAGAGAAGAGCAAAGGCGGTAATGCCGCGGGCTGTCAGCCAATGCGCCGCGGGTGCCGCCTCGCGGCCCATTTCGATGCGCTTGTAGCCACCACCGCCCGCGATCAGCACGGCCGCGCCGTTGGCGCGCGCGGGGCGGTAGACGCGCAGATGCGGCGTCCCGATGCGGCTGACAGCGCCGGCCGCCGACACATGCTCGGGGCTTCCAGGGCCGCCGCCACCCGGTGGCACGCCCGGCCATAGCGGGATGATTGTCCCGCCCGCGGCCCGTGCCGAGCCCCAGCCAACCGCCGTCATCGCCAGCGCGGAAAGGGCTGTTCGCCGGTTCAGCAAAGGATTGTCACGTGAAATACGCAGGATACTGACCGCGCAGGCGCGCAAGATCGGGAATCACGACATTGAGGTGCCGTGCCATGGCGGTTTGGGCGCTGGCCGCATCGGCAGCGGCGATTGCGTCCCGCACCTGACGATGCTCCGCCACGACCTGGATCATGCGGCCCGGTACCGGAAGGGTAAGGCGTCGCGTCCGGTCAATCTGCACCTTCACCTGCTTGACGATGGTCCAGATCCCTGGCCGGTCAGCGATCGCTCCGATCGTCTCGTGAAACAGTTCGTCGGCGTCATGGAAGGATGCCGTGTCGCCGGCCTGGGCGAGGGATGCCTGCCGCGCGAGAATTTGGTCGAGGCATGCAATATTGGCCGGCTCGGCCAGGATTGCGGCACGCCCAACCGCCAGAGCTTCCAGGGCCTGGCGAATGTCCAACGCCTCGGGGATAGCCGCCGCCTTGATGCGGGAGACAAAGGTGCCCGATTGCGGAAAGATATCGACCAGTCCGTCTTCAGCCAGTCTGATCAGCGCCTCTCGCACCGGCGTGCGGCTCACATGGAATTCGGCACAGAGCAACTTGTCTTGCAAGGCGGTTCCAGGGGGCAGGCTGTTGCTGAGGATTGCCGCATGTAAATGGCGGTAGATGGCAACGGCTGAGGTGATGCGCGGCAGGCGGGGCGGGCTGGCCATCGGCTGGTCCATGACGGGGTGCGGGGTCCGGTCCGTATTAAGGTCGCTTGACATACTAATATATCAATTCCAGTCTGTCGTTTGAAAAAGATGCGCCGCAAAGGCAACCCTCAAAAATGGGTAGACCCGGAGAAGAGGTTCAGGTGGCATTACATCCAGATAGGCTGTTTCCGAGCGACCCTGCCGCCCGCTCCATCGCGCGGCGGCTTTACCATGAGGTCGCCTCGCTGCCGATCCTGTCGCCGCACGGGCATACAGATCCCCGCTGGTATGGCGAGGATGCCCTGTTCCCTGATCCAGCGACCCTCTTCGTCAAGCCCGATCACTACATCTTCCGCATGCTGTATTCTCAGGGCGTGGCACTGGAAGACCTCGGCATTCTCCGCCGCGATGGTGGGCTGGTGGAGACGGACGGGCGCAAAATCTGGCGCATTTTCGCTCAGCATTTCCACCTGTTTCGTGGCACGCCGACGCGGCTCTGGTTCGAGCAATCGCTGGAAGACCTCTTCGGCATTACCGAGCGGCTGAAACCAGAGAATGCTGACCGGCTGTATGACATCATCGCGGACCATCTCAGCCGCGACGAATTCCGCCCGCGTGCGCTCTACACGCGCTTCAATATCGAGGCGATTTCCACAACCGACAGTCCCTTGAGCGATCTGGCCCATCATGCTGGCTTGCGCGCATCAGGATGGAAGGGGCGGGTGCTGCCCGCCTATCGGCCGGATTTTACGGTCGATCCCGAGCGTGAGGGGTTCGTTGAAAACCTCCGTCAGCTCGCTTCCATCACCGGCCAGGCTTTGACCTGGCAGGGCTATCTGACGGCGCATCGCCTGCGCCGGGAATTCTTCAAATCCCTCGGTGCAACATCCACTGATCATGGTCATCCGACGGCGCAGACGGCTGATCTGGCGCCGGCGGAGGCAGAGGCGCTGTTCAAAATCGTGCTGCGCGGCGCGGCGACAGCGGCCGAAGCGGAGGCGTTTCGCGCGCAGATGCTGACCGAGATGGCGCGCATGAGCATCGATGACGGGCTGGTCATGCAGCTGCATCCAGGCTCGTTCCGCAATCATAATCCGCTTATCTTCCGCCAGTTCGGACCGGATATGGGGGCCGATATCCCATCCCCCACCGACTATGTGCGCGCGCTCAAGCCTTTGCTCGATGCGGTCGGCAATAATCCCAATTTGACGCTTATTTTGTTCACGCTTGATGAAACAAGTTATGGGCGGGAACTCGCCCCGCTGGCAGGCCATTACCCCTGCCTTCGGCTCGGGCCGCCGTGGTGGTTCTTCGACAGCCCGGACGGGATGAAGCGCTTTCGTGAATTGACGACCGAGACCGCGGGCTTCGCCAATACTGTCGGCTTCAACGACGATACGCGGGCCTATCTGTCGATTCCGGCGCGGCACGACATGGCGCGCCGCGTGGATTGTGCCTATCTCGCAACCCTTGTCGCGGAACACAGACTTGACGAAGACGAGGCGCAGGCGGTGGCGCAGGACCTCGCTTATAACCTTGCGAAGAAGGCCTACAAGCTTTGACACAGGCTTTTGAGCCACCCCTCGCATATCGGACACATGCCTGACGGCGGCGTTTCGCATCAGTCGGTGCGAGACGGCTGCCCCATTTGCGGCTCAGTCAGCACCTTGAAATGGTGATAAGCTCACAATCGATTAGGTTTTGAGCCCAGATTTAGACGTTGAGTGCCGGGTGCTCCATGCGCTACGCCAACGTAACGTAGGGCTGTGAGTGACCGATTGTGAAAGGTGACCCCGACATCGAATTCCAAGGCGCACCACGGGGTCAACCTCGGGCGGAGAGTTCGTTCGCGCGTAAGTCCACCTTCGGCATTCTGCTTTTTGTGATTTGCGGCCTCGCCATCACGGCGATCCTCTCGGGAGAGACGCCGCCACCTGCCGGCAGCGCAGCGTATTTTATCAATGGTCAGGTCATATCCGTCGGCCGCCATAGCCTGGATCTGGCGAAGCCCATCTTCCTGCAAGGCGCGACGCCGGTTTGCGGTTCCGAAGACGCGCTCGAAAGCTTTTCCGTCAGCAATCCGGGCGATTGCACCGTCGTCGATAGCACCGCTCGGGCAGGTTTGGTTGGAATTCAGACGGATGGCATGCGCGCACCGTCATTCCAGATGCAGATGCAGACGCCGAACGGTGTCGTCAAAGGCTGGGTGGATTACAATAGCCTGCACAACTGACGCTCGCCTCGACCCGCATGAAAAAGGCCGCTCCATAAAGCTGGAGCGGCCTTTCACGTTTGTCGTCAGGGTCGCTTATTGAGCAGCGGTCGGCCCGAGCATGTCTTCCGGCTTTACCCAGGCGTCGAACTGCTCTTCCGTCAGGAAGCCGAGAGCGAGTGCCGATTCCTTCAGGCTCGAATTCTCGCGATGCGCCTTGAGCGCGATCTGCGCCGACTTTTCATAGCCGATATGGCGGTTGAGCGCCGTCACCAGCATCAGCGAGCTTTCCAGATTATGCTTCAGCCGCTCGTAATTCGGCTCGATGCCGCGCGCGCAATGCTCCTCGAAGGCGAGCATGCTCTCGCTCATGATCGTCGCCGATTCAAGCAGGTTATGCAGCATCACCGGCTTATAGACATTGAGCTGGAAGTTGCCTTGGCTGGCCGCGAAGGCGACGGCGGCATCATTGCCGTAAACCTGCACGGCGACCATCGTCATTGATTCGCACTGCGTCGGATTGATCTTGCCAGGCATGATGGAGGAGCCGGGTTCGTTCTCCGGGATATGGATTTCGGCGAGGCCGGCGCGGGGGCCTGAAGCGTGCCAGCGGACGTCATTCGCGATCTTCAGCAGGGCGCCGGCCAGCGTGCGCAAGGTGCCGCTGGCATGCGCCATGGCGTCGTGCGCCGATAGGGCGGCGAACTTGTTCGGGGCGGAGACGAAGGGATGGCCCGTCACTTCGGCAATATGGCGGGCGGCGGTTGCGCCGAATTTGGGATGAGCGTTCAGGCCGGTGCCGACCGCCGTGCCGCCGATCGCAAGTTCCATCAGCCAGGGCAGGCCTTCGCGGATGGCGCGGGCCGCTTCATCCAGCTGCGCCACCCAGCCGCTGATCGCCTGGCCGAGGGTGATCGGCGTCGCATCCTGCAGATGGGTGCGGCCGATCATGATGACATGCGCGAACTCTTTCGACTTTGAATCGAGCGTATCGCGCAGAACCGTAATCGCGGGCAGCAGCTTACCCGCGATGACCTCTACGGACGCGATATACATCGCCGTGGGGAAGGTATCGTTTGAGGACTGGCCGCGATTGACGTCGTCATTGGGATTGATCGGCTTCTTGGAGCCGAGCACGCCGCCCGCGATCTGAATGGCGCGGTTCGCGATCACCTCATTCGCATTCATGTTGCTCTGCGTGCCGGAGCCGGTCTGGAAGACGACCAGGGGAAACTCATCGTCCCACTTGCCCGCGATCACTTCATCGGCGGCCTGAACGATCAGGGCGACCTTCTCGGGCGGCAGCTCGCCCAGCTCGCCATTGGCCAGGGCCGCCGACTTTTTCAGAATGCCGAAGGCCCGGATGACAGGCCGCGTCCATTTGAACGTATCCCGGCCGATCGGGAAATTGTGGATCGAGCGCTCAGTTTGTGCGCCCCACAGCCGGTTGTTGGGCACGGGCACATCGCCCAGTGCATCATGCTCGATGCGGACATCCGCGGCCGCTTGAATTTCGGTCATCATCGGTTCCTTGGCATGGCTGCCCCGTCAGCGGAGCAGGGTTTGCAGGTGATGTCGCTATACGGGAGTTTCTTTCGTCTGAGCTAACGCGAGTCGGAGAATGCCGGCATGGCGGGAAAGCAGGGCTTCGGCCTGGCGGGCGTCAATGTCCCGCAAACTCATCAGCACGGCCGTTTTGATCCGGCCTTGCGCCGCCTGCAGCCGATCCGCCGCTTCCTCCGCCGAGCAACCCGTCAACTCTGCCACCATACGCTCGGCGCGGGCCATAAGCTTTGCATTGGTGGGCCGCATCTCCACCATCCGCCCCTCGTGAATGCGTCCCAGCCGTACCATGATCTGGGTGGAGAGCAGGGTGAGCGCCGCCTTCTGGGCGGTGCCGGCCTTCATGCGGGTGGAGCCGGCTATGGCTTCCGGGCCGGTCGCGATGAGCACAGGATGCTCGGCCGCTGCCAGCAGCGGGGCACCGGGGCTGTTGGCGATGGCGATGGTCAGCGCGCCGCGCGCCCGCGCCGCTTCCACGGCCGCGATGGCGAATGGGGTGGTGCCGCTCGCGGCTAGCGCGATCAGGACATCCGTGGGACTGGCCTGGGCCGCATCCACCTCGGCACGCGCAACATCCGCGCGATCCTCCGCCCCTTCGGCCGCCCGCAGCAGGCTGTCCGTGCCGCCGGCAATGACAAGATGGGTGCGGTCATGGGGCCAGTCGAAGGTCGGCGGCAGCTCGGCGGCGTCAAGCGCCGCCAACCGCCCTGAGGTCCCGGCGCCGGCATAGATCAGCCGTCCCTGACCACCCGATAAGCGTGCGGCGGCGGCATCGGCCGCGGCGGCCAAGGCGGGCAGGGCCGGGCGAAGGGCCGCGATCGCGGCCATCTGTCCTTCCCATAAGGCTTCCAGTGCCGTCGCGCTGTCCCACAGGTCCAGCGCCCAGTAGCGGGGGCTCACGGCTTCGGTCTGCGGCAGGGTTGATGGCGCGGTCATCATGCCGGTGGACGACAGGTCCGGCGCGCCGTCAAGCGCACAACGCTTATGGTGCAAATGCGAAGGCCAGGTTCTAGCCAATTCAGCGTGCTCGCGTATGCTAGCGCCTCGCCTGAAAAGGAGCCCTTTCGTATGGTCGCACGCATCATCGCCGTCGATCCTTTTGATTTCGTCATCTTCGGCGGTTCGGGAGACCTCTCGCGCCGCAAGCTTCTCCCTGCCCTCTACCAGCGCGACCGTGACGGACAGCTGCCGGCCGACGCCCGCATCATCGGCACCTCGCGCCGTAAGGTTTCGGACGAAGAGTTCCAAAAAGTGGCGCGTGACGCCATCGAGAGCTTCGTGCCCAAGGCCGATATCGATCCAGAGGTGCTGGAGCGCTTCGTGGCCCGCGTCGGCTATGTCTCAATGGACGCGACCGGTTCAGACGGCTGGGGCGACCTCGCCAAGCGCCTGAAAGAGCATTCCGAGCGCATCCGGGTTTTCTATCTCTCGACCGCGCCTGACATTTTCGGACCCATTTCCGAGCAGATCAACGCCCACGGCCTGATCACCGAGAAAAGCCGCGTGGTGATCGAGAAGCCGCTCGGAAAGGATTTGGAATCCGCCCAGGCGCTGAACGCCTCGGTCGGCAAGATCTTCCCGGAATCGAGCATCTACCGCATCGATCACTATCTCGGAAAAGAGACGGTGCAGAACCTCATGGCTCTGCGCTTCGCCAATTCGCTCTTCGAGCCGGTGTGGAATTCCCGCTACATCGATCACGTCCAGATCACGGTGGCCGAGGAAGTCGGACTTGAGAGCCGGGCCGGCTATTACGATACGGCCGGCGCCATGCGCGACATGATCCAGAATCATATCCTGCAGCTCCTCTGCCTGACGGCGATGGAAGTGCCGACCTCGCTGGACGCCGACCGCGTGCGGGACGAGAAGCTGAAGGTGCTGAATTCGCTGGAGCCGATGAAGCCGTCGCAGGTCGCGCAGAACACGGTGCGCGGCCAGTATACAGCCGGTGCTTCCGTGCAGGGTCCGGTGCGCGGCTATCTGGAAGAGCTTGGCCACCCGACCAGCATGACGGAGACCTTCGTCGCCGTGAAGGCAGAGGTTGGCAACTGGCGCTGGGCAGGCGTGCCCTTCTATCTGCGCACCGGCAAGCGCCTGCCGTCCCGCGTGTCCGAGATCGTCGTCCAGTTCCGTCCCATTCCGCATACGGTCTTCGAGGAGTCGGCCGGCCAGCTCAAGGCCAACCGCCTCGTCATCCGCGTGCAGCCGGATGAGGGCGTGAAGCTGTGGCTCATGATCAAAGACCCGGGTCCGGGTGGCATGCGCCTGCAGCACGTGCCGCTGGACATGACTTTCGCCAAGGCTTTCGCGGTGCGCAGCCCGGACGCTTATGAGCGGCTGATCATGGACGTGGTGCGCGGCAATCAGACCCTGTTCATGCGCGGTGACGAGGTGGAAGCGGCCTGGCGCTGGGTCGATCCGATCATGGATGCCTGGATGTCTTCGGGCGAATTCCCGAAACCCTATCGCGCCGGCACCTGGGGCCCTTCGGCCTCCGTCGCCCTGCTGGAGCGCGACGGCCGCACCTGGCACGAGGAGTAGTCTTCGCGCCCAAGGCAATAAAAAGCCCGCACCGGAAACGGTGCGGGCTTTTTATATCAGCCCACGAGTGGAACGATCTTGTGCGTCGCAAGGTCAACGACGACGGTGTCGTCCGGGGTCTTCGCCATCTCACCGTCGCTGGCCGGATGGTATTCAATGCGCAGCTGCTCCGCCGTCACGACGACCCGCAGATAGCCGTAATCCTGGTCGTCGTAGCTCTCGAGCGTTACGCTGTCCGGGTCGCCCTTTGGCATCTCCAAAGCAAAGGGCGCGCGCAGCGCGAGCTGGCCCTTGCGCGACAGCTTGGCGATAGCATGGCCGCCATTGCCGGCGATTATATAGGGAATTTGCAACGCGCCGTGGATGCGGGTGAAGCGCTGGTAGTTATGGGCATGCCCGGAGAGCACGGCATGCGGCCAGATGCCAACCTTCTCACAGATCGCATCCACCTGTTCTCGCATCGCGATGCTCCAGCCATGGATGGCACCGGCGGTATAGGCGGGGTGGTGATGCGCGATGATGAGTGCGCCCGTGAAGTTTTCGTCGTGGGCTCGCTGCAGCGCCGCTTCAAGATAGGCGAGTTGGCTGTCCCCGATCTCTGGCCAGGAACCGTCTTCAGAGGAGATCACGCCCGGATCTTCGAGGGTGTTTGAATAGAGCACGAGGCAGCGCAGGAACGGTGCCTCGAATGTGTAGAAGACGCCCGGCTGAATTTGCGCCGTGCGCGAAAGGCCGCCGGACTCGCTGGTGCGATGAAATTGTTCGGCGCAGAAATTGTCGAGAAAGGCGGCCAGGCTAGCCGCCCCCGATCCGGGTGCCACCATACCGTCGTGATTGCCGGCCAGCGCGATGATCGGCGCCGGATAGGCACGGTAGGGGTCGTAAAACTGGTCGTAGTAATATTCGGCCTCGCCGAAATTGTAGATAACGTCGCCCAGGTGCAGAAAGAATTTCGGCAGGTCCGCGCTATCAATTTCGTTGAAATCGCTCACCATCTTGTCCGCGACTTCGCTCTGGCTTTCCGGCCCGCGCGTGCTGCCGGTGTCGCCGACCGCATGGAAGACGAGTTTCCCGGCTTTGGTGATCATGGCTTCCGCAGCCTTGCCGCTGGGGCCATAGATCTCGGCGAGTGTCAGCTGCGGTTCCGTGCCACCGCGGGGCGCGGGAAAGGCCATCGGCCGCAGCCGGTGCTCTTTGTTGAGCGCATCGATGCGGGCGTAGGCAGCGTTATCCGTCGGGTGGTGGATGACGAACTCAGTGGGATCGGGGCCCGGCTGCGGCTGCGCGAAGCTCGGGGCGTTCTGGTCCGGCCCCGGCGTGGTCTCCGTCGGGCCGCTACCATCCTTCACCGCTTGTTTGCCGCTGTGACGTGCATGTCTGGCCATGGTTGTCTCCCTTTCCCGTTATTCGAGAAGTGGGAGAGGCGCCGGTGCGGCAGGAGGCGTTACCCGTGACGGTGCGGTGACATTTGCGCCCGGCGGCTCAGCCCTTGCCGAGCCGGCGCTTATTCGCGGCCACTTTGCGGGCGTAAAGGCGGGTCACAGCGCCGCTGCCCTTGTCGGGCGAGCCGGTCAGCATCGACCGCATCATGATCGCCTGCGCCTGCAGGCCAGCGGCGATCTTTTCCGAAACCATGAGTTGAGACTCGGCCTGGCCTCGCTTGCCGCCACGGGCGATCTTGGCGAGACGCAGTGCCATCACCTGCGGGACGTTCCAGGCGAGGCTGAGGCCGGCTAGTCCGGCCAAGGCGTTTTTCCGGCGCGCCATCCTATCATGCTCCCGCAGGCGAAAGGCCCGCGGGAGTCAGATGAGGTGAGGCGGAGCCGATTACGAGGGCTGGCTTAGGCGCGGCCGGCTTAGGCGCGGCCAGCTTACGCCTTCGCCATCGCGAGCTTCAGATTGTCGTCGATCTTCGCCAGGAAATCCTGGGTGGTGAGGAAGGGCTGGTCGCGCGCGATCAGGACTGCGAGATCCTTCGTCATGAAGCCAGATTCCACGGTCTCGACGCAGACGCGCTCCAGCGTCTCGGCGAAGGCCGTGACGTCGGGCGTATTGTCGAAGCGGCCGCGATAGATCAGCCCGCGCGTCCAGGCGAAGACGCTGGCGATGGGGTTGGTGCTGGTCGGGCGCCCCTTCTGATGCTCGCGGTAATGGCGCGTCACCGTGCCATGGGCGGCCTCGCTCTCCACCACCGAGCCGGAAGGATCGAGCAGCACGGAGGTCATCAGGCCGAGGGAGCCGAAGCCCTGGGCGACGATGTCGCTTTGGACGTCACCGTCATAGTTCTTGCAGGCCCAGACATAGCCGCCGTTCCACTTCAGCGCGGAGGCCACCATGTCGTCGATCAGCCGGTGCTCATAGGTCAGGCCCAGCTTGTCGAACTCGGCCTTGAACTCGGCGTCGAAAATCTCCTGGAAGGTGTCCTTGAACATGCCGTCATAGGCTTTCAGGATCGTGTTCTTCGTGGACAGATAGACCGGGTATTTGCGGGCCAGGCCGTAGTTGAAGCTGGCACGGGCAAAGCCCTGGATGGAGGCCAGGGTGTTGTGGATGGCAAGCGCCACGCCCGGACCCTTGAAGTCATGGACTTCGAGTTCCAGCGGCGCGGAGCCGTCGGCCGGCACATAGTTCAGCGTCACGCGGCCGGGGCCGGGGATCTTGGTTTCCGCCGCGCGATAGATATCACCATAGGCGTGGCGGCCGACGACGATCGGCTCATTCCAATGCGGCACCAGGCGGGGGACGTTCTTGCAGATGATCGGCTCGCGGAAGATCGTGCCGTCCAGGATGTTGCGGATGGTGCCGTTCGGGCTGCGCCACATCTTTTTGAGGCCGAATTCGGCGACGCGCGCCTCATCCGGGGTGATGGTCGCGCATTTCACGCCGACGCCGTACTGCTTGATGGCATTGGCGGCATCGACCGTGACCTGGTCATCCGTCTGATCGCGATATTCGATCCCAAGGTCATAATATTTCAGGTCGATATCGAGATAGGGGAGGATGAGCTTCTCCTTGATGAAGCCCCAGATGATTCGGGTCATCTCGTCGCCGTCGAGTTCTACGACGGGGGTCTTCACCGGGATTTTTGCCATCTCTGTCCTCGTAAATTCTTATGGGATCGGTCTCGCGCAAATTCGCACCAAGCTGGGAGTGCGGCAACCCCGCACGCGAAAATGTGGCCGGTATCTGCTGCTCGCATGTCGCAGAGGTCATTGAAGAGGACGTCCGTTCGCGCGACCCTGGCGGCCAGGCCATCCCGCCGGGCACATTGCCCGGACGAGAAGATTGGCCGAAAGGGAAGAACATCCATGAGCGGCAATCGTGGCGTCGTCTATCTCGGTCCCAAGCATGTCGAAGTGCAGGACATCCCCGACCCCAAGCTGGAAGCGCCCGACGGACGGCGCATCGAACATGCGGCGATTCTGAAGATCGTCGCGACCAATATCTGCGGCTCTGACCAGCATATGGTGCGCGGGCGTACGACGGCCCCGGCTGGTCTCGTTCTCGGCCATGAAATCACGGGTGAGATCATTGAGACCGGGCGCGATGTGGAGATGGTCGGCAAAGGCGATCTGGTCTCCGTCCCCTTCAACGTCGCCTGCGGCCGCTGCCGCACCTGCCGCGGCGGTGATACCGGCGTCTGCCTGACCGTGAATGACGGCCGTCCCGGCGGGGCTTACGGCTATGTCGATATGGGCGGCTGGATCGGCGGCCAGGCGCGCTATGTCATGGTGCCCTATGCCGACTTCAACCTGATGAAGTTCCCCGACAAGGCGCGCGCGATGGCGAAGATCCGCGACCTCACCATGCTGACCGATATTTTCCCGACCGGCTTTCATGGTGCCGTCAGTGCCAAGGTGGGCGTCGGTTCGACCGTTTATGTCGCGGGTGCCGGCCCGGTCGGTCTTGCGGCCGCGGCCGGCGCGCGCCTGCTGGGTGCCGCGGTGACCATGATCGGCGATTTCAACCCCGAGCGTCTGGCGCATGCCAAAAAGATGGGCTTCGAGCCGATCGACCTTTCCAGGCATGACCGGCTGGGGGAGATGATCGCCGATGTCGTGGGCGTGCCGGAGGTCGATTCGGCGATCGATGCTGTGGGGTTTGAGGCGCGCGGCCATTCCGGGGGCGAGCAGCCGGCGGTTGTGCTGAACCAGATGATGGATATCACGCGCGCCGCTGGCAGCATTGGCATTCCGGGCCTGTATGTGACCGCCGATCCGGGCGCGGTGGATGCGGCGGCCAAGGAAGGCAGCCTCTCACTCCGCTTCGGCAAGGCTTGGTCGAAAGCGCACAGCCTGCATACCGGGCAGACGCCGGTGCTGCGCTACAACCGCATGCTGATGCAGGCGATCCTCTATGACCGGGTGAATATCGCTGAGATCGTCAATGCGACGGTCATCGGTCTGGAGGATGCACCCCAGGGCTATGAGGCTTTCGATGCCGGTGCTGCGCGGAAATATGTGATCGACCCGCACGGTATGATCGCCGGCGCGGCCTGACCGCTTAGCCTACCCCGGGGGTGAAGGCATCGAAGACCATGATGGTATAGGTGTCCTTGATCCCCGGCACCCGCTGCAGGCTTTCAGTGACGAAAAGCCCTGGATCGGCTCCGTCCTCCAGGCGGAATTGGACCAGAAGGTCGAAATTCCCCGAGGTCGAATAGATCTGGGAGGCGTTCTCGAACTCATCCGCCAGCTGTGCCGCTACCTTATAGGCTTGGCCCAGTTCGCATTTGATTTGCACGAAAATCGAATTCATCGGCGCTTCATCCTCCGCGAAAGGTCACCCTAACCCAGAATCGGGGGTGAGGAGAGGGGTTAGCTGCGGGCGCGGGTGAGGCGGACGAAACCAGGCAGGCGAAACTGCGAGAGCAGCCCGCCGGCCACGATCATGACGGCCCCGGTCAGCGCCACAAGGCCAGGCACATGGCCGAACATGAACAGGTCGAGGAGGATTGCCCAGACCATGCCGCCATATTGCCAGGGGGCGAGCTGGGAGATCTGCCCCATGCGGATCGCGGCCGCCATGCTGAGCAGCCCGCCCGTCTGCGTGAGTGTCGCCAGCAGAATGAGCGTAAAGGCCGAGACCGGCACCGATTTCCAAACGAATGGCATGAAGCCGCCGAGCAGGATAAGCCCGACCAGCGCTGCCTGGGTGATGACGTCGGTCGTGGTCAGATGATCGCGGGCGCGGCGGATTAGCATTTGTTGCACGGCATAGAAAACAGCCGAGCCGAAGGCGGCGGCCACGCCGATCATATGACCGGCCTCGTGATGATCAGCCCCGCCCGGATGGACGATCACGATAACCCCCGCGAAGCCGAGGGCGACCGCGCACCAGCGGATCAGCGGCACGCGCTCGCCCAGAAAGATCGCGGCCATCGCCGTGACCAATAGGGGGGCGGTGAAGCTGAAGGCTGTTGCCGTCGTCACCGGCAGATAGCCATAGCCGATCATGGCGAGTAGGGCCGAGCAGACCAGCGCCGCCGCAGCGGCGCGCTGGGTCCAGGCGTGCGGCGGCGCCAGGATGCGGGCGAGGGACAGCGGTCGCCGCCCGAACAGCGGCAGGGCGGCCAGCCCCGCCATAACGAGCACGGACCGCAGCACGAAAAGCTGCATGGCATCGAAATGCCAGGTCTGGATGAGCTGCTTGGTGAAGGCGTAGCCCAGGGAATAGAGCAGGGACGAGATCACGACCATGCCGATCGCGAGGCCAGCCCCTGGGCGTAGATGCGCCCGCAGATCACTCAGGCGCATCTTGGGGGGTTACGCCGCGGCGGCGGCGCCTTCCGTCTCGTTTTTGGGCGCGGGTGGTCTGACACGCACCGTATGGATATGCCGCGCATCGGCGTCGAGTACCTGGAACTCTGCGCCGGAACTCGGATGGGTGATGATCTCGTTCTCCGCCGGTACGCGGCCGGCAAGGGTGAAGATCAGCCCGCCCACCGTATCGATGGAAGAGGCGCGCTCCTCCGGTGTCAGCACCGGTCCGACCTTTTCCTCGAAATCCTCGATCGGCAGGCGTGCCGCGATATCCAGCGTGCCGTCGGGGCGCTCCGTCATCAGCGGCGCCTCGATATCGTCATGCTCGTCATCGATATCGCCGACGATCGTCTCCACAAGGTCCTCGATCGTGATCAGCCCATCGACCCCGCCATATTCGTCGATGACCAGCGCCATATGAACGCGAGCCTGACGCATCTGGACCAGCAGGTCGAGCACCGGCGCCTGCGGTGCGACCATCAGTGGCTTGCGTACCAGCTTTTCGATCGAGAATTCTTCTGGCCGGCCGATATAGGCGAAGACATCCTTGATATGGACCATGCCGACGATGTCATCGAGTTCGCTGCGATAGATCGGTAGCCGCGAATGCTGCTCTTCGCGCAGCCGCTGCAAGGTCTCGTCCAGCGTCAGATCGACCCGCAGCGCCACGATATCGGCACGCGGCACCATGACGTCATTGGCGATGGTGCCCCGCAGACGCAGGATATTGCTGATCAGCGAGCGTTCCTGGCGGTCAAGCTCAGGCTGCTCGTCCCCCGGATGCTGGGGATTGGACCCCGCCTCTTCGACCAGTTCGGCGATTGATTGGCGCAGCGTTTGCTCACTGCTGCGACGCCCCAATATCGACAGGATGCGGCTGAAGAAAGAGGTGTCGGTATGGCTGCTCACCGTGCCGCCCTCCAGGGATTGGGCACTTGCAGGCGGCTCAGGATACGGCTTTCCGCCATTTCCATGCGACGCGCGTCGCCGGGATGATGGTGATCCTCACCGTCCAGATGCAGCACACCATGAACCAGAAGATGGGCCAGATGCTGGGCCGCCGTCTTGCGCTCGGCCGCCGCTTCGCGGCGCACCACGCCCAGAGCGAGCACAAGCTCGCCGCCGACACCGTCGCCCGCAGGCTCAAAGGTCAGCACATTGGTTGGCTTGTTGCGGCCCCGATGCCGGGCATTGAGCTGGCGAACCGTGCGGTCGTCAGTCAGCACGACGGTGTCCACCACCACGTCGGGGACGGTATTCTGAGCGACCCGGATGGAGCGGAGAACCCGCTCCTCCAGCCGCGGCACGAACCGGCGCCAGCCCTGATCCTCAACGATGATCACAGGGTCGGCACCAGGGGCCTTGTAACTACTTGGAGGTTCCACTTTCACTCTCGCGGGGCCGGTGGCGCCGTGCATCACGCACGACGTCCCGCTCGGCCGTTGCACGCTGGTCATAGGCGGCGACGATGCGGGCGACCAGAGGATGGCGCACAACATCCTGTTGTCCAAAACGCGTGACACCAATGCCTTGGACGCCTTCGATGGTCGTCAGGGCATCGACCAGCCCGGAACTGACGCCCGGCGGCAAATCCACCTGCGACGGATCTCCGGTGATCACCATCCTGGTGCCCTCACCCATGCGGGTCAGGAACATCTTCATCTGCATGGAGGTCGTGTTCTGTGCCTCGTCCAGGATCGCGAAGGCATGGGACAGGGTGCGCCCGCGCATGAAAGCGAGGGGGGCCACCTCGATCTCGCCGGCCGCCATGCGGCGAATGACCTGATCGCCCGGCATCATGTCATGCAGAGCGTCGTAGAGCGGGCGGAGATAGGGATCGACCTTCTCCTTCATGTCACCGGGCAGGAAGCCCAGCCGCTCGCCTGCTTCGACCGCCGGGCGGGAGAGGATGATGCGATCCACCTGACCGGTCTGCAGCATGGCCACTGCCTGGGCCACAGCCAGATAGGTTTTGCCGGTGCCCGCGGGGCCGACGCCGAAAACCATCTCATTGCGGGACAGCATTTCCATATAGCCGGCCTGGGCCGGGCTGCGCGGCTGGATGGCGCCCTTCCGGGTGCGAATGGCCGGCAGATCCGCCAGGGGCAGGCGCGGCTCGCTTCCCCGCATGTTCAGCTTGATGGCGGCATCGACATCGCCGCTGGAAAGGCGCTGGCCACGTTCCAGCCGGTCATAAAGACCGTTCAACGTCGCCTGTGCGGTCTCGATGCCGGCGGCGTCGCCGGTGATGGCGATGCGGTTACCACGGCAGGCAAGGCGGATGCCGAGTGCCTGCTCCAAGCGGATCAAATGCCGGTCATGATCGCCCAGTAACTGCGATAACAAGGCGTTGTTCCCAAACTGCAAGGTCACCGCTCGCCCTGGGGTGAGCGGTGCGCCCGTGCCCTCAAGCATGCTGGTGTTCGACCGTTCGGCAGCCGAGATCTGGGTCAAGCGCTGGCTCGCTCCTGTCTGGGAGAGGCGTTGATGAGGGTAGCGGAAAGCGAATTCGAGGAACTGCCCCGAATCTTGACTGGCACGATCTGCCCTGTCAGGGAGACCGGCCCGTCCATATGCACGGCCTGGAGATAGGGTGATCGACCACCGATCTGGCCCGGTTGGCGGCCAGCACCGGTCACCAGCACCGGGATCTCCAACCCTACGGTGCGGGCGTTGAACTCTTCCTGCTGCGTGCGCACAAGCGCTTGAAGCTCGGCGAGCCGCAGGTCCATCTCGGCGTCCGCGACGACGCCGGGGCTGCCTGCGGCCGGCGTGCCCGGCCGGGGCGAGTATTTAAAACTATAGGCCTGCGCGTAGCCCACGTCGCGGATCAGTTGCAGGGTCGCTGCGAAATCTGCCGCGGTCTCACCGGGATGGCCCACGATGAAGTCCGAGGAGAGCGCCATATCCGGCCTCGCCGTGCGCAGCCTTTCGACCAGCCGGCGATACTCATCCGCTGTATGGCGACGGTTCATCGCGGCCAGGATGCGGTCTGAGCCTGACTGCACGGGCAGATGCAGGAAGGGCATCAGTGCCGGAACCTCGGCATGGGCAGCGATCAGGTCGTCATCCATGTCGCGCGGGTGCGACGTCATATAGCGGATGCGAAGCAGGTCAGGAATTTCTGCCAACGCGCGGGCAAGCCGGCCCAGGCCCCAATCCCGCCCGTCCGGCCCGACACCGTGATAGGCGTTCACATTCTGGCCGAGCAAAGTTATTTCGCGCGCGCCGCGGGCCACGAGGCGCTGTGCCTCCGCGATCACCGCGGCCGCCGGCCGGCTGGCTTCAGCGCCGCGGGTATAGGGCACGACGCAGAAGGAGCAGAATTTGTCGCAGCCTTCCTGAATGGTGAGAAAGGCGGTGACGGCGCGGTCTTCGCTTGGCCTGGCTTCGGGCAGGAAATCGAATTTCTGTTCGACCGGGAAATCGGTCTCGATCACGGGGCCCGCGGCACGGTGGGCGCGGGCGACCATCTCAGGCAGGCGATGGTAGGTTTGCGGCCCCAGCACGATATCGACGAAGGGTGCGCGTTCGGTGATGAAGGCGCCTTCGGCCTGGGCCACGCAACCGGCAACGGCGAGGATGGTCTGCTTGCCCTCAGCCGCGCGCGCTTCCTTGATCAGTCGAAGGCGGCCGAGTTCGGAGAAGACCTTGTCGGTTGCCCGCTCCCGGATGTGGCAGGTATTCAGGATCACCATATCCGCGTCAGCCGGGCTTTCCGCCGGGCCGTAGCCCAAGGGCGCCAGCACATCCGCCATTTTGCCGCTATCATAGACGTTCATCTGGCAGCCCCATGTGATCATGTGCAGGCGGCGCAGCGGTTTCGGGTGAGCGGTAGCGTCGGTCGCGGGGGCAGCGTTAAAACGGAAATCCGAGAGGCTCATAGGGCGAGAGTTCCTGTCCAGCCATCCGGTACTACCGCTGGCGTCGGACCAATCGCGTTCCGCAATCTGAGGGTCAAGCGCAATGAGGCTGATCGACTCCTATTCCTCCTATGCAGCTTCGCAGAGGCAGGGGGGAGACTGTCAAGCGTGACATGATGACAAGATCGCGTTTGGGTTGTGTGAACCGGTTCTGATTCACGTGCCGAATCGGTCGCGGTTGGATTAACTGAGAGGGTCATGATCCATCTTATCAAATTAAGCGTCGGCACGCGCGATGTCGATCATCTGAACCGCCTTCAGCACGACCGCCAGATTTCCGATCCACCCTTGCGGCACTGGACCCGTCACGCGCCCAAAAGACGCGAGGAGATTCTGGACGGCGGGTCCATTTATTGGGTTGTCGCCGGCATGGTGCAATGCCGCCAGCGCATTTTGGGAATCGAAGCCGATTCCTATGAGGATGGCAGCGCCGCAACCGCTCTGGTGCTCGATCCGGCCCTCGTCGCGGTCGAACCGCGGCCGGTCAAGGCGTTTCAGGGCTGGCGCTATCTTAACCGAAATGACGCGCCGCAGGACCTGGGCGACCCTGGTGAGGCAGGCTCTGATCTGCCACATGGGCTCCGTCTTGCCCTGCGCGAGCTGTGTTTGCTGTAAGATCATGATTTATGTAGACAACTGTCGCTCAAAATCCCTTGAGTTGTTACGGGATTATGGGCGATATGCCTGACCAGGGAGACATCCTCTTCCACGGTAGAGCCAAACTAGACCGCCTGTCCTCCATTTCAACAGGAATGTTATTGATGCGTATCCTTAAACCTTCTCTTGCTATCGTTCTGGGTCTAGCCCTGGCTCCCGCGGCTGCCCTGGCCCAGGCTTCCAATGTCTCGGTCCCGCCGCCGAACCCGAAGGCTTCGGTCACGACCACCAACCCGGTCACGAGCAGTGGCCAGGGCGCCAATAATTCGCAGCCCGTGGGCGGCCCGTCCATCGACAAGACGGCGCATGCCAAGAATCACAAGCGCGCCCATCACAAGATGTACGGCAAGCATCACGACTACACGAAGAGCAGCCCGGCCAAGGGCCCGACCGCTCCGCACCTGAAGACGACCGGCACCAACTAAGCCTGGTCGGAGGTGCGCCTCGCCTGAGGGCGCCTCCAGGAACGCTTCGATCAAAACCCCTCGGACGCACGTCCGGGGGGTTTTGTCTTCTGGCCCTGATCAAGACCCGCGGGCCGCCTCTCAATAATTGAACTGGTAGGTCACGCCGACGCCGTTGCTGTCGCCGCCGACCTGGGTTTGCAGCTTCAGCCCCTTAGCAATGTCGATCTGCACCTGCGCCGCCGTGCTGTTCGCGCCGCCGCTGGTGCCTTGCGCCGCGCCTACATAGACGCCCGGTGCCACATAGCGGCCAGCCTGCAGCGTCGGCGCGCTTTCACTCTTGGTCGTCGTCGTATTGGTGGCGCCGGTCGGATTGCCCATGCCACTGCCGATGGACAACTGATCCAGTCCCAGCCCCTTGCGCACGCTGCCCAGAATACCTGCGGTACCGCCGGTATTGACGCCGGCGATGGAGGCCAGCGCCGAGGCGATTTCAGCCAGCTGGAAGGGGCTCAGCTGCGCCGTGCTCGACTTGAACAGGATCTGGGACAGGATTTCATCCTGCGGCAGGCTCGGGCTTGAACTCAGAATGATCTTGGGTGCGCTCGCATAGCCCGTGACGGCCAGGGTTGAGGTGGTGTTGCTGCTTTGCGTTGTCGCGGCAAAGTTGATGGAGGGGTCAGCGATATTGCCGCCGTCGAAACCAACCTCTCCGGTGGTGAAATTCAGTGTCGTGGTCAGCAGCGAAAACTGACCCCGGATCATATCGAAATGGCCGGACGGCCTGAGTGCGGCGAGTGAGCCGCCAAGATGCAGCCGTCCGCCCAATTCCGCCTCCAGTCCGTCGCCCCGCACAAAGACCGCGCGCGGCGCGATCAGCGTCAGGTCAAGCGTGATGGGCAAAGGCGGCCCGGCCGGCGGAACCGGCTTATCGCCCGGACGGACGACATGCAGCACCGCCACACTGGGCGGCAGGTTGCTCGGGATATTGATATCGGCCCGCCGGATGCGGATGGTGCCACCCGCGGCCATGCCGGTCGTGACCGCGCCGGTCACGTGAATCTGGGTATCGAAATGGGCTGTCAGCAGATCGCTTTGGATAGGATCGGCATTCTCGGCCGTAACGGTCAGATTGAGTGGCACAGTCGGTGCCAGCGCGCCGACGGTGCCGCTGATGCCGATCGTGCCGCTGCCGGCCTGGGCCGAGAAACTGTCGATGACGAGCTGCTCGCCCTGAGCTCTGATCCGCGCGGTGATGCCCGATAGCGTCAGTCCCTGGCTGTAATCCTGGAAGCGACCGCCCGCCAAGGCAAGGGAGCCCGCGATCTGCGGCGCTTTCGGGCTGCCCGAGGCGCGGAGTGCCAGGGTGAGACGCCCGGCCACCTGCCGGCCGGCCGCTTCCATGATCGGGTTCAGCAAAGCGAGGTCGAGTTGGCCGTCGAGACCGAGATCCAGCGCGCCGGTCATCGCAATCGGGGCGGTGCCGGAGAGCGTCACATGGCTGGCAGACCCCGCTGCCAGTTGTACCTCCACGTGAGCCGAGCGCCCGGTGAGATTGGCGCGGGCGTCGATCGTCGCTGGCGGCAGAGATCCCGCCGGTCCCGACGTTTCCCGCAAGCCACGGCCTTGCAGCGTGACGGTGCCGGACGGTGCGGCCATGGTGCCGGACAGGCTCGCCTCGGCATCGATGCGCCCGGCGACCTTCAGGCTGGGGGCGAATGGCTTGATCAGCGCCGGTGTCACATTGGCCAATGCCACATGCAGGTTGAGGCGCGGGCTGACCTCACCGCCAGCATCGATGGTCGCCGTGCCAACCGACAGGCGCAGACGATCGACCCCCATGCGGCTGCCGAACTCCACCCTGGCCGGCGCCAGCAAGCGCAGCGTTTCGCCATGCCATGCCGCGGTCAGCGCCGCGAGGGCGACACGCTTATGGGTGAGGTCCAGCGTCGCCCGCGTCTGCGCGCTGGCTGGTGCGCCTTGCAGGTCCGGCAGTGTTGCATCCAGCGTCAGTGCCAGAGCCGAGAGCGGCCCATTCGCAGTCACCGTCGCGTTGCCGCGGATGCTCGCGGCATCGATGCCGCGCAGGCTGGCTTTGGCCGCAATCTTGGGCGCCGTCGTCGGATCACGGATATCGCCGGTCAAGTCGAGAGCCGCCACGCGGTTTGTACCGAATGCGAGGCTGCGGCCTTCGAGCGACAGATGGGCCGCCTGCTGCGGTTGCGCGTCAAGCTTGAGCGCGATGCTGCCCGAGAGCGGGGCCGCGATCAGGAAGCGGAAGTCGGCCAGCCGCTTGAGAGTGACAGCAATGTTGCCGGTCGGCAGGGTCGCGCCGGGGGCAAGTGCCACCGCACCCTGGCCGGCCAGGCTCTTCCAGCTCATGCGGTCGATTGTAGCCGATATCGCCCCGTCAGCGCCGCGGGCCGCGGTGATCGCGATATCGGCGGGAGAGCCGGCGGGTTTGCCGGTCAGCGTGATAGCGGCCTGGGGCGCGCTGGGCAGGCCGGTGGCATTTATCTTGAGGTCAATCGGGCCAGAGAGCTGCTCAACCGCACGGCCACCCTCTGTCGTTCCGACCGTGCCCTTGACCTCGGTCTGCAGCGCGATGGACTTGAAGGTGCCGTCGGCATGGCCGGTCATGGTCACCGCACCCATCGCCTGGGGCGCGATATCGGCGAGGCGGCTGAGCGCCAATGTCCAGTCAAGGGCAACCTGCTGGCTTGCCTGCTCCAGCGTGCCGCGGGCGCCGAGATCGATATGGTCGCCATGCAGCGTCAGGTTGGAGAGGTTGACCGTCTGGCCCGCCATGTCTGCGGCCAGAGCCAGATGCAGCTTGCCGCCGGTCAGCGCCATGGCCTGCGGCAAAGCGCGGGTGAGCGCGACATCGGCGGCGACAGTCGCTTGCGTGTCTGCGTCATCGGCGCTGCGGGTCGCATGCGCGGTCAGATGCGCGCTGCCGGCCAGATCCTGCTGACCGATGGCGGCAAGGGGCGTGAGGTTGGGCAGGTCGAGCCCGATATCGGCGGCCAGCCCTGGCTTCAAATGGCCGGCCAGGGTGAGATGAGCGATCGGGTGGTCGATGGTGGCGGTCACGGGCTCGTCCGGCTGATCGAGGCGCAGCCCGGCGGTGACCGCAATCGGCGTATTGCCCAGCAGGCTTGCCGGCAGGCCCGGCATAGCGAGACCCGCCAGGCGCGCCTTGAGGGAGACGGCGCCAAGATTGCCCTGAATGTCGGCATCAAGCGCCGTCAGCGTGATGCCCTGGGCTGAGAGACCAGCCAGGCTCATATGCCCGGTCGCATTCGGCTTGGCGAAGGGGCCGCTGGTCTTGAGCGCGATATCGACGCCCTGCCAATGCAGGCCGGGTGCGGGGCTCATCGCCGGGGCATGGGCCTTGATCGACAGGTCTGCGGCCTCGCCCGGAATATCGACGGTGCCGTCGATCGCGGCGGTCAGCGGTCCGGCGGAAAGGGTAAGGGTAAGTGGTGCGGCATTCTGTGGCCCGTCCAGCTTTGCGGCCAGATGCAGCGCGCCGAGATCGGGCAGGCCGGAGACACGGGAAATCATGCCATGGGCCGGTTCGTCGACCGCGAGAGTGGCCGCGAGCGTCTGTCCGTCGAGTGCGACATCGGCGCCGTAGCGGCCGGTGCCGTCCAGATCGGCGATGGCGAGATGGGCTTGGCCGGCATTCTTTCCAGTGACCTGGGCGCGACCGCCGATGCTGATGTCGATCGCTGCCTTGCCGGTAAAGGCCTGGGCGATGGCGACCTTCGTGATGCTGAGATCGTGCAGATAGAGTTTGACCGGCAGCGGCGGGATGGAGGCTGCCAGCGGTGTATTGGACGCGGGGCTCGGCTTGGCGTCTGGGGCCGCGACCGGGGGCCGCAGCAGTGTGACGCTGTCGGCATGAAGCGTATCGATGACGAGGGCGCGGTGCACCAGCGGCGCCAGCTCAAGCTTCACGGTGAGGCCGGAGAGCTGACCCCAGGCACCATCACGGTCCAGCAGCTCAAGCCGGGCGACATGCAGGTTGGTCGGCACCGTGCCGCTGAGCCCCGTGATGCGGAAGGTGCCAGCGCCGTAGCTATTGGCGAGATTCTCGACATAACGCTGGCCGGGCGCGGTGTTTACGGCCGCGATCACGCCACCGATCAGGATCACGACAAACAGCAGCAGCACGCCGATCGCGACGCCAAGCCATTTCGCGATGCGGGTCACGATCCGCATCAGAACGCCTGCCCAATGCCGATATAGAACTGGAAATTGCCGCTATTGGCCTGATGCACGACCGGCACGGCGAAATCGACCCGGATTGGGCCGATGGGCGTGTAATAGCGCAAGCCGATACCCGCGCCGACCTTGATTCCGCCCTGGAAGGGCGACGAGGTCGCACCAACCTGACCGGCATCGACGAAGACAGCAGTACCGAAGCTTTTGCCGATGCGCTGGCGATATTCGATCGTACCGGCGTCGATGGAGGTGCCGCCGATCGGGTTGCCGTCGGCAAATTGCGGGCCGACCGATTGGTAGGAATAGCCGCGGATGGTTCCGCTGCCGCCGGCATAGAAGCGCTGGTCGGGCGGCAGCTGGAAGGTGGAGGCGCCTTGCACGGTGCCGACCAGAGCGCGGAGCGCGATGACGCTGCGGCCGTTTCCTGTCAGGTCGAGATAGGTTGAACCCGAGAGCTGCAGGATGGTGAAGAAAGCCGAGGGCGATAGCAGGGATTCGCTCGGTGTGACGCTGCCGGTCGCGCGGATGCCTTTGGTCGGATCGAAGAGCGAATTCGTGCTGTCGTATTTCAGGGTAACGGGCAGCTGGACCAGCAGATAATGGTTGCTCGCACCTTCCTGCTCGATTTCCTCGGTCGTGCCGGACATGCCTGCCGAAAGACTCCAGTTTTTATCGAACTTGCGGGTGAAGGTGGTGCCGACAATCTCCGCCGTCTGGTTATAGGCCGTGAAATCCTGCTTCAGCGCGCCGATGTTGAAACTCAGCTGCTGATCGCGCCGGTAAAAAGCGGGCAGCATATAGGTCGCGCCGATATTGTAGCCGAGCCCGTTGGTGCTCGATCCGCCAAGTCCCGTCGCCTGCGCGCTCAGCGTCAGGGTTTCGCCATTGCCGAAAAGATTGTGATGGGTCCAGCTGGCGCCCAGAACGCCGCCGGTATCGGTCGCAAATCCAGCCGTGAAACTGACCGTACGCGGAGGGCCCTCGCGCATGATGAAGGTGATAGGCAGCCGCCCATCGGGCCCGACGGCGGCTCCCGGCACGGCCTGGACGGACGAGAAAACGCCGAGACCTGCGAGATTCTGCCGCGCCGTCTCGATCTTGCCGGCATTGTAGATCTGGCCGTCTTTGATCGTCAGTTCCCGCCGCACGAAGCCCGGTTCAACATTCTTCAACCCTTCAAGCGCGATCGGTCCGATATCGACGCGGGCACCGGCCGAGGCTGTATAGGTCACGTCGATCGTATGGGCGGCGGGGTTTTCATAGGCCGCCGGCGTGCTCACCTTGGCGAAGGCGTAGCCTTCGTTCTGCATTTCGCTTTGCAGATCAGCACCAGCCGCGATGACCTGGGCCGCTAGGGCGGGGTCTCCGCTTTTCAGATGAAAGACGGTCATCGCCTTGGCCGGCACGTCTCCCTTTACAGTGACGCGACCGAGATGAAAGAGCGGACCTCGGGTCAGCGTGACATTCACCGGAATAGGCGTTGCCGCGGCGTAGGACGCGATCGCCTGCGGCAGGTTGGGATCGTCGAGCGCTTTGCCGTCGATCGTGATGGTGACCTGGCCGTCATAGTAGCCCTCGCTGTTGAGCACGGTCTCCAGCCGGGTGACGTCACCCCGCGCACGCAAAACCAGTGCGAAGGGACCGGCCGGCGCCTTGGCGCGGAGGGATGCGAGAGTGGAGGTCTGCGCGACAAGCTTGTCGATGGCGGCATCGCCGGACGGCTTGAAGGTAACCGCGTAAGGCTGCGGGTCAGCTGCCCGTGTCGGTGTCGCAAGCGATAATCCGATAACCGCGGCCGTGAGCCAGGCTGCCGGGGGCAGGGATGGCAGCCGACGCATGCGCAGATGAAAAATCAGACTTCAACCCTCCGTGCCGACCTCTTTCTTAACCTTGTCCGGCAGTTACGGTCGATCTCTAACCTCTCTGTAACGAGATGGGGGAGAGGCGGAGGGGTCAAGCTCGCGTGAGCGCCAGGTGATTCAGGCGGCAAACATGGAAAAGGGCCGGTCGCCCGGCCCTTTCCCTTTCGTCAGCGGCGAGCCGCGGTATTAGGCGGCCTGGGCCGGGGTCTCGACCGCCTGTGCCTCTGCCGTCAGCACCTTCTGGCTGCCGGCGCCGGTCGCAATCTCGATCCGGCGCGGCTTGAGCGCTTCGGGAATGACGCGCTTCAGACCGATATGCAGAAGACCGTTGTCGAGGCTGGCATCTTCGACGACGATGTGGTCGGCGAGTGCGAAGCGACGTTCAAAGGAACGGCCAGCGATACCGCGATAGAGGGTAGCGACCTTTTCGCCCTGCGCCGGCTGCACGCGGCCCGACACCACCAGGGTATTGTCGCGCACGGTGACATCAAGGTCATTCGGCGCGAAGCCAGCGACAGCCACCGAGACGCGATAGGAATCGTCGCCGGTCTTCTCGATATTGTAGGGCGGGAAGGTCGTGGGGGACGCGTCCTGCTGCAGACCTTCGACCATCTGGGCCAAGCGGTCGAAGCCGATCGCAGTACGGAATAAGGGCGTGAAATCACGGGTCATCGGAAAACCTCCTAGTGAAAGCAAGGTCATATTTTATGGACCGCCATTCGGCCGGTCCGGTCAGTCATCGAGGCCCGCATGGGCACCCCGATACGCCAGACATAGAAAGGGCCGCTTCTGGTTCAAGAAGCGGCCCTCAAAAAATCGTCAGACAGTCAAAAAGCGCGATCAGCCCTTGCGGACGCCGATGCTGGCAAACTTCTTGTTGAACTTCGCGATCTGGCCGCCGGTATCGATGATGCGCTGCTGACCCGTCCAGGCCGGATGCGACTTGGGGTCGATATCCAGGCGGAGCGTATCGCCCGCAGAACCGTAGCAGGAGCGGGTCTTAAACTCCGTCCCATCGGTCATGATGATGTTGATCTCGTGGTAGTCGGGATGAATGCTGCTCTTCATGGTTTCCGTTCCAGTCGGCGCCGCCGATACGACCGGAAGCGCGGAAGCCGCGGCGTATAAACGGAGCGGCGCCTTGTGGCAACTGCGGGATTGCCTCATCCAGGGCTTCGCGCAGCAGCTCCGCGCCAGACAGAGCCGGCGGCGCGGTCTTTCGACCTATCCGCCAGCTCCTGCTGCGAGGGTTACGGCGTTGCCTTGGCCTTGGCCGGACCCTTATGGCGCGGGCTGCCCGGCAGATCAGACAGGAAAACCGCGTCCGCGACTTTTTTCTGGTCGGCGGGCATGACCGCATAGAGGGCGGAAAAGGCATCCGAACTCTTTTTCAGACCGTCCAGCCGTAATTGCTCGACCTGAATGAAGGAGCTGAGATCCTGAGTCGCGTCCATGGTCGGCAGTTGCTGGCGCCGGGTACGATAGGCTTGGCCAAGTTGAGCCGCGTTTTGCCGCATGGTGTCGGCGAAAGCGGTCCACTGGGTTTCTTCGTCCGGGGTAATTTTCAGGTCCTTATGCAATGTGTCGAGATAGGTGTTGAGGGCCTGGCTGCCGTGATGGTGGGGGGCGCCGCTTTTGTCGGCTGAGGCCGATGGAGCGGCCGGGGCTGGCACCTCGGCCGGCGTCGTCGGGCTGGCGGCGCTGGGTGATGTCGTGGCTGGCGTCGTGCTTTGGGCCTGGGCCGCGGTGATGACGTGAACCGGGCCCAGGCCGCAGACAGCGGCAAGCCCGAAGGCCAGGACCAGTCGCGGCGAGGCAGGTGCGGTGAACTTCATCGGCTTTGATCCTTGGAAAGAGCGACCCGGCGCGGGGTCGTCATTATATTTCATATCGAAAACGAAATGTCACTCGGTGACCTTCGCTTCCGGCTGCCTGTTACTCGTGGACCGTCGCCCGGCCATAAGGACCGGGCAGATCGAGTTCCACTCCCAGGCGCCGCGCCGCGCGCAGGGGCCAGGCAGGGTCGGCCAGCACCGCACGGGCCAGGAGGACGATATCCGCCCGCCCATTCGCGATGATCTCTGCCGCGTGGCTAGGTTGATCGATCAGACCTACCGCGCCGGTCGCAATCCCCGCCTCCCGCCGCAGGATCTCTGCGAAGGGCACTTGGTAGCCGGGATGCAGCGAGGGAATTTTCTGCTCAGGGGCGATGCCGCCGGCCGAGCAGTCGATGAGATCGATATCGCCGCGCGCCGAGAGCATCCGCGCGATCGTCAGGATATCGCCCTCGGCAGTCAGACCGCCGGGCATGAAATCCGAGCAGGAGAGGCGCACGAACAGCGGCAATTCCGCAGGCCAGACAGCCCGCACAGCGTCCAGCACGTCCATCAGCATGCGTGCCCGGCCGCGGACATCGCCGCCATAGGCGTCGGTCCGCGTGTTGCTGATCGGCGATAGAAAGGAATGCAGCAGATAGCCATGCGCCGCATGGATTTCCGCGATTTTAAAGCCAGCCGCCAGGGCCCGGCGCGCGGTCTCGGCAAATTGCGTGACAATGCCGCCGATTTCGCCGGCCGTCAGAGCATGCGGCGCGGGGTCCTTCGTTTCCGAAAAGCCGCGTTCCGTGGGGGCTTCCGTCTGCCAGCCGCCGTCGGCCACCGGGATGTAATGGTCGCCTTCCCAGGGTCGAGTGCTACTGCCCTTGCGGCCGGCATGGGCGATTTGGATGCCGGGCACTGCGCCGCCGAGGGTGATCAAGGCCGCGAGCCGGGCCGCCGCTTCCTGCTGTGCATCATTATACAGCCCAAGGTCGTTCGGGGTGATGCGGCCGACGGCCGATACGGCGTTCGCCTCTGTAAAGACGATGCCGGCGCCACCCATCGCGCGGGCGCCCAGATGCTGCAGGTGCCAGTCATTCGCCACGCCGTCGATTGCCGAATATTGGCACATGGGAGAGACCGCGAGCCGATTGCGGGCGGTGACGCTGCGGAAAGAGATCGGCTGAAACAGAAGCGGCACACGCGCCATGGGACAATCCTAGACTGAAAGACACTGCTGCCGGGCGATCCGGCGACGGTCGGCATATAGGGCCTGCAGGGCCCGTTGCTACCGCGACGCCAGTCACCTTGCCGGCGACATGAGGCGGCTTCATGGCGCATATGGCGCCAGCACCTCTCAGCCATCGCACAATCCCGTGCTAGTCAGCTCGCATGAATATTCTCTCCATTCAGTCCTGGGTTTCCTACGGTCATGTTGGCAATGCCGCCGCCGTATTTCCCATGCAGCGGCTGGGGGCCGAGGTCTGGGCCATCAATACGGTGCAGTTTTCCAACCATACGGGCTACGGCAGTTGGCGTGGGTCCGTGCTGCCGGCGGAACTGATCCGGGAACTGGTGACAGGGATCGAGGAGCGGGATGCGCTGCCGCGCTGCGACGCCTTGCTGTCCGGCTATCTGGGCGATCCGCAGGTCGCGGAGGCCGTGCTCTATGCCCGCGCGCGCCTGCAGGCCGCCAATCCGCGCGCCATCTATTGCGCCGATCCCGTTATCGGAGACGACGGCCGGGGCATCTATGTGCGCCCCGGCATCGCCGAGCTGATGCGCGACCAGATCGTCCCGGCGGCCGATATTCTGACGCCCAATCTCTTCGAGCTGCGGTATCTGACGGGCCTGCCCTGCGACTCGCTCGCGGGGGTGAAAGAGGCGGTGGCCGCCCTGCAGGCGCGCGGACCCCGGCGCATCCTGGTGACCAGCCTGCGCACGCCGGAGACGCCTGACGACAAGCTCGACATGATCGCGGCCGAAGGCGGCGCCTATTTTCGGCTGCGGGCGCCGCTGCTGCCGATTTCCGTCAATGGCGCGGGGGATGCGATTGCAGCCCTATTCCTGGTCCACACCTTGCAGGGGAAGACCGCGGCCGAGGCGCTGGCCGCTGCAGGTTCGTCCATTTTCGGCATTCTCCGGCATACCGCCGAGACCGGTCAGCGCGAGATTGCGTTGATCGCGGCGCAGCAGGAGCTTGTCGCACCCACGACGATTTTCCAGCCGGTTTCCGTTTGAGCGCACGTCGCAAGCTGGCGGGAAGGGCGCTATAGGTCGGGTGGGCGTGCTCGCCCAGCGCGCTTTATTCTCACCTCCGAGGATTTCCCGATGAGCAAGATTCTCCGTACCAATCCCGGCCCGATCCTGTCGGCTGCCGTCGAATACCATGGCTTCGTGTATCTTCAGGGCTGCACGGGCCAGGACCTGGACAAGGACGTCACCGGTCAGACCGAAGAAATTCTGGCTCAGATCGACGATCTGCTGGAGCAGCACGGCACCGACAAGACCCGTCTGCTGACCGCCCAGATCTGGCTGAAGCACATCACCGATCGCCCGGCGATGAACGCCGTCTGGCAGGCTTGGCTGCCCGAAGGACTGGCGCCGGCCCGCGCCTGCGTCGAAGCCAATATGGCTGACGAGAAGCATCTCGTCGAAATCATGGTGACCGCCTGTAAGTAAGGTCTCGATGCTACGGAATCGCCTCTTCCGGGGGGCGATTCCAGCTCGCGGCCGGTGCGCGCCGTCGCGCCGATCGGACCTAGGCTTAGCCGCGGTCGCTGCCCCCTCCCAATCCCGCTGCACTGCATCCGAATCCCAGACCCGCTTCATAGGATGGGCGTGCCAGCTTTAGGGTGATAGCTCAAAGGGGCAAAATTAGGATTTTGGTCCTAAAAACCACTCACGTTCTGTAGCGAAATTCGACTAAATCGCATCTTGACATGCATTTTTGTCGATCTGCCGTTGTCATGGACACACGGCTCCGTTACCTCGAGGTCACGAACTGCTGAAGATTTTCACTGGGATGGCCCGTAAACCGATGCAGAGATTAGTCAGAGAAGCCTGTGTTTTTGCGTCGCTTTTGGTTGCAGGCTCGTCTCTGACCGCTGTTTCAGCTGAAGCTCACACACGTAAAATTGACCACCATCTCCATGCTGCTCTGTCGCACAAGCATGGCTCAACCCATGTTGCAGCGACCACTCGGCACGGTCATCAGGTCGCGCATAATGCGCATCACCGCGGCGCCGTCTACGCGGCCGCCAGCGATCACGGTCAGCCCAAGAAAGAGCGCGTGACCTTCACCTACCGCCGTCACGGCAAGCTCTATACCCGCACCGTCTGGCGCACGCGTGACGCGGTCGCGGTCTATGGTGACGGCGTCTACCATCACGGATACCTGGAATGCGTGCCCTATGCCCGCAACGTCTCGGGCATCGATCTGTCCGGCAATGCCTTTACCTGGTGGAATGAGGCTGCGGGCCGTTATGACCGCGGCCAAAGCCCGCAAGCCGGCAGCGTATTGAACTTCCGTGCCAACGGCCGTATGCGCCTCGGCCATGTCGCCGTGGTGCAGGAAGTCGTCAATCGTCGTGAAATCCTGATCACGCAGGCGAACTGGGGTGGCCCCGGTTTTGTCCGTGGCGGCGTCTCCAAGGACATCTCCGTGGTCGATGTGTCACCCAATAACGATTGGACGGCGGTTCGCATGGCGCTGGGCCATTCCGACACCTATGGGTCCGTCTATCCGACCTATGGGTTTATCTATGCCCATGGCGCGCCGGCGACCCTGATGGCAGATGCCGGACCCGCCCCTCAGGTCATGTTCAATGATCGTCCGCCGGCGGACCTGCGCAGCCCCGCGCAACGCGGCCGCACTAACACGCTGTTCACTCAGAGCGTGCAGCTCGCCTCGGCTCCGGCTTTCGACGGCCAGGCCATCGCTTCCAGCGCGCCGGACCGCAATCTGCGCTGATAGCGCTGCCCGACTATCGGGCTTCGCGTCGAACTTGGCTCTGCTTTGCGGGGCATTAGTCTTCCAAGCTTCATAACCGCGCCCTAGTCTCTGCACAGGCAGAGCTTGATCATGGAAGGGGCGTGTTTTCCAAAACCTCCGGCAATCCGGTGGCGGCCATAGTCGTGGCAGCCAAATCCTTGGTCTTATTGGGTTCCTGGGTCTGTCGCTGCTTGTGCAGCTCGCGGCATCGGGCGTGGCTGGACCTGCGGCAAGCCACTGGTATTTGTCGCTGCGTCAGCCGCTGCTGACCCCACCGAAGGTGGTTTTCTCCCTGATATGGATCATGGCCGATATCAGCCTCGGCCTGGCTGCTTGGGTGCTGTGGCGGCGGATTGATCCCTGGCGCCTTAGCCCGCGCAAGGCGCTGCGTCTCTGGGCCTGGGAGATTGCTCTGATCGCCATCTGGGCGCCGGCCTTTTTCGGACTGCATGCGCCGGGAGCGGGGCTTATCGTGATGCTTGCGTTGATCGGCAGCGCTGCCGCCACTGCTTATGCTTTTTGGTATCGCGATCGTCTGGCGGGCGCTTTGTTACTCCCTTCTCTGCTCTGGCTCTGCTATGGAGCCTACCTTAATGTAGGTTTTTGGTGGCTGAACCCTGCTTTCGGCTGATCTTCCCTGCAGCGGACGCCATCATAACGCGAAGAACGGGCCGGCATTTGCCCTCCGTTTTTCCGGGACGGAGCATACGACATAGTCATGACCAGTCGGATTATTATGCGGGTTGCGCCCGGCTTGTTGTTTGGGCTCGTCGCGGCAGCGTCTTTGCCCGGCCATCAGGCCATGGCCCAGGCAGCGCTGCCTCAGCCGACCTCCATGGGCCCCGTCGTGCAGGGCGGCAATGGTAATCAGGCCGGGCAGCCTTCGGTGGGCGGCCTGCCAGGTGCCCGCAAATCTGGCCCCGTTCAGCAGGGGACGATCGATTCGACCCTGCTGTCGCCGAATGATGAATTGTTCGACGCGATCAATCGCGGCGATATCACAGCCGCGCGCGACGCTCTCTCCCGCGGCGCCGATCTCAGCGCGACCGACGCCGTTGGCCAGACGCCGGTTGATCTTTCGGTAGCGCTTGCCCGCAACAACATCACGTTCCTGCTCGTGACGCTGCTGCATGCCGGTGGCGGCGATATTACCGACGCCCAGGGGCCAATGGCTCAACCGCCGGCAAATACTCTGGGCCTCAGCTCGAAAGACCAGAAGGCGGTCAGCACGCCGGTTGGCTTCTTCAGCCCGCCGCCGACTGCCGCCGCCAAATCCACGCGCACCAGGCGGTATGAGCCGGCCGCGGCCCGGTCCGCGACTTCGTCCAGCACCACCTCTGCCTATGCAGGTGGTGGGGGTTCTCCCAATGCAGCGGCTGGCTTCGTGGGCTTCGGCGCCGGCGCGCAGTAAGCGCGCCGGCGCCGCAAGTCTCGGCTAGCTCGGTTCGATCAGCTTCGCAGTTGAGGCGGCAGGTCCCGTGACCTCCGCCTGACTGCGCAGCAGGTCGCGGATCTCCGTCAGCAACAGCTCTGTCGTCGTCGGTTCCGGGGGTGGAGCGGCTGCGGCTTCCGGTTTTTTGTGCAGCTTGGACATGCCCTTTACGAGCCAGAAAATGGCGAAGGCCACGATCAGGAAATTGATCACGGCATTGATGAAGAGCCCAAAATTCATCGTCACCGCGCCGGCCTTTTGAGCCTCGGCGAGGGTCGCGACATGCGGTCCTTTCAGCGTCAAGAACAGATTGCTGAAGTCGATACCGCCCACAATCAGGCCAAGAATCGGGTTCAGGATATCCTTCACCAGACTACTGACGATACTCGTGAAGGCCGCACCGATGATGATACCGACGGCAAGGTCGATGACATTGCCGCGCATAATGAAGCCTTGAAACTCCTCCACCCAGGCGGGGCGCTGCTTCAGGCCTTTGAGGTCAAATTGCGCCATGAAATCCTCCGTTTGCGTGCGACGCCCGGGGTGCGGCTACCCCCGGACGGCGGTCTTCAAACCACTATCCCATTCGGTTACTCGACAATGGGTTCCTAATGACGGATGGGAAAGGGTGATAGCCAACCTTAAAAGGGTCAGCATGACACGCAAGCTTGCCATTCGCTCCTGCGTCATTATCGCGGGTCTTAGTCTTCTGACAGCCTGCGGAACCAGCCAGCCGGACCGCACCTCCGGCGCCGCCGCGACAGGCGCCGGCACGGGAGCCCTGATCGGAATCATTGGCGGCCCGATCGGCGTCGTGGTCGGTGCGGCGGTCGGCGCGGGCGCCGGTGCGCTGACGGCCACCAATACGACGCCGCAGCAGGTCAATCTTGGCGATCCGCTCTGGGCGCAGGAACATGGTGCGCCTGCGGGTCCTGCGACCACGCCGATGGCGGGCGGCAATGCCTATGGCGGCATGGCGCCGCCGCAGCCGCTGGCAGGCGACGGCGGCGCACCTGCACCGTATCAGCCGTCCGCGCCGGGAGGTCCTTCACCTGGCGCGCAGCCCCTGCCGCCGAGCGGTCCGATCCAAAGCCAGTCCCTGGCGGCACCACAGGCCGGTCAGCCGAGGACCCTCTCTCCGTAACCAATGGCCCAGGCAGCGCGCCGCTTGCGGGGTTTGCTGCCTAGCATGAGCCAAGAGCGCGTCTTTTTTATTGGGCCGGCGGCAGAATCGGCGGCTTGCTGAGGTCGCTACCGCTCGGTTCGGCCAGATCTGCTGGCGGTGGGGTGATCGGCTGGCCGGTGGCGCCACCCTGCTGCGGGGTCGCCGTAATCGACCCGACGTTGGCGGGCGCGACATCCAGATGGCGCATGCAATCCGACATCACGTCCTGACGCTGATGCTCGATCGCCAGCCTATTGGTCGAATTCGGCAGAATGGAGGTCGCGCCGAAGGGCGAGCTGATCGGATCGTTCTGCGCCAGCGCATCAGCATTGGCCTGGCTCACAACCTGATCCGCGATGCGGTGGCAGGCGTCGAATTGTGCCTGCTCGCTGCGCGATTGCTGCGGCGCCTGGGCACAAGCGACCAGCAGCCCGAGCGGCAGTGCAAGCGCCGCCAAGGTGGGAAGGCTCTGACCGAGGCGGCGGTAGGCGGGGGGCGAACTCATGCGGAGACTCCAGTAAAGGCCTGGCCGCCATCCCGTTCGGACGGCCGCTCGGGCAGATTGCGGCGCAGCGAAGCTTCATCGAAACGGGCGTCGTCGGTCAGATCGGCACGGGCTGCCGCCCGCATCAGAGCACGATCGATTCGCGTGCCATCGCGCTTCGATGACAAATAGGTCTTGGCCCACGGGGCCGTCGCCACAAGATGCACGAGCGCCAGAAGGCGCAGGCACAGCGATACCCCGCTCAGCGTCGCAAGCCCTGCCATACGATCGACGGCGCCCGCCCAACAGCGCGCGTCGCGATCCGTAACATCCAGATCGGTAATCCGCCCGTCAGCCGGTTGAAACCGGAAGCTGCGCTGCGCGCCCCAGTCGGCCGACAGGGAATGGGCGCGCGCGGCATCCCAGGCGGCCTCAAGCTCACGCACCGGCACCGGCGGCATCGCGGCAGGCGCGAGCGCCACCCGATACAGCACATGGTCCGGGCCGTAGTCGCGCACTTCGACAGAGGGAGCGGGGCGTTCGTCAGCCATGCGCCAGAATGCCCTGCCCAGCGGCGCTACGCCAGCATCACAGCCTGTGTCGCGGAAAAACCTGCCCTGCAAACCGCATCAATCCTCGATCGGTTCGAGATCGACCGACACATCAAGCCCGTGCGGACCGCCGCCCAGGATGATGCCGCGCAGGGGTGAGACGTCGCTGAACTCCCGTCCCCAGCCGAGAACCACATGCTCATCGCGCACGATAAGATTATTGGTCGGATCGAGGTCGACCCAACCAAGCGCGGAGCCGAGCCATGCGCCGACCCAGGCATGGGACACATCCGCACCGACCCGGCGGGGCTGGCCTGGCAATGGATAGGTGCGGATATAGCCCGAGGTATAGCGTGCCGGCAGGCCGAGGCTGCGCAGACCCGCGATCATCAGATGTGCGAAATCCTGGCAGACGCCCGCCCGCTGCGCCATCACGCGCGCGACGGAGGTGGTGATCGTGGTGCTGAAGGGCTTGAACGCGAAGTCCCGCTTGATGCGCGCGTTGAGTTCGATCAGCCCGGCCAGGATGGGCCGCCCGGCGGGGAAGGATTCCGCAGCATAAGGACCGGCCCCTTGGTCATTGGCAACCAGTGGACCGGCGAAGGTGAATTCCGCCGCCTGCCAGGCCCGCGGACCGCCCGCGGCGGCCTCTGCCGCCACCTGCTCCCAGGGCGGCGTCGCATCCGGCTCAGGCGCCACTGGAAAGACGACGTCGATCTCGGAGACGGCGGTCACTTCCAGCCGGTCATGCGGCTCCTCGATGAAGATCCATTCCACGATATTGCCGAAATGATCGACCGCTTTCGCAGTGCGCGCGGGCACCGGGTTGCAATGGATGGCGACGCCGCTGACATGCTGCCAGGGCAGGCTGCGCGGGCTGAGATGCAGCATATGGCTCGCAAGATCGACCTGCTCGTCATAGCTGTAGCTGGTGGTGTGGCTGAGCTTGAAACGCATGCTGATGGCCGATCAGGCTGCGCCGCGGAGGAACGGCGCTTCGTCTTCCTGCTCCACGCCCACGGCACGGGGCATGGGCAGCAAAGCGAAGTAACGGCGGAAGATCAGATCCGAGAGTGTGCGCATGCCTTCGGCCAGCGCCCGCAGCTGATCTGGCACGGTGGCGAGGGATGCGGCAGTCTCCTGTGCGGCCACGACGTCGGTGACGATGCTGTGGGCCGCGCGGAGCAGGGCGTCGGCTTGTGCCGTGACCCGGTCATCGCCGCCGTCGCCGATGCTGCGCAGCAGGTGGTTCAAGGTCATTAGCTGGAAAGCGACTGCCCGAGGATTGCTGTCATCGGCAATGACCAGATCCAGCACCGGCCCCGCCTGCAGCGTGGTGAAATAGCGGCTGCGATAGGTGATGGCCGAATCGCAGATCTCCAGAGCCAGACGCAACCCCAATTCCCAGCGCGGTTCCGGCTGATCCAGCACGATGCCCAGGTTGTCGGCGGTCAGCGCCGCACGCTCGACCCGCCGTCCCATTTCAAGAAACAGCCAGCTGCCACCGCGCACCATGTTTTCGGCGGCAAGGCCGGCAACGACCGTCGAAAAGCGCTGAATGCTCGCCATGGCATGGGCCAGGCCATCCAACTGGCCGCCGCTTGCCGCGATTTCATCGGTCGCCGTGCGCAGCATATGGGTGAAGGCGGCATACATCTCGCCGGTCAGGCGGTCGCGCACCAAGCCGGTCAAGCGTCTGGCCTGGCTGAGCAGGCGCCCAATTGGGCCGGTCTCGCGGGTCATGGCGATGATGGCAGCCGCCGTGGGTGATCCTTTGGTCGAAGGATCGGCATTGTTGAGATGCGAGGCCGCGAGGCACGCGTCCAGCAGCTGCAATTCCAGATGTTCGCGCGGCATCGGCGGGTTGCGGCCAAGGCGCAGAATGATCGCGCGCGTCAACCGAGCTGCAGTCTCAAGCCGTTCTATGTAGCGGCCGAGCCAGAACATGTTGTCGGCTGTGCGGCTGGGCAACTCTCCGAAGGTGCGGCGGATGGCGAGCCGCGCCTGCGGCACGGCGGCCGGACCGACGATTGTCTCGGCGCCCTCTGCCAGAACCCAGACATCCTTGGAAATTCCGCGGGCCGGCAATTGCCCGGTCATCTGGCCGGGCTCCATATGTCGTGCAAGACCACCCGGCATGGCGTGCCAGCTCCCACCGCTTTTGACCAGGAACAGGCGCAGAACGATGGGCTGGGGCACCAGCTCGTTCCCGCGGGCGCAAGGAGCCAGAGAGGGCGAGGTCGCCAGTAGGGCGGCATAGTCCTGTGGCTTCGCGGCGATCTTCGCGAAGAGCTGGGTGCGTTCGCTGCGGTCCATGTCCTGGGGCCGCCACAGCGGCACGTTGTCACCGCAAGCGGGCATGAAGTGCCAGTCCGTCGGGTCTGCATCCACCCGCGCGCGTCCGGCAGCGTCGCCCAGCCACACGGTCTCGACACTCGGCAGGCGCAGCCTCTCCCCCAGCAGCCGCTCGGCCAGAGCGGGCAGGAAATGCGGCAGCGCCGGCGCTTCGGCCAGGCCCGATCCGGGGTGATTGACGACCCGGACGGTGCCGGCGCGCACCGCATCCATGAGGCCTGGTACGCCGAGCAGGCTGCCGGAATTAAGTTCCAGCGGGTCCACCATGCGGCCGCTGAGACGGCGCAGAATGACGTCGATCCGATGCAGCCCATTCAGCATCTTGAGATAGACGATGCCGCCGCGGATGGTGAGATCGCCGCCTTCCACGAGGCTGCAAGCAAGCTCCTGACTCAGCAGCATGTGTTCCAACCAATGCGGGCTGCCGGGACCGGGCGTCAGGAGCGCGACATTGGGATGCGGCCGGTCTGGCGGCGCCGATTGGACCAAGGCGTCCTGCCAGAGATCAAAAAAGGGACGCAGCGGCCGTATTTGCACCGAGCGAAACATTTCCGGCACCACGCGCGACAGGATGCGGCGGTTTTCCCGCGCCATTCCCGCGCCCGCCGCGCCCGATGTGCGGTCGCTGAGCACGCGCCACTGGCCATCAGGGCTGCGGATGAGGTCCGCGGCGTAGAAATTGAGTTTCGGGTGATAGGACGCCGGATGGGTATCGCAGGCGCGCAGAAAACCCGGATTGTTGAACACCAGCGCCGGGGGCAGCAGGCCTTCTGCCAAGATGCTCTGCCGGCCATAGAGATCCTCGAGCAACGCCTCGAACAGGTTCGCGCGCTGCGTCAGGCCATCTTCCAAGACGGCGAATTCCTGCGCTGACAGCGGCAAGGGAATGGGGTCGCAACGCCACAGCCCGTCGTCTTCATCGGCGCCGTCCAGCGGTGCACCGGGCAGGATGCTGCGCACCCCCTCGTCCTCGAAGGCCTGGTCCAGCCGGCGCTGACGGCTGGCGAGATTGTCCGACAGCATCGACAACCCCCCGAGCACCGCGCGCCAATGAGGGCGGACATGGCGCGCGCCATCCACCATTTCATCAACGCCATTGCGGAGCCCGGACAGGTTCATCTCGTCGCAGTCATGATCAGGGTGCGCTTATGGCCTGTTCATGTGAAGGCGCGCAAATCCAGACTGCGGGGATGTTCAGGCCCCACCCATCCGCGCGGCTCCGGCATGGGGCCGGCACTGTGACGGTTGACGCTGAACCGCGAGCGGCGCCGGGCCTCGGCCTCGTTGGCATTGATCGGAAAGCGGTCGTAGCTGAGGCCGCCGGGATGGGAGACGAAATGGGTCAGCCCGCCCAGGGACCGTCCGCTCCAGCGATCATAGATATCGAAGACCAGCGGCGACTGCGCCTTGATCGTCGGATGCAGCGCGCTCGGCGGGTTCCAGGCCTTGAAGCGCACCGCGCCGACATATTCACCCAGCGTATCCGTGGGGTGCAGCGGCACCGCAACGCCATTGCAG
The DNA here is from genome assembly GCF_057837225.1 of Acidisoma sibiricum. NCBI lineage: Bacteria > Pseudomonadati > Pseudomonadota > Alphaproteobacteria > Acetobacterales > Acidocellaceae > Acidisoma > Acidisoma sibiricum. The sequence goes on along the minus strand of NZ_CM174445.1, from coordinate 284,825 downwards.
GCCAGGATGAAGCGCTCTGCGACCCAGCCCTTTACCTTCGCCTGCAACCGCTCGGCCGAACTGTCGACATAGCGCACCGTGCCGCCGGCCGCGGGGTCTTCGCCCAGCACGTGCCAGGGTTCCAGCGCATGCGTTACCTCAAGCTCGGCGCCATGGACGCCGACCGAGCCGATGACGGGGAAGCGGAATTCCAGATGCGGCGCGAACCACTCCGCGGGGATTGGAAAGCCAATCTCGCCCAGATGCCGCAGCGCATCGCGCAGATCCTGCTGCACATAATGGCGGAGCATGAATTCGTCATGCAGGCGGGCGCCCCAGCGAATCGTCGGACGCTCGTAGGGCTTCTGCCAGAAGGCGGCGATCGCTGAGCGCATCAGCAGAACCTGGGTGAGCGACATCTGTGCGTGAGGCGGCATCTCAAACGAACGGAATTCGACCAGGCCACGGCGGCCGCCGATGGCGTCCGGCGCATAGAGCTTGTCGATCGAGAATTCCGTCCGGTGGGTATTGCCGGTCATGTCGGCGAGGACATTGCGGAACAGCCGGTCCGTCAGCCAGGGCGGCGTTTCCTTGAACGGGCTGATTTGGCTGAAGGCGATATCCAGCTCGTTCAGGCTGTCCATCCGCGCCTCGTCGATGCGCGGATGCTGGGAGGACGGGCCGATGAAAAGACCGCTGAACAGGTAGGACAGGCTCGGATGGTTCTGCCAGAAGCCGAGCAAGGACTTGAGCAGATCCGGCCGGCGCAGGAAGGGGCTGTCCGCCACCTCCATGCCGCCCATTACCACATGGTTGCCGCCGCCGGTGCCGATATGGCGACCGTCGAGCATGAATTTCTCGGTCGCCAAGCCTTCCTCGCGGGCAATCTCATAGAGCTGCTGAGTGCGCTCGACCTGTTCGGCCCAATGCGCGGCAGGATGGACATTGACTTCGATCACACCGGGGTCGGGGGTGACGGAGAAGCTGGACAGCCGCTGATCGGAAGGCGGCTGGTAGCCCTCCAGGAAAACCTTGCGGCCCATCTGTTCCGCGGTCGCCTCGACAGCGGCGGCAAGGTCGATCCAGTCTTCCGCCTCGTAAAGCGGCGGGAAAAACACATGGATCATACCGCCGCGAGCTTCGACCGCCATGGCGGTGCGCACGAGCCCCGTCTCGTCGCGGCCAACGCGCGGCCGGTCGCGGTCCCACTCAGGGTCCTGCGGCACCGGCTGGCCCGGGAGGGCGCCATAACCGGCCGCACCATAGCCGCCTGCACCATAGGGATTGGTCTGCCTCGGCGTGCCGTAGCCGGCATCGGCATAAAGCCGGTCCTGTCGGTCGCGGTCGCGGCGGGGATGCGGCGGCAGGGCCGTGCGCGGTGCGAAGGGGTCGCGTTCTGTATAGTACGGAAGATGAGCCGGATCGGCCCAGGGCAGGCTTTCCAGCGGCAGGCGGAAGCCGACCGGGCTGTCACCCGGGATCAGGAACATCGGCCCATCCCGGAAGAACCATTTGCCGCTTTCCCAAGCGCGGCCCTCGCCGTCTGCGACGCGGCGCAGCGGCAACACGCTGCCGACCACGGCACCCAGACCTTGGCCATAGACGCGGGCAAGCCGTGCCCGTTCCAGCGGGTCTTTCAGCTTGGCGTCTTCCGCGATGACATTCGCGGGCAGCCGCTTTTCCCGCCACAGGAAATAGTGGATGTCCTCGTAAGCAGGGATCACCAAAGCCGGGTCCACACCCAGCCGCTCGGCGAGCAGGGCCGCGAACTGAGCGGCGTCCGCCGGTGTTGCCGTATCGGTGTCGTCGTCGGAGGCGAGAAGGTCGGCATTGAGCCAGATCGGTTCGCCGTCGCGGCGCCAGTGGCAATGCAAGGCCCAGCGTGGCAGCTGCTCGCCCGGATAATGCTTGCCGAGCCCGTATTGCAGCGCGGCCCCCGGCGCCCACAGCGGGGCGAGGCGGCGCAGCAGCCGGCCGGCCATGCGTCGCTTGGTGGGTCCCAGCGCATCGACGGTCCACTCCTCGGCGTCGAAGTCTGAGGCGGAGATGAAGGTCGGCTCGCCGCCCATCGACAGCCTGACTTCAGACGCGAGCAAGGCGCGATCGACGCGGGCGCCGGCCCGCAGAATTTCCTGCCAGGTGGCATCGTCATAAGGTTTGGTGGTGCGCGGCGTCTCACTGATACGCGCGACCTTCATCTCGAAATCGAACGTGGTCTCGCATTCTTCGATCAGGCCCGAGATCGGCGCGGCCGAGCCGGGTTCGGGCGTTGCCGCGAGCGGAATATGGCCCTCGCCCGCCAGCAGACCGGAGGTCACGTCAAATCCGATCCAGCCGGCACCGGGCAGATAGACCTCCGCCCAGGCATGCAGATCGGTAAAGTCCGCGGTGGGTCCAGCGGGGCCGGTAACGGGCTTCTGGTCGGCCACCAGTTGGATCAGGTAGCCCGAGACGAAGCGGGCGGCGAAGCCCAGATGGCGCAGCAGGTTGACCAGCACCCAGGCGCTGTCGCGGCAGGAGCCGGTGGCTTTCGCAAGCGTCTCCTCAGGCGTCCACACGCCAGGCTCCAGGCGCACGATATAAGCGATGCGATTGGCCAGCATCTGGTTGATTTCGACCAGAAGATCGACGGTCTTGCGCTGGTCGCGCGGGACTGCGGCCAGAACCTTCTCTAGTTCAGGTCCGAGTGGCGCCAGCTTGCGGAACGGTGCCAGCTCCTCGTGCAGCACCGGATCATAGGCGAAGGGAAAGAATTCAGCCTCGGGCTCGATGAAGAAGTCGAAGGGATTGATCGTCGCCATATCGGCCACGAGATCCACCAGCACTTCAAAATTCTGCACCTTGTCAGGGAAGACGACTCGGGCCTGGAAATTGCCCTGCGGGTCCTGCTGCCAGTTCAGAAAATGTGGCTCTGGCGAAATTTTCAAAGAATAGGACAGGACGGGTGTGCGCGAATGGGGGGCCGGACGCAGCCGAATGGTCTGCGGGCCCAGGTTGACAAGGCGGTCATAGGAATAGGTCGTGCGGTGCGTTAGCGCAGCGTGGATCGACATCTGGCGGGCTCTTCCTCGCGTTCGGGCAGGGCGGGCGGTGTCACGGTTTCGATAGCCCGCGAATGCTGCCTGACAACGCCAGCCGGGTCGATGCTTGTTGCCGCGTCTGCGGCAATAAATGTTGTTTTACCATGCAAATGAAATCATGGGGCGAAGCGGCGCTGCCGCGTTCGCCCTATGATGCTCTGACACCGCCGTGTGAAGCGAGGCCCCGGACGGGCTCAGCGTGTCATCCCGGCAGTAGCACGGGCAGCGCCCTAGGTTGCTTTCGGCTGCTTCTGGATGGCGCCGGTCATCGGGATGAAAAAGACGCCGACATCGCGACGGGAATGGATCTTTCCGTTCTCGTCCTTGTGGTAGACATACAGAACCTGGCCGCGCTTGAAGGGCTGGCCGATCGGAATGATCATCTTGCCACCGGGCTTGAGCTGCTGGAACAGCACGGGCGGCGCAAATTCTGCGGCGCAGGTGACGATGATGACGTCGAAACCGTCCTTCACTTCCGGCCAGCCGTAATAGCCGTCGCCAACGCGAGTAGTGACGTTGTCATAGCCGAGCGGCTTGAAGATATGGGAGACCGCGTGGCCCAGGGGTTCGATAATTTCAATCGAATAGGCATGGTCGACGATGCGTGACAGCAGGGAGCTTTGGAAGCCGCTGCCGGTGCCTACTTCCAGCGACACCATCCCTGGCTTGGGCGCCAGAAGCTGCGTCATATAGGCTTGGCCGAGATAGTCTGACAGCGCGGAGCCCCAGCCGATGGCCCAGGGCTTCGGCTGCGCTTCGTAGGCTTCCGACGGGGCCGCCAGATGCTCCTGATACATATAGTGGAAATATTCGCGCGGCACCTGCTGGAAGGCGGCCAGCACAGCGGGATCGGCCGTGCCGAAATGCTGTTCCAGGTAGCGCTTGATCAGGGCCATGGCAGCGGGTTTGCGCGCCTGGATGGCATCGAATTCGGCTTGGCTGATCGTGGTCGGGCGAGCGGACGCGGCCATTGCCTGGGTGTAGCGGGCAAGGGTCCAGGGCTTGCCCTCGGTTTCCGTACCCGCCACCGCTGGCGTATCGGCGAAAGCGGGCAGGGCCGGCAGGGCCATGCCGGCCGCCGCGCCGGCAAGCAGAAACCGGCGGCCGATGAGGCCGGTGGCGAGGGTGGAATCAGCTATCTTGGCCATCGTGGGCCTCCGTCACATGCGCGATGGGTCCATGCGGCAAAGTCACGCGGGGGTCAACGACCCGTAACGGTTACCATGCCGCCAAGTCTGCCGGTGGGCGCTTTCAGCCAGCATGGCTCTCCAGGTTTGCCATCATCTCCCGCCATTCCCGGGCGGAGAGACCGCTATCGGCCTGTTCGATCGTGTCACCGGCCAACATGCGGCGCAGCACGGCAAGCATGGGGCCGGAAAAGGTCACGGCCCCCATGCGGTAGTCGAGGAAAGCCTGATGGGCGACCGGCACCCAGGCCGCCACGATATCAAGCATCGCTTCGGCATAGACGCGGATCTCATATTGCGCGTGGGAATCGGCGCGGAGCGAGAGGAAGTGGAACAGGTTGTGGAGGTTGGTCTTCCAATACCACTGCGTGTAGGTATTGAGCGTCAGGTTCATCCGCGCGAGTTCGCGCGCCAGGCCCAGGCGGTCGGGATCGGCCGGCTTGTCCGCGCTACCCTCATTCAGCATCCACTCATAATGATCATAGGTCTGCTCGGCATCCGACCGCAGCAAAGCGAGCACGCGAGCGGCTTCCTCCCCTTCCAGGATCGCGTCGCGGCCCTGACGGTTGAGGGTAGACTGTGCGGCGAGCTGGGCGGGTTCAGGGATATAGAATTCCCGGTCCATGAGGGAGTAGCGGGCCGAATACTCGTTCACGCTGGCCATGCGGTGCCTGATCCATTGCCGGGCCACGAAGATCGGCAGCTTCACATGAAACTTGATGTCGCACATCTCGAAAGGCGTCGTGTGCCGGTGGCGCATCAGATAACGGATCAGGCCGGTATCCTCGCTTACCTTCTTGGTGCCCCGGCCGTAGGAGACGCGGGCCGCCTGCACGATGGCATGATCGTCGCCCATATAGTCGATGACGCGCACGAAACCGTGATCAAGCAGCTTGATCGGCTGATAGAGCCGGGCTTCCAGTGCCGGCACCGTGGCCCGCAGGGTCGTATGCGTAACCTCTGGAGCTGCGGGGATCGCGATGGTCTGGTCTTCGCTGGCGCTCACGGGATGCCTCTTCTCTTCACTCGTCCCGCGCCCTATATTCGATCCGCTGGCCCTGTGGCCAGATATGGCGATAAACGGTGTTCGGAATAAGCGTAGTGGACCCGGGGGCAGTACCCGGCGCCTCCACCATCACACTTCAGGTTTGGCCAATGTTGCGGCCAAAGTCTGGGGCATATGGGGGCGAAACAGGCTCGACACGCGCGGTAAAGGTGCATCTTTTGCTCGGCATGATACCGCCGTTATCGGGTCGTTTTACAAATGCCAATGACAATCATGAGGCATTCGCTATCGCTGCGTAAGCAGTGACAAGCGCGGTTTGGGGGGCACCGGGCAACAGAAGCCCCCTATTAAATCCCTGCAGACAGCCTAAATTCGGTTCTTGGCGCCGACCGGTATGGCGGCGTCCTGCAGCGCGCGCTATGCGGGCTTTCGAGAGCCGTCCTGAGGGCGGCTCGGCGCGCCGGATGGCGTTGCTGATGTGGAGACGAGTTGCGTGACAGAAGAGCCGAGCGATCCGCCCCCCAGCCTGCTTCCCTATGAAGGCTGGTTTGAAGAGGCGCAGCGCCAAGTGGCGCTCCGTGCAATTGGCTATGCGGCTGAGCACGGCCTGCCGGGCGCCCATCACTTTTATCTGACCTTTCGCACCGACTATCCCGGCGTGCTCATCCCCTCTCGTCTCTCCGCGCAATACCCGGAAGAGATGACCATCGTTCTTCAGCACCAGTATTGGGATCTCAAAGTCGACGAGGATGAGGTGGTGACGGTCGGCCTGTCCTTCTCCGGCATTCCGGCGACTCTGGTGATCCCGTCCGGCGCCATCATTGGATTCGCCGATCCGCATGTCCGCTTCGGGCTGCGCATGCAGCCGCGCGCTTTCGAGGATGACGATAATCTGGTCGAAGAGGGCGAGGACAGCGAGGTCGAAGCCGAGGAGACTATCGCCACGCCGGAGATGACGGAGACGCCGCAGGTTGTCAGCCTGGACGCTTTCCGCCGCCGCACGCCGCCGAAGGAATAGGCTTCTCTCACCGAGGATAGGCCGCTGTCCTTGGTATCGCTCTTGGATACGCTCGGGTCGTGAGACAGCAGGAAGCCGGTCTGGTTCCCTGTCGTCATATCATCCCGCGCGCCGGCAACATTCCCTCTGCCGACTTTATCCGCTATGGCCCGCCCTGGCCGCTTTGCCGGCACCCGCATCGAAGGGCTTTGAGGCATGCGTTTTACCATCGACCGGATAGACCACATTTCGCTCACCTGCAGCGACGTCGAGATCGCGGCCTCGTGGTTCCAGCGCGTGCTGGGCATGGAGCGGGAGGAATTCGGTCAGGAGGGCCGCACCGCGCTGAAATTCGGCGGCCAGAAGATCAACCTCTATACCGCCGCTGAAGATCCCACGAATACCGGCACCTCGGCTGGTCCGGGCACGGCCTCGATCTGCTTCATCACTGGCGTCGGGCCCGAAGACATCATCAGCCATCTGCAGGGTTGCGGCGTCACGGTCGAGAAGGGCCCGGTGCCGCGCCTCGGCGCGCTTGGCCCCATGAGTTCGGTCTATTGCCGCGATCCCGACGGCAATCTCATTGAAATTGCCTCCTACCTCGAAGACTGATGCAACTTTCCGATTTCGATTTCGATCTGCCGCCTGACGCGATCGCCCATCACCCCGTGAAGCCGCGGGATGCCGCCCGGCTGCTGCATGTCAGCGCCGACAGCCTGGGCGACCATATCGTGCGCGACCTGCCGCAGCTGTTGCAGCCCGGCGATATCCTGGTCGCCAACAATACGCGCGTCATTCCGGCCCAGCTCTCCGCTCGCCGGGGCGAGGCGCGGATTGGCATCACGCTCGACCGGCCGCTGGCGGACGGCACCTGGCAGGCGCTGGCGCGCAATGCCAAGCGGCTGCATGAGGGTGATCGGCTGGTTTTCGACGGCGCCGAGCTTAGCGCGACCATCACTGAACGCCGCGCAGATGGCAGTGTGGCGCTGCGCTTCGACCGGGAGGGCGAGGCATTCTCAGTCGCGCTTGAGCAGGCAGGTGCGCTGGCTTTGCCGCCCTATATCGAGCGTCCCGCAGGGCCGACCGCCGCCGATGCGTCGGATTACCAGACGGTCTTTGCTGAGCCGCAGGGCGCCGTCGCGGCGCCGACGGCCGGGCTCCATTTCACGCCCGAACTGCTGGCGGCGCTGGACGCCCGCGGTATCCAGCGCGCGACCGTCACGCTCCATGTGGGCGTCGGCACCTTCCTGCCGGTGCGGGTGGAGGACGTGACCCAGCATCGCATGCATGCCGAGCGCGGCATCGTAACGGCCGAAACCGCGGACCTTATCAACCGCACCCGCGCGGCCGGCGGCCGGGTTGTGGCTGTCGGCACCACCAGCCTGCGCCTGCTCGAAAGTGCGGCGGCCGAGGACGGCACGCTTGCCCCCTTCGCGGGCGATACCAGCATCTTCATTCTTCCCGGCTACCAATTCCGCATCGTCGATCGGCTCATGACCAATTTTCACCTGCCCCGTTCCACGCTCTTCATGCTGGTCTCGGCCTTCTCCGGCCTCGATCGCATGGGCCGCGCCTATGACCATGCCATTCGCGAAGGCTATCGCTTCTTCTCTTATGGCGATGCTTCCCTTCTCGAGCGCGCATCATGACCCTCACCTGGCAAAAGCAGGCGGCCGACGGCTATGCCCGCGCCGGCACGCTGAAAACCGCCCATGGCGACGTGCCGACGCCGACTTTCATGCCGGTCGGCACCGCCGCAACGGTCAAGGGCATGACGGCGGATGCCGTCCGCTCGACGGGCGCCGGCATCGTGCTCGGCAATACCTATCACCTCATGCTGCGTCCGGGCGCGGACCGTGTCGCCACCTTCGGGGGCCTGCACAAGCTGATGGACTGGTCCGGCCCGATCCTGACCGATAGCGGTGGGTTTCAGGTCATGTCGCTGGCCGGTTTGCGTAAGCTGGACGCCGACGGGGTTACCTTCCAGTCGCATCTCGACGGGTCGAAGCATCGCCTGACACCGGCCATCTCGGTGCAGATCCAGCACAAGCTGGATGCGACCATCACCATGGTGCTGGACGAATGCCCGCCCTTTCCGGTGACGGAGGAGCAGGCGCGGCTGTCGATGGAAATGTCCATGCGCTGGGCGGGCCTGTCGCGCGGCGCCTTCGTGCCGCGTGACGGCTACGGGCTTTTCGGCATCGTGCAGGGCAGCGTCTTTCCCGATCTCCGCCGGCGTTCCATTGATGCGTTGATGCAGATCGGATTCGAGGGTTACGCCCTGGGTGGCCTCGCGGTGGGCGAGGGGCAGGAGATGATGTTCGCCATGATCGAGGCGACCTGGGACCATATGCCGGCCGATAAGCCGCGCTACCTCATGGGCGTCGGCACCCCGGATGATCTGCTCGGCTCCATCGCGCGCGGCATTGACATGTTCGATTGCGTGATGCCGACGCGAGCCGGTCGTACGGGCCGCGCCTTCACCTCCCGCGGCATCCTCAATCTGCGCAATGCCCGTTTCGCCGATGACGGGCGGCCGCTCGACCCCGGCTGCACCTGCCTGGGCTGCCAGCGCCATGTGCGCGGCTATCTGCATCATCTCTTCCGCGCCGAAGAGATGCTGGGGCCAATGCTGCTGACATGGCATAACCTGACCTATTATCAGACGCTGGTGGCGGGTGCCCGTGCGGCCATCCTGGAAGGCCGGCTCGATGCCTATGCCGCCGGCGTCCGCGCCCGCTGGGCGGAAGGAGATCATGATGAGTGAAGACCCCTATGCCGGCCTGACCCAGCTTGGGAATGACGCGCGCCCGGCCGCTCGGCCTGAGGATGCGGTGCTGGAGCGCGTGCCCGCTCCGAACCAGGGCCAGGATTACGTGGTGCGCTTCACCGCGCCGGAATTCACCTCGCTGTGCCCTATGACGGGCCAGCCAGATTTCGCCCATATCGTCATCGACTACATCCCCGGCGAATGGCTGGTGGAGAGCAAGTCGCTGAAACTGTTCCTGACCAGCTTCCGTAATCACGGTGCTTTCCATGAGGCCTGCAGCATGATGATCGCCCAGCGGCTGATTGATCTGCTCGCTCCCCGCTGGCTGCGCATCGGCGCCTATTGGTATCCGCGCGGCGGCATTCCGATCGACGTGTTCTATCAGACCGGCGCGCCGCCCGCCGGCGTGTTTCTGCCCGATCAGGGCGTGCCGACCTATCGCGGCCGGGGATGAGCCGCCGATCCGACATCGGAGCTGAGATCCGCGCCCGCGCGGCAGAACTCGGCTTCGATGCGGTGGGTTTCGCGCGGGCAGAACTGCCCCCTGCGGCAGGCCGGCGCCTGCGCGATCTGGTCGCTTCCGGTCATCACGGCGACATGGGCTGGATGACGGAACGGATTGAGCAGCGCTCCGACCCGCGGGGGCTTTGGCCCGAGGTCCGCTCGGTGATTTCGCTTGGCATGAGTTACGCGCCAGACGGTGATGCTCTGGCAACACTTGCGCTCGGCGAGCGCGGCAATATCTCGGTCTATGCCCGAAACCGGGACTATCACGATGTCATCAAGGGAAAACTGAAGCACCTCGCGCAGTTCATCGTATCGCGCGTGGCGTCGCATCAGCCTCAGGTCAAAGTCTTCGTCGATACCGCGCCAGTTATGGAAAAGCCTCTGGCGGCGCAGGCCGGGCTCGGCTGGCAGGGCAAGCACACCAATCTCGTATCCCGACAGCACGGCTCATGGCTATTCCTGGGCGAGGTGTTCACGACGCTTGATCTGTCACCCGACCAGCCGCATGGCGATCACTGTGGTAGCTGCACCCGCTGTATCGAGGCCTGCCCGACGGCGGCCATTACGGCACCGTATGAACTGCAGCCGACGCGCTGCCTCTCCTATCTCACCATCGAGCACAAGGGGCCGATCCCGGAGGAATTCCGCCAGGCCTTGGGCAACCGCATCTATGGCTGCGACGACTGCCTGGCCGTCTGCCCTTGGAACCGGTTTGCTCAGGTGGGGCGGGAGGCCAAGCTCATGGCCCGCGCCGATCTCGTCGCTCCGAGTCTGCGGGACCTCTCGCGGCTGGACGACGCGGGCTTCCGAGCGCTTTTTGCCGGCTCGCCCATCAAGCGCATCGGGCGGGAGCGGTTCCTGCGCAATGTCGCCATTGCCATCGGCAATAGTGGCGACATGTCGCTACTGCCCGAAATGGAGCGCCTGCGTGCGGAAGCCGATCCGGTTTTGGCGGAGGCCGCCGCCTGGGCGGCGGTCAGGCTTCAGGCCGGGACGGGCTGAAGCCTGGGCACATCTTCTGCCGTGCCGCGCTCCATCAGAAGCGCGCGCAGGTTGCGGATGACCGGGAAAACCTCCTGGTTGAGGTCCTGTCCCTGGGCGTCATGCGCCGCCTGTTCCATTTCCACAATCTCGCGGTCTTCCTTGAAGATGCGTTCGGTAAAGATGATGAGCAGCGGCCAGGCGGCTTCCAGAATGCCAGGAATCTTCGGCTTATGGATCGAGAGCAGGCCGAAGGTGCGGTTGGTGCGCTGTTCCTTGTCCTGCGGCACATAGGCAATCCAGAGATCCATCACCGGCGTCGCGTCCTTGGTGCGGATACGCAGCGTCTGATAGGGGTATTCGGTGCGGATGGTCATGACATCCTTGTCGGCGAACTCGGCTCCGGTGCCGCGGCGCTGGCCGAAGATCGCGGCCTCGCCCCAGGGCTGCTTGCCGTCGGTGCGCGCGAAGCTGTAGCGCGCCTCAACCCAATCCTCGCCCTGTGCCTGGCCCAGGAAGCGCGGCCGCATCTGCCCCATCTGCTTGCGGTGCAGGAACTGATGGTTCATGTCCATCAGGTTCTCATGCATGAAACTATAGTGGCAGCCGACGACCCGGCCGAAGCGGCGGGTTTTGTAGGCCGGATTGGCGACCGATCCGAGGGCTGGCAGGGGTGTGAACGCCGCCATCGCGGGATCGCCCGGAAACACCAGAATGAGGCCGTCCTGCTCGTGGCAGGGATAGGAGCGCACGCCATTGGGCAGCTTGCCCTTGCCAATATAGGGCACATCGGTGCAGTGGCCCGCCTGGTCATAGGCCCAGCCGTGATAGCCGCAGCGAATGGCACAGCCCTCGACCAGACCCTTGCTCAGCGGTACCTGCCGGTGGGCGCAACGGTCTTCCAGCGCAAAGACCGGCTTCGCTGTGTCCTTCGGCCGGGCGAGCACGATCGGATTGCCGGCAAAATTGGCGGCCAAGGTCTTTCCTGGCTTGAGGTCGCGCGACCAGGCCAGGGGGTACCAATGATTGGGATTGGCGCCGACACGCCGCAGATCCCGCCCACGGCCGGGGCAGGGCAATGCGTCGTCAGCAGAGATCAAGCCTTGGTCCATACGAGCGCAGCCTCAAGCATTGAAGAGCCGCCAGCATAGGCCCCATGCCGGCAACCGCCTAAGTAAACTTCCCTTGGGAAAACCGATTAGCCCGTCAATTCGACCGGCGCGATAGCGTCGAAGACGTCGCCGGGGCCCGGGTTCTCGCCCAGAGTCTTGCCACCGAATTGATGAAGCACGCCCCAGACGGTGTTGAGTGCCGTCTGCACCGCGCCCTCTGCCCAGCCTGGAGTAAAGGAAATGCCATCTCCCGCCAAGAACAGGCCGCGTTCGGCCGGCGGCAAGCTGTCCTGCATGAAATGACAGAACATTTGTCTGTTGTAACGATAGTGCCCAGGCAGCGCGCCTTTGAAAGCGCCGAGGAAATTGGGATCACTTTCCCAGGACACGGTGATCGGCTCACCGATGATATGGGACGCAATATCCACGCCCGGATAGACCTTCTGGAGAGCAGCCAACATCAGGCGCACGCGCCGCTCGGCATCCAGCGGCAGAACCTTCATGGCGTCCGACATCCAGGAATAGGACAGGCAGATGACAGAGGGCTTGTCCGGTCCATTGTCGAACAGATAAGTGCCGCGGGTGATACGGTCCGTCAGCGTCATGCTCATTTTATAGCGGCCGGTCGTCTCGTCACGGTCGGTCCAGAACGGCCGATCGACCATCACGAAGGTCTTGGCAGACTGCATGTAGCGCGTGCGGTCTAGCGCCATCCAAAGCTTTTGCGAGAACAGGCTTTCGTCGCAATCGATATGGGTGGTCAGCAGCCAGGAGTGACAGGTGACGATCGCGGCCTTGTACAGCCTGCGGTCACCCCAGCGATCGGTGATGGCGATGCCGCCCGCCTCGTCACGCGCAATGCGCGTCACGCCCGGTCGTGGCGCCCCTGCATGGAGGGAGGCAAGCGAGGTCCCGGCCGGCCAATGGGCGAGGGTCGTCGGCGCCAGGGCCCATAGCCGGCGCGGCAGCTGTTCCGCGCCACCCACCATCATGCGCTGGTGTTCGTCCTGCGCCGTCACCACGACGCGCAGGATTTCCAGCATGGAATTGGGAAAATCGCTGTCCCAGCCACCGGTGCCGAAACCGACCTGGCCGAAGACCTCGCGATGGCGGAAGGATTTCTGCGCGAAACTGGGGGAGGAGGCGACGAAATCGTAGAAAGTGCGCTCATCCCAGAGTGGCACCAGCCGGTTCCAGATCTCCTTGACCTTGGCGACATCCCGCTCGCGGACCGCCGTCTGCAGGGCTTTGAAGTCGGCGCCTGCCTCCAGCGCTTCCGCCCAGGCCTCGGAGACCTCGCGCAGCAGCGGCGGAAGCTCGCCATTACCTGCGCCTTCGACGTAGAACTGCTCGCTCTCCAGATCGATCAGCGTCGAGGGCGTCGCGGCATCAAGCGGATTGGGGAAGGGTTTGGTCTCGATCCCGACCTGGCCGATATAGTGGTAGAGCCCAGTGGAGGAGACGGGGAAGCGCATGCCCCCAAGTTCAGCGAAGACGCCTTCGGCGCCGCTGAAAGGCTCAGACCTCAGCCGGCCGCCCATGCGGGCGGATTCGTAGATAACAGGTTTAAAGCCGAGCTTCATAAGCTCGTGCGCGGCAATAATGCCGGCCAGCCCAGCACCGATGACGGCGACTTCCTCGCCGAGGGCCGCTTCCGGCAGTCGCCCAAGGCCCGCAGGGTGGGAAATCCAGCGGTCGTAGTCGAACGGAAAATCAGGCCCGAAGGTCGTGACCGGCGGAGCGTCTTGCGATTCGGTATCCGGCAGCAGTGACATCCACAGGTCCTCTCATCAGCAGCGTCTCAGGACGCGCGGAGAGCGGCCCTTTTGATTGCGGCCTGCTTTTCCGCGAGACCGGGCGGAATCTCAACCCCGATCTCCAGCGTCGAGAAGGAGGCTCCCCGATCCAGCTTAACCTGGACCTTCTCACGCTCGACATAGACGTGCTTGGCGATGACGGCCAGGATCTCCTCCTGCAAGATCGCGACCAGATCGGCGTTGCCACCGAGGGTCCCGCGTTCATGGGCGAGCAGGATCTGCAAGCGGTCACGCGCGATCGCGGCAGTCGGCTTCCGGCTCAGAAAGCTGAAGAAGCTCATGCGACCCTCCTACCGAACAGCTTGGTCAGGAAGCCCGTCTTCTCGCCAGGTACCGTCATCGGCACCTGTTCGCCCAGCAGGCGACGGGCAGCGTCTGCGTAAGCGCGGGACGGCGCGGCATCGGGGTTGGACAACACCACGGGGGTGCCGAGGTTGGAGGCACGCAGGACTTCCGGGCTTTCGGGAATGATGCCGAGTAGCGGGATGGACAGAATTTCCAGCACGTCTTCGGTCTTCAGCATGTCGCCGCGCGCGGCACGTGCCGGATCGTAGCGGGTGAGGAGCAGGTGCTTTTCGATCCGCTCACCCTTCGCCGCTCGCTCGGTCTTGCTGTCCAGCAGGCCGATGATGCGGTCGCTGTCACGGACGGAGGACACCTCGGGGTTCGTCACGATCACGGCGACATCGGCGTGATGCATGGCGAGCGTCGCGCCGCGCTCGATGCCGGCAGGGCTGTCGCAGATCACCCAGTCGAACTTTTCCCGCAGTTCGGCGATGACCTTTTCCACGCCTTCGCTGGTCAGCGCGTCCTTGTCCCGCGTCTGCGACGCCGGGAGAATGGACAGCGTTTCCAGGCGCTTGTCACGGATCAGAGCCTGAGACAGCTTGGCGTCACCCTGGATCACGTTAATCATGTCGAAGACCACGCGCCGTTCCGCGCCCATGACGATGTCAAGGTTACGCAGGCCGACGTCGAAATCGACGACCACGACATTCTTGCCCGCTTTGGCCAGGGCTGCACCAAGGGCCGCCGTGGACGTCGTCTTGCCCACACCACCCTTGCCCGAGGTCACCACGAGAACTTTGGCCATGCCTTCACCCCTATGCGCGTCGTCCGTGGTCAGCGCGAAAACTAGCTGATCTCGGTAATGATGATGGAGGAACCCTCAAGGCGCGCCTGAATAGACTTGCCCCGGAAGCTGTCCATGTCTTCGGCCGTCATATAGAGGCCGTCGATCGAAATGAGTTCGGCGTCGAGCTTCTTGCAGAAGATTCGCGCCTGCTGATTGCCTGTCACGCCGGCAATCGCCCGTCCGCGCAAAGTGCCATAGATATGGATCGAGCCGCCGGCCATGATCTCGGCGCCGGAGGCGACGGACCCGTTGACGGTCAGATCGCCCTGCGGAAACAGGATGGTCTGGCCCGATCGCACCGGCTCATCGAGTACCATAGAGGTCGGCTCAGGCGCCGGGGGCGCATCCGGCGGGTCGTCCGGCACCTCATAGAGGCCGAGCGGCCTGCCACCGATCAGCGGACCGCCAACGGATTGCAAAGCGGGTGTCAGCCCGTCCGCCCCTTCCGCGCCGATGACGCGGATGCCGCGACTGCGCAGCTCATCGAACAGCGTTTCGAGATCAGGATCGCTGTCTGGAATGGCGGACAGGTCGACGACGATTGGCCGGCCGGCAAAAAACGTCGCAGAGCGTTCGATCTGCGCGTCAAGGTCACCCAGCCAGCTGCGCAACGGCGCATCGGGCGAGAGCACGAAGGCCATGAAAGAGCGGCCTCGGACGCGAAGATTCGGGCGGGTGCGGGATAGCGTTGTCACACTCGACCGGTACCGCTGGCCTGAGCAAAGGTCAACGACTTTTCGAAATTTCCACTAGATCATGGGGAAGGTTGATCGCCTTTCGTCCATATCTTGGGGTAAGAACCCTATTCACCCCCGCCTCTTGAGGCCAGGACGATCAAGGTTAACTGAAGATTCTGCGGCGGGCATCGAGTCCGGCCCGCTGATTGGGAGTTGAAGCGACCGATGCCTGCCACCGGATCTACCTCTATGCCTTTTCGTCCGACCGACTCGGCCGGAGGCGGAAGAGAGCGCCCCGCCGCCAGGACAGTCTTTGCCTGCGTGCTGGGCAATGCGCTCGAATTCTACGATTTCACGACCTACACGTTTTTCTCAGTCGCGATCGGCAAGAGCTTTTTCCCCACGCATGACCCGGTGATCTCGCTGCTGATTACGGTCGCGACCTTTGGCGTGGGCTTCTGCACCCGTCCGCTGGGCGGAATCGTCATCGGCGCTTTCGCCGATCATGCCGGCCGCAAGCCCGCCATGATGCTGACCATCGCCCTGATGGCGATCGGTATGCTGATGCTGGCTCTCACGCCGCCCTTCTCCGTCATCGGCTATGCGGCCCCTGTCATCGTGGTGGCCGCCCGTCTGTTGCAAGGTTTTGCGCTGGGGGGTGAGGTAGGGCCGGCGACGAGCTACCTGATCGAGGTGGCGCCGGATGACCGGCGCGGGCGGCTGGCCTCCTGGCAGATCGCGAGCCAAGGCTGTGCCCTGCTTGTGGCGGGCATCGTGGGATTCGCGCTCGCCCATTCCCTGTCTGAAACCGCGATGACGCAATGGGGCTGGCGTGTTGCGCTGCTGCTCGGCCTGCTGATCATTCCCGGCGGCCTCTATATCCGTCAGCACCTGCCAGAATCCATCCAGATCGGAGAAGCGCGGCGCCGTGAGAGCGCCTGGCGGGTGCTCGCCAACCTGCTGGCAGGCCATCCCCGGCCGCTGTTCCTCGGCCTGGTCGCCATCATGACCAGCACGATTTCCACCTATGTCGGCCTTTACATGACGACCTATGCCGAGACGGCGCTGAAGCTGAAGGCACCCTCCGCGATTACGGCGCCGCTGATCAGCGGCATCACCACCATTATCTTCGCCCTGGCAGGCGGCTGGCTGGCCGATCGTTACGGCCGCAAGGTCGTGATGCTCGTGCCGCGCATTCTGCTTGTCCTGGCGATCTATCCGGCTTTTCTGTTTCTCAATGGCCATCCCTCGATCATCACGCTGCTGCTGACGACGGGGCTCATGTCGGTGCTGGGCTCGCTGAGTTCGGCCGCGTTGATCGTGGCGATCCCGGAAATGCTGCCCGCCAGCGTGCGCGCTTCGGGCCTGTCCATCGCTTACGCTTTCGCT
This sequence comes from Acidisoma sibiricum, assembly GCF_057837225.1. Classification (NCBI taxonomy): domain Bacteria; kingdom Pseudomonadati; phylum Pseudomonadota; class Alphaproteobacteria; order Acetobacterales; family Acidocellaceae; genus Acidisoma; species Acidisoma sibiricum. The sequence goes on along the minus strand of NZ_CM174445.1, from coordinate 268,188 downwards.
GTGACGGTCTTTGGCGGCACGACGCAATTCGTGCTGACCTGGCTGATCGGCGTCAGCCATGACCCGCTGTCGCCCGCCTGGTATATGATCGTCTCCGGCATTCTGGGCGTCATCGCCATGGCGCTGATGCCGGAAACCAAGGGCCGTCCCTTGCCGCGCAACTAAATCGCCGCTGCCTTGGCGCGGGGAAAACTGATCCAGGCGAGGCTATAGAGAAGCAGCGCGCCCAGGATCAGCCAGCGGAAGCCAAGCTCGGTCGCGATCAGATTGGCGAGTGGTGTGGCGATGACGGAGAAGGCGCCGTTGAGCGCCCAGGCCCAGGGCAGGAAGCCTGCGCCTGCCTTGCCCGCCTCGCCCAGTCCCATCGGGAAAGGCATGCCAAGGGCGAGCGACAGCGGCGCCAGCAGAACCAGCAGCATGGCCAGGCGGCAGGGCATCGGCCAGCCCAGCGTCGCGAGCATGATGGCAGGCAGCGCCACCAGCGTCAGCGCCAGCAGGGCCAGGATGACGCACCAGGCGAGGCGGAGGCGCAGGCGGTTCGCCGCCATGCTGCCGAGGCCTGAGAAAATCAGCATGCCCGACAGCACCAGCGCGAAGGCTGTGGTGACGTCGTCGAGATAGAGGCTCGCCTCGCCGATCAGAGCGATTTCGACAAATAGATAGCCGAGCCCGAGCACCGGAAAATAGAGCAGGGCCCGGCCGATCGGTGCGCCTGCAGTGCCGATGCGGCGTGGTGCGGCGAGGGGCAGCAGCAGCACGGCCAGGGCGATCACGAAAGCCTGCGCCAGCACGGCGATATTGATCAGCGGGCCCAGTTCCTGCTGCGGCAGGATTTCAAGCCGCTTGAGGATGGTGCCGAGATGGTCCAGGCGCAGGATGTCGAAGAACATCGGCCGGTCCAGGGTTGCCGGCCGCAGGTCGAACTCCCGCGCGGATTGGGTGGGCTGGCCCTGGATGACGGCGACGGCCTCGTCGGCGATCGAATCATCGGCCTGGCCGCCCGTCTCCACCTCACCCTTTGAGAAGGAGATGGCGGGAAGGTCGTTGTAGATGTCGTCGCGCAGAGAGGCGACATCGATGCCCGGAAAATAGGAGACATCGAAAGAACGGTCGTCGCAGAATTTGCGCAACGCTTTGATCTGCGCGGCATCGAATGGCGAGGACGCAATCAGCAGCCGCACATTCCAGGCCGAGCGGTAGACGATGACATGCGCGCCCGGATCGCGGACGCCGGCCGCGAGCAGACCGGCGCGGACGGTCGCCAGCATGCGCAGCGCATAGACGGGAAAATCGCGGATTGAGACGGGGATCGAAATCATGCCCGTGGGGCTCAGGGCATGCAGATAGAGCGCGATGGCGCCCGCGGTGAAGGCCGTGGCATCGGCCGGATCGGCGCCGAGGAAATTGTCGGAGAGTTCGATCAGATCGAAGCGGCCCGGTGCCGCGTCCGAGACCAGGGCGAGCGGGCTTTCGCCGCTGACGGTGACATCGGATTGGGGCTGTTGCTGCAGGGCCTGACGAAGGACGGGTTCCGGCTCATCGGCCAGGACGGCGCCGGCGCCCAGCGCCTTTGCCTGGGCGGCAGCCCAGCCGCCTTCGTCGCCGATCACCAGCACGCGCGGATGGTCGAGCAGCTCGTAAGGGGCGGCGGCGAGCGTGCCGGGGGCGTAGCCCACATCCAGCTTGCCGGGACGGGGAATGGCGGCGATGCGGCTGCCGTCGCGATACAGCCCAAGCGTCCGCGGCGGCCCCGGCAGATGCATCATCGCGCTGTCATTCGACAGGTCGGTGTCGACGCGTTCGGTGAAATCGTCGAGCAGCGTATAGACGCCGCGCGGCGACAGGACCTGCTGGCGGATGGCGGCCCCCGGCGTGTGCAGCGGCGCATAGATCGGCTTGAACTGGTTATAGTCGGCGACATCACCCGCGATGAGCAGTGCTTCCCCCGCAATCAGGCACAGCCCGGCGGCAATAATGGCGCCGAGGCGGTGAGCGCCGCGTGGCACGAACAGCGCCATCGCGGCCAGCGGCAGCAGTAGCGCCGGGATCAGCCTGAAGGGATGCAAAGCGGCCATCAGCGCCAGCACGAGCAAAGCGCCCAGGCCGGCGCCGCAAAGATCGAAGGCATAGACGCGCGTGGTGCGGGACGGCGCCATCACGAAACACAGGCTGATGAACAGGCCGGTGAGAAAAAAGAAGGGCAGCAGCTCCAGATAATAGAGGCCGATATCGAGGATCTGTGGCGTGATGGTGACCGGGTTCTGCAATTGCAACGGATTGAACGGGTTGCGAATGGCGGCCGCATAGCCCAGCGCCGCCGACAGGATCAGCAGCCCCGGCAGGAAGGCAAAGAGTTTGGCACTGTGCCGCTCCAGCCACGGCCGCAGCAGCGCGACCGCGACCCCGCTGAGGGCGAAGCCCGCCATCACGATCGAAATGACCCAGTAGCCATATTCGGACCAGGAGGCGACGGCGAAATAGCGCGTGAGCGCGATCTCGATGCCGGTGGAGGCAAGCGAGACAAGAAGCAGAGGCAGCAGGAAGGTCACGTCCAAACTTTCTGGCGCAGGAAATTCGCGAGTACGGCGTTGAAGCGGGCGGCGTCGTCCACGAACAAGGCATGGCCGGCGTCGTCAAAGAGAACGCATTCGGCGTCCGGGTCGTTTCGGGCCAGATTGGCAGCCTGGCCGGATAGATGCGGCCGCACGCAATAGAGGATAGGCACGCCCGCGGCATAGACGGCATTGCGCCAGAAGATGCGCGGCACCTGGTAATTGAGCAGCGCGCGGGCCGCGGGTTCGGGCGTGATCAGGCAGGTAGCCGTCAGCCGGTCGAGATAGGCCTGGGATTGCGGTGTGCGGAACATGCCGCGCACGAAGGCGCGCATGCGCGTGGGATAGGGCAGGGGCTTATGATAGCGCCCGCGTGGCTCAGGCTCGGCGCGCGGCGGGGGATTTTCCCCAATCGAATTGTCGATCAGGACAAGCGCGGACAGCCTGCCGCCGCCATGGGCGGCGACATAGGCCAGACTGTCGAGCACGCCAAGCGACCAGCCGACGAGGACGACTTTCCGCTGGCCGATAACGGCCAGCAGTTCCGCGATATCCTGGCCGCGCCGCTCGGCCGTATAGCCGCTGGCGGGAATTTCGGAATCGCCCTGACCGCGCGGGTCGAGTGCGATGACACGGCAATAGCGCGCGAAATAGGTGAGCTGGGGGGAGAAGATCCATCCCGGCATGGTCCAGCCGGGAATGAAGACCAGAACATGGTCGGACCCGGCGCCGCTTGCCGGCATGGCGTCGATATAGTGGAGATTGACCCCATCGCTGGTGCGGAAACTCCGGCTGGCACCGACGAAGGCAGGCGCGGCGACCGCTGCGGTGGTGGTGGCCGGCAGGGCGGCGAGGCCGCTGAGCAGCGTGCGGCGCCTCATTGACCTGTCACCGCCAGGGCGACGTTGTGGAACAGGGCCGCCGGCAGGCTGCCGCCCGTCGTGGTCTTGGACATCGGGCTATTGTCGTCATTGCCGATCCAGACGCCGATGACCTGGCCGTCGACGCCACCGATGAACCAGGCATCCCGGCTTGACTGCGTGGTGCCGGTTTTGCCGCCGACATAGTAGCCGGGCACGGCGGCAGCGGTGGCCGTGCCGTAGGACACGACGGCGCCCAGCATCTGCCGCATCTTCGCCGCCAGATCGGCGCTGATCACGGGCGTGGGTCCCAGCGGCGGGGCGACCAGATCATGCCCGTCCGCATAAAGCCCCGTAATGCCATGCGGCACCACGCGGCGGCCGCCGTTGAAGAAGGTGGCATAGGCGCCGGTCATCTCCAGCAATCCGACGCTCGCGGTGCCCAAGGCAAGCGTCGCATTATCGGGCAGGGCATCGGTAATGCCGAGCCGGCGGGCGACGGTCCCGACCGTCTCAGGGCCGCCGGCTTTCAGCAGCAGGCGGACGGCGACGGTATTGAGCGACAGGGCCAGCCCCTCGGTCATCGTCACCGGACCGCGGTAGCGACGCTCGAAATCCTGCGGCTGCCAATTGCCGATGCGGACCGGGCCATCCAGCACCATATCGGTCGGCTGCATACCGGCCTGAAGGGCGGCCAGCCAGACGAAGGGCTTGAAGCTGGACCCTGCCTGGCGGCGCGCGAGCACGGCGCGGTTGAAGAAATCATGCCCGCCGCCCGAGCCACCGACCATGGCGCGAACGGCGCCGGTCGCCGCATCCATCACCACGACCGCGCCCTGATGGGCATTGGCCGCCATGCCGGGCCCGGCCAGAATATCGGTCAGCGCGGCTTGTGCTGCCGATTGCAGCTTGGGGTCGAAGGTCGTCGCCAGTTTGGAATCGGTATCGGCTGGGATCATCGGGCCCGCCTGCTGCGCTGCCCAGGACGAGAACCAGTAGTCGCCGCTGACCGCATGCGGCGCGAAGCTGATCGCAGCCGCTGCCGACGTCGCCTGATCCTGGGTGATGTAGCCGGAGCGGACCATGGCGGCGAGCACTTCCTTCGTGCGCGCGGTGGCCGCACTCTGGTCCGCCAGCGGATTGAAGCGCGACGGGGCGCGCGGCAGGCCGGCCAGCATCGCCGCCTGCCAAAGGTTCAACTGGCTTGCGGGAACGCCGAAATAGGTCAGCGCTGCGGCATCCATGCCCCAGGCGCCGGCGCCGAGATAAACGCGGTTGAGGTAGATCTCCAGGATCTCGCTGGGCGTGAAATGATGCGTCAGCCATAGCGTCAGCAGCAGTTCCTGCATCTTGCGGCGGAAGGTGCGCGCATTGCTGAGGAACAGCGTCTTGGCGACCTGCTGGGTGAGCGTCGAGCCACCCTGCACGACATGCCCGGCCAGCAGATCAACAACGGTCGCGCGCGCCATGCCGAGGAAATCGAGCCCGCCATGCTCCCAAAAGCGCCGGTCTTCTACAGCGACCACGGCTTCCGGCAGATAGGGCGGCACGGTCTTGAGCGTCAGGATCTGCCCTGAGAGATCTCCGAAATGGGTGAATAGCCTTCCGTTCATATCCGTCAGCACGAGAGACGGGCGGCGGAGCGTGGCGGTGCCGGCGGAGGGTTTCGGCAGGTCCCAGGTGAACCACAGGAGCAGCAGGGCGACAGCGAGGCCGCCCCAGACACCGAGCAAAATGCTCCATTTGAGAAGGCGCAGGGCCAGACGCGTGCGTCCGCTGCCCGCGCGCCGCAGCCGCTTTGGCTGGGGGGCGGGGGCCTCGTAGTCGATCGCCTCCATGGCCTCGAAGGGTCGCGTCGCAAAACGCGGCGGCACATAAGGCGCATGAGCGTAAGGAGCGGGAACATACTCCACCTCGGGCGTGCCGGACGGAGATGGGCCAATCGCTCCCGAGTTTATGTTGAACATGAAGGAAGCGCGCTATTACCCGGATGTATCGTGAAAGATGTGGGGCAAGCGTCCCAAGCAGTCAATAAAAAGCCGGCCTCTTGCCGAAAACGTCACGACGACGCAGCCTGTCCCCGCATTGTGATCGGGAGACGGGCATGAAGGGCATCTATGCAGATGCGAGCGGCGGTCTGGCGGAGGTTTTCGCGCGGGTGTACCGGGCGGATGACCCGCATGTGACGGTGCATGAGCATGACGTGATCCAGCCGGAGCAGATGCCCGGCCTCTATTCGGGTCACGACTTCATGCTCAATGACCATACCTTTCTGCCGACTGAGGCGATGGCCCAGGTCCAGGGGCTGAAGCACATCATTTTCCTCGGCACCGGCGCCCGCTCCTACATGGATGTCGAAGGCATCGAGGCGCTGGGACTGCAGGTCCATACCATCCGCGGCTATGGCGACACGGCGGTGGGTGAGCATGCGATTGCCCTGATGTGGGCCGCGGCGCGCAATATCGCCTTTCTTGACCGCAGCGTGCGCGCGGGCGGCTGGCCGCGCGGCGGCGGCATTCAGCTCACCGGCAAGACGCTGGGCCTTTACGGCTTCGGCGGTATCGCGGCCGAAGTGGCCCGTATCGCCGTCGGCTCCGGCATGCGCGTCATCGCCTGGAATCGTACGCCGCGGAGCTATCCCGGCGTCGAATTCGTCGATCTGCCGGCGCTGCTGGCGCAAAGCGATGTGCTCTCGCTGCATCTTCTGCTGACGGACGAGACGCGCCACAGCCTCAATGCGGATCGGATTGCCGGCATGAAGCCGGGGGCAATCCTGGTGAACACGGCGCGGGCCGGTGTCGTCGATACCGCGGCGATGATCGCGGCGCTGCAGTCAGGCCATATTCGCCATGCGGCCCTCGACGTCTTTGACAGCGAGCCGCTGCCAGCGGGTGACGTGCTGACGACGCTGCCGAATGTAACGCTCACCTCCCATGATGCGTTCAACACGCCGGAGGCATCGGAAAATCTCGTGCGGATGGGGCTGGATATCGCCAAGCGCCTCGCTCAAGGCTAAAGAGGGGAAACGGGGCGCGACCAGAGGCGGCAGCGCCCCGTTATGGATGTGGACGTGGCGGAACCGGTAGACGCAGCAGACTTAAAATCTGCCTCCCAGTAGGGAGTGCGGGTTCGATCCCCGCCGTCCGCACCAGCTTTTCACTCGGCCTCTAGCGCGTAGCGACTAAGGTCGGGACGGAAGGCAAGGATGCCAAGTCCCAGCAGCAGATAGATGGCGACGACGTAAGGCCACAGGTTTCCGGGGAAGGCTGGCACCGGATAGACCGAATTATACAGCGGCCACAGCATGAAGATCACGCCCAGCACGCCGAACAGCGCCCAGACCGGGCTCTTTTGCTGCAAGGCATAGCGCCCGGCGGAGGCCGCTACCCCGACATAGACGAGAATGAGCGCGAGCACGCCTATTGTGCCCATATCGCCATAGTAATCATTGGCGCCCACCTGGGGCGCCCAGATCAGCGCGGCTGCCAGCATCATCAGGCCGACGGCGAGCACTGATCGGCTGGGCGTGCCGTATGTCGGGTGGGCCACGCCGAGCGCCGGTGCCAGGCCGGCGCGGCCAAGCGAGAACAGCATGCGCGCCGCCGAACTGACGCAGGCCAATACGCAGGATAAGGCGGAAATCGCGGTCGCAATGTCGAGAACGGTCGCGAAATCACGGGAGCCGTATTTCAGCGCGAGCGTGTTGAGCGGGGCCGCGGCATTCGTGAGGCCTTTCATATCGTCCAGCCCGAATCCGATGACCTGCGTATAGGCCGCGAAAACATAGAAGAGGCCGGCCCCGATCACCGTGCTGATGACGGCGATCGGAATGGCGCGGGCGGGTTGCGCCGCCTCTTCACCGAGTGTCGTGGCACTCTCGAAACCCGCGAAGGAGAGGACGGCGAAAACCAGCGCATAGCCGATGCCGGACCAGCCGAAATGCTGATCGGGCAGAAAGGGCGTGACCGGCAGGCCACTGGTCCTTGCCACTGCAACCAGAATAAAAATGCCGAGCACGATAATGGCGAGAACCGAAACGCCCTCCAGCGCCAGCATCAGCCGGGTCGCAAGTTTCATGTCCCGATAAGCGAATATCATGCCGAGGATAATCGCGAGCGTGCCATGCAGGACCCAAAGATGCGGCAGACCGAGATTGTAATTTCCGAGGGCTGCATCGAGGAAACTGCCGACCAGGACAGCGATGCCGGTGCCGAAGGTCAGATAGGTCAGAAGCAGCGCCCAGCCGGCGACGAAGCCCGCGCGGGCGCCGAATTCCTGCCGGATATAGGCATAGGCCGAGCCGGCGGTCGCGACCCGGCGGGCAAAAGCGACGAAGCACAGGCCGACGACGATCAGGCCGGGAATGCTGAGGGCGAAAGCGAGGGGAGCGGCCACCCCGGCGGCGCCGGCCGTCAGGGTGACATTGAAAGCCATGGCGGTTGTCGGCGCGATCATCGAAAGGGAGAGGCCGATGACCTCCACAAGACCCAGATTGCGGCGCAGCGCCATGACAGTCTCATCCCGGGATAGTTACGGTGTCCGCGTGATCTTGCGGCGGCGGGCGGCACTTTCCAAGTGGTCGGTGATGAAGGCGCGGGCATGGTGTGCCAGCGCTACGTTATCGTCCCAGGTATTGCGCCAGATGCCGGTGATGATCGACAGATCGCGGTCGACGACGGCGGAGGAGAAGGATTCGAACGTAATCGTGTCCTTGTAGCCGTTGTCGAGCAGGGCATCGAAGATCGGCGCATAGTCGATGGTGCCGGCGCCCAGGTAGCCGCGATTGCTTTCGCCGACATGGAAATAGCCAAGCCGGTCACCGGCGGCGCGAATGGCGTCAGCCGGGTTCGCTTCCTCGATATTCATGTGGAAGGTGTCGAGATGAAGATAGACATTATCCTCCCCGATCTCCTCGATGAAGGCCAGCCCCTGGGCGGTGGTATTGAGCAGATTGCTCTCGAAACGATTGACGATTTCCAGATTGATGGTGACGCCGGCTTCCCGCCCGTAGCGCGCGACGCGGCGCAGCGTGTCGATGCTGTTGCGGCGGCCGGCCGCACTCGGCAGCGACATGTATTTGCCATGCGCTGAGAACAGGATGCCGCCGAGCTTGGTGGCACCCAGATCCCGCGCCACGGAGACAGCTTCGCGCAGAACGGCTTCGCCGCTGGCCACGATATCAGCGTCCTCGCTGGAAATATCATGCGCCGGCTGCAGGCCCATCGTCACCGCGATGCCCATCTTCTGGGCGGCGAGCGCCCGGGCGAAGGCCGGGACGTCGAATTTGCGGGGGTCGAGCCGAGGAAATTCGATCAGGCTGTATCCCGTCTCTACCGAGCGTTCGAGCGACCGGTTGAGATCATCGGGTGTGGACCCGCCTGACCAAACAAAGGCGTGAATGCCCAAAGGATTCATGGACGTAAGCTCCCCTGGCCGGCGTCTTTTGGTGCGCCGGCTGTTCTTGGTTGTGGCGCGACCGGCCCTGAAACGAAAAAGGCCCGGGACATCGCCCTGGGCCTGATCCTGAAACGATACCGGCCTAGGCGGCAAGTATGTCTTTCAGCGTGGCAAGTGTGCCGCGGTTGGCGATCGAGTCCCGGTAGGTCTGGAAGGTCGCCACAAAGGCTGCGTGACGCTCCATCCCCAGTCCCGCGAAGATCGGAAGGGACAGAAAGATCAGCGGATCAGGGTTGGCGGCGGTGGCCCGCTCGGCGGCCGTGAGGCGCGGCTCAGGCGTGTGGAACTGCTCGCCCTTGTCGTCGATGCCGCCCAGGCAGCGGGCGAAGGCCGCGATGAGGAAGGCGAGCCGGCGGAAATCGCCGCCCTCTGCCAGCACGCTGCGGATGGTATCGCCGGAAAAGATCGGAATGCGTGAGGCGCCGTCGGTCGCGATGCGGATGGTCTGGTCGCGCGTCGCCGGGTTGGAATAGCGCTCCATCAGCTTGTCCCGATAGCCCTCCAGGGACATGCCGGCGGGTGCCGTCAGCAGCGGGATGACATCCTTGTTCCAGAAATCGAACAGCAGCTGGGCAATGGCCGGATCAGCCACCGTGTCATGCACCAGACGATAGCCGGCGATGGTGCCGGGGAAGGCCAGCATGCTGTGCGAGGAATTGAGCATGCGCAGCTTGATTTGTTCATAGGCCCAGACGTCCTCGGTGACCTGCGCGCCGGCGCGTTCATAGGTCGGACGACTGTCACGGAAATGGTCCTGCATCACCCACTGGATGAAGTCTTCACAGAAAACCGGAATCTCATCCGCGATGCCGCTGGCAGCGTTCAGACGCTCCCGGTCGGCATCCGACGTTGCCGGGGTGATGCGGTCGACCATGCTGTTGGGGAAGTCGATTTCCGCTTCCATCCAATCGGCGAGACCCGGGTCGCGGGCGCGGGCGAAGCCGATGAAAGCGATCTTGGCGACATCGCCGTTGTGGCGGAGATTGTCGCAGGACTGGATGGTGAAAGGCGCCAGGCCAGACGCGCGGCGGCGGCTCAGCGCCTCGGCGACATAGCCAAAGGCCGTGCGCGGGCGGGTGGGGTTGGCCAGATCATGCACGATATCCGGCGCGCCCAGCCTGAAGGCGTGGGTTTCGTCGTCGATATTGTAGCCGCCCTCGGTCAAAGTCATTGAGACGATGCGGATGGCCGGGTCGCACAGCTTGGCGAAGACCGCTTCTGGATCGTCGGGGGCGAAGAGGTATTCGACGATCGAGCCGATGACGTGGATCTCGGGCTCACCCTGCGGCGGGCAGACGGTGAGCGTGTAGAGGCAATCCTGGCGCGGAAACGAGGCCGCCTTGGCGCGCTCGCGCGGGTCGTCCATCAATCCCACGCCGCAGATCGCCCAATCGTCATGGCCGCCACCGGCGATCAGCTGGTCCAGATAGACCGCCTGATGAGCGCGGTGGAAATTGCCCACGCTGAAGTGAAGAATCCCGGCCGTCAGGCGAGAGCGATCATAGCCCGCCCAGGTGACGCCAGGCGGCAGCGCGCTCAGCGCGGCATTGCTGAGTTTAATCATGGACTTCTCCCAAAACGGTCCGTCTTGTTCGGCGATTGCAGTCAGGGCCGGTCTTGCTGCGGGCCCTCATCCTGCAGCAATACCGTCTGCCAGCAATTTGGAGAAGGCATTCTCATGGATTTAGACCTCAAAGGGCGGCGAGCGATTGTTTGCGCTGCGAGCAAAGGCCTGGGTCGGGCTTGCGCGGTCGCTCTGGCCCGCGAGGGCGTCGAAGTTACAATTACAGGTCGGGATGCCGACACGCTTCTGCAAGCGGCGCGGGCAATTGCCCATGAGACGGGCGGTCGCGTGAATATTGCGCCAGGCGATATCACGACTGAGGCTGGGCGCGCGGCTGCCCTCTCGGTTTGCACCGATCCAGACATTCTTGTGAACAATGCCGGCGGTCCGCCGCCGGGCGACTTCCGCAACTGGACGCGGGACGATTGGCTGCGCGCCATCGACGCCAATATGCTGTCGCCCATCGCCATGATGAAAGCTGTGGTGGATGGCATGATCGGCCGGCGCTTCGGCCGCATCGTCAACATCACCTCGGCCTCGGTCAAATCCCCGATCCCGACGCTTGGCATGAGCAACGGCGCGCGCGCTGGACTCACGGGCTTCGTCGGCGGCCTGGCCCGCCAAGTCGCGCGCCATAACGTGACGATCAACAATCTGCTGCCGGGTCCCTTCGTCACGGACCGGCTGCGTTCGACGATGGACGGTGCAGCCAAGCATGCCGGCCGGTCGGTGGTGGAGGAGATAGCGCTGCGGGCGCAGCAGAACCCGACCGGCCGATTCGGGGAGCCGGAGGAATTCGGCCGCGCCTGTGCTTTCCTCTGTTCGGCCCATGCTGGCTACATTGTCGGGCAAAACCTGCTGCTCGACGGTGGCGCCTTCAATTCGACAATGGGGTGATCATAGAAAAGGCGCCCCACGGGCGCCTTTTCAGGCAATCTTATGGGTTAAAGGAGGGCGGGTCGCTGGCCGGAAAGCTGTCCGCACTCTCGCGATCGACCGCGTCGTCCGCACTATCATCCACGATCTGTTCGGCGCGCAGCCAGAATTCATGGTCGCGACCCTCGGGGTAGCCTTCCTGTTCCCATAGCCCATAGGCTGTTTCGCGAATGCGCTGCAGGCGATCTTCGTCTTCAGTCCCAGACATGGCCACCTTTTCCTTTTTATCGCTGGGGAGCGAGGAAGCAGAGATCGCGTTGCGCGGTTCTGGCTTCAAGAGTGGCGGGCGGTTGACGGCACCAATTTCACGAAGATGTACCAGACAGCGAAGCCGCCGCAGGCAACGAGGGCAATCGCGCCGGCCATGGGGCGCGCGGTGCCGTCGGACGCCAGGCTCATCAGCGCCGTCGTCACGGAACTCATAGTGAATTCAAGACCGACCCCTAAGGCGGCGGCCGCGCCGGCGGTCGCGCCAAAGGGCTCCATCGCCGTCAGAAAGGCCGGTCCCATGATGAGGCCGAGGCAGAAGAAGAGCGTGATCGTCAGGGCGACAAAGGGCCAGAGCAGGGTCATGCCCGAAAACACCAGGATGGCTAGCAGAAGCCCGGCCGCGGCCGCGGCGGCGGTCGCACCGCCCAGCAGCTGGCGCGCGCCGAAACGGCGCATCATCGGCGCGTTGAACTGACTGATGCCGATCAGCGCCATGGCATGCACCGCGAAGACCATGCCGTAGAGGGTCGGCGCCAAGTGATGCAGCGTGACGAAGACGAAGGGCGAGCCTGAGATGAAGGAAAACAGCACGCTCTGCGCGCTGCCCGCTATGAGGATGGGCAGGATGAAAATGCGCTGCCGCAGCAGCCTGACATAGGTGGTGAGAATGCTGAGCAGCCGTCCGCTGACGCGGCGCTCAGGGGGCAGCGTTTCGGGCAGCATGCGCCAGATCATGACCATCACCAGTGCGGCGATCACGATCAGGATGACGAAGTTCAGGCGCCACGACAGGTATTGCACTACCAGGCCGCCCAGGACGGGCGCCAGAATCGGTGACACGCTGAGCGCCAGCATCGCGAGCGACAGCAGCTTTGCGGCATCCGGGCCGGTATATTCGTCGCGCACGATCGCCATGGGAATGACGGCGGTCGCGGCGGCACCCAGTCCCTGCAGGAAGCGCGAGAGGATGAGAATCTGAATGGTCGGTGCGAAAGCCGCACCCACGGAAGCGATGATAAAGATGATCAGGCCGACATAGCTTGGCCGCTTGCGGCCAAACGTATCGGAGACCGGGCCATAGATGACCTGGCCCAAAGCAAGCGCCACAAAGAAGCTGGTCATGCTGAGCTGCACGGTGCCAGGATCGGTATGCAGCTCTCGCGCAATCGCGGCGAAACCCGGAATATACATGTCAATCGCGAAGGCGCCGACGGCGATCGTCAGCCCAAGCACGACCGCTCGGCGGTAAAGCGCGGAGCCGGCCATAGTCAAACCTCATTGTCCTTGGCTGCGGCCGGGATGTGCCGCAACGCAGCAATAGGCGTTTTGGCTTAGGCCGCAAACCCCGCAGGATGGGCAGCAAGCCCAGGAACGCCGGGGGTGGCGATGAACAGCGCACCTGCCAGCGGCTCGGCATCGCGTTGATAGGCGGCGGTGGTGATGACAAGCTGGTCCAGGGCTGGTCCCGCGAAAGTGCAGGAGGTGACGCGCGAGACGGGCAGGGCGATGGCGCGGTCGCGCGCGCCCGCTGGCGTAAAGCGGGTTACCCGGCCGCCGTCCCAGTGGCAGACCCAGAGACCGCCTTCGGCATCGCAGGTCATGCCATCGGGGTAGCCGTCCGCCTCGGTAAAGCGGATATGTACGCGCTTGCCCGTCAGACTGCCGTCGGGGCTGCGGTCAAAGGCGTAGATGGTCCGCGATGCGGAATCGGTGTGATACAGGGTGCGGCCGTCGGGACTGACCGCGGGGCCATTGCTGACCGTATAGTCCTGGTCGAGATGGGCGATGCTGCCGTCAGCATGCAGCAGATGGAAATGGCCGGTCGGGGCTTCCTCGGCGTCATCCATGGTGCCGAAATAGATCCGGCCCTCGGCATCCGCTTTGGCATCATTCAGACGCAGGCCCGGCGGGAATTCGCCCGGCCAGGCCAAGTGGTGCAGAATCTCGACCGGTTCGCCCGCCACGAGCCGAATGACGACGATCCCCCGCTCTAATCCGACCATAAAGCGATCCGGCTGTGACGTTTCAATGATCCAGCAGGGCCGGTGCTCCATCTGCCATTCCGCGATGGAGCCGCCATCCAGGGCGCAGGAGAGGATGCGGCGGCCCCGAATATCGACGAAGATGATTCGCCCCAGCCGCGCCGACCACAGGGGGCCTTCGCCCAAGACGGCCCGGCCGGTCCAGATCGGTGTCGCTGCAAGCAATGACGGGTCGCGGCTCATATACAATTCCTCCGGCAGGGACGGGTCGATCGGCGGGCAGCCGTGCGGCACTGCGGGTCCACCCGCTGTTTCTTGATCCGCATCAGCGGTTTATAGGAACGAGATAGGCTGCGCGATAGCAGTTCAGCCTGGACCGGATCGGAGCCTTGCCATGCCGTCTTCTGCCTCTCCGCTCTTTGCCACGGCCGAGGGCAAGCGGCTGGTCGCGGCCCGCTCATCCAAGGCCTGGCGGGCCTGGGGACCCTATCTGAGCGAACGGCAATGGGGCACGGTGCGGGAGGATTACAGTCCGAACGGTGATTCCTGGGGCTATTTCACCCACGATCAGGCGCGCAGCCGCGCCTATCGCTGGGGGGAGGACGGCATTGCCGGCTTCGGCGATCAAAAGCTGCACTGGTGCCTGGGGCTGGCCCTTTGGAACGGCCAGGACGCGATCCTGAAGGAGCGGCTGTTCGGCCTGGCCAATCAGGAAGGCAATCACGGCGAGGACGTCAAGGAACTCTATTACTATTTGGACGGGCTGCCGACGCATGCCTACATGCGGATGCTGTACAAATATCCGCAAGCGGCCTACCCCTATGCCCGATTGCTGGAGGAAAACCGCAAGCGCGGCTATGAGGACCCGGAGTTTGAACTGCTCGATACGGGCATTTTCGCCGAGAATCGCTATTTCGACATCTTCGTGGAATACGCTAAGGCGGCCTCGGACGACATCCTGATGCGCGTGACAATCGCCAATCGCGGTCCTGAAGCCGCCAGCCTGCACGTGCTGCCGCAGCTTTGGGCGCGCAACATCTGGGATTGGACGGCGCGAACCGACCTGCCGGTGATCCGCGCGCTGCCGGACGGCGGGCTTTCCGCCGTGCATCCAGATAGGCCGGAGATGCGGCTTGATATTGGCCAGCCCGCGCAGATGCTGTTCTGCGACAATGAGACCAATCGCCGCCGCATCTATGGGGAGGCGCAGGCGCCGGGCCCCTTCAAGGACGGTATCAACGACTATGTGGTCGGCGGCCACACCGATGCGATCCGCACCGAAGCCTGGGGCACGAAATGCGCGGCCCTGCATCAAATGACGGTGCTGCCGGGGCAGGAGCAGGTCCTGCGTCTGCGTTTTCGCGCGGCGGCCTGCGCCGATGCCCCGGCCTTTGCCGATTTCGACGATGTCTTTGCAACCCGCAGGCGGGAGGCGGATGAATTCTATGCGGCCGTGCAGAGCAGCATCACGGATGCTGACGCGCGGCTGGTGCAGCGCCAGGCCTTCGCCGGCATGCTGTGGTCGAAGCAATTCTACGATTACGACGTGCATACCTGGCTGAACGGCGATCCGGCTGAACCCAAGCCGCCGGAAAGCCGCAAACAAGGCCGCAATGCCGACTGGGCCCATATGCGCAATGCCGATATCATCTCGATGCCGGACAAATGGGAATATCCCTGGTACGCATCCTGGGACCTGGCTTTTCACAGCTTGCCCCTGGCGAAGATCGACCCCGAATATGCCAAGGATCAGTTGCTGCTGCTCGTCGGCGACAACTACATGCATCCCAACGGGCAACTGCCCGCCTATGAATATGCGTTCGGCGATGCCAATCCGCCGATCCATGCCTGGGCCACCTGGCGTGTCTTCATGATGGACCGGGACCTGACGGGCATTCCCGACTACACCTTTCTCAAGCGGATGCTGAATAAGCTCGGTCTCAATTTTACTTGGTGGGTCAACCGGCGTGATGCTGGCGGTCGCAACATCTTCCAGGGTGGCTTTCTGGGCCTTGACAATATCGGTATTTTTGACCGGTCATCGCCCGTACCGATGGGAGGCACGCTCAGCCAGTCTGACGCAACGGCATGGATGGCGATGTATGCGCTGAACATGATGCGTATCTCGATCGAAGTCGCCCTGGTCGACATCGCCTATCAGGATATGGCGATCAAATATTTCGAGCATTTCCTCTATATCGTCGAAGCCGCCGCCAAGCATGGCGGACTATGGGACGAGCAGGACGAGTTTTTCTACGATCGCCTGGAACTCAGCGATGGGCAGGAAATCCCGATTCGTGCGCGTACCATCGTTGGGCTTATTCCGCTCTTCGCGGTCGAGGTGATGCGACATGCCGACCAGCCGAGGCTGCCGGACATGGCCGACCGGATGAAATGGTTTCTGGCGCACCGGCCGGATCTGGGGGCCTTGGTCTCCAATTGGCAGATGGCAGGACAGCAGCATCTGTCGCTGCTGTCGATGTTGCGCGGACATCGCATGAAATGCCTGCTGCGGCGGATGCTGGCGGAAGACGAATTCCTCTCGCCCTATGGTGTGCGCTCGGTCTCCAAGGCGCATGAAAAGCACCCCTATGTCTTCGCCTGGGGCGGACAGGAATTTGCGCTGCCCTATTGGCCGGCCGAATCCCATTCCGGCCTGTTCGGGGGCAATTCCAATTGGCGCGGACCGATCTGGACGCAAATGAACTATATCATCATCGACAGCCTGCGGCAGTTCCATACCTATTACGGGGACGACTTCAGGGTCGAATGCCCGACCGGTTCCGGCATCCAAATGACGCTGCGCGAGATTGCGGACGAATTGGCCCGGCGTGTGGCCCGCCTTTTTCGGGCCGACAAGACAGGTCGCCGCCCGGCCATCGGCGCGTCCGAGCAGGAGCAGACCGATCCCCACTTCCGCGATATGCCGTTGTTTTATGAATATTTCGACGGCGATGACGGACGTGGTCTGGGTGCCTCCCATCAGACCGGCTGGACTGGCCTCGTCGCTCTTCTGATCGGAGATATAGGCTGATGACCGAACGCCATGCGTCGGCTTCCCTTCCCTTCACCGCGGCGGAGCGGAGTTTCATCCGCCAGGAGCTGGCAGCGGCCTTTGGCGTGCGCCCCTCGCTTGCCCGCGGCATTCGCGTCAGTCTGTGGACGAGTGGCCTGCGCCGGGGCGAGCCCAAGATTCCGCCGGTACTCGCCGGACTGATCGATCGCGGGCTGATCGACCTGCCGGCCGAGGATCTCGGCCAAAGAGCCTATTTTACCCAGACGGGCCTGGCGGCCCTTAAATTGCTCTACGAAGACGGCCGCTATCTGGACCCTGACCGTTTCGGCCATTTGCGCGAAGAGTTGGGCATTCCAGAACCGCCGCTTGGTATTTGACGGCGCTAGAGGGGGGCGGATTCCGTCTGGCTCGTAGCTATGAAATGCCGCACCAATGCAGAACTCATGGGCTTTGCAAAATAATGGCCTTGAATGAAGGGGCAGCGACGTTGCTGCAGGGCTAGGAACTGCAGCTCCGTCTCAACCCCTTCGGCCACGACATCGAGATGCAGTTCGGCGCTGACCGCCAGAAGTGCACTGACGATCGCGGCGGCGTCCGGCTGCTCCACCATATCTTGCACGAAAAGCTTGTCGATCTTGATGCCGTCGAAGGGAAAGCGGCGGAGATAACCCAGGCCCGAATGGCCGGTGCCAAAATCGTCCAGGCTGAAGCGGATGCCGAGTGCGCGCAGCGCCTCCATGGTCTGGCGAACGGTCGGACTGTCTTCCAGCAAGCTTGTTTCGGTCACTTCGAGCGTGAGGCGGTTCGCAGGCAGACCGCTGCGGCTTAAAATGCTTTTGACTTCGTCGAGCAGTCTCTCATCGTTCATCTGTATGGGGGATAGATTGACCGCAACATAGGTGTCAGCGGGCCAATGGACGGCTTCCAGACAGGCGGTCTCAAGCGCCCACCGGCCGATCCCCCCGATGAGCCCGAGCTTTTCCGCAAGCACGACGAATTCCGCCGGCGAGATCGGGCCGTGGACCGGGTGATGCCAGCGCAGCAGCGCCTCGCAAGCGACGACCCGCCTGGTATCGACATCCACAATGGGCTGATAGGCGAGATCGAATTGCTTGTTGTTAAGGGCGTTACGCAAATCCTGTTCGCGTTCAAACAGCAACGCCTGTCGGGCCTGCATGGTTGCATCGAAAACCCGCCACTGGCCGAGACCTTCCGTCTTTGCCTGATAGAGGGCAATATCGGCATTGCGCAGCAGTTCTTCGGCATTGCCGGCATGGTCGGGGTAATGGGCGATGCCGATCGACAGGCTTATGTGAAAACTCGACGAGCGGATTTCGATGGGTTGCTGCACAGCGCGCAGAATATCCTCTGCCAGATCAACCGCGGTGCCTTGCGATCTGTCCAGTGGCATAACGGCGGCGAACTCGTCCCCGCCCATGCGGGCGACCGTTTCGTCAGCGCTGGTGATCGTCCGCAGGCGCCGCCCGACCTCCACCAGAAGCTTGTCCCCAGCCTCATGCCCCCGCATGTCGTTGACGAACTTGAACCGGTCGAGATCAAGGTAGAGCACGGCAACCCTGTGACCGCCTGCATCAGCCCGTGCAATCTCCTGCTCCAGCTTTTCCCGGAACAGGGTGCGGTTGGCGAGGTGGGTGAGGGGGTCATGATGGGCGAGATAGCGGATCTGTGCTTCGGAACGGCGGCGCTCCGTGATGTCTGTATAGGTTCGGATGACACCGCCCTTAGGCAGCGGCAAGGTCTGTACTTCCAGAATGGTGCCATTGGGGCGCTGACGTTCGACGACGGTCGCGGCGCCCTCCCGGATCTGCTGCATGAGCCGGTCGGACGCTGCCTCTTCTGGATATTCGCCAAGTGCGCGCTGGTACGCGATTATGGTTTCAACGAGCGGGCGGGAAGCCATCAACCCCGGCGGCAGATCCAGAAGTTCCATGGCCCGCGCATTGCAGACTGACACGCGCCCGTCGGCATCCACCATCGCGACCCCATCGGTGATGTGGTTAAGCGTGGTCGACAGCCGCAGCGATTGCGCGGACAGAGAAAGCTCGGATGCTTCCAGCCGCCGTAGCTGCAGCATGACGGCGCGGAGCAGCAGAAAGGTGCAGAGGGTCGCGCAGGCGGCGCCGGCCGCAGCAAGCAAGGCCTGCGTCTGCCAGTTCGCCAATGCGTCAGCCTTGGCGATACTGACATTGACGACGAGGGGATAGGCGGGCAGGGGATGCACGGCGATGAAGCGTGTCCCTGGGGCTGTCAGCCCCGGTCCTGCGAAAATGCGCGGTTGGCCGCTGGCCACAATCTTGTCCCAGCTCTTGCCAAGGTGCTGCGGCCTTTTGCCAACCACCAGAGGCAGGCCGTAGCTCGTCAATGTTACGCCCTGCAGGTTGTAGAGCGTGACGGCGAAATGGTCCTGGCCGGCAAGGACACGATAGAAATCCTGAAAATAGCCAAGCTTAAGCACGCCGGCGACGAGGCCCGCATAAGCTCCGTTCGCATCATTGATGCGGCGGCTAACGTAGACCGACCAATCCTTGGACGTTTCGTTCTGGAAAGGGGCGCTTATATATATTTCACGGTCGCTACGGCTTTTTATATCCAGCCGCACTCCCGTGTGCCCAGGATCGAGTGAAGCGGGCCAGTTCGGCGTGCGCAGGACGATATCGCCTTTCGCATCGATGATCGCGAAGCCACCAGCTTGCGGTAGGGTGGCGGCCTGAAAGTCCTTTTGAATGGCCAAGGCAGGGTCCTGCACAATGGCGCTGAAGGATTTCGCCGTCGGATGCTGCCGTTCAACCTCATCCCGAAACTGGCCGAGTTGCAGATCAAGCGTCCGCACGGTCATCGCTGACTGTTCCGCAACGGCAAAGCCGATACGCTCGATACTGTGTCGCGCGGCGTCGAGTGTTGAGCAGCGCATGCTGTACATAGCCAAGCCAATCATCGCCATCATGGCGATGAGCAGAACGGCGCCGGATGCCAGTAGTTTGCGACTGGGTCGCGACAAACCAGACCAAAATCCTGGGCTGCCCACCAACCGCGTCACCAAACCTGCTGTTCGCTATCCATAGCACCGATCACCAGAAACGATTAAAGTGTAAATGGATTTCGCTTCTACAAGCGATTTCAGTATCCGCCAACGCGCGGTCAAGAGCGCTGATGAGCATAGCCGTGCCGGCAGCCGTGGGATCGCGTAGTACCAAAGGGCAGAGTGGCCAGATCAGCGATCCTGGCCTCTTTTCATCACGGTCGGGGTAAATTCGACCAGATCACAAATAGCATCACGATTCAGTGTGACGGGGCTGGGTTTCGCGGAACCGCCGTGTTCCCTTGCCTTGGTGTATGATTGTTATGCCCGCGCTCATCTTGCTGAAAATCGGCAGGGCGGCATTCTCAGTGTCACTCGGTAGAGACCATTCCTCCAGTTTGGGCAGGGCGGCCCAACACAAGGCGATCCTCCCTAACCCTAGCGTTCCGAAGCGCTTACGCGCGCTGAGGTATGGGCAAAGGCAGGTCTCATAAGTTAAAGTGCCTAAGGATCGCCACCGCCTCTTTTCGCTGAATTCCTTGCCATCTCGCTTTGCATGGATGCTCTGCGCTGCCGCAGACGACGGCCAATCACCTCAAAAGTGACGAAAAAAAAGGCGCTGTGGGTTTGCGCGCAAATCGGTGTGCATCCATGCGCGCGATGAGGGTTTCGCAGCGATGGGGGAAGACTAAATGAAGAAGAAGCGCACCTTGGCCGGCTAGCGGAGGGTGGAAAACCAAGCCCGAAAGCTTACGACCGATGGACGCAAGAACCATGCTGATGCTGACGCCGCTCGCTGTATTTGCGGGCAGCACATTGATCTGGATCTGGACTAACAAACTTTGAGTTGAACATGCGCAAGACCAAACGCTGGATCTACGTCGCGTCCCTAGCGGCCGTTACCGGCTTTATTGCTTATGTGCTGATGCACATGAGCGGAATGGCCGCCTGAAGGCTGCGAGCAATCTGAGCCGTTCGCAGCCTGGTCAGGGAATCGGCATCAGTAGCGTCGGCTCACATGCTCGGAGCGGCTTGCGATGAAGGAAATTGCGATCGGATTATGGCTGGTGCGCCACTGATCGTCGAGCGGGACCAAATCCTGAATGCGTTCCCGCACATCGACGATGAGATCTTCCATCGTTGAGGCTTGAACGGAAAGCTCCGGCAGTTCAGCACTCGCTCCATGCCACACTCGGGCATCGGCATCCCAATACGCCTTGATCTGGTACATATGTGCGCTCCTCCGTTGGCTCTTTCTGGCCACGCCTTAGTAAAGATGCGCCGGCAGACTTCGCCGCGGCAAGCAATTTTGGCGATGCTGCAAAGAAAACCGATCTCACATCTTAGGGATGTGGAGTGGGGCCCGATAAAAATGTCTGAGTTTTGAGACTTTTTCTCAAAGATTTTTAACCAAGTTCATTTTAGATCTGGGGTGGAGGCAATGGCAGGGAGCCCGCCATGACGGCAGGCGCGGAAAGAACATTACTCCTATCGACGGCGGGTTTGGCGGTTCTTTTGTCCGCCGGCTGCACTCAGACTGCCGTGCATTCAGCCTTGATTCCCGTTCAGCAACAGCCCTTGCCGCCACTGGCCGACCGGCAGGATTTCACCGAGCTGAACCGACTGGGTGTTGCGCGCGCCGTGGCCAGCGATCCAGGATGGCGGACCTGGCTTGAGGCCGCTGCTGCATCCGACGCTGTCGATAACGATATCGTTGATGGGTCGACCTATAATCTTCAGGTCAATGAATTGTCCGAGGCTTTGACCATTGCCAAGGACCGGTATCGCCGGGCAACCAGCTTCTATCTGGCGCCGCTGATGATGCGGTCCAGCTGTCTCAATCTTCCGACCGAGACCGCAGGTGTCCTGGTGCTGCCGAGCGGTCTGGTGCTGCGCTACAGCTATCTTTCGAGCGCGCCGCATGTTTTTCCCGATGGATCATCTTGCGTGCAGTCGACAGGGTATGTGAGCGAGGTCGATTCCTCTCGCGGTGTCCCTATCCTCACCTCGATCCCGCCGAACGGCATCGATTGGGAGCGGAACTTTGCCTATGCGCTGGTCTGGAACCGTCCCTTCGCGCAGATTTCGCAGGACGGCGCCTATTCGGTTTCGGATTTGATCGCGCTGGTCGGGCAATAGGGGATGCTGGAGGGCATGTTAGCCGACGGGAGACGTCTCCGCGTCAAATAGCTGCACAGTCCCTGGCTCAAATCCCAGATGGACGACCGCGCCCACCGCCGGCGGCGCGCTGCCGCGATGCGGCAGATCGAGCATCACGACGGTCTCATCGGCCAGGCGTAGCTGCACACGCTCGACCAGGCCGAGGAACATCCGGCTTTCCACGCGCGCCGTCAGAGAGCGCCCGGGCAAGGCATTAGGCAGCAGAAGCAGACGCTCCGGGCGCACGCACAGCAAAAGATCAGACCCCGCCGGCAGATCCTGTCCCGCGATGTCGAGCGAGAGCTGTGTCTGGCAGATTTCCAGCATGGCGGTGTCGCCGCCGCGCGCCGTCAGCCGGCAGGGGATGAGGTTGGCAGCACCCAGGAAGCGCGCCACAAAGGGGGAGGCCGGCGTGTCATAGAGATCCGCCGGCGTGCCGACCTGCGCGATGACGCCGTGGTTCATGACGACAATCCGGTCCGCGAGCGTCAGCGCCTCCGCCTGGTCATGCGTCACGATGATGAAGGTGAGGCCCAGACGTGCCTGAATCTGCTTTAGCTCGATCTGCATCTGCTGGCGCAGATGGGCGTCGAGCGCGGATAGCGGCTCGTCCAGCAGCAACACTTCCGGTGAGCGTGCCAGCGCGCGGGCAAGCGCCACACGCTGGCGTTGGCCGCCCGAAAGCTGGGCCGGACTGCGGTCGGCCTTGTCAGCCAGCCCGACCATGGTCAGCAGCGCACCGACCCGCGCCTTGATCTCGGCACGGGGACGGCGGGCGACGGACAGGCCGAACCCGACATTTTCGGCGACCGTCATATGCGGGAACAGCGCATAGTCCTGAAACACCGTATTCACGGGCCGGCGGTAGGGCGGGTCGGCCTTGATGTCCCGTCCATGGAGAAGAATGTCGCCCTTCGTCGGCGCCTCGAAACCCGCGATCATGCGCAGCGTCGTCGTCTTGCCGCAGCCGGAGGGGCCGAGAAGGGCCAGGAATTCGCCACGCCGGACAGTGAGGTCCATGCGATCGACCGCGCGTGCCGCGCCGTAGAATTTCTCGATGCCGCGGAGTTCGATGATCGGCGCCCCGTCGTCAGCGGCGCCGGTGGCGGTGGCGGTACCCAAGGGCATGCCGTCAGCCACCTTCCTTGATCCGGGCATAGGCCGCGGCAATCGCCTGCGGATTCTTCATCGCGGAGGTGAAGACCGTATCCTTCAACTCGGTCGCGGGATCGGCCGGCAGGGCAAACTTCGCCTTCACGTCAGCCGGAACCAGGCCATAGGCTTCCGCATCGGCGGTGCCATAGGCGTAATTCGTTACCAATGCTTCGCCGGCGTCATCGGCCAGCCGGGCATTGATGAAGTCATAGACCTTATCCATGTCATGGGCGCCTTTCAGCACCACCATGCCGCAGGCCCAGGTCAGCATCTTTTCCTTCGGATGCATGAAGGCGACCGGCACATGCTGCTTGATCAGATCGGCATAGGAGGCGTTCCAGGTCATGGCGGCGACCAGTTCGCCCGAGGCCAGCGCCTGCTCGACCGAGGTCATGTCGGTCGTATACATGCGCATCAGCGGGCGCTGCTCGCGCAGCTTGGCGGAAACCTTCTTGATGTCGGCGGTGCTTTCATCGAAAGGATCGACCCCGGCCATGATGGCGCCAACGATCCAGGTGTCATGCACCGCATCGATCGTGGCGAGCTTGCCGGAATAGGCTTTGTCCCACAGCAAGCCCCAGCTCATCTCAGGGTTCTTCACGAGATCGGTGCGATACAGGATGGAGGTATTGCCCCAGTCCCAGGGCACCATCCAGACTTTACCATCCGCCTGCACGCCAGGCATATTGCGGAAGATCGGATAGATCTTGTCCCAATTCGGGATGCGGCTGGTGTCGATCGGCTGTAGCAGCCCGGCCTTCCGCCATTGCGGCAGCTTGTCGACGCAGGGATGCGCGATGTCGGGGTGGAAGCCAGCCCGCACCTTGGCAAAAGCCTCGTCGTCATCGCCGAAGACGCTGACATTCAGCCCCTCGGGATGTTCCTTCAGATAGGCTTGGTGGAAGGCCGGAAGCTCGTACCCATCCCAGGTATAATAGGTGATCTTGTCCTGAGCCCGCGCGGTGCGCGGCGCCATCAGCGTGGCCGCACATAGGCCGGCCAAAGCCAGCGTGCCGAGCACGCCGCGGCTGCAGGATCGGGCGAGGATATGTCTCATACGCAATCTCCTTTTTATTGGTTTGGTGTCAGGCGGATTGCGCCGCGCCGCGGCGGCGGAGGAACTCGGCGCATAGAACAAGCGCGCCCGAGCAGATCAGGATCAATGTGCCGAGCCCCAGCAGCTGCGGCAGCTGTTCTGGAAAGCGAAGATGGTCCCAGATGTAGAGCGGCAGGGTTTCCTGCGTGCCGACCAGGAAGAAACTGACGATGAATTCGTCGATCGAGGTCGTGAAGCTCAGGATGAGGCAGGAGACGAAGCCGGGCAGCGCCAGCGGCAGAGAGACGCGGCGGAAGGTCGTCCAGGGCGTGGCACCCAGATCCATCGCAGCCTCGTCGATCGACAGACTTGTGCTGGCAAAGCGTCCGCGCATGATGACGATGGTGAGCGGCAGGCAGACGGCGATATGGCCGAGTGTGACGGCGGTGAGCGACGGCCCGATGCCGATGAGGTTGACGACCATCAGAAGCGCGATGCCCAGGATGATGCCGGGAATGAACAAAGGCAGCACGGCGAGGCCGGCGACCGGGCGCGTCAGAAAGCCGCGGCCTCGGGTGAGCGCATAGGCCGTCAGGGTGCCCGCCGACGTCGCCGCGACCGAAGCGATGACAGCCACCTGCAAGCTGTTGAACAAGGCCGCATGCAGGCTCTGGTCTCGGAACATGTGGCCATACCAGCGCAGGGTGAAACCGTGCAGGGGGAAGGATACGGCAATCGCATTGTTCACGGAAAACAGAGGCAGCATCAGGATCGGGGCATATAGGAAGGCCAAATAGAAAAACGCATAGGCCCTCAGAAGCGTTGGTTGCTTGTCCATCAGGCGCGGCCGGCTGAGGCGCGGCCGGCCCAGACGCGGTGGCCAAGACGGCTGGCACCGTAGACGAGGCCGAGCGTCACCATGACGATCACGGCCATGGCGGCACCACCGGGCCAATTCGATGCTTCACCGAACTGATCTTGAATGAGGTTGCCCAGCATGATGCTGGATGGACCGCCAACCAGGATTGGCGTTGCGTAGTCTCCAAGCGTCGGCACGAAGACGAGGACGAAAGCCGCGATGACGCCGGGCAGGGACAAAGGCAGGATGATGCGGCGAAAGACCGTGAACGGTGGCGCACCCAAATCGAGCCCGGCTTCGGCGAGTTTCTTGTCGATCGCGGACAGGCTCACATAGATCGGCAGAATGGCGAAGGCGGCATAGGCGTGGGACAGGGTGATCACCACGGCCTTCGGATTGTACAGCAGGCTGGTGAAGGGCGCTCCCGGAAAGTGAAGTGCCATCAGGCCGGAATTCAAAATGCCATTGTAGCCAAGGATGACGCGCCAGGCGAAGACACGCAGCAGATAGCTTGTCCAGAACGGCAGGGTAATCAGCGTCAGCCACAGGCCGCGCTGGGCGCCGCCGAAAAAGGTGATGAAATATGCTGCGGGATAGGCAAGGGCGACCGTCGCGCCGGCAGCCAGCCCTGCGATGACGATCGAGCGCAAAAAGATCTTGAAGAACAGAGGATCGGTCAGCGCATCGGTAAAATTGTCCGTCGTAAAGGCGGCGGCCAGAAGATCGCCGTCGTTCACGCGCAGGCTCATGACCAGAACCAAAACGAGCGCAAACAGCACGCCTGTCAGCGCTATCAGGCCGGCGGGAAGATTGACGCTGTAGTCGAAAGGGCTGCGGCGGCGCATCGTTCGCTTCCTTGAAGGACAGGGTGGGCGCTGTCCTTGGCAAAAGCTTCATTCAATCTTTTGAAAATGTCAAAGCGATTTTTAGTGGAATGTGGGTAAATGGCGGAAGATTTTTATCTCAGATGAAAATTTGACTTGAATTTCAAGTATCCGCAGAATGCGCTTTCGTCAGGTGACGACCTCGGCGGGCAGCAAGGAACGGTGGTTCAGTGACGGAAGCGGCTGATCTTTGGCTTGGCATGCAAATTCGCGATCTGCGCAAAACTAATCGCTTTTCTTTGCAGCACCTCGCCGACAAATCTGGTCTTTCGGTTGGGCTACTCAGTCAGATCGAGCGCGGGCTGACATCGCCCTCCATCCGCTCGCTGCGCCAGCTCAGCGAGGCGCTCGGGGTAACCCCCGCCCGGTTTTTTCATCAGGAAACGCCACCGCCGCCAGCCGAAATCGGCCGTATCGTGCGGCGCGGCAAGGGCCGGCAGTTGCGGCTTGCAGGCAATGGCGTTGCGAAATGGCTGATGACGCCTGATCTGTCCGGCGAGCTTGAAATGCTGCTGGTGGAAATCGCGCCGGGCGGCCGTTCAGGCAATGAACTCTATACCCATAAGGGCGAGGAATGCGGCTATGTCATCAGCGGCGCCATGCAGCTCTGGATCGAAGAGGAAAGCTTTCTGCTGCGCGAGGGCGATAGCTTTCGCTTCAAAAGCACGACGCCCCATCGGTTTGAGAGCGCATCGGATGGTATGACGAATGTACTGTGGGTGATCACGCCGCCGCTCTATTGAGCGGGATCGCATTGTGCGACCTGATCCATAGGTCTAAGCCCGCGGTATGAGCACCGAAGCCCCCGCCTGTCCCCAATGCACCCTGACGGAGACCCATCTCCAGGGCGGCATCTATGTTTGCGATACCTGCGGCTATGAATGGCCCGCCGAGATTGCCGAAGCAGGCACGCCAGATGAGGTGGTGCTGGACGCGAACGGCGTGCCGCTCGCCGATGGCGATACCGTCGTCGTCATCAAGGATCTGAAGGTTAAAGGCTCATCCACGACCTTGAAGGTCGGAACGAAGATCAAGAACATCCGCCTGCGCGGCGGCGACCATGGTGTGGAAGCCGGCAGCTTCATGCTGAAGGCGGAATTTTTGCGGAAAGCGTGATCGGCGTCGGGAATAGGAAGGCCGCAGACGCTTTGCTGTGCCACACTGAGCAGATTTTTGATTTCAGGAATGTGGCGCACCCGAGAGGACTCGAACCTCTAACCCCCAGATTCGTAGTCTGGTGCTCTATCCAATTGAGCTACGGGTGCAATGCCGTGGGCGGGGATTTACCGAAAGGGCGGGGGCACTGCAACCCCCAGTGTCATAAAAAAGACCCCCACCAGACGCAGGTCAGGCCGCCAGCCTTTCCAGCTCGCGCATAACGGCGGCGCCCATTTCCTGCGTCGTCACGCGGGTTTTGCCGTCCTGCATGATGTCTGGCGTGCGCAGTCCCTGCTCCAACACGCCGAGCACCGCCTGCTCCACCAGGGCTGATTCTTCCACCATGCCGAAGGAATAGCGCAGCAGCATGGCCAGGCTCAGCGTCTGCGCCAACGGGTTGGCAATGCCGCGGCCGGCGATATCGGGCGCCGAACCATGGATCGGCTCATAGAGTGCCAGGCGGCGGCCGGAGCTGTCGGGCGCGCCCAGCGTGGCGGAAGGCAGCATTCCAAGGCTGCCCGTACACATCGAGGCAAGGTCGGAGAGCAGATCGCCGAAAAGATTGCCGGTGACGATGACATCGAACTGGCGCGGATTGCGCACCAGCTGCATCGCGCAGTTATCGGCATACATATGGCTCAGCGCGACATCCGGGTATTCGGCCGCGCCCAGCGCCGTCACGGTCTGGCGCCACAGCAGGCCGCTTTCCATGACATTGGCCTTCTCCACCGAACAGACGCGGCCCTGCCGCTGGCGGGCGAGGTCGAAAGCGACGCGCGCGACGCGCTCGATTTCGCTGGTCGTATAGACTTCGGTATTGATGCCGCGCTTCTGACCATCGGGCAGCGTCTCGATACCGCGCGGCTCACCAAAATAGATGCCACCCGTGCTTTCCCGCACGATCATGATGTCGAGCCCGCGCACGATCTCGGGCTTCAGCGTCGAGGCTTCGATCAGCGGATCGAGCACGGTAGCCGGCCGCAGATTGGCGAAAAGCCCAAGTTCCCGGCGCAGCGTGAGGATCGCGATTTCAGGCCGCACATCGAAGCCAAGCTTGTCCCATTGCGGGCCACCGACGGCGCCAAACAGCACCGCGTCAGACCCGCGGGCGTCGTCCACGACATCCTGGGTGATCGGCAGGCCGGTCGCGTCGATCGAGGCGCCGCCGACCAGTCCTTCGCTGATATCGAAGCTCGCGATGCGCCGCGCGTCGAACCATTCGAGAATGGTC
Organism: Acidisoma sibiricum; assembly: GCF_057837225.1. Taxonomy (NCBI): domain Bacteria; kingdom Pseudomonadati; phylum Pseudomonadota; class Alphaproteobacteria; order Acetobacterales; family Acidocellaceae; genus Acidisoma; species Acidisoma sibiricum. Next base: position 240,088 of record NZ_CM174445.1, on the reverse strand, counting down.
GAGACCTCCTGCATCACTTCGGGGCCGATGCCGTCACCTGGCAGCAGGAGAAGTTTCTTATTCGCGGGCATCGCGGCATCTCTCTCGAAGGCTTGCGAAGGAAGCGGTTCTTTGTTGGTCAGCCGGGCCGGCCGCAAAGAACCACAAAACGGTCGATGATCAGGCGGTGATCGAGGGTAGCCAGGGCTTCGCGGCATGGCGCGCGGCCTCGTAGCTCGCAATCTCTGTGGTGTGCTGCAGGGTCTGGCCGATTTCGTCCAAGCCGTTGAGCAGCGTATGGCGGCGGAAAGGGTCCACGGAGAAGCCAATCTCCTCCCCATTCGGCCGCACAACAACCTGGCGTTCCAGATCCACCGTAATGCGCGCATTGGCGCCAAGCTTGGCGTCTTCCATCAGCTGGTCGCAGACCGCCCGCGGCAGAACGACCGGCAGGATGCCATTTTTGAAGCAATTGCCGTGGAAGATATCGGCGAAGCTGGGCGCGATCACGCTGCGCAGTCCGAAATCGAGCAGCGCCCAGGGTGCGTGCTCCCGAGAGGAGCCGCAGCCGAAATTTTCATGCGCGATGAGGATTTCGGCGCGGCGATAGGGTTCCTTGTTGAGGATGAACTCCGGCCGCTCGCGGCCCTCATCATCATAGCGCAGCCCGGCGAACAGAGACTTGCCGAGGCCGGAGCGCTTGATGGTTTTCAGGAAGCGCGCCGGAATGATCTGATCGGTATCGATATTGGCCATCGGCAGCGGGGCCGCGATGGCGGTCAGGATCGTAAAAGCCTGCATATCACACCAGCTCCCGGATATCGGTCAGACGCCCTGTCACGGCGGCGGCGGCGGCCATGGCGGGGGAGAGTAGGTGGGTGCGCCCGCCCTTGCCCTGGCGACCCTCGAAATTGCGGTTGGAGGTGCTGGCGCAGCGCTGGCCGGGCAGCAGCTTGTCGGGGTTCATCGCCAGGCACATGGAGCAGCCTGGCTCACGCCATTCAAAACCGGCCGCGATAAAGACCTCCGCCAGGCCTTCCTGTTCCGCCTGCGTCTTCACGAGGCCCGAGCCAGGCACGACAAGGGCGCGGACATTGGGCGCCACGTGACGGCCGCGGGCGACAGCGGCAGCCGCCCGCATGTCCTCGATCCGCGCATTTGTGCAGCTGCCGATGAAGACCACGTCCACCGGAATGTCTGTCAGCTTCTGGCCGGCCGTGAGACCCATATAGTCCAGCGCGCGCTGCATCTGCACCCGCTCGGCATCGTCGCGCGCCTCATCCGGGTTGGGGACGAAGCCCGTAATGGGCAGCACGGCCTCAGGGTTGGTGCCCCAGGTGACCATGGGCGCGATCTCTGACCCGTCGATGCGGACGATGGTGTCGTAATGCGCGCCGGGATCGGAGGGGAGCGTCTTCCAATAGGCCACGGCGCGATCGAAATCCTCGCCCTTGGGTGCGAAGGGCCGGCCCTCGATATAGGCGAAGGTGGTCTCATCAGGCGCGATCAGCCCGGCGCGGGCGCCGCCTTCGATGGACATGTTGCAGACCGTCAGGCGGCCCGCCATGTCCAGATTGCGGATCACGGAGCCCGCGAATTCGATGACATGACCGGTGCCGCCGGCAGTGCCGATTTTTCCGATGATGGCCAGCACCACATCCTTTGCCGTGCAGCCCGGCGGCAGGGTGCCGTTCACTTCCACCAGCATGTTCTTCGCGGGCTTCTGGGTCAGCGTCTGGGTCGCCAGGACGTGCTCGACCTCGGAGGTGCCGATACCGAAGGCCAAGGCGCCCATGGCGCCATGGGTCGAGGTATGGCTGTCGCCGCAGACGATGGTCATGCCCGGCAGGCTGATCCCCTGTTCGGGACCCACGATATGGACGATGCCCTGGCGCTCATCCAGCACGTCGAAGAAGGGCACGCCGAACTCAGCCACATTCTCCTGCAGGGTTTCGACCTGCAGCCGGCTTTCGGGTTCGGCAATGCCGTGGCGGCGGTCGCTGGTGGGGACATTGTGGTCGACGGTCGCGATGGTCGCACCCGGCGCATGGACACGCCGGCCGGCCGCGCGCAGGCCCTCAAAGGCCTGGGGGCTGGTGACCTCGTGAACCAGGTGACGGTCGATGTATAGGAGGGCGGTGCCATCCGCGAGCTGCTCGACGACATGATCAGCCCAGATCTTGTCGAATAGCGTGCGGGGACGGGTGGCAGACATTTTCACTCTCCTCAATCTCGATTCTGGGACAGAACCGGACGTGCCGATAGGCGCGCCCAGTAACTAATGGGACAGCGCGCCCTAATCTGCCAGGACCGTGAAAGTCAGAGCCGGCCTGCTCTGAGGGCAGGCCGGCCGCTTTTCAGCTCGCGTTAGCCGACGAGTCCGTGGACTTGCTCTCGGTGGGCAGGTCACGCGGGCGCTCGGCGATACGGGCGGACTTGCCGCTGCGCTCACGCAGATAATAGAGCTTCGCGCGGCGGACCTTACCGCGGCGCACGACGGCGATCTCGGCAATGGCCGGGGAATACAGCGGGAACACGCGCTCCACGCCCTCACCGTAGCTGATCTTGCGCACGGTGAAGTTGCTGTTCAGGCCACGGTTCGAGCGCGCAATGCAGACGCCTTCAAAAGCCTGGGTGCGGGTACGCTCGCCTTCCACAACGCGGACGGAGACGCGCAGCGTGTCACCGGCGACAAATTCCGGCACGGCGCGGGCGGCGGCGAGGCGAGCGAGCTGCTCAGCCTCGATGGTCTGAATAAGGTTCATCGGAAAATCCTCTCGTGAAGCGGCTTTTAGGGTCCGGCCGAGGCCGTTGCAACAGATCCAGTCATGTCCTGGGGAGATTGGCGCCCTGACATGGCTCGGGAGAGATGGGCCGCCCAGAGATCCGGGCGGCGCAGTCGTGTCGTGTCCTCTGCCTGCGCGCGGCGCCAGGCGCGGATAGCGCCATGGTCGCCGGAGAGCAGCACGGGGGGCACGGGGCGGCCATCCCACTCGGCCGGCCGCGTATAATGCGGGTATTCCAGCAGCCCGCCGGCGAAGCTTTCTTCCTCGGCGCTCGTCTCGCCACCCATGACGCCGGGCAGAAGGCGGAGGCAGGCATCGAGCAGCACCAATGCCGCGGGCTCGCCGCCCGAGAGCACATAGTCGCCGACGCTGATCTCCTCAGCCGCCGAGGCTTCGATGATCCGCTGGTCCAAACCCTCATACCGTCCGCAGAGCAGTACGAGACCGGGACCAGACGCGAAACGCTCGGCATCGGCCTGGGTAAACAGCCGGCCGCGCGGCGTGAGATAGACCAGCGGGCGCGGGTCGCTTTGCGGCCGATGGGCGTCAATCGCCGCAGCGATCACATCCGGCCGCATCACCATCCCGGCGCCACCGCCGAACGGCGTGTCGTCGACATTGCGATGGCGGCCGAGGCCGTGGGCACGGATATCATGCGCGTCGAGGCTCCAAAGACCCTCTTCCCGCGCACGTCCGGCGAGTGACAGGCCGAGCGGACCGGGAAACATCTCGGGAAACAGGGTGAGGATGGTGGCTTGCCACGTCATGCCTCCATACCCTCCGCATCTCCGTCGCGCGCCTGCCCGCTTTGGCGATCGCCGTGCTCCTCCCCGTCGGTCGCTTCCGGCGGGTCGACCACGATGCGGCCGCCCGATACATCGACCACCGGCACGGCACGGGCCGTGAAGGGAAGGATCAAGGCCATGGCGCCATTGGCCGGCTTGATTTCCAGACTGGTGCCGGCACCATAATCATGGACAAGGGCGACCTTGCCCAGCACGCGACCAGCGCGGTCCTCTGCCGTCAGACCGATCAAATCGGTCAAATAATACTCGTCCTCATCGGCCGGCGGCAAAGCGCTGCGCGACACATAAAGCCGGGCATTGGTGAGCGCGACCGCCGCGTCCCGGTCAGAGACCGGCACGTCACGACCATCCACACGCTGGAACAGGCGGGCGATGCCCTCCCGCTCCCAGACGAGCTTGAAGCTGCGACCGCGATCATCCGACAGCACCCCGTAATCAGCGAGGTCGTCGGGATCGGCGGTATAGCTTTGAACATGCACCAGCCCCCGCACGCCGTGCGGCCGGCCGATGACGCCCATCAAGATGCGCTCTTCAGGCAAGGACTGTTTCTGCCTCGGTCAGGGAAGGGCGATCAGGCCCCGGCGGCTTCGGCAGCGGCCTTGGCGCGCTCCTGGGCCTTCTTCTTCGGCGCCGACTGCTTCGGCTGTTCGCTGTAGGCCGGCATCGGGGCCAGACCGGCCTTGCCCAGGAAGCGGGCAACGCGGTCGGTCGCGACGGCGCCGCTCTTCAGCCAATGCGCAATGCGATCATCCTTCAGGCGCACGCGCTCGGCATGGTCGGCCGGCAGCATCGGGTTGTAGCTGCCCACCTTCTCGATGAAGCGGCCGTCGCGGGGGCTGCGGCTATCGGCGATCACGATGTGATAGAAGGGGCGCTTATGGGCGCCGGCGCGGGCCAGCCTGATCTTCACGGACATAGTAAGTCGGTCTCCACTGGTGGTTGGTGCTGCCCGCCGGCACACGGCCGGGCGGGCAAAGGTTGAAAACTCTCAGAAGGGCCGTCGGCCGCCGGGCTTGCCCATGCCGCCACCGCCGCCCATACCGCCCATGAGGGCGCCAAGGCCGCCGCGCATCATGCCCTTCTGGCCAAGCTTGTTCATGCGCTTCATCATCGTCGACATCTGATCGAACTGCTTCAGCAGCTGGTTCACTTCCTGAACCGAGGACCCGGCACCGGCCGCAATGCGTTTCTTGCGGCTGGCCTTGATGATGTCGGGGTCGCGACGCTCGGCCACCGTCATCGAGCTGATGATCGCGGCCTGGCGCTTAAGGATTTTAGTATCAAGATTGGCGCCGTTGAGCTGTTCCTTGATCTTGCCCATGCCCGGCAGCATGCCGAGGATGCCGGAGATCGAGCCCATCTTGGAAATTTGCTTCAGCTGGCTGGCATAGTCCTCAAGATCGAACTTGCCCTTCGCCATGCGCGCGGCAAGCTTCGCCGCGTCTTCGCGGTCGATCGTCTCGGCAGCCTTCTCGACCAGGCTGACGATATCGCCCATGCCGAGGATGCGGCCGGCGACGCGTTCAGGGTGGAAGGCTTCCAGCGCGTCCAGCTTTTCGCCGGACCCGGTCAGCTTGATCGGCGCGCCGGTAATGGCGCGCATGGAGAGTGCCGCACCACCGCGGGCATCGCCGTCCATGCGGGTCATGACGATGCCGGTGACGCCGACCGCTTCATTGAAGGCGCGGGCGGTGTTGACGGCATCCTGGCCGGTCATGGCATCGACCACCAGCAGCGTCTCGGCCGGATTGGTCTCGGCGCGGATGGCGCGCACCTCATCCATCAGTTCTTCGTCGATGGAGAGACGGCCGGCGGTATCGAGAATGACGATATCGAAGCCTTCACGGCGCCCGGCATCCATGGCGCGGGCCGCGATCTGCACCGGCGTCTGGCCCGCAATGATCGGCAGCGAGGAGACTTCCGCGCGCTCGGCCAGCTGTGCCAGCTGCAGCTGGGCGGCCGGCCGCTGGGTGTCAAGGCTGGCGAGGAGAATACGGCGCCGCTCCTTGGTGCGGAGCAGCAGCGCGATCTTGCCGGCGGTGGTGGTTTTGCCGGAACCCTGCAAACCGACCATCAGGATGGGAACCGGCGCCGGAACATTGATATTGAGCGGGACAGCGCCTTCGCCGCCCAGCTGCTCGACCAGAACGTCATTGACGATCTTGATGACCTGCTGGCCCGGCGTGACGGAGCGCAGCACTTCCGCGCCGACGGCCCGTTCGCGCACCTTGGTGATGAAATCCTTCACCACCGGCAGGGCGACGTCAGCCTCCAGCAGCGCCAGGCGCACTTCGCGCATGGCCTCCAGAACGTCTGTCTCGCTCAGGGCTCCGCGGCCACGCAGCCGGTCAAAGACTGAGGAGAGCCGAGTGGAGAGGCTTTCGAACATCCGACTTCCCAAAACAAAGCGCGCCGCTGCGCGAACACTCGCGGAGCGACGTCTTAGATGCCGGGCTTCTGCACTTTGGCTCTCAGGGAGTCAAGGTTTCCGCCGAGCGTCATGCGCGTTCCTGTTGCGCGCGACCCATCGGGGTGCCCTGAACGGATCGATCCCCGGCTTCATGCCGGGGATCGACCCAGGAGAGCTATGCGCTCGCCTGATCCAAGGCTGCGATCTGCGCGCTGGACAGCGAGAGCCGCGTTGCTGCCACCAGATCGCCCATTTGCTCGGTGCGGGACGCGCTGGCGATGGGGGCGGTGATGGAGGGTCGGGCGATCAGCCAGGCAAGCGCCACCTGCCCCGGGGTGGAACCCGTTTCACCGGCGATGGCGTCCAGCGCGGCCAGCACCTGAGGCCCGCGGCCGTCGAGATATTTCGCCACACCGTCACCCCGCGCGGCACTTTTACCAAGATCGGCCTTGCTGCGGTATTTGCCGGTGAGAAACCCGGCGGCCAGCGAGAAATAGGGAATCACACCCAGCCGTTCAGCCAGGCAAAGGTCTTCCAGCGGACCTTCAAACAGCGGCCGTTCGACCAGATTGTAATGCGGCTGCAGAGAGACATAGCGCGGCAGGCCATGGGCCGCGCTCACCTTAAGCGCCTCGGCGAGGCGAGGCGCCGTGTAGTTGGAGGCCCCGATAGCGCGGACCTTCCCCGCCTTGATGAGGTCGGCAAAGGCCGTCAGCGTCTCTTCCAGCGGCGTCTCCTCATCGTCCTTATGGGCCTGATAAAGGTCGATGACATCCGTCTGGAGTCGCTTCAGCGAGCGCTCGACTGAGGTCTTGATCCAGGCCGCGGAGAGACCTTTGCCGTCCGGCATTTCCATGCCGACCTTGGTCATGATGACGTGGCGGTCGCGACCGCCGCGGCTTGCCAGCCAACGGCCGATGATGGCTTCCGATTCGCCGCCCTGATGCCCGTCTGCCCAAACAGAGTACATATCCGCCGTATCGATGGCAGTCAGACCGGCCTCGGTCAGCTGATCCAGCAGCCGGAAAGACGTCGCTTCATCGGCCGACCAGCCGAAGACGTTGCCGCCGAAGACCAGCGGTGGAATGATGATATCCGATTGTCCGAGCTGTCTTTTTTCCATGGGACCGTATCCTTCCTGTAATAGTTCTGCCCTAGGACATAGGAGCGGTCCCGCTCTGTCCAGGGGCGAGTAAGGGTGGATGGCCGCATTGTCCCGCAAGCGGCCTCCGATGGAACAGGTCTTGCTTTGGGGCGGCCACGACGTGCATAGACCGCGGCCAGACGCCGCTGGGGCGCCGTTCCGGTAACAGAGGTTTCATGGATTCCACCGAAGGCTATGTCGAGGGCCCGTTCGGCCGCACCTGGTACAGGGTGAGCGGCGATTTGGATGCGGCGAAAACGCCGCTCGTCATCCTGCATGGCGGCCCCGGCTGCACGCATGATTATGTCGACAGCTTCAAGGATCTGGCTGCCTCAGGTCGCGCTGTCGTCCATTATGACCAGCTCGGCAATGGCCGTTCCACCCACCTGCCGGAGCGCGCGGGCGACGGTAGCTTCTGGACGGTCGATCTGTTCAATGATGAGTTGAACCGGCTGACGGCCCATCTCGGCATCGCCGACCGCTACGACGTGCTCGGCCAGTCCTGGGGCGGCATGCTGGGTGCGGAACATGCCGTGCGCCAGCCGAAAGGTTTGCGTCGCCTGGTGATCGCCAATTCGCCGGCCTCGCTCAAGACCTGGGTGGAAGAAGCGAACCGCCTGCGGCGTGACCTGCCGCAGGACGTGCAGGATACGCTGACCCGCCACGAAGAGGCTGGCACGATCGACAGCGACGAATATCAACAGGCCTCTGCCGCGTTCTATGCCGAGCATGTCTGCCGCGTCGTGCCGATGCCGCCCGAAGTGCAGCGCACCTTCGATGCGATCGCCGCTGACCCGACCGTCTATCACACCATGAACGGACCGACTGAGTTCCACGTCATCGGCTCGATGAAGGATTGGACGATCGAAAGCCGTCTGCATCAGATTCAGGTGCCGACGCTTCTCATTTCAGGCCGGTATGACGAGGCGACGCCGCTCTGCGTGCAGCCCTATGCCGACCATATTCCCGATGTCCGCTGGATTATTTTCGAAAATTCCAGCCACATGCCGCATGTTGAGGAAAAAGAGGCGTGCCTTGCGGCCGTCGCCGACTTCCTCGACGCGGCTTAAGCGCGCAGTCGATACCACCCGACCTCGTCAATCTGGAGAGATGATCATGACTTTGCGACGATGGCTCCAATCCTCCGCCGTGGCACTTCTAGCCGCGACGGGTCTTGCGGCGCTGAGCGCGCCTGCAGCCCAAGCGGCTGATCATATGGGCGGGACGCTGCGCCTGACGGGTGCCGCCGCTGCCGGTACGATAGACCCGCAGATCAATTACACCAGCCAGTTCTGGACTGTATTCTTCGTCACCAATGACGGCCTGGTCGCCTTCAAGCATGTGAACGGTGCGGCCTCAAACGATGTCGTGCCCGATCTGGCGACCTCGGTTCCGGCCCCGCAGGACGGTGGCAAGACCTATGTCTTCACGCTGCGCAAGGGCGTGAAGTTCTCGAATGGCAAGGATGTGACGCCGGAAGACGTGGTCGCCACCTTTCAGCGCATCTTCAAGGTCAGCAACCCGAATGCGGGTTCCTGGTACAATGTCATTGTCGGCGCCGATGCCTGCCTGAAGACCCCGGCGACCTGCACCCTTGCGGGCGGTGTCGTGGCCGATGATGCAGCCAATACCGTCACCTTCCATCTGACGCAGCCGGACTCCGAATTCTTCTACAAGCTGGCGACGCCCTTCGGCGACATCGTCCCGGCCGATACGGCTGCCAAGGACCTTGGCACCGCAGCTGCCCCTGCGACCGGCCCCTATGAGATCGTGAGCTACGATCCGCAGAAGAATATGATTCTGAAGCGGAACCCGTATTTCAAGGAATGGAGCAAGGACGCGCAGCCGGCTGGCTATGTCGATGAGATCGACTACACCTTCGGACCCAAGCCCGAAGACGAAGTGACGGCCATCGAGAATGGTCAGCAGGACTGGATGTTTGACAGCCCGCCGTCTGACCGTCTGCCGGAAATGGCGTCCAAAGATGCGGGCCAGATCCATATCAACCCGCTTTTCGCCATCTACTACGCGCCGATGAACGTCAATATCGCACCTTTCAACAACAAGGATGCGCGTCTCGCGGTCAATTACGCGATCAATCGCAAGTCTACCGTGAACATCTATGGCGGTCCGCGTCTGGCTGTGCCGAATTGCCAGGTTCTGCCGCCCGGCTTCCCTGGCTACAAAGCCTATTGCCCCTATACCAAAGCGCCGGGCACCAAGTGGTCAGCGCCTGACCTGGTCAAAGCCAAGGAGCTGATGAAGGCTTCCGGCCAGATCGGCCAGCCGGTGACGGTGATCGCGGACGACCAGAACGTCGATCCTGCGCTCGGTACCTATCTTGTCAGCGTTCTGAACCAGCTGGGCTTCAAGGCGACGCTCAAGGTGATTTCGGCGAACATCCAGTTCACCTATATCCAGAACACCAAGAACAACGTGCAGATCAGCATCAGCCAGTGGTACCAGGATTATCCGGCCGCCTCTGACTTCATCAACGTGCTGCTGAGCTGCGGCTCCTTCCATCCCGGTTCCGATGCCTCGATCAATATTTCGGGCTTCTGCGACAAGGGGATCGACGCCGATATCAACAAGAATCTGATCACGGCGGTAACGGACCGGACGGCGGCCAATGCGGAATGGGCGAAGCTTGACGAGGAACTGACGAACCAGGCGCCTTGGGCGACGCTCTTCACGCCGAAGCAGCTCGACTTCGTCTCCGGTCGCCTGAAGAACTTCACCTTCAGCGAGCAGTTCCACATGATCTACTCTCAGGTCTGGGTTCAGTAATCAGTCCCCTGGCCTATCGCGACTATGGCATCCACGCTTGGATGTTCAGGCAGAAGGTGGGGCGGCATCATGCCGCCTCACGTTCTTCGGCCGTTTTCGGCCAGCCCCATGAGGCTCCATAGAATGTATGTTTTGAATGTCTCTCGACCTGAGCGGGCAATGAGCAATGTCTGACGCAGCGACCACCACTTTGCCTAAGATAGCCGCTGACAAGCCCGAAGGTCCGTGGCGCGTCGCGCTGCGCAAGCTCATGCGTGACCGCACGGCGGTGGGCGCGATCATCGTTCTGCTGGTGATCATCCTGGCCTGTTGCGCGGCACCCTTTTATGCTCAGCATATTTCGCAAACCGATCCCTTCCAGTCGAATCTGGACGGCCAGATCACCATCGGCGGCAATTCGGTCGATATCATGCAGGCCGATACCGCAGGGCTCGGCCTGGGCGTGACGCCGATCGGGCCGACCTGGCAGGGCCAGTATTTCTTCGGCGCCGATAATCAGGGCCGCGATGTCGCCGCCCGCATGTTCTATGGCGGCCGCAACTCGCTCATCATTTCCTTCGCGGCGACGGTCGTGACGCTGGTCTTCGCTGCGATCGTCGGCACCGTCGCGGGCTTTCTCGGCGGCTGGGTCGATACCGTGCTCGCCCGTCTGCTGGACGTGCTGTGGGCATTTCCGATCTACCTGCTCGCGATCTCGCTTTCGATCGTCTTTATCAGCAAGGGCATCCAGATCGGCCCCTTCACCATCGCCTCGAACAGCCTGATCCTGCCGATCATGATCATCGGCATCGTCTACGTGCCCTATGTGGCGCGACCCATTCGCGGCCAGGTTCTGTCACTCACGCGGAGCGATTTCGTGCTCGCCGCACGCTGCCTCGGTGTGCCGTCAGGGCGCATTCTGCTCCGCGACATCCTGCCCAATGTCACGACCACGCTCATCGTCTTCGCGCCCCTCATGATGGCCTTGAACATGCTGACGGAATCGGCACTGTCCTTCCTGTCCATCGGCGTGCAGCCGCCCAATGCCAGCTGGGGCACGATCATTCTGGACGGTGAGGATCTGCTCTATACCCAGCCCATGGTCGCTCTTGCGCCGGGTCTGGCGATCGTCATTACCGTGCTGGCTCTCAACTTTTTGGGTGACGGCGTGCGCGATGCCTTCGACCCGCGCGCCAAGCTGCGCGTGCGGAAGGATTAAGGCCCATGCTCCTTCCGATTCTTCGCCGTCTGACGGAAATGCTGTTCGTGATGTTCGGCATCAGTATCGTTGTCTTCCTCATCTTCTTCGCGACACCGGGGGCTGATCCTTCGGCCCGCATCGCCGGCCGCAATGCGACGCCGGAAGTGCTGGCGCAGGTCCGCCACTCCTTCGGCTTCGATCAGCCGCTGCCGGTGCAATACGGGAAGGTGATGGAGAAGCTCTTCATCTCCCGCGATCTCACCTCCTTCGTCAATCGGGGCGAGCGCGTCATCCCGGCTGTGGTCGAGGCGACACCCGTGACGCTGTCGCTCGTATTTGGCGCCGCCGTGATCTGGGTTATCTTCGCCATCATCATGGGCATGGTGGCGGCCGCCACCCGTGGCGGCATTCCGGACCGGCTGCTGATGTTCCTGGGACTGGTCGGGATTTCGATGCCGGTCTTCTGGGTCGGCTCGGTCGCCAACCTCATCACACAGTCGCGCTTCCACAATACCTGGCTGTTCCACTGGGTGCCGGGCCTGGGCTACACGCCGCTGACCCAGCATCCGATGCTATGGTTCAAAAGCCTGGTCATTCCCTGGATAACCCTCGCGATCCTCTATATCGGCCTCTATGGCCGCGTGCTGCGCGCCAATCTGGTGGAAGCCTATCAGGAGGATTTCATTCGCACCGCGCGGGCCAAGGGCCTGTCGGAATCGCGGATCATGTTCCGCCACGCGCTGCGCACCTCGCTCATCACCTTCGTCTCGATGTTCGGCCTGGATTTCGGCGCGCTGGTCGGTGGCGGCGCGCTGCTGACGGAAGTGGTCTTCAACCTGCCCGGCGTCGGGCGTCTTACCTATCTCGCTCTGCAAAGCCTGGACCTGCCCTTCATCATGGCGACCGTCATGTATTCCTCCTTCTTCGTCGTCGTCGCCAATGCGGTGGTCGACATCGCCTATGCCTGGCTTGACCCGAGAGTGCGCGATGCCCGCTGATCCCATGGCCACCGACACCGCAGGCCTCCTGCTCGACGTGCAGGATCTGTCTGTCTCCTTCCGTTCCGAGCGCGGCATCATCCGCATTCTGGAGAATGTCTCCTTCAATGTGCGCGAGCGGGAAATACTCTCGATCGTCGGCGAATCAGGCTCGGGCAAAAGCATGACATCGCTTGCCGTCATGCGGCTGATCACCGATCCCAACGCCATCATCACCGGGTCCATCCGCTACAAGGGCCGTGACCTGCTGGCGCTGAGCCCGCGCGAGATGCGTGACCTGCGCGGACGTGAGATCGCGATGATCTTCCAGGACCCGATGACGGCAATGACGCCGGTCTATACCATCGGATGGCAGATCGAGGAGCAGTTGCGCGCGCATCAAAAGCTGTCGCGCCGTGCCGCCCGCGCCCGCGCGGTCGAGATGCTGGGAGAGATGGGGATTCCCGCCCCCGCCAAGGCCGCCGGCCGCTATCCACATCAGCTTTCGGGCGGCCTTCGCCAGCGCGCGATGATCGCCATGGCGCTGTCCTGCAACCCGTCCCTGCTTATCGCCGATGAGCCGACAACCGCGCTCGATGTCACCGTGCAGGCGCAGATCCTGGAACTCATTCAGCGGCTGCGTGCGGATTTCGGGTCCAGCGTCATGTTGATTACGCATGATATGGGCGTCGTCGCCACCGTCTCAGACCGTGTGATGGTCATGTATGCGGGCATCATCGCCGAACGCGGGCCGAAGCCTGCGGTGCTTGGGCAACCCACCCATCCCTATACGCTTGGCCTGCTGCATTCCATTCCGCCGATGCATGGGGTGCGGCCACACCGTCTGCCCTCCATTCCTGGCAGTCCGCCCGCGCCCATGGGCCGGCCTGCTGGCTGCCCCTTCCAGCCGCGCTGCGAATTCCGCATGGATGTCTGCGCCACGCGTCCGCCGCTGTTCCGCAATGGATCGCAGGAAGCCTCCTGCTGGGTGGCCGAGAAGGGCATGCCGGATTGGGCGCATGAGCGCGCCATCCGCGGACCAGGAGAAGCCGCATGAGCACCATGAAGCCCATGCTGCAGGCTGCCAGCATTTCCAAGACCTTCACAGTCGGCAGCCGCTTCCGTGCCGGCGGCATCCAGCATGTGCAAGCGCTGAGCGATGTCTCGGTCGAGGTCTATCCCGGCGAGGTCCTGGGTCTTGTCGGCGAATCCGGCTGCGGCAAATCTACGCTCGGCCGCTGCCTGCTGCGCCTTTATGACGTGACTGACGGGCGGATCGTCTTCAACGGCCAGGACATCACGCATCTGAGCCAGCGTGAGTTGCGGCCGCTGCGCGCCGATATGCAGATGGTCTTCCAGGACCCCTATTCCTCGCTCAATCCACGCCGGCGTGTCGGCGATCTGATCGCCGAGCCGCTGCGCGTTCATGGCAAGGGGTCCGAGCGGGACATCCAGGACCGGCTCCGGGAGCTGATGGAGATGGTCAATTGCTCCCCGGAATTCCTCACGCGCTTTCCGCACGAGTTCTCGGGCGGGCAGCGTCAGCGCATCGGTATCGCCCGGGCCATCGCCCTGTCGCCAAGCCTGATCGTGGCGGATGAACCGGTCTCGGCGCTCGACGTCTCGGTGCAGGCGCAGATCGTCAATCTGTTCATGGACCTGCAGGACAAGCTCGGCCTGACCTATGTCTTTATTGCCCATGACCTTAGTGTCGTCCGCCAGATCGCGACCCGCACGGCGGTGATGTATCTCGGCAGCATCGTGGAACTGGGCGAGACGGATCGGGTTCTGCACCGGCCGGCACATCCCTATACGGCCGCGTTGATCTCGGCCGTGCCCGAGCCCGATCCGCATGGCAATATCAAGGCGCGGACGATTTTGCGCGGGGAGCCGCCGAGCCCGACCAATCCGCCGCCGGGCTGCCGCTTCCACACCCGCTGCCCGATCGCGCAGGATGTCTGCAAGACCGAGATTCCCCGGCTGCGTCCGCTCGGCGACAATCGTTCGGTCGCCTGCCACTTCCCGCTGGAAGGGTCCGCCGCCGGCCATGCCTGACGCCTTCCTGCCGCCACCGGTTCTGCATCTGCCCTATCAGGGCGGACCGCACAAAATGGTCATGGGCCTGACGGCGGTTCAGGATGCTGACTGGCTGGAATGGGATTCCCGCGTGCCCGCCCAGCGGGCCGAGCGTGCCCAACTGCTCGCCGCACGGCGCGCAGACGTGCTGGCCGATACGCCAGGATCGGAGGGGGCCATGGCCGAACTCCGGCAGGTTCTAGCGGACTGGCTGGCAGTGCATCGCTCCGGCAGCGTGCCGGGCTGGGATGCGGCCGAGCATCCCTTGGCGACCATCTGCTCCTGGGTCGCCGAGGATTTCTGCCTCATGCGGCTGACCGACGACGGACCGGTGCTGATTGCGGCGATCCTCTGCTTCCCCAGCCGCTGGCGGCTGTCGGAAAAGATCGGCCGCCCCATGAAGGCGATCCATACGACGGTGCCAGGCTATGGTGAGACGCTGCAGCGGCCGGTCGATCGTTTCATGGGCGCGCTCAAGCCCGGCCGGCTCGCTGTGCGCTTCAACTGGTCCATCCATGAGGATGCGGCGCTCTATCAGCCGACCGGCCATGGGGTGACGGGTCATGACGCCAGCATCACGGCACAGAATGCCGGGCAGACCTTGTGGCTGCGAGTGGAGCGGCAGACCTTTCGTGTTCTCCCGGAAAGCGGCGTTCTTGCCTTCGGCATCGGCACGCATGTGACGCCGCTCGCCGATGTAGTGGCATTGGCGGGCGAGGCCGAAAAACTCGCCTCCGCCATTCGCGGCCTGCCGCCTGAGATGGAGCGCTACAAAAGCCTGCGCCCCTATCGGCAGGCTTTGCTCGACTATTTGGACGCAAACGCGGCGACCGGCTGACGCGGCCTGTTCCGGCCCTGCCGCGACGAGCCATGTCCAGGTGGCGGTTTCCAATTCTCCGGCGGCGCGGCATAAATCGGCATCGTTTGGGGTGGCTCTTTACCCCGCCACCCGTCGAGGACAAGCCATGATTCACATAATCGCCGTGCTGACCGCCAAGATCGGCCATCGGGCTTCGCTGCTCGCGGCCTTCCAATCGATCGTGCCCGAGGTCCGCGCTGAGCCCGGCTGCATCGAATATCAGCCGGTCATCGACCTCGCTTATTCACCGGTGAAATTCGGCGCCGATACGCTGGTGGTGATCGAGAAGTGGCAGGATCAGGCGGCGCTCGACGCCCATAATCAGGCACCGGCGCTGACCTCCTTCCTGGACAAGGCGAAGCACCTCATCGCCCAGGCCGATGTGCATATCCTGCAAGATGCGCCCTAACCTCTGATCAAACGAAGCGGCGCCCGTCGTCGAGGGCGCGCCGCAGCAGACCGATCGCATGGCGGACCGTGGCCAAGCGCACTGCCGTGCGGTCGCCCGGAAAGATACGCGATTCAGCCGTGATGCCGGCGGCCGAGGCGAGGCCGAACCAGACCAGGCCGACCGGCTTTTCAACGGTGCCGCCGCCGGGGCCGGCAACGCCCGTCACGGCAATCCCGAGATCCACCGCGGCGGTGGCCCGCGCACCCTCCGCCATGGCGCGCGCCACCGGCTCGCTGACGGCGCCATGAGTTGCGATCAATTCGGCCGGCACGCCCAGCATCCGCGTCTTGGCGGCGTTGGAATAGGTCACGGCCCCGCCGTCCACCACGTCTGAGGAGCCGCCGATGGCCGTGAGCAGCCCGGCGATGAGCCCGCCGGTGCAGCTTTCCGCCGTGGTGATGTGCCAGCCGCGCGCGCGGGCGGTCCCCAGCAGCGCTTCAGCCTCCGCCAGCAGATCATTCGGGAACATGGGCCAAGCTCCTCAGCCGAATAAATCAGGGTGCCACAGCAGGACCAGACGGATCAGTATGCCGCCGATGACGCCCGCGATGACGTCATCCAGCATGATTCCAGTCGGTGTATGAATGCGGTCTGCCCAGCCGATAGGGCCCGGCTTGAGGATATCGAGCAGACGAAACAATGCGAAGGCGACGGCAGCACCAATCCAGGTGACGTGCAGAAGTCCGGCCAGCGTCAGCCACTGGCCTGCGACCTCGTCAATCACCACCCAGCCGGGATCGTCCTTTGCTTCCGCCAAGCGGATGGCCGCAATGCCGCCGACCGTCGCGACGATGGCGAGTGCAAGCAAAATCCAGTGCCCGGCAAAAGCCAGGATCGCGCAACCAGCGCCCATGGCCACAAGCGAGCCAGCAGTGCCGGGCGCCCAGGGAAAAAAGCCGACGCCCCCGGCGCTGGCGAGCAGACGGCTGGCCCGCATCAATGCAGCCATTGCTGCAGCGGATAGGGAACGGCCACGCCTTCCTTCGCGCGATAGATGGCGATGCCCTCGGTCACGCGCTGCACGTAATTGCGGGTCTCATCGAAGGGGATAAGCTCGATCCAATCCAGCACATCCGGCCCACCCGGCACACGGAAATCACCATTCTGGGCCAGCCACTGGTCCACGCGATTGGGGCCGGCATTGTAGCTGGCAATCGACAGCGGCAGGCAGTTGTCGAAGCGCTGCATCAAAGTGGCGAAATAGGCGTTTCCGAGAGTCATGTTGACGTCGGGCGCGGTCGTTAGCTGCCAGGGTGAGACGGTGCTGCCCTGTTGTTTCGCCACCAGCCGCGCGGTCGCGGGCATCAGCTGCATCAGGCCGAGCGCGCCGGCAGGGCTCACCGCACCGATATCGAAACTGCTTTCCTGGCGTATGAGACCGAGAGTGACGGCGGGTTCGATCCCGGCATTGCTTTGCGGCTGGAAGGGGATTGGCCAGCCGGCATTGAGCAGCATGGTGCCATGCAGGCCAGCGACGCGCGCCAGGCCGATGCCGGCATTCGGAATCTGGAAGCCCATGGCCAGCTGGGCCGCCATGGCGTAATCCGCCGGGTCAGGTGCGATGGCCACGACGTCGAGCAGAAAGTTATAGGCGCGCCCCGGCTCGTTCCAGGCTACCAGCAGAGCCGCGGCACGCGCCGTCTCCCGCCCGGCGAAGCCCAGCGCGTCCGCCCCATTCCAGGCAGGTTCGGGTGCCGCCAGAATGCGGGCATTGAGCGTCGCCGGATTGTCGCCCAGGGCAAGGGCCGCGATCTGGCCGTAGAAAGTCGTGGGATAGGCCGCCGCCAGCTTGTATTCGGCTGCCGCCTGCATGGTGCTGCCCTGGGCGGCCAGGGTCCGGCCCAGCCAGTAATGGGCGCGGGATTGGGTGATGGCGGCGGCAGACAGTGTCGTCAGCTTGCGGAAAAACGGCTCCGCCTTAGTGGCGTCATGCAAAACGCGCAGTGCGATGAACCCTGCCAGAAACTGCTGGTCGGCTGCATCCGCGGCGGCGCTGGGCTGGATCAACTTCACCAGCGTGTAGGCGTCCTGACCGTCATTGTCCGAGATCAGGTTGCGGGCCAGATAGGCGGCCTCATGCCATAGGGCATGCTGCTGCACGGCGTCGCCCGCCTGAAAGGCGGCATAGCCATGGCTGGTCCAAAAGGGCAGGGCCACGGGGTCGCCCGCGTTTTTCCGCAAATAGCGCGCACCGGCCAGGAACAGCCCGGGATTTTCCTGATCAGGCTCGGGGAGTGCCTGGAGCGCAGTCGCGGCATCGGGCTGCGCGGTATTGAGCGCGACCCAGGTCGACGCGGCTGTCTGCCGGTCAGCGGGTAGGCGGCTGATCTGGGCACCGGCGGCAGGCGACGCGATGCGCGCCAGCGCCACAAAACGCGCCCATTCGTCGTCCGGCTGCAGCAGGCTGCCCCATTGGCTGAGGAAGGCCGAGATATCACCCGGATCGGTGATGCCTGTTCCGGTCCAGGCGGCGCGGACGGCTTTCGTGGCATCGGCGCTGTCATTCGCGGTCTGGAAGGCGGTCGCACAGCGGAGCAGCGCCTGGGCGCTGCTGGGCAATTGGGCCTGGCATTGCGCGAGCGCTGTTGTCTGATCGGGTTCCGCGGCCAGCGCCTGCTCCCAGCGCGTTTCCAGAAGCGCCTGCTGCGGCCAGTCTGGATTGGCGCTCATGAAGGCGCGGATTTCGGGCGCGCTCGCCTGTCCGCGCGTCAGCAGCCGGTAATAGGTGACGAGTTTGACCGCGACCGGGTCGGCATATTGCCCTGCCATGGCATTGGCCTGATCCCAGTTATGGGCGGCGACGGCATCCATCGGCGTCTGCACGCCCTGAGCGGATGCCGTGGAGATCTGGAGCGCGAGCAGGCTGGCGCAGCCCAATAGGGGAAGAAGACGCATGAAAAGCCCGCGGACCCTCGTTCTATAAATCCATCATTGCGCATGTACAGCCCTTCGCAAAGGGAGGACGGCGGCCGCAGCGCATGACGCTTTGGCCATCTGCCACCAGCGCATGTCCCAGGCGAGCGGTGTGCGGCTTGCGATGCCGCCCTGCCGGTCCTACTTTCCCGCCCAATTCCGTCTCCACCGTCAAGCCGTGCTCAGTCGAGGATACCGCCATGTTCAAGGGCTCGCTCGTTGCCCTCATTACGCCCATGCAGGCTGACGGCGCCATCGACGAGAAAGCGCTTGAGCGCTTCGTCAATTGGCAGATCGGCGAGGGCACGCATGGTCTGGTGCCGGTGGGCACGACCGGCGAGTCTCCCACGCTGAGCCATGAAGAGCATCGCCGCGTGGTCGAGATCACCATCGCGGCTGCCGGTGGCCGTGTGCCGGTGATCGCGGGTGCGGGCTCGAACAGCACGGAGGAGGCGGTGAGCCTCGCGCGGCACGCCAAAAGCGCCGGCGCCGATGCGGTGCTGGTGGTGACGCCCTATTACAACAAGCCGACCCAGGAAGGGCTCTATCTCCATTTCACGGCCATCGCCGAGAAGGCCGATATCCCGGTGGTGATCTACAACATCCCCGGCCGTAGCGTGGTCGATATGAGTGTGGAGACCATGGCCCGCCTGGCGAAGCACCCGAACATCGTGGGCGTGAAGGATGCCACCGCCAATCTGACCCGCCCGCTCCATACGCGCCGCGCCATCGGGCCCGATTTCTGCCAGCTGTCGGGCGAGGATCACACCGCGCTGGCCCATCTCGTGGCGGGCGGCGTCGGCTGCATTTCCGTCTCAGCCAATGTGGCGCCGCGGCTGATTGCCGAGATGCATAATGCCTGGATCAGGGGGGATATGGCTGAGGCGATCGCCCTTCAGCATCGCCTCGTGCCGCTGCATGACGCGATGTTCGTCGAGACAAATCCCGGCCCCGTGAAATACGCGGCGCATCTGCTGGGCTTTGGCACGCCCGATTGCCGCCTGCCGCTGGCGCCTGTCAGTGAGGCGACGCGCAATCAGGTGCGGGCCGCCCTGGTCGAGGTTGGTCTCCTCAACTGACATGGCCGAACCCAAAGAATCGAAATCAAAAACTGGCCTGATCTCCCACGGCATTGCCTCGCAAAACCGTAAGGCGCGCTTCGACTATTCTATCAAGGAGACGGTCGAGGCCGGCCTTGTGCTGAAAGGCGCGGAGGTGAAGTCGCTCCGCCATGGCCGCGCGACCTTGACCGAGGCCTGGGCCGGCGAGCGCGACGGCGAGCTGTGGCTGTTCAACGCCTATATCCCCGAATATCAGGCCGGCGTCCTGTCGCGATTCGAGCCGCGCGCGCCACGCAAGCTGCTGCTCAAGCACAAGCAGATCAATCAGCTTGCGGCCTCGGTCGCCCGCAACGGCATCACGCTGGTGCCGCTGCAGATCCATTTCAACGATCGTGGGGTTGCCAAGGTTCTGCTGGGCCTCGGCGAAGGCCGCCAAAAAGCCGACAAGCGTCATGCGGTCGCCGCGCGTGACTGGCAGCGGGACAAGGCGCGGTTGATGCGCAACAAGGGATGAGGCGCGGACTGAGTGGGGGCCTGGGCCTCTTGCTCGTCCTGCTGTGCCTGACCCTTTTCAGCATCCTGGTGATCGACAGGCCGCTGGCCTTTCTTATGCACCGGCTGTTTCACCACAGCCCATGGTTTCTGGGCCTGGCGGCTATCGGGCAGATCCCGCTCAGCTTTGCGACGCCAGGCCTGGTCCTTGCGGCCATTGCCGGCTGGTGGGGCTGGCGGCCCCAGGCGCGAGGCTGGACCTGGGTGGCGATGGCTTTGGCCGCGACCATCGCCAGTGCCCTCAAGGACCTGCTGAAGGAGGCTTTCGGCCGCACCTGGCCAGAGACCTGGTCGCACGGCAATCCATCCCTGATCCATGATGGCGTCGACGGCTTCTTCCCCTTCCATGGCGGCGAAGGCTGGTCGTCCTTCCCGTCCGGCCATACGGCCGCGATTGCGGCGGTCGCCGGCGTGCTGTGGTGGCGCTTGCCCGACCTCCGCTGGCTCTGGGGGCTTTTGGTGGGTTTGACCGCATTCGGTCTCGTCGCCGGCAATATCCATTTCCTGGGCGACGTCATGGCCGGTGGCCTGCTGGGCTTCCTCTGCGGACGCGGCACCCTTGCGCTTCCCTTCCCGACAGAGGATCGTCCGCCGCCATGAGCGAATGGACCACACTCGATCGGCGGATGATGATGGCCGCCCTTACCCTGGCGCGCGGCGCGCTGGGCACAACGGCGCCCAATCCGGCGGTCGGCTGCGTCATTGCTCAGGGTGAGCGCATTGTGGGTCATGGTACGACCCAGCCCGGCGGCCGCCCCCATGCCGAAGTCATGGCGCTGCGTGAGGCGGGCAGCGCGGCCCAGGGAGCGACCGCCTATGTCACGCTCGAACCCTGTTCCCATCATGGTCGCACCCCGCCTTGCGCGGATGCGCTGATCGAAGCGGGCATCGCCCGCGTCGTCATCGCCTTCGCGCATGATCCAGATCCGCGCGTCCAAGGCCGTGGTACCGCGCGTCTGCGGGCGGCCGGCATTGCCGTCCAGACCGGATTGATGGAGCGGGATGCCCAGGCTGTCGTCGCCGGTTTCGTCAAAGCCGTCACCCATGGTCTGCCCTGGGTGACCGTCAAACTCGGCGTCACGCTGGACGGCTGTATCGCGACGCGGGGTGGTGAAAGCCGCTGGATCACCGGCCCCGGCGCGCGTCAGGTCGTGCAGCGGATGCGGGCCGAGCATGATGCCATTCTCGTCGGCATCGGCACCGTTCTGGCCGATGATCCTGGTTTGCGGAGTGCGCTGCCGGGGCTTGAGGATCGGCCCCGCTGGCGGGTGGTCGCCGATAGCGGGCTGCGCACGCCTTTGGATGCCCAGCTTGTCCGTCATGCCGCCACTCATCCGCTGATCCTGCTGGCAGCAAGCGATGCCGACCCCGAGCGGGCGCAGGCCTTGCAGGCAGCAGGTGCTGCGGTGCTGAGGGTGCCGCGCGCCGCCGATGGTCGGCTGGACCTTGCGGCCGGGCTGCGCGCGCTGAAAGAGGTGGGTCTCACCACCATCCTGAACGAGGGCGGCAGCCAGATAGCCGGGGCGCTGCTGCGGGCCGGCTTGGTCGATCGCCTCGCCTGGCATCGCGCGCCGATCCTGCTCGGCGACAGCGGCCTGCCCGCCCTTCAAGGCCTCGGCATCGAAAGGCTGGCAGACGCAATTCGCCTGAGACTTTTAGCGCGTCAGGAGTATGAAGATGACGTGCTAGAAACGTATGATGTGATTTCGCCCGCTTTGCGTCGTGAAATAATCCCTGAAAGTCCGCCTGCCGTGTCGCCTGGAAACTTCCTATGACGCATCTGACGCCCATTTCCCGGCCGGGCGAGCCGATGCTGGATTGCACGGCGCGCACGCCCGTGACTATTCCGCTCGGGCCCGCCGGAATTCCGGCTGAATTCGTGGGTTTCGACGGGCTGGACGGGCTGGAGCACGTCGCCATCCGCTTTGCCGGCCGTAACCCTGACCTGAGCCGTCCCCTTCTGGTGCGCCTGCATTCCGAATGTCTGACCGGGGATATCTTTTCCTCCGCCCGCTGCGATTGCGGGGAACAGCTGCATGAGGCGATCGGCCTATTGGCGGAGGAGGGCGGCATCCTGCTCTATCTGCGCCAGGAAGGCCGCGGCATCGGCCTTTATGCCAAGCTCGACGCCTATCGGCTGCAGGACCAGGGCATCGATACCTATGAAGCCAATCGCTGGCTCAACCTGCCCGAGGATGCCCGCAATTATACGATCGGCGCGCGCATGCTGCAGGCCCTGGGCGTCAACCGCATTCGTCTCCTGACCAATAACCCGGACAAGGTGGCGCAGCTCACGGCCGCGGGGATCGACGTGGCCGAGGTGCGTCGCACGGGCGTTTTCGTGACCGTCGCGAACCGCGCCTATCTGGAGGCGAAGATTCGCCATCGCCATCTGCTGGACCCGCTGGCCGTGGTGGCGGCCGCAGCCGCGGCGGAGAAGGGCATGGGTACCACCGCGTCCGAGGAATAGTCTCGGGCGCAAACAGCCAATGCACAAGTCGCAAGCGTCCGCCCGCGCATTATGCGGATCGCGCATGCTGCGCCATTCTCCACCTGCGTGAATCTGATCTGAAAGACAGCCATGGCCCCGCCATCCAGCCTTCAGCCTCAATTCGTTCTTACGATCGCAAGCCCGGACCGGCCCGGAATCGTGGCCGCCGTCACCACCTTCCTGTTCGAGGCGGGCGGCAATATTCTGGAAGCGCAGCAATTCGACGACCAGCAGAGCAACCGCTTCTTCATGCGCGTCGTATTCACCTCTGATCGCGCCGATGAAGGCTTTACCGAAGGTTTCCGCGAGGCTTTCAAACCCATTGCCGAGCGTTTCGGCATGAACTGGGCATTGCGTGACCGGCTCGAACGCCGCCGCGTCATGATCCTGGTGTCGAAATTCGATCATTGCATGGTCGATCTTCTCTATCGCTGGCGGAATGGCGAGCTGCCGATGGAGATTACCGCCATCGTCGCCAATCACCCGCGCGAGACCTATGCCGGCGTCGATTTCTCAGGCCTCCGCTTTCATCACCTGCCAATCACCCGCCAGACCAAGATGGAGCAGGAGGCCGAGCTTTGGGATCTGGTGCGGGAGACCAAGACCGATCTCGTCGTCCTCGCGCGCTATATGCAGGTCCTGTCGGACGGGCTGACGGCTAAGCTCAACGGCCGCTGCATCAATATCCACCACTCCTTTCTGCCCGGCTTCAAGGGCGCTAAGCCCTATCATCAGGCGCATGAGCGTGGGGTGAAGCTGATCGGCGCCACGGCGCATTATGTGACGAGCGATCTCGACGAAGGCCCGATCATCGAGCAGGATGTCGAGCGCATCAGCCATGGCGACACGCCGGACGATCTCGTTCGCAAGGGCCGCGATATCGAGCGTCGGGTTCTTGCCCGCGCGGTCCGCTACCATCTGGATGGGCGCGTTATCCTCAATGGCGGCAAGACCGTCGTCTTCACGGAATAGGATCTATGGCGGCGAAGATCATCGATGGGCGTGCCTTTGCCGCCGGCATTCTGGCGGAAGTGACGGCTGACGTTGCAGCGATCAAAGCCGCGGGCGGGCAGGCCCCGGGCCTGGCTGTGGTGCTGGTGGGCGAAGATCCCGCCAGCCAGGTGTATGTGCGCAACAAGGCGCGCACGACGAAGGAGTCCGGCATGGCCTCCTTTGAATATAGGCTCGCGGCGGATACGACCGAAGCCGCCCTGCTCAGCCTCATCGCTGAGCTGAACGATGACGCCGCGGTTCATGGCATTCTCGTGCAGCTGCCATTGCCGAAGCATATCGACAGCGCGCGCGTCCTGGACGCGATATCCCCGAACAAGGACGTGGATGGTTTCCATGTCATCAATGCCGGGCGGCTGGCGACCGGCCTGCCCGGTCTGGTGCCCTGCACGCCGCTGGGCTGCCTGCTCATGCTGCGGGCTGAACTGGGTGACCTGTCAGGGCTGCGCGCTGTCGTACTCGGCCGCTCCAATATCGTCGGCAAGCCGATGGCGGCACTGCTGCTCGCCGAAAGCTGCACGGTGACGATTGCCCATTCGCGCACGCGCGACCTTCAATCTGTCTGCCGTGAGGCCGATATTCTGGTCGCCGCGGTCGGCCGTCCTGAGATGGTACGGGGCAGCTGGATCAAGCCGGGGGCGACCGTCATCGATGTCGGCATCAACCGGGTGCCGGGCGCCGAGGGCAAGACGCGTCTGGTCGGCGACGTCGCTTTCGCCGAGGCGGCAGAAGTGGCGGGGCGCATCACCCCCGTGCCGGGCGGGGTGGGACCGATGACCATCGCCTGCCTGCTGCGCAATACGCTGACCGCTTCTAAGGGGCATTCGCTCTAGGGCAATTCGGCCGGGGCCTGCTTCTCCCGGGCCATGACTCGGATGCTGGGCCAGAGCGGGGTCGCGCTCAGTACCACCAGGGCACCGCCTATGGCGAGCATGACGGGGAGCGGGACGAAGGCGAGCAGCCCGGCGAGCAGTCCAGAGAGAAAGAAGGCGAGCGCCACCGCGGCGCTGCCGATACCCATCGCCCAGCCCTGCCGCTCGGCCCCGGCGGCCGCGCTGAGCAGCGCGAGCAGGGTGATGTAGGCGCAGCAATTGGCGATCGAGGCGAGGAAGGCGAAGGGCCATTGCAGCACCTTGCCGCTGACCGCCGCAAGCAGGACCATGATGCCGCAGAGGCCGAGCGACAGCGCCGCCAGGGCCACCTCGTTGCGGATCATCCGGGCCAGCAGCTGGTAGCCGACGGTCGATCCGACAACCATGCCCAAGCCGATCGTGGCGGAGAAAATCCCGAGCCAGCTCGGCTCCAGATGATAGGTCTCACCCATCAGGACGAGCACGTAGAGGAAGTAGATCGAGAAGCCGAGCTGGAACAGGAAGAACGCGAGCGCGAACCAGCGGATGCGTGGGTGCCGCGCTGCGAGGACGAAGTTCATGACCGGGCGGCGCCAGCTCAGGTTGAGCGCGGCGCGCGGTGCGGCTTCCGGCAGGTGCGAGCGGATGATGAGCGCGAAGGCGCCGATACAGAGCAGCACGGTGAAGAGCATTGGCAGCGGCAGCCAGATATCCGTCAATACGCCGCCGACGGCAGGGGCTGAGGCGATAGCGAGGCAATTGACGAGCACCACACGGGACATGTCCCGCCCACGCAGCTCCGGCGTACTGTGATCCATCATGGCCGCCTGGGCGATCGGCGCGGCCCCCGCCATCAGCCCGGAGATCAGGCGTCCGGCGAGCAGCAAGCCGATGACGTCGCTCTCGACCCCCAGGAACATCAGGGCATAGGCAAGGGTGAGACCGGTCATGCAGATGAGCAGCGTGCGTCGCCGGCCCAGCGCGTCCGATAGATCGCCGAGCAGCGAGGCGCCAAAGAACATGCCGAAGGGAAAGAGTGAGAAGGTCACAGAGAGCAGCAGATTGAGCGTGCCCGGCCCGTAGACATGTCGCGCGCTGAAGTCCCGGAACAGAATGACGATGACGGGATACATCAATCCGAACGAGAACAGATCGATGAAAACGGCCGCCAGATACGGCAGCATTCCGAACAGACGGTTCATCGCCTAGGGGCTCCGACTATGGCTCCTGCAATGACATCATTACGGCTAGGGGACAATCCTTACCTGACCAGCAATCCCGCCAGCGCCAGCAGCAATGCCGGCGGCATGACGACCGCGCCGCGCAGAAGGAAGGTCTTGAAGGTGACGTCCTCGCCCTCCCGCCGGATGGCGGTGAGCCACAGAATGGTCGCCAGCGAGCCGGTGATTGAGAGATTGGGCCCGAGATCGACACCTACGAGCAGCGCATCGGTGACCTTCTGCGGCAGGTGACCGGTCGCGATGGTCGAACTGGCGATCAGCCCCGCCGGGAGGTTGTTCATGAGATTGCACGCAAATGCGAGCACGGCACCCGCGCCCCAGGCTGTCGCGGTGACGGATTGCGCGGCGAAATCATGCAGTAGCGTCGCAAGACGGGTGAGCACGCCCGTCTGGCGCAGTCCCTCCACCAGCACGAATAGCCCGGCGACCAGCGGCAGCACGGTCCAGGAGATGCCGCGCAAAACCGCCCATGGTGTCTCGCGCTTGCGCCACAGCACGAAAATAGTGGTGAGCCCTCCCGATATCGCCGTGGGCAGGCCGAGCTGGATATCGGCGGCGGAGGCCACCAGCAGCACGACAGCCGTCACGGCAATCCCGATTGCGGCTGCGACGCCACCGGCCGGAAGCGCCGGCTGGTCGATGTCGCTGTCGACGGGCGCTTGCAGATGCCGGCGTTCCGTCAGCAGCAGCGCGCCAAGCGTGGCCCCGATCGCCAGAACGGAGGGCAGGAGGAAATGGCCGAGCCAAGTGAAAAGCGGCGGCACATGATTGCCGTAGAGTACGAGATTGGCGGGGTTGGAGATGGGCAGCAGAAAGCTCGCGGCATTCGCGATGAAGGCGCAGACGAAGAGATAGGGCAGCGGCTCCGCCTTCGCGTGTTTGGCGGCGGCAAAGACCGCCGGCGTCATCACCACGGCCGTCGCGTCATTGGAGAGGAACGCGGTGACGACGGTGCCCACGCCATAGATGAGCAGGAACAGCCGGCGCGATGAGCCGCGCGCCTTTCGCACGGCAAAGGCCGCGAGCCAATCGAACAGTCCCTCCCGCCGGGCGACTTCCGACAGCAGCATCATGCCGATGAGGAAAAGATAGACATCCGTCCCGCGTTCGACCGCGGCGAGCGCGTCCTTCACGGGTACCAGTCCCAGGATCACCAGAAGACCCGCGCCGAGCACCGCCCAGATCGCTTCCGGCAGGCGCCAGGGGCGGATGATGACCCCTGCCGTGGCAATAATGACAATAAGCCAGGTCAGCCAGGCCATACGCGGTCCTCGAACATAGAAACGGGCCGCCTGGCAGCAGGCGGCCCGCGATCACTTATGGGCTTTTGAGGAAAACGGAAGCCCGTCAGCTCAGGCGAAGATTGTCGTGGAAATTATTTCCTGCCGTGGTGGCCGCGATATGGCCGGTGCGGATGACAAAATCGCCGAAACTTTCCCCCTGGCTTCGTTCGGTTGCGTATTGGCGGAATAGCGGACCCAGTTCCGATAGGATCGCCGCTTCGCCGACATCCTGGCGGTAGAGCTTGTTCAGACGCTCACCCTCCAGACTGCCACCGAGATAGAGGTTGTAGGTGCCGGGGCCACGGCCGACGAAGGCGATTTCGGCAAGATAGGGCCGGGCGCAGCCATTCGGGCAGCCGGTCATGCGGATGACGATTTCGTCTTCCGTCAGCCCTGCCAAGGCAAGTTGCCCTTCCAGCGCGGTCAGAAGGTCGGGCATGTAGCGCTCGCTTTCGGCCAAGGCGAGGCCGCAGGTCGGGAGCGCGACACAGGCCATGGAGTTGCGGCGCAGCCCGCTATCGGCGGTGATTGCCATGTTATGCTCGGCGAGCAGCGCTTCGACCAAAGGCTTCTGCTCGGCTGAGATATTGGCGATGGTCAGATTCTGGTTCGGCGTCAGGATGATCACGCCACCGTCCAGCTGCCGGGCTATTTCGCGCATGCCGGTTTGCAGTTTCTTTTCCGGCCAGTCCTTCACCCGTCCGCTCTCCAGGAACAGCGTGACGTGCCACAGGCCGTTGTCACCCTTCACCCAGCCGTAGCGATCGCCCCGGCTGGTGAATTCCGGCACATGCACGGGGCCGAGCTTGTAGCCGAGGCGCTTTTCCACTTCCGCCCGGAACCAGTCGATGCCGCCGCGCTCGATCGTGTATTTCAGGCGGGCGTGCTTGCGCACCGACCGGTCACCGAAATCACGCTGCACGGTGACAACTTTTTCGGCGACGTCCACGGCCTGGGCCGTGGTGCAGAAGCCCAGAACGTCCGCCGTGCGCGGGAAGGTATCGGTCTCGCCATGGGTCATGCCCATGCCGCCGCCGACCAGCACGTCCCAGCCGATGATCTTGCGGCCCTTCAGGCGTGCGACGAAGGAAAGGTCATGCGCATAGACGTCGACATCGTTCTGAGGGGGAACGGCGACGGTGATCTTGAATTTCCGGGGCAGGTAGGTTTTGCCGTAGATCGGCTCATCCTCTTCTCCCGCCTCGCGCGAGGTATCGACGACCTTTTCGCCGTCGATCCAGATCTCATGATAGGCGGTCGTACGCGGCGAGAGGTGGTCGCTGATCTCCTGCGAGAGTTTCAGCGCCTCCGCATGGATCTGGCCTTGATAGGGGTTCACGGCGCACATGACGTTGCGGTTGACGTCGCCGCAGGCGGCGAGCGTATCGAGCAGCGCCGTGTTGATACTGTTGATGGCGGGCCGCAGGTTGCTTTTGATGATGCCGTGGAACTGGATCGCCTGGCGCGTCGTCACGCGCAGCGTGCCATTGGCGCGCTCCTCCGCGATGTCGTCCAGCGCCAGCCACTGGGCCGCCGTCATCTGACCGCCCGGCACGCGGACGCGGGCCATGAAGCTGAAGGCCTTTTCCATCTTTTTGCGGCCGCGCTCGGCCCGGATGTCGCGGTCATCCTGCTGATAGATGCCGTGGAACTTCGTCAGCTGGGTATCGTCCTCGTCCAGCTGGCCGGTGATGACATCGGTCAGGCCCTCGGCGATGCCGCCGCGCAAGCCGCGGCTGGCGGCCTTGATGCCTTCATTGCGGGAGAGGGGTTTTTTCTCGGTTTCGTCGGACATGGTCTCTGGCTTTCAGTACACGTCGCGCAGATAGCGGCCGTCCCGGCGGAGACCGTCGAGCTTGGCAGCAGCGGCCGTCTCGTCGACACCACTCTGGTCGGCGATGACGCGCACCAGCGCATGGTTCACGTCCTTCGCCATGGCATTGGCGTCGCCGCAGACATAGATCGCGGCGCCGTCCTCGATCCAGGAATACAACTCTTTGCGCTGCTCCCAGATCCGGTGCTGAACATAGATCTTCTCGCGCTGATCGCGCGAGAAAGCCGTATCGATGCGTGTCAGCAGGCCGCTCTTCTTCCAGTCCTGCCATTCGAGCTGGTACAGGAAGTCGTGCGTGAAGTGGCGGTTGCCGAAGAACAGCCAGTTGCGGCCGGTCGCGCCAATGGCCTCACGCTCCTGCAGGAAAGCGCGGAATGGAGCGACGCCCGTGCCCGGCCCGATCATGATGACCGCGCGGTCCGGGTCCGCCGGCAGGCGGAAATGCGGATTTGGCTTGAGATAGACCTTCAGCGGCCCGCCCTTGCGGCGGCGCTCGGCGATATCGACGGAAGCGACGCCCGCCCGCTTGCGGCCATGGGTTTCGTAGCGCACGGCCGAAATCAGCAGGTGGATCTCGTCTTCGGCGGCGCGGGCGCTTGATGCGATGGAATAGAGCCGCCCCGGCAGGGGGCGCAGCAGGCTGGTCAGCGTGCTCGCGTCCAGCTTCGTCGGCGCGGTCTCCAGCAGATCGATCACCTGCCGGCCGTAGGTCCACTGCCGGAGCGCCGCGTCATCGGCCAGCAGCGCCTTGAGTTCGGCGCTGTCGGTCAGCTTGGCATAGGCCTCGACCTGCGGACGGGTCAGCGTCGTGATGTCCTGGGCTTCCGACAAAGCTTCGCGGACAAGGGCGTCGCCCTCCAACCCCGTCACCTTCAGAATGTCATCGACGAGAACAGGATCGTTGACCGGCACGATGCCGAGCGCGTCGCCCGGCGCATGGACAAGTCCTGAACCCTCTACGGAAAGCTCCGTGTGCCAGGTCTCGGCGGAGGAGCCGCTGCCGTTGAGGTTGATCAGCTCGGTGATCGTCGCCTCGAAGGGCGCATGGCGCGTGTAGAGCGGTTCGGCCTCGTCGTCGCTCTCCACGGCGGCAGGCAGGGTCCGCGCGAAATCGACATGGATGACCGCACCCTCGTCCGCGGTTTCCTTCTGCAGCACATCGAGGGTGGATGTGATCCAGGCGCCGGCGGAAGCGGCAAAATCGACGTCGCATTCGACGAGAGGCGCGAACCGCCGGGCGCCGAGGGCGACCAGACGCTCATCGATGATATGCCCTGTCTGGCAGAAATTGACATAGGCGCGGTCGCCCAGTGCCAGCAGGCTGAAGCGAGTCTTATCGAAGCGCGGCGCATCCTCGGCCAGCAGGCCATTATAGAAATCGGTCGCGCGCTGCGGCGGATCGCCTTCGCCCCAGGTGCTGACGATGACGAGGAGGTTTTCAGCTTTCGCGGCTTCGGCCACGGTCACATCCGCGACGTCGGCAACCTTGGGGGCAAAGCCAAGCTTCTGGGCCGCCTTGCGGGTTTGTGCGGCAAGGGTTTCCGCATTGCCCGATTCGGTCGCGAACAAAATCAGCAGCGGTACCTTTTTGGCGGGCGCCTGGGCAGGCGTCGCAGCGGCGGCGCTGCCCCCGGTCGCGGTCTGGTAGCCGGCGAGGAAACCGCTCAGCCACGCGCGCTGCTCGGGCGAGGTTTTGGTGATCACGCCGTTGAGGGCCGCGATCTCCTCAGGCCGGAACGGCGCTGAACTCGGCAGGATGGGCAGGCTTGCCATGGTCTTCACGGTCACTTTCGATGCGGCTGGGAGAAATCGAGCCAGCCGGTCTGCTGCAAAAAAGCGTTGGTTCGGGCTGCGAGTTCAGGGATGTCGCACCCCTCGACCCGCCACGCCTCCCGCTGTGCGGTCAGGAGAGCCAGTCGCTCGCCCCATTCCGGGCCGAAGGTCTCTGCCAGAAAGCGCCGGATGCGCTGGGCAAGGCCCGGGCTGCGGCCATTGGTCGAAACCGTGAGGAGCAGGTCCCCGCGCCGCACTTCAGCGGTATTGTGGAACAAGCACTGCTCCCGCCGGTCTTCGACATTAACCATCACCTTGTGGCGGCGTGCCCGCTCGGCCAGGGCGACTGCCATGTCATCCGGCATGCCGACAACCCAAAGAACATCCAGCCTGTCGAGGGCCTCTTCATCGGGCAGGCCCCGTCGGTATTGCGCGCCGGCACTGTCCTGCAACACGGCATCGTCCTCGTCGGCGAAGCAAAGGGCGGTATGCGCCCCGCCTTCGGCCAGAAGCTGCCAGCGCCGTAGGGCTAACGGACCGTGGCCAGCCAGGCCGAGGTTCAGTGCCTGCGGATCAAGAGAGACCGGGATCATGCCGTCATAAAACGGATTTCGTCCGTCCAGACAAGAGATTAAGCCGGAAGCTGCGGGTATTCACTCAGGTAGAAGCGTGAATATCACCCCGCGCCCGGCGGGGATGCGGCAGCCCGAAGGCATGCGGATCGCATCAAAGTTGAGCGGACGACTGACTTTGTGACTGCGACTGCTTAAGGCTTGGCTTCCAGTCACGGAAAAAGGCGTCCCCGATGCCGGCCGCGAGATTGATCAGGTCCCGCTGCATCCCGTCCAAGAAATCATGCAAACCGATTGAAATGATCTGTTCTGCCGATCGGTCCAACAAGGCCGCCCGCATATCTTCGATCTGTTCCAGCGGTATCCGTGTGCCGCGCAAACCGTAACTGGTGCGCAGCTGGGTCAGGTGCCACTCGGTCTGGCTGAGGCAGAGCAGAACGCTGCGGGGAAAGCAGGGATCGGTGAGCAGAAAGGCAACGACGTCTTTCGGCAGAAACTCAACGGGCGCGACACGGCGAAAGGCGTGATAGCCGGCAACGGCACGCAGCACCCCGCCCCATTGCGTCCGCTCTTCCTGCCGACGGTCCTCGGACCCTTTGGGCAGCATGCGGTGGAACTTGATGTCGAGCAGGCGGGTCGTTTGGTCTGCGCGCTCGATCAGACGGCCCATTTCATAGAAATGCCAGCCCTGATCGCGAAACAGCGTGCCTTCAGTGATGCCGGTATGGGCCTGAACGCCTTCCTTGATCCGCGAGCACAGGCGGGACAGGCTGTCACCCTGCAACTCGTGGTCGGCAATCGCCAGCAGGTCGCGGTGGAAGACATTGAGGTGCTTCCACATCTCGGTGCTGATGAGCGGGCGCAGGGTGCGCGCGTTCATGCGCGCCGCTTCGATCGAGCTGACGATCGAATTCGGGTTTGCCCGGTCGAGCAGGTAGTAGCGCTTCACGGTATCCGCCTCGGGCGCGCCATAGGTCTTCGTGAAATCGGTCTCATCGGCATAGATGCGGATGAGCGAATCCCAGGCCTCGTTCTCCAGGCCGGGGCTTTCAAAGGTCTGCGTCACATCGATGAGACGGGCAAGATTCTCCAGGCGCTCCATATAGCGCGCCATCCAGAACAGGCTTTCGGCATAGCGGGCCAGAAGCGGGGTCTGCTGGGTCATCGCCGCGTCTCCTCCGCCAGAACCCAGGTATCCTTCGATCCGCCGCCCTGGGAGGAGTTGACGATCAGGCTGCCAGCTTTCAGCGCCACGCGCGACAAGCCGCCCGGCAGAACCCAGGTGCTGCGACCCGTGACCGCGAAGGGGCGAAGATCGAGATGGCGGGGCCGGATGCCCTCATCGGTCAGTGTCGGGCAAACCGAGAGGCCGATCACCGGCTGGCTGATCCAGTTGGACGGGTTGGCAATCAGCGCGGCGCGCGACGCGTCAAGCTCCTCGCGGGTCGCGCGCGGCCCGATGGTAATGCCGTAGCCGCCCGATTCGCCCACCGGCTTGGTCACCAGCCTGTCGAGATTATCCAGCGTATAGGACAGTCCCTCCGCCTCGCGACAAATATGGGTCTCGACATTGGCCAGGATCGGATCCTGGTCGAGATAGTATTTAATGATGCGCGGCATATAGGCATAGACCGCCTTGTCGTCCGCGACGCCGGTGCCGACAGCGTTTGCCAGCGCGACATTGCCGCGGCGCCAGGCGCGGATAAGGCCGGGCACGCCGAGCAGGCTTTCGGGCCGGAAGACCGTCGGGTCCAGGAAGTCGTCACCCAGGCGGCGGTAGATCGAATGCACGGCGCGCAAGCCGGCCGTCGTCTTCATGAAAACCCGATCGTCCTCGACGATCAGATCGGCCCCCTCGACCAAGGGTACCCCCATCTCGCGGGCCAGGAAGACATGCTCGAAATAAGCCGAGTTGTAGATACCGGGGGAGAGCAGCACGACCTGCGGGTCCAGCACGCCTTCGGGCGCGATCTCGGTCAGCGCTTCGCGCAGGCGCCGGCCGTAATCATCGACCGGCATCAGCGACATGCCGGCGAGCAGATCGGGGAAAGCCCGGCGCATGAGGTGGCGATTCTCAACCACATAGGAGACGCCGGACGGCGTCCGGGCATTATCTTCCAGCACGCGGAAGTCACCCTGCTGGTCGCGGATAATGTCGATGCCGCAGATATGGACATAGGTGCCGAAACGGACGGGGAAATTCTCCATCTCCGGCCGGTAATTGGCGTTCCCGAGTACGAGATCGGCCGGAATGATGCCATCGCGCAGGATGTGGCGTTCGTGGTATATGTCGTGCAGGAAGGCGTTGATGGCCGCCACGCGCTGCTGGACGCCGGTTTCAAGCTTGCGCCATTCGGCGGCGGTGATGATCCGCGGAATGCAGTCGAACGGGAGAATGCGATCTATGGCTGTCGCATCGGAATAGACGGTGAAGGTGACCCCGAGACTCATGAGGTCGTTTTCTGCTGCCTTGGCCCGGGCCCGAAGCCCGTCCAGACCGATGGCACTCAATCGGTCCCGGACAATCTGCGCGGCGCCGTTGTCGCCGGGACGATCGGTTGCAAGCTCGCATACATACGGCCCAGGCTCGCAGTTCAGAAACAGATCCTCAGGAATCTTAACCACCTCTGCATTTGCGGGGCCTCTTTCGGCTATAAGCGGTTTGCGGGCGTCCTGCCAGTCTTTCGGGAGGCAAAGCTTGCGCAAAATTTGCGCCCTGCAACGATTGGGCGTGGTCCGCTCTGTCGCACAAATTTATTTGCAAATCTGAGGAATACAGGCTTTACCTCACACGCCCCGCCGATCTTGTGACCGTATAAGACAGCTTATCCTTGGCCCGGAGTTCACCATGCGCCGCCTGTTCGCTACCCTTGTGGCAACCTCTCTGCTTGCCCCTGGCATCGCCTCCGCGACCTGTTTGAAACCCATTGAGGGCACGGCGATGAATGTCGCCGGTCTGAAAAGCCAGCTCATGGTGACGGCGCTCGCTTGCGACACGCGCGAGCGCTACAATAGCTTCGTGATGAACTTCCGCCCGACCCTCGTGAAAGAGGACACGGCGTTGAACAGCTATTTTTCGCATCACTATGGCCGCAGCTGGCGCACCGAACATGACAGCTACATCACGCAGCTTGCCAATGTTCAGTCGGACGCCTCCATCAAGGAGGGCACGCTGTTCTGCCAGCAGAACGTCTCCCTGTTCGATCAGGTCCTGGCGCTGAAAAGCTCCAAGGAACTGCTGGATTTTGCGAATGAAAAGCCGGTGGTCCAGCCGGTGAATTACGACATCTGCGGCCTGCCGCATCACCCGATCTACCACCCGACCGTGGTCCAGGTTGTGGCTCCGGTCGCGCCTGCGGGGTCCGGCGCGAAGGCAACGACCGCCGTCGCCCAGACCAACGCGAATGGCCAGCAGAAGCGCAGCTTCTTTGGCAATATCGGACATGGCATCGCCAGTATTTTCTGAGCCGCTGCTGCGATCATCGTCGTGAGGGCAGGGGGCCGCAAGGCCGGATAGACCCTGCCTGTTCTCTGCTGTCCGCAAGCCCCGCGCCAGCACAGTATTTTGATACCATGGCCCGGCATAGCGATTCGTGATTGTCCGGGGACCACCGGCATCATTGGAAAGGATACCGATGGCCGCCATTGCCGAAGCCCGCCGTCTCATCTCACCCCCCATGTTGGCTTTGCTGCGCCGCCGGCTGGCATCCCTGGTGGGTCTGGGGCTTGGCCTCGCAGGCATCGGCCTTGGTGTGGCGCTCGCCTCCTACCATCCCGCCGATGCCTCTTTCGACACGGCTGGCACCCTCGTCCGCAATCTGGCGGGCCCGACGGGTGCCGCCATCGCCGATCTGTCCTGGCAGGGTTTCGGCGTGGTCGGCACGCTGCCGGTCTGGGTCATGCTGCTCTGGGGCTGGCGCATCGCCGAAAATCGGCGGCTGACCCATCTCGCTTTCCGTCTTCTGGCGCTTGTCGCGGCGATGCCGCTGCTGGCCGGCGGCATCGCCAATCTGCCGATACCGGCCAGCGGCAGTTCAGCTTGGCTCGCGGCCGGATGGGGTGGGGCGGTCGGCTACGGCGCCGAGCATGTCATCATCGGCACGGCGCATTCGCTGTTCGGCCCGCTCGGCAGTGCGGTCGCCTGGGTGATCGAGATGCTGGCCGGCCTCGGCCTGGTAGCCTTTGGCTTTGGGCTGACGGCGATGGAGTGGCGGGCTGCGGGCTCGCGCGCCCGATCCGGTGCCATGGGCGCGGCCTCCCTCTCCATGCGATCGATGCGCTCGGTCGGCCAAACACGGGGCGTCAGCTCCGGCATGTCCGGTTTTGGCAGCCGCTTAGGCGGCATCTTCTCCCGCCTGCCAGACTGGGGCCGCGGGCAATCGACGGAAGAGCCGTCCCCGCACCCGATCTTCAACCTGCCGCCGATGGACCCCGACGATCCTGAGGACCATCAGGATCGTGCTCGGCGCGAGCCGGTCGTGGCCATGGCCACCGCCCGCACGGCGCCTGGCGGAAAGCTGACCGCGGCCGGATTTGCGGCAACAGGTGGGACCACTTCTGCGCCGGCGAATGCTGGCGACACCCGCATTCGTAATCAGCGCGACAGGGTCCGCCCGGCGATGCGGCCGGAGCCCCCGCCCGTGACCAGCAGTCACGCAGGATGGAAACTACCGCCGATCGACCTGCTGAAGGACCCGCCGGCTCAGCATGAGGTCGGCATCAGCCCTGAAGCACTGCAGGCCAATGCGCGCCTGCTGGAGACGGTGCTGTCCGATTACGGTGTCCAGGGTAGCATCGTAGAAATCCGTCCTGGCCCGGTGGTCACGCTGTACGAGCTGGAACCGGCCCCCGGCATCCGCTCCGCCCGTGTGATCGGCCTCGCCGATGACGTTGCCCGCAGCCTCTCCGTCACCGCCGTCCGTATCGCGACCGTTCCCGGCCGCAATGTCATCGGCATCGAGGTTCCGAATACCAAGCGGGAGACCGTGTTCCTGCGCGAGCTGATGTCGGTCGAGGAATGGAGCAGCCATACCGGCCGCCTGCCGCTGGCACTCGGCAAGGATATCGGCGGGTCGCCTGTCATTGTCGATCTTGCCCGCATGCCGCATCTACTCGTCGCCGGCACCACCGGTTCGGGCAAGTCGGTCGGCATCAACGCCATGATCCTGTCGCTGCTCTTCCGGCTGTCGCCCGAGGATTGCCGCCTGATCCTGATCGACCCGAAGATGCTGGAACTCTCCGTCTATGACGGCATCCCGCATCTGATGGCCCCTGTGGTGACCGAACCCGCCAAGGCGGTGACGGCGCTGAAATGGACCGTGCGGGAGATGGAGCGGCGCTATCGCGCCATGAGCCAGCTCAGCGTCCGCAATATCGGCGGCTATAATGAGCGCGTGGCCGAGGCCCGGTCCCGCGGGGAAGTGGTCACCCGCCGCGTGCAGACCGGCTTCGATGCCGAGACCGGCCGCCCGATCTTCGAGGAGCAGGCGCTGGCGCTGGAGCCTCTGCCCTTCCTTGTCGTCGTCATCGACGAAATGGCCGACCTCATGATGGTGGCCGGCAAAGAGATCGAAGCCGCAGTGCAGCGCCTGGCGCAGATGGCGCGTGCCGCCGGCATCCATGTCATCATGGCCACACAGCGGCCCTCGGTCGATGTCATCACCGGTACCATCAAGGCGAACTTTCCGACCCGCATCAGCTTCCAGGTCATCAGCAAATTCGACAGCCGCACCATCCTGGGCGAGCAAGGTTCGGAACAGCTGCTGGGCCAGGGCGACATGCTGTACATGGCCGGTGGCGGCCGCATTACCCGCGTGCATGGCCCCTTCGTCACAGACCGTGAGGTCGAAGACGCCGTCGCCTTCCTGCGTGAGCAAGGCGAGCCGAATTATCTGGAAGAAGTGACCGAAGCCCAGGAAGAGCCGGGTGGCGGCAGTGGCGGCGGCTCTCCGCAACCCGGAGCCGGGGAAGGCGAGAAGGGGCTGTTCGATCAGGCGGTGGCGCTCGTTGCCCGTGAAGGCAAGGCCAGTACCAGCTTCATCCAGCGCCATCTTCAGATCGGCTATAACCGCGCCGCCCGTCTCATCGAGCAGATGGAGAAGGACGGGATCGTCGGCCCCGCCAACCATGTTGGCAAGCGGGAAGTGCTGGTCCGCCGCACCCATGACGAGGATGAGTGAGTCGTAGCGGCTAAACGGGTCGTGGCCGATCTTACGCGGAGAGCATATCCGCTAGCAGCCGCTCCATGTCGGCCGGGCGAAACGGCTTGCGGAGACAGGGTTTGCCGCGCCAGGGCTCGCTAAGCCCGGACTCGTCATAACCCGTGCTGAAGGCGAAGGGCAGGCCGAGGCGATCGAACTCGGCCGCGACCGGGTCGCTGCGATGGCCGGAAACATTCACGTCCAGAATACCGATGTCGCAGCCGGTCGGGTGCGCCGCGAGAAAGGCCAGAGCCTCCTCGTTATGGCTGAAGGGGCCGACCAGCGTGCAGCCGAATTCCGCCAAAACGTCTTCCAGCAGCATGGCCAGCAGGGCTTCGTCCTCAAGAATGAGGACGCGCAAGCCGGACAATCGAGATTCTGTGTCCATCACTGTCTTCCATCAGACTGCGCGACCTATGGCAAGAGGCGGCGAGCGTCTTATTGCTCGTCTGGAATGATCTTCTCCCATTCCTGAAGCCAGGCACTGGCATTGCCGTCGGACGGCGCCCGCCAATCGCCCCGCGGCGAGA
The DNA here is from genome assembly GCF_057837225.1 of Acidisoma sibiricum. Lineage (NCBI taxonomy): Bacteria > Pseudomonadati > Pseudomonadota > Alphaproteobacteria > Acetobacterales > Acidocellaceae > Acidisoma > Acidisoma sibiricum. The sequence goes on along the minus strand of NZ_CM174445.1, from coordinate 202,321 downwards.
GGCTGCCGCCCGCGCTGACCTTGGGGCCATTGGGCATGGCCGAGCGCTTGAACTGGCTGAAGGCAAAGAAGCGGCGCAGGAAAACGCCCATCCAATGTTTGATTTCGGGAAGGGTATAGGCAGGCCTGCGGTCGCCCGGATATCCGGGCGGCCAGACGCCGCGGGCCGCGTCTTCCCAGGCCATTAGTGCCAGGAAGGCGATTTTGGACGGGCGGAAGCCATAGCGCAGCACGTGAAACAGCGTGAAATCCTGAAGCGCGTAGGGACCGATTTTGGCTTCCGTGCTCTGCGGCTTCTCGCCCGGTTTCGCCGGGACCAGTTCCGGTGAAATCTCAGTGTTCAGAATGGCGGTCAGCGTTTCTCCGACGGCCTCGGCGAACTGGCCGCTTTCCACAACCCAGCGAATGAGATGCTGGATGAGGGTCTTGGGAATACCGCCATTGACGTTGTAGTGGGACATCTGGTCGCCGACGCCATAGGTACACCAGCCGAGGGCGAGTTCCGAGAGATCGCCCGTGCCGAGCACGATGGCATCGTTATGGTTGGCGAGGCGGAACAGATAGTCGGTGCGCAGTCCTGCCTGCACATTCTCGAAGGTCACGTCATAGACCGGCTCGCCCTGGCCGAAGGGATGGCCGAGATCGGACAGCATCTGCGTCGCAGCCGGGCGGATATCCAGCTCCCGCCACGTGACGTTCAAGCTCTCCATCAGGCGGATGGCATTGGACTTGGTCTCATCGCTGGTCGCGAAGCCGGGCATGGTGAAGGCGAGGATATTGGCGCGCGGCAGTCCCAGCCGGTCGGCGGCACGGGCCGCGACGATCAGGGCATGGGTCGAATCAAGACCGCCCGAGACCCCAATGACCATGCGCTTGACGCCGATGCCGCGTAGCCGCTGCACCAGCCCGCTGATCTGAATATTATAGGCCTCGTAGCAATCCTGATGCAGACGCGCGGGATCGGCGGGCACGAAGGGGAAGCGTTGCAAGTGCCGCTTCAGGCCGAGATCGCGGGTCGGCGGGTCAAGGTTCAGCGGAATGCGGCGGAACTGTTCGGGCTCGATTCCGATGGCGCGCGCATTATCGTCGAAACTGCCCATGCGCAGCCGTTCCTGCCGCAGCCGGTCGAGATCGACATCCGCGATCGCGCGCTGGGCGGCAAGCGGGAAGCGGTCGGTCTCGGCCAGTGTTTCGCCCATCTCGAAGATCGAGGCCTGGCCGTCCCAGGCGAGGTCGGTCGTCGATTCCCCGGCCCCCGCGGCGGCATAAAGATAGGCCGCGTGGCAGCGGGCGGACTGGCTGATGGAAAGCTGTGTCCGCGTCTCCGCCTTGCCGATGGTGATATTGCTGGCCGAAAGATTGGCCAGGATCGTGGCGCCGGCCAAAGCGCCTTGAGAACTGGGGGGCACCGGTACCCAGACATCCTCGCAGATTTCCACATGCAGCACGAAGCCGGGCAGATCGTTTGCTGCAAAGAGCAGATCGGGACCGAAGGGGATGTCCTCGCCGCCGAGCGCGATCACGCGCCCTTCCGTGCCCATGCCGGAGGCGAAGTGCCGCTTTTCATAGAATTCGCGGTAATTGGGCAGGTGGATTTTGGGGACCACGCCCAGGATGCGACCGCGATGGATGACGACGGCGGTGTTGTAAAGCCGCGCGCCCTGGGCCAGCGGCGCGCCGACCAGCAGGATCGGCGTCAGGTCGCGGCTGCCTTCGACGATGGTCGCAATCGCTGCCTGCACGGCGTCGAGCAGCACGTCCTGCAGCAGCAGGTCGTCAATCGCATAGGCCGAGACAGAGAGTTCCGGGAAGACGCAAAGCACCACGCCGTCCTCGTGACAAAGCCGCGCTTCCTCCAAGATGGACTGCGCGTTGGCCGCCGGGTCGCCCGGGCGGCTGTCGATGGTGCAGGCGGCGACACGGGCGAAGCCGTGGGCATAGAGCGAACGGAATTCCATGCGGCGACTCTAGCAGAGGTCTGGCCCGGTCGTTAACTGGGGCAGGGCTGCTCCGCCGCAGCCGGATGTGGGCAGATGGTCTAACCGGCCTCTTCCAGCGCGCCTTGTGCTTCCAGCCAGGCTTCCTCGGCCGCTTCGATGTCGCGTGCGATGGCGGCGAGCTTCTGCTGCCCGCGCACCACTTCCGCCCCGCCATGCTTTTCGTAAAAGCCCGGGTCGGCCAGGATCGCCTCGATTTTCGCCCGGTCGGCGGTCAGTTTTGCGATCTTTTTCTCTGCGTCCTGGGCGATTTTCCGCAAAGGAGCCAGGGCCGCGCGCGCTTCCGCGCGCTCGCGCCGGTCATCCTGGCGGGTGGGGGCGGTCTCTGTTTTGCCGGGCCCGCCCGTCAGCCCCGCCAGCCTCTGGCGATAGTCGTCCATATCGCCGTCGAACTGCGCGGCCGTGCCGTCGGCCACCAGCCACAGCCGGTCCGCGACCAGCTCCACGAGATGCGGGTCATGGGTGATCAGCAGCACGGCGCCCGTATAATCCGCCAACGCGCGGATCAGCGCCTCCTTGGCGTCGATATCCAGATGGTTGGTGGGTTCGTCCAGGATCAGCAGATGCGGCGCGTCGCGCGTGGCAAGCGCCAGCAGCAGACGGCCCTTTTCACCGCCCGACAGTTCTCCAACTTTGGTATCGGCGCGGTCAGCGTCGAGGCCGAAGCGCGCGAGCTGGGCGCGCACCTGCGGCGGTAAGGCCCGCGGCAGGGCGCGGGCCATATGATCGACGGGCGTCTCGGACAGGACCAAGGCTTCCGCCTGATCCTGGGCGAAATAGCCGACCTTCAGGCCCGGCGCGCGGCGCGCTTCGCCCGCCAGCGGCTCCATCGACCCGGCGATCAGCTTGGCGAGCGTCGATTTGCCGTTGCCATTGGCACCGAGCAGGGCGACCCGGTCATCCGTATCCAGGCTGAGGGAGATGTTGCGCAGCACGGGCTTGCCGCCATAGCCGACCGACACGCGGTCCAGCGTCAGAATGGGCGGCGCGATACGGCTGGGGTCGGGGAAGGAGAAGCGCGTCGGTGCATCTTCGATGACATTTTCCACGGGCGGCAGCCGTTCCAGCGCCTTTAGCCGGCTTTGCGCCTGGCGGGCCTTGGTGGCCTTGGCGCGGAAGCGGTCAACGAAAGCTTGAATCCGCTCACGCTCGGCCGTGACCTTCTCGGCCATGCGCTTCTGCTGGGCGCTGCGCTCGGCCCGCAGGCGCAGGAATTCCGCGAAGCCGCCGGTGGTCAGTGTGATCTTGCCGCGATCGAGATGGGCGATGGCCTCGACCGACCGGTCGAGCAGGCCGCGGTCATGCGAGACGATCAGCGCCGCACCGGGAAACTTCGCGAGCCAGCCTTCAAGCCAGAGCGAGGCTTCAAGATCGAGATGGTTGGTGGGCTCATCGAGCAGCAGCAGGTCCGGGTTGCCGAAGAGGGCGGAAGCAAGCGCCACGCGCATGCGCCAGCCGCCTGAGAGCGCGCTCATCGGCCCAAGCTGGCGTTCCAGGCTGAAGCCCAGACCGCTGAGAATGGCACCGGCTCGTGCAGGGGCGCTGTCGCTTTCGATGGTGCGCAGCCGCTCATGCACTTCCGCCAGGCGCAGTGCGTCGGTCTCCGGCGCTTCCGCTTCCGCCAGCAGAGTGGTGCGTTCGCGATCAGCTGCCAGCACGACCTCGACCGGGGTGACGGTGCCGCCCGGCGCTTCCTGCGCAACGGCACCCATCTTGGCGCGGCTGGCCAGGCGGATTTCCCCACCATCGGGCGCCAGATCGCCGGAAATCGCGCGCATCAGCGTCGATTTGCCAGCGCCGTTGCGGCCGATCAGACCGATGCGCCGGCCGGGATCGACCGTCAGGTCGGCATTTTCCAGCAGCGGCCGGCCTTTGATGGAGATCGAGAGATTGCGAATGGTCAGGAGGCTCATAGCGGCTCATCTAGCGTCAAATGGCAGCAGACGGAACGGCGTGGCTTGCAGCCCTCTGTCTTACCCTCTAAACGCCCGCGCACAGACTTTGCTTATCCAGAAAAGAAAGACAGTCCCATGGCTATTGAGCGCACCTTTTCCATTCTGAAGCCCGACGCGACCCGCCGCAACCTGACGGGCGCGATCAATGCGGTTTTCGAGAAGAACGGCCTGTCCATCGTCGCCCAGAAGCGCGTGCAGCTGACCCAGGCGCAGGCCGAGGGCTTCTACGCCGTGCATAAGGAGCGTTCCTTCTTCGGCGAGCTGGTCAGCTTCATGATCTCGGGCCCCGTCGTGCTGCAGGTATTGCAGGGCGAGAACGCGGTTCTGAAGAACCGCGAGCTGATGGGTGCCACCGACCCGAAAAAGGCCGATGCCGGCACCATTCGCGCCGAATTCGCGGAAAGCATCGAAGCGAACTCCGTCCATGGTTCGGACAGCGCCGAGAACGCGAAGATCGAAATCGCCTATTTCTTCGCCGAGACCGAAATCGTCGCCTGATTTCAGGCCGCTTTGCCTGATGGGAAACGGGGGCCGTGGCCTCCGTTTCTGTTTCAGCGTCGGTTCAATCCGCCAGTGACAGCGCGAACTGTCGCAGTGCTCGCGGATACAGCGTGTGCTCCGCCTCCAGCACGCGCGCGGCGAGGCTTGCGGGCGTATCGCCGGACAGAACCGGGACCCGCGCCTGGGCCACGATCGGTCCCGCATCGAGGTCTTCCGTCACCAGATGTACCGTGCAGCCATGCTCGGCATGGCCCGCTTCGATGGCGCGTTCATGCGTGTGCAGCCCGCGTAGATCGGGCAGCAGGCTGGGATGGATATTGATCATCCGCCCTGCCCAGCGGCCAACGAGATAGGGTGACAGCAGGCGCATATAGCCCGCAAGGCAGATGATCTCTACATCAGCGCCGTGCAGCGCGGCATCGACCTCGGCCTCATGCGCGGCCCGATCCTTACCGAAACGTCGATGGTCGATGGCGATCGTCGGGATGCCGGCCGCCGCAGCGGTCGCAAGCCCACCGGCCTCAGGGTTGTTGGAGAGCACGAGCACGATCTCGGCCGGGAAATCCGGCGCGGCCGCGGCCGCGATCAGCGCTTCCATATTCGAGCCACGGCCGCTGATCAGTACGGCCGTGCGGCGACGGGACGCCATCTCAGCCGGGCCAGCCGGCAGGAATGGCGATTTCGGTACGGGCCTCGCCTTCCGCCGCCTCGATGTGGCCGATCTCGAAGACGGTCTCGCCTTCGGCTTCCAGAATGGCGCGGGCTTCGGCCACATGTTCGGGTGCCACCACCGCCGTCATGCCGATGCCGCAGTTGAAGACGCGCAGCATCTCTTGCGGGGCCACGCCACCGGCGCGCGCGAGCCAGGGGAAGACCGCCGGCAGAGCCCAGGCACCGGCATCGATGCGGGCGAGCGTCCCTTCGGCCAGTGCGCGTGGCAGATTGCCCGGCAGGCCGCCGCCAGTGATATGCGCGGCCGCCTTGAGCAGACCCTTGCGGTGCAGGGCCAGAAGGGAGAGGACATAAAGCTTGGTCGGCACCATCAGCGCTTCCGCGAGCGTCTGCCCGTCGGCGAAGGGCGCGGGGGAGTCCATGCCGATACCCGCAACCTCGGCCACTTTGCGGACGAGCGAAAAACCATTGGAATGCACGCCCGAGCTGGCAAGGCCCAGGACCACGTCGCCCGGCTTCACGTCGCGCGGGAGAAGATTTTCGCGCTCGGCCGCGCCCACGGTGAAGCCCGCGAGATCATAGTCGCCGGCCTGATACATGCCCGGCATTTCAGCCGTCTCACCGCCCACCAGCGCGCAGCCGGACAGGCGGCAGCCTTCTGCGATGCCGGCGATCACCCGTTTCGCGGAGGCCACGTCCAGGCTGCCCGTCGCGAAATAATCCAGGAAGAACAGCGGTTCGGCGCCTTGCACCACGAGGTCGTTGACGCACATGGCGACAAGGTCGATGCCGACCGTATCATGCAGCCCGTGGTCGATGGCGATCTTCAGCTTGGTGCCGACGCCATCGGTGGACGAGATCAGCACGGGGTCGCGGAAGCCGGCAGCCTTAAGGTCGAACAGCGCGCCGAAACCGCCCAAGCCACCCATGACGCCGCTGCGATTGGTCGATTTCGCCAGCGGCTTGATGGCGTCGACCAGCGCATCGCCGGCTTCGATATCCACGCCGGCCTCTGCGTAGGTCACGCCGTTGCCGGGATTTGCCGCTATGGTCATTCAGGCCCTCGATGCGCTAGGCGTTTAAGCTCGGGCAATGCCGCGACGGGCGGCGCGGGCCCAAGCAGTTCAGGAAAGTCGTTTGACGAGGCGCGGAAACAAACACAGCCGTCTTCGTGACGCAACCAAGGCTTTCCGCGCAAGCGCTATGGCGGGAACGCGTGCCAGAAAGGGCGATAGCCGATGACGGATCTGCCGCCCGCGCCGCCGCTGACTGAACGACAAGAAAAGTCTGCGCGTCAGCAGCGCCTGGCCCTGATCATGGGCCTGCTCCTGGCGCTGGTGCTGTTCTTCTACCTGTTCTCTGCGATTCTGCTGCCCTTCGTGGCCGCGCTCGGCATTGCTTATTTTCTCGATCCCGTCGCCACACGCATGGCCCGCGCCGGCCTGCCGCGCTGGCTTTCGGCCGTGCTGCTGGTGACAGCCCTGCTCGCGGCGGCGCTCACCTTCGTGCTGCTGCTCTACCCCATCATCCTGTCGCAGGTCGGGCTGCTGCTGCAGCGCGTGCCGGAATATGTCGTGGAGGTGCAGGCCTGGGCGAATGGCACGCTCTCTCACCTGCAGAAGCATCTCGGCGCCGATTTCGTGGACAGCAAGATCCGCGAAATTGTCGCCTCCCATGCCGGTGCGATGATCCCCTTCGCCGTCGGCGCCCTGAGCCGCGTCATCGGCGGCGGCTTTGCCATCGTCAATGCGCTGACGCTGATCGTGGTGACGCCGATCGCGGCGTTTTATCTGCTGCGCGACTGGCCGAGGCTCGTTGGCAAGGTCGATGCCGTTCTGCCGCTCCGCTACGCCGGCATCATCCGCGCCCAGGTCTGGGAGGTCGACCGTATTCTCTCGGCCTGGCTACGCGGACAAATGCTGTGCTGCCTCATGCTCGCGGCCTTTTATGCGGTGGGGCTGACCATCGTGGGACTCGATCTAGGCCTCATCGTCGGGCTGACGGCGGGACTGCTGTCCTTCATCCCCTATGTCGGCACTATCACCGGGGCCGTCACCTCCTTCGGCCTGGCGGTCGCCCAGTTCCCGGACTGGAACGGCGTCATAATGGTGATGGGCGTCTTCGTGCTCGGTCAGGTCCTGGAAGGCTACGTCATCTATCCCCGGCTACTCGGCAATCGGGTCGAGTTGCACGACGTGCTGGTGATTTTTGCCCTGCTTGCAGGGGGTGCTGCCTTCGGCTTTCTGGGCGTCCTGCTCGCGGTGCCGGTGACGGCTGCGCTGGGCGTGCTGGCGCGTTTCTGGATCAGGCGGTATCTCCAGAGCCCCCTGTATCTCGATCCGCCGCCCGGCGACGATAGGTTTACGCCATGACCGCCGAGGGCGATGGTTCCATCCGGCAGCTCGCTCTGCCCTTTGCCTATGTCCCGCGCTTCAGGGTCGAGGATTTCATTGCCGCGCCGTCGAATGAGGAGGCGCAGGCCTGGCTTGGGCGCACGGCCGGCTGGCCTGCCGGCCGGCTCGCCCTTTGCGGCCATGCCGGCTGCGGCAAGACGCATCTGCTGCAGCTTTGGGCCGAGCGGAACGGCGCCTTGCTGCTGGACGGGCCCATGCTCCGCCGTCTGCCAGAACTCGCCGGCAGTCACGCAATCGCGCTCGATGATGCAGACGCCGCGCCGGATGAAACCGTGCTCCTGCATCTGATGAACCTGGCCGCCGAAATGCGCCGACCGCTGCTGATGGTGGGTCGCAGCCCACCGGCCCGGTGGCGCGTTACACTGCCGGACCTCGCAAGTCGCCTGCGGGCCATGACGGCGGTTGCGGTGAAACCGGCGGAAGATCCCCTGCTGCGAGCGCTATTGGCGCGTCTGCTGTCGGAACGCCAGCTCGTTCTGGGCGAAAGCCTGCAGGACTGGCTTTTGGCCCGCCTGCCGCGCCATCCCGCGGCGCTGCGTGAGGCGGCAGCCCGACTGGACCGTCAGGCGCTGGCGGCCGGCGGTCGCGTCACCCGCGCCATGGCCGCGTCTTTGGTAGAGAGCATCGGCGAGGATAGCTGTGAAGTTTTGAATAAGTCAGTGCAGGAACACTCCCCAAACGAGCGCATCCTCCTCTAGACTGCGACGATGACCCCAGAAGACTCAGACATCCATCCGACCATAATTGAGGAAAATTCGGCTGCCGGTGATGAGGCCGGAAGCGCTACAGCGGCTGAGACGATGATGCGCGATTCCCCTGCGCGCTTCATCAACCGGGAACTCTCCTGGCTTGATTTCAATCATCGTGTCGTGGAAGAGGCTGAGAACCGCCATCATCCGCTTTTGGAGCGGTTGCGCTTCATTTCCATAAGCGGCTCCAACCTCGACGAATTCTATTCCGTCCGCGTCGCCGGCCTGGTCGGCCAGGCCAAGGCCGGCGTGGTCAAGACCTCGCCCGACGGGCTGACCCCGGCGCAGCAACTGGCCCAGATCAATACGCGCGCCCGCCGCCTGCTCGCTGACCAGCAGCATGCCTGGAACAAAGTCCGGGCGGAACTCGCGGTCGCAGGCGTCGTGGTCGCTGATATCGGGTCGCTGACGGATGCCGACCGTGAGTGGCTGGATGCCTTCTTCATGGACCGGATCTTCCCGGTTCTGACGCCGCTGGCGGTCGATCCGGCCCATCCCTTTCCCTTCATCCCGAATATGGGCCTCGTCCTAGCCCTGCTGCTGGTCTCCAATCACGACCGGCACGTCATGCGGGCCCTGATTCCGCTGCCCGGTCAGGTCGAGCGCTTTATCCGCCTGCCGGCCGGCGAGCCTGGCGGGCCGATCCGCTTCGTTATGCTGGAAGACGTGGTGGGGATGTTCCTCGAGCATCTTTTCCCAGGCTATGCCCGCGAAGCCCACGGCCTGTTTCGCGTCATCCGCGACACGGATGTGGAATTCGAGGATGAAGCGGCGGATCTCGTCCTCTCCTATGAAACCGCGCTCAAGCGTCGCCGGCGTGGCGTCGCGATCAACCTCACCTTGCAGGCCTCGATGCCCGAGGAGCTAAAGCAGCTGGTGCGCGATGCCGTCTCCGCCCCGCCGGAAGAGATTTTTGAGGAAGCGGGCATTCTCGGCACCGTCGATCTCAAGCAGCTGATCGTCGATGACCGGCCGGATCTGCTGTTTACGCCCTATACGCCGCGCTTTCCTGAGCGCATCCGCGATTTCGGCGGTGATTGCTTCGCGGCCATTCGCGCCAAGGATATCATCGTCCACCATCCGTTTGAGAGTTTCGACGTCGTCGTGCAGTTCCTGCGCCAGGCGGCGGGGGACCCGAGCGTGGTCGCGGTCAAGCAGACGCTCTATCGCACCAGCAAGGACAGCCCGATCGTCAAGGCGCTGATCGAAGCGGCGGAGGCCGGCAAATCCGTCACCGCCATGGTGGAACTGCGCGCGCGCTTCGACGAGGAGGCGAATATCCGCCTCTCGCGCACGCTGGAGGCGGCGGGCGTGCAGGTCGTCTTCGGGTTCACCGAACTCAAGACCCACGCCAAGCTGTCGCTGGTGGTGCGGCGCGAGGGGGGCGGGGTGCGCTCCTATGCCCATTTCGGCACCGGCAATTACCATCCGATCACGGCCCGGATTTACACCGATCTCAGCTTCTTCACCTGCGACCCCGAGCTGACTCGCGACGCCGCCCGGCTGTTCAACTTCATGACCGGCTACGCCAAGCCCGAGAAGATGGACGCCATCGCCTTCAGCCCGCTGACCACGCGCAAGCGGCTGACGCATCTGATCCAGGATGAAATCCAGGCGGCGCGCGAGGGCCGGCCCTCCGGTATCTGGCTGAAGGTCAATGCGCTGGTCGATGAGCGGCTGATCGATTTGCTGTATGAGGCCTCGTCCGCCGGCGTATCGGTGAAATGCGTCATCCGCGGCATCTGCTGCCTGCGGCCGGGCGTGCCGGGCCTGTCTGAGAATATCAGGGTGAAATCCATCGTCGGGCGGTTTCTGGAACACGCCCGCATCGTTGCCTTTGCCAATGGCCATGCTTTGCCCAACCGTCATGCGCGGGTCTTCATCAGCAGTGCCGACTGGATGGCCCGCAATCTCGACATGCGGGTGGAAACGCTGGTGCCGATCCGCAATCCGACGGTGCATGCCCAGATCCTGGACCAGATCATGGTGGTCGATCTCAAAGACAATATGCAGTCCTGGGAACTGGGACAGGACATGACCTGGCGGCGCGTGCAAAGCGGCCGTAAACCGATTTCGGCGCATAACTACTTCATGACCAACCCATCGCTATCGGGGCGGGGATCTGCTCTTCACGGCCCATCGCTGCTCCAGCATGTGGGCCGCAAACCCCATGGAATGAGGGACTGACGCTGACCTTACCGCGCTCCGCCGTCGTCGATCTGGGCTCGAATTCGGTCCGGCTCGTCGTCTTTGAGGGACAATCCCGCAATCCGGTCACCATCTTCAATGAGAAGGCGGTGCTGCGGCTGGGTCGCGGCCTGCAGCAAAGCGGCCGCCTGAACGAAGAAGGCGTGCAGCAGGCGCTGATGGTCATGAGCCGCTACCATGCGGTGGCGCGTGCCATGGGCGCCAATCCGTTCGAGGTGCTGGCGACGGCGGCCGTCCGCGATGCCTCCAACGGCCCTGAATTCGTGGCCGGGCTGCAGGCGCTGATGCCCGGCGTGCCCATCCGCATTCTCTCCGGCAAAGAAGAGGCCGCCTATTCCGCGGCGGGCGTGCTCTGCGGCATTCCGACAGCCGAGGGGATTCTGCTCGATATTGGCGGTGGTTCGCTGGAAGCCGTCCGTCTCATCGGTGGACGTGCCATCGACAGCGAGACGATGCGCCTGGGCGTTATCCGCCTGGCAGACCGTTCGGGCGGTGATCTCACCCGCGCGCGCATCATTGTTGAGGAAGATACGGCCCGCGTGCCTTGGCTGGGCGAGGGCGCTGGCCAGGATCTTTATCTCGTCGGCGGCGCCTTCCGGGCGCTGGCGCGCATCCACATGACGCAGACAAGCTACCCGCTCAACATGCTGCACCACTACACCATCGCCCGCGATGAGGCGCGCGATCTGGCCGGTGTCGTGGCTGGGGCCAGCCGCCGCGCGCTGGAACGCCTGCCAGGCCTGCCACGGCGCCGCATCGACGATCTGCCCTTTGCCGCCGTCGTGCTGCGGCGCCTGCTGCGCGTGACGGGCGCGTCACGCGTTGTCTTCAGTGCGAACGGGCTGCGCGAAGGCTGGCTCATGCACAACCTGCCGCCGGAGATTCGCGCCGCGGAACCGATTACCGCAGCTGCCCGCGACATGGCGACGGTCTTCGGCCGCGACCCACGGCTGGCGCCGGCGCTGATCGCCTGGACAGCGCCGCTGGTGGTGGGCGAGACGCCCGAGCAGCGCCTGCTGCGGGAAGCGGCCTGCTGGTTTTCAGACGTCGCCAGTCACGATCACCCGGAATACCGCGCCGAACAGGGATTTCTGCGCGTGCTGCGCCAGCCTGGCGTCGCGATCGACCATCACGCCCGCGCCTTTCTGTCGCTCGCCATCGCCATGCGGTATGAGGCCGAGCCCGATGCACCGTTCCTGGCACCGGCGCGCATGCTGCTCGACATGGCCTCCTTGCAGCAGGCCGAAGTGCTGGGTGCGGCGCTGCAGCTTGCCTATACCCTGTCGGGCGGCACGCCGGATCTGCTTGCCAATACGGCGCTGGCCATCGACAGCGGCAAGCTCATCCTCAATCTCAAGGAAGATGCCGGGGTTTTTGCAGGCGAGAGCATCATCCGCAAGCTCGGCCGGTTGGCAGCCGTCCTGGGGCTTGAACCCTATACCGGGACAGAGCGGGTCCATAGCGACGCTGCCGCCTGACGGAGCATCCGATGAGTGGCTTGCTTGACGATCTGCGCGCTGCTCTGGGGGAGGGCGCGGTTCTGACCGTTGCGGCGGAGATGGCCGGCTACGCGACAGATTGGCGGCAACTGTATACCGGGCGTCCGCTGGCCGTGATCCGGCCGCGCAGCACGGCAGAGGTCGCGGCCGCGGTAAAGCTCTGTGCCGCCGCCGGTGCCGCCATCATTCCGCAAGGCGGCAATACCTCCATGGTCGGCGGCGCCGTGCCCTCGGCCAATGGCACCGACATCGTTCTCAGCCTGGAACGGCTGCGCGCGCTGCGGGCGGTCGACCCGGTCGATCTGACCATGACGGTCGAGGCCGGCGTCACGCTCGCCGCGGCGCAAGCCATGGCCGCTGAGCAGGGCATGCTCCTGCCGCTTTCGATCAGTTCGGAAGGCAGCGCCCAGATCGGCGGCGTGCTCGCCACCAATGCCGGCGGCAATAATACGCTGCGCTTCGGCAATGCCCGCGACCTCGTGCTCGGGCTGGAGGTCGTGCTGGCCGACGGTCAGGTCTGGCACGGTCTGCGGCATCTCCATAAGGACAATACCGGCTACGCCTTGCGGCAGCTTTTCGTGGGGTCCGAGGGCACGCTGGGAATCATCACGGCCGCGGTTTTGCGCCTGCAGCCGGGGGTGACGGCGCGGGCCGCGGCTTTCTGCGCCCTGTCCTCCGTCGAACAGGCCCTGGCATTGCTGGCTCGCCTCCGCGCCCGCGACGCCGGTGCGCTGCATGCCTTTGAATATATGAGTGCGGTGTCGCTCGATCTGGTGCTCGCGCAGATTCCGGGGACCGAGCGGCCGGTCGGCGCTGCTGACCATTATGTGCTGGTCGATTGTGCGGCCAGCGGCGGCCAGGATGCGGCCCGCACACTGGCCGAAATGCTGGAGGAGGTTCTGGGTGAGGCTTTGGAGGCAGGCGAACTGACGGACGCGGCCCTCGCTCAGAACGAGGCGCAAAGGCTGGCTTTCTGGAAGCTGCGGGAAGAGCATTCGGAAGCGCAGAAACGCGCTGGTGCTTCGGTCAAGAACGATATTGCGGTGCCGCTGGCAGCCTTACCGGCGCTGATGGCTGCGGCGACGGAGGCATGTACTGCTCTGGTGCCGGGCATCCGCATCGCGCCTTTCGGGCATCTGGGTGATGGTAATATCCACTTCAATCTCGTGCAGCCGGACGGCGCGGACGGCGCTGCCTTTCTTGCTGAGTCCGAGGCGCTGATGGCAGCGGTGGGCACGGTCGTGCAGGCTCTGTCGGGCAGCTTTTCGGCCGAGCATGGGGTCGGCCGGCTTAAGACCGGCATGATGGAAAGTTGGCGCGGCGGGGTCGAGCTTGGCCTCATGCAGCGCATCAAGACCGCCCTGGACCCTGCCGGCCTGTTCAATCCGCGGGTGATTTTCCCAGGGGAAGAGGACGATCGCTGAAAAGCAGGCGGCGGGTGGCTTAGCGCTCGGCCAGTTCGCGCCCGTTGTGGGCGCCCATCGGGCGCACCGGCACGCAGGTGCGGCCAAAATGGGTCATGGCCGAACAGGCGGCGCGGGCATGGGCTTCGCTGACCGAGGCGATCCAGGCGTGCCAGCCGCCGTGGCGGGTTTTGCTGCGCGCGGCGGCCAGATGAACGATGCCGCCGCCAGCTTCCCGCTGGCCGATGCGCAGCGCCTTATAGGCGGCGGCCTTGGAGGGGTAGCTTCCGAGATCGAGACTCCAATTGCCGCGGCCGCCTAAGCCAGGGGCACTGGCGACGGCGACGGCACGGGGATTGGATGTGGCAAGTGGTGCCGTGGCGGGCAGCACGGGCTGCTGGGCCTGCGCCTGGCGGGCCGCCTGCTGGGCCTGCAGGGCTGCCAGCTTGGCGCCACCGCCGAGTTCTTGACCGAACCCACCATCCAGCATGGCCGCCATCTGATGGTCGCGATAGCCGTTGGACGGTGCGGCCATGACGACCCCGATCAGGCGCACGCCGCCGCGCATGGCGCTGGTGACAAGGTTGTGGCCGGCGGCATTGGTATAGCCGGTCTTCATGCCGTCGGCGCCCGGATAGGATTTCAGCAGGTGATCATGGTTGAAGATGACGCGGCCATGAAAGACGAAGCTCGGCGTGGAAAAGAAGTGATAATCGTCGGGAAAATCCACCACCAGGCGGCGGGCCAGGATGGCCAGATCATGTGCAGTGGTGACCTGAGCCGGGTCGGGCAGCCCTGAGGCATTATGGAAGACCGTGTCGTTCATGCCGAGCGCATGGGCTTTCAGGGTCATCAGCGCGCCAAACCGGGTCTCGTCGCCGCCGGCCAGGAATTCACCCGCGACGGTTGCGGCGTCATTGGCTGACAGCGTGACCATGCCCAGGATGGCTTCCTGCACGGTAATGCGGGAGCCTGGGCGCGCGCCGAGCTTCACCGGTTCGACCGAAGCGGCATGGACTGAAACGGGCATCATCTCATTGAAGGTGATGCGGTGATCACGCAGCGCCTCAAACAGCAGATAAAGCGTCATCAGCTTGGTCAGGCTGGCCGGGTAGCGGGGCTCATCGGCATTCTGGGCGTAAAGCGTCTGGCCGCTGCGCGCGTCGATGAGGATGGCACTCATGGGCGGCAGTCCCTGAGCACGGACGGGCAGGATGCCCACGGCCAACAGGGCAAAGCTGCAGCCCAGCACAACAAACCTTGCCAGGACAGCCTTGAAAAACCCGTGCTTGCGATCCATCCGCGCTTCCTGCCGCTATCCTACAACACCGCGACCACCCGGTATTGTGCCTCTGCTTTGGCTCAGATTTGTCGGAATTGCAAACAGTTAGAAGGACAAATTGAGGTGGCGTGCGATCGTTGGGGAAACTTGTTACGACAGAAGATTATTGTGCAGCGCACAAAAGCCTTGAATCGAGCTGGAAGCTGCAGTAATGAGAATTGCTGCATCGCAACACGGACGGCGCATTTGTCCTCGAGTGTCTCACCAGGCCTTGAGGGTCCGAATAGCCGGGGGAATGTCGAGCATGGCTAGAAGAGCTACTGTGGCAAGTCCAGAGATGACGGACGCTGCCAAAGACATTGAAGAGATTGTCCAGCACGTCGAGAGCGCCGCGACAGGTGCCGCGACTGTGCTTGCCGAGGAAACACGACAGGCGGCCGAGGCCGCTGAGACGGCGATTACGCCAGTCATCAGCGCCGTGACCAAGAGTTCAGCTCAAGCGTCCTCGCGCCTGGAGGATGCCACGGTGAAGTTTAATCAAGGGGTAACGCATACCATGAAGACGGCCGAGGAAGTTTTGGCGTTCAGCCAAGGCAATGTCGAAGCATTCATCAAGTCGGGGCAGATTTGGACGGCCGGGCTGCAGGACCTGTCGAAGCAGTTCGCAACCTCCGCGCAGTCGTCTTACGAAGAAGCCGTGGCCGCGTTCAAGGCGCTGACCACGGTGAAGTCGCTCAAGGAAGCGGTCGATCTTCAGGTCGGTCTCGCGCGCTCCGTTCTCGAGAAGGGCGTCTCCGAGTCCAACAAATATACCGATGCGTCTTTCAAGCTCGCCGAGCAGGCGATCGCGCCGATTTCGGGCCGTGTCACGCTTGCGGTCGAGAAGTTCAGCAAAACCGCCTGACACCTGCCGGCAAGCCGGCAACTGTAGCAGCAAAAGGGGTCCGGGCTCGCAAGCCTGGGCCCCTTTTTTATGGATGCATGGCCTCTTCTGGCAGGACGCCGCAACATCGCAGAGCGGTGAGCTGCGCTTCTCTTGCATTGCAGGCGAACTCACGCCGTTGAGATCTTCAAAACGCATTCGGGAATAACAATCTTCCTCTTTTCCGGCGGCTTGTCATGCTTCTATGGTTCTGAGGCGAACCTGCTCTGCCTGCATCGGCGGATGGGAATGCTTGGTTGCTTGCAGCCGCAGCAGTAGGGTTCAAACGCGATAATAAGGATTGGCGAAGGCGCGATGAGCGACAGCGACAGGCGCAATGGCGGCGGACGAGAAGGTCCCGGCACAGGGGTGGTGGTCAAAAGCCGGACCAAGACCCGCAAGCCGGCGATGTATAAAGTCTTAATGCTAAATGATGACTACACGCCCATGGAATTCGTGGTGCATGTGCTGGAGCGGTTTTTTCAAAAAAATCGCGATGAGGCGACTCGTATCATGCTGCACGTCCATCGCCGTGGCGTGGGCGTCTGCGGCGTCTTCACCTATGAGGTCGCGGAGACCAAGGTGACCCAGGTGATGGACTTGGCGAGGCAGAACCAGCACCCGCTCCAATGCACCATCGAAAAAGAGTGACTCTGAGCAAAAGTTAATGCGTCTGCGCAAATTATTGGTGCAGGATACCACGTCGACCATTTCGCCTGATCGCGCGAACCGGTCCGACGCAGAAGAGAGACCTTCGTTGCCGTCCTAAGGCTCTATGCCCCGATCCTGCGGGGGATGGCAGTGACGAGTAGATAAAAGGAGCGTCGGCATGTTGTCCCGTAACCTCGAGCAGACTCTCCACCGCGCGCTCTCTTTGGCCAGCGAGCGCAAACACGAATATGCTACCCTTGAGCATCTGCTCCTCGGCCTGACCGAGGACACCGATGCGGCGACCGTGCTTCGCGCCTGCGGCGTCGATCTCGACAAGCTGCGTGCGGATCTCACCGAATTTCTCGATAAGGATCTGGCGGGTCTCGCCACTGATCGTCCGGGTGATCCGAAGCCCACGGCCGGCTTCCAGCGCGTGGTCCAGCGGGCGGCCATTCATGTGCAGTCTTCCGGCCGCGACGAAGTGACGGGCGCCAATGTTCTGGTCGCTCTGTTCAGCGAACGCGAGAGCCATGCCGTCTATTTCCTGCAGCTGCAGGACATGACGCGGCTTGATGCCGTCAACTTCATCAGCCACGGCATCGCCAAGTCCCCGGGCAAGAACGCGCCGCGCCAGGAAAAGGCCGCCGCCGCTGACACCCCGGATCAGGAAGAAAAGACCGCGCGCCGCGGTCAGGACGCACTCTCCAACTACTGCGTCAATCTCAACAAGAAGGCGCAGTCGGGCAAAATTGATCCGCTCATCGGCCGCGAAAACGAGATCGAGCGCACGATCCAGATCCTGTGCCGCCGCACCAAGAACAACCCGCTTTATGTGGGTGATCCGGGCGTTGGCAAAACGGCGATCGCTGAGGGCCTGGCGAAACGGATCGTCGAGGGCGACGTGCCTGAAGTCCTTGCAAAATCGACCATCTATTCCCTCGACATGGGTGCGCTGCTCGCCGGCACGCGTTACCGCGGTGATTTCGAGGAGCGGCTGAAGGCCGTCGTGACCGAGCTTGAGGCCCAGCCCGGCGCCGTGCTGTTCATCGATGAAATCCACACGGTCATTGGGGCGGGTGCGACCAGCGGCGGCGCCATGGATGCCTCCAACCTGCTGAAGCCGGCGCTGGCCGCCGGCACGCTGCGCTGCATCGGCAGCACGACCTACAAGGAATTCCGCAATTACTTCGAGAAGGACCGGGCACTCGTCCGGCGCTTCCAGAAGATCGATGTGCCGGAACCCTCGTCCGACGACGCGGTGCGTATTCTGCGCGGTTTGAAGACCGTGTATGAGAAGCACCACAAGGTCCGCTACACGGATGAAGCGATTCGTGCGGCGGTCGATCTCTCGGCGAAATACATCCATGACCGCAAACTGCCCGACAAGGCGATCGACGTGATCGACGAGGTCGGCGCCAGCCGGATGCTGCTGCCCGAGCATAAGCGCCGCAAGACCGTGACCTTGCGCGACGTGGAAGAGATCGTCGCCAAGATCGCGCGCATTCCGCCCAAATCAGTCTCGGCCGATGACAAGGAAACGCTGCGGCATATCGAACGTGACCTTCGTTCCATGGTTTTCGGCCAGGATCAGGCGATCGACGCGCTGTCGGCCGCAATCAAGCTGTCCCGCGCTGGCCTCCGCGACCAGGAAAAGCCGATCGGCAATTACCTGTTCAGCGGTCCGACCGGCGTCGGCAAGACCGAAGTCGCCCGCCAGCTTGCCAGCGTGCTCGGTATCGAACTCGTGCGCTTCGACATGAGCGAGTATATGGAGCGGCATTCGATTTCGCGGCTGATCGGCGCGCCGCCGGGCTATGTCGGCTTCGATCAGGGCGGCATGCTGACGGATGCGATCGACCAGCATCCCCATTGCGTGCTGCTGCTGGATGAGATCGAGAAGGCCCATCCCGATCTGTACAACATCCTGCTGCAGGTGATGGATCACGGGAAGCTCACGGATCATAACGGCAAGACGGTCGATTTCCGCAACGTCATCCTGATCATGACGACCAATGCCGGGGCGGCCGATATGGCCCGGGCTGCGATCGGCTTCGGCCGGGAAATGCGGGAAGGTGAGGATGAAGATGCCATCAAGCGCATGTTCACCCCGGAATTCCGCAACCGTCTGGATGCGGTCATCCCCTTCGCGGCGCTCGGTCAGGAAGTCGTGGCCCGCGTGGTGGAGAAATTCGTGATGCAGCTGGAGGCGCAGCTCGCCGACCGCAATGTCACGATCGAACTATCCTCCTCCGCGAAGGAGTGGCTGGCAGAGCGCGGCTACGACAAGCTCTATGGCGCGCGGCCGCTGGCCCGCGTCATCCAGGAGCATATCAAGAAGCCTCTGGCGGAGGAGCTGCTGTTCGGCAAGCTCGCCAAGGGCGGCTCTGTGAAGGTTGGGCTGAAGGACGGAAAACTCGACTTCGAGATTACCGAGGCGGCGATGCCGGTCGCTGGCCGCCCGGGCAGCGAAGAAGGTGGGGCAGAGAAAGAGCCGGAGGAGGTGGAGTAATCCACCGCATCAGGGTTCCCGTGAACCAAAAAGGCTGCCGGAGACAACTCCGGCAGCCTTTTTATTGTCCGAATGAGTCTCCGTTCAGCTGGCCGCCGCCAGACGCGACGGCGCCGCGACATTGGCGATGACCTCGCCGAAAGGACCGGCATTGCGGGCGACGCCCAGATCCTTCCCGGTCGTCTTCTTCAGCGGCAGCAGCGGGAAGACCAGTTCCGCAAACCGATAGCATTCTTCGAGATGCGGATAGCCGGAGAGAATGAACCGGTCGATGCCGAGCGCCATATATTCCTTCATGCGGTCGGCGACCTGCTGCGGGTTTCCGACGAGCGCGGTGCCGGCGCCGCCGCGGACCAGACCGACCCCGGCCCAGAGGTTCGGGCTGATGACCAGCCTGTCGCGCCGGCCGCCATGCAGCTCGGCCATACGGCGTTGACCGACCGAGTCAAACTTCGCGAAAGCCTTCTGCGCCGTCTCGATGGCCTTGTCATCGACATGCTTGATGAGGCTGTCGGCAGCAGCCCAGGCCTCGTCCTCGGTTTCACGCACGATGACATGCAGGCGGATGCCGAAGCTCATCGTCCGGCCCTCACGGGCGGCTGCTTCGCGCGCATCCGCGATTTTGGCGGCAACCTCGGCGGGCGGCTCGCCCCAGGTGAGGTAGACATCGGCATGGCGTGCCGCGACTGCCTGTCCCGGGCCGGAGGAGCCGCCGAAATAGAGCGGCGGATGCGGCGTCTGCACCGGCGGATAGAGCAGCTTCGCGCCCTCCACCTTGATGTGCTTGCCAGTGAAATCAAAGGTTTCGCCCGCCAGCATGCGGCGCCAGACCGTCAGATACTCGTCCGTCGCCTCATAGCGCTCGGTATGATCCAGCCACACGCCGTCACCCTTCAGCTCGCTCGGGTCGCCACCGGCGACGACGTTGACGAGCAGGCGCCCGCCTGAGAGACGGTCGAGGGTTGCGGCCATCCGGGCGGTCATGGAGGGTTCGGAAAGGCCGGGCCGGACAGCCACAAGGTAGCGCAGGCGCTCGGTCAGCGGGATCATGGCGGAGGCCACGACCCAGGAATCCTCACAGGACCGTCCCGTTGGGATCAGGACGCCAAAATAGCCGAGTTCATCCGCAGCGCGCGCCACCTGGCTGAGATAATTCAGCGTGACGTGCCGTGCGCCAACGTCGGACGCCAGATAGCGCCCGTCACCATGGGTTGGCAGAAACCACAGAACGTCGGTCTCGGTGGCCGGCGGCGCGCCGGATGAAATCGTGCCATTGCTCGTCATGACGGGAATGCTCCTATCGGCTCAATAGCGCCAAGATATAAGGACCATCCCCGTCAGAGAGAAGGGTTTAGATCAATGCCCGATTTGCAATCGTAGTTAATCAGATCTATGCGCGATGCAGCCGCTTCAACGCGAATCCGAATTGCAGCCAGGCAATACCGTGGAAAATCAATTCGATAGCGATGAGTGTTCCGAGAACCCAGAGGCTGGACCAGGGCAGGCTGGCATAGAGCAGGACACCAACCGCAAAGCTGACGATACCGCTCAGAATGACCAGCCAAAGGCCTGGCATGTGGCGATGCGTGGCCGCGACGATCAGGCGGGCGATACCGCTGATGATCAGCAGGACCGCGATGACCACGGTAATGATCAGCGACCCGCGCAGGGGCTCGGCCATCAGCAGCAGGCCGCCGAGCACGTAGAGAATGCCGATCAGCACATAGAGCAGGAACCCGCTCCAGCCGCGCACGGCAAAGGCATGAACGATTTGAACAACGCCGCCGACTAGGAGCAAGGCGCCGATGATCACCACACCAGCAATACTGGCGGAGACCACATCGATCCAGCAGAGCGCGCCCACGATGATCTGGATAATGCCAAGGGCCACGAACCAGCCCCAGCGATGGGCAGGCGCACTCCCCGGACCGGGCAAACGCGGGGTTAGACCTAAACCGGACATGCAACAGGCTCCGTTAATAGCGAAGCCGATTGCTTATTTCAGATTCAGGAGGCGCGCCATCGCAGGCAACACAATTTCGCCAACAATTCTGCCGACCGAAATAGCAGTGGGTGCGGGCAGCCCAGTGTCAGGCTGCCCATTTGCTTGCGCTAGCAGCCTGGCCAAATCAGCTCAAAAATGGCGAAAAGAACTGGAATTCCAACGATCGCAAAGAAAATCCAGTCGAAGGTTTGATGCACGGTGACCTCCTCCTAGCCAGTTCATTCTCGGGACCAATTTGAACCAGGCGGGACGCATGCCAAGTCACATATTCGCGCCCATTCGTCTTTTCTTAGCCGGCTGACGTCCAGATACCATTATTGCGTCTGCTGGATGGCAGCCAGAATCCAGTGGCTACCGCGGCGGCGGGTGAAGGTCCAGACTTCATTCACCAGGGCCCGCACATTGGGGTCGCCGTCCACCACGCGGCCCGTGCGATCTTCGGTCACGTCGATCATGGAGAAGCGCATGGCGACGGTGGCAAAGTCGGTATCGCCTTCGCTCCAGGATTCCGACAGTTCCATGCGTTCCACCTGCACGTCCGAGACCCGATTGCGCAGGCCCTGGCGTTCCAGGGTTGAAAGCTGGTCCTGGAAATAGCCCATCAATTCCGGCGTCGCCGCCTGGGAAATGGCGCGCAGGTCGCCCGCACCCCAGGCGTTCTGAACATAGGTCAGGCATTGGGCAAAGGCCTGCCGGTCGGCGGGCGTCAGCTGCAGGGGCTGGACGCTTGGTCCCACAGCCTCCTGTCCCGGGCCGATGCCGCCAAATTGGCGGCCCATAGCCTGTCCACCGGGCGCACCAAAGATGGACGGTTGTGCCGAGCGGCGGCCGGCGAAAAGCCGGAATAGCCAGCGGACGACGAAGAACAGAATGATCAGCTGCAACAGCACGCCGAACAGGCCGCCGAAGCCAAGGCCCATATGCATGAAGCCACCGCCAAACAGCAGGCCGAAGATACCCGCGCCGATGAACCCACCCATCAGCCCGGTCAGGAACGGCCGGCGCTGGGCGAAATTGCCACCTGGCGTGCCGAAAGCACGATTGCCGTAACCCGCAGCAGGTGCCTGGCTGCGCTCGAAAGGCGCGGCACCTGGCGCGATCGACGTAGGGCGCGGCGGCCGATAGGAAAAGCTGCCGCGGCTGCCCATGGAATGGCCGCCACCCAGCCGGGCGTCGGCGGTATCAACCGCGACGGCCCCCATCAGCGGGATGAGGGTGGCGGAGATCATCAAAAACCGGCGCATGACGCGCACTAACTCCTTCAAGAGGGAATAGTCACGATATGGTGAGGCCGAGGCGGTTTTTTAGGCCCCGGCCATCGTCATATCGTCAATGCGGATGGTCGGTGCGTCCGTGCCGCGCAGGAAGCGCAAATCGTTCGCAGGCACCAGGCGCGCAAACATCTCGATGAGATTGTCGGCGATGGTGACCTCGGCGACCGGCTCAGCCAGCTGACCGTCGCGAATCATGAAGCCGGCCGCGCCGCGGCTATAATCGCCGGTGATGCCATTGATGCCGGAGCCGATCAGCTCCGTCACATAAAGGCCTTCCTTGATATCCGCCATCAGCTCGGTCGGGCTCAGCGAACCTGCCGCGAGATAGAGGTTCGAGGTCGCCGGGCTCGGCGGGCCGGATGTGCCGCGTGCGGCATTCCCGGTGGTCTTCAGGCCAAGCTGCTTGGCACTTCGTCCATCCAGCACCCAGGTCATCAGCTCGCCGTCGAGAATGATGTCGAGCGGCGAGGTCGGCTGACCTTCGCCATCGAAGGGGCGGGAGCGCAGGCCGCGGATACGATGCGGATCGTCGCGAATGGTGATGCCGCGGGCAAATATCTGCTGGCCCATCTTGTCGCGCAGGAAGCTGGTGCCGCGGGCGATACCCGCGCCATTCACGGCCCCGGCCAGATGGCCGACCAGGCTGGAGGAGACGCGCGGGTCGTAGATGACTGTCAGCTTCGCAGTCTTCGGGCGCGTCGGGTTAAGGCGCGCGAGCGCACGTTCAGCCGCGCTGCGGCCGATGCGCGCCGGGTCGTCGAGATCCGCCTGATGCACGGCGCTGGTATAGTCGTAGTCGCGCTGCATATCGGTGCCACTGCCGGCGAGAGCTGTGGCCGAGACCGAATAGCCGGTGCGGCGATAGCTTCCGGCAAAACCACGGCTCGTCACCAGCACCGCTTCGCTGCGGCTGTAGCTGGCGTCGGCGCCTTCGCTGTTGGTGATGCCGGCAACGGCAAGCGCCGCGTCTTCGGCCGCACCTGCGCGCAGACCAAGCGCCGCGGCGTCGGGCTCGGCGGTATCGGCCATGTCGAGGTCGAGCGGCGGGATCGGCCCGATATCCAGCAATCCGCTCAGCGGGTCGGCCGGAACCAGCCGCGCCATAGCAATGGCGCGTTCGGCGATATCAGCAAATTTTGCGGGATCGAGACCCGGTGCGGAAACAATGGCTGAGCGCTCACCCACGAAGACGCGCAAGCCCAGATCGCGGCCTTCGGACCGCTCCACATGCTCGATCTGCCCAAGCCGGCGACTGACGGAGAGCGAGGTACCGGCAAAATAGACGGCATCGGCCTCGTCGGCCCCCGCGCGGCGGGCGACCGCCAGAAGATCGGCGAGCTTGTCGGTGTCGGTACTCATGCGGAGAGGGTTTCCGAAATGGTGGTCAGTCCCGGCACCTTGCCGCCCGGCCCAAGCACCGCGAGGGTCGGCTTGGCGCGGAAAATGCGCGCAGCGGCACGGCAGACATCCTCCGTCCGCACGCTTTCGATCTGGTCGACCATCTCCTGAACGGGGACGATGCGGCCATAGACCTGCAACTGCCGGGCAAGCTGCTCGCAACGGCTGCCCGTGCTTTCCAGCGACATCAGGATGCTGGCCTTGGCCTGGGCGCGGGCCCGCTGCAGCTCGATCTCGGTCACGTCATGCTGGACGCGGCGGAGTTCCTCCAGCGTCACCGGCATCAGCTCTTCCGCCTCGCTTTCGCCGGTGCCGGCATAGATGCCGAACAGGCCGGAATCGGCGGCAGGCGCGGTGAAGGCATAAACGGAATAGACCAGACCGCGCTTCTCCCGAATTTCCTGGAACAGACGGGATGACATGCCGCCGCCCAGCAGCGTCGACAGCATCATCGATGCATAGAAATCAGGATCGGAATAGGAGACCGAGGGAAAGCCCAGCACGATATGGACCTGATCCAGATCGCGTGCCTCGCGGAACTCGCCGCCCCGGTAGTCCGAGGGCAGTGCCGCCGGCACCTGAGAGGTCGGCAGGTCCGCGAAATGCTGTTCCGCCAGACGTACGACCTCGTCATGCTTCAGCTTGCCGGTAGCGGCGACCACCACATTCCGGGTGCCGTAATGCATGCGCATGTAATTGGTCAGCGCGTGCCGCGGCATCGAGCGGATGACCTCCTCCGTGCCAAGGGTCGGGCGTCCCATGGGCTGGTTTGGGAAGGCCGCTTCCTGGAAATGGTCGAAGATGATGTCGTCCGGCGTATCGTTCGCCTGGCCGATTTCCTGGAGAATGACGCCGCGCTCGCGTTCCAGCTCTTCGGGCTCAAAGCTGCTATGGGTCAGGATATCGCCGATGATATCGGCGCCGAGCGCGATATCCTCTTTCAGCAGCTTGACGTAATAGGCAGTCTGCTCGCGCGCCGTATAGGCGTTGATATGTCCGCCGACGGCCTCGATTTCCTCGGCGATCTGCACCGCTGTGCGCGTCTCCGTGCCCTTGAAGGCCATGTGTTCCAGGAAGTGGGAGACGCCGTTCTCGGATGCTTCCTCGTGCCGCGTGCCGGCCGCGACATAGGCCCCGAACGAGACAGTTTCGACGCGAGGCATCTCCTCGGTGACGACGGTGAGGCCCGAGGGCAGGGTTTCTACGCGGATCGCATCGCTCATGCGGCATTATCCCGAAGGTCATGGGGTTGGCCGTCGTTACGGCCAACGAAGGCACGCAGCAGGCTTTCGACGGAGGCAAGGTCGTTGGACGCGCGGGTGAAGCGCTCCTCGCCTGTCATCAAATGGGCCAGACGCGGCGGCAGGGAAGGGCGGATACCGGTGGCGGCTTCCACTGCGTCCGGGAATTTCGCGGGATGGGCGGTCGCCATGGCGATAACCGGTGCGGACGCAGGCAGATGCGCCTGGCGCGCGGCGGCAATCCCGATGGCCGTATGCGGGTCAGCCAGATAGCCCGTGGTGTCATGGATCTGGCGGATGGCGGTGGCGGTATCGTCATCGCTCAGGGCCAGGCCCTGGAACAGCGCGGTCGCCTTTTTCCAGGCGGCATCGGGTACCGGCATTCTGCCCGTCGCGCGGAAATCCCGCATCAGCGCGGCGGTCGCCGCGGCATCCCGATCCATCAGCTCAAACAGCAGCCGCTCGAAATTGGAGCTGACCTGGATATCCATGCTGGGCGACAGGCTGGGCTCGACACCGCGGGCGGTCATGTCATTGGCGGCAAGGAAGCGGGTTAGAATGTCATTGCGGTTGGAGCCGATGATCAGCTTCGAGATCGGCAGGCCCATGCGGCGCGCGGCCCAGGCCGCCAGGACATTGCCGAAATTGCCGGTGGGCACGGCGAAGGCGACCTCGCGATCAGGCGCGCCCAGGGCCAGGGCGGCCGCGACATAATAGGGTATTTGGGCCGCGATCCGCGCCCAGTTGATGGAGTTGACGGCCGTCAGCTTCATCTCGGTGCGAAAGCGGGTATCCGCGAAAAGACCCTTCACCATGTCCTGGCAGTCGTCGAAGGTGCCATCGACCGCGATATTGAAGACATTGCGGGCATCGACCGTCGTCATCTGCCGGCGCTGCACCTCACTGGTGCGGCCCTCCGGGTGCAGGATGGCGATCTTGATGCGGCTGCGGTCGCGGCAGGCTTCGATAGCAGCCGAGCCGGTATCGCCCGAGGTCGCGCCGACGATGGTCACCGTCTCGTCGCGTTCGGCCAGCACATGCTCGAACATCTGGCCGAGCAGCTGCAGCGCCATATCCTTGAAGGCGAGGGTGGGGCCATGGAACAGCTCCTGGACCCACAATCCCTGGTCGAGCTGCACCAGCGGCACGCGGGCCGGGTGATCGAAGCCAGCATAGGCGCGCTCACAGAGCGTCCGTAGCGTGGCAAGGCTCATGGTCTCGCCGACGAAGGGATGGATCACCTGCGCCGCGAGTTCCGCATAGGGCAGGTCGCGCAAGGCACGCCATTCGGCGGCCGAGCGTTCCGGCCAGGTCTCGGGCATGAAAAGGCCGCCGTCTTCGGCCAGGCCCGCGAGCAGAACACCACCGAAATCTCGCGGCTCGGCTTGGCCGCGTGTCGAAAAATAACGCATCTGTCTCAGCTATCGTAAAGAAGGGGGCTTCACCAGCACCATAGAAGCATGGCCCCCGGATATTTCCGAGAGTTATGGCAGCCGTCATCCGTGCTCGGGGCGCTGTCTGGCCTGCAAAGCCTCAGCGCCGGTAGGGCAGCGGCAGCAGGGCACGGATGGGCATGATGATCGGCGCCATGATGCCGGGCACGATGACGCGCGCATCGGGATCGTAATCCAGGATCATCTCCCGGCAGGCGCCGCAGGGGGAGACGATAGCGAGGCTCTGGTCAGCCTCCTCCGGTTTCGGATGGCGGACAGCGACCGCGCTTTCGATCGTGCCGTCGCCTTCCAGAATAGCGCGGCCGAGGGCGATGGGCTCGGCGCAGATCTGCATGCGCCCGACGGTCGCCCCTAGATGGATGCCGGTCCAGATGCGGCCGTCGCGCCCGCGGATGGCCGCCGCGACCATGTGCCAAAACGGCCGGTAATGCCGGGCCAAAACGACGCGGGCAGCGGCGATCAGCGCATGGTCTGCGTCCGTCAGGGTCTCGACGGTAAAGGCAGGCTCAGCCTGTTCGGCCTCATTCGGCAGCCTCAAGCTCTTCTCCCGTAGGATCGGTCATCATGGCATTCACCACGATGCCCGCCTGTTCGCGAATCTTCAACTCAAGGGCATCCGCGACAGTGGGATTGTCAGTCAGGAACTGGCGGGCGTTGTTCCGGCCCTGGCCGATGCGCTGATTGTCGAAGCTGAACCAGGAGCCCGACTTCTCAACAAACCCGGCCTTCACGCCGAGATCGATCAACTCGCCCATCTTGCTGATGCCTTCGCCATACATGATGTCGAATTCCACCTGGCGGAAGGGCGGCGCGAGCTTGTTCTTCACAACCTTGACGCGGGTCTGGTTACCGACGACGTCTTCCTTCTCCTTGATGGCGCCGATACGCCGGATATCGAGCCGGATGGAGGCATAGAATTTCAGCGCATTGCCGCCGGTCGTCGTCTCGGGATTGCCGAACATGACGCCGATCTTGAGGCGGATCTGATTGAGGAAGATGAAGGTCGTCTTGGATTTGGAGACGGAGCCGGTGAGCTTGCGCAGCGCCTGGCTCATCAGCCGGGCATGCAGGCCGACATGGCTGTCGCCCATCTCGCCTTCCAGTTCTGCGCGCGGCACCAGGGCTGCGACACTGTCGATGACCAGCACGTCGATCGCGCCAGAACGAACCAGCGTATCGGCGATTTCCAGCGCCTGTTCACCGGCATCCGGCTGGCTGATCAGCAGGTTATCGACATCGACGCCGAGCTTGCGGGCATAGATCGGGTCCAGCGCATGTTCGGCGTCGATAAACGCGCAGGTGCCGCCGCGCTTCTGCGCTTCGGCGATGGCATGCAGTGCGAGCGTCGTCTTGCCCGAACTTTCCGGCCCGTAGATTTCGACCATACGGCCGCGGGGCAGGCCGCCGATGCCAAGCGCCAGATCAAGCCCGATGGAGCCCGAGGGGATGATTTCGATATGCTCATCGCCGCCTTTGGCGCCCATGCGCATGATGGAGCCTTTGCCGAAGGCCCGCTCGATCTGAACGAGAGCTGCGTCTAGAGCCTTGGTCTTTTCCATATTTGATCCCCTTCAGGGCATGGCTGGGAGCCGCGACTCGAGTCCCGGCCAATCATAGCGCGGAGTCTGGTCGAATAAGAACAATTTGGCAACTCCGCTCTATGCGGTGCTGCCACTCTTAACCAATGCTAGCCAAATCCTATCCTTCTAGTTGCGATATCGTTACGATATCCACCCCTGCGATGTCCATGTTTCGATGCGCCCGGTCCAGAGACCCTTCCAGATCGATGCCGCGGCAGGCTTCGTCCACCACTGCGACGGTCAGGCCGAAATGCCGCGCATCGCAGGCGGTCCAGCCGACGCAGAAATCGGTCGCGACGCCGCAGATGACGACTTCCTTGATGTCCCGGCTGGCGAGCCAGCCATCCAGGCCCGTGCGCGTGCGCCGGTCTGCCTCCAGGAAAGCCGAATAGCTGTCGACCTCGCGATGATAGCCCTTGCGGAGGACCAGCCCGGCATGGGGGATATCGAGCTTCGGATGAAAATCGGCGCCCGGCGTCCCCATCACGCAATGGTCGGGCCACAGAACCTGGGGTCCGTAGAAGGCGTCGAAGGTCTCGAAAATATCGCGACCCGCATGGCTGGAGGCAAAGGACGTATGGCCCGGCGTATGCCAATCCTGCGTCAGCACCACATTGGAAAATGTCTGCGCCAGCCGGTTTATCGTCTCGACAATCTCATCCCCGCCGGTGACGCCAAGCGGACCGCCGGGCATGAAATCATTCTGCATATCGACGACGATCAGCGCGCGATTCGTGGTCATGGGCTTCGTCTTCCCTCTCAGCTCAGGCCAAGCTGCGCCAGCGTATCCGTCACGATCGCCGCTTCGGTCTGATCGAGGTTGACGATGATCGCCTCGTCCGGTCCCGGTTCCTCCAGCGTGTCGAACTGGCTCTTCAGCAACGAGGGCGGCATGAAGTGGCGGGTGCGGTGCTGCATGCGGTCCAGCAGCAGGTCATAGCTGCCTTTGAGATAGACGAAGCGGACATCCGTATGGCCCGCGCGCAGACTATCGCGATAGGCGCGCTTGAGGGAGGAGCAGGTGATAATCCCCTGCACGCCCGCACAGCGCCAGTCGTCAATATGGGCTGCGATCGTTTCCAGCCACGGTTTGCGGTCCGCATCCGTGAGCGGGATGCCCTGGCTCATTTTGGCGATATTGGCTGGCGGATGCAGGTCATCGCCTTCGATCATGGGCCAGCCCAGGCGGGTCGCGACATGGGCGGCGGCGGTGGATTTGCCGCTGCCGGAGACCCCCATGAAGATCAGGGCGGTCAGACGCGGGCGCGGCGGCGGCGTTATATCGGGCAAGGCAGGGTTCCGATCGCAGGCGAGAAGGGGCAGAAGCGTTTCTGATAGGGCATCATCGGTCCGCCTAGAAGATCTCTTAGCGAGACGCCGCGGCCGGGCTGCCGGACGTCGCGGATTGGCGCACCGCCTGCTGTCGCCACGCGCTGGGATTAAGGCCGGTCACGCGCAGGAATTCGCGGTTGAAATTTGACTTCGTCTGAAAGCCGACATCGAGCAGAATCTGCGTGATCGGCGCGTTGGTCGCGGCCAGCAGGCGGCAGGCATCGGCGATCCGATGGCCATTGACGTATTGGGATACGTTCATCGCCCGCACGCGGTTGATAGCGCTCGACACGGTCCGTGCGGGCAGCCCCATGCGGCGGGCAAGCCGCTCCAGGCTGAGATTCGGATCGTGATGCAGCGCGCGCTCGCGCATCAGCGCGTCCAGAGCTGCAATGATCGCGAGATCGCTGCTATTTGGCGCTGGCGTGGCCACTGCCTGAGGCTGTTCGGTCACTGGGACCAAGGCGCTTTTGCCCGCGACAGTTGCAGCCCAGCCGAGAAGCCCGATGGAGATCAGACTCGACGCACTGGCGATAAGGCTGGCGTGACGGCCTTGATCGCGCATCAGGTCCAGGCTGATCGCGAGGTCTATGGCGGGCGAGACGATGAGCATGATCGCGGTGGCCCAAAGTGCATGCGACAGCGGAATGGCGCCGTCGAGCGTGGCGCGACCCAGCGCATCCGGTCCGCGCCGGGCAAGGTGGAGCAGGGCTGTGCCGTAACCCAGGAAAATCACGGCAAGGGCAAGGTCGATGAGCCAGGGTGCCCAAAGCCAGAGCCCTGCGACCAGCAGAGACGGCAAGGCATGCAGCGCGGCATGCCGGTTGACCGTCACGAAGCTACGGAAGCCCAGCCAGGATAGCGGTGCGAGAGTGGCGGCCATCACGCTCTGAAACGGTAGCGCCCAGCGAAACCCGTATCCCCAATGCAGGCCCAACAGCACGGCCTGTACGGCATAGGCGGTGACGAGTACCGTCATCCAGCGATTGGCCGCGGCCTCATCGCCGCGCCTCATGCGCAGCAGCAGAATGCCGAGCAGCAAAGCGACAACGAAGGGCAGCGGCACCATGGGCATGGCGGGATATATGGCCGAGATCGCGATCCGGGACGACCGAAAACCGGATCGCGGTCGCTGAATCCCAAGGGTTTCGCTTCGATCAAGGCCTCACAACCCGGAGCGGCCTGTCATGCGTATCCTGTTTCTCATCCTGGCTGCGGCCCTGCCGCTTTCCGCCCATGCGGCGGGCCTGCAAATCATCGACGTGCCGGCGCGTGTCGGCGTCCCGGCCATGACCGGGGCGGTCTGGACACCCTGTGCGGCCAAATCCGGCACGGTCACGGTCGATTTCGGCATCACCGTGCCCGGCACCAAGGACTGCCCGGTCCTCGGCCATGATCTGCCGCTGGTCGTCATCTCCCATGGTGTCGGCGGTTGGTCGCTCGGCCACCATGATGTGGCGGAGACGCTGGCTGAGGCCGGTTTCGTCGTCGCGGCGATCGACCACCCGGAGGATGGCGGCCGTATCAAGGACCGTGGACGGGCCGATGCCTTGCAGGTCTGGAGCCAGCGCCCCGCGGATATGCGGCGCCTGATCGACTATATGCTCAATGCCTGGCCCGACCATGGCCGGATCGACCCGGCGCGCATCGGCTTTTACGGCTTCTCTCGTGGCGGGTTCACCGGGCTGGTGCTGATCGGTGGCAATCCCGACCAGGAGAGGCTGGCCGAGATCTGCAAGGCCTACGCTAAACTTCAGACCTGCCAGCAACTCCGCGCCGGAGAGCGTTTGCCCGAGCCGCTGCCGCATGATCCGCGCATCCGTGCGGCGGTACTCGCCGATCCGGTACTGAGCCGGATTTTCCCACCCGCGGGCCTCGCGGATATCCACGTGCCGACGCAGATCTGGGCCTCGGAATATGGCGGGGATGGGGTGGTGCCGGGGGAGGTGGTGACGATGGCCCAAGGCCTGCCCGTGCCGCCCGATCTGCACCGAGTGAAAAACGCCGCGCATTTCTCTTTTTTGGCACCCTGCGGCACGGTTCTGGCGAGACTGGCGCCCGTCGTCTGCACGGATCGGCCGGGCTTCGACCGTGTGGCGTTCCATGCGGCGATGGACCATGCCATCCTCGGGTTCTTCCTGGCGCAATTGGCGCCTAAACACTGACGAGGATCGATGCGGCTTCTTCTAACGGGCTCGTCCGGCTGGCTCGGCCGCTTTCTAGCCCCGCGGCTGCGCGCCGCGGGGCATTCCGTGATCGGCCTGGACGTGGCGCCGGGCACGGAGACGCTGATCCAGGGCTCTGTCGCCGACCGTGCCCTGGTCGAGCGAGTTTTTGCGGATCACGGTATCGAGGCGGTCATCCATGCCGGCGCGCTGCACAAGCCCGACATTATCCGCTGCCCGGCACAGAGCTTCATCAACGTGAACATGACCGGCACGCTCAACCTGCTGGAAGCGGCGACGGCCGCGGGGCATGACCGCTTCATCTTCACCTCCACCACCTCGCTGATGATTTCCGATGCCATACGGCGGGAGACGGCGGATCACGCTGTCTGGCTGGATGAGAGCAGCGGGCCCCTCGCGCCCCGCAATATCTATGGCGTGACTAAGCTTGGCGCCGAGGGCCTGTGCCGTGTCCATCATCTGGAGCATGGGCTGAGCTGCATCGTTTTGCGGACGGCGCGGTTTTTCCCGGAGGAGGACGATACCCATCGCGATCTCACGGGCCAGAATATGAAGGCAAATGAGTTCCTCAATCGCCGCGCGACGGTCGAGGATATGGCCGAGGCCCATCTGGTGGCGCTCGACCGCGCGCCGGCGATCGGCTTTGGCACCTATGTCATATCCGCGCCGACGCCCTTCCAGCGGGAGGAGGCCGAGGCGCTAAAGCGGGATGCGGCCTCCGTCATCGCGCGCCATTTCCCCGAGGCGCCCGCGCTTTACGCCGCGCGCGGCTGGCAGCTGCCGGACTCTATCGGCCGGGTCTATGATGCAAGCCTTGCCGAGCGGGCCTTGGGCTTCCGGGCGCAGACCGATTTCGCGGCAATCCTCGCCACACTGAAAACGGGCAGGGCGCTGCCCTTCGCCCACGATCCAGACTATGTTTCTCCGAAAGAACGGGAGGATTGAGGTCATGATCACCACGCTCGAGGAACTGGAAGCGCTCTACGGCCCGGCCAATCCAAGGTCGATCACTAAGGAAATCCCCAGCCTCAACGCGGATTACCGCGCCTTCGTCGAAGCCGCCCCCTTCATCGTCATCGCGACAGCCGGGCCCGAGGGGCTTGATTGCTCACCCAAGGGTGACGCCCCGGGCTTCGTGCAGATCCTCGATGACAAGACGATCGCGATCCCCGACCGGCCGGGCAATAACCGGGTCGATAATCTGCGCAACATCGTCCGCGATCCGCGTATTTCCGTGCTGTTCATCATTCCAGGTGTGGGGGAGACGCTGCGCGTCAACGGCCGCGCCACGATCTCGGCCGAGCCCGCTCTGTTGGAGCGTTTCCTTGTCCAGGGCAAGGCGCCCAAGACGGTCATTCTGGTGGATATCGACAGTGTCTATTTCCACTGCGCCAAGGCCTTCGTCCGCTCGGCGATATGGGATTCTTCCCGGCATCTGGACCGCTCAAAACTGCCGAGTGCGGGGCAGATTCTGCAGCACATCACCGCGGGCGCCTTCGACGGCGCGGCCTATGACCGGGATGCGCCGGAGCGGACGAAGCAGACGCTGTATTGAGGGTAAATTCCGCTTCAGACGTTGAAGCGGAACAGCAGAACGTCGCCGTCCTTCACCACATATTCCTTGCCTTCAATGCGCAGCTTGCCGGCTTCGCGCGCCCCGGCCTCGCCCTTATAGGCGATATAGTCGTCATAGGCCGTGGTCTCGCAGGCGATGAAGCCGCGCTCGAAATCACCATGGATGACGCCCGCCGCCTGCGGCGCCTTCATGCCGCGCTCGATGGTCCAGGCGCGCGTCTCTTTCGGTCCCACCGTGAAATAGGTGATGAGCCCGAGCAGGCCGTACCCAGCGGCGATGACGCGGGCGAGACCGCTTTCCGTCAGGCCCAGCCCTTCCAGATACTCGCCCTGATCTTCTTCCGGCAGCTGGCTGACCTCCGCCTCGATCGCGGCCGAGACGACGATGGCAGCCGCACCATTGCGCGACGCCATCTCGGCGACTTTGGCCGAGAAGGCATTGCCGGTCGCGGCCGAGGCTTCCTCGACATTGCAGACGTAAAGGACGGGCTTGGCAGTCATGAGCTGCAGCCGCTCGGCCATTTTGCGGTCCTTTTCGGGGATCGCGGTGCGCGCCGCCTTGCCGTCGTTCAGGGCCTTGATGATGGGGTCGATCAGTTCAAGCTGGGCGGCACTGTCCTTATCGCCACCGCGCGCCCGCTTCTGCAGGCCGGTCAGCCGTTTCTCCAGGCTTTCGAGATCGGCGAGCATTAGCTCGGTCTCGACCACCTCGGCATCACGCACCGGGTCGATATCGCCCTCGACATGGGTGATGTCGCTATCCTCAAAGCAGCGCAGAACGTGGATGATGGCATCCGTCTCGCGGATATTGGCGAGGAACTGGTTGCCGAGGCCTTCGCCCTTGGAGGCGCCGCGGACGAGACCGGCGATATCGACGAATTCCAGGCTGGTCGGCAGGATCTTCTGGCTCTTGCCGATAGTCGCCAGGGGCTGCAGCCGCTTATCAGGCACGGCGACGCGGCCGACATTGGGCTCGATCGTGCAGAAGGGGTAATTCGCGGCCTGAGCGGCGGCGGTCGCCGTGAGCGCGTTGAAGAGCGTCGATTTGCCCACATTGGGCAGACCGACGATGCCGCAATTGAAGCCCATTACTGTACCTTCCGCATGTCTTCGGAAACGCTGGTCATGAATTTTTCTGGCATGCCGTCCGCCAGGGCCCCGGCGCGGTCGGCGACCGAGTCGAGGAAGGGAATAAGCCAGCTCTGGTCGGCTTTAGGGAAGTCGCTCAGCACATAGGCATGAACCCGGTCCTTATGGCCGGGATGACCGATCCCGAGGCGCACGCGACCGTAATCCGGCGTTCCGATCAGCTGGTCGATGCTGCGCAGCCCGTTATGGCCCGCCGCTCCGCCGCCGCGCTTGACGCGGATCTTGCCGGGCACGAGGTCCAGCTCGTCATGAAACACGGTCATATCGGCGGGCTCGATCTTAAAGAAAGACAGGGCCTGCTGCACCGACTGGCCGGAGAGATTCATATAGGTCATCGGCTTGAGGGCGAGAATCTTCTGCGTGCCGATTCGCCCCTCGGCGACGAGGCCTTTGAAACGCGGCCGCCACGGCCCGAAGCCGTGGCGGTGCGCAATCACATCCAGCGCCATGAAGCCGATATTGTGGCGCTGTCGAGCCATTCCCGGCTCGGGATTGCCGAGCCCGACCCAAAGCAACATGGTCGGACGACACTCCCGTTCCGGTTTGACTGACGGCTCTTACTTCTTCTTCGCAGCCGGCTTGGCCGGGGCAGCAGCGGCCTTGGCCGGAGCCGCGCCCTTCGGCGCGGCCTTGCCGCCCTTGGCGGGCGCGGCAGCAGCCTGGGCCGCGGCGATGGCCGCTTCCTCGGCGGCGTCGGCCGCGTTCTGCGTCACGGACGCGACGGTCGCGATGACGAAATCACGCTCGGTGATCGTCGGGCGCGTGCCTTCGGTGCCCTTGAGGTCGGAGAAGCGGACGTTGTCGTTGATGTCCAGCTCGGTCAGATCGGCCACGAAATGCTCGGGCACGGTCTCGGGATCGGCATAGACTTCAACCGTGTGGCGCACGACGTTCAGCACGCCACCACGCTTCAGGCCGGGGGACACCGCTTCACCTTCGAAGGACACGGCAACCGCCACGCGGATCAGCTCGCCAGGCGCCAGGCGCTGGAAGTCGACATGCTCGGGCTGGTCGGTGACGGGGTGGAACTGAACGTCACGGATCAGGGCGCGTGCCTTGTCGGTGCCGAGGTCCACCTCATACAGGCGGGACCGCCAGCCACCGCGATGTAGTTCCTTGATGACCGCGCGCGGCTCGAGGGAGATCAGGGTCGGCGTTTGCTTCGCACCGTAGATAACGGCGGGAACTTTCCCCGCCCGGCGTGTCGCGCGCGCTGCCCCCTTACCTGCCCGCTCGCGCAGCTCGGCCGAAATAGACGTGAAATTGGCCATAACTCGCTCCTTGGAAATGCATAAAACGCCGGCCTCCAGGGGTGCCGACGTCAGGGGCGGGCGTGTAGCGGATGCGCGACGTAGAGGCAACCATAACCGGCGCATGGCCGCCCGCCCATTTGCCGGGCAGGGCCTGATGGGGCGGCGCAAAGGCTGAATGGGGCTGGCTTTGCCGTCTTGCCCTGGGCATGACCTTGGGTCATGGTCCGCCGCCGATCAGCATCGTCCGATATGACCCTTCACGCCTCTCTCACGCATCTTATTGTCCTGGCCGGCCTCGCGCTGTTCTCCGCCTGTGGTGTCAGGATCATGATCGCCTTCGGCGTGATCGACCATCCTGAGGGACGTAAGGCCCATGAACGGCCGACACCCAAGCTCGGCGGCGTCGGTATCGTGCTCGCCTATCTGGCAGGGCTGCTGATCCTGTACCGCTTCGCCGGTTTCGCCCGCCTGGCCGATCCCTATTTCCGCGGCATGATCCTGTCCGCCTTCGCGATCGCACTCGTCGCCCTGCTGGACGACATCTACGACTACCGCTTTATCATCAAGCTCGGAGCCCAGGTGGCGGCGGCGCTGACCGCGGTCCTGACCGGGCTCTATGTCGTCGCTTATCACCTTCCTTATATTGGTGGCGTCGATGTCGGCCCCTTCGCGATCCCCTTCACGCTCTGCTGGATTCTGTTTGCCACCAACGCGATGAACTTCATCGACGGGCTGAACGGGCTCGCCTCCGGCATCACCTTCATCACCTGTGTCTTCCTCAGCCTGTTTTCTGCCCATGCCCATGGTTGGTTCACCTATTTCGCGGCAGCTCTTCTTGCGGCAGGCGTGCTGGGCTTCATCCCGTTCAACTACCCGCGCGCCCGGATTTTCATGGGCGATGTCGGCAGTCAGTTCTGCGGCTTTGTCCTGGCCATGCTGGCGGTCGCCTCCTCCCGGTTCGAGAGCAGCGAACTCTCCTTCGTGCTGGTGCCGATGATGCTGACTGGCGCGCTCTACGACGTCGCCTTCACCCTGGTCCGCCGGCTGCTGCGGGGTGAGAACATCACGCAGGCCCATCGTGGCCATCTATTTCAGATCGCCCATCGGTCAGGCATGGCGCCATGGCTGATCACGCTGATTTATTGGGGTTTTACGCTGTTCGGGGCCTGCGCTGCCTGGCTCTTCCTGGCGACCCCGACCTACTACAAGCCCCTGGTCGTGCCGGTGCCGCTGATCCCTCCGGTGATGTGGACCTTCTATGTCGTCTATCGGGCCAGAATCGCCGATGTCGGGCGCTGGTCGCAGTGATATGCGCGCCACGAGACCGAAATGAACGCTAGCATCCGCCCCATTTCTGCCTAGAGTTGCGGACAAGGTAGAGCGTCCGCGGACCTTTGTCCGGTGGTCGCCAAAAACGAGGCGAGGAGGAAGATCATGGCGAGAGTTGCACTCGTGACGGGGGGTACGCGCGGTATCGGTGCGGCTATCAGTATTGCCCTTCAGGAGGCGGGTCGCACCGTGGTGGCGAGCTACGCCGGCAATGACGAGGCGGCGGCGGGTTTTTCCAAAGAAACCGGTATTCCGACGCTGAAATTCGATGCCGGCAGCTTTGCTGAATGTGAGGCGGCGGTGGCAAAAATTACCGAAGAGCACGGCCCGATCGAGATTCTGGTCAACAATGCCGGCATTACCCGTGACGGCACCATGACCCGCATGACGCGCGA
Source organism: Acidisoma sibiricum (assembly GCF_057837225.1). Taxonomy (NCBI): domain Bacteria; kingdom Pseudomonadati; phylum Pseudomonadota; class Alphaproteobacteria; order Acetobacterales; family Acidocellaceae; genus Acidisoma; species Acidisoma sibiricum. The sequence continues at coordinate 165,389 of NZ_CM174445.1, read as the reverse complement.
CATGTGGGACGCCGTCATCGACACCAATCTCGGCTCCTGCTTCAACCTCTGCAAGCTCACCTTTGACGGCATGAAGAGCAAGAAGTTCGGTCGTGTCGTCAATATCGGCAGCATCAACGGACAGGCTGGCCAATACGGTCAGGTCAACTACGCGGCAGCCAAGTCCGGCATTCACGGCTTCACCAAAGCCCTCGCTCAGGAAGGGGCCCGGTTCGGCATTACCGTCAACGCCATCGCGCCCGGCTATGTCGATACCGATATGGTCCGCGCCGTGCCTGAGGATGTGCTCACCAAGATCATCGCCCGCATTCCGGTTGGCCGCCTGGGCCATGCCGAGGATATCGCGCGTGGCGTCGTTTTTCTGACCGCGGACGAGGGCAGTTTCATCACCGGATCGACGCTGTCGATTAACGGTGGCCAGCATATGTACTGATCAACGGATACACATATCTTTATGTCCTTGCGTATTGGAATTGCCGGCATTTCGGGCCGGATGGGTCAAATGCTGGTGGAGGAGGTCGCGGCTGCCGGCGCGGTGCTTGCCGGCGGTACTAGGCGATCCGTGCCCGACAGCTCGCCGGTGCCGCTTTTCGCAGATGTCGCGGCTTTGGCGGTGGGCAGTGACGTGGTGATCGATTTCACCCGCGCAGGCACCGCCGAGAGCCATGCCGAGGCTCTGATCGCGGCGGGCACGCCCTGGGTGCTGGGGACATCCGGCCTGTCAGCGGCGGAAGAGGCCGTGGTCGCCCATGCCGGTCGATGGATACCGGTCGTCTATGCCGCCAATTTCTCGCCCGGCGTCACCCTGGTTCTGGCGCTGGCCGAGCAGATGGCGGCAGCCCTGCCGGCAGCCCAGTACGATGCCGAGATCCTGGAAATGCACCATCGACAGAAGGTTGATGCGCCCTCCGGCACGGCCATCGGCATCGGTCGGGCGGTGGCCGCGGGCCGTAAAGTGGACCTTAAGGATGTCATGCAAAGTGGGCGGGACGGACATACCGGAGCCCGGCCGCCGGGGGCCATCGGCTTTGCCACGCTGCGCGGTGGGCAAGTGGTCGGGGAGCATAGCCTGCTCTTCGCGGGCGCAGATGAGCAAATCATTCTCACGCACAAGGCTTTTGACCGCAGAACCTTCGCGACAGGGGCCGTCCGCGCCGCGCATTGGCTGCGCGATCGGCCACCGGGACTGTATTCCATGAAGGATGTGCTGGGCCTCAGCCAAGGCGCCAAGGGTTGACCCGCATGCCGCTTTAGGCGAAATCCCGTCTCCCTCGCCGGTCGGTGAGGATTCCTCCTGTTAGCACGGAGCACCTTATGCGCGATACCGGCGAGTATCTGTTCACGTCAGAATCGGTTTCTGAAGGCCACCCCGATAAGGTTGCCGATCGGATCAGCGATACGGTGCTCGACGCCTATCTCGCGGCCGACCCCTATGCGCGCGTGGCGTGCGAGACCCTGGTGACGACCAACCGCATCGTGCTCGCCGGTGAAACCCGGGGGCCGGATACCATCACGCCGGAATACCTCGCCCATCTCGCGCGCATGGCTGTGCATGACATTGGCTACGATCAGGAGGGCTTCTCCTGGAAGAATGCCAAGGTCGATGTGCATCTGCATGCGCAATCCGCCGATATCGCGGTGGGCGTCGACGCGGCCGGAAACAAGGACGAAGGCGCGGGCGACCAGGGCATCATGTTCGGTTACGCCTGCCGCGAGACCGAAGAGCTGATGCCGGCGCCGCTGTATTATTCGCATCTCATCCTGCGCCGCGTCAGCGAGCTGCGCCGCAACAAGGACCTGTCGGTTGCGGGCCTCCAGCCTGACGCCAAAAGCCAGGTTACGCTGCGCTATATTGATGGCAAGCCGGTCGGCGCCACCAGCGTTGTGGTCTCCACCCAGCATGACGAGGATGTCAGCCTGGAAAAGGTGCGCGGCATTCTGCTTCCGATCATCCAGTCGAGCCTGCCCGAGGGCTGGATGCCGGCCGAGAACGAAATCTACATCAACCCGACGGGCACCTTCGTCGTCGGCGGCCCGGACGGCGATTGCGGCCTCACCGGCCGCAAGATCATCGTGGACACCTACGGCGGTGCGGCTCCCCATGGCGGTGGCGCTTTCTCCGGCAAGGACCCGACCAAGGTCGATCGCTCAGCCGCCTATGTCTGCCGTTACCTGGCCAAAAACGTCGTGGCCGCCGGCCTCGCCGATAAGTGCACGTTGCAGATCTCCTACGCGATCGGCGTCTCCCACCCGCTGTCCGTCTATGTCGATCTCCATGGCACGGGCCGCGATGTCAGCGAGCTGAAGCTTGAGAAGACCCTGCGCGAGCTGGTCAATCTCTCGCCGCGCGGCATCCGCGAGCATCTGCACCTCAACCGCCCGATTTATGCGCCGACCTCGGCCTACGGCCATTTTGGCCGCACGCCGGATGAGGAGAAGGGCACTTTCACCTGGGAGCGGACGGATCTCGTGTCCTCCCTGAAGTCCGCCTTCAACCGCTGATTACGACCAAGCCTCAGCCGGACCGTCTCTACGGCCGGCAGCGTAGCCACCCTCTTCGTGCGCGGCAGCTCTGGCTCCTGGAGCAGGTGCTGCCGCGGATGCGGGTGCCGGAGGCGGCCTTGGCCGCCCCTCAGGCCGCGTTCCCTACCGCTCCCGCAGAGATCTGGTTCGAGGTCGGCTTCGGTGGTGGCGAGCATGCGCGTGCCTTGGCCGCTGCCAATCCCCATATCGGCCTCATCGCCTGCGAGGTGTTTGAGAACGGCATCTGTTCCATGCTCTCCGCGCTCGTGCCGGATGAGGGGACGGAGGAACTGCCGGAACTGCCGGCTAATTTGCGGCTTTGGGATGAAGACGCGCGGCAGCTTCTGGCCAGGCTGCCGGATGCGTCGCTCTCGCGCCTCTATCTGATGTTCCCCGATCCGTGGCCCAAGACGCGCCACACCAAGCGGCGCTTTATGCATCCGGCCAATATCGCGCTGGCCGCGCGGGTCATCCGCCCGGGTGGGATCTGGCGCATCGCGACCGACGATCCGACCTATCAGGCCTGGACGGCGGAAGTCCTGGCCGCCCAGGACGCGTTCGATGTGCCCGCGCCCGCGCTCGAACGGCCGGATGGCTGGCCGCCGACGCGCTACGAGGCTAAGGCGCTTAAGGCTGGCCGGCAGCCGATGTATTGGAGCCTGCCGCGTAAAGCGGTGACCTGAACCGCAATGCGCCCGGCGCGGCCACGCGCTCATGGCTCCAGCGCCGGATGGGCTCTTCCACGCAGTGATGGACGACCAGTGCCACGAGCAGCGGTAGGGCGATGGCAGGCCCCAGCCACGCAAGGGTGAAGCGGCTCCAGTCGCCATCCGCCCTTGGCGCCAGCCAGAGCATAAGCAGGCGTTGCACGGGTGCATGGGTCAGATACAGCGAATAGGAAATCTGACCGGCCCAAAGCAGAAACGGGCAAGTCAGCATCCGGTAGCCCAGGTTAAGCGGGCGGCGGACGATTGCTGGTGACATTGGCCTGACCTGGCACGCCAGACACAGGACCCAGGCGAGGGGTACAAGCGCCGCGTTCATCCGCGTTGCGGCCCAGCTCAGCAGGCACGCCGCCGCCAGAGTGATCGTGAAAACCAGCCGCACCGCGCCATCGCCAGGGCTGCGTAGCCAGACGAAGCTCGCGATGCCGAGCGCGAAATACCATGCCTCCTGAGGCAGGAAAGCCCGGCTGAACTGCCAGGCAGGCGGCAAGGCCGCCATGGCCAGTCCCAGCCCGCCTAAAATCAATAGGCCGATGATCCAGCACTGCAGCGCAGTGGGTCGTGTGATGCGGTCGCCGCAACAGGCCAGTACCAGCGCCATCACGGTATAGAATTGCCATTCTGTGCTGAGGCTCCAGGCGGGCCCGAGGATTGAATATTCCCCATCCGCGAGAAGCGCGCTCGGCACTATGCCCTGCAGCAGCACGATATGGACGGCCAGATGCCAGAACCACGGGCTCGGCCAGCCGGATTCCTGAATATCATGCGGAGCCCCGCCGACTGGCAGCCAGCGCATGGTGGCGAAGGGGTCGCCCAGGCAGAGGGCGGCGGCCGCGAGGATCAGGGCGATGAGATAGACCGGCAGCAGCCGGCCGGCGCGCGCCAGCAGGAAGCGCCAGACCGGCTGTGGCTTGCGCGCCATGTGGTCCAGAGAGCCGATGATGACGAGTCCGCTCAGGATAAAGAAGAGGTCGACGGCGCCCCGGCCATGCGAGACGAAGCGGCCGATGCCCATCAGCGTCGGTGGCAGTGCCACATAGGGCAGTGTGTGCCCCGCCAGAATATAGAGCGCGAGCAGGCCGCGCAGTCCGTCCAGCGCGTGCAGCCGCTTCGGCATGATCGTGCCTTCGTAATGAAATGGTATCGTTACGAAATGGCCGCCCCTTTGGCGAGTCCTCTAGCTGCGGTCAGTGATGGCTGTAGTGAGGGGTCAGACTGGCATGGCCGAGTGCGTGGCGGCGCAGAAAGACCGCCACAGTCTGCGCCGGCGTGCCGTCCTTGAAGGAAAGACGGTCAGCGTCCAATGCCCAGACCGTAATGAGGTAATGATGCGCGATTTTGCCCTTGGGACAGGGGCCAGTATAGCCGGTCGTATCGAATCCGTTTCGCGCCTGGCCTGCGCCGCTCGGCAATAGCGACGCATCGGTGGCGGCATTGGCCGGCAGCGACGCGGTGGACGGCGGCAGATTGAACATCAGCCACAGCCAGACGACTCCGACTTTCGCGTCGAGATCGGCCATGCTGACAGCATAGCTCTGGGTTCCCTCTGGCGGATGCGACCAGGCCAAAGCGGGGGACTGGTTGGCGCCATGACAGCCGTCGCGTTGACCGACATTGTCATTCGGCATGGTCGTGCCGGAGCGAATGGTCGGGCTGGTGAGAGCGAAATGGGCGGGCGCGGCGGCCGCCTGGCATTGGGGAATGACCATGGCACCCAGCGCCGCCACAATGGTGCAAAGCAGCAATGAATTCAACGCATGGCGGACGCGCGGACGCCGGTGGCTCGATTTGCGCAAATTCATTGGCAGGGTCCTGGGTTGCGGGCTATCCTTCACGCAACAATAACTCCCGCGCAAAGTTGGGGATAACATCCAAGAAACTGAAAGGGTGGCCTTGTGGCCGCCTTTTTTATTGTTTGTGAGCAGGGGTTTACCGGCGCCAGCCCAGACTTGGCAAGGGATAAGCCGCGCGCGCTTGGACTGGGTCTGACCTGCACAGACCGCTTCCCGCTTGCGCCCCAGAACCCCGCCGCCTATATGACTGTTCTTCCCTTTACCGCTGGATTGGACGGGGGTGGCCCAAAAGGCCGCCTGTTTTGTTGTGACCGAAATTGCTGTGACCGCTGAAACCACGCCGCATCATACGGGCTTTGAAGCCCGGCTGGCGGATCTCATCCTGCCCCGCCTCGCGGCGATGGGGTTTGAGCTGGTGCGCGTCCGCATGCTGGGCCGCGAGCGGCCAACCGTTCAGATCATGGCCGACCGCGGCGATGGCCAGCAGATTACGATAGAGGACTGCGAAGAGATCAGCCACCAGATCGGCGCTGTGTTGGATGTTGAAGATATTGTCCCCGGCGCCTGGACTTTGGAAGTAAGCTCGGCCGGCATCGACCGGCCTCTGACCCGGCCGCGCGATTGGAACAGGTTTTCTGGCCACGCCGCGAAGGTTGAAATGGCTGTACCGACCCCAGATGGGCGCCGCCGTTTTTCCGGCATTGTTCTCGGCGCCGCCGAAGGGCAGGGCCGGCTGCGTCTCGACGACGGCCTGGAAGTGACCGTGCCCCTGATCGATATCAAGACAGCCCGCCTTATTCTGACGGATGCGCTGATCGAATCGACGTCTCAATCCGTGCCGCCCGATTTGCACTGACGGCCCGTACGACCGATCCAGCACCATCCGACCCACTGCTGCGTTATAGTTCTAGACGTTTCTGAGAGGCCCCGCCCATGGATACCGCGATAGCCCGCCCCGAGCTTCTGCTGGTTGCCGACGCCGTCGCCCGCGAAAAATCCATCGACCGGGAAGAGGTGCTGGAAGCGATGGAGCAGGCCATCCAGAAGGCCGGTCGGGCGAAATACGGGCATGAAAAGGACATTCGCGCGACGATCGACCGCAAATCCGGCGACGTGCGTCTCTCGCGCTGGACTGAAGTGGTCGAGGCCGCTGAAAACGAAGACACCCAGATTCCGCTTCATATCGCGCGCAAATTCAAGCCCGAGATCAATCTCGGCGAATTCATCATCGATCCGCTGCCGCCGATCGATTTCGGCCGCATCGCGGCTCAGACCGCCAAGCAGGTGATCGTCCAGCGCGTGCGCGAATATGAGCGCCGCCGCCAGTTCGCGGAATTCAAGGATCGCGTCGGCGAGATCGTGAATGGCGTTGTTAAGCGCACCGAATACGGCAACCTCATGGTCGATCTCGGCCGGGCGGAAGCGCTGCTCCGCCGGGACGAGCTGATCGCCCGCGAAAGCTTCCGCAATGGCGATCGTGTGCGCGCCTTCATCTATGATGTGCGCGAGGAGCCGCGTGGCCCGCAGATCTTCCTGTCCCGGACGCATCCCGGCTTCCTGGCGAAGCTCTTTGCCCAGGAAGTGCCGGAAATCTATGACGGCATTATCGAAATCAAGGCCGTGGCCCGTGATCCGGGCAGCCGCGCCAAGATGGCGGTGATCAGCCGCGACGCCTCGATCGATCCGGTCGGCGCCTGCGTCGGCATGCGGGGCAGCCGTGTGCAGGCTGTGGTGCAGGAACTGCAGGGCGAAAAAATCGACATCATTCCGTGGAGCCCGCAGGCCGCGACCTTTGTCGTCAATGCGCTGGCCCCGGCCGAAGTGACCAAGGTCGTCATGGAAGAGGAAACCGGCCGGGTCGAAGTGGTGGTGCCTGACACCCAGCTGTCGCTGGCTATCGGCCGCCGCGGCCAGAATGTCCGCCTCGCCAGCCAGTTGACGCGTTGGGACATCGATATTCTGACCGAGGCCGAGGAAAGCGAGCGCCGCCAGGAAGAATTCCGCCGCCGCTCCGGCCTCTTTGTCGAAGCGCTGGACGTTGATGACGTCATTGCGGGTCTCTTGGTGACCGAAGGCTTCACGACGCTCGAAGAGCTTGCCTATACGCCGGTCGAGGAACTCGCCGAGATCGAAGGTTTCGACGAGAACGTGGCGGGCGAGCTGATCCGCCGTGCGGATGAGTTCATGGCCAGCCGCGACCGCGAGCTGGAAGACAAGCGTTTGGCGCTCGGCGTAACCGATGACGTCGCGTCCTTTGAAATCTTCACTCCGCAAACCCTCGTCGCTCTCGGCGAAAAAGGGGTGAAGACGCTCGATGACCTGGCCGACCTCGCGTCGGACGAGCTGATCGAAATCGTTGGCACGAGCCTTGACGAGGAAACAGCCAACGAAGTCATCATGCAGGCGCGGGCGCATTGGTTCTCGGAGGAAGTTAGCTCTGAGCCCGACCCAGAATGAATACCCTGATCGCCTGACGGCTCAGGCCGCGGCTGTCGCGCAGTTGTCAGCCGGAACGGACCTGTCCGTTCCGGCAGCGACGGCTGTCGAAGACGATGTGGATGACACTGATACTGCGGAAGAGAGTGGTCCTTTCCGCCGTTGTATCGTAACACGTGAGCGACAGTCCCCGGCGGCGATGATCAGATTCGTCGTAGGGCCCGATCGCACCATCGTCCCCGACCTATGGGCAAAGCTGCCCGGACGGGGAATGTGGTTGAGCGCGCGTCGGGATGTGTTAGATACCGCTCTTGCTCGAAAAGCTTTCGCGCGGGCTGCGCGTGCGGAAGTGCTGGTCCCGGTCGAATTGCCGACCATGATCGAGGCAGCGCTCAAGCGAAGAGTGATTGAGATTTTAGGTATGACCCGGCGCGCTGGTCAGGCCGTAAGCGGATTTACTAAAGCGCGTGAGTGGCTTGCCGCGGATCGTGCGGCACTGATCGTCCAGGCTTCGGACGGCAGTGTCGAAGAACGGGCGAGATTGTTAAGCGGACGCGCGGTTCCCGTCGTCTCCCCTCTGCCGGCAGCGGCTCTGGGGCAAATCTTCGGGCGAGACCATGCGGTACATGTAGCGGTATCAGCTGGGCGGCTGGCGACGATGCTGCGGACTGAGAGTGAGCGCCTGGCCGGTATGAACCGCACCAGGGCCGAGGCCGATCAACCGGGCGGATGACATTGAGCGATACTAAAGACCAAGACGGCAAGGCAAGATTATCTCTGCGACCCTCGGGCCGCTTGGAGCTGGGGCGGACCGTGGATGCGGGGTCCGTGCGCCAGAGCTTTAGCCATGGCCGTTCCAAGGTAGTGCAGGTCGAAGTGCGGAAAAAGCGGGCGCCTGGCGCCTCGCCGCCGGCCTCTCCCTCCCCTGGCCCAGCGGCCTCCGGGGGCGGTGGACGTCCGCAGGGTGGCGGACGCCAGGGTTCTCCTGGCGCCTCTCGCGCTCTGACCGCGAGCGAACTCGCTATCCGCCAGCGCGTGCTGGAGGACCAGAAGCGGGACTCCGCGAAGCGCGAGGCGGAAGCCCGCGAACGCGAAAAGATCATGATCCTCTCTGCGGCCGAAGAAGCGCGCCGCCGCGAGGAAGAGACCCGCAAGGCGGCCGAAGAACAGGCCCGTCTCGACAAGGAAGAGGCATCCCGCAAGGCGGCCGAAGAGGCTGACCGCCGGGTCGCAGAACAGGTCGATCGCAAGCCGGGCGACGAGCCGGCACGGCGGCCTGCCGCGGCCACGGCTCAGCAGCCCGCGTCTGCGCGTCAGGCGCCGGGCCAGACCGGCGCTCCGGCAACAGTCCGTCCGGCCCAGCCGCCGCGTTCCGCGGTTGGAGAGACGCTGCGTCTCAAGCCCGCCGGCCGCGCCGGTGAAGAAGATGAAGATCAGCGCCCTGTCCGCCGTCCCGGCGGCAGCGTGGTTCCGCCGCGCAAGCCGGCCGTCGTGGCGCCCAAAAAGGGTACCGATGACCGCCGCCGCACCGGCAAGATCAATGTTCAGGCCGCGATTGAAGGTGATGACGAGCGCGTGCGCAGCATCGCCTCGATGCGCCGCCAGCGTGACCGCGAACGCCGCCAGGCCGAGCTTGAGCGTCTGCGCACCGATCAGGTGAAGGTCGTCCGCGACGTCGTGCTGCCTGAGATGATCACGGTACAGGAACTGGCCAACCGAATGGCCGCCCGCGCCGGCGACGTCGTCAAGTCGCTCATGAAAATGGGCGTAATGGCCACCATCACGCAGTCGATTGATGCCGATACCGCTGAACTCGTGGTCCAGGAATTTGGCCATCGCGTGAAGCGCGTTTCTGAGAGCGACGTCGAAATCGGCCTCGAAGGTGAGGTCGATGAGGAAGAGGACCTGATGCAGCGGCCGCCGGTCGTGACCATCATGGGCCATGTCGATCACGGTAAGACCAGCCTTCTCGACGCGCTCCGTCATACGGATGTGGCGGCGGGCGAAGCGGGTGGCATTACCCAGCATATCGGTGCCTATCAGATCACCACCGCTGGCGGCGACAGGATCACCTTCATTGATACGCCGGGCCATGCCGCCTTCACGGCCATGCGCTCCCGCGGCGCGAGCGTGACCGATATCGTGGTTCTGGTGGTGGCCGCCGATGACGGCGTCATGCCGCAGACGATCGAGGCGATCAGCCACGCCAAGGCGGCCAATGTGCCGATCATCGTGGCCATCAATAAGATGGATAAGCCCGGTGCCAACCCCGAGCGTGTCCGCAACGAACTGCTGCAGCATGAGATCGTGGTCGAAAGCCTGGGCGGCGAGACGCAGGAGATTCATGTCTCCGCGCTGAAGCGCACCGGCCTCGACAAGCTTGAGGAAGCCATCCTGGTTCAGGCCGAAATCCTGGATCTGAAGGCCAATCCGACGCGTGATGCCGAGGGTGTGGTGATTGAAAGCCGGCTTGATCGTGGCCGTGGCCCGGTCGCGACGGTGCTGGTGCAGAAGGGCACGCTATGGACGGGCGATATTCTTGTCGCCGGTGCCGAATATGGCCGCGTCCGCGCGCTGATCGACTGGAACGGCGCCAATGTGAAGACGGCCGGTCCGTCGGTTCCAGTGGAAGTGCTTGGTCTGTCGGCCGTGCCTGCCGCGGGTGAGACCTTCACCGTGGTTGATGACGAGCCGCGCGCCCGTGAAGTGGCCGAGTTCCGCCAGCGCAAGCTGCGTGACAAGGCTGCGGCGGGTGCGATGGCCGGCCGTGGCACGCTCGATCAGATGCTCGCCCGCATTCAGGCGGGCGTCCAGAAGGAAGTGGGCGTCGTCATCAAGGCGGACGTGCAGGGCAGTTCCGAGGCCATTCAGTCGACGGTGCTCAAGCTCGCCAACGAAGAGGTCAAGGTGCGCGTGCTTCTGGCCGGTGTCGGTCAGATTTCGGAAAGCGATATCCAGCTGGCCAAGGCGTCGAGCGCGGTCATCGTCGCCTTCAATGTCCGTGCGACGAGCCAGGCTCGTGAGCTGGCCCAGCGTGAGGGTGTCGATATCCGCTACTACAGCATCATCTATGATGTGGCGGATGACATCGAAAAGCTGGTCCGCGGCCGCATGGCGCCCAAGGTGCGCGAGAACTTCCTGGGCTATGCCGAAATCCGCAAGGTCTTCGACATCACCAAGTCGGGCAAGGTCGCGGGCTGCATGGTCACCGAAGGCGTCGTCCGTCGTGGCGCCGGTGTTCGCCTGCTGCGCGACAATGTGGTCATCCACGAGGGCGATCTGTCCCAGCTCAAGCGCTTCAAGGACGATGTGAAGGAAGTGGCCCGCAGCTACGAATGCGGTCTGTCCTTCGCGGGCTTCCAGGATCTGCGCGAGGGCGACATCGTGGAATGTTATGAGCGCGAGTTGGTGCCGGCGTGACGGCGGCAGCTCCCTCTCAGCGGCAGCTTCGCGTGGCCGAGGAGGTCCGCCATCTTCTGGCGGATATCTTCGCCCGCGATACCATCCGGGACCATGAGTTGAGCGGCATCGTCATTACGGTGACGGAAGTCCGCGTCAGCCCTGATCTCCGCCGTGCCACCGCCTATGTGACTCGCCTGGGCCGCAGCGACGTGGATAAGCTGCTGCCGGCGCTGAAGCGCGTGGCGCCCTACCTGCGCAGCCAGCTCGCGCGCGGGCTACGTCTGCGAGTGGCGCCGGAGATTTCGTTCCTGGCGGATACCTCAATTGACTACGCCATGGAGGTTAATAGCCTGCTGCATAGACCGGAAGTCGTACGCGATCTGGATGGTAAGACCGTCGTTTCGGACTAAAGTATTAAGCCTTAAGGTGGGTCATCAAAGATCTGGCTTGGGGCAGGATGAATAATCGTGATTGAGGGCTGCTTGCGCCCTTAAAAGCGGCGTGCCACGCCCAGCAAGCCGGTCTATCCGGTCCATGCCGTAGGCGCTCTGAAAGGTCTTCGTTAAAGCCGCCTGAGCCCGTGCCAGGCGGCTTTTCTATGGGTCCAGTCTCAGCCGATCCGGGGGCAGCCGGGCAATGCGGGTCAATCCCAAAATAATCCGACATCATAATAAAATAACCGGTAGAGTGATCAATGATCAGGCAAATTCTCAGCCGCGAGAATGGCGGGGTATTGTCGTGCGACCGGGGCTACGATCCGGGGGTTAGATCGTACCGGTGCCGGGCCGCAGCAGGGCGTCCCTAGAGAGCGGCCAATGTGCCCCCATCAACATACAGCACCTGCCCAGTGATATAGGCGGCGGCGTCGGAGCATAAGAACACCGCTGATCCCATCAAGTCCTCCATACGTCCGAAACGTCCGAGCGGGATCTTTTCCAGCATGCGGTCCTGCCAGAGAGGGTCGGCGTAGAAGGGAGCAGTCATCGACGTTCTGAAATAGCCGGGACCTATTCCATTGACGCGGATGCCCAAGGGGCCCCATTCGGCAGCGAGGGCGTGGGTGACGCCAACCAGGCCGCTTTTGGATGCGCCATAGGGAGCGGCGGTTGGAACGCCGACCTTGGAGGTGAGCGAACAAATGTTCAGAATAACACCACCGCGTACAGGCCGGCCTTCCGCCGTCATCTGGCGCGCGGCCGCCTGGGCGCAAAAGAAACTGCCGCGCAGATTGGTCCCCAGAATTCGCTCCCATAGCGGTCCATCAACCTCAAGCGACGAGCGGAGTTCCTCGACGCCGGCGTTGTTAATAAGAATATTCAGGCTTGACCCAACCGTGTCGAAGCAGGCTTCAATGCTCGCCGAATCGCAGACGTCCAAAACCTCGAGCCGAGGCCTGCCACCCGCCGCCGTGATCAAGGCTGCCGTCTCTTCAAGGCTCGCTATATCCCGTGCGGTGATAACGACGTCGGCTCCAGCCTGAGACAGCGCGAGGGCGATCGCCTGGCCGATGCCGCGCGCCGCACCGGTGACGAGTGCAGTTTGCTTATCAAGAGAGAAACTCGGACATTTCATGGAAGTACCTCTGGAGGTTGTGTAAGGAGGCGGTAAGCGTGAGTATGGTTAAAATATGCTCATATCGAAATCATGACGTGCGTTCGCATCCAGGATGGGAGCTAATACGTAATTGACGAGTCGATGCCTTGCTCTGCAACTAGATCGCCTTTGGATTGAATTGTTCAGGTTAATGATGAGGTTGGCTTGACATCGGAACCGGTAGTTTTCCACGACATCTCTCTGGCGGCCTCGATCCCTGCTGAGCTTTTAAGCCGCACGGAAGCCGACCTCGCCCGGTTTATGGACGGGGCTGCGCGCATTATTGAAGCCGTGCGCACCGAAGGCGATGCCGCGCTGCGACGTTTTGCTCGCGAATTCGACAAAGTAGAGGGAGACCTCGCATCGCTGCGCGCGAGCGATGCGGATTTTGAGGATGCCCTCAACAAAGTTCCAGCCAATGTCGTTGCGGCGATTGAGGTGGCTATCGACGCGGTCCGGCGTTTTCACGAAGCGCAGCGTCCCGAGGAAATGTGGCTCAAAGAGATCCATCCGGGTGCTTGGGCCGGAGATCGCTTCCTGCCGATTGACTCGGTTGCTTGCTATGTCCCACGCGGCAAAGGCTCCTTCCCGAGCGTGACGATCATGACGGCGGTTCCGGCGATCGTCGCCGGTGTCGCGCGGCCGATCATCATCACGCCGCCCGGACCGGATGGTCAGGTCGATGCAGGCACGCTGGTTGCAGCCAAGCTCGCCGGCATTCGTGAAGTCTACAAATGCGGTGGTGCGCAAGGCGTGGCGGCAGTGGCCTTCGGTACCGAAACCGTTCCGCGCTGCAGCAAGATCGTGGGGCCTGGCAGTCCCTGGGTTGTGGCGGCAAAACGGATTCTGTCGACCCGCATCGACCCCGGCGTGCCTGCCGGGCCAAGCGAGGCCATCATCCTGACGGATGACAGCGTCAGCGGTGCTTTGGCCGCCCTCGATCTCATCATCGAATCCGAGCACGGCCCGGACTCGTCGGCCTGGCTTGTGACTTCGAGCGAACGCGTCGCGCGGGAGGCGATTGCGGCGCTGCCTGGTCATTGGGCTGAGATGGAGGCAGGGCGGGTCGCTTTCTCCCGTGCCGTGCTGACGGGGCCGCGGGGCGGGGTAATTCTGACGCGTGATCTCGACCAGGCGATCGAATTTGTGAATGCCTATGCGCCGGAGCATCTGGAGATTCTGACAGAACAACCGATGTCTGTGCTCGGACGTATCAGGAATGCCGGTGAAGTTTTGTTGGGTCCTCACTCGCCGGTAACCCTTGGCAACTATCTTCTGGGGCCGAACGCTGTCCTTCCGACGGGGGGAGCGGCGCGGACCGCATCGCCGCTTTCAGTCTTCGACTACATGAAACGGTCTTCTGTTGGTTATGTAACGAAATCCGGCTATGGTGAGCTCGCACAACACGCGAGAGCCTTGGCGGAGTACGAAGGGTTTTCGGGTCACGCCCGCGCTGTTTCGGCAAAGCGTGATGAATTGCTATCTTAAGTTTGGACGTTTGCGCCGGCTTTGATCAAGTTGCCCGTCTGCAGCCGGCGTCGGGATTAACCTCTCTTGGACTGACATGTTTGAGAGAACGACACATAAATTGAGGGGGATAGATCATGGTGAGTCGTCTGAGTTCTAAAACAAAGCGGACTGAAGTATCTAAGTCTGCGGAATCGGCGCCGGCCGCCAAGGCGTCGGCGGGCACGGTGATTGCGGCCGACCGCTACGTACCCGGTTTGGTGCGGGCGGTTGCCAATAAGCTTGAAGGCGGTGCATCGCGTTTCTATCGCAAGCATTACGCAATTGGTTTGTCGGAATGGCACATCCTGGTCGCACTCGCTGCGGACCCGTGGATCACCTCCCCGGTGCTGTGTAAGAATGCCGGTCTCGACAAGGCTGCCGTCAGCCGTAGCCTCGCCCGCATGGAAGAGCAGGGCCTCGTGCTCTCGCGTGACACCAGCGGCCGCTCGCGCGCGACGGCGCTGACCGCGAAGGGACGCCGCCTGCATGATCGTATTGCTCTCGCGGCGATCGCGCGTGAGCAGCAGCTGCTGGCGGAATTCTCACCCAAGCAGATCGACACGCTGATTGGCTTGTTGACCTCTCTGTCCAAGGCGGCGGCGGGTCTGACCGACGCGGCGCCCAAGGGCACGCGGCGGCCGAAGGCGGCGGCGAGCGAATAAGTCGCTGTCGGGCACCGTCTATCCCCGTCCTTATAAAGCGCCCGGCCTTATGGTCGGGCGCGTCTTTTTCCGATCTGACAACCAAAACGCGGCCGGCCAGGTGCAGCCGATCAGGCGCGGCCAGCTAGGCGCGGCCAGCTAGGCGTGGCCGGCGACCGGCGACAGCAGCAGCGGATCAATACGCAGCTTATTCATGGCGCGCCGCCAGCGAGACTTATTGTCGGCGTCGAAAATCAATCCCTCATCTGCTGGCACCGATAGCCAGGCATTATCGCTGAGTTCCGATTCCAGTTGCCCGGGCCCCCAGCCGGCATAGCCGAGAGCCAGCAGGCCCTGCCGGGGCCCGTTCCCCTCGGCGATGGCCTTCAAAACATCGAGACTGGTGGTCAGGCCCAGTCCGCCCTCGACGGCCAGACTGTTCTCCGCCATCCAATCCGCGGTGTGCAGCACAAAGCCGCGTACGGTCTCGACCGGCCCGCCGGCGCAGAGGCGGATTTCCCGTGCCGGCGGCTGGGGTTCGATATCCAGCTGCTGCAGCAAGCCAGGGAAGGTCGGCCGATCGACCGCGCGGTTCAGCATCAGCCCCATGGCCCCGTCTTCGCCATGGGCGCAGAGAAGAATGACAGCCTGATTAAAATTCGGGTCCGTCAGGCTCGGCATGGCGATCAGAATCTGGCCGGCAAGACGGTCGGCGGCGCGGTGGGCGAGATCGGCCACCATCGCGGGCGGGACTGCCGCATCAGGCCCGGCACCGCTTGTCGCGATAATCGGCTGGTCAGTTGGCTTGGATGTCGGTGGTCTGGTCATGGTCGAATATTTGGCCTTTCGTTCGCGCTCTGCAAGCGCGGCGGTGCAAACGTGCCGTCCCCATCGGGCGCGCAGGTGACAGGCGGCTGGCCGGGGGCTAGGAGTCTCCATCTCTTCCATAAAGGACCCACGCATGATCAAGGTCGGTGACAAGATCCCCAACGTGACGGTGACCGCCGCCACGGCCAATGGCCCCGAGGCCATGACGACGGATGCGATCTTCGGTGGCAAGAAGGTTGTGCTTTTTGCTGTTCCGGGGGCTTTCACCCCCACCTGCAGCGCCCGCCACCTGCCGGGCTTCGTCGAGCACGCGCAGGCGTTTTTCGACAAGGGCGTGGACACCATCGCCTGCATTGCCGTGAACGACGCTTTTGTGATGGGCGCCTGGGGTAAGGATCACGGCGTCGAGGGCAAGATCCTGATGCTCGCCGACGGATCTGCCGATTTCGCCCGGGCGGTGGGTCTTGAGCTGGATCTGGTCGCCCGCGGCATGGGTATCCGCTCGCAGCGCTATGCGCTCGTCGCCGAGGACGGCGTGGTCACCTTCCTGGGCGTGGAGGAAGGCGGCGCCTTCGAGGCGAGCAAGGCCGAGACGGTTCTCGCGGCTCTCTGACTGGAATGGGGCCGCACCGCGGCCCCATTCGTCTTACATGCCGAGCGCGCGGCGATAGACGTCGAGCAGGGTCTCCTGCTCCTCGACCTCGGCCGGCTCCTGCTTGCGGATGCGGATAAGCTGGCGGAGGACCTTCACATCAAAGCCCGCGGACTTGGCTTCGGAATAGATGTCCTTGATATCGCTGGAAAGGGCCTTGCGCTCCTCTTCCAGCCGCTCGATCCGCTCGATGATGCTGCGCAGGCGGTCGGCCGCGATATTGCCCTGGGACGCGGCGTCGGTAGTTTCTGTGGCATCGAACGCCATGGGCGGGCTCCTTGGAGTGCAGAAAGGCTAGTCTGGGCGGGCGAGGTAACCCGCCAAAGGGGGCCGGGTCAATTGAAAGCGTCGATCATCTTACATGCGCCTAGGAAATCTGCGGGGTACGCTACCGACATCATACGCTGGTCCACCTCCTGCCGCACCGTTTAGATGGGACGAAAATGAAGGATGCTGAGAATGGCCATTCGCGTTTAGCGTTGACGCTTAGAACCCACTAAAAACAATTATTGACATAAACGAAAATCAAAAAATTTTTATTCGAACAATAGTAATGATATCGTATTTAGGTTTAATAAACACGTCCGTGGTTGGTTAAAATCTACAGAATTTTCTTGCCTATTTCGTGCTGGGTATTAGTTGGCTGCCCACTTGTACGACTGCATTAAAGAGAAAGCGAACCCATGGGGCATGAAAGTTCAGTCGTCAGAGACCTATGCGCAAGTGGCGATGATGCGGGCATAGCCACGTTTCTGGGATCTATCCTCGATAAGTCAACGGCCAATCATATCCTCGTTGATGTCGGAATCGCCCTGCGAAGTAACGGCAAAAGCCCGCTCGCTCTCCGCGTGTTCCATTGGATTATGGATGCCTGGCCCGATTGGGCGGCCGGCTACTACGAGGCAGCTTTCCTCCATAGGCTAGAGGGAAACCATCTAGAGGCCGCGCGACTTTTGACCGAGGCCCATCGACGCCAGCCGAATGATGTTCGTATCTCGGTCTTTCTGATTCATATCCTTCACGCCATTGGCGCCCATCAAACAGCGGATCAACACTACGAGCGTGCCATTCTTCTTGCGGATGGCCCTGCCGCCCAGGAACTCGAGGAGATTAGACAGTTCGGTGCCTATCTGTCGGCATGGCCGAAGCCAAAGGCACTTGAGGCCATGAAAGTAGTCCAGGGGAGCTTTGGTTATCATGGTACATCGGAAGTCGCCGAGCAGGTCATCAAAGCAGTGAAGGCCAGACGGCCATTTGCGCTCATTCGCCTCGGTGACGGCGAGGGAGGATGCATCAATCTCGGCCTTGAAGATGAACGCAGTTATGAATTGCTCTATCAGCGAAATAGGCGGGAACTGACTGCTATGTGGTTTGGCAACGATTTCCCATGGAATGGCCACGAATTTAGGGGCATTGTCGAACGGCTTCCGAACATTGCCCTCGAATGTGACTATATCGGTGTGCCGTACGAGGGTTGGATACAGCATGAATATCGTATTTCGAGTTTGCGGGGCGTGCCATCGCTTAACAATGTCCACCGAGCGTTTCAAATTTTGGGTCAGTGCTTCAACAAGCCCAAATGCTGTTCACAACTCGTCCACATGGATCTTTCGCAATCAGGTGGATTGGAAAGCATTATTCGCAGCACAAAGCAGCTGAGTGTTATTTCGTGCCTACCGGAACTTCCAGAACTACTAAAGCGTCGGTTCGATTTGGATGAGGTAAACTTTTACCGAATCCCCGGCGAAAGGGGATCCCAGACGGCCCTCGGCGACGACGCTGTGTTCGGAACGCATTTTCCAGACGCCTATTACGACATCCTGGCGAGGCTGCAAGTGCCGCATGATGGCCGTCTTTTTCTGATTGCCGGCGGCATTCTCGGAAAATTCTACGCCGCGACGGTCAAGCGGTTCGGCGGCATCGCCCTGGACGTTGGTTCGGTTGCAGATGGTTGGGCGCGGAAAATTACTCGTCCTGGTATGGATGCGAGCATGGGCCTATAATTAGGCCCATTTTCTATTGCCCAAAGGATGTAAAGTAAAATTTGAAAAGTAGCCAAGTTTGAGCAGAGTAAGTTAGCAATAGACAAATTTAACAAACGTGGGGGAGGGTCATTTTGATGAGCGGGCTTTGGAACGAAACACGAGAGACTATATTCGGAGAGTATAATCCCTATAGTGGGTTCATCGCAGAGCAGTATCAAGGGGATAAGCAGGGGTGGAATAGTTACCATCCATTCCTTTCAGATACGATTTCGCTCATTAGACCAAAGATCATTGTCGAGATTGGCGTCTGGAAAGGTGCATCGACAGTCTTCATGGCTGAACAGATCAAAAAAAATGATATCGATGGGATAGTGATAGCAGTTGATACGTTTTTGGGTTCATGGGACCATTATGTCCACCCTGAATTTTTCCCAAGTCTTATGTTCCAGAATGGCTATCCAACGCTGTTTTACACCTTCCTGACAAACGTCGTTCAAGCTGGCATGAACGACTATGTTTTACCCCTTCCACTTGATAGCACAAATGCAGGTCATTTATTGGGTAGAAAGGACATCATGCCCGATCTTATCCATATAGACGCTGGCCATGATGTCGATGCAGTCACCAACGACCTGAAAATGTGGTGGCCACTTCTTGCTCCTGGCGGCATGATCATCGCTGATGACTATGACGCTTCAGGAGAGGTATGGCCTACCGTGAGAGATGCGGTTGATATGTTTTTGAGCCAGACACCGCACGAAAATTTTGAAGCATCCCCATACAAGGCGCGATGGAGTAAGCCGAGAGCATGATTCATTCGATCTTGCCCGAGATTATGTTTTCCTCGCTCGGCTACTCGACATCGCATGTTGGCTTTTTTCCCATGCTAAAGACGACTTGGCGCCAATACTTCGGCAATGATCTCTATAGCAGCGATTAGTTCCGCGATCATCCTCGCCGCGCAGATCCCTTAGCGATCTGTCCGTATTGACATCTGATTTCGGCTTTTGAGTTTGAATCAGCGTTGGCATCTTTTACTTTGAGCATTGACCACTGGTCGCTTAGCTTCAGACTTTGTGAAAAATGAAATTGATAATTTCTTAGAGTTTGCAAATGAAAATACTAGTTTTGGGTACCTCCAATTCGTTGACGAGGGATGGATGGATAGGTGGTCTCCGAGATGCTCTGCCAAGTGCGTCGA
Organism: Acidisoma sibiricum; assembly: GCF_057837225.1. NCBI lineage: Bacteria > Pseudomonadati > Pseudomonadota > Alphaproteobacteria > Acetobacterales > Acidocellaceae > Acidisoma > Acidisoma sibiricum. The sequence goes on along the minus strand of NZ_CM174445.1, from coordinate 146,101 downwards.
TCGACAATAGGTCGGTCGGCGCATCTTCCGGCATACAGTTTTCTGTAAATATGGATATTGATTTTTCAGAATACGATTTTGTGTTTTTTGACAGTATTCCAAATGATGAGCAACATCTTCGGGAAGATTTTGGTCCAAATGGTTATAGTTCCGAAGATTTCGTCAATCAGATAATTTTCGAAATTGCATCTACAATTTCCTCGGAAACGACCCTCATATTTTTGGGATTTTGTTCTGAAGAGAGTATAAACTCCATTTCTTCTACATACAAAACAAGAATTCAAATTTCACAAGCTGTGCATGCGCAATTTCTTGATCTTCGTCAGCTTATGTTACAGTTTAGTCAAAATATCCTGGGTCCAGGAGAGCATCTGTTTAGAGATCCTCCTCATCCCCAGACAATCGTTTCGCGAACCCTGGGATTTGCAATTGGTGAAGCTTTATTAGGGTTTTTTGAAATAGACAGCAGTTTTTTAATAAAAAAATCGCTAACAGCGAAAAGCTATCGGAAGAATTTTTCGCTATGGATTGCAGATATTGATTCTGGCGGAAGGAGCCTTCATCGATTCAAAAATAGTATATTCGACGAGAATTACGTTATTTTGTTGGAGAATGATGAAATAGATCTACATCTACCAGGCAGATGTGTCGGATTCAATATAAATAGCTTTGCTACATCTTGTAACGTTGAGCTACTTGATACACATGGCAGCAAATCCACCATGTCATGCTTTTTTACTTGTCGCGACGGCGGATTCCAGAAAATTTTTCTTGCTATCCCGCATGGGGCACCTTTAGCAAAAGTTGCGATAAGAGCGGAGCAGGATAATGTCGTCTTCCGCGCCTATGGATCGCAATGGAAACCTCAACATAAGCCTGTGCAGCTTTGCGTTTCACGCTTCGCCTTTTGGACGGGAGACGTAACTTCTGACTGGAAACGCCACCACGAAAGTGATTTCGATGCATGGGCTTTGACAAAGCTGGTTGAACGACGTTTGCAAGCAATCACAAGCTTTTCACCTATGAAAACTTTCACGCCAAGCCGTATAATTGAAACGTTAAACCGTGTGTCGAGCATTGTTCGTTTTGCCGCCGGGCTCTTTTCTTACCACGGCACCGTGTTAGCTTACGACTCTACCAGCGATCGCGTCCGTAGTGTAGAAATTGCTCTGTTTGAGGCGAGTCAAGAGCTATTGCCGATTCGCTTGCGGCTACGAGGAAGCGATTCAGAGTTGTATGTGGTTCTGGGAGGTCTAGAATTAACCTTAGTGTTGCGCCTGTCCGATTTTTCGATTGGATTTGAAAGAGAAATAAATTTTACTTTAGCCCAAAGTAGTTTTTTATTTCGGTCGAAGGACGTGGATTTTTACACTTTGGAGTGCTGCGGTTATTACTTGTGTGCAGAGCCAAGCGGAATTGTTGTTTGTAATCGCAAGCAGATTGGGGCGTGGGAGTTTTTTAAAATCGTTAGAACATGACAATAATAGATTATAATAGCCCTATCTAAGATCCTTTTTAGGATTCGAGTGAACATAGAAAGTCATGTGCCCCCCAGCATTGCCGGAGATCCTCACGAGCCCTCACATATAGTCACTGACAAACGCGATCCATCATTGTCACGAAAGTCCATACGCGGCAAAAGTAAAAATCACGCCCTAAGTCTGATTCTTCGCCTTCCATTCCTCGTAAGGCATGCCGTAGACATGCTCGCGGGCGGCGGCGTCGGAAAGCGGCAGGCCGCGGGCTTCGGCAGCTTCCCGATACCAGCGGGCCAGGCAATTGCGGCAGAAGCCGGCGAGATTCATCAGGTCGATATTCTGCACATCGGTGCGTGTCTGCAGATGGTCGACCAGGCTGCGGAAGGCCGCCGCCTCCAGCGAAATGCGCGTATTGTCGTCCATAGCCGGATCTCCCTTCGATTCCGTCACATGCCGCCCGGATAATTGGGGCCGCCAGCCCCTTCCGGCACGGCCCAGTCAATATTCTGCGCCGGGTCCTTGATGTCGCAGGTTTTGCAATGCACGCAGTTCTGGGCATTGATCTGCAGATGCGGATGGCCTTCGGCAATACCCACCGCCTCATAGACGCCGGCCGGACAATAGCGGCTTTCCGGGCTCTGATACTTGTCCCAATTCTCGGTCAGCCATTTGGATGCATCGCGCAGCCGCAGATGCACCGGCTGGTCTTCCTCATGATTGGTATTGCTGATGAAGACGGAGGACAGACGGTCGAAGGTCAGCACGCCGTCCGGCTTCGGATAGGCGATTTTATCCGCCTCGCGGGCCGGCGCCAAAACCTCGTTATCGGCATGGGCGTGATGGAAGGTCCAAGGGGCCTTGCCGCGGAAGATCATGGTATCGACGGCGGAATAGAGAAAACCACCGAAATTGCCGAATTTCGCGAATGACGGGCGGATGTTGCGCACGGCGGAGAGTTCGGCGTGCAGCCAGCTGGCTTTCAACTTGTCGGTGAAAGCCGTGGGCTCGGCGGCGGCGGCGGCCCGGGCTTCGGCCACCGCTTCGGCCGCCATCATGCCGGATTTCATCGCCGCATGGGTGCCCTTGATCTTGGGCACATTGAGGAAGCCCGCGGCGTCGCCCAGTAGGGCGCCGCCGGGGAAGGTCAGGCGGGGGATTGACTGCAACCCGCCCTCGCTCAGCGCCCGCGCACCATAGGCGATGCGACGGCCACCCTCAAAATGCTTCGCCACATGCGGATGCGTCTTCAGGCGCTGCATTTCCTCGAAGGGCGAAATCCAGGTGTTTTTGTAGTCAAGCCCGATGACGAAGCCGTAGGAGACGAGATTGTCGCCCAGGTGATACAGCCAGGACCCGCCATAGGTCTCATTATCCATCGGCCAGCCGAATGTATGTTCGATCAACCCTTTCTGGTGCTTCGCCGCCGGAATCTCCCACAGCTCCTTGATGCCGAGCCCGTACGTCTGCGGGTCGACGCCGTCGCGCAAGGCAAAGCGGGCCATGAGCTGCTTGGACAGGCTGCCGCGGCAGCCTTCGGCGAACAGCGTATAGGGCGCGCGCAGCTCCATCCCCGGCTGATGGTTGGGACCTGCCTCGCCGGTGCGGCTGATGCCCATATCGCCGGTCGCGATACCGGTGATGCGGCCATTCTCTTCCAGAATTTCGGCAGCGGCGAAGCCGGGATAGATTTCCACGCCCAGCGCTTCCGCCTGCGCGCCCAGCCAGCGCACGACATCGCCGAGCGACACGATATAATTGCCGTGATTATGCATTTGCGGCGGTGTCGGCAGACGAAAGGCCTTCGTCTCGGTCAGGAAGTAAAAGCGGTCATCCTTCGCTTCCGTCTGCAAGGGCGAGTCCAGCTCGCGCCAATTGGGCAGCAGCTCCTCCAGCGCGCGCGGCTCGATCACGGCGCCCGACAGGATATGGGCGCCGACCTCGCTGCCTTTTTCCACGACGCAGACCGAGGCATCCGGCTCCAGCTGCTTGAGGCGAATCGCCGCCGCAAGCCCCGCCGGTCCGGCCCCCACGATCACCGTGTCGAATTCCATCGCTTCGCGCTGCATAGCCTGTCCGAGCCCCGTCCAATCCGCCGCAATCTATCATGAATGCAGAGAGTGATGCCTGCCGGTCTCATCCTGCGCAAGCGGGCCAGACGTGACTTGATCAGGATGGTCTCTGAACCGGTCAGGAAACGTCGTAGCCCAGCTGCTCTATCGCGGGGGCCAGGATGGGCAGGACGGGCGCCAGGTGCTGGCGATACCGCCGCCAGCGGCCGACAGACCGGTCATACAGGGGTTCCGTTACCTGGGCGTAGCTCGCCGTGCGGGCATAGCGGCGGTTCTCATGGAAGGTCAGGCAGGCCGGGTCGAACTCCTCCCCGATGAAGGCCAGCCCGCCGCTGATGGTCTCCGCCTGCCGGCTGATGATGTCTTCATAGCGGACAGCCAGATAGCGGGCTTCCGGCATCGCCGCCCGGTAATGGGCCATGAGGTCGAAGACGCGGGCATAGTGCAGGGCCGCTGTCTCCAGCGCGGCCGCACAGCAAAAGCCATGGGTGAAATGGTTGGAAAAGGCCGAGACCATGATGTCCAGCGGATGGCGGATGACATGGAGGAGGGGGGAGGCCGGGAACATCAGCGCGATCAGGCCGAGATGGGTTTCGTTCAGCGGCATCTTGTCCGTGAAATGCCGGGGTGGTTGCGCATCGTCGGCCACCCGGCCCGCGCCGAGTTGGCGGGCGCGCTGCAGATAGACGTCCCGCAGCAGGTTAAGCCCCTCGCATTGATCACCCATCCAGAGTTCCGACAGAGCCTCGGGGTAAGAGAGGGGACTGCCCAATAGCCGCGGCAGCGTCTCGGTCAGGTCATGGATGAGCGGCAGCTCGTCGCCGGCGGCGATGGCAGAATGCGCCGACAGGCTTTGCTCGACCAAAGTCGTGCCCGATCGTGGGAAGCCGAGAATGAAGATCGGCTGGGCTTCACCAGCGCGCAAAGCCGCCCGTGGCAGCAAAGCGAGCCGGGAGGCCGTGAAAAAACCGCGCAGCCGGGCCATCATGCTGGCCGCGGCTTCATCGAGATAGGATTGGCCGGAGAGCTGCATCGCGCGCGCCTTGCCCGCGGCAAAGGCGGCCCAGGCGTCGTCGGAACGGCCCAGCGTGTCGAGCAGGCGGCCTTTTTCAAGCAGCTCGGCCGGTCCGAGGCCAGTCCCCATTCCCTCGGCCATGGCGTCGATCAGTGCAATTGCCTCCGCCCGCTGGCCCGTCCGGCCCAGCAGCACGGCGCGCGCCAGCTGCGCCTGTGGATCGCCCGGATAGGCGATGTCGCTGACGTCCAGCACTGCGCGCGCCGCATCGAAACGGCGATCTGCCTCTTCCAGCCGGGCAAAGCCCAGCAGTGTCTGCCGCACGGTCGGCGCGGCACCAAGGCTCTCATGATACAGCGCGCGGGCTTCGGCCATGCGACCCTGGTTCTTGAGGTTCCAGGCCAGGTTGGCCAGCAGAATGGGGTCGCGGCTGCCGGACAGGTCCAGCACCCTTCGGTAATGGTATTCGCCGATCTGCGGCCGATTGGCCTCGGTTAGGATCATGGCCATCAGATTATGGGCGGCGGGCGTCTCCGGCGCGATGCGGATGGCATTGCGGGCGCGCGCCTCGGCCTCGGCCAGGCGGCCGTGCCCGAGCAGACTCATGCCCAGCGCCAGTGTCGCAGTCAGGTGATTGGGGTCCAGCCGCAGCACGCGCTGCCACAGCGTCTCGGCGGCCAGGACATGTCCTTGTCCCTGCCTGAGGGCCGCGAGTTCCATCAGCGCAGGCAGGCTGTCCGGCGCCAGATCCAGGGCGTCCAGCAGCAGCGCTTCGGCCTCGGCGGGCTCGTCGCCCGCGATGCGGCGGCTGGCCTCGTCCACCAGGGGCTGCAAGCGGGCGAGGCCAGAGCCTGTGCTGCGGTCGGAGAGGCGCCAGGCGCAGCAGCGCATCCGCCGCAACCCGCTGCCGCAGGTGCAATCGCCGTCCATGACAATCCTCTTCGGTGGAACGATGCTAATTAGTAATAAATTAAGCGCCAGGCCTTGTCGATGATTCGTGCCAGGCAGGGCATGCGCCCTTTCTTTCGGCAGGCGCGGCGCCCTAAGCTCACAGCTTGGTGAGGTGGGGAATGAAAGAATGAGTGCAGTGCAGATTTTGGCCGTGCGGGCAGAGGATCGGGAGGTCTGGGCACCGCTTTGGCGGGGCTATCAGACGTTCTACAAGGTGGATTTGTCCGAACAGGTGACAGAGACGCTGTGGTCCCGGATGCTTGATGCGCAGGAGCCGGTATTCGGGGCACTTGCCTGGAGCGGCGATACGGCGGTCGGCCTCGTCCATTTCCTCTATCATCGCAATACCTGGACGATCGGTGACGTCTGCTATTTGAACGATCTGTTCACGCTGCCGGACAGGCGCGGCCAGGGGGTCGGCCGAGCCTTGATCGCCCATTGCTGTGCCGTGGCGCAGGCGGCCGGCTGCGAAAGCGTCTATTGGCACACGCATGAGACCAACAGCACGGCGCAAGCGCTCTACAACCGTGTGGCGACGCGCTCCGGCTTCATTCAATACGCCTATAGCTTTGGGTGAGTTTCGCGCATGACGGCCGCGGCGAAGCCTTTCGTGGCCGAAAAGAGCGGTGTGCGGTTGGCTGTGCGGCTGACGCCCCGCGCCAGCCGCAACGGGCTGGACGGTGTCGTGCAGGGTGCTGACGGCAAGCCCATGCTGCAATTGCGGCTGTCGGCACCCCCGGTCGAGGGCGCGGCGAATAAGGCGCTTATCGCTTATCTGGCGGAGGCGCTGGCCGTGCGGAAAGCAGCGATCTCGATCCGCTCGGGGGAGACCGCACGGTTTAAGATACTCTTCATTGAAGGCGATGGCCGTGCGCTTATCGCAAGGCTCGAGGATTGGATTGCTCGCACGGGGGGTTGATTCGTGCCCCGCTCTCATGGCTGATGGCGCCCGGCGCCGAGGGTATGGGAGCGCTTCCATACCGACTTGGCCCGTATCGTCAGTCAGGGGGCCGTCGCCCCACATCAATCAGCTGGGACGCCCGGAATGTCGCTCTCTCGTACGCCGATCGCTTCACAGCGGCTGCGCCGCCGCCGCCGCACGAAGATCATCGCGACGCTGGGGCCAGCCAGTTCAACCACCGAGATCATCACCCGCCTCTTCCAGACCGGCGCCGATGTTTTTCGCCTGAATTTCAGTCATGGCAGCCATGAGGATCACGCGGCGCGGATCGCGTCGATTCGTGAAATCGAAAAGCGTTTCGACCGCCCGATCGGCATCCTGGCCGATGTTCAGGGTCCGAAGCTGCGTGTCGGCCGCTTCGCCGGCGGCAAGGTCCATCTTCAGACCGGCCAGGCCTTTCGCCTTGACCTGAATCCGACGCCGGGCGATGCGCGCCGGGTCAATCTGCCCCATCCTGAAATCATCGCCGCGGCCGCCATCAACAGCCATCTGCTGCTCGATGACGGCAAGCTGCGCCTGCGCGTGACCCATAAGCGCGACGACCATCTGGAAACCGAAGTCATCTTCGGCGGCCCGCTGTCCGACCGGAAGGGCGTCAACGTGCCGGACGTCGTGCTGCCGATCCCGGCACTGACCGCGAAGGACCGCATCGATCTCGAATTCGCGCTGAATGCCGGTGTCGATTATATCGGCCTCTCCTTCGTGCAGCGGCCTGAGGATGTGATCGAGGCGAAAGAAATCGCCGCCGGTCGCGCCTGGATCATGGTCAAGATGGAAAAGCCGCAGGCGCTGGACAATCTTGACGAGATCATCCGTCTCGCCGATGCCGTGATGGTTGCGCGCGGTGACCTTGGCGTGGAACTGCCGCCCGAAGAAGTGCCGCTGGCGCAGAAGCGCATCGTCCGCACTGCCCGCCAGATGGGCAAGCCGGTCGTGGTCGCGACCCAGATGCTGGAAAGCATGATCACCGCCCCGGCGCCGACTCGCGCCGAAGCGTCTGACGTCGCCACCGCCGTTTTCGATGGCGCGGATGCGGTCATGCTCTCGGCGGAAACCGCCGCCGGCCAGTATCCGTTCGAGGCGGTCAATATCATGGACCGCATCGTCGCCCGCGTGGAGCAGGATGCCGGCTGGCGCCAGATCACCGATGCCTCCCGGCCCGAGCCGGAAGGTTCGGCCTCGGACGCGATTGCCGCGGCCTCGCGCCAGATCGCCCATACCATCAAGGCGCCCGCGATTGCCGCCTTCACTGATACCGGCATGACGGCGCTACGCGTTGCGCGCGAGCGGCCGGATTGTCCGATCCTCGGCCTGACTCCGCGTCCCGAGACGGCGCGCCGTCTGGCGGTTGTTTGGGGTGTTCATGCGGTGATCGCCAAGGAAGTCGATTCCTTTACGGAGGCGACGGACGCAGCGCGGGAAGAGGCGCGGAAAGAGAATATGGCGCAGCCGGGTGAGACTATCGTCGTCACCGCCGGCGTGCCGTTCCGCCAGGCCGGCGGCACCAACATGGTGCATGTCGCCAAAGTTTAACCTGTCTTTCTGATGGAGGTTCCGATGACCCAGCTCCCCGCCGTGCTTGTAACCGGCGGAAGCCGGGGCATCGGTGCCGCCATCTGCCGCCTGCTCGCCGCGCGCGGCTATCCCGTCGCCGTCAACTACGCGCGCCGGGCTGATGCGGCAGACGCCGTGGTGGCTGAAATCCAGGCCGCGGGAGGACGCGCGGTCGCAGTCGCCGGCGACGTGGCGAACTCGGAAGACGTCACCGCCATGTTTGCAGCCGCCGAGGCGGCGCTCGGCCCGATCGGTGGATTGGTCAATAATGCCGGCACCACCGGCGTCGCGGCCAGGATCGACGCGCAGAGCGCGCAGGATTTGCAGCAGATCTTTGCCGTCAATGTCCTGGGCAGCTTCTATTGCGCGCGGGAAGCGGCCCAGCGCATGTCCACGCACCAGGGCGGTCAGGGCGGTTCGATTGTGAACATCTCTTCGGTCGCGGCTCGGCTTGGCGGACTGGCCGGGCAGGTTCCCTATGCCGCGACCAAAGGTGCGATCGAGACCTTCACCAAGGGCTTCGCCGGCGAAGTCGCGAAGGAGGGCATTCGTGTCAATGCGGTCGCCCCTGGCATGACGGCGACTGATATGGCGGCACCCTGGATGCAGGAGGCGGCGCTCAAGGGCGGCGGCATTCCCATGGGCCGTATCGGTGCGGCGGAGGAGATTGCCGAGGCCGTGCTGTGGCTGATCTCGCCCGCCTCCTCCTATGTCACCGGCACGGTCATCACCGTCTCCGGCGGGCGATGAGCCCGGTCAGTAGCCGCGGCTGAAATCGACCGGCGTCAGCAGCGGTTCGCCTTTTTCCAATGCGGCCAGATTGGCGAAGAAGATGTCGAGCGAGCGCGGAACATAGCTGACCGCATCGTCGACCGAGACATGCGGCGTCATGATCATGTTTTGCGTCGTCCAGACCCGGTCGTCTTCTTTGACCGGTTCGGGATCGAAAACATCCAGAACCGCACCACCCAGATGCCCATCGTCCAGCGCGTCGCAAAGGGCGTCTTGGTCGATCAAGGGCCCGCGGCCGATGTTAATGACGTAAGCGCCCTTTGGCAGTAGCGCGATGCGCGCGCTGTTGAGGATTTTGCGGGTCGCGGGGGTCAGCGGGGCCGAGATAATCAGAAAATCCGTCTCCGGCAGCACGCTGTCGAAAATATCCGTCGACAGCACGCGGTCACAGGCCGGATGGGGCTCCGGCCGGGTGCGCAGGCCGGTGACATGCATCCCGAAATGCTTGGCTTGTTCGGCGGAAGCGCCGCCCATGGCGCCCAGACCCAGAATCGTCGCACGCCGTCCGCGCAGGCCCTGCGTGAAGGTTTGGCCCCAGACCTTATTCTGCTGATTGGCGATGCATTCCGGCATGCCGCTGGCCAGCATCAGCAGCGCCATGGCGACGAATTCGCCCGCCTTTTCGGCATGTGCGCCGCGATTATTGACATAGGGCACGGGCGGCATCCGGTCGGCGGGCAGTGTGTCCACCCCAGCGGCGACGGAGAAGATCATCTTGAGATGCGGTGCCCGGTCTGGCTGCAACTCGGGCAGCAGCTGCTTAATCGTGCCTGGACCGGCGATCAGAATCTCGACATCGGGTCCGACGGTCGTGAACTCGCCGCTGGTCTCGCCGAAGCTCACCTTATACCCGCTTGATGCCTTCCCGGCGCGGACCAAGGCCTCGCCCCATTGTTCGGGCGAGACGTTGAAGACTTCGGGCTGTCTGGGATGGTTTTGGATATGAATGCGCATAGGCCAAGACTGGCGCCAGTCTGGCCCTCTGGCAAGTCAGCCGGCATCTGCAGGTGGCAGATCAACCCGCAGCACCAGCGCATCGGTCCCATTGGCATAATATCCCTTCCGCTGACCGACCTGACGGAAGCCGGCCGCTTCATACAGCGCTTTGGCCGCCTGATTGGCGGTCCCGACCTCCAGGAAAATCGCCTTGGCGCCAAGCCCGGCCGCCAGCGCCATGCCCGCCTGCAATAGGCCGCGGGCAATGCCGCGCCGGCGTAGCCGCGGCAGCACGCCGATGGTCAAAATCTCAGCTTCATCGGCAGCGACGCGCAGTAGAATGAGGCCGCCGCGCTGGTCCAGAAGTCCGATCACGCCATGCATTTCAAGCTGCGTCTGAAAGGCGGCGGCACCCCAGGCGTCGTCTGGAAAGGCCGCCGCATGGATGGCGGCGAGGGCCGCCGCATAGGCCGGGCCGACGCTTTGGATGGGCGGCGGCTGGCTGGTCACTGCGGCATGCTCCACCCCTGCGGCGGTGGCCGCAGCCCACCCCGCGGCAGCAGGGCGCGGGGCGGATCGATATAAAGCGGCGTGGCCGTCAGCGGCGGCAATTGGTCCGCCAGCCGCCGGGCGGCGGCTTGTGCCACCAGCCGCGCGTGGCTTTGTTGGGCTTGGCTGACCGACACAGTGGCGCCTGCCGCCGCCAGCGCAGCGCCAAGGGGCTCGGCGGCATCGCCGGTCAGGATCAGCGGGCGGTCAGGCAAGGGTGGGCTGGCAAGCTGCACCACCGACCAGTCCGCCGGTGCGCCGCCCTGATGCAGAAACAACCGGCCCTGCCGCGCATCGAGGGCACACCAGATCAGCGCCGCGTTGCTTTCGGCAGCAAGGCCTGATCTCAAAGCCTCGGCGATCGTGACCGGAACCACGGTCAGGCCACTGCCAAGGGCCAGCCCCTGGGCCAGGGCAATGCTCGCGCGCAGGCCGGTGAAACTGCCAGGGCCGACATTGACGGCGATCGCCGAAAGGTCGGCGGCGGTGAGGCCGTTCTCGGCCAGAAGGTCGGCCACCATGCGCGGCAGCAGGGCTGCTTCTCCGGTCGCGCCCTGCCGTTCCGTGCTGCCGCGCGCGGCACCTGCGGCCGTGTCCCAGAGTGCCGCGGAGCAGAGGGGGGAGGCGGCGTCGATCGCCAGGATGAGAGAGACGGGGGTGGCCAAAGCGGAAAGTCCTGAAACTGTTACAAAATGCGACGGTGCGCCGCTTGCCAAGGGCAATGCGCATCTATAGCCGCCTTTGGATGCGCAAGACTCTCATTCTCGCACTCATCCTCGGATTCCTGGCAGCCCTCGCCCTGCCGCCCATCTATATTCTGCCGGCGCTATGGCTCAGCCTGCCAGGGTTGCTGTGGCTGATCGGGCAGGCGCCGAGCTGGAAGCAGGCGGGCCTGATCGGCCTGGCTTTCGGATTTGGCCTCAATGTCGTGGGTCTCTACTGGATCACCGAGCCGATCCTCATCGAGGCGGCGCAATTTTGGTGGCTGGTGCCCTTTGCCGTGCCGGGTCTGGCTCTGGTCGTGGGCGTATTCACCGCCGTGCCTGCGGCGCTCGCCTGGATGGCGCCTGCGGGCATGCCGCGGATTCTGGTGCTGGCCGGAACCTGGACGCTGGCCGATCTCGCTTTGCAATTTGTGTTCACCGGTTTCCCCTGGAATTTCTGGGGCACGGATGTCGCCATTCCTGGACTGCTCGGCACCGTGCTGATTCAGCCGGCGGCCTGGATCGGGGTGCTGGGCCTCACGCTCTGTATTGTCTTCGTCGCCTCCCTGCCGTCGCTCGGCCTGCGTGGCCTGGCGGCGTCGCTGGGCTTGATGATCGTCTGGGGAACGGCCGGGGCCTGGCGCTTGTCCAGTGCGAAACCGGCAGAGCCTGCCGCCATCATCGGCGTCATCCAGGGCAATGGCACAGCCGAATTCGTCTCTGACCGCACGGCAGCGCTAACGCTGTTCCGCCGCTATCTCACGCTCAGCGCCGACGCGGTCGCCAAGGCGCGGGCAAACAATCCGAAGAACCTGCCGATCATTCTGCTTTGGCCAGAGACGGCCTCGCCCTTCCTGCTTCAGACCGATGTCGCGGCCCGTCAGGCGATTGCGGAAACGGTCGGGCCGGATGTGACGGTGATCACCGGCATGCTGCGCTTCGGCGACGACAATCAGGCGATCTATAACAGCCTGGGTGTGCTACGTGGTCCGGGCCCTCTGCTCGCGACCTACGACAAGTGGCATCTTGTGCCTTTCGGCGAATATCAGCCCGCCTGGCTGCCCCTGCAGATATTGCCCGGAGAGGGGTTCACCCGGGGCAAGGGCCCCACCACGCTCCATGTGCCGGGCATACCGCCGGTCGGACCCATTATCTGCTACGAATCCGTCTTTTCTGGCCAGATCGTCCAGGAACGTGACCGGCCGGACTGGATCGCGCTCGTCACCAATGATGCCTGGTTCGGCAATAGCAGCGGTCCTCGCCAGCATCTGGCCGCCGGGCGGTTGCGGGCGGTCGAGGAAGGGCTGCCTTTGGCCCGCGCCGCCAATACCGGCATTTCGGCGGTTTTCGACGCATCAGGACGGGAAAAGGCGCGTCTGGGCCTCGCCCGTCAGGGCGCCCTCGTCATGCCGCTGCCCGGGCCCCTGCCGCCGACCGTGTTTGCCTCTTGGGGACTATGGGCACCGGCCATACTCGGCTGCCTCACCGCGCTCCTGGGTATGATTTTGGGATCGCGCCGAGTGCCACGCAGCGATCCGTAAATTTTATCCTAACAGTGCGCAGACGGCTTGTATTACGCTCAAATAGATTAAGGATTTCCCTTAGTGTAACGTTTCGATAGTTTTGGCTTCACATGCACTGCTATGATAGCCGCAGACGGTTTTGCCGCCCTTTGCCGACTAACGCCCCACCCAACCCCGGCGGCCAGGTTTGCCCCTTTGCACATGCTTCCAGCTTCATCCGGCAGGTCCGGGACCAGCATGACTAAGAGCGCGATGGGTGACGCCGGCCCCAGCCCGGTGGATGTGCATGTCGGGACGCGCATCCGGCAGCGCCGTACCGTCCTTGGCATGTCGCAGGAAAAGCTCGGCGACGCGTTGCGGCTGACCTTCCAGCAGGTGCAGAAATACGAACGCGGGACCAACCGGGTGAGCGCGTCCCGTCTGTACGATCTCTGCCGGGTCTTCAAAGTCTCGCCGGATTATTTTTTCGACGGATTGCCGAGCTTCGGAACCGCACCGCCGGCCTATCAAGCGCGCGGCCTGGCCAGTCCCGTCTTTCAGGCAGCGGAAGAACAGGCGGGGCTGATCGACGAGCCGGCTCCGCTGGCACCGGATGAGGCCGAACTACTGGCATCATTTTCCGGCATCACCGATCCCGATGTTCGCCGCCGTGTCCTGGATCTGGTCAAGTCGATATCAGCTACACCCGGTTAGCGGCAGACAGAAACGGTTCTGGCAAAGCTTAATTCTGGCAGACCTGTCAGGCCGCGGCCTGATCCGGTTTCATCGCCTCACGCGCGAAGGTCTCGGCGATATAGTCACCAAGCGCATCGGTCACGGGCTGCCGCGCTTCACGCGCCTTGATCATCAGCACCTGGAAGTCAGGAAGCGGCGGCAATCCGTCCTCTCGTCCCAAGACGCGCACGCCTTCCGGTAGGGCGGTGGCCGGCGACAGCGTGATGGCAAGACCCGCCATGACGGGTGCCAGCGTGCCGGTTTGCGCCGACGAGGTATAGGCCACGCGAAAGCGTCGATTCGTCTGTTCCAGAGCCTCTATTGCGGCCTGCCGCCAGCAGCAGGTGGGATCGGAGAGGGCAAGAGGCAGAGGGTCCAGCCGATGCGTCGCATGGCGTTCCGAGCCGATCCAGACAAGCGGGCCCCGCCATAGCGGCTCCCCTTCCAAGCCCGCGACCGAATGCCCCTCGGAGACGAGGGCCAGATCAAGTGTGCCGGCGCGTAGCTTGGGAATAAGCTCGTTCGATGGCGCGCAGACCACCTCTACCTCCACGTTCGGATGCACTTCGGCGAAGCGAACAAGGACCCGGGGCAGGAAACGGAGCGCGTAATCATCCGGCACGCCGAGGCAGACCTGGCCGCTGACGGAGGGCTGGTGGAAGGTCCGCCAGATATCGTCGTTCAGGGATAGCATCTCGCGCGCGCGGTCCAGCAGAAACTGCCCGTGCCGGGTGAGATCGACCTGACCACCCCGGCCGCGATGAAACAATTGCTGTCCGAGCACCGCTTCCAGACGCTGCACCTGCATGGAGACGGCCGACTGCGTGCGGCCGACCATCTGGGCCGCTCGCGTGAAGCTGCGTTCCTCAGCGATCAGGACGAAGGCGCGCAGCAGATCAGGGTCGAGCGTGGCGGGGCGGGTCATGTAATCAACTTATTTGATTCAAACGATCAAAACAATTCGTTTTTCTTATTACGGGCATGGGGTCAGCTTTCCCTCATCACTCATCCGAATGGGAGACGACCATGTCACTCACTCTTTTACGCCCTGCCGTCAGCCGGACAGCTGTGAGCCCTATAGCGCGGGTCTGGCGGGGTTTTCGTGACCGTTACGCTCGGCTGACCAAGGCTCGGCGGCTGAAGCGGGAACTCGCGACCATGGATGCGCGCATGCTGTCTGACATCGGCGTTTCGCGCGCCCAGCTGCGCTTCGAGGTCGAGGAATGGGAACGCGCCCGCCGCTGATCGGTTCTGCCATGTCTCAAACCTGCTGTTGCGCGGGCCCCTCTCGATAAAGTGGCTGCCAGGCATTATGTTCCCCTTATGTCCCAGGCAGTCACCCATCCTTCCGCGCTTCCCAGCCTTCCTGTGGCCTTCATGCCGCAGAAACAGCCGCCGCGGCCGGCGAAAACGCCCTTCAAGGTCGTGTCCGAATTCGAGCCCGCCGGCGACCAGCCGGCAGCGATCCGGCATCTTGTCGCCGGGACGGACGGGCATGAGCGGGATCAGGTGCTGCTTGGCGTGACCGGCTCGGGCAAGACCTTCACCATGGCTAAGGTCATCGAGGCGGTGCAGCGGCCGACGCTCATCCTGGCGCCGAACAAGACGCTGGCGGCCCAGCTCTATGCCGAGATGAAGAGCTTCTTCCCCGACAATGCCGTCGAATATTTCGTCAGCTATTACGACTACTACCAGCCGGAAGCATACGTCCCGCGCACCGATACCTATGTGGAGAAGGACGCGCAGATCAACGAGCAGATCGACCGCATGCGCCATTCCGCCACCCAGGCCGTGCTGGAGCGCAACGACGTCATCATCGTGGCCTCGGTCTCCTGCATCTACGGTATCGGCTCAGTTGAGACCTACGCCAAGATGGTGGTCAAGCTTGAGGTCGGCGGTTCGATCGACCGCGACAAGCTGGCCAAGGCCCTGGTCGAACTGCAATACCGCCGGAATGACGCGGCCTTCGCGCGCGGTACCTTCCGGCTGCGCGGCGAGGTCGTCGACATCTATCCCAGCCATTACGAGGATCGCGCCTGGCGCGTGTCGCTGTTCGGCGACGAGATCGAAAGCATTTCCGAATTCGACCCGCTGACCGGCACGGTCACCGGCAGCCTGGACAGCGTGACGGTCTATGCCAATAGCCACTACGTCACGCCCCGGCCGACGCTGACCCAGGCCATCATCCGCATCAAAAAGGAATTGAAGGAGCGCCTCGCCGAGCTGGAGGCTGAGGGCAGGCTGCTGGAGGTTGAGCGTCTCAATCAGCGCACCACCTTCGATATCGAGATGATGGAGACGACCGGCTCCTGCAAAGGGATCGAAAATTATTCCCGCTACCTGACAGGCCGCGCGCCGGGTGAGCCGCCACCGACCTTCTTTGAATACCTGCCTGAGAATGCGCTGCTGATCGTGGACGAAAGCCATGTTACGGTGCCGCAGATCGGCGGCATGTCGCGTGGTGATGCCGCCCGCAAATCCGTGCTTTCCGAATTCGGATTCCGCCTGCCGAGTTGCGCCGACAATCGTCCGCTGACCTTTGAGGAGTGGGAGCGATTCCGGCCGCAGACGGTCTTTGTGTCTGCAACGCCTGGACATTGGGAGATGGAGCGCACGGGCGGCAGTTTCGCCGAGCAGGTGATCCGCCCCACGGGTCTAATCGACCCGGTGGTGGAAATCCGCCCCGTCGGCAATCAGGTGGATGATCTGCTGGCCGAGGTGCGGCGTGTGCGGGATCTGGGTGGCCGCGTGCTGGTGACGACGCTGACCAAGCGCATGGCCGAGGATCTGACGGAATACCTCACCGAGCAGGGCGTGCGCGTGCGCTATCTGCATTCGGACGTCGATACGCTGGAGCGGATCGAGATCATTCGCAATCTGCGTCTGGGCGTCTTTGATGTGCTGGTCGGCATCAACCTGCTGCGCGAGGGCCTGGACATTCCCGAATGCATGCTGGTCGCCATCCTCGATGCGGATAAGGAAGGCTTCCTGCGTAGCCAGACGAGCCTGATCCAGACCATCGGCCGCGCTGCCCGCAATGTGGATGGACGCGTCATCTGCTACGCGGATCACATGACGCGCAGTCTGACCGCCGCGATCGAAGAGACTGACCGCCGCCGTCAGAAGCAGCGGGCCTGGAATGAGGCCCACGGCATCACACCGGTCTCGGTGCGCAAGCATATTTCCGAGGTGCTGGATTCGGTCTTTGAGCAGGATTACGTCACCGTCTCGCCGGTCAAGGATGGCGGCATCTCTGACTTCGTCGGCAAGGATCTGCGCAGTTCCATCGCTGAGATCGAGCGTCGCATGCGGGCGGCGGCAGCCGACCTGGAATTCGAGGAAGCGGCCCGTCTGCGCGACGAACTCAAGCGGCTGGAGGCGATGGAGCTCGGTATCGAACCGCCGCTGGGCAGCGGCGTGCGTGCCAAGCGGGACTATATGCCTGAGCCGCTGGGGCCTGGTGGTGGTGGCTACGATCCTGACAAGCGGCGTGGTAACAGCCGCCGCGGCGGTGGCAAATCTCCCAGCGGCCGCGGAGCAGGACGGACCAAGCGATGACCATCGACCCGCGTATTCCGCGTGCAGCCCTCATCACCGGGGGGGCGAAGCGGCTTGGCCGTGCCGTCACCGAAGCGCTGGCCGGCAGCGGTTTCGCGGTCGCGATCCACTATAATGCGAGCCGTGACGAGGCCGAGCTTTTGGCGGCCAGTCTCATTGCCCAGGGTATCCGCGCCATCACGCTCAAAGCCGATCTCGGCCAGGAGGCCGAGGTCGCATCCCTTGTCGCCCGGGCGGAGGCGGTGCTCGGGCCGATCGGCGTCTTGGTCAACAATGCCAGCACCTTCGAGCGCGACGAATGGAATGACGCGACCCGCGCCAGCTGGGACCGGCATATCGAGCCCAACCTGCGGGCGCCCTTCGTGCTGATGCAGGACATGGCGGGAGCACTGCCCGAAGCAGCCCATGGTGTCATCATCAATTTGCTCGATCAGCGCGTCTGGTCGCTGACTCCGCATTTCATCTCCTACACCGTCTCGAAAGCGGCCCTGTGGACGCTGACCCAAACCATGGCGCTGGCACTTGCCCCGCGCATTCGTGTCGTGGGAATCGGGCCTGGCCCCGCTGTGCCCAGTCCGCGCCAGAACCAGGCGGATTTCGACCGTCAGGCGGCCTCAGTGCCGCTGGGCCATGGCACGTCGCCGGAAGAGGTCGGCGCGGCGGCGCTTGCCATCCTGTCCCTGCCGTCGCTGACCGGACAGATGATTGCACTCGACGGTGGGCAGCATTTGCAATGGGCCCCGGCGACGATGGAGATCGCGGAATGAGCGGCCTGTCGGGATCGCCGCTCCGCCGGGTCTTCATCCGCGATCTGGTGCTGGAGGCGCGTATCGGCGTCTATGCCGAGGAGAAGGCTCGCCGCCAGCCGGTACGCATCAATATCTCCTTCGAGATGCGGGACGACGGGCTCGATCATCCGGGCGGTGTCGGACCGGATACGGTCGGGCGGGTGGTGGATTACGACGGCCTCGCCAAGCGCATTCGGGCCTTCGTGAACCGCGCTCATGTCGAGCTGGTGGAGACCATGGCGGAGGAGATTGCGCGCCTGTCGCTGCAGGATGCGCGTGTGCAGTCCGCGCGGGTTTCCGTCGAAAAACTGACCGTCTTCCCGGATGCGGCTTCCGCAGGCGTGGAGATTTTGCGCTACCGCGATCAAGTTTTTCCACCAGCCGCCTGAGGCGGGGAAAGTTACAGCTGCGTGTCAGTGAAATCCTCGCAACCTCGTGAATTTTGGCATTAGTTTAATATATTTCAATGACTTACCGCGTTAGTTGCGAAAATCGTCCACAGCATCCCCAGGTCTTCCCCCTCAGCAGAAGCCTAGGCTGCGCGGAACGCTCCACAAAGATATCCACAGGGGGTCTTGCCCCGCGGGAGCGGATTTTCCGCTAGGATGGCTACCATGAGCGAAACCGAAAATTCTGCTCCTGGAGGTCCCGGAGAGGAGCCGCAGGCCGCTGCCCGTCCGGTCTCCATCACGCATGGCGTGGCGGTGATCGAGCGTGCGCTGGAGACGATGCCGCTCGTCCCCGGCGTCTACCGGATGCTCGATGGCAAGGGTGATGCGCTCTATGTCGGCAAGGCGCGCAGTCTGAAGAAGCGTGTCGTCTCCTATACCCAGATCGCCCGCCTGCCGGAGCGTCTGCGCCGCATGGTGGCGGAAACGATCTCCATGGAGATCGTGACCACCCATACCGAGGCCGAGGCGCTGCTGCTTGAGGCGAATCTCATCAAGCGTCTGAAGCCTCGCTTCAACATCGTCCTGCGGGACGACAAGAGCTACCCCTGGCTCATGCTGACCGAGGATCATGATTTCCCGCAGGTGGTGAAGCATCGCGGCGCGCAGACGCGGAAGGGCACCTATTGGGGACCTTTCGCCTCGGCCTGGTCGGTCAACCAAAGCCTGACGGCGCTGGAAAGGCTGTTCCTGCTGCGCTCCTGCACCGACAGCGTCTTCGCGAACCGGACCCGGCCTTGCCTGCTGTTCCAGATCAAGCGCTGCTCGGCGCCCTGCGTCGATCACATCACGAAAGAAGATTATGCGGCCTTGGTGGCGCAGGCGAAGGCCTTCCTCAGCGGCCGCGCCGCGGCCATCCAGCAGCAGCTCGCCGCTGAGATGGACCAGGCTTCGACGGCGATGGAATTCGAGCGCGCCGCGACCCTGCGCGACCGCATCCGCGGTCTGTCCCATGTGCAGGGAACAGGCGTGATCAACCCTGCCAGCCTGAACGACGCCGATGTCATCGCCGCCTGGCAGATTGCGGGGCAAACCTGTGTGCAGGTCTTCTTTGTCCGTGGCGGACACAATAATGGCAACCGAGCCTTCTATCCGAGCCATACCAAGGGCGAGGAACTGGCTGAGGTTCTGGCTGCCTTTATCGCCCAGTTTTATGAAGACAAGCCGCCGCCGCCGCTGTTGCTGCTCAACCACCCTCCCGAAGAAGAGGCGCTGATCGCCGAGGCGCTGTCGCTCAAGGCCGGTCGGGCCGTCACCATCAGCGTGCCCCAGCGTGGCGAGAAGCGCGCGGTCGTCGCCCATGCCGAACTCAATGCGCGTGAGAGTTTGGAACGCAAGCTCGCTGAGACGGCAGGGCAGGGGAAACTGCTGGACGCGACGGCCGCGCTTTTCGGTCTGGCCGGCCCGATTGAGCGTATCGAGACCTACGACAACAGCCACATCATGGGCACCAATGCCTATGGCGTTATGGTCGTGGCCGGCCCCGAGGGGCTGACAAAGCAGGCCTACCGCAAATTCGCGATCAAGGGTCCCGTTGCACCGGGAGATGATTTCGGCATGATGCGGGAAGTGCTGCAGCGCCGCTTCGGCCGCGCGCTGAAGGAACACGCAGACCGTGACGACCCCCACTGGCCCGATCTTGTCATCATCGACGGCGGGGCCGGCCAGCTCTCGGCTGCCCGCGCCGTGATGGAGGAGATGGGGGTGGCCGATATTCCGCTCGTGGCCATCGCCAAGGGGCCCGACCGCAATGCCGGCCGCGAGTGGTTTCACCGCGAAGGGCACGAGCCGTTCCAGCTACCCCCGCGCGACCCTGTGCTCTATTTCCTGCAGCGCCTGCGGGACGAGGCCCATCGCTTCGCCATCACCACCCATCGCTCGGGCCGGTCGCGGGAGATTTCAAAAAGTGAACTGGATGAGATTGCCGGAATCGGCGCCGCCCGCAAGCGCGCGCTGCTGCATCACTTCGGCTCCGCCCGAGGCGTGAAGCAAGCGGGCCTCAATGATCTCGCAGCGGTTCCCGGCATAAATCGGGAGACAGCCAAGCGCGTCTATGCGCATTTTCACCCCGGGGTCCGCATGGAAGGCGTTTCCTGACAGGCGCCTCTGCCTTAGGATCTGATCGATCCAGATTGCGTCGCGCCAGCGCTCGATCTGGACCGAGAATCAGACCCCGATCGATGTCTTAGAGTGTGCTTCACTCGATTACGCTCTAAGCTGAGGCTCTCATGATCACAGACCTGCCCAATGTGCTGACCCTCTCGCGTATCGCCGCCATTCCGGTGCTGATCGTGCTTGCCTCGCTGCATTTGCCGAGTGGGGATCTGGCGGCCTGCATCATCTTCGCACTTGCCGGCATTACCGATTATCTGGACGGCAGGCTCGCCCGCAGCCGTAAGCAGTTCTCCGATCTCGGGCGTATGCTCGACCCGATCGCCGACAAGCTTCTGGTTGGCGCCGTGCTGATCATGCTGGCCGGCGACGGGCGGCTGGGTCCCTGGGGGCTTTATCCCGCCATCATCATCATGTGCCGTGAAATCCTGGTCAGCGGATTGCGTGAATTTCTGGCCGAAATCCGTATCGGTCTGCCCGTGACACGCCTCGCCAAATGGAAAACGACGTTTCAGATCGGGGCGCTCGGTTTCCTCATCGCGGGCAATGGCACGGCGCAGCTTCTGCATATCAGCTGGCTGCCGGTCTGGCTGATCGGCATCGTTCTGCTGTGGATCTCGGCCATTCTGACCATTATCACCGGGTGGGATTATCTCACCGCTGGCATCCGTCATGCCGAGCTTGGCACCGGCCGGGGTGATGCGCAGGCCGGCAGCTGAGGCCGACACGCGAATAACGTCGGTCGCTTCCTTGATGGCTCCCCCTCAGCCATGGCATCTAGGCAGTGAAGCGCGACGGGACAGCCCGCCCCGCGACCGGCCCTCTTCTCGGGCAAGATCAAGGATGCGACCTTCATGCGGCGGATTGCTCTGACCGGGCTGCTTCTTCTCTCGGGCTGCACCGGTTTCGACCATTTCATTGGCGACACGCATACATTAGCGAGCAACCCGAATAAGCCGGTCGGAAACGACAGCCTTTCGATGCAACGGGCCAATGGCAATGCGGGGGTGGCAACACCCTTGGTGCCGGAATCCGGCCAGGTTTGGCCCACGGCCATTCCGGCGATGCCGACGCTTGCCGATATTCAGAAGCAGATGGATTTGAACGGCAACGGGGCCCCGCAGCTGGGGCCGGTGCCGGCAGGCACTGGCCAGATGCCGAACCTGAACACGTTGCCGGGCATGCAAGGCGTGCCCTCGCAGGCGCCGGTCTCAGGCGGTACGGTGCGTCCGCCTTCGGTCAGCAGCCCGCTGAGCACGACGGCACCGCTCTCCAACATGACCACGAGTTCGGCGCCGCCTAATCTGACCATGCCCAAGCTGGGCACGCCCATTACGACCCCGTCTGGGGCAACCACCATCATTGGGGGCACGGCGAACTATCAGACGCTGGCGCCGATCAATGGCCAGGCCGGTGCTATCCTCATTCCCAACGGAAATGGCACCAGCACTCTGGTTATGCCCAACGGGACCATCAGCAGCGTGCCCAGCCCGCATTGAGGCTGGCGCTGTTCAGCACTACCTCGCCGGGACCCCAGTCTCTCATAAGGTATCGTGATGGTAGTGCGGCTGCTCTATTTTGCCTGGCTGCGTGAGCGTCTGGGCCGCGCCGAGGAAGAAGTGTCACTCCCACCGCGGGTCGACACTGTCGGCGCCTTGCTTGAGTGGCTGCGGGAGCGCGGCTCCCCCTATGGCGACGTGCTGACCGAAACGGCCCGCATCCGCAGTGCCGTCAATCAGGACTTCGCCTCCGATGCGTCGCGGATCGCGGCTGGCGATGAAATTGCTCTTTTCCCCCCTATCACCGGAGGCTGAGCATGGCCTTCATCCGTGTTGGACCGGCGGATTTCGATGTCGCTGCCGAACTCGCGGCCTTGCTGCGGGAAGCGGGTGATATTGGCGCCGTCGCCTCATTCATCGGCCTGGTGCGGAATTCGGACGAGGCGCCGATCACAGCCATGACTCTGGAACACTATCCCGGGATGACCGAGCGCGCGATCGCCGCCGTGGCGGCGGAGGCAGAGGCCAGATTTGCCCTGTCGTCGTGCAGGATCATCCACCGAACGGGGCGCATCCCACTGTCAGGCCAGATCGTGCTGGTGCTGACGGCCGCCGCCCACCGCAAAGCGGCTTTGGACGCGGCAGGCTTTTTGATCGATTGGCTCAAGGTGGGGGCGCCCTTCTGGAAGCAAGAGCATTTGGCGGACGGCCGTGACCGCTGGGTGGATGCGCAGGCTGCCGATGACATGGCGGCCGCACGCTGGCAGGCGCCCTGAACCGCCCGGCCTCATGACACCATATCAGGTCAGGCCGCGTTTTTAGGCTGCTCGCCCTCTGGGTCGTTCCAGACCTCGGCCAGGCGTTTGCCGAGGGATCGGCGGATTTCATCCGCCAGCGGCTGCGGATCAGCATGCAGCGACTCCGCCACCACCTCCTCCCACTCGAAGACATCCGTGACCTTGGTCGGATTGCGCAGCAGCAGCTCCCGCTTCAGGAAGGGATACCCGGCCTGCAGCAGCTGGCGCCAGAGATCGATGGACGGATTGAGCGGCACCGGTTCGCGCTTGGCGCACGTCAGGATGCGTTCGGCATGGACGGCCTCGGCGCGTAGCCGGGCATCGCGACCTTCGACCTCATCATCGGCAGCCACCAGCCGCTCGAGCCGTTCTAGCTCGGTATCGTCGAGCAAGGCTTCGTTTGGAAAAAGCGCGGCGGTGCGGATACCGTCTTTTGCCAGGGCGCGGGTAAAGCCGATTTCGCAGTGGCGAATAACCCAATCCTTGCAGGGAATGGGCCGCACAGAGTGCCAAAATCGCCGCCAAGCCGGGCTGCGGATCGCCGTTTCGCCACAGGCGAGGAAGAAAGACTGCAGATGGTAGTGGTGCTGCCAGCTTTCGGTCACGCCCCAGATATCGGCGCGCGCGAAATCAATCGAGGCCAGCAGCGGCGCCAGATCGGTGAAGGGACCATAGACGCTGTCATTGACCAGATAGATGGCGCGGGTCTCTGCCCGGGGCAAGCCCATCGTGTCCAGCGCGTCACGCCAGGCGCCGAAATCATAGCCGATATTGCGGCGGATCAAAACGGCACTGCAATGGTCCCGCAGGAAAGCCTTGTCTTCATCCTGAATATAGCCGGAATTCGTGACGAAAACGATGGACAGTCCCGCCCGTTCCAGGCCGCGCAAAAAAGCGCGCGTCGGCGGCAGAACCCGCCCGGCCGCATCAAAATGGACAAAGACAGCGACATTTGCCCCCAGCGGCTGGCCTGTGGACTCATACTGTTCCACCACCTGATGGGTAGAATGGAGAAAACCCAGGGGCCAGGCCAAGCCGATCCGCAGTCTGACCCCGACTTCACGAGCCACAATGCGCAGGGGCTGAGACAACCGCATCGCTCGGCCGACAAAGGCTCGCATGGCATGCCGGGCAAGGTTGCGTGCAGCGGCAGACCGGTTATCGGCATGGCGAAACCGTCGCACCAGGACCCGCCAGGTGATAGGTTCTCCAAGAACGTAACGGGACGTCGGTTCGCTTATCGCTATCTCCTCAGGCACGCCGCATCTGCCGTATCCGATAAAAGATTTCCCGCGCGAAGCTCTGCATTACCGCGGGTAAGGATGTATCTCCCCTTTGATTCATGTGGGGAAGCAGTTCGCGTCGCGCAACCCTTGCGGCCAAGTATGGCCTTTCGCCGTGGATCAGAATGTCGACGGCGCGCCGCACGATCGCGTCTCGTCCAGACCCCGTCGGGGATTCAGCAAGTTTCCTCATCATCGTCACAACCGCTCGTTTCCCTTGCGTCGCGACACAGAGAACGACCTCCGCCTGTGCCACCCAAAGGATCTGCCTCGTCTGCATATCGCCGATCTGCAGCCGGTCGAACCAGGACCACAATGGTGCGCAGACCGCACCAATTGCAACAAATCGTGGCAAAAGCTCGGTCCTGGTCTCTCCAATTTGCAGCCTCTGATATGCGCGGGCCAGCATAATTGCCGCGAGGTTGAGCGGCAGGACGTCAGATATGGCCGCGGCCCCGGTCCCATCTGCGCGCGCGATCGCAGTTTCTATCGTATCGACATCGATACGATAACGTGACCTTAGCCGTGGAGCCAGATCCTGCCAGATGTGTGCGGCAGCAATGCTATCCTCAGCTGAGACCGCTTCGACAAAGGCCCGTCCCGCAAAGCCGAAATAAAGATCGTCAGCCTCCGCGCGTTGCGCTGACCGATCGGTCAGATAGCGGATCGCAATGGCCTGCCGGGCGCGGGCATCCTCCTGCAAGACAAGCGGCATGCAAGCGGCAAAGGCTATCAGCTTCCATCCGTCGCTCCGTACCGAGACATGCGTGAACCCGGCTTGTCGCAGCAGGAATTCGAGACTGCGCGCGCTTTGCAGAATAAGGTGCAGGCCGACCGTCAAAGTGGCGCTCAGAACCGGCTTTGCGATCGCCGGTTGCACGGCCGCGATATCGGGGGTCGTCAGCACGGCGATGCCGTCCGGCTTCAATCCCCGGCGAATGTCACGCAGGAAATTCGCGGGGTCGGGCAGATGCTCCAGCACCTCGGTCGCCATCACCACGTCGCAGCTGCCGGAGGGTACCGTGGTCGGATCGAAATAGGCCGGGGTTATATCGACGCCCAGCATGCGGCGGCCGACGACTGACAGTTCGGCGGGGTCCATGCCGCGCGCCGACCAGCCCATGGCGTGATACGCAACATCAAGGCCAAAGCCGAAGCCGCAGCCGATTTCGACATAGGTCGCGCCCGGCGGCTTCTGGATATGGGCCAGGATGTCGGCAAAAATACCGACCGCGGCGCCTTGCTGCAGGAAATACGTGGTCGACTCGGCGGACATGCCTTCATCGCCATAGTCGCTTACGCTTTGGTCGGCATAGAACCCACAGGTGCAGGCGGGACAGCGCAGCAGCGTCCACACGGGAAGATGACCGGGGCGGGACAGGCAGATGGGAGATTTGTCCGCCCCGGCGCCGCAATTGGGGCAGGGCTGCGTGATGGAGGTGAGGCCGCCGGCCTCATGCGCCCAAAGAAAATCAAGGCTTTCGGACATTTATCCGTGCCATCGCTGGTGGAAGGTCATGCCATCTCGATGTCGGATTGTGACAGTCCTGAGATAAGACCCTCACCACACCGAGTCTATCGGCTTTCTTATCCCAGCGATGGATCAGCGCACAAAGCGACCACGCGGTCGCTTTGTGTCAACGGTCAGCGCCTCAGAAGACGATTTCCGCGATCAGGCCGCGTTTTCGCGGCGGTCGCGGATCTTCACATAGGCCAATTGCGCATGGTCGGCACAATAGGGCTTACCGGCCACAGCGGCGCCGTCACAGAAATGAAAGCCGGGTTTGCCGGGCTCTCCCACAGGCCAGCAGCATGCGGAGACGCGCACCACCGGGGCCGGAGCCACGGCCGCCAGGCGGCGTGGGGCAGGCGCCTTGACCGCGACGGGTGCCGCAGCCATGGCCGTTGCCACGACGGGGGAGACGATCTGAGGGCCGGAAGGCAGCGGTGCCAGCGTTGGGCCCGTTACCCGTGGCGCCACTGCCGGCGGGCTTTGGCCGCGCTCGCTGCGGCGTATGGGGGAGGGGCGGGGCGACAGATCGAGGCGATGGGCCTTGCCGACCACCGCATTCTTGGAAATACCCAGGCGTCGACCGATCTCGGCCGTAGACAAGCCCTCGGCCCAAAGTGCCTTAAGCTCAGCTATAATCGTCTCGTTCCACTCCATCTCGTGGTCCTTCGCCCAGGTGACTACTAGATAATGTATAGAGCTTAGGCTCCGACGCCAATGATTGAGTGCGGGTCCGGCTGAGAAAGCTGTGGACAAGTCGAAACCGCCTGTCCGGGTCAGCCCTTGTTGTTTCTGCCAACTGGTGAAAGCGCTGCAGTCGGACTATGATGCTTGACCTGGGGTAGTGGCTTGCCGTGATGCTGCCCTCGTGACATCAGACAGGCAGCTTGGGGGCTTATCCCCGAGGGAGGCAAAATGGGTTCGTTGAGCATCTGGCATTGGCTTATCGTTATCGTGGTCCTGTTGCTGCTGTTTGGCAGCGGCAAGGTCAGCCATCTGATGGGTGATTTTGCGAAGGGCCTCAAATCCTTCAAGAAAAACATGGCCGACGATGATGATGCGAAGATGGCCGACGGCACGCCGCAGGGCAGCCTGTCCGCGCCGGGACCCGAAACCACCGTCCCGAAGCGCGAGACGACGTCGGTTCACAGCCAGGGCTGAGCCCTGGCTCGGCGTTGCCTGAAGGACATGGCATGGCGATGATGGCGGACGGGCTGGCAGCCGGGGGCCTTGCCGCTTCGGCTATGGCCGAATCAGCGGTGGGGTCTGTGCCGCCACCTGTGGCCCGTGCTCTGGTCTCGGCCGGACAGCGTATGGATCTGCGCGGCTGGGTGCCCGCCACGAGCGGCAATCTCAGCGCGCGTCTGCCGGGTGAGCGCATGGCTATCACCCGCAGCGGTGTCCATAAGGGTTTTCTGGACACCCGTGACATCATTGAGGTCGATTTTGCCGGCCATTCCCTGACACCGGGCATGAAGCCGAGCGCGGAAACCCTGTTGCATTGCCAGATCTATGCGCTTTGGCCGCAGATCGGTTCCGTGCTGCATGGCCATTCCATTCCGGCGACCGCATTGACCATGGCTTTGCCGGGCGCATCCGCCATCCAGCTTGAGGGCTATGAAATCCTCAAGGCCTGGAGCGACGTCGTCGGCACGCATGACGTTTCCATCTCTTTGCCGATTATCGACAACGATCAGGACATGCCGCGCCTCGCTGCCCGGTTGCAGCCTTTGCTGGAACACGGCCAGGCTCCGATCGGCTATGTGCTGCGTGGGCATGGGATCTATGTCTGGGGCTCGGACGTGAATGCTGCCCTTTACCGATTGGAAGCGCTAGAATTCCTCCTGGCAACTGAAATTGAACGGAGGAAACTCGTATGAGCCGTCTGACGATCTATACTGACGACAATCCCGAGGTCCCGCTTCTCCGCAGCGAGGACGCCGAGGTGATCACGCGTGAGCTGAACGCTATCGGCGTGCGCTTCGAGCGATGGGAAAGCCCGGTGACGCTGGCGCCTGAGGATGACGCCGAGACAATCCTGGACGCTTACCGTCCCTACCTCAATAAGCTCATGGGCGATGCGGGCGCCGGTTCGGCCGATGTCATCAAGCTGACGCCGGATCACCCGCAGGCCACGCCGCTGCGCGAAAAATTCATCAACGAACATAGCCATACCGAGGATGAGATCCGCTTCTTCGTCCATGGCTCAGGCAATTTTGTCCTGCATCTCAATGAGCGCATCTATGACGCGCATTGCACAGCGGGCGATCTCATCAGCGTGCCCGCCAATGTGAAGCATTGGTTCGACGCCGGCGAACGGCCCTTCTTTACCGCTCTCCGTGTGTTTACCGACACCTCCGGCTGGGTTCCCCATTTCACCGGGAACGATATTAGCAAGCGCTTTCCTGCCGCTTGAGGGACCCCATGACCGACCTCGCCGATCGCCAGCCTGAGGAAACTGACCTCACCGTCATCCATCCCGTGGAGGCGGTGCTGCTCGATATCGAAGGTACGGTGACGCCGATCAGCCTCGTGCGGGACACTCTGTTTCCTTATGCCCGCATGCGGCTGCCCGACTTCGTGGCCGCCCATACGCATGATGCCGCGGTCCAGGTTGCTCTGGCCGAAACCCGCGATCTGGAGCCCGAGGCTGATCCGGTCGCGACGCTGCTGCGCTGGAGCGACCTCGATCAGAAAGTCACGCCGCTCAAGACCCTCCAGGGTCTGATCTGGCGCGAAGGCTATGCGTCGGGGGACCTCGTCGCGCAATTCTATGCGGAAGTGCCCGAGTGCCTGACCTTCTGGAAGCGGGAAGGTCTGCCGCTCTACGTCTATTCGTCGGGTTCCGTCGAAGCGCAGCGCGGTATTTTCGGCCATAGCCAGGCGGGCGATCTGACGCCGCTCTTCTCCGGCTTCTACGACACGCGTGTCGGGCCGAAGCGCGAACGCGCGAGCTATGATTCCATCCGGTCCGAGGTCGGGCTGCCGGCCGGTCTCATTCTATTTCTGTCGGATGTCGAGGCCGAGCTGGATGCTGCAGCGGCGGCAGGTTTCCGCACCTGCCAGCTGGTGCGCGAGGCAGACGGCACCGTGCCGTCTACGCGCCATCCGGTGGCCCCGGACCTGCACGAGGTGTCCCGGCTTTTTACCTTGCCGCAGTCCGCCTGAGCGGCCCGCGCGGCTGGGTGGCCTTCCGCTGAGCGATCTTTTTTCCAGCCTCGATCTACCGCCAGAGCACCCCAGTCTGCCTGAGGGCATGCTGCTGCTGCGCGGCCGGGCTGAACCGGCGGATTTGCAGCCTTTGATCCAGGCCCTGGCCGAAATCGCCCCCTTCCGTTTCATGACCACCCGCCGCGGCGGCAGAATGGCCGCCGCCATGACCAGCGCGGGCGCCTGCGGCTGGGTCTCAGACGCGCGCGGCTATCGCTATGAGAGCTACGATCCCATGACCGGCCAGACTTGGCCTGCGATGCCCGATGCGTTCCGCAGCCTCGCGGAGACGGCTGCGGCCGAAGCCGGATTTCCGGGCTTCGCGCCGGATACCTGCCTCATCAATCGCTATGCGGTCAGGGCCGGGATGGGCCTGCATCGGGATGGCGACGAGCAGGATTTCGGCCAGCCTATCGTGTCCGTCTCTCTCGGCCTGCCAGCCGTTTTCCTGGTGGGTGGACCGGACAAGGCCGACAAGCCTTTGCCTCTCCCGCTGCAAAGCGGCGACGTCCTGGTTTTCGGCGGCCCGGCGCGACTGCTCTATCATGGTATCCGGCCGGTCAAAGCGGGCCATGATCCGCTCTTCGGTCCTTTTCGCTATAATCTGACCTTCCGCCGCGCGAGATAAGCCCGATGACCGACGCCATCACCTGTCTTTCAAGCCGGCTTGTCTATGAGAACCGCTGGCTGCGCCTGCGGGAAGACAAGGTCCGCCGGCTGGACGGGTCGGAGGGCATCTATTCGGTTCTGGAGCGCGCTGAATTTGCGGTCATCTGCCCGGTGCAGGACGGCGATATCTATCTGGTCGAGCAGTTCCGCTATCCCATCGGCCAGCGGGTCTGGGAATTTCCGATGGGGACCTGGGAATGGCAGGACGTGGCACCCACGACGCTCGCAGCCGCTGAATTGCGCGAGGAGACCGGGCTGGTCGCCGGGGAATTGCGCGAAATCGGCAGGGTTTTCCAGGCGGCCGGCTATTCCAGCCAGCAAGGCCGTGTCTTCTTCGCGACCCAGCTGACGATGGGAGAGACCCAGCGAGAGCTGGAAGAGCAGGACATGGTGCTCGGGCGCTTCAAACTGGCCGAGGTAGAGCGCATGATCCGTGACGGCGTCATTCGCGATGCGATCACCATCGCAGCCTTTGCCCAGGCCCGTCTTCTGGGTTTTTTATAGCGCCTGTTGTAAACCTCAGGTGGCGATTCCACGATTTCCGCTCGAAATATCTGATTCACGGGCCAGATTCTCTGCTCGATACCGGTAGCGCCCGGCTTGGCGATATCCATCTCAGACGCTAAGCCCAATCGCATTTACGCCCCGGGCCGCCAGGCTCGGGCAAAAACAGGCGAAAGCTTTCTATGATGAAGCACACCATCGCGCTCGTGGACGACGACCGCAACATTCTTGCTAGCGTCTCCATGACCTTGGAGCAGGAAGGCTTTCAGGTCCGCACCTATACTGATGGGGAAAGCGCGCTGCAGGGCCTGATTGCCCGGCCGGTCGATCTCGCCGTACTCGACATCAAAATGCCGCGGATGGACGGCATGGAGCTGTTGCAAAGGCTGCGGCAGCGCAGCGCCTTGCCGGTGATCCTGCTCACCAGCAAGGACGAGGAGGTGGATGAGCTTATGGGTCTCCGGCTCGGCGCGGATGACTATATCAAGAAGCCCTTCAGCCAGCGCCTGCTGCTGGAGCGCATCCGCACGCTGCTGCGCCGCAACGAGGTCAGCCGGGCCGAAGGCTCAGGCGTGGCACCGACCGGCGTCATGGTACGCAGCGATCTCACCCTCGATGAGACCAAGCACCAGTGTCTGTGGAAGGGAAAAGACATCCAGCTGACGGTGACGGAATTCCTGCTGGTGAAGGCCCTGGCCGCGCGCCCCGGCATGGTCAAGTCCCGTGACCAGCTCATCGATGCCGCCTATGGCGAGAATATCTATGTCGACGACCGCACCATCGACAGCCATATCAAGCGGGTGCGCAAGAAATTCCGCATGCAGGATGACAGTTTCGACCAGATCGAAACCCTCTACGGCATCGGCTATCGCTACAAGGAAAACTGATGCCGGACGGCGCGGCCCTTTCCAAGCAGGCGGCGGCGCCGGACGCTGGACCACAGTCGTCGGCGGCAGCCCCACCGCCGCGGCGGCGCTTCGCCTCTCCCTTTCTCAGACGCATTCTGCTGGTCAACGCTCTGCCGCTGGCCTTGCTCGTCATCGGGCTGCTCTATCTCGATCAGTATCAGAACGGCCTGATGGATGCGGATGTCTCGGCACTCCGCGAGCAGGCACGCATCTATGCCGGGGCCCTGGGCGAAAGCGCGGTTCAGGCGGGTTCGGGCGACCACTCGGTGCTGGCCCCTGATCTTGCCCGGCCACTGCTCTATCGGCTGACCGACCCCACACCCTTTGCCCAGGCCCGTCTCTTCGGCCCCGACGGCAATATGGTCGCTGACAGCCAGGTGCGTGAAGGGGCAGGGGGCGCCATAGTGACCGAACCGCTGCCGCCGCCGGCGACCGGTGGTGCGGTCAGCAGTCTGGTCAGCTGGTTCTACGACCATCTCCTTGCCTGGGCGCCCTCGGCCGGCGGCATTCCCGTCCGCCAGCTCGATAAGGCGGACGGTGCGGACTGGCAGCCTGATCTGAAGGCGGTGCTCGCGCTCCGCGGCAATGATACGGGCCAGGAAGTGCCCCCCTATATTCGCCGCACGCCGGACGGGCGGTTGCTGGTGACGGTCGCGGAGCCGGTTACCCATGACAATCAGACGGTCGGTATGGTGCTGCTGACCCATGACGCGCGCCGGGTCGATCAGGCGGTGCTGTCGGTGCGGATGTCTATCCTCGCCCTCTTTTTCGTCGCGCTCGTGCTGACCGTACTGCTGTCCTGGTATCTGGCGCAGACGATCGCGCGCCCCATCCTTAGGCTCGCCATTGCTGCGCAGGAGATGCGGGAAGGCCATGGCCGCACCGGCGCCGTACCGCCCAGCCTGCTGGAGCGTGGCGATGAGATCAGCACGCTCGCCCGCGCGCTCTCCGATTCTGCCATGGCGCTGTGGGGCCGCATGGACGCGATCGAACGTTTCGCGGCCGATGTCTCCCATGAAATCAAAAACCCGCTGACCTCCATCCGCAGCGCGATCGAAACGCTCCGCCGGGTGGAGGATGCCGGGCAAAGGCGCAATCTTCTCGCCATCATGAATGACGATGTGATGCGGCTGGATCGGCTGATCACCGATATTTCGGACGCCTCTCGCGTCGATGCCGAAATATCCCGCGCGGCGCCCGAGCGTCTGGATATCGTCGCCATGCTGGGTGCGCTCGCTGATATTGATGATGCAACACGTTTGCCCGGCGCGCCGATCGTCACCGCGGCCGAAATGAAGCCGGGCCTGGGCGTCGCGGCGGTTGAGGGCCGGCTGGTGCAGGTCCTGGGCAATCTTATCGGCAATGCGCGCTCCTTCAGCCCGCCGGCCGGCCGCATCGAACTGGCGGCGCAGGAAATGGCGGATGGGATGGTAGAGATCACGGTCGCCGACGAGGGCCCCGGCATTCCTGAAGGCAAGCTTGAGGATGTTTTTGAGCGTTTCTATTCCGAACGTCCCGAGGGGGAGAGCTTCGGCAAGCATTCCGGCCTCGGCCTTTCCATCAGCAAGCAGATTATCGAGGCTTTGAACGGTCGCATTCGCGCAGAAAATCGGCATGATGAGGAAGGGCGTGTGCTGGGCGCGCGCTTCGTCATCACCTTGCCGAAAGCCTGAAACGGATGAAGCCTGAAACCTTGATCGGCGCGGCCGCTTCTGTCCTCGCAAGCCCGGTCCCGGAAGTGACGGCGTCCGAGGCGGAAGCCACCTTTCGGCAGATCTGGGGCAGAGAGGGCCGGGCATCGTCCTTGCACAGCGAGCGCGACCGCAATTTCAGGATGATGACGGCTGAGGGCGACAGCTTCATTCTGAAATTCACCAATGCCGGCGAAGACCCGGATGTGACCGATTTTCAAACCCAGGCGCTCTGCCATGTCGGCCGCAGCGATCCGACGCTCGCCGTGCAGCGCGTCATACCGGCGCTGGACGGCACGCTGATTGCGCATGTGGCCGACGCGGATGGGCGGGTGCTGCCAGTGCGCCTGTTTTCATGGCTGGAGGGCGATCTTCTGGCCCATCGCGTCCTGCAGCCGCAGGGGCTGTTTGCGATCGGGCAGGCGCTGGCGCGGATTGCGCGCGCGCTGGCGGGTTTCTCGCATCCCGCGGCTGAAAAGCATCCGCTGCTCTGGGATATGCAGCATGCGGCGTCATTGCGCCCGCTGCTGCCGCTGATCCCGGATGACGAGCCGCGGGCATGGGTTTCCATCTTGCTGGACCGCTTTGAAGCCCGTGTCCTGCCAGTGCTGCCGCACCTGCCGCGGGGCGTCATCCACAACGATCTCACCGGCAGCAATATGCTCATGAACGGGCAGGCCGTGGCCGGTATCCTCGATTTCGGTGATCTGGTGGCTGCCCCCGTCGTGCAGGAAATCGGGGTCACAGCCTCCTACCATCTCGATCTGATGGAAGGGGCGGATCTTTTCGCCCCTCTCCTGCATCTCCTGACAGGGTATGAGCAGGTCCGGCCCCTGAGCGAGACTGAAGCCCGCGTGTTGTTTGATCTCATCGCGACGCGCCTCGCCTTGCGCGCGCTCATTCCCGCCTGGCGCACGACGCTCTATCCAGAAAACCGGGACTATCTCATGCGCAATGCCGGACGCGCCTGGCAGGTCATGCAGCGGGTCGCAGAGATGAACCCCGATAATGGCCAGGCGAGGCTGCTTGATCTGTGGCAGGCCGCGCGGATGAGCGCAGACAAGGAAACAGCGTCATGAACGCATCCGGCCCCAAAGCCGTCATGGTCAACGCTTTTGACAGCAGCAAGCTGGATCATTTGCCTGAGGCGACGGCCGCCCTGATCCGTCGGCGGGAGCGGGTGCTCGGCGCCTCCTATCGTCTGTTCTACGATGACCCTGTCTATCTCGAACGGGGTGAGGGGGTCTGGCTCTATGCGCCGGACGGCACGGCCTATCTCGATGTCTATAACAACGTCCCCTGCGTCGGCCATTGCCATCCGCGGGTGGTCGAGGCGGTCAGCCGCCAGATGGCACAGCTCAACACACATACGCGCTATCTGACCGACAAGGTGGTCGATTATGCCGAACGGCTGACGGCGCTGTTTCCAGCAGCGCTTTCGCAGGTGATGCTGACCTGCACAGGGAGCGAGGCGATTGATCTCGCACTTCGCATTGCGCGCAGCCATACGGGTGCGTTGGGCGTGATCGTCACCGAAAATGCCTATCACGGCGTCACCACTGCCGCATCCGAATTGTCCCCATCGCTCGGTGACGGCGTGCCCCTGGGCGTTCATATCCGCACCATTCCCGCGCCCGACAGTTTTCGCGATGATCCGGCAGGCATGGGTCAGGCTTTCGCGGCCCATGTCAAAGCCGCGATCGCTGATCTGAAGCGCCATGGTGCGGCACCGGCCGCACTGCTGTTCGACACGGTGTTTTCCAGCGACGGCGTCTGCACAGACCCGCGGGGCTTCATCCAGCCCGCGGTCGATGCCATCCGCGCGGCCGGCGGGCTGTTCATTGCCGATGAAGTGCAGCCGGGTTTCGGCCGCACCGGCTCTGCCATGTGGGGCTTTGCGCGCCATGGCGTGGAGCCCGATCTCGTCGCGCTCGGCAAGCCGATGGGCAATGGCACGCCCATCGCGGGCGTCGTCGGACGTCCGCATCTGTTCGATGAATTCGCCCGCCGCACGCGGTATTTCAATACGTTCGGCGGCAATCCGGTGAGCTGTGCTGCCGCCCTCGCCGTGCTTGATATTCTGCGCGACGAAAAGCTGATGGAGAATGCAGCGACCGTCGGGGCCTATCTGCGCGACGGTCTGGCCGATCTGTCCCAGCGCTTCGGCCGGATGGCGGATATCCGTGGCGACGGTCTGTTCATCGCCGCCGAATTCGTCACCGATCCTGGCAGCAAGACGCCCGATGCGGCCCTGGCGGGGCGTATTGTCAACGCACTCCGTCAGCGCCGCATCTTGATCAGCGCCTCGGGCAAGGCCGGTAATAGTCTCAAGATCAGACCGCCGCTGCCCTTCTCCGCAAAGCATGCCGATATCCTTCTGGACGGCATGGCAGCGGCTTTGGCTGAGGTGTGATATCGGTCTTTGCAGTCACACCCGTTTCGGGCTTCTTTGGTGTGGAAAAAGCGTTGCTCTGAAACGTGGTGATCTGAAACGCGGCTCCAAGGGTGTTGAAGATTGAATGGGTCATGGGGCTTCTCCTGTGGGCGGAAAAGACACCCCTTGGCAGTGCACTTCAAACGAGCTTATCGTCGCAGTCGAATAACTTGAGGTTATGCGATGCGGCGCGGCCGCCTGCCTTTAACCGCGCTGCGCAGCTTCGAGAGCGCGGGCCGGCTGTTAAGCTTCAGCCGCGCGGCAGAGGAGCTTTTCGTCACCCAAGCCGCCATCAGCCGGCAGATCCGCGAGCTGGAGGCGCTGCTCGGCACCAAGCTCTTCAATCGCCATCATCGCGCGGTGACCCTGACCGAGCCGGGTTCGCGCCTCCTGGATCGCCTTTCCGAAAATTTTGACGCCATCGCCGATGCGGTGGATGCGGCGACCAGCGCGCCGGTGGTCACTGAGCTGGTCGTCAGCGCTGAGCCCGGCTTCGCCGCCTGCTTCCTGGTGCCGCGGCTGAGCCGTTTTCGCGCGCTGCGGCCCGAGATCGATGTCGAGGTTTCGGCCGAATCGCAGCTGGTCGAATTCCGGGCCTCTCGGGTCGAACTCGCGATTCGCTATAGTTCGGGGCAAGCGGATTGGCCCCGTGTCGAGGCCATGCCGCTGATGCCCTACCTGGTGACCCCTGTGCTTGCGCCCGCGCTGCTGGCAGCCGGGCAGCCACTCCGCACGCCGGAGGCGCTATTGACCTATCCGCTGCTGCATGACGATCGACGGCAATCATGGGCTGTCTGGCTGGAGGCAGCGGGCGTTTCCGCAGTGCCGCTGGCGCGTGGGCCCATTTTCAACGATCCAGCACTGACCATTCAAGCGGCGATTCGCGGGCAGGGTGTCGCGCTCGGCGATGTGGCTCTGGTCGCCGAGGATGTCGCCGCCGGGCGGCTGGTGGCGCCGTTTGCCTTGCGGGTTCCCTTCGGCAGCTATTGGCTCGTTGCGCCGCATCTGGACGATCTCAGCCCGGCCGCCGCCGCCTTCGGCGATTGGCTGAAGGCAGAGGCCGCCGAAAGCCATGCAATGATGGCGGCGGCGATTAAGCCTGCTTGATCTCGATCAGGCTGCGGCGGATTTTCCGACCGCGCATCACCTTGTCCTCGATATAGCCGGCATCGCCCCAGCGGATGGCTTTTGCCATGGCCTGCGCATCCTCGGTGAAGCGCGCCAGCATCTCCAGCAGCGCTTCGCGATTGTTAAGGAAAATATCGCGCCACATCACGGGGTCTGAGGCCGCGATGCGGGTGAAATCCCTGAAGCCCGAGGCCGCAAAGCGCAGCACCTCCTGCCGCGTCTCGTCCGCCAGATCATCCGCCGTGCCGCAGATGGTGAAAGCGAGAAGATGGGGGAGGTGACTGACGACCGCGAGCACGCGGTCATGATGCGCCGGCTCCATCTCCTCGACCGTCGCACCCATCCGCTGCCAGAGGCTTATGATTTTGGCGACGGCTGCAGCGTCGGTACCGGCCGGCGGCACCACCAGACAATAGCGGCCCTGGAACAGCTCCGCGAAACCGGCATCGGGGCCGGAAAACTCGGTGCCGGCCAGCGGATGGGCCGGCACGAAATGCACGCCCGCGGGCACAAGGGGGCCCACATCCCGCACCACCGACAGCTTGGTGGACCCGACATCGGTCAGGATACTGCCCGCTGCCATATGGGGCGCGATGACAACGGCAATATCGGCGAGAGCCCCCACCGGCGCGCAGAGCATGACGCAATCGGCCCCGGCCACAGCACGGGCCAGATCGGGCTCGACATGATCGGCAATGCCCAGTGCGGCGACGCGCGCACAGACCGCTTCGCTCGAATCATGCGCGACGACCTCGACCGCGACCCCGGTCTCCCGCGCGGCGCGCGCGACGGAACTGCCGATAAGGCCGAGGCCGATCAGCGTCAGGCGTTGAAAAATCGGACCCGCAGTGTCAGGCATCCGTGGTCGCAAGCGTATTGGCGCGGGCCATGAAGGTGCTGAGGCAGTCGGTCACCAACTGGCACTCCTCGTCGGTGCCTATGGTGATGCGCAGGCATTGCGCCAGCCCGTAGGAGACCAGTGCCCGGGCGATAATACCCTCGGCCTTCAGCGCGGCATCCGCCGCGCGCGCCTGATCGGCGCTGCCGAAATCGGCCAGCACGAAATTGCCTTCGCTCGGCCAGACACGGATGCCGGCCTGCGTCAAAGCGGCCGTCACGCGCGCTCGCGCCGCGGTATTGTGATCGCGCGACATCTCCGCCCAGCCGGGTTGGGAGAGCGCCGCAATTCCGGCCGCGGCGGCGGTCGCATTGATATTGAACGGCGGCCGCAGCCGGTTCAGCACATCGATGATCGGCGCCGGTCCGTAACACCAGCCCAGCCGCGCACCGCCAAGACCCCAGATCTTGCTGAAGGTACGGGTCATGATCGTGTTCTCGTCCGCATCCACCAGGCTCAGCCCGGCGTCGTAATCCGGCCGGTCGACATATTCGGCATAGGCCGCGTCGATCACCAGCAGCACATGCGGCGGCAGGCGCTCGCGCAGGCGGCGCAGTTCAGTCTCCGGCACCAAGCTGCCGGTCGGGTTGTTCGGATTGGCCAGAAACACCAGGGTCGTCTTATCGGTGACGGCGGCCAGCAGCGCGTCGATATCGGCCGTCATATCGGTCTCGGGCGCCTTGATGACCGTGCTGCCGGCGAGCGTGCCGAAGATCTCGTAGATCGAGAAACCGTATTGCGACATCAGGATTTCGGTGCCTGGGCCGCCATAGGCCTGGACCAGCATGCTCAGAATCTCGTCCGAGCCATTGCCACAGACGATGCGGGCGGGATCGAGACCGAAATGACCGCCGATCGCCTCCCGCAGCCCGCGCACACTGCCGTCGGGATACCGGGCCATCTTTGCCGCACCCTCGGCGATGGCGTCACGGGCGGCAGGGGGCGCACCGAAGGCCCCTTCGTTGGAGGAGAGTTTGATGATGCGCGAGACGCCGGGAATAGTCGATTCGCCACCGACATAAGGCGCGATCGCCATGATCTCGGGACGCGGCGTGGGGTGGCGTCGCTCGCTCATGCGCTGGGCTCCTCGGCAATGGCAACCGCATAGGCGCCGACAATCATGGGTGGCGCCTGCAGACCGGTAATCTGGCCCAGGCGCGGGTCGTCGGCCGTCACGAAGCCATCGACTTCGACCAGCAGGAAGGCGGCCGGCACGCCGGTGGGGCGATGCACCAGCATCGACAGCGGCTTGAAGCCGGCAGAATTGAGGGCGTTCGACAGGCTGCCCAGACTGACCTGGGCCGGAACTTCCAAAGCCAGCAGCGAAATATCCTCGCCCGAGGGATCGGCCGGGGTATTGGAGATGATCAGCGCCTGGACGCTGGCGGCACCCTCGGGCCGGCTGGCCCAGAAGGGAAGGCGGGCCACGACATGGATGCGACCCTTGGCATTGTGCTGAAGCAGGCCCGGCCACCAGCCGGGACCGGTACCGTCCCCGGTGCCTTCGCCCGGCAGCGGCAGAATGGCCACACTGGCGCGGCCATCGGCCACTTCGCCAATGGCCTGAGCGGGGCTGCGATAGGCCCGCATGGGCGTCAGCGCCCCCAGATGTTCACGCGCGGCGGCCAGAAAGCGCCCGTCCATGGCCGGGTCGCACACCGCAACCTGCAGGCTCTGCTGCTGGGCGATGGAGGAGGCGAAAATTTCCCGCCAGATGCGAATGACGGCGCCGCGCGGCAAGGGGCCGTGATGGCGGCCAAGAAGACGGCGAAGAATGGCTGCCTCCCGCCCTGGGCGGATCGAGCCCGCGCCCCGCTTGGCCGCTGCGACCTCTTCGACCACCACCGCCCGCTGGGTGAGCAGGTCGAGAATGTGGTCATCCAGCACGTCCAGCTGCGCCCGAAGGGCAGGCAGACGATCGTCAGGCTGGGGGGAGACGGTGTCCGCGCCGGGAGCGGCTTGGGCAGAACTGGACATCGATGGCAAACCGCGGTGAATTTTTAAGTCATTTGACTGATACCGTAACCGCCCGGCGAAGCAAACCGGCGACCATGGCTCATGTCCTTATAGCAGCCCTGCCAGCATCAATCGAAATCCTTCCGGTCAGCTGCGCCCTTGGCCTCATTGCCCCCTGACCCACAGCATCCTATCAAAATCCCATGGACCAGCTTGAGCCCTTTGCCGAAATTGAGCATCAGGCCGTCGTCTTCCCCGAAGGGATGACGCTGGATTGCGGCCGGACGCTGCAACGGCTGACGGTCGCCTATCGCAGCTATGGCAGCCTCAACGCCGAGCGTAGCAATGCGATCCTCATCTGCCATGCCCTGACCGGGGACCAGTATGTGGCAGAAACGCATCCGCTGACTGGCCGCGCCGGCTGGTGGTCGAACCTCGTGGGTCCGGGCCTGCCCATTGATACCAACCGTTTTTTTGTTATCTGCACCAATGTGCTGGGCGGCTGCATGGGCTCCACCGGGCCGCGCAGCCCGCATGACGAGAAGCCGCAGGAGCCCTGGGGGCATGACTTTCCGCCTGTGACGATCGGCGACATGGTGCGCGCCCAGAAGAAGCTCGTCGATCATTTGGGCATTATCCAGCTTTTCGCGGTCATCGGTGGGTCCATGGGCGGCATGCAGGTGCTGGAATGGGCAGCGACTTACCCGGACGCGGTCTTCGCAGCCGTGCCGATCGCGTCCGGCGCGCATCATTCGGCCCAGAACATCGCCTTCAACGAGGTCGGGCGACAGGCGATCTTTGCCGATCCCGATTTCAACAACGGCGAATACTGGCGGGTCGGCGCCATTCCGGCCCGTGGCCTGGCGGTTGCCCGCATGGTCGCCCATATCACTTATCTCAGCGAAGCGGCGCTCACGCGCAAATTCGGGCGGCGGCTGCGCGATGCCTCAAGCCTCACCCTGCTCGACGACAAGTTCGAGGTCGAAAGCTACTTGCAATATCAGGGCAGCGCCTTCGTCCGCCGTTTCGATGCCAATTCCTATCTCTCCATCACGCGCGCGATGGATTTCTTCGATCTGGCCTTCGATCGCGGCGGCGACCTCTCCCGCGCCTTCGCGGGCTCCCGCACCCGCTTCTGTCTGGTCTCCTTCAGTTCGGACTGGCTGTTTCCGACCACCGCGACGCGGGAGGTCGTCAATGCGCTGATCCGGGGGGCGGCCAATGTCAGCTTCGTCGAGATCATGAGCGACAAGGGGCATGACGCCTTCCTGCTCGATGAGCCCGATTTTCATCGCACCTTGGCGGGCTTCATCGCGGGCTGTGCCGAGCATCGTGGCCTGCCGCAGAAGGAGATCGCGTAATGCCTGACGGTACTGCGCGCGCCGGCCGTCAGCTGCAGGCGGCGCGCGCCATGCGTGTCGACCTGCAGCTCATCGCCGATCTGGTGAAACCGGGCACGCGCGTGCTCGACATAGGCTGCGGGGATGGCGCGCTGATCGGTCATCTGTTTCACACCCGCGGCTGCGATGCGCGCGGCCTGGAAATCGATATGGCCCTGGTGACGCGCGCGGTCGCCCATGGCCTGCCGGTGATGCAGGGCGATGCCGATACCGACCTTGTTCATTACCCTGACCAGGCCTTTGACTATGTCGTGCTGACGCGCACCCTGCAGGCGGTGGAGCGGCCTTTGGAAGTGCTCCAGCAGATGCTGCGCATCAGCACGCGCGCCATCGTCAGTTTTCCGAATTTCGGCCACTGGTATCTGCGGGCGCAGCTGTTGTTGAGCGGTCGCATGCCGATGACGAAAAGCTGGAACCGGATGTGGTACGAGACGCCCAATATTCATCCCTGCACCATTCAGGACTTTTTCGACCTCTGCAAAGCCGAAGGCTATGTCGTGGAACAATGGCTGGCGCTGGATGACGAAGGCCACCGCGCGCCCTGGCGCCGCTTTCCGCAACTCGCCAATCTCTTTGGCGAGCAGGGGCTTTTCGTGCTGAGGCGCGGTTAGGCGCGCGTCTGACCTTCGGCACCACTGCAGGCAGGGTCGCAGCCAGGCGATCCACAGCCGCTTTGGCGCGGCGAAAGGGCGGCCGGCGTCGATGGCAGTTGTCTATCGGCGGCCTCGAGTTCGGGCGTCACAATGCCTGGCCGCAGCATCAGCAATTGGGCCACGACGGCAATCGCGATTTCGGCGGGTAGCTTGGTGCCGACATCGGTCAGTCCCACCGGACAGTGCAGCTTGGCGACCTTCGCTTCATCCAGCCCTGCGCGGCGCAGACGGCTCGCAAAGCGGGCGCGCTTGGTCTCTGACCCGATGGTGCCGACGAAACTGAGATCCGCACGCCGCAGGGCCGCCTCCGTCAGATCGAAATCGAGCCCGTGATCATGCGTCATGATGAGGACGGCCGTCCCGCTGGGCAGGGATGCGACGTCGCTGACGGCGGCGGACCCGTGCCGCCGCGTATTGCGGGCCACTGGTATTTCCTCCAGCAGTCCCGGACGGGCATCGAACCAGAACAGCCGGCAGGGCAGGTCGGCCAGCAGTTTCGCGACCGCCCGGCCGACGTGACCCGCGCCGAAAATCGCAATGGTCCAGCCCGGCGGGCGCATCGGCTCGAACAGCACAGTCGTCGCGCCACCGCAGCATTGGCCGAGTGCGGGACCGAGCGGAAAGTCGCGGACCAGCGGCGTTGCGCTGTCTGACGCCAACAAAGCACGCGCGTCCTGGATGCTTTGAAACTCCAGATTGCCGCCGCCGATCGTGTCCCAGACACTGGTTGCCGACACAACCATCTTGACGCCGGCTTCCCGCGGGACTGAGCCCTGCGCGCGAATGACGCTGACCAGCACAGCGGCCTCGCCCCTTTGGTCGAGCGCGCTCAGCGCGTCCAACCAGGCCGGCATCACTCAGCGGCCCGTGCGTCGGGCCCGTTGGCGCGGGCTGCCGCACGCAGATTTTCAATGGCCATCAGCACGCGCTCGGGCGTCGCCGGTGCATCCAGATGCGGCACGGCCTCTGTCTCACTGAAGGCGGCGACCGCGTCCTTGATCGCATGGAAGACAGAAATACCCAGATTGAGCGGCGGCTCGCCGACAGCCTTGGACCGGAAGATCGAATTCTCCCGATTGCGGCCGGCTTCATAGATGCGGGCCCGGAATTGCGGTGCCAGATCGCCGATCGCAGGGATTTTGTAGGTTGACGGCGCATGCGTGCGCAGCCGGCCCTTGTCGTCCCACCACAATTCTTCGGATGTCAGCCAGCCCGCGCCCTGCACGAAACCACCTTCGATCTGGCCGAGGTCGATCGCCGGGTTCAGCGACTTGCCGCAGTCATGCAGAATATCCACGCGGCGCTGGCGATATTCACCGGTCAGCCCGTCGACCTCCACCTCGGCGACGGCCGCGCCATAGGCGAAGTAGTAGAAGGGCCGGCCGCTCTGCGTCTCGGCATTGAAATGGATCTTGGGCGTCGCATAGAAGCCGGTGGCGGAGAGCGACACGCGCTGCAGGCGGGCGAGCTTCGCAAGCTCCGCGAAGGGCAGCCGGTTGCGTCCGGCAATGACCTCACCACCCGCAAAAATCACTGCCGTTGCGGGAATGCCGAAGGTTTCCGCCGCAACATGGGCCAGGCGTTGTTTGATGGTATGGGCAGCCGCCTGCGCGGCGCGGGCATTGAGATCGGTCCCGGCGGAGGCTGCGGTCGGAGAGGTATTCGGCACTTTCGCGGTGCTCGTTGCCGTCACGCGCACGCGGTCGATGGCGATGCCGAATTCCTCGGCCACGACCTGCGCTACCTTGATGAAAAGCCCTTGGCCCATCTCGGTGCCGCCGTGATTGAGCAAGACGCTGCCGTCGGTATAGAGCTGCACGAGCGCGCCGGCCTGATTGAGATGGATGGCCGTGAAAGAAATGCCGAATTTCACCGGCACCAGCGCGATGCCGCGCTTGATCCAGCGGCTGCTCTGATTGAAGGTCGCAATCGCTGACCGACGCGCCGCATAGTCCGATGAGCGCGCAAGCTCATCAACCAGGGCTGCGATGATATTGTCCTCGACCGTCATGCCATAGGGCGTGATGTTACGCGCCGTGATACCATAGAAATTGCGCTGACGGATGGTGAGCGGGTCCTGCTTCAGGTGGCGTGCAATCTCATCCAGCACATGCTCGATACCCATAATGCCCTGCGGGCCGCCAAAGCCGCGAAACGCCGTGTGCGAGACGGTGTTCGTGCGGCAGCGATGCGAGAGAATGGATACGTTCTCCAGATAATAGCAGTTATCGGCATGCATCATCGCGCGGTCGTTCACGCCCGGCGACAGGTCAGCTGAATGGCCGCAATCGCCCGCGAGCATGAAATGGATGCCGCCAATCAAACCTTTCTCGTCAAAACCGACGTCGTAGTCGATGCGGAAGGGATGCCGCTTGCCGGTGACGATCATGTCGTCATCGCGGTCCATGCGGCATTTCACGGCGCGGCCAGTGCGGGCGGCAAGCAAGGCTGCGATTGCTGCGGGAATGGCGGCCTGACTTTCCTTGCCACCGAAACCGCCGCCCATGCGCCGTGTTTCGCAGACAACCGAATGATCGGGCACGTCCAGGGCATGCGCCACCAGGTGCTGCAACTCCGACGGGTTTTGGGTCGAGCTTTGAATGAGCATGTCGCCTTGCTCACCGGGATAAGCGACTGCTATCTGGCCTTCGAGGTAGAAGTGATCCTGCCCGCCGACAAACAGCGTGCCGTGCAGCCTGTGACGCGCGCGCGCGATGGCCAGTGTCGGCTCGCCGCGTTTCATCAGCCGACTGGGAGAGACGCGCGCATCCTCATGCGCCAGCGCATCATCCAGCGTCAGGATTGGTGGCAGCGGCTCGTATGTGACTTGCGCCAAAGCGGCCGCGGCGCGCGCTTCCGCCCGGCTGCGCGCAGCCACCGCGAACAAGACCTGGCCATAATATTGCGTGACGCCATCGGCAAAAATGGGATCGCCGGGCAGGATCGGGCCGATATCGTTAAGGCCGGGCACGTCTTCGGCAGCGATGACGTCGACGACGCCCGGCGCCGCGCGCACCGCTGTCAGGTCAAGTGTCAGGATACGCGCATGGGCCTCGCGGCTCAGGCCCATCGCCGCATGCAGCAATCCGCGCGGCTCGGGCAGGTCGTCGATATAAAGCGCTTCGCCGCTGACATGCAGACGGGCGCTGTCGTGGGGCAGGGAGGCGCCGATCGGGCTTGTCATGCGGGCAGCGCCTCCGGCTGGTCGAGCCTGAGTGTGACCGGTGCTACGCCGTCCGCCGGATGTTCCAGGTAGAATTTAAGTAAAAGATTGCGGGCAAGGGTTTGGCGATAGTGCGCCGAGGCTCGCATATCCGACAGCGGCGTGAAGACGTCGTCGAGGGCTGCCATCGCCCTTTCAACCGAAGCCAGGCCCCAAACCTCGCCCGCCAGCATCGCTTCAATGGCGGTAGCGCGCACCGGTGTCGCGGCCATGCCGCCATAGGCAATGCGCATCGAGTGGACGCGGCCGTCCTCCAATTGCAGCGCAAAGCCCGCACAGACGGCGGAGATATCCTGGTCGAAGCGTTTTGAAACCTTGTAGATGCCAAGACGCGTATCGGGCAGCGGCTTCGGAATCTCGATACCGGCCAGGATCTCGCCAGGGCGCAGATCCGTCTCCCTGTAGCCATGAAAGAAGGATTCGATGGCCAGGCGCCGCTGACCGCTGTCGGACGCAAGCAGCAGCGT
The DNA here is from genome assembly GCF_057837225.1 of Acidisoma sibiricum. NCBI lineage: Bacteria > Pseudomonadati > Pseudomonadota > Alphaproteobacteria > Acetobacterales > Acidocellaceae > Acidisoma > Acidisoma sibiricum. The sequence continues at coordinate 101,718 of NZ_CM174445.1, read as the reverse complement.
CGCCCCCATGGCGATCAGCAGCGGTGGCATGTCGCCGATCGGCGAGGCATTGGCGATATTGCCGCCGATCGTGCCGCGTTCCCTGATCTGACGGGAGCCGATGCGGCGCAGCAGCGTCGCGGTCACAGGATGCCAGGTGGCAAGGCTTGCCGCCGCATCGGCGTAAGGCACGGCGGCGCCGATTGTCAGATGACGATCACTCACCACGATCTGGCGCAATTCCGGCACGTGCTCGGTCGCGATCAGCACAGCCAGATGCCGCCGCTGCTTCGTCACCCAAAGACCGATATCGGTGCCACCGCCCAAAATTATCGCGTCCGGCGCTGCCGCATAGGCGGCTGTCAGTTCATCAAGAGAACGCGGGGCCACGAAGCGGCGGCCGGTGCCGGTCACCTCCAGCGTTTCCGCGCTTGTTCCGAGCGCTTCGAGCGCGGCTGCCAGAGCGGCGCTCTCCTGCGCGCGCTGGGAGTCCTCCCGCGGGATGGCCAGGGCGCTGCGGGCGGCATCGTAAATCGGCCGATAGCCGGTGCAGCGGCATAGATTGCCGGCGAGGGCATCCGCGACGCTTGACCGGTCTGCGGGCGCCCCTTCGCGATGCAGGGTCGCCAGTGACATGACAATGCCCGGCGTGCAGAAGCCGCATTGGGCCGCATGATGGTCCATCATTGCCTGCTGGACGGTATGCAATTTTCCGTCCGAGCTGCGAATATGTTCGATTGCAACAAGCTGTTTTCCGTCCAGCGCGGGCACAAACATGATGCAGCTATTCACCGGCCGGTAGCGGATGCCGCCCGCTCCGTCGCGTTCCGCCAGCATCACCGTGCAGGCGCCGCAATCGCCTTCGGCGCAGCCTTCCTTCGTGCCGCAAAGGCTTTCATCGTCACGGAGATAGTCAAGGACCGTCCGGGTCGGATCAATATCCGACAGGAAGCGTGTTTCCGTCCCAAGGAGAAAACGTATACCGGTCCGCAAATCGCTCCATCCTGCTTAAACTTTCAAAAATGACGGTAGGAGTTGGCTGGCAGAGGCGTCAACGCATTTGCCGGGTATTTTTTTGCACTGCACCCAAAAGCGGCACGGTCGCACGGCTGTCCCGGTCGGCGGCGACCAATGCTATCGTGAGGCGCTGCCGCCGCGGACCCGTCAGAAGATTTAAGACTTCGGTCAAAGTCGTCTGCGGGGTCACCAGGAGAACATGCAGATCGTCAGGTGCCGCGGTAAGGAAGGCGAAAACAATGCCGACACCGTCATTGCCCCGTGGCAGCAGGACAATTCCTTGTGCGCTAATCTGGGCCCAGGCCGCCCGCGCAGCCGCGCCTTCGGGCTGCATCGTCTCAGGCCGCGTCAGCAGGCCGAGGATCGCGAGGGTCTGCACGGCCAGAATTCCAGCCAGCTTGCAGAGACGCGCCGTGCGCGGAAGCTGCGCCAGGGACGCGGCCAGCAGCAGCGCGAAGGGTGGAATGGAAAAGCACAGGTAGCGGATTTCGACGGGAATGGTGTCGGCGGCTAGGCCCATCAGGCAAAGCCCGGCCGGTGGTGCGGCGGCGGCCATGGCGACAAGAAGGGTCGCCGGGCGGTTCGCCGCAGTCTGGCGCCAGAGCAGGCAGGGCAGCAGAAGCATCATGGCCAGCAGAGCGCCAACCACGCCGGTCAGCAGGCGGCGCTCCGCGCCCGGCGGCACATAGAGCGGCAATCCGCCCAGCAGCGCGCCGCCTATGGCGTGGGCCAGCGCCCCTGCCATTCCGCCCGGGCTAAACGGCGGAAACTGGCCGATCCGGCTTTCTCTCTGGGCCAAAAAGAAAAATAGATCGCCGCCGATAAAGGGCAGCAATCCGGCAAGCAGCCATAAGGACCGCCGGGCACTGCGCGCCGTCAGCCACAGCAAGGCTGCCACCGCCGTGAAGGCCGTGAGATAGTTGGAAAAACTCGCCGCCCCCAGCAGCAGCCCCGCCGCAAACGGTCGCAGGCGCGGCCAGCCATTCTCGCGTCCAGCTGTCATCGTGAGCAGCAGGCCATACATCATCAGGCATTGTGCCAGGGCGAAGCCGCGCATGACGATGCCGGTCTCGACGAAGCCGTAGGCGCCGAGCGTCAAGGCAAGGCTGGGCAGTACGGGAAACGCCGCCTGTCGGGCTATAGCGGCGAGGGCTGCCAGCGTGCCCAGACTGAAGGCGACCGACAGCAGACGGCTGACCAGCAGGCTTGGGCCGAACACCCGCCGCCAGGCCCAGACCGTCCAGAAATACAGCGGGGGGTGGACGTCCGTCCGCCGCAGATTGTGGGCGATCTGCCATGGTGCGGGGGCCGGGGCGAAGGCTGCCCGCATATCGCCTGCCCGAAAGGGTGTCGTCGGCCAGGCCGGACGCGGCGCTGTGCCCGTCACGAAAGCCGTGTAGCCCTCATCATATTCCGGGTCGCGCAGCGTCGCGGCCGTGCCGAGCAGGACAGCGCCGAGCAGCAAGGCAGCGATCAGGGGTGGGTGATAAAGCGGGCGCACCCTGCCTTATCGGCGAAGACGTCATGTAGATTCAATATCGAAATGACTTACTCTTCGTGAAGTGAGCGGCAGGGCGGTTTCATTGCCGCCAGCCGGGGGCCGTGCTACCGCCCGCCCATGGCAGACAGCCTTACCCCAGACCCGATCAAGCCGAAGCGTCCGAAGCCCCCGCGGACGCGGAAATTCCGTACCCCCAAATGGTTCAAATGGTTAGTGCGGCATCCACGGCTGAAGGATGGCTTTGCCCGCTTCGTCGGCGTCTATCTCGCCCTCGTCTATCGCACGACGCGCTGGGACTTCGTCGGCCTCGAGAATTTGGCGCCGACCACGCATGAGAAGACGCCCGGCCTGGTCTGCTTCTGGCATGAGCGCCTGCCCATGATGTCGATCCTGGCGATCGAGGCGCAGCGCCTCGGCGCGTCGATGCGGACCTATGTTCTCGTCAGCGGCCACAATGATGGGCGGTTCATCGGCCAGGCCGTCGGCCGCTTCAACCTCGGCACTGTCGTGGGCTCGTCCTCCAAGGGGGGGGCGGCGAGCCTCCGCAACATGCTGCTTTTGCTGCGCGAAGGCAGCAATATCGCCATCACCCCGGACGGTCCGCGCGGGCCGGCCAAGGTCGCGGCGGCAGGCGTTGTGCAATTGGCGGCGGCGACCGGCGCCCCGATTTACGCGGCCTCGGCGCAATGCCGCTTTCATATGCGCATGCCGAGCTGGGATCGCATGATCCTGCCCTTTCCGGTGCCCTTCAGCCGCGGCGTCATTGTGGTGGAGCCCGCCTTTACCGTGCCGCGCGCCGATTGGGCGGCCCATATGCCTCGCGTGGTCGATGCTTTGAATGCGGCCAGCGCCAAGGCGGACCGGCTCTGTGGCATCACGCCCGCGGACGGCGCGCCATCATGACCTTGCCGCTCGCCCTTTGGGCTGGCCTCACCCGCGTCTCCACCCCGGCACTCCGCCTCATGCTGCGCCGCCGGGTCGCGCGGGGAAAAGAGATCGCCGACCGCCTGCCCGAACGCGAAGCGATTGACACGACGCCCCGCCCCGGCGGCCGGCTGATCTGGATGCATGCGGCAAGCCTGGGCGAGACGATTTCCATCCTGCCCGTGCTGGCTATTCTGGCGGAGGCGCCGGGCAGTCTGCTGCTGACCACCGGGACGGTAACGTCGCAGAAGCTTTTGGCCAAACGCCTGCCGGAAATGGGCTTGGAGGGGCGTGTCATCCATCGCTTCGTGCCGCTGGATGTCCCCGGTTGGGCCGCGCGATTTCTGGATCATTGGCGGCCGGATGCGGCCGGTTTCGTGGAAAGCGAGATCTGGCCCAATCTTCTGGCTGCCGCGTCGCGGCGGCGCATTCCGCTCATGCTGGTCAATGCCCGTCTCTCCGCCCGCAGCCTCAGCCGGTGGAAATGGGCCGCGCGCTCTGTGCGCCAGATCTTGAGCTTCTTCAGCGTCATCCATCCTCAAAGCGCGCAGGATGGGGAGCGTTTTGCGTCGCTGGCAACGACGCCGATCCTGCCCGCCGGCAACTTGAAACTCGCCGCTCCGCCCTTGCCGGTGGACAATGCCACGCTCTCCCAGCTGTCCAGCATGATCGGGGGCCCGGTCTGGGTCGCTGCCAGCCTGCATCGCGGCGAGGATGACCTGATCCTGCAGACCCATGCCAGGCTGTCGGCGACGCATCCCGGCCTGCTCACCATCATGGTTCCGCGTCATCCAGAGCGCGGCGCCGATATGGCCTTGGCGGCAGGCGGCGCGCCACGGCGAAGCCTGGGTCAGAACCCGCCGCGCAGCGGCGGCATTTGGGTTGCCGACACGGTGGGTGAACTCGGCCTTATCTATCGCCTGGCGCCGCTCGCCTTCCTGGGTGGCAGCCTGATCCGCCATGGCGGCCAGAATCCGGCCGAACCCGCGCGGCTGGGGCGTGCCGTGGTCGTCGGGCCGCATACCGAGAATTTCACCGATACCGTGGCGCTGCTTGAGGCAGGAGGCGCCCTGACCCGGGTCACGGACCCGCAAACTTTGGGCGATTGGCTGGACGCCCGGCTGCGCGACCCCTGGGGCACGTCGGCGATGGGTGAGAAGGGGGCAAAACTGCTGCAAGCCTATGCCAGCCTGCCGGCGGAGATTGCAGCCCATCTCTCCCGTCTCGCGGCCGGCAGCCGGAGCTGACCGCGGGCATGCGTGCGCCGCGTTTCTGGACGGATGGCGGCTGGCTGGCCTACGTCCTGGCGCCCTTCGGCCTGATCACGGCGGCCGTGACGGCCCGGCGCGTCGCGCGTGCGGGCTGGCAGCCGCCGATCCCGGTTTTCTGCTGCGGCAATGCGACGGTTGGTGGCTCCGGCAAGACGACGCTCGCGCTCGACCTGCTGCATCGGTTGACCGCCATGGGCGCCAATCCCCATGCGCTTCTGCGCGGCTATGGCGGTCGCGCACCGGGGCCGCTGCGGGTCGATGCCGCCCAGCATGACGCGGCTCTGGTCGGTGACGAGGCGCTGCTGCTGGCCGCGGCCGCACCCACCTGGGTCGCGGCCGATCGCGCGGCCGGCGCGCGCGCGGCGGTCGCGGATGGCGCCGGCGCCATCGTCATGGATGACGGATTGCAAAATCCCGGTCTCGTGAAAACCTGCAGCCTGCTTGTCATTGACGGTGGTTTCGGCTTTGGCAATGGGCGTCTCCTCCCGGCAGGGCCTTTGCGGGAGCCGGTCGCCGTTGCCGCAGGGCGCTGCCACGCCGCCGTGCTGATCGGCGAAGATGAGCGTGGCGCCTTGGCCCGGCTACCGCCCGCGCTTCCCGTGCTCCGCGCACGGCTGCAGCCGGACCTCGGCCATCTGGACCCTGCGGGCCGCTATCTGGCTTTTGCCGGTATCGGTCGGCCGGAAAAGTTCTTTGCCGGTCTGCGGTCTGCGGGCCTCACGCTGATCGGCGCGCGCGCCTTCGCCGACCACCACGCCTACAGCCCTTCCGAGCTTGCGCGACTGCGTCAGGAGGCCGCCGCCGCGGATGCGCGCCTGCTGACGACGCCCAAGGATCGCGCGCGATTGCCCTTGGCCGACCGCACTGGAATAGTGGTTGGCGGTGTCGGCCTCGTCTGGGAGGATACAGACTTGATCGATGGCGTGCTCCGCGCCGCGACGGGTCGCTGATGCCAGGCTCCCTCTCGGCGTCCTTCCTGATGACGCTGCTGGCGCTGCTGATTGAGGCGGCGTTGGGCTATCCGGGCTTCGTGTTTCGCTCGGTCAGCCATCCGGTGGTCTGGATCGGCGCCCTGATCGGCTGGCTCGACCGAGGTCTCAACAAGCCCGACCTGTCCGACCTGCATCGCCGTATCCGCGGCGTGCTTGCCCTGCTGTTCCTGCTGGGTGCCGTCTTCGGCGCGGTTCTGATCCTTGATTTCGTTCTCCTGGTTGCCTGCGGGCGGTGGTTCGGGTTGATCGTGCTGGCTGTACTGGGATCAAGCCTGCTGGCCCAGCGCAGCCTGCATGATCATGTCGCTGCGGTGGCGAATGGTCTGGAGCGGGAGGGTCTCGCTGGCGGCCGCGCGGCGGTGTCCCAGATCGTCGGGCGCAATCCGGCGCATCTCGACGAGGCAGGCGTGGTGCGCGCGGCAATTGAAAGTCTCGCCGAAAATTTCTCAGATGGTGTCGTAGCGCCCACCGTCTGGGGCGCGCTGCTCGGCCTTGCGGGCATGGCCGGCTACAAGGCGGTGAACACGGCTGACAGCATGATCGGTCATCGGACGGCACGGCATGGTGCCTTCGGCTGGGCCTCTGCCCGTTTCGATGACCTGATCAATCTGCCGGCTTCGCGCCTGGCGGCGCTGTTCATTCTCATCGCTGCCGCTTTCGGCAAGCTGGATTGGCGGTCCGGTGCGCGGGCGGTGTGGCGGGATGCGGGCCATCATCGCTCCCCCAATGCCGGCTGGCCGGAAGCTGCCATGGCCGGTGCGCTCGGCCTGCGCCTTGCCGGTCCGCGCGTCTATGGCGAGACTTTGGTCGCCGATGGCTGGATGGGTGACGGCCGCGCCGAGGCGACGGCGGCCGACCTGCGTCGCGCGCTGCGCCTGTACCGCGTGGCCTGCGGCGTTCAGGTCGGGGTCATTGCCCTGGGTGCGGCCGCCTTCAGCTATTGCCGATAAGCACGCCGGTTGCGAAGACAAGCGCACCGCCGAAGGCGACCTGCAGGGTCGCTGCCACCGGCGGCGTGTCCATATATTTCCAGCGCACCCAGCTGATGACGGCGAGTTCGACGACGACGACGGCCATGGCGATCCCCAGGGCGAGATGGAAATTGGGGATCAGGAAGGGCAGGCTATGGCCGAGGCCGCCGATCGTCGTCATCAATCCGCAGACGATGCCGCGCACAACCGGCGAACCGCGGCCGGTCAGCGAGCCGTTGTCGGACAGGGCCTCGGCAAAGGCCATGGAAATGCCGGCGCCCAAAGAGGCGGAGATGCCGACCAGAAAGGCCTGCCAGCTGCTGCCGGTGGCGAAGGCCGAGGCGAAGAGCGGGGCGAGCGTCGAGACCGACCCGTCCATCAGCCCGGCAAGTCCCGGCTGGATATAGCGCAGCACCAGGTTGCGGCGTGCGGCCTCGGATTCGGCCCCGCGTTCGTCATGCGTCAGATTGGTCTCGACCAGTTCATCCAGCCGATGTTCGTGGCCGCTTTCGGCGACGGCGAGATCACCCAGCAGCTTTCGGATTGAGGTGTCCTGGCTGCGGCCGGCCGCCCGGCTGTAGAAGCGCTCGGCCTCCATTTCCATAGACTGCATCAGCGCGCGCGCTGCTTCGACGCGGATCGGCTGCATCTGCCAGATGGGCTTGCGCGCCAGGAAGCCCCGCACATATTGGCGGCGCACCAGCGGAATATGGTCGCCGAATTTCTCCTGGAACAGATCGAGGAGCGAGCGCCGATGCTCATTCTCCTCCTCCGCCATGTCCTTCAGGATTTGCGCTGTGGTCGGATAATCGGTCCGCAAACCTTCAGCGAGATCGAGATAGATCCGGCCATCTTCCTCTTCATTCGCGATCGCGAGGGCAAGGATTTCTTTTTCAGAGAGATCGGAGAAGTTTCGCATGACGCCAATTGTGCCCATTGTGAGCGAAACGATCAAGTCGGATTCGTAATGATGAGAATTGCTCGCAATCGCAGTGCAAGTCTCTATCAGCAAAATCTGCGACTGCCTCGCAAAAGCGATGTCGCATTTCTATCGCGACGATAGGCGGTATCGATCGCGCCGCAGGCTTCGCCCTCAGTGTCTTGATTTCTTCATGCGAGAAGGATTTGGCCGCAGGGGCGTTTCCGGCTAGGGGGCGATGATGCTGATCTTCAAAACCTTCCAGACTTTCGATTTCCTCAATACGCTGATCGGCCTGATCGTTGCCTTCGTCCTCGGCACCGCGATCGGCGCCGAGCGGCAATGGAAGCAGCGCAGCGCCGGGCTGCGCACGAATGTGCTTGTGGCGCTCGGTGCCTGCGAATTCGTCGATCTCGCGATGAATCTCGACGGCGGCCATGGCGGGGTGAAGGTGGTCTCCTACGTCGTCTCTGGCATCGGCTTCCTCGGCGCTGGCGTTATCATGAAGGACGGGCTGAACGTCCGTGGCCTGAATACGGCGGCGACCCTCTGGTGCTCGGCGGCGGTCGGCGCCTGTGCGGGCGCCAATCTCGCGGCCCAGGCCGCGCTGCTGACGCTTTTCGTGGTCGGTGCGAATACGCTGCTGCAGCCGCTGGTCAACCGCATCAACCGTGCGCCGCTTCTGGGCAGCACCGTCGAGGCGATCTACGAAGTCAGCGTCATGACGACGGTCGAAGGTGCCGCGGCGGCGCGCAAAGCGATGATGAAGTTGCTGCAGGCGGCGCATTATCCGGTCAGCGATATCGAGCTGACGGACAGGCCCGATGGTCTGGCGGAAGTCCTGGCGACCCTGGTCGCGACGGCGGTGGAGGCGCGGGATCTGGATGCTGTCGTGACGAAGCTCGAGTCTATGCCGGGCATTTCGAGCGCCACCTGGAGCAGCAGCACGGAAGACCTGGAGTAGCGGGGCGCCTGCCCGCGCGGGCAGGCGCCCCGCGCAAGCTCAGTGTCGGAAGTGGCGCATGCCAGTCAGCACCATGGCGATGCCGGCGGCGTCCGCCGCGGCGATCACCTCATTGTCGCGCATGGAACCGCCCGGCTGGATGACAGCCGTGGCGCCGGCGGCGATGATCGTCTCCAGCCCATCCGCGAACGGAAAGAAAGCGTCTGAGGCCGCGACCGAGCCGCGCGTCAGCGGTTCCGCCAGACCGGCGGCCTTGGCGGCTTCGCCCGCCTTCCAGGCTGCGATGCGGGCGCTGTCGACGCGGCTCATCTGTCCGGCGCCGATGCCGACCGTCGCACCAGCCTTGGCATAGATGATGGCGTTGGACTTCACATGCTTGGCGACGCGGAAGGCGAACAGGAGATCCGTCAGCTCTTCTGCACTGGGCGCGCGCTTGGTAACGACGCGCAGATCGGCCGCCGTCACGCGGCCGGCATCGCGGTCCTGCACCAGAAAACCGCCGGCGAGCGAGCGGAAAGCAGGCAGTTTGGCTGCAGGGTCCGGCAGGCCGCCGGTCAGCAGAAGCCGCAGGTTTTTCTTGGCGGCGAGGATCACCTCGGCCTCTGGCGTCGCATCGGGGGCGACGATGACCTCGGTAAAGATCGCCGAGATGCGCTGCGCGGTTTCGGCGTCCAGCGTGCGGTTCAGCGCCACGATGCCGCCGAAGGCGCTGACGGGGTCGCAGGCCAGCGCCCTGTCCCAGGCTGCGGCCATGCTGCCGGCCGAGGCGATGCCGCAGGGATTGGCGTGCTTGACGATGACGACGGTCGGCTCCTCGAATTCGGCCACGCATTCAAAGGCGGCGTCCGTATCGTTGAGGTTGTTGTAGGACAGTTCCTTGCCCTGGACTTGGCGCGCGGTCGCGACGCCGGGACGGTCGTCGGTCACGTAGAAGGCGGCTGACTGGTGCGGGTTCTCGCCGTAGCGCAGCAGCTGGCGGCGCTGGCCGCTGACGGTGAAGCGGTCGGGGAAGGCCTCGCCACGCTCGCCTGCAAACCAGGTCGCGATGGCGGCGTCATAGGCGGCGGTGCGGGCGTAAGCGGCACCGGCCAGGCGGCGGCGCAGCGCGATATCGGTGCCGCCCTGGCCGAGCGCGAACTCGACCGCGGCATATTGCGCGGGGTCAGTCAGCACCGCCACGAAATCATGGTTCTTGGCCGCTGCGCGGATCATCGCCGGACCGCCGATATCGATATTCTCGATCGTGGTTTCGGCATCGGCCTTACGCGCGACCGTTTCCTCGAACGGGTAGAGATTGACGCACACGAGATCGATCGGCGCGATTTTGTGCTCGGTCATGGCGGCCAGATGCTCGGGCAGGTCACGGCGGGCGAGGATGCCGCCATGGATCTGCGGCACCAGGGTCTTCACGCGCCCGTCCATGATTTCGGGAAAGCCGGTATGGTCAGAGACGTCCTTGACCGGAATGCCGGCGTCGCGGATGGCCTTCGCCGTGCCGCCCGTCGACAGGATTTCGGCGCCCGCTGCGGCCAGGGCCTGGGCGAAGGGAATGAGCCCGGTCTTATCGGAGACCGAGATAAGGGCGCGGCGGACGGGAATACGGGCGGGGTCTGACATGGCGGGCTCTCCGGCGACTGAAGCGCGCAGATAGGGCCGCGATGGGGGTGGCGTCCAGAGTGAGCGTTATGGAAAACCGGCAGAGCTGCTCCTATAGTAAAGTTTCGCATATGCTTGCGGGAGGACTTCATGAAGGTGCAACGCTGGGGGGATGATCTCGCGGTCAAGCTGCCACGTCACATGGTGGACAGCCTGGGGCTTCGAGAGGGCGATAACGTGGCTGTTACCAAAGCTCCGGCCAGTCGGCCTGACCAGCTGGCGGAGCTGTCGGTAGAGACCTCTGAAGCGCGTTCTCGACGAGTGGCACAAGCTTTAGCCCGTCTTGCGGCAAACGCTTCGCCTGCCCCACCAGGGTTTCGTTTCGATCGTGACGAGGCGAATGAGCGATAGGCCGTTTTTGACACTAATGTGCTGGTTTATTCGATCCTGACGAATGACCCGCGCAATAGCACTGCGCGGCAAGTGCTCGCACAGGATGGAGAGATCAGCGTCCAGGTTCTGAACGAATTCACATCGGTTTCACAGCGAAAGCTAAGGCGGCCTTGGCTGGTGATCAGGATCGATCTGGACCTGTTCAGGACTATCTTCCCAACTCCCTGGCCTCTGACCCAAGCGGTCCATGATGAGGCAATACGGATTGCAGAGCGTGACGGTCTTTCGATCTACGATGCCCTGATCGTCGCATCCGCTCTTGACGCTGGCTGCGACACGCTCCTGACCGAAGACTTGCAGGACGGCCGGATCTTCGACGCTCGCCTGACGGTCCGTCACCCGTTCAAGGCATCGTTTCTTCCAGCAGATCCAGCGTCCGGCCGATGATCTTCTGCTCGTCGAAATGGTCGCGGGCATAGGCAAGACCGGCCGCACCCATGCGGGCGCGGAGAGCCGCATCGGCCGCCAGCTTGCGCAGGGCCTCCGCCAGCGGGGCAATCTCGCGCGGCGGCACAAGAAAACCCGTCTCACCATCGACAACCTGCTCGCGCGGGCCGCGGATATCGGTCGCGACAACCGGCAGGCCGGTCAGCATCGCCTCGATCACCGACATCGGCAGGCCTTCAAAATGGCTCGGCAAGGTGAAGATGTCGGCGGCCGCCAGGATATCGGCGGTATCCTCCCGGTAGCCCAGCCGCCGCAGCCGCGGCCCTAGGCCTGACTTTGCAAAAAAGGGCTCCAGATCCTCTCCATGATCTGAGGCAAGGCGTTCGCCCACAATCCATAGCTCGGCATCCGGCACGCTTGCCATCGCCGCCAGCAATTCCGGGTGGCCTTTGTGACGGACCAGGCGCGAGACGATGACGACCACCACCCGATCCTCCGGCACGCCGAGCCTCTCGCGAATGCGGGTCCGCGCCGCCGGGTTGGGATAGAAGATCGACGGATCGCGCCCGTTGCCGATGGCGATCGGATTGCGCGCAATGGTAAGGCGGCGTGCATCCCGCGCTTCTTCCTGCGAGACGGTGAGGTAGAGGTCCGTGAACTGACCCGCTGTCCATTCCATGGCGAAGGACGCCGCGCGCCGGGGCAGGGGGCTCGGCTGGTTGAACAGGAAGCCATGGCAGGTATAGGCGATATGCGGCACGCTGGCGGCTTTGGCCGCTATGCGGCCCCAGAAGCCCGACAGCGGCATATGGGCATGGACGAGGTCCGGCTTCTCGGCCCGCAGCAGTGCGACCAGGGCCCGAAAACCCTCCAGCTGCGCGATAGGGGAGGCGCTGCGCTTCAGAGGCAGCGGCATGATGCGGAAGCCTTCCGCCCGCAGCGGCGCCAGCAGCGGACCATCAGGACAGGCGCCGACCATCTCATGGCCGCGCGCCCGGCCTTCGCGCAGCAGCGGCGCCAGGAAATGCCGCATGGCGAAGTCAGTATTGGTGAGTTCGATGATTTTCACGAAATGGGCCGCTGCGCCGTGGTCAGCCGACCTTGCTGATAGCCCATTTGATTTGCTGGGCGCTGGCCTCGTCGCCACTCATGACGATCTGTTCCGTCCGCTTCGGCTCCACCCCGCCCATGTAGATGCTTTCTTCCAGCGTCATCGACGCCCCTTCGGCGCGGAAACGCCAGCTCTGCCCGTTGGGCAGACGCATCAGCACAGCCTCGCCGTCACCCTGGATGGTGGCGTTAATCGCAGGGTGGAGATGGAAGCGGAGAGTGAAAGGCTGCGGAGTCTCGGCCTCCACCGCGTCTTCGCCACGAATATCCTCGCCGCTTTCCGCCATGTAGAGGCGCCGGCGATGGATGGCGCCGAGGTTTTTCAGCCAGCCGTCGTGACTCGCTTCCAGCCAATGCGCCCCATTCGCTTCCTGCCGCTGCGCCTCGACCTTATCCGGTCGCCGGGGACCAAAGCCTTCGCTTTTCACTTCGGACGAGCTGGTATCGGCGATGACGAGCGTCGAATGGGCCGCAGTCGCGCGCAGCGCATCGCGCCACTCGCTCAGCGCGGCCGGCGCTGAGCCGCAATTGACGATCAGACGATCGCGTCCGACTGAGAGTTCAAAGGAGAGAGTGCCGGCATGGGCATTGGTATCCAGACCCGGCGGCGGCGGCGCGCCGGTATCCATGATGAGCACGCTGCGCCCGGCCTGCAGACGGTGGAAACCGCCGTCGACCAACTGACTTGGCGCCCGTGTCGGCCGCCCGGCCTGGGTCAGCACCAGATCGACGAGGCTGGAGGTCTCTTCCTTGGTGCCGTTGAACAGCGCCAATCCGCCATCCCCGTGCCGCAACATGCGCAGCGCCGTGGCAAGCTTTTCAATCGACGGGCCGAGGGCTGGCGGCGGCGGTGCCTGGGCTGCCTGCAGCAACGCGCGTATTTCCGTCAGATCCTGGAGTGCCGCGAGATGGGTCGCCGGGCTGCGCTCGATCTGGCTGCCGTCGGGCAAGATCTGGCGGGAGAGTTCGGCCGGCAAAAACCGCAAGGCGCGTGTCAGAAAGGAGCTTTGATCGGGCAGGGCGACCGCAGCCGCGACCAGGCCCTTGAGTGCCGTCAGCGCGCGCGCCTGGCCTTCTTCGGCCGGGAGTGCAGCAGACAGCGCGCGCGCATCCGCGACCAGACGCGCCATCAACTTTTGGCGAAAGGCATCATCCGCGCTCGCCGCAAAGAAATCGTAGTGACCGAGCCATGAGGCGATTCGCGCGCCGGCGACATCGGGGCGTGACGCGACCGGATCGTTATGCGCGGCCGCAATCCATTCCGAGACAAGGCTGCGGGCCCGCTGCCGCGCGGCATCGGTGCCCAGAGCGCGCAGGTCGCGTAGCCATGTGAACGTATGGGCGGCCGCCCGCAGGGTGACCGATCCACGGGCATCAGCCCAAGCTCCTGGTTGCAGCAGCAACACGGAATTTCCAACAGTCAATTCGCCTTTAAGCAATCGGGCGCCAAGACTTGGGTCGCCAGGCCAAAGGTCGCGCACCGGCAAGGTCGGCGCATCCGGCACACGGGCCAGGCGCAGGCTCGGCAGTTTTGCGAGGCTCAGCCGCGCGCCGCGCAGCCAGCCGCCACGGGGGGACTTACCGCTCATCAAACCATCCGGCGAAAGGCATTTTGCGTCCGTCCGGCAAGGCGGAGAGCAAGGATGCGAAAGGGCTGAAGTCTCTTATAGCCATGCAACCTTCTAGACAGCGTGATGCCTGTTACACAAGCGTCAGAAAGCGTGAGGAACCGGTTGGGCTCTCCCCATCACGACAGCCGGTAGTCGTTCTCCGCCGTATAGACCGAGCCTTCCTTGCCAAGCTGGGAGCTGAACAAGGTAAAATGCTCGACCGGGAAAGCCTCGGCGCGGAACAGATTATTCCCCTGCATGAAGCGGGTTATCTTCTCACTCGCGGGCTGGTCGAGGCGTGCGAGCGTAACATGCGGGGTGAAGCGTCGCCGCTCCGCCTCCAGCCCAGCACGCTGCAGCGCGGTTTCGATCTTGGTTTGCAGATGCTCAAGCTGGGGGGAGCGCTCGATACCGGCCCAAAGGGCGGTCACCCGGCCGCCCTTTTCAAAGACGCCGACGCCGGTCAGGACCAGCGGAAAGACGCGCCCTTTGATGGCATTCAAAGCCAGATCAATCTCTTCTGCCCGCCAATTGGGAACTTCGCCGATGAAGCGGAGCGTGAGATGCATGTTTTCGGGCGGTACCCAGCGCACGCCGGGCATGCCGAAACCCAGCCGCGCCAAATTTTCGCGCAAGGGCCAGGGCAGGTCGAGAGCGACAAAAAGTCTCATCCGCTCAATGCTCTCCTAGGCGCGACGGCACCGGCAGCCGAATCGAACGAAAAGCCAGCGTCCGACAGCAACCGGTTGCAGCATTCCTGCCGACATCTCAGCGGTCAATATGCGGACCCAAGACAGGGGCGGGGTCCAACTTCGTGAAGAGCGAAAACCTTCAAGAAAAATCGCAGACCCCCCATTTTTCAGGTCCATCTATGAGGAATGGCGCGATGACAAAATCGACACTGCGGCCTGATGCGCGACGGTCTCCTGTCGTGGCACAAGCCGGCCGCGCCACGGCTGCGATTTTTCTGGTCGCAATGAGCGCTCTTCCGGCCACGGTGATCGCGGCCCCCGTCACCGTGTCGCCCCACGAGCCGGGCACAGCCCGCCCTCTTCTCCCCGATCCTGGCGCCAATCCGGGACCGCCCGAAATTCGGAACCAAAGCCCGCACAATGGGGTGATCACGCCACCGGGAAATATCAGCCGCATGCCGGTCATCCACCCGACCATGCCGAGCAATACCCCGGTCATTCCGCCGGCGGGCACCCCGGGCGGAAATCAGACCGTGATCCCGAAATAGGGGCCCTACTGGCGGTTGATCTTGAGATGCTCGGCCACGGGCGCATGGTTCAGCAGTGCCGCCAGCAGAGTGCCGCCTATCGTATTGCCGACCAAAGTCGGCACCAGAAATTTCATAATATAGTCGCTGATGGAGGCATGGCCGGACAAGGTCGCGAAGGATGCCTCGACCGATCCCGCGACGATGTGCGGAAAGGAACAGACCGAAATCGTATAGGTCAGCAGGATGATGATGAAGGGCTGCGCCGTGCCGGACGCCGGCAGCAGCCAGACCATGAGGCCGATGATCCACCCCGCGGCGCCCGCCATGATCATGGTGTGCCAAAAATGATCGGGCATGGTCTTGGCGGCGATCGTCGTCATCGCGGCCAGCGTGTCAGGTGGCATGATGCCCGGCCGTGACAGCAAATACCCAAACATCCAGGTCGCCACCAGGTTGAAGAACAGCACGATGCCCCAGACGCGCATCGTCCGCGCGAACACGGGCCAGGTCCGCTGGGTCAGCGCCGGGATCAGGGCGGTCAGCGTCGTCTCGGTGAACAGCTGCTGGCGTCCCAGGATGACGATGAGAAAGCCCAGCGAATAGCCGAAACTGGCGACCAGCGGACGCCAGGACGCATCCGGCAGCATGGCTTCGATGGTCGCCTGGGTGACGAAGGAGAAGCCGATCGAAAGCCCCGCCGCGGTGCCGGACCAGGCGAGCGCACTGGCGGAGCGTGAGAGTTCCTCCAGGCCTTGGGCCCTGACGATTTCATGGATGACGATCGCACCCGGCGGCGCGCGGTCGCCCGCCTGGCGCTGCTGTTCGTCGTCCAGATGGGGGGAGTCCGATCCCGCTTCGGTCGCTTCTGGCGACTCGGCTTCAGCCTCGGTCTCGTGCTTGTCTTCGGTCACAGGATCGGTCCTTTGCAGCCAGCCGATAAGGCCCTGATTTCGGCGGCTACAAGTGGCACGGCCGGATCACGGGATCGGGAGTGCTGACAGGCCTCTGGACCCTAATTGTGCTCCACGGCGTGCGGACGGCTGGCGTCCTGAGGCAGGGCGCCCAGGGCGCGCCATTTCGCGACGTTGCGCATCTGATCTTTGTAACTGTGGCTGAATACGTGGCCGCCAGAACCATCCGCCACGAAATAAAGCGCGTCGCTGTCGGCTGGATGCAGTACGGCCAAGACGGAAGCGATGCCTGGTGCGGCAATCGGCCCCGGCGGCAGGCCGGTATTGAGATAGGTGTTGAAGGCCGATGGCGTCAGCAGATCGGCATGGGTCAGCGTCCGGTCCATCGTGCCCCGTCCATCAGACAGGCCATAGATCACTGTCGGGTCCGCCTGCAGCTTCATGCCAAGCTTGAGGCGGTTGAGATAGACGGCGGCGACCAGCGGCCGCTCGTCGGCCTTGGCGGTCTCGCGCTCGACGATACTGGCCAGTGTCACGGCCTCCGCGGGGGAGCTGAGGGGCAGATTGGCGGCCCGCTTTGGCCAGGCATCTGCGAGCGCCAGGTCCAGCGCGCGCTCCGCGCGTTTCAAAAGCGTGTTGCGGCCGGTGCCATACAGATAGTCGTAGGTATTGGGCAGGATGGTGCCCTCGGCCGGCGGCATAACCTGCCCGGTCATGGCCGTCGCATGATTGATCAGGGCCGCGATTTCCTGACCCGTCAGGCCTTCCGGGATGGTAAGGTGGTGCTCGACCTGCTTGCCGTGGCGAAGCACGCCGAAGACGTCCGCGAGGCTCGCATGGGCAGGAAAGGCGAATTCGCCCGCATGCAGCGCCCCGTCCCTGTCCGTCACGGTTTCAGCCGCACGGAAGATCAGCACGCTGTCGACGATGCCGGCGTCATGCAAGGCATGCCCGACGAGTGCGGTCGTGCCACGAGGGACAACGAGGGTGGTGTTTTGCGGAAGGGGGCCAGGTCCATGCCAGACCTGGCCCACATAACTCCGTCCTGCCTGCGCAATTGCCGCCAGGATGATGAGCGGCAGCAGCCACCATGACAGGCGGCGCATGAGCGTCTGGGTGGTCACCCTGCGTTCAGACGACCTCGCGGAAGATGATGCTCGCGTTCGTGCCACCGAAACCGAAGCTGTTCGACAGCACGACCTTGATCGGCCGCTCCTGGGCGACCTTCGCCACGCGGTCGATCACGCTGGCACGGCTCGGCTCTTCCAGGTTCAGCGTTGGCGGTGCCACTTGGTCGCGAATGGCGAGGATCGAGAACACTGCCTCAATCGCCCCGGCCGCGCCCAGCAAATGGCCGGTGGCCGATTTGGTGGAGGACATCGCAAGCCCCTTCGCGTGGTCGCCGAAGAAGCGTTCGACCGCGTCCAGCTCCAGATCGTCGCCCATTGGCGTGGAGGTGCCATGGGCATTGACGTATTGGATCTCGGAAGGATCGACCCGGCCGTTGCGCAGCGCGGCTTTCATCGCCCGGAAAGCGCCGTCATGACCGTCAGCCGGCGCCGTGATGTGATGCGCGTCGCCGGACAGGCCGTAGCCACCGATTTCAGCATAGATCTTGGCGCCACGCTTCTTCGCATGCTCGTATTCTTCCAGCACGAGAACGCCGGCACCTTCACCCATGACGAAACCGTCGCGGTCCTTGTCCCAGGGGCGGGACGCGCGCGTGGGTTCGTCATTGAAGCCGGTAGAGAGCGCGCGAGAGGCGCAAAAACCGGCGATCCCGAGCGCGCAGACAGCAGCTTCGGCACCACCGGCCACCATCACATCGGCGTCGCCGAGCGAGATGAGACGTGCCGCATCGCCGATGGCGTGCACGCCCGTGGCGCAGGCCGTCACCGCGGAATGGTTCGGCCCCTTGAACCCGTAGCGGATCGAGACGTGACCCGAAACGAGATTGATGAGGGCAGAGGGAATGAAGAAAGGTGACAGGCGGCGTGCCTTGCCTTCATGCACCTGCACAGAGGCTTCGTAGATCGATTGCAGACCCCCGATGCCCGAGCCGATCATGACGCCGGTTGCCCAGGCATCTTCGTCAGTGGCCGCGACCCAGCCGGAATCTTCGACGGCTTCGATTGCCGCAACCATGCCGAGATGGATGAAGCGATCCATCTTTTTGATGTCTTTGACCGGAATCCATTCGGCCAGATCAAGCCCGCCTTCGGACCTTGTGCCAGCAGGAATTTCGCCCGCAACCTTCGCCGGCAGATCGCCGGTATCGAAGGACTGGATTGCGCCGAGGCCGGACTGACCTTCGATGAGGCGCCGCCACACATGCGGGACACCGATCCCCAAGGGGGATGCGATGCCCATGCCTGTGACGACGACCCGCCGCAACTCCGTGGTTCGTAAACCCATCATGAAACCAGCGCGCCCTTAGGCGGCTTTCTGCTTCTCAATGTAGTCGATGGCGTCCTTGACGGTGCTGATCTTCTCAGCCGCGTCTTCGGGGATCTCAACGCTGAAGGCTTCCTCAAAAGCCATCACAAGCTCGACCGTGTCGAGGCTGTCGGCGCCGAGATCGTCGATGAAGGAGGCTTCGGGAGTCACCTTCGACTCCTCCACACCCAAATGCTCCACCACGATCTTCTTCACCTTGTCGGCGACTTCGCTCATGGACCTCGATACTCCTGCGTGACGGCTAGTGGTTTTCGATATCGCCAGGCCCTGTCCGGGCCCTGGCGGAGAATCCGCGCCGGCCCGGGGGCATAGCCCGGATTGCGGCGCGCTTAGCATGGTTTGGCCGAACCCGCCAACTGCAGCGCGTCAACTAGCCGCAGTCCGGCGTGTGTGCAAAGCGTTACGGGAAACTTACCCCATTATTCAAGAGGCAGGACGACTAGATCATCGCCATCCCGCCATTGACGTGCAGGGTGGCGCCAGTGACCCAGGCCGCCTCTTCCGAGGAGAGATAGACGGCCGCCGCCGCGATATCCTGCGGCTTGCCCATGCGGCCCAACGGAATAGAGCCGAGAAGAGCCGTCTTCTGCTCATCCTTCAGCACATCGGTCATGGCCGTCTCCACGAAGCCGGGGGCAATGACATTGACCGTCACGCCACGGCTGCCGACTTCCTGGGCCAGGGATTTCGTCATGCCGATCATCCCGGCCTTGGCTGCGGCATAGTTGGACTGTCCGGCATTGCCGGTGACACCGACGATGCTGGCGATATTGATGATGCGCCCGGCGCGACGCTTCAGCATGCCGCGCAAGCTTGACCGGATCAGGCGGAAGGGTGCGGACAGGTCGACATCCAACACGCTCTGCCAGTCGGCGTCCTGCATGCGCAGTGCCAGCATGTCGCGGGTGAAGCCGGCATTGTTGACGAGGATCGACAAGGGGCCAAGCGCCGCTTCGGCCGCGGTCACCAGGGCATCGGCAGCGTCTGCTTGGCGCAGATCGGCCGGGCAGACGGCGACCCGCTCCCCCAGTTCAGCGGCGAGGGAGTCGAGCGCCTCGCGGCGCGTGCCGGATAGCGCCACCGAACCACCCTGGGCATGGATGGCGCGTGCGATGGCGCCGCCGATGCCGCCCGAGGCGCCAGTGACAAGCGCTATCTTTCCGCTCAGATCAAACACGGGTTTCTGTCCCTTTTATTTTGTGGCCGCGCGTTTAGAGCGACTTCAGGAAGGCTTCGATATCGGCGGGCGAGCCGATCGATGTCGTCGTCGCGTCCGGCAGAATGCGGCGCACGAGGCCGGCCAGCACCTTGCCGGCGCCAAGCTCCACAAAATGCGTGACACCCATCTCGGCCATCGTGAGGACGCTTTCGCGCCAGCGCACCATGCCGGTGACCTGTTCGACCAGCAGTGTACGGATTTCGGCCGGGTCGGTCGCCTTGTCGGCAGAGATATTGGAGATCAGCGGCACCACCGGGGCCTTCAGCGTCGCTTCTGCCAGCGCTTCCGCCATGGCGTCAGCGGCCGGCGCCATCAGGGCGCAGTGGAAAGGGGCGGACACGGGCAGCAGCATGGCCCGCTTGATGCCACGCGCCTTGGAAATCTCGACTGCCCGCTCGACGGCCGCCTTATGGCCGGAAATAACCACCTGGCCGCCGCCATTGTCATTGGCGACCTGCACCACCTGTGTCAGCCCGGTTTCGGGGTCGGCCGCGGCTTCCGCACAGATGCTGTTGGCCTGGTCGATATCGGTGCCGAGGAGTGCGGCCATGGCTCCTTCGCCGGCTGGCACCGCCCGCTGCATGCTGCTGCCGCGCAGCCGCAGCAGCCGCGCGGTCTCGGCGATGGAAAGGCCGCCCGCGGCCGCCAGTGCGCTGTATTCGCCCAGGGAGTGGCCGGCCACCAGTGCGGCGGCCTGGGTCAGCTTCACGCCGCCATCCTGTTCGATGACGCGCAGCACCGCGAGCGACATGGCCATCAG
Source organism: Acidisoma sibiricum (assembly GCF_057837225.1). Taxonomy (NCBI): domain Bacteria; kingdom Pseudomonadati; phylum Pseudomonadota; class Alphaproteobacteria; order Acetobacterales; family Acidocellaceae; genus Acidisoma; species Acidisoma sibiricum. The sequence continues at coordinate 81,455 of NZ_CM174445.1, read as the reverse complement.
CGCCGGCTGGGTGTTCTCGGTCATGGTCAGTTCGTCCGCCGGACCCTCGAACATCAGCTTTGACAGCCGCTGCTTCAGGGTCTCATCGACTTCGCCGAGCACGTCCCGCGCGGTCGTGAAAGCGGCGGTGAGATCCTGGGCCATGCCAACGAACTGGCTTCCCTGGCCGGGAAAGATAAAAGCGCGAACGACCATTGACTGTCCTTGAGGAGTGGGCCCAGGGCCCGCGAAGTCAGCTTACGCCAGGATGATCGAGCCTAGGACGGCGCTGTGATGCGGCGCGGGGTTAGCCTGGGCTGTAACGTCGAGTCAATCTTCGTGAGGCGAAGACGTCAAGCGCGTGCCCAGCAGAGGTTAAGCCGTCACCCCCTCCACCCGCCAAGTTTGCAGATATAATCCCAGTGATCGGCACTGACGGGCGCCACAGACAGGCGCGACAGGCGGACCAGGGCCAGATCGGTCAGAACCGGATCTGCCTTGATGGTGGCGAGCGTCACGGGTGACGGCATCGGTCCCACGGCTTCCATATCGACCGCGACCCAATCGCCGGTCTCGGCGGAAGGATCGGGATAGTATTCCCGCACGATTTGCACGATTCCAACAATTTCGCGGCCGATATTGGAGTGATAGAAGAAGGCTTTGTCGCCCAGCTTCATCGCTTTGAGGTTATTGCGGGCCTGATGGCTGCGCACCCCGGTCCAGGGCTCGATTCGGTTCGCCACCTGCTGATCCCAGCTGAAGGCATCTGGCTCGCTTTTGATCAGCCAATAGGCAGTCATCGCGCCTGTCCTATCCAACCCGCACGGCGTCTTTGTAGACCGTCCGGTAGGGGGTTACGGTCACGCTCTGGAACAGGCCAACCTTGGCATAAGGGTCCCCGGCGGCAATCGCCTCGGCTGCTGCCTGGCTCTCAGCCTCGATGATGACCAGGCTGCCGATCGCCTTGCCGTCCGCATCCAAGAGTGGTCCCGCAATGACAAGCTGGGACAGGAAGCCGTCCAGATAGGCCAGATGCGTGTTTCGCGTCGCGGCACGCAGGGCGAAACTATCGGGCTTGTCGAGATTGCTGATCGCAAAAAGCATGACCTGATCCGTCTCCTGTAAGGCGCTGGCAGTCTAGACGAGCTGCTGCCGCCTTCAAACAGGCCGGCGCCTGCGGCAAAAATCAGTGCGGTCCGAGGCGCGGGACGACTTGTTGCGGCGGTCGCGGTGATTATTTTAGATCCATGACCCAATCAGACCCAAGACCCGCGCCGCAGGACACCCCTCCATCGCCGCAGGATACGCCACCCGTGGACCCGAAGGCGGCCATGCCGAAGGAAATTGGCGGTCCCGCTGGGCCCGAGCCGACCCGCTTCGGCGACTGGGAAAAGAACGGCCGCTGCAGCGATTTCTGATCGCGACTAAGCGGCCGTGCATCCTTCAGCCAGTAGTAGGGTGGGCTTAAGCCCACCCTACGCGTGCATCTCTGCGCCCGCGTCCTTCAGCCAGATCGGATTTTTCAGCTTCTGAAGGAAGGTGGCGTGGCGTTGCGCCTCCGCCACGCTCACCAGAATGGGGCGGGAGACGCGTTCGGCCTTGGCTTCATAATGAGCGATCGTCTGCCCACCCGCTTCCACCGCAAGCGACAGGCCGCGCTGCCGACCCCCGGTCAGCTCGATATACACCTCGGCCAGCAGCCGGCAGTCCAGAAGCGCATTATGCGAGGTGCGTTCCGACAGATCGATGCCGAACCGCCGGCAGAGTGCATCAAGGCTGTTCGGCATGCCTGGAAAGCGCAGCTTTGCCATCGCCAAAGTGTCGACCATCCGATGGCCGCCCAAAGGCGGCAGGCCGCACAGCTTCAATTCCCAGTTGAGGAAGCCGAAGTCGAAAGGGGCGTTATGCGCCACCAGCATTTCGTCCCCGCCCATGAAATCCATCATGTCGGCAGCAATCGCCGCGAACAAGGGCTTGTCCTTGAGGTGGTCGAGTGTGATGCCATGGACGCGTATCGCTTCCTCCGGGATATCCCGTTGAGGGTGGATGAGGCGGTGGAAAAACGCCCCCGTCGGCAGATCATTGACGAGTTCGAGCGCCGCGACCTCAATCACCCGGTCGCCCGTCTTCGGATCAAGGCCGGTGGTTTCGGTATCGAAGAGAACTGAGCGGGTCACGTCCGAAGCTCCTGAATCAGCCTTATAATCCGCGCCTGGGCATGGCGGCGCGAGAGGCCGGTGCGGATGACGACATCGGCCCGCCGGCGCTTTTCCGAATCGGGCATCTGGCGCGCGATGATGGCTGCGATTTCCGCCTCCGTCATCCGGCCGCGCTGCCGCAGGCGGTTTTTTTGATTGGCGGTGGAGGTCGATACCACCAGAACGACATCGACATCCGGGTTAGGGGCGTTCTCCAGCAGCAGCGGAATATCCAGCACCGCGATGCGCGCGCCCTGGCGGCGGCAGCGGGCCAGAAAGGCACGGCGGGCGGCGCGAACACGGGGATGGATGATACGTTCCAGCACGCGCCAGCCGGACGGATCGGCCATCAGCGTCGCGCGCAGCAGACGGCGATCGACCGCACCCTCGCGGACGCTTCCCGGGAAGGCTGCCTCAATCGCGGCCACCGCCGCACCGCCACGGGCCTGCAGGCGGTGAACTTCGGCATCGGCATCGAAGAGCGGGACATGGGCGCGACGGAACTGCCGGGCAGCCGTCGATTTGCCCATGCCGATGCCACCCGTAAGCCCGATGACCTTCAAGACCTGCGATTGTCCCTGTTTTCGTCAGATTTGGTCTGATGAGCGGCGCGGCAGCAGGTCGGCCGCGACGAAATCATATAGCGCGTCGTCGACAACCGGTGTCAGTCCGAACCAGGCTGCAAAGCCCGGAACGGCCTGATGCAACAGCATGCCGAGGCCGGGGGCCGTCTTCAAGCCGCATGCGCGCGCAGCGGCAATGAGGGGTGTTTCCAGCGGCACATAGACGATGTCCGAAACCGCAGCCCCGGGCGTGGCACGGCGCAAATCGAGCGCGAGTGCGCCATGGCCGGTCATGCCGAGTGAGGTCGTATTGACGATGAGCGCCTGGTCGGCGAGTGCGTCATCCCGCGTCTCCCACGGGATGGTGCGGCAGCCGGGCACGGCCGCGGCCAAGGCCTCAGCCCGCGCCCCGGTGCGGTTGGTGAGCGTCACCGAAACGTCAAGGCCGCGCAGCGCCGCCGCAATGGCGCGGGCGGCGCCACCGGCGCCCAGCAGCAAAGCCGGGCCCGCCGCCGGGTCGATGCCATGCTGGCGCAGATTTTCCAGGAAACCGATGCCGTCGGTATTGCGGCCAGTGATGCGGCCGTTCTCGAAGACAAGGGTATTCACCGCCCCGGCGGCATGGGCGAAAGGATCGACCCGGTCGCAGACCGCAAAGGCCGCTTCCTTATGGGGAATCGTGACATTGGCGCCGGCGAAGCCCGCCGCCACCAAGCCGCGCACGGCTGTTTGAAAATCGGCGGGCTGCACGGCCAAGGGCAGATAGGCGCCGTCGATGCCGTGCCGTTCGAGCCAGAAGCCATGCAGCCTGGGCGAGCGGGAATGCGCGACGGGCCAGCCGATGACCCCGGCCAGCCGCGCCTGCCCTGAAAGGATCGGCATCGGTGCCGATCCGGCCTCAGGCGTTACCGGTCTGGCCGACCGTGGCCGCGGCCTGGGCGCGACGGTGATGCCAAAGCGCCAGGAAGTCGATCGGGCCGAGCAGCACCGGCGGGAAGCCGCCATCGCGGGTCACATCGGCCAGGATATTGCGCGCGAAGGGGAATAGCAGGCGGGGGCCTTCCACCATCAGCACCGGCTCGACCTGATTGTCGGGAATGCCGTTCAGCGTGAAGATGCCCGCATAGGAGAGTTCCGCCAGGAAGACGACGGGCGAAGAATCGCTGCCGTTGGTAGACGCCAGTTCCGCGGGCTTGGTCGCTTCGACGCGGGCGACGAGCGTCACTTCAAAGACGAGCTGGTCTTCCGCCAGGCGCTTCACCTGCACGTCGAGATTGACGGCGACCTGCGGGGCGGAGCGCAGGATCGAATAAATATGCGGCGCGCCGGGAACCTCGAAGGACAGGTCCTTCACATATTGCGCATTGACCACCAGAGGGGCGGCAACGGCTTGGTTGGCGGCGGCTTCGGGGGCTTGCTGAGACATGATCTTCTCTCTTGGTCTATCTGCGCTGCCCTAGCATCGAGGTGCGTCTTGCGCCAGGGCAGCGGCTGAATACGGTATCGGAATGGGTCAGAGATTGTCTGTGAAATCGGCGTCCGGCTCGACCACCACCCATTCGCAATTGGTTACGCTCCGTCCCGTCATGGCGAGAATAAAACCCCAATGGCTGACGACGAGGGTTTCATCATGATCGGGCTGGGCCGCCATTTCGACATGAAATTGTCCGGCCCGCGCCAGGGTGGCGCGCTCGCTTTCGGTCTCGGCCGGCCACCAGACATCGGGCAGGTGGGCGAAGTCATGCTCTGGCCAGGCGCTGCGCAAATGCGAGACCGGCCGGCCGATATCGCAGGAATAGGCATAGCGCTCCCGCACCAAGGGCGAGATCGTCACGGGCAGGCCGAAGCGGCGGGCAAAGGGCGCGGCGGTCTGCAGCGTGCGGGTATAGGGTGAGGCGATGATCCGGGTAATGCGGGCATCGGCCAGCGTGCGGGCGGCGGCCTCCGCCTGTTCCAGGCCGAGCGCTGTCAGCGGCGCATCCTCGATTCCAGGGTCGATGCCGGTCCCGGCAAACCGGACGTTGAATTCACTTTGGCCATGGCGGATCAGAATCATGCTAACCTTATAGACGTCTCTGTGGCCCAGACCATCCGGGTCGGCGGGGAGACCGGGGCTCTGCTTCTGCGCGGTCTGTTGCGATGCAACGGGCGGCGGCCTATGTCTTCCTGCATTGGCATGGGTGAAGCCGTTCGGCCACATCCCAAGGTTGGGGTTTTATGAATTTTTCCGGCGGGTTTCCTGTCGATCTGGTTCTGTTCGGCTTGATCGCAGCCTTTTTGGTCTTGCGGTTGCGCAGCATTCTTGGCCGTCGCACCGGGTTTGAGGGGCGGGCTCGCCCTGCTTCCCCGGTCGGGCCGCGCGGCACCGCCCAGCCACGGGATGCCAAAGGCCCGGTGATCGACGGGCGGGCCGAGCCTGTGGCGCCCCGTCCGGTGCGTCCTTTGCCTGACCTTGCCTCGCCGCTCGGCGAGCAGCTGCGCCGCCTGCGCACAGTCGATACCGGTTTTGATGCTGCCCGTTTCCTGGAAGCGGCGGAGAACACCTTCCGCACCATCGTCGCGGCCTTCGCCGCCGGTGACCGCGTGACGCTCCGCTCCCTGCTGACGGACGAGACCTATCGGGCCTTTGAGACGGCAATCGCATCGCGGGAGACTGCCGGGGACACCCAGCGCACCGAGATCAAGGACATCACCACAGCCGCGATCGTCGCGGTCGAACTGACGGGCACGGTCGCCGATATCACGCTGCGCTTCGTCTCCGATCAGGTGAACCTGACGACGAACAAGGACGGTCAGCCGGTCGCCGGCGCTGACGCCCTGACCGAGATTACCGACGTATGGACCTTCGAGCGCGATCTGGCGGTGCGTGACCAGACTTGGCGCTTGGCCGCCGCCCGTAGCGCTTGAGGTTTCCCGTGCGGCGGATGAAGACGTGGCGGGCAACGCTCGCCGGTGTGTCGTTGGCAGGGCTCTCGGCCTGTGCCGTGCCAAACGGCGCGCCAGGCGGACCAGCGACGCTCCAGCCCGTCGCGATCGGCCAATTGCCCGGATGGTCTGCTTCCCGGCCGGCCCAGGCGCTGGCGGCCTTCGTCGCCAGCTGCCAGCGCATCCAGTATTTTCCACCCGATCAGGCGCTGGGTGGCGCGGGAATTGCCGCCTCCCTCGGCGGTAAGGCCGGTCTGTGGGGTGGGGTTTGTTCCGCTGCCAAAAGCGTACCGATTGCCGATGACGGGGCCGCCCGCAGCTTCTTCCAGACCTATTTCCAGCCCTATCTGGTGACGCAAGGCGGCAGCTCGACCGCCAAGATCACCGGCTATTACGAGCCCGAAGTGCAGGGTTCGGCGACGCGCGATGGCGCCAATCAGACGCCGCTTCTGGGTCTGCCGCCCGATCTCGTGACGATCGATCTGGGTGCTTTCGAGCCTGAAAAAGCTGGCAAGACCGCGATCGGCCGTCTCGATGGCAACCACGTTGTCCCCTATTACGATCGTTTTCAGATCGAGAATGGCGCGCTTAACCCCGATAGTCTGGCGGTCGCCTGGGTGGCTGACCCCGTCGACGCATTTTTCCTGCAGATCGAAGGCTCCGGGCGGGTCGATCTGCCGGACGGCAGCGTCATGCGCGTGACCTATGCCGGCAAGAACGGCCGTCCCTATGTGCCGATCGGCCGCATCATGGTGGAGCAGAAACTGCTGGCCGCGAATGACGTGACCGAGCAGAGCATCCGCGCCTGGCTGGAGGCGCATCCCGAACGCGCCCGCGCCATCATGGACAGCAACCCGTCCTACGTCTTCTTCCGCACGGCGCCGCAATTGCCGGACGCGGCTGGTCCGCCGGGTGCGCTGGGCGTCAGCCTGACGCCGGGCCGGTCCATTGCGGTTGATAAACACTTCCTGCCGCTGGGTGCTCCGGTCTGGATGGTGACGACCGATCCCGTCACCCATGCGCCGCTGGAACGGATGACCGTCGCGCAGGATCTGGGCTCTGCCATCACCGGACCGCTGCGCGCCGATCTGTTCTTCGGCTCAGGTGCCAAGGCCTCCGTCGGTGCCGGGGCGATGAACGCGAGCGGCGCGCTTTACGTGCTGCTGCCGCGGCCCGTGGCAGCGTCGCCCGGTGCCGCCATTCCCGCGTCCTGACCTGAAGCCGCGCTGCTGACCGGCGGCGGTTCGTCCAGGCTTGCGACCTGCGTCGGCGCAGCGCGCGCAGGGATGAAGGCGCTTTCGGTCGGCACGCCCGCGCGGCTGCGCATGCGGAACAGGGTAAAGCCGGACAGCGCGAGTAGGAAAAAGGCGAGAAAGAAAAACAGCGCGTTGGCGCCGGCATGGGTCATCACCACGCCGGCCAGCAGCGGCCCCGCGCTCGCTCCCACGGCCCAGGCAAAGAGCAGCCCGCCGCTGGCCGCGACATAGTCAGACCGCGCAACGCGGTCGTTCGTCTGCCCGGCACCCAGGCCGTAAAGCGGGGCCGTCACCCCAGACAGAACCGCGCCGAGCCCGATCAGGACCCAGAAGGCAGAGCCGCCGAGCAAGGCAAACAGCAGGCAGATGATAACGGCGAGGCCAAGGGCCGCGACGGTGATCGGTCGCCGCCCGTAGCGGTCGGCGGCCATGCCGACCGGATATTGCACCAGCAGGGCGGCGACCAGGGCGGTTGAGAGAAAGGTCGGGATCTGATGGGCGGTGAAGCCGTGCCGTTCCAGATAGACCGGTACCAGCGTGTAGAAGGCGCCGTTCACGAACCCCGAGGCGAGAACGCAGGTCGTGCCCATGGGGGAGATATTGAACAGCCGCACCAGGCCGATGCGCCGGCGTTCACCCAGTGGTGGGTTGGAGACCGGCGTCAGGGCCATCGGCAGCAGGGCGGTCGCAAAGGCAAGGCCGACCATGACCAGAGAACGGTCGGCCGTCTTGAGCAGGGAATAGGCCATCGGCCCGAGCGCCGCCCCGCCCCAGGAGACGAGAAGGTAGGCGCCGAAGGTGCGGCCGCGGCTGGCATTGTCGGTCTTGTCGTTCAGCCAGCTTTCGGCGACCAGAAACATGCCGGAGAGCTGCCATCCCATGATGAGACGAAGCGCGGTCCAGACCAGCGGGTTATGCGTCAGCGTCATCAGCAGCGCGCAATCCGCCGAGAGCGCCAGGAAGACCGCGAAGGCGCGGATATGGCCGACCGCCCGCACCAGCCTCGCACAGGTCAGCGTGCCAAGCAGGAAGCCTACGAAATAGCCGGAACCGACCAGGCCGATGGCATTGGCCCCAAGCCCATTCGCCGCAAGGTCGAGCGGAATGAGCGTCGTCATCATCCCGAGCGCCACTTCCGCGATCAGGACACCGAGCAGTACAGGCACGATGGAGGCGAGACGGGCGGACACGGCAGCTCCTGCGGCGGCGAGGGATCGGTCCAGGCTTTATGGCGGCCGATCATGTCGGGCGTACGGCAGAAAATGCACGTCAGCCACACCCGACGGCGTTTCGGTCTGGCCGCCCTGACATGGCCGCCGGCAGACACGGAGAGCACGTCACAGTTTGATCTATATCATATCGATCATGCGATGGTACTGATATCAGTCCTATCCTGGCCAGGAGATGGCTCGGGTCTTATTTGACTTGGCAATGAAATCACAAACTTAACAACATTATTCTGCTTCCATGCGGAGCAGGGGAGTTCGCCATGTCCATGTCTAGTGAGGTTGGTCTGAATCCGACCCCGGCGGACCAGCGCAGAGACGAACCATGGCGACAGGATGTTTTCGGGCTTCTGCGCATCCTGTTCGGCTTGGTCTGGGCGATCGATGCGCAGTTCAAATGGAGTCCCTCCTTCCAAACCGGCTTCGTCAGCTATCTGACCGGCGCGCTCGACGGGCAGCCACCTCTGGTCAAGGCCTGGATCGGCCTTTGGGTGAATGTCATCAACGTCAATCCGCATGTCTTCGGCGTGATCGTCGCCTTGGGTGAATCGGCTCTGGCCATCGCCCTGATTTTCGGTGTTTTCGTCAATATCGCCTCGCTGGGCGGCATTCTGCTGACCCTTGTCATATGGTCGACGGCCGAAGGCTTTGGCGGTCCCTACAAGGCCGGTTCGACGGATATCGGAACCGCCATCATCTATACTTTCGTGTTTGTCGCTCTGTTTCTGTCGCGTGCGGGATTGCAGTTCGGGGTCGATCGCTATCTGACGCCGCGTCTGGGGCGCTGGGGTTGGCTCGCCTCCGGGACTTTCGGCCGCAAAGCGTGACTCCGGTTTCCTAGCGAAAGTCCCGGGTCGGCACGCGCAGGCCGCGCGGCGGGCGGCCTGCACCCTCCCGCGGGTCCGGTGCGCCGCCATGCTTGGCCTCATCCCCGCGGCCCGTGTGCCGCGGGAATCCGATGTGCGGATCAGACAGGCTGTCGAGCAGCGGGGACAGGTTTTCGACCCGCTCGGCGATCAGGTGAATAACCTCGCCTTCCTTTTGCACGCGGCCATGCACGGCCAGCATCCGGCCGCCGAGGATGACAGGGCGATTGGCCTCGAAAATATTGGGCCAGACGACGACATTCGCGAAGCCCGTCTCATCCTCGATCGTCACAAAAATGACTCCCTTCGCGGAGCCCGGACGCTGCCGCACCAGGATGAGGCCGGCGAGCGTCACCCGCCTGCCGTCGCGCAGATGCGCCAGATCGGCGCAGCGGCGCATGCCTTGGCGGTTCAGCACGTCGCGCAGAAAGGACACCGGATGCGCCCGCAGCGACAGACCCGTACTGCGATAGTCTTCGACCACGTCACGCGGGGCGGTCATCGCGGTCAGCGCGACACCCGGCTCCTCTGTGCCGGCCGCCCGCGCCGCAAACAGCGGCAGGGCGCTGTCGGCCAGCCCGCGGATGACCCACAGCGCCCGCCTGCGGTCCAGGCCGAGATCCTGGAAGGCGTCGGCCGCGGCCAGATGTTCCAGCGCAGCCCGGCTGAGGCCGGTGCGGTCGGCCAGATCCTCGGCCGAGGTGAAAGGCGCCGCGTCCCGCATCAGCAGAAGCTGTGCCGCATCGGCATTACCCAGACCCTTGGCCATGCGCAGCCCGAGGCGCAGCGCGTGGCGCGGTCCCGCCGTCATCTCCAGCGTGCAGTCCCAGCGCGACTGCAGGACTGAGACGGGCCGGATCTCCACCCCATGCCCCCGCGCATCTTCGACGATCTGCGCCGGGGCATAGAAACCCATCGGCTGGCTGTTGAGCAGCGCCGCGGCAAAGACATCCGGGTGATGACACTTCATCCAGGCGCTGGCATAGGCGATTAGCGCAAAGCTCGCCGCGTGGCTTTCAGGAAAGCCGTAGGAGCCGAAGCCTTCGATCTGGCGGATCGTGTTTGCGGCGAAGTCTTCCGGGTAGCTGCGATCGCGCATGCCCTGGATCAGCTTGTCACGGAATTTGGAGACCCCGCCTGTCATTTTGAAGGTGGCCATGGACCGGCGGAGCTGGTCGGCCTCCGTCGGCGTGAAGCCCGCGCAATGAATTGCGACCTGCATCGCCTGTTCCTGGAACAGCGGCACGCCCAGCGTCTTGCCAAGCACGCGTTCCAGCTCCGGGGAAGGATAGGGAAACGCCCGCTCGGGATGTTCCTGCTGCTGCTTCCGCCGCTGCAGATAGGGATGCACCATGTCGCCCTGGATGGGGCCCGGGCGCACGATCGCCACCTGAATGACGAGATCGTAGAAGGTGCGGGGCTTCATGCGCGGCAGCATGGACATCTGCGCCCGGCTTTCAATCTGAAAGGTGCCGAGCGTATCGGCCTTCGCAATCATCCTGTAGGTGGCGGGATCTTCCTGCGGGATGGTAGCAAGTGTCCGCGTTTCGCCCTTATGCTCGGCCAGAAGATTGAAGGCGCGGCGCATGCAGCCCAGCATCCCCAGACCCAGCACATCCACCTTCATGAAGCGCAGGACGTCGATATCTTCCTTGTCCCATTCGATGATCTGGCGATCCTGCATGGCGGCTGGCGCAATCGGCACCAGGTCATCCAGCCTGTCCTCTGTCAGCACGAAGCCGCCAGGATGCGTGCCCATCTGGCGAGGAAAGCCAATCAGGTCGCGGGAAAGCTCCAGCGTCAGGCGGATGCGGTCATCAGCCAGGTTGAGGTTGATCTGGCTCGCGTCCTCCTCTGAAATGCCGTCGTCCGACCAGCCCCAGACCTGACCGGAGAGCGCGGCCGTGACATCCTCGGTCAGCCCGAGCACTTTGCCGACATCGCGCACGGCCCCGCGCGTGCGGTAGCGCATGATGGTGGCGCACAGCGCCGCGCGATCCCGCCCGTAATGGTCGTAGATCCATTGAATGACGTCCTCGCGCGCCTCATGCTCGAAATCGACGTCGATATCGGGCGGCTCCCGCCGCTCGGCGGAGAGAAAGCGCTCGAAGAGAAGATTGCTGGCGATGGGGTCGATTTCGGTAATGCCAAGCACGTAGCAGACGGCGGAATTGGCGGCCGAGCCACGTCCCTGGCACAGGATGCCGCGGCTGCGGGCAAAGCGGATGATCGTATGCACCGTGAGAAAGTAAGGTGCGTAGTCAAAGCTACCGATCAGGGCCAGTTCGTGCTCCAGCTGCGCGGCAATCTGGGCTGAGAGACCTTCCGGGTAGCGCCGGGCCACGCCTTCGGTCCAGACCAGCCGTGTCAGCGTGTCCTGCGCGCTTTCGCCCACGACGGTCGTCTCGGTCGGATATTGATAGCGGATGGCGGTGAGGTCGAATTGGGCCGTTGCCGCCAGCGCCTCGGTGTTGCGGATCGCTTCCGGGTAGGCGCGCAGCAATCTTGCCATCTCCTCCGGCGACCGCAAATGGCGGTCGGCGAAGCGTTCGCGCAGGAAGCCCACATTGTCGATCTGGCGATGCTCACGGATCGCCGTCACCACATCCTGCAACACCCGGCGTTCGGGCGTGTGATAGAGCACGTCGCCCGTCGCGATGAGTGGCACGCCCGCGGCACGCCCAGTGGCCGCCAGGCGGTGCAGGCGCAGGGCCTCACTGGGCAGGCGGCGCGGCGACAGGCTGAGATAGGCGTCCCGGCCAAAACAGCCGCGCAGCCAGGACAGATGCTGGGCGAGATCCGGCTTGTCGGCATCGGCCAGGGAAATTGCGATCAGGCCTGGCCCCCAAGCCTCCAGATCGGCCTGATGCAGATGGCAGCTGCCGGCGCGCTCGGTGGCTTTGAAGCCACGCGCTTTGCCGATCGTCAGCAGGCGGCAGAGATGGGACCAGCCGGCGCGGTCCTTGGGATAGACAAGCAGCGAGGGCGCGTCGGTGAAATCAAGCCGGCAGCCGGGAATGAGCCGAAGTTCAGCCTCGGATGCGGCCTGATAGGCGCGCACCATGCCAGCGACGCTATTGCGGTCTGTCAGCGCGATCGCCGCGTAATCCTGGGCGTGGGCGGTCGCGACCAGCTCCTCCACATGGCTTGCGCCGCGCAGGAAGGAATAGTTCGAGGTGACCTGCAGCTCCACATAGGACATGGAGGCAGGCTACAGCATGTTCCTGTTTTGTTCGAGTCTCGGCCAGATCACTTTGATCCGGCTTCGTGCCGTGAATCTGCGGCGCTACTTCAGCTTCGCGAAAGTCTGAGAATCCTTATTGGCCTGCATCAGCATGGAAAAGCTCGGGATGGTCTCGAAGCCCAGGCCGCGCGGCGGGCCGTCTTCCTCGTCGGGCTCGATCGCGGCATAGGCTGCGCCTGCAATCTTCTCCCATTTATTGCCGGCCGGCTTTTTCACTTCCAGATTGGCGACCGTCGCCTTCAGCACGATGCGCACGATCGCTTCCTTATGGGCGCGCGGCTTGGTCAGGCTGAGATGGCCGGCAATCATCTGCCAGCCGTTCTTCAAGGCCCAGTCGGTGATTTCGTCCTGAGTCATGGTCAGCCCTCTGCGCGGATAAGTTTGTGCTGTTTTTTGCCGGCCGACAGTTTCAGCGCGCCGTCGCGCAAGTCCGTCACTGAGACGATCTGCGCTTCTTCCGTGAAAGGCACGTCGTTCAGGCGCGCGCCGCCGCCGCGGATCAGGCGGCGGGCCTCGCCATTGGTGGCCGCCATGCCGGCCTGGACCAGCAGCGCGAAGGCCGGGATGCCGGCCGCAAGCTCGGCCGTCGGCACCGTCACCGTCGGCAGCGTATCGACGGCCGCCCCTTCCTCGAAAGCCCGGCGCGCCGTCTCGGCCGCTGCCAGCGCGGCGTCACGGCCATGGGCAAGTGCGGTTGCCTCGGTCGCCAGGATCTTCTTCGCCTCGTTGATCTCGGCGCCGCCGAGCGCCTCAAGCCGGGCAATGTCATCCAGCGGCAGATCGGTGAAGAGTTTCAGGAAGCGGCCGACATCGGCATCCTCCGTATTGCGCCAGAACTGCCAGTAGTCGAAGGGCGAGGTGCGTTCGGCCGTCAGCCACACGGCGCCCTTGGCGGTCTTGCCCATCTTGGCGCCTGAGGCGGTGGTGATCAGCGGGGCGGTCAGGCCATAGACGGTCTTCGCATCCGTGCGGCGGACCAGATCGACGCCCGAGACGATATTGCCCCACTGGTCAGATCCCCCCATCTGCAAATTGACGCCATAGCGCCGGTTCAGCTCGCGGAAATCGTAACTCTGGAGAATGGAATAGTTGAATTCCAGGAAGGTGAGTCCCTGTTCCCGGTCCAGCCGGGATTTCACGCTGTCGAAGGCGAGCATGCGGCTGATGCTGAAATGCGGCCCCACTTCGCGCAGCAATTCGATATAGCCGAGCTTGTCCAGCCAATCGGCGTTATTGGCCATGACGGCATCGGCCGGACCGTCGCCGAAGGTCAGGAAGGGCTCGATATTGCGGCGGATGCCGGCGATATTCTCGGCGATGGTCGCATCCGTCATCAGCTGGCGGGCTTCCTCGCGGAAGGACGGGTCGCCGATCTTGGCAGTGCCGCCGCCCAGCAGCGCCACCGTCTTATGGCCATGCTTTTGCAGCAGGCGCAGCAGCATGATCTGCACCATATGGCCGACATGCAGACTATTGCCGGTCGGGTCGAAGCCGATATAGCCCGCGACGGAATGGCTCAGCAGCGCGTCATCCAGCGCCGCTTCGTCCGTGCATTGAAAAACGAAGCCGCGCGCCTTGGCTTCCGTCAGGAATCCGCTTTTCGTCATCGAGCCTATCCGTGCGTAACTTGAAAGATCGGGTTGGTGGGCTAGCACGAGACAGGAGCGGGCGAAATGCTGCGTGTGATTGGTCTGATGAGCGGAACCTCGCTTGATGGCGTGGATGCCGCGCTGATCGAGACCGATGGGGAGCGGGTGGGCGCCTTCGGACCCGCCTTGACGCTACCTTATGAGCCTGCCTTGCGCGCCGCCATCCGCGAGATCTTGGACCGGGCGCCCTGCCTCGCCGCCGATGACCCGCAGCTTCTGGCGGTGACGCGCCGGCTGACCGAGGTCCATGCCGAGGCTGTCCGGGCCTTGGATGCGGCCTATGACCTGATCGGCTTTCATGGCCAGACCATCCTGCATGAGCCGAAAGCGCGCCGCACCTGGCAGATCGGTGACGCGGCCTGGCTCGGCTCCGTCCTCGGCGCACCCGTCGCCTATGATTTCCGCTCGGCCGATGTGGCAGCCGGCGGGGAGGGCGCGCCGCTGGTGCCGCTCTTCCATGCGGGCCTCTCGGTCCATCTGCCAAAGCCACTCGCCATTCTCAACATCGGCGGCGTTGCCAATGTGACCTTCCTCGGCGCGGATGGGACGATTGCCGCCTGCGACACCGGGCCGGGCAACGCCCTGCTCGATGATTGGATCTTTCACCACAACGGAGCGGCCTTCGATGCCGATGGCAGGCTCAGCCGAAGCGGGACGGCGGATGAGACAGTGGTCAGGCTATGGCTGAGCCATTCCTATTTCGAGAGGGAGCCGCCCAAATCTCTTGACCGACTCTCCTTCCACGCATTGCTGGATGACATCCAGCACATGTCAGCGGCGGACGGCGCGGCTACTTTGGTGGCGTTCACTGCCCGCGCTGTGGCCGCAACCCGATTGCCGGAGCTGCCGCGCCAATGGCTGGTGACGGGCGGTGGGCGGCGCAATGCTGCGATCATGGCGGCTTTGTCGACCGTCCTGGATGTCCCTGTAAATCCAGTCGAATCAGTCGGTTGGGATGGAGATTTTCTGGAGGCGCAATGTTTCGCCTATCTCGCGGCGCGTGTCCAGCGCGGCTTGCCGCTTAGCCTGCCGATGACGACCGGCGTGCCCCAGCCCATGCGCGGCGGGCAGATTCTGCCATGAGTTATGATCATATCACGTATAGGTGAGGCGATATTTTAGGTCATTAAAACATTTTTGGTATGAATACCATGCCGGCTGAGCCAGTTCCGCTGGGCCGTGCCCGGTCGTATCTCCAGAACAACAGATCGCGATGGCTGAAACTCATCGCTCCCAGGGGCCGTAATTGGCTCGATGGTTCAAAAATTTTGGAGAGTAAAATGAAAAGCATTCTGATGGCTGCGGTTGCTGCGGTGACCCTGGGGCTGACCGGCGCGGCGATGGCGAGTGATATCTCCGCAAAGCAGCCTTCGACCAACGGCAATACGCAGGTTATCATGCCGAACCAGCAGGCCGGCTATCTCGCCCGCAACGAGAGCGTCGATCCGCAGCAGCGTCCGGCCTACCTCGCTCGCAATGAGCAGGTCTCGCCGCAGCAGCGCCCGGCCTACCTCGCCCGCAACGAGAGCGTCGATCCGCAGCAGCGCCCGGCCTACCTTGCCCGCAACGAGAGCGTCGATCCGCAGCAGCGCCCGGCCTACCTTGCCCGCAATGAGAGCGTCGATCCGCAGCAGCGTCCCGCTTACCTCGCTCGCAATGAGCAGGTTTCGCCGCAGCAGCGCCCGGCCTATCTCGCTCGCAACGAGCAGGTTTCTCCGCAGCAGCGCCCGACCTATCTCGGTTAATACTTCGGAAGAATTCCGTAACTCTTTTCAAGAGACAGTGAATTCGCAAAGGCCGGTCCTAGGACCGGCCTTTTTGTTTTGAGGTTGGGCGATCTTCGGTGGCATTGTTCCCTGTAGGGAGAACGCCATGATCGACATGAGGCCTTACAGGACCTTGGGCGGCGGGCATCACGGCTGGCTCAAGACCCGCCACCATTTTTCGTTTGCCGATTACGAGGAAGAAGAGCGGGACAGCTGGGGTGCGCTCAGCGTCTGGAATGATAATGAGATCGCACCAGGGTCTGGGTTTCCCGCTCATCCGCACGCCAATATCGACATCATAACCTATGTGCGCCAGGGCGCCATCATTCATGACGACAGCCTTGGCAATAGTGCCCGGATGGACGCGGGGTCCGTGCAGGTTCTCAGCGCGGGCAGCGGCATTCGCCATTCCGAATACAATGCCGATGGCGTTCCCGCGCATCTGTTTCAGATCTGGATCAAGCCTGAGCAGAGCGGCGGACGGCCGAAATGGGCAGGCCGCCGCTTTCCGACCACCGACCAGGCAGGGCAGTTTGTCGTTCTCGCCAGCGGATTTGAGCAGGACCAGGGTGCTGCCCCCTTGCGCAGCGGCGCACGGGTCTTGGGTATTTCTCTGAAATCCGGTCAGCGTGTCGAATATTGGCCCGAGCCTCACCGCCATCTCTATCTGGTGCCGGCCAGCGGTACCGTTCTGATCAATGGCATCCATGCCGCCGCGCGCGACGGGATCGCGGTCGCCGACGAAGAGCGGCTGACATTGGAAGCCTTGGAAGATTGCGAAATCGTGATGGTGGACGCGCCTTAAGCGGTCAAACGCATTCGGCGCTCAGCCTCATACGTGGAAAGACGGGTGCCGGGGCGCGGCTTCTCCGCACCCCGGCGTCTTCGATCACAGATAGCGGTTGACGAGGTTTTCCAGATATTCCTGGCGACCCGAGCGCGGGCTCGGATTGATGCCGCGCTGATCGACGAGGCTTGCCAAGTCTTCCAGGCTGCGCTCGCCCTTCAGGATCGCCTGGTTCTCGGGTGCCTTCCAGCCGCTGTAGCGGTCGGCTACGAATTGCGGCAGCACGCCGTCTTCGATCATATCGGCCGCCATCAGCAGGGCGCGGGCGCAGACATCCATGCCGCCGACATGACCGATCAATAGATCGTCGGGTTCCAGCGACTGGCGGCGGATCTTCGCATCGAAATTGCAGCCACCCGTGGTGAAGCCGCCGGCGCGCAGCAGGTGATAAAAGCCGAGCGCCATGCCCGTCGGGTCATTCGGGAACTGATCCGTGTCCCAGCCGGATTGGCGATCGCCGCGATTGACGTCGAGCGAGCCCATGATGCCAAGCGCGACGGCGGTCGCGATCTCATGCTCATAGGTATGGCCGGCGAGCGTTGCGTGATTGTCCTCGATATTGACCTGAACTTCCTTTTCCAGGCCGAAGCGCTTCAGGAAGCCATAGACCGTCGCGACATCATAATCATACTGGTGCTTGGTCGGCTCCTGCGGCTTCGGCTCCACCAGGATCGCGCCCTTGAAGCCGATCTTGTGCTTGTAATCGACCACCATGGAGACGAAACGGCCGAGCTGCTCGGTTTCCTGGGCCAGATCGGTATTGAGCAGCGTCTCATAGCCCTCGCGGCCGCCCCACAGCACGTAATTGGCGCCGCCCAGGCGGTGCGTCACGTCCATCGCATGCTTCACCTGGCCAGCGGCATAGATGAAGACATCCGGGTCAGGGTTGGTGGCCGCACCCGCCATAAAGCGGCGGTTGGAAAAGAGGTTGGCCGTGCCCCAGAGCAGCTTCACCTTTTCCGACGCGATTTTCTCGGCAAACAGATCGGCGATCACATCCAGATTGCGGTTGCTCTCGGCCAAGGTCGCGCCTTCCGGCGCCACGTCGCGGTCATGGAAGCAGAAGAAGGGCACATCGAGCAGACGGAACAGATCGAAGCCGACTTCGGCCTTGTGGCGGGCCAGCGCCATTTCGTCCGTCCCGTGCATCCAGGGCCGCAGGAAGGTTTCGCCGCCGAAGGGGTCGCCGCCCGGCCAGGCCAGCGAATGCCAATAGGCGATGGCGAAGCGCAGCTGCTCTTCCATTGTCTTGCCCAGCACGACGCGGTTCTTGTCATACCAGCGGAAGGCGAGCGGGTTGCGGCTCTCCGGTCCTTCAAAGCGGATGGGCTCCGCCTGGGTGAAAAAGCGAGCAGCTTCGGTCATGAACGATCCTCTTTTTGCGCGGCCGGGTCTGGGTCCGGCTCAGCATTGTTCATACCATTTCCGCCTGTGCGGGCAACTGCAGTGCGCAACCCGCCGAGGGCGGAGGCGAGATCGGTCGGGATGAGGATGGTCGTGCCGCGGTCCTTGTTCATCTCGTAGACCAGGTTCATCTGCCGAAGCTGCAAAGAGACGGGGTCGGCCGCGTAGATGCGGGCGGCTTCGCGCACCATGCGGGCGATGCCAATCTCGGCCGAAGCCAGCGTCTCCCGCGCCTGCTTTTCGCGCTCGGCCTGGGCCTGCCGGCTCATCGCATCCTGCAGTGACGCTGGAATGGCGATGTCCTTGATTTCGACGGAGGTGATTTCCACGCCCCAGACCGCCGTCTTCACGCTGATCGTTTCGCGCAGCTCCTCATCGGCGGTCTTGCGGTCGGACAGCAGCTGGGTGAGGTCGTGGCTGCCGATCGTCTCCCGCAGGCTGGTCTGGGCCACACGCTCGACCGCCAAGCGGTAATGCTCGATAGCGGTCGCAGCCTGCATCGGGTCCAACACGCGCCAGAAGACGATAGCGTCCATGGCGATGGAGACGGTGTCCCGCGTCAGTGCTTCCTCCGCCCTGATTTCCGTCGTGCGGATGCGCAGATCAACAACCGTCGCGATGGTTTCCAGAAAGGGGATGAGGGTGAACAGGCCAGGGCCGCCCAGGCCCCGGTAGCGCCCCAGCCGCAGAATGATGGCCCGGTTCCACTGATCGGTCATCTTCAGCCAGGATGGGATGGTGACGGCGCCGAGGACGAGGATGACCGCAATCGCCACACCGAAGGCTGCCGCACCAGTGGCTTTGACGATCAACCCCGCGGCGACCAGCAGCAGAACCGAAAAGACATAGGCGATGGGCGGGGCGTTCATTCTCTGTTTCCTTCCGCGGCCGAGGTTCAGAGATAGAGGGTTTTGCTTGCGGCGTCCGTGGAAAAGCCCGGCCCCTCGCATTCGTGCGGCCTTCTGAAATAGCGCAGCAGTTGGAGCGCCAGCCTCTTGAAATCTCTGGTTAAGGGCGCGTGGGGCGGCGCGCGGCGTGGCGAACACGCAGGATACGCACCACGGCACCGGCGATGCGGTATCGGATGACATAGGGAAATACGGCGACGATTTCCATCACACCCCGCGCGCCCACGGGACGGCCTCTATTGGGAAAGTCCGCGAGCGTGTTTCCCATGTCGATCAGGGCCACAGTGACGTCGGCCGCGGCTCGCGGGTTGAAAACATCAAGATGTCAAGGATCTGCTCTACCTCGCGCAGGGCGGAGGGCGACCATTGCACGCGCATCGTCAGGCGGCAGGAGGTGGAACTTTCTTGCCCGTCGCACGCAAGGCAAGCCACTCCCGCACGCGTTCATGGGGAATGGCGCGACCAGCCTCGATCTCGGCTTCCGCCACAGCGTCGAGACGGGCCTCTCCCGCCTCGTCGAGGGGGATATCGAAGACTGATTTCGAATCAGCGTCTGCCATCACAACGCTCCTTCTCTCAAGCTAACCTAGCAGAGGCCGCCCGCCTTACAGCGCCTTTTTGGCCGGCATCCGCTGGGCGGCGGCTTCCCGCCAGGATATGGGCAGAAGGTCTGCGAACCGGGCCGCCGCACCCATCCACCAGGGAAAAACCACGCGCGTCCGGCGTGCGCGGATGCCCCGCATCATTAGCCCGGCGGCGCGCTCGGCGCTCATGATGCCCGGCATCGGAAAGTCGTTCGTCGCCGTCATGGGCGAGGTGATGAAGCCAGGGCAGAGGCTGGTGAGCACGATACCTTGAGACCTCGCTGAGGGCGCGGCACCGACCACCCAGGAATCGGCCGCTGCCTTGGAGGCGCAATAGGCCGGCGCGCCAGGGCCGGGCATGAAGGCCGCGATGGAGGCAACGACGGCAATCTGGCCGCGCAAGCCTCTGGCATCCACAGGCTGAGACGCCATCACCGCCATCGCCGGCAGCACGGTATTGAGCATGCCGTCGACATTGGTGGCAAAGATCGCCCTGGTCTGGGCCTCGCTTTCCATCGCGTCCGAGGTGCCACCCGAGATGCCGGCATTGGCGATGACGAGATCAAGCGAACGGGCGCTCTCGATCCAGTCCCGCATCGCGTCGGCCTCCGTGATCGAGACGAGACGGGGGACTGCCTGGGCGCCGCGGGCGCGGCATTCGGCTTCTGTCGCCGCCAGCCGCGCGTGGTCACGGCCGCCGAGATGGAGGGTTACGCCAGGGGCGGCCAGCGCCAGCGCCAAGGCGCGGCCGATGCCGGAAGAGGCACCGGTGATGAGAACCCGCTGAAACACCATGCTATGACCTTTGACGAAAGCTTGGATTTGCCAAAGCACGATTTCGCAATAGAAGCACGCCCATGAATGACAAGCAGATCCTCGCCTCGATGACCGGATTCGGCGCGGCCGCGGGTACCGCGACGGCGGAAAGTGGCGGCGTCGCCTGGGCCTGGGACATCCGCAGCGTCAACAGCAAAGGTTTGGAACTGCGCTTTCGCATGCCCTCCGGCTGGGAAGCGGTGGAGGCCCAGCTGCGGCCGGCACTGACCAAACGTCTGCGACGCGGCAGCATCAACGCCAATCTGTCGCTGAAGGCTGAAGAGCAGGGCGCGGCCGCCCCCGACCCGGAGGCGCTGGAACGTGTGCTGAAACTGGCGCAGGAGATCGCTGCCCGCATTCCCGGCAGCCCGCCGCCGCGGGCGGAGCTGCTGCTGGCACTGCCCGGCGTGCTGCGTGGCGCACAGACCAGCGGCCTGCCGTCACCCAGCCCCGCCCTCAAAGCCGCGGTCGTCGCGGGTTTCGATGAGGCGCTGACAGAGTTGGAGCGTGCGCGCGGCGAGGAAGGGGCGCGGCTCCATGCCGTGCTGACCGGCTTCCTGGATGACATCGCCCAGCTGCGCAGAGACGCGGAAACGGCAGCCGAGGATCAGCCCCGGCTGCAGCGCGCGCGCATGCTGGAGAGCGTGCAGGCCCTCCTCGCTGAGGGGATGAGCCTGCCGGAGGAGCGGATCGCGCAGGAAGTGGCGCTGCTGGCCAGCCGTTCCGACGTGCGGGAGGAGCTGGACCGGTTGGCGAGCCATATCGATGCGGCGCGCAGCCTGTTCGCCGAGGGGCTGCTGGTCGGCCGGAAACTCGATTTCCTGATGCAGGAGTTCAATCGCGAAGCGAATACGCTATGCAGTAAGTCGGCCTCGGTGCCATTGACCGCGATCGGTCTCTCCCTCAAGGCCGTCATCGAACAGCTGCGCGAACAGGTTCAGAACGTCGAATGAGCGAGACACATCCTTCCGCAGCCACTGCCGCGATGCCGCTGATCCGACGCCGCGGCCTCTGCTTCGTCATCGCCGCCCCCTCGGGCACCGGCAAAAGCAGCCTGACGCGGGCGCTGCTGGCCGAGGAGCCGCAGCTCGCCCTCTCCATCAGCCTCACCACCCGCGCCCCGCGGCCGGGTGAGGTCGAGGGCAAGCACTATTATTTCCGCAGCAAGGACGAATTCGAGCAGCTGCGCGACAATGGTGGGCTGCTCGAATGGGCGCATGTCTTCGGCCGCGAAACCCTCTACGGCACGCCCCGCGCGCCGGTGGAGGCCGCGCTCTCCGCCGGTCGGGACATGGTTTTCACCATCGACTGGCAGGGCTTCCACCAGATGCGCGATGCCATCGGGCCCGATGTTGTCGGCGTTTTCCTGCTGCCGCCGTCGCTGGAAGAGCTGGAGCAGCGCTTGCGCCTGCGCGGCGAAGATAGCGAAGCCGAAATCGCCCGCCGCATGGCTTCCACCCAAGGTGAGATGGAACATGCAGGCGAGTTCGATTATGTCGTCATCAACCAGGATTTCGCGGCCGCACTGGCCGATCTGCGTGCCATTTTGCGGGCGGAGCAGCTGGCCACGGCCCGGCAGACCGGCCTCGCTGATTTTACCTGTATGAGCGTCGCGTGAAGGCGGTTTCCATGAAAACTCTTTTGGCGCTCGGCGCGGCAGCCTTGGTGCTGGTCTCCTGCGCGCCGCCGGGCCGCAATCTTCTCGCGGCGAAGCCGCCACGCCCGTCGGTCGCGACGGTGGATCTGACCGAGGCGCAATTCGGTCGCGTGCCGCTGGTGACGATCCCGGCCGGAACCTCCGCGGCCGATTATCTCTCGGCCCTGACCGGGGCGGTGCAGGATGCCGAAGCGCGCAAGGCCGATGTCGCTTTCGATATCGTCTCCACCGTGCCGCAGACCGGCACGCCACTGACGCAGATCACTGCCGCCAAGGCGCTGACGCCGCAAGCCGCGGAAGTCGCCGGGGCGGTGCAGGGCGCGGGCGTGCCCCCCTCCCGCGTGACGCTGGGCGCCGCCGTCATCGCCGGCGCACCGGGCGAGCAGATTCGGGTTTATGTAAGGTAGAGTTTGTCAGGTTTTCATTGAAACACCGTCATCCCCGTGCTTGTCGCGGGGATCTTCTTTCTTGGGCGCCAAGGGAAGAAGATCCCGGCTCAAGGCCGGGATGACGGGTCTTCAAGGGCGATTCCGTGACGGCCTGACAAACTCTAGGGTGACGTGACAATCATGCCGGCTTGCCTCTAACCACAGTCCCGGCGGTCTCACATGGTCCACGAAACCACTCTCCCGAATGGCCTGGTCATCAGCGATGATCGCGCGCGGCTGGACATGAATTTCATCCATGGCGCCTTGGCCGAAGCCTATTGGGCTTTGGGCCGGCCGGCTGCCTTGACGGAACGCAGCATCGCTCATTGCCTGTGTTTTGGTATCTATACGCCGGCTGGTTTGCAGATTGGCTTTGCTCGGCTGCTGACCGACTACACATTCCGCGCCCATTTATCCGATGTCATCATCGCACCCACTGCGCGCGGCCAGGGGCTTGGCAAAGCGCTGATAAAAACGATCCTGGCGCATCCTGAACTGACGACCGTGACGCACTGGACCTTGGTCACCGCCGATGCGCACGGGCTTTACGCGCAGTTCGGCTTTCAGTCGGGCGGGTCGGATGAAACATGGATGCAAATGACGCGGAAGCGCGGCTAGGGCCGCCGTCTTAGCCGGTGACCATGTCAGGCCCCGCTCAGCGCCTGCTCCAGCCGCGCCGCCGCGCGGGCCGCGTAGTCCGGGTCGATCTCGAAGCCGATGCCGCGGACGCCCAACTGCTCGGCTGCGACCAGCGTCGTGCCGGCGCCGAGAAAGGGGTCAAGGACCAGAGGATCGTCGATCCCCGCCAGCTTGATGCAGCGTGCGGGCAACTCCACCGGAAAGCCCGCCGGATGGTCGAATTTCTGGGCGCGTGACTTCACGGTCTTATAGGGCAGAAACCACACATTGCCGGCGCAGCGCCGGTCGCGCGCATGGCCCCATCGCGCAATATTGGATTTGTCCTTGAACGGCACGCCGACCGCCAGCCGGTCGATGGCGATCGACCCTGACTTCGTGAAATGATAGATCGATTCGTGATTGTTATTCAGGAAGCGCGGGCTGGTGATGGGCTTGAAATGACCGATTGTGTCATCACCCACGCTCAAGGACTTCACCCAGATGATGTGGTTCTGCAAAACCATCTCTCGCGTCATGCAGGCGGCCACATCACTCGCGATCCAGGGATCGTTGCCGGTCGAGCCGACATTGAGGAAGAAGGACCCTTCGGGCTTCAGAACCCGCGCGATGGCGAGGCCCACCTCCGTCAGCCAGTCCAGATAGGTCTCCCGCGGCAGGCTATCCTGATAGCTGCGATAGGCGATGCCGATGTTATAGGGCGGCGAGGTAATGCAGATATCCACACTCTCGGGCGGCAGATCGGCCAGTGCGCTCAGGCAATCGGCCTGCAGGATGCGCTGGCGGCCGATGGTCCATTCGCGGGGTGCTTGAGGTTGATCGAGCATTGACCCTGACCGCTCAGCGGTCCGTCAGGCGGAATTCGATGCGGCGGTTCTTGGCAAGTGCCGCCGGGGTATTGCCCGGGTCGATCGGCTGGGTATCGCCGAAGGCGGTCGCCGCCAAATGGTTCGCCGGCACGCCGTCCAGTATCAGCAGCTGCACCACCGCGATGGCCCGCGCCGAGGAGAGCTGCCAGTTGTCCTTGAACGGGCCGCCGGTGATTGGCACGCTATCGGCATGTCCATCCACCCGCAGCATCCAGGACAGGTTGGGCGGAATTTCCTTCATGATCGCACGGATGGCCTGGCCGATCTTGTCTATCTGCCCTTGGCCGCCCGGTGTCAGATCGGCGCTGTTCGACGGAAACAGCACGTCGCTCTGAAAGACGAAGCGGTCGCCGACGATCTTGATATTGGGCTGGTTCTGCAGCACCTGCCGCAACTGGCCGAAGAAGTCGCTGCGATAGCGCTGCAGCTCCTGCACCTTGGCGGCGAGTGCAAGGTTGAGCTTGCGGCCCAGATCGGCGATCTGGGCGTCCTTGTCGCGGCCCTGGCTTTCCTGGAGCTGGAGAGCGGCGGAGATGGCGTCCAGCTGGTTACGCAGGGCGGCCATCTGCTGGTTCAGCAGTGCGATCTGCGCCGTGGCGGCGTCCGTCTCCTGCTTCTGCTTGGTCAAAGCGCTGTCACCGGCCGAGACCAAATTCGTCTGCTGCGCGAGCTTTGCCTCGTCCTGGGTTAGCTGCGACTGGGCTGCGGCCAGACTGGCCTCGGCGGTCTTGGCGCGGGTCTCCATGTCGGTGAGCTGGCTTTGCAGCGCCGCCATCTTCTGATTGGCGGCGTCATTTGCGGTTTGCGCAGCCGCCGCTGCGGCACTCGCCTGGGCCAGCGCCGTCTGGTCATGCAGCAGCTTCTGCTGCGTATTCGTCATGGTCGCGCGAAGGGCGGCGAGCTGCGTCTGCGCATCGGCCGTGGCCGAGGTCTGCTGGCTCAGCTGGCTTTGCATGTCGTTCAGCCGCGACGTCGCGGACTGGGATTGTACGGCGCTGTCCGCCAACTGAGCCGCGAGCTTGTCGCGCTGGGCGGTCAATGTCGAAACCAGGGCGGTGTCCTGGGCGAGTTGCGCCTGAGTGGTGGCCAATTGCTTCGACAGGGCGTCGCGGGCGCTGGTGACGTCGCCCAGGTCATGGGCCAGGCTCGCGACATTATTCTGCAAATCGGCCGCGCGGCCTTTTTCCAGCGACAGCATGTCGGTCAGCTGGGCGATCTGCTGGTTCAGCCGCTCCAGCGCGCGGTCCTTGCTGGTGAGCGTGACGGATAGCAGCCCCTGCGCCAGCACGAAAACCAGCAGCACGAAGATCGTGACCATGAGGAGCGTCGAGAGCGCATCGACATAGCCCGGCCAGGCATCAAGCCCGTTCTGCTGGCGCCGCCGGCGATAGCCGGGCATGGCTCAGCGTCCCCCGTCGCCGAGGGCGGCGACGGTCCGCGCCAGCACGCGCAATTCGTTGCGCAGTTCCGAAGTCGTTTGCACGCGGCCCTGTTCGGATTCCGCGATCAGCCGCTGCAGCGCATGTTCGATATTGCGCAGATGGGCATGGGCCACTTCATCCGACGGGCGCGCCTCGCGCGTATCCGCCAGCCTTTGCAGCGCGGGTGCGAGGGATTGCTGGCTTTCGGCAATGCGCAGCATCAGCTGCTGATTGGCGCGCATCGTATCGGTGAAGGTATTCAGCCGGTCGGCGAGGGTGTTGAGCACCTGGGCGGACTGCACGCGCCCTTCCTCGCCACGGGCGAGGACCATTTGCAGCCCTTCCATATTCTCGGCCGTCTGCTCCAGCAGCGCCTGCACATAGGCTGGCACATTGCCGCCTTCGCCTTCGCCGCCGAGCACGCCGGAGGAGAGCCGCGTAAAGCCCGCCAGCCAGTCTTCCAGCTCGTTATAGAAGCGGTTCTGCGCCTGGCCCGCCTGCAGATCGAGAAAGCCCAGCACCAGCGCGCCGGCCAGACCGAACATGGAGGAGGAGAAGGCCGTGGACATGCCGGCCAGCGGTCCGGCAAGCCCGGATTTGAGCTGGTCGAAGACCGCATTGATGTCCCCGGAGCCGACGCTCATGCCTTGGATCACCTCCGCCACCGCGCTCACGGTGCGCAGCAATCCCCAGAAGGTGCCGAGCAGGCCGAGGAAGATCATCAGTGCCGTAGCATAGCGGGAGATTTCACGACTTTCGTCCAGCCGGCTGCCGATACCGTCCAGCAGGCTGCGCCCGGCCTGGGCGGAGATGGAGACCCGGCCCTCGCGCCCTGCGGCCTCGGCGCGCGCCGCCAGCATGCGCGCCATCGGTGCCAGCAGCTTCGGCGGCGTGATGCCGGACAGTTTCTGCCGGCTACGCTGATAGGCAGCGACCCAGGCGACCTCGGGCCCCAGTCGCAGGACCTGCTGCAGGTTCCAGATGATGCCGAGCAGCATCACGAAGAAGATGAAACTGTTCAGCGCCGGATTGCTGGCGAAGAAGATCTTGATCTTCGGAATCAGGAATATGGCCACCGCAAGCACGGCGGCCAGGAAGATCAGCATGCGAATGAGGTAGGAGGTCGGCCGCGTCATGAAGACTAAGACCCGCTCACGGTGATGAAGAAGGGGCAGTATGCCCGGGTGACGCCGGCATGGCGATGAGGTCGACCCGGTCGGCCGGCGTGCCGCCCGCATTCCCGAGCGCCAGCAGTCGGATATGGATCGGATCGACGCCGGCCGCGGTCAGCGCCTCTTGCACACCTTGGGCGCGGGTCAGGGCGATGCGCCGCGGGGTGGACGGGTCGTCATCGCCTTTCGGCTGGGCGGCGAAGGCGCGCACCACATAAAGAACCGTGGTGCCGTGGCGGCTCACGAAATCCCGGATCAGCGCCGGAATGGCGCCTGCAGCATCGGTATCCTGCCCGGTAAAGGGCAGCGTCAGCTGATCGGCGCCGGGCGGCAGGGCGTTGTCATCCGCGCCATGAGGCTTGCTCGGGACCGGGGTGCCAGGCGCAGGCGCGACCTGCGGTTTGGCCGTCTGCATGGGCGGGGAGGCGGCCGGCGCGGGGGCGCCCGGCGACAATTCTGTTGGAACGGCAGGTGGCTGCGCAGCAGCAGGAGCCGGTGGGGGAACGGCGGCAGGCAAGGGCGGCAGGGGCGCTGCGGGCGTGGCTGGCGCTGCCGCCTCGGTCTTTGCCTTCTCCGTTTTTTTCTTCGCCGGCTGATCGACCGTAATTTTCGGTGGTGCCGGCATGGCGGGGATGGCCCCCGGCAGCACCGGGACGGTCGCAAAAGAGGCGCCGAGGCCCGATCGATTCTCGGTGTCGGCTGCCGCCGGTGGCAAAACCACGGCGGGCTTGGCGCCGGGCGCGGTCTTCCCCGGTGCCGGCCCGGTGCTGGCGGCCTTCTGCTCGGCCTGCGCGGAATGCGGGCCGTGGCCCGTACTCACAGCCGACCGATGCCGATGCTTGTAGCGATGCCCGCTGAGGGCAGGCGCCGTATTTTTCGGCGGCGGTGGCGCGGGCAGGCTGGGGCTCCCCAGCCGGTTGAGTGCATTGGGGTCAACCGTCACCTGTGCGGTCGCGGTGCCTGCCGCCGCCACGGGCGCGGCCAGAACGAGGGAGGCGAGCAGGAAAGGGCGTGTGCGGCGCATGTTCCCAGCGGTCTACGGTAGTTTCGTCGTGACGGGGAGGGGGGTGCGTGGCGCGGCACCCGATTTCGTCTTAGGTTGATGACGAAAGTCCGCCAAGACCCTTGTCATGAGGGCGAAAAGACGGCCATCAGGCTTTTCAGGGGAGGACTGCAGATGACGACAATCAACCAGGCAAGCGGCCAGGCCAGCAGGCTTGGCGCGGTCATCCGCGTCACCAGCGGCAACTTCCTCGAAATGTACGATTTCATGATCTACGCCTATTACGCGGCCTATATCGGCCGCGCCTTCTTTCCTGAGAAAGACCCCTTCGCCTCGCTCATGCTGTCGCTCGGCATTTTCGGCGGCGGCTTCCTGATGCGGCCTTTGGGCGCCATCATCCTGGGTGCCTATATCGATCACTATGGCCGCCGCCGCGGCTTGATCCTGACGCTGGCCATGATGGCGGTCGGCCTCGCCCTTGTCGCGCTGACGCCTGGCTATGCGACGATCGGGATCGCGGCGCCGATTATCGTCGTGCTGGGACGAATCATCCAGGGGCTGTCGGCCGGCGTCGAACTGGGCGGCGTCTCGGTCTATCTGGCCGAGATCGCGCCGCCGGGCCGGAAAGGCTTCTTCTGTTCCTGGCAATCCGCCAGCCAGCAGGTGGCGGTGGCGGTCGCGGCCATCATCGGCGTCGTCCTCAACCTCTCGCTGACCCATGCCCAGATGGCGAGCTGGGGGTGGCGCGTGCCACTGCTGATCGGCTGCCTGATCGTGCCTTTGCTATTCGTCCTCCGCCGCTCGCTTGCTGAAACCGAGGCCTTTGCCCGCCGCAAACATCCCGAGATCCGGGCGATCCTGGCCTCCCTTGCTCGCCATTGGCAGATCGTGCTGGTCGGCATGATGCTCATCACCATGACAACGGTGAGCTTCTACCTCATCACCGCCTATACGCCGACCTTCGGCGGGCGTGAGCTGCATCTCAGCGCCCTGCAGGCCATGCTGGTGACGCTCTGCGTTGCGGTGTCCAACTTCATCTGGCTGCCGATCGGCGGCGCGCTGTCCGACAGAATCGGCCGCCGTCCGATTCTTCTCGCCATCACGGTTCTGGCTTTGGTCTCTGCCTATCCGCTGATGCTCTGGCTAGTCCACAATATCAGCTTCACCCATCTGCTGCTGGCCGAGCTGTGGCTGTCTTTCATTTTCGGCCTCTATAACGGCGCTGCCGTGCCCTTCCTGGCCGAAATCATGCCCGAAGCCGTCCGCACCTCAGGCTTTTCGCTCGCCTATAGCCTGGCGACGGCAGTCTTTGGCGGGTTTACGCCCGCCATCTGCACGCAGCTCATTCATTCGACCGGCGACCGCGCCATGCCCGGCCTATGGCTGTCGGTCGCGGCGGCGCTGGGATTGATCGCGACGCTGCTCGCCACGGGCTTTCATCGGCGTGCGGTGCGGGTAGAAAGCAGTTCGGCCGCCCTGTGACAGGCGGCCGATCCTTAAGATGAGCGAAAGCGAAAGGACGCTCAGTCAGCCGCCGCCGGCAGAGACGCCGTCGGCCACAACTTCCAGCAGCTTCGGATGCAGCGTGGGATTGGCGGCGACGAGGTCGTCGCCAATCTGATCGCTGCCCGAAGGTGTCGTCACATAGCCGCCAGCCTCACGCACGATCAGAATGCCCGCGGCGATATCCCAGGGCTTCACGCCGATTTCCCAATAGCCGTCGAAGCGGCCGGCCGCGACCCAGGCAAGGTCGAGCGAAGCCGCGCCGAAGCGGCGAATGCCCGCCACCTGCGGCATCAGAGTGCTAAGTGTGCGCGCGAAGGACAGGCGCTGGCGCGGGCTGGTCACCGCGAAGGGAATGCCGGTCGCAAACACCGCTTGGCTGAAGTCGCGGCGGGATGCCACGCGCAGGCGTCGCTCATTCACATAGGCGCCACCGCCCTTCTCCGCCCAGAACATCTCGTCCGTGCAGGGCGCGTAGATCAGCGCGGCATTGATCTCAATCGTGCCGTCGGGCAGGCGCCGCTCCAGCGCGATCGAAATCGCCCAATGCGGCATGCCGTGCAGGAAGTTGGTGGTCCCGTCCAGCGGGTCCACCACCCAGCGCCAGGTCCAGTTGTCGCCGCCCGAACTGCCGGATTCCTCCATGAGGAAGGCATAGCCGGGGCGGGCCTTGGTCAGCTCCTGCTTGATGGTCGCTTCGGCGCGGATATCGGCCTGGGTGACGAAATCGGAGGGACCCTTGATGCTGACCTGAAGCTGCTCGACCTCGTTGAAGTCGCGCAGCAGCTGCTTGGCCGCCTTTTGGGCGGCATTGGCCATGATGGTCAGATGGGCAGAGAGGCGTGCGGCCATGGGATTATCTGACCGTCAGGACTTTGCCCGCTCGACATAGGACCCGTCTTCGGTGCGCACCACGATGCGTTCCCCGGTTTCAATGAAGGGCGGAACCATGGTCTTCACGCCATTGGAGAGGATCGCCGGCTTGTAGGAGCTGGCGGCCGTCTGGCCTTTCACGACCGGATCGGCTTCGACGATTTCGAGGATGACGGAGGCGGGCAGATGAATGCCGACGGCCTCACCTTCCACCAGATCCAGCTCGACCTGCATATTGTCCTGCAGGAAGGCGACGCTGTCGCCCAGCAGCTCGGCCGGCACCAGCGCCTGTTCGTAGGTTTCCTTGTCCATGAGAACCAGATTGTCCCCATCGGTATAGGAGTAGAGGTAGTCCTTGTTGTCGGTCATCAGGCGTTCGACCGTATCGGCGGTGCGCCAGCGCTCGTTCGTCTTGTTGCCGGTCTTCAGGTCGCGCATTTCGACCTGAATAAAAGCGCCGCCTTTGCCAGGAGTGATGATCTGCTGCTTCAGAACCGTCCAGCGACGGCCTTCATGCTCGATCACCTGGCCGGCGCGGATAAGGTTCGCCTGCTGCTTCATCGGACTTCTCAATATCGTCGGGATTAGAGGCGGGGCTTGTAACCGCTCCGCCATCGTCCGGCAAGCTTATGGGGCTGCGCCCAGCCTATGGGTGATACCCGCAGGATCGCGCACCGCCTCTGCGCCGGTAAGATAATCGGGGCCGATCGGCACCTTGCCGTGGCCGCCCGGAATATCCAGCACATAGGTCGGCCAGGCGAGGCCGGTGACGCGGCCGCGCAGCGCGCGGAGCAGCGCCTGTCCTTCCGCGATCGGCACATGGAAGCGCGCGGTGCCGGGGGCGGGGTCCAATTGATGCAGGTAATAAGGTTTCACGCGGGTCGCGATCATGGCGCGGAACAGGGCTTCCAGCGCTTCGGCTGTGTCATTCACCCCGCGTAGCAGAACGGACTGGCCGAGCACCGGAATGCCGCGGCTCTGCACGCGCCGCAGCGCCGCGCGCCCCTCGGCCGTGAATTCGCGGGCATGATTGGCATGGACCACCAGCCAGACGGCGCGGTCCACGTCCAAGGCCTCCGCCATCGCGTCTGTCAGCCGCTCGGGCGTGGCCAGCGGCAGGCGGGAATGGATGCGGATCGTCTCGACATGCGGAATGGAAGAGAGCCGCTGCATGATGGCCGCCAGCCGGCGCGGCGACAGCATCAGCGGGTCGCCACCGGTCAGGATAACCTCGCGCAGCGCGGGCCTGGTCTCAATATAGCCGTAAGCGGCTTCGAGCTGGACTTCGCTCAGCAAGCCGCCATCGGGTCCCACATGCTCGCGGCGGAAACAGAAGCGGCAATAGACCGGGCAGATCAGCAAGGGCTTGAGCAGCACGCGGTCTTCATAGCGATGCACGATGCCGGGGATAGGGGACAGCGCGTCATCTCCGATCGGGTCCGGGTCCTCATGCGGCGCCGTCATCCGCTCGTCGCCATGCGGCACGAATTGCCGTCCGATGACGTCATCGGCGTTTGCGATCAGCGCGCCGAAACGCGCGGAGATCATGACCGCATAGCGCTCACCGACCTCGGTCAGCGCGGTGCGGTCACCCTCCGTCGCGAAGCCGGCCGCGATCAGCCCATCGATATCGCGAATCGCCTCAGCACCCATCGGGCGCTCAGCCTTCCTCGTCCGACGACACCAGAATGGACACCGCGGCCTGGGCCGCGATGCCTTCGCGCCGGCCGGTGAAGCCAAGCTTTTCGGTCGTCGTTGCCTTGACCGAAATGCGGGACACGGGAACGCCCAGCAGCTCGGCCAGGCGCGCGCGCATGGCGGGCGCATGTGGCGTGATTTTCGGCTGCTCGCAGATCAGCGTGACATCGGCATTGATCAGCACACCGCCGCGGGCCGCGACGCGTTCGGCGGCATGGCGCAAGAAGCGGGCGCTGTCGGCGTCCTTCCATTGCATTTCTGAGGGCGGGAAATGCCGCCCGATATCGCCCTCGGCAAGCGCGCCATAAATGGCGTCGCACAGCGCATGAATGCCGACATCGGCATCGGAATGCCCGGCCAGACCCTGGTCATGCGGCACGGTCACGCCGCAGAGGATCAGCGGCCGTCCCGTCTCCAGCACATGCACGTCAAACCCCGTACCGACACGGGTTACGAGCGAGGGAAGGCCAGGGGTGGTCGTCATTGGTCACCTTGGATCATGGTCGCGTGAGCGCGGAGGGCGCAAACTCGTCTCTGACCGATTGCGCGTCAACCCGCTCGTGCTGTATCTGCACAATCTATGGGCAATCGAACGATTCCACATCAATCCTCTCCAATCCCGACTCTGTCTCCGATCGCCCTTGGCGGTCGCGGCAATCCGGTGATCGAAACCCCTGTGATCCTGGCCCCGATGTCCGGCGTCTCGGATCTCCCGTTCCGCCGGCTGGCGCGGGATCTCGGTGCCGGTCTGGTCGTGTCCGAGATGATCGCCTCCTGGGCAATGGTGCGCGAAAATCAGACGACGCTGCGCATGGCCAAGGTCGTCGAGGGCGGCGGTCCCGGCGTTCATGCCCCGAATTCCGTGCAGCTCGCGGGCTGCGATCCGCAGGCCATGGCCGAGGCTGCGCGCATCGCGGTCGGCCACGGCGCCGATATCATCGACATCAATTTCGGCTGTCCGGTCAAAAAGGTGGCGGTCGGCCAGATGGCCGGGTCCGCCTTGATGCGGGATGAGATCGGGGCCGCCCGCATCCTGGAAGCGACGGTCGCCGCGGTCGATGTGCCGGTGACCTTGAAGATGCGCATGGGCTGGGACCATGCCAGCCTGAACGCGCCGCGCCTTGCCAAGATTGCCGCGGAAAGCGGCATCCGCATGCTGACCATCCACGGCCGCACCCGGCAGATGTTTTATACCGGCCAGGCCGATTGGGCCTTCATCCGTCAGGTGAAGGACGCGGTTACGCTGCCCGTCATCGCCAATGGCGATATTGTGGTCGAGGAAGACGCGGCCGAGGCGCTGCGTCAGTCGGGCGCCGACGGCGTCATGATCGGTCGCGGCTGCTACGGCCGGCCCTGGTTCCTGCATAATGTCGCGGAATATCTGCGCACCGGGGAAAAGATCCCCGAGCCCGATCTTGCCGCGCGCAAGCATATCCTGCTCACCCATTACGACCTCATGCTCAGCCATTTCGGGGAAATCCCGGGCCTGCGGCTCGCGCGCAAGCATGTCGCCTGGTATTCGCGCGGCCTGCCGGGTTCTGCGGAGTTCCGCTCCCAGGTGATGCGCGCGGCAGAGCGCGCACCGGTGATGGCACTGATCGACGCCTTCTTCGACCCGTTGATCGAGCGCGGCGTGCAGCCGCCTGCGCCCGACAAATCCGTCATGCTCGCCGAGGCGGCCTAGGATGAGCGGCGTCACCAAGGCGGTCCGTCGCACTGTCCTCTCCGTCGTGCGGCGTAGCCCCGTGCCCACGACGCAATTGCCCGACGCGGTCACCATTCTGGCCGCGATGCCGGTGGCCGTCGTGGTGCTCTCGGAAGAAAATCGCTTCACCTATGCCAATCCAGCGGCCGAGCAGTTCCTCGGCCTGTCTTTTCCGCAGCTGGCACAGCTGTCACTGGATGATGTTCTGCCGGAAGATAGTCCGCTGTTTTTGATGGTGGGCCAGTTGCGCACCGGTGCCACGTCGATCGCCGATCACGA
Organism: Acidisoma sibiricum; assembly: GCF_057837225.1. Classification (NCBI taxonomy): domain Bacteria; kingdom Pseudomonadati; phylum Pseudomonadota; class Alphaproteobacteria; order Acetobacterales; family Acidocellaceae; genus Acidisoma; species Acidisoma sibiricum. The sequence goes on along the minus strand of NZ_CM174445.1, from coordinate 47,980 downwards.
CCTCTCCTTTGACGGGCCGCGGCTGCATAAGACCGGAATCAGCGTACAGGGCACGACGCTGGCGGAAGACCCCGGCAGCGTGCTCCTGATCCTGCAGGATGGCACCACCGTCCGCTCGCTCGACCGGCAGATCGCCGCCCGCAATGCGGCGCGCAGCATCACGGGCATGGCTGCCATCCTGGCGCATGAGATTAAAAATCCGCTCTCCGGCATTCGCGGTGCGGCGCAATTGCTGGAAAGCAGTGTCGTCGAGTCCGATCAGGAGCTGACGGTGCTGATCCGGGACGAGGCAGACCGTATTCGCGCCCTGGTCGACCGTATGGAAGTCTTCGGCGAAAAGCCGGTGGAGATGGAGGCGGTGAATATCCACCGTGTTCTGGAACATGTGCGGCGCTTGGCGCGCAGCGGCTTCGGTGAGGGACTGCGCTTCAGCGAAAGCTATGACCCGTCCTTGCCCTCGGTCTGGGGCAACCGCGACCAGCTGGTGCAGGTGCTGCTCAATCTTGTGAAGAACGCGGCTGATTCGCTGCGCGCTGCCGGCACGTCCGAGGGCGAGATCACCCTTGTTACCCGCTATCAGCATGGGCTTCGCCTGGCGACGCCGACCTCGGATACGGATCGGGTGGAATTGCCGCTGCTGGTCGTGGTGCGGGATAACGGGCCCGGAATTTCCGAGGATATTCGCCCGCATCTGTTCGAGCCTTTCGTCAGCTCGAAACCGTCGGGACAGGGCCTCGGCCTTGCCCTGGTTGCCAAGATCATCGCCGACCATGGCGGTCTGATCGAAGTCGAAAGCCGCCCCGGACGCACGGAATTCCGGCTGCATCTGCCGATGCTCGCCGAGGAGGATGCTCAATAATGACGCCGACCGTTCTGATTGCTGATGATGACCGGTCGATCCGGACTGTCCTGACCCAGGCGCTGGGCCGTTCGGGCTATCAGGTGCGCACCACCGGCAATGCCGCGACGCTGTGGCGGTGGGTGGAGGACGGCGAGGGCGATTTGGTCATCACCGACGTGATGATGCCGGATGAGAACGGATTGGACCTCATTCCGCGCATCCGTCGCATCCGCCCTGATCTGCGGGTCGTCGTGATGAGCGCTCAATCGACCCTGATGACGGCGGTCAAGGCGACCCAGCGCGGCGCCTTTGAATATCTGCCCAAGCCCTTTGACCTGCGGGAGCTGCTCGCGGTCGTGGACCGCGCGCTCGCCTCCCCCACCGCCGCGGGTGACCAGCCCCCGCCTGAGCCGCGTGACGCGGATGAGCGGCTGCCGCTGATCGGCCGGAGCGCGGCGATGCAGGAAATCTATCGCACCGTCGCGCGCCTCACGACGACAGACCTCACCGTCATGATCAATGGCGAATCCGGCACCGGCAAGGAACTCGTCGCCCGCGCGTTGCATGATTACGGACGCCGTCGCGGTGGGCCGTTTGTGGCCATCAATATGGCCGCGATTCCGCGCGAATTGATCGAAAGCGAGTTGTTCGGCCATGAGCGTGGCGCCTTCACGGGTGCCACCAGCCGTAACCAGGGCCGCTTTGAACAGGCGGCCGGCGGCACGCTGTTCCTGGATGAGATCGGCGACATGCCGCAGGAGGCGCAGACCCGCCTGCTCCGGGTGCTGCAGGAAGGCGAATTCACCGCTGTCGGCGGTCGCCAGCCGGTGCGCGCCAATGTGCGCATCATAGCCGCAACCCACCGCGATCTGCGTGCGGCCATCCGTCAGGGCCTGTTCCGCGAGGACCTGTTCTACCGCCTCAATGTCGTGCCCATCCGTCTGCCGCCGCTGCGTGAGCGGGTGGAAGACATTCCCTTGCTTGCCCGCCATTTTCTGGACAAGGCGCGGGCCGATGGCCTGCCCTTCAAGGCGCTGGATACGGGCGCGGTGGAACGCCTGCGCGCCTATCGCTGGCCGGGCAATGTGCGCGAACTCGAAAACTTGATGCGCCGTCTGGCCGCCCTCCACGCCGAAGAAACCATCACCGCGGATGCCCTGGACCGGGAACTGACCGAGACGGTCTCAACCCTTGATGATGCCGGCGGAGAAACGGCAGAGCCTTTGGCCCGTGCCATGGAGCGTCATATCCGCCAATTCCTGGTCGCCCATGAGGAAGGCCTTGTCGGCAACGACATCTATGATCGGGTGTTGGCGGAGGTAGAGCGGCCGCTTATTCAGCTCACGCTGCTGGCCACGCGCGGCAACCAGATCAAGGCTGCGGCCATGCTGGGGCTGAACCGCAATACGCTGCGCAAGAAGATTCGTGATCTGGAAGTGCCCGTCGTCCGCGGCGTCGCCTGACGGGGTCGCACTTGCCCCGGTGTCCAATCGGCCCGAGCCGGATTAAACTCCGCCGATGCTGATCAGCAACACGCCCGCACCCATGACCCTCGTCGGGGACGAGGAGCCGGACAACAAAAGCTGGCCGCGCCTGCGGCTCGTTCTGCGCGTCGCCTTGGGCAAGACCGTCACCCTGATTCTGGCGACGGTCGCGCTTTTGCTGGCGGTGGGCTCTTTCGTCGTGCTGTCGGGTGGATCGTCACTCGGCCTCAGCCATCGGGCGATCCTGTCCCTGGTGCCAGCGAATTTCGTCGTGCTGCTGCTTCTGGTGATCGCGGTGTCGGTGCGCGTGTTGCGCGTCTATCTCGAACGCCGGCGCGGCTCGGCGGGGTCACACATCCAGGCCCAGCTGGTTCTACTCTTCAGCGTCGTCGCCGTGACGCCCACCATCGTGGTCGCCATCTTCGCGACCGTTTTCTTCCAGCTCGGCATTCAGGCCTGGTTCAATGAACGTGTCCGCACAGCGCTCGATGAGAGCATGCAGGTGGCGCAAGGCTATCTGACCGAGCACAAGGATGAGATCCGTACCGATGCCTTTGCCATGGCCGATGACATGGCGCGCGCCGGTCCCTTTCTGACCAGCGACGTCAGCAATTTCGGTCAATTTCTGGAAACCCAGGTGTCGCTGCGCGGTCTGACCGAGGCCGTGGTCTTCGTGCCCTCCACCGGACAGGTGGTGGCGTCCGCCGGCTTCATGGGCGGCATGGCGGCCGGTCTGCCGCCGGCCTGGGCGATTAGCATTGCCCGTAACGGCGATGTCGTCGTGCTCGGCGCGAAAGACGGCACCATGGTCAGCGGCCTGGTGCAGCTGGCGTCCACCCCGCCGCTCATGCTGCTCATCCAGAAGCCGGTCGATCCCTCGATCCTGGCCCATATGGCCCATACAGAGGCCGCGGTTCAGGCCTATCACCGGCTGGAATCCAACCGGCACAGCCTGCAGATCACCTTTGTGGTGATCTTCGCCATGGTCGCCCTTCTGGTATTGTCAGCCTCGATCCTGGTCGGCCTTGTCTTCGCCAATCAGATCGCGCGGCCGGTCGGCCGCCTCATCCGTGCCGCCGAACGCATCCGCTCGGGCGACCTTGCCGTGCGTCTGCCCGAAAGCCGGCGTGAGGATGAGATTGCGGGCCTGACGCGTGCCTTCAATCGGATGACGGGGCAGCTCGACGCCCAGCGCTCCGAACTGATGCGCGCCTACAGCCAGATCGATGAGCGGCGACGCTTCACCGAGGCCGTGCTCGGCGGGGTCTCCGCCGGTGTCATCGGACTGGACCGTAATTGCCGGATCGAACTGCCGAATCGCGCCGCCTCGACCCTTTTGGGCACAGACCTGATGGCGGCTCTGGGCCAGCCGCTGGACGTGGTGGTGCCGGAATTCGCATCCCTTATCGAGACGGTGCGGGCCACGCCAGACCGGCCGCGCCGCGCCGAAATTGCCATCGGCGCACCCGCCCATCGCCGGCTGCTCAATGTCCGGCTGGGTGCGGAGATGACGGAAGACCGCGTTGACGGTTTCGTCATCACCTTCGACGACATCACCGAGCTTGCGTCCGCTCAGCGCAAGGCCGCATGGTCCGACGTCGCGCGCCGCATCGCGCATGAGATCAAAAATCCACTGACCCCGATCCAGCTTTCCGCAGAACGGCTCAAGCGCCGGTTTCTGTCGGAAATTCACTCGGACCCGGAAACCTTCGTGCAATGCGCGGATACCATTGTCCGCCAGGTGGGCGATATCGGCCGTATGGTCGATGAATTCTCAGCCTTCGCGCGGATGCCACAGCCCGTCATTCATGCGGAGGATGTCGGCCAGGTCGCGCGCGATGCCCTGATGCTGCAGCAGCACGCGCGCCCCGATATTCATTTCAAGGCTGAGATTCCGGCCGGCAGTTTGACGGCGCGCTGCGATCGTCGTCTGATTGGTCAGGCTCTGACCAATCTTTTGCAGAATGCGACGGATGCCATTGCCATGCGTGACGGTGCCGGTGAGATTATCTTAACGGTGTCGCAACAGGGTTCCGAGGTGCATATCAGTGTCGCTGATGATGGTGTCGGTCTGCCTGAGGCCGAACGCAGCCAATTGACCGAACCATATGTGACGACGAAGGAAAAAGGGACCGGTTTGGGTCTCGCCATCGTCAAGAAGGTAATGGAAGATCACGACGGCAGATTGGTTCTGGAGGACCGCAAGCCCGGGCCCGGCGCGGTGGCGACGCTGGTTTTACCGGCGGATACCAGACAAGATGCGGCTGAGATGATCGTGGCGAGGGATGATGGCTGCTGAGATTCTGATCGTCGATGACGAACCCGATATACGGATGCTCATTGACGGGGTATTGCGGGACGAAGGCTACAATACCCGGCAGGCTGCGAATTCAGACGAAGCGATAGCCGCCTTCCAGGCGCGCCGGCCCGGTCTTGTCATCCTCGACATCTGGCTGCGTAATTCGCGGCTCGACGGTCTCGGCATCCTCGATGTCCTGTGCCGGGAAGAACCGCGCGTCCCGGTGATGATGATTTCGGGCCATGGCACCATCGAGACTGCGGTGACCGCCATCCAGAAAGGCGCTTACGACTTTATTGAAAAGCCGTTCAAGTCCGACCGTCTTCTGCTGATGGTGCGGCGCGCGCTGGAGGCGGCCCGACTGGCGGCTGAGAATGCCGAGCTGAAGCTGCGCATCGGCGCTGAGAACAGCCTTCTGGGCGAAAGCGGGCCGATGCAGGGCTTGCGCGGCGCGATCGAACGGGTTGCGCCCACGGGGTCGCGTGTCCTCATCAGCGGTCCTGCGGGGGTCGGCAAGGAAGTGGCCGCGCGCATGATCCATGCGCTGTCCCGCCGGTCAGACCAGCCTTTCGTGGCGCTGAACTGCGCGACGCTGAATCCCAGCCGCTTCGAGGAAGAGCTGTTCGGCGTCGAGGCCACCAGCGGCCCGGACCGCGAGCCGCGGCGCGCCGGTGTGCTCGAGCGCGCCCATAACGGTACGCTGCTGCTGGATGAGGTCGCCGACATGCCGCTGGAAACCCAGGGCAAGATCGTGCGTGCCTTGCAGGATCAGGCTTTTCAGCGCGTCGGCGGCTCATCTCGCGTCAGCGTCGATGTCCGCGTCATCGCCACCACCAATCGTGATCTGCAGGCCGAAATTGCGGCTGGGCGTTTTCGCGAAGACCTCTATTACCGGCTGGCCGTGGTGCCGCTGCAGGTACCTGCCCTTCGCCAGCGGCGCGAAGACGTGCCGATGCTGGCGGAATATTTCCTGGTGCGTGCAGCAGAAAATGCCGGCATGGCGCCGCGCGAACTGGCGCCTGACGCGATGACGGCGCTGCAAGCCTATGATTGGCCCGGCAATGTTCGCCAGCTGCGCAATCTGATGGATTGGCTGCTGATCATGGCGCCAGGCAGTCCGGCCGATCCGATCCGGGCTGAGGTGCTTCCGGCTGAGATCGGTGCCCATGCCCCCAAGCTGCTCAGCATGGATGCAGGGGCCGATATGATGGGTCTGACGCTGCGCGAGGCCCGCGACCTGTTCGAGATCCAATATCTGCAGGCCCAGCTTCTGCGGCTTGGCGGCAATATCAGCAAAACCGCGGCCTTCGTCGGCATGGAGCGCAGTGCGTTGCATCGCAAGCTCAAACAGCTTGGCGTCACCATCGACGAGCGGATCTAGTGATCGTCTAGGCTGCGTGGGTTTTCAGCTTGGCGGTTTCCGCCCGGGCGACAGGCTCGGCGCGTGCCGCCATGCGGCCAAGATAGAGGGCTGCCAGATCGCGCGCCTGATCCGCCGATGAGCGCAGCTTTGGCTTGTCCTCGATGGCGCCCAGATACCGTGCGGGGTTGGTGTCGATCTGCCACAGCACGTCGCGCAGCGGCTCGAATCCCGTCACAGGAATGACATGGCCTGACCCGGGCGTGACATCTGCGCCCACGGCACCGCGGTCGGAGGCGACCACCCAACAGCCGGCTTGCAGCGCTTCGCGCGCCACAAGCCCGTAGCTTTCCGGCCAGACCGACGGCGCCAGCAGAATGTCGATATCCTGGTAAAGTTCGGCGATATCGCTTTGCGGGGTTTTGCCCCGGAACGTCACCGGTGTCGTGCCCCAGGTGCCGCAGATGTCGATCCCCCGCATCATGGCATGGTCGACCACCAGAAGTTCCAGATTGCGGAATGGCGCGGAGATGAAAGCGGCCTGGATCAGCGGATAGCCCTTATGCAGGCCGATGCCACCGATATGTGCCAGCCGCACGCGACCCTGCGGTGATGGGGTGCGCGGCTTGAAGCTGACAGGCGACAGGCCATTTTCAATCACCAGGGGGCGGCGCAGGCCCGTGCTTTCGTAAAGATCGGCGAAGGGCGCGGAGACGGTCAGAAGCTCCTCGGCACCCGCGATGACCCGGCTCAGCAGCTGCATGCGGGACAGCCGCTGGACGCCGTGCTGGCTGGCTTCCTGTAGCAGATTTTTGTAGTTGTAGACGCAAGACTCGCCGGCTTCGTCGATGACGAACTGATGATCGGAGATCCACCAGCCGTCATGCACGGTGATGTAATAAGGGATGGAACGGCGCATCGGCACTTCGCAAATGGCGGCCGTCATGCGCTGGACGCAGTGGAAATGGATGATATCGGGCTGAAACGCATCGACGCAGGCCTCGAACGCACGGACCATCGCCTCGTCCGCCAGTCTGCGGTCGATCCCAGGATCATCCGGGGTGCTGATACCGTTGACCTGAAGACCCTGCCAGAGGTTGGTAGAGGGACGGTAACCCTCGGTCGATCCCTCAACCGTCGTGAAGATCTGGATTTCAAACTCATCGGGAAAAAGCCGACGCAAGTCCAAGGCGTTGTCGGCGACAACCCGCGTAGCGCCGCCGATCGCCTGAGGCGGAAAGAAGACATTCACCAGCAGAAGGCGCGTCCGGCGCGGTGCCGGCAGCGGGGACTTGCTCTCATGCCCCATAAGGCGACCGAGCTTTTGCGCCATCACGTCCTTGCGGTAGGTCTGCAGAACAACCTGGCGCGCGGCATGGCCGATGGCGTGGCGCAGTTCTGCGTTCACGATGAGGGAGCGTAGCGCCACATACCATTCGGTGGCGTCCGTCGCAAAAAGACCCGTCTGGTGGTCAGCGACGACCTCCCGGTAGGTTTGCGTGGGCGTCACGACCGAGGGCACGCCGAACAGAGCCGCTTCCAGCCACTTGATCTCGCTTTTGCAGTCGGCGATCAGACCGGGTTTGAGCACGGCGAGGTTGATATCCATCGCACCCAGGATCTGCCAGTAGGATTCCACATCCCAGATCGGCTCAATCGTGGTGATGCGGTGTTTGAAATTTCCAAAGCCCGTCGGCAGCTTCAGGAAACCGACAATGACCAGATCCACCATCGGGTAGTCGTTCAGGATGCGCAGTAGGGCGGGTGCCACGAAGAGGTCGAAATCCTCATTATGCGCAGCCGTGCCGCTGCCATAAAAGATCCGAATCCGATCCCGGGACTTCTGGACTGGCGGAAGCGTGGCGGCTCTCTCGTGCGGGCTGTGCAAAGCATTGCGATGCAGGAAGACGTTTCGGTCACCCGGAACCGCCTGCATCTGGGCCGCCAAAGCGGGGGTCGAGGCGATGGCGAAATCACACAACGCCATGGCGGTGCTCAGTTCTGCCGGTGCGATGACAAGACTGCCGTATAGGCTGCGCGAGATTTGTCCTGAATAGGTCTCGAAGGCTTCAGGAAAGTGCTGCCCATCGAACATCAGATCGTCAATTTCATAGAAGCTCGGCTTCTGCACCCGGCGCGCCGCGTCGATGGCTTCCATGATGTCCGGCGTCGCGGGCACCCGATAGAAGATGACGGCATCGAAGCCGGCGACCTGGGCGACGAAATCGCGGGCTTCGGTCTGAAAGTTGAACACGACCGCTTTGATGCCGATGCTCTCGAACTGCTCGCATTTCTGCTCGACGCGATAGAAGCGGCACTGGTTGAGGCCAAGATCGGCGACGATCGCGACAGCATGGAGCTTGCGTGGAGTGAGAGCCGGCGTGCGGTTTGGCGAAAGAACCATAAGCTGGACAAGATCCATCGCCTGCGCAATGGCCGTCTTTGCTTCATCATCAAAGCCGTTCTCGGCGTACCAAAGCGCCTGGCCGCGCAAGGCATCATAGCCGCAGCGGCAAACCTCCTGCAGGCGGCGCGCGATCCCCATATCGCCTGCGTCCTTCTGCGCGAGCAGCCGCAGGCTGCTTGCGGCGGCATGCCATTGGCGCAATTCCACCAGGCAGGAGGCGAGGTTGAGATAGGACCAGATCGTGCTGTAGCCTTCGTCGATAATCGCCTTGTATTCCTGCGCAGCGCTGTACCAGTCTCCGAGACGGAACAGACAATCCGCGTAATGGCGGTGGCCCGTGACATGATCGGGATCGATCCGCAGGACATCCTGATAAATCCGCTTTGCGATATCGAGGCGGCTTTCGATCGCCTGGCGATCGGCTGCGGCGCGGAAAATATCGACGGTGCTCAGTTTCAGCTGCGTGCCACCGCGCCCCTCGGCGATTCCGTTAACAACACAATGCTGCAACAGACGCCACTTGCTGAGCAGAATGGAGGCAAGGTCGGGATTCGCGGTCTGGTAGATGTCGGGATTGAATTCTGCCGGATAGTGATCCGTTTTGTGCAGCAGGAGCTTTGAGAGGAAATTGCCGGCATTCGGCTGCTCATCACGCAGCATGCCGATATTAAGCCAATGGCGATAAGCGGCGGCGGGCGACATCTCTGCAATTTCGCGATTGATGTCGCGGTAGAAGTCGGCGTCGAAGGTCAGATTGAAGTTGATCGGCGCAAGGGCCATCCAGCCCTGAGTGGCGAAATGATGCAGGCATTGCGCTTGATTGCGCAAGCCGATGCCACCATGGGACGTCAGATAGTCGGAGGTCGAGAAAAGAGAAACGATGCTCTTGTTCTTCAAATCGGATGCGGTCAGAAGGTCGTCGACGCTCTCGAACAATGGCTCCTCGCCGCTGAGCACGCGATCACGCAATGCCCGGCTGTAGCAGGATTGTTCATCCAGGTAGAGTTGACTGACGAAGCGCGGGTCGGCCGGCATATAGGCAATTCCACTCGCCTGTCCGATGATCAGATAATGGGCTTGCGCATCGACCTCTGACGAAAGCCGGCCAAAAATCTGCGGGTGGAGCAGGTAATAGAAGCGCGCATCGAAATTGTCCGGGACGACGCGGCCTTTCTTGGCCATGTCTTCAACGGCCTGTGCCGCATGGGAAAAGCGCCCTTCCGATCGGCCTGATCTTTGCCAATGCGCGGCCGCTTCTTCGGGCGTCCTGTCCATCATGTCATCATAAATGGCCTGATAGAACAGAACAGAAAAATGGGCGTCGCGCGCCTTGCCCGCGGACGCGACCGCCGGTGCCATCGGGCTCGTCATGGTCCGGCGTGGCCTGCCGGCGCTGCCAGCTTGGGACAGATTATCCCGTTCTGCCGACGGTATTGTCTTAGGCGGCTTAATATTCATGAGTCATCGACAACTTGCACAAGGGATCAGGACTGACAGTCTCCGGCTAAAATACGGGCGTCTCCGCGAAACAAGTTGCAAACACGACAGTATTTTCTAGCACTACCCACGGTTGGGAATGAACAGTTCTCTTTGCCCCCACACCACCAGCGTCGCAGTGAAAGATAAACAATAAGTGAACATAATCGCCGTTATTCCAAAAAACGGAGAATTTCACATTTTTATTTAGAATATAATAACGAAATTGCAACAAAAAAGAGTAGCAATCCTCGCCCCATCGGGTCAATGGATTGATGCGCGCCGGTCAAGGATTGGTCACCAAAATCGTTTCAAGCGCTGGCCGGACGAAGTGTCTGGCCGGTTGAGGGGTCAGCAGGCTTGCCAGATCTGGCTCGGGCGTCACGCTCAGTTGTGGGCGTGATCCGGCAGCGTGATCTGCGCACCCAGGCGTCCCGCGACCTCCTGGATATATTGCCAGGCGACGCGGCCGGAACGACCGCCGCGGGTGACCGACCACTCAATGGCCCCGGCGCGCAACGCCTCGGCCTCTATGGGCAGGTGCAGCGCACGGGCATAACCCTCGATCATGGCGAAGAAGGTCGGCTGGTCGCAGTTGTGAAAACCGATCCAAAGCCCGAAACGGTCGGAGAGGGAGACCTTTTCCTCGATCGCCTCGCCTGGGTTGATGGCGGTCGCACGCTCGTTGTCGATCATATCCCGCGGCATCAGATGCCGGCGATTGCTGGTCGCATAAAACAGCACATTGTCCGGCCGGCCTTCGATGCCGCCATCGAGCACCGATTTCAACGCTTTATAGTCGGCATCCTCGCGCTCGAAGGAGAGATCGTCGCACAACACGACGGAGCGCTCGGGCCTGTCGCGCAGCAGGTTCAGCAGCTCCGGCAATGTCCGCAAATCGTCACGATGGATTTCGATGAGCTTGAAGGGGCTGGCCCCCGCGACCCGGCTTTCCGCCGCAATCGCCGCATGGACCGCTTTGACCAGCGAGGATTTACCCATGCCGCGGGCGCCCCAGAGCATGGCATTATTGGCGGGCAGGCCGCGGGCAAAGCGGCTCGTGTTTTCCAATATGATCTGCTTCTGCTGGTCCACGCCCTGGATCAGATCAATCGGCAGCCGCGCGATATGGGGAACAGGCTGCAGCCGACGTTCGGCAGGCTGCCAGATGAAACCCTCGGCGGCCGAGAGATCAAGCGTGGCGGGGGCTGGAGGCGCTAGCCGCTCCAGTGCGTCCGCGATACGGGTGAGAAGGTCGGTGACTGAGCTATCCATATGGCATATCCGTCCGAAACAGGGGCAGGGGCGCCGCGCCGCTCAGGGCAGCCCAACGCTTCTGCCTTGAAAGCGATAGGTAATTTCAGGCAAGGCTGACCCCGGTCCGCGACAAGGCTTGACGGCGGGTTTGCGCGCCCTATGGTCCCGCGGAACTGAGCGCGGGACCGTGATGCCAATCTTGCCAGATGCCAGCACGAAGCCTCGTTCCTTCACGCAATAACCGAACCGGATGCCCCTATGCACCTGATTTCCCCGGCCTTTGCCCAATCGCTCGGTGGCGGCACCTCTCTCGCCGGCCTGGCCCAGTTTGCCCCGCTGGTCCTCATCTTCGGCGTTTTCTACTTCATTCTCATCCGCCCGCAGCAGCAGAAGCAGAAGGCCCTTAAGGCGAGCCTCTCCGGCATTAAGCGCGGGGATCGGGTGCTGACCGCGGGTGGCATCCTCGCCGTCGTGCAGAAGATCAAGGACGGTTCTGACGAGGTTGAGGTCGAGATCGCGCCGAATGTACGGGTCTTGGTGATGCGGTCGACCATCTCCGCCGTGATCAAGCCGACCGTCGCCAATGACGCGAAGCCGGTCGCAACCCCGCCCGCCAAGGTTTCCTAAACGATCGGCCGGTTGCGGCATTAAAAAAGCCCGGGGTTCGCGCCCCGGGCTTTTTTTGACTCTGGTGCTGAGGTTAGCCCAGTTCGGCTTCGGCGAATTCGTAATTCGCCAGCTTGTCCAGGTAGTTGGTGACATAGTCCGGGCGACGGTTGCGGAAATCCAGGTAGTAGCTGTGTTCCCACACATCGAGGCCGAGGAGCGACTTGCCTTCGCCGGTCGCCAGCGGATTGGAGCCGTTCGGGGTCTTGGTCACCTTCAGCTTGCCGTCGCTGCCCAGCACGAGCCAGGCCCAGCCGGAGCCGAACTGCGTGGTGGCCGCGGTTTTGAAGGCGTCCTTGAAAGCCTGGACCGAGCCGAAATCCTGCGTGATCTTGCTCTCAAGCTTGCCCGGAAGCTTGCCGCCGGTGGGGGACAGGTTCTTCCAGAACAGGATATGGTTCCAATGCTGGCCGGCATTGTTGAAGACCGGCTGAAGCTCGCTCTGGCCATGGGACAGTTTGATAATCTCTTCCAGGGACTTGCCCTGCAGTGCCGGGTTCTTCTCGACGAAGCCGTTCAGGGCGGTGACATAGGCCTGATGGTGCTTGCCGTGATGCAGTTCCAGCGTTTCCTGGCTCATGCTGGCCCCGGCGAGGGCCGAGACGTCATAGGGCAGTGCGGGAAGCTCGAAAGCCATGATGCGCTCCATGCGGTTTTTTGGATCGGGTTGAGGGCCAAAGGTCAGTCGTCGGGGCCCTGCGACGCGCCGTAGCTTATTCCCAGAGCCGAACGCGTCAACCCACCGTCGGCGCCTGATGGCGCCGGGAGGCACCGATCGGCCGCGACTCACTGCTTCTTGCTATCGGCTTGCCTTCGGCACAGCCTCAGTCCATCACCCGCCGATGCTGTCTCCCTTGGGCTCCTCGCTGCGCCGGCATGACCCGGACCGGTTTCTGACGACGCTTTTCGCTCCGCCCGAGCGGCGAGAGGCGCTGATCACCCTCTTCGCCTTCAACCATGAGCTGGCCCGCGCGCGCGAGGTCACGAGCCAAAGCCTGCTCGCGCTGATCCGCCTGCAATGGTGGCGTGAAGTGGTGGAGGGCGACGCGAAACCGGGCGAGATCTCGACCCCGCTCTCCGCCCTCATCGCCGGCGGAATGCTGCAGCGGCAGACGCTGCTCGCCATGATCGACGCGCGTGAGGCCGAGGTCGATGGCCGTTTTGAGACCTTGCAGGACTGGCGGGACTGGCTTCTGGCCGGTGCTGGCGGCCTGGCGGTCGCGGCCGGACAGGTGCTCGGCCTGCGCGATGAACCAGTGCTGCAGGGCCTGCGCCTGCGCGGTGCGGCCTATGGTGCTGCCGGCCTGCTGCGCAGTCGTCTGCTCCTGGCGCAGCAGGGCTTCGCACCTTGGCCGGCCGATCTTTTGGCGCAGCAGGGGCTCATCGCGGAGGATGCCGCGTCCCGGCCGCTGGATGCGGCCTTGGCGCCGGTGCTGGCGGCGCTCAAGGGCGAGGGCAATGCCTGGCTCAGGCAGGCGCGGCGCGCCCCGGCGGTGCCCCGCGCGTCCGTCGCGGCCGCCTTGCCGGCCGTCCTCGCGGCGCGGGATCTGAGGCGCCCGCTGGATGAGGCCGCCCGTCCGCGCGGCTTCGGGGACCGTCTGGCCGTCACCCTGACGGCTTTGTTCGGCAGGCCTTAGCCTGCGCGCTCAGCGGCCGCCCGAAACGTCGAGGAGGGCGCCGCTGGTATAGGAAGCCGCTTCACTCAGCAGCCAGATGATGGGTTCTGCGATTTCCTCGGGCTGCGCGGCCCGGCCAAAGGGTGTCGTTTCTCCAAGGCGCTGTGCCCGGTCCGGCTGGCCGGTGGTCGCGTGGATCTCCGTATCTGTCAGGCCCGGCCGCACGGCATTCACCCGCACGCCTTCGCGGCCGAGTTCGCGGGCGAGGCCGAGCGCCAGCGTATCCATCGCCCCCTTGGACGCGGCGTAATCGATGAACTCGAAGGGCGAGCCCAGACGTGCTGAGACCGAGGAGACGATCACGATCGACCCCCCGCGGCCGCCGCGGCTTTTGGAGAGGCGCCGCGCCGCTTCGCGCGCGCAAAGGAAGGCGCCATAGATATTGACGTCGAAGACGCGCTTCAGGCGATCGGCGGTCATATTGGCAAGCGTCGTGGAATCGGACGCGATGCCGGCATTGATGACGACGCCGTCAAGAGGGCCAAAGGCAGCCTCCGTCGCCTCGAACATGCCAATGACATCCGCTTCCTCGGCAACGTCGCCGCGGATCGCGACGGCTTGGCCGCCCGCCGCCTGCACGCCGGTGACAACCGTTTCGGCGGCAGCCTGATTGCCGAGGTAATTGACGCCCACCGACCAGCCCCGGGCCCCAGCCAGCACCGCGGCCGCCCGGCCGATGCCGCGGCTGGCACCGGTGATGAGGATGGTTTTGCTCATGCGACGGCCCTTTCGTCGAGGAAGGGAGAAATGGCGGCGATAAAGCCGGCCGGATTGTCCACATGCAGCCAGTGCCCGGCATCCGGCACGGTTTCAAAGCGAACGGCCGGAAACAGCGTGCGGATGGCGGGCTGCGCATCCTCGGGCACGTAATGCGAGCGACTGCCGGAGAGGAACAGCGCGGGCCCCGCATAGTGGCCTGCAACCGGCTCCCAGCCTTCGATCACCGGCATGGCGTCCGAGAGTTCCGGCAGGCCGATACGCCAGCCATTCGGCTGCGTGTTCCCCAGCCGGAGGTTGAGCAGCAGGAAAGACCGGATCATCGCGTCGGGGATACGTTCGGCCAGTGCGGCGCTCGCCTCGGCCCGCGTCATGCCGGGGGTGATCTGAAGCGCCAGCATGGCGGCGGTCAGATCTTTGTTGCCATGAACATAGGTCCGCGGCGCGATATCCGCGACGATGACGCGGTCGATGAGGTCCGGCCGGGTGAGGGCGAGACTCATCGCCACCTTGCCGCCCATCGAATGCCCCAGCAGGTGGCATCGCGCGATGCCCCTATCCGCCAATGTTTCGGCGACGTCCTCGGCCATGGTGGCATAAGACGTCACGGGCCCATGCGGACTGTCGCCATGGTTGCGCAGATCCATCGTGATGACCTGACGGTTGCTGGCGGCGAGCGCTTTCTGATGCTGGCCCCAGTTGCGGGCAGAGCCGAACAGGCCGTGCAGCAGGACCAGGGGCGGGCGGCCGTCTACCGCCTCACCGAGCGAGAGGGCGTTCAAAAGCATCGCGGGTCAGTCCGCGACCTTCAGCATGATCTTGCCGATATGGCTGCGGCCTTCCAGCAGGGCATGCGCCTTCGCGACCTCGGCGAGGGGGAACACCGTCTCGATCACCGGGGCGCAGCGCCCTTCATCCAGCACGGGCCAAACGCGCTCGCGCAGGCCGCGCGCGATGCCGGCCTTTTCGGCCACCGTGCGGGGGCGGAGCGTGGAGCCGGTGACCGTCAGGCGTTTGACCATGATCGGCTGCAGATCGACCTCCGGCACTTTGGCGCCTTGCAGAAAGGCGATGAAGACCAGGCGGCCGCCGCGCTTGAGGGAGGCGATGTTGCGCTCGAAATAGGGCGCGCCGACGATATCGAGAATGACATCGACGCCGCGATGCGCGGTCAGTCGCGCGATTTCGTCTGCGAAATCGACGCTGTGATAGTCCAGGGCGGCATGTGCCCCCAGCCGCTCACAGGCCCGCGCCTTGTCCAGACTGCCGACCGTGGTGAAGACGACGGCGCCGAATTCGGCGGCAAGCTGAATGGCGGTCACGCCGATGCCACCCGATCCGCCGTGGATCAGCACACTTTCGCCGGCATGCAGATTGGCCATCTGGAAGAGATTGGCCCAGACCGTGAAGTAGTTCTCCGGGAGTGCCGCCGCCTGCACGGCGTCATATCCCGTAGGCCAGGGCAGGGCCTGGGTCGCGGGTACCGCGCAATATTCGGCGTAGCCGCCACCATTGGCGAGTGCGCAGACCCGGTCGCCAAGCGCAAAGCCCGTCGTGCCTTCACCCAGCGCGGCGACGCTGCCGGCGACTTCCAATCCTAGGATCGGGCTGGCATCAGCGGGCGGCGGATAGGCGCCCTGGCGCTGCAGAATATCCGGGCGGTTGATGCCGGCGGCTTCGACGCGAATAAGGATGTCGCCCGGGCGCAATGACGGCACGGGCACTTCGGAAACCTGCATGACTTCCGGCCCGCCACTGGCCTGGGCCAAGATTGCACGCATCGACTGCGGAAGTGTCATGAGAAGGATCTCGTCCGTCTGGGGTTGGGGCCGGGTCGGAAGATGCCCATCCTGAAGGCTTCCGCCTTCAATCACAGCATTTTAGTTAAAGCGCCGCCCTTCCGCCGCCAAGGCCGCGGCAGTAGTAAGGCCAGCCTATCAGTCATGCGGCAGCGCATGATGGCGTTCGGGAGCTTTTGTTCATGGCCGCTGGGCGGCGCAGTCTACTAGGCGGTCTGGCGGCCGGTCTCGCGTCGGCCGCGATACCGGGCGAGAGCCGTGCCGCGACGCCACCGCGCAAGACCGATGACCGCATCGTCATCGGTGCGCTGTTCCCGCTGACCGGACCGCTGGCAGCGCTCGGCAATGAATGCCTGCGCGGCGTGCAGCTGGCGACCGATCTCTGCAATGCGGGGGGCGGCCTCTTTGGCAAGCAGATCAATCTCGTCCAGGGCGACGCCGCAGACGCTGATCGTGCCGTGGCCGCAGCCCGCAGCCTCATTTCTGACCAGCAACCGTCACTGATCTTCGGCACCGGAGACAGCACGCTTAGCCTCGGCGCCAGCGAAGCGAGCGAAGGCTCCGGCATTCCCTATTGGGAACTCAGTGCCACCATGCCGTCAGTCACCACCCGCGGTTTTCACTATCTTCTGCGGATCTGCGATACCGAGAACGGCGTCGCCGACCGTGCGGTGGAGGCGGCCGAAACGCTCGTGGCTCCGGCTTTGCGGCGAGTGCCGGGATCGCTCACCACAACCTTGCTCTATTCCGACAGTTCCAGCGGCATGGCCCTGCTGCCGTTGATTGCGGCAGCCGCACAGCGCCGCCACATGGCGCTGCCCACGACCATCGCCTATCAGTCGGGCGACGCGGATTTTACGGCGGTCGCGACGCGTCTGGGCGCGATGCAGCCGGATGTGCTGATCCATCACGGCTCTACGGAGGACGTGGTTCTGCTGCATGCGGCACTGGCCACAAGGCGCTGGCGGCCCCGTGCCATGATCGGCACGTCCTCGCCTTACGGCTCGCGGGATACCGCCATGATGGTGGGTCCTGCGCTGGAGGGCACGCTCGCTGTGGGTGTGGCCCCCTATAGCGTCGATGCAAGGCTGGCACCGGACGCCGCCATGGTCGCAACCCTTTATCAGCAGCGCTTCGGCGCGGCCCCGCGCTCCGGCCTTAGCCTGTCTCATTTCGCGGGCGCCAGCCTGTGTTTCGATGCGCTGCGTCTCGCCAAGACCACAGACAAGGACAAGGTTCTGAACGTCGTGCAGGGTCTGGGATTGGCGCAAGGGACGCTTGCCAACGGGTGGGGCGCCCTGTTCGGGCCCGGCGGGCAGAACCTGCGGGCTTTTTCCTCGCTGGCGCAGTGGCAGGGCGGGCGTCTGGTATCGCTGCTGCCCACGGATGGTGCATCCGGCCGCTTCCGGCTCAGGGTCTGAACGACCTGATCACGTTTTGCGGAAGCCTCTGAATCTCAAGACCTTTGCAGCGTTGGAAATGGCCAGGACATCCCCAGGTAATCTGGATCACAACACGGGGTGCTCGTCATGCTGAAATGGGCGATCATCTTCGCGATCATTGCCATCATCGCCGGTGCGCTCGGATTTACCGGCGTTGCAGGTGCATCGGCAGCTATCGCGAAGCTATTGTTCTTCGTCTTCCTGGTTATTTTTCTCGTCTTCCTGGTCATGTCGATCACGGCTGCCCGACGATTGTAGCGAAGCGCGGGCCCGGCCCGCGTCTCTACAGTGAAACAGAGCGTAGTTGCGGTCGCAGCTGCGCTCTTTTTCGTCGCGCCCCCGCAAACAGGCGAAGTTATGCTCTGTCCTGATGGGTTGAGAGGCGATTTTCTGCCGTATTTGTCGGACCCCGTCTTACTTCCTCCATAGAGTTATGAGCAAAGAAGCCAAGGCGCGGCTATCGGTCGCGGCTGCAGGCGGAATGGGCGGCGGCCAATCCGGGCCACGGTCTGGAATTCTATTTGCATGACGTCAGGCCCCGCCCGGCAGGCGGGTGGTTGAGCCTCGGGACCTCGGACGATGTCGACGCGCACTTGGCCAGGCCGCAGCCGCCGCCAGCAATGGGGAGACTGGGTTCTCCACGCTCCGCAGACTTTGCGGGCGCTGGTCCGCGCGGACGAAATCTGGCTGACCGTACTGGCGGCAGTCGTGGGCGTGGGCGCTGGAATTATCGTCGTTGTCATGAACGGCACCATCCAGCTTATGCATGAAACGCTGTTCGATATTCCGAGCACCGGCCGGCTCAGCTCGGCCTCGGAAATCGCCATTCCCCGGCTCCTTCTGGTGCCGACCCTGGGCGGGCTCCTCTTGGGCCTGCTTGGCCTGGGTCTCGCGCGCTGGCGGCCGCACCGGGCGATCGATCCGATCGAGGCCAATGCGCTCTATGGCGGCCGCCTTTCGGTGATCGACAGCATCATCGTCTGCGGCCAGACTTTGCTCTCCTGCGGCGTCGGCGCCTCGGTCGGGCTGGAAGCCGGCTATACCCAGATGGGCTCGGCGATCGCCTCCTATCTCGGGCGCAGTTTCCGCCTGCGCCGCAGCGATCTCCGTCTGATGGTCGGCTGCGGCGCGGCTGCCGCCATTGGCGCCGCCTTCAACGCCCCCCTCGCTGGTGCCTTCTACGGGATCGAACTGGTCATCGGCACCTATACCATTGGCAATCTGGCACCGGTCGTGGTTGCCTCGCTGACCGCGGTTTTCGTCGAGCGTGGCCTGCATGGCGGGATCGACGGATTCGATCTGTTGCTGCCGAGCGCGTTTCCGGTGGTGCAATTCGTGCCCATTCTGGCCCTCGGCATCATCTGCGCCCTGGTCGGGATCGCCGTCATGCGCGGGGTGACCATCGCGGAGGCCTGGTTCCGGCGCAGCCCGCTGCCCGTCTGGTCGCGGCCGATGGTGGGCGGATTGATCGTCGGCCTCTGCGGCATGGTGACACCCATGGTTCTGTCCTCCGGCCATGGTGCGCTGCGCGACGGGCTGGGCATGGACTACCCGCTGCTCCTTATCCTTACCGGCCTGGTGCTCAAGTCGCTGGCCTCGGCGGTCTCCATCGGCTCTGGTTTTCGCGGCGGCCTGTTCTTCGCCTCGCTCTTCCTGGGGTCTCTGGTCGGCAAGGTTTTTGCCGGGGTCCTGGCGCTGCTCGCCGTGGGGCCGGTATTGCCGCCCGTGGTCTATGGGCTGATCGGCATGAGCGCGATGGCGGTCGCCGTCATCGGCGGCCCGCTGACCATGTGCTTCCTGGCGCTGGAGAGCACGCAAAGCTTTCCCCTGACGGTCGCGGTCTTGGCGGCGGTCATCGTCTCCTCACTCACCGCGCGGCGCACCTTCGGCTATTCCTTCGCGACCTGGCGCTTTCATCTGCGCGGCGAGGCCATTCGCAGTGCGGTCGATATCGGCTGGGTCAATACACTCAGCGTAGGCCGCATGATGCGGCGCGATCAGCGCACCATCCTGACCACAACCAGTCTTGATAGCTTCCGCCGGGATTTTCCCTTGGGCTCCACCAATCGCGTCGTCGTGGTCGATGACAGTGGCCGGTATGCCGGCATCGTGCAGACGGCCGAGGCCTTCAGTCCCGATGTTACGGCCGCCCAGGTGGGAGAGCTTCTGCACGTCCCGGATACGGTGCTGACACCGGCCATGACGGTGAAGACCGCAATCGCGCTGTTCGAGGAGTCGGAGAGCGATGCGCTGGTCGTGGTGGATAGCAGCGAGCACATGCATGTCATCGGCCTGCTCACGGAACAGCATGCATTGCGCCGCTATACGGAGGAATTGGACAGGCGGCGGCGGGAACTTTCGGGCGAATAGGGTCCGCTCTGCGCAGTCGGGACTTGACCGCCGAAGGCCGATGGGCCATGTCCCGCCCCTGTTTTGAAATTAACGCGCTGGTCGGGGCGCCGAGACCGCAAGGGTGGTTGAGGCGGGCTGTGGGCGGCGACGGGAAGTGGACCTATGGCGAAGTCGAACACCGTTCAGATCAAGCTCCTCTCCACCGCGGAGACGGGCTATTTCTATGTGACAAAAAAGAACACGCGCGCGCAGACGGGCAAGCTGGAATTCAAGAAATACGATCCGGTTGCCCGCAAGCATGTCGTGTTCCGCGAAGCCAAAATTAAGTAATCTGGCTGCTGCCGGCGCCCGCTCAGGGTGCTGATTTCCTTGCGATAAAAAACCCCGCTGCGGCCGTTGGCCGAGCGGGGTTTTCGTGTTGTTCGCAAACGCTACGACGCCCCGTGCGGGTTAGGCGACTCCGGCGCGCAGCAGGTCGTGGATATGCACCAGACCCACCGGCTTCTCGTTCTCCACGACAAAGATGCAGGTGATGCGCAGCTCGTTCATCCGGGCGAGCGCCAGGGCGGCCAGATCGCCCGGGCTCATGATCTGAGGGCGCCGGCCCATCGCCTGCTCGACCGGCATATCGACGAAGCCGCCACGAAAGGCGCGCCGCAGATCGCCATCCGTCAGCGCGCCGATCAGATGACCGTCCTCATCCACCACGGCGGCGATACCGAAGCGCTTGGAGGTCATCTCCACGATGCCCCGCGACAGGCTGGCCTGACGGGGAATGACCGGCAGCTGATCGCCGGTATGCATCAGCTGGCCCACCGTCAGCAGGCGGGCGCCGAGCTTGCCGCCGGGGTGGTAGCGCTGGAAATCATGCGCCGTGAAACCGCTCCGCTCCAGCAGCAGAATGGCCAGGGCGTCGCCGGCGACCAGCTGCATGGTGGTGCTGGTGGTCGGCGCCAGGCCGTTGGGACAGGCTTCCTCGCTCACCGGCAGCAGCAGCTTCAGGTCGGCCGCGCGGCCCAGCGCGCTATCGGCGCGGGAGGTGATCGCCACCAGCTTGATGCCGAAGCGTCGCGTGTAGCTTACAATATCGGCCAGTTCGGGCGTTTCGCCGGACCAGGAGAGTGCCAGCACCACGTCGTTGGGCGCGATCATGCCAAGGTCGCCGTGGCTGGCTTCGGCGGGATGGACGAAATGGCTCGGCGTGCCCGTGCTGGCCAGCGTCGCCGCGATCTTGCGGCCGATGAGGCCGGATTTGCCCATGCCGGTGACGATGACGCAGCCGCTCTGCTCGATCAGGGAAGCGACATCGGCAAAGCTTTCGTCCAGGCCGTTCGGCAGGGCGGCTTCCAAGGCGGCCAGACCCTGCATTTCCGTGCGGATGGTGCGCAGAACAGTTTCGGTGACGGATAGTGTCATGGCGGGACTCCGGCCGCCTGTTTAGGCGAGCCGGGCCCTGCGGTCGAGATCCGCGATTTTTTAGAGCAGGACCGGCGCCTTCCGGTGGTGCGTTGCCTGCTCATAGGCATAGGCCAGCGCCAGAATCTCGGCCTCGCTCCATTTCGGCCCGACGAAGATGAGGTTGAAGGGCGCGCCGGAGGCATAGAAGCCGGCCGGCACGGTCACGCCCGGGATGCCCGCGATATTGATTTCGCTGACCGTCGTCTCATCGATGCGCCCGCCGCTATGCAGTCCGGCGAGATCCGTCCGCATCTGCGGGAAGCACAGGCCGTCCAGCTTCTGCGCTGCGAAGACTGCCGTGAAGATCTCCAGATAGGCTTCCCGCGCCGCCACGAAATCCGACAGGTCCGGCGGCACCGAGGGATTGGCGAGGCAGGCGGCGAACTGGCGCTGGTAGGTCATGTAATGCAGCGCACCGCCGGGCGCGAAGGCATCATCCGCCTTGGTCGCCTCCGCGAATTCCGCGAAGGTCTTGAGTGCGGCATCGGGGCCGAGGCGCTTGAGATACTGCTCGACGTCATAGGGCACGGATTCCATGCCGCGGGCATCGAAATCCTGGCCCGGCACGGTCTGGTGACGAAGCGCCGCGAAGCCCGAGCCTGCAAAGGGGTCTTCCACCAGGATCGCCCCCGCCGCCGTGAGTTCCGCCTGCGCGCGCGCGTAAAGGCTGGCGGCCTCCTCCGACAGCGGCTGGTTGCGCCAGCCGGCGCCATAAAGGCCGATGCGCTTGCCGACCAGCGCGTCCTTCGAGAGTTTCGAGGTATAGCCGCCCTTCGGCTTGTGACCGACGCCCGCGATGGTCTTTGGGTCTTCCGCGGTGAAGCCCGCCAGCACGTCAAGGCACAGAGCCGCGTCCCGCACGCAGCGGGCGATCGGTCCCACCACATCCCGGTGCGCGGACAGCGGCACCACGCCGGCATTGGGCACCAGCGCATGGCTCGGCTTGATGCCGACGAGGCCTTGGGCCGAGGCCGGGTTCTGGATCGACCCGCCGGTCTCTTCGGCCAGGCCCAGCACGGCGAGGCTGGCGGCGACACAGGCAGCGGTGCCGGTGCTGCTGCCGCCCGGCAGCAAAGCGGGGGCCGCGACATTGAGCGTCGGGCCGGCAAAGCTGTCATTTGCATCGGCGCCGGTATGGCTCAGGATGGGGACATTGGTCTTGCCGAGGATGACGGTATCGGCAGCCTTCATGCGGGCGACCACCGGACTGTCGGTCGCGGGCATCAGGTCGACGCCGCCTGCCTTGCTGTAAAGCTGCGCCCAGCCTGCGGTGGTCGGAATGCCGACCATGTCCATCGGGTCCTTCACCACGACCGGAATGCCAGCCAGCGGCCCGAGCGTTTCGCCCGCGGCGCGGCGGCGGTCGACCGACCGCGCCGTCTCCAGCGCATCGGGGTTCATGAAGATGATGGCGTTGTATTTCGGGTTGTATTCGGCGATCCGGTCGAGAAAGGCCTGAGTCAGGGCTTCCGAGGTAATGGTGCCATTGGCCATGGCCGCCTGAGCCGTTTCGACCGTGAGTTCGATGAGGTCAAGGGCGGGTGCGGGGCTTTCAGTCATCGCGCAGAGGCTCCAGTGCAGATGAGGGATGGAGGCGCCAGCGCCCCCGAAACGGTTGGTCTCTAACCGGCTAGCCTGAATGCAAGATGCTGGCCGCATGCGTAGGGTGGCAAGCAGGGAGGTCATGCCCGGCCGGTGATGGCCCGATCCTTCGCGTGCTGCCTAGGATAGCGGACTTGGATCACACGAGAGAGCAGCGATGAACCGCCCCTTCCGGCTGGTCGATGTCTTCGGCCGCGATGATTTTTCAGGCAATCCGCTTGCTGTCATTGCCGATGCTGAGGGGCTGGAGACGGAGCTGATGCAGCGCATCACCCGCTGGCTCAACCTGTCCGAGACGACATTTCTTCTTCCGCCGACAACAGAGGCTGCCGACTATCGTGTGCGCATCTTCACGCTGACACGGGAACTGCCTTTTGCCGGTCACCCGACGCTCGGCACCTGCCATGCCTGGCTTGAGGCCGGCGGCAAGCCCCGTACGCCTCGGCGTATCGTGCAGGAATGCGGCGCCGGTCTCATCACCATTCGCCAGTCTGACGCGGGTCTGGCCTTTGCCGCGCCGCCCTTGCTGCGCTCCGGTCCGCCGTCGCCGGCGGAGCTGGATGAGGCAGCGGATTTTCTCAATATTTCCCGCGCGTCGATTATCGATGCGGCTTGGATCGATAACGGACCCGGTTGGCTCGGCATCATGCTGGCCTCTGCCGGGGAAGTGCTGGCGCTGCAGCCCAAACGCCATCATTCGCGGCAGATCGACATCGGCGTGGTGGGGCCGCATTCCATTGGCCAGGAAGCGGCCTTCGAGCTGCGCGCGCTGTTTACGGATGCCCAAGGGGCCGTGATCGAAGATCCCGTCACCGGCAGCCTGAATGCCTCCGTGGCGCAATGGCTCTATGCCTCCGGTCGCGTCGATGGCCCCTATATCGCGGCACAGGGCACCGTGCTCGGCCGCACCGGCCGCGTCAGCATCACGCGTGACGCAGATGGCACGATCTGGGTGGGCGGCGCGACGCGGACGCTGTTCTCCGGCCAGGGGTGAGCGCGGCCAGGCCCTTCCCATTCCGGTGCGATGCATCCATAGAAGCGGCCAAGCACCGATTCCGCGCGTTGCAGGATCTGGTTTGCAATTCAACGCAAGGGTTTGGCCATTGTACAGTTTCGGCAAGCATCAGTTTCGGGATGAAGTCATCCTCGTCGCACGGCTGATGCTGGTGCTGCTTTTCCTGATCTTCGGCTGGGACAAGCTCGCGAATTTTGCAGGCACCGTCAGCTATATGGCGCAGACGGGCGTGCCGTCGCCGACACTCGGCGCGGTGGTGGCGATCGTCATCGAATTCGTCGTCTCGATCGTCGTGCTGCTGGGCGTCTTCACGCAGCCGCTGGCCCTGGTGCTGGCGGTCTACACCATCGCGACAGGGTTTATCGGACATCACTACTGGTCGATGACCGGAATGGCCCGATACGAAAACGAAATCAACTTCTTCAAGAATGTCAGTATCGCCGGTGGCTTTCTGCTTCTGTCCGTCACCGGCCCTGGCCGCTATTCCCTGCCGCTCGGCAAGCGCGACTGACGCGACCCTGTGTCAAACTCTAGTGGCCGCGGACAGGACGGTGGCCGGGCATCATCCGGCGCAAAACGCCGTCCTTGAGATAGTAGTGATGAAATAGCGCGGCCAAGGCATGCAGGGCCGCGAATACAATGATCGTCCAGGCCGCCCAGAAGTGAATGACGCTGGACGTGCCGTGCCAGGACGTGGGCACGTCAAAAGGTGCGGGCACCGGAAATAGACCGAAGAAGCTGAACGGATGCCCCTGGCTCCAGTGCTTGATAAGGCCGGAGCCCATCATCACGATCAGCAGCAGATACAGCACGTAATGCATGGCATGCGCAGCGAGGCCCAGGATGCCGCGATCTGCATTTGGCACATGGCGGGACAGGCTGACGCGCCACAGGGTGCGCAGAACGACGACAGCGGTCAGTACCAGCCCGAGCGACATGTGCAGGCTCTGCATGCTGTGACGCACGGCGCCCTTCGGCAGAAAGCCCCAGATCTCGGCAAGCGCGAACAGGGTGACGACCAGCAGGGCGGTCAGCCAGTGCAGCGACAGCGCCAGGCCGTCATACCGGCTGCCGGCGACCGCGCCATCATCCCCCACCGCGACGCGGCTGATCTCAATGCTTGGCTTGCCCGACATGGGGAGGCTCCTTTGCTGGCACCTTTATAGGGATCTGGGCTGTCACGGTGTGTCTGGAAAGGTATCGTCGCGTGACAGTTCCGGCGACGACCAAGCGTGCGATGACCTGTGCCATCAGGCCGTGCTGCTTGGATGCAGATGAAGGGTGAAGGCCGCCCCACCGTCAGGCCGGTTGCCAACCTCGACCCAGCCGCCATGCGTCTTGACGATCTGGGCGACGATGGCAAGGCCCAGACCGGCGCCGCCCTCCTTCGGGTCAGGCCCGCGCTCGAAAGGCTGCAGGATGCGCGCCTGATGTCCGGCCGGCACGCCTGGGCCCCGGTCCATCACGCTCACCTGTCCCGGTTCTGTCACCGCAACCTCGACCGTCGAACCGCGCGGTGCATAGCCGATGGCGTTCTCGATCAAATTCGTCAAAGCAAGTTCCAAAGCCGCGCGATTGCCCTTCAGCGGGACGGCGGCATCGCCGCTCAGCGCCAGGTCGATCCCGTGGCGCAGGCCGAGGGGGGCCAGATGGGCGATGGAAAGGGCCGCGACGGCGTGCAGATCAACACTCTCTCTGGTTTCTAGCGGCAGGCTTTCGAGGCGCGCCATGCGCAGCAGCTGGCTGACCAGGCGACTCATACGGTCGGCATCGTGGCGCAGGGCTTCCACCTCCGCCGTCTCGCCCATGGCGTCCAGCCTGGCGGTCAGCACGGCAAGCGGCGTACGCAAGCCATGCGCCGCTTGTGCCATGAAAGCCCGCTGGGTGGCGATCGTCTGTTCCAGCCGGCTGAGCGCATCATTGACCGCAGTAACCAGGGGCATGACTTCGGTCGGCAGGCCTTCCGTCGGCAGCCGGACGCCGGGTTCGCTCGGCCGCACGGCGGCGGCGGCGGCGGACGCGCGGGTGACAGGGCGCAGCCCGCGGCGCAGGGTCGCGAAACTGACGGCCAAGGTGGCGATGCCGATCGGCGCCAGAAACCAGATCGCACCTTCCAGGAAATGGGTCATCAGACTATCGACCAGGACATGCGTCTGTTCGCGGCCCTGAAGGACGATCACCCAGCCGGTCGGGACAGGCTGGGCGAAGCCGACCATGCCATGGGCATGGTCAGCGAAGACAGCGACGCGCAGAAAGCCGGGCTCCAGCGGGTCCGGCAGGAAGGGCATGGCCTGGGCGGCTTCGGCGTCGTCGGACGTCGCGCGCACCCGTCTTTGCCTGTCCAGCACAATGAACAGATTGTCGCCGTCCGAGCCACGAAACGGTCTGACGACGGAGTAGGGCAGGGTCACAGTCTGGTCGCCGACGGTTGCGGCGGGCAGATGGTCGGCGACCAGCCGGACCTGTTCCTGCAGCGCCGAGTCGTCGAGATCCTGCAAGGTGACCATCGTGCGCCAGACGACGGAGGTTGCCGCGAGCAGGATGGCGGCAATCATCACCCAGGCCAGGCGCCAGGCCAGTCGGCGCGTCAAAGACCACGGGCGCGGTGCCGCCCGGCGCAGAGGTTGGGACAAGCTGATCAGCTTTCGCTGATCAGATAGCCGACGCCGCGCACCGTATGGATGGTGACGGAGGCGCCAACCTCGCTGAGATGCTTGCGCAGGCGATGCAGCAGCACTTCCAGCGCGTTGGAGCCCAGCGGCGCATCGAAATTGTACAAGCGCTGCTCCATCACTTCACGCACCACGACCGCACCTTGCTGGCGCATCAGGACTTCCAGCATCGAGATTTCCCGCGGTGTCAGCGTGACGTCCGCATCGCCCACCTGGACCTGTCGCGTCGTCGTGTCCAGTGCGATATTGCCCAGTGTCAGCTTGACCCCAAGTGCTGCATTCGGCCGCCGCAGCAAAGCACGCACGCGGGCCACAAGTTCCGGCATGTGGAAGGGTTTGATGAGGTAATCATCGGCGCCGCTGTCCAGGCCCAGCACGCGATCTTCCTGCCCGTCCCGGGCCGTGAGAATCAGGATCGGCAGGGTCGATCCCTGCCGCCGCAGCTGGCGTAGCAGCTCGA
This sequence comes from Acidisoma sibiricum, assembly GCF_057837225.1. Taxonomy (NCBI): domain Bacteria; kingdom Pseudomonadati; phylum Pseudomonadota; class Alphaproteobacteria; order Acetobacterales; family Acidocellaceae; genus Acidisoma; species Acidisoma sibiricum. The sequence continues at coordinate 20,997 of NZ_CM174445.1, read as the reverse complement.
TGCCATCGCCATCAGGCAGACTAAGATCAAGGATCGCAGCATCATAGGTGACGAGCGCCAGATGTTCGGCCGCATCATCCAGCCTGCGCGCAAGGTCGACCGCAAACCCTGCCTTCTCGAGCGCAGATCGCAGAAGAAGACCAAGGTCGCGTTCATCCTCAACGGCAAGAAGGCGCATCCGCGTGTCCAGACATTTGGATCGAGGCTCGGTCGGAAAGGTTACCGCGTCCTTACAGTGGGCGCCCCGTAGCGATGACGTCAATCGGCCGGGCGCTTGCCTACTGTCAGGTTCAGGTAAGCTTATGGCCGGATAACAGCATGAGATTTCGACATCAGGGTCAAGATTGTCATGCAGCCTTCCTTTCTGCGCCTGGGCCTCGCGGCCGCCTTGCTTGCTGTGCCTGCCGTGGCGGTCGCGGCTGTCGCTTTGTCTCCGATCATGCAGTCCTGGAACCGCACAACGCATCACATCGATGACATGCTGTCCGGCAGCGCAGCCTATGACCAGGCCGCGCTGCGTCAGTCCGTGCAGGTCTATATCACCGACGGGACCATGGTCGCGTCGCGTATTTCAGGAAATTCGGCAGAGGCGCGGGATTTCGCTGGCCGTTTCCATGCCATCGCCGCCGACAGTCAGGCGGCGCTGCATGCCGTGGGCGACCCTGCGCTCTTTCGGTCCCGCTTTACGCGGATAACGGATGATTGCCGGTCCTGCCACGCAATCTATAACAACTGAGGCTCATCATGCGTCTTCATTCACCGCGCCACATTCTGCGGCGTAGCGTGCTTGCGCGCGACGCTGTGTATCATGCGCCCAGCGTCGGTACGGTCCGTCGTTCCAATGCCACGCGGGTTCTTCACCTGCTTCTGCTGGTCACCGTCATTCACCAGCTTGCCAGCAGCCAGTTCATCTCGCGTCCGATACCCGGAGAGGCTCCCTCGCTCCTGTATTCGCTCCATGAATATATCGGCATGGCGAGCCTTGCGGTGGTATTGGCCTTCTGGATCTGGACGTTAGTCCGCCAGGGCGAAACGAAATTCACAAAGCTTTTTCCATGGTTCTCGCCACGTGCCGCTCTGGGCGTGGTCCAGGATGCGCTGTCACAGCTGAGGGCCATTCTGCGCCGTGACCTGATGTATGAAGGCAACGGCGATATGGCAAGCGCGGTCCACGGTCTGGGGCTGCTGGCGGTGACGGCGATGGCAGCGACCGGCACAGTCTATTTCCTGTTCCGGGGCAATCCGCTTGCCCATCAGGCGCTTGCTTTGCACAGTGCCATCGCCAATCTGATGTGGGTCTATCTCTTCGGCCATGCCGGCATCGCGGCGCTGCATCATCTGCTGGGCAGTGACATTCTGCGCCGCATGTTCTGGATCGGCCGCGGCGTCACGGTCAGCCGCGAACCGGACTATAGCCGTGCGCGCCAGACTCATGAGATCGATGCCTGACAAAAACGGCTGGCGCGCGGCACTATGCCGCGCCTATACCCACGCCAGGCTGCGCGCAGCTGCAGGGTAGCCGATCGGTAGACACGGCCACCCTCTACGCGAGCCTTGGTTGATACGTCAGTTATAGGTCGGCTTGGTCCCGGACAGGTAGGCCATGCGTTCCACCAGTACATAGGCGCCGGTTTCCACCGTCGGGCGCAATGCGCTTTCCAAAATCTCTCTTTCCGCCTGCGTAAAGTGCTCCCGCATGATCGTGCTGAGCGTCGGTGCCAGCGGATGGGGGGAGAGGTTAATGAACGTGGTCCAGGCCATCGGCTGCCGGTTTTCGCTATGAACGTGCAGATGAAGGTCAAGATCCGTGAAGCCGGCCTCCTGGGCCTGCAGCAGCAGGTCGGTCTGCGAGAAATTCGTGTAGGGCGTGGTCTCCAGCCCTTCCAAGGTATCCGGATATTGCGCCGCCTTCCAGCGATGCAGCAGCGGCAGCAGCCGATCGGTATGCCACTCCGGCCGCTGGCGCGTGACGGTGCGCAGGGCGACCGCATGCAGAGCATCCTCGCGCATGACCGGCTCGCCGATCGTGAACCGTCCGCCGGGCTTCAGAACGCGATGCATCGACCGGAAAGCGGCGGGCTTGTCCGGCACATAGGCGAGCACTGAACGCGTTGCCACGACATCGACGCTTGCATCCGCGATCCCGGCCAGGTCCTCGGCATCCGTCTGAACCTGGCGGCAATGGTCGGCATGGCCTTCGCTTAAGGCCAGTGCGGCGGCGAGACGGATGATGGCCGGCGAGCGATCGGCCATAATGACGTTCAACTCCCCCTGCATCCGCTCCAGAGCGCGGAAGGTAAGCAGCCCGTCGCCCGTGCCCAGATCCAGAAGCGTCATGCCCGCCTGCAGACCGGCCGCATCCAACACCCGGTCAGCATAACCGAAAAGCTTCGTATTCAGGGCGACGGCGTGGTCCTGGTCGCTGCCGCTGCGTTTGCGTAGCAGCCAGTCGGCCCATAGATCGAAGACCGCTTCGGGTGGCCGGGACTGGAGCAGAAGCATGGCGTACACTCCGCTAAGGGGGATAAGGAAGATCACGAGGCCGTGTCTTCTGTTACCGGAAGACGAATTTTCTTTAGGCCAATAAGATTGCCCAAACGATAACGGAAACGTGATCTTTCTGAACGCTCCTATGCAAAAGGCGCCGGTCGCCGCGATGCATCCCTTAACGACCGAGCAGAAAACTTTGCAAAATGCCCAGCAAAGTCAGGAGCACAACGATCCGCCAAGGTGCGATCCGCCATAGTGTCAGCAGCATAAAGCCTAGCACCGCGATGGCGAAGTCTGAGGGCTCCGTCACCGCGCTGGTGAAGACAGGATTATAGAGCGCCGCCCCCAGAATCCCGACGACGGCAGCATTGGCCCCGGCCATGATGCCGCGCGCGCGGGCGTGGCGGCGCAGCCCGTCCCAGAACGGCAGCATGCCGAAAACCAGAAGCAGGCCGGGCAGGAAAAGGCCGAGCAGGGCGACCAGGGCTCCCGTGATGGCATGGCCCTGCGGGGCCAGGACCGCGCCAAGATAGGCGGCGAAGGTGAACAGTGGTCCGGGCACGGCCTGGGCCAGGCCATAGCCCGCGAGGAAATCCTGATTGGTCATCCAGCCGCGCGGTACCAGGGCCTGTTGCAGAAGCGGCAGAACGACGTGACCGCCCCCGAAGACCAGGGTGCCGGCATGGTAGAACACGTGAAACAGGGACCAGACCGTCGGAACGGCGCTGCCGGGGATCAGGCTGAGCAGGAACAGGGCCGCGCAGAGTAGCAATGCGATGGTCCCGGCGCGACGGCTGACAGGAAAGCCCAGGCTGCCCGTGGGCTGCGGGCGGTCATCCTGCGGCAGCCGCAGCCCCAGCAGCGCGCCGATGGCGATACAGGCGAGGGGCGAGACGACCGCACCCGCCACCAGGGTCAGGCTGAGGCTGAGCAGGGCGATCGCGGCACGCGGCCGGTCAGGCGTCAGGCTGCGCGCCATGCCCCAGACCGCCTGCGCCACCACCGCGACCGCGACCAGCTTCAGCCCGTGCAGCGCGCCTTGGGCGATGGTTCCGTGCAGGCCGCGGGCGCCGAGGGCGAAGAACACCAGTAGCAGGGCTGATGGCAGGGTGAAGCCGGCCCAGGCGGCGAGGCCACCGAGCAGGCCGCCGGCGCGCAGCAGGCCGAGCGCGAAGCCCACCTGACTCGAGGCTGGCCCCGGCAGGAACTGGCAAAGGCTGACGAGGTCGCCATAGCCTGCCTCGTCGATCCAGCGGCGGCGCAGCACCAGTTCATCTCGAAAATAGCCGAGATGGGCGATCGGGCCACCGAAGGCAGAGCAGCCGAGGCGCAGAAAGACCCAGAAGACTTCGGCGGCCGTGCCGCGCGGCGGATCATCCGCTATGGCGCGAGGAGAGGGGGCGGAGACGTCAGACATGCGGGGCGTATCGTTCCAGGTAGGGGCCTCTCTCCTCTCGCCCGGATTGCGCCGCCGTTCCAGGGACAAAACGGCGGCAGCGCGATCAGGCGTGGGTGATGAATTTGGTGGTAAGATAAGCCTCGATCGCTTCGGCCCCGCCTTCCGATCCGTAGCCAGAATCCTTGATGCCGCCGAAGGGCGTCTCCGGCAGGCCCAGCCCCGCATGGTTGATCGAAATCATGCCGCTTTCGACACGGCTCGACAGGGCGTGGGAAGTTTCGGTCGAACGGGTATAGGCGTAGGCCGCGAGGCCGTAAGGCAGACGGTTCGCCTCGGCGATCACGTCATCCAGTTTTGCGAAGGGGCGGAACAGGGCCACGGGACCGAAGGGCTCCTCGGTCATATAACGCGCATCCAGCGGCACGCGGCTCAGCACCGTGGGCTGGAAGAAATTGCCGGCATTGCCGATCCGCGATCCACCCGTGACGAGTGTGGCGCCCTTCTGTACCGCGTCCTGGACCAGATCCTCCATCGCCTGCACACGGCGCGGATTGGCGAGCGGCCCCATCATGGTGCCCTCAGCCAGACCATCGCCGACCTTGATGGCGCGGGCGGCGGCGGCGAAATCCTCCACGAAGCGGTCATAGACGCTTTCCTGCACCAGGAAGCGGGTCGGGGAGACGCAGACCTGGCCGGCATTGCGGAACTTGCTGGCGGCCAGCAGCTTCACCGCGACGTCAAGATCGGCATCCTCGAAGACGATCGCCGGGGCATGGCCGCCCAGTTCCATGGTCGCGCGCTTCATATGCGCGCCCGCCATAGCGGCGAGCTTTTTGCCGACGGCGGTTGAGCCCGTGAAGGTGATCTTGCGGATCACCGGATGCGGGATGAGATAGGCGGAGATCGTCGCCGGATCGCCATAGACCAGGCTGATCACGCCATGCGGCACGCCGGCATCGTGAAAGGCCTGAACCAGGGCGGCCGGAGAGGCCGGTGTTTCTTCAGGGCCTTTGGCGAGGATCGAGCAACCGGCGGCAAGGGCTGCCGAGATTTTGCGAACCATCTGGTTGATCGGGAAATTCCACGGCGCGAAGGCCGCGACCGGTCCCACCGGCTCCTTCACCGCCGTCTGCATGATATGGCCGGCGCGGGCGGGGATGACCCAGCCATAGGCGCGCTGGGCCTCACCCGCGAACCAGTCGATGATATCAGCGGCCAACGCTGTTTCGACGCGCGCTTCGGCCAGCGGCTTGCCCTGTTCCATGACCATCAGCGGCGCGATTGCATCGACCCGTTCCCGCAGCAGGGTTGCGGCGCGGCGCATGATGCGGGCGCGCTCGAAGGCTGACGTCTGGCGCCAGATCTGGAAGCCGTGCGCGGCGGCCGCCAGCGCCCGGTCCAGGTCGGCTGTCTCAGCGCGGGCTAATCTGCCGATCTGCTCGCCGGTGGCGGGGTTGAGCACAGGCAGCACCTCCCCGGCGGCCGCCGGGCCCCACGTTCCGTCGATAAAAAGCTGGGTATCGGGATAAGCGGGCATGGCACTACCTTTCGGTCGGTCTGGGCATCGCCAGGTCGTGGCGGGGTCAGGGATTGGATGCGGCAGTCTTGACCATTGATGCGGGAGCGTCCACTGGCAGAAGCTATGCGTTTTGATGTTGTCATCATCGGCGGCGGCATTGTCGGCCTGGCGACGGCTCGCGAAGTTTTGCGCCTGCAGCCCGGCACGCGGCTGATCGTGCTGGAAAAGGAGGCCACGCTTGCCCGCCATCAGACCGGGCATAATAGCGGCGTCATCCATGCCGGGATCTATTACAAGCCGGGCAGCCTGAAGGCCGATCTCTGCCGCCGCGGGGCTGAGGCGACGAAGGCATTCTGCACCAGCCACGGCATCCCTTTTGAGACGCCGGGCAAGCTGGTGGTCGCGACCGACGCGCTGGAAATGCAGCGCATGACGGCGCTGGCCGGAAATGCCCGCCAGAATGGCATCGAGTTTGAGATTTTAGATGAGGCGGAACTGCGCCGTCGCGAACCCCATGTGCGGGGGCTTGGCGCGATCTTTGTGCCGTCAAGCGGCATCGTTGATTACCGCGCCGTCTGCCGCGCCATGGCCGAGGATATCGTGGCCGGCGGAGGCGTCATTACCTGCGGCGTCACAGTCGACAGGATCGCGGAGACGGGGCAGGGGGTGACGGTCGATGCCGGTGAGCAGCGCTGGTCGGCCGACAGGCTCATCGCCTGCGCAGGTCTGCAATCGGACCGTCTGGCCGCGCGGGCGGGCCTTGCCATCCAGCATCAGATCATCCCCTTCCGGGGCGAGTATTACCAATTGCGGCCGGAGAAGAGCGGCCTCGTCAGGCATCTTATCTACCCGGTCCCGGACCCCGATCTGCCCTTCCTCGGCATTCATCTGACCCCGATGATGAGTGGCGCGCTGACGGTCGGGCCCAATGCGGTTCTCGGCCTCTCGCGCGAAGGTTACGCGAAGTCCGCCGTTTCGCTCACCGACATGGCGACCTATCTCCGCTTTCCGGGATTCTGGCGCGTCATGCGCCGAAATCTGAGATCAGGCCTCGGCGAAATGCGGCGCAGCCTGTCGAAATCGCTCTATCTCAAGGAATGCCAGAAATACTGTCCCAGCCTCACGGAAAGCGATCTTCTGCCCTATGAGGCCGGCATTCGCGCCCAGGCGGTGATGCAGGACGGCACCCTGGTGCATGACTTCCTGTTCCTCAATACGGACCGCATGCTGCATGTCTGCAACGCACCGTCTCCGGCGGCGACCTCCGCCATTCCGATCGGGGAGATGATCGCACGCCGCGCCCTGGGCCTGGCGAATACATAAAAAAGGCGGCCCGCAGGCCGCCTTTGAGGCAGGACATGGTCAGCCCTGGCCCTTCCATTTCCAATTGACGATGTCCGGCTGGTCGATGCCCTCGGCATAGGCATAACGCCGGCAATCCATCTGCAGGTTCTTCAAGTCCTCGCGGGCGTGCGATCCGCGCAGCTTCAGGGATGGAATGCGGTCGATCGCGTCGATCGCGAGCGTGAAGCGATCGACCTGGTTCTGAATCGCCAGCTCCATCGGGGTGTTGATATTGCCCTTTTCCTTGTAGCCGCGGACATGGAGATTGGCATGGTTGTTCCGCCGGTAGGTCAGGCGATGGATCAGCCAGGGATAGGCGTGGAAGTTGAAGATGACCGGCTTGTTCGGCGTGAACAGGGCGTCGAATTCCCGGTCCGAAAAACCGTGCGGATGCTCGGTATCCGGCACCAGCCTGAAGAGATCAACAACATTGACGAAGCGGATCTTGAGATCGGGGAAGTGCCCCAGCAGCAGCTCGGTCGCGGCCAGAGCCTCCATCGTTGCCACATCACCGCAACTTGCCATGACGATATCGGGCTCACTATCCTTGTCGGTGCTGGCCCATTCCCAAATTCCGGCGCCCTTGGTGCAATGCTTTTCAGCCGCTTCGATATCGAGATAGGAGAGATGCGGCTGCTTGTCGGCGACGATGACGTTGACGTAGTTGCTGCTGCGCAGGCAATGGTCACCGACCGACAGAAGGCAATTAGCGTCGGGCGGCAGGTAGATGCGCGTCACGCTCGGGCTTTTATTCGCCACTACATCGAGGAAGCCGGGGTCCTGGTGGGTGAAGCCGTTATGATCCTGCCGCCAGACGGTGGAGGTGATGAGCAGATTGAGGGAGGAGACATCGGCGCGCCAGGGCAGCTCGCTTGACTTCTCCAGCCATTTGGCATGCTGGTTGAACATCGAATCGATGACATGGACGAAGGCTTCGTATGTCGAGAAAAAGCCGTGCCGCCCGGTCAGCAGATAGCCTTCTAGCCAGCCTTCCAGCGTATGTTCGCTGAGCATTTCCATGACATGGCCGTCCTGCGTCATTTCGCCGCCATCAGCGTCCTCAGGGAAATACTCGCCCATCCAGACCTTCTTGGTCGCCTCATAGATGGCGGTCAGCCGGTTTGATGCATTTTCATCCGGGCTGAAGACGCGGAAGTTATTCGGATTGCGCCGCGCGATGTCGCGGAGGAACTGCGCCAGCACGGCGGTCGGGCCGACTTCCTTTTGACCCGGCACCTTGGTCTTCACCGCATAGTCGCGGAAATCCGGCATCCGCAGGGATTTGCGCAGCAAACCGCCATTGGCATGCAGATTGGCGCCCATGCGGCGTGTGCCTTCGGGTGCCAGCGTGGCGAAATCCGCCATGAAGGTGCCATTCTGGTCGAACAGTTCTTCCGGCCTGTAGCTGCGCAGCCAGGCTTCGAGCTGCGCCAGATGGGCCGGATTGTCATGCACTTCGGCGAGTGGCACCTGATGGGCCCGCCAGAAGCCTTCAACCTTGTGGCCGTCGACCTCCTTCGGCCCCGTCCAGCCCTTCAGGCTGCGCAGCACGACCAGCGGCCAGCGCGGGCGCTCGAGCGGGCCTTCTGCCGCCCGGGCTTCCGCCTGAATGCGACGGATTTCCTGCACACAGTGCTCCAGCGTCGCGGCAATCGCCTGATGCATGCTCTCGGGGTCTGACCCCTCAACGAAATAGGGTTCGTAGCCATAGCCACGGAACAGATGCTCCACTTCCTCATGCGGAATGCGCGCGAGGATGGTGGGATTGGCGATCTTGTAGCCATTGAGGTGCAGGATAGGCAGCACGGCGCCGTCACGCACGGGGTTGAGGAATTTATTGGAATGCCAGGCGGTGGCCAGCGGGCCGGTTTCGGACTCACCGTCGCCGACGACCACGGTCACGATCAGGTCGGGGTTATCAAACGCCGCGCCATAGGCGTGCGAGATGGAATAGCCGAGTTCGCCGCCTTCATGGATCGAGCCGGGGGTCTCTGGCGTGCAATGGCTGCCGATGCCGCCGGGGAAGGAGAACTGCTTGAAAAGGCGGGTCAGCCCCTCCTCATCCTGGGAGACGTCGCTGTAAATCTCCGAATAGGAGCCTTCCAGATAGGTATTCGAGATAACGGCGGGCGCGCCATGGCCGGGACCGGCCAGAAAAATCGAGTCCAGATCGTATTTTTTGATCAGCCGATTCATATGGATATAGATCAGGCTCAGTCCGGCGTCTGATCCCCAATGGCCGAGCAGGCGCTTCTTGATATGGTCGGACTTCAAAGGCTTCCGCAGCAGGGCATTGTCCCGCAGATAGATCATGCCGGCCGACATATAGAGCGATGCGTCCCAATATCGCTGAATGCGCCGCAGTTCATCGGGCTCCAATGGTGCGCCGCTGACCGTTGAACGAGCGGGCCCATAGGCGGAAATAGACTGCGTAACGGTCGCCATGCGCGTCTCCAAAACCAAAATATGTATGAGGCAGCTTTATGAAGCTGTAGCTCTGGTAGGCTCGTCGACGTTCGGTCGTCTCTGGCACCCGAGGTAAAGCACTCAACCACAGATGGACCAGAACTGTCGACGTGACCCTAGGCCGAAGGGGCCCGGGCCAGCCTTGATTTGGGTCAAAGCTGGATAAGGACGGGGGCTGGTCTGGTATTCTCGGGTGCGAAGACGAGCGTTCAATTTTTCGTCATGGCCAATGTTTTGTCGTCAAAACAGGCTTTATGAATTCTTGGAGAAAACGTTTTAAATGCCGCAATTGAAGCGATACAGGAACATTCCCTCACGGGAGGGTGATCGGCTTGGCGCTTGCGTTTCGTGCCACCGCGCCCCCCGTGACAGCGGCCTAAAGGCGGCCTTCGACCCCGCAGTTCACGCTCATTTCTGCCACGCTGGCCGAATTGGGCAGATCAAGTGCCAGTTCGACCAGGCGTGCCACATCATCGGGTTGTGTCATCATCTTCGCCGGCGTATCAGTGATGGCCATCGCCATGTCGGTCGCCACATAGCCAGGACAGATCGCCGTCGCGCGAATGCCCAGATCCCAGCCGGCATGGCGCAAGCCATGCGCCAGCGCAGTGGCCGCGAATTTCGTCATGGCATAGGCGCCTGACCCGGCTGAGGCGACGCGCAGACCCGACAGCGACGAGATGATGATTGCGCGGCCACGACCATGGTCTGCCAGATACGGCCAGGCTGCGCGGGCCAGACGCTGGGGCGCCAGAACATTGACGGAAAGCAGCGCCGCCATCTCGGCGTCGGTCGCCTCCACCACCGATGTTTCGGCGTAAATGCCGGCATTGCAGATGATCGCGTCGATGCGGCCAAAATGCGCGACGGTCGCCGCCACCCAGTCCTGCTCCGCCTCCGGCCGTCCGGCCTCATACTCATGCACAAAGGCCTCGCCCACGGGCTTGGGCTGGCGCATGCCGAGTGACAGGCCCCAGCCGCTCGCCGCAAGGCGGGCGGCGATGGCCGCCCCGATGCCGCGACTGGCCCCGGAAATCATGGCAATGCGCGGCCGGCTGTCGGTCATAAGGGTCTCGCTTTCGCAGGCAGTGGGCGAAGGGCGGACCAAAACGCAGGGTGGCGCGCCGGTCAAGCCGCAGCCGCGTCAGGCCCGCCAGTCTCCACCCTCTCCGTCCGAGAGCGCGCGATCCAGATAGAAGGCCGCGCTGATCAGCGCGAGGTGGCTGAGACCCTGAGGAAAATTGCCCAAGGCTTCGCCGCGCGCATTCAACTCCTCGGCGAACAGGCCGAGGTGATTGCCGTAGCTCAGAATGCGCTCAAATTTTAAATGGGCTTCCTGCAGCCGGCCGGCACGGGCCAGACATTCCACATACCAGAAGGAACAGGCGGTGAAGGACCCTTCCTTACCCGGCAGCCCGTCATCCTCATGGTAGCGCCAGACCATGCCGTCATCCGTCAGCTTGTCGGTGATGGCGTCGAGCGTCGCGGACCAGCGCGGATCGGTGGCATCAATGAAGCGCAGCAACGGCATCAGCAGCATGGCACCATCGACGGATGTATTGTCAGTGCATTGCGTGAAATGCCCGCAATCCTCATTCCAGAAATCGGCGTGAATGCTCTCATAGATGGCGTTGCGCGCTTCGGTCCACGTGTCGAATGGGGCGGGCAGAGAGCGTTTGGTGGCCAGCCGAATGGCGCGATCTACCGCCACCCAGCACATCAGGCGCGAATGCAGAAAGTGCTTTGGCTTGCCACGGAACTCCCAAATGCCATGATCCGGGTCCCGCCAATGGGCAATGACATAGCCGATCATGCGGGTGACATGGCCCCAGCTTTCCCAAGCGATGCCGCGGCCATATTTGTTCTTGAGATAGAGGCTATCCATCAGCTCACCATAGATATCGAGCTGCAGCTGATCGGTCGCCTGATTGCCGATCCGCACCGGGCGGGACCCCTCATAGCCCGCCATATGGTCGAGTTCCGATTCCGGGAAATCCTTGCTGCCGTCGATGCGATACATCACCTGCAGGCTGCCGTCGGCATCGCTGTCGCGGACCCTGGCCTCCACCCAGTTCATGAAATTGGATGCCTCCTCGACATAGCCGAGGCGGATGAAGGCATAGACGGTGAAGGATGCATCCCTGATCCAGGTCGCACGGTAATCCCAGTTGCGCACGCCACCGCTTGCTTCCGGCAGGCCGAACGTCGGCGCGGCAATAATCGAATGATGATGGCGCGAGGTCAGTAGTTTGAGCAGAAGGGCGGAGCGCATCACCGTCTCCCGCCAGCGGCCGCGATAGGTGGAGCGTCGGCTCCAGTCCAGCCAAAATTTGGTCGAGCTTTCGATAAGTGCGTTGAGGCTTTCCTGATCGGTGACCTCATCCTCATCGCCGCTGCTCAGCATGAAGGTCGCGGACTGCCCGACGTCCAGGCTAAACTCAGCTGACGCCTCGCCGTCACCTGCTTGAAGCGTCTCATGACCGCTGAGGATCAGCGGGCCCAGTGCCGCGGAGCGAAAGATGATGCCACCGTCATGCGCTTCCGCTGCTGGTGTCTCGCGGCCGTAATCCGGGCGCGGGCGGCACAGCAGGCGAAAGGTAACGCGCCCGCGCGTCGCGGTGGCGCGGCGCACCAGCCGGGTCGGGCCCCCGTTTGGTCCATCCTTGGGCACCAATACATCCAGAACTTCGGCGCTGCCTGTTTCACACAGCCAGCGCGTCACCAGAATATTGGTGTCCGGCACATAGGACTGCATGCGCCGCGCCTGTGCGAGGTCCGGCTGCAGCGTGAAGACGCCGCAATCAGGATCGAGCAGGCGGGCGAAGAGCGTTGGGCTGTCAAAATCCGGCCAGCAGAGAAAATTGATGGCGGCATCATCGGCTACCAGGGCGATGGTGGCGCGGTCGCCGATGACGCCATGGTTGCAAATATCAGCAGGCTTCGGCTGCTCCTTAGCCATTGCCGCGGAATTCCGGGTACAGCGCCATGCCGCCATCAACGAAAAGCGTGGTGCCCGTCACATAGTCGGACTGATCGCAGGCAAGCCACACGGCGGCGCGGCCGATATCGCCGGCATCGCCGATGCGGCCGTAGGGAATCAGTTTCAGCAGAGCCTTTGCTTTATCGCCTTCGGTCTCTTCCTTGTTGATCGCGGTGCGAATGGCCCCGGGTGCTATGCTGTTGACGCGAATGCCGTGTTCGGCCACTTCCTGCGCCATCGTCTTCATCATCAGCATGATGCCGCCTTTGGATGCCGCATAATTGACGTGTCCGGCCCAGGGGATGACCTCATGTACCGAACTCATGCAGATGATCTTGCCGCGGGCTTTGGAAACGCCGCGGTCCCCCTGCTTAAGGAATTGCCGCACGCCGGCCTGGGCGCACAGAAATTGCCCGGTGAGGTTGACGTCCAGCACCTTCCGCCAGTCCTCGATCGTCATATCCACCAGGGCCGCGTCCTTCTGCATGCCCGAATTGGCCACCACGATGTCGACAGCGCCGAAGGCAGCGAGCGTTTCGGCAAAAAGTCGCTCCACATCCTCAGGCTTCGAGACATCCGCGCCGATCGCGCGCGCCCGTCCACCAGCTTTCGTGATCTTGGCGGCCAGTTCCTCTGCGGGTTCCGCGTGGCTATTGTAGTTGATGGTGACGGCGGCGCCCGCCTCGGCCAGCGCTTCCGCGCAGCCATAGCCTATCCCGGAACTGGCTCCGGTCACGATCGCGACCTGTCCATCGACCCGACATTCCATGACGCTGTCCTTTCACAACACACAAGGCATGCGCGGGCTCCGCGCGTTGCTCTTGCGACAGATTGGACCTGTGGCGGCCAGGACAAGCCGGGGCAGAGGCGGTGAGGGCGCACTCGAAGTTGATCAGGGCGGGTAATCGCGCCGGATCACAGGGCTTGTTTCCAGGCCTCTTCCGCCAATCTGCCGTCAGAGCCACCCCCATTCCGTGGAGAAAACACGATGCCCGCACAGGCACAGATTGACGTCAAAGCGTCGGAAAAGCCGGTGGAAGGCGAGAAATTCGTCATCCAGTTGCAAGAAAACAGCGAAATGCTGGGGCTACTGGATGATGGCCGGACATTCCGCTTCAAGTCGCCATCCACGGCTGAGCGCGATTTCCAGCAGCAAAGCAAAAGCCTGACTGTGGTGGGGCTTGATCTGAAGGCAGCGGATGGCCGCGAAGACAGACTGGTCGGCGTCCTCAGCTACCAGGTGTGATTCTCTCATGTCAGATGAAGCTGCTTTGAACGCGGATGCCGAGCTTAAAATTCGGGGCGAAGGTCGCGCCGCTCGGGATGCCGGACAGCCAGTGACCGCTTGTCCCCATCCCGCCGAAAGCAAAGCGCATTACCAATGGGTCAGTGGGTGGATGCAGCCGGATGCGACGGCCCCGGAAGATGAGAGCTGAAGACGCAAGGCGGTCTTCGTCCGCGTGTGACGTCAGCCGGGCCCGTCAATAGTTTTTGGAGCCAAATTCAATGCCCTATCGCTATTCATCAACCGATTTGACCGTAGCCCGTGCGCTTGGGTGGCTATCTGTCGGCCTCGGGCTCACGGATTTCTTCGGGCGGCGTAAGGTCGCGAAGCTCACAGGCATCCATAATGCGCCGCTCATCGGTGCGACGGGTGCGCGGGAAATTGTCACCGGTCTGGGCATCATCCTGGCGCGTGATCCGTCCCCCTGGATATGGCTGCGCGTCGCAGGCGATGCCTTCGATCTCGGCACCCTGTCGTCCGGTGTCACGCCGCAAAACCCGAAGCGGAAGGGCTCACTGATCGGGCTACTCATGGTCGTGGGCATTGCAGCCGTCGATGTTACAATTGCCGGGCGGCTGCATGCGTCGGCGGAGCGGCAGGCGCAACAGTCTGTGTAACCTGAGCGCCGGCGCCGCGGTCCAGACAACAGTACTCCTAGCTGGTCCCTTGCGGGATCAGCTGATTTTTTGAAGCTCGTCCAAATTCACGAGACCATCTTGACTTGTAAACGCGAGCGCATGCCCCTGGCTTTGCTGCTGGGATACGCCACTGATGCGATGGCCCGCGCTGTCATAGGTCGTCAAATTGCCGTCCCGCTCGATCAGCAGACGGCTTTTTTCAGCGAAAAATGCGTAGCGGATCGCGTTTTGGCTGCCGCTTGATGATGGCTGGCCCAGGTCAGAAGGCCACCATGCCTCGCCTGCGGACATGGGCTTCATCGGTTCCATTGGCCTCATCGGCGCCATGGGCTTCATCGGTTCCATAACATCCTCCCTTATCTGAGCGATAGAGGTGGAGGCGGTCGATGACGGTAACAAGGCCCGGGGTCCAGGCCCCGCGTCGCAGGGCCTGGGGTCGCGCTACAACAAACACGTCTCAGATGTCGAGATTCGCGACTTTCAGCGCATTGCCGACGATGAAGTCGCGCCGCGGCTCCACCACATCGCCCATCAGCGTCGAGAAGACCTGAGCGGCCTCCTCGGCATCGCCGATCTTCACCTGCAGCAGCGTGCGCAGTTTCGGGTCCAGCGTCGTCTTCCACAGCTGATCCGGGTTCATTTCACCTAGGCCCTTGAAGCGCTGAATGGTCAGGCCGCGCCTTCCATGCGCCAGGATCGCCTCGAAGGCGGCGGCGGGGCCAGCCACCTTCTCCTCACGATTGTCCAGTTTGATCGTCGCGGCGCTGGCGAATTCGGCAGCAATGCGCCCCCGCCGCTCGGCCAGCCAGCGCGCATCGGCGCTGCGCAGCGCCGCCGCATCCAGCGTGTAACGCTCACCCACGCCGCGCACGCGCCGGCCGAGGGTAATGCCGCTCATCAGATCGCCGGTGCCCATCCAGCCGGCTTCGCCGTCCAGCATCAGCGTGTTCAGCCGCTCGGCCAGAACCTGGGCATGGCTCAGCGCGTCGCCGTCATCCGCCGGCACCGAGAGCGCGCCGACGATCGCCGCCTGTTCGATGATCGCCGTGGGGGCCGCACTCGCCAGACGGCGCACGCGGTTCCAGGCCTCGCGCAGGAAGCCCACAGCCTCCAGCAGCTCATTCGCCTCGATCACGACACCGTCCGCATAGGTCAGGCGTGCTTCCGCCAGCGCCTTGCTGAGCAGGAAGTCTTCCAGGGCGCGGTCATCCTTCAGGTAGCGCTCATCATTGCCGCGCTTGGCGCGATACAGCGGCGGCTGCGCGATATAGAGATGCCCGCGCGTGATGAGTTCGGGCATCTGGCGGAAAAAGAAGGTCAGCAGCAGCGTGCGGATATGCGACCCATCGACATCGGCATCGGTCATGATGACGATACGATGATAGCGCAACTTCTCAACATTGAAGCCGCCCTGGTCGATCTCGCCATTGCCGATGCCGGTGCCGAGTGCGGTGATCAGCGTGCCGATTTCGGCGCTGCCCAGCATGCGGTCAAACCGCGCGCGTTCCACATTCAGGATCTTACCCTTCAGTGGCAGGATTGCCTGGAATTTGCGGTCACGTCCCTGCTTGGCGGACCCGCCGGCCGAGTCACCCTCGACGATGAAGATTTCGCATTTCGAGGCATCGCGCTCCTGGCAGTCGGCCAGCTTGCCGGGAAGTGTCGAGACATCCAGCACACCCTTGCGGCGGGTAAGTTCGCGCGCCTTGCGGGCGGCCTCACGCGCGCTTGCGGCATCCATCACCTTCTGGATGATGCCACGTGCTTCCTTGGGATGTGTCTCCAACCAATGGCCGATCGCGTCGGACACAGCCGCCTGCACGGCCGGCGTCACTTCCGAGCTGACCAGCTTTTCTTTGGTCTGGGAGGAGAATTTCGGGTCAGGTACTTTGACCGACAGCACGGCCGTCAGGCCTTCGCGCATATCGTCGCCGGTGAGCGCCAGGCTGTCTTTTTTGCCCATGCCCTCGGAATATTTCGTCACAATGCGCGTCAGGGCCTGGCGAAAGCCGGAGAGATGCGTCCCGCCATCCCGCTGCGGGATGTTGTTGGTGAAGCACAGCATGGTCTCGTGATAGGAATCGTTCCAGGACAGCGCGAATTCCACCCGGATGCCGCTTGTCTTGTCTTCCAGATTGCCGGTCACTGGTGGCGTGAAGATCGGCGCGCGGGCGCGGTCCAGCCATTCGACGAAGGCGACCAGTCCGCCTTCATAGAAAAAGCGCGTTTCCACCGCCGGCGCATGACGCTCGTCGCGCAACGTGACATCAAGGCCCGAATTCAGGAAGGCCAGTTCGCGCAGGCGCCGTTCCAGAATGGCATAGTCGAATTCGATATGGGTGAAGGTGCCGGCGCTGGGCTTGAAGATGATTTCGGTGCCGTGTTCGCGCGGGGAAGGGCCGATCTCGACCAGCGGGGCGTCGGGCTCGCCGTGCTGGAAGCGCATGTAATGCTCGCGGTTTTCCCGCCAGATGCGGACTTCCATCCATTCGGAGAGTGCGTTGACAACGGCAGCACCCACGCCATGCAGACCGCCGGAAACCTTATAGGAATTCTGGTTGAACTTGCCGCCGGCATGCAGGCGTGTCAGCACCAGTTCGGCGGCCGAAATGCCTTCCTCGGGATGGATATCGGTCGGGATGCCGCGGCCATCGTCGCGCACGGTCACCGAGCCGTCGCCATTGAGGCTGACTTCGACCTTGCTCGCATAGCCGGCCTGGGCTTCATCGACCGCATTGTCGATAACCTCGAAGGCCATGTGGTGCAGGCCCGAGCCGTCATCGGTATCGCCGATATACATGCCGGGCCTTTTGCGGACGGCATCGAGACCCTTCAGGACGGAGATGGAGGCTGCGTCATAGACATGGATTTCGGGCGTCTCAACGGGCGTAGGCGCGGCGGGTTCGGACATGCCGACAATCACTCCAGAATGCAGGGAATAGAGAGGACTATAGCGATTCTTCGACCTGCGGCCTAGCGAAACCCGGCTCCGGCGACAGGTCGGCGGCCATGCAGCGCAGGTAATCGGCGCGGTCACGCAGCGGGCTGAAGGCGGCGGCATCGGTGCCCGTCAGAAAGCACTGCGCCGGCAGGCGCAAAAGGGCGTCCAGCAGGGCCGCGCGATGCGTGTCATCCAGATGCACCAGCGGCTCGTCCAGCAGCAGCCAGGGTGCGAAGCCGCGGGCGTCGGCAATGACCAGCGCATGGCCCAGCACGGTGCCGAGCAGCAGCATCTTCTGCTGTCCGGTGGAGGCGAGCGACGCTGGCCGGCCGCTTGCCAGATCCGCCATCGCGAAATCGGCCCGATGCGCGCCCAGCGACGAACCGCCCGATGCCGCATCCTGCCCGCGTGACTTGGCGAGGGCGCCGCGCAGCCAGTCCTCCACGGCCAGCGCCGGCTGCTCGGCCAGCCGATCGCCGATCGGGCAGAGCAGCGACAGGCGGGCGGCCGGGAAGGGGGCAACCGCACCCTCGGCCAGCATGGCGTTCAGGCGGGTGATCAGCGCCCGCCGCGCGGCCGTGGCGGCAACCGCATGGCGGGCCATGCCGTCTTCCAGCCCGGCGAGCCAGGCCGGATCGCCATGGCCCTCTGCCAGCAGCCGGTTGCGCCGGGTCATGGCCGCATCATGGGCGGCAACCTCGCGGGCATGGGCCGGGTCCAAAGCCCAGACCAGCCGGTCCAGGAAGCGGCGCCGCCCGCTCGCACTTTCGCCGAACAGCCGCTCCATCTGCGGCGTGATCCAGGTGATGGCGATATGAGAGGCAAGCTCCGCCTGGCTCGCCGGCGCTCCGTCCAGGCGCATGACGCGCCGCTCACCACCCTCCGCTCCGCTGCCGGTCCCAATCTGCAAGGGTTCCGCCAGATCGGGCGTCACCACCCGGGCGGCGACCGCCCAGGCGGTGCCGCCCTCCGGCCGCAGCCGGGGGAATTCGACGACCTTGGCCTGACGCAGACCACGCCCGGGGCCGAGCAGGGACAGCGCCTCCAGCAGGTTGGTCTTGCCACTGCCATTGGGACCGCTGATCACGGTGATGCGGGATCGCGGCCGCCAATGCAGGGACGGATAGCTGCGGAAATCGGTGAGGTCGAGGCGGGTGAGATGGAAGGGCGCCGCCGCGAGTGTGGTGGCTAGGTCAGACACGCATCGGCATCAGGACGTAAAGGGCCGTCGCGTCACCGGCATCGCGCACCACGGTGGGCGCCGATCCGTCGGAAAACAGAAACTCCACCTCGCCGCCGATCTGGTCGGTGATGTCGTTCAGGTAGCGGGCCTGAAAGCCGATTTCCAGCGGTGTCGATGAATAGGAGACGCGGCCGCCATCCAGCTCTTCGGTGGCCGATCCCTGGTCCGGGCTTGCCGCCGACAAAGTCAGCCGGTCCAGCTCCAGCGCCAGCTTCACGGGCCGGGATCTTTCGGTGGAAATGGCCGAGACGCGGGCCACGGCCTCGGCAAAATCCTTCTTATCGACGCGCAGGATCTTGTCGTTATTGCGCGGAATGACGCGCTCATATTCGGGGAAGGTGCCGTCGATCAGCTTGCTGGTGAGGCGCACCGTGCCGAAGGTGAACTGGATGCGGGTGTCTGACAGCGCGATCTCCACATCCTCCTGCGCCTCGTCCAGAAGCTTGCGGGCTTCCAGCACGGTCTTGCGCGGAATGATGACGCCCGGAATCTCCTCGGCGCCTGCGGGCAGTGCTTCCTCAACCCGCGCCAGACGATGGCCGTCGGTCGCCACCGCGCGCAGAACCTTGGGCCCCTCAGGGCTTGCCACCGCATGCAGATAGATGCCGTTGAGGTAGTAGCGGGTCTCTTCGGTGCTGATGGCGAAGCGCGTGCGGTCGATCATACCGCGCAGCAGCTGGGCCGGCACTTTGAAGGCATGGGGCAGTGTGCCCGCCGTCATCGATGGGAAATCATCCACCGGCAGCACCATCAGGCTGGTCGCATAGCGGCCGGCGCGCAAGCTGAGCGGGGCATCGCCGCCGCTATGTTCCAGCTCAACTTCGGCGCTGTCCGGCAGCTTGCGGACGATTTCGTACAGCGTCGCGGCAGGCGCGGTGGCCGCGCCATCCTGCAGGGTGGTCGCCGCCACCTGTTCGACGATCGCGATCTCCATGTCGGTCGCGGTCAGGCTGAGAGCGCCGTCCTTCACCACCATCATGAGATTGGCCAGGATGGGAATCGTATTGCGCTTCTCGACCACGCTTTGCACATGGGCGAGGGCTTTCAAGAGCACCGCACGCTCGGCCTTGAATTTCATGGTCTAACCTCGGAAAGCCAAAAAGGGCCGGAACATTAGCAGCAACCGCCAGCCCGGCAAGCGGGTTGGCAGGATCTGCACCAAGGGACCTATAGCCCAAACTGCCAAGCGCGTCGCGTGTCGCGCGGCGTCAGCCGGTCAGGATTCCAGCATCCGGCGCAGCAGTTCCACATCCTCGGCGAAGGCCGCATCGCCATCCATCAGCCCGGCCACGCGGGAGACGGCATGCATGACCGTCGTATGGTCGCGATTGCCGAATTTGCGGCCGATCTCGGGCAGGGACCGGCTGGTCAATTGCTTGGCCAGGAACATCGCGACCTGACGCGGACGGGCGACATTGCGCGCCCGCCGGGCGGACGCCATGTCGGTCAGGCGGATATTGTAGTGCTCGGCCACCTTGCGCTGGATTTCTTCGATGGTGACGCGGCGGTCATGGGCGCGCAGCACGTCATGCAGCACCTCCTGCGTGGTCTCCAGCGTGATCGGCCGCTGGAACAGCGCGGAATGGGCAACAAGCCGGTTCAGCGCGCCTTCCAGCTCACGGACATTGCTGGTGATCTTATGGGCCAGGAATTCCAGCACCCGCGGCGGCACAGAGACGCTGGCTTTCGCGGCCTTCGCTTCCAGAATGGAAATGCGCAGCTCGAAGGTGGTCGCATGCAGATCGGCAACCATGCCGCAGCCAAGCCGGGTGCGCAGGCGGTCTTCCAGGCCCGACAGGTCAGAGGGTGACTTGTCAGCCGAGACCACGATCTGCTTGCCGGCATCCACCAGCGCATTGAAGGTGTGGAAGAATTCTTCCTGCGTATTGTCCTTGCCGATCAGGAACTGCAGGTCGTCGATCATCAGCACGTCGACGCTGCGCAGATTGTCCTTGAACTCGATGGTGGACTGATTGCGGATTGCGGCGATGAATTTGTACATGAACTTTTCGGCCGACATATAGGCGACCGAAACCGGCGGCGCGCTGGGGCGCCGTCCGGTCTGCAATTTCCAGGCGATGGCATGCATGAGATGCGTCTTGCCCAGACCGACACCGCCATACAGGAACAGCGGGTTGAAACCGGGGGAGGAGGGCTGGTCCGCCACACGGCTGGCGCAGGCAAAGGCGAATTCGTTCGGCTTGCCGACCACGAAGGTATCAAAAGTATAGCGGGGGTCGAGCAGGATGCCGTCGCCGCGGCCCTCGGTCTTATCGTCCAGCGCATCGGCGCTGGCGGGTATGGTCACGCCGCCGGCATCGGCCAGCGCCGCGCTTTCGGCCGGTGTCGATCCGGCCGGTGCAACCGGCGGCGCCAAAGGCTGCGCCTGGCCCACGCGGATATCGACCCGGCGGACGCGGTTGTTCTCGGCCTGCCACAGCGCGCTGAGACGATCGCCATAGTGACTGCGCACCCAATCCCGCAGAAAGCGGGTCGGCAGCAGCACGGTGACTTCGTCGCCGTCGGCGCCGCCCAGGCTAAGCTGGCGCAGCCAGGTGCGATACTCCACCTCTCCGACTTCATTTTGAAGACGTGTCCGAACGCGGGACCATTCTGCCGACAGCTCTGCCGGCGGGGCGGTCTCGCTTCCTTCCACCCTGACGTCGGATGCGGCTCTCAACTGAAGCTCCAT